>CAWGGJ010000014.1:0-87366 GCA_963822175.1 uncultured Chloroflexia bacterium | reverse complement strand
AGGCTGGCACCCTGTGGGACAAGGATGCCCTTCATGCGCAGGAACTCCTCCATTGAATACAGGAAGTCCACCAGGTATTCCCTGGTGGAAGCCTTTCCCAGGTGACCCACGCGGAAGATCTTGCCCGAAAGCTCACCCAGGCCTCCGCCGATGGCAATTCCACGCTGCTCCACCAGCCACTGGCTCATCTCGGTTACTTCGAACTCCGAGCGCCTGCACACCCCGGTGACGATCGGAGAAGCGCAGTCGTCCGCCACGAACATCTCGTATCCAAGGCTGCGCAGACCCTGCCGCACCGCCTGGCTTGCCCAGCGGTACTTCTCAAAATGCGCTTCCAGGCCCATGCCCACGATCTTACCCAGGCTGGTATGCACTGCCAGGATGACATTGGTCGGCAGCGTGACGGGGGTGGGGTGCCAACTACCCCACTCGGTGGCATATTGGCGCCAGGTTTTCAGGTTGAGGTACCAACCGTGGTCCACCTGCGCGTGGCTGTCCACCAGCTCCCAGGCACGCGGGGAGACGCAGATAAAGCCGATCCCCGGCACCGCCTCCAGGCACTTGTTGGGGGTGGTCACGCAGATGTCGATGCCCCATTCATCCACGCGCACATCCGCCCCGCCCAGTGATGAGACTGCATCCACCACCACGGCCCTGCCGGCCTCATGGGCCATCTGTGCCAGCTCGCCCAGTGGGTTCATCACCGTGGTTCCAGTCTCGTGGTGTACCAGTGCCACCACTTTGGCCTCTGGATGTTGCTTCAGCAGCCTGGCTAACCCGCCTGGATCCAGTGGTTTTCCCAATGGCGCTTCCAGGCTGACGGTTTCCAGGCCGTAACCTTTGGCGATCAACCTCAGGCGCTCACCAAAGAAGCCATTGTTCCCCACGATGATCTTTTCACCCGTGGCAAGCAGGCTGCCGATGGCCATATCCATCAGCGATGATGCCGCCCCGGGTACGAAGAAGATGTCATTTTTAGTCTTAAAGACCTGTTTTAGCAACCCCTGGGTCTCGTTGTAGATTTCCATCCACTCGGGTCCGTAGTGGCGTATCACCGGGGTTGCCAGGCTTGCCAGCACATCCTCATCCACATCCCCCGGCCCCGGGGTGAACAGCTTGAGGTGTTTGATCATCTCATTCCTCTCCATTCACCCGTACCAGCTCGACATTAGCCAGGCGCAGAAAATCGAGCGTATTCTCGTCAATGCGGTATTCCTGGTCGTAGACGATGCGTACCACACCGGCATTGATCAGCATCTTGGCACATTGGATGCAGGGGAAATGGGTCACATAGCAGGTGGAGCCCTTGGTGCTCACCCCATGCAAGGCTGCCTGGATGATGGCATTGGCTTCAGCGTGGATGGTGCGCACACAGTGACCATCCACCATCAGGTGACCGGTCTCCTCGCAGTGGGGTAGCCCGGCCGGGCTGCCATTGAAACCCGTGGTCAGGATGCGCTTATCCAGCACCATCACCGTGCCCACAAAAGCCCGGTCACACGTGCTGCGCAATGCCACCACGTGCGCAATTTTCATGAAGTAAATATCCCATTCAGGTCGCATACCTTTGCCTCGCAATCAAAAATATTAAAATCTGTTGTGCTGCAATTGTAAAGTGGCAGGGCTTGAATTGCAAGCCCGCTGGGATGACATTATAATTATCCGGTTACTCCCGTATGACCATCCCATTCCGTCCCGTTGCACGCCTGCTTTCCAGCACTTTGCACCCGACCCCGCAAGTGGATATCTCTGCTGTGCAACCCCTCTTGCGAACCCTGGAAAATGACCAGCCTCGTACGGGGATTTTGCTCACCATCAACCACTATTCTGCTCCCGGCTATCATGCCTGGTGGACTGCCATCCTGCCCAGTGCCTGTATCCCAGTGGAAATTCACTGGGTGATGACCGCCGGGTGGACAAATTCAGGCTGGCTCACCGGGTTCACCCATTGGCTCTTCCCACGCGCCGCAAGGCTGTTCGGGTTCACTCCCATGCCTGCCATGCCGCCCCATCCTGATGAAGCTGAACAGCGGGCATCTGCTGTGCGGTCTGTGCTCAAATATGCCCGCGCAACCGGGCACCCCGTGGTTGGCATGGCTCCTGAAGGGAGGGATACTCCGGGTGGAATTTTAGGCGCACTGCCACCCGGGGTTGGCAGGTTCATCCTTCTCCTCAGCCAGGATTGCCCACAGGTCCTGCCCGTGGGTATTTGGACGGATAATGGTCGCATCCAGCTGAAATTTGGTTTTCCCTATCGCCTGGACGTCCCGGATGGTCTTTCAGCTGTTGAGCGTGATGACCTGGTGGGGAAAACGATCATGCACCATATTGCCGAATTGTTGCCTGGCCATTTGCGTGGCGAGTACACGTAAGCGTGGATCATTTCCCCAAAAAAATTAAATAGTACCTGGGGTCTTCGCATAATTTTGCTTGATAACCTGGAAAATAAACGAAAAATCCTGAGGGCTGATTCAAAGCCATCAGGATTTTCTGGTTTTTAGATTAATCCTGGTTTAAAAGATCCCGGAAAAATGCTCCTCAAAATGCTCGTAGGTGTTGCTGGCGATCACTTCCCAGGGTTTCCAGTCGGATGGCATCTCCTGGAAAAAGCGGGCGTCTACCAGCTCTTCATCGCGCAGGGTTTCCAGCTGGGTCAATAGGTCATCATACATCTGTTGTTCAAATTTCCATGATTGCAGCAACGAGACCGCCTCTCCTTCGGTCTTGATGTTCGCATTGCGCTCATCGACGGGTAAAGTCCACCAGGGTGAGCCAGCCAGGGTACGCAGGCGGATCATCTCGACCATCTCGCGCTCGTACCAGCCAACATGGTAGAGAATGTCCCGCAGGCTCATCTCCCCCGGTGTGCGTGGTCTTGAGGTCCCAAAAAGGTCAATGCCCTTCCATGCCTGCCGCCAAAGCCGGCGTCCATTTTGTAAATTTTGAATAAATTCAGTTTTGGTCATATCCACAATTTTACTACATGATAAATATTGAAGAGCGCTATACTAATCGAAATTCGTGTGTTTCTAATAAAGCTAATATAGTTTCCAAGGCTTTTGGTGCCTGCAGCCCAAATAGGTCGCATATAACCCACCTGCGAAGTTGCAATATACGGTTTATTATACCTGGTTGGAGCGCAGGAACAAAAAACTGGTGATGATCGCCCACAGGAAAAGAGCCAGGAACAACCCCAGGCAGCTCAGGGCATAGGCATCCACGCTGGCTGGGTTGGTAAAGTACAGGATGATCGACCCCACGGCGGTGCCCAGGCCGGTCACCAGCAGGCGCCAGCCAGCATACTCGTTTACCTTGTACCAGAGCTCCGGGTTCTCAACCGTGGAGCGTACCCGAAAGCCATACAGCCCATTGGGGGGGATCTTATGCTTGATCAATGGGACGGATAAACCAGCCAGGAGCAGCCCCGAAACCGCGTAGAGTGCCAGCATGATATCCATTAAATACCTCACCTGTTGACGTAAGCAATGAAGCGCATGATGATAATTCTACCTGTTTTTGGAAATCCCTTTGTATGGAATGGGCTGGCTTCGGATCAGGTTGTTGAAAAAAATATCTACCCCATATATATGGGTAAATAGATACCAAAAACGCCAACTGACCCCACATCTGGGTCAGTTCTTTATAATTTTTACCTTCTGCCTCCTGGCTTCACTTTAGCCTTAGAAAAGCAGAATGTCATAGCATATGGCAATAAAAACAGGAGGGGAGTTCATCCCCTCCTGTTGTGCTGCTGCCCATGAGCCATGCCTGGGACCATTCGCTGGTTGATATGATTCATATCGTAAGCGAACGCATTGGAGAACGATACCAGGGTTTCCGAGGTGACTGGGTGATGTTTTGAGGAAACTTAACCGGCTGCCACCTACTGTGTAAAGCGGAAGGTATTGATGATCATGGAGTAGAGGTCTTCCATCTGCTGGTACGCAGGAGCCAGCGTGGTGTCGGGCACGAACATCATCCAGTAAAGCTGGTCATTGTGAACCATGTACACCCGGCGGTTTAAATCCTGCCCGGTCAGCCCGCCGACGGAATAGGCTGGCTCACCATCGATTTCCATCACCGTGATGTCGCCTCCAGTATACCCGGGACCCATTACAGACTTGTTATCCTCAGAGATTTCAGTGGCAACCTGCTCAGCCGTGCGCCCATTTGCGGGCTCAACGTTAATGAAGGCAGCGGCGCGATCATCGCTTGGATGACCCTCTCCCGGAGCCATGAACATGACTTCACTGTCACTTGCGTTTACAACCTCGTAATCTTTGGGCACGAACACGCTGAAGCCGAGAGCATCATCTGTGTAAGCCTGTATGCCGCCGATGCGTGCCCCGCTGAAGCCTCCCTTGATCTGCATCCAGCCGTGCCATTTCAGGCTGTCGTCAGGTTCCTTAGTGATGAACAGGATGGCCTCGTCGCTTCCATCTTTACCCCAGCCACTGACCAGGTAAGTGTACATCACACCCGACTCGCTGCCAGGAATGGAAAGCGGATCGATGCCACCCAGCAGGGTTTTGAGATCGGCATCCCTGACCAGCTCCAGCTTGTTTTCTATTCCCAGCTGGTCAGCATAAAGGAAATATATGGCCTCATCGGGTGATATCTCGGATTGGTTGAAGCGCCACGTGCTCTCCAGGAACGGATTCGTCATCCACTGCTGCAGCTTCCCGGTCTCGTGCGCGGTCAGCGCCTCGAGCAATGCGGGCAGAAAGAATTCCGGGTCGGCAAAGGTATCGGGGTTGTCAACGCCATCCGCCGGGTCGGTTGTGACCGGGGTGGGAACACTCTCATTGGTTGTCACCGGCTGGATCGCCTGCGAACAGCCGGAAAGGAACAATGCGAAGATCAGCAAGAGTGGTGTGAGGATGTGTATTGTTTGTTTGTAAACCATGGTATCTCCTTCGGTAATATAAATATTCAACGATCAGATTTTTAGCTATATTATATATGGGGCTGTTGCCAGTCCCATGGGTGATCAGATATTATGACGGAAAATAATCCCTATAAGTTCCACTATCCGTGGAAATTCTATTTCATTATGTCAACATAATCTGGTTTCCAAGGGTGGAATTCCCTGAAAATCCCACTGCATGATGGCTAGAACGCCTAACTTCGGATCAGATGAATGCGCCTGGTCCCGACTGTTCTTTGGAGGGAGCTTCGAATCCCGCCGGGCCAACGAGTTTAAAGTGGATATAACATCTTACATACCTCAGGCCAGTGTTACGAATCGCCTCTCCTTGCTTCATACTGTGTTGTAGATCGGGTGCAGTTTGGGTGCAGTACATGCAGATGGGTTTCCAATTACGACCTCGGGCGCTGACTTCGGTGTTAACGATTAACTACCGGTAAAAATTTCCGCAGCATCACCGTCTGAAGCAAATACCAGTCGGGATCCTTCTGGCTGAGGAAGACCTGTAAAGGGTCGTACGGGTCCGGGTATCCCGGTGGGACATTCAGATGGTTGTAATCCAGATCCAACCCGTCATTCCCATAGTATTGTCCAGCATCATACAGGTTGACCAGGTTGATAAATGTGAGTGGGATGTTCCCCTCCAATTGGTTGTTTTGCAACCAAAATACTTGCAGGTTAGTCAGATTGCCCATTTCGGGCGGGATGCCTCCAGTTAGTTGATTATTGTGCAGTAACAATGTCTGCAGATTGGTCAGGTTGCCCAGCTCGGCCGGGATGCTTTCACTCAGCTGGTTGTAAGACAAATTCAAAGATTTAAGATTGGTAAGATTGCCCAGTTCGGCCGGGATGCTTACACTCAGCTGATTGTAAGACAAATTCAAAGAAGTCAGATTGGCAAGATTGCCCAGCTCGGGTGGGATGTTGCCACTCAACTGGTCACCAACCAGGTTCAAAGAAATAAGATTGGTAAGATTCCCCAGCTCAGGTGGAATTATGCCGCTCAACGGATTGGCCTCCAACCTTAAATGAGTCAGATTGGTCAGATTACTCAGCTCAACTGGGATGCCACCACTCAACATATTGGAAGACAGGTCCAAGTCTTTTAGATCGACTATATTGCCGAGTTCGGGTGGGATGCTTCCACTTATGTGGTTGTTAAAAAGTCCCAACTGTGTAAGCCTGTTAAGATTGCCAAGTTCAACCGGAATATTACCGCTCAACTGATTGCTGAAAAGTAATAACCCTGTTAGGTTCGTGAGATTGCCTAGTTCAGCCGGTATATTACCGTTCAACTGGTTGTCACAAAGATTCAACTTAGTCAGATTGGTAAGACTACCTAGTTGCCCCGGAATGCTGCCGATCAAATAGTTGGAGCACAGGGTTAAATCCGTTAGTTTGGTAAGATTGCCCAATTCGGATGGGATGCTGCCACTCAATTGGTTCCAGCCAAGACCCAAATTAGTCAGGTCGCTTAGATTACCAATTTCAGCCGGGATGCTACCGCTTAATTGGTTCATGTCAAGGTTTAAATACTTCAGGCTGGTAAGATCACCCAATTCAGGAGGGATGCTGCCAGTTAAATGGTTGGAGTGGAGTGCTAAATTCTCCAAGCTAGTGAGATAGCCCAGTTCAAGCGGTAAATCTCCGCTCAATTCGTTGAGTCCAAGATCCAAATTCAACAGGTTGATAAGACTTCCAAGTTGAACCGGTATATTGCCACTCAATTGGTTGTTTGCCAAATCTAAATCATTCAAGGCAGTAAGATTGCCAAGTTCGACTGGGATGCTGCTGCTCAATTGGTTACTGAAAAGAGTTAATACTGTCAGGCTAGCTAGATTGCCCAACTCAACTGGGAGGCTACCAATTAAATGGTTAAAGGATAGATTTATACTAGTCACATGACCTGAATTTACAGTGATCCCATACCAGTCACGGGGCGTGTTGGTCACCAGCCAGTTGGTGTTGTTTGTCCAGTCCGGTCCATTGGTACTGTTGTAGAGCGCCACGAGGGCTTCACACTCTACTTGGGGGATTTCAGTCACCAGTGAACAATCATAAAGGGGTGTCTGGCGCAGGTGCCAATCGGGGTCCTTCTGGTAGAGGAACACGTGCAGAGGATTATCCGGATCGGGATAGCCAGGTGGAACGTTCAGGTGATTGTAATCCAGGTCCAATCCATCTCCTCCGTCCCCAGCCATCCCGGGATCTACTAGATTGACCAGGTTCAGAAAAGTATCTGGTACATTCCCGTCCAATAGGTTGTCATTCATCCGTAATACCTGCATATCAACTAAGTTGCCCAGCTCAGCAGGGATGTTGCCGCTCAACTGGTTATTATTCAAATACAAACGCCTTAGGTTGTAGAGATTACCGAGATTTGCCGGTATAGTACCACTCAGTTGGTTGCTATTTACATACATCCACCCTAGATTGGCGAGATTACCGAGTTCTACCGGGATATTACCGCTCAACTCGTTCCCAGTAAGACGTAAGTTTACCAGGTTGGTCAGATTGCCGAGCTCAGGCGGGATGCTCCCGCTTAATTGGTTATCCCATAAAACCAATTCTGTCAGGTGCGTTAGGTTACCCAACTCAGCAGGTATGCTACCGGTCAATTGGTTCCAGTTAAGAAATAACCACTCAAGATTGGATAGATTGCCCAATTCAGCTGGAATGGTTCCGCTCAATTGGTTGCTATAAAGCTCCAACCATCTCAGGTTGGTTAGGTTTCCAAGCTCGATTGGTATGCTGCCGCTCAGTTGATTGTGTTGTAGTGATAAATATGCCAGATTGCTAAGGTCACCAAGTTCGGCAGAAATAACACCGGTCAACAGGTTGTCGTCCAAGGTCAGGCTAGATATGAAGCTTAGGTTGCTCAACTCAGACGGAAGCGGCCCGCTCAATAAATTGCTGGATAAAATCAAGTGCGATACTTGCCCAGAATAGATCCCAACTCCATACCAGTCGCTGGGGGTATTGGTCACCAGCCAGTTGGTGTTGTTCGTCCATCCAGATCCATTGGTGCTGTTATAGAGTGCCACTAGCGCCTCGCACTCTATATGAGGTATCTCGGTGACATCAGTGCATGAAAATGCACTTATGTCCTGTGTTTGAAAAGCAGCAACTGGCAAAGAGCTGGTCAATGAAATCACAATCGCTAAGGTTAAATAAGTAATTTTTTTCATAAGATCCCTCGATCAAGTTGGAAACGGAATGAATGTTTCACCAAGATAAACAAATCCCAATTTTGTTAAACAATGATTGAATGATTTTATGAACTTACTATATAGCAATTTAATATTAAGTCAAGTTTTGCGTTCCAAAAGGGGAGATGTGTTAACGTGATTTACATGGGTCGCCTTTCCTTGCTTCATACCGTGTGCAGTTTGAGTGCAGTTTGGGTGCAAATACGTTGACATGGTATGGAATTCATGGATTTAGTAAACTAGACACTCACAATTTTCGTTGCTTTATAGAACTTGCTACGACTAAATATATATCCTGGACTTAATAAACAGCCATTTATTTCCTGAGCACTTGATAATGGATCATGTGGTTTTTCCCCCTTTGGACAGGTCTGCAGGCTGCCTTCTCTCGTTGATAATTTGAAATAACGGTTCCAAACCTTCATCTCAAATCGATGCAGATGTGGTGCAGATGGGCTGTTAAGCAGTGGATTTAAAAGACATGGTGGAGATATATAGCCGCATAAATTGGATACTGTGGACGATAAAAGACCATAAACAAGCGGTGGACCACCAGTTCTATGACTTCAGATCAGACGGTTGTGCCTGGTCCCGACAGTTCGTTGGAGGGAGGTTCGAATCTGAGGCTGCGGTAAGCAGCCTCAGCAAGCGCAGCGTAGCAAGCAGCCCGCTGGCGGCGCTCATTATGGGGGTAGTTACACGATAACCTTCCACATATATCCATAGTTGGAAATATTAACCAATAGTTTAGCGCCATTTTAGCGCCAATAATATCCTCCGGGAAAAGTCCGTCTGAAAAAAAGATTGGCACCCAGAAAATTTTCATGAACGTCGCCTCGGATTGTGATGTCTTTTCGGCCGAATGAATAAATATTATATTGACGAATTAAGATAATTAAGGTAATATTTGTTTAATTATCAAGTGGTCTTTAGCCCATCCCTAAATAGCTAATTCTCAAAGGTGGAAAAATGAAAAAGGCCAGCAAGTTTACTTTCATATTATTTTTATTTAGCGTGAGTTTGTTTAGTGCTTGTGACCAGGTAAACTCTTCAACTATAAAACCAAGCACTCCAGCGCAGACGTTTGCTCCGCTCCCAACGGCGACCCCCGCTCCTCTCACTGCGACTACACCGGTTCCCCTCCCAGCAGCGGCCGACCTTGCTCCCGGAACCTATTACTTCCCGCATCGGTCGATTTCCGATTACCAACGGATCATATTTACCCTGCCAGCTGGATGGACCACTAAAGATGGGTTCGTATACAAGCACCAGGGTGAGCCTGACGAGATGGCTCTCAGCGTCTGGGTCCCTGATCAGGTTTACGCAGACCCCTGTCATTGGCAGGGAAGTACGCTGGGTCCGCTCGATATCGCCAACCATTATTATGACGCGTCTGGTGCATTTATCCTTACAACTGCGGACGGTGGATTGGCCAACCAGGCTTTTCGAGGCCCGGTCCCACTTCCACAGACCGAGGTGATGATAGGGGGTGAGCCTGCCCTGCGAATCGATCTCTCAGTGCCGGCCAATCTGGATATATCCACCTGTGACCAGGAGCAGTTTAGAAGTTGGACTGATTCGACTGCTATCGGTGGAGCTAACTCCCACCATGCCAGCGGCCAACTCGACGTCGCCTATGAGGTCGATCTCGATCGCAAAGCATTAGTCATCGATGCCTCGCACATGCCTGCGACATCTGATGCTGACCTGGCAGAGCTCAACGCCATCCTTGTATCGATGATCATCGATCGGGGCTGATCGGTCGAGTCCCCAAAAACCACGCCGCCACCTCAGATTTACATTCCAGATGTAGCCTAAGAAATTGGTAGCTTGGCTCCAGGGACATACACCTTCAGTCCAAGCTGGCAAGGTTTTAACATTTGCTTCACCATACCCGACAGTTCCTTCGAGGGAGGTTCGAATCTGAAGCTGCGGTGAGCAGCCGAAGCAAGCGCAGCGTAGCAAGCGGCCGAGGCAAGCGTCAAGCGGACCGCTGGCGGCGCTCATTATGGGGGTATTAATAGCCGAGGCAAGCAAAGCAGCCCACCGGGGTGCCTATATGTGGGGGATATGAGTTGATATACCGCCATATATAGACATCCCTGGTAGTTTGAGAAAACATTTAGCGCCATTTAAACGCCATTAATTAACTCTTGAAATGAGCTGTGTGAATAAATTAACGGTCTAAATGACTTCTGTAGACAGGTATTTAAGTGCTATTAAATACAATCAGGCTCAAGGGGTAATTGGATAATGACAAATATTATGATTTATTTATTGAGAATTAACCGGGGAGTATATATCAAAACCAATCTCTAAATTTCGATCCGAAATTTCTTTCATCAAATCAGGGGTTAAATCGAAACCCTAATTCCATTCATCCAAGAACAAACCACAAAATATATCAGCTTTTATGCTTTCTGTGACTTGTTTCCAAATAATAATGTCTTTTGTAAATTCACCCAATAACATTATTATCTTATTTTCAAGGGACATTCTGTTCTTACCTGCCAACCTAATCACTAAAACAATATTATTATTCCTCAATTTTTTTACTGTCGTTTCAGTCAAATCTGATTCAGCGTACCCAAGTCGTTCACCGATTATCTTGATATCGAGGTTTTTACCAACAAACCGTATTGAAACAATCGAGTTATCTACTTCTGGCATCGAGTATAAATTATACAATATGTAGACTTATTAGATACTGATACAGCCATTTCCTAAAGAGATATATAAAGAGCACATTTGCACATATCAGTGCCATACATATGAATACATCAATCCAGTTCAGATCAGTGAAGTTTGAAATTAGCCAGGGTAACAATATCAGGTATAACGGAGTCAACCACAAAAATATACGTAGCAATGAATTAATTTTTTTTGTAAATTCAAATATTTTCTGTTTTGCATCAGGAGTATTGTAGATTGATGCGGCATACTTCTCACGAATAAGATATTTCAAGATACCAAACAATAATAATATTGCCAATCCGATATTAATGTAGAAAATCATGTTACCTGTCGCATTCATTATTGTTCCCACATATGTTATTGGGCCAAGGCTGATTTGTTTATTCTAGATATTTTATATTATAGACTTGTATTTCGGTTTTTACTTTTTAGAAAGTAAGACACATCCTATATAAAATGCAAATTACGGTCCAATTATAATGAAGTGTAACATTCGATGTGAATCATGGATTCATGTAAATTTTATTTTCCATCTTGTTGGACCAGGATTCATCCCTGGTCAAAATATGACCGGTCTACAGGATATCCTGGAGACCGGTCATGATAATTGTAGATTAATTTCTAGCTGATTTTCCGCAGTATGGTCATTATTATTTAATACCTAATCATATTAAATACTAATTCAATATATACTTGATTATCATTATGGTAGTTTGACTAATACACCAACCAAAACCCTTTCAGGTATAATCTCCTCACTCTAAAATGTATTATTACAAGAACTAACGACTTTTACTGTGATTAAGAATGATCATTATTCAGCAAATTTGTACGACTTGGACCACTAAAAGCAGAGGAGCTCCCGGATCAATCAGGCGAAACGCAGTACCTAAATCTGTACCGGTTGATCTGGAAGAATGCACATTTCTTTTTGAAAGATATATCTTCAAAGAATGGGATAGTTTCAAACAAGAAAGAGAAGTGCATATGGTAAAAAACCTAATACCATATCGGGTAGGAAACCTTCTCCTGAAATGTCAAAATGACGAGCTGGATATTGGATTTCGATGGAGATTAACTGAGGGTGTTGGGTTTCCACAGAGACATGAAATAAAGTCAGCTTTCCACCTTTCATCAGGAATGTTTGGCAGACTGCTCATCAATGGTTTGGAAAGGCACAGGGGTTCTTCTACTTATTATTCTCAGGATATTTACAACATCGCATTAGTTGGTCAGCCAACCCCCGATTTTTTCATATCTTGTGAACCGGATCGAATCATAGATTTACGGGTCGCTTTAGATAATCCAAGTTTATTGGGGTAGAGTAGAGTCATGCTTTAGTTCTGAAGACTAACAATGACTTATGATAATCACCCTATCATCCAATTTCGTATGGTAATACAACAGATTTCAGACTAGTCGATAGATGCTCAGCTCTTTCCCTTTTTCAAATCCCTGAGATCGATTGGTAATTGAAATTACCCCTTAACTGGAATTGAATCTTTAACCACTAGGTTAAGATAGAATTCTCATACAAAACACTTCCTTGGTAAATACGTATATTCACTCCACATTACACGATATGCTCCAATCTTGAAGTAGAATCAATTATGGGTTGCCCTTCTTTGAATTATCATGGTTAATGAAATGTATCCTGTTGAAGAAAATGGCGTAGTGGTCCCTTACACAGCAACTTATGATGAACTATGCGAGTGTTTAAAAACTCCTGGACCACTCGCTTGGGAGGCCTGTATAGCTTTAGGTCGCCTGGGAACATCAGCCGCGTTTACAAAACTTGAAGAACTCTCTCAATCTCCCGATTGGCGATTTCGTAGAACTGCGATAGAAGCATTGGCTTTTCATCCGCAAGCTGGCAAAGCCATTGAACTATTACAAGCTGCATTGAAGGATCTTTCGCCTTATGTTAGTAGAACTGCTTGCGGAACAATTGCCAAAATAAAGTTAGTTGAATTGCATGATGATGTTATAGCCCTTCTGAAATCCAATAACCCCGTGACAAGGCAAAGTACAGTTATAGCCCTGAACGAAATATGGCGCGATACGGACTTTGATGAAACCTATGGTCTTTTTTTGTCAGATAGAGTTGCGGATGTCAGAAAACAAGCCGCGTGGACATTGCGAAATCATGCGACAAATGAAAATTGGATGAAATTATTCGAAGCTTGGTGGCGGGATTTTATCATTCGCCATCGAAAGTGGGCGTGTGAGTTGGCCTCAATGTTTAATGCTCATAAAGTTGAGAAAGAACTTGAAGAATTATCGAGAGATAAAGATGGTCATGTTCGTAAAGCTGCAATGAAAGCATTAACAAAATCGCGACTATGAAGCAACCCAACATAGCGTTCTCTCAAAGGCGCTGGATGATTGAAATATAGATGGTGAAATATAAAAGCATCAAAATAACCCCTCATAAGGAATTGAACCATAAACCGCTAGGTTCCAGTTCTAGTCCTGGAGACAAGGGGTAACTACTAATGAAAATCACCCTGGTGGCTAGTTACAGGGATAATTCGATAGATTTCAGACAGATCAGCATCTGCTCAGCTCTTTTCTGTTCTCAGATCACTAAGATCGATCGGGATCGGAGTGAGAATATCATCCATCAGCTGAGCAGCCTGATTCTGCATGGTTGGGATGAAATGAGCATAAGTATTTAGCAATATTGATATCGAGTGACCCAGCATCCCAGCCACGATCACTTGAGAGATCTTATTTCTTCGTATCAGACGATTTTGCCGAGTTCCGAACGTTCGTTGTTCGGTAAGTTAGAATTCGAGGCTGCGGTAAGCAGCCGAAGCAAGCGCAGCGTAGCAAGCAGCTGAGGCAAGCGCAGCAGCCCGCCGGGGGCGCTAATATATGGGGGTTGATACTCTACATAACCCCACATATAGCCATAGCTGGAAAAGGTAACAAATAGTTTAGCGTACTTTAATGCCATTAATTAATTCTTTAAATGGACCGTTGGGAAATATGAACCGAACATTTTAATTGCAATAATCGAAGCCTTCTTGGATAAACATAGAAAAACAAAGCAGGATATTATTCCATTTCAGGTATAAAATACAGGTAGATTTCAAAATATAAAGAATCAATAGATACAATTGTTTGACAAAGAACTATGCTACTCGAAGGCAACACCAAGCAAATCCTGATAATCGAGCGTTCCAACTTCGGAGAGCCGGGTACGCCTGGTGATGATGATCTATTGCTGAATTTCACTGTTGTAGTCGGTGGGTACTCCGCGGCCGATCAAGTGTGGGTCGTCGCCACCGATTGGCGTGCGTTCATGAATGAGTTGCGAGCGCTTGAAAAAAACCGGCAGGGTCAGGCAACGTTATTAGGAGCAAGCCCAAATGAGTTAATAATCGTTTTCAATGCGATAGATCGTGCGGGTCACATGGCTGTATCAGGCTTTATCGGCTGGAATAGCCCTGACGGGTTCTACCAGAAGTGTGAGTTCGGTTTCGCTTTCGATTTAGAGATGCTGAGTAGCGTTATTCGGGAATTCACGGTATTGGGACGATGATATCGCGGCCTAACAACTTATTGCAGAGAACCGCTTGTGCTATGGATTTTATGAAGAGAATGATTTTTCAGGAAACAGAAAGATGAAATGGAGCCAACTCAAGTCTCGTATAGAGGCAACGTTTGCAGATTCTGTAGCAGGCAGAGTTGAAGTTTGGAATACTCGGTATAGAAAGTCGCATTGGGATGGGATAGAGGTGTAAGGTGAGGCCTGGATCACTATTGATGGACAACGAAAATATGATATTGGCGATTTCAGATGTTGGAACCAACTTAAATATGAAGCTCTTCCACTCTAAAGGGGATCTGATTACGCAGACATCACCGATCTTTACCAATTCGATGGATTTGGAGACGAGTGGGACGAAGCCTACCAGATTGTTACCGATCGTGGTATTTTCTTCCTGGAAGATCTTAATACATCACTTTTTGATTATCTAAACATCTCGATCGATGAGGCGGTCAAGTCGGAAAATCCGATCTTCCGGGCTTTTACTACACTTGACAGACGGTTCGGTAAACAGCGTCTCGTGGAGTTCGATGATTTTAATGAAAATCCACTCGTCAAAACACTTTACCGTTTTCGATGTGAGGCTGAAAGGACAGACAAGACTCATAATGAGTAATGGTGGAGAATTCCTCTCGCAAATCGGATAAGATCCGATGCTCTAATAAAAGCTATCATGATCGAACTTCGGATCAGACGTTTGTGCCTGGTCCCGACGGTTCGTTGGAGGGAGGTTCGAATCTGAGGCCGCGGTAAGCAGCCGAAGCAAGCGTCGCGAAGCAAGCAGCCTGCCGGGGCGCAAATATCTGGGGGATAACAATCGATATACCCCCCCATTTAGCCATAGTTGGTAAAATTAACAAATAGTTTATCGCCATTAACGAGTTCGTAGAATAGACCTTGGTGAAAAATTGATAAATCAGCTGCAAAGATTTGATCGAATCTTTATAACTTAATAATAAGAAAATTCCACTAGCAGATTCACCTGATAGATGGATGCAAACTGCTAGGACAACCGTACATTAATACCACCATTCATCATTTTCTGACCAATGGGATCCAGATGGGCATGCGGAAAGGCTCGCCCACCTTAGTGACAAAGGCGTCAATACCACCATTGGATGTAAGGTCGGGACCACCGATGACAAGGAAGCTGGCTTCGGTGGAGTCTGTGTTACCTGAGATGTAAGCATTGCCCGCTCCATCCACCGCGATGCATTTTCCCCAGTCAGCGCCATTCCCACCCAGGTAACCAGCGAAGTACAGACCCGTACCTGCAGCGTTGACTTTGGCCACGAAAGCATCATACTCGCCCCCGTTATAAGTCAAGTCTGGCCCGCCACTGATTGGGAAGCTTGCTTCAGTAGAGTAGGTGCGGCCTGTGACGTAGGCATTGCCTGCATTGTCTATAGCGATACCATAACCAAAGTCGCCACTATCACCTCCGATATAGCCGGCGTAAACCAGTCCAGAGCCAGTCGCGTTCACCTTAGCAACGAAAACATCGGTATAGCTGCCATTAAATGTTAGGTCTGGCCCAACGGTGACGGGAAATGTGACTTCCGATAATCCAGTATGACCTATGACGTAGGCGTTGCCCGCTGAGTCCACGGCAATGCCAATTCCGTCATCGTGTCACGTTCCCCCCGATAAAGCCAGCATATACCAGACCTGTCCCCTCTGTATTGACCTTGGCCACGAAAGCATCGACTATTCCGTTGAAGGTCAGGTCCGGCCCGATAACGACAGGAAAGCCATCTCCAGTAGCAGTGTAGCCTGTGACATATGCATTACCCGTTCCATCCACAGCGATGGCTTCTCCCCAGTCGCTGCCATTCCCGCCGATGTAACCGCAATAAACCAGGCTGGAGCCCGTCGCATTGACCTTGGCTACGAAAGTATCGTAGTAGCCGTCTAGAGTCAGGTCCGGTCCAACTGCGACTGGGAAGGTGGCTTGGGAGGATGATGTCTCGCCTTAAATATAGGCGATGCCTGAACCATCCACAGCAATGCCACGGCCACGGTCCAAGCTATTCCCGCCAATGTAACCAGCATAGATGAGGTCTGTTCCGGTTGTGTTGACCTTTGCCACGAAAGCGTCTTCGTCGCCATTGTAAGTCAGGTCCGGTCCACCATTGATAGGGAAGCTGGCCTCAGTTGAGGACGTCCCGCCCACGATGTAAGCATTGTCCGCACTATCAACGGTGATATCCCCGCCCCAATCGTAACCATTTCCGCCAATATAGCCAGCGTAAACCAGGCCGGTACCCTCAATGTTGACCTTGGCTACGAAAGCATCAATATCACCATTGAAGGTCAGATCCGGCCCTACACTGATAGGAAAGCTGGTTTCGGTTGATGCTGTTTCGCCCGTGATAAAGGCATTGCCCACGCCGTTCACAGCGATACCATTGCCCCAATCGTTGCCATTCCCACCAATGTAGCCGCTATAAATGATAATAGCAGGGTCAAGGATGAGGGGTTGGGCAGTGTTATACAGGCCTATGTCAAAGCCGTAAAGGTTTTCCTTACCCGTCCTACTCTTTGCTTCATCTCTTTGCACACCTGATACAGAAGGAGAGGAACTGGGTGAAAGGTTGTATGCCATCGGCACATTGACACGTTGTCCCTCAATATATTGATAAGCTAATGGCACACCGTCACGAAAACCGCCGATAGGGGTGGTAATTTCAAGCTGCCCTTCAGTGCTGAAAGCCACATTCGCGCCCGCGATAAGCCAGGCGGATTTGTGTAGGGTCTGCTCCTGGATGGACGATGAACTCATATTTCAGTTGGTTGATAGTGCCATAGTACACCAAGTCAATTCCTGGCCATAAGTTGGGGTAAAGGATGCGTGAAAACGTTGGCAAACCAAAGCGCCACTTATCCTGCGATCCCTTGAAATACGAGATGACAGTATCTGTCTTCTCCAAGCCTATAGGGTGGACGTTCGGGTTTGCGCCGACATAATCTAACTTGATAACCCATCTCTGATATCGCGCTTCAGGCGTAGAAAAATGGTTGTCGGCAGCTAGGTACTCGTCATCCGATTTTTTAATTCGACATTTGTTAACGTAAATGTCACGCCTTCGGGTGAGAAGTAGATCATCTTGTCCCTTCCCTGGATATAGAAACCCACACGTGGGTCTACCTGCCCGTTGTTCACTACAAAATACAGAGGGAACTGGCCGAAGGCTGGTTCAACTGCCGGAGCCGCGCCGGTCGATGTAGAAGCTCACAAAAGGACTAACCAGTGCGCTTGACTGCAACACCGGCAGGACTGTTGTTGGGAAAGGGAGAACGCAAAGCACAGCAAGAATCAGGAAGAACAAAGATGGTCTTTTCATATATCAGGCTCCGTTTTGTGGGCCGGTGGTAATGTTCTGGATTTACGATACTTTACGGTGAATAAATCTGGATATTAATAAACTAACTAAATCCTGACTTCCACGTCTCCATAAAAATCCCTTTATTCCCGTCCAGCTGGCAAAGAATTTTTGTGGAATTTTATATATATTGTAGCATTTAAGTCACTATTGATAGGTACAGAATTGAAACCGGTCACGATGGTGTCTTGGAGACCGGTTTCTCCGGAGAAAACGAATGGACGTTAGACTTCCGACCTCAGATCGATCTGGATCGGAGTGAGAATATCATCCATCAGTTGAGCAGCGTATTATGCTGCGAAACCAAGGGAGCTGCTTTTGCGAGCGGGGCGCGCTGATGAAGCAAGGGACCACCAAAGCCGCCTAAAGGCAGGTGACGGCATGGCACCGCCGGATCGCACGGCAGGTGGCGGTGACGGCGAAGCCGAGCGAGGCTGAGACCCCAAGAAGCTGCCTTTTGCCGTTCAAATCGACGCCACAAGCCATCAAAACAGCTGCACCACGAATTTAACCATCCTGGCATACCTTCCATAGCGGGCATCCAGAACAAGATAAGGACATTCACCGAGTGGTCTTTGACGCCAGGATTGGAGGGTCTCGTCCAGTAAAGCGCTCGCTTTACTGTTCTGGGTGGCAGAAACTGGCGTGCTAAATAACCGTTCCAGAATGGCCGTGACTTTGCGAGTTGAAACGCCCTGGGTGTACATCTCAGCCAGGGTTATGCGTAAAGCTCTTTCGCTGCGCAGACCCTTCTCGAGTGCTTCTGGGTAGAAATCACCTTCTCGTACTTGGGGTACATCGAATGTGATCTCTCCCATACGGGTCTTGACCGTTTTAGGTTTGTAGCCGTTGGCCTGATCAACTCGCTCAGGTGTACGTTGGTTTGGTGCGGCTCCGAGATATTGCTGACGCTCTGCTTGCTTAGCTGCGTTTACCACAATGCGGATCAATCCAGGTAGTTGGTCAAAACCATTGGCAGTAATGTGATTTAGCAACTCGGATGGTAAGGTAAAATCACTTAAGTAGGTCATGGTGTCACTCCTTTCTGAGGTTGGTAGCTTCTCGAAGGTTGCACCAGACCTACCGCTTTGATGGCGATAATTTTACAGAAAATAATTTACACTAACCGATTGTTAAGATGGTGTAGTTATGCTCAAGCAAAAAAATCAATAATATGCTTGCCTTATCTTGAATTTGTTTAATAATAAAATAGTTGAGCCAGCGCATGATTAATCTATAATGCACTTCTTGTGGGGGAATACTGAAAATACCTGATTAGGGATAGGTAAATATTTTTCAAGGAATTAAAAAGGAAATTTTCATTAGGGTAATAAAGGATTGAGCCATTAGCGTTACTGCAAGAACATAAAACAACGCATTACTTTTGATAATTTTTGCCATGAAAAACGAAGCTGGAATTTGAAATAAAACTGCCAGATAAATCCATAAACGTGTAACTTCACCTCTATTGATACCAAGAAACAATGTAAAGCTAAAGGTAAGTAGAAGGCTCAACATGAACAAGTCAATGGTTGACCAATAGAGAAGACTCTTTTTCATTGCCCTCCACTGGCTAAGAATACTAAATGCAAAGTATATGAATATCATCATGACGGGTAATCCAGCCACATAAAAGAATTCTTTTAAGTTTTCACCGATCCAGATCAGGTAATTACGATCTCTAATTAAATTAAATTCCACTGCATCCTTCAATATATACTGGAAAGCTTGGTTTAGATCAAAAGAAAAAATGATTAAAAACAATAAATAGATCGCAACAAATGAAAATATGGGGATAAGCACCAAGTTTAAGGTCTGCTTCATCGAAATTCTCTTTTCACCGATCGCGTTCAATAAGATGCCAATAAATAGAATTCCAGTTACGAGTGGGGACGGTTCGAAAAGAAATAGGATATATAAAGCAATCCCTAAAAGTATAAGTAACCAGTTGCTTTTTGAATTTAGGTAGACTAAGAAAAGATACAAACAACTCAAGATAAATACTGGTGTGACTGTATTAAGGGTTGGGAAAAAGAAAAGTTTACATGGGATTAGGATATATAACACAAATGAATAAAGGGCTAATGTCTTGTCCCGAAACAACCTAATACATATGCAATAGAGTATTAACCCTCCTATTGTGGAAATTAAAATAATCAAATATCCCATTATCTGGGGAGATTCTGTAAATATATTTAACAATTGATAAAACAATATTTTCCCTGGCATGTTTGTTCTTGCATGCTTCGGGAATGAGGGTGCCAAATCTTGATATTCAGATAATATCTTGGTTGGTGAGTATTGTAAGGCAGGGGTATAAAAAGAATTAGCCCCATCACTTGTAATGATTTTACTCATGGGGATAGGGTATGCACTATGAATGAGCACTTGTATGGTGATGGCAACCAATAAGCATCCCAGTAGTGTCAACTTTTCGTGATTTCGGATCAGGTTACTGCCGATAAAAATTAACACTCCCAGCAGAAGTAAGGTAATTATTGGTATCCAAAATGGAATACGATTTGTCGTCCCGAAATATTCATATATCCAATTGCCTTTAATAGAGCCAAAAATAAAATTTCGTGTTATCACCAGATAGATAAACAAAGCACTGATCGAACAAAACGTCAGGATTAAAGAAACCGCATGAAATTTAGGTAAACGTTCTAAATGTGATTGATTTTCCATGTTATTAACTTCTATTTTAATAGATTATTTATCGAGATTTCGTATCTTTTTCTATATTTCTAACTATTACTCCTGACGAATTTTGAATTTTCAATTGGACAGGAGAGGTCGAAAATGACAGCTTAAGAAAAGCATGTATATACACGATTAAGTGTACTATAACTGGCAGAAATGCTTAGCGGTTTTGGTACAGATGAACAAATAACTAACAAAGTTACGGATTTCCTCTAAATTCTCACCGGCAAGTTGGGATTTTATGAAAATTAGAAAATAAAAGACGTAGGAGATAGAAATCGCTTGATGTGGACAAGGACAATCTTACGAGTAAATGGTGTAATTACATATACAAAACGGGGTGTTTGTATATTAACTACGCACCTTCTTATCAGTGATTAATCGCTTTATGGATTAAGAAATTGAAAACCTATTCACGTCAATAGTCTCATATATCAAATGTATAATAATTCACCATGTCATTATTTCCCTCCATATACATAACCAGTCTGCTGTAATAGGGTCGCCATAAATTCAGCACCTGCATCCAAGGGATGTATCCCATCCATCAAATAATCCGCTTGGATTTCTGACCTGTAATCTTTCCCACTTATTCCCACCCACGTGAATAGTCTCAAATACCAAATGTATAACAATTCACCATGTCATTATTTCCCTGCATATTCATAACCAGTCTGCTGTAATAGGGTAGCGATAAATTGAGCACCCGTATCCCAGGGATGGATACCATCTCTTAAATACCCCGCAGGGATTTCTGACCTGTAATCTTTCCCATTTAGTCCGACCCATGCAATGCAGTTGTAACTGTAATAAGTTTGATTTGACCGATTTCACAACAAATATGCGGTTTCACAAATAAAGAAGAGTAGACAAAACATAGCTACCGACCCACCTGAAAAACACAAATAACTATATTCATTGTATAGTCAATTGAAAAAAAGTCAATTGAAAATATTCGATGATAAATAAAGAGGGCCTTCCATCAGGCGCTTGGGGGTGTTGAAGATATAATGTATGCAATCCACCACCCCAAGACCCAGGAGAGCCCAGCAATGACCGATCATACCGTGCCCCACCCCGCCTCGTTCACCGATGAGCTGGCCGAGTTCCGCCAGCAGTTCGTCATCACCGACCCTCACCTGATCTACCTGGATGGCAACTCGCTTGGGCGCCTGCCCAAGGCGACTGCTGCCCGCCTGCAACAGGTGACCGTTGATGAATGGGGGGATGGGCTCATCCGCGGCTGGAACGCGGGCTGGTATGATGCTCCTCAGCGCATCGGTGAGAAGATCGCCCACCTCATCGGAGCAGCCCCGGGGCAGGTGCTAGTTTCTGACACCACCTCGATCAATCTGTTCAAGCTGGTCATGGCTGCCCTGGCCAGGGACCCCGAAAGGACGAAGATCGTCACCGACGAGCTGAACTTCCCCTCCGACCTGTATATTTTACAGTCCTGCGTCGCCCTGCTCGGCAACAGGCACACCTTGCACGTGGTTCGCTCCCGCGACGGCGTCACCATCCATCCCGATGATCTCGCTGCTGCCATCGACGCTGACACTGCCTTGGTGAGTCTCTCGCACGTGGAATTCAAATCCGGCTATATGTATGATGGGGGGGCGGTCACCCGCCTGGCGCATGATACCGGCGCCATCATGCTGTGGGACCTGTGTCATGCCGTGGGGGCAGTGCCGGTCGAATTGGACCTCTGGGGAGCCGACCTGGCAGTGGGCTGTACATATAAGTATCTCAACGGCGGACCCGGCTCACCGGCATTCCTATATGTGCGCAGGGAGCTGCAGGACCAGTTACACCCACCCATTTGGGGCTGGTTTGCCGACCGCTCACCCTTCGCCTTTGAGCTGGATTTCTCCCCCGCCCCCGGCATCGCCCATTTTTTAGTCAGCAGCCCGCCCATCCTTTCGTCCCTGGCGATGGAAGCCGCCCTGGATGTGATCCTGGATGCAGGCATCGAGCGCATCCGCCGCAAATCGGTTGCCCAGACCAGTTACCTGGTCGACCTGTTCGATGCGAAACTTGCCTCGCTTGGCTTCACCTTGGGCACGCCGCGTGATCCCTCTGTTCGCGGTTCACATGTCTCCATCCGCCACCCTGAGGGCTACCGCATCAACCGTGCCCTGATCGAGCAGCTGGACCTGATCCCCGACTTTCGCGCCCCCGATAACATTCGCCTGGGCATTGCTCCGCTTTACATCAGTTTTGAAGAGATCTATGAGGCGGTCGAGCGCATCCAGCGCGTGGTGGAAGAGAAGCTTTACCTGCACTACCCGCAGCAGCGCCTGGCGGTGACGTAAGGCGCTTCACAGATTTTTGATGCGCATGGAATCTCCATAAGAAAAAGCTGGCGAGTCTTCATAAAAAGGCTCACCAGCTTTCTATAAGTTATCCGTGAAAATTCCTCCGCCTGCAACTATTCCCCGCAATAATGTGCTCAAATATCTTATTTATGGATTTGCGGGATTAAAACCCGGTAAACGATCGTGCTGACCGTGATATTGAAGGTTTCTGCGTCGCTCATGGATGGTATACCATCATCAGTTACGATGACTGTCACCGGGTATACACCTGGTCCCTGGTCACCACTGGGGGTCCATGAGAAGATGCCTGAAGTGGGGTCGATGCCTGCCCCTGCCGGGGCACCTGCTTCCAGTGAAAAGGTCAATGCCTGGGCAGGCACATCGCTGTCCGTGGCAGTTGCGGTAAAGACCAGCGGGGAGAGTTCCTGTACTGCGCGGTCCCCTATGAAATCCAGTACCGGGGCGTTGTTTGGCGCACCCGGGGTGACGATGGTGGCAATGTTCGAATAATTCGAAAATCCGTTGGAATTCCATGCCCGCACCCGGTAGGAATAGCTCTCTCCTGCCAGTGTGTCCATATCTATCCAGGTGGTCTCATTAACCCCGGTCAGACCCACATTTGAGAAGGCGCTGCAGCCGTCGCCCTGGCAGCGTTCAATGTAAAACTGATCCTCATTCAGGGAATTATCCTGCCAGCTCAATAATACGTCAGCATTGTTCATTTCTGCTAGCAAGCTGCTGGGTGCTGCTGGTGGGCTGCCTGCACCGACTGTCACCTCGATGGTATTGGAAGGGTCTGATAGACCCATGAAACCCAGGGCTCTCACCCGGTAGGTATACGTGACCCCTTCTGAAACGGTTTCATCCCAGGCACCGGTGGCGTTTTCGCCCAGGGTTTGCCCGACTTTTGTGAAATCGGTACAACCTGAGCCGGTGCATCTTTCAACATCAACCCAAAACTCATTGATGGCATTGTCGATAAAGCTCAGGCTCACATAATAATTAAAACCGTCAAAACCGACGATTCCTGTCAGGCTGGTGGGGGCATCCGGGATGAGATCTGGCAGCCCGGTCTGGGTGTAATGGGTGGTCACCAGGTATCCGAACCCTGTACTTGCCAGCGTATCCCCTGCGCCAAGCGTGATGGCCTTCCCACCGGCGTAATCATCAAACACCGCCCACTGGGGTGTGCCATCCGCATTATATTTGGCGACCACGCCTTTCAAGTAGGAGATGTTACCAGAGCTTGGATTGGGTCCGCCTGTGCCGGTCACATATACTGCTCCGGAGGCATCCACCAGCAGCATATTGGGAATCTCGTCGTTATTCCTGCCACCATCGTATCTCTGAGCCCAGGTCAGGTTGCCATCAGCATCCGTTTTGATCGTCATCCAGTCGATATAGCCATTCGGATCGATGCCGGTTGCGAGGACGTTTCCCAGGTGATCCACTGCCACCTTGTAGGTCCTGTAACCTTCGGGGTAGCTCCTCACCCATTGCATATTCCCATCGAGATCGAACCTGGCTATTGCCATCTGGTAGGGGTCGGGGTCCATCGGAAAGTATGTGCCGGTGGCGAAATAGCTGATGTTTCCTGGTCCGAAGGCCACATCGTTGGCCGGGTATAAACTTGTGTCGGTATTTGACCACAGCAAGGTTCCATCGGGATCATACATCAGCGCCATGAACAGGTTGCCACTTTTACCTGCGATGCCAATGCGGCTGTTGTCTGGGGATAGGGTCATGGAGAACGGCTCATCCACCGCACTGTCATTATCGAAGGTTGCAGTCCATAAGGTTCCCCCATCTGGGTTGTATTTGATCAATACGGAGTCGCGGGTGGTGTTGCCGAATGGATTGGTTTTAAACATCACCCCAGAAACATAGATGTCGTTATTGCTGTCTGTATCCACCCGCCGGGCATCGGCGAATGGACCGGGCAGTTTGTTCTCCCATAGCAGGTTCCCGTCCGTGTCATATTTAATCGTCACCCAGCCAGCCGGGTCTGCATTGCTGCCCGCCACGATGGATGAAAGGACGACAGGGTTTCCCAGGCTATCGACTGCCAACCATACGCCGCGTAATCGCTCAGCCGGGTTATAGGTGATGTTCCACAAAACGTCACCTGCCGGGCTGAATTTCTTGATCACCAGGTAATCACCTGCTGAAGTAAAACCGAGCACATAAATGTTTCCGTTCTGGTCCGTATCCATCATGCGTGAGATGAAGCCATAATCTGAGTCGCGCCAGTTTTCATTGAGTGCCTGGGTCGGCTGGGCGGTAACATTAACTTGGTTTGAAAGCACCGCCAGCAGGGTTAAAACGATTGCTGCAAGTAATACTATTCCTGGTTTAAATATATTTCTCATCACTGATTTACCTTTCTCATTCTAAGATGTGGGTAATGTGGCATTTCCCTCTAAATTGCGTGTCCAACTATGTCATTAAGGCAAATTAGTAGAGAAATAATATCATATATATATTAATTACGCATAAATGTATGATTTGGATTTATATCGATAAAGATTTTTTCGCGAAAACCGATTAACAAAATACAATCGACCCTAAAGGCTGATGGCGTTCCGGAATCCAGCTGTATTTGTTTTTATATTGATTGATTTATTTTATGGAAGGCGAGGGGATGTTTGATCTAAACCTTACAGGCAATGACAATCTCTAACGGCAGCCCCCACATGCTCCTGGCCTGGCATTTCCCAAGCGAGAAACCTGCTTCCTGGATCAGCCGGTGCGCATCGATCGGGCGGCAGTCCACATAGGCTGGTACCTTCTCGTGGAACCATTCGTATAGCCGTTCAATCCGTCCAGGATGCTCGGTTTTCAACATGGCAACCACCCCCAGGCGACCACCCGGCTTTAGTACACTCTTGCATTCTGCCAGCACGGTGGGGATTTCAGGCGTATCAAACAGCTCCAGGGTGAAGCTGAGGAAAACGGCATTGAAGCTCCCGCTTTTATAGGGCAGGCTGGTGCCATCTCCCTCCAGCAAAAAGACCCGCTGCTCCATCCCGGCTTTCGCCAACCTGTCCAGTGATTTACGCAACATCCCTCTCGAGAGGTCGAGGGCATGCACTGCTCCGCTTTCCCCCGCCCGGTGACCGAGCTCCACCAGCGCTTTGCCCGTCCCACAACCGATCTCCAGGACGCTCTCACCCGGCTGCACAGCCAGCATTTCCAACCCTTCGAGCATGAACTGCGTCTCACTTGACCCTGCCAGCAGGTCATACACGCCACTCAGCCGGTCGTAAGCCTGTTTGGCGGAATATTTGGAACGCTTCACCCGGCTGATCTGCATGGATGCTCCATTGTGGCATTATAAACAAATTATGACTCTTTTCACTGCAGAGCACGCGGAGTGCGCAGAGTTAAAACATCTTTATTTAACCCATTTACCGCAGAGAGCGCAGAGAGAAAACAAAGAATATAAAAATATATTATTCAAGATGCAGTCGATGAAGAAATAATGGAAGTAAGGTTTACTGTTCACATAAAACCGCTGTATTAATTCGGAAATTCATTTACTATTCTGTGGACTCCATGCTTGAGAAGTTTTTCGTTGAAATTAATCAAAAGCCCTACTTTAAAGCCTGATAATTTTAGATAGGAAATCACCTGTGCATGATGGATAGGCATAATTTGATCAACTGATTTTATCTCAACGATTACTTTGTCTTCCACTAGCAAATCGATCCTATAGCCACAGTCAAGTCTGACACTTTTATAGACCAAAGGAAGTGGTTTTTGTGTTTCAACTTTTAACCCCAATATACCCAACTCATAAGCCAGGCAGGCTTCATAGGCTGATTCTAATAACCCCGGTCCCAACGTTTGATGAACTTGGATCGCAGCCCCAATAATCGATTGAGTGATCTTATCTAACTCTTCTCTTTCACCCATTTATATATCCTTAAAGATCTCAATTGTTGTGTAAATATAGTATTTCTCAGCGCTCTTAGTGCTCTCTGCGGTTAATTCTTTTATGAAAAATTATAGTATTTCTCAGCGCTCTCAGCGCTCTCAGCGGTTTATTCTTTGAATAATTATAATATTTCTCAGCGCTCTCAGCGCTCTCAGCGGTTTATTCTTTGAATAATTAAAGTATTTCTCAGCGCTCTCTGCGATCTCAGCGGTTTATTCTTTTCTGAATAATTATAATATTTCTCAGCGCTCTCTGCGATCTCAGCGGTTTATTCTTTTCTGAATAATTATAATATTTCTCAGCGCTCTCAGCGCTCTTAGTGCGCTCTACGGTTAATTCTTTTATGAAAAATTATAGTATTTCTCAGCGCTCTCTGCGATCTCTGCGGTAAATATTTTTTCATTCGCTAACTGCGAATCGCCGGTTTATTATATTTCCAAGCGGTTCCGTCCGCCACGTTTCGCCCTGTACAGCGCTGCATCCGCCCGCCTCATGAACTCCTTCGCCTCATCACCCTGCTTGTATTCACTGGCACCCAGGCTGATGGTCAGTGGGCTGTGGTGTGGAAAAGCCAGCTTCTCCACCTGGCTGCGCAGCTTCTCTGCCAGGTTGACTGCCCCTTGGAGGTTGGTATCTGTTAGCAGCAGGATCAGCTCATCACCACCCCACCTCCCCAGGTAGTCGGTGGAGCGCTTGCTCCCCTCGAGCAATTTTGCCAGGCGGGTCAGGACTTCATCCCCGGTATTGTGACCATATTTGTCGTTGATCTGCTTGAAGAAGTCCACGTCGATCATCAGCATGGAGAGCGGGGTCTTGGAGCGCCTGCTGCGGTTGATGGCATCCCCGATCAATTCTTCCATGAAGGTATGGTTGAAAAGCCCCGTCATACCATCCCGGATGGCCATACTGTGCAATTTTTCGTTCGAGTGGCGCACCTGCTGCTCATGTTTGAGGGTGTAGTCTTGCATGTACAGCACGCAGGCTGAAAGCCCCACCAGCTGGAGCATTGACAGCACCGAGAAGAATCCCCGGCTCATCCCGCTGGCGTTTTCCAACACGGAGCCTCCCATGCGCACACAGGCAGCATCAAAGGCCAGGAAGATAACGGCGCAGCATGCCAATACCATCCCCCGGTGTGCCTTATCATAGCCGTAGATGATGACCGGCAACAGCAGCGCCAGGCACAAGCCCTGGCGCGCCAGGATATACATCAGCACATCCTGCATGCCAGCGGACGACAGCTCCAGCAGGGAGTAGCCCAGGATGATCAGGGCAGGGGTGAAGGCAAATAAGGCCTGTGCCCACTCGCCTTGCTTTGCTCCATTCAAGCCAAGTATCAAGCATAGCACCAGCGTGCCGACCACCAGCAGGCTAAAAGTATGATCGAACCCCACCAGCAGCAGCACAAAGGACCCCGGGAATGCCATCAACAGGCTGATGAAGGTCACCCGGTTGATCAATGCCAGGTTTTTCTTCAGGTAAAAAGGCATCTCAGCCCTGATCCCCAGCTCAAACAGCCAGCTGAGCACAGCACTAAGCACTACCCCGGTGGTGGCAACCTGTGCTGAGACCTTCTCCACAATCGCAATGGGGGGCAGCTTTTCGGTGGGAATATTGTGCGTGAGGCTGTTGGGTGAGTTCAATAGTTTGAATACCTTCCTGATAATATTTTGATCACAGGATGCCCCACGAATCCCCTGGCATCCAGGAGCACTCCTGTGATCCACCGGTGAGGATGCAAGATGTGTGCTAGATGATTTTTGGGATGAATACAAAATCGCAGGGAGTAAATCCTGCGATGGAAATACGATCAAGATAACTTATCTGATGGTGATATCCGAATAAGTTAGGATGACTGTTGATCTACAAGTGCCACGGTTGGCCAATGCCATCACACGGTCGGCAGGGTTTACTTTCCTTCGCTCAGCGCCTGGCGTCGCTTGCGGTATTCGATCACCGGGCCGTCCCCGGGGATGAGCTTCTCCCCGATCTTCAAGTCGGAGCGGAGCGGGCGTTGGGTGACCACCACCCGCCGGTCCTGCCGCTCGATCACCAGGTTGCTTTGATCACCGAAGAAATTCATCACCTGGCGCAGGATGGGCGTTTTCACCGCGTGGTAAGTGCGCAGGTAGAGTTTGGTGTGTTCACCATCAATGGGCACGAACCCCAGGAACAAGTGGAATGTATCCCCGATCCAGTTATGCCAGATGTTGGGGAAGCGGAATTGGAGCTGGGGGTGTTTATCCGTGGGCGGCACATCATTCGGCTTGAGCGGGGTCTGACCCATGTCCACTTCATTCCTGGTCCAGATATTAAGCAGGTCACCCCCGTCCGGTAATTGCTCAACCACAAACCGTGGCCCTTGCACCACCGTCTTATTGCCCCGACCGATGGTGTTGTAATGGATAAAAGGCACATGCACCACATCCAGCTGGTTCTCGATCACCCGCGAGTAGTGCGCATTCCACACATCAGTGGCTGTGGAGTGGACCAGCTTTGGGTCTCTCATAAAGTCGAACTCAGGTAGGGGAGGGTATTCTTCTTGAGGTTCTCCCCACCAGAGATAGATGAACCCGTGCAGCTCGCGCACCGGGTAGGATTTGGCTTTAAACACCCTGGGCACCTCAGCCGAGCGCCCGTTGGCGGGGATGAGCGTACATCGACCGGTGATATCGAACTCAAAACCATGGAAGGGGCACTGGATGCAGTCTCCCCTCAGCTTGCCAGCGCTGAGCGCTACACCACGGTGCGGGCATCGGTCCACCGCACAACCGATCTTGCCCCCCGTGTCGCGCCAGAAGACCATTTTCTCACCCATGCGGGTGACGCCCACGAGCTTACCTTTGCGCACTTCCCTGGATTCGAGAACAACATACCATTGGTTGGGGATCATAGAAGGCTCCGAAGTAGAAGGATGATGGGCTATTATATCAATGCCCACTAAGTCTCGGGAAACCGATAAATGGCTTCTTCTGTGGACGATCGAAATTGATGCCTATTTTTATTATCCCTTTTTAGAAGAGCAATTAAAATGTAATATATCACCTGGTTTCCATTTTTTAACAGTTGCACAGCTGGGTGAGAACCCTTCATCATATTTTTACCCCAAATGGCATGTTCTTCACCATTTGGGGAAGGTTGTGAGCGGGTAGCATCTTCAGAGTGCCGGAATACGTTGTTTGCTTAAATTCTGATCTATTTCCATCCTGGCATTTCATCAAATCTGGTAATAAATCACATTTTGGTGAGCTATTATATTAAAATAATGGTACCCTTTCCCGGAGGTGAGCCGATGAGCACAAGCGAAGGCGAATATTCAGCAGAAGAATTAGTCGCTGCGATTGAAGGAAATTTGTTTTCCTGGATACCCCTTTTTGGAGCGATCTGGGAGGCGCGGGAGGATGATCCACCGGGAGTAAAACGGTCGATCAGTGAACTCGCCTCACCTCTGTTTAACAGCATCATGGATACCCATCTGAAACCCGATGATGTGGAGGCGACCATCCAGTATATTATCGCCGATGCTGAGCGCAGGAAAGTACCTGCCCTATGGTGGGTGGGTCCATCCACGCAGCCTGCCGACCTGGGATCCCTGCTGTTGGGTCATGCATTCGTGGTCGATGAGGATGGTCCGGGGATGGCGGTCGTCCTGAGTAATCTAAATGAAAGCCTGCCTTCTCCCGCAGGTTTATCCATCCAGCCTGCCCGGGATGAGTCTTCCTGGCGTGAATGGTGCCGGACCATGGCGTTGGGGTTTGAGGTCCCGGCTGTACGGGTCGATTTTGCCGTCAGTTCGTGGAGTTTTATGTTATCCCGGTGAGCCCGGAGACAGCCGTGGCATATCTTGCCTGCCTGGATGGCAAACCTGTAGCTGTATCCATGCTTCTCCTTGGAGGGGGTGCGGCTGAATTTATGCCGTCGCCACCATCCCTGAGGCGCGCCGTAAGGGTGTGGGTGCCCAGGTGACCTTACAACCGCTCCTGGATGCCCGGTCAAGGGGATACCGGGTGGGTGTGCTTGAGGCTTCGGAGATGGGATGCAGCGTTTACCGATCGCTGGGATTCCGAGAATACTGCCAGGTTTGTTCGTATGTATACCGGCCGAAAATATAGCACCAGCATCCATGCAACCAATTGCGAGCTGCCAGTTGGAGTAGTTGAGTGACCGTCATCGATATTCCAACCAGCTTCCCCTTTGCAGATCACATCTGGATCGTTGATCCGACTTAACCCGGATATTTTCTTGGTAACACCCTGCCTCCACCTCATTTGGGATTGTATCCAATTTCGCTTGACTTTCTTCGAGAAAATCAGATAATTTTAATCGGCAGTTTCTCATCACCGATCTGTAAAATAGATCGATCCTGGAAGCTGGTTAACGCGGGGAGTATGCTTGCCAGGCAGAAGTCGATATCTGGGAGGAATGGTTGTCTGTAAATTCTACCAATTATCCATTGCTATCGTATGCTTTTCCTGTTTAAGTAAAGGAGGACTGAATAATGAATAAAACCCGTTTATTTATGCTCCTGGTGGTAGTGGCACTCTCCCTTGGAATCGTGGGAGTTTCAATGGCTGCGGATTATGCAAACCCAACCCTACCGCTTAATGATGATACATCAGCAACCAAGGCAGGGAAAGTGACCGACCCCGAGGGAGGGGTGAATTCCTCAGTGGCTCATATGTCGCCTTTGATCCAACCGTGGGTGGGGATTCATGTTATGTGCCTGGTACATCCCAAACCTTTTGCTTCAGGGCGGAATCGTTTACCAATGATTATGAATATGTCTATAATCTTTGGGAGAAATTTCCGAGCACCTGGACGGTAAATAATGTATATATTCAAGGGACACCAACCTGCACAGCTGGCACTTGGGGATATTTCAGCTGGTCCTTCGAGACGAATCCCTACGAGGTCAATATTTATCATCCACGCTACCAGGGATCAACTGATAATTGTGTTGCCTATTACTGTTTTGATGTGCAGACCGCTTCAGGGGGTGATCCTGCAATGGAATCCTGGTATTGGGATGGGGATGGTTATTCCGGTCCGCCTCATCATCCATGCAGCTCCGATAACTACACTCCACCGAGCATGGGCGGTGAGCCATGCGATGAAGCAAATTATCCACAGGCGATTATCCCCTTATGCCTGCCCCCCGGATATCTACCTATATCGGGCATCGCTCAACTCAATCCAGCCCAAAGACACGCTATCCACTTCAACAATTGACATTTGTAACACGGGAGAAGATATTTCCTCCATTGGGAGATTGAAGAAATTTATTCCAGTGGGATGCTTAATAGAAAGACATCAATCGTTGGATCATGGTTCGATCCAGCATCGAAGACAGCCCCTGCTACGCTATACGGAGCTGCAATGACAATGGACAAAGGCATTCCAGATTCGGTAATTTTTGAAGAAGGATTTCAGCCGGTAATAATACCTCCGCAAGTAGACCGTTATTCAAACCAATCCACGCCAAACCTGGAAAATCAGCACAAACCCTCCCTATCAAGGGCTGTATAGTGCCGATGTAGCATATGATGACCAGCTTGCACTTCAGGTGAGATACTGTTGACTCCCGTTATGGATATCTCCACTGGTACGCTCGACTTCTGGTCGCAAGGTAGTGTGTATTGGTGCCGTGACACCAATGATAATTGCGACTTGAATATCTGGATTGTGATCGATGAGTGGGATGGTGGTGCGGTCAATGATATTTATGTTGGCAAGGCTGATGATGATTGGCCGGAAGCTGGGTTTGGACACATTCAGTGTTCGACCTAACTTCGTTGCTTCCCGGTGGACCTGTACGTATTGCATTCCAATATTTTGGGTCGGATGGTGCCCAAATCATGTTGGATGCGATCGCTCTGAATGCATTTGTTGATATCCCCTGGTTGAGCCAAAGCCCGATCACGGGAACGATCTCAGGTGGTGAGTGCCAGGGTATCGATGTCACTTCGACTCATCTGGATTGGTCGATGGAGACTATTATGCCGGCTTGCAGATCAACAGCGATGACCCCGATGAGCCGATGGTCACCATGCCGGTGACATTGACGGTTGCTGCAGGGCCTGAGATCGTGGTTGCGCCTGGCTCGATGACAACCTTCCAACCACCCAATACTACTTTTGCCCGCACATTGTCCATTGGCAACCTTGGTCCGGATGACCTGGCTTGGGTTATTGCTGAGCAATGGGGTGGGGTGATGGAATTGGCCCTCCCAAACCAAACCAGCTGCAACCTTCTGCAGAAGTGGCACCTGCATCACGCTCACAGGCCACCCCGCTGGCTTTGGGAGATTGGCTCTAGACATTGATGTTGAAGCATCCACCGGCAATATTAAGCTTCCTGGGGGTTGAATTTTTCCACGGTAATTTCTGGGTAACCGGGGCTGACAATGAAGGAGATATCGGCTACCTGTATAAATTCAATATTGTTGGCAATTTATTGAATACTTACAGCCAGGCAGAAAGTTGTACCGGCTGGGGAGCGCGTGACCTTGCCTTCGATGGCAATTATCTCTATTATGGCTGTGACGATGGCCTGATCCACCAGGTCAACCCTTCCGATGGAGCACCCACAGGGGTAACCATTCCCAGTCCGGTGTAGCCTCCACGCGCCCTGGCTTACGACAGGGCCACCGATCACTTCTGGACTGCCAATTTTGACAGCAACATCTACGAGATCGACCGCAGCGGCATGATTATCCACTCTTTTGCACCCGTTGGTCGATCCACGTATGGCATGGCATGGGATAGCTGGACGATCGGCGGACCGTACTTATGGTTGTGGTCACAAGATGGGCCGGATCCAGTGGTTAATGGCCTCGCAAGTCGACCCGACCACCGGAGCCCTGACCGGTGTTGGTTTCCTCGGCAAAGGTGGATCGGCTGAGTTTGCGGGTGGTGCTACGATCAGTGATCGGATCGTGGCAGACATGGTAGTGTTTGTTCGTTTTAATCAGGGAGACCCGGACCGCATCGGCCTTTACGATTTTAACATTGCCTGCCCAGCTCATGACATCCCCTGGTTATCCGTGAGCACTAACCATGGTACCACCCCTGCAAACTACAGCAGCGCGGTGGAGGTGGTCTTCAACTCGACCGGATTGGCCAACGGCACATACACAGGTGAGCTGTGCGTGGAAAGTAACGACCTGCATGAGCCTGTGGTACGTGTTCCAATGATCCTGGTGGTGGATCAATATTATTTCTTCCTCCCCCTGACGCAGAAGTAAGGCACCCCTTTTTGTTATCGGGACTGCCCGGACACCCGGGCAGTCCTTTTTTTGAGACAACAATAACTGGAATGCAGATCACGTTGCAGGTGCGCCCTCGCCCAGGAAGCTCTCCAGCACCTGAATGTACTCACGCGTCTCCAGGATGGCGGTGGCGTGACCGCTGCCCTTGAACAGGTGCAACCGCGCACCCGGGTACAGGTCGAGCAATGCTTTGCGCAGGCTTTCTGGGGTGGTGGGGTCATCGGAGGCCAGCATGATCAGGGTTTGCCCTGGCCAACCGTCCAGGTCGGTGGGGGAGAAGTTCTGGTTGTCGAAGTCCATCATGCGATAGAAGGTATTGAGCGCTGCCTGGCGGGTGAGGCGTGTATCCACCGTTTCACGCACCTGGGCTGCCACCAGCAGCAGCTCGGGGGAGGGCTTGGGCGGTAGCATACCGATCATGCGGTCGCGCAGCATCTTCTTCACCAGGAACATGGGCAGCACCTTGAACAGGCGCATGGCAGGTGAAACGTTGCTGGCACGCGCCCTGACGGGTGGATAGGTGTGCGAAAGCACCAGCTTGCTCACCACGTCCGCATGGCGGCGGGTGAAGACCTGCGCCAGCATGCCCCCGTAGGAACCACCCACCACGTAGGTGGACTGGATTTCCAGGTGAGCCAGCAGGAGGGCGATCCCATCCGCCAGCCCGCTCATCGTGTCAAATTCGGGGGGGTAGCTGGGGCAGATCAGGCGGTATTTATCCTGGTCCAGCAGGGTGAGCGTGCGCCAGGCCGAGTCGGCGGTGCTGAGCGCACCGGTGAACAACAGCAGGGGTTCCCCGGCCGGGTTGCCCGAGGTGAGATATTCCCAGGTGATGCCGTTGTGCTCGAAGTGCGCTGGCGGGTGCTCGCGACGGAAGCGCATGAACTGCTCCCGCTGTTCAGGTGGGACCTTGCGGTAATATTTATCCATATGAAACCTCTAGCATCTCGGGCTTTTGATGGTAGCCAAGGGTCTTGGGTTTGCTTTTGGTGCAGAAGTAGCTGTATCGGTCAACGTTGGAAGCGTCGATGGTGCGGATGGTGTTCTCCATGGCTGCAGCTACCTGCGTTTGCGGCTCGCCAGCCAGCCGAAGACGGCTGCAGCAGACATCACCCCCCACAACCACTTGAGATCGGCGGGCATGGGCGGGGGGAAGAGCGGGTCAAGCCGCGCACCCTCGCGCAGATCGACCGGCAGCAGGTCCAGCGCCACCTGGTGCACCCGCTCGCGCTTCCTCACCAGGTCTTCGTGGTCATACTCGATGCCGAGCGAGGCGAGCCAGGGCTTGAAGTGTGAATCGCCACCTGTCTCGAACAGGCGGGAACTGATGCGGCGGAATTCCTCTTCATCGGTGACCCGCCGGGCAAGGGCGGGCACAACCAGCTCACCAGGGTAGTGCGTGGCAGCTGAATTCCACACCTGCAGGGTGACGTGGGTATCGGCGGTCAGGTTGCGGTACCAGTCGCAGCGTGGTCCCCAACCCGCCCCCACGTAGATGCAGTCCATCATGGGGGTGTAGGAGAGCATGGTGTGGCGCGGGCGGTGGCTTTTTCGCCCCCAGGTGGTGAGCACGATCATGGATCGCCCGAGCAAGCCGCCCAGGCCAGCCCGCCACCAGAGCAGTGGGGTTTTGAATAGCACCCGGTTGAGCGTACCCGGAGCGGGGTAGGTCATCGCATCGCTGGCTTGTTGTTCGAACGGGGCAGTCTCTGGCATGGTCAAATTCCTTCCTGGGCTTCTCCCATGGGGTCAATTGTAATCGGTTTTTAGGGGAGTGTTGTATGTGCGTTAGCACGTTTGAACGTTGGCACGTTGGAACGTTATCCCGTTATAACATTTGAACATATAACGCTTTCACGTACACGGCAAAGGGTATGCCCGGCCACTAAACTGCAAGAAAAATTGTACTTAATTATAATTCTGCTAAATATAGAGACATTTCTAATATATACAATTAATATTGTGATATTGGGCTTAATTGCAAGGCATTATGGGGGTAGTTATGGGGTAAAATGCCCTGCCCCATTGGTACTTTTGTGCCCTCCATAACCACATAAATATACAATTGTTGAAAAAAGATCGAAATAATGCTGGTTTATGTGTAATTAATCGCCAACTTATGCGTTATTAACAAATATGTGAGGAATTTCTCATTGACATTAAGGGAGAATGTGTATACAATATTATTTGAGAACAAAAAAAATTGTTCAGGCACGATCCGCAGGGGACTGCGCCGAAGGTCAAGGCTGGTAACATACCAAGGGGAACTTTCTTGGGAGAATGCTATTGCTATTTAACCGCCCGTTTACTGTTTACGCACTCACAAACAACATCCTCGAACACCAACGAGTGGACTCATTGATCATTATGAACATAAAGGCAAACAACAGAAAGGAAGGTGCGAGAAAAACACGGAGAGCAGGACCATTGAGGCGTTGGGGAATGCCGCTTTGAGCTCCCCCGACGACGGACTATTAGAGGTTGGATTTTTGAGGAGAGGACTATGACAGGTAAAAACCAAACTACCATCGAGGAGGCGACTGGATCCCATTCATGACCCATACGCCTACCGCACAAACCCCAAACCAACACCACGGGACTTTTGCACCTGTGGACTTTGTGTTAAGAAAATTCAGAAGCATACCAGGAGGATGCAATGAATAAAATGAATAAAAATAAAAAAATTTATAGAATACTGGCTATGGCCTTCGTTATTGTCCTAACTCTAGGCGTGACGATGATAGCCATGGCCCAGGCGGCGCCTGGCGGAGCGGAAAAAGCTGCCGTCCAGGTGGAACTAGCTGATAAAGTATTACGACCAGCCTTGCCATCCACGATGCTTTTTGATGGCCTTGATCCAGTAACGGATGGCTGTATGGGTGAGACATCAGGCTTTGGTAGTAGCCTGAACTGTACAGCTGAGGATGTCACAATAGCTAATGTTACAAACCTTACCATCCTGGATGATGGCTGCTGACCCGGGAGAACGTACGTTTAGGCAGAACGAGTCGTAACTCAAGCTAGAACGCTATGACACGGCCTTATTCGCAACGGACGGAGACCAAAGCCGAGGCGCAAGAACCGGTAGCTGCACGACGCGACCCGCCCTAGCACCTGACCACCCTGGCTTACCTGGAGCGAGCTCAACCGACGAGCAGCGGGAATCAGCAAGGAGGGTCCACACCAGCTAACCCCGAAACACGATCACTGCAGAAGCATGAACCAATTCAGAGGGTTATAGAATACCCAGTGTACCAGTGGAGGGACGGAGCCAATCCTGCACCATCCCACCCCAGGCATCCCTTCAGAAAATCGAAGGTAAAGCAACCGGGATAACCATCGTCGATCGCACGTTGCGATCTCGGTCGAAAAGTACAGTCCAGCTGGAGGCTGACCCCTTCACATCAACCCGAGCTGGAGCGAAACTGATTCACGCTAACCGACGAAGAATCCATGATACGGGATGCCTGTCGGCATCTATCAGGTAACGGAGACGGACCGTCTGGGGAACTGAGCTACCGACAAGTGACAACAGCACCCCAAAGACCATCAGAGAGTAACGTTGCCTAACTAAGGCGGTAATCTCGAGTACAATAACGAGACGATATGACCTTCACCAACACACTTCAGAACGGCACACTCACCCTGGTAAAGGAAGTCAACAACCTGGCGAAAGGGAGATGGCTATCTCAGACCTAAGATATCGGTGGACAACCATAGATGAATCTCAACCACTACTGGCACACCGGTACAGTTACCTTGGTGATCACACCATTAAAAAAAAAAAAAAAAAAAAAAAAAAAAAAAAAAAAAAAAAAAAAAAAAAAAAAAAAAAAAAAAAAAAAAAAAAAAAAAAAAAAAAAAAAAAAAAAAAAAAAAAAAAAAAAAAAAAAAAAAAAAAAAAAAAAAAAAAAAAAAAAAAAAAAAAAAAAAAAAAAAAAAAAAAAAAAAAAAAAAAAAAAAAAAAAAAAAAAAAAAAAAAAAAAAAAAAAAAAAAAAAAAAAAAAAAAAAAAAAAAAAAAAAAAAAAAAAAAAAAAAAAAAAAAAAAAAAAAAAAAAAAAAAAAAAAAAAAAAAAAAAAAAAAAAAAAAAAAAAAAAAAAAAAAAAAAAAAAAAAAAAAAAAAAAAAAAAAAAAAAAAAAAAAAAAAAAAAAAAAAAAAAAAAAAAAAAAAAAAAAAAAAAAAAAAAAAAAAAAAAAAAAAAAAAAAAAAAAAAAAAAAAAAAAAAAAAAAAAAAAAAAAAAAAAAAAAAAAAAAAAAAAAAAAAAAAAAAAAAAAAAAAAAAAAAAAAAAAAAAAAAAAAAAAAAAAAAAAAAAAAAAAAAAAAAAAAAAAAAAAAAAAAAAAAAAAAAAAAAAAAAAAAAAAAAAAAAAAAAAAAAAAAAAAAAAAAAAAAAAAAAAAAAAAAAAAAAAAAAAAAAAAAAAAAAAAAAAAAAAAAAAAAAAAAAAAAAAAAAAAAAAAAAAAAAAAAAAAAAAAAAAAAAAAAAAAAAAAAAAAAAAAAAAAAAAAAAAAAAAAAAAAAAAAAAAAAAAAAAAAAAAAAAAAAAAAAAAAAAAAAAAAAAAAAAAAAAAAAAAAAAAAAAAAAAAAAAAAAAAAAAAAAAAAAAAAAAAAAAAAAAAAAAAAAAAAAAAAAAAAAAAAAAAAAAAAAAAAAAAAAAAAAAAAAAAAAAAAAAAAAAAAAAAAAAAAAAAAAAAAAAAAAAAAAAAAAAAAAAAAAAAAAAAAAAAAAAAAAAAAAAAAAAAAAAAAAAAAAAAAAAAAAAAAAAAAAAAAAAAAAAAAAAAAAAAAAAAAAAAAAAAAAAAAAAAAAAAAAAAAAAAAAAAAAAAAAAAAAAAAAAAAAAAAAAAAAAAAAAAAAAAAAAAAAAAAAAAAAAAAAAAAAAAAAAAAAAAAAAAAAAAAAAAAAAAAAAAAAAAAAAAAAAAAAAAAAAAAAAAAAAAAAAAAAAAAAAAAAAAAAAAAAAACTACAGCTACCTAGTGACCAACACCAGCAACGTGACCCTGACCAACATCAACCTGTCAAACAACAAGGACGATGGTCTGCCCGTTCACGACCCTGGCAGTGAGTGCGTTTTACATGATTACCTGCACAGCGACGCACACCTACAGCCAGACCGAACTGAATGCAAAGAGGACAACGTCATTTAAGCCTCCGAATGTAAGTACGTCTCAGAGCGACTACGACGACCGTCGATCCCCATTCAGAAGCAGGCGATGACGGTCGAGAAGTCTGTCGAACAGTGACCAGCTTTACTGTCAGCACCAAAGACGCTACAGCAACCTAGTGACCAACACCGGCAACGTGACCCTGACCGGCATCAGCCTGTCGGACAACAACGACAACGACGACAGGTCTGCCCGTTCACGACCCTAGTGGTTTGTGCGTACATGACCTGCACAGCGACGCACACCTTTCAGCCAAACCGAACTAGAGCATGGCACGCTGGACTAACGTCGTATGACAGCCTCCTCGAAAGAAGCGCTCAGAGCTGACTACAACGACCTGTCGAACCACCATGCCAGAAGCGGCGATGACAATCGAAGAACTGAACAGTGACCAGCCTGTCAGCACCAAACGTTTTCTACAGCTACCTGGTGACCAACACCGGCAAGTGACCCTGACCGACATCAGCCTGTCGGACAACAACGACAACGACGATCTTGTCTGCCCGTCACGAGCCTGGCAGCTGGGTGCGTTGGCACGATGGAGTGCACGGCGACGCTACAACTTCAGCCAGGCCGAACTGGATGCGGGCGGTCGCTGGATAACGTCGTTGACAGCTTCCTTCGAACGAAGCGTCTCGGATGCGTCTCCGACGATCTGTCGATCCTTCGTCAGGCAGAATGCCTGCGCTGACGGTCGAGAAGATGTTCGTTTCGTGACCTGGATTGTCAGCGCCAGGACGTGATGCCCTACAGCTACCTGGTGACCAACACCGGCAACGTGACCCTGACGGGCATCAGCCTGTCGGACGACAACGACAACGACGATATGATCTGCCCGTTCACGACCCTCGCGGTGGGTGCGTTCATGACCTGCATGGCGACGCACACCTTCAGCCAGGCCGAACTGGATGCGGGTGGCACGCTGGACAACGTCGTGACGGCTTCCTCGAATGAGGCGCCGGATGCTGCACCGACGATCTGTCGATCCCGATCAGGCAGAACCCTGCGATTGACTGTCGAGGAAGTTCCTCAACGTTGACTCAGCCTGTCGACGCCAGGGACTGTTTGACTCTATAGATATGTGGTGACCAACAACGGCAACGTGACCCTGACCGGCATCAGCCTGTCGGACAACAACGACGACGACGATCTGAGCTGCCCGTTCACGAGCCTGGCAGCAGCTGGCGTTCATGGAGTGCACGGCGACGCACAACTTCAGCCAGGCCGAACTGGATGCGGGCGGCACGCTGGACAACGTCGTGTTTTACGGCCTTCCTCGATTGTGGCGCCAGATGCGACCGTCGACCTGTCGATCCCCATCAGCCAGATTTTTTTTTTTTTTTTTTTTTTTTTTTTTTTTTTTTTTTTTTTTTTTTTTTTTTTTTTTTTTTTTTTTTTTTTTTTTTTTTTTTTTTTTTTTTTTTTTTTTTTTTTTTTTTTTTTTTTTTTTTTTTTTTTTTTTTTTTTTTTTTTTTTTTTTTTTTTTTTTTTTTTTTTTTTTTTTTTTTTTTTTTTTTTTTTTTTTTTTTTTTTTTTTTTTTTTTTTTTTTTTTTTTTTTTTTTTTTTTTTTTTTTTTTTTTTTTTTTTTTTTTTTTTTTTTTTTTTTTTTTTTTTTTTTTTTTTTTTTTTTTGACGAGATCGTATACCGACATATCGGCGCCTTGCTGCCTATGCCTACCACCTGCCAGATGTACAAGATGGTCCGTGGTGGCCACCGATGTACTAGACTTCGACTACCAGGTGAAGGCTAACTAGATAAGTAGCGTCTCACCGGGTGTGATCTTCTACTACAACACCATCGTAGTTTTATCTGATAGTTCAATCATCACAGTTGTGGAGCATAACGTCCCTCGGTTAGTAGCCCTTGCTGTACCAGGACCCGGTCAGGCCATCCTGTACATCTATGATACCTGCGCCTAGTCGAGATTCTACTAGTACAGTAGTAACTTCTCCTGATGGTCACACATATACGGTGACTTTCAGTGGTGTCCCTGCTGGACCTACATCATCAGCATCTAGTACTCGCCCCAGAACCTGGTCGGTCAACCTATACAATCTCTACAAGAGAATTACCCTGTAAATAATTACCAATGAGTCATAAATCTCAATGTTGCCCTTGACCTAAGTAGCGACGATAATATAGATGTTAAATACAAGTAGAGATAACACGCTGATCATCTCTTCCCACAACTCTATCCAATCGGATCTCCTCTCCCGGCGGGAGATTGCATCAACGTAGTCTAATCATCACAGCAGAGTTACCTAGTCTAAATCCCTGATAAGGCGAGAGAAAAACCCGGATAAGGCATGCAGCGGAAAATCCTACTCAGCATCATAGCAGTCATCTTGTTACCAGTGCTAGCCCTGTCCAGCATAGCCCTGGCAGACCTGTCTTCCGGGAGATGCCTTTATAGTCTGGGATAGCCGCTAGCTCCACCATGATAGGCAGGTAACCTGTGGGTGAGTGATTACCTGGGGGATAGATTGGCGGGTGAATGTCGCGCGTTGCTTCCACGATGTACCTCGTGGGGAGATATCCGCTATTTGCCAACTCGGATAACCTGAGCTAGATATGGTGGGTGAGCAGCACACCCTGTATTCCTTGAACTTAGCGGATAACACCACCGTCAGCTGTAGTATCACCGACAGCAGTTACCTTTCTGTGTGAGTATGGAACCTCAGGCAAGGTGTAGTTGATCGTTGTCGTAGTCCCCTATGTGTACAGTTTTGACTCAGCGAATAATAATACCCTGTGCACGTATACCATGACCGATACGTCCTCCACAGCCTTTTATCCATTCGTTTCAGGCAGCAATGTTTGTCTTGCAGACAACAGCATGCATTGTCGTACGCCTGTACAGGCCAATGAAACCTTACTCGCTGTTCATGCCTGATTTCAGCAGCTCGTTAGATCTGATCGTAGATATCGACGTAATGCCTAGTACACCGATAATGGATAGCTGCAGCTCTTCAGTTAAACCCCACCACGACGAGCTGAGCGTTTACCCCATCCCAATATCTATTGATCTCGTCTTGCTATCCGCCACCGTAGCAAGTCTAGTACACCGACCAGAACTTCTCACTCTTATCTCGCTAGACTCACTCATCTCGCCTCTCACACTCTATTGCTCACACCTGATACAACATACTCTCCTCCTGCGCTCGTTTGAGGAACTCAGTAAATATCTCAGTCTCTCTTACCGATAGTTCTCCAATATATACCTCCATCGTCTACACCCCTTTGTATGTCGCCAATGTTGTATCATCTACCAGCTGTCGATCAATGCGCAGCCTTACGTATCACCCTGACATATAAAAGCTATGCGTTATTCATTGCCAGTGTCTATTCGTTTTGAGCTCACCCAGGCGCCTAGCTCAACCGGCACTCTTCTAACACCTACTCAAACCAGCACGGCGACCGTTACGCCAACCAGGACCGCCACCCGCACCCCCACTGCCACCGCAACCAGCACCGCCACACGTACAGTGATTCCCACTGCAACCAGGACATCCACAGCAACTGCCACGCGTACCGCTTCGCCTACACCTACAAGCACCAGCACGCGTACCGCTTCGCCTACGGCTACGAGCACAAGCACGCGTACGCCAACCAGGACCTCCACGGTTACGCTGACCCCAACACGAACGAGTACTGCAACCGCTACCACTACGAACACCGCTACACCAACCCAGGTGCCAACCAACACGCAAACCCAGGTGCCGACCAACACGCAAACCCAGTTCAGACCAACACGCAAACCCAGGTGCCGACCAATACTCCCACCCAGACGCAGGTGCAGACCAATACTCCCACGCAAACGCAGGTGCCGACCAAAACCGCAACACCAACCCAGGTGCCGACAAATACTGCTACCAACACCAGGACTGCATCACCAACCGCAACGAACACCGGAACGCAAGTACCCCACACATACCGCTACCAGTACCCGCACACCAACGACGACGGCCACCAGCACTGCAACACAGGTGCCGACCAATACCAGTACCAGCACCAGGACTGCATCACCAACCGCTACCACCACTGGTACGCAGGTACCCACAAATACTGCTACCAGCACCCGCACTCCAACGACGACCGCCACCAGCACTGCGACCCAGGTGCCGATCAACACTGCTACCAGCACCAGGACTGCATCGCCAACCGCAACGAACACCGAGACGCAGGTACCCACACATACCGCTACCAGCACCAGAACCCCTTCTCCTACCGCAACCGCAAGTGCTACGCCTTCACCGACCCCAACACATACCTGGACGCCTTCGCCAACCCCGTCTCCTAGCACCACCCCGACGGTGACGGAAACCAGCGAACCGACGGTAACCCCGACTGTCACCCCCACCTCAACCCCCTCCCCGCGCTGTACAAACTCTACCTGCCGCTTCACCTGCGCCAGGCACTCGGCCCCAGTCACAACCGCAGGATGGCTCTCGCGTCAATATTCCTTGAACAATTGATCAGCCTGTGGGATTCCCTGTTCAATAACCGATAATGAATGTTCTTTTCCCTTCTCCCATTCAAAAATTTCGCTTCCTTAATCGTCCATTTGTGTTTTCTTTCGCCCGTAATCTTCTTTTTAACTTCCATTCCCTTGGTGTCCTTCCCTCCCCCGAGTGGCCAGGCATGCACTTTGCCGTGTGCCACCCGAGTGTGCTCCATGCACCCTTCTATCTCTATATCCTTCGTGTCCGTGTGCCATTTGTGGTTTTCTTTCGCTACTTATCTCTTTTTTTTATTTCCATAGCCTATGCATCCTTCGTTCCGTTGTGTTATTTTTGGCTACTAATCTCTTATTTTTATTTTCATATCCTTCCCCCTTTGTGGTTTTCTTTCCCTCCCTCTTGACTTTTCCCCCACCCCCTACTAAACTATCTTGCGCGGGTTACCCCCCATAAAACCTAGCCATGGACTACACCCTTTTTAATGACGAAACCCTGCTCCAATTGATCGCCCGCTCACAGGAAAATGCGCTGAGCGAGCTCTACGACCGCTACAGCCGGCTGGTGTACAGCGTGGCATTGAATACGCTGTCTGACCCTGGGCAGGCCGAGGAAGTGACCCAGGATGTCTTTGTGCGAGCATGGGAGAAAGCCCGTACCTACAGCGCGGAACAGGGCAAGGTGGCCACCTGGCTGGCGAGCATCGCCCGTCACCGCTCGATCGATATTTACCGCCAGAATCGCTCGCATCACACCGATGTACAGGTTTCCTGGCAGGATGCGGAAGTCATCACCCTGCCGGATGGGCAAAACGTGGAATGGGAGGTGGACCTGGTGCAGCGCCAGCAGCGCATCCGCTGGGCAGTGGCACAATTACCGGCAGAGCAGAAAAAAGTAGTGGGCATGGCCTTCTTCCAGGGATTATCCCACCCCGAGATCGCTGAAGCCCTGGGCGAGCCGCTGGGGACGGTGAAGACGCGCATCCGCCTGGGGATGCAAAAACTGCGCGACCTGTTACAAGAAGAGCTGCCGGAATAGAAATCTGTGCAGGTGAATTTTACGTATTGTATAGCAGGAGAAGAGGAACATGATTACGCAGGCAGAAAATCACGTCTCAGAGTTGCTGCCAGATTATGTGCTGGATCTGCTGGCAGATGAGGAGACGAACCGTGTCGCTGAACACCTGGCGCTATGCCAGGTTTGCCAGGATGAATACCATGGCTTGCAGCTGGCTGCAGATGAATTACCCCTGGCACTGGCGCAAACAGCTCCTCCCCCGGCATTAAAAACCAGGCTCATGGGAGAGATTCATGCCCGCAATACCAGGGTTAAACCTGCTACGCAGCCATCTTTTTGGGGACAATTAGGAGCATTCCTGCGTAAGAGTGCACCTGCCTGGAGCCTTGCCATTATTGCCGTTTTGGCATTTGGGAATTGGATATCGTGGAGTCGCTTGAATCAAGCTGGTAGCCAATCCAACACCCTGATGAGGGTGATCGCCCTGGCGAGCACCACTGATTCCCCTCAAGCCATGGGCACCTTGATCATGGATCAAAATGGGTACTACGGCACCTTGGTGGTTGATAAACTGGCTCAGCTCGATAATGGGCAACAATACCAGGTCTGGCTGAACCAAAATGGAGAGCGCATCAGTGCGGGATTGTTCACCGTCCACGATGACGGTTATGCTTCCCTGGAGCTGCATGCACCCCTGCCTCTTGTCCAATATGATTCCATCGGTATCACCGTTGAGCCGGCTGGAGGCAGCCCTGGTCCTACCGGATCAAAAGTCCTGGGTGGTGATATTCCCCACGAAGGGTAAACTGACCTGTAAATTTACAGCGGAACTTAGTTCCGCTGTTTTTTTTTGTTTAAATACATCCAATATTTATCTTATTACGTATATTTATATAGATGTTCAAATATAGCTTAAATTACAATGGAGAAACGTAAAATGAATACGAAAAGGAACAATTCAATCAGAAAACCGGTCCTGTTGATCGGATTGATCATGGTCGCATCGATGATCCTGGCAGCCTGCTCCACAACTGCCCAGGCCAATCCCGGGTCATCAAGTTATTCCCGCAGCAATAGCAGCAGCCCGGCTGCTTCCAGCTCGAGCAATTCACAACCTGTGCCATCAACCAGTGAGGCGGTCATCAATGTAGCCACCGATCCCACCTTGGGTAAGATCCTGGTGGATGGCAAGGGAATGACCCTGTACGTGTTTGCCAAGGATACCGCTGATAAGAGCAATTGCGATGCGGGCTGCCTGGCAAATTGGCCCCCACTTGTGACTCAGGGGACCCCCCAGCTGGGTGCAGGGGTTGACGACTCTCTGATCGGATCGACGCTCCTGGCCGACGGTCGTAAGATCGTCACCTATAACCACATGCCACTGTACTACTATGTGGTCGATTCCAAGCCCGGTGATACCACTGGCCAGGACGTGGGGAGCGTTTGGTTTGTCGTCTCTCCGGATGGAAAGGCAGTTTCGTCACCAAGCAGTACCAGCCCAACGGTTGCCCCAGCAGCAGCAATTTCCGAGCCCACCATCCAGGTCGCCTCGGATCCGAAACTGGGTGATATTTTAGTGGGTGATAATGGCATGACCCTGTATATTTTCACCAAGGATGGCCGGGATAAAAGTAATTGTGATGCCGACTGCCTTGCCAAATGGCCGCCTCTTCTGACCGCAGGCAATCCAAACCTGGGACAGGGCGTTGACGCCTCGCAGGTAGGGACTGCACTTCTCGCCGATGGCACCAGGATCGTCACCTATGACCATCGACCACTGTACTATTGGGTTAATGACGCCAAACCTGGCGATACCACCGGCCAGGGAGTGGGTGGTGTCTGGTTTGTGATTTCCCCGTCTGGTAAGGAGATCGATAATTCACCTCAAGCCGCCAGTGACCCCACCCCACCCGCTTCATCCGCCGCAGCTGGGCCAACCCTCAATGTCTCATCGAATTCTGCTCTTGGAACATTTCTGGTGGATGGCAAGGGAATGACGTTGTACATTTTCACCCGCGATACAGCGGATAAAAGCAATTGCACTGGTGACTGTTTAGCCGCCTGGCCTCCGTTGTTAACCCAGGGAAGCCCCACATTGGGTCCTGGAGTGGACGATTCAAAGGTCGGCACAGCGCTGCTGGCGGATGGAACCAGGATCGTTACCTACAACCACATGCCGCTCTACTACTATATCAAAGACACCAAGCCTGGCGATACCACGGGCCAGGGAGTGGGTAGTGTATGGTATGTCATCGATCCGGATGGAGATATCATCGGAAAGTAACTGGTCGATGAACGACCAATAAAAGTTCAATGACTACTCACACCCCTTTCTTGACCTCTCCCCCCTTCCATATTTTAGGGAAGGGGGAGACCAAGGGGGGATGGGTGAGTAACTCCAAAGGTCAGGTGATCACCTTATTTTTCCCATAAATAATCTTAGCAATAAACCAGCCTCCCGTCGTGTGTCTCACGGGAGGCTAGTTCTATTATTCCTGACATTGATAGAAAAAAGTTTCGCTGTTTTCACCCATCATCAGCAGGGTTTGCTGCAGGGGCACGAGTTTACCCAAACGCAAGGATACTCGTGCCCCTGTGGGTTTATCAATTGGAGCACGTGAGCTCAGGTGATGCTGGTGTAGTGAAGGATATATTGTTCCAGCTGGGAGATCATTTCTTTCTGTTCCGAGATGATCGAGCGCACCAAGTCACCAATGGAGACCATTCCCACCAGCTGTTCACCATCCATCACTGGCAGGTGGCGGATGTGCTTGGCGGTCATCAGGGTCAATCCCTGGTCATTGGTCATGTCGGGGGTGGCATAGATCACGTGAGGGGTCATGATCTCCTTCACCAGCGTCTTCATGGAGGACTTACCAAGCAGGACCACCTTACGAGCATAGTCGCGTTCAGAGAAGATGCCCACCAGTTTTTCATCCGTCATTACGGGTAATGCCCCCACATCTTTATCAGCCATGATCTGCAAGGCATTGTAAACAGTTGCACCTGGTGAGGTGCTCCAGATCTCACTGCCCTTTTCACTTAAGATCTTGCGAATTGTCTGCATTGCTCTTCCTCCTGGACGTTGTGATTTGGCGACCGGATAATTATGTCGAATTATATTCAGAAATATGGATTTTACAAGCATCTGCATGGCGAAAATGGTGAGCGATGTATAATATTCCCATGCATCGCCGACCTCAAAATGAGCTCCAGCAAGCCCGTCAGCAGCTTCTTGAGGCTGAAGCCGAGCTGGAAGAGCTGGAAAAGCAGATCGCCTCCTCCGAAGCCCAGGTGGATGCCCGCCTGGGTGTCCTTTTGGATCAGCTGAGCGAATTGAACGCTGAAACGATGCTCCTGGATGAACAGCTTAGGAAAATCAGGGAGCGACGCCTCTTTGGAGCTGAGCTGATGCAGTATACAGCCGGTGCACCCCGGCCAGCCCCTGCCGCCAGGCTGGGCGACCTGCCTCCGCTGGGATTGAATGATCGCAATGCCATCCACCAGGCGGTGAATGACGCTCCCCCGGGGGTGCACATCCCGGATATCAAGCTGTTGTACCGCAAGCTGGCACGCCGCTACCACCCTGACCTGGCACGCAGCGACGCTGACCGGGCACAGTCCAATCAGCAGATGGCGGAGATCAACCAGGCTTATAATGCCGGGGATATTCAAACTTTAATGCAGCTGGCTGGGATGAGCATCCCCTATGGGGTGGACATATCCCGATTGCATGGTAAGCCTAAAAGCGTACACCATGAACAGCTGACCGAGGTTGAACAGGTGGAACACAGATTACACGAAGTGCGCCAGGAGATCGCCCGATTGAGCAGCCTGCCGATCGTCAGGCTTAGCCTGGACGTAAAGTTGAAGCGCCACCAGGGGCGTGACTTGCTCGGTGAGATGGCTTCAGAGTTGCGTTATAAGGTAGCCCGAAAAACTGCTGAAAGGGATTATTTGAAAGCCCAGATCCAAGTTAATGAGATCATCGATCCTGATTTATGATAATTCCATTAGGCAGTCAGGACTAATCTCCGAACCATATTCAATTGGAATGTATGCCTCTTCCTGATTGTGGAGCAAGCATGACCCTAGCAGAATCTAGAACTCAAATTGGTTAATTAATAACAACCCCCCTGATTGAGCCTGATTGACTGCATACAGGGGGGATAGTTGTTCTTAGTACACGTTGATAAACGGGTAAAGATGAAGCTTGTGGCTGTTGCGTTGATCTAAGGTTTTTGTCTGCGTCACCTCACTGTGATTGGCAGGAAAACAAAACACTTACCAAAGCCAGCTTGACAGGCAGCGATTTGCCAGGCAGTGGCGGTACTTTGAACATCCCCAGTGGCAATAAAAGCTTGAAGTATCATATCGGATGCTTCCATGAAAGAAGGCGGGGCTGCCATTCCATGCCTCAGGCTGGGGGTAAGCTCATCTGAAGCATAATCAGCCATTGCCGATTGGAAATAGATGTCATAGAGATTAGGGTCAGCGTCAAGCCGGGCCGGTAGAGCCGGTTTGAGCAGGCTATATGCCTCCTGACCCTCGACAGATCCGACAGTTTTCAGCCAGTTGGATGCCTCATCAAAGTTCGGCGGGTTTCTGGGCATGATATAGCTGTCATTGATCACCATGAAGCTGCCATTGGTTCCAGGCACGGGGACCCATCCATAATCAACACCGGGGATTTTGCCCCAAGATGTAAAGTCTCCCTCTGCCCAATCCCCCATGATCGTCATGCCTGCCTGTCCATCTGCGACAAGTTGTTCAGCCTGCCAAGACTTAAGAGAGGCATGGTCTGCATTGACGTAATCCAGCATGTGGTTGAAGGTCGCTAACGCCTGTTCGACCTCAGGACCATTGAAGGGTGTCGTCCCATCCCACAAGCCCCGGTAATTTTCCGGTCCTAATACCCCCAATAGCACTGTTTCCATGAGATGAGTATCGGCCCATGGACCAATATCACCCAATGCCAGTGGGATCTTGCCCGTATCACTGATGGCCTCAGCTGCTGCGAAGAATTCATCGAATGTGGTTGGTGGAGTAATACCAGCGTCGCTAAAGACTTGCATGTTATACCAGATCACATTGCCCCGATGGATGTTGAGCGGTACACAATAAAACTCTTCGTTATATCTCAGCATATCGATCAGCCCTGCTGGGAACTTATCCATCCAGCCCTGGTCCGTCCATAGTTGGGTAACTGGCTGGATGAAATCTCCTGGTTCAATATAAGTGTAGGTTAATTGGGCTCCACAATGATATTCAAAGCCGTCGGGTGGGTTGCCAGATCTGATACGGTCATCGAGCTCGCCATAATCAGTGCCTATGGTTACGTCTACGTTTGGATAGGTGGATGCATACACGCTAAGCAAGGCGTTTAGATCGCGCTGACCGGAATTATTGCTGTATATTTCCAGTGAGGCGGGTTGCAATATATTCCATTGTCCACCCTGGTATTGTTCTAGCCATGCCCACTGCGGGATTGCATCACCGTTGGTATCGAAACCTCGGTAGGTGCCAATGACCCCCGCATAGTTGCTGGTAGCAGCAACCTGGTTTCGTATGGCAGCTGGGTCGGTACTATCTGCCCGGTCTATAGCAGCAAAAATTATCCGGGCAGCGTCATAGGCATACACACCGTAAAGTCCCGGATTATCCGGCTCGTTTGGGAAATCGGCTGATTGGTACCCAGCTAAGAAATCTGCCCAGCCTGGCATATCCTGGAAGCGGCGATCCTGCATGATGGCAATGTCATTCTCAGCCGCTGCTGTGCCGGCTGTGGTTGCATAGGTAGTCAGGAGCGATTCGTCGTTAACCCATGGAATCCATCCAATGATCACATCCGTCATTCCCAATTCATATGCTGTCAGGCTGAATTGCCCACCTTCATTCGGATCAGCATCCAGGTAAACGACCACATCAGGATCCTCGCTCATGATGGCACTTAAAATGGCAGGGAAATCGCCTGGGGTATTGGCAAACCGGCGACTCGTGATCATCCCACCGAGTGAAGTAAACGTATCCGAATACACATCACCCATTTGAGTGCCCCAGGGAGTATCCGGAGTCTCCACAATGGCGCTTCTTTCGAAGCCTTCCCGATTGCGGTAGTATGCAGCCAACATGGCGGGAGATGTACCATCCTGGGTAACAGTCCGGAAGGTGGTATTGTAACCTTGCTGCGTAACCTGCGGGTTTGTAGATGAGGGGGAGATCATGGCCACACCCGCTGCATTGTAAACCGGTTGAGCTGCCAGGCTTGTTCCTGAGCAGGAGTGACCCACTACTGCTTTGGCTCCAGAATTCAATAAGGTGTTAGCTGCAATGATGGCTTGACCATTATCACCACATGGGCTATCAGCAACCACTAAAGACAAAGTGTATGTTATCCCGCCGATGTCGATTCCACCAGCAGCATTGGTTTGGCTGATTGCTAATTGGACTGAATTAGCTTCCTGCCATCCCAAAATCGAGTTATCCCCGCTAAGGTCGGCCGCTACGCCAATTGTAATTACGGGGCTGTCAGTCAATCCACTATACTGTTTTTCAATTTGGCCCGCTTCTCCAAGAATCGGATTAGCCATGCCTGGTGAGAAAGAAGCAGTAATAACCAATAGCATGACCCCCAAGAAGATGCCACCGATAACAGGAAGAACCAAATAAGTAGTTCGTTTTCTAGTCATTTCAAGCATCCCTTTCTGGTTTATTTTGATTTTTTTCATCGGCAATGAATATATTGTAAAATTATTCCTCCTCTCTCTGAGAATCCCCCAGACATACCAGCTGAATAATACTATAGCACTTTTTTGATTAATTTCAATAGGTAGCCTGTTTGAACAATACCATTTCACAACTTTATCGCCTAGCAATTTTTTGTCTACGGCTAAATAGCAGGTCACCTGGTTATAATGGGTAAGTAATTTTTACTTGGAAGATTGGCTGAAAAATTACATTCTTCCCCTCATATCCATAATAATGCCGCCAGTAATAGCTATCCGGCTCAAATGCCATCCCTGGGCTTTGCGCCCATATGCTGACCATCTCATCCCCGGGGATCATCGCAAAATCCGACTGATAATAACCGTCCGCTCCTGTTATTGCGATGACAACCCCGGGGTAACTGGCATAACTTCGGTAGATTTCCACACCTTTCAAGCCTACCCCATTGCCATCCAGCACAGTTCCATAGACCACCAGCCCTGGGGTGGTCATTGGGGTTGGTATCAGGTGTACTGCATGCCTTGTGTTTCTTGGGAGAACAAAATAGGCCATCCCCAGCACCATCAACACGATCAGCAGTATGGTTACTGCCATGATGATCCGTCTACGGTTGCGCACAGATATCATCTGCTCCTGCCTTCCGTTTTTTTCCAACCGCTGAACAGGGTGTGCCCGGCCTGCACAAAATGCACATCTGTAGCACTACATACTTGTGTCGGTGAAGGAGACGGTGATCCTCTAAATCGTGATCCTGAGGTCGGCGAAACCTTCGCTGTTGGAGCATCATTGGTAAAGGAACATACACTTAGCAACAGTAATATCACGAAAAAGGACGCTGCAGATAGACCCAGGAATACCTTCAATTTTCACTCCTAAATTAATTTGGCTAAAGGCATAAGGATAAATATTTGAGGTTTCCTGTGATAATTATAGCATCACGGAAAATAGAAGTGATCCTGAAAACAGGCATGGGTCAGATCAAGGTATTTTTCATTCGTTCATAAGGCCACGTGGCGTTATAAAGGCCTGACCTCGCCTTAGAGAATTGTTAGGAATGTTTATCGGAAGGTAGTTTGCGGTAAAATTAACTGATGGCTTACTCGATCGTCATGTTCATGCTGCGCCTCATGTTGCGCCTCATCGCCAGGGTGACGGTGTATGGGATGGAAAAAGTACCGCCCAACGACACCAGCTTTATCGCGGTAACCAATCATATCGGGCGTCTGGACATCGCCCTTGCCTATTACCTGCTCGACCGCAAGGATATCATCATGCTGGTGGCGGAAAAATACAAGGAACATGCCTTCACGAGGATCCTGGCCCAGGCGGTGAACGGTATTTTCGTCGACCGCTTTAACGCCGACCTGAATGCCATGCGTGAGATCCTTCGCCGCATCAAGAAGGGTGGGGTATTTGTGATCGCACCCGAGGGCACCCGCAGTCCCTCCTGTAAGCTGATCCAGGGATGGGACGGTGCCAGCTATATCGCTGCCAAATCCGGACAACCCATCGTCCCGGTAGGTGTATCCGGCAGCGGAGATAAAGAGGTGGTCGAGCACTTCAAGCACTTCAAGCGGCTCAATGTGGTGATCCATGTCGGTTCAGTATTCACCCTGCCACCGTTGGATAACAAAAACCGGGACGAACAGCTTGCCAGCTACACTGAGGAGATCATGTGCCGTATTGCTGCCGAGTTGCCCGAATCGTACCGCGGTATCTATGCTGACCATCCCCGCTTGCAAGAGCTGCTGGCGGAAAAAGAAGTACAGCAAAAACAACCCCCCTTGGTAGTGGGCTGAGAGACAGGGAATCCAGGGCTATATGAACACCAGCCACCGTTTGAGTGCCATCCATGAAGCCCGGGCCTTGCTCGAATCAGACCCGGTCTACCTTGACACAGAAACCACCGGCATGCATCTCTCAGCCGAGGTGATCGAGATCGGGATCATCGATGATAAGGCGCAGGTACTCTATGACTCGCTCATCCGGCCGCGCGGTAAGATCGATCCGGCAGCAGCACGCGTACATGGCATTACCCCCGAGATGCTGGCAGACGCACCCACCTGGGACCAGGCCTGGCCGCAAGCAGAGGCGGTGTTGATGAACCGAAGGATTGGGGTGTATAATGTCGAATTCGATGTGCGCCTGATCAAGCAGTCGCACAATCGCTCCTGGCTGCGCTGGGTGCTGCCCGAAAGCAACTTCTTCGATATCATGAAGCTCTATGCCCGGTTCAATGGCGATCGGGATCCCTACCATCGTAGCTTTCGCTACCAGTCTCTTGAGCAGGCGGGCAGGCAGTGCCATATTCCCTTGCCCAATGCTCACCGTGCGGTGGACGACTGCCTGCTCACCCGTGCAGTGTTACACCACATGGCAGAAAGTGCCTGATAGCCTGTATTGGATTTTGTTCATCTGGTGATGCAGAAATTACTTGCTGATTAGAAAATACTGACTACTGACTACTGACTACTGACTACTGACCTATGAGCTTACTCGAAGTCCAGCTTGAAGCCCGAAACCTGCTCCAACAGCGCCCCTTGTTCCTGCACTGCAAGTCAACTGGTGCAGCTGAATTATCGGAGGTGGTCGAGATCGCCATCCTGGATAGCGATGGGGCACCACTGGTGGATGAGCTGGCGAAGCCAAAACGCCACATCCGACAGGTAGCCACCCTCGAACATGGTATCACCGACGAGATGGTAGAGCATGCCCCGAAATGGGGTGAGATCCTGCCCCAGGTTGAGGAGATCCTGGCCCGCAAAACCGTGGTCGTCTATGACCTTGCGACGGAGCTGCTGGTGCTGAGGAATTCCTACCAGAATGATCATCACCGCTGGGCGCTGGACCAGACACATTTCTTTGACTTGATGGAGCTATTCTCGCGTCACAAAAATGAACGCAGCTCACCCACTGGCTTATTGCAGGTATTCAGCCTCGAGGAAGCTACCCACAAGCTGGGGATCGACATTGAGATCATTGGTTATCGCCGGGCGCGGGAAGATGCCTGGTTGATGAGGGCATTATTGTTGGCTATTGCTGGTTGGAAAGTGTATTATTAATGACATCTGAAGCAGTAGAAGTAAAGTATGCCATCCAGGGGATGGATTGTGCCGATTGTGCCCTCAGCCTTGAGCGCAGCCTGGCACAGATCAAGGGGGTTGAACAGGTAAACGTCAACTACACCACCGGGATGTTGGATGCCAGGGGGGATTTTGATCCACAGGTCCTGGTTAAACGTGTGCAGGCGCTTGGGTATCAGGCGCTTACTCCGCAGATGGCAGGCATAATAGGGCAGGCGGACGCTGCTGGGTCAACCAGCGCTACCGCCATACAGCTGCCTGGATTCCTCGGGTATCTGTATTCCACGCCTCAAACGCGCCTGGCGCTACTGGGTGCGGTATTGCTGGCTGTTTCGATCCCCTTGGCATTGATCCAGGGATTGTCTTCCCAGGCTTATTGGGTAAAAACTGGTTTGCAGGTCCTGGCAGCGGTCATCGCAGGGTATCCCATTGCCAATCGGGGAGTGCGTGCACTGGTCATCGGCAGGCAGATCACCATCGACCTGTTGATGAGCATTGCTACTCTGGGAGCTTTATTCATCGGGGAAACGGGTGAAGCTGCCACGGTCGTGCTGTTGTTCGCCATCGGTGAAGCCCTGGAAGGCTACACCGCAGAGCGGGCGCGCAACTCACTACGCTCCCTGCTGGCGCTCAAACCCGAGGTGGCACACGTGCTGCGACCGTGTATCGATTGCACTGAGCACAAGGGGCAGCAGGGTTATACGGACGGCCCATGCCCCATGTGTGGTGAGCATGAAATCACCCTGCCGGTTGAACAGGTAGCTTTGGGAGAGCGGGTGGTGGTGCGACCAGGTGAGCGCATCCCGGTGGATGGACACATCCTGAGTGGGTCCTCGCTGATCAGCCAGGCGCCCATCACGGGTGAATCCGTCCCGGTTTTTAGATCCATGGGAGACAAGGTCTACGCTGGAACGCTTAACGGTGATTCGGCACTCGAAGTCACCGTCTCCCAGCTGGCAACTGATTCAACCATCAGCCGAATTGTCCGGTTGGTGGAGCAAGCCCAGGCCCAACGCGCCCCTATCGAGCGCTACATCGACCGGTTTGCAGCCTGGTACACCCCCGCGGTGGTCATCCTGGCGGCGATGGTTGCCATCCTTCCGCCCCTGTTGTTTAATGCGCCGTTTTTGGATACCAATGGCACCCATGGCTGGCTCTACCGGGCTCTGGCTCTGCTCATCGTTGCCTGCCCATGCGCCCTGGTCATCAGCACACCGGTCACGCTCGTAAGCGCCCTCACCTCTCTGGCAAGACGGGGAATCCTGGTGAAGGGTGGCGCTTTCCTGGATGTGCTTGCGCGGGCACGGTTGTTTGCCTTTGATAAGACCGGCACCCTCACCCTTGGCCAGCCTGCGGTCATCCAGGCCAGGTCCGTGGATTGCCTGACGGATGACTGGCGTTGTGCAGCCTGTGATGACATGCTGGCACTGGCAGTTACCGTGGAGCGCCGTTCGGAGCATCCCCTGGCTCAGGCCATCGTGGCTGAAGCAGAGGTACGGCAGCTCACCCATACCTACCCGGTGGCTGAGGCTGTCCAGTCTCTGGCAGGCCAGGGTGTGCAGGGAATTTCCAACGGAAGCCGCATCCTGGTGGGAAGCCATGACCTGTTCCATGCCCGTGATGACACGCTGGATAGCCTGCTGCATGAGGATATCCAAAATGCGCTGGATGAAGGGCAGACGGTGATGCTGGTGGGGAAGGATGACAGCCTGCTTGGCTTTGTAAGCGTGGCGGATACCCTTCGTCCGACCAGCAGCGAAGCCCTGCGCAAGCTGAAAGCCATTGATTCACACATCCGCACCGTGATGCTCACTGGTGATAATCCATCTGTGGCAGGTAAGGTAGCAGCATCCATCGGTAGCCTGGATGAGGTGCGCGCAGGGCTGCTGCCTGAAAACAAGCTGGAAGCTGTGCGCGAGCTGCAAGCATTGCATGGATTGGTGATCATGGTTGGAGATGGTGTTAATGATGCCCCCGCATTGGCGGCATCCGATACAGGCATCGCCATGGGAGGGGCAGGTTCAGCCCAGGCCATGGAAACTGCGGACGTGGTGTTGATGCAGGATGACCTGACCCACCTCCCTGAAGCTGTGCGCACTGCCCGCAGAAGCCAGGCGATCATCAAACAGAACATCATTTTCAGCCTGGTGCTTAAAGCAGCCTTCCTGCTGCTCACCCTTACCGGTTACGCCACGCTTTGGATGGCGGTCTTCGCTGATATGGGGGCTTCTTTGCTCGTCACCCTGAATGGGATGCGCATGCTGAGTAAAAACAGCTAGGAATTATCCCAGGGGTTCCTCTGGCACAATGATGAATATGGCAATATAGATGAAAATAAATGTGCCAAAACCGAACAAAGTACCGATAACGAATAATAAGCGCATCAGCGAAGGATCGATCCCGAAGAAATTCCCCAGGCCTCCACATACACCAAATACCATGCGATTACTTCGACTGCGGTATAATTTTTTTGTGTCAGGTGTCATCGAAAGTCTCCTTGATCTTACTATTGTATTAACGCACATGTCAGGTAAAGGTTGCGTGAAAAATGGAAGATAACACGATTTTACCCCTATCCTTAGCGCGTTATCACGGCTGCCTCCTTGGCCTGGCAGCTGGTGATGCCCTTGGTGCAGCGGTTGAGTTCATGCCGCCTGGCACCTTTGAGCCGCTCACGGGCATGCGTGATGGAGGTAAGTTCAACCTTGCTTCGGGTGAGTGGACCGATGATACCTCGATGGCATTATGCCTGGCGGAGAGTCTGGTTGAAAAAGGCGGGTTTGATCCGATCGACCAGCTTGAGCGCTATGTTCGCTGGTATCGTACTGGATATCTCTCCTCCAATGGGCGTTGCTTTGATATTGGCATCACCACTTGCAACTCGCTCCACCGTTTTGAACAAAATCGTGAGCCCTATCCTGGTTCAACCGCGCCTAACACCGCGGGAGGTGGTTCATTGATGCGCCTGGCTCCTGTGCCCATGTTCTACGCCCAACAGCCTTCGGTGGCTATCGAGAGATGTGCTGATTCATCTCGTACCACGCACGCCAACCCAAAAGTTTTGGATTCCTGCCGCTATTTTGGTGCTTTGCTGCTGGGAGCGCTCCATGGGCAGCCAAAGGAGGCATTGCTGTCACCCATCAAGAAATGGCAATTCCTGGATGCAAAATCGATGGCTCAACTTGCCCATCTTGGATCATCGGTGGTTGAAATAGCCAATGGGTCATTTAAGCACAAGCAGCCCCCCGAGATCCAGGGCAGCGGGTATGCCATACGTGGGCTGGAAGCCGCCCTGTGGGCTTTCTATAATTCATCCTCATTCAGGGAGGGCTGCCTGATGGCAGCAAACCTGGGTGATGATGCAGACACCACTGCCGCGATATACGGTCAGCTGGCTGGAGCGTATTATGGCGTGAACAATATTCCCGCAGTATGGAGGGCAAAGCTGGTAAAGTCAGACTTGATCATCGGCTTGGCTGATAAATTGTGGGAATCTGCAATGCGTATCTAGGGTGATCCTTCAATTCCGCCTCACCAGGTTGGGATGGGGAGAGTTCATCCAACCGCAGGCTCATTCACCAACACGATCCGGTAACGCGCCTTGTTCTCCCTCACCCGCCTGATGGCTTCGTTTACCTGCACCATGGGCATGAGCTCAACCATGGGGGTGATATGATTTGACTGAGCAAATGTCAACATCTCCCTCATGCTGGTATGATTTCCTATAAATGACCCGGTGATCGATAAATTGTGTGCCACAAGGTCGCGTGGATGCATGCTCACTTCCGGAAAGCTGACCAGGACGATACTCCCCTCTTTCTTCATGATGTTTACACCATTCACAGTTCATACACGATAAATAATACCATGGCAGCTGCCCCGTTGCAGTCACGAGCAAAAGATCAAAGTAGAAATAATGTTGGCGTAATTCAGCCTGATCGGTGGATAAGATAAAGTGGTCCGCACCCATTGATTTTGCCTGTTCCAGTTTATCTAAAGACGAGGAAATAACGGTGACCTCGTGGTTTAGCGCATGAGAAAACTGGATGGCCAGGTGACCCAAACCGCCTACACCCATGATGGCAACCTTCATAGACGATTGTTGTGCGTATCTATGTAATGGTGAGAAAACCGAAATCCCTGCACACATGAGTACCGCGGCAGTTTCGGAGGGCATGGCTTCTGGAAGCGGGTATGCAAATCGGTAATCTGCAATCACAGATGACGAAAAGCCCCCATAAGGTACCCATGTTCCTGAATCAACGATATCCATGCACATCTGTTCTTCCCCCTTTAAACACCACTCACAGTTCATACACGAACGACCCTGCCAGCCAATGCCCACCCGATCCCCGATATGCAAGCCGGATACCCCATTCCCCACCTGCGCTACATACCCAACGATCTCGTGCCCCGGCACAAAAGGATAATTGGTGACATCATAATAATCGTCCACAGCCTGGATATCAGTGTGGCAAAGACCACAATGGGTGACTGACACCCGTACATCGTTCGCTCCCAATTCCGGTGGGTCATAGTAAAAAGGTTTGAGTGGTTCACCAGCTGCCATTGATGCATATCCAAGGATAAGAGAAGAAACCATTTTCTATATCTCCTTTCCGCAGCAAGAAATCCCAACTTGTTTTATAGATTAATCGTATATATATATTTGTTGCGAGTCAAGTATTCTCTGCAATCCATTGCAGGGATGAAGTACTCCATTTCTATTCAATAGGATGATCCATAAATCCAATGCAAATCGTGAAATACGCTACAATATAGTATCCAACAAGGAAGAAAAAATGAAGATAAAAGCAGCATTTCCGCTCCTGATCATTTTGTTGATGTTTCTTGCCCCATTTCTTGCGGGGAACGCATCAGTTCTCCTCTCTGAACGCATCAAACAGGTTGCTCAGCTTATTGGCGGCGATAATAACCTGGCCTTTGGTTATAGTGTAGCTATTTCAGAGAATACGCTGGCAGTGGGTGATCCCCATGATGACCAGGATGGGACTGAGGCCGGATCTGTGACCATTTATCAAGCCGATATAGCTGGACATTGGACCGAGGTTACCAGGCTCACCCCGGCTGATGCCGAAGCTGGGATTTATTTTGGGCGGAACGTTGCCCTTTCAGGTGATCTCCTGGTGGTGGGTGCGCCTTACGACAACGACCATGGAGAAAAATCGGGGTCGGTTTACATTTTCGAGCGCCACCAGGGTGGACCCGATGCCTGGGGGCAGGTCGCCAAACTGACTGCCAGTGACGCATTCACCAATGATCAGCTCGGATGGGCTGTGGCGGTGGATGGGAATACCGTTGCCGCTGGTGCTTATACCAAGACTTATGGAGGGCGTGTTTATATCTTTGAGCGTGACGCAGGAGGTCCTGGTCAATGGGGGGAGACTGCCCAGCTCAACCCGGATCCACCAGGATTCCAGGCTTGTTTTGGCGAGTCAGTTGACCTTGATGGTGATTTGCTTGTTGTGGGCGCTTACGGTGGAGGTGATTATTCCGGGTACGCCTATGTTTTCCAGCGCCAGCCGGGGGCAGGCGAGTGGCTGCGCATGACCCGTTTCCGTGGCGAGGATACCTATGCCTATCATTACTTTGGCTATTCTGTCGCTATCGATGGCTGGACGATCCTGGCGGGTGCCCCGGGTGCGGACGGGGTGAGTGGTAAAGCCTATATCTTCACTGCAGATCCCACTGCGCCGGAGGTGTGGACCGAGCAGAGCCCGATTAACTGCCAGCGATGGTGCCCTGGGTGATTTCTTCGGAATTGAGCTGGATCTTTCTGAGGACCGCGCCTGGATCGGTGCCCCGGTTCATCAGAACGATACAGGCAGGATTTATTTATATGATCGCAATCAAGGGGGAGCAGGGTTGTGGGGAGAAGTCACCAGCCTGGCTGGTGAAGATTCGATGATCGGTGACGAATTTGGATATTGGACCTCCATCGATGGGAACCTGGCGGTGGCAGGTGCACCGGGTCATCTTCCCCATGGCGCTGTTTATATATTCAACCTGGATCCTCCGTGGCAGAGCCACCTGCCCCTGGTCATGCGATGATCATGATTCGAACCAGTCGATTACACCGGCTCCTGGATCCCGGTTCGGTTTGTAGATACACCTGGAGGCGTGGGATGACGATCAAGGAAAAAGTTTTCTGGCACGATACAGTCATGTTGCCTGCAGCAGAGCTCTCACAAGCCCTGCCGTCCAAAGTGGATATCGCTGTGATTGGCGGGGGCATTCCCGGGCTTTCAGCTGCCCTGCAGCTGGCAAAAAGGGGCTCAAAGGTGGCAGTTCTGGAAGCCGAGACGATCGGTTGGGGAGCCAGCACACGCAATGGCGGCATGGCTCTCACCGGGCTCAAGGTGGATGCGGCGGTGGTCGAAAAGAAATACGGCCAGGACCTCGCCCGCCAGCTGTTCGATGATTTGATCGCCTCGCTCAACACAGTGGAGAGGATCGTTCGCCGAGGAGCAGATCGAATGTGATTTTGCCCGCACGGGTCACTTGCTGCTGGCCAATAAACCCGCTCACTATACTGCGATGCAAGCCGAAGTGGAGTGGTATGCCCGGCAATTCAACCACACCTCCCGCACGGTTCCCAAAGAGCAGCTCCACAGCGAGATCGGCTCGCCGGTGTATTTTGGCGGTTTGGTGGATGAAACCAGTGCCGGGTTGAACCCGGCTCAATACGTTGCAGGGATGGCCAAAGCCGCTGAACGAGCTGGGGCAGGCTTGTTTGCTGCCGCCCGGGTGACTGGGATTGAAAGAACGTCCAGCTGGTTTCAAGTTACAATCACCCAGGGGCGAGCTGGTAGCCAGGCAGGTGCTCGTGACCACCGGTGGATACACCGGTGCCGCCACCCCCCAATTGCGTAGGCGCATCATCCCCATTGGGTCGTACATCATCGCCACGCAGCCACTGGCTGAAAACCTGGCGCACGAGCTCATCCCGCATCGCCGGATGGTCTTCGATTACAAGCACTTCCTCAATTATTACCGCCTGTCTGCTGATAACCGCATGGTCTTTGGAGGTCGGGCAGCCTTCTTCCCGGAAACTTCCTCCACCATCCGCAGCAGCGCGGACATCCTGCGCCAGGAGATGGTGCACGTATTCCCGCAATTGAAGGACATCCAGGTCGAGTATGCCTGGGGAGGAACGCTGGACTTTGCCTTCGACCAGATGCCTCACGCCGGAGAGCTGGAAGGGATCTACTATGCCCTCGGATTTGCCGGCCATGGGGTGGCACTCGGCACACACCTGGGGATGCGCATGGCCGATGCCATCCTGGACGGCACGGTAAAAGAGCTGCCGTATTGTGCTTATCATTTTCCCACCGCACCGTTGGGACTGTACAACGGTAAACCCTGGTTCCTGCCACTCATCGGCTTGTGGCACAGGGTTTTGGATTTATTGTATTAACTGAGGCAGGCGGGTAAGGTATAACCTGGAAATATCCTTTGTTGATATATCCCTTGGAAAAGGCAGCGATCCATTCACGCAGTCCCTGCCACCGCTACCCGCGATATCGGCGACCAGACCGAAGGTGCTCAGATTATTATAGATTTAGTACAGGTGCAGCGTCGCTTTGCATCTACTTATCACCAGCGTGTTAATTAGTTGGACCAGCTGCACACAGATCACCTTAATTTAATGGATCGTATTGTAGGGGCACGATATATCGTGCCCCTACACATGCGCTCAGGTTAGCTTTATTAAGCAATGATTATTGATACGAAACGGATGAATCTACCCTGATTTTTCTGAATGAAACATCACCTATTCGAGCTGCCTGGCTGCACCTATACTTCTACCCATATGATACAAGGAGCGGGTCTCGTGATCGCCTGGGTGGAAGCCCCGATGCTCAATCGTTATTTTGGCGGCGTTTCGTCGCGAATAGGAGACCCGCCCCTACGGTCTTCATTCTAAATCCTTGCCAGAAAGGTTTTAAGGCTGGTAGATGCGCTGATCAAGGTGATTGGGATGAATCCGCTCCCAGGCAATATCCAATATCCGGTTGATTAATTCAACATAGTTTATGTTTAACACTTCTGCCGAGTTGGGCAGCCAATAGCCGGGGGAGATACCCGCGATGGGGTTTAATTCCAGTACGTATAATTCGTCATCCAGGCCCAGCCGAAGGTCGATCCGGCACCAATCACGGCAATCCAGTGCCTGGTAAGCCAGCAGCACCGTTTGGTTGATCCTCCCGGCTAATACCGCGCTCACCTCCGCCGGGCAGGCAGTCTGCTTGGGGATGATCTGGTTCATGAAGTCATCCATGAACTGCTCCCCTTTCACTCCTTCGATCATGGGATATACTTCATCATCAGGGTAAAACATGACGATCCCAAAGGGGTCTTGAAAGATGATCTCGGTGATTGGAAGGGTCATCGGCGGATGATTGCCCAGGACGCCAACATTGAACTCGCGCCCGACGATGAATTTTTGCACCAGCACCGGCTCATGGTAGGTTTGGATCAGGAAATCCACCTGCTCACGCAAGGTGATTTCATCCCGCACCACCGACTTCCTGGAGAGCCCCATCGACGAGCCCTCGTGCAGCAACTTGGCGATCAAAGGGAATTCAGATCCCAGCCGCAGCACATCGTCATGGCGAGTGAATACCTGGTAAGGCGGAACCTTCAGCCCATGGCAGAGCAGCACTTCGTTGGTGCGTGCCTTATTCAGGCAGCTGGACAGGGTGAGAACCCCGGAGCCGGTGTAAGGGATACCGTAAAATTCACATATCGCCGGCACGTGTGATTCCCTGCTATCGCCCTGCCTGCCTTCTGCGAGGTTAAATACGATCTCGGGATGGGCTGCCCTCAATTTTTCAGAAAAATTTTCATCGGCTTCCAAAAGGATGACTTCATGCCCTCCGGCGATCAGTGCATCCGCCACTGCCTTGATCGAATCCTCTGAGTCATGCTCGGCAATATAATCAATGGGATGTTCATTCAGACCTTCCAACCTGATGAGGTCATATGCCAATCCAACCCGTGTCATGTTATCGCTCCTCGGACCGATCTATGTTGCAGGGTGTCAATCTTTAGGATAGGTGTTAGTTCACCCATCGATACCAGGCCTTGAGGGGGTATTCTTTCACCTTCTGGTAACCCAGCTTACCTGCCAGGGCAATGGAAGCCTGGTTTTCCCTGGCACAATTCCAATAGGTTGTGTAACCCTGCTGTTCCATCGCCTGGATGAGGTGGCTGCAGGTAAGCGTGGCGTAGCCTTTGCGGTAATGCTGTGGATGGCATTCTACACCGATTTCGATCACCCCGGAAGCCTTGGGTCCGGCGAATGCCTCGCATAAAAGTTCTCCCTTCCGGATCAGGCACAAGCCATAGCCCAATTCAAGCGCTTGTTCGAAACTTCCATACGTGGAGATGAGCCATTGTTGGCTTGCGATCCTGTTCAGCAGCGACCGGTCCAGTCGGTGCAGCTCACACCCTTCCAGGTTTTCCGGTAGCGAACTGTGATCTTTACGCTCGCTGAATTCAAGCGTAGTTCCTGAATAATCAGCTCCCGATGGCATGAGCGACCAGCGAGCGTCATCCTGCCACAGCCCCACCAACACATCTCCGCTGTGCCGTAGGCGTCCAATCAACAAACGTAGTACCTGGTGTTGCACCTCCCCACCCAGGTAAAGGCTCCCATAAGTCCCCTCCTGTACGACCGCCCAGGTGGGGTTATCCATGTGGTTGCTGAGGATCTTGCCATTGGCAGTCCCATCCAGCACGGCGAAACAGCGTAGTGCAGCTGGATCAGATGGGTTAAATAATCTTCTGTGCGCCTGTTTGACCTGCCCTGGGAGTATTCGATGGATGCAGTGTTTCTCCATGATCGTTTGCTTTGCCCCCTCTACAGTGACGGAGTATACAGGCCAGATTTCCAGCCTGGTTGATGGATGTAGCCGCGGTAGCTCAGAAACTATCGCCCGATACCAGTAATACAGCTGCCAAAAGCCACCAAAAATTTCTGATCGAAAATACTAATCAACTACACCCTCATGTCTCCCTGATTATACACCTGCTATGGGGAGGCAGGGTGCCGTTCAACTCAATAGGGCGCCAGCATTACCGGGTGACGAGAGGTAACATGGTGCGCCAAAGAACCGCCTCAACGGTCACCTCGATCTCTGATACCACCAGGTCGCATTCATTCTCGATACGCAATCCCACCACATGTGTTCCGGCACTGCCGAAGATATGCGTCACCTGCGCTCCTGTGGCGGTCGTCCCGTCATCAAAGCTCCAGGTGTAGGTGATGGGCTGGGTGCCGTTCGCTCCTGCGGTGAAGGTGACGGCTTCACCTGCCACGGGATCGGGCGGGGTGAAGCCTGCGCTCACATCGCTGAGCGGTTCACATGGGGTATAGACGGTCAAACTCACCGGTAGCGTTGTGTAGCGAGCCAGCGGGTCGTTGGATTTAATGGCAATCCCGGCCTGGTATGTGCCCGGCTGCATTCCCGCGGCATTGAAGATCACCGCAGTGGTGATGGCTCCCCCCGGCTTGTAGCTCGCCTGCCAGTGGACCGGCAGTCAGCCAGGGGACGTCATAGGCTGAACCCAGTGTGGCTGAAACCGCCTCGAACACGTCGATGCGCCCGTAGCCGTAGGAGTTGTTGGCGCCCGGGCAGGTATTATCCCCAAAACAAAAATACTGTGCATTATGGCAGGCTGCCGTATCGAACAGGGTCTGCTCCAGCACGTCGATGCTTATGCCAGGATCAGCTGAAAACAACAATGCTGCAGCCCCTGCCAGGTGGGCGCTGGAGGCGGAGGTGCCACTCCATACTTCATAGTCCCCGTTATTGATGCTCGAGCGGATATTCTCCCCCGGGGCAACCACATCCGGTTTGATGCTGTTGTCGACACACGAAGGACCTTTACCGGATGAATTCAGGATCAAATCGTTCATCCCCGTTGCCCCGGCTGCCAGGGTGTTGGGGTTCGCTGCCGGGTAAACCACCAGGCCGCAGCCCGGTCCATCATGTCCGCCGGCGAAAACCGGCAGGATGTTGGCTGCCCGCAGGGCCAGTAGGTCCGTGTCGAAGGTATCCGTGCAGGCGTACCAGCGCCACGCGTTCAGAACCGCGTTGGGAGCTTTACCCGGGTCGGGGTTGTTCCCCGCCAGGTCGGTGGGGGCGAGCATCCACTGCAGGGCGGCATGCAGGTCTTCCTCGGTGGTGCCTCCCCCTGCATCCAGCCCCTTCACTGCCACCCATTTTGCCCCGGGTGCCACGCCGATCTGGTTGCCCTGCCCATCATCGCCAACCGCGATGCCCGCCACGTAGGTGCCATGGCTGTGATCATCATATGGAGCAGGCAGGCCATTGACCACATCGAACCAGTTGAAGTTATGGTCGAAATTTCCATCCCCCAGGTTACCCCGGTACTGGTTCACCAGCGCCGGGTGGGTGTACATTACCCCGGTATCGATGATCCCGATGCTGGCACGCTCCCCGGTAATCCCAAAGGTGGTCCAGGTCTCATCAGCCCGGATGCGGGTGATGTTCCATTCAATCGTCAACGGTCCGGGCGCACGCGCAAGCAGGTTCCAAAGATCCGCTGGCTGCCATGGCTCATTCCAATGTTCGTCTACCAGGGCTTTGTAATACCGGTTGGTCCCCACCTTTTCCACCTGCGGGAAACTGAGCACGGTCTCCAGCTGGGCCTGGTCGAGCGTGGCGGCGATGGCATTGGCGGCCAGCAGCCGCCGGGGTTGGGTGCCCTGGGTAAGCAGCCAGTGATACAGGTCATCGCTCTGCTCCGCCGTCTTGACCAGCTGGTCGTAGACATATTGCCCCCGGGTTGCCTTATCGGTGATGCTGTACGCCTGAGAGAAATCTGTCTGCCCGCGCAGGTAAAGAATTAATCGGGTCTGCCCCCATACTTGAAGTTGGTTATACACACCCGCCTCCACCTGCGCTGCTGCTTCAGGCATAAATGATTCCGGGATGCCAGGCTCTACCGGCGGAGTGAAAAGTTGCTGCCCCGCCGAGATCTCGTACAGCGTGAAGGTCAATACCGCATCCCCGTCGTTCCTGATGCTCAGCGTATCTGTTTGGGTTCCCCCGATGGTCAGCATGGCGGAAAAGGACAGCGGGTTGATGTTGATCACCGGCTGTGGCACGCTGATGATATTTAAGTTGACCGGCACGGAGGTGAACGGTGAACCAGGTTCGCTGCTGGCGATGCCCAAGGCACCGGTGTACACCCCGACCTCCAGCCCGGTGGCATCGAAGGTTACCTCGATACCCACTCCTTCACCCGCCTCCAGCGTCCCACTGATGGGGGCTTCGCCCAGCCAGGGCAGGTCCACCGGGGGAGGCGTCACCAGTGTGGCGGATACCGCCTCGAATGCATCGATGCGCCCATGACCGTAGACATAATTTGGCTCCGGGCATGCTGTTCCACCACACGAGAGATTTTCAAGGCATAATGCCGTAGTTTCAAGGATACTCTCAATCTCAACCGGTCCCAAATACGGATCAGCCGAAATGACCAGCGCTGCTGCCCCGGCTGCATGCGCAGCAGACCAGGAAGTTCCGCTCGTAGTGCTGTAATTACCGTTATTATTGCTTGTGCGGATATTCACCCCAGGTGCAGCGAGGTCGGGTTTGATCAGCTCGGGTCTGCAGAGAACAGGACCTCTGGATGAGAAGGGGGCGATAACATCATTATTATCTGTTGCGCCGGCAGCCAGGGTTTCAGGCATGTCAGCTGGAGATCCCATCGTGGCACACGAAGGCCCGCTGCCTCCTGGTGAAAAAACGGGGAGGATTCCCGCAGCTCGCAGAGCAGCCAGGGATGGTTGGAAAAAATTATCACAACCGGAGCCGCCCCACATACCCAGGACCACATCCGGTCGTTTGGATGGATCAGGGTTTTCTCCATTCAAGTCAGACGGGGCCAGCATCCACTGCAGGGCAGCAAGCAGGTCAACGTCAGTGCATCCAGTGTTACAGGCGCGCACCGCGATCCACTCGGCACCTGGTGCAACACCGATCTGGTTACCGGCGTTATCATCACCGCTGATAATACCAGCACCCATCGTCCCATGTCCGACTGGATCATAAGGTACCGGCTCACCATTGACAAAGTCGAACCAGTTATAGTTGTGGTCGAAGTTACCTCCACCCAGGTTACCCCGGTAGGAGCTCACCAGTGCAGCATGATCATACATCACACCGGTATCCACGATGCCCACCACCGCCCCCTCGCCTCTCACCCCAAAGGTGTCCCAGGCTTCATCAGCCCTGATTTTGAGGATATTCCACTCGATGCTGGCCGGTTGGGATGGCGCAGGCAACTCGGCTTGGAAGGGGGAACCTGGTGTGGAGGGGAGGATATGGTTTTGGCGGTTGGGTGTGATCGCTCTCACCAGTGGGTTAGCCGCCAGTGTGGCCAGCTGTGAGGCGTCTAGCGTGGCGGCAATGGCGTTGCTGATCCACAGCTGGCGTGGTCTTGCACCGTGCTCTGCCAGCCAGTCATACAGCGCCTGGCTATGGGTGGCGGTCTCGATCAGTCGGTCGTAGACATACTGGGCACGGGTTGCTTTATCGGGGATCAGGCTTGCCGCTGACAGGTCTGGCTTTTCGCGCAAATAGATGATGGCTTCGACCTTCCCCTGGCTGGCGACCAGCGCCCGGACCCGTGGGTCTACCAACGGTGCTGCCACAGCATCGAGGCTGAAGCCTGCCTGGCGAACCGGGGCGGTCATCTCGTAGATGGTATAGGTGATTGGAATTTCGCTTGAATTTGTGATCCACAGGGTCTGGGTGAGCAACCCATCCGGGTAAAGCGTGGCTTCGAGCACAGTTGGAGATATGATCAGGGTGGGTTGATGAACAGTTGCAGGTGGGGGAACCTCACCTTGGCTCGCGTTGGCTGACGAGGCATTCATGATGGCGAACACCCCCAATACACTCGCCACTGCCAGCGACAAGCAAAGCAGGATCGCGCTGCTTTTCTTGGCGACAGACATATTGCACCTCCTAAAGGCTCATTCATTATAGACATTTCTACACGGAAATGCAATGAGAAAAATCAGCCATTTGACCCTCACCACAGGCGGGCACCGATAGGGTAATTTCCGGCAGCCGCTTGATGCCTGTTGATGGGTAAATTCTAATTGCCAACTGCTGTAGGCTTTTACTTTCATCCATCATTGCTTGTACGAACGAATCAGGCTATGATTGGCACATGGATGATAATACCTACGAATGTCCCACCTGTGGTGCCACGGTCTACCCCGAAATGACGCGCTGCCCTCATTGCGGGCAGACGATGTACCCGGAAGATGTCCCTGAAGAGTCGATCACTGAAAGTAACACCCAGCCTGGTTGGGCAGCTTACCTGGGTGCGGTACTGGTGGGGTGGATGGTGGCAGCAGGAGTGTTGTTCCTGATTAATTTCATCGTCGCCCGCTTCGTCACCCCGCCGCTGATCGGTGGGATAGCCAGGTTCATCCTGTTCCTCGCAGCTCCCCTGGGTGCTGCTTTGGGAGGCTTTATGGCTGCCAGTTTGGTCGGGCGGAATGTAAAAGTGATGGGAGCCGTGATCGGCGCATTATCCATCCCTGTTTCACTGCTGCTCGCTACCCATTGGACCAGGGTCTCATTGTCCTTCCTGCTCGATCCTTGGATTTTAGGTACCTGTCTGCTTACCATCCTTGCCGGTGTATTCGGGGGTTGGCTGCGGGCATCCTTCAACAGGGGTGCCGACTGGCAGGAAAAGTGGAAGATCCGTGGATGGGAGGATATGCTTTACCAGGACCTGTTGCGCAAGGTGCGCTTCAATGGCTCAACCGCCGATCGCCTGATCGAATTCGAACGCAAGCAGAATCCGGAAGCAAGCCGCCTGGAGCAGATTCAGAATGCCATTGCCCGTTTGGATAGGGATAATCGCTGAGCTTATTCACCTGCGCTTCAAAAACCGATGAAGTTTATCGAATTTCACCCTTGCCTCATCAAAAAGGTTATTTCACGAAATCTTCTAATTAACAATGTGAATCGAGGGGAGACAAGTTCCTCCTAGTGGCGCTGCAGGTACACCACCGTGGATGGCTTCCTCAAACCCAGCACCAGCCAGATCACGGCAAGCACACCAGCGATCCCCAGGATCAACAACAGCCTGGATTGACCCACAAACGATACGAAGCTCTCCAGGGCGGAGATGATCGATTGGAGCACCCCGAGCTGCGAATCGGGTAATCCACTCAGCATGGGAAGCCCGGTCAATATACCCCAGATGAGGAAAGCGATAAAACTCAGCACCACAACCGGTGGGATGATCTTATCTGCCATGCTGGTTTGCTCGGTGACCTCGGTGAATCGTGTCCCCAGCCTCAAGCTCAAGGCTGTCAATGCCTCATCCCGTACCCTGGTTTCAGAAAATACGAGCTGGTGGGTGGCTACTTTCCCATCCTTATTCAGGTAGTCAATGACCAATTTTGAATCCTTGGGGTTGGCAGTCAGGCGTTGGATGCTCTCCAGCTTGATCACCCCGGCATCTTCGCCCAGCAGGTCACGCAGCATCTTGTTTTCAGCAAAAAGACCCAGGATGTGGGGGATATCTGATTCCTTTGGGCTGGCATGGACGATGGATTTATTGCTCAGGATCACCAACCGGTCTGTTTTTATCTTGGGGTTATCCCACAGCAGGTGGTCAGAACTGAGCAATTCGATGGGCTGATCCGGGGTGGTAAATGCGTCCAATCCCAGCTGTTGCTCAGCATTGACTCCAAAATCTTCATTGCTCACCGCTGCAGGTTGTGCCTCTTGCGGAGGTACCTCATCCTCTCCCACCAGCACGTTCAGCCACATGGCTTCCTTTACCTCTTCCGAGACATATGTCGGTTCAACCTGTCCATCGGGGGTAGCCCCATTCAGTAGCCCCAGGTCAGTATCGGGCAGTGGTTGTGAAGCCTGCTCAGGATTGCTGATGGCATCGAAGATTTTTTGGATCGTTTTGTCCGGTTCTTCGGATTCATTCGCCCAGTCGAACGTGGGTTCTATTTCGGGCGTTTGGTCAGGCTGCTCTACGGGTATTTCCGGGTAGGTCAGGTCACCCAATGCCAGGAATTGCTCCTGGTCGCCGTTCCAGGTGAAGGGAGGTGTGAAGGGTGGGATCTTCTTGAATTTAGTGGCGTCGAATGGTTTATCCCTCTCGCCGCGTGTGACTGGGGATAAGGGTGTGGTGTTTAGCCTGGTCAGGGCAATGCTGGCCTCTTCATTGTCCGGGTTGATGGAAAGCACCCTCTCAAGGCAATTCCGCCGCAGCCTTACGTCCCCCACTACTTCCGACATCAACATCCAGGCTGTTTCATTATTCGGTTCCTGGATCAAAGCTTGTGAAAGCAGCTGTTTTGCCAGGGTGATATCTCCCCCTTGTTTTGCATTTACGGCTAGTGAGATCAGGTCAGACATTGAGCTATCCTCTAGGTATGATTTTATTATACTCCTGGTGAAAACACCAGATATTGCCATTATTTGCTTCCGATCTCGGCCGTATGGACGAGCTTAGCACACCGGGTCGGGTATAATCACCCTATTCTTTCCTGGCGGATGGAAATGGGACAATCACTTACCTTGATATATACACCCAACCAGCGTGATTATGCTTCCGTGATGCGCTTATTCTTTTGGCAGCGCAGAGGAACCAGGATCAGCCTGCTGTTGCTGGTGATCGCATTTCTATTGGTAATTTTTATGCTCCTCATCAAGGGTTCACCGCCGACGTTCTTTGAGCTGCTCTGGTTGTTTTTACCCCCCTTTTTTGTCGTCTATTCCTTCTATATCCAGCCCTCCCGCCTGGCAAAAAAGGCTGCCAGTAACGAACAGCTTGTCACCGAGGCCACCTGGGAAGTGGACGACACCGGTGTGCATATTTCTAGCCGTTTCAGCACCGCTGAGCTTACCTGGGACACACTGAAGAAGCTGGTTACCACCAAAGAATATTACCTGCTGCTCAGCAAGACGAATGACAATGCCTTCCGCTTTCTACCTCGCCGGGCTTTTACATCCCAACAGGAGCAGGAGCTCTTCCTGCAGCTGGTGGCACGTCATCTCTCCTTGGGCTAGTAGCCTGAGAGGCTTTCTCTCCACAGTCCCATATGGATGGATCCATCACCTTAGGCGCTTTTTCCGACCGGGTGGTCTATTCCTCCCATTTTATGGATGCCACCTTTTGGGAGCCGTATGTCCGACAGGTGTGCCTGCAACACGGGTTTGGCTGTGAGCATATATCCCCCGGAGTTCCTGGATCATTCCCCACCTTTATCGTTGAATCAGGTGATCCTGGTTCTCCTTCTCACGCCAGGGTGGTGGTCAAGTTTTTTGGACCCCTGTTCGATGGAGCTGGCTCGTTCCGGGTCGAACGCGATGTAGGCCGTTGGATTGAAAGGCAGTCTCTGCCCATCCCCTCGCCCGCCATCCTGGCTGAAGGTCAGCTGGAACCAGGTTGGTCTTACCTGCATCTCGAGCATGTCCCTGGGGTGAGCATAGGGCAGCTGAGGTCCCGGCTATCGCAGGAGGCTCTGCTTTCCGTTGCCCACCAGCTGGGGGAATATCTGCATACCCTGCATGCCCTGTCGCTGGATTTCCTATCTTCTTCATCCTTACAACTTCAACCAACCTGGGATGGATACGCTGGTTTTTTGCGCCAGCAGCGACTCAACTGCCTGGCCGATCACCAGGCATGGATGGACCTTCCTGGCCATCTTCTCCCCCTGCTGGAGGGTTTCCTGTTGCCCGTTGAGCAGCTGGTCGACTTTTCTGCACCGCCCCACCTGGTCCATGCTGATTTGACCGCCGACCACCTGCTTGGCAGCCTGTTAAACGGACGTTGGCAGACCCATGCACTCATCGATTGGGGCGATGCCATGGTAGGCAATATTCTCTATGAGCTAGTGGCACTGCACCTGGACCTGTTCCAGGCGGACAAGCGCTGTTTGCGTACCTGCCTGGATGCTTACCAGCTGCCACCATTTTTCCAGGATGATTTTCCGCGTAAGGCCCTCAACCTGGTGCTGCTGCACCAGTTCCCCATGCCCGCCAGGGTTTACCAGCCTCACCTGGATGTTCGATCCATGCCCGAGCTGGCTGAACGATTGTTTGGCCTATAAGTAGAATTGTCAAAGCAAACTCGATCTGCCTCGCCCTTCCTTTTGCCGCCATATCCTTTCCATCTCCCTGCCCCTTGCACGGAACCCTTTCATGGTATATTATTTCCCTATCTAATCTTCATCATCTTATCAACCAGTATAGGTTCGCTAACCATTTACACTATGAACCGTCCCACACTACCCAAGAGAATCATCGGCACTCCTGCGTTGGGAGAGATAGCCTCATTTACCCGTACGCTCACCGAGGCGGATGTTGCTCTCTTTATTGGCACCACCTGGGATGTCAACCCGCTGCACACCGATGAAATCTATTGCAGCGCCACTCCCTTCAAGCATCGCATCGTCCCCGGGCTACTCACAGCCAGCCTGCTCACCCATCTGGGTGGACTGTGGGCATTTCTCGCCACCGAGATGGATTTCCATTTCCTTGGCCCGGTCTATGTGGGCGACAGCATCACAGCCCTGGCTGAAGTGGCTGCCATCGATGCCGGATCGGGCCTCGTGGAGTTAAAATGCCTCTGCACCAACCAGCAGGGCAGGGAAGTCTTGCGTGGCATCGTCCACGGCTTCCCGGGGAAATTCGAGTGAGCTTGCGCACTTTCTGGATTACCCTGCTCGCATTTTTGCTGGTGGCTTGTGGTCCAGCCTCCTCCTCCACCGTCCCGGTGGCTGAGCTGCCCGACCCGGCTATTTACGCCCTCACCGGCAGGGAGCTGCCCGAGGTGGGCCTGCCCTGGCAGCAGACCTATAACCTGACCACTGCAGAACAAGGCTACAAGTGGGCTTACCTGGCTTATCAGGCCTATCAACCCAGCAGCCCCAGCAGTGCGCTGGAATCTGGTTTTGCCGTGAATAACGATGTCGTGCTTTATGCCGCTGATGTCAGCCGTGATGCCCTGCCCCAACCCCCCGAGTCTCTTGGCGACCTGCAAGGTATCTCATGGACACCTGTAACCCAGGCCAACCAGCTGGGAGATAAATCCGCTTTGTGGAAGACCACCATCGGCCAGATGATGACCCCCGTGTGGTGGCTGGAGTTTTACCAGGGACACGCCTATGTGCGTCTCTCGCTGTTTGGATTTCCCGACCAGATCGCTCCTGCCATCATCTATGGGCTGGGGGATATCATCCTCAGTCGCTTACCGACGACCACCGAGGTCCTGCGTTCCGATGCCGCCACCCAAATTGCCACCCAGCCCCCATCGTCACCCACGACCACTCCTCAGGTGTCTCCCACGCCAGGTGAAATTGCCTCCACTGGGCTTGCCCCTACGCCCCTTCCCCAGGAGACTCTCACTCCCCTGAGCTACACTGCCCCTCCCGGTGGAACCGGCATGGTGGTTTATGCTGATGAGACGGGTACCCAGCTGGTGGATGGTGTACGCGGCACTGATGACATCCTGGCTGACCTGGGTAATGGCACGGCTTATGAGTGGGTGGGTTGGACGGAGCTCACCGAACCGGTCACGCTGACCTTCACCCTCGATGGCGAGGTCGATATTGCTTCTGTGGGGATCGGGATTTATCACCGTGATGGCCTGGGCATTTTTGTTCCCGGGAATGTGACCATCAATGGGGTGAGCTATGATCTCAGCCCGGATGACGTGCCGGACAACCAGCGTAAGGACCTGGTCTTCAGTGGTCCATTCACCGGACCCGAGGTGCAGGTGGTCCTGCACCATCGAGGTCGCGGATGGATCATGCTCGATGAGGTGCAGTTTTTCCCCGTAAAATAACAGGAAACTATCTCCGGTTTGTCGCTTATGCTTATTTCTGCCTGGTCCAGACGGTAGCTGAGATGGTGAGGCCAACGGAGATGTAGAGGCCGGTGGCAAAGCGGGGCGCAAGCGCATCTGGAAAGAAGATCACGATGGGGCCTGAAGTGACAAATGACGCTTCGAAAATCTTCGTCCCACTGCCGGCCGTATTATCGTAGAAAGTAACCGTGACACCGGTGGTGCCAGTGCACGTGAGCGACACGGCCTGCAAAATCCCTTTGCCTGTGTAGATCAGGCCACTTGAAGTATGAACACTAACTACGTCAGCCATTAATACACACGGTCATAACGATCCACCTGGGCGGTGGGTGTGACCTTGGATTGTGCCATGATCTGCTTGGCTTCGGCGACAAGTTTTTCGTATCGATCTTCTGCCTGTTTGACCATATCTGTCATCTGGCCGACAAGGTCAACGTGGGCTGTGGGATCGAGCATATAGGAGCTCAGTCTTTCACGGTAGGCCTTGGCTATAACATAGGCAATGAGGATATGGACATACTCATCTGGCACGGAAAGGAGAGTGGTGCTATCATCCAACATGGCGGTATCGTGGTTGGCAAGATACTGCACATAGATATGGGCGCTGACCGCTATACCACCTGAGACATAACAGGAATACTTGGTGCCGGTCGTATAATCCCGATCGATATCGAAATAACAGTCATTTTCATAGAAGGCTGGATCGAGACGGTTTTTCCTGGTGAGATAGGTTGGTGGGGTAAGACCGACCGGATACTCGACACTGATCACTTCCCTGAAATCTTCGGCCAAGCGGAAGGTGTACACAATGGCCAGGCCATTGCTATGATCATCACGCATGGCACGCAGGATGGGGAAGTTTAGTATTGCTTCGATGGCCCAGGGCTTGATGGCTGTGGTACGGGGAAAGACGGTTGCAAATGGATCATTTAAAACCAAAAGGCAATCGTCTATTAAAGATGTGAATGTTTTTGTCATTGATTATTCTCCTACAATTTAGATATCTATCTCAAACTGCATGTCGTCATCATCCCATGCTCTACGGTAAAGTGGATTGAAGGTCTGTACTTCGATCTTTCCTGCTGCCGGCCGAACTGTGACAAAGCGAATATAAGGATATCCACTGTGACCGTTCAAAAACATCTGATGAACTGGTGTGCCACCATTGGTATTATCTGTCCTGCGGGATGCATTACCCAACCAATAATGACCACAACAAACCAAAAGCACATTGTCATATCCCTTGATAACATTGTCCCACAAGTCCTGACCTGTAGCGTCTAATGCACCAGTTTGGTCCATGTAGTAATGGGTATATATAATAATCTTTTTATATGTATTGGCTGCAAGAATATCATCAAGCCAAGACTTTACGGCTGCCCGTGGTGCAACTTCAATACCTATCACGATATAATCTACACCACCATAAGAAAATTCCCAGTAAGCGTTTTCGCTTTTACTGGCTTCATAAAAATCTCCATTGAACCAGGCATGACCTGTGTACCTGGATTGTGGGTAATCGGTATCGAAGGATGCCTTTGTCCTGGTGGGTAGATCGGTGTAATCATGATTACCAGTGGTAACATGGTAGGGAATTTCAGCTGCATCCAGGATATCAAAACCAACCTTGGCTGCAGCCCATGAAGCGGCAGTTCCAACTACCTCAACAACATCGCCTGAATAAACGACACCCTTTATATTATATTTAGTGGCATTATCTACGATCCACTGAGCGATAGATTTAATCTCCCAGTATGTGCCGTTTCCAGAACCGGGGCCCTGAAACGCATCAGCCAGATGAACGATGGTGAAACCATCATCATAAGCGACTGGATCAAACTGTTGGGCGTTGCTTAACATAGCAATCTGTGCTTCGGTAAGCTCTTGATTAAATAACGCACAATACCCGATCGGGCCAGTCCAGTTCTTTGTTCCTGATGTGGTAAAAGCACCCAGTAAAGTAATTGTACTTACGAGACTGCCGGCTAATGCCAGGGCACCAGTACGCTTGTAATAACGAGCTCCATTGAGATAATAAAAGGCTTCACCAGAAGTAGCATTCCATGAAATTGCCAGGCAGAATGGTTCGGTATTGGGTTGTAGATCGAGGGGTAAATTAAAAGCTTCGTTCCATCCACCCTGATTATGAACAAAACCCAACCTGTGGGCTGTGGTTATTTTTTGTGCAGAAAATTTATTATTTGCATTATGTAAATATTGAATAAATAACTATCAACACCATCAGTCCAGGTTCCTGTAAACGCTCCCCAGATCAATAGTGTGCCTGTTGACTTGGGATAGACCGTGTTCAGGCCTGCGGAATACAGATTGACCAAACTGGTAGAGCCATCACCTGCCCAAACCTTTTTGCCTGCAATAGCGCTACTGGCAAGTGTGCCATTCACATACGCAGCATGATTGTTATTCACTGAGATATCTTCGGCAGTGGACCCGCTCGTTTCATCCAACGCCCAAAAGGCAACTGGGTCTAAACCAAGAACCTTAAACTTATACTGAATAGATTTGGGGCGAAGATAGATTTTCATGTTAAGGTGTCACATAGCGAACAGTGGCAACAAGACAATTGGTGAGTGCATCTGCCTGGGCAACGGCAATGGTCAACGATCCATTGATGGGAATAAGATCGTATGATCCGGTATCAGCTGCAGCTGCATCACAGGTTGCTTTGCGTGGGGCAAGCCAGGCATCGGTGGCACTGTTGCTTTTCACAACGATGTTGCCAAAGATAGCATCGCTGATGGTTACATCTGCGGTGGCAGGGCAGCTGGCATGATAGTTAAGATACACATCAAGCAGGAAGCCATTGATAGGGACAGTGGTACCACTACCGACAGCACTACCTGCACTGCCGGTGGTGGTGATCGAGATCGTTTCAATTGCGATTTCGGACATATTACTACTCCTTTGGGTTGACGTTATCGGGTTGACGCCGTCAACCCCAACAGGTGGATATTGCAGGGCAGCATGTTTCAGCTCGCTGCCCTGCTTAGAGTTAAATTACTTCCGGTTTGTCACCTTCGAAGGTGATGACCTTATGCTCTGTATCACCTTCGAAGTGAACGGTCCAGGTGTTGCCATCGATCTTGATCACGGTATAGGCACGGTCATTCCCGATGATAGCCAGGGCAACGGCAAGCCTGGCACTAGACGGTCCACGAAGGTTCGGGTGATCACCTGTCTGTGGCACAGGGGTTACCATGGCAACTCGTTACTCTTGGCCATGATATTAACCTTCGGTGAAGCACATCACCAGGGTGAAGTCTGCAGCTGCTGTGCCACCAGCACCATCATAGTCCAGGGTGGCAATGATGTTGGTGCCGGCTGCAATGTGGGGAAACTCGTCACCTTCAAAGTCAGTGTTCTCGTCGAGGATAGCTGCGACTGAGCTATCGCCTACGTCCATGTTCTTGACATAGGCTTCGAGGGAACCAGTTGTGCCAACGTCCAAAATACCACTGCTGGCATTGGATGCAGCTGCACTGACACTGATCAGCTGGCAGGCAAAGGGAACCTTGAATATGAAGGAATGGTTTGCAGCCAGGGTGCCGGCTGTGTGATAAGAAACGGTGAAATGGGTACCTTGCATTTTTTATTCTCCTTAGGGTTGACGCCGTCAACCCTTACTTGCAAATATTCTTGATTTCGACGGATCCGATCGTAAAAGCGAAAACAAGATTTATTGTAATTATCCGACTATACGTTTCGCTTGCCAATACCACGCCAAGTTGCAACGCCGTAGGCAAAGTAATCACGGACCTTGATCGGCAACGTGTCATTGGTGAAGAGCAGGCCACTGGTTGGATCGGTCACTGAGTACAACTGCGGAGCTGGGTGGGTTGTGCCACCAGGATTGTCAGCGTAGGCCATGCAGATGACAGGGAAGATACGTGGGTCTACGATGTAGGCCCAATCGTTGGTATCGGTCCAATCGGGTACGGCGATGGGCACAGGGCGAGTATCACCTGGGCGATCCACGGCATAGATGTGGGTATCGTTGTTGGGGGTTCCCGGGTAACCACCAGGACCATAGCCATAACCGAAGGCGATCAGGGCGGTATCGTACAGGTCCACTGGCACGAGGCAATACTTGGGCCAAAGCACCTGGCGCTTGGCACTTCCCAATTCGGCCATCTTGGCACATTCCAAACGAGCTGCAGCCCAGGCAGCAATTGCAAAGGCTGTGGTTTGTACATTCGATCCATGGTTGGCATGGAAGAGGACGGTGCTATCCTGTGCCAGGGTGGGTCCAGTTCCTGATGCCTGGGTGAAGATATAAGAGATGGCTGCTGAACGTGTCCGGATGGCTGCCAACGTCAATGCCTTGGGAATGGCCTGCAGCTCGTCAATGCGACTGTTACGGATCATCTTATCGGTGATCCCAACGTAACCACCGTACTTGGTGAAGGCAGATGTTTCTTTCGTGTCGGTGGGAGTGAGCTCAGTGTAGGCAGCTCCTTCGGCAACGACCGGCAGGTTGGTGAGACCACCCATCTGCAGCCACTGCATATCTTGCAACGTGCCATCGGTGGCCTGGACAGCAACGATCTGTTCATACCAGCGGTAGGCAGTGAGGTTGCTATACAGATCGATTACAACCTTGTTCATGGCGTTGACGGCCAGGTCTGCCAGGGTGGTTGTATTTGCAGCTGCAAAGGCCACACGGCTTGGATCGAACACACCCTTCATCTCGATGTCACCGGTGACAGCACGGTACAACGCATCCACACGGCGCATTTCGGGAGGGGGGAGCTTGGCACCTTCAGCACCAAACAGCCAATCGAAGTAACCCTGGAATATCTCACGGCCGGTTGCTCCCATGGATACGGACTGCCCACGTGGGGGCTGTCCACCGATCTGGATAATGCCATCTTCGACTGACTTGCTCAACTTGTTGACAGCACCTTCGAGCTCGGTAATACGGTTAATAAGTTCTTCGGTCATTTTTTCTTCTTCTCCTTTTTTTAGATAGTTTGTTTCTGCTTGGTTAAAATCCTTTGCCAAATCTTCAAGGGCCTGATCAATATCGGTCTGATAGAACAGGCCATTGGGGTTCAATGCCGGCTCGTCAACCAGATCGGCAGCGTATAACGAAGTGATACGGGCCACAGGGTAATTTCCTGTGGCACCGGAGGGTTTCCCTCCGGCTGCCGGTAATTCTTTTCCGTCATTAGTTACCCAAACACGATCCAGGTCCACAACAACACTGACGCCGAAGGCACCAGGATCCTCCGTGGCCAGATCGAGAACATACTCGGCCAAATTACCAGCTGGGGATTTGTGAGCTGCCTTTGAAATATGGAGGTCACCAACCAGCTTGTTCTCGGCAACCCTGAAATTCTTTACCCGGCCCAGGTACTTGCCCAGGCCATCACTGGTCCAGCCTGGATGGGTGAACCTGGATTTGACACCGGAGGGGTGAGCATTGCCTATCGTCTGCAGCTGCTGCAAGCTGATCTCGTCAAACAGCAAGCGATGGCCTTGGGCTTCTCCGATGGTGGCAACGCTGACACCGAAGATCACATTCCCTTGAATGGATGATACGTCAAACTTGATTGGGATACTCTGGTATTTCTCTGACATTTATTGCACCTCCTTATTTGTGGGTGTGGTCCTGGTGGTGACCTTGGTGTACTTCAAGGTCTGCTTGGATTGGACAGGAAAACGCTGGTTGATGAATGAATAGATACCAGATGCACACAGTCCAGCTGCAAGGCCAAAGAATGCCACTTCAATATATACCTGGGCTTCGGGAATGATCATACTTACCTTATAGATCACGGCGAGTACGATCCCGATGCCCATAGAGATAAGGATCAGCTTATTACCTGTGAGGCCGAACCTTTTGACAAACTCTACCAGGCCCATGATCAGCAGGGCGAGGGTGAGCGGGTTAAGATTAAAATTACCTAGGTCCATAGTCATCTCCTTTTTTAGCTGCTGTGCAAAGAGCAAAGATTAAAAATCCTAAATTAGCACCGAGCACAAGGCCACAAATGAATGGAAGTAAGATATCTATCATGGTGTATGGTTATCTATATCCGGTTCTTCTTCTGCAGCTGCTTCGGCACCTGGGAATAGCACTGGCTGGATTGGATCGGCTTTGGCTTCGGTTATGATCTGGTCCAACACTTCATCTTCCTGGGGTTCACCGGCAAACTTCAACATCAGCTCAGCTGCGATGCGATGTAAGGTAGGTGATTTGCCTAACAGTGTATTCTGCAGGATCGAGAAAGCGTTGGCAATATTCACGGCACCAGAGCTGAGCTGGTCATTGTCACGCAAGGTCACATCGGGTGCATCGGTGGTGAAGATGTCTTCATACTCTGTCTCTGTGATAGCCGGCTGAGCACCGATCTCCACTGCCCGCATGTAGGCCTGGTATAAAATGTCCTGCAGGCACCAGATGAAATATTCCTGTCTTTTGATCAGGAACTTCTCTGGTGGGGCCTGCATGGCTTCAGCTGTGGCAACATTCACTTCTCCACCTTCACCACGCCAGTGAGGTGGGAAACCAGAACCTGCATCGATCATGTTACGGACGGCTTTCATATCATGACCGGCGTCAGCCCCACGTAAGCTGGGGGTGATGGTTTCCCACACTTCACTTTCGTCTTTGACAACGATACTTCCGCTCTCGGGTGCGCTGCCGTATTGTACGGCTTTTGGCTTCGACCTTATTGGAAGGCACGGTGACCAGGATAGAGAAAAGCTCTCGCAGCCCAATGCAAGCGCACCCGATCTTCGAGCATGCGGGAATATCTCAATAACCATGGGATGATCGTGGTCAAATCACTTTCACCCATCTGAGCACCCATGGGTTTATTGACAGCGTAATGCAGCATGACAGCGTCAGCCATGCCGGCCTCGGGATGATCCGGTGATAACCATCGGCGAGGTTCATACTCTCCGGCCGGTGGTGCTTCGTAATACACCAGCTCAGTCTCCCAATCGTTGGGAGCTGTCTCGATCTTCTGTATCTGGTCCTTGGTTACGAACCTGATGTATGACATGCCATCCAGGTTATTTCGGAATGAGTAGTACGAATAAGTCACCGGACCTGCTCAGCTCTTCGACCATGGGCACCAGGCGCAGGTCCATCTTATTCTTGCGGTGGTTCCAAAACTCATGGATGAAGTCATCCATCACCTTTTCTTCTGAGGTGAACTTGATGCCGGTGCCCACCACGTAATTGCAAGTGGTTGCGATCACACGCCAGGCCATGGGGTTCTTACGCCAGGCGGTAAGTGCATCGGTGTAGAGCTCCTGTATCTCGGACCAGCTGCGATCATGTTTGCGACCGGAGATGGTCTGCCAGTGATCATCGGTGACCAGGTTGGGAGAAATGGTGAAGGATTCTTTACGAGCCCCAGATTGTAGAGACGCAGCATGCTGCGTCTCTACCCGAGGGAATAACCTGTCAAAGATCGTCATAGTGAACTCCTTGGGACACTATGAATACTGACAATAACAGTATTCATTTAACTACCTCCATATAGCGGTAACCGCCCCGTTCCACCGCGCACCAGCCGCGCGAATGCCTCACCCAGGTGTCATATCCACCCATCTCCTCGACCTCCACGCACTCACCTTTTTCCAGCTTGCCGGTGATGCGCGCCCCCATGTGGGGTGACTGCCGGATGTTCAGGTCGCTGAATAGCGAGCGCATTTTAAAAGGCCTCGCTGTGGTTGGCTCGGCTTGGGTTGGCTCCCTGTAGTTACCGAACCATGCCCGGCACTGCTCCAGGTTGCCATTGAACCAGTCGCCGTCGACATTCATCGCACACCCTCTTACACTCCAATAATCGGAGAATTGCCAGATGATGAAACGCTCCCAGCCCCGGGGAAGCACAGGTGTGTGCGCTGCGGTGTAATGCGCCACGATCAGGTCATACCCATCCACCCAGTTGGGCAGCGGTTTGATGTAATCATTCCAATACCCCGCTGAAGTGTAGATGGCGGGCCGTATGCTGGTTAGCTGTTCCATCCTTTCAAGGAAGGCGTGCAGCTTGTGGGTGATCCTGGGGTCGCGTTCGGCTGCTTCCACGTCCACGATGTAGCGCTTGAATTGTTTTCCAGCCGTATCGATGAAATGGTCCGCCTGTGCATACGGATCCAGGGCGGGTTGGAAATAGTGGTAGGGGGCATGTGGCAATCCGGCTTCGTTGCAGCCTGCCCGGTTATGATGAAATTGCCCATCGATAGCCTTGATCCCGTCCGTGCATTTATAGTAGGCGAAACCAATCGTCGGGGCAGTTTCCTGCCAGTCGATCCTGCCTTCCCAGTGAGAGATGTCTATCCCGAACGTGCGCATAACTTCATCCATTCTCCTCCTTCTATCTTTCGTAGGTTGGGTTGAGGAATGTGCCCTTCCGTCCGAAACCCAACATAACCCTCTGCTCACTCATAGCCCAGCTGCTCCAGCACGTCCTTCTGCTCCACCACGCGGCTCTCGCCAACCCCCCAGGATTCATGGTCCAACAGGCTGACCATCGCCGCCGACAGGATGTAGTCATCGTGCACCAGCTCCCCTGTCACCACATCACGTGTGCTCTGCGGCACTCCCCAGCGCATCGTCTTGCCCGGTCCATCCAGGATGCAATACTGGCAATGCTCCAGCTGTCTTGCCATTTCCTCATCCATCGGGGAGGCTTCCTTGTAGCGCCCGGTCTCAACCGTGGTGATGAAGTCCCACCCCAGGTCCGATTTGCTCTTCTGGGTGAATTCGAAGGGCATCAGCCTGCTTCCGAGCCGGTCCAGCAGGAAATTCGCCAGTCCCGCTCCCACTCCGGTGGCATCGATGATCACCTTCACTGGCGACCAGGCTTCCACCAGGCTGATGATCGTGCCATACAGCGTGGAATGTTTCACTCCCTGCCATGCCAGGCGGTTGACCACCCGGTAGGTGGGTTTGCTGACCAGCGGATCGCTCAGGTTGGTGCTATCCAGGTTGAAGATGGTCAGCACGGTGCTGTCGCGACCCGGGTTCACCAGGCCCGGGAGCTCCTGTGTGGCGGCTTCATCCTGCCCGGCGACGTCGATGGTAAATGCATAGGCGACTCCTGCCAGCGGTCGTTCCTGGCGCTCATGGCTTCCGAGCATCAGCATCCTCCTGCTCAGCGGGAACATCCCGCCCTCGCTGTCGATCTCCTCGCTGAAGTATTGCGTTCGCACCATCGGGTTGTTCCGGCCTAATCTGGCTATCTGCTCATCCACGAACTTGTGGTACGCCGGCACCTCACAGCCCACTTCGTCTGCGGTCAGCACCCAGGTTCGCCGGATGCCATCCGCTTGCTCTGCCAGGTGCGCAGACCTGAGCTCACGCGCCAGCAGGGTCTTGGAGGTCCATGCCGTGCCCCAGAAGACTCTCGTGGCGTTGGTGGAAGCTGCCATGGGGGCGATCTCCTTATCCCATTTGGTGATCTCGACATCCTGGGCTTCGTCGCATTCAAGCAGCAGGGAGGCGGTAGCTCCCACGATCGAGCTGGTGGGGGAGCCGCTGAGAAAGTGGATCATCGCCTCACCGAGCTGGAAAATGTAACCTGAGCGCTTCATCCACGAGTCGCGGCTGATCACATTACGTTTGAGTACCCGCTCCAGCCTGCGCATGGCATTCAACGACTGTGGCTTCCAGGTGGGCGAGACTTTGACCATCTCTGCTGGTGCCTTGAAATTCATACACAGCAGGTAAGCCTCCAGCTGGGCTTGCAGCTCGTTCTTGCCCGATTGCCTCGGGAAGATAACCACGAAGGAAAGCCCCAGTTCCTTGATCACCGAGTTGATGATCGCATTCGCCACCTCCACCTGGTAGCTGCGCAGACTCACGCCACTGCCACCGACAGAGAACCGGGTCACATCCTGCATCAGCTGCATGCAGTTGTGCATCATCTTTTCGTCCATCTGCACTCATGGGTTGAGCAGGCTGCGCATCAGGGCGATCACCGAAAGCAAACCGCCGCCCACCGCCAGGCTGACCAGTAGCTTGAACTGGGTGGCGCTTTCGGTGAGGTCCCGCAGGCGTTTTTCAAAGTCAAGCGCTTGTTGCTCCAGCACATTCAGCCTCATCGCGTTCATCTCGGTCTGGTGGGCCTGTTCTGCCTGCAGGTTGGAGATCTCCGCCCGCATCAAGTCCAGCGTATGCCCGAGCTGCTCGGCGATCAACCTGTTTTGCGCCTCTTCCTGGTCCGCGGTCATATTAGCTCTCATTTACCTCTCCCATTTTGCTCCGTAAATATGGGAGGTGGCACTTGAATTTCTACTCCCCCAATCTTCTCTGTAATCGTGGGCTGGTCGGCGTTTCTCCCCCCCCAATTTGCCCTGTCCATGTGGGAGGTGGCACCTGTATCTCTCCTCCCCCAATTTGTTTTTAATTGGGGGAGGCGGGAGGGGGTCGTTCTTTGAATCATTGTCCTGCAATCGTGGGCTGCTTGGTGTTTCTCCTCCCCAATTTACCCTTCAGTTGTGGGAGGCGGGAGGGGGTCATCATTCCTGGTCCAATCCCCATTCCTGGCACACTTCGCCCATGGCACCCTCCATCGCCTGGGCAAAGCTGCGCATGGTGGGGCATTCTGCCCGCTCCGGGCAGGTGGAGCAGCGCTGCATCGACCACTTCAGCCTGCGGATTACCCGCCGCAATTCGCGGCACTTCTCCAGCGCTTCTTTCGCTTCCCGCATGGTCGGGCATCCCGGGTTGGGGATGGCCGGTGTGGCTGGCTTACCTCCGGGTTTCAGGGGGTGGATGGTCATTTCTTGCTCCTCAGCTCCTGGTTCACCCGCTGGATGGCAACCGAAATCTCTTCCGCCAGCAATGAATGGCTCTGGGTCAGGTTCTTTTGTGCCCTCAGCAGGTTCGCCAGGCGGCTGGCTGCCGCACCCAGTGCATCCAGGACGCGGGTGGCCTCCTTCAAGTCATCCATGCCATCCGCCAGCTCCATCGTGCGCCGGATCATCACCCGCAGCAGCGTGATCTCGTGCTCCAGGCTGGTGGAGGCGTCATTTGCCAGGTCGTTCGTTTCGATCTGGTGAAACAGGCGGGAGTAAAAGCCGTGTTTAAGAGCGTTCAGGTTGCCTTTGGGGGCGCCGCGTGGGTTGGTCATTTGCGTTTACAAGTTTGAAGGTTTGAAAGTTAGAACGTTAAAAGGAAAGGAAGGTTATGATGGATACTTGTCACAACATTGAAGGGAGAAATTATCTAAAAACCATTGATGTCCAGGAGTCAATATGGGTAAATTCATGAGCATTTTATAAAAACGTTCGAACATTTATACTTTCTAACCCGCTAACGAAAATTAGAGCCCCCGGCACGGGTGGGTGATGGTGTTGCAGTGCCTTGTTCCCTGGCAGGGGAGGGCGTCGGACGAGCCGGGCAGCATGCGGGGCTGCCCAATGGCGCTTAAATAAAAGTGGCACAGGTGAGCGGAGGTCTTCTTCCGCATTGCCCGTGCCAGGGGTTCTGAAGAATATTATAGCACAAATGTTCTAATCTACAAGAGGTTTAAGCGAACATCGCAATATTTTAAGATTTCTCATCAACGGTATGCGTTTACCCCGCTTGCCGTTTGCCCAAATTGATGTATCGTTTATTACCGCGAGTAAAATCGTCCTTTATAAGGTACAGAGGACGGGGAGAGTGCTGGCATCTTTGGGATGAGACCTGGCGTAGGTCAGGGAGTACCGAATTTGGTCTCTTCGGCAACCCGTTGCACATCTTCCTGCCAGTGATCAGGCGGTAAGGTAATCATTGTAGAGACGCAGCATTGCTGCGTCTCTACTGCTCTTGTCGAGTAGCGCTCAAGGGGATTTGTGCTATAATCAATATTGTTTATTGTTGGGGTGTGTTCCGTCATTAATATTCGAATATTATCCATCAGTGAAACATCACTATTCAGCTTGCAGGAGGGAACCCATGAAAAGCTTATTCCATTTAGCCTTTGTGCTCGTATTTGTGTTATCCACATCGCTACCTGTTTTAGCCGGACAGGCAAATTCTGAAGCTGATTTTGCCTGTGCTGATGTTACTGAAATACCCCTGCTTGAATGCGAAGCCCTGGTGGCACTCTACAACAGCACCAATGGCGCAGGCTGGACAGACAATACCAACTGGCTGGTGACAAACACACCCAGTAATTGGCACGGGATTAATATCGCCGCGGGAAATGTGACCGGTATTAATCTGCAATATAATAATCTGGCTGGTAGCATTCCACCTCAAATCGGAGATTTAGTTAATCTAGGATCTCTGAACTTGGGCTTCAATAAACTAGCTGGCGATATACCTGATGAGTTTTGGAGCTTAACTTCCTTATATGAGCTTCGCTTATCAAGTAATCAATTGACTGGCAGTCTGCCACCTGAGCTTGGAAACCTTACTAATTTGGGTTCTTTATTCTTGGATCGGAATCAAATCGGCGGGATCATTCCATCACAGGTGGGAAATCTTACCGGGCTGGAGTTTTTTGATTTGTATAGCAATCAAATTACTGGAAACATCCCGCCAGAAATTGGTAGCCTTTCCAGTCTAATGCGGTTATATTTATTTGGCAATCAGCTGGCTGGCCCAATTCCAGATGAATTTGGGAACCTGACTCAATTGGCAGATTTATCACTTGGAAGGAATAAGCTAACTGGCAGCATACCAGCTTCATTTGGGAATCTTTCTAATTTACAATTCTGTATCCTTGGTGATAATCTGTTGAGTGGTGAAATCCCACCTGTGCTTGGAAATCTGACCTATCTGACAACTTTAAATCTCTCAGGAAATCAATTAAACGGCACTATCCCAACTGAGCTAGGTAACCTATCGTATCTCGAGCTATTATGGCTTAGTGAAAATCGTCTTGAAGGAGATATCCCAGCCTCATTCGTCAATCTTGTCAATCTGGCTGATCCCGGTCAATGGTATGGCTATGATGGCCTGGATCTGGATTACAACATGCTCAACGTCCCACCCAACTACCCCGACCCGGGAGACCCGTTGCAAGTCTTCCTCAGCCAG
>CAWGGJ010000013.1:0-141105 GCA_963822175.1 uncultured Chloroflexia bacterium | reverse complement strand
AATGATTTAGCATGACAATCCGCCTCATTCTCGCCCACAGATTTGATATTATGAAGAACTGGCAACCGGACCAGGCTTGGGAACAAACAGGACCAGGCAGATTGGTCCGGCTAATAATAACCACATGGCGGCAGGCAGACCTGCCTGGGCGGCAACCCATCCAATAAAAAAGGAAATACCTCCACCCAGTAATCCAATTAACGAATTGGTGGCCATCACAGTACCAGAATACCCGGGCAGGGTGGCAAAGGCCTCGCCCTGTAAAACCTCGTACCAACCTATGGTAACTAGTTTAATTAAAATGATCAACCCAATTTTCGCCCAGAGCCAGGGTGCAATCAACCAGACTACAAATAATAAGCCAGTAACACCAGCTGAGATACGCACCAAATTTCGTCCAGGATATTTTTCGAGTAAGGGGATCAAGACGATATTGGAGATCAGACCAACCATCATCAAGATACCCACCATCAAGCTGGCCTGGGTAACCGACATCCCTACCACATCGGTAAAATACAGTGGAAGATATCCGGTAAGCACATCCAATAGCAGATCGGAAAACTCAAGCAGGATCAACCAGCGCATCAATCGAGAATTACGCATGGCCTGCCACAGTCCAGCTAACAGGGTTTTCCCGAGCTGAATTGGCAGCACATATGTCTCACCGCTATGTTTCGATGGGATATGTCTAATCCAGGTTAGCCCGACCAGGACCAGGCACATCGCCGCCAGGGCATAGAATGCCCAACGCCAGCCAAACCCCAACGCAAAACCAGCAGCCAGGATCAAAGGACCGAGCAAATTCGCCAGCGACCCCGAAAGCGTCCAACGCGCCATCATCTGAGGCTCGCGACCCGGATTAAGATCCATCAATGTGGCTTGTGATAGGGAAACAAAAGCACCACTGGCTGGATATCCAATCACCAAGCAAAATAAAATTACCAGGAAATTATGACTGGAGGCAATGCCTGCCAGGGATAAAGCGATCATAATTCCGCCAGCCAACATGATCTGTTTTCGGTAGCGGGTGTCTCCCAGGAGCATCAACACCGGTTCGATGACGGTATTAATAATTGCGGGCAGCCCTAGCAGCAAGCCAACCTGTGTATAGGAAATTCCCAGGTCGTTGCGGATAGCGGGAAGAGCTGCATTCGCAATCCCATAATTCAGCTCATCAAAGAATTCGATCAGCAAAAATAGATAAGTCAGGGGAAGCCCTACCCTGAGCATGTTAAGTATTATTATGTATTTTTTCGGTGCAGTTTGATTAACCATTTCAGCCTCTTTCTCTCCGTTTGATTTTTGTGGTGGCGTATGGGAGGGGAAGAGGTGGTGGCCGTGCATAATAAGTGGAAATTACCGATCAACAGGGAGGATGGTAACGACTATACATACAATAATTATACAAATATTTCATTGGGTGGGGTAACTTATCTCATCACCCCAACTGGATATTTCATCAAGGAATACTGGTATGCTCATTAATCCCGCTGCCCACAGGTAAGCACGATCTCGTTCGGAGATTTCTGCCAGGCTAAGCCATTGCATATCCACCAGGATTCGATCAATCTCAGCGAATTCTGGATCGTCTCCGATATGCGGTTCCTGGTTGCCAATATCAATAAGGAATGTGACTGATTCGACCCCGTTTCCATCTGTCCCCTGCGCAGTCTGGCGCAGGATCCTGCCTTTCACGCAGCATTCCTCTTCAAGCTCACGCAGTGCGGCAAACGAAGGTGTCTCCCCTTGTTCAACACCACCTCCAGGCAGGCACCACCACTCAGCACCATCCAAACGGTGCCTGACCATCAGGATCTTGTTGCCGCGATGGACGATACACTGTGCCCGGATCATTTTTCAATCTGGTCAATATACGCAGAGTCGATCAGATCTGACTCCGCGATTCCCAATTCTTTGATCAATTTCTCAGCTACCGCCTGGCCTTCAGCGTCTGACTGCCCAGGTTGCAGGACGACTTCCAATTCCATGAACTTACCCAACCCATTAACATCGTCCAGGTGGATGCGGGTCTGCCCAACCAAATAAAGGTATCTCGTTTTGGAAACCACACCCCTGATACCATATGCATCTCCAAGGATCAGTTTCAACTGGGCTGGATCATCTGTTTCATAGATCAAATAATCAGAATGTTTTGGACCCGTGATGTCCTGGCGCAGGTAATAGATCAACTGACCAAGATGAGCACCCAATTCTCTAAGTTTTAACCGCCCCTGAGGACAATAAAAAAAAGTATCTACCTGCGGAATCACCTGGCAGGGAGTATCGCTTAGCGTTGAAGCAATCCGCTTCAAGCTTTCGAAATCACGTACACGGGCTTTGATCTCAATGTTGGCTGGCATTCAATCCTCCAATGGCATCCTTTACGGTCAGCCATCCACGACCAGGGAATATTTTTGCCACCTGGGGTGAAAACACCGTGGAATGTTGTAACACCTCCCCAGGTGAACCATCGTGGGTGATCAATCCATTTTCCAGGAGGATGACCCGATCTGCAGCCTGTACCGCCAGTTCCACATCATGGGTAACCATCAGGATCGCCATGCCCTCCTCACACCACGAACGTAGTAAATTAAGCAATATCTTTTTGGCTGTGTAATCCAAACCGCGGGTAGGTTCATCCAATAAGAGCGCGCCTGGATGGGTGACCATCACTGCTCCCATTGCCACCCGCTGGCGCTCTCCGGTACTCAGGTCACGCGGGTAATCATCGGCTTTATTCGCCAGACCTAATCTCTCAATCAGCTGAGCAGGATTTGTAGACACATCTGTATCTTGAAGGTTGTGGTTGCGCAATGTGATCAGTAATTCCTCCCGGACAGTATCAGCAAACAACAGGGCATTGGGATCCTGCGGCAGGTAGCCCACCTGTTGGCAGATATCCGCCACAGATCTGCCCGTAATGTCCTTACCATCGACGTAGATGCGACCAGCCTGGGTGGGAATTAACCCGATCAGTGAGCGGAGCAATGTGGTCTTACCAGAACCATTGGAGCCCATCAGTACTGTGATTTCACCAGAATAGATATTAATATCCACCCCCCGCAGAGCCTGCTTATTGCCGTAGCTGACCTGCACATCCTTTGCATGGATGAAAGCAGAATCTGCCCTTCGTTCCTGGACAGGTTTGGCGGGTTGGTTGGTTTTGGTTTTCGCAGGGATGTGCCCAAGAAATTGACGGGCAAACTTTTGAGCATCTTCAACGGTCAGGGGTAAAGGTTTCCATCCAAGTTCTTTTCCAAGCTCGATCAAAGGAGGATTGAGCTGAACCTGATTGAATACCTCACGCGGCTCACCAGACAACCCGCCTGGAAAATCGTCTGAGAGGTAAATTATTTGGCTTGAATAAGGCAGGATGCGTTCCATACGATGTTCTGCAAGGATTACAGTCAATCCAAGCTGCTTATTTAAGTGCATCAAGGTATGCAGCACTTCTTCTGCACCAAGTGGATCCAGCTGGGAGGTAGGTTCATCGAGCACCAGGATGCGCGGTCGTAATGCCAGTGCAGCAGCAATGGCTACACGTTGGCGCTCACCACCGGAGAGCGTTTCCAGCCTGCGGGCTCGTAAAGGAGTCAGATCTAGTAGGTTTAACGCTTCCTCGATCCGAATTTCCATTTCATCATCAGGCATCGCTGCATTTTCCAGAGAAAAAGCGATCTCATCCTCCACTTTATCAACGACGAACTGTGCTTCCGGGTCTTGAAATACAAAGCCAACTACATGGCTCATTTCGCGGGGAGAAAGACGTACAGGGTCAAGATCGTTCACCCGGATGCTGCCTTGTAAATTCCCACCACTGAAGTGAGGCACCAATCCATTGATACAACGTAATAATGTCGATTTACCAGCCCCTGAAGATCCTATCACCAGGCAAATCTCTCCTGTCGGAACCTGCCAATTTACTCCCCGTAATGCAGGGCTGCCCGCGCCTGGGTAGGTGAATGATAAATCCTTAATCCTGATCATGGTTTTTCAGTATATCACCAATAAAATGACAAAGGATACGATTCTCCTCTCGTATCCTTTTGGCTGATACATTCGTTTTTATCCCAGGATCGGGAAATTTATGTGATCCGACGTTCCTTTTTGAGAAGATTCTCAATATCCTGAATACTAGCAGGCATCGAGATCAATTTACCTTGAATAAATTCACACTCAAGTAGATTAAGCTGGGCTAATTGCTCTTTGGATTCAACGCCTTCCGCTACCACGTTTAAACCCAGGCCGTGGGTCAGCTTGATGATTGCCTGGACGATCTTTAAATAATCTGGATCCATGGTGATCTTGCTAATGAAAGAACGGTCAATTTTCAAAACTTTGATCGAGTAATGGGATAAATAATTCAATGACGAATATCCTACGCCAAAATCGTCGATCTGTACCTTGACTCCGTAGATTTTTAGCTTATCAAGCACATCCAGGATAATCTCGTAATTCCCCAGGACGGCATTTTCAGTGATCTCCAGATTCAAGCTGGCGGCGTCCAACCCTGTTTCTTTTAAAGTTTTAACAATATATTCAATAAAATCAGGCTGTGTGATATGCTTTCCCGAAATATTAACACTCACTCCCAAGGGAGGATCATTGGGAAATTGACTTTGCCATAGGACGAGCTGTTCTGCAGCTTTGCGCATCATCTGGCGATCGATCTGGATGATCAGTCCTGTCTCATCTGCCAGCGGGATAAATTCACCAGGAAGGATTAATCCTCTCGTTGAATGATGCCATCGCGCAAGGGCTTCAAACCACTCAATTTTGCCTGATTTTACATTCACAACTGGCTGGTAATATGCCTCCAGCTCCCCCTTTTCGATTGCCTGGCGCAGGGATGATTCCAATTCCAGGCGGCGCATGATCTGATCGCGCATGGCACTATCAAAAATTTCATACCGAGCCCGGCCATTTTCCTTGGCACGATACATTGCCGTATCTGCATCACGCAAGACATCCTCAGGTCGATCATAGCCCGTGGTGCTTAGGACGATACCCATGCTGGCAGACATATATATTTGATGATTGGGTAACAAGGCTGCCATCATCAGCTTTTTCTGGATGCGATCCGCAACCCGAGTTGCATCGCTTACATCTTTAATTTCTTCAAGCAGGATCACAAATTCATCCCCGCCCAATCTGGCAACGGTATCCATGGGGCGCAGGATGGACCGCAGCAGGTGGGCGGTGGCGACTAATAATTGGTCACCTGTCAGGTGTCCAAGACTATCATTTACATCTTTAAAACGGTCTAAATCCAGGAATATTACCGCATAGAGCCGCCTGATATCCCGCATGTTGCGTTCGATCACATGTTTCAGACGATCGATGAACAAGGACCGGTTCGGTAGCTCGGTCAGTGAATCGTGAAAAGCATCATGCAGCAGCTTGATTTCCGCGTCCTTACGCGAGGTGATATCGGTTTGTGAACCAGCCAAACGTACAGCTGCCTTATCGGGGCTAAAAACTGCCATGCCTCGGCTGAGCATCCAACGATAGGATCCGTTAGAATGCTGGATGCGATATTCACACTCAAAATGGGCGGACAATCCCTTGATGTGCGCGGCAATGTTTGTTTTTAGCTGAGCGATATCCTCGGGATGGACACGATTCAGCCACTCATTAGGGCTATCGCTAATTTGCTGGTCTGAATAACCCAGCATATGTTTCCAGCGCGGAGAATAATAGATCTGACTCTGCTTAAGATTCCAATCCCAAAGACCATCATTGGCAGCCCGGACCGCCAGTGAATATCGTTCTTCACTTTCACGGAGCGCAGCTTCCACTCGCTGACGGACAACGATCTCCTGGCGTGCTTGTTCATACAGGTTGGCATTTTCAAGAGCAACAGCGGCATAGGCTGCCAATGAACTTAACACGATTTCATCTTTTTCCTTGAAAGGTGTATCAATCTTACGATTAGTGACCGATAGCACTCCCAATGGGATACCCTTGGATAGGATCGGGACGTGTAGCAGGCTATGAACAAGGTACCCGGTGGAAACCTTTAATGGCGCTCGAAGGTTAGGTTCAATGGCACGCAAAGGTCGTTTGGACTTCATCACCTGCCCTACCAGTGTATCGGTGTTTGGGATGCGAAGGGTTTTAATGGAATCCTCGTCCATGTTCTTGACTGCACGCAGGTAGAGTAATCCACTCTCCTTTTCCAGTAATGCCAGAAATCCTTCTTCTGCCCTGGTAAGGGATACCCCGGCTTCAACGATCCGCACCAGGACTTCATCCAGCTCAAGGGTGGAAGTAACACTTTGTCCGACTTTACTTAATGAGGTCAGCCAAGCAACCTGTTCTTCCAATTGGGTGGTGAGAATGGCTTTTTCCCGCTGCAATCGGTTTTCTGCCAGGGCTCGTGTGATCGCATCCGTGAGCAAGGATTCATCCAGGGGTTTGCTCAGGTAATCATGAACCCCCAATCGGAAAGCTTCCGCTGCCACCTGCTCTGATCCATGCCCTGTCATCAGGATGGTCGGTATATGGTAACCATCTTTATCCAAATGACGAAGCAGCTCCAGGCCAGTCAGGTCGGGGAGCTGTAAATCTAAAAGCATAAGGTCCAAGTTCGCCTTTTGCTCTTTAATGATTTTTCGGGCTGTATTGGCGTCTCGTGCCACGAGTACCTGGTACCCCAGGCCAGGCAGCAATGTCCCAGATAGAAATTCACTTATCTGGCGGTTGTCGTCGACGACCAATATGACTTCTTGGCTCATCAGAACCTTCTATTTACTTTACTAGTCACGATACACCTGATAGATCGCAATTTCGTGGAGCAACCAGGAATGTTAGCAGCGAAGATTTATTTTCACTGACCAACGAACAAGGTAATTATAATATAAAGAATCCTATGCAAAAATTGTGCCAGATCCTGGCTATGCCCCTCACAATGGGTCAATGCACGATTGACGATGTGGAAGTTTTCTCGTGTTTCCGATGGTACGAGATACCTGGATCAAACGCATGATGTCTAGGATACAATCCATCGGTTCTATAAATAAGTGGTAATATTCCACAGATAAAAAGTGTTACCAACGATCACAGGAGTTGAAATGCAAATACTTGGGATTGATATTGGAGGAACGGGTATCAAAGGAGCACCAGTAGAGACGGACACTGGCTCATTGATAACTGAACGATACCGCTTGCTTACCCCCGAAGGAGCAAAACCGGGACCCATTGCAGAAGTGGTAATGAACATAGCCAATCAATTCGAATGGCATGCCCCAATCGGTTGTGGCTTCCCGGCAGTGATCCGCAATGGAGTCGCAGAGTCAGCGGCTAATATCAACCAAAGATGGATCGGTACGAACGTGGCGCAGCTATTCTCTGAGGCTACCCAATGCCCTGTTTATGTCGTCAATGATGCAGACGCTGCCGGATTGGCTGAAGTGACCTTTGGCTCAGGGAGGGGCATTAATGGTGTCGTCCTGATGATCACGATTGGAACAGGATTGGGCTCAGCATTATTCATCGATGGGAAATTAGTGCCCAACACCGAGCTTGGTCACATTGAAGTCGAGTGTAATGATGCCGAGTCAATGGCTTCAGATGTGGTGCGTAAGGAGCAGGACCTGTCATGGAAAAAATGGGCCAAGCGCCTGGATAAATACCTGACTACGCTTGAAAATCTTTTTTCTCCAAACCTGATGATTCTCGGAGGGGGTGCGATCAAGAACCAGGACGAATTTTTACCCCTGCTCACCGTTCGCACCAGGATCTTCCCAGCCGTGCTTGGTAATGATGCTGGTATCGTTGGGGCAGCACTGGCAGCCTACCAACAGATTAGCTAACTGAATAGGCTTATCTTTTTTTATAACCTGATGTAGTGCTCAAGGAGATACTTTTGCATGCCTTATTCGTCCATGAGGCAACAATATGTGGGCAATATAATTCGGATAATTTTTATGTTATAATGCATATTCAGGAAGGAGATTTATCAAATGGCAGCATTTCTTGTACAATTCAGTTACACAGAGCAGGGTGTGAAAGGTCTACTAAAAGAAGGTGGCTCAAAACGACGCGATGCCACTGAGCAACTCGTAAAAAGCCTGGGCGGTAGATTAGTCGCGTATTATTTTACTTTCGGTGAATACGATGGTTTCGCAATTGTCGAAGGTATAGACAATGAAGATGCAGCTGCTGCTGGACTGACCGTTGCAGCGAGTGGTGCAGTAAAAACGAAAACAACGGTATTGCTAACCACCGACGAGGTAGATAAAGCGACCAGGAAGAGCACTGTTTTTCGCGCTCCGGGCCAATAATATACTCATCAGTAATTATAAATTGTTATGAAAACGGATTATCATCTGGTGCACTAACCTGATAATCTGGGCACGTGAAAAAATACCAAAAAAAAGCCCAGGTAGTGATATCAAACACACCTGGGCGTACCTTCCATAACAATAGTCTTATTCAGTCAATCTTTCATCACCTGATCGAGGCATTTAATTACTGTTTACTTTGATAGCTTTTGGCCGGTCGGCCTCTGCTCTCGGAACATGCAAGGAGAGCACACCATTCTTGATCGTGGCTTCAACCTTGCTGGCATCGGTTGCGGTGGGAAGTGTGATCACCCGACTAAATCGACCGCTGGGTAATTCACTAACCAGATATTTCGCCTGGTCTTCTTTGAAAGATTTGAACTCACCACGGATCGTGACCGAATTATTCACGGCCTCAATTTCCAGGTCTTCTGCATCCAAGCCAGGCACTAAAGCTGTGATGTCATAAGCATCATCACCTGTCTGGACGTCTATCGCAAGAACCATTTCACAATCGCTGGTGGTTTGATCAACAACAGTATCATTGTACATATGCTTCATCGCATGGCGCATGGCAGCCATTCGGTGGTAAGGGGAAATGTAGAAAGTCATCGTATCAGCTCCTAAATAGATTTAATATCAATTTTTATTGATGGATACATGATAAAACACCAATGTCAGAAGGCTGCAAACATTGTATAAGAATTATGCAAGAAACTTATCTGGGATTGTTAATACGATTGCGGGCTTGCCAGGATGATCAAGTTTGGTGAATCTGCAGCATATTGCGAACGGTCAAAATCCCCAAATAGCTCACTGATGGATAACCCTGAATTTTCAAAGTCAGCCTGGTAGATGCTGAGATCAATGACCTGGTGGGTAGCATTTACTTCCATTCGATCAACAGTTCCATCCGGGAGCAATTGATCATAGGTCCAGGTTACGGTAAAGGTTTTCTTCCTACGCTGCCAGGAGCTGCTCACCTGCACCGGATTGCCCGTCGCAGGATGAATGAACTCATCCTCCATTTCAGGCCGAGATCGGGCGGGCAGGCGCAATAATAACCCAGGGTTAGGCAGGCTAACAGCAAAAATCCCACCTTTCTGCAAGTGCTTGCGGGCGCACACCAGGCAGCCCATGCGTTGATCATTGCTCAGGGTGCTGAAGGTGTTGCAAGGCAGGATGATCAGTGGGAATTGCCTCGCCAGCTCAAATTCACTGATGTCCGCTTCAATTAGCTCAGGCGAATGTGGTATCCCAGGTCCAAGCTGGGTTTGCAGGAATTTCAGCATGGCTGGATCGTTATCCAACCCAACCATGCGATACCCAGCCTGCGCCAATGGGATAAGCACCCTGCCTGTGCCACAGCCCAACTCCAGGATGGGGTCACCTGCCTGGGCAGCCAATTCATGCCAGAAGGGGAGGTCTTCCAGGTTTCGGTTATGATGGGCGTGGTATAGCTGTGGGAACATACGTTGGTCAGACAGGTTTCAGTTTACGTTTCAATAACTCTACCACCATTTGTACCTCGGGCACCCGCAGCACCCATATACATGCGCCATAAACCACGCTTCCCACTAAAACACCCCCCAAACCCACCAACCATGCTGGCTGACCATAGGTGGCACCCAGCCAGGCCCATAGGATCACGGCCATGGCAACGGTAGCCAGGATGGCCTGGGAGGTGCCTTTCAATATATGCCCCCCTTCCAAACCGCCCAGTCTTCGGCGCATTAATATTAATAGAAAAACAGCCTCCAGCCCCGTCGCCAGTGAATTTGCCAGTGCCAGCCCACCATGCGGCATCCACCCGATGCGTACAAACCAGCTGGAGAAAAGCACACTGAATAGTATATTCAATCCCATGGCTGCAGCACCGATGATGACCGGTGTCTTGGTGTCATACATGGCGTAGAACGCGCGCGCCAGGATTTCCACGATGCAATGCCCCAGCAGCCCGGCCGCATACCACAGCAAAGCCCAGGAGATCAACTGGGTTGACTCCTCGGTGAAATTGCCATACTCGAGCAGGAGGGATACGATGGGTTGCCGGAGCAGGATCAGGCCAACCGAAGCAGGGATGGCAAGCAGCAGGATGCCCCTGAGGCTGGCTGCCAGGGAATGGCGCAGCTCACCCATTTTATGCAGCGCAAATTGGGCAGATAACGTAGGCAGGGCTGCCATGGCCACGGATTGGGCAATGATCGCCTGCGGCATCAACATCATGGTCAGACCCCAGGAGACCCCAGTGATGCTGCCCTCACTCATCAGCGAGGCCAGGTGGATGTTGACCCAAAAGTTGATCTGCACCACTGCCACACCGAACACGCGCGGCACCATCAACAACCCCACCTGGCGCACATCCGGCAGCTTCAAGCCCAGGGTGGGGAAGTAAATCCCCTTCAACCGAAACAGGCTGGGCAGCTGGAGCACCAGGTGCATGCAGGCTCCCAGCACCACGCCCCAGGCCAGGCCATAGATTCCCATCCTGGGAGTCAGGAACAGCACCCCGAAGATCATCCCCAGGCGGTACATGGCGGGGGTGAGTGCGGGGATAAAAAATACCTGGTGCGAGTTGAGGATGCCCATCACCAGGCCACTCAGCCCAAAGATCACCACCGAAGGCAGCATGATACGCAGCAGGTTGACCGTCAAGGCTTCCTGGACAGGGTTATCGGCAAAACCCGGTGCCAGAACGTAGTGCACCAACGGCTCAGCGAAGATGGCGGTAAGAATCGCGACAAAAGTCAACACGATCAATACCAGGTTGCCGATGGCGGATGCCATTCTCCAGGCTGTATTACGCTCGCCCTTGGTCAGCAATGAGGTGAAGGTGGGGATGAAAGCCGAGCCAAGCGCTCCGCCTGCCATGAGCAGGAATAACGTCTCCGAAACACGGTTGGCAGCCAGGAAGGCATCCATCTCCGCCTGCGTGCCGAAGGTGGTGGCATTCAGGATCAGGCTGGCCAGGTTGATCAGGTTGCTTATCAGCAAGGCGATCATCACCTTGCCGGCTGAACGGGCGATCTGCTGGTTGGCAGTGGGTTCCATCACGGTCATTGAAACAAATTATATCCGCTAATCGGGGATAAAATTGCTGTTCCATTCAGGGTGTAGCAGGTACAATTAAGACCTCAGGTCAATGTTCAGGATGGAGGGTAGCTATATGAGCGTTACCATGGTTGTTGGAGCACAATGGGGGGATGAAGCCAAAGGCAAGGTTGTCGATCTGCTTTCCCAGGAGGCGGATATCACCGCCCGGTTCAATGGTGGCGACAATGCCGGGCATACCGTGATCAACGATTATGGGACCTTTAAGCTACGTCTGACCCCGAATGGCTTTTCCAACCCCAGAACAACCTGCATCATTGGCCCAGGGGTGGTGGTCAACCTGGGGACATTGATCACCGAGATCCAGACGATCCAGAAAGCCGGGATCGACCTGAATGAGCGCCTGTGGGTCTCTCCCCGCTGCCACGTGATCATGCCCTACCACTCGATGGTGGAAGCCATCTACGAGATGGCCAAGGGGGACGCAAGCACGGGAACCACCAAGCGCGGCATGGGACCCGTCTATGCCGACAAGGTCAGCTACAACGGTATCCGGTTGGTGGACTTGCAGGATGAGCAGGTCTTTCGCCAAAAACTTGAGGTCCAGCTAAAGGTGAAGAACGCCCTGTTCAATGCCTTTGGTATGGAGATCTTGGAAACCCAGCAAGTGCTGGAGGAGAAACTGGAGCAATACGACCAGATCAAGGGGATGGTGCGTGAGTCATTTGGATTGCTCCAGACTGCGCTCAAGGAAGGCGCCAATATCCTTTTGGAAGGCGCTCAGGGCTCCCTGCTGGACAATACCTGGGGGACCTACCCCTACTGCACAGCTTCCACCACCATTTCGGGAGGAGCAGTCGCCGGGCTGGGGATTCCCCCGCGTTCTATCAGCCGGGTGATCGGGGTGGCCAAGGCGTATACCACGCGGGTGGGGCGCGGCCCCATGCCCACCGAGCTGGAGGACGCGGTCGGGCAGGTGCTGCAAAATGAGGGCAAGGAATTCGGGACAGTCACCGGCAGGCCACGCCGCTGCGGCTGGTTCGATGCCGACCTGGTATCCTTCACCGCAAAGCTGAACGGCTTCACCGAGCTCGCCCTGACCAAGCTGGATGTGCTGGATACGCTGCCAAAGATCAAGATCGGGGTGGGCTATCACCCTATCGGAAAAGCCGGAGAGCTTGCCCATTATTGGCAGGGCGACGCGCACTGGCTGGAAGGCTATGAGCCGGAGTACATCGAGATGGACGGCTGGATGCAGTCCACCAAGGATGTGCGCAAGTTCGATCGACTGCCATCCCAGGCGCAAGCCTACGTGCACCGAATTGAGGAGCTGGTGGAAACACCGGTCTCGATCGTTTCGGTGGGACCGGAGCGCAATGCGACTATCATTAGGTGACAATTATGCTTTACAACGATAATCCTAAACTAGTAAACTCAGATCTAATTTGATTGACTATATCAAAATCCTAATATATATATGATATTACAACCATAGATCAATTTGATTTAACAGAAAAACCTATACCGTCCATCCCATAATATTCAGGGATCAATCATGGAAACCAGAGAATCCTAGTTCCAACGGTCGCTGTATTCACGGTTACCAATCATGATTCTTCGTCAAACCCAGGAAAGTGAGGCATAATTGTTATCAAATCCACGATCTCGTAAACCTTTGCTTCTTGTCCTTACTCTATTCGTGTCGATTCTGTTATTAGTCTTCGGTACGCAATATGCCCAAGCAAATAAGACGATACCTCTTGAATCTCAAGGTGCGACTCCAGGCTTATCCGCCGGCTTGGGTGATGACAGGGTGTACGAGATCGGCGTAGAATGGATCAATGATTTCCCCGGCTCTGCTGACGACCGAAGTCATTGGGATGAATCTTGCGATGGATTATACAATCAGCTGCTCGCTAGTGGCTGGACTTCTCGCTTCCACTGGTCCGATTGGAATACCTGGGAAACAGATTTTAAGAACGAGTCGCTTGGTGGAGAAGAAGATAGTATGGTCGATAGTGTTGACATTGCCATGATATGCACACATGGTTCAGGTACCAAAGATTACTTTTGGAACCAAGACCTCAGCTCGGTCTATTTTGGCACTACCCATACTGATCGACATGTCTCTCCTGGTGAGGCCTATAAAGCATATGGTGATAGAGATTTGGAGTGGCTCGCATTTGACGCGTGCAGTGTGTTGAGTGATGACGGTCCAGCTCCAGCCTCGAACCGTGGCTATTGGGCTACAACCATGAACGGATTACATCTTTTATTAGGTTTCAAGAACAACATGTATGTTTACCCTCCGGGTGATGGGCTATTGTGGGGACTTTTCATGAAAGGTCTTGGACCGATCCTGCCACCCAGTACAGTAATACAAGCCTGGTTCCAAGCAGTTGACTGGGTACAGCCAAAAGTCGTTTGTGCACGCGTGATAGCAGAAACCCCAGATAATTATAACGATCACCTGTGGGGGCAGGGTTATGTAAGCCCAGACCCAATCAAGGATGGTATTTATACGTACTGGGATCACTGTTCAACAAATCAGGCTGCACAGCAATTGAAGAGCAGTAACAGTCAGCATAATTTGATCAGCATGCCTGTGATGCAGGTAGCTGACCGCATGGTGGATGAAGATTATGTGCGGAATAACATCGCGCCGGCTTTCGACCTCACCGGAGCTATTGGTATGGACGATATGTTCTATTACATGGTTGACACCAGTAACGCCATCACCCAAACTTTACAGGTTGACCGGCTGACCGGTAGCTTTAGTTATCACAACCTAAGCAAATTATGGGTCACACCCATTGTGACGCCTACCCTACCTTCACCATATATGGCTGTAGCATTGGTCGATACATGGTTCAACAACCATGAAGGTTTACCAGGCGCTTGGTACCGCAATGCCGGCTATGAGTACAGCACTGAAGACATGGTTGGTGAGTCGTTCATGATTTCAGAATACGGTGATTTTTCTGAGCAGGAAACCAGTCGCTTGCCTGTCGATGTCTCTCTGAGTTATCCACGTACGATCTCCGCAACCGCAGGTACGACCAATGGTACTCGGATGGTGGATTTTCCTTTATATGGTCCCGGAGCGCGGATGAAGGTTTATCTCGGGGATCAAGGTGAGATCATCGGTGCCCAAGGTGGATCACGCAATGTTATGGAAACAGGTGAGTATGTAACGATACTGGAAGCAAGCGCGGTTTGGGCGATGTACCTTGCTGATCATAACCTGGCAATTCCAGAAGTGCCAATTGTAGCTGATAGGATCACTTATTCTACAGCGACATTGGGTTATTATGAGATACCTTACATACAACATCAATCCGAATTAATACCAGTATATGAGTTTATTGCAAATTTCTATCTAAACGGAAACTTGGTAGAGGAAAATATCCCAGTATATGTGCCTGCCGCTGATGAGTATATGCCTCCCCAGGTCGAAATCCTCAGCCCAGCAGAGGGGTCAACATTCTGGGCGGGCGAGCTAATTTCATTTGAAGGCTTGATCACTGGTGGCATACCCCCTTACACCCTCGAGTGGACCTCCAGCAGCGATGGCTACCTCGGGAATACGATCAATATCGTCAGTGCAATTGGCAGTACGGTTAGGAGCAGCACCGTATTCAACCCGACCGTTTCCTTCCAGGTTACGGATGCCAATGGCTTGACCAGCACAGCCACTATCACCCTGGCGATCAAGCCCATCTTCTGGCTGCCGCTGATCACGAAATAAATAAAAAATAATCAAAGAATAACGACCTCGGTTATGGAAATCTATAGCCGAGGTTGTTTTATTTGGTATTTTTAGGATTTTAGTGTATTGCGGATGGTTGCTGCCATCCCCCGGGCGCGCCCGGGAGCGTCTCCCAGGTAATGGGAGATATCCATCAGCAGGTTCAATTCGTCTGCAGGTAGAAAGCGGTTGATCTCAGGGTCGTGGCTGATCAATTCAGCCAATGGATTAGGATTTCCAGACTGAACCGCACCCCAGGCGGTTAGGGAATGCTCGCGCAGGTACTCGTGCATCACCTGGCGGTCTGCCCCGGCTTTTACCAGTCTCATCAGCACGCGCTCAACGGCAGCAAAAGGAGCATGAACTTCGAGGTTGCGTTGTATGGCAGTCTCATTGACCTGCAATCCGCTCAAAATGCGTTTGGCGGTCAGCAGCAGCTCGTCACAGACCAGGAAAGCCTCCGGAATAATGCTCCTGCGGTTGGCCGAGTCGTCCAGGGTGCGTTCCAGGAGCGAATTGGCGGCGTTATCCCAGGCAGTGCGCGGCAGCTGCGCCAGCAGGCGTGCCAGCGAGTCGATCTTCTCGGCGTTGATCGGGTTGCGCTTGAACGGCATGGCGGAGGAACCCACCTGCTGCCTGCCGAAAGGGTTCGTTCAGCTCACCGACCGGAGCAGACTGCAGCAAGCGCAGGTCAAAGGCGAATTTATGCAGTGAAGCACCCAGGCCTGCCAGCTGGCTCAGCAGGAAGTAATCCTGCTTGCGTGGGTAAACTTGCGTGGACACCGGGAAGAAAGGCAGATCCAGGCGGGTGGAAAGGCGGTGCTCAAATTCAGCCAGATTGTCTGCACCGATCAGCTCAGCATAGGCTGCCCCTGTACCTACAGCGCCCTTGAAGCCCTTCCCACGCAGCTCTTTCCTGATCTGCTGTAAGTTTTGCCAATCCATGAGCAGGTCCTGGGCATAACCAGCCAACCGGTAACCAAGCGTGGATGGCTCTGCGGGTTGCATGTGGGTGAAGGCGATCAATGGGAGGTCTGCCCATGTATCAACCTTCTCTGCAAAAAGCAGAAGCAGCTCCTGTAATTCCTTCAACACCAGGTCAAGGGATTCCCGTTGGCGCAGTACATCGGCATTATCCTCGATATCCATCGAGGTGGCACCCAGGTGCAGGATGCCCCCACCCAGTGGGGATTGCTCCGCAAATACTTTTAGTTCAGCCATCAGGTCGTGGTGGATCTCGGCCTCGATCTCCAGGGCACGCGGCACATCCACATCAGCCACATGCTTCTGCAGATCCATCACCTGGGTTGGCGAGACCAGGTCGTATTCAGCCTGGACCTCTGCCAGTGTCACCCACAGCTTGCGCCAAAGCAAGCGCTTATGCACCTCGCTCCAGAACTGGCGCATAGCCTGGCTGCCATAGCGCCAGGTGAAAGGGGATAAGTAGGTTGTGTAATCCATGGTCATAGGGATATTATAGAACAAAAACGCCGGAGCGATCCTTTATCCCGCATAACAGCGGGTAGTATCTGGCATTCTATTATCAGCCTGCCCAGCTGTCTTGCAAAGCAAGATTCTTGCCAGTTTTATATACTTTTGATCGCTCCGGCTTATTCAGTTGTGCATAATCATCATAGCACCAAATGGATAATGAATTCAAATACCATTTGTCATTTTCGAATTTATGACATATGTCATTTTAGTCACAATAATAAAAATGCCCAGGCTGTTACACCTGGGCATGGCTATATCATAGAACTTATCTAGATCTCTTTTCCTTCGAACTGGCTGTTGTACAGCTCGGCATAGAAACCATTCTTTGCCAGCAATTTCGCGTGCTTGCCCTGCTCCACTATATCTCCGTCCTTCATCACCAGGATCCAGTCTGCTTCACGGATGGTGGACAGGCGATGGGCGATGATAAAGCTGGTACGGCCTTTCATTAAGGTATCCATTGCTTTTTGGATCTGGATCTCCGTGTGAGTATCCACTGAACTGGTGGCTTCATCCAGGATGAGTATGGTTGGGTCAACCAAGAAGGCACGGGCGATGGTCATCAGCTGCATTTGACCTTGCGATATATTGGAAGACTCTTCATTGAGCACCAAATTGTAACCTTCCGGCAGGGTGCGGACGAAATGATCCACACGCGCTGCCTTGGCCGCCGCGATAACTTCCTCATCCGTGGCATTCATGCGACCGTAGCGGATGTTCTCCATGATGGTCCCATTGTAAAGCCAGGTATCCTGCAAAACCATCCCAAACATGCAGCGCAGGTCATTGCGATTTAAATCCTTGATATTATGGCCATCCACCAGGATGGCGCCACTGTTGACGTCATAGAAGCGCATCAGTAATTTGACCATGGTGGTTTTCCCAGCGCCGGTCGGGCCAACGATGGCGATCTTCTGGCCAGGTTCAGCGTAGAAGGTAAAGTCGTTGATGATGATCTTATCCGGGCTGTATCCGAAGTGGACATTCTTGAAATCCACACGACCCTCAAAATTGGTCACCTGGACGGGATTCTCAGTGTCGGGAATCTCCTCAGGTTCAGCCAGGAATTCAAACACGCGCTCCGCCGCAGCGATCGTTCCTTGTAGAACATTGGATATTTGGGCGATCTGCGTGATGGGCTGGGTAAATGAGCGCATGTATTGGATAAAGGCCTGGATATCTCCGACGGGTATGCTGCCCTTGACCACCAGGTAACCGCCCAGGACGCATATGGCAACGTAACCCAGGTTGCCAACGAAATTCATGATAGGGAACAACAATCCGGTCAGGAATTCTGATTTCCAGGCTGAGTCGAAGAGGGTTTCGTTGAGCTGGTCAAAATATTCGACACTCTTGGCCTCCCCATTAAAGGCTTTCACCACAACATGCCCCCCGTACATTTCATCTACATGACCATTGATGTGACCCAGGTAGTCCTGCCGGCGTTTAAAGTAGACCTGCGATTTGCTCATGATCAGGCCAAGGATGCCAAAAGACAACGGGAGGGTGCCCAAAGCCACCAGGGTCATCTGCCAGCTAATGGTGAACATCATCACTGTTATCCCTAAGAGCGTTGTCACAGAAGTAATAATCCCCGTCAGGCTCTGATTTAAAGTCGTGTTAACGGTATCCACATCGTTGGTGACACGGGAGAGCACCTCTCCATGGCTCGTACCATCAAAGTAACGAAGTGGCATATGGTTGATCTTTTCAGCGATGTCCTTACGAAAGGTGTAAGTGATTTTCATCGCTACACCGGTCATGATCCACCCTTGAGCGAAGCTCAGCGTGGCAGAAAACACATACAGCAACAGCGCTTGCAGGAGGATATTGCCGATGGCAGTAAAGTCGATCGTACCGGTACCAGCCAGCTCAGCCTTCACACCGGAGAAAAGTTCGGTCGTGGCATTTCCGAGGATCTTGGGGCCAAAGATCGCCGCCGCTGTGGAAGCAATTGCCAGGATCCAGACAAATAAGATCAAAAGCTTGTAATGCCCAAGATATTGGATCAGCTTATTCAGCGTGCCTTTAAAGTCACGCGGCTTTTCGGCTTTACCTAACATTGCCATTGGGCCACCGCGCCCCATTGGGCCGCCCATCGGGCCGCCTCTTGTGGTACTTCGATTACCAGGAGTATTAGTGCTGTGCATCATGATAACTCCTCCTTGCTCAACTGCAACAAGGCAATGCCTCGGTATATTTCAGATTCCTCCATAAGTTCCTCATGAGTGCCTTTGCTAACGATCTTGCCTTCGTCAAGTACGATGATCTGCTCGGCATTCTTGATCGTGGCAATACGCTGTGTCACAATCATCATGGTGCTCTGGCCCGTCTGATCCTTGAGGGCTTTGCGTAACCTTGCATCGGTCTTGAAATCCAGTGCGGAAAAGCTGTCGTCAAAGATGTAGATAGGCGCTTTTTTCACCAAAGCCCGCGCAATTGCCAGGCGTTGCTTCTGACCACCGGACCAGTTTGTCCCCCCCTGCGCAACTTCAGATTGCATACCAGCTTGCTCGGTATCGATGAATTCGCTGGCCTGTGCAATTTCTACAGCCTTTTTTAGCTCTTCATCGCTGGCGTTTTGATCCCCGTATAACAGGTTGCTTTCGATCGTACCGGAGAACAAGGTGCCTTTCTGTGGAATGTAACCGATCCGATCGCGTAATTCATGCTGCCTGACATGGCGAATATCGGTCCCATCCACGTAGATAGCCCCCTCAGTGACTTCATACAAGCGTGGAATCAAGTTGACAATCGTGGATTTACCCGAACCTGTGGTTCCAATCAATGCAGTGGTTTGACCAGGTTGGGCAGTAAAACTGATATTATGCAATACATCTTCTTCCGCGCCGGGATAGCGGAAAGATACATTCCTGAATTCAACCGATCCCTTGAATGGCTCAGCAAATTGCTGTGGTTCCTGCGGGTCTTTGATGACTGGTTCGGTCTCCAGCACATCAGCAACACGGTCTCCAGATACAGCTGCTCTTGGTAGCATGATGAAAATCATTGCCAGCATGAGGAAGGAAAACAGGATCTGCATGGCGTATTGCATGAAGGCCATCATGTCGCCAACCTGGATACTTGCCTCAGCTACCTGGTGGGCTCCAACCCAAAGGATCGTTATCGTCACAATGTTCATCACCAGCATCATCAACGGCATCATGATGACCATGACCCGGTTGACGAACAGGTAATTACGGGTGACATCTATATTGGCTTTATCGAAGCGGTTTTCCTCAAAGGACTGCATGTTGAATGCCCGGATGACCATCATGCCGGACAGGTTTTCACGCACAACCAGGTTGAGCCGGTCAAGCAGGCTTTGGATGATCTTGAATTTTGGCAGGGCGATGGTGAATACAGAAATGATCAAGCCGAGCAGTACAATGACCGCCAGGGCAATGATCCACCACATACCCGCGCTGGTTTGGGTGGCGCGGATAATGCCACCGATTGCAATGATTGGGGCGTAGAAAACCATGCGCATGATAATGACGACGACCATCTGGATCTGGGTAATGTCATTCGTAGATCGGGTGATCAACGAGGCGGTGGAGAATTTATCGAATTCGGTGGCGGAAAAACTTTCGACCCGTTGGAACACGTACCGGCGTAGATCACGCGCCAGTCCGGCACCAGTTTGAGCCGAGAGATAACCCACAATGATCATACATGTCCCGGAGATCAAGGTGATGACCAGCATAATCAAGCCGATCTGAATAATATAGCTGGTCGACAGTTTCAAGGTGTCCATACCAAGTGCTTTATACTCTTCCAGGATCGGCCCAGCGGTTGCCTGGACGATCACGCTCTCGCTCAGTCCTATCCATTTTTTGATTGGCTGCATCAATCTTCGCTTGCTGTTCCTGGGGAAGTTGCTGATCAAATTGGATAGATCCATTCCCGGAGGCAACGTGGACAGGTCAAACCCCATGCTGGCTATTTTGCTGACTTTCAAAATTGCCTCGCCCATCACCGGGTTCAACCAGGCTATCTCTGCGCTATCGACCTCATTCAGAACATAGATAGGTTCCTGAGCAAGGGTGGGGTAGAGTTCAACATAGGTGGCATAATCAGGGGAATCCTTATCCACTAACGTGTAGTCGGAGAGCACCCTGGCCTTATCCTCTGGGCTCATGAATATGGTGACCTTGTCCATTGAACCTTGGCGGATGGCAACCGGGACAGCATTTTCAACTCCACCCTGTTGGATTCCGACATTAACGATATCCGCCATATAGCTGGGCAAAGCCAGGTCGGCAAATGCCTGCACAAACAGTAAAACTATGGTTAGCAGGATCAAAAGTCGATATGGTTTTAAGTATTTGATTATTCGCAGCATGGTTGTGTTCGTTCCTATAGATTTATTTTGAAAATTGATTCGAATTCATTTATATTTGCTTACCCATTCACCTTATGTCTGCATGATTTGAGTCATCACAGCATTTATAAACCACATGCTCCAACAATGGGAAGGTGCATCTCGCATTTGTAGGAAAGGATTATTTAGGTTGTGGATCAAACTGGTGAGCTTTTTGCAATAAGATAACGATAGCCTCCCTGACCTGCTCCTGTTCTTCAGCAGTCATGGTTTGAGCCAGCTCTTCCAGCCAGTTGCGATTCGCCAGGTTCCCTTCCTGTAGTATTTGGCGACCTTTATCGGTCAGCACAATTTGCTTGACACGTCGATCCGTGGGGTCTTCTGAGCGGGTAATTAGTTTAAGCTGCACCAGGCGCTCAAGCATCTGACTGGCGGCTGAATTGGTTACCCCGAGATCACTTCCAATATCGGACACACCACATCCGCCTTTGTGGAAAATGTGGAGCAGGGTACCAAACTGCGCCATCGTCAGCCCTTTGTCCTTGGCAAATACGAATAAGTTACCCATCATGCGGTGTCTAAAAATTCCAAACGCTTCCTGTAACGTTATCACCAAAGAATCTGTCGATTGCATACATTAACCTTTCTAAATAGTTAAGAAGGCTTCATTATATCGATGTCTTTATAATTTGTAAACCTAATCTGCATATTCATGGATGAATGTTTCGTTAGAAACAATCGAAAATAATGCTATAGAGTAAATTGGGTAAAATAGCCTGAATGTATTGGGTACAATAGTGGTAAACAAAAAGAGTAAACTGCATAGATCATTGGTAGAATTTACTTACAAATACCCAATCTATCCAACACTTATCCCCCACCATGAAGGTGAATCATGAATGATCCAATTGAAGTTCTAATCACACTCGGCTTCAACGATGAGTTGATCAAACAAATATCCGCAACCTCGCCGCGCCTCTCGGTACAAAAGATCGAAGCTCGCAAAGTGGATGAGATCAGTGATGATGTATGGAAGCGGGTGGAGGTGCTTTATACCAACCGGGTATTGCCAAAACCTGAACTAGCTCCTCGCCTGCGCTGGATCCAGTTTCATTGGGCAGGGTTGGATCATGCCCTGGAGGAACCCATCCTTCACCGGGAGGGGATGAGCGTTACCAGCATGAGCGGTGCATCAGCACCACAGATGGCGGAACATGCCGTAATGATGATGCTGGCATTGGGTCATCACCTTCCTGATATGTTCATCCACCAGAAGCGCTCAGATTGGCCATCAGGTAGATGGGATTTGTTTAATCCGCAAGAGCTGCGCGGCAGCACGGTAGGGATTGTTGGTTATGGCAGTATTGGAAGGCAAATTGCCCGATTATTACAGGTCTTCGGGGCAGCAGTACTGGCCACCAAGCGCGACGTCAAGCATCCTGAAGATATCGGCTATATCATTGATGGAACAGGTGATCCGGGTGGTGACCTGGTGAACAGGTTATATCCTCCCCAGGCATTGGGGGCAATGTTGAAGGAATGTGACTACGTGGTGGTTACATTACCAAGAACATCAGCAACCCGCGGTTTACTTGGAGCCAAAGAGCTGGCAGTATTAAAACCGAGTGCTTACCTGATCGATATCTCGCGGGGTGAGATCGTCGACCATAACGTGTTGATACCTATGTTGCGCGAGCATAAGATCGCTGGTGCTGCCCTGGATGTATTTCCGTCAGAACCCCTGCCCCAGGATAGTCCACTATGGAAACTGACGAATGTGATCATATCCCCACACATTGCCGGTTTTTCGCCCCATTACGACGAGCGGGCTGCAGGTTTATTCATCCAGAACCTACAACGTTACCTGGAAGAGCTACCGCTATATAACCGCCTTGATTTATCACTTGAGTATTGAGCAATGGATTTGCTGGCAGATGGAGCGCCCGGAATTACCCGGGCGCTCCAAGTTATTTCGTGTAAGTCCAGAGAATTGCTTACTCTGTCGGGCGCGTACCTAGCTGCAAGCTTATATCCTGATATTGACCATCGCGTAGAATAGTCAGGATCACAGTTTGGCCTGGAGTTGTCTGCAGGGTTAGGTAGAGCAGGATATCATCAAATGTTTTTACCGGCTGACCATCAATAGCAGTGATGATGTCGCCTCCCACTTCTACCTGGCGACCATCCTGGGTGATGATATCAGTAGTGCTTTGCAATCCTGCAGCCTGAGCCGGTCCCCCATCGGGAACAGAGGAAACGTAAGCCCCTTGCTCCACTGGCAGATTCATGGCCTTGACCAACGGTGGATTTACAGTATAACCAGACACTCCCAAATATGGCCAATCATAATGCCCCGTTTCAATCAAGGCTGGAACAACCCGCCGTATGATACTGACCGGGATGGCAAACCCTACCCCAATATTACTATCGGAGGTGCCGTTCGTCTCGATCTGGGCATTGACGCCAACCACCTCGCCGTTCAAATTAAGCAAGGGACCGCCTGAATTACCTGGGTTTATCGCAGCATCGGTTTGAATAGCCTGGGGAATGGAGAATACAGTCAGGGCAGGTATGGTGCGCCCTAATGCACTGATGATGCCACGGGTTAGTGTGCCCTCCAATCCAAAAGGATTCCCAATGGCTACCACAGTCTGACCAACCGCTAAATTGTCCATCTCACCCATCGGTATGGCTGTTATGCCCTCAGGAAGCTCAACCTGGAGAACCGCCAGGTCGCTATGGAGATCTTCACCGATGACCGATGCTTCACGGATCAAGCCATCTGAAAAAACCACCTCCACTGCATCCGTTCCATGTACTACATGTGCATTGGTCAGGACATGCCCCTGATCATCATAGACAAAGCCTGAACCCTGGGCAAAAGATGTTAGCTGTCCATCCTGGTCGAGGTAAACCGTGATATTGACCACAGAAGGATTCAGCCTGGAATACAAATCCACTAAAACCTGGTCTTCATCCATCACCAATGTTGTGGGTGGAGTATCGCTGGCAGGAACCAACTGAACGACCTCTTCGGCAGGGGTTGGTTGGGGAGTGGTGAGACTGCGGGCAGGTACACCGCAAGCCAGGCTCACAATTGAAAAGAAGATGAATATAGAAAGGACAACCCGGGTGTTCCGAGAAATCTTGTGCATTCTATCGGACCTTTCATAAAAAAAAATTTGGTTTTGCGTCCGTAGTATAACGGCATTTGTTCACAGAATTCTGAAGATTAGATAAGAATTGATAGGGTAAGGTTCTCTTGATGCTTGTGATGCAGGTAAATAATCCATGATAGAATGACTTGCCACAAGGCATAATCCCCTCAAGATACCCTCGCCCAGCCGCATCCATGCCAACCCAGCGTCCCATTCTGCCATATCTTGCCCTGTTCATGGGGATCATCTGCCTGAGTTTTTCGGCCATGTTTGGCAAATGGGCAAATGCTCCTGGCCCGGTGATCGGGTTTTATCGCATCGGGTTGGCAACGATCATCCTTTTTCCAGTTTTCCTTTATCGTAAATACAAATATGGCGTGAAATTCCCTCTGGTGATATTAATCTTCCCGCTCCTCGGAGGAATCTTCACCGCTTTCGATCATGGGACCTGGAACTCGTCCTTGCGCTTTACCTCGGCAGCCAATGCCACCCTGCTTGGCAACACTGCTCCATTATGGGTGGCGTTATTCGCCTGGCTGGTTTTCCGCCAAAAGCTGCGAGGATTGTTCTGGGTGGGGCTGTTACTGGCGCTGGGTGGAGCTGTGATCGTCCTGGGAAGCGATTTCATCCTTCATCCAAGCATTGGTATGGGAGACATGCTGGCAGTGGCCGCAGGAGTCTTCTACGCAGGCTACTTCCTGGTGACCGAAGTTGGACGCAAGAAGTTGGATACACTCTCGTATGTATGGATGGTTGACCTGATTGCCGCCATAACCTTGTTGTTGATTTCCCTGGGGATGAATATGCCTCTCACGGGTTATCCTCCCCAAACTTACCTTGCATTCGTGGGAGCAGCCCTGGTTTCACAGGTGGGTGGCTATCTTTCCATAGGGTATGCATTGGGGCATCTACCAGCTTCGATCGTTTCTCCCACCCTGATCGGCCAACCGGTGGTAACCGCCTTATTGGCGATTCCATTACTTGGGGAAGCACTACGCACCGAACAATTATTGGGAGGTCTATTTGTGCTACTTGGTATCTACCTGGTGCATCGAAGCCGGGAAGGAAGTGAGACAGCCGAATTGGCTGCCTCAGGTAACTGAAGTAAAATAATCCCGGATGTTATCATCCTAAACCCAAACAAACCATATTCACATGCGATCTTATATGGAGGCGTATGCTCATTCGGAAAGAAGATTCAAACGATTATGCCGCAGTGCATGCAGTAAATGCAGCCGCGTTCGAAACCCAGGCAGAAGCCAACCTGGTGGATATACTCCGGAAGGATGCCCAACCGATTGTTTCACTCGTGGCAGAGGAGGACGGGGTCATCGTGGGACATATCCTGTTCTCTCCAGTCTTGCTATCAGGCTTCCCTGATCTCAAGATCATGGGTCTGGGTCCGATGGCAGTAGCTCCCAAGTTTCAGCGCAAGGGGATTGGGTCCGCCTTGACTGAGACTGGATTAGAGCTGTGCAAGCGACTTGGTTATGGGGCCATCATTGTCCTGGGACACCCAGGGTATTATCCTCGCTTTGGGTTCAGGCCTTCGGTGCTCTATGACATAACCTGTGAATATGATGTCCCCGAAGATGTGTTCATGGTCGTTGAGTTACAGCCTGGCTATCTTGAAGGTTCGTCAGGAGTCATTAAATATCATCCTGCTTTTAAAAACGTCTAAGATTTTTTTACTAAATAATCCATGGAGACAATATGACAGGAACAAGTACAACTCCGCTGATCATCATCAGCCTGGCATTGATTTTTTATACCATCGGGGTTTGGAGTGAACGCATTCAAGGAAGGCTAAAACCATGGCATCTGGTTTTCTTCTATCTTGGCCTGGTGTGTGACACCTGGGGGACGGGGTTAATGATTGAAATGGCTGGGGGGTTGACCACGGATATCCACGGAGTGACCGGAGTATTGGCCATCTTGCTGATGATGATCCATGCGATTTGGGCAACCGTGGTGTTGGTTAAAAGAGATGAAAAAGCGATCACGAATTTTCACAGGTTCAGCCTGGTGGTGTGGTTCATCTGGCTGATCCCCTATCTCAGCCCGATGCTACTTAGTATGCCAGAAATATAGGCTAAATCAACTGCATGACATTACCAATAATAACTGAACGTCTTATCGTGAAAAGATACACTGGCTAAGATTCTCAGGATATTATAGAAATCCTTCCCCTTTTATCGGTTGCAAGAATTTCCATGGTTAATGAAAGACAGTCACTTTGGTAGACATATCCTGTTGATTATGTCATCCACTGAAGGTAGGCGAACAAAATATGAAACGAGGCGTATCGTGAACTTGGAGTTGAGAAATTATGATCGATCTGCATGATCCCCTCCATTACGGGTATATTCTCGAACATCCAAAAGATCCACCCTCCAGGGGAAGTATTTTACTTGTGCATGGCAGCGCACCTTTTAATCTCAATGGCAGGATTCCAATTGATTCCGACTCGCCATATGCGAGAACAGCTTTCTATCGGGATATGTCCATTGGGCTCTGCGCGGCAGGGTGGAGTACACTTCGATATAATAAGCCAGGGGTGCACGATGATCGAGTCGACTTCAGTGAATATGCAGCAACCGATTTTAAATTGTTGGGAAAACAACTGGTGGCTCTCTGGGCGATTCTACCTAAAAGAAAGTCCCCGGGTTGTATTTGCTTGGAGTGAAGGCTCGCTCCACGTGCGTGCTTTACCGCTGGATGAAGTTGACGCTGTGGTGCTATTAGGGGGGATCGCTACAACGATAAGCGACATCATCCAGGCTCAGGGTGGCCCGTCTCTCGATCAATTACAGCAAGAATTAGCTGGGAAAGATCGACGTCAAATGTTAGGGGTCGATCGTCCTGTGGGGAGAGTAGTCGACGAACTCGCATTCGAGGATAATTGGAAGATCTTTTTAGATGCTCAAAGTCTTCAACTTCTTATCTTGCATGGAGATCTGGATAGGGAAGTTCCAGTTAGCCAGGTGAAAATCTGGGAAGATCATTTGCCCAGGAACCGTGTGACTATCATCGTAGGGAGGGGATACGATCACCGGTATATGCCAATAGGAAAGTACGATCCGATTTTAGTGGTGCGTGAAATCGCAGCATGGCTGGATAGGTTGTTTCCCAACGAAAGTAAGTAGAGGGAGAGAATATGAAAAGACTATTTGTCTCAACTCAGTGACGACAGAGTATGTATGGTGCCTTGACCTCACAGCTTATAGAATTTCAACAGGACAGGCACAAGCACCGAGTAAAAAAAGAATAAAAAATGGGTTTCAATCTGTGTTAACACAGCAGGTTAAATCCCACGCAATAAATAACACAGAACCCACTTTGTGAGTTTTATTGAACTGACAAGTTAAGTTATCAAATTACGATCTGGAGAGTACGAAGAATTATTATTTTCAGGCTTCGGATTCTACACTTTCAATTTGGGGGAAGAATTGTTTGACCGTCCCCTCAACCCAACCGTGCAAGGTATTGGGAGATAGGGGGCAACCCAGGCATGCACCACCCAGGCGCACCTTGAGTACTTTACCATCAAACGAAATATACTCAACTGAGCCGCCGTGAAATTGTTCGATGTAATCGCTCAGGCCTTGAATGAGTACGCGTATTTGTTCTTCGAGAGGTGCACTACCATTGACAGGGGTAACCATGGATTATCCTCCGGGATTCTCAACCGCAGTAGTTAAACCGAGCTGGAGAAGTGATAGGACCATATCATGTGTGGAATGCAAACGCTCGGCAATGACAGTGGCAAGCCGATCGAGAAAAGCCGTGCCGACATCGGGGTGTTGAAGACATAATCGACGCAGGTCATCTCCGCGGACCCGCAGAAGCTGGGTGTAAACAGTGCACAACGCACTGGAAGTGTATCGCCGGCTACCCAGCGCTGCACTCCACCCAACGATGCTGCCAGGTTGAACGCGAGCAACTACAATGTTTGGTCCGTCATCAGGCTTAAAGTTTACCACCACTTCTCCACTCACAACTGCAAATAGATTATCGGCCGGGTCGCCTTGCTCGAAAAGAACCGTATCAGCCACGAATTCACAGGGAATGAAGAGCGGATTAAGGACACCGAGTTGTTTATCGGTAAGACCCGTGAAGAGGAACATGTTTGGAAATGCGTCGGCGGCCATGATAAATAGTTCCAAGTTAAAAATTTAATACCATCAAGAATAATTACCAAGTGGTTAATATCCTCATATGAGAGACAAAAATCACCAGGTTCGTGTTACAGGCACGTGTTATTTGTTAGGTGCGCATGATTGTGGATTGGTATTCGTAAATATGAATAAAAAAGGTCGGGATTACCTCCCGACCTTTATACAAACGAATAGTGATTAACTAAGCAGTTTCCTGGGGGACCTGAACCTTTATCGGTTGCTCAACAGCACTAAAGATCAGACCATCCTTGGCCTCATTAACATCCGCCAGGATATGTGCATCACGATGGAACTCTCCACTGAGCAGGCTCATGGAGAGGGGTGACTCAAGGTACTTCTGGAGAGCGCGTCGCAATGGACGAGCGCCAAATGCAGTGTCAAAACCAGCCTCCGCCAACCACTGGCGGGCAGTCGGAGTCAGCTCAATGGTCAAGCCACTGTCACCCATCCGTTCCTGGATTTCCTTCATCTGAAGATCAACAATCTGAACCATATCTTCCACTGAAAGCGGTGAGAATGTGATGATCTCATCGATGCGGTTGAGGAACTCGGGGCGGAAGGTGCTTTTTAGAGCCTTGGAGATTTTCTCCTGCGCTTCACGGTCTTCGGCGGTAGAAGAAGGAGCCACAAACCCCAGGCTGCCCGACTTACGTACATACTCGGTGCCAAGGTTGCTGGTCATGATCAACACTGTATTTCGGAAGTCTACGATCCTTCCCTGACCATCGGTCAAACGACCGTCGTCCAGGATCTGAAGAAGTGCGTTCCAAACCTCCGGATGGGCCTTCTCAATTTCATCAAAGAGGATCACCCGGTATGGACGCCGTCGAACGGCTTCAGTGAGTTGGCCACCTTCCTCATAACCCACATAGCCCGGTGGGGCACCGAAAAGGCGGGATACGGTGTGCTGCTCACGGTATTCGCTCATATCAATCCGCACCAGGGCATCCACATCGTCAAACATGAATTCCGCCAGGGCTTTTGCGAGCTCGGTTTTGCCCACACCGGAAGGACCGATGAATATAAATGAACCGATCGGACGGCGTGGATCTTTTAGACCTGAGCGCGAACGGCGGATGGCATCAGAAATGGCATGAATCGCCTCATCCTGGCCGATGATATGCTCGTGTAAACGGCTTTCCATGTTGAGTAGCTTATCAGATTCAGTTTCCATCATCTGCGATACAGGGATACCGGTCCACTGAGCAACCACTGCCGCGATGTCGTTTACATCCACTACCTCATCCAGCTTGTGCTCACTCTCCCATTTATCTCGCAGTGCATTGAATTCAGTTTCCAGGCGCAATCGTTCAGCTTTCTTCTCTGCAGCACGCTCATAATCGCGGGTAAGTCCGGATTGCTCCTCCTCTGCTTGCAGGCGATCGACCTCGCTTTTCATATTTTTTAGGTCAGGGGGAAGTGAATATAAGGCTACACGCAACTTTGCAGCGGCCTCATCCATCAGATCGATGGCTTTATCCGGTAGATGACGGTCGGTAACGTAACGCGAAGATAAGCGAGCAGCAGCGACCAGCGCATCGTCTGAGAAGGTTACCTTGTGGTGCGCTTCATAGCGGTCGCGTAAACCGTGCAGCATCTTGATCGTGTCATCCACGTTAGGTTCTTCGACATACACAGGTGCAAAACGACGCTCCAAGGCAGCGTCTTTCTCGATGTGTTTGTGATACTCATCCAGGGTGGTAGCACCAACGCATTGCAGTTCACCCCGCGCCAGGGCAGGTTTAAGCATGTTGGAGGCATCCATCGCTCCCTGGGCAGCTCCAGCGCCAACGACGGTATGCAGCTCATCAATGAACAGGATGACTTCACCCTGGGCACGTTGAATCTCCTCGATGGCTGCTTTAAGACGCTCTTCAAACTCACCACGGAACCGTGATCCAGCGATCATCGCACCCAGGTCAAGAGCAATCACCTTCTTGCCGGTGAGGATCTCCGGGACATCATTGGAGGCGATTTTCTGTGCCAGGCCTTCCACGATAGCAGTTTTTCCCACGCCCGCTTCACCGATCAACACCGGGTTGTTCTTGGTGCGCCGTGAGAGGATCTGTATGACACGCAGGATCTCAGTATCGCGCCCGATGACTGGGTCAAGTTTACCTTCGCGGGCCATTTGGGTCAGGTCGCGTGAATATTTCTCAAGGGTGCGATAACGAGTCTCTGCCTGGGGATCGGTAACACGCTGTCCACCTCGGATCTGCTGAACAGCTTCATAGACACGCTCACGGGTCACACCCGCACCTTCCAGTAAACGTGCAGCGGGGGTGCTGCGTTCGTTCAGGATAGCCAGGAAAATATGCTCGGTGGAGATGTATTCATCCTTGAGTCGGTTGGCTTCTTCATTTGCCAGGTCAATGATACGCTTGACACGCGGGGTAATAAAGATCTGGCCTGCTCCACCACCAAAAATATTGGCTTTGGGGCTGGTACGCAGAACGTAGTCCAACCGCTCGGTCAGGGCATTGGAATCAACTTTGAGATATTCCAATATCTGAGGGATCACACCTTGTGGCTGCTCAATCAGCGCCAACAGGATGTGCTCAGTATCAATCTGGTTGTGCCCATAGCGTTGGATGATCTCAGCAGCGCGCTGCGCTGCCTCCTGGGCACGTTCAGTAAAACGATCAAATCGCATCATAGGTAAATTTTCCTTCCTTGTCAGGAAAATTATAACATTGAGTATGAATGTGCAAGAGATATGCCGTATAAGAGTTGTATATGAGTTGTGTATATATGGTATTAATCACCCGGAGAAATAAATACTCCGCTCCTGAAGGGCGAAAGGTCAATCACCTGCCCAATAATTATTATGGAGTGCCGGTTAAGACAGGTTCGGGTACGCCCGATTCACCCAGGGCGGTCAGGTTGTCATCATCTGTGATGAGATATAATCTTCCGGGTGCCATCGCCCCTCCCATGACATCATAAACTCCTTCGGGGAATGTGTAGGTCCAGCGTGGTTCTGAGTTATCCTTATGATAAGCTTCACAAATAGTCATGGGAGCTTGTTCTTCATTGTAGGTAATCCCACAAGTATATGACGTGTCTGTACCATCGATAGCGATGAGGTGTGCATCCTGGTCGAATGGAGTATAAAAGCTACCAAGAATTTTGCCAGTCGAATCCAGCCAAAAGCTCGATGTTCCTCCATACTGAGCGGAGTAGAAAATCCAGATATCCCCCTTAGCAGTTGCACCTGCATCCACAGGATAACCACTGGTTTGACTGATACCAGCCCCCCGGTAATTCCATTCAGCACTTTGCACCAAATTAAAACCTTGCGAGGACAATGTCCACTGCATGACCACATGCCCTGCAAGCAGGTAGGTTTTACCATCTGCCCCTACAAATAGCTGTGCCTTATTCGATAGGATTGGATCTTCGTCAGTCGGTAGAACCAAATCGATGATCGATCCGTTGTATGCATTAACTACCCTGTTCTTAATAAAAATATGCTGTCCATCGGGTGTAAGGCGCAATCCGGTATTGGCATCGTGGGTGCCAGGTTGCATGGACCATAGGAGCTGCCCGTTTGGTAACAATGCAAACAGGGTATCTCCACGTGCATCTTCCATCAGACAGTAAATGGTCCCATTTGGCGCTACAATGGCACCATGCTCGGGTTTCCCAATAGTGCCCATCGAATACAACCACAGTAAATTGCCATCAGGGCTTAAGGCAGATATTCCTCCCTTAGCATCGGTGACATAGACGATACCTTGAGGTCCTAGAGCAAGTGGTCCCACGGGAATCTCAGGCAATATTGTTTCCCAGCGGATCGTGCCATCCGGGTTCACAGCTGTAAGCGTGGAATCCATACCCGCCACATAGATCGTGCCATCCGCAGACACAACGGGTGTTCCAGAAAAACCCCCTGGATGGTTGACTACCCACAGCTTCTGAGGATCTTTCAGACCGGTTGAATTGATAAAAAGCGTACCATAGGGATCAATCCGTCCAGAAGCCCAGAGCTGCCCACCAGGGATGGATAATGCAGTTTGCGATGGGTCGAAGCGACCGACGATCCTGGTTTGATAGAGATAGAAGATACCCACCAAGGCAAGCCCAGCAGTTATCACCAGGGCAGGGCGTAAGCGATTAGTCTTAAGCCAATTTGAGACTGGGTAGCTGACGGATTGCTCTAACCAAAAGTTGAAGCGCTGGCTGAGGAGAGCAAGTGGACTATTGCGATTGATGTATTCTGGATTCAACCGGGAGCGTAAGCCATCGCCAAGCAAATTAAAACCGAGGACGGTGATAAATATAACCGAACCAGTGAGTACCAGCGGCCAGGGCTGTAACAGGCTGACCCAAGAAGTGGCCAGCATTTGACCTAATTCTGGTGCACCACTCGTACGCCGGGAAACAAAATCTCTCACCTCCACCCATACATCTCCGCCTATAAAATAACCTAAGAAACCCAACCCAGCCGTCACCATCAGGGTGCCACTGATCTCAAAGGCAAAGAGCATCCAAACCATGGGCATGATCTGGCGTAGCACATGCCGGACAAGCATTTGGAAGCTCGAAGCACCCAATGAGTGAGCTGATTCGATGTACAGCTGCCCTTTGATAAGCACGGTTTGCTCACGTACAAAGCGCGCCGTTTCACCCCATCCATTGATGGATAACCCAACAACGAAAGCCAATAGTCCTATCTCAGCTCCCAGCATGGCTATGGCTGCCAGTGCAACGATAAATACTGGTACTGAGAGAGCAGCTGAGATCATGCCATTAAGGATGCGACCAATCCGACCGTTGGACCATCCTGCTCCCAGACCTATCAAAGTCCCTAAGAACAATCGGACGATGGCTACAATAGAGACCATGATCAGAGTGGGGCGGACTGCATAAAGGATGCGGCTGAACAGGTCACGTCCAAACTCATCCGATCCTAAAATATATCCTTGAACCTGGAAGGCAGAGAATGGAGGGACGAACCACTCACCATCCTGCTGTAAAACGGCATGCTCTTCCATTGGGTCTTGAGGAGCAATCATCGGACCAATGACACCTATCAAGTACACCGTTAGGACAATGATCGATCCAATCAGGAGAGACCAATTAACTCTACGATGCGGCGGTGTAAAATCCCCACCATTTACCTTAGCCAGGGTGATTGACTTCTCTACTGGTTTGCCAGGGACAGGCTTAGCAGGGATGGTATCCTTATCACCTTTTACAGGTTGGATAGGTGCAGTAGTGGTTTGGGTAATACTAGTCTGACCTTGAGCCGCAGCATGACCTTTAAGGGCTTTCAGGGCTGCCTTGGTTGATCTATTATCGGGGTTGCTCTTTAATGCCCATTCCAGGCACTCGATGACCTGCTGTTCAGTGTTCACCAACCGTGCCATCATTAACCAGGCTTGTTCATTATGCGGATCTGAGCGAATGACCTGGCTTAATATTCTTTGCGCCTTAACTTTGTTACCGTATTTCATCGCCAGTTGAGCATCAGCAAGTCTATCGCTGCTCATCCTGGGCCTCCGGATGTAGTAAGCTCATCCTGTGCTCTCAAGCGCGGATCGATGATGCGCACCAATATTGAGGCAATTAAGTCTACGAGTAGAAATAGCGCAGCAATGATAACAATATCAAAAGCAACAGTCGGTGGATCAAGGAACAGACGTGACGCGCCCAGATTGTTGCTCAATTGACCAGGAACCAATGTGGAGGCTAACATCCTTCCTAATCCAGGCCAGTTGAACAACCACTCAACCACGACTAATTCGCCAACCAAGATCCGAAATGTCTTGGCAATGGTTAAAATGACTGTGGCAATGATATTGCGCATGGCTTGCCGTGAACGTATGTCGTGCCAGGTATGACCAAAACTGCGTGCGGCGATGATGTACTGTTTTCCCAGCTCACCCACCATTAAATTCGCTGTCACCTGTGCAATTTGCACGGTGGGGAATAATATGAGCGCTAAAACAGGCAGGATAAGATGATTATCCCAACCAAAACCACGGATAGGGACGAGCTGTTCATGCGCTTGACCACTCGTCAAGGATAGAAAAACAACCGCTAAAACGCTCAAGCTACCTATATAAAAACTCGGCATCGCCAATCCAAGTGAAGAGAACGGGGTGAACCAACCGCGTATTCCAGGAGGTTGGTTGCGTACTGCCAGCAGTCCTAGGATCAGACCCAAGAAGGTACTGATAATCAGAGCAATTGCAAGTAAGCCCAGGCTGGTAATAAATGCATTCCATAGATCCTGAGCAAAGGATCCAATCTGGGGACCTTTCTCGACTGGCTTCAACAATGAGCCATCGAAAATATCCTGGATATGTTGCTGGTATGTTTCCAGTAATGGAAGTGGATTTTCGACTTGTTCCCGTAGATAAGGCGTACGTGAGGCACGGATCGGGCGGGCGACATATGCATAGGTGAATCCAAGGAAATGAATCAATACCAGGGCAATGGGGAGAATAGCAAGACGGCGAAGAGTAAATCTAAACATCAAGGTTCGATCTCAAATTGCAAATATTCAACCCTTTTTAATCATACAACCGTATGATGAGTACTCGATTGACTTGGTCTACCCTTTGTTATTCAGAACAGGGTGTACCTGTTAATCATATCAGATTTAGCATCTACTATTTGAAGCTATATAAATATACTTCGCATGGTTCGCATAAGTTCAGTTCTGGATACAGCAGGAGTAAGGCAAATGGAGTAAAATGACATTTATATGATTTTCGATACGACCATTGCATCTACACCCCACGGACAGTTGCGCAAGCTCGACATGCGGAGAGACCTGGCAAGGGTTGCCGACCTCGTTGAGCTATGTTTCTACGATACCCTTGATCCTGAAGGGAAACAATACCTGAAAGAGATGCGCAGGGCTGCCCAGAACGCAACCGTGATGAGCTGGGCAAGTAATTTGATCGATGAAGCACCAATGCCTCCTTCAGGATATATCTGGGAAGAAGACGGGCGTCTGGTGGGTAACCTGAGCCTGATCCCAATCCTGGTACAAGGGAAAAAGGGTTATATGATCGCAAATGTTGCCACGCACCCCGATTATCGAGGTCGCGGGATTGCCAGTGCACTCACCATCACCGCCTTGAAGCATGCCAGGGAGCATGGAGCAGCCTCCGCCTGGCTGCAGGTACGAGATGACAACCCAGGTGCCATTCACATCTATGAGACCAACGGCTTCAAGGAGCGATTGCAGCGTTCCAGCTGGTACAGCGGACCTGGTTTTACTGAACAGCCTACGCCTCATGGAATAAAAGTGGGTAAGCGCCTGGCTGGTCACTGGTCATTACAGCGCGAATGGCTGAAACGCCTTTACCCAATTGAGCTTACCTGGCACATCCCCTTCGATTGGAATTTATTCCGACCGGATGTATGGGGAAAGATTTTTCGAGCTTTTAGCCTTGAGCATCTCCACCATTGGAGCGTGGAACAAAATAGTCAATTGTTGGGTGTTCTCAGCTGGAAGCATGTTTCAGGTTTCACGGATCCGCTCTGGTTGGCAGTACCGGACCAAATCGACGATGCTGCCATCCTGGCATTGATCGGCCACGCCCGGCATCATATCAAGCAAAGCCAGCCATTAAGCCTGAACTTCCCTGCCGGAGTGGCAGCGGATATTCTGCGCCAGGCGGGTTTCTACCTGCACCAGACATTAATTTGGATGGAATGTATTTTCTAAGCTCTCATTCTAAAATAGTGTAGGTTAATCGTAGGGTATAAGTCAATCAAGATGATTGACTTTCACCTCAATTTGGCTTATACTGAAATTAATCGGAGAAGATACCGCTATGCGAGTTTTTCTCTCAAAAGTGAATATTTGTAATAGCTGACCAAGGCACGCGTTGTTAACGTGTGCCTTATTGCATAAAAACATAATAAATGAAAGGAGATATATAAAAAGATATGGATTTTGGCTTGATCCGCAAGCGAGAAAAAGCAAAACGCTATGCCGAAGAGCGTGAACGCATCCATGTAAAATCACTCCTGGTAACATTTGATGGAGATAACAACCCCCACACTGTCAAGTTCACAGATGAAGCCTGGAAGTGTGATTGTGACTTCTTTCAAACGCGCCAGACCTGCAGCCATACCATGGCTCTTGAAATGATAATGCAAGGCTGTTTCTGGACAGGCTAGGTACAGGAACAGGATAAACTGAATATCTTTGTATCCCAGCGAGCCCTTTTGGGGCTCGCTTTTTTTACAAATTTTTCCGCTCATGGGTTAATGAGATCGCCTCATCAAGAACAGCCTGGCGGTTGGTGATGGGGAAGCGGTTAAGGAGAGGACAAAGTATGCAACAATATTTTTCGTCATCAAGGCAATTAAATAAGCGATGATCATGTATAGAGCTGCGAGCGGGCTATCAGGATAAATGCCAGCACAATACATAAAACCTGTTCCATTGCCACCAGTGCACCTTCCAGCCTTGGCGTATTCGCTCAAAGCTGTACATTAACTCCCACCAACGAAGGATATTGAATGATGCCCCAGAGAAGCAAAGGTACGCAATATCCTGCTGCACAGACAAACTCCATGCCACTTGCACCCAGGATGAATTGGTCAGTAACTTCCAACAGGATTGCTCCCAGCATGGCATTGATCCGAACTCCAAAGGGGAAGGATGATCCTTCGACCAGTATTGCTTCTCGGTGTGCTTATTTGATACCGCTATCTTGCCTAAGTTTATAGTAAATCAGGGACAGGTCTATTTGTTTTCTCTGGGACACAACATGGAATGAAAACGATGGTAGTATGCTATACTAAAAATAGTTGGAATTCATCCAACCGCAACAACGATGGCAAGAAAACCAACCCCCACGAAAGTAATTCTTCCACAGCGCCGGAAAGATTTATTCACCCGGCAGCGCCTGATCAACCTGCTTTATGACCTGCTGGATGAAAAACTCATCCTGATAATTGCCCCAGCTGGGTATGGAAAAACCTCACTACTGATCGATTTTGCCTATCAGGTGGATTTACCGGTGTGCTGGTATGCAGTGGATGACCTCGACCAGACACCGGAAAGGTTTTTTACTTACTTTATTGCTGCGTTGCACCAACGTTTTCCTGAGTTTGGCAACGCCTCAAGGGCTGCACTGAGAGCGATCAACCAATTTAATCCCGATATCAACCAGCTTGTCTCGGTGATCGTCAATGATGCTTACGAACACATTCAAGAGCATTTCCTGATCATCCTGGATGATTACCACCTGGTAAGCAATGTGAGGGAAGTCCAGGCGTTCATCAACCGGTTCATTAACCAGGCGGCAGAGAATTGTCATTTGATCCTCAGTTCTCGCACCTTACTCAGCCTCCCAGACCTGCCGTTGTTGGTTGCACGTTCCCAGGTGGGTGGTATAGGATTTGAAGAGCTGGCATTTCGCCCGGAAGAGATCCAGACTTTCGTGCTGCAATACTTTCACGTCACATTATCAGATGCGGCTTCGCAGGATCTGGCCCGGGATACGGAGGGATGGATCACCGGTCTGATGCTTTCCGCCCAGGTTATGGGCCAGGGAATGACCAACCAGATGCGGGCAGCACGGGTGACGGGGGTAGAGCTATATACCTACCTGGCTCAAGAGATCCTGGATCAACAAATAGAAGAGATACGGGATTTCCTGCTCCGCACATCATTTTTGGTGGAATTTGATGTAGACCTGTGTAATTCCATCTGGGGAACCGATGGCAATTGGCGGTCATTGATTGCCCAGGTGGTGCAAAATAACTTATTTGTCCTTCCCGTGGGTGAGGATGGAAAGTGGCTGCGTTACCATCACTTATTCGGCGAATTTTTGCGCGCCCAATTTGAGAAGGAAAGACCTGGCCAGCTTGAGGATTTATTGCGCAGGATCGCTATCGTCTACACAGAGCGTGAAGAGTGGGGACGGGCTTATACCCTGTATGAACGCATCAAAGATGTATCTGCCATAGCAAATCTGATCGAGCAAGCCGGAACATCACTGATCCGTAACGCGCAATTTGCCATCCTGGCAAAATGGATCGACGAGCTGCCGGGCGATATCATTGATACACGCCCGACCCTGATCTCACATAAAGGAACCATATTACTGGTCCAGGGTCAGGTTGAAAAAAGCCTGGAATTCCTGAACCAAGCGGAAGCTATGCAGCGGTCCCAGCTGGATTTTTCAGGATTAGCCCAGACGCTTGCCAGGCGGGCATCAGCTCATCGTTATATGGGCAATTACCAGGCCTCTATCCAGGATGGCACCGAGGCACTCACGCTATCCCAAGGTGATAAATCGCTGGACTCCGTCAGGGCAGGTGCATTACGAGCGACAGGGATGAGCCAATATCACCAGGGTATGCTGAACAATGCTTATGAGCTGCTCAACCAATCACTAGTCATATTTCAATCCCTTAATGATGAGCAAAATACTGCCATGGTACATATGGAATTGGGGATCTGCTGCCAATACCAGGGAAACACCCAACAGGCTGTTAGCCATAACGAAAAAGCATTGGCATATTGGCAGGAAGTCCGGAATGCCACCCGGCAATCCTTTGTATTAAACAACCTCGGCAGCCTGCACCATTTATCTGGAAATTATGTCGAAGCAGCAAAGTTGTATGAGCAAGCACTTACCCTGGCAAGGAGCAACGGCATCCTACGCAGTGAAGCCTACCTGTTGTTCAACCTGGGCAACCTGTACGCCGATCTGGAAGCAAACGACAGTGCCAGGGACGCATATCAACAGACGCGTGAAGCCTGTCAGACTCTGGATGATCATTTCTTATTATTAAATATTGATCTAGCAGAGTGTGCCCTTGCCAGGCGCGAAGGAAATTATTCTAGGGCTAGCGTTTATCTTCGATCTGCAGAAGGTTTGACCCAAAAAAGCCAATCCAATTTTGAGAAAAGTCTATGGGCAATGGAGGCAGGGAGCCTTGCGCTGGCTGAACATAAGCTAAATAATTCCGTCGATCTGCTTTCGGATGCTTTTTCCCTGTTTTCCGCAGGTGGACAAATCCTGGAAGCTGCCAGTGCAGCCTTGCTATCAAGTCGGGTCTATTCCCTGGTTAAGGATCAACAAAAAGCCCGCTCCAGCATGGAACAAGCACTTGGCTTGGTGAAGAACCTAACCAGCATCCAGCCTTTGATCGTTGTGGGAAGAAATGCCAAGGATGAGCTAAAAAAATATGACACGGATGAAAACATCGGTCAGGCAGCAGTGAAGTTGCTAAGCCAGATTGAAAGTTTTGAGCGCCACCTTAGTTCTCTACGTCGAAAATTACGCCCCCATGCTGCCACGGTCTTACTCATCCCGCCAAGATTAAGTATTTTTGCATTGGGCAAATCACAGGTTAAAGTAGATGCCAAGCCAGTGACCAGCCCAACTTGGGTCAACCAGAAACGCGCCCGCGAGCTATTCTTCTTATTGCTTACCCATGTAAACAAAGGCATGACCAGGGAGGAAATTGGGGTCATATTATGGCCAGAAAGCTCGACAGAGCAATTGCGCTTACAGTTCAGGAACACTATTTATTACCTGAGGTATGCACTTGGCCAGGATGTGATCATCAGCACTGAACACCGCTACGCATTCAATGGTGACATGGATTACAGCTATGACGTCCAGGAATTCGAACACAAGATCGGGCAGGCTGGCAAAGCTGATACGCCTGCCAGGAAGCTTGAGATATTACAGGAAGCCATTCAGATATATCAGGGTGAATTTTTCCCTGAGGGAGAAGGCTCTTGGGTAATGACTGAGAGGGGGAAATTATCCCAGATGCATGAACACGCCTTGCTATCCCTGGCACAGCTCTACCTCGAAAATGATGAACCGCAAACAGCATTGATTCATTGCCAGACCATAATGGCAGAGAATCACTGCATGGAATTGGCTCATCGCATCGCCATGCAAGCCTACGCTGCCCTGGGCAACCGGTCGGGGGTTGCCAACCAATATGAGCTATGCAAACAGTTCTTGCTTGATGAGCTTGGTCTAGAACCCTCTCCTGAAACCATTAACTTATATAAACTTATCCGCTAGATATGCAATAAAACCTTGAAAATCCCCATAAATTGGGGATTTTCTTAATCTTTAAATGACAGTATAGAGGACATGATTGTGTAATAATATAGAAACCAAGTTCAACCAAATACTTTTTCTAGAGGAGATATTCAAATGAACACCTGCCTTTCTGCTTTATATTTTAAACTGTCCCAGCTCGATTCCCGCTATTTCCGATTGGCCTTCATGGTTATTGCCCTTGCCGCCTCAGGTGGTGTTATCCTTGGCTTACCCATTGGTGGAGATGTGAGTGGATAATCATCCCACCACACATTGTCGACCAATGATCAGGATAACTAAATTATCTAACCCCATAAATAATGATTCGCGAGGTAAATCCAATGTTACTTATTGATACCCCTGTTACACAACTGAGCGAACAGCTTGATTACCCATCGCGTAATGATGAGCTGAACCGGTTGCTCAGCGCGGCGGTGGTGAGCAAGAGCTTTCGCAATATGCTGCTGGTAAACCCGGAGATTGCGGTTTCATCAGGTTATCAAGGTGAAAAATTTAACCTGAATCCCGAGGATCGAAGCTGGCTATTTTCCATTCGCCCAACCAGCCTGGTTGATCTGGCAGCAAATATGGTCACCTACCAGCAGAACCTTAAACAGGAGAGCAGGGTGAAACTGCCAGTCGAACCCGTGCCTCAGATGGTTCGTGTAAATTAAGATCGCAAATTTATCATCATCTCTTTTACTGTAAGGAAGTGCTATCCTGGACACAGATGTTGTGGTGAGGGAGATTTCTCCCCGCTTTAATGGACTGCTTGATCACATCCCTGGCATGGTTTATCGATGCCGGAATGACTGGAATCACACCCTTGAGTATGTCAGTAGAGGTTGCATAGCATTGACAGGGTATGAACCTAATGACCTGATCATGAACCAAATTACTGCATATGGTGATTTGATCTATCCCGATGACAGGGAAATGGTCTGGATCAACCTTCAGAACGCGTTTGTGCAACAAAAATCCTTCGAACTGGTATACCGCATTCACACCCGAAACCGACAGGTTAAATGGGTGCGCGAGCTTGGCATGAGCTCTGACGGTGATAATGGCCACCGGCAACACCTGGAGGGGTTTATCACTGACATTACAGATTGGAAGATGGCTGAAGAAAAGATCCAACGCCAGGTACGCCGTTTTCAGGCATTGCGGGCGATTGATACTGCCATCTCGGCAGGACCAGATCTGCAGTTTACTCTGGGAATCCTGCTGGAACAGATCATGTCGCAGCTTAGTGTGGATGCTGCCGCGATCTTGCTCCACAAGCCTGATATCCAAGGTCTGGAATATGAAGCCACCCGTGGATTTTTTACCGACTCATTCCTGCACTCAACGATACAAATTGGTAAAGGTTACGCTGGTAGAGCGGCACAAACCCGTAAAACGATACATATTCCCGATCTGACGGTCATGAATATTGATGCAAGCAATCCTCTTCCTATTGAAGCTGAGGGGTTCAAAGTCTATTATGGTGTACCACTGGTTGCCAAAGGGCACATAAAAGGGGTGCTCGAGGTTTTCCTGCGTACAGATCGGTTGATTGACCAGGAACGGCTGGAATTTCTCGAAGCTCTGGCTGGGCAGGCAGCGATTGCCATTGACAATTCAACACTGTTCGAGCAATTACAAGACTCAAATACCGAAATCTCCGTTGCCTATGATGCCACCCTGGAAGGCTGGGCAAAAGCATTAGAATTACGTGACCGTGAGACAGTCGGACATGCCCACCGGGTGATTGAAATGACCCTGCGCGTTGCAGACAAGGTAGGGATTCGAGGCGAAACCCTTCAACATATTCGCCGCGGGGCATTGCTGCACGATATTGGTAAGATGGGCATTCCAGATTCGATCTTATTAAAACCAGGGCCGCTCACACCAAATGAATGGGAGATCATGCGGCAACATCCTCTTCATGCATACGAGATGTTGAAGACCATCGATTATCTCAACCCTGCGATGGAAATTCCATATTGCCACCACGAAAAATGGGACGGAAATGGTTACCCGCGCAAATTAAAAGGGAATGAAATCCCCATGTCGGCGCGAATTTTTGCAGTGGTGGATGTTTGGGACGCACTTACTTCTGACCGACCCTATCGCTACGCATGGCCGGAACGACAGGCACTGGATTATATCCAGATGGAATCCGGCAGGCATTTTGATCCACAAGTGGTGGAAGCATTTTTCAGCCAATGATGCCTGGCTGATTAAAACCCGACGCACTTCCTGGGAAGTGCGTCTTTAGAACAAAATAAATATCAATGACCCAGTGGGGATAACGAATACCAAGTACCAACTGGGGTCCGGTTAACCAATGGCAAGTAATTATTCCAGTGGTCTTATTTATACCTTACTTTTTCTTAAGTACAGGTAGACCAGTCTTGCTTTCGGTCACCATGTACCCCTGGGGGACAGCGTCTAGTGCTCCTGCCTTTTGAGTCTTCGCAAAGTAATAGAGATGCTGGTTCTTACCACTCTTTAGGACACGTGTCGTGGCATGGAGAAAGTAGGTTTGCCCCTTCGAGTTTTTAAAGCTAAATGCCATGGTTGTGCTCCTTTCTTCTCATTTGAATTTGATGAGATAAATTTACCAAGCTACTCTGCCTGGATATATAAATCATACATCATTTATGCAAATAAGTGTGATTAAGCGAGTATGAATATTTTTGACTTATTTTAATGATCAACCAGCTAAAAAGATGGCGCCTAATACAAATGGGAGCAATGCCAATAACCCTAGCAGTGGATTTCGACTTTTTTGTTTGTTCTTACTATCCCAGGTGAATAAGTAAATTGACGCCGCAAAGGCGATCACACCGCTGAGGGTTAGAATAACCAGTGACCATACCGGATCGATCGCTGGGGTCATGCCAAATGCTAAGCCCTGCCAGGCACTCATGGCATAACTGGTTGGCAGAAGGAAGGATATGCGATACAGAACCGGAGGGAGCATGCTGGATGGGATCATGAGACCCCCCAGCAACATGGAAGGTAAAAAGATTGATTGGCTGAGGAGGGGAACTGCGCTTAAATTGGGTGCCACAACACCAATCAATAAGCCAAGGCTGGCAAAGGTGAATGCAGTCAGAATTAATATCAACACAAAATATCCCCAATTTACCGGGATGCCAGCATTGAAAAATGGTCCTGCAGTGAAAGTGATCACCATGGACACAAGGAATATATGCACAAAACTGCTTAACACCGGAATAGTGGCGATCGAAAGCGCCGGGACACCATTGATCTTGAAGCTGCGAAATATCCCGGCTTCGCGTGAAGCCACGATCGGATTGGGTAAGCCCAATAAGGTACACGACATGATCGCTACAAGGATCATCGCTGGGATCATGGTGGCGGCAAAGGTAGGATTTAACCCTGTCATGAGCAGTCCCAATATTAAATAAACACCAATTGGAAAGAGATAATTCAACAGCAGGAGGGATTTATCCCGCAGACCGGTGCGAAAATCGTACATAAAATGGTAAAAAAATGCGGTCATGAGCGACCTCCTTTGGCTTCATCAGGTTGGGTAATCTCAAGAAATCGATCCTCCAGCGAGGGTCGTTCCACACGAAGATCAACCAGACGGTCTTCATGATTCTTGAGGTAACCCAGGACAGCGGGCACCGTCTCCCCGGCATCGCGACTGTAATAGATGACATATTCTTCCTTGACAATTTGTTGGGAAACCTCTGGAAAATCCTCTGTGTTTTCCTTCAAACACCCATTTTCCGAGGAGACAGAAACCTTGACCAACCCACTACCAGTGGCGGTCAGCTGGGTTGGCGTGCCCGTGACCGCGATCCTGCCTTTTAGCAGGATGGCTACCCGATCAGTCATTTTCTCTGCTTCTGCCATATCGTGCGTGGCAAGGATGATGGTTGTTCCCCTGGCTTTAAGCTCCCGCATGACTTCATGCAATTCAACCCGCGAACCAACATCCAGGCCAGCAGTTGGCTCATCCAGCAGTACAACGGGTGGATCATGGGCAATGGCAAGCGCCAGGGAAAGGCGTCTTTGCTGGCCGGTAGAGAGGGTGGAGAATTGCGAAGCTTTTTTCTCGCCTAAACCCAACCGATCCAGCAAGTCTTGTCGTGGGGACACCTGGTGGTAAGCACAGAAAAACTCCATGGCCTCACGAGGGGTCATGCTGCCCGGAAGCCCTGAGGATTGCAGCTGGACGCCGATCAGATCGCGCAAACGACCTGGGGCATGGGTCGGATCAACATTCATGATGCTCAATGAGCCAGCTGTGGGGCTTCTCAGTCCTTCCAGGCTTTCCATGGTAGTGGTCTTCCCAGCCCCATTGGGACCCAACAGTCCGAAAATCTCCCCCCGGTGAACCTCAAAACTTATCCCGTCTACGGCAACGGTGTCCCCGTAAACTTTCCGAAAATCCTTCACCAGAACGACATCTTCCTGCATAGAAGCTCTCCTGATTTTTCGATTATGGTAGTCAATAAATTCTATCAAAGAAAGTGAAATCACGGGTGTAAAACGCAATCTGTTATGGGATTGATATTCTTAATCATTTCTACCTATTTGGATGAGGTTACTAATATTAGATTAACCTTATTCTGATAAACTTCCCTATCCCAATCCCATCTTTTGGAGGTAAAAATTCATATGAATCACCCATCCAGAAAATTCTGGACAATGGCGTTGACAGTCCTTGCAATCTTTGGACTTCTAACAGGCTTGCTCGTGCCGCAAACAAATTTAAACAAAGCACAAGCAGCGATCCAAAAACAAGACTCAACCCCACTGGATATCCACGGCCCGTTTACCAGTCAACCCGTCTACCCGACAGAATATAATGGTGACCTGCGTGATCTTCAAACGACCACATCATCCGGCGGCGGCGAGGTACCTGCACCGGGTAAAGTTATACAGGGAAATATAACCAGTACAACCCCGTGGGTTGACCCGGTTGCCCAGCAGTCGTTTTCACAAGGGCAAATGCCCGCTCCGATCATCGATTTTGATGGACTAAATATAGCTGACGGTGGCGGATGGCATCCCCCAGACACGAATGGGGATGTGGGACCCGTTCATTACATCCAGACGGTCAACATCGCCATCGGCATCTATGATAAAGCCACCGGCGCAGAATTACTTAATCTTCCCTACAACACATTTTTTCAGAATGCCCCCAGCCCCTGCAACAACCAGAATAGAGGCGATGTGATCGTGTTATATGACCCCATGGTAGACCGATGGGTGGTAACTGATTTCTCCCTGCCTTCTGGAGGACCTTACTATGAATGCATCGCTGTTTCACAAAGCGGAGACCCAGTTAGCGGTGGCTGGTGGTTCTATGCATTACAAGCGGGTGCAGCTGGTAGTTCGTGGCACGATTATCCCAAGCTGGGTGTCTGGGCCGATGGCTGGTACATGACAGCCAATATGTTTGACCCTTGGATCGGGGCGCGTGTTTGGGCGCTGGATCGAACCTCCATGATTGGTGGGGGTCCACTGAATGAGATCCATTTTGACTGCGGCGCATCTTGTGCCTCTCTCTTACCTGCCAATTTCCGCGGCAGCCCACCTCCGGAAGGCTCTCCGGAGTATTTTGCCAGCCTTAACTTCCCCAATTCATTGTCATTGTTCGAATTCCATGCTGATTGGGTCAACCCGGGCAATTCCAGCTTCACCTGGACAGCTGATATCCCTGTTGAGCCATTCCAAATTACATGGGATATCCCGCAAAAAAATACCACCCAGATGCTAGACAGTTTGGCTGACCGCCTGATGATGCAGCTTCAATACCGTCAATTATCAGACGGTACCGAAGCGCTATATGTGAACCACAGCGTAAGCTCAGGTGGCGTGGTGGGTGTACGCTGGTATGAAGTGCACGACCCGGGCGGCAACCCGGTGCTCTTCCAGCAGGGAACCTACCAACCGGACAATAATTATCGCTGGATGGGATCGATTGCTGCAGATAAGGAAGGTAACATTGCGGTAGGTTACTCTGTATCCTCCACTGATATGTTCCCAGCCATCCGCTATGCCGGACGGCTGGCAGGTGAAACCCCCGGAATTCTCACCCAAAATGAAGCTTCGCTGATTGAAGGCACTGGTTCTCAGACAGGTTCGAACCGCTGGGGGGACTACTCTGCCATGACGGTTGATCCTGTGGATGACTGCACCTTCTGGTATACACAGGAGTATTTTAAGATTACCAGTGGTAATTGGGAGACGCGTATCGGATCATTCAGGTTCCCCTCCTGTGGGCAACCCAAGGGTACCATCGCAGGGTTTGTTTACAATTCTGTGACAGATCAACCCGTGGTTGGTGTTCCCGTAGTTGCAACTGGAGCAAGTTATACCTTCAGTACCCAAACCGATGCAGATGGCTATTTCAGTATCAGCGTTATGGCTGGCAGCTATGACCTGACCGCTGGCCCTCTCCTACCCGGCTACCCGGGTACCGACGTGGCTAACGGTGTGCCCGTTGTTGTGGATGAGACCACGAACCAGGACTTTTATCTTGACCCTGCCCCTTCCCTGGTACATGATGGAATAACGCTGGCAGACCCCTACGGAAACAACAATAGTTATGCAGAGCCGGGTGAACAAAATCTGCAGCTCTCTGAATCCTTGTTTAACCAGGGTGCCACCACCTCAACCCAGATCACTGCCAAGGTGACCAGCCTCACCGCTGGTGTGACCGTTAATACCGCAGATTCAACCTATGCGGATATTGCTGCTGGTGAAAGCGGTTTAAACTTTACCCCTTATGTTTTCTCCATCGACTCAAGCGTGGCTTGCGGAACGGACTTGAATTTCCAGGCTGTGGTTACCGATACTTACACCACCTATAACACTGCATTCAGTCTTAATGCATCCATCGTTCTTCCCCGCCAGGATTTATTCTTCAATGACGTGGAAGGTGGAGCAGCAGGCTGGACTACCGGTGGCTCTCCCAATTCCTGGGCGATCACCACCAATCAATCCCACACCCCCACTCATTCCTGGACGGACAGCCCGGCTGGCGATTACCAGAACAATGCCAACAACTGGGTGCGTACGCCTGCATATGACCTGAGCGGTAAGCGCCACGTACAGGTAAGCGGCTGGTTCAAGTATGCACTGGAAGCCGGATGGGACTATGCCTACCTGGAATACTCACTCAACGGTGGTGGAACCTGGAATACAGCCAATCCGCTGGCAACTTTTAATGGATCCCAGACAGATTGGTGGTTCGAATTGGTGGATGCTCCAGAGCTGGATAACCAGGCTAATGTTGCCTTGCGTATCCACCTTGTATCCGATGGTGGGGTCACTGAAGATGGCATCTATGTGGATGATATGGCACTGTCATATGAACCCTATATTTGCACCTACACCCCTCTAGATGCAGACTTTTCTGCCACACCCACAGAAGGAGTCGCTCCTCTAACGGTCGTGTTCACCAACACTTCCTCCGGTGATTTCACCGACAGCCTATGGCAGTTTGGGGATGGCTTGACCAGCACCCTGGAAAGCCCAACCCATATCTATGATCAGGCGGGCGCTTACACAGTCACCTTGACTATCAGCGGGACCAGTGGCACAGATACTTTGGTACGCCCGAACTACATCACCGTTAGTGCCCCGGCTCCTGATGCCCCCACGCTTATCTCCCCGGCAGATGGCAGTTGGACTGGCAGCCCGGTAACATTCGTCTGGCAACCTGCCGATGGAGGTCCCCCAGCAGAAGGTTATGTCTTATACCTGGACGACTCTCCGGTGGTTACGACCACTGAGACCACGGCAACACTGGCTATCTCACCCTGGGCACATACTTGGTATGTTGTAGCCACCAATGCTTCGGGATCTTCCCTGCCCTCTGCAACATGGAGCTTCGATGTGTTTGGCAAGTTCTTCCTGCCTCTCACACAAAAGTAAACTTTATCGTTTTAAGCATACACTCCCCGAGACCGATCTCGGGGAGTGTTGTTATTCAGATAAAATTACGAAATTTACCGATGGGGTGCCTGTGAGTTTATGTGCCTTGCTGAGAAGGTGGTAACCATTCCTCACTAAGAAAAGGCAATCCTACGTGCAACCCTTGTCAACGATTAATTGAACAAACGGGCATTTCAGGTATACTTAGTTTTACCGTTCTTCATGAACTTGAGTGAACCGTCGGGTAAATCCCAGGAGGTAGGTAATGATGATCGTCAACTACTATGCCACCCTGCGCCAGGTAGTTGGAGTCCGCCAAGTAGATTTTTTTCTACCGCAGGGAAGCACACTGCGCCATCTTGTCGAAGAAATGGTCAAACGCTACCCGGGTTTGAAAAAGGAAATGTTAGATGAAAATGGTAATCTTCAGAGTCATATTCATATTTTTGTGAACGGGCGTGATAGCACCTTCCTGGATGGTTCATTAGAAACCATCCTGGGGGAAGATGATACCATCTCGGTTTTTCCTCCGGTTGGCGGCGGGTAGATCGATAATAACGATCGGGCAGGCTGAAACGTCTGCCCGATCGTTTTCTACATCAGATGATCTCCAATTCTATCAGCTTGGATTCCGGAACAACTCCATTGATCCAGCCACGTTCCTGATAATATTCTTCTAGCATCAGGTCCAGCTCGCACACCTGCCCAGTGGACCCTGGACCAGTGGCTGGCTCCTTCAGGAAGCGCTCGGGCAAATAGTCGCTGCCCTCGCAGAAACCGTTTAGGTTATTGTAATATCGCTCCAGGTTCCATACTCTCTCGCCCACCTTGAGCAAGTACGCAGCGTCGGTTTCCGCGCCGGTGACAGAGGCGAATTGAGCAGCAAAAGTATCCAGCGATTCAGCAAAGGTGGCAAACTTGCAGACATCCATACAGTCGGTGACGGTATGCACATTCTGGAAAATGACTACCAACTTACCTTTGCCTTTCCATTCCAATGGGTCGGTAACGGATGCAGGACCGAGAACATTGCCAATCACTTCAGCTGCCGGGGTATAGGCGCGCAAGTGGCAGGCACCACGATTGCTGGTGGCATAACCCAGACCCATGCCCTTGATGCCGCGCGGGTCATACGCCGGGATAGATAGACCCTTCACTGTCATGGAGATCTCGGGGTGACCGAAATGTTTAGCAGCACGTTCGGTTCCTTGCGCCAGGATATCGCCTACTCCCTCGCGCTTCCCAATCTTATCCACCAGCGACACCATGCCCATGTAATCTCCCCAGGCCAGGCTGCCCGTGCCTTTCGTATAACCTCTCTGGCTGGCTTCCATATACATCGAGAGCACATTCCCTGTCTCGATAGCATCCATGCCGAAGTCGTTACATTGATCGATGAGCTTGGCAACGCTGGGAGCATAGTCATTGCCACAGTTAGCGCCTACCGCCCAGGCTGGCTCATATTCGAAGCTCTCCATGCGCAGACCTGCATATGGACCATCCTTGATCTCGACCTCTTTCTTGCAGGCCACCGGGCAGGCATGACAGGTGGGATCCTCCACCAGGATGGTTTCTTTCACCCGCTCACCGCTGATCGCCTCATGGTTGGTGAAGGACGTGGTTTGCGAGTTGTTGGTAGGCATGGAGCCAATTTCATTGACAATATTCATCAAGACATTGGTGCCATAGACGGAAAGTCCACCTTTGCGCGGCGAGGTTATCACGCGCGTGTCGCTTAATTCAGCCAGGGCTTTGGCGTGGGATGCTTTCCATAATTCCTTGTTGACAGCCTTGGGCATTTTCTTTACAGCCTTGATCACGATCGCTTTGAGTTGTTTGCTGCCACCTACACAGCCCGTGCCACCTCGGCCGCTCGACCGGTCGTTTTCATTCATCCAGTTGGCAAAGAGGTTGAGCTTCTCACCAGCTGGCCCAATTGTGATCACACTCAGGTCTTTCTCGCCGTATTTATCCTTGAAAAATTTAACCGTCTCGTGCACTCCTTTACCCCATAACTCAGATGCATCCAGGAGCTCAACATTGTTCAAGGTGACCAAGGCGTACACGGGTTTCGGTGCTTTGCCTTTAAAAATCAGACCGTCAAAGCCAGCCCAGCGCAGGCGAGCCGCTGACCAGCCGCCATGGTGAGAGTCCGTGATCGTATTGGTCAATGGGCTTTTCGTCACAACTGCCATGCGACCGCTCAGATTCACTTCTGAGCCGGTCAATGGTCCATTCATAAAACATAGAATATTATCGGGGGATAGCGGGTCCACCAGCGGTCCATTCTCATAAACATACTTTACCCCTACGCCACGTCCGCCAATGTATTTCTGTTTCCAATCTTCTGGGATGGCTTCGTAAGAAACAGAACCTTTCGTAAGGTTGATCTTCGCAACTCGATCTGCATAACCTCCAAGTGTCATTTTTACCTCCTTTGGGCTTTACAACAAATTGGGGTATAGGCTGCGATGACTTCAGATTGGGATAGATTGATAATAGTAGTGTAGCAGAAAAATTGTGAAAAATCAATCAGCTCTCTAGGTAGAGTATTCATAACGCAGGAATGGAGTTTCCCACCAGGGGTGTTAATAACCTCAAGGTTGTTGAAGGCAATGCATACCTGAAGCAGCACAGCTATGCAGTCTTGAATAGGCGATTAATCCCAAGTGCATGGCTAAGCCTATTCCTTTTTGGTTGTATCCCCCTGCTCGATTAGCAAGAGTGCGAATCCACCATCATTAATGGCAATTCCCTGCTGTCAGAGACGTGGGTTCTTAATATCTTTGGCAAATTCTACCGCCACTCAGGATCAATCAATCCTTGTTGGTTAAAGCTAACACCCCTCGAGAAATCTCGAGGGGTGGTATTTTTTTATATGTATCACCAGTTTCTCCCTGGTGAGTTAGCCTCGGAACCATTTCCCCCATCCCAAGCCAAGGCGTGTATCAATTGTTTCAGGCTAAAAGCCAATTTCCCCTTGCCATGAAGACCGGTGAGCCAAACAAATTACAGTATTTGTCACGTCATCGATTTGTTGCTGAGGCATCATTGCCAGCAGGTAATTATGCCCTGTCTAAACATGGATCTCTGCGTCCTTTTTCACTTCCTCGACGGTATCACCCATTGCAAGGAAGGAACAATCGGTTCCCTGATTTTTGCATTCAAACATCAAAATCGGTATACACCTGATCAGATTGCTGTGATCGCAGATCTCTTACGCATCCTGAACCAATCACATGACAGATATATTATTACAAGACTATATTACTCCTATTTATCGCAATTGTCAAGTTAGGGTAATATTAATGGTGAACCCTCATGGTAAGTCAACTTTTCCTGTCACTTTATCGAGGTTCTTATTGCCAACAGCCGTGGTGAATAGCAGAATTAAGTATTTCGGATAGCATAACTAAAAAGGGATAGCTGGGATGGGTTAGGCATTTTCCCACCGTTACAATAGTAATTCACATCCATTATAAACACCAACCCCGGAGTTACCGGGGAGTAGTGTTTTTTATATAGGCTCGCAATCAAGCCTGATTAACTATGTGTTGAGTGTTGTTTGGAATTGTTAGCTGGTTGAAATTTACAACAAAGATCACCTTGCATCAAAGCCAGCCAGTTGTCGCTTCTCCAACGAGCGCCCCAATAGCCGCTCAATCGTGCGGACCATCGGAAGATCATCCTTGGTAACAAGGGTAAGGGCAGTCCCCTGCCTGGCCATGCGACCAGTCCTCCCGATGCGATGCGTGTACGCATCAGCTGTATCCGGCATATCGTAGTTGATCACGTGCGAAATCTGAGAAACGTCGATCCCACGTGAAGCAATATCTGTGGCAACCAAAACCTTCACCCGCCCGGAGCGAAAGTTATTCATTGCTTCCTGGCGCCTGCTTTGTGACAGGTTCCCCTGAAGTGAAGTGGCTGGTAATCCAGCTTTGATCAGCTGCTCAGCAAGCTTTTTTGCGCGGTGTTTTGTCCGTGTAAAGACCAGGACCTGACCATTGCCCGATTTTTGTAATAATGCCAGCAATAGGTCAGATTTCCGGGTTTGATCCACAGGATAAACTGCATGTCCGATCGTCTCAACTGGGCGGGATACCCCTAAATCAACCGTTACCGGATCGACCAGGAAATCATCTGCCAGCGAGCGGATCTCAACAGGCATGGTAGCCGAGAACATCAACGTCTGGCGTTGTTTGGGTAAAGCAGCAACGATACGACGGATATCGGGCAGAAATCCCATGTCGAACATCCGGTCAGCTTCATCGATAACCAGGATCTCAATCCGGCTGAGATTGACCACTTTCTGCCCTAACAAGTCAATTAATCGACCCGGGCAGGCTACGGCGATCTCTGCCCCAGCACGCAGGCGTTTTATTTGTGGTACTGCGCTGACACCGCCATAGATTGTCAGGCTACGAAAACCGGTTTGACGTCCGAGTACTTCAATGTTGGTGTGTGTCTGCTCAGCCAGCTCACGCGTCGGAGAAAGAATCAGCACGCGCAGCTTTCCGCGTGGTCCGGAGAGGAGGTGTTGCAGGATGGGTAATACAAAAGCAGCGGTCTTACCGGTGCCGGTTTGGGCTAAGCCCATCACATCACGCCCTTCTAAAATGGGTGGGATGGTGTGGAGTTGAATGGATGTTGGTATGGAATAACCAGCAGAAGATATCCCCGCATTAATCTGGGGATTGAATGCAAATGATGAAAAGTTCACAAAAGGTCCTTTTGGCGTAAGATTGAGCCAAGGCGAACCCCAGCCCGTTCGCATCAAATGTGGATAAAGTATATCCATTTCAGAAGCGAACGCCGGATTATACCACATAAACTCTCCAAATATTCCTGGGCGGGGAATTGATACAATGTCAAGTATTTGGATCACCCGGATGTTACGATGAAATCATGGAAAGCAAAAAGCCTGTTTTCGTCACCTCAACGATCACAAGCTTTTTACTAGAAAGTTAAACCAGGGGACCAAATATTAGTTATTTGTCATTACTATAATAAGGGACTGCTAATTACTGATTCTCTATCGATTGTCGATGATCGTCAGGAAACTGCCATCCGCCACCTTTGTGGGGTTCGAGCCATCAGCACCGACAGTAAACAGTTCATTGCCACAGGTCAGATCACACACAATTGAATTGGACTGCACCAAAATTGTCTGGTCATCCAACCAACCCTGCACGGTATAAGAAGAACCGGCATCACCAGCCAGGATCAATTTAGCCATACCTCCCGACCGGTCACCCAGGGCAACCCAACCACGCTCATTACTGGGGTCACCCTGTGCCAGGGCAAAAGCCACGCGGCTGCCATCCGGGCTGAAGCGGGCACTGCCCATTAGCCGGTAACCAATGACATCGGCCGGTGCTTGAATGGTGGCCGTCCCACCAGTTTGTAGGTCGCGAATGGTGATACCATCTGGGGAACAGTGATCGGCAATATAGCGATAATCACCAGAAATCGCATCCAGGCAGGTCTGTGGGCTGGTGGGAAGTGTTTGAGGGATGATCTCACTCACTTCACCGGTGGTGATATCGACCTTGTATAAGTTGGATGCACCAGAAAATAGAATATAACCACCCAACCCAACCGGCTCCTTGCTGAAGTAAAGCGATTGACCATCTGCTGACCACAGTTGAGCCACCAGCTGAACTGGTGCACCAGTTCCAAAACTATTGGTTAGTACAGTCTTAAGGTTTGTACCATCCAGGTTGGCAACCTGCAAGGTTGAAGTGGTATCGTCGAAGTTGACCTGGGTGCCCCAGGCCAGCATGGGCTGGGTACCCGCTCCACCCTGCCATACCGCCAGTCCATAATTCGGGTCTTTGACGAAGGGGAGGTCTTGCTGTCCATCCACATTCACAGCCACTGCTTTGAATGGGCTGGATAAGTCAAGCACATAAGCTGTCCCTGATATTAGACCCGCCGGCGGGGAGAAAGCCATTGAATGCCGGATTATAGGTTGGACCAAGAGGGATGTTTGGATTGACCACCTGGATGGTATGATCGGTGGCAGAAACTACAAATCCAAGGGTGGCAAGCTGCTGAGCGGCATCAACCACGTTGGTGCCGTCCTGGTTGGTATGGAACTCGAACTGTTGGCCATTGGCTTCCATTATGATACGGAAACCATCCACGATCGCATCCGTACACATGACACCCGGAAGGACTACCCCCAGGCATCCGTTCGGCCAGGTGGCTGCTTCGGTGCTGATGATTTTTATTTGATCAACGGGGATATTATATTTATCCGAGAGAGCCTGGACAGCCTCCAACTGGGCTGGCGTGAGATCTACGGGTATGGGTGTGGGGTTAGGAACAACATTCGTCGGCGCAGTAGTTGGCTCAGGTTGGCTGGCTATTGCCGTGGGTGGGATAGCTGTTGAACCTGGAGGTGGGTATACGCTCGTGGATATCGGTTGGGCACACGCGGATAAAATGCTAAGCGTTACAAGTAAAGCAAAGATCGTTTTGGTGTTCATTTTTTTCCTCAATTCCTTTCCATATTGTAACGAAAAACAACTACAATACGTTCCAAATAGGATGAATAATGTATTAATTTTTTCTAAGACGAATTTCCGTATCATCCACACCCAATTGGTAGATCTGCGATGTATTTCAAATTGGAAACTCCATAGGAATAGAGGTCGATGGATTGGTGAGATCTGGATAGTCCTGGATTTACAAATGACGAGCACAATTCATACTTGCTTCAATCTATCCCATTCCCTTTTCTTCCATGCATAAGATATGGCATAATATTTCCCAAATACAGAAAATCAGCTCAAAGATGGAAAATACTCGAACTCTTCCACGGAGATAAAAATGGTAATTCAAAGAAAACTCGTTGCTGCTGCTGAAGTCATCATCGTGGTCCTGTTTGCTGCATTCCTATTCCGATTGCTGAGTGCCACCCCATTACATCAATGGGAGTTGGGTATCCCAGGTGGGCAGAAATTCTACGCAGTGGAGTACGCAGCAGTTTTAGGGTTTGTCTTGTGCTTGCTGGCATTAACCCACCGCAGCTATAAAGCCTATGGAATAAACTTCGAGCATCCCAAGTTTCTCGTCACCGTGGTTGCGATTGCGCTGATCCCTTTCCTGGTGCTGGGAGCGACACTTTCGTTCGTGCCCTGGCGCCAATGGTCTGGAGCCATTATCGTATCTCTGGTGTCGCTGGGCAGCCTGGTCATCATCGCCTGGTTGCTTAGAAAACGACCCACACCTGGTGAGGCGCTAACACTCGGAGCTCTTTTCATTCTTGCACCAAATGCGCTAATCTCACTGGCTACCCCGATTGGACCGGTGATTTTGAAAACCCTATATTTCTATCTGCTGGTTGGCCCAGCAGAGGAAATCCTATTCCGTGGTTATGTTCAATCACGGATAAACGAGGTCTGGGGTCGACCGTACCGCTTCCTTGGGGTGAGCTGGGGTTGGGGGATCATATTTGGAGCAATCCTCTTTGGCTTATGGCATTTCTTCCTGATGCCAGCAGTGCCGGGAATTTGGAAGCAAGTTCTCTGGACATCATTTGCAGGCCTAACCCTGGGGTATCTGCGCGAGAAAAGTGCCAGTATTGTCCCATCCTCCATCCTTCACAGTGTGATGAATTACATTCCTTTCAGTTGATTGCCTGGGGGATGACCGCTTTGCGGTACACTTTACCTGCGCTCAGTAGAAAAAAAGCCAGGATGATCTCCACGAAGGATCGTCCTGGCTTTTGGGCTGATCACCGAGGAACCTGTCTTTCCACATAAAGGTTATTTCTTTAGATTTTCTGCTACGTTATACTTCACCATCCTGCTGATCAATTCATAGGGAATGGGCTTGTTCAAGGGAAATTGCACTGCACCTTTCGAAGTTTTATACTCCGATAACTAGGTTTTAAATATCTCAATCCCCGATCCTTTGGGATAAAACCCAATATGGTTTTTGTGAACAGCAAACCAGACAACCATACCATTTAAATAAAATCCTGGCATTTGATAGCTTATTCTTTCGGTAACCCCAGGGGCTGACTGTTTGATGACCACCCTGATCTTATGAAGGATATCCTGTACATCTTCCGGGAATTGGGAGATGTGCTCATCAACAGTTGCCGGGCGATTTCCTTTTTCATCCATGTGGCTTTCCTTGGATTACTTTGTGGTTAAGAATTTATCCGTGATATATTTCGCATCTTCACCCACTCCGCCTAACAGGGATGATGTAAGCCCGGTCTGGAAATGAAGGCCGACAAAATAGATACCAGGTGCCTCTGGCACCACCCCACGCAGATGCCGTGGTCGGCCTGTCTCGTCAAAGATGGGCAGGTTGACCCAATGGTAATCGGGGCGGAAACCCGTCGCCCAAATGACACCTTCTGCTGGCAGTGGTTGTCTGTCTTCTGTATACAGCTTGTCATCCTCGGCACCTGCGAGGCGGGGAACAAATTTCACACCTGCATTGGCAACATCTTCCCGTTGGGTGCGGACGAGTGGGTTACCATGGGTAAGCACATTCGCCTTCATCCTGCGGCCGATGGGTGTATTAATGGTCATCACACGCCGAAGGAACCACCAGTAGGGGCGTCCTCCAAGTACCCTGCCCAACTTGTCTGCGGGGATGCGACCAACATCCCTTCCAGATAACCAAACTTTCCGGCCAGTTTTTGCCAGCTCAAGGGCGATCTCCGCCCCAGAATTACCTGCCCCAACCACCAGCACATGTTGAACAGGAACCTGCCCGGGGTTGCGGTAATCCGCTGAATGCATCTGAAATAAACTCTGGTCAAGCTCCTGGGAAAGGGGTGGAATGTATGGTGTATGAAACGCTCCTGTGGCGATAATCACGTTCCGAGCATGGATACTCGTTGCAGTGGTTGATGCGCGGTAACCTTTCTCATTACGCTTGAGCGCTTCCACCCTGACTCCAGATCGTACAGGTAAATCAAATTTCTTTGCATAACGCTCTAAGAAATCTGCGGTTTCATCCTTGGTGGGAAAATAGAAATCAGGCTTGGGGAACTTCATCCCAGGCAGGTAGTCATTCTGGCTGGGAGTGAATAAACGCAGGCTATCCCAGCGTTTCCGCCAAGTTTCACCAGAACGCATATTTTCATCCAGGATGATAAAGTCATCTCCGTGTTGTTTGAGATAATAACCAGCAGCCAACCCTGCCTGGCCACCGCCAATTACAATTGTATTGAAAGTATCTTCACTTGACATTTTGCCATACCTCTAATATAATGTAGTATAACTATAATGAGTATAGGTATACTACAATATATGGCAGATGTCAATAGTTCAACCAAATCCACGCACCGGCAACGACAGGCGCAAGCCACCCGCAAGATGATCATCACCTCGGCACAGGCTTTATTCCTGGAACAGGGTTATATTTGCACTACCATTGAAGCCATTGCTGAGCATGCCGGGGTGGCTGTCAGCACCGTATATGCGATTTTTGGCTCCAAGCGCGGGATATTACGCGCCATTCGTGATACCTGGCATGAGCGAAGCCATATTCGGGAGGTGATCTACAACCCGGATCAATCAACCAGCCCCGAAGAACGGCTGGATAAGCTGGCAGAAGCCACATGCAGGCAGTGGGAGCTTGGCGCCGAAGTCACAGCCATTTATACTGGCGCAGCGGCCGCGGATCCCAAGGCAGCAGCAGAGCTGGCCCAGGCTCTGGAAGGCCGACGGAAAGGCATGCTGGTATTCGCCAATAGTCTTGCACCTCACCTGCACCCGGGGCTGGATGCACCTCGTGCAGCTGCCATCCTGCAGGCGCTTTGCATGCCGGAGGTATTTGACGAGCTTGTCAGGCATTCGGGCTGGACGGTGACAGAATACCAGGGTTGGCTGTCACAAGCCTTGAAGCACAGTTTACTGGATACCTAGGAGGTTTCGATGATCAAGATCAAAAGAGTTTACGAGCCCGTATCGCTCCCAAGATGGATCCCGTTACCTTGTGGATCGCTTATGGCCGCGAGGGGTAAAAAAGGAAAACCTCAAAATAGCGGGATGGGACAAGGAAGTGGCACCGAGTAATGAGCTACGCCATTGGTATGGTCATGACCCGGATAAATGGTGTGAGTTCAACAAACGCTATTTCACCGAATTGGATGGCAAGCCGGAAACCTGGCGTCCGCTGCTTGAGGCAGCACGTGAAGGGGATATCACCCTGCTATTTAGCACGAAGGAATTAGAGCGCAACAACGCAGTTACCCTGCGTGCGTACCTTGAGCAACGGTTAAAATCTGGTGGTAAATAGAACCAGGTCACCCCTTCTATGAAAGAGTCGAAATCACCTTTTGCGAGATACACCTGGTTTCGCATCCATAGAGATAAATTGATTTCTTAGAAAAGGGATTTTTTTCTACAAGTAATGCACCTGATTTTCCCGCTGCGAAGGAAGGAAATATAAAGGTAACATAATGAGCGAACAAAAAAGTCAAATTGGTATGGTGGGATTGGGGGTGATGGGCCGTAACCTGCTGCTCAACATGGCAGAGCAGGATTTTACCGTGGCAGGATACGATAAGGACCCACAAAAAGTGGCACTACTACAATCAGAATCAGGCGGATTAAGGGTGCAGACGGCAGTTGAAGTTGGAGCCTTTGTGAAATATTTACAAACCCCACGGGCAGTGATGCTGCTCGTGCCTGCGGGACCTATTGTGGATGGTGTCATTCGCGACCTGATGCCATATCTGGATCAAGGTGATCTGATCATCGACGCAGGGAATTCACACTTCAAAGATACTGACTTACGGGAAAATACCATGCAGGCAAAGGGATTGTTCTTCTCAGGCATGGGAATTTCGGGTGGGGAGAGCGGTGCCAGGCACGGCCCTAGCATGATGCCTGGAGGTTCACTGGCTGCCTACCAGCGCGTCCAACCCATCCTGGAGGCTGCCGCAGCAAAGGTGAACGGTGAGCCCTGTGTGGCGTATCTCGGTCCGCACTCAGCCGGTCATTATGTAAAAATGGTGCATAATGGAATTGAATACGGCATGATGCAATTGATTGCTGAAACCTATGATCTTTTGCGACGAGGATTGGGTTTAAGCGATGATCGGTTGGGTGATGTTTTCGACCTATGGAACCAGGAAGAATTGAACAGTTACCTCGTCGAGATCACTGCTGAAATCTTTCGTAAAGTAGACGATATCACAGGTAAACGACTGGTGGACGTGGTGCTGGATGCTGCCCGGCAGTTGGGCACTGGAATGTGGACCTCCCAGGATGCGTTTTCACTACATGTCCCCACCCCTAGCATCGATATTGCCGTGGCAATGCGCAATCTCTCCGGGTTGGAAGATGAGAGGGCGGAAATGGCGGGTAAATATGAAACACCTGCTCAGGAATACCAGGGTGTTCGTGATGAGTTGATCCATTCTGCCAGAGGTGCTTTGTATTCTGCCATGATCCTGGCCTATTCCCAGGGGTTTTCCCAGCTGCGGGCTGCCTCGGAGGCTTACCAATACAACCTGGATCTCTCTACGGTTGGTCGCATTTGGCGAGGTGGATGTATCATCCGCTCGGCTTTACTGGAGCCCATTATCAGTGCATATCACAACCGACCCAACCTGCGCCACCTGCTCCTGGATGAGAACCTGGGCGATGCAGTGATCAAGCGACTGGCTGACCTGCAACACGTGGTGCACACCGCGGTTCAGCTCAGTATACCGGTACCCGCTTTCATGGCCTCACTGGCATACTTTGAGAGCCTGCGGGCGACCCACCTGCCTGCGAACCTGATCCAGGCACAGCGCGACTATTTTGGTGCTCATACCTATGAGCGCGTGGATCAACGGGGTATATTTCACACCCAGTGGTCACAGGAAAAAGAGTGAGAAAACGAACACACCCCATCTGCAAGCCAAATCACCCAAATGCACAGAGATACTCATTTTTCTCCGCTGATTGGGTTTCTCCAGGGTTCAGTGAACCCATTACCCGCGATGGGCACTAATATTTGAAGTTTTTTTGGCGAACAAATAAAACCAGGAGGATGTTATGGTGCGCATATTTCAAGACACGGAATCGCTTAGCCAGGCAGCTGCCGAGTATTTCACCACCCTGTCGCGACAGTCTATCTCAATTTGCGGCCGGTTTAGCGTAGCACTTTCAGGGGGTAGCACCCCTCACAGGCTGTATCAAATCCTGGCCGAGTCACCGTATCGCCAGCGCGTCCGCTGGGAAGATGTGCATGTTTTTTGGAGCGACGAGCGCTGCGTACCAGAAGATGACCCGCGTTCCAATGCCCTGATGGCACGACAGGCACTTCTCGATCTTGTTCCCATCCCACCAGAGAATATCCATCCTATTCGGTGTGATCAACCTCCACAGCAAGCGGCACTCCTTTACGAACGCGAGCTGAGAGATTTCTTCAGCAGTCAAAACTCTAATTTCCATCTTGTCTTGCTGGGTTTAGGGGAGAATGGTCACACGGCTTCACTCTTCCCACATACGTCTGTTCTCAATGATAACGAACACTGGGTGGCGGAGGTTTATATCCCAGAACTGGATATGCATCGGGTGACGTTTACCGCCTCTTATATCAACCAGGCCAGCCAGGTGGTATTCCTGGTATCCGGGCTGGACAAGGCGGAAGTATTGGAAAAAGTACTGGAAGGTCCCTACCAACCGCATGAGCTCCCTGCCCAGCTTATCCGCCCGAATGGCACTCATCCTTTATGGCTGGTGGATAAGGCAGCCAGCCATAAACTGACCGCACAAAACACTGAAGAGGATTTATATACGGAAGAATCCATGCCGGATTAAAATAAAGAGCTAGTCACTTAATGACCGGAGTTTGTAATCAGCGATCGGAAAGCATTTGGCAGCTGAATATTACTCGCTCATAACTCCTTGAAAAAATTGGTGAATTGAAGCACACATTCAGTGAAGTTGTATGATATATTGTGTATTAGAACACTGAAGGAGACGAGTAAATGGCGAGTATAACCCAACCTCTCAGAGATGAGCACAAAGCGCTGTATCCCCAAGTTGAAGTCCTGCGTTTAGCAGGTGACGTTGTCAACGAAAGCCTTACCAGCTTAGCCCATGACAAAATTGAACAATCCTATAATTTCCTGACCCGTCAGCTTATCCCGCATGCCCAGGCAGAAGAAAAGGCTCTATACCCAATGGTTGAAAAAGCCATGGGTGCCCCTCAGGCTACTGCGACGATGAGCCGGGACCACGTGGAAGTGGAACGATTAACCGAGGTACTGGGAACGCTGCGAGTTCACAGGACTCAGCTTTCCATCACTTTTGATCAAGTTATGGCATTGCGGCGCGTCCTGTACGGTCTTTACACAATTGTGAAATTACACTTCGCCAAAGAAGAGGAAATCTACCTCCCCCTGCTTGATGCTAAGTTGACTGCAGAAGAAGCCAAAGCAATGTTCACAGCAATGGACGATGCAGCACGCGAAGCCAAGGCGCGCCTGCCTCGCTAAAGGGGAAACAAAAAATAAAACCAATCTGCCTCTCATTTTTTGACCTGGATAGGGAATTCTAATTGCCAGGATTGGTAGTGAAGCAGCTTTTAAATTGGATCGTACGTGACCTGTTATTGAGCATGATTACTCATGTATCCATCAGGCTCCAGTTCGCTGGTGGATACATGGGTATTACCGCGAAGGGTGGCTTGCACTAAATTTTCATGAACTCTGAGTTTTACCCCTCTAATACTCGTTTCAGCTCCTTAATTTCATGCTCAAAAAGATACTGTGCAAATTCCAGGTAATCAAATCCTTTCACTGCAGGGATCAATCCACCTGACTGTAAGCCGTGTTGCATTAACCCCCACATTCCGCTGAACAGCATTAACATATATTTCATCCCATTCAATCGCCTGTGCTGCTGCTGGGTAATCTCACCAAAGTAGCATGCCAGCATGACCTCCTCAAGGGCAGGTGAAATGGGGCCAACATTGTCATGGGTGTAAACTACCGTCGCTAGATCATAGTAAATGTCACCCCAACCTGCAAATTCCCAATCCAGGATTTTGATCATCTGATCTTTTTTACAATACAAATAATTAACACTTACCAGATCATTGTGACAAAAATGCTGCCAATCAGATGGGTCACACCTTTGCTCGGCTTCGATCTTCTGCATGGTATCGATAACATCATCGAAATCTGACGGGAAGCGAACAGCATAGTTGCCTGCAGTTTTGATATATGCCTCAACACGCCGGAATGGAGAGAAAATTGCACCACTGGGTGGCATTGAATGGACACGCTTCACGATCTCGGTCAGCATACGCACGTTTTGGGGTGTCCTAAACTCTTCTGCCTCCCAGTGCTGCCCTTCAACCCACCGCGTCACCAGGTGCCCTTCTGGAAGCAGAAGGGCATAGATATCGGGTCCAAGGCCCAACTTGGCAGCAAACCTCAATGCTGCAGCCTCTTGCTGCCGATCGATTCCCAGGCTTTGGGTATTTTTCCCGCTTACCCGCAAAACGAACTGTTCATCTTTCACTGTTACGCGGTAGTTTCGATTCGTCAATCCGGCAATTGGCTCTACGTGAATATTTTCAAGGTTATCCCATCCAGGAATTTGTCTGAAGATGGGGAACAATTCGTTTAGGCACATAAATCACCAGGATTTTATATCTCAAATGGGATGGTCAATCCGATCGATAAGAAGTGTTCTCTTTTACACAAAACACTCAAGGTGGATATCTTCAGGCTCAAATGCAAACAACTCTGCATCCGGCTCTTCAGCGATGACACACCCAAGCCTTAAATAGAAATTGACGGTGTTTTCAGTTGGAGTTGCTGAGATATACAACTTCCTGGCACCCCACCGACGTGCTGCCACACTGGCTATTTCAAAAAGCTGTTTTCCCAGTCCGATATTTCGATATGCACGGCTAACATGCATAAATTTGAGCTGCAATGTATCTTTATTCTCGCCAATAAACTTGCGCTCAAGGATGGCTGCACCGATTATTTTCACCTCATCGAATGCGCCCCAAAACCACCCACCCCCATCAAAACAATCATAAAAGATCGGCGAATATTTCTCTTCTTCACCCGATGGCCAACCTTGCGCTTCGAAATGTTCAGGTTTAAGCAACAACTTTCTGTTCTCGAAGGTATAGATGTTTTCAATCACTTCGCTTCGGTCAATACTCCAGATTTGTTCGATTTCCTCTCGTAGGAGCTCTCGGATAGTGATCATCCATGGTCTCTCAAGTGTGCCCAACTACCATTGCTTTGTTTGTAGAACAATATAAAGAATTGTTCTACAAACCGGGTACGTAAGCCACAAAGCCTCATTAGCTATTTCCTAATTTATTTTTTCGGCTGCAATTCCCTGCGGAAGATGAACCGCAAACCTGCAGCGAAAATCACCCTTAATCGCTGATTTAAGCACCTCCACCTCGAGCGTTTGGCCAAAAATAATCTCCCATGGCTTTTTGCTGAACCCACCACTGCAATTGCAAAAAACTGGATTGAGCTGGATATTCCCGCGCTTTATTGCTTCACGCGCCCAGGGGCAATGACAGGCGTAATAACGCTTCATCACCGGATCGGTTTCGGTAAGATATTGTTTAGCGTTGTAGGGGATTTTTGATATGAATAACAGGTTCCCCTCACGCACGCCACACTCGATCTCTGGCTGTTCTTTTACAAATTCCACAACATCAGCGGTGATCTCCTGTGAGAAGAACAGCTCGCCATCTTGTTGGCACTTTTGTAGCCTGTTCAAAAAGGATTGGTGCTTCTTAATCAAGTAGCTATCAATATCCCCGGATTTGATATACTCCTCGCGCTCATCCAGAAAGTATTCGTCTGGCAGATCGCGCAGGCAGGCAGAAAGCAACAGCTCAGTTTGGTCATATCCCAACTTGCCAACCAATCGATCGATGACTGGAAACATATCAAAGGGTTTCTCAGCGGGTCGTAAACCCAGCTGTGAGACACCAATGCCTGCAAAAACTTCATCCCGGACATTTTCACCAAACAGCTCCCCAACTTTTCGATACAAGTTAGGCTGAGCTTCTGCACCATCCAGTAACTCCAACATGGCAACAAATACAGCATTATTCTTGATAAATCGACCGTAGCGAGCCAGGGCAAGCAAGTTATCATAGCTGTTTTGCCCTTCCTGGATGAGGACTTCGCAAAATTTCCAGGTTATCTCTGCATCAGGTATGGTTCCCAACTCAAAAATATATTTCTCAAAGCGTTCAGCAATCACAATCGATGCTTCTATCTTTTCATCATCCAGCTTTCGCCCCTTTAGCAGCTCACGAAACCCTTCCCTATCCATTTTTCCTCCTTATTACAAATCAATGTGTGCACAACCTCAATACTTTCTTCGGGTAAACCTGGTTCAGTGGTTACACTCACCAGTGAGCGCCTTCATTGATGAAATACAGTCGATATCCAGGCATCAATGATTGAAGTATCTCAAAAGCTTATTGCCATTATCTTCCCGCCATGGTACATACTCCGCTTCCCTTTTTGGATCATGCGTGAGAAAGGCGGATGACCATACTACCATTGTGGCGAATTGGGTGGCGACAAAAAGATCTAGGTGTTTCCATTGCGCTTCGGGTATCGTGCGGATTTGAGCATATCCCTCCCGAAATGCATCACGCATTCTCTCCCAATCAGCCATCCATGCCCATTTGCATAATGCAATGGCGATATCCCACATCCAATAGCCGTAGCCACAGTCTTCGAAGTCAATCGGATAGGCCTTTCCAGCCTTGAAGAGTACATTCTCCGGGTACAGGTCAGAGTGGATCAGACCATAGCTTTCAGGGCTTTTGCCTAGAGCATCCATGACCTGTTTACTCTCATGGGAGACGAGCCGGAAAGGCTGCTGAAACCTGGTGGGCATAGAAGCAACCAGCTCATCCAGAGATACACTGAACATGCTTCCCCCAAGCTGGGCTTCCCAATCCCAATGCGGGCGGGTGAAGCCAGCTGGAGGCTGCCAGGTAGCTGAAAAGGAATGCATTTGAGCGACCACCTGTCCCAATGCAGTCAGGTGTTTAGGTAAGTGTCCCTCATGGAATCTTCGCCCATCCAACCAGCGCATCAGCGAGACGACCCGCCCTGCCGGTATGCCGGGAGTGAGAATCGTGGTCAATAATTCACCCTGCGGTGTCGAGACAGGAGCAGGCACAGGCAAACCTGCCTGCTGGTTCAGTGCGGCCAACCAGGTCAGTTCAGAGCTGATTGCTTCAACATCACCCATGGCGTGGATGCGCAGCACGTACCGATTTGGGAGGTAGGGGCTCGAGTCACCCGATGAAAGGTTTGCCCCAGGTAAGTCCACACGGTAAATAATATTTTCACCGTATTGAATGAATGTCAGACGCGCATCACTCATACCATAGGCATTGATAGCAACTCTGGCCAGTTTTCTAAGCCTGTTTAGGCGACTCCGGCGGGATAATTCGCGGAATGGTTTCATTTCGTAGTTACTGCCTGGCAAATTAAAACATTTCGTGCATATATGGAAACGTGGGTGGGAATAATTTCTGCAGGATCGATTGGATTTCGGGATCGGGATTACCCCAGCCTCGCAGTGGAAGGTCCTGCGGCTCATGCACTCCTGCGATCAATGCAGATAATCCCTGGATGGTCAAATCGCAATCCACCTGAGATGCTTTTGAAATTTGCAGCTTCCCTTCGCTCCCCGAAAAATTCCAGGCGCCCTCATTCCAGGGGCACAGCGGGTCGAGGATCCTTGCCGAGAAACTGCCTTCACCTGCTTCCATACCGCTGATTTTGGCTATATCAAGAACACGGCACATCGCTGGGCGGATGGCTGACTCAACCTTCACCTGGATATCCGCCAGCCATGTCTCAGGATACTCGCCTGCTGAAAGCCATAGCTCAACTCGATCGACCTGGTCAATATGCTGAGCGATCCACTTAAGCAGCAGGTAACGTGCCCTGCTAGTAGTGTAGTAAAAGCGGGAGGCAACAAAATCATATTTTGTCACCTCCTCGCCAAGCGTTCGGTAAAGCATAATACCTTCGATGTTGCCATCAAACACCGCGGTGGCAGTCCAGAGTAAATTCAGGTTGGCGCGACCCCGATCACCAAAATCAAAGAACGCCATTCCATGCGTATGCTCCCGCATCGCAGCAAGATACTGGCGGTATGTATCATAGGCTTCACCAATATACTGCTGAACAATCTCACCCCCGCAAGTCATTTTGAGCAATGGAGCCAGGGAGTGCGCAGATAACCTTGCAATTTTAACCAACGGAAATGACACATAACCCATTCGCTCATAAAATGATTCCCGAAATGGATAGAGGTTTGAGAATGCCTTCCCATTTTGGCAATCAGTAGAAAACAGGCTGGCCATAATCTGCCTGCAATAGCCTTTTCTTCTTGCCGATGGCATTGTGGACACCCCCCATACCCCGGAAGCCGGGTAAAGCTTGCCTCGTATGTTCTGCGTCATGGGTGTGTTGACAGCAATGGATACAGGTGTCTCATCCTCAAAAAAAGCCCGGCAGGTAATCCCCTGGCGCGCGCGGACGATCGCCATCCATTCATCCTTGTTCTGCAGGGGTGGTGAGGGATGCAGCGAATAGGAATTTAAGGCATACAGTGTTTCCAGCATTGCCTCCCCCTGTAAGTCTCGTATCGTGATATTCATGTTTCCTTCTTTCTGTGCTATCCTTTAACCCAGCCACCTTTTTTCCCAGGGCTGGGATAAATCATATACAGGTCCCAAGACAGACTGGTATAACCCATTTGCTGGAGGTTCTCCCCCAATGGTCATTACCTGGGTGGCTCCTGATCTCTTTAATCGCCTCATCCCCTCGCATAAAAGTGAACGAGCCAAACCCTGCCTTTGGTGCTCAGGCAAGGTCCCAACTGGCTCAAAATAACCACAACGAGTCACATCGTCATACCAGAGCGTGGTAAAGGCGGCTACTTCGCCATTCGAAGCGATTGCAACCAGATCCATGTCGCGGCGGTAAAGCGGCGCTGCCTGAATGTTGTTGTACCAGGACCACCCGTCATATTTTTCATCCGGCTCCTCAGGGTGAAATGCCTTCCAGGATGCCCAGCTTCGCGAGGGCTGCTCTGAGACATCTCCAAGCGATCGAATCAGGTATCCTTCCTTCACTGGGCTCTCGGGGATGGGCTGTACCAGGTCACGCCGCCACTGGTGTTCGTCGGCGTCCTCCCGGTGAGAATAGCCACGCTTTACCAGGATCTCCTGCCTTTGGCTGTCCTTCGCATCAGACCATACCCACAGGAACAACCCCCCTCGCCGACTCGTCGTTCTAAGCTGCTCTTCGGCCAGGGCAATCATTTGTTCTTCCAGCTCATAATTTTTATAAACGGGATGGACCTGAAGGAAAGCCTGCCCAGCCCCTTCACGATTCAATACAGCTGCGATCTCCCCCTTTGGGGTCTCCCACAGATAAACATCTCGCTCAAGGGTACCATCACCGATATTCAGGATGCCATGCCAACGCCAGTAATCCCACCGGGCAACCGGCCAACATAACATGCGGCGATCGTTTTGAACAAAAACATCACGCAGAAAATTGCGTATGCGCCAAAAATCATCCTCAGATTGATATTTTCGCATGGATAAATTCATCCCCACACTCACAGACCACCTCCCCGGTTTATTCGCTGCAAAGCGGTTTTCCAACCTGCCTGTCCATGTACTGGCCTTCAGTATCCACAATAATTAAACCATATTATGTAAAAAGATATTTGGGGAAATACATTCTAAAACGTTATCGATCGCGTTATTTACGTGCTAATGAATTGTCAATGGACCACTTTGCATTACTATGCATACGATCAAGCGCCTGCTGGGAGCGCTCAGCATAAGGGGAGTTAGGCCATGTTTCTACGACAGTGTTGAATTCAATTTCTGCCGCTGAATGATCATCCTTGCGTAGATATGCAACCCCCAGGTTGTAATGCACTGCTGCTTCGAACCGGGCGCTTAGATATTTTTTATCTTCCGGATCGAGCAGCTGAGTGAACAAAATAATTGACTCATCAAGCCTGTTATCCTGCACGAGGAATATAGCCCGATTAACATTGATGATCGTCTTGCTGGTCTTATCTGGCCACAAATGGGAGGCAAGCTGATATAACTTATCAGCGAGTTTATTTTTACCATTGCGGGCGAAGAAATTCGCCAGATCCACCAACAGGCGTGCGCGTAAAGTAAATCCATAGAGAAACAAAAGGAATATTGCTGAGTGAATTTGCAAAGGGGTGTATGCTACCAGGGCATAAGTTATCGCGGTAATACAAATAGACTCAACCACAAAACGGATGGATACTTTCTCCCGTCGAAGGATCGACATGCCACTGAATACTACGATGTATAGTAGTCCAATCCAGGCGATCATCGTTTGTAGGCTCATTCTTACCTCACCTGAAAACAAAATAGCTTTCTGGGATAGTATCCCGGCATAATTTGAATTTCTTATAAACAACCAGAAAAAGAGAAGGATTCAGGAGAATAAGGGCTGGACAATTTTCATTACCGCGCAAATCAAGGCATAACGAAAGCCATCCTGATAATAAAGCCTCCTACTCCGGTCCTCCCCCACTGATATCATAAATTTGATTTTCTTCAGCAGCCACTGCCGAGGCAGGCTTGGCTGCCAGCAGGTCGTCGAATAGAACAATTTTTCCAGTTCGTACAGCAGATTCCGCCACAAGGTACGAGGCAGCTGACCATCCTTGTTGTTCATAACCCATCGGTCTTCCACTACTGCCATGCATCCACTCATTAAAACCCCAGCTGCCCTGAATACCCTGTTTTACACATTTTGCCAGGGATTCCAGGAGTTGTTCCGCTTCAGCCTGCCAGCCAAAACGTACCAAAGCGGCAACATGAAATCCCCCGATCATCGGCCAGATGCCTCCGTTGTGGTACTGCTGGGGCAGGTTCAGGTTGCGGCTGCGATAATACTCACGCCAATGAGGTTCACCGGGATAGATCGGCGGGTGAATGGCCTTAGTGGGATACGGGTCTGCCATGCCAACCTGCAGCATATAACGCAAGATATGGTGGGTCCGGTTTCCATCGGCAATGCCAGTCAGGATCGCCAGCAGGTTTGCCAACCCGTCGCACCAATCACCATATTCACGAAATGCCACCCACGGCAAATAGTATGGACGACTGGATATGGTACCAATATTATGATAGAGCATGAACCATTCCAGGCGAATGGCTTTTAACTTTTCCAGGTGTTCTGCAAAGTGTGAAGCCACCCAGCAACGGTCTATCCACATGAGCAGATTGATGCGCTCATGGATGCATTCCGCAGAAATACACTTTCCCTTGTAGAATGCTTCAGATGCCACATGGCGGCTCATTTCTTCATAAGCCAGGCTGGCTGCATAATAAAGAACATTATCATATAGCGTGTTGTAGCGGACATCCAACAGGTCCATCCAATTCCCGGCTTCGGGGATTTCAAGCAATCCACACTCGTTCATATCCTGGTACTGGAGCCAAAGCATAGCTTGCTCAATGCTGCTCCAGCTTTCCCGCAGGGATTTATCATCTTGGGTATATTTAAAATCCAGATAGCGACCCAGGATATACCACAGGTTGGTATCGCATGCGCCAGCATTCTCTGAGCTTATATAACCTGTCTCTGGATGTACATTCAATGGAATGAGACCAAGGGGAGATTGGAAAGCACTGAGTGCGTCCAGTGAGCGGCGTCCTGTCGTGATCAGCTCTTCATCCTGGCTGGCAACAGCCCCTAGGAAAATCATCACACTGTCTCGCCCCCAAACTTGCGGGTAACCGGTTGCATTTCCCGAGGCGCGAAAACCGGTTGGGCTGGCGCATTTTCGGAGCACTTCAAGGGCGTGCTCGCGTGCTTCTGTAATCAGCTTTGTGTCCATACTTACCGCCTTATCCCTTCACCGCCCCTCCAAGGAGACCCTGGATGAAGTAACGCTGGAAGAGAACATACACCAATACTATCGGCCCGGCAACGATGATCGATCCGGCCGCCATCAATGGTATGTTTGAGGTATAACGTCCCTGGAAAAATGCCAGGCCTACCGGCAGAGTTCGCAAGGTCTCGTCCTGGACCATGACCAATGCCAGGAGAAATTCATTCCACGTCCACATAAAAAATAATACCACCAGGGTCAACACCGCTGGTTTGACCAGTGGGAATAGAACCTGCCACAGGCTTTGCCAGCGTGAGCAACCATCCAGTGCAGATGCATCAACCAGTTCCTGTGGAGCACTCTGGAAGGAGCTGGTCATCCATAAAGTACCAAAGCTGATACTCTGGGCGATCTGCGGCAGGATCAATGCCCAATAGGAATCCGTTAAACCAAACCGATGCAACGCATGATAGAGAGGAATGACCACCGCTTCGAATGGAACCATAAAACCGATCAACATCAAAAAATAAAGGAACTTTTGCAGCGGAAAACGTAAGAGCCCAAAAGCATAACCGATCAATATGGATAGAAAGACACTAACGCTTACCACAGCCGTGGATACGATCACACTGCTGCGGAAATACATATTAAAGTGACCCGTTGTCCATGCATCCACAAAACTATCAAAACGAAAATGGGCAGGCAGACTGAAGGGTCCCTTGATGATCTCCGTATCTGTTTTAAATGCACTCAGGACAATCCCAACGATTGGAAGCAAAATGATCAGCAAAAAGATCGAAAGCAGCACATAATTGGGGATCAAACGCATTTGTCGCTGTTTTGGGAACATATTATGTCTCAGGTTTGGACTGGAAGCGTGTGATCATGTATGAGATCAAGAGAATAACACAGGTCATGATCGTGGCAACTGCTGCAGCGTAGCCAATTCGATTCTGCTGAAAGGCAGACCGGTAGACCAGGAATGAGGCCACCAGGGTAGCATCTCCAGGTCCACCTCGAGTGGTAACAAAAACGAGATCAAAGACCCTTAATGCTGCAATGATGGTGGTGATCAGGGCTACTCCCATCTCAGGCCGAAGGCCGGGTAGGGTAACGTACAGTAATTGCTGGACCTCATTTGCCCCGTCCAGCTCAGCTGCCTCATAATATTCTGCAGGTATACGCTGCATCCCTGCCAGAAAGAGCACCATACAGAAACCGTACTGCACCCAGCTTCCAATTAATCCTATCGCTGGTAATGCCCAGGTTGAATCTCCGAGCCAGGGCAATGCCCAGGCACCCAATCCGATGGTTTTCAGCAATATATTTAACGGTCCAAAAGCGGGATTAAAGATCCAGCGCCATACAACGCCTACCACCACCATAGACAACACCTGGGGTAAAAATAAACCCGCCCTGAAGAATGCCATCCCGGGTAATATTCTCCGCCCTAACAAGCTTGCCAAAACCAACCCGACCAGGATGGGGATAAAGCAGTAGAAAATGATAAAGATCAGGTTGTGGACCAGGGCAGACAAGAATTGCCCGCGCTGGAAGATCTCTATGTAATTCTGTATTCCAATGAACAGGCGGTTGGTGCTGAAACCATCCCACTTGTAAAAACTAAGCCGAAATGTCTCGACGATTGGATAAAGTATGAACAAAACATAGATGATCAATCCAGGCAACAAGTAGAGCCAGCCCAGATACTTCGATTCCCCCGGCCATGGAGTTCGGCGATTTATAAATATATAAATATCATGCCATCAGAAATTTTTCTTCTGATGGCATGATTTTGGGGTTTACTACTGACCTGCCAGGAATGCGCTGTAGTCTTTTTCTACTTCAGCAGTGAATGTTGCCGGGTCGATCTCCTTGGCAAACAATTTCTGGAGCTGAGAAACGATCGTATCGTAGAACGTCGGTGTTGCCCAGTCAATATAATGGCCTACACCATTGTCCTTGTTGATGCGCTCCCAAGCCTTGCACAGTGTCAGTAAAGAGAGAGCCTTCTTCCAGTGTGAAATCAGCCGGGTAGAGGCATAGCAGGAACATAGCTGGTTTCCACCCATAATTGAGCAGCCCGTGGGCTGATCATCCAATCCAGGTATTCGGCTGCCAGGTCGGGATTGGCAGTGCTATTACGAATGGCAAAAGGAATGCCGACGCCACCGACAGCAACTTGCTTAGCATCCGCAGTCTTTTGCGGCATCAGGAAGAAACCGAATTCCTGGTCAGTGTCCGTCAGAAGCTCTGGTGCCAGCCATGAACCGGTGATGGTCATGGCTCCCTGGCCAGATTTAAAGAGCTTGTTCACGTCATCATAACCAATGCCCATGAATCCATCGGTGAAATAACCAGCATCCACCCACTCCTGCATGATCTGTGCAGCTTCCTGGTTTTCTGGGATGTCAAAGCTGGCGTTGTTGACCCCATAAACGAAGTTGTCCAGATATTCAGGGGTAACCAGTGTGTCGGCTACAGCGCTGAATTCGTGAATCCCGGGCCAACCATCCAACAGCCCAAAAGCGATGGGTGTTTCGCCTGCAGCTTTAATATCTGCGAGCAGCTGGGTGAATTCATCGAAGGTGGTGGGGATATCCCATCCATATTTGCTCAAACATGGTCTTATTGTAATAAACACCCACCACTTCAGCGGTAGGGCTTACCCCATACAGGTTGCCGCTTCCAAATGTTTTCCCATCTTCTGAGAAGCTGTTGCGATTATTCACTGATGACGAGAAACGTTCACCCCAGTTGTATTGCGCGGCATAATCATTCAGGGGCAGCAGCAGGCCGGCTTCAACAAAGGCTCCCATGTCGGGGCGTCCCTGGTTCACCTGGGCAACATCCGGACCATCTGCTTCACTGAGGGCCAGCTTTAGGGTTGCCTTCAGGTCATCCATTGTCTTGACAACCCGTTCGATCTTGACGCCGGGGTGGGCAGCCTCGAACTCGCTGTTCAAGGTGTCCATCACCTTGGTCTCAACATCCCGATAGAATTGATCCCAAACCACCAGCGTAACCGGTTCAGGGGCAGTGGTTGGTGGTACTTCGGGTACTGTGGTTGGCGGCACTTCGGTACCGTGGTTGGTGGCACTTCTGGTGCAGTGGTTGGTGTGGCAGCTGGTCCACATGCTGCTAAAACCATGGCCGCCAGCACAACCAATGAAATGAAAGTCCAAAATTTCCTCATTTGATCTCTCCTCTTATGGATACACTATTTATGTCGGGCTTGCAGAATTCTGCCATAAAAGTATATCATAAGCAACGGAGAAAATTTCCATTGCAAGTGAATAGCGAACGAGCTTGATTTCCAGGTTATTTTCCTGTATGCTTATAAAGAACGTAATTTTGGGTCTACTGTGGTTCATTGAGGGAGTCATGATACCTAAAATTGACAAAACCAAATTTGGCTCGATCACCGTCAACGGTGAGAAGTACGATCACGATATCATCATCCGCCTGGATAAAAGGGTTGAGAAACGCAAGAAAAAGCTATCAAAAGAGGTATTTGGTACCTCACACACCATCTCACTGGCAGAAGCGGAGTATGTTTATGAAGAGGGCACTGATGCCATCATTATAGGCTCAGGGCAATCGGGCTTGGTTACCCTCTCAGATGAGGCAGCTGAGTTCTTTAACCAAAAGCATTGCCAGGTCGAACTGTTTCCCACGCCGGAGGCTATTAAATACTGGAATAAAGCCAAGGGGCAGATAATTGGCCTGTTCCATATTACCTGCTGATCGCTTGCACCCGGGTTCACCATCCCCTTACTTCTCGATAAGAAAGGTCATAAATATTTCTATACAACCCTGCCTAATTTACCAGTGTTCATTATTCGCTATTGTCAGTCCTATATCAGTGTGTAACAAAGCAAACAATCTCCATCCCTGATCCCAAACAAGTCAGCCTCTGTGATCCGTGCTCATAGCATCATTCCAACGATTCTACAAATTCCAGACTTCTAGCATAATTATTAATCCGCTTTACTTTTCAACCCAAGGAAGTGCAACTATCCTTGCAGTCCAACTAATACCTGGTGCGGGGTGTCACTGGTGAACCTATTTTTTCAGTATTGAAGGAACCGGTTGAGTGATATCTGAAGACGCAATAAAGATTACCCAATAACATCAGGCATATAAAGTCCTCATTTACGGGTAATAAAATATACTACTGATACCGGTTCTATCAATCAGCGCGTGATGATTGGTAAATCCGTCATGTATTGCGGTAAAGTCAGAGCAGCATTTTCTGCCGCAATCATGGCTGCAAGCGTGTTGATATCCAGGGTAACCGAATTACGGATCACTTCAGTCTCGATAGAAGTTATTGGAGCTTGATATTCTTGTCGATATTCTGGTGCGATCCCGGTAATTACTGCTTGCAGTTGGACTTGGGATGCAGCGATTGCTTGATCCGGCTGATAATTGGCAACAATAGCCAATAATACTGCGATCACTAATAAGCAATCCAGGAGCAGTCTGAAACGATGGAATCGAATGCCTTTTTCAATCATCGCATCTCCATCCCATATATTCGCCTGCAGTTTGCTCCGCCACAACCAAAAGCGCTTCCAGATGTGTCATTTGGGTCAAGGTTCAGCCAAATGGGTTTAGAAGTGATCACACTCGTTTGTAGTAAACTCATAAAGCGAGATGCACCAGCTGAATCTGGTGATGTCGGAAAGGCGAACCATAAAATTGCTGGATCTAGGCTTGGAGCTCCTGCCACAGGTGAGGTGGATTTACAAAAAATATGCAACCGATTGGTAAAAAGCCCAATGTGGTTAGGTGCATTACACACATACCAATAAAAAGCGGTCGGTTCTTCTGGTTCCTTTAAGGTAGTTGCCTGGGTTGTTACGGTATTTGGAAATGCCACCATTAAAAGCACAATGACAAGTAGAACTTCAAAAGCAACATGTAAAGTGGAAAGGGATAAGGAACGCTTCATGAGAAAACTCCTTTCAATTTTGGTTGAAATTTTTAACAACAGGGCGAATATGCCGGGCGCTCATCGTGTTAATTTATTTAACCTTCATGTATATAGTATTTCGGAGTAATGATTCCCATATCTGGCTTTGAAAAATGAGAGATTTGGCGTGAGTAAAAAATGATAGGAGATGTGTTGATATATATTGGATATTTCCTATAAATATTATATTATAGACTTACTTTGTCCACAAGGTATTTATTGACTCGCACTGTTTATACTAGATCTATGGAATCTTCTAAACCTTCACCGATAAAACCAACTGTTCTCAGCCATCAAATGCAGAGCTGTCTACCGTGGAGAAGCATGGTTATACCGACCCAGTTCCGATACTTTGGCTTTGATAATTCTGATATATAATTTTCCCAATATCTTTTATCGTTTTTCTAATAAACGATCGGGTAAATTTCCTTTATTCATACAAGTTTTTTACTGAACTATCCTGACCACCTAAATTGTAAAAACAGTAAGGTAATGAAGGAGGAGTTAGATGAGCTTAACCAGTACGTATGTCATCGAGACACATAGCCTAAGCAAAAAGTACAAGCAGGTGTATGCACTCGACTCTCTTGATATAAAAGTGCATCAGAACTCTATCTTTGGCTTCCTGGGACCTAACGGGGCGGGTAAGACGACTACGATTAAATTAATGCTCGGATTGACCCATCCCACTGCTGGTACAGCCACGATTTTCCAAATGGATAGCGTCAAACAAAGTGTGGACATTCGCGCCCGAATTGGTTACCTTCCCCAGGAACCTCGTTTCTATGAATATATGACTGCCCGGCAAACGCTCCATTTCACCGCCGAATTCTTCTTTAAAGGACCCAAGAAAGCTATTGATGAGCGGGTGGACGAGATGCTCGACCTGGTTGACCTAGCTGATAAGGCAGACCGCCCGATCAAGACATTTTCAGGTGGCGAAAGACAGAGGCTGGGGATTGCCCAGGCTCAGGTGAACTATCCCGACCTACTTATTCTCGATGAACCAGCAGCCAGTTTGGATCCTCTCGGCAGGAGGGATGTGTTGGAGGTGATGTCCAGGCTGCGTAAATACGCCACAATTTTCTATTCAACCCATATCCTGGATGATGTTCAGCGTGTCAGTGATACCGTGGTCATCCTGAATAAAGGTAAGCTGGTTGCTCAGGGACCGATTGAAGAGCTTCTTGCGGGTAGCGAGGGGGTAATCTATATCATACATCTAAAAGGGGAGGTTGAATTAACTCTCGAGCTTATCCAAGGATTACCGTGGATCAGTGGTATTAAATCCAGTCAGCATAATGAAGAAAGCATCTGGCAGGTCAGTGTAACTGATCCTGAAGCAGCCGAGATCCAGCTGCTCAAGCTGTTGGTGAACCAACCCGTGGTGGTGAATGAATTCCGCCGGAAACAATATGAGCTTGAAGATGTGTTCATGCAGGTGATCGAAGGAGGTAAGGATGTCGGGAAATGAAGCTTTTGAATTGGTGAGTGAGCGCGGCTGGAACCGCGGCTTGGGTACCATGTTGCGCAGTGGCCTCGGCCGCTGGTTTAAAACAAAAATGTGGTGGGTCCAATGCCTGATATGGGGAAGCCTTATTGGTTTTATATTGGCTGCAATTGCATTCAGCTCTGAAACTCCCCCTGCCGAGGAATTATTATTATTATTCGCAGTATTTGCTGGTCTCTTCCCTGCAGTAGGGGTGGTTATCATCATGCAGGATGCCCTGGTGGGTGAAAAAAAGGAGGGCACAGCTGCCTGGGTGCTTTCCAAGCCACTGACACGCCCGGCATTTGTGGTATCAAAAATCATTGCCAACAGTGCCGGAATAATTATAACTATGATCGTGGTACCCTGCCTTTTAGCCTATGCGATTATCACAATCTCAACCAAATCCTCCCTGAACCCGTTGGGGTTCCTTGAGTCTATGGGAGTGATTTTCATCAGCCACTTTTTCTTTCTTGCTCTAACGCTGATGTTGGGTACTTTTTTTGACAGTCGTGGTCCAGTCATCGGAATTCCCCTGGGAATATTGTTCATGCAGCAGAACCTGATTGGTTTTATCCCTGCTTTAGGCTATGTGTTGCCTTGGAGCCTGGTCGTTCCCCTAGGAAACACTCCATCACTTGCGCTTTCACTCATGATGAATATCCCTGTGCAAACCAGTCAACTGATTACTCTGGCGGCCATTGTGATTGAGAGCATCCTTTTTATTTTCATCGGTTTATGGCGTTTCAATCGGGAGGAATTTTAAGCTTGCCGACCTATCATAATTGTGTAAGGAAGTTGTGCATATCACAATGAGGTGGCTCATTGCCCTCCCCTCTTCTATGTATACTCCACATACTATTTTCGTACGCCAGGATTTATATACTTAAAAAGTAAACTACCCAGCCAGATGTACGTGGAATAAAAAACACCTGCAGATGCATCATCTGCAGGTGGGGTGGGTATGACCATGGCTAATGGCTTACTTATCAGGCTGAATGGGATGGCGCTCAATATAATCTGAACCAGCATAGGGATCCCGAGGATGCCGTTCATAATAGTCGGAAAGATCATAGTAATTTGACGGGCGGATTATTGTTGGGTGGCGTTCAATCCAATCAGAACCAGCATAGTAATTTGCAGGGTCGATGACTGAGGGGTGCCGTTCAATCCAATCAGAGCCAACATAGTAGTTTGCAGGATGGATCTGCGATGCTGAATTTGCTTCAGATTTACTGACTATCACCTGTACAGCAAGTAAGATCGCCACTAACACACTGGCCGATAATACGATCCTCAACGCACTTTTAGTAGACATGCTAACCTCCTTTCTTTTTGATTTTATAAATTCACTTGGGTTGACCTTGTTCGAGATATCTTTATAGATCTGCCTGGTATTCATTTTTTCGTCTCCTATTTCCTCTTATCTATCAATTATTGTGTTTGGGTTGGTTGAATTTTCTGTTCTTATCATAGCGAAAAACACTGTTGAGCACACGAGCCTGTGTGGGTGTTCTTGGTTTACTGTGGAAGTGTTTACATATAGTTCTTTGGAGCAACCTATCACCCTCCAAAGCAACACTAACTTCCCCCTTACAGATATGTTTCAGGATTAAATAAATATGGGGTTGTCGGCTTCAAAAGTATGGCGGACAACCCCATAAAGGTAGTGCTAATTATATTTAACTTTACTCGCGTCGAACAATTCCTTCTTGCCATGCGTAGGCAGCTGCCTGGGTTCGATCAACCAGGTGCAACTTGCTTAAAATATTACTGACATGACCCTTGACTGTACCCATGCTGATAACCAGCTGTTCGGCAATTCTTTCATTTGAGTTACCTTTGGCGATTAGTTTAAGCACTTCCATTTCGCGCTCGGTCAATGTTATGAAGGGAGTAGTTTCTTCTGGTTCCAGGCTGCGGAATGTCTTGATCACCCGTGCTGCGATCTTTGGGTGGAGAGTGGCTTCTCCCCGGGCAGCACGACGAATTGCTTCGACAAGCTCGGAAGCTTTCACATCTTTGAGTAGATATGAGATTGCTCCCGCCTGAAGGGCGGGAAAGATATATTCGTCCTGATGGAAAGAGGTCAGGATGATGATTTGTGTGCGTGGACTCACATTCTTTACCTTCCGGGTAGCCTCAACGCCATCCATTCCTGGCATTACAAGATCCATCAGCACCACGTTGGGGACGAATTCTTGTGCTAGCTTAACAGCTTCTTCTCCTGATCCAGCTTGAGCTACTACTGAGATATCAGGTTGCGCTTCCAGATAACTGGAGGCACCTTGTCGGACCATTTCATGGTCGTCAACGATCATCACTGAAATTGCTTCCGTTGGTTCTGCCATGACGACACCTTTCTAAGGGATATTTAAAGCTACAAGGATTTTTGTGCCCTGATTCGGGACACTTTCCACTGTAAAGCTGCCACCCAACACTTCTGTCCGTTCTCGCATTGAGGCAAGTCCAAGCCCCCGATGCTGTTGGAGTACATCAAATCCACGTCCATTATCCGTAATCATCATTTTAACTACATTTTCTTCATAATCAAGTGATACATCAACAACACTGGCAGAGCTGTGACGTGCAATATTTGCCAGAGCTTCCTGGATTATCCGGAACAAGGCTTCCCTGGTTTCAAGTGGAGTATCCTTGTCACCTTCAATATTCACATTCGTCTCAATCCCACTTCTCTGAGACCAGTCAAATATGTACTCTCTCAATAATTCAGAAAAATCCTGCCCATCGATCGTCTGAGGCCGCAATTCAAGTACCAAATTGGTGAGCTCATTCCGGACAGAATCAACCAGTGCATCAGCTTCCAACAAGTGTTTCTTGGCAGCTTCTGAATCCTGTTCGAAGAGAGTCAGAGCAGTACCTAACTGAAGGGAAGCCGCTAGTGCCTGCTGCTTGGCACTGTCGTGAAGGTCACGCGCCAACCGGTTGCGCTCTTCAGAAACTGCCATTTCCTGCCGCCTGTGCAGCAACTCTTGTAATTGTTTCGCCATGCTATTTAGTCTTTGTGAAAATTGCGAAATCTCGTCTCCTGTATCATCTGTAATGAACTTTGAGAAATCACCCTCACTCCATGCATCAATGGTAATAAATAATCTCTTGAAACGTTTTGACAATCCATTTGCAAAAAAAGTACCAAATATTGCTCCCATTATCCCTGCGGCAACTAGCAGGATTAAAAGGCTTCTCCCGGCAATATTAAGCATATGCAAAGGAATCAGTTCCCGGGTGGGGATTGACTTAAGAATTAACACAACAACCCCCACCACCTTGTTTTCCATATCATCTGCCTCATCAAAGATTGGTAATGCCAATAAAAAGCGTTTGTTTGGCTCGAATACAGAAAATAAATGTTTTGTGTCCGTATCGCCTGCCATGGCTGCAGTCAGGGGTCCTTCCAGACCTTGATATATATTTGGATCGAAGGGTTGTCCGACGATCAAATTTGGAACAGTAATGCGATCAGATTTTCCCAGCAATGTTCCATCCGCCCCAATAATGAAAGCACGTATATAAGCTGTTGTCCTAACAAATAATCGGATTGAACCAATACGAAGGATATCATCACTGGTAATTGTCCCGTTCATATCTTCCAAGAGATACCTCACTAATAAGGTATCGACAGGTGATTGTGAAAGAATATGGCGCCATAATGGATATGAGCTTTCGCGAATGCTTTGAAATATTCCTTCGGGAGTTAATACATTAGCAGGTATAAATATTCGAGGTAATAAAATGCCTACCAGGATCAATATAACCATCAGAAATGTGCATATGGTTACGATGGTATAACTCAATGTCAATTTCCAGCGGAGTTTACGAAAGATGTTCATAATTTACCCTGCATGTGTGGTCTTCTCTATATGTACGGATTTCTTCTCAGCTGTAATTAATACGCAATTAAATCTATCTAACTCAGAGTCGTTAATATCCAAAAACATATTGCCTGTTCATTAGCATAGCACGAATTGGTAACTTAGAAACCCATCTTGGGTATGGTTTAATGCCTTACTTTGGACGGGTATAATCAAATGAAAAGAAATATTAACATGGCTTCTCCCAAGAAAAGGTTTATATTCTTCACATGCGCAACAACAAGTCTTCGAAGAAAAAACAACATATCATCCAATTAACTTGTTTATTGCCCAATCAAATATAAGCCTTTAGACAAAGAAACAATTGGATACGGTAAATTTGTTGGAAGAACTAATTTAAAGGGTATGCTTAAAAATATGGACAGCTCATAGACCAAGAATCCCAGGAGGAATGATGAAAGATAACCTTGAAATCACTATCGGTTCGCTAGCCCCCGAGTTGAGCCTCCCTGCAAGCAATGGGACTGAGGTTACATTAGCTGATTTCCACTCAAAGAAAAACGTTTACCTGTTCTTTGTGCGCGAATTTAATTGAATGCAGTGCCGGAGCCATTCCGCCCAGTTGGGACGGTCATTCAAAGAATTCCAGGATGCAAATTGTGAGGTATTGCTGATCCTGGGAGATTCACTGGAGAAAGCCAGGCGTTATGTCGATTCCCTGCATTTGCCCTTCCCAGTCTTGGCAGACCCTGAGCGCAGCGTATATCACCTATATGGATTGGAGAAGGCAATGATATTTATCCAGCGCACTGCATCCGTGGTGATTGACCGCAATGGGGTGATCCGCTATGTAAAGACTGCCACGAATCCCATGGTTTGGTTGCAAGAAAGCCTGGAGCTGCTGGATTTTATCAAGTCTATAGCAAACGCTGGTTAATTTGCTTAATCAATGGGAGAAAAAGTCTGCATCTTCCTTCTACTGTAGGTTCTAAAACCTGGTTGTAACCGTTATGACTTTCAACGGTTTCATCATTGCCGATCCGAAGGCTGCGGGCATGATGGATATCGTTGCTTTCGACCCGGAAACACCTCAGGTGATCAAGGATTTGGCCAACCTCATATAAATACGAAACCCTCGGGCGAGTTGCCCGAGGGTTTACTTTTTTTACCAGGTTTTTGTGTAGACCACTTTGTTTATACTTTTGTCGGGTAGTCCCTGTGAGAGCCATCGCACAATGGCTTCATTTGTGAGTGCCCGCAGTTGCACAGCGTTACCCGGTTGCGGGTCTCAAACGGTTGCCCATCTGAGCGGATGATCGGGATTCCGCCCATCACCCACAATGGACCAAGGATCGCGCCCTGTGTCGTGATCTCGGTAGTCACGGCGATCTGCTGGGGCAGGTCGACCTCGATATCCGCATCTCCCTCTTTTAGGGTATAAGTCAGTGCACCGGAAGGACAATGCTCCACCATGGCGATCGCCAGTGCGCGCACCTGTGTATCGTCGGTATGGGTCGCCATCTCGGCGATGCTGGTGAACTGGTTGGCGCAGAAACCTGAACTCGTGCAGACATTCATATCGATCCGGATGACGATGTTGTGACTGCCCGGGTATGTCTCCCTGCGTTCAGCAATATGATCTGTGGGAGCCATCTCCGTCCCGTCAAAATTGATCGCCCGGTGACTCCTGTCGCAAAATGGTTTATTTTTGGACGCGCCACAGCGGCACAGGTAATAAGGTTCTTCTGTTGGAATCTCCCCGTCTTTTTTCCAGCTCAGCGGCTCCCCATATTCAGAGACGACCTGGGTCTTGCTCACCAGCGGGATATTGCCACTAACGAGATACGATCCATTGGAACGAACCTCAATCATTTTTGGTTTTTCTGCATCATCCTTGATATCCAACGTTGTTCTCCTTGGGGTTAATACAGGTATTATATCCATAATTTACCATGCTCTACCCACCAAAAAAATTTCAAGGCTTCAACCATTCTTGGGTTAATACCAATAGCTATCAGCTATGTGCCTATCTCCCTCGCTTTCCTTTCCTTCCTTTCTCATCTAAAATGAACTTATGGCAAATTCCCTGTTACCTTTTCGAGAGGTGCAACGACATATGATTGCATTCACAACGCTACGTTTTTTGCAAAGGTTACAAATGCTCAAACTCACCACTCTGTCCATGTTCATGACCCAGGTCAGCTCTTATCCGAACGGTAATGCTGCCAGTAGTTCTATTACTGGGGATATAGAACTGGCGCGCCGCGCTGTAAATGACCCAGAGGCATTCACAGAACTGTACCACCGCTACCTGCCCGGTATCTACCGCTATCACCTGGCGCGTACGGGTCATGTTCAGGAAGCAGAGGACTTGACTGCCCAGACATTCCTCACCGCCCTCGAATCCATCCGGAGCTTTCGCGGGCAGGGTAACTTTTCTTCCTGGTTGTTTGGCATTGCCAGTCATAAACTGGTAGACCACTACCGCCGCAGCCGCACCGAGCTGCCCCTGGAAGAGGTGGAGGATTTAAAAAGCCCCATCCCATTACCTGAGGAAGCAGCATTGCAGCATCTGGAGCTCGCCCGTGTGGTCAGGGTGCTGCGTCTCATCAGCCCTGAGCGGGCTGAGGCACTGGTATTGTGCATCTTTGGTGGGTTAAGCCTGGCTGAGGCAGCACAGGTGGTGGGTAAGAGCGAAGCTGCGGTGAAGATGTTAGTCCACCGTGGCATCTGCGACCTGCAAGAACGGTTAGCCATAAACCTGGAGGTGTCGTGATGGACAAAAAATCGAGCCATCCAACTGCCGATGAGCTGGTTGAGCTTACTACATACCTGACTGATCGTGAAAATCGGGTGGAACCTGCACCCGGTGAACCTGGCTTCCCATCAGGTCTGGCTGGGAATCTGCTCACGCTGGCTGACAGCATAGAGCCTGACCCCGTATTTGCTGACCGGTTGGAGCTGCAGCTCCACAAGACAGCACAGGCAGGTGGTCAGGCAGATTATCCAGGAAGGCTGTCTGCGTTGTGGCAATCATTCTCTATTCCAGAAAGGAAAACCACCATGAAACGCCTACTTGCATTTGCCCTCGTCGGCATCATCTTATTCGCCATTATGTGGGTCTCTCTTCCCTCACTCTTCCCATCCCCCACTCAAACGCAGCTGGTGTTGGCGACACCACCCACCAATACCACGGTACCTACTCCCTTCTCACCCCTCACTCCAACCGTGGTGCCACCCACCTCGCAATCTCCTGTGGCGATCAACTTCACCCCTCAACCCATCCCTAACCAGCCACCTGCGTTGCCTTCATTGGTAGACGCCCTCGGATCCGGGTATGGAGGGAGTGGTACGGGCAACATGCCTGAAGGGGTGCCCGTCAGTCTGGCTACCGAGATACCTTCCAGCCCATCAGAAGTGACCGCTTATTACCGCCTGGAGAACACGCCTCTGACCCTTGAAGAAGCTGGGCAGATCGCATCAGAATGGGGACTAAATGCCCAACTATATATGCCAGCCTGGATGGATTCAGTCACCTCCGAACAGTTCGAGCGCAGCTATATCGCTGTGGATGGCATGCAAAATCTGTCCATGTGGAACAGTGAGCTGTCTTATACTGATCTGTCCATTTTCCCCACCTATGGGGGTCACCAGTACCCACAAACCGGGCTGCCACCTGCGGAACAGGCAGTAACGTCAGCCAGCCAATATCTGAGTGAACGTGGCTACCTGGATTACCCACATGAAGTTGATCTCAGCCAGTACAATTACGGACTGGTGAATTTCTACCGTCTGTTGAACGATATACCGGTCACCTACCATTCTGCATCTGTCAAGATCGATCCCCAAGGGCAGGTAGGTTCAGCATGGGTCAGCCGGGATGACTATCAGTCAGTTGGCGCATACCCTGTAATAAGCGCTGAACAAGCCTGGGAGCTTCTCAAAGCTGGCCAGCCTAGCGACCAGATTTCAATCTCGTACTATCTAACTCAGGATGGCAACCCGCAATATTGGGGACGAATTTATCCTGCAGGAGAGCACGCAGACTTGTTCGGGGCACCCACTGTCCTGCTGGCTACAGAACCTGATAAAGCTCCCTACGTGCAGCTAAACAATCTCGTTCTTGAAGGTGATGTCTCAGATCTATTGCAATACCTGCAGGCCAATCAGGGTTACATCCATGCCTGGGGTGAAGTGATAGAACTGGATGACACCCGCACGCTGCAGCTGGCAGGTTGGGAACCTTTCGATGAATTTAGCGGATATTTCGATGGTACTGTTCGCCGTACTGCGGAAGGTGATTTCCTTGAGCTGAGTGATGGAAGGAAGTTGATCCTTCCTGACCTACCGGTGGATGTGCCTGCGGATATTCCCCTCTATGCACAAGGCGGATTGGTTGACAACACCCTGGACTGGTTCATTTTACAAGTACATCCTTCCGACGAAGGTCAGATGCCCCCCGATCTCAGCATGGCAGAAGCTGTCATTGATAAAGTTGAGCTGGTGTACCTTGCCCCAAACCTAAGCAACATGCCGTTTGATTTCACTCTTGACCCGGCTTACCGTATGTTGGTACCTGCCTGGCGCTTCAGCGGGCGCATCACCAATGCAGGTGGCTCAGACTTTGTTTATAGTGCATACGTGCAGGCGGTTGCAAATCCATGATTAATATTCAGCCTGGGTGAGATAGATCTATCCCATCCAGGCTGTATAATATGAGAATTAATTAATTTTCTCTTAATGCGATTATAATATAGGACAAATTTATTTTCCTTCACCCGTATGATATAGTGAATTATCATTACAAATTAACGCATAATTAAAATCGGAGGGACATATGCATAAATTTCAATTCTTGGCCAAAACAAAGCATGTCATTTCTCATAAGGCAATTTGGGTTGGGCTTCTTTTTGTCATCGTATTAGGTCTCTCAACGTATACAGACATCAAGAGTAACGCAGCTGTATTCAATCAAAGCTACATGCCCCTGGTTGAGAGAATGGCGCCCAGATATTATGTATTACTAGGTTGGAATGACCTGGGTATGCATTGTTACAACCACGATTTCCAGGATCTGGCTGTCCTTCCACCCTACAATACGTTGTGGGCACAGGTGATCAAACGCGGCAACCCTCCTCAAATCGTCACACAGGGTATCCGGGTTCAGTATGCATTTCCCGACAATACCACCTCATCCGATAAGACGAACTTTTGGACCTATGCACCCCAGCTGTTTGATGTTCAGCTCCCAGATAATGTTGGACTGAAAGGGAAAGGCATGGCTGATGTCATGGATGTCAAGGGGGATTATTTCGTAGCAGAAGGCATCCCGCTTACAGAATATAGTGACAGTAGCCCCACAACACGATATCCATACCAGCTGGCTGTGTTGACGGCAAAAGATATTGACACTGGTTCGGTCCTGGCAACCCTTACCGTGGTGGCACCCGTCTCTACAGAAATGCACTGCGAAACCTGCCATGAGTTTGGTCAGGAGCCCGGAGGAGACCAGCCCCGTGTTGAGCTGAATATCCTTGCCTTGCACGATGCCGAAGAAGGCACAAATCTGATCAACAGCCGGCCAGTGCTATGTGCCAGGTGTCACAGTTCAAATGCTCTCGGTATGCCTGGAGTCGCCGGAGTCCCCAGCCTATCGAATGCCATGCACGACCAACACAATGGAGTTGTTCCTGATAGCCTTGATGGTTGCTATTCCTGCCATCCCGGTCCAACTACAAAATGCCTGCGGGATGCAATGTCCTTAAAGTGTCCCTCGCCAATTGACCCAGGCAGAAACATGGATTGTATCGACTGCCATGGTGGGATGGAACAGGTCAAACAAAATCCGGATCCCTGGTTAAATGAACCGCGCTGTGATGAATGCCATACGCCCACTGACACCCATGAATATAACCAGGACCAACCCCTGTACCGTTTTTCAAAAGGCCACGGTGGCGTGTATTGTGAGGCCTGCCATGATAGTACGCATGCCATAGCAACCAGCAGGGAACCCAACGATGCCATTAAATTCATTGAGCTGCAAAACCAGACTGGAACTTTAAGTGTGTGTACTACCTGCCATCTAACCCAACCTACTGGACCAGGACCACATGTAAAATGAACGTATAGTTATCGGCAAGCTTGATCAAGCCAGCCATTATTCAAATGGCTGGTTTTTTTACAAATAAGTAGGCTGGGATTGTTTCTCTCTCAATTTCAATCAAAATAAAGAACTGCTTGATATTGAGATGAATATTGTGTCCTGAATGTAGAATTATGCAGATTATTCCGAATTATCGGTGATTGCTCCATATTTCCGAATATTTCAGCCTGCTTTTTACCCGAAATTAGCAGCTACCAATAAAATAAACATTCACCCAACTATCATAATTTGTCTATTATCATCATTTATAATTGCTACAAATATTATCCTATTAGTCTATTATTGTGTACTTTAGGATAATTTGATCTTAACAAACTAATTTTGATAGGAGATTAAAATGTCTACCAAATCATTACTCAAATTTATTGCAGCTTTCGGAGTTATAGCAGTGATACTGATATTCCTTGGGGTAAATTACGTCCCGAGCATATTCGCATCGTCTTCCAGGAATAGCAGCTTGAATGCTGTAAGCCAGGTTAGATCTGATTACAGCAACCAGCTTTACCCGCGGTCGATTAAACCGCAGCTGTCCAGATATTAGCTCGGATTTCCTCAATCGCCATCCATATGACGTGAGCCAGAAATTGAGCTATACTGCTGCAGATTTCCTCAATCACCATCCGTATGATGTGAGCCAGAAACTGAGCTATACTGCTGCAGATTTCCTCGACCATCATCCATTTAGCATTTCCCAGCAATTGAAATTTAAGGGTTCAGATTGGATCGAACGACACCCGGCGAATTATTACACCAATTCGGATTGGATCGAGCGTCACCCCTCACAAATCTCAAGCCAATCAAGCAGGATCGATCACCGACGTTAACCGTTGATCGGTAAATATGCTGAGTAAATACAAAACCTCCTGGTGACGATACCAGGAGGTTTTGTCCTAGGTAAGAACCGGTTCCAGGCTATCCAACAATTCCAATAACTCGGTATTGGAGGGTATATCGGTCATATCATGCCCATAGTGAACAAAGCGTGCAATACCAGCTTTATCCACGATCACCTGGGCTGGCATGCGCCCAAGCTTGAACAAGTTAATCTCCTGCCCATACAATTTGAGAACACTGGCTTTTGGATCGGGCAGACCAATGAACGGAAGTTTCATTTTCTTCCAATAAGCTGCAAAAGCCTTGACTTCTTCAGGTCCAACCACGATCACCTGTGTATCACGTTTGATAAATTCCTGATAATCCTGGCACAACTGCGCCATGTGCTGCCTGCAAAACGGTCAGGTGAAGCCACGGTTGAACACCAAAAGCACATTCGATTTTCCCAGGTAATCGGATAAGCGAACGGTTTCATCGCGAAAGTTTTGTAACGTAAAATCGGGAGCTGGGGAGTTTATTGATACTCTTGGCATCGCTTTTCCTCTAATATTGAAGTGTAGATAAATAGCTTGTTACAATTTCCAAAAACCTCTGTGGCTGTTCCTCATGAGGAACATGCCCAGCATCGGAAATCACCTCCAGGCTGGCATTGGGTAACTCACCGGCTAATTTAATGCTGTCCTTGGTAGGCACAATCCGGTCGTGGTCACCGGTAATCACCAGAGTTGGAAGCGTGAGCTCGTTCAGGCGATCAATGAGACCAGTGGGTTGACTTGCCAGGGTAAATTCCCACAGCCCCTTATCCCAATTCTCCACCTGGAAAGGTTTTTGGTATTCATCCAGGGTTTCTGGTGATAGCTTGGCAGGGTTGTACCAGGCCAGTTTAATCAAATTCTGCCCACGTTTCAGGATTTGGCGGCTGATCAGTGGCCCCAAGCGGCGCATTTGGGGTGAAGCAAGGATCGGCTGCACCCATTGCGGAGCACCACCCCCATTATATACAGCTGGGTCGACCAACACCATCGCTGACACCCGTTCAGGATACGCCAATGCAGTCTGCATCGCCAGGGTGCCCCCGGCAGAATTTCCCACCAGGATGGCTTTTTCCACGCCAAAGTGATCCAGCAGGCCAATTGCCAACTCCACCTGGGTCTCGGCGCTGTAGGGATTTTGTCCCTGCCAGTTGATTGGCCGCTCTGAGAGCCCAAATCCGGTACGGTCGAAGGCGATCACTGTTCCCTGTTTACTGAGAGGCTCCATGACTGCATTCCATGAAGACAGGCTGGAGGCAAATCCATGCAGCAGCAGGAATACCGGCTCTCCTTGCCCCATTTTCTTGACATGGACTTTCTGCCCATTGATCTCGATGAATTGAGAATCTTCATCTGCCAATTCCTCGGGGGGTAACACGCCTGTGAGGGGCGGCACTGGGATCAGATAAGGTCCGAAAAGCAGGAGCGATAACCCACCTACCAGAACTAAAAATCCTTTTCTTTTATTTATACGGCCCATTATTTACCTTTTTTTACTAAGCTGAAACTTGAGTTGGAGCCCTGCTGGGTAGGATATACGCCAGTACCAGGGTCATGGCAACTAATCCAAATGTGATCCAGGTGGGAATGGCAACCAGGGGGACTTCGGCAAATTTTATCGCAATACCAGCTAATGCCCACAGGATGACAGCCGAATAGGCAATATCCCGCCGAGTAAAATTCATCAGCCCGGCGATCACAAACACCGCTCCCAGGATGATCCACATCCAATACACTGCAGAAATCCCAAACGCATCCCAGTTTAAGAAATAAAGGACCTGGGTGAGATTGGCTACCGTCGCCACGGTGATCCACCCAAGGTAGATGCTGAATGGCACACGCACTGCCCACGTCTCCGCTTTGGAGACCGTGCTCCGGCCAATACCCAGACGTAGATAGGTGATGATAAGTGTAGCAAGTAAAACCAGCATGGCGATCAGTGTGAGTGGGAATTGTTCATAATGCCACAGGAAGATCCATATTATGTTCGCCAACCCCCCGAGCGAGACCCACCAGCCGGTTGATCGCAGGCGTGGATTCTCACGTTGCGCAGGCAGTGCCTGGAAGATGGCATAGGCTATCAGGCCGATATAGATGATGCCCCAGATGGAAAACACATATCCAGCAGGCACAAAATATACTTGGAAGCGATCTGAGATTGCCCCGGTATTTTGCCCATTGATAGGTAGAGCATTGGCAAGTACATTGACGGTGATGGTGGCAATGATGGTCAAAATTACAGAAATTTGTCGTAATGTATCTTTCATATTATTCTCTCACTTTCAATTCTAAGTTTGTATTCTTTCGGCCTTCTCTTCCTCCGGCCATGGTAAATAACTTTTTCATCAAACCGTACTTTTTATCCAGCAGTCGGTCTACCTTGCGGTCGATTTCCTCACCCGACACTTCACGAGCTTCAGCCTTGATCCAATCCCCCAACAATTTACCATCCATCTTGCATGGGGCAATATTCACCTGCGGATTATTGCGGATGCGCTTCACTTTGTAAGAATCGGCAATCGTGCGAACATACAGAACCTCACCTTCCTGAACAAACCAAACAGGGGTTTTTACCCCCATGCCATTTTTCCGGAAGGTTTCCAGGTTCAGGTATTTTTGTTTATCAAAAGCAGTATTCAGTTTATTCATTTTTCTCCCGGGCGATAAGCTGCCAATACACGCTGCCTAGCTATGGCATGGTCAACGATTGGGGCAGGATAGTTATTCCCGATCACACAGCCGAATTTAGCCTGTATGCTGGCGGGCATCTCCCATGGGGTGTGGATGTATGATTCAGGAACCGCTGACAGCTCCGGAACCCAACGCCGCACGTAGGCACCTGTTGGGTCGAATTTCTTTCCTTGCAGCACAGGGTTAAACACCCTGAAATATGGTGCAGCATCAGTCCCAGTGCCGGCTGACCATTGCCAACCGCCATTGTTTGCTGCTGGGTCCCCATCCAGCAAGTGCTGCATAAAATAACGCTCACCCCACCGCCAATCAATTAACAGATCCTTCACCAGGAATGATGCTGTGATCATGCGCGCCCGGTTGTGCATCCAACCAGTGGAATTCATCTGGCGCATGGCTGCGTCCACCACTGGATATCCGGTGCGTCCCTCAGCCCAGGCACGAAATCCATCTTGATCATCCTGCCAGGGGATGTTTCGTAACCCGGCCCGAAAAGCGGTTTTACGTACATACGGGAAGTGATACAGAATGGCAGCATAAAACTCACGCCAGATCAGCTCGTTCAGCCAGGCTTCTGCCCCGCGTCGAGCTGGACCATCTACGGCGAGGGATTCTGCTTCACGCACTGCCCAGGTTGCCTGCCTGGCGGATATCATCCCAAAGCGCAGGTATGGTGACAGGCCTGAAGTGCCATCAAGGTCCATCCGGTTACGGTCTTCTGCATAACGATAAATATAAGAACTCGTGAACTTCTCCAGTCTGTGTTGCGCTTCAGCCTCACCGGCAGGAAATTGATCATTGGATGAATATCCTTTATTATCAGGCAGTCCTAGGCTGATAAGTGGAGGTGGTGCAGATAGCCGTTCGGGTGCAGGGAGTGGTGCACCTGGGAAAGGCAAGCTGTGCCACATGCGGCTGAAAGGTGTGAACACGGTGTACGGAGCACCATCGGCTTTACGCAGGGTTTCCACCGGGTGGACAGTGACACCAGGTGTCAGTTTTAATGGTAGCTCACGCATCACTTCCGCATCCCGCTTCCTGGCATAGGGTGAAATATCCGCTTCTGCATAGATGGCCTGGGATGAAGTATTCGCCCGCAGGTTGTGCAGCACTTCCAGGGGATCACCCTTCTGTATGAGCAGGTTGCTTCCGCGCATTCGCAGTTGGGAATCAAGGCTGCGTAGACCAGCATAAAGGAATGCCAGCCGGTCCTGGCTGGTATAAGATGACGATTCTAGTGTGGGGTCAAGGATGAAAACCGGGAGGACCACCTCTGAATGAGCCAGGGCGGCATGTAAAGCCTGGTTATCGCTTAACCGCAGGTCACGGCGGACCCACCAAATTGCCACACTCATCAGGCTGCCTCTTCAACCATATTCTCACGATTGGCCGGCAGGATGATTCGTCGATAGGCAATGACAATCGTCCATGCCATCAGGAGGACACTAAAAATACCAGGTGCCCAGGTACCCAGGTTTTGCAGTAAATAACCACCTGCAATGGGTGCAATTACACGTGTTACTGCTTCAAGAGAGGCAGTAATTCCTAGAATGCCTCCCACTTCCAGCCTAGACACAGTTTTTGTGGTGGCACTTTGAATGATGGTATTCGAAACTCCCCCAGCGATTGCCAAGGGAAGGATCAGCACTACGAGAAACCATAGCTGTGAGGTAAAAGCCCAGGCAAGGAGTGACCCGGCCATGACCCAAAGCCCTGTGATCATTAAGGTATTTTCACGGAATCGACGGGTTAGAAAACCGATCAACCCAGCTTGAGTCACCACAGCAAGGACACCAACATATGCCAGTAAAATACCGGTCGTTTGCGAGCTAAGACCGATGGATTGAGCATACAGGGCAAAAATACTCTGAAACATAGCAAACGCCAGGGCGAAGAAAAACCTTACCTGAAGCAAGGGACCAACTTTTGGGCGCCTGAGTGCTTCTTTTAGCGCATTATAAGTGAATGGTGGACGATTTTGCCCCGATGCAGCACCTCGGCGCTCTAAAGGAAGTGATTCGGGTAGAAAGAAGATGATCATTAGCACGTTAATGAATGATACAGATGCAGCTACAAACGCTGGCAAACCGTATCCCCACTTGCTGAGTGCACCACCTACAGCTGGCCCAATGATGAAACCCAATCCGAATGCCGCACCGATCAATCCAAGGCCTTTAGCCCGGTTTTGATCATCCGTAACATCCGTGATATACGCCTGTGCAACGGTGATGTTACCCCCTGTCAGCCCATCAAGAATGCGGCTGAAAAATAATACTCCAATCACAAATACATTTACGGCTTGAGGGGCGATCCAGCTGGCCAGGAGATTCCCGATCGGATCAGCAAACCCGAGCAGCAGGAAACCGATCCCGGTTCCAATTACACTGATCAATAATACAGGTCGGCGTCCAATGCGATCGGACAATCGACCAAGCAAGGGTGCGCCAATCAGCTGTGCTGCAGCATAGGATGCTACCAACAAGCCAACTATCGTCGGCGTCGCCCCATAAGTTTCAGCATAATAGGGCAACAAGGGCAGGATCAGGCTAAAGCCCAGCAGATCAATAAAAACGATCAGAAAAATAGTGAGCAAACGAGATTTTTTCATGATGAACCTGCAGTATACATTATTGACCAACAAATCATCGATTCAGACATTTAATACTTCGCCAACTTCTCCAGGATTGGTTGGCCTGCCTCTCCAAGGTAGAGCTCAATCGCCTGGCGATATGTGGTGTAATAATGCCCGATCCAACTTAAGGAGAGACCATAGGATTTTAGCAAGCCATTCAGCCAGGTTATCGAATGATCCATTAAATTGATATCTCCCAAGATCAGGGCGGAGGAAATGAATTGGTTAAGCTGCGTGATGGCATAAGCCAGTTGAGCTGGTTTGATCTGCTCTGGTTGAAAAACAGAGGAAACATGCGCTACAATTGCAGCTTCATTTTGAGTGAGACTGTTCATTGTTTCTTTACATTGGGCAGAAACAGACTGGGCAATTGGCATTGGAGGCTGAGCAATTACCAGCTGTTCTATTCTTTCAAGAACGCCACCCACAGATGATCCCAAATAATAACCTGATATATATCGTGTGGCATCAGGTACCTGGTTGAAGATTCCACCACCATATACAAGAGGAACACCCTGCAATTGGATATATTCGGACATCAACCGTAGAGAAGCCGCAGTCTTGAGGGTTTGTGCACAAGAGAGGATCAGGATCGGAGAGGTGGATTGGATCGTGGCATCCAGGTCCAGAAGGGGAACATTTGAACCAAGATAAACCACATCCCAACTGGCTCTACGGAGAAGGTATGCGGTGGTCAACAGAACAAAATCATGTTCCTCGCCAGGTGGACATGCTGCCAGGATGTGACCTGGCCGGGTTGGTGATGCAGTGGCAGCAAGAAGGGTATTTACCCTTCGAATGGCGATTGCAGAAGCAAAGTGTTCTTGTTGAACACTGATAGAGCCAGCATACCAGCGCTCTCCAAGCTGTGCCAGTCCCTTTTGTAAAACCTCAGCAAGGATCATTTCGGGAGCAGCAACCGCGAATGCCTGGTCAAGGGTACGGTTTGCAGCCTGGTCATTAAAAGCCAGGCAAGCTGTTATCCATTGTTCCCTTAAACCATTCAAAATGGTCTCACCCGTGCCTGTAACTGGCACGGGTGTTTGGATTGGCAGTGAGGTATCCTCGTAACCTTCATGTTGACTTTTCCACATTTCTACTGCACTGCTGATACTCAATCCTTCTTGTTGCCTATCAATCAGCCATTTAAGCAGATCAATATCCCGCCGGGAATATAGGCGATGCCCTCCTGGTGACCGGTGAGGCTTCAGCAAACCATAACGCCGTTCCCATGCCCGTAAGGTTGCCGGGGTCAAGCCGACTTCGTTAATCACCGCTTTGAGGTTGTAGAGGGGCTTATTATCTGCCATTGTGATTATTTATCTCCACGGACCGGTATCGTTATACAAACTGCCAATGGTGCGTTGATTTGCACTCGGTAAATTTATACCGGCGCCAGGGTACCTGCAAAAATGATCCATGCCAGGACTGTCTTTGCTGTCAGGCTCAGAATAATGTATACACGCTCACCAAAGAGATAATCCTTCCATTTGCCAACTTTTTTATATTGAAGGATCATATTCACGGCAAAGATATTAAAGAACACGAACAGGGTCGGGATAATGGCATAGACGAACGCAGGTGGCTCTCCACCTTCCCCGGCGATTGACCCCACAAAATAGGTTACGATCACGATCCAGGGTACGATACCAGCGATACAGCCATAAATGAACGCAGTCCAATTTGTCTTTTCTGTATTTTGATTATGGAACTCCATCATGTTCCCAAACAGGTTCATCATGGCATTGATTCCAAAGATAAGGATGATGGCACCCAGGTCGTAGATACCTACCAGCATGCCTATCAAGACGATCATCACCGATGATGAAAGTGCATATTCATAGAACCTTACCGGATTCATGCCCTTCTTCAAGTTAGCTGTATAAAGCTTGTTACCAATGGTAGCTAGGAAAAAGTGTGCTATCGCCGATAGCAGCAGGAAAACGGCAACAGCATATCCAAAGGGTAGCTCAGCTGCTATTGTTGGATTCGGCACCAGGGTCATCTGGTTGACATCAAATTTCAGGAAGTTGGTGTAAATCGGATATGCCGTATCATTGCTCAATACGATCATCAAAATGCCCTGGATCAGGTGTAAAAAACCCATACTCAGGTTGAAACGCTTTAATCCCTTATATTTCTTTTCTTCGTCCATTTTTTCTCCTTTTTTTATTTTATGACTAATGTGATGTGAGACCAATATATATGTCTAGGATTTGTATATGTATTGTATATATATTAATATATTATTGATTTTTTGACAAGAGAAAATAGATTAATGGTTTATTAATATATCTTTTCCCTGGCATCGATTTTATCTGGTTTGAGTGTTTCGTACAGCTGGTCACAACAGACCAATCGAGGACAAAACAACGTGATCCAGATGATCCAGGGTGATACTCGTGCCGCATTTTGTCACCTTCATTATCACAAATCGATGTTCGATCCGGAGAAAGAAGCAAAAAACGGTTCTATCCGATGTTCCACTGGAAATTGTTGGATATCACTGCGTGTTGTTTACCCCAGGCCGATCAGCTCATCCATGATCCGTTTGGCCACAAGGCGCCCTGAGATCATCACTGTTGGAAGACCTGTGCCAGGATGGGTGCTGGCACCGACGAAGTACAGGTGATGATACTTTGGATGCCGGTTGGATGGGCGTAGATACGCCAGCTGGGTCAGGTTGTGTGATAAGCCATGGGTAGCGCCTTTTACCAGGTTATAGCGTTTCTTCCAGGAAAGAGGAGTGAAAGATGTCTCGAATTTAAGATGCGCTTCAAGATCATTGACCCCAAGGGTTCGCAACCGGCGAAATACATGCCCCCGCGCCAGGTCAGTCAACCTGTCCCAGTCCTGTTCTCCATTTTCCGACAGGTGACCCACAGGAACAACCGCTATCAGGGTTTCTTCACCGGGAGGAGCCATGGATGGATCAAGCCTGGTGGGAGCATGGATATAGAGACTTGGATTGGCAGGAAGGTCAAGATCACGAATAATGGCATCAAAATTCGCCTGATAATCATCCGCCAGAAAAAGGGTGTGCGGACCCAACATTTCATATGGTTTATCCACGCCCCAAAAGAAGCTGATCACTGAACAAGAATACTGCTTGCGTTGGAGTTTGTCTGCATACCTGTTTTTCGGCAGTAGGCTTTGGTAAACATAAGGCAGATCAGCATTCGCCAGGATCACATCTGCCTTGAATAGCTCGTCGTGCTCCAGGACCAACCCCTTCGAATCGTTGCCATCTACGATGATCTGCTCCACGGTGGTGTCGAAGGCAAATTCAACTCCAGCTGCACGCGCCAGGCTCATCAACGCATCCACAACACTATACATTCCACCCATCGGATACCACACACCGTGCTCCAGCTCGCTGTAAGGCATCAATGAAAAGGTGGCTGGTGCTTCAATGGGGCTCAACCCCATATATACATCCTGAAAGGTGAAAGCAGCCTTTAATCGCTGCGACTTGAAGTAATTCGACATACTGGCATAGTGTTTCACCAATGGTTTTACCTGGTATAGAAGTGGAATATTACTCAGGTTGAAAAAATCGGTAAAGCGACGGAAATCACGGTTCACCAGTTTTTCTATCCCCACCTGGTAATGCCGTTGACCTTCCTGGTGATAATTCAAGAAGCCCTGGTAAGCTCCCTGTTCGATTGCTTCCAACTGATCATGCATAGATTGCATGTCTGCGGTGAGTGCCAGCTGGCTACCATCATCAAATATCAGTCGATAGGTTGGGTCAACCTGCTGCAGGTTGAGTAATTCATTCATGTTGCCGCCCAGGGATGCAAATTCAAATTCATAGGCGCGGTGCATGACCATCAAGGTCGGACCAGTGTCGAAGTGGTGGCCTTCACGTTCGATCCAATCACATCGCCCACCCGGGTTAGGATTTTTTTCAAATACGGTAACATGCAGGCCGTGATTTGCTAGGTGGATGGCTGCACTTATCCCACCCACGCCTGCGCCAATGATGGCAATTGACTTCGCTGTCATTGTTCCCCGCAATGATCAGTAAGTGTCCTTTGCGTACCTGGGTCCAATTTTATCCAGGATACACCCAACACCGAGATGAATGTCCTCCAGCCCATCCACAAGCCAGCCTTGAGCCTTTTCCGTTCGGGGTATTCAAATCGGAGACAATATCCATCTCTTTCAATCAGGCTGAGCATATACTCAAAGCGCGAAAGATAGGCAAAACCTGCCAGGCGGCAGCGCAGGTTCTTCACCCTTGCAATGTACTGCCTGCCGGACTGGAAGTGATCACGAGCAAGCTTCACCCGCTCGAAAATCCACTCGCGAACGGCTTGGCTGTGTAGTTGCTCAAGTGATATCAGCTGCATTGGAATGGTATTGCCAGGTATATTGATGTATCCGCCAGGAATATCCTCCATCATATCCCGCAACATATGCACAATGTGTGCCCCTTTCACAGCCTGATAACGGTTTTCAAGGCTTGTCGGGGCATCTCGGTGGCCAATCAAGTAAAACAATAGCTCCGTCACCGCTGAAGAGAGCAAATCTGAATAATTGGCAAGCTCTTCACCAGTTATCACTCTTCCATAGCGCTCCACGTCAAATGCCATCACCGCCATCATGTTACGCAGGTAGATTTGCAAGCCGCTTTGCTTTTCCATGTCGCCATTCACCAGGTCCACCAGAATCTGTTCTTCCGGGCTGACCTCGTCGTGTGGCTTTCTCTGGTAACAGGTTTCCAATAATTCCTGCTGCCGATTCAATAATGCAGCCTTACCCTCTTTTGTTCCCGATTCACAGTCGAGCTGGTCATCCAGCCAACGGTAGTATGCATATGCGCGGAAACCAACCTGGCGGCGATCCCGGTCTGCCAGGAGGAGGAACGTGTAATAGGTCTGTTTACTACCCGCCCTGGTGATCCTGGCAGGTAAATTTATCCTATCCCCTTGACCAGATTTGTTGTTTGGAGAAATTGTGGTTGCCATGGTTACGGCTTTCCAAGATTCGGTTTATAAGTATACTCCCATAATTATTCCAGGGGATAATTCCCGCTTCCAAAGAAAATCTAAGGATTAAAAGCTTCATAAATACTCCCCCTCTACCAGAATGCCTCGAATTACGGCTGATCCAGCACAGAGCGATAGCAGTCCAGTAAGCGTTGCTCCACTGTCAGCCAGTTGAATTCTGCCTGCGCTGCCTTGTGACCAGCCTCGCCTAATGTTCGTCGCAACTCAGGATCGCCAAGCCTGAGAATGGCCTCCCGCAGCGAGGTAGGGGTGACCTCATCCAGTAGTAAACCGCAGTTTGATTTTTTTATGATCCGTCCCAAGTCGCCAATATGATTAGCGATAACAGGCCGACCAGCTGCCATGGCGTTGGAGAGTGTATTGGGTGCATTATAGATCGCTCCCGGGTAATCAGGTTTCAGGCAGTAATAGATCACATCACTGAGGCGGGTGTAGAGTGGCACCTTGTCTGCTGGCAACCAACCGAGGTAGCGGACATTTGATAATCCCTGTATGGCTTCTTCTACAAGGCTGCGTTGATGCCCATCACCCCAGAGCAATAACTTAACGTTGGGCAGTTCGCGCATAGCCTCGATCAATGGCAGGAGGAGACGGTTGCGGGTAAAGCCACCGATATAACTGACCACATACTCCCCTGGAGCCAAGCCAAGTTCCTGGCGGGCATGGACTACCTCATCTTGGGTAACCGCCTCAAAAGGAGCCAGTTCTGGCACATTGGGGATATATGTAACCGGAGAAAAGCCGGTTGCTGTAAGCTTATCGGCAAAGACCGAGCTGGCTGCCACGGCTGCATCTACATGCCGCAACAACCGGCGTTGGAAACTATTCAGCAAATTCACAAAGATCCTGGGCAGGTAAAGTGACATCAGGCTGGGATAATCCTCATGGGCGTCAAAAAGCAATTTACATCCCAGGTGCTTTTTTATCCTCACTCCGGCATAAAGCGTATCCAGGTCATTGCAATGCACCAGGTCAGGCTTCAATGGGAGCGCTTTCCGAATGGCAGCCGACCAAAAACGCGGGGTATAAATAATCTGCTTCGGTCCGGCGCCATATACACTGCGTACGCTATGAATCCGTAGAATACGCACACCATTTGGCAGCTTCTCATCGATCGGAAATTCAAGGGCTCGATCCCAACAAATAATCGTAACAGTATACCCCGCCTCAGCCAGGCTGTCGGCCTCCTTGAGTACCCGTGGGTCCGGTCGGAAGGCATTTGAAAGTAGCATGACGATGTGTGGCATATTAATCATGTCCTGCGACGAGCGGCCAGGTCATAGTATAAGGATTCCATGCGCTGCATTTCCAGCTGAAAGTTAGCTCTCTCTGCCACCACCAGGTGCGCCTTTTGACCATATTCAATGGCTTTTTGGGGTTGCGCCAGCAGCTGGATGATCGCTTCTGCCAACGCAGTCACCTGGCCTACAGGCACTAGCAAACCATTTTCACCACTGGTGATGAACTCGCGCAATGGGGGCAAATCCGTAACCACGACCGGCTTTGCACAGGCCATGGCTTCTGTCACCGAGACCGGGGTACCGTCGCTACTGGGCACTGAAATTACCACCTCACTCAGATGATAAAGTTCAGCCATTGCTTCGCGGCTGCGCACAGGTGGCATCCAGCGAATAAATTCATCCACGCCCAACTTGATGGACATCGCATCTAGTTTCTTTTTATAGTCCGGATCGGTATTGTAATTCAGGAAGATAAAGATGGCATCTGGACAATGCTCCCGCACAAGCGGGATGGATTGCAAGATGATATCCAAATTGTAGATCGGTGTGACCGCCCGCGGGCTTAGTACAATGCGGGCATTATCAGGCAAAGAGAAACGTGAGCGTAGATCCATGCTTGTTGACGCAGTGGCTGATCCCGGCTTGAAAATATCCATTTCGACACCAAACTGGACGATATGCAAAGCGCTGGCTAGTGCACCGAGCTGTGCCACTTGTACTTCCATGGCATGTGAGAGACAGGTAACCAGGTCGGCATGACTCAAGGTATACCGGGCGAGGAGCCGCGCCATCCAAGATTGTTGAGGTTGAACAAATATATCCGTTCCCCAGGGTGTGATCACATAAGGGTGGAAGCCGCTGGCAGCCGCCAACCATCCAGCCGAATTGATCCGGTGGGCATGTAAGATATCTGGTCCCCATTGGCGTAAATAGCGCTTCAGCCACATAGTCCAGATTGGGAAGCGGAGGTAGCGAGCATAAAAGAATTTTGACAGGTCAATAACCGGCACTTCCGACCAATCCTCCTTGAGAGGAACATCAGCCAGCAGGCAAACGTCATGCCCACGCCTGGCAAACCAGGTCACCCAGCGCCGGGTGTGAATCATATTCGGATTGGAGATATAGCACAACCGCAACTTCTTGTGGGCGGAAGAGCCTTGCGCATTTTCATTAATAGGATCGATCATGCACAAACCTCTGTGAGCAGGTTGGCCAGCTGGCTGGTTAACTTGCGACGCTCAAATGTTGAGATCAAATCCATATTCGGATCGATGACAAGCTCCCCTCTTGCCCATCGCCGGTACATTTCAACCAGCTTTTCCGCAATTTTCAAGGGATCCGTGGGAGAGACAATATAACCAGAACCGGCTCTGAGGATCAGGTCTGCACATGCACCTGGTTCTGCCAGGCACAGGATGGGTTTCCTGCTCGGCAGGTATTCATATAGCTTCGCAGGTACAAAAAGCTCGGACCCGCTTCCATAGGACGGGATTAATAGCAGCAGGTCAGCAGTATACATTTCTTCCAATGCTTGACGATGTGGTAAATAACCCAGGATTTCAATATTGTCATCTAGATTGAACTGCCTGACCAAACCTCGTGTTTCTTTGTCAATATTGCCGATGAAACGGATTCTTATCTTATCAGCAGGGATTTTATTATCCTGAATAGCCTTGCCAAGTGCCTCAAGGAAGAATTCACTTGAACGTGTTTTTTGGTAAAGCGAGCCGATATGGACAACAGTAAAGATGGAATCCGCCCTTATAGGCTGGCTTATTATTGGCAGATCAGCTTCATCGTAACCATTGGGAATGCTTATCATCCTATTGGCCGGAAGGGAGTGATATTTTCTCCGATAGCGATCACAGGAGGTGTTTGTGTTCAATATCACCCGGTCAGCTTCGTTGAAGACACTCTTTTCCAAACCTTCATTTATATTACGGTGAATAGCGGTTGGGAATTTAATGAGCTGATTTTCCAACCAGGGATCCCTAAAATCTGCCACCCAGGGCAATTTGAATTGTCTGTGCAACTGGCGTGCAACCAGATGGGCAGTATAGGGTGCAGAGGTTGAATATATCGCCTGGATCGCATTTTCTTTGATCAGTTTTTTCCCGGCAGTTGTCGCAAAGGGCAGCCAGCCTATCTGTTCATCAACGATCAGAAACCAACGATTGATGAATTTTTTTAACCGCCAGGGGAGATGTTGCGGCAGTTGCATACTGGTCGTACGGGTAATGGGCAGATCGTCAGATAATTCGAACGCCAGGCTTGGATCCTGAAGACTCCCACCCACACGGACGGTCAGGACATGCACCCGCCAGTTGAACTCAGGCAGATACTTGATGAATTTGAGCGTTCGTTGTACGCCAGCACCCCCCATGGGTGGAAAGAAATATGCAATGGCGAGGACGGTTGGCATGCCTGTATAAACCTTAAATTACCTTTGAATATAAAGCCATCCACCAGGTAAATGTTGATTGTAAAGGCCAAAATCGACTAAACGTCTGCCTGACGTGACTGGGCTTGACCGCATGTTCATCAGGAATGTTGCCTTTTATTAATTTGTACCCGCATTGTGGGCATAAAGCGTTCGCCGGGAAATTCCTCCCCTGGCGATGCATAAAGATCCTGACCAAATTCCAGAATGCCGGAAAGACCCTTTGCTGGGTTGGGATCACTGCTTCCAGCCGCATCAACCGGGCATGTGAACCAAAGATTGTCTCAAAATTTTCCCGCTGATATTGCCGGAGATGGTGGTATGGGTGAAAAGAACACCGGCAAACCGGGCAAACCACCTGGTTATAACTTAATTTTTCACAATACGGAACAGTGATTAATACATACCTGCTTGCTACTCGCACCAGTTCACTCAGGCAGGTTTGATAGATAGAAACCGGCAAATGCTCCAGCATCTCCATGCTGAGGGAGGCATCGAATGTGTTGTCGACAAATGGCAGCTCTGCCGCGCTACCTTGCATCCGTGGCGCAGTAACGTTGACTAAGGCAACTCTGCTCTGGTCCAACCCAACTTTAAACCAATTCTGTTCCATCATGTTGGTGAATACCCCGTTACCGCACCCAACATCCAAAATGGACTTGACCTCAGCTGGCAACCATTCTCCTGCCAGCTTTGCCCGCATACAGTCAGCTTCGTGCTTCTGCCAAATTTCAGAGCTCCACACCTCAGGGTTATCGAAGTAAGATGGATGGTCTTCGTGAGACATCAGTCATCCCGAATGGATTTGCCTGGAAGGCAATTGAGCAAGCAGGTAATCACGCATGTCATGATCCCTGGTAATGACAATGGCATAATATATCAGCGATACAGATGCAGTTAGTATCAGAAATAGGATTGCAAATTGGCTGATAGTGCGGGTAAACACCACCAGGAACAGGGCAGGTAGGATGGCATATAAGGTATATTGGAAAATGGCACGAAAAGCTGACCCCCATGGCACATGACTGAGCTTGAGCAGCCAGAGAGCCAACCCTCCATAAACAACCACACCACTGACACTCCAAATGACCAGGGTGACGTATATATTTTTGGTCAAACCACCAAAGACCAGCGCAGCAATCCGGGAGCTTAAAATGATGAAATTAACCATAAACGCTGATTCCTGTCTCTCGAAGGTGGCAAACAGGGATGTAAGTGGAGATGAAATAAATAAAACGAACATCCATGGGCTTAGAATTTGTGCAAAGCGACCAGCCTCCAACCAATTTGCCCCGAAGACAATGGAGAAGAGCTCAGGGCCGGCAACACCTAAAACTACAGCCGGAAATAGACCAAAAGCAGCCAAGCGCCGGAAAACAAGCTCAACAGATCTGGACAGGCTTTCCGGGTTGGTGCGTAACTCAGCCGTGTGTTGGTAAAAAACCTGGGCAATGGAAGTCCCGATCAGTGTCATGGGAAGGAGGATCATCCGGCTTGATAATGAATAATACCCAACTACAGTCTCGGAGAAATAATAAAGCAGCATCAGTGATGGAAGCTGCCAGGAGAGGTTATTGATAAAGGCACTCCATGAATCAACCAGGGGAAATTTTTTGTATCGCTTAAGGTTGGCAAGCATGCGCGACCCCTGGACAAATCCAATGAATTTCGCCCCGTACTCTTTAAGCACCTGGACTCCAAGCACGCCAGCAAAAACAAAAGTTCCTGCCAGGTATGAAAAAATCAGACTTGCCGCGCTTGCGCGACCAGTGGAAGCCAGCAGGATGGGTACGGCACTGGTGGTAATGGATGCCGATACCCTGGCGATGGAAAGGCGACCAAAATGCTTTGTGCGCGAATTCCAATAGTTCAGGGCTGCAAAGAAACCATGGATGAGCAATCCTATCGGTATCAACCATAAAAACGTTGATAGGTCGGGAGCCTTTAGCAGGCTGACCAGGTACGGGCCGATAAAAATCAACAGCACACCTGTTATTGCACTGATGCCGAATGCAATCAGCAGGCAAAGGACGAACAGGTTGGCAGCATCCACATCATCCTCTGGCAACATGATCGCATACTCATAACGCAGGCAGATGATGATAGATATGATCGCTATGAGAGAGGTAAAAACATTGAGAATACCAAAAAACTCGGGAGAAAAAAGCCTGGAAATGATCGGTGCAGTGAGGATGGTAATGAGCTGTGCGAGCGTAGTGCCACTGACTAACTTAAGCACATTCGTAAAAAAACTGCTCCGTTTTGTTGGGGTTGGGGCAGTCATCAATGCTTGATCCTCACGCAAGGAGACACAATATCCAGGACTTCAAACCACATGCTTTGAATTATATACTATTTGCCCTGGGTACAGTCCTTCCCCCTTCCAGGTATGATCATCTCAGATTACAAAGTGGTAAGATTACGTAGATCGTGAATGATACTAGAAAATGTGGAGGGATATATGGATGCAACAATGCAAGCGACTGCGCTTAACAGCCTGAATGACGAGCTCAATGGCGCTTATCTATATGATGCTCTTTCACATGCAGAGAAAGATGCCCGGTTGGCGGAAGTCTACCGGCGCATGGCGGATGTCGAGCGTAAGCATGCAGCTACATGGGTGGAACGCCTCACAGCCGACGGGGTGACGATTCCACGCTATTCACCCAATTGGCGTAGCCGCACACTGGCCTGGGCAGCCAGGCACCTGGGTGTGGCAGCAGTTTTGCCCACTGTGATCGGCAATGAACGTAAAGATACCCGTAAATATGCTCGAACGCCAGGTAGTGCGGAGATGGGTGCTGACGAAGCCTCTCACAACCGCCTCCTGAGCCATGTGGCAATGACAATGAAGGGTGGCATGGAAGGTGGAGCGTTAGCCCAGCTGGAGGGAAGGCATCGTGCTGGTGGAGGCAATGCCTTGCGTGCGGCTGTATTGGGGGCAAATGATGGTTTGGTGTCCAATCTGAGCTTGGTGATGGGTGTGGCGGGAGCAGCGCTTGCAAACTCGGCCATCCTGGTCACCGGTTTTGCGGGACTATTGGCTGGAGCGATCTCAATGGCATTGGGCGAATGGTTATCTGTACAGAGCTCACGCGAGCTCTACAAGCACCAGATCGGGATTGAGAAGGCCGAATTGGCAGCCGCCCCGCAGGAAGAAGCTGAAGAGCTGGCATTAATATACGAAGCGCGCGGCTTGCCAAAGGACGAAGCACAGCGGATGGCCCAGCACATCATCAGTGATCCGAATTCTGCCCTTGAAACCTTGTCACGTGAAGAGCTCAACGTCGACCCGTCTGAGCTGGGTGGCTCAGCCTGGGAAGCTGCATTGACTTCTTTCTTCCTGTTTTCCATTGGGGCAATTATCCCGGTACTTCCATACATCTTCCTGAGTGGTACTACTGCAGTGATCGTCAGCATGATCTTCAGCGCCGTAGGGCTGTTCATCATTGGTGCCGGTATTACCCTGTTCACCGGCCGGAATGTGCTTTATTCAGGCACTCGCCAGGTTTTGTTTGGCCTGATTGCAGCCATGGTCACCTTCGGGATTGGACATTTGGTCGGTGGGAACCTGGGAGGGTAAAGCTTGTTATTTGAATTCTTGCTGTGCAGGATATAAGACGCTCAGCTTTTTTATAAATCCACATATACGGAGACGTTAAAACACTGGCCACACCAACATCGAGAATGGACAAAAATAGTAAGTTGATATATATGTGACTAATGTCACTAACTTATTTGGTTATATATTTGCTATACTATTAAAGTTGATTGTTTATGAGGTTAATTTTTGAACAGGGAACAAAAAGTGCCTCATCTCTTGATCCAAGGCAAGCGAAATATTATTAAAGTATCACTGATGTATCCACACGCGCACCCATCAACCAAATATGTTGTTAAATAATACATAAATTTTCGTACGAATATCGATGTGTCCATTTCTGCCATAAGTTAAACCTGATTCTTCGGTATCATCTTGTTTTTAAGAATTCTACATATAGGAAGACAAACCTAGAGGAAGGATAGCATGAAAATTAATATTTCTCACAGTTTCATTATAGGTATCTTTATCACTATCCTTATTTTGGTTGTAATACCAACTACAGCACTTGGCATTGCTGAAACCAACGATGTGAATACGTATCGGGTTGACAATATTTCCACCAAGGAAGATCGAACGTCAATCGCTCAAACAGGTGCTGATATTATTGAGATTCATGAGAACTATGTGGTTATCCGCGCCACTCCCCAAGAGGCGAACCAAATTGCAAAGCTTGGGTATCCTATTGAGCAGGTTGCCGAGGTATTGGATTTTCCACCAGCAGACGCTGCTTACCATAACTACGCTGAAATGGTAGCGGAAATCCAGCAGGTTTCAGCTGCCCATCCTGATATTCTTTACACGTTCAGCATTGGACAATCGTATGAGGGTCGCGAAATGTGGGCGACCAAGATCAGTGACAACGTTGGAGCTGACGAAACTGAGCCCGAGGTCTTGTTCATTGGTCAGCATCATGCTCGCGAGCACATCACTGTTGAGATGACGCTTTCCATCCTGCATTTACTGGCTGACAACTATGGCTCTGACCAACAAATCACAGAACTGGTGAACTCGCGCGAGGTCTATATCATCTATAGCACCAATCCGGATGGCAGTGAATACGACATTGCCACCGGTTCATACCGTTCTTGGCGCAAAAATCGCCAACCCAACCCTGGATCGCTCTATGTTGGCACTGATTTGAATCGCAATTATGGGTACAAATGGGGCTGCTGTGGCGGATCGAGTGGTTTTCCTTCCAGCGATACCTACCGAGGTCCTTCAGCTTTTTCTGCCCCCGAGACACAGCACATTCGAGACTTCATCAATAGCCGTGTCGTGGACGGTATCCAGCAGATCAAAACAGCGATCACGTTTCACTCGTACGCCAAATTAGTCCTTTGGCCGTATGGATACACTTATACCGATGTCCCAAGTGACATGACGCAGGATGATCATGACGTATTTGTCGCGATGGGACAGGTGATGGCCCAATCGAACGGATACACAGCTCAGCAAGCCAGTGATCTCTATATTACTGATGGGACTACGGATGATTGGGCATACGGGACTCATAAGATATTCATGTATACCTTCGAAATGGGAAGTAACACGTTTTATCCACCTGGGTCCGAGATTCCAGCGCTAACCAGTGTCAACGAAGCCTCGGTACGCTATATCATCCAACAAGCTGACTGCCCATACCGGGTCATCGGCAAAGAAGGAACTTACTGCAGCATTACACCACCACAAGCACCAACTGGTCTTTCTGCCACTGCCATTTCCAGCAGCCAGATCAACCTGACATGGACAGATTCTGATAACGAGCAAGGTTTCAAGATCGAACGCTGCACTGGCTTGGGTTGCACCGATTTTACCCAAATCACCACGGTTGGTGCCAATGTCACCAGCTATTCGAACACCGGGCTATCTGCCTCCACCAGCTACAGCTATAGGGTTCGAGCCTATAATGCATCCGGTGACTCAGATTATTCCAACACAGCAACTGCACTAACCCAGGCAGCACCAGCCGTTCCTGTAGCTCCATCCAACCTGGTAGCCACAGCTGTTTCCAGCAGCCAGATCAACCTGACATGGACAGATGCTGATAACGAGCAAGGTTTCAAGATCGAACGCTGCACTGGCGTGGGTTGCACCGAATTTATCCAAATCGCCACGGTTGGTGCCAATGTCACCAGCTATTCAAACACCGGGCTAACTGCCTCCACCAGCTACAGCTATAGGGTTCGAGCCTACAATGCTGCCGGTGACTCAGATTATTCCAACACAGCAACTGCAGTAACCCAGGCAGCGCCTGCCGTTCCTGCCGCTCCATCCAACCTGGTTGCAACGGCTGTCTCAAAAAGTCAGATTAATTTGACCTGGACTGATAATTCAGTTAATGAAACCGGATTTCGAATTGAACGCTGCAAGGGTTCAACCTGCACCAACTTTTCATTGATCGCCACGGTGGGTGCGAACGTTACCTCTTACGCCAACACGAAGCTGAACGCCAATACCACCTACCGCTATCGCATTTATGCATACAATGCGAGTGGTAACTCAGGCTATTCAAATATTGCATTTGCCACAACGCCACGCCGATGAGGATTGTATGTAGGAAGTAAATAAGGTTATTCTAAAAGTAAAATAATTGTATTAAACGCAACGGTCGTTATCTATATAGATAACGACCGATCGTTTTATTCAACGGCCAAAATTCTTTTATCGTAATATTGGCATATTGGAAATAATGTGTGAATCAGTCGGGAACATACGGTGCCTGGCGATCGATATTGCCGACGAATTGCGGTAGTTCAGTGTGTCCAAGCATCTGACGGATGGCCAGGTTTTCTCCGTTATGGTACCAGTAATGGTAGATCATTCGCTGCAGTAAAGAACCGTATGTGCGTTGCAGTTTTGTGCCGTCTTTTTTCACCACCAAGTCCTCAAGCTGTGCACTGGTCAGGGTGTCTAGCCATGGGTCGGTGTCCTGGGTGATGCTCCTCCAGGTTTTGAGCATCTCACGCAGTGACGGGGTGCTTGCCGGGCAGCCATACCCAAACAATTTATCAACCTCCGGGTACGGTATTTGTCCCATCCCGTAATAAAGGTTATATTTCTGTTCCTGCCATGCCAGGTGACCCAAATTCCAGCTGATGCAATTCATCGGCAGCAGGCGCTTTGTTGCATCCTCCTCCGATAATCCTTTGAGAGCCCGTATGAATTCGTTACGCGTGAACCTCAATTGTAAAACAAGAGGGTGAGTGGTAATCATTTTGTTCCTCCAACAATCGTTGATGTAAACATTTCGTCAGGAAAAAAAGGGTGTTCACCATAACAATTTCATCTGGTGAACACCCAATTAACTCCTGTCTAATTTTTCAATGGAGCTGATAAGTGAATTAATCCGGGCAATAGTGAACCTCAACTGTTGCATGCACTACCCCAGTGTCTTGTGGGATCAAGGTTTTGTATTTATTCGGTGGTTCAGGATGTCTGGTTACCAGAGAAACTTCTGATGAGTATATGCCTGGCCCGATGGACCAGATATGAAGGTCAGTCACCCTGGTGTCTTTATAACTCTCCAAAATTCCGGTAATCCTTTTTTGCATATTTTCAGGGGTTTGGTGGTCCAGTAACACTTTGGTAGTTCCTTGTAGCAACCCGATCGACCAGCGGATCACCAGAATTGCGCCCACGATGCCCATCAAGGGGTCCATCCATACCAGGTTGAAATATTTGGCTGCCAGCAGGGCAATGATCGCCAGCACTGAGGTCATTGCATCAGTTAATACATGTAAATATGCGGCCTTTAAATTGTGGTCTTCACCAGTACCAACATGGGCATGAGAATGAATGCTGTGTGATATTTCATCAGCCTCGTGATCATGATCGTCATGATGAAGGTCTTCTTTAGCATCACAATCACCATCGAGGTGGTGGTCGTCTATGGTGTATAACTGATCGTCGGGGTGCTGGTCATCATGTTCATGAGTATGATCCTGGTCTGCATGTTCATCTGCCTCGTGAGCATGGTCACCATGGGCATGGGTATGATCCTTCTCGCCCAGGATCACCATGCTGACGCCATTCACGATCAAGCCGATCACTGCAACCGCGATTGCCTGGTTATAGAAAATATCAACTGGATTGATGATGCGTATGATACTCTCATAGGCCATGAATAGGGCAATAAAAATAAGGATCATGGCACTCGAATATCCTGCCAGGGCATTCACCTTCCCTGTGCCAAAACTAAAACGCGGATCATAAGCATGCTTACGGGCATAGATATAGGCGAAGAATGTGACTCCAAGCCCAACCATGTGGGAACCCATATGGATGCCGTCCGCAGTAAGTGCCATCGAACCAAAAATGATCCCTGCAGCGATTTCACCCACCATCATTAACCCCGTCATGATGATGACAAATAGGGTGCGCCGCTCTCCGGACCGGATCTGGTCCTGTCCAAAGACATGGGTATGCTGCCATTGCGCGATCGTTTCAGTGTGCATGTGTTCTCTCCGAAGTCGGTTACAAAAAAGCTATTGTATCAAACAAGTATACAAATAATGATGCGAAATTCTCAATAGTGTGCGTTAAGGTAGAGATAGAGCATCCGGTTCCCACACTTGCGATAGAATATACACATATAAATCAGTCACGTATCACACACATCGTTTCGGATAGTTATTTAAATATAAATATGGAGGATTCAATGACAGAACGTAAAAAAGTTAGCTTGCCATACTTGTTCGATAAGGTTCACAATCATGAACCGATCACCTGGCTCACCTGTTACGACTACCCCACAGGTTATTTGATGGAGCAGGCTGGCCTTGATATGCTCCTGGTTGGAGACAGCCTGGCGATGACCATGCTGGGTTTTGAGACCACTTTGCCAGCCACCATGGATGACATGATCCGCCATGCTTCAGCCGTGAGGCGGGGCACACCCAATTGCCATATTGTCGGAGACATGCCCTACATGAGCTATCAACCCAGCGTGGAGACTGCCATCCGCAATGCCGGGCGCTTCATGGCTGAAGCCGGCTGCGATTCGATCAAGCTGGAAGGCGGGGTGGAAATGGCTGACCGAATCCGTGGGATTGTGAATTCCGGGATCCCTGCCATAGGCCACCTGGGGTTAACCCCGCAGAGCGCATCTGCCCTGGGAGGTCATAAAGTGCAGGGGCGGGCTGCCAAATCTGCCAAAAAGATCATTGATTCTGCCAAGGCGCTGGAGCAGGCTGGAGCTTTTGCCATCCTTCTGGAAATGGTCCCCGACCGTATCTGCAAGATCATCACCGAGCGTGCTGAAAACTGCATCATCATGAGCCTGGGATCTGGTCCAAATGCCCATGGGCAGCTATTGATCTACCATGATATGTTCGGTCTCTACCCGCGCTTTAAACCACGCATGGCCAAGGTCTTCGGAAATGCAGGCGAGGTGATCCTGAATGGTCTCAAGCAATATGTCACTGAAGTCTCCGATCAGACTTTCCCCCAGCCAGAACATTGGTTCACCATGAAGGACGAAGAATACGATGAGCTGATGGGTATGCTATGAGGGTTGCCAGCAGGATCGACCACCTAGAACCCGAAGGAGCCTACCAGGTGATGGCACGCGCCCAGGCGCTTGAAGCGAGTGGGCGTGAAATCATCCATCTTGAAATCGGCCAGCCTGATTTTGATACATTTGAAAACATTAAACAGGCTGGGATCAATGCGATTACACAGGGGCAGACGCGCTATACACCTCCCATCGGGATAAAATCACTGCGCGAGGTGATTGCGAATGATGCCGGCAAACGGCGAAGACTGGAAATTCACCCCGACCAGGTGGTTGTCAGCCCGGGTGCCAAACCCAATCTATTCTTTCCCACACTGGCATTGGTTGAGCCCGGTGATGAGGTAATCTTCCCCAACCCGGGGTTCCCAACCTATGAAGCCATGATTCGTGTGGCAGGCGGAATCCCTGTGCCTGTGCCCCTCCTGGAAGAAAACAACTTCTCCTTCGATCTGGAAGCGTTTCAGCTCCTGGTCAATGACCATACCAGGCTGATCATTCTCAACTCCCCTGGCAACCCTACCGGTGGGGTAATCCCTCAGGAGGATCTTGAGCTGATCGCCGGGAAGGCCATTCAGCACCACTGTTGGGTAATGTCCGATGAAATATATGGACGCATCGCCTATGACAACGCCAGCATTCCATCGATCGCTGCAGTGCCAGGCATGCAGGAGCGCACGATCATCGTGGATGGGTTCTCCAAGACCTATGCCATGACAGGCTGGCGGCTGGGATTTGGCATTATGCCCAAAGAGCTGGCCAATAAGGTGCAATTGTTGCTCACCCACTCGGTGGGATGCACTGCGCAGTTTGTCCAGGTTGCCGGCATCGAAGCGCTCACTGGACCCCAGGAACAGGTGGGCCGGGTGGTGGAAGAATATCAACGACGGCGGGATGTCATCGTGGAAGGATTAAATGCCATCGCACGGGTGACCTGCCAACGTCCCCAGGGTGCTTTTTATGTATTCCCCAACTTCAAATCGTTTGGCCTCAAATCCACCGAATTAGCCGACTTTCTTCTAGACCATGCCGGGGTGGCTGTCCTGCCTGGCTCTGCTTTTGGGAAGTTCGGTGAGGGCTACTTACGCCTGGTTTATTCCACGTCGATCGAGAATATTGAATTGGCAATTGATCGAATCCAGAGGGCTGTTGAAGCTTTATAAGGTAATCCCTTTTCACAGACATCCGCCTCACAGGGTAATATCCTGTGAGGTTTTTATACTTATCGATTGAGTAAATTCGATCTCACCCCCAGGCAGGCAATACACCCTCCCTGATTCAACAATTAAATATGGATGACGAATAAATTCACAAAATATTCATAGGAACTACATAAGATTTCTGCATGTATTCTTTATAATCCCGCTATTCTAAATCCTGGAGCATTAATCTTATGACATCTGACTCAATACCGGTGAAATCCAGTCTTGTCAAACCACGCCTGCGAGGCTGGAAATCTTTTCTAACCCATCAAACGTTTCGCCGAATAAGCCAATTGGTCTTCGCCCTATTCATCTTGGACCTCATGATACAGCATACTTTGGTAGGTGAAAGTAGCACGAATGTAGTTGCATCACCTGAAGCGTACTGCCCCTTTGGCGGGTTGGAAACATTGTATAAATTCATCACCAATGGCGGTAATTTCGTCTCACACACCCACCTATCCAATGTAGTCCTATTGATTGCGGTTTTAGTCACCGCATTGTTGTTCCGCTCAGCCTTCTGTGGTTGGATTTGTCCCCTGGGTTTCATTCAAGACCTGGTCAGCAACTTCAGTGCTTTTTTGCGTAAGCGAATTCCGATCCTGCGCAAGGCGATGAAAACCATCAAAGTTCGTGGTGCCCGTCTGGCATTTCTGGACCGTTACCTGAGGTTAATCAAATATTTTGTACTTGCCTGGGCTGTCATCGGTGCAGCAATATACGGCGTGATGGTCTTCCGCGATTACGATCCATGGTCTGCATTGATCAACATTGCTGAATTTAGTTTCACACCTGGGCTTGTTATCTTGGGGATAACTTTAGTTTCATCTATCTTTATTGAACGTCCCTGGTGTCGTTATGCCTGCCCTTTGGGGGCTGCAAGTGGGTTACTGGGCAAGCTAAGCCCAATGTACCTGAAGCGTGAATCCGAAGCCTGCACGGTGTGTAAGGTTTGTACGACATCTTGTTCGATGGGTTTGCCGGTGCACAAAGCAACCACCATAACCAGCGTTGATTGTATCGGTTGCCTGGAATGCGTTGGTGCTTGTCCACGGGTCGGCGCATTGGAAGTCAAAATTGGTATCCCTTTAATTGGACAGAAGTAGGAGTATATATATGCGTATCCCACCCATTCTTTTTGGTATCCTTGTATTAACGGTCTTTCTCGGCACAATCCTGGGCTTTCAGGCTGCAGGCATCTGGTCTGTTTCTGGAAAAATAAAAGACGGCCAGGATGTGCAACCTTCTGCAGAGGATGTGAACACGATCAAAGGCTGGATGACCCTGGAACAAATCTCAACGATTTATAATGTCCCCCTGGCTGAGCTTCTGGCGCAATTCAACCTGCCAGCTGATACACCAGCTTTGACTGCCATCAAAGACCTGGAAAGCGAGGAGTTCTCGGTAACCAATCTACGCACCTGGCTACTGACCCTTCCTGAGAATACTCCTTCACAGGTCACACCTATGCCTACCGCACAAGTGACAACACCACCGACTGTGACGCCAACTGAGACCCTGGCAACTCCCCTACCCACTCAGCATGAACTTCCTGATAAAAAAATTACTGGGAAGACCACTTTCCAGGATTTGCTTGATTGGGGAGTCCCAGTAGAAGTCATTCAGCAGATCATCGGGGGTGACCTACCCACTCCAGCTACTGTGATCAAGGATTATCTTACACAAAAAGGTACAGAGTTTTCTCCCATTAAAACTGCACTCCAAAATGAAGTGGACAAAATCAAATAACACCTGTAAAACATTCACAAGGTATTCGAATCTAATTCACAACTTCTTCAAATCGATTTGTTATCATGATCAAAGTAAGAAACAACTTACATAATCTAAAACATTTAGGAGAAACAAAATGAACAAGTACGTATTAGCAGTTGTAATTTTAGCGGTTGTAGTAGTGACCTTGGGAAGCGTCGGCGTTGCTTACGCTCAATCTCCCAACCAAACAGCCGGCACTGGTTCTGGTTACATGGGCGGACGCGAGTCTCGCGGTGGAATGGGCGCTGGCACCATGGCTGCAGATACAGGCATCCTTCATGATTATATGATCTCAGCATATTCTGAAGCACTGAGCATTCCTGCTGCCGACCTGGAAGCCCGTCTGGACGCCGGTGAAACAATGGCTCAGGTCGCATTATCGACTGGCCTGACCCTTGATGAGTTTCATACCCTGATGATCGAGGTTCGTTCCCAGGCAATTGATCAGGCACTCAACGATGGTGTGTTGACTCAGGCACAAGCTGACTGGATGAAGTTACGTGGTGCTGGCCAGATGGGTGCTGGACGTGGAATGTACGGTAGTGGCCAGGGACAGTTCAATAATCCCGATTGCCCATTCTATAATACAACGACACCTTAATCCCAGTGATCGTGTGTCCAAACAGGAGCGCTAACATCAGCGCTCCTGTTTGATTCTTGTAAATATTAACTTGAGCACACTGCAATATTGATGATATAGATTTTTTCTGCTTTTACATATTATTACATCGGGGAATATCTCTTTTCACCCACTAATCACTCTTTATTGATTACCTGAATTATTTCTAACCTTTTTCTTGGCATTAAACAAGTAAAGATATTTATTTCTCTACCTGTTGCCAGTAAAGCTAATCTACGATAGTATATAGATACTCAAGGATGCTGGATGCCTGTGCAAATTCTATCCACCAAGTTATCCATTCCGCCTCTACGCGCCAGGCTGGTACCTCGACCTCGGCTGATCCAAAAACTAAACCAGGGATTGGAATGCGGTTTTGTATTAATCTCAGCCCCCGCTGGCTATGGTAAATCCACCCTGCTCAGCAGCTGGCTAAACCGGACGGATTGTGCTGCCACCTGGCAATCCCTCGATGATAGCGATAATGATCCCGCCCGTTTCCTGACCTATCTAACCGCTGCACTTCGCTGTATTGATTCCTCAATTGATGATGCTATTGTAAATACACTCGGCATCAACACGCTACCCGAGATTGAAACCTATCTTACAACCCTGGTAAATCATCTTTCTCAAATAAAACATCCCATCTGCCTGATCCTGGATGATTACCACATGATCCAAAATCAGCTCATTCACCAGGCAGTCGGTTTTCTCCTGGAGCATCGCCCACCAGTATTGCATATGGTTATTGCCACGCGCGCTGACCCACCTCTGCCACTGGCACGGCTGCGCGCCAGGTCAGGTATGCTGGAAATAAGGATGGCTGATCTGCGTTTCACTTTGGATGAGACCGCAGACTTTCTCAACCGAACCATGGGGGTTAAGGTTTCTCCTGAAGATGTTGTCCAAATATCCATGCGTACTGAAGGTTGGATCGCTGGATTACAAATGGCAGCATTATCCATGCAAAAAACCGATGACATCCATGGTTTTATCACTAATCTCACCGGTACACATCATTACATTTTCGATTATCTTATTGAAGAGATCCTCGGCAGGCAAACACCGGAAATTCACCGTTTTCTGCTTTCCACCTCCATCCTGGACCAATTATCTGCCCCATTATGCGATGCATTGCTTGAGGGGGATAAGAAATCCACACCCATGCGTCCCTCATCTGTCATCCTCGAAGAGCTTGAGCATACCAACCTTTTTATCATTCCGTTGGATCACGAACAGTGCTGGTACCGCTACCATCCACTATTTGCGGAGCTATTACGTGGCTATCTTCGACAAAACGATCCGAATCTGATACCCACCTTACATACCCAAGCCAGTACCTGGCTTGAAGGAGAAGGTGTAATCGCTGGTGCCATCCGTCATTCCTTTGCAGCCAGTGATTGGGAACGAGTTGTTCGTTTGATCAGCACCAATATATTTGCCTTGTTGGAACAAAATGAGCTCAACAGTGTCTCCAGACAGCTAGAAAGCTTGACCAGCGATTCCAATCCTGCCCGTCCATGGCTGCTTATTGGACGTGCCTGGCTGGCTGCATATACCGGTCAGATGAGCTCTGCCGAAGCTGTTCTAAAATTGGCTGAAACCCAGTATGATAGTTTGAAAAGTGAATTTCAGTTTCAAACTCTCGGTGGCCATATCGCTGCCATTCGGGCATATATCAATTGGATTCTTGATCGACGGGAAATTGCGGCAGAAGCAGCCAGGGTTGCATTAGAATGGCTGCCGCCGGACGAATACACAATTCGCTGCCAGGCTGCAACGCTCCTGGGCTTGGCGCATCGCGAATTGGTTGGCAGCGCCCAGGCTTTTGAACTCGCCCTTGAATATGCCAGGAAAAGCAGGATCTCTCATGTGACCATCTTTGCCCATGGGTGTTGGGCATGGATGCTGGCAATGCAAGGAAGGTTGCATGAGTCACATGCTGCCTGCCTGGAAGCCCTCCAATTAGCCCAATCAAACAGATCACAGCAGCCTTTACCTACCCTGAGCCATGTTTATTCTACTTTGAGCTTTGTACTTTGTGAGTGGAATGATCTGGAAGGTGCTTTACGTTATTCAAAAGAAGCAGTTAGTCTCGCACGCCACTGGGAGCAGGCGGATGCGCTGCACTTTGCTCTTGATAATTATGGACTGGCTTTATTTGCCTCAGGAGATGTTGAAGGTGCCTTTGACATACTACACCAGGCACGGCAGGTCGCCCGACGCACTTCTGACTGGTTTGAACAGATAACCATATCGCGTGAAGCTGAATGGTACTTAGCCCTGGGTAACCTGGAAGCTGCGTCAAGTTGTTTGCACCAGGCTCAGGTGGATGTTGAAGCATCCTCTCCTATGCTTCTCAATCCTTATAAAAGCCAATTCTTAACCTTTACCGTTGTCCATTTATTTCTTGCCCAAAAGCAATATTCTAAAGCCCTGGCACTGGCCACACAACTATCGTTGGACCAGGAAAAAAAGAGTATCGGATACACCTACATACACGCCCTTGTCATGGAGTCGGTCGCCTTCCATGGGCTTAAACAGGATGAACAGGCATTGGCTTCCCTGAAGCATGCCCTGACCCTTGCCGCCCCTGAAGGATATATACGTACTTTTATCGATAACAATTCAGGGCTTTCCATATTATTGCATCAGGCTCGAGCTTCCGGGTTCATGCCGGAATATGTTGACAGGCTGTTGTCAGCGAATGAGCGGCGGGTACAAAACCAGCCGGTTGAGCTGGATATGGATGCCGGTTTGGTCGAGCCGCTTTCCGAGCGCGAGATGGATGTACTCAGGTTATTAGCCCAGGGGTGTAACGACAAGAAAATTGCTGAGAACCTGGTGATCGCCCGTGAGACGGTGCATAAACACCTCAAGAATATTTATGGAAAGCTGGATGTCCACAGCCGCACTGAGGCGGTTGCCCGTGCCCGCCAGCTCAACCTGCTGTAGTCTTATTCAAAAAATCGCTTACAGTAGTCCACCATCTCCACTCATTAATAACCTGGTGAGTCAAGCCTTTTATTTCAATGAAGTGCTTAAGCTGATGTTATACAATAAGAAGTATTCCATCGTCTTTATTACTACCGACCAACCTGTCCAACTGCGCCTGAAGAATAATTTACGGTGAACTGGTTCACACAACTACATAAAATCGATTTTTTATTGCCAAAAATTGGCTTATATATAGACTGTCAAAGGTTGTGTCAACCCGAAACCTCCCAAACCCAATTTCATTGCGCGTTATCGCGATGTCCATCCCACTCATTCCTTCGCTTATTGGGTGAGTTGGAAAAGTGCCTGGCGTAGGTCTACCTCTCCCTCGCGGCTATACGGACCACGAGTGCGGAAAAACTCATTCCCATGGCGGTCTACAATCAATATATAAATGTGCTCTTCATCCAACATACCCAAAGCGGAGCGAAAATCCGATTTATCAAGATAAAGAGTGATCGTACGTTCACGGGTTTTTGGATTGGGGATGCCAGCCCGCATGCCCTCATTGATGAACATCTTATATAAAGTATTCCTGCTCTGTATGGTTGGCAGCTCATAGTAAACCAGACCATCGAACTGCTGCATGGCGGTCTACAATCAATATATAAATGTGCTCTTCATCCAACATACCCAAAGCGGAGCGAAAATCCGTTTTATCAAGATAAAGAGTGATCGTCCGTTCACGGGTTTTTGGGTTGGGAATGCCAGCTCGCATGCCCTCATTGATGAACATCTTGTATAAAGTATTCCTGCTCTGTATAGTTGGCAGCTCATAGTAAACCAGATCCTCGAACTGCTGCTCCAATTCATTGACCAGAGCCATCCAGGAATCCACTTCCATCTGCTGCCACTGTTCGAATGGGATAAAAACAAGGTTAAACCTGCCTTGAAAATCCCGAGGCAAGGTCACCTTTTCCCTGAGCAAGTTAGAGCCGTTAACTGTTGGAAATGTCATTTCTACACCTATCCCAAGGATCTGTAATAGAGATACTATTTTATCTCCAGGATAATACCATCCAAATCTAATTTTTCCCTGTCAAAAATCAAAATATTAAAGAAAGCAATTTAGGCTTTCCTGAACCAGCAAGATATCCATGCAGACTGGGATAACAATATGGATTAATGGCGATTATATAATTAGAATTTGATTAGAAACGATACAAATTCTATACAATATATTGACATTATATAAATATCCTGTACAATCACTATAATCTCAATCCACTTACTCTATATTACAAGGAAATGCTAAAGATGAATAACCAGAAACAAATCCATCGAATTGACAACCAAAATCCCACAAATCAAAGAAAGGTAAAAACAATGAAAAATATCAGTAAGTTTTTGTTCATCGGACTACTCTCACTTAGTGTCCTCTTATCAACTGTTTCACCAGCTTTTGCTCAAAGCTTGCAAAGGCACTATCTTCCTCCACAAAATAAAATTCAAAATGCCACAGTCAATGTAGCCCACTTCGCTCCCTTCGCCAACACCCCGATCGGTACATCCGTCACCGTGCGTGTGGATGGCGCAGATGCCCTGACTGACTTCCAGTTCAGCGATATCGCAGCTGGCGTCTCTCTCCCTGAAGGCGAGCACCTGATCGAGATCATCCCCACCGGAGCCATGGATCCTGCCATCACCGGCACCGTTACCCTCGAACCCGGCATGCAGTACACCCTGGCTGCCATCGGCGGAGCCAACAGCTGGGGCCTTGAGCTCTTCCCCCTGGTCGATGACATCACCCCCGACCCCCTCAATGCCAAAGTACGCATCGTCCACCTGGCACCATTCGCCTCAGCCCTGGATGACACCAAGGTCGATGTCTGCACCGATGACGGCGCAGCAGTCCTTACCAATGTACCTTACAAAGGTCTCACCGACCCATACCTGTCCCTGCCCGCTGGTGATTATGACCTGCTCATTGCAGTGGCTGGAACAAGCTGCGGCACCGTCGCCCTCGACCTGCCCTCCTTGCGCCTGGCAGCTGGTGACATCGTGGATGTCTTTGCCATCGGCGGCGCCAATGACTGGGACCTGCAAGTCACCAGTATCACTGGTTTTGAACTCACCCCTGATCCCGTCGTCAACGTAGCCCACTTCGCTCCCTTCGCCAACACCCCGATCGGCACTTCGGTGACCGTGCGTGTGGATGGCGTAGATGCCCTGACTGACTTCCAGTTCAGCGATATCGCGGCTGGCGTCTCTCTCCCTGAAGGCGAGCACCTGATCGAGATCATCCCCACCGGAGCCATGGATCCTGCCATCACCGGCACCGTTACCCTCGAACCCGGCATGCAGTACACCCTGGCTGCCATCGGCGGAGCCAACAGCTGGGGCCTTGAGCTCTTCCCCCTGGTCGATGACATCACCCCAGATCCCCTCAATGCCAAAGTACGCATCGTCCACCTGGCACCCTTCGCCTCAGCCCTGGATGACACCAAGGTCGATGTCTGCACCGATGACGGCGCAGCAGTCCTTACCAATGTACCTTACAAAGGTCTCACCGACCCATACCTGTCCCTGCCCGCTGGTGATTATGACCTGCTCATTGCAGTGGCTGGAACAAGCTGCGGCACCGTCGCCCTCGACCTGCCCTCCCTGCGCCTGGCAGCTGGTGACATCGTGGATGTCTTTGCCATCGGCGGCGCCAATGACTGGGACCTGCAAGTCACCAGCATCACTGGCTTCAAACTTTCCTTCACTCGTGTATTTCTACCATACATAGCCAGATAATGTAATTCAAATTGCAACCTAAACTCCTCCATTCACACCAAGTGCTGAAAATGGGGGAGTTTTGTTTTAATGATCAGAAAAAGGAGTTGGATAGATCTTAGCCGTTTATCAAGGTGATGCGCACCAGCCCAGCAAGTAGACATGCCAACCTTCAAGCCAGATACGGCAATTTGCTGGCGTCGAAAATAGTTCTCAGTAGGTGGACCTTCATAAAGAAAGGAAAACCGTGCACGCCAGGGATGTTGCCTGTTCTTAAAGTCCTGATCTTGAGCGTGCTGAAAGTTAATCCTTGCGAGGGTTATGACAAGATCCATGGTAAGCTGCTCAAACATGGTCACAGGCTAGGTTTGACATCAGTGCGGTGTATCCTCAAGAGACTACGGGGTTTCCCAGGAGGTGTTATCTCCGATCATTTCAGTCAACCTCCACCTCAGGTTGCTTTTTATCGATAGAAAACTTGCACCTTATAGCATTTGGGATACTTAGGCCAGTGCGTAGCGCCTCTCTGCATGAGTTATTGGCTTAACAGGTACTAGCCAATTCTCTCCGGGTACTTAGCGATCAAATCTAAAAAATTAGAAAAGGTGGCAAAAAGGCACTTTATATATTATGATTATCTGGGTGTCTAAAAATAAACAAAGCTGCTTTGGCAATCCGACATAGGAGGTGATGATAGGACAGAAATACTCGTTGAAAGTGATCTCTTTCAACTCACTAAATCAATTTATCGACATTGCTTAAAAGGAGAAAAAGCTATGAAAAATCACCTGCGTATTCTAAATTTTCTTATCGCTGCCATTATGATTGCTTCTCTCGTTGTGGGTTGTGCTCAAACATCAACCCCAACACCGGAAGTCATCACGGTTGAAAAAACCGTGGAAGTCCCGGTGGAAAAAACCGTCATCGAGACGGTGGAAGTAATCAACGAAGTCGTCGTCACTCCCACTTCAGCACCGACCGCTGAAGGCGGTAAAATCATATTACGAGTGGGCACCGGGGACAGTGGCGAAGGATTAAACCCACATCAAGAGATCATTGCCGAGTTTGAAGAGCAGAATCCCGATATCCTGGTACAGCTTGAGGCCGTCTCAGGAAACAACTATTACACCCGCCTGCTGACCCAAATCGCGGCTGGTGACGCACCAGACATTATCCAAATCGGCGACGATGCCGTCCCCATGTTTGTTTCCAAAGGGGGGTTTCTACCTCTGGATGATTTTATTACCGGGGATTATCCTTTGGATACCAGCATCTACCTACCCGGCATGATGAGCCCGGGCCAATACCAGGGTAAACAATATTTCCTTCCAAAGGACTTCTCGCCCCTGGCTGTCTACTACAACAAAAAGGTCTTCGACGAAAACAATGTGCCATATCCCACGGATGACTGGACCTGCGAAGAATTCCTGGCAACAGCCCAGGCTCTCACCAAGGATGTTAATGGCGATGGGCAAAACGACGTCTGGGGTGTGCAGCTTCCCGCCAACTGGACCAGTGGTTTTGAATACTGGGTGGCCGCTGCCGGTGGTAGACTGATCAGCGAGGACGGCAAAAGTTATGTGGGCTTCATGGATTCTCCTGAGACGATCCAGGCCGTACAATTCTATGCTGATCTCTATAATAAGTTTAAGGTCGCCCCACCACCTGCCGATTTCAACCTGTGGGGGGGTGGAAACCCTGAATTTGAATCGGGGACTGCTGCCATGCGCCTGTTCGGCCGCTGGCCACAAACTGGCTTGCTCAGTAACCCAAACGTCGACCTGGGGACTGTGGAAGTGCCAGCCTGCCCCAATAAAGCCAATGTGCTATTCTGGGGAGGCTTTGGCATCTTCAGCGGCTCCAAGAATCCTGAAGCTGCCTGGCGATTTTTAAAGTTCTATACCGGAGCTGAAGGCTCAGAAATCTGGAAGCAACATGCCATTCCACCAGTAGCTGCCGCCGCTGAAGAGGCCGGTATGACCACTGATCCGATTGAAGGTGCCTGGATCCGCGGGCTTGATTATCTGGCCCCTCGGGCGTATGTTTTCACCGATTTCTGGGGAGAAACTGGTGACCCAGCATTGCGTAAGGCACTTGAGACGGTATTGATCGATCCGACTGCGGATGTAGCACTGGTCATGCAAACTGCCGCCCAGGAAGCTCAAGCTGCATTGGACGAAAAACTGAAATAACCTTTTCTTCTCCGGGAGTGCCCACGCTCATGTGGGCACTCCCAACCATCTTCCAAAGGAATACTTGCTCAATTCCCTCCCATGAACTCGACCTCGATCAAAACCGGCCTGCGTATCCCCAGGCTTAAAGTTGCGCCAACGCGAGGCCATCTTATTCTATCTGTGCATTTCTCCCTGGCTAATTGGTTTCATCTTGTTTTACCTGGGTCCCATCCTGGCCTCATTTTATTACAGCCTGACTGAGTGGGATTTATTGACCGCGCCTAAGTTTATTGGCATGGAGAATTATGTCCGCCTGTTCACGCGGGATCCGCTGGCGCTGAAATCCTTCAAGGTTACCCTGGTATATACGCTGATCTATGTACCCCTTGATATGGTTTTTGGCTTATCGCTAGCGCTGTTGTTAAATCAAAAACTGCGCGGGATAGGGATATTTAGAACTGCGTACTACCTGCCATCGGTGCTAAGTGGAGTTGCTTATGTGGTGATGTGGATGTGGATGTTCAACCCCCAACACGGCTTGATTAACACCCTGCTTTCCTACGTCGGCATCCAGGGACCTCGGTGGTTGCTGGACCCCAAGTGGGCATTGAGTGCCTTGATCATGATGTCCTTATGGGGTGTTGGACGGACGATGATCATCTTCCTTGCCGGATTACAGGATATTCCTGCTGTTCTATATGAAGTAGCAGAAATTGATGGTGCCAGCCGGTGGAAGATGTTTTGGAATGTAACATTACCCCTTCTAACTCCTTCTCTTCTTTTCAATTTGATTTTTGGCATTATCCTGACTTTTCAAACCTTTACCAATGCCTTTGTTGCTACCAATGGTGGACCGTTGGATTCAACCCTTTTCTATGTGCTGTATCTGTACCGTCAGGCCTTTGAATATCTGCGAATGGGTTATGCTTCTGCCATGGCCTGGGTGCTTTTCCTGATCGTTTTAGCCTGTACGCTGGTGATCTTCCTGACTTCCGGTAAATGGGTGTTTTACCGCAGTATCGGAGAATGAAGTATGTCTTCCAGAAATTCATATCATGAGCGCGATTATTTACAGCCTTCTCACTGGCGTAGGAATATCTGGAACCTGATCATTTATTTGATGCTTATCCTGGGCTCTTTGATGTTTATCCTGCCTCTATTTTGGGCATTGTCATCCTCATTCAAATCGGATTACCAGGTGATGCAATATCCACCGCAGTGGATCCCCAGCCCATTGCGCTGGCAAAATTATCCAGAGGCGCTGACCTATGTGCCTTTTGGACGTTTTGCCCTCAACACCCTGTTTATTGCTGCCCTGGCTATCCTTGGCAATCTTTTATCCTGTACCATAATCGCATATGGATTTGCCCGCCTGCGCGCCCCTGGTAAAAATTTCTTGTTTATCGTCATGCTGTCGACCATGATGCTGGTTGAGCCAGTGAGGATCATTCCACTCTACATAGAATTTGACAAGCTTGGATGGATCGACTCCTTTCTGCCCCTCATCGTACCCGCCTTCTTTGGAAGCCCATTTTATATCTTTTTGTTACGCCAATTTTTTATGAATATCCCCCTCGAATTGGAAGAGGCAGCATTGATCGATGGAGCAAATCGGCTGCAAATTCTCTGGAAGGTGATTGTGCCACTCTCTAAGCCAGCACTGGCAGCCATTGCCATATTCAACTTCCAGGGTGTCTGGAATGATTTCTTATACCCGCTCGTGTTTTTACACAAACAGACTAACTATACCATTGCCTTGGGATTAAATTTCTTTCGCAGCACATATACTGTCCACTGGGGATGGTTAATGGCAGCCTCGATCGTGGCATTGCTTCCCATGGTCATCATCTTCTTTATCGCACAACGGTACTTCATCCAGGGCATCACCTTTACCGGGATAAAAGGGTAACCAATTCCAATAAAACTACAAAAGTATATAAGTGATTACCTGTTAGCCATCAAAACATTCTGGTAGTTTCGGCGCATCCTGATGAGGCTGAATCCTATTGTGGAGGAACGATTGCAAGGATCGTCAAGCGCATCAACCGTGTTACAGTGGTAATTTTTACGAATGGCAATTGTCGCAGCCATGATCGACAGAACCAACCATCAGAATTGGCCCATTTACGGCTCACTGGATAGGTTCAATCACGGAAGATCCAAGGAATATATGAAGGAATCTGGCTTGGATACCAGGATAGTGAATTACCCAGGTGAATGACCTACGTGAACGTAGCATCCCCATCATCCACCAACAATTGCCAACGGTCATCATTACATTTGATTCCTGGGAACAGGTTGAGTCCCACCCAGATCACCGGGCAGTGGGTTTTGTGACAGGTTCTCACATGTTGGCTGACCTGCCTTGGATGTGACTGATTTTTGCGTTTGACAGATTCCCAAACGCAACCTATTGGAAACACTTCTTGGTGAGTATGATGAATTGGTTGCGGGAGCTAGAGCGCTTCCCAAGCAGCCTTCGCTTGGCCCTGACATTAGCATCTATCCTGTGATCCACCCATCAAGTTCATAAAGGTAAATAGACTAAAGCGCTAATAGTAATTTTTATATCTCATATAAAACATCCGGATTTTGATTGCATGTCTTGCCATATTAAGATAGGATATATACATAATACCAGGTTGGGGAGATACGAGTTGCAAGCCCAAATCCTGTCCACAAAGCTGATCGTCCCACCTCTACGCTCAAGGTTGATACGGCGATCCCGGCTTATCCAAAAGCTCAATCAGGGATTGGACTATGGATTGGTGTTAATATCTGCTCCTGCCGGATACGGAAAATCCACCCTGCTGAGCTCCTGGTTAAGCCAGGTGAAAATACCTGCTGCCTGGTTATCCCTCGATGAGAGTGATAATGACCCTCCCCGGTTCCTGACATATCTGGCAGCTGCACTCGCTGGGGTTGCCCCTTCGATCGGCGAGGTTTTTGATAGCACGTATAATTTTCGTGATCAACCAGATGTTGACCTTCTACTAACCCCACTGATCAATCATCTTGCGCAGCTCAAACGCCCCTTCTACCTGGTTCTGGATGACTATCACCTGATCCAGGATCAGATTGTGCATCAGGTGGTGAATTTCCTTCTCGACCACCGTCCTGCCCCCATACATCTGGTGATCGCTACGCGTGCCGATCCGCCTCTTCCCCTGGCAAGGATGCGCGCTTGTTCTGAGATGCTGGAGCTGCGCCTGGCTGAACTGCGCTTCACCACCAAGGAAGCTGGGGATTTTCTAAATCACACCATGGGCTTGCTAATTTCACCCACGGATGTTTCTTCCATTACAAACCGCACGGAGGGCTGGATTGCGGGTTTGCAAATCGCAGCGCTAACCATGCAGAACACGGACGATATTTCAGGTTTTATCACCTCCCTCTCGTGTAACGATTACTACATCTTCGATTACTTGCTCAAAGAGATCCTGGCCCATCAATCGCCTGAAGTTCATCGCTTTCTGCTATATACCTCCATCCTCGATCAGCTCACTGCTCCGTTGTGCGATACATTGCTCGCAGGGGATGAAGAATCCCCTCCCACGCACCCATCGGCAGATATTCTAAAAGGGCTTGAGAAAGCAAATCTGTTCATTATTCCTCTGGATCATGAACATCACTGGTTCCGTTATCATATTCTATTCTCTGATTTGCTAAGAGTAATTCTAGAGCAAACCTGCCGGGGTCGTTCAGTCGAGCTCCATCGCCGGGCTTGCCATTGGTACGAAGCCCAGGAGATGATACCTGAAGCACTGCAACATGCCATATCCTCTGGTGACAAGCATCTTGTGGCTCAGATTGTATCTGCAAACGTATTAGTGCTGGTAGAAAACGATGAAGTCATGCCTACATTACGTAAAATCGATTCGTTGCCAACGGATGACTTGATTGCCTTGCCATGGTTGGGAATTGCCCGTGCCTGGGTCTTGGGGGTCGGGGATATCCAGAAGTCTCAACGGCTCTTGGATGAGGTAGAAAAGGGCATTGAAGACATACCTGATAGCGAAGAACGCCAGCGGTTGATGGGTCATATCGCTGCCGCGCGTGCTTTTTCATTTTGTGCCCTGGGAGATATAACCAATACCGTTGTGTATGCCAGAAAGGCGGATGAGCTTCTACCACCGGATGAAATTGCTGTTCGCGCCATGAATCTGACAAGGTGGGGGGATGTGCTAATCGATAGTCAAAACGACTTAAGTGCAATACCAATCCTGGAAGAAGCTCTGGCACTGGCGCTTAAAGCTAAGAAACCACATGTGGCTTTGATCGCCTATGCGGCTCTGGCATCAGCGAACAACCATGCAGGCAGACTGCATGAGCTGCATCGCGTCTGTTTACAAGGGCTTGCCACTGCAGAAGATTATCAAAAACGGTATCAGCGTCCTTTAACACTGACTGCGGAAATTTATTCACTATTGGCGCGTGTCATGGCGGAATGGGGTGAGGGAGAACAAGCCATCCAATTCGCCCAAAAAGGACTTTTGTTGAGTGAACACTGGGGTGAGATCAGTACTGAAGCGTTGTGCCTGAGTTATCTAGGGTATATCTTGGTGATTAGTAACCATCCGGAAAAGGCACACCAGATGTTCCAACGCGCCGACAGTATGGCGCAGAAAATCTCACCCTGGTTTTGGCAAAATATCACTTTCTTTGCCCTGGATTCGCTGCTAGACTGTAAAGCACCGAACTCCAGCGAAATTGACCACCTGGTTCACCGCCTTCATGAGAGTGGTGCAAGATATCCAGCCCCATTGACAGCCAGGCTTCTATTGAGAAACAACCAGCCAGAAGAAGCCCTGGTGAAGCTGGACCATACGTTAGCGGATTTTAAGGGGCAACCACCTTATGATACCGTACGCATCCATGCGTTGCGTGCCCTTGCATATCAAGCCCAGGGGAATGAAAAGCAAGCCCTGGATGCACTACGACAAGCGCTTGAATTGGGTGAACCTGAAAACCGGGTGGCGTCCTTCGTGCGCGAAGGCGCAGCGATGGAAAAACTGCTCCGACTGGCGCAGGCAAAAGCCATGACCCCACAATTCGTCCAGCGATTGCTAGAAGCCTTCGAATCTCGTCGCACGATCAAGCCACAATCCAAAATTGTTAGTGAAGCATTGGTTGAACCTCTCTCAGGGCGTGAAATGGATATTTTAAAGCTTCTGGCGCAAGGCTGCTCGGACAAGGTAATCGCAACAACTCTGGTGATCGCCCCTGATACGGTACATAAACATCTAGGGAATATCTACAACAAGCTTAATGTGCATACCCGCATGGAAGCCATCCTGCGCGCCCGCGAGATTGGCTTGCTGTAACCTCTGCTTTCAAAGAATACCCCATCCCAATACCCCATGAATAGCCTTTTAAGGGGCTGAACTTTCAGCCCCTATTATTTATTATATGGTTGTAAACCAAAAATTCAACTATTAAGCCATTTTTTGGAGGTGTTCATGGACTCAAAACAAACTGATCAAACAAACACCTATTGCATCAGGGTGAAGGAAAAGCTGGATCACCATATCACAGACTGGTTCGGTGACCTGACTCTCACACCCCTGGAGGATGGCAAGACCCTGCTTGTTGGTCCGTTCGTCGACCAATCTGCCTTGCGTGGTCTTCTGAATCAACTCTGGAACCTCAACATAACCGTAATATCGGTCGATAAGATTGAAAATGAAAACGGACAAGCATCAATCATTGTTGAACAAAATCAAGGAGAAACATAATGGATACCAGTCTTAATCAAGAAGTGAAAATGAGCTGGGTTTTGAAAGAAAACACACCGCCTGTCATCGAGACGCACGGCCTCACCAAAACCTATAAGGGTGTGGAAGCTCTCAAAGCGTTGGATTTACAGGTACATAAAAACTCGATCTGCGGATTCCTGGGGCCTAACGGTGCAGGCAAGACCACCACTATCAAGCTGCTACTTGGATTAGCACGACCGACCGGGGGCAGTGCGCTTGTTTTCGGTAAGGACATTAAAAAGGAAAACGATCAAATCCGCCGCAAGGTTGGTTACTTATCTCAAGATCCGCGTTACTACGATTATATGACCGCCCGCCAAACTCTGCGATTTACAGCCGGCTTCTTCTATGAAGGACCTAAGGTAGAGATCGAAAACCGGGTGGCGGAAACACTTGAGCTGGTGGGGTTGACCGAGAAAGCGGATCGCCCCATCAAAGGCTTCTCGGGTGGCGAGCGCCAGCGCCTGGGTATCGCTCAGGCTCAGGTCAACTACCCTGACCTGCTTATCCTGGATGAGCCTGCTGCTTCGCTCGACCCGATCGGGCGGCGCGATGTTCTTGAAGTGATGGAAAGGCTGCGCAAGCACAGCACGATATTCTACTCGACCCACATCCTGGACGATGTCCAGCGCGTCAGTGACACGGTCGTCATCCTGAACCATGGTGAGTTGGTGGCACAGGGTCCGATCGAAGAGCTGCTCGCCAATGGACAAGGAACCACCTTCACCCTGACCGTCAAAGGGGACAGTGAAGGTGTGGAAACCCGCCTTCACAGCCAGCCGTGGGTGACTGGCATCGATACCATCTCAAAGAACGGAAAGGTCAGCTGGATGATTCGGGTCAACGACCCGGAGATTGCCGAAAACCAACTGGTGCATCTTGCGCAGGCAGGTGGCGGTGTGACCATCTGTGAGTTTGGACGAAAAGCTCAAAACCTGGAGCAAGTCTTTATGAATATTGTAGAGGAGAATAACCATGACCGCTTATGAATCATCTCTAATATCGAACCGCACCCTGGGCTGGAGGATGGGCTTGCGGAATATGCTATCTAAGGAGAATTTTGCCTGGTGGCATACGCGCCGCTGGTGGGTACAGATCCTGGTTGCAGTGTTGATCCTGAATGGCTCGTTGGCTTTAAATCTCCGGGATAATATGGGCAGGTCGATTGACGCTGAGGCAATTAATTTCCTGATGACATCGGCTCTTTTTGTTCCGATCATCGTCGCAATTCTGGCACAGGATGCAATCCTGAACGAGCGCCACTCTGGGACAACCTCCTGGGTATTTTCGAAACCTCTTCAAAGACCAGCCTTCATCCTCTCCAAGCTGGTCGCCTATGGGCTGGGCTTTCTCGTGACCTGGGTGCTGATCCCGAACATCATTTTTTATATCCAGCTCGTCGCGGCCGGAAGAGCAGGCTTGTCGATACCCGGATTTATCGGGGTGATCGGCTTGACCTTCCTCAACCTGCTCTTTTACATGACGCTGGCGTTGATGCTGGCTACCATTTTCAACAACAGGGCTCCTGGGCTGGGCATCTCGATTTTTATCGCCTGGGTTGGTCCATTGCAGTTTCTTTTTCGACCAATGGAGAAATACGTGCCCTGGCTACTGGATCTTCTCCCATGGAAGCTGCTATCGAGTATAGGTGAAGCACCTCTGGCTGGATACCTGGCATTGGGTGCAAAGCTGCCCACAGTGCTGCCGATCATTGCCACAGTTCTATGGTGCGTTCTGTTCGTTGCGGTGGCCATCTGGCGCATCAGCCGGGAAGAGTTCTAATTCAGAGATCCTGGCAGGTCTCGATGACCTGCCAGGACTAGATAAATGAGAAAACAATGAACCTCAGACTATTTTCCAATAGAAATCCACAGATTCCACCCATATGCTTGGTAATCATGCTGCTGGTGACACTGATGATGACATCTTGCTCATTCCAGCTCTCCAATCCTCAGCATCAGCAGCGACGTCCAGATGAAATGATCTTATACCAAGCCAGGGATGCCAGGGTTGGCTAGCCGGTGAAGATGGAACATTCTCCGGCGCTGTGCTGATTGCTGAAAAAGGTCAGGTACTACTCAACCGTGGGTACGGGCTGGCAGATCATGAGCAGAAAATTCCCAATTCACCCCAAACCAGGTTTTACATAGGTTCAGTTTCCAAGCAGTTCACTGCCATGGCTATCCTGATGTTGCAATCGCAGGGCAGGCTGAACGTACAGGATCTTATCTGCAGATACATTGAGGATTGCCCTTCAGCTGGGAAGAAATCACCATCCACCACCTGCTGACCCATACCTCCGGCATGATCGTCATGCCCGCCGATAGCAGCTATCCTGAAAATCCGATATCCCCCAGCCAGCTCCTTGAACGCTTCAAAGACGCCCCTCGATTTCCAGCCAGGTGAGAAGATTAGTCTACAGTAATTGCGGTTACTGGGTCCTCGGTTACATCATCGAACAGGTATCCGGTCAATCCTATAAGGACTTCATACAACAATGGATTTTTGAACCCCTGGATATGCACGATTCTGGTTATGACCGGGATACGAATAGCCTGGCAGTTGGCTATGTCGATCAGAACACTACCGCACCAGCTAAAGTGATCGATAGCTCCTTCCTCTATTCTGCTGGTGCATTGTACTCCACTGTCGAAGACCTCTATCGCTGGGACCAGGCGCTCTATACCGATCAATTGATCCCACGCGAGCTTCTCGATCAGATGTTTGCTCCCCAGGTAAGTCTCTATCCGGATGCCGCTGGCAGTGTGGCATACGGGTATGGATGGAATGTCCTGGAACATCAGGGCCGGCTGATGGTGGGGCATGGTGGCGCCTTAGATGGGTTCATGGCTCTGGTTGTTCCGCTATCCAGACGATTGCATCACCATCATCCTGTTGAGCAATCAAGAGGACAGCCAGGACACCTTGCTCTTTTACTGGCGGTCCCTGATATATCAAACGATTGCCATTCAATCCGAAGACGGCACCACGATCACTTATGCCGGACCGCTGGAAGTGCAGGCTGGAGGAAGGCTCTCAGCTTCGTTCATGATCACCAGCCCAAGCGGACAACCCTCCCGGGGTCTGCTTGAAGGGACTCTGGGTGAAACACCCTAGACTCCGCTGCGGTTCGCGCCAGTGCACGCCTCACCACCGACGAAATCATTGAGCTTGTCTGGTTAGCCAACCTCCCTGCCGGAACCACCCGGCTATTTTGTAAATTCGGAGGGTTGACTACGAGGTCTCCCGCATAACCATCTCTCCCTGATAACCTTACGGATGTCATGATGAAAACTAAAATCAATTCCAACTTCAAACACCTAATGACCAGGTATGTCAGCACTTCTTCTGACTGTCCTGCTCTCTCCCTGCCTGCGCAAGGCAGCCCCAACCTGCCAGTGTCGAGGAGATCACCTTCCAGTCAGGGGAGTTCAACCTCGTTGGCGATCTACGCACGCCCGCTGGCAAAGAGCCTTTCCCGGTCGTCCTCTTCGTTCATGGCGACGGACCAGCCAACCGCAACGATTTCGGAATGTACCTGCCGATCATGGAGCGCATGCTACGAGCCGGCTATGCGGTTTTCTCCTGGGACAACCCGGGGACTGGCGAATCGACAGGCATGACAACGACACGTTATCGAATTACCCAACAGCAGGCGCAGATCGTCTCTGGACGCGATCAAGGTCATGAAAGATCACTCCGACATCTACCACCGAATCGGATCGGTTTATGGGGGGTCAGCATGGGAGGTTATGTGATGCCACGTGGCACTATCATGGTCGAAGTGACGATGTCGCCTTCATGATCTGTGCAAGCTGTGCGGAGCATGTCAGGAGATGACGAATATGGCTACCACTGATGTCGCACAGGGCTATCTGCGGGGGAGTTCAGGAGAGAAGGCGCCGGTCAATTGGAACTCCTGCTCTCCGAGCTCGACGAGGCGCGGACCTTCGAAACCTACGAGGAGCTACCTGCGCTATCGGGAGGTGCTTCTGTTTGCATGAAACTGGCTCGACATCGGGTCTGGTTCGACAGTGCCCTATCCGGTTGCATTCCAGAGGCAGCCTGGCTGGCGAATGATCCCGCTTGATGAATTGCCTGGTCTCCGGTCCACGTCTTCGAGCAGGTCCGCTTCCCAGTGCTTGCCATCTGCGGCGAGCAAGCGACACCAAGCTCGATCCAATCCAGGCAGCTCATGCCTGCCGGGATGCACTGGAACAGGCAGGTAACCCAAACTCCAGGGTCGAGGTCATTCCAGGCGCTAACCATACCCTCGCTCCCTCAAAGACCGGCTGTAACCTCGAAGAGGGACAAACTTTGGAACAGATACTAAAAGAACAGGGTTTTGACCCTTGGAAGAGCTTTTTGAATTGGACCCAGCAAGACCTGGGACAGCACACACCATTGAGCGCCTGCCTTACGCACTCAGAACTACCTGATCGTGATCGAGGAATGGCTCAGGAACCTGAAGCCATAACCTCACCTTATGATTTTCTCAATTTTGGAGGCAAAATGAAATCCATGTCCTTAACCAACACTATGGTCGCTGAGAAAGAGAGACCCTCTCTCACACTCGTGTCAACACTTCAATCCACGACTGCTGGTGTTTCTCCTGTTTTTCCCAGTCACTTTCATGAATTTGTTTCTGCATGAAGCGGGCCATGCCTTGGTTCACGTAATCGAAGGGGTTCCTGTCCACTTTTTATATGCACACCCCTTCTCATTTGTAGGTTATGTCAGGCCGGGAGGCGATTACTATAGTATCTGGATGCATGCCTCGGGAACGATTTTTGAGCTGCTGGTTTCAGCAGTGATTTTTATAGTATTGTGGAAGCGCCGCTCGTTTTATATGCTGCCTTTCCTCTTGGTCTTCCCCTGGAGTGCACTTTATAATGGGATGGGGGGGATATTTGATACTTTAGGTCACACGGGGGACAACCATAATATTATGATAATCACCGGCTGGTCACCGGTAGGATTTTACCTAATCAGCCTGATCTTATTCGTCGCCGGGATTTTTTTCCTTATCTCACTCTTCCCTCTGTTGGGGCTTAAACCTGAGGATAGAAAATCTCTCTTTGTACTTCCAGCAGGAATGCTGCTTTTCACAGCCCTGGGATTACCGATAGCTCATTTCCTCGTGCCAGGTTCTCCCATAGATGTTCAATATCATGTGGCAAATGAAATCATCCTGTCAGCAAACAGCCGGCCTCTTTTTATGGGGGCGATCGGGATTCTCCTTGCCCTGATATACACCACTCTCTATCGCAAATATTATCGAAGAATTCCTATGAGTTTACGAACGGAAGGTGTAAGCCTATCCTGGAGAGATTTTTGGTACCCGGGTCTGTTGTTCATCATCAGTATGATCCTGGGATTTATGGTTATCCTGTAAGATGTCATATGTGGATGATTAAAACCCGTGAAAAATACTTACTGCATTCCATCGAATCATCAACCAGGGTTTATTTGGAAAAATACCCTATTAATACCCTTTACAGGGCATGCTTTTTGGGTATTGAAGATTTATCATATAAATCGAATGACTATAAGCGTGGAATCTTAGTTACTTGCTATTCGTGGGTAAAAAAAGGAGGATATGTATATATGAGAAATTTCAAAAGAAAAGCCAAATATCATCAGTTGAAGAAGAATACTATCGATAAAGAAAATAAAAAGTGTCTCAAATTTTGGAGGAAGAAATGAAAGAGAAAATCATTTATATTTTTTGGAGCGCTGTGTTTCTAATAACTGGCGTGGGTTTGCTGACAGGTTACATCGATTTTCAGAAGCTCTCTGATCGGACCATTTTCATTATAGAAATCGTTGCCAGTGCAGCCTTCGTTGTCACTTACTTCCTGGCTGGAACGAAAAAATGGGGTTGGCTCCTGCCAGCCTTCGTCTTTGCGGGTATGGCGGTAGATCTCAGTACCGAGCTCTATCACACCTTCTTGTCTCAGATCAACGGTGTGCCAATTATGATCGCTGTTGCTTTATGGTTTCTTGCCGGCTTTATGATCGATCGCAGGCGCTGGGGATTGCTGATCCCGGCTTATATCCTGGTCATTGCAGCGGTTGAAACCGAGATCAACACGATTCTCTTACCCTCGATCCTGCGCGGTCAGAGTGTACCACTCTTGCTGGCATTTTCCTCTGGTGCAGGTATGATGATCATGCTGGCGCTTCCATTCTTCGTAGTTTATGTTGTTTCGAAGAAAAGCTGGTGGGCGCTCATCCCGGCCGGAGCTTTCACCACCATTGCAGTGATTATCGTTCTACCCTTCCTGATTTCGGATGAACATAATACACAATATGGCCTGTACAGTGGTGTGTTATTTTTGGGGCTGACTGCGACCTTTGGCATCCTCTGGCTACGCCGAAAGACCCAACCGACTGATTGGGCGAAATACCCGGCAGCAGGCTTGTTCGTCCTGTCCATCCTGGCCTTCATCCTGGGTGATACCTGGAATACGCTTTCCGACCAGACCAAAGCCATCGCTTTCGCAGTTGCCAGTGCTGTCTTCTTCGTTTGCTACCTGGTGAACGGTCTCAGGAAGTGGGGCTGGCTTTTCCCTACGCTGGTCTGTGCAGCCATGGCGCTTACCTCGTGGATGATCACTAACAATTTAGATGATACTCCCTGGATAGGCTTACCCATCCTGGCCAGCTTCGCCCTGCCTTTTTACGTCGGCTTTGCCTTTGAACCAAAGCACAAATGGTTGCTTATCCCGGCATTCATAATGACCATGGTAATGGTTATATCGATGGCTACAGATTCGGACTATGAAGGCGTGGTGGTGATGTTCACCTTCTCGTTGCCATTCTTTGCTGCCTACTTCTGGTCGAGGAAGAATTGGTGGGCATTCATCCCCGCAGGGATCTTTGCCAGCATCGGTGTGGTCTCATTGCTTGAAATCGTGGTCCCGCGCCCGGACTATGTCGCTCCGCCATTTACGATGGAATGGGGTGTATATACCTGGGTGTTGTTCCTGGGTTTTGCTGCCACATTCGGGGTTCCATGGTTACTTCGCAAGGACCAACCCTCCAGCTGGATGAAATACCCGGCCATCGGCTTCCTGGCACTTGCCATCTTGAACTTCGTCCTGGCTGAGAAATTCCAGGAATACTGGCTGGCATCGGTTATGTTTGTAATCGGAGGTCTATTCCTGCTAGGGATGATCAATAAAAAGGTACCGGCTGCTGGTCGCAGCGCGCCAAATATCAATGCCTGATCTAAGCATTGGTCCATTAATCTCAAATAAGACAAAACATTTATTTGTAAACAACCACCTTTGAATAAATCAAGGGTGGTTGATTTTTGTAACGACTTTGTTGTCTAATAGGGAACCAAAATTCAGGCTCTTTGTACAGGATGTAAAAAAACCTCGGCCATTAATTTCCTAATAAAAATGAGCATTTGCTTAGAAATTTTGATTTTAACTGCCCCGATATTGACGTTTTGTACATATTATGTATAATTAATATATAGATATACAAATTCTTACCTTATTAAAAAGGAGTATAAAATGTCAAAGTTCACTAAGTTTTCAATGTTCGGTGTTTTGGTCGTAATGATCCTCACCCTTCTAATCAGCACTGCTCCCGCAAAAGCTGCTGAAAATACCTTTGGTATTTATGTCAAGCATGACATCAATGGTCGTAGCTTGGGTTTGGATAAGGCATTACCTGTGGATGTATACGTCAATGGTGGGAAGGCATTCACCTTCGAGTTCGGTGATAGTTTCTCCGCTGACCTGCCTGCCGGGATATATACCATCGATGTCAAGCTAGCTGGCACTGATACAACGGTGATGAGTTTGGGTCCCGTCGAAATCCCCGCTGATGTGGATGTGACTATCAAAGCCCAATTGAGCGCTAACAAGACCCCCACCTTGCGTGTAAATGTGAAGTAGTTTCAAAATAAAACAACAGAATATCGCGCTGGCCAAGCAATGGTCAGCGCTTTTTTTTATTTCAAGTATCCTTACCAGTTACCACTTACCCGGCTTCTATCAAAAAACCCTGATCGTATTAAATACCCCATCAATACCCTGTATAGGGGATGATTCTTCGTACCATTTGGCTTATGATGAGGTAGTAAGTCGCTATAGTAGTTATCTCTGCTTTCTGTAAGGTGTGATCATGAAACCAATAGAATTAAAGATAGACGAATATCATATTCTGGTCATAGAGACACAGGGCCACCACATTACCGAGTGGTCTGGAAACCTGACTCTCATCCCCCTGGAGAATGGAGAGACATTTGTGGATATCTCCATTAACGATGAGGAAATATACCGCGAAATCCAGGATCAACCCTTCGATCCCCATATCGCTGAGCTTTCCATCGAGCTCATGGATTGTGAAATCCTGGCAGAAGTTGAGGCTATCTCATCATAATGAAGTCTTTCAACTGCCCTCCAGCGACCCAGCGATCTAAAATATTCGCAGCCTGACATTGAGGAGATATACATGGACACTAACGATCAAAATCTATCAAAAAATGAAGATGCCATACAGGTGCATGGGTTAACAAAGTCGTACGGTAAAGTGCACGCCTTGCGTGGCATAGACCTGCATGTTCAACGTGGTGAGATTTTCGGTTTCCTGGGCCCAAATGGGGCAGGAAAGACCACCACCATCCGTTGCATGCTGGATATGATCCGTCCTGACGGAGGCAAAATCAAGTTGCTGGGACTGGACCCCCAGGTAGCGCCAGTAGCAGTCCAGGCTCGGACGGGTTACCTTCCGGGCGAGATGCAGTACTATGAAAACCTGACCCCAGAGCGCCAGCTGCGTTTCTTTAACGATATGCGCGGAGGCCGGGCAAAATGGGATGACATCCACGCGCTTGCTGAGCGCCTGTCTCTCGACCTGAAACAGCCGATCAAGAACCTGTCCAAGGGTAATAAGCAAAAGGTGGGAGTCATCCAGGCCTTAATGCACCAACCCGAGCTGCTGATCCTGGATGAGCCAACCAGTGGTCTGGATCCGTTGATGCAGCAGGAGGTACTTCAGCTGCTTCGGGAAGCCAATCGTACTGGCACAACCATATTTTTCAGCTCACACATCATGAGCGAGGTGGAAAGTCTGGCCGAGAGGGTGGCGATCATCCGGACGGGTGAGATCGTGGAAATTACCGCTACCAGCAATCTGACCCACAGTACCTTGAATCGCATCACCATTCGCTTCAAGCGGCCAACAGAGATCAGCAACCTGGTTGAGCTGCCAGGTGTTCAATTGCTCTCACAGGTGGACCAGACCAGCCTCACCCTGCAAGTGGCCGGTGATATGGAAGCTTTAATTAACGCTCTTGGTGGTATGCCCATCCTTGACATCGAAACTGAGCGACCCACCCTAGAGGAAGTTTTCCTCACTTATTACACGAAGTAAGCATTGAACACGGAGGACGAAACCATGAAAAGCTTATGGACCACTTTACGCTACAGCTTTACTAATCTACGCTGGCAGATTATCGGTTGGGGAATTGGATTAGCTTTATATGGGTTGATGATCGTGCCCATGTACGAGTCTTTGGGTTCACAGCCGGAGAAGTTCCAACAAATGATCGCCGGGTATCCCCCTGAATTCCTGGCATTCTTTGGCGCCGATGTCAACAGTCCGATCACCCCGCAAGGGTTTCTCGGCATGTATGCCTTCTCCATGTTGCCAGTCATCATTGGCATCTTTTCAGTGATTGCAGGCAGTGGCTTGATTGTCGGTGATGAAGAACATGGACGCCTGGATTTGATCCTTGCCCACCCTGTTGGGCGCATCCCCTTTTTCTGGGGAAGATTCCTGGGCTTGATGGCGGCAGCATTGTCCATTGTTATTTTAGGATGGTTGGGATTCAGTATCCTGCTTGGGCGCTCAAGCCTGGGTGTCACCTGGTACCAGATGGCGGTTCCCTTTCTAACCCTGTTCATTCAGCTTCTTGTGTTTTCAACCTTTGCACTGGTGTTGAGCATGCTCCTGCCTTCACGTAATCTGGCAGCCATGGTCTCTGGTGCATTCCTGGTGATCAGTTACATTGTTTCTTCACTGTCTTTTTTAGACCAGCGCATGGATATGCTCTCCAGGTTGTTGCCATACCATTACTACCAATCCGTCCTTTCAATCCAACAGCTCAACCCTACCTGGTTCTTTGCCCTGCTCGGGATCAGCTTTGCCATGGCAGCGATCGCTTATGTGCGTTTTTCACGCCGTGATATCCGCTTGAGCGGCGAAGGCAGCTGGAGAAAGCAGTGAAAAATTGCCCCTTAAATACCCCATAAAGGGCCTGTTTTTTTATGCAAGTGCTTTTATCATGAAAGTAAGTGCAACCAAATTAACAATCCAGCCAAACGACAAGGAGGCATGATGGAATTATCCAAACCAGAACGGGCAAACACATATCGCATCAGGGTAAAAGAAAGCCTGGATAACCGCTTTACCGATTGGCTGGAAAATCTGAGCCTCATTCCCCAGGAGAATGGCGAAACCATTCTTCTTGGCTCGTTCACCGATCAACCTGCTCTGCGTGGTCTCCTTGATCAGCTATGGAACCTCAATATCACCGTCATCACGATCGAAAGGATTGAAAATGAAAGCTAAAATGTTCTTAGTATTGTTATGTTTTGTGAGCACCAGCTGTGCTCAAATAACCAGTGAACCGACTGAAACCATTCCACCGGTGAACCCAACTACCCAACCCACCATGGAAACTTTGCCCAACCCGGCCTCAGCATACTGTGAGCAGCAGGGGTATACCCTTCAAATCCGCACGGCAGATGATGGGAGCCAGTTTGGTGTGTGCGTCTTCCCGGATGGTAGTGAATGTGATGAGTGGGCTTATTTCCGTGGTGAGTGCAAACCAACAGGTGTAGAGACCCAGGTAGCCTCCCCAGTACCTGAAAGCAATGATTGGAACACCTACACCAACGACATACTTGGCTACAGCTTTTCCTACCCTGCTGGCGCAGAAATAATCACTAACGATGAGCCATTAAAGAGCCTATCCATATCAGGACCGAGCCTGGGGGGTGAATTCTGGGGTATCGCCCACCCCGCTGACCGGGATGAGTTTCGACCTCCACAGGGAGTGGATTTGATGCAATGGCTCACCGACCACTACCTGGTGGGTGAAGCACGCTTACCCGATGAACAGATCGCTGGAACCACGGCTATTCACTTCCGCCATGAACGCAGCCCACAATCCCCCGCTGATGACAGGTATTTCTTTGCTAAGAATGGACAGCTGTACCTGGTATCCATCGGCCATTCCAACGAAGCTGAAGACTGGGAGCTGAACAATCGCTTCCTGCAAAGTATTCAGTTTGGTGAGCCAGCGCCCACCTCTTCTGTCCCAACCGCCATCCCCACCGCATTACCCGTCGATCCTGCGTCTTATACGGATTGGATGACCTATACCAACCCGGCGTATAACTTTACCCTCAGGCTTCCTGATGTGTGGGCTGTGGAAGAAGTGACCACAGGCGACTCAACCCTGGTCGGTCATCTGTTGAATATTTATTCTCTCCAAAACCCTGAAAAAGAAAATATACGCCTCACATTTCGGCGTGTCGGCGACGATATTCCCCTCTGGCCAACCGGTGTGGGTGAAGGCGAATTCATCCCCCAAGGGACCCTGGATATCGCCGGTCAGCCTGCACAGCGAGTTTTGTTGGCCTGCCCTTCTGGGGAGGTGACCGAGATCTGGTATCAGGATGGTGAAGGTCAACCCGCCATCGCGCGTGGTGACATGGAATTCGGGATCATTTTTAGCACTTTCGGCCATTGCGAACCTGGCTATGATATCAGTGGAGAAGCCCAGCTGCTGGGTGAGACGATCATTTCATCACTGAATGTGCCCTAGGTTGAATTGATCTTGATGTATCAATGAATTGGAGATGAAATCATGAGTAACTTAGATCTTTATCAAACCCTGTTCGTCCTGTGTTCAATACTCTTCCAGGTCGTCCTGATCATCCATTTCTCACTTCGAAAATGGCGATTTAACCTGGCGATGCGCTACGGACCCATCGTGTACGCCTTGGGCATTCCCGCAGCTGCAGTAAGCATATTTATGCTGATGGCCGGTGTGGAATGGTCTTACTGGATGGCAGGATTTATTTACCTCACCTGGGGAATCTATGGCTATTGGATTGAATATCACAGGAATATCGAGTGGCGTAATCCCATACGCTGGTCCATCTTCGGGCCATATATTGCATTGTACCTGGCAACGGTGATGTTCTACTGGTGGCCACTGGCGCTCATTTACAAACCATTATGGTATCTCTATGCGAGTATTATTTGTTCTCAGCACTTACCTCAACCTCTCTTCACATAAAAAGCCATTGATCCCGGCTCTTTAAGAGGAACTTAAACCACATGGAACAAAAACTTCGCTTCATCGTTGCCGCCATGCAGGAGGTTCCCTGGCCTGAGATGATCGAGCGCTGGCAATTTCTTGAAGCCAGTGGGCTGGATGGTGCCATGCTAGCAGATCATTTTGTGAATTTTGCCAACCCAAAAGGGCATTGGTTTGAGTGCTGGACCATGCTGGCGGCACTGGCCACGCAAACAAAGACTATACGCATAGGTTTGCTCTCAGCCACACCCTGGCGCAATCCTGCTTTCCTTGCCCGCCAGGCCATGACCGTGGACCACATCTCCAATGGCCGCCTTGACCTTGGCCTGGGTGCAGGTGCACCGGGAGATGTCGACATCTCCTATGCCATGACCGGGGTGCCTGACTGGCCTCCCAGGGAGCGGGTGGATCGATTCCGGGAAGTTGTGGAAATCGTTGACCAACTTTTACGGAATCCTGAAACATCGTATTCGGGGCAGTATTACCACATCGAAAGAACGATCATCAATCCATTGCCTGTTCAGCAACCGCGCCCTCCCCTGATGATCGGTGGTAATGGACCACGCATGCTCAAGATTGCCGCACAATTTGCCGACACCTGGAATACATTTGGTGGAATTGACATAAAATCATTTGATGAGATGATTACCCTCACCTGCAAACGAAACTCCATGGTAGATCGTTATTGCACTGAGATCGGGCGTGATCCAACGACGTTGCGTCGTTCTGTCCTTATTTATACCAGTGAGGAATATCAGCGCCTCTATGCTGTTCCTGGGGCGTTTGAAGAGATCGTTAAAAGGTATCTGGAAATTGGCATCACGGAGATCATATTTTTCTATCCATTTGTCCCCATGTTGATGCCCATGTTTGAGCATATTGTCAATGAGGCTATCCCCCGCTTGCGAAGCGATAACCCAACATTGAGCTAAACCACGGTTTCAAAAGTCAGGTTCGG
>CAWGGJ010000012.1:0-200882 GCA_963822175.1 uncultured Chloroflexia bacterium | reverse complement strand
TCGGTCGTCGTGTGGTCGTCGATGGAGAACGCGCGGACGTCCGCCAGCGGGAGCTCGGGGGGGGCCGGAAGGGTTCCCCACGACGGGAACGCGATTCCCCGCGGAAACGCCTGCGCCAGAAACGCGTTGTAGTGGTAGTCGTGCGACGAGGGGATCGCTCCGCATTCGGCGAGCAGCGTCACCGGGTTCGTCTGCTGCGCGTCGCAGGCTCCGGCAAGCGCCTTCCACTCGAGCGAGTTCTTGTCCGGCTTGTACAGCAGCATCGGCAGGACGGCGCGCAGCGCTTCGGGCAGCCGGTGCGCGGCGAGCTCCTCCTCCCATGCCGCCATCGCTGCGCTTCGCGCTTCTTGCGCTCGACCGAGGCGAGCGCCGCCTTCAGCGCGTCGGGCGGCGCCTTGCGGTAGCGGCCCTTGCCGCGCTTGTAGAAGTACATCGGCGCGGCGGCCAGCGCGACCGCGACGGCCGCGGCTTCGGCCGACGCGGGCGCGCGGCCGAAGTACTCGTGGGCGAGGTCGGCGAAGCCGAACTCGTCGTCCCCCGACACTTCCCACAGGAAATTCGGGTCGAGCTCCGCGCGAGCTTCTGCGCCTCGGCGTGCAGCGCCGTCGGCGACGGCTCGGTGAAGCGCAGCAGGACCGCCGCCGCCTTGATCTTCAGGCGCTTGCCGGAGGCGGCCTCGACCTGCAGCGACGAATCGTTGTCGGCGAGGACCGTGCCGGCCTTGAGCTGGCCGTCGTCCTCGAAAAAGACGTGCATGGCAGAGGGATGGCGTTGCGCCGGGGCGCAGGTCGCGGAACGGTTGGTGCCGCGCCGCGCGCACGAGCGCATCCGGCATGGCGAAGCGGCGATTATACGGGTCGCCGCACCTCCTCCGGCCGGGCACGACGGGAACCACGCCGCGCTTGCGGGGCGACGGCAATCCCGACCGAATCAAGGCAACAGCAGCGACCCCAGTTCCATCGCGGCGTCGTGCAACGGTCGAAAGAACTGCGCCGCCATGTCGGGGGACGACGCGAGGCGCCCCTGCAGGATCACGTTGATCCCGGCGACGTAGTGCCCGGCGGAATCACGAACCGGAACCGCAAGGGTGCACAGCCGCAGCTCCATCTGCTGGCTGGCAAACGCGAACCCCGTCTCGCGCACGGTCTGCAGCGCGTCGCGGATCTTCGCAGGCGTGGTCAGCGTGTGCTCGGTATAGGGATGGAGCCGGACCCGCGCCAAGTAATCGTCGAGCTCTTCCGGCGGCAGGTGCGCCAGCATCACCTGACCGATCGACGTGCAATACGCCGGCAGGCGACGCCCGACATTGAGCGCCGGCGACATGATCCGCGACGACGCCGAGCGCGCGATGTAGACAATCTCGTCGCCGTCGAGAATCGCCAGAGAGCAGGCCTCGCGCAACGATTCTCCCAGGCGGTCGAGGATCGGCTGCGCCAGCACGGCGAGCGGAGACGCCGACAGGTAGGCATGGCTGAACGAAAGCACACGCGGCCGCAGGTAGAACCGGCGCGCATCGTCCGCAGCGACGAAGCCGAGCTTCGCCAGCGTATGGAGACTTCGCCGGGCGGCCGCCCGCGGGATGCCGGTGAGGTGGCTGACCTGCGCTATCGACATCCCGCGCTTCTTGTCGGAAAGTGCCAGCAGCACCGCGAGACCGCGCGCCAGTGCGGTGACGAAATCCGGATCGTCGCCGAAGCGGGCGATGGTGTCGGCGGCCAGCCGGTCCGGATCCGTGAACTTCGGCGGGGGCGGTACCGCAGTGGCTTCGGGCACCACCCTGATGGACGGCGGCTTGGCGGCGGGGGCGTGAGTCGGCATGGGGCCTTCCGGACGGGGCGAAGAGACGGCGTTCGAATTCGCCGATACGCGCCCACAAAGGGCGCTTGTCGCCCATACATTACGATAATGTCCAAGATCGCTAGCACGCGCTTCAACTCGGCGCTTAAGACCTTATTTTTGGGCGATTAGCGCACATTATGTCGACATACGCCCTTGACGCACTCTTTCGAGCCTCCTATCGTTGTCGCACCGATTCGGACTAGCATGATTGCCCCGCCGGCGGTTCCGGATCGAAGGCAACCCGAACGCAGATAACTCAGCCGGCCGCCGCGAGCCGCGTCACCGCGGACGTCGGCGACGTGCTCGCCGCGACCCAATAGGACCTCGCGCCGGAGACCTGTCCGCATGCAAGCCAAGCTCATCACCGTCAATGGCAAGCCGCTCGGCGGCGGCGCCCTTCCGATCATCATCACGCCGCTGGTTGGTCGCACCAAGGCGGCAGTGCTGGATGAAGTCGCGGCGATCGTCCCGAAAAAACCGGACCTCCTCGAATGGCGGATCGACTTCTTCGAAGAGATCGGCGACACGCGGCTGATCATCGATACCGCGCTCGCGATCAGGTCGGCGTCCGGCGGCATACCGGTCCTGCTGACGCGCCGCAACACGACCGAGGGTGGAGAACCGATTCCCATCGCCGAGCCCGCCGTGGTGGCGATGTACACGGAAGCGTGCAAGGCGCGCTGCGTCGAGTTGATCGACTACGACTTTCCAGCGTCCGAGGATCTGCAACGTGCCGCCGTTTCGGCGGAAACGGCATCACGATGATCATGTCGACCACACTTCCAGCTCACCCGAGCCGTCGGTGCTCGACGGCAAGTTCCTCGAAGCCGAGCGGCTGGGTGCCGACGTCGCCAAGGTCGCGGTGATGCCCAGGGATCCGCAGGACGTGCTGACGCTGCTTGCCGCGACCTACCGTGCCGGCCAGACGATCGGCGTGCCGTTGATCACCATGTCGATGGGTGGCGTGGGCTCGCTGTCGCGGATCATGGGCTGGGTCTATGGCTCGGCGGCGACGTTCGCCGTCGGCAAAGACAGCTCGGCGCCTGGACAGATCGCCATCGAGGACCTGCGCGCGGTGCTGGCCACCGTTCGTCGTGCGGTGACCGGCGGCTGACCAGCATCGCACCGGGACAAGGAATCACGCAGCACCAGGACTTCTTCACGACAACGTGCGCGGCATGCGGGAAGCCGCCCACATCGGATCCAAAGGCAAAGGAGACACGCACATGGCCGCCACCGCCGACGAACTGAAGAAGGGCATCACCGAGGAGCAGCAGCAGGAGCTGGACGAGGTCTTTGCGCGCGCGCGCAAGGCGCTCGCCATCATCGAGACCTACGACCAGGCGCGCGTCGACCGCCTCTGCCAGGCCGTGGCCTGGGCCGTCGCCAACAAGCAGACGTTCACGCGCCTCGTCGACATGGGCATCGAGGAGAGCGGCCTCGGCGACGCCGGTGAGCCGCATGGGCAAGCGGATGAAGATCCGCGGCGTGCTGCGCGACGCGCTGCGCCAGAAGAGCGTCGGCGTCATCGAGGAGCTCCCCGAAAAAGGCATCGTCAAGTACGGCAAGCCGGCGGGCGTCATCGCCTGCATCGTGCCGACGACCAACCCCGACCTCACGCCCGCCGGCAACGCGATCTACGCCATCAAGGCCCGCGACGTCGTCATCTTCTCGCCGCACCCGCGCTCGAAGAAGACGTCGTTCGAGACCGTGCGCCTGATGCGCGAGGCGCTGGAGCGCGAGGGCGCGCCGGCCGACATCCTGCAGTGCCTCACCAAGGTCAACATCCCGATGTCGCAGGCGCTGATGGCGCGCGCCGACCTCATCATCGCCACCGGCGGCCAGCCGATGGTGCGCGCCGCCTACAGCTCCGGGCACCCCGGCCTACGGCGTGGGCGCCGGCAACTCGACGATGATCATCGACGAGACCGCCAACCTCGAGGAAGCCGCCCGCAACACGCGCCTCTCCAAGACCTCCGACTTCGGCTCGGGCTGCTCGGCCGACGGCAACCTGATCATCCAGGCGGCATCTTCGACAAGCTCCTCGCGCAGCTGCAGAAGGAAGGCGGCTACCTCGCCTCGCCGCAGGAGAAGGAACTGCTGCGCAAGGCCATGTGGGACGACGAGCGCCATCGCACGCCGACACCGTCGCCATCGCGCCGCAGCAGCTCGCGAAGATCGCCGGCTTCACGATCCCCGCCGACCGCAAGTTCATCATCGTCCACGGCGACGGCATCGGCAAGGAGCACCACTTCTCGGGCGAGAAGCTGACCACGCTGCTCGCGCTCTACAAGTACAAGGCTTCGACCAGGCGCTCGCGATGATGCGCGGCGTCTACGAGGTCGGCGGCAAGGGCCACTCCTGCGGCATCTACTCGTTCGACCCGGCGCACATCCACGCGCTGGCGATTGCGGCGCCGGTGTCGCGGATCATGGTCCGCCAGCCGCAGTCGAAGGCGAACGCCGGCGCGTTCAACAACGGCATGCCGATGACCTCGAGCCTGGGCTGCGGGACCTGGGGCGGCAACATCGTCTCCGAGAACGTGCACCTCAAGCACTACCTCAACACCACGTGGGTGTCGGTGCCGATCAAGGAGGACAAGCCCTCCGACGAGGAGCTGTTCGGTGCGTTCTACGACCCGGCGCTGGAGGCGAGGTCGAGACCATCACGACCTGACCGGAACCGGCGCGCCGCCCGCGCGCCGCGCACCCGACGAGACCACCCATGACCGACCAAGACGGCTGAAGAAACCCTTGCAGGCGCCTCCGCCTGGTGGGACACGTCGATCATCGACATCCACCCCGGCAGGATCGACATCCGCGGCTACCCGATCGAGCAGCTGATCGGCCGCGTCCGCTTTGCCGAGATGATCTGGCTGATGCTGCGCGGCGAGCTGCCGACGCGGGAGCAGGCGGACCTGCTCGAAGCGGCGCTGGTCCCCGGCGTGGACCACGGCCCGCACGCGCCGTCGATCGCGATCTCGCGCATGGCGGTCACCTGCGGTCTGCCGGTCAACGGCGCGATGGCCTCGGCGGTCAACGTGCTCGACGACATCCACGGCGGCGCCGGCCAGCAGTGCATGGAGCGCTACCGCGAGATCGACGTCGAGGCCGGCCCCGACGGCGACCTGGTGGTGGCGGCGCCCGCGGTCTCGAGCGCCACCGGGCGGCCGGCGAGAAGATCATGCCGGGCTTCGGCCACCGCTTCCACCCGGTCGACCCGCGCGTCGGCGCCGCTGTTCGCGCTGCGTGGCGAAGGCGGAGGCGAGCGGCGTCGTTCGCGGCCGCTACGCGCGCATCGGGCGCGCCGTCGAGGAGGCGCTCAACGGCAGAAGGCGGCCGCCACATCCCGATGAACATCGACGGCATCACGGCCGTCGATCTTCTGCGAGCTGGGCTTCGAGCCCGAGCTCGGTCGCGGCCTCTTCGTGCTCTCGCGCTCGGTAGGCATCCTCGCCCATGCGTGGGAGCAGAAGCAGCGCGGCCGCCGCATCATGGGCCCGATGCCGCCGACCATCCCGTTCAGCTACAGCGGCCCGGCGCGCCGCGACCTGCCGGCCGACTTCGCGGCGAGCCGCGCCGACTGCAAGCCGACGACCGAACATGCCCGACGAAAGCAAGACCCGGCCGTGCAGAGGTGCCCAGACATGAAAGACTTCGTCGCCAACCAGCTGGTGCAAGCTACCTCGAGGCCCGCGGCGTCAAGCACGTCTTCGGCCTCTGCGGCCACACCAACATCGCCGTGCTGGCGGCGCTGTCGAAGAGCAAGGCGATCAAGTTCGTGAACACGCGCCACGAGCAGATCGCCGCGCATGCGGCCGACGGCTACGCGCGCGCGACGAGGCAACGTCGGTGCTGCTGTCGCACCTCTCGCCGGGGCTCACCAACGCGGCGACGGGCGTGGCCAATGCCGCGCTGGACTCGATCCCGATGGTGGTGATCGCCGGCGACGTGCCGACGCACTACTACGGCAAGCACCCGCACCAGGAAGTGAACCTGCACGCGGACGCGTCGCAGTACGAGATCTACCGGCCGTTCGTCAAGCGCGCCTGGCGCGTGGACACGCCGCACCTCTTCCCCGAGATCCTCGAGAAGGCCTTCGCGCTCGCCGAGAGCGGCCGCCCGGGACCGGTGCTGGTCGACGTGCCGATGGACATCTTCACGAGCAGGTCGACGTCGCGCTCTTCGAGCGGGTGCGGGCCAATGCCAAGTCGATGCCCAGCCCTCGCTCGACGACGAGCGCGCCGAGAAGATCGTCGCGCAGCTGCTCGCCGCCAAGACGCCGCTGCTCTACGTGGGCGGCGGCATCATGCTGGCCGACGCGGCGACCGAGCTGCGCGAGTTCGCCGAGCACCTTCGCTCCCGGTCGCGCACACGCTGATGGGCAAGGGCGCGCTGCCCGACGACCACCCGCTGATCCTCGGCATGACCGGGTTCTGGGGCACGAAGTTCATCAACGACAAGTGCAAGGGCGCCGACTGGATCCTCGGCGCTCGGCACGCGCTTCTCCGAAGCCGACTGCAGCTCGTGGGAGACCGAGTACACGTTCAGCTTCCCGCCGACGAAGCTGATCCACATCGACATCGACCCGGCCGAGATCGGCCGCAACTACCCGGTCGACGATCGGCGCGGTGGCGGACCTCAAGCAGGCGCTGCAGGCGCTCAACCGCGTCGCGCGCCGCCTCGCGCCCAAGGGCGTTCAGCGCGACGAGCTGGTCGCGGAGATGGCGGCCGACCGCAAGCACTTCGTCGCCGGCAACCTGGAAGGCGATGGAGAGCGACGCCTAGCCGATGCGGCCCGAGCGCATCCTCGCCGACCTGCGCGCGGCCCTGCCGCGCGACGCGCTGATCACCACCGACGTCGGCTGGAACAAGAACGGCGTCGCCCAGCAGTTCCCGATCCACACGCCGGGCACGTCTTCACCCCCGGCGGCTACGCGACGATGGGCTTCGGCGCGCCGGCCGCGCTGGGCGCCAAGATCGCGCGTGCCGGAGAAGGTGGTCGTCGCACTGGTGGGCGACGGCGGCTTCGGCCAGAACCCCGCGATGCTCGCCACGGCGTTCGAGGAGGACATCGCGGTGGTGTGGGTGATCATGAACAACCACGCCTTCGGCACCATCGCCGGCCTGGAGAAGGCGCACTACGGCACGACCTTCGGCACGGTGTTCGAGAAGAACGGCAAGCCCTACTCGCCGGACTATGCCGCGATCGCGAGGGCCTACGGCGTCGACGGCGTCAAGATCGGCTCCGCCGCCGAGTTCAAGCCCGCGCTCGAGCAGCGCCATCAGCCTCGAGCCGCCCCTGCGTGATCGACGTGGACATGCAGAACGAGCCGGTGCCCACCGCCGGGCACTGGAACATCATGGACATCTACTCGCCCGGCAAGAAGGTGCACCACGTCAGCACCGGCGGCTGAGCGGAGGTCTGCCATGACCGCAGCACGACCACGGTTTGAACGGCTTTCGGTCGGCACCACGCGGCCAACCAGGGGAGTCGACGGTGAAGCAGGAATTCTCGCTGGCCCACCTGACGGTGCTGGGCTGCGCGCCGCCGGAGATGACCTACGTCGCGGCGCGCGCCGGCTACGATTACGTCAGCATCCGCCCCATCTACATGGGGCTGCCCGGCGAGCCCAACTACGCGCTGCCGACAACCCGCAGATGCTGAGGCAGACCAAGCGCGCGCTCGCCTCCACCGGCGTGCGCGTGCACGACATCGAGCTCGCGCGCATCTCGAAGGCCTGCACCCGACGAACTACCTGCCGGCGATGGAGGTCGCGGCCGAGCTGGGCGCGAGGGCCGTGCTGTCGAGCATCTGGGGCGACGAGCGCGACTTCTACATCGAGAAGTTCGGCGAGATCTGCGACCTCGCCAAGCCGTTCGGCCTGACCGTGGACCTCGAGTACGTGCCGATCGCCGCGGTGGCGCAACCTCGCGCAGGCGGTCGACGTGCTGCGCGCCGTCGACCGCGACAACGCGGGCCTGATGGTCGACATGCACCACTTCCATCGCGCGCGCGACAACCCGGCCGACCTCGACGCGGTGCCGCGCAAGTGGTTCCACTTCGCCCACCTGTGCGACGCCCCGGCCGAGATCCCGACCGATCGCGCCGAGATGATCCGCATCCTGCGCGAGGCGCGGCTCTACGTCGGCGAGGGCGGCATCGACGTCGCGAACATTCTCGCGCACATCCCGCCCTCCGTCTACTCGATCGAGCTGCCCAACAAGGCGCGGCACGAGGAGATCGGCTACGCCGAGCACGCGACGCGGTGCCTCGAGACGCTGAAGGCCTATCTCGCCGAGCATCCGGGCGAGAAGGGTGCCCGCGACAAGCGCCGTTCCGGACGGGCAGCGGCCGGGAACCGGCGCGCCGTCGCGGCCCAATGATCGGAGCGCATGGCATGAAGAAGCACATCAAGGCGGTCGATGCGCGCGGCAGGAAGCTGGGCGGCGAAACCCCGCTGCTGTGCACGCCGCTGGTCGGCCGGACCCGCGAGCGCGTGCTCGCGGAAGCCGCCAACGTCCTCCGGCAGAAGCCCGACCTCGTCGAGTGGCGCGTCGATTTCTTCGACGCGATCGGCGACACCGGCGCCGTGATCAAGACGGCGCGGGCGTTGCGGGGCGTCGTCGGCAAGCGTCCCGTCATATTCACCCGCCGCGCGGAGAGCGGGGGTGGCGAGCGGATCGCGATCGGCGACGAGGCGGTCGTCGAGCTCTACGACGCCGTGGCGGCGAGCGGGCTCGTCGACTTCATCGATTTCGAGACGGACAACGACCCCGAGCACCTGCGCCGCGTGCGCGAGAGCACGCGGCGGCACGAGGTCCGGCTCATCCTGTCCTACCACAACCTCAGCTACACGCCGGGGCTCGACTACCTCGTCGACCGGTTCCTCGAGGCGGAGCGGCTCGGCGCCGACGTGGCGATGGTGCAGGTCATGCCGCGCGACCGCGCCGACGTGCTGCGGCTGCTCGCGGCGACCGCCGAGGCCGACGACAAGGCGCGCATTCCGCTGATCAGCATGTCGGTGGGGCCGCTCGGGTCGGTGTCGCGGATGGTCGGCGGCCTGTTCGGCTCGTGGTTGAGCTTCGCCGTCGGCGAATCCGCCTCGGCGCCCGGGCAGATCCCGATCGGCGACCTCGTGACGGTCTACGACATCATCCGCCGCTCCCGCGGCGGCGAAATGTTCTGACCCCGCTTCCTCCCCCACCCCGAACACACGGCACGAGACTCCCATGATCAGCGGCAAGACCCGACTCATCGCCCACATCGGATACCCGACCGAGTCGTTCAAGGCACCACTGATCTACAACCCGTGGTTCGAGAAGAACGGGATCGACGCCGTCGTCGTGCCGATGGGGGTCAGGGCCGAGGACTTTCCCGGCGTCCTCGCGTCGCTCAGGAAATTCACGAATCTCCACGGCGCGCTGGTGACGATGCCGCACAAGGTGTCGGTCGTCGGCCTGCTGGATAAATGTTCGATAATCTGCAGCGATCACTGCTTGCTCCTTCTCTGCTGCTGATCTTCTTTTTAGGCGCAATATCTATGCCTGATCTTATAGGGCTTTGGATGACAATTGTCCTGCTTTCGTTGGGCATCCCAGTTCTAACGAGTATGGCCAGGAGTACGATACAAGCTCTGGGAGGTGAAAGGTTTGGCGCTGCATTTCATCCTATAAGATGGTCTTTCGTACGCTGGTTATTAGCTGTAGTCTTTCTACCCTATGAGGCATATAACGCACTGGATGCCATCCTGACCACCCTATATCGTCTTTTTATTAGTCACCGTAGCCTATTACAGTGGACCACTGCTGCTCAAACTGCTCGCCTGTTTGGCTTGCAGGTTTACCGGAGTACAGCCTGGTTGAGGATGATTGCATCGACGCTTATCGTGCTGATTTTAGCCGGTGGAATCCAGTTGGTTTATAGCCTATCTGGAACCGGTCTGTCACCTACCTTATCCTATGCCATACCATTGCTGTTGCTTTGGATGTTTTCGCCATTGATCGCCCGATGGATCGACAAGCCCATAGTACAACACACGAAACCATTGAGCAAGGATCAAATAATTCTCTTTAGGCAGGTAGCCCGGCGTACCTGGGGTTTCTTTGAGCGATTCGTTGGTCCGGAAGATCACTGGCTTCCGCCTGATCACTTCCAGGAAGCACCGGTTGGGATCATCGCCCATCACACCTCACCGTCCAACATCGGACTGCTACTTACTTCCACCTTGGCTGCCTATGACCTTGGCTACCTGGATCAACTTGGGCTGGCTACCCGTCTCTCCATCACAATGGATACCTTAGAACAGCTTGAACGTTTTCGCGGGCACTTCTTAAATTGGTATGATACTCTGACCCTGCAGCCGCTCAAGCCACGCTACATTTCTACTGTAGATAGCGGTAATCTGGCAGCTAGTCTGGTCGTAACTGCTCAGGCGTGCAGGAGTATGCCGACCGAACGAATATTTCGTTGGGATTTGTGGCAGGGGTACCTCGATACGCTTTCCAATTTGACCAATATATTGTCAGGAATGCAGAAGGCCGAGTATGACAGTTTGGTGCAGGAGATCAGCCACAAAATTACCAAGATGAACAATGATATCCTGGCGGTACGGAAGGAACCTAACCGTTGGTTTGCATTATTTCAAACTGTAAATGAACTATTTTGGCCGGACCTCTCGAAAAACCTGATTGAGCTGATAGAAGTTGGTAGTAAAGCATTCGATTTGGAAGCCCTGCGTAAGCTGCAGGAAGTCGCAGCCCAGGTTGAACGACATCACCTGGCCATACAGCGAACGCTCGCCGAAATGGTGCCCTGGATTCACTTACTGGAGCAAGTCCCGGTGATATTCAATGAGATGCCATTTGTGCAAGGGTTGAGCACTTTGAGAGATAATTTACCTTATAATCCACGGCTCGGCCAGATCATCAGCTACGCTACTGCCGGTCTAACCAATACTGCCGAATTACGCGATCTTCTGATGAAAAACCAGCTTATCACTGTAAGTGGTTCTGGTTCAGAACATATTGCCATGGAATGGTTGGATGCTATGGACCAGGCTTTGACCCGGGCTGCAGCCAATGCTGATACTCTATTGAATAGATATACGCAAAGCGCGATGCGTGCTGAGCAGTTTGTAATGGAGATGGATTTCCAATTTCTTTATTCCCCACAACGGCGGGTGTTCCACCTTGGGTTTAATCTTGATACCGGCCAGTTAGACGATAACTACTACGATCTACTTGCCTCTGAAGCACGCATCGCTTCCATCATTGCTCTGGCCAAGGGAGATGTCCCCCAATCCCACTGGTTGCAGCTTAGCCGGCCGTTAACCCGGGTAGAAGGCACGTATGTCCTTCTTTCCTGGAGTGCGACCATGTTTGAATACCTGATGCCGACACTTTTCTTGCGCTCCTACGCAGGCACATTATTGGCAGATAGCGCGCAGGGAGCAGTCCTCCATCAAATCGCATATGGCAAGGCGAAAGGTGTACCCTGGGGTATCTCGGAGTCCGGTTTTTATCTGTTTGACGCCAATCAAAATTACCAATATCGTGCATTTGGGGTTCCAGGGCTGGGCTACAAACGGGGCTTGGGAGACGATTTAGTTATTGCACCATATGCCTCGCTTATGGCCATTAGTTATAACCCCCACGCGGTTGCCCAAAATCTAGCTAAACTGATGGAGCTTAATGGCTTTGGACTGTATGGCTTGTATGAGTCAATCGATTTCACTGCAGACCGACTGCTGATGGGCGAAACCTCAGCTGTAGTGCATGAGTATATGGCTCACCATCAGGGCATGATCTTAATGGCATTGGTTAATTACTTTTATAAAAACAAAATGGTGCGCCGGATGCATAATGATCCTCGCATCCAGAGCGTCGAGTTGCTTTTACAAGAGCAGATCCCACAGGCGGTTCCTTTGCAAAACCCTTATGCTGAGGATGTTAAAGGTACAATGCGGTCCTCTGTAACCCCCATCGAAATAGAACCCTGGGGTGTGCCAGTAGAGACTGCTATTCCACAGATGAATCTCCTCTCAAATGGCAATTATGGCGTGATGGTTAGCAATATGGGAGGTGGATATAGCACCTGGCGCGACATAGACCTTACACGCTGGCAGGCTGATGGGGTACTCGACTCCTGGGGAACATGGATTTACATCCAGGATATGAATTTCCCAAACGATGAGAAAGCGACCGCTGGAAAGCTTTGGTCAATAGGTCATCAACCCATCCCTACCCATGCAGAAAATATGCAGGTAACATACTTCGCCCATATGGCGGTTTTTCACCGGACAGAGAATGATATTAGCTCTACCATGGAAGTCACAGTGTGTCCCGATGATCCGGTTGAGATTCGGCGCATTCATTTGCACAATACAGATAACCAGCTACACCACATGCGCCTGACATCCTACGGGGAAGTAATCCTCACACAACAATCTGCAGATAGGCGTCATCCCGCTTACAACAAGCTATTTATCGAGAGTGAATTTGTGCCTGAGCTAAATTTGCAAATTTACTCCCGGCGCCCCCGTTCCAACACGGAAAAGACCGTCTTCATGGGACACATGCTGGTAGTCGATCATAAAGGGGAATTTCAAGATACCCAGCCATCTGCACGTCATGAAGCAGATCGCAATCGGTTTATCGGCCGAGGTGGTACTCTACACAACCCGGTTGCCCTCAATTCTGAACAGTACCTCACAGGAACAACTGGCGCTACCCTCGACCCAATATTTGCCCTTGGAATGGAGATCAACCTTAACCCACACGAAAGTGCTGAGCTGGCATATCTGACTTTCGCTGGAGAAAACCGGGAAGCAGTCATGGCATTAGCCAGGCGATACTCTAGCTGGACCCTGCTGGAACGTTCCTATCATCAAGCTAATATATCCGCCCAGACGTGGCTGGGGAAACAAAACTATAATTCTCTGGCATTCAAAAATACTTTAAAGGTGCTCTCAGCACTCATATATCCGTTCAAGTCATTACGTGCTTCACCAGAAACGATCGCTTCAAATCGGCTTGGTCAGGCCGGGTTATGGCGCTTTGGTATATCAGGCGATTATCCGATCTTGCTGGTCGAGATCGGGGAATCTCAACAGATCGACCTGATCCGTGAGATTTTGCAGGTACATGAGTTTTTACGTAGCCGTCGCTTTATGGTGGATATCGTCATTCTCAACCATCAACAGACCGATTACGGTGCTGAGTTGAATGGGATGCTCTACCGCCTTATCAACCGTTTAAATAGCGAGCAGTGGTTGACCAAGCGAGGAGGGATCTTCATTCTCTATGCAGATCAGATCAATCATGAGGAAGACATTTTGCTGCGAACTTCGGGATGCATCCTTTTCAGGGGAGATCATGGGTCCTTGGGTGATCAAATTCCGGAGTACACCATCCAGACTGCTCATCTGCCCGAATTTATTCCAACCAGGCCGACCGAAAGCATTGTCAGTCCTAATCCGGAGGATCCCCTCCCCTCAACTGGACCCTTACAGTTTTTTAATGGTTATGGTGGTTTTAGTGCTGATGGGTGCGAATATATCATCGAGCTTCTTCACGGCAAGCCTACTCCTGCGCCATGGGTCAACATAATCGGTTATCCATATTTTGGTTTTATGGTTAGCGAAACTGGCAGCCAGTGTACCTGGGCATTGAACAGCGGTGAAAACCGCCTTACGCCATGGTCCAACGACCCTACACGTGACCCGACGGGTGAGGTCCTCTACCTGCGAGATGAAGAAACTGGTGATGTTTGGACCCCTACGCCTCTCCCTGCTGGTGCAGACCAGCCTTATCGCGTTACACATGGGGCAGGCTATACCATCTTCGAGCATAATTCCCACGGTCTTCGCCAATGCCTGACGTTATTCGCCAGCCCAGAGGACCCGGTAAAAATTATCCACTTGCGGGTTGAAAACACCTGGAATCACAACCGACGGATTACTGCCACACAATATATAGAATGGGTGTTGGGTACAACTCATGCTGCATCACTGCCATATATCATTCCAGAGTATGACGCGGCTGAGTACTGCCTACTGGTCACCAATCCCTACAACAACGAATTTGGTGAGAGGACTGCCTTCCTCATTGCCAATAAACCAGTCCACGGATTGACCACCGACCGCACCGAGTTCCTGGGAAGGGGTGGAACACTCGCTTATCCGGCTGCTCTTCATCGTATTGGATTAGAAACACGACTTTCACCCAGTGAGGATGTATGCGGTGTGCTACAGCTGCACATCGATCTACTCCCCGGCGGGGTTGAAGAGATTTACTTCGTGCTGGGGCAAGGGAATAATAAGGGACATGCTCTTAAGCTGGCGAAGAAATATCATGACTCCGCATATGTGGGAGCGGCACTGGAGCGCACCAAGGTGTTCTGGGACCACCTGCTTCATACAGTTCAGGTGCATACTCCCGAACCAGCTTCTGATTTGATGCTCAACCATTGGATGCTCTACCAGAGCCTCTCTTGCCGGATCTGGGGCCGGTCGGCTTTCTATCAACCCAGCGGGGCATTTGGTTTTCGTGATCAGCTCCAGGACGTGCTGGCATTGCTTATGGTCGATCCGGCTATCTCCCGCGGCCAGATACTTAATGCTGCTCAATTCCAGTTCACTGAGGGTGACGTTTTGCATTGGTGGCACCCACCTTCCGGTCGCGGTGTACGGACGCACATCTCTGACGACCTGCTGTGGCTTCCCTATGTCACTGCCTTGTATATCGAATCTACCGGCGATATGAATATTCTCGAAGAAAAGATCCCCTTCCTTGAGGCACCACCTTTGAATGAGGATGAAAACGAACGCTACAACGAATATCCGCAGACCAAGGAAGTGTATCCTCTGATTGAACACTGCCACAGGGCTATCAAAAAAGGCTCCACCAGCGGAATGCATGGCTTGCCTTTGATCGGTACTGGCGATTGGAATGACGGTTTGAATAGGGTTGGGGAGGGTGGAAAAGGGGAGAGTGTTTGGCTGGCATGGTTCCTGTGCGATGTTCTTGAGCGCTTTGCGAAGATTTGTGACCAACAGGGAGATGGCGAAACCGCTAATTACTATCGATCTCGCTCCAAGGAATATGCTGTCGCAGTTGAACAAACGGCCTGGGACGGTGCCTGGTATCGTCGTGCTTATTATGATGATGGCTTCCCACTTGGCTCGATCCAGGATGCTGAATGCAAGATCGACGGAATTGCCCAATCATGGGCTGTATTGAGTGGAGTGGGCGATCCCATTCGCAGCCAGAAAGCGATGCAGTCAGTGTTGGAACGGCTGGTTCTCCCGCAGGACCGATTATCTCTGCTTTTCACCCCACCGTTTGATAAAACTGAGCATGATCCAGGCTATATTAAAAGTTACCTTCCGGGTATACGTGAGAATGGCGGACAATACACTCACGCTGCCATCTGGACAGCCTGGGCTTTTGCCCAGCTGGGAGATGGAAAGCAAGCTGGTGAACTCTTTGATCTGCTTAATCCTATCTTCCATTCGGAGACAGAGGAGAAGGCGGAAGTATATCGCGTCGAGCCCTACGTGATCTGTGCCGATATCTATAGTAAATCACCCTACTTGCATCGCGGGGGATGGACCTGGTATACCGGTTCAGCTGCGTGGATGTATCGGCTCGGTCTGACGGCTCTCCTGGGCTTCAAGAAGACTGGCGACACTCTGCACATCGACCCGGTCATACCACCAACCTGGGACGGGTTTGAGATTACCTATCAGTTCGGAGCAACCAGCTATCAAATAAAGGTGAACAACCCCACACACATTGCTCATAGTGTGCTGGATGTGAAATTGGATGGAAAAACACTGGATCCAAAAGCCATTCCACTGGTTGATGATGGGCAGGAACACACTGTTGAGGTGATGATGGCATTCAGGAATGACAATATCCCGACCTGATAGATTGTAAGACCAACGTAAAGCCATATCGTGCCAGTATATATCCAGAAAATAAAAAAAACTCCTATCAGGGTGACGCTTTAAGGGCGTGAACCTTCAACGACCTGAATAAGAGAGGCACCCACTTTGTCCAATCCGTTCATATGGTGCTTTGATGTCTGCTTTATCCTATAGGTGGCGGATTTATTATCCAACATGTACATGGATTCCATGCAGTATTACCTGAATTACATCAGAATTCCACTGCTTGAAGCAAGGAGGTACGGTTGGCAAACCCGGCCAGAGAGGTTGAGATAATTTTGATAAAAAATTCTACATTTTCGAGCATCAATCTGTTCGAACGCTCAAAAATGGCTTAAAAAGACGATAGGGAAAAAAGCCCTCTCCCATCCAATGGTCTGCTAATTGCGGGATCATTTCAAAACAAGATCATAATATTGGGTGTCGTATATTAAAAACTATCAGGAATGTCAAACACGCCAACCAACCGTCACTAGTATAGATGGATTGGCAAAAAAATGTACAACTCACGCCTTTCAGTCATTAAGAAACTACCCACCCAGGGCAAACTACTCAATCCCCACAATCCTTACCAGGATCTCAACCAATCCCTGTGCCACCAGAATCTTGAAGATAAGGGCCACAGGATATAAACTGGCATAGGATATGGCTGGTAGATCCGTTTCGGTTTGTGCATTCGCTGCACCTAACCCCGGAGGATTGGTCATACATGCGCATAATGCCCCCATGGTCGCCAATATATTCATATGGTAAATACGGTCCATCACTAAAACCCCAGCTAATACCGATGAAACTGTTACCAAGGCACCTGCCAGGAGCAGTTGCCCACCTTGTTCCTGCAATATTTCTATAAAATGCTCCCCTGCAGTCGTCCCAGCTCCTGCCAGGAATAACATTAATCCAAGCTCGCGTGATAGGTTTTTTGCTGCCATGGGTACATACATGCGTAATGGTCCAATCTTTCCAAAATGACCAACCAATAAGCTGACAATGAACGCTCCACCGGCAATCCCCAACTTTATTGTCAACCCATTGGGTAAATGAATGGGTATGCTCCCAAGGGCGATGCCGAGTAGCAGGCCGATTAAAAAGGGAACCATATTGGTTTCTTCTACTTTACGCACTGTACCCTGCACCAGGTGGACAAAAGCTATGACTGCATCTCGGTCTCCAACAACGCGGATCTGGTCGCCCATCTCCAGGGTCACACTTCCGGTGGGCGTGATTTCCAATTCCTGACGTCGGATACGGGTGATAACCACCGTGTAACGCTCCCACAAACGCATATCCCCCAGGGTTTTACCGGTCATCTTACCCTGTGTCACCTCGACATCCATGCTTAATACATTTGTATTGACATCCATCCGCTCATGGGTCTCTTCCCCCAATAATAATTGCATCTTATCCAGTTCTTCCACAGGTCCCACAACCATCACTACATCCCCTTCATACAGTACAATATCCGGACCTGCAGCGAAAACCTTTTCTCCCCGCTTAATCCGAGAGATATTTGCTGATGCCATACGGCGGGGATTTATTTCGCTGACCGTTTTCCCATTACAATTGGGATTGGACACTTTATAGGTCTTAACTTCAAACCCCGGCGATTCGACCTGTTTCTCTCGCAACCAGTGTTTCTCCTCAATACGCACATCTCGTCGCAGGATCTTTGGGAGGAATTGGATCAGCAAAACAACCCCAATCATACTGAAAGGATAAGCAATGCCATATCCCACAGAGACATTTGCACTTCCTCCGGGGACTATTCTTTCGATCATACCCACCGCAGCAGCCAGAGCAGGGGTGCACGTCAGTGCGCCTGCATAAAGACCAGCTGCCAGGTCATATTGTAAGTGAAAGAATAAGGCCACTCCAATTGTTGCACCCGCTCCAACAATTATCGTAACCAGGGTAATAATCAAATACTGCACTCCATGTCGCTTAAAAGTGCGGAAAAAACGCGGTCCAGCTGTGAGCCCCACTGCGTACACGAACAACAAAAGTCCCAGGTCCATGATTGCCGCTGGAACCTTCAAACCGAAGTGACCAAATATTAGGGCAACAAACAACACTCCGGCCGTTCCCAGTGAGATCCCCCGCCAAGACCATTGACCAATCCATGACCCAATAGCCAGGATTGCAAAAAGCACAAGCATTTGTTCTGCCAGCAAATCTGTCATGTTAATGATTATAGCATTTGGAGCATGGACAAAATAAACCTTGATGTTGACCGATTGTCATGCTTTCCTATTTCTTCCTGATCATCAATGCTGGTGGAAACAACGTTCACCCGGATGTGAGCGATTCAGGTTAAAAATTCATGAACCAGAAAGAATTGGTTATTGCATTTTCTTAATACCACAATATAATATTAGATGAGCATGTCGTTGTAGGTGGGCATTCTACATTGATCTATATTATTTAGACGACATTGAAGCTGCATTGCGCACCGCTGACGATAGGTCAACGGCGTTTTTGTTATATCGCTAGTTATGAGTTCCTTAAAGGTGTATTTATTGGGATTTTGTATTCAGGCTGCATATTTGATTTAAATTGGCATTACCATTGCCAGTGATCTTAATTCGAAGTCTTTTAAAAATACAGATAAATCCCAGGATATCCTCCCTGTTTGGTGGTGATAAACAGCGAGGTTGCATTTTAGCAAGCGTGTATAGAATCTAAATTATGTGGCATTATGCGAAAGGAAATAAGTACAAATGACGAAACAAAGAATTTCAATTATTGCCGCCATTCTGAGTGCGATGATACTTTGTCTGATATGGGGAATTGGTAATGGTATTCATGGTGCGGCTATTGCTGCTCCTCCAGACGCAAACCCGACAGCACTTACGCCGACTTACGTCTCTGCTCAACCGCAAGGTCCGGGTTCATCCGTTTATTCTAACGTACCGCCCCGCCTGCCGGATGAGCCTCCCCCTCCGCTGCCATCTGACTGCTCGCTCCTCGTCCCACCCGGCGAAGACCCACCTGCCGCCTGTATCTACGGCTATGTCACCTTTGATGGTGTGCCTGTCTCTGGAGCATCGGTAACCATCCGGAATGAAGCCGCGATACTGATCGTTTCCACGCAAAACGGTCCTGCCAGTCCTCTGCCATACTTTGCAGCCGCCTTAACTACTCCACCGCTCAGTGCGTCCACAGGCGAACTGGTCAAGGTGGAAGCCACCTATAGCGACCAGGGTAACACTACAACCTTTACCGTTGTTGAGAATGGGCAGCAGGTAGACCTATGGCTTTCGTCCACTTGCGGTCCAACCATGGTTCCCGGAGGGTTGATAGACACTGATACCATTTGGACCCGCGACTGCGGTCCTTATGTAATCACCGGTAACCTTCTGGTCCCAAATGGCATCCTGCTGACCATAGAAGCGGGGACCACCGTGCGCTTCTATGCCGATACTGCGCTGCAGGTGGATGGCGTCTTGGATGCCCAGGGTGAAGCCAACGCTATGATCACCTTTACCTCCAATGGGGACGGAACACCTGGTGATTGGGGTTACATCTTCTTACACGAGACGGTAGAGCCGGAGCCCTATGACTACCTCACCTATGTGCTTGTTGAGTATGCCGGTGGCATAAACGTCACCGATAACGCCGCACTGCGCGTTGATGGGGCGTGGCCCGTCCTGCACGACATCACTGTCCGTCATAATGCAAGCGATGGGGTGCGCTTTTTCAACGGTGCCATCGGCGCAATCAACAGCGCCGACCATTTATGATAACGCCGGTTGGGGTATTTACTCTAACAGCACCAGCCTATCAACGGCGAACGGAATCCTCGACGTTCACAACAACACGAGCGGAGGACTATACATAAGCGGCACCGGTCCATTCTGGCTCCAGCACTGTGTAATCCGGGACAATGATGGGCATGGTATCGAGGTGCGAGGTGCTGGAGTTGACCTGTATGTGGTTGACAGCCTGGTTCTTGGGAACATCGCGGCGCATGGAGGCGGTATCTATGTCTACGCTTCCACGCTGACAGTATCGCATACATGGGTTATTGGCAATTCGGCCTCAGGCTCTACAGACGGCGGAGGTATTTATTGTGGCACTGGGAGTACATGCCAGATACAGCACAATGTAATCAGCGATAACTCAGCCGGTGATCAAGGTGGTGGCATCCACGTCTACGGCGGTGAATTGGCCCTCCCCCATGAAATTATGAACAATATTTTTACGGGGAACGAAGCAGCCAGCGGTGGCGGCCTGGCAGTCATTGCCGGCACTGTAATGGCAGTGGTAACCAACAACACCTTTCTGGATAACAGAGTCACAGGAATGGTGCTGCCATATTGTCACCCGCGACATTGCCATCACGAACAATACATTTTGCACAATTCGGCCGGGTATGGGTCTGGGAGGCATCTATGCCAAGAACCACCCTGTGATAATCTGTAACAATATGTACGGGAACAGTGATTATGATTTCTTCAACGCCACAGCCCAAGGTGCGGCAGATATGAATGCTGAGTTCAACTGGTGGGGCACCATCGATTACGAACAGATCATGGCCCACATCTGGGACTGGTTCGATGACCCCAGCTTAGCATTGGTGGATTTGATCCCTGGCTTACCAGCCACTCTCTCCTTGCTCCGATCTCCCCGCCTACTGGTCTTGCCGCCTCCTCCGATGTGTTCACCGTTACCCTGTCCTGGTCACCCAACCCGGAAGCGGATCTGGCTGGCTATAAGGTCTACTACGATACGGATGCTCCCGGCTTTCCCTATGCCGGCACTGGCGCCAGCCAGGGTGATGCACCCATCGATGTGGGGAATGTTCTAAGCACCACATTGACCGGTCTGGCACCCGGAACCTACTATCTATCCGTGACCGCCTATGATACAGCTGCAGACGGCGAGGACGACCAGACGGATGGATATGAGAGCTGGTTTGCGTATGAAGTAACTGCTCAGGTTGGCACAGAGCCACACGCAGAGTTTTCCGCCACGCCGACGAGTGGCAACGCGCCTTTGATTGTGACTTTCACCAACGAATCCACCGGCGACCTGGACACTTGCGCCTGGACCTTTGGTGATGGAGGCACCTCCAACCACTGTAACAATCCGGTGCACACGTACGCAGCGGCTGGGGTCTACACCGTCACGCTGACCGTCAGTGGGTCAGGCGGGGTGGACACCCTCACGCGTCCGGACTATATTACCGTTTACGCAGCAGAGCAGAAGATTGTCTACCTGCCCCTCGCCCTACGCAACCATTAGATCGCATCAACGGCTTGGAGCAGGGCTCATTCCAGGTCTGCGGGGTCCTGGACGAAACATGAAATTATAGCTGAGAGAGCATTGAGAAGAGCATCAAGGAGAGAGAAACAGATCTTTGTTGCCTGTGAGCGGAACTTGAGCAGCTCAACGGCTTTCTGAAGAAAGCCCTAGCTGGCCAGGGAATGGTTTGCCTTGTGACCGGTGAATCCGGCAGTGACAAAACCACCCTGGTAACCGAGTTCGCCCGGCGCACCTGAGGACAGTCTCCTGACCTGGTTGTGGCAGTTGGGCAGAGCGATTCTCAAACTGGCATAGGAGATAGCCAGCCGCCTGAGAATGCTGCTGGTCCTTTCAGGCCATGCTTTGGTTGAGGTGGAACCGGATTTAGTCGGGGTCTATGCGGCGGGTCCGGGATAGCACCTCGGGTGGGGTCAGCACGTTCTCATTCTGGGGACATATCGACCCAAAGAAGCGGCAGTTTGGGATATCTGGCTGGTTTTAGATCAGGCTGAGCAGGTCAAAGGACAGTAATTTGTGAGCACTTATCTTGCTGCAATTCCCAGGTAATATGGCCAAATCACCAACCCTACGATCGCCTGCCACCACACCAGCTTGGCGAATGCGATGGTGAACAACCAACCGATGAACCAGAACATCCCAATGCCAGCATCCACCCTGATATTTGAGCCAGACTTTGATTCCATTTTATATTCTCCTTCCTCAATATAAATACGTGGCAATATAGGAATTGTTGTACTATTTACTCTGATCGACCAGCTCCTGGTGCGCTTCCCGGAGCCTGGTAAAATCCATTTTCTCCACTTCCCGGTCGTAGGTCACGAATCCATTGACCTCGATCTCCACATCCGTTGTTTGGGTATATATTGCTGCCGAGAGACCGGCATCCTTCCAAGGTTTTACTTGTGTATTGAGCAAGTCCAGGTAAGCATCAGTCAATTGTTGAGCTGTATCAAATTTCTTGTAGCCAAACTCTGCAGCCGGGTTCCACAGGTGACCGTCCAGCTTCAGGCTATAACCACCGAATTCCGATAGGACAACTGCGCGTTTCCCTTCCGTCTTAACCAGTGGTAATTTCAACTTGTACTTGTGTAAACTCGTGCAATTCCCCCCACCCTGGTCAAACCAACCACTGGCGTGATCTACCGGCCTGGATGGGTCGTAATTGGTGAGCCACTGCGCGATCTCTTTTGCATCAAACTGTCCCCAGCCCTCATTGAATGGCACCCACATCCCAATGCAGGCAAAATTGTTCAAATGATCCACCATTTCCTGCAGCTCACGCTGGAAATCGTGGCGCGAGGCTGCCTCCTCCCGCCCGGAGTAGTGATAATTGTTATCTCGTCGGCGTGAGCCAAAAATCATTGCCAGGATCGAGGTTGTATCGCCGACCGCCTTACCACCATTCGGCATATCCTGCCAGACGATCAACCCTTCCCGGTCGCAGTAATAATAGTAGCGGGCAGGTTCCACCTTGACGTGCTTGCGCAGCATGTTGAAACCCAATCCCTTCACCAGCTCGATATCCTGGCGCATGGCTTCATCGCTGGGAGGGGTGTACAACCCATCCGGCCAGTAACCCTGGTCAAGCGGACCAAACTGAAACAGGGGACTACCATTCAGGTACAGGTGTCCGCCTTCGGTGCTGAATTTACGCATCCCAAAATAACTGCCCACCTGGTCCTCGCCTGCGGTCACTTCAAGGTCATAGAGATGCGGCGAGCTGGGATGCCATAATTTCGGATCAGGGATCGCTATGGTAACTTCTGGTGTAGTATTTTTTGCTGCCATTTCTGCGATGCACGCTTCACCATCAAGTACACGGACGTGAAACATACTGGTTTCTGATTGTGGTCCAACCAGGTCCGCCTTCACCCGGACCGTTCCTGCGTCTACATCTGGTGTAACCTTTAACCCGGCAATATGGGTTTGTGGGACTGCTTCCAGCCAGACCGTCTGCCAGATGCCGGAGACGGCGGTGTACCAGATGGATTTGGGCTTTAATACCTGCTTGCCGCGTTGCTGCCAGTGTGTATCGGTCGGGTCCCAGACGGAGATGACCAGCTCGTTAGTAGCATCAACCTCAGCCAGATGATCGGTAATGTCAAACCAGAACGGCAAGTACCCGCCGGTATGGTTACCCACCTCCTGGTTATTGACCATCACCTTTGTTTCCCAATCCACGGCTCCAAAATGGAGCAGGATGCGTTTACCGCGCCATGCTTCGGGGATCATAAAATCCCGCCGATACCACAGCAGCTCCACTGGTGCGAGTGGCTCTTTCACGCCCGATAATGCCGATTCGATGGGGAATGGCACCAGGATCTTACCTTCCCGCAATCGCCTGGTCAGATCCAGGCGTTCAGTGATCCAGTACTCCCACAGTCCATTCAGGTTCAGCCATTCGGGACGGCTCATCTGCGGGCGGGGATATTCTCGCCAGGCATTTTCGGGAGTTACATCCTTAGCCCAGGCAGTCAGTATATTTCCAGGGACGGGTTGCCAGTTCATGCTCACCTTAGTTTGTTTGTGCCGGGCTGTGGTTTGCTGCTTTATGGTCTTTTACAAACCAAAGCGGGATTGCCGCCAGCAGTGTTCCAAAACCGGCCACCTGGAACAAAAGAGGAGTAGGAATGATGGCTGCCTGTCCGTCGATCACGGTTTTGATCCCGTATGTGCTGCTGAGCCAGCCCCCAGTCAAAGGTCCAAGGATCATCGGTAACATCACCCAGAAGAACAGGTAGAATCCAGCAAACTGGCCGCGCTTATCTTCGGGGAACAGGTCCTTGCTCCAGGTGCTGGTGGCGATGGTCCAGGCCGTGAACGGAGCCAGCCAGAGGATGCCGGTGAAGATCAATGGGATGAGCGATTTTGTTAGTGAGAACAGGATCAACCCGACCATCTCTGCTCCAACCGCTGCCAATGCCATTGGCTTTCTTCCCCATCGGTCCACCAGCAGGCCAAAAGGCCATGCCAGCGCGATCCCGCCAATAAGAATGATGACTGCAATAGCGATCGTAGAGCTCATAAGATCCATCTGCAGATAATGCTGTAGATAGATGATGATATATGGGAAGAAAATATTAAAAGCAATCTGCCAAAGCATGATCGCGATCATGACCAGGAAGAATTCTCGGTTGGCGATAAGGTTTTTCCACTGAAAACTTTCAAACAGCTGGTGCCAATAAGTTCCTGTGGGTTTATCTGGCAGCGGTTGTTCGTGGATGAACATGCTTCCGATCAATCCCAACAGGAATACCAGCCCACCGATAAAATAGAAAAAAGTGTAATATCCCAGGCTGTCAATGATCAGACCAGCTCCACCATATACGATCAGTATTGCCACCCAGGTAAGGATTTCCACCACGCCGATCACGCGGCCGCGATTCTCGGTGATGGTTACGTCGGTAATATAAGCGTTGAGTGCTGCATCATTTGCCGTGGAACCGAAGAAAGTCATCACGCAGTCGAGCAGGATCGCCATGAATATTGCCAGCCCAACTGGTTCGAAAAATGATGCCGACGGATAAAGGGCGGTCATCACACCCCAGGCAATATAACCGAGTAAGATGAAGGGCTTGCGCCGTCCAAAGCGGCCGCGGGTCCGGTCGGAAAGGGTTCCCATCAGGATGGTCGTCAGTGTGGCTGTAACCGCGGAGGCTGCCACCATCCAGGAGATCGGACGCGGGTCAGGGATGATATTGTTGTACATGAAAGTATTGAAGAACTGGTTCTCCACACCCCATGCCAGCTGACCGGCAAAGCTAAGCAGGATGATCGCTACCCAGATCTTTTTGGTAAGGGTTGAATTGGAAGTCATGCTTTGCTCCTGATAAGGTTAGGTATTCACCCACACCGTCATCTGTGATTCGCCACGGTTGGCCCACAGGTGATAGGGGATAAAAGTCAACGCCTGGCCACCCACCGTCTGGCCGCGTAGGATGGTGATGCCACCGAGCATCTCCGGTGCGGGTTCACTCTGCAGGCTGGTTGTATCCAGGCGCGTGGAGAAGATATCCACATCGGGGTTGTCGATGCTCTCGAGGCAGTAAACCAATGGCCCACGCGTGACCGCAACCTTGTGGTGATATCCCTTGACCTTGGGATGTACCTGGTGCAGGTTGACCGGCAGGTCAAAATCCATTTCGAGTACATCGCCGGCTGACCAGTGACGCTGGATGGGCAGAAAGCAGCTCCGGCGTGGATCATAACCCTGGGCGGTGGGCTCGATGAGGCTGTGGAAATAATGTTTGGAGATAGATGACCTGGAGATAGGGGCTCTCCGTTGATTTTAATGATCGAAGGTGCGATAGGCATTGGAATCCAGGAAGGAATGCGTAGGTGGAGGGTGAATTCGGTTGGCTCTGCTGGCTCGACCCTGATCCTGACCTTCCCATTCCAGGGCAGCCTTGATTCCATTTCGATATTCACCTGCGAGCCTACCCGGAGGGTTGCCTTGCTGCCAATATATTGATGGATCCAAACAGCTTCTTTATCATGAGAATAAATGTATCTACCCAGGTCTGCCCAGGTGCGGGAGAGGTTGGATGGGCAGCAGGGCACACTGTACCATGCTTTGCGGGTCACACCATTTTTACAGGTCAGTGGGTTGTTGTAAAGGTAGTCTGTACCACTCAACCCCATCCCCACCGCTGCAGCATTGTAGAGCTGCCACTCGAACAGATCACTGTACCTGGCTTTAGCGGTGATCAGTGCCATTTCCCAATTCCAGAACAAGCTGGCCAGGGCTGCACAGGTCTCAGCATAGGCATACTCCGGGTCGAGCTCGTAATCGTTACCAAACCCTTCCAGGGCTGGCAGGGAGCCGATCCCGCCGGTGATGTACATTCGTTTCTCCACCATATGTTCCCAGGCAATTTCCATTGCCGGGAGCAATGATTCATCACCTTCCATACGGTGGAGCATGGCCGCAGCAGTTTCCAGGTACCCAAACCTCACCGAGTGTCCGACTGGGACAGTCTGCTTGCGAATGGGTGTATGCTGCTGCATGTATTTCCCAGCCAGTGAGCTGAATAACCAGCGCAAGGTGGAATTAGGTGCTGATTTGGCGAAATTATTGGGTGGGAGCTTGTTTGGAGAGTAGCCTGGATGCTGGCTGAGGTAATTCTGCTGCTGCTGGCGGACAAATGCTCTGCGTGAGGCCACCGATCTAAGCTGGCGGATGAGGGAGAAAGTAAAAACCGGTAGAGATCTTCGCCCGCGCTGCTCGAGGAATTGGCGCGCCATTTCAAGATACGGCCGGTGATTTGTGACCTGGTATAACCGTAATAGGGCGATCTCGATCTCCTCATGGCCAGGCGTAAATGCCGGACCTTTGCCGAGGAAGTCCGCAATGACCCGGTCGGCGGCTTTGCGAGCAACATCAAGCAAGCTGGTTTTTCCAGTTGCCTGGTAATGCGAGACCCCCGCCTCGATCAGGTGGCCATGGCAGTATAAGCTCATGCTCGATCATCAAATTGACCCAGCGTGTACCGGGAAAGTGGATCTGGTTGTATGTGAAGAGATAGCCATCCTCGCATTGTGCACGACCGAGCAAGGCAATAAGCCCATCCATGAGAATGTCGAGATCTGGGTTCGGTCGGGTGCTTTGAATACGGGCAGCTGCGTCCAGCCACTTGTAGGCATCCGAATCAGCAAAGAACCAACCCTCCCGAAAACCATCCATTTCCCCTGCTGCAATGCTGAAGTTATCAATGCAACCGCTGGCTTTTAGCTGTTCCCATTGGTGAAAAATCGCTTGGCGGGAATTGACCTCCAACCGTGGTGACCAAAATGGGTCGTTGAGGATTACTTGCCGGGTAGATAGTTCTTCCATGGCTTCTCTGAGAAGATTTGAGTTTATTGCAATTGGCAGGTGATGTCAACAGCCTGAAATGATAACCTGGGTATGACATCTATCCTCCTTAATTCTAGACTGGTCATGCTCTCCTGGTAATAACTAAACGTAGATATAATGTAGGTTAAACAGTGCTTTAGATAGATAGTGGAACTGGCAGGAGGATTGATCGATCATGCAGCATAACCGGGAGGAAGTAATTGCACGTACGATCCAGGAGTTTGAGCTCCTGGACCATCTGCTCGCAAACCTTGCAGATGAGGATTGGTTGATACTGCTGCCTCGATCTGAAGGCAAAGACCCATGGATGGTAAAAGATGCTGTTGCCCATATCACCCATTGGAAGGCGGACGTTGCCAGGTCTGCCCGAGGGCAGCCTCGACCGGCAGAGGAGCGCGGGCTGAACGAAACTGATGGCAACCACCTTATCTACATGCGCTGGCACGATCGCTCCCCACAGGATGTCCTGGCATGGCACAGACAGGTCCATGAGGATGTCCTGGCCACACTACGAGCAATTCCAGAGAAATGGTTCAGTGGAAGGGAGCGCAGGCAGGAATGGCCTAATGACCTCGATGGCCATTCTGCTTACCACAGGATTAAAGACATTGAGCGTGCGTTGAATACCGCTTCCCCGCGCCATGAAAAAGGGGAAAAGTAATGAAAAAAGTGTGCATTATTGGTGCTTCCGGAAAGCTCGGGCAATACATAGTGCAGCACGCACTCGATCGGAGTTACCAGGTGGTCGGCGTGTGCCGCGAGCGCAGCGTAGCAAAGCTTGATGCATTCAAGGGTTGTATCACCGTCTTCCCTGGGCAAACGAACGACTCCCAGGTCATTAAGAAGGCGGTCGGAGGGTGTGACGGCGTGCTCACCGTGCTGGTGCCCTGGGGAGCTGACCATTATGCCTCGGGAACAGCCCAGGCTGTGCTTGACCATGCGCAACCTGAAGCGCGCCTGATCTTTTCATGTGGCTGGCATATCAGCATGGATGGGTTGGATGTTTACCCAAAATCGATGATTGCTCAGGAGAAGATTACCCGCCTTATTGGCCGGCTGACCCGCCTCGTGGATATCGATGACCAGGTTGAAGCATGCCGGCGCATATTCGCTTCCGAGGCGCGCTGGACAGTCGTGCGCGGGAGTGACCTTGAGGAAGGTGAAAGCCAGGGGCTCCCGGTGTGGAGCAGGCATGTGGGTGACCCCATCCTGGAGAGCAACATCACCCGCCGGGTGGACTATGCCCTCTTCATTGTGGCATCCCTGGAAAATGATGCCCTTGTCCACGAAGCCCCTGCCATCGTCGGCTGCCAGACTCCATCAGCGCTGGCTTTTAAATCGGATAATCCATCATAGCTCGGTAGAAAGTCGCCCAGATTTCCACAATTGGCAGTTCCTCTGCCTGGTACGAAGAGTTATATCATTTCCAGGGTTACCTTATTCGCCCAGGTTTTTATGCATGTGTCAACCTGGGTGACATCCTGGAGTGCAGGATCCTCTGAAGCGCAGTATAAATGTATATACATTTATACATTCATGGTATATAATTAATCCCGGCAAGTTCATCCAACTTTGTTTAGAAAAACATTTAGGAGTCCATACGATGCCAGAAAAAAAGCAAGCGGACAAATATATTCTGGTGATCGACCTTGGTACCGGGGGACCAAAAGTTGGCCTGGTCGATAATGAAGGTATTGTCGCTGCCCACACCTCTGCACCTGTTCAATTGTTCTTTCTACCCAATGGAGGTGCAGAACATGATCCCGCTGAATGGTGGTCTGGGGTTACAACCTGTGTGAAAAGGGTGATGCAATCCTCCGGTGTGTCTCCTGATGAGATCGTTGCAGTAGCAGTCACCTCGATGTGGTCAGTTACGCTGCCGGTGGATGAGCACGGACAGCCGTTGATGAACGTCATGTCCTGGATGGATTTGCGTGGAGCGCCACATAACCGTGAGCTTGTTAAAGGCTTCCCTAATTTCCAGGGATACAAGTTAACCACCCTGCTTAAATATATTGATAAGCACGGATTTCCTCCTTCACCCACCGATGCGTTGGGGCATATGCTATTTATCAAGCATGAACGCCCGGAAATCTACAAGCGTACCTACAAGTTCTTTGAGCCGGCGGACTATATCATCATGCGCCTGACTGGTAAATTCACGGCGACACAGAACACTGCCCTGCCCATGCTGGTGGTGGATAACCGACGGCTTGACAGGCAGGATTATGACCCGTGGCTGGTCAAGATGAGTACTATTGACCGGGAAAAATTGCCCGACCTGTTACCCATCGATGGCGTGGTTGGTACCATAACACCCGCCATAGCTGTAGAATTTGGCCTATCACCGGATACGGTCGTTGTGTGTGGCGTCAATGACAACAGTACCTCTGCAGTTGGCGCTGGTTCCATTGGAAATGCTGAGCCAGCGGTGGTGATGGGCAATTCAGGGCATATTGCTTTTCACCTCCCCTTTAAAAAGAGTGATATGGCTCATTCGATCAGCACCATTCCCAGCGGAATCAAGGGCAGCTACCTGTTCTGGGCGGACCTTGGGAACAATGGCAAAGTCCTCGATACCTGCCTGAAGAACCTGTTCGGTGCTGGAGATAGTTTGGATGCCGGTGCAGTGCCCGCCGAGATCTATGCTCATGCTGAGCGGATCGCTGCAGATGCACCCCCTGGCAGTGGTGGTGTGCTATTCCTGCCCTGGTTTAATGGCAGCCTTTCCCCTGGAATGGATGAATACTTGCGTGGAGGATTCGTAAATCTTTCACACAGCGTCACCCGCAGCCACCTCGTGCGTGCTGCCTATGAAGGTTTATCCATGAACTGGCGCTGGTTACGCAGCCCGGCAGAAAAACTGGCTGGGCGAACCTTCAAATATTGGCGGTTAACTGGTGGCGGAGCCCTTTCAAACGTGTGGGCACAGATAATGGCGGATGTGGTCGGCCTCCCCATGCATCGGCAGGCTAACCCGCGCTTCCATAACGTGATCGGTATGGGGTTGCTGGCATTCAGCCGCCTGGGGTTGTTGAACTTGGAAGACATTCCCGGGATGATCAAGTTCGATCGTGTGTTTGAGCCTGATACCAGAAATCAAATGCTTTACGACCGCATGTTCAGTCAATTTCTTGAAGCCAAGGACAGGCTTAAGCCTGTTTTCCACAAAATGAATAAATGATGTTGCCGTAAATAGTAAAACACTACAAGGATGAAGATATGTCTGACGAACAAGAATCTATGAATTTCTTTGGGGATATGCATCCCTACAATGATCGCTTTAAAGTCTTCTCCAAACTGCCTGAAAAAGGACGGGATGAAGAGGAAGTTCTGAAAGAGATCAGTTACATGTCTGAAGCAGAGAATAAGCTCTGGCAGGGCGGGCAGTGTTCTGGCACGATGTACCACGGCGGTATGGAGCATTATGCTTTCCTGAACCAGGTTTTCAGCATGTTCTCCTACGTCAATATGCTCCAGAGGGATATGTGCCCGAGCATGACCAAATTTGAAGCCGAGGTATTGGCCATGGTGGGGAAGATGCTGCACGGTGAAGAAGTGACCAGGGTAAATTCTTTCGATGAAGTAGCCGGTGCGGTTACCTCGGGTGGCACCGACAGCATTTTCAACGCCATGTTCGCCTACCGTGAATGGGGCCGTGAGACGAAGGGCATCACCGCTGCAGAGGTGATTGCGCCGACCACCATCCACCCCGCCCACGTAAAAGCGGCCCATTACCTGGGTATGAAGATCGTGCGCGTGCCGGTCAATGCTGACCAGGAAGCCGATGTTGAGGCCATGCGTCTCCAGATCACTCCCAACACCGTAGCCCTGGCGGGTTCGGCAGGTACCTATCCTCATGGCGTGGTTGACCCGATTAACAAGCTCTCCGACCTTTCATTGGAGTACAATCTGGGGCTGCATGTTGATGGCTGCCTGGGTGGCTTCATCCTGCCCTGGATCGAAAAATTGGGGTATGACGTGCCTATCTTCGATTTTCGATTACCGGGAGTCACTTCAATCTCATGCGACACCCATAAGTATGGCTATTCTCTCAAGGGCACGTCCACCGTCAATTTCCGCAACAAGGATTGGCGCCACTACATCTACTTTGCACAGGAAGATTGGCCTGGCGGTACATATTGTTCACCCACCAACCAGGGCAGCCGTTCGGGAGGTCTTGCTGCGGCCATGTGGGCAGCAATGGTGTGCATGGGGGAAGAAGGTTACCTTAATGCAGCCAGGGCTATCATGGATACCTCTAAACACATACGCGCCGGCATTGCCCATATTCCTGAGTTGCGTATCCTGGGCAAGTCGACCTTCCTTATCGCCCTCACCTCGGATGTGGTTGATCCCTACTTCATTAACGACCACCTGACAAAGAAGGGATGGCGCATGAATGGCTGCCAAAACCCTCCAGGTTTCCATTTCTGTATCACCCTGCCGCAGACACAACCTGGGATTGCTGAGCGGTTCATCAAAGACCTTGAGGATGGGGTCCAATTTGCCAAGGATCCACCATATGAGATCGCCAAGACGGGCTTCTTATACGGTATGGGCGCTTCGGTGGATGGGCGCGAAATGGTCCGTCTTGGTCTGAGGGGATATATCGACTCTGGTTATGAATATGAATAGGTCGATTGAACATGACCTGATCGCTGCGTTTTGTTGGCAAGATTAACTGAAAGGAATAAATTGTTATGAGTATCAAATTTCCATCCGACGAATGGATCGAAGAGCTGTGTACAAGATTGAATACCAGCGAGACCTACGCCCAGGCCGCTGCCACCTGGGAGGGTGATAATATCTTTGTCATCCTGCCAGATGCCAGTTTTCCGCAGACAGCCTACTTATATATCAATCTTCAACATGGTAAAGCTTCTGATGCCCGGATGTTGCATAGTTTGGATGAGCAGAAAGCCCTATTCACTACTTCGGCACCGTTCAGCACCTGGCGTAGAGTTCTTGAAGGCAGGTTGGACCCCCTCCAGGGAATTTTTTCTGGCAAACTTAAACTAGTGGGTAGCCTTGCCCAGGTTCAGCGCAATCCCAAGGCAACCTATGAGCTGGTTAAAGTTGCAGCACAGATAGATACTGATTTTGGATCCTGATCCTTCGTGAAAGGCTACTTGGGTAAGATCCTGCGGGTCGACCTTGACCATGCCAGATTGTGGGATGAGCCGCTTAACGCGGACTACGCTGGAACTTTTGTGGGTGGTAGTGGGCTTGCAGCGCGCTATCTATACGATATGCTGGATGCCAGCATTGATCCGCTCGGTCCGGAGAACCCTTTGTTTTTCCTCACTGGTCCATTGGTAGGTACTTCCATTACGTCAGCCGGACGATACAGCGTTTGTGCTCGCTCGCCACTGACGGGTATCTGGGGAGAAGCCAATAGTGGAGGCTTTTTCGGTCCTGAGCTGCGTTATGCTGGCTATGATGGGGTGTTGATCACCGGCAGGTCTGAGAAACCTGTCTGGCTGTCTATCATCGCCGGGCAAGCTGCCATACAACCCGCTGGTGAGCTGTGGGGCAGTGATATCTACACCACCCAAAGCCGACTACGGGAAGCGCTCGCTGACCAGAAAGTCCGGGTGGCTTGCATCGGACTGGCAGGTGAGAACATGGTTAAGCTGGCCGGTATTGCCAATGACCATGGCCGTTTTGCTGCACGCACGGGTCTGGGTGCTGTGATGGGTTCCAAAAACCTGAAGGCGATTGCAGTGCGTGGTACAGGTGAGGTCCCCTTGTATGATTCTCAAGCATACAAGGCGATCACCAGGCAGATCCTGGGACTTTATAAGGAAGATTTTCTATCCCAATCCTTGCGCCAATATGGTACTGCAGGTGGGGTGAACCTTGGCCATATGTTGGGGGATATGCCCATTCGCTACTTCCAATTGGGTGAACACCCCCCAGCGGATGATCTCTCCGGGGTTGATATGGCTGAAAAGTATTTGATCCGCAATACAGCCTGTCATAAGTGTGTGATAGCCTGCGGGCGGGAAACGCGTTCTCCGCTTTATAACGATTCCAAGGTGGATGGACCGGAATACGAAACCCTCGCAGCCCTCGGCTCCCTGCTGATGATCTTCAACCTCGAACCGGTGATCCATGCCGGGCACCTGTGTAACCTCTTCGGTTTGGATGTTATCAGCCTGGGTGTGACCATTGGTCTTGCCTGTGAATTGTTCGAGCGTGGTTTACTCACCTCACATGATACGGATGGCCTGGAGATCCGATACGGAGATGCAGAGATGGTCTTCCAGCTGATCGAGCTGACCGCTAAACGCCAGGGATTTGGCGCTGTGCTCGCCGAGGGGAATGCCGCCCTGGCTGAAAGGGCAGGTGTGCCTGAACTATCAGCTACAGTCAACCGGCTGGAAGTGCCCATGCACGATCCACGAGCATATTTAGGTATGGCAGTAACTTATGCCTTGTCACCTCGCGGTGCCTGCCATATGCAAGGCGATATGTATACCCTGGACCTGGGCCAGGAGGGTGCTGAGGAAATCGGGCTTATCCCAGGGGATCGGCACGAAAATTCATTTGAAAAAGGTCGCACAGCTGCACGGTTGCAAGCATGGCGTAATCTATATAATTCCCTGATCTTGTGCCAGTTTGAAAACCCGGGAGCTCATTTGCTCCTGGAGGCGATCAATGCTGCCACAGGTTGGAAGTTGGCTGTAGAGGACCTGCTGACGCTGGGTAAAAATATAGTCAACATCAAGCGCCTGGTTAATTTCAAGCTTGGTCTGACCAGAGACAATGACCGCTTGCCCGACCTGCTTCTCAAGCCGCTTAATGAGGGTGGGGCGGCAGGATACACCCCGGATATGCCTACGCTGCTGGCTGGCGCGTATCACGAGTTTGGTTGGGATGCCCAAACCGGTTGTCCATCGGATGAATTACTTAAACGAACTTGATTAATAACTGCTGCATATACAGAGGTAAGGTGAGAGATTGAACATTAACTTCGATAAACAGTCTGTGGTTCCTTATTATCACCAGGTGAAGGAGCAGGTGAAAGCCTTGATCGCTGATGGCGAATTGACGCCTGGTGACATGTTGCCCAGTGAGGTCAGCCTGAGTGAGCGGTTGGGAATCAGCCGGCTGGTGGTCCACCGGGCCTACCGTGAGTTGGTCGCCGAAGGGTTGTTGATTCGCATGCGAGCCAAGGGAACTTTTGTGGCACCGCTGATGAAGCATAATTTCATGGTTACCGGGCCACTGTTCAGCACCACCGAAGACCTGTCCATCGATGCTCATCAGCCCTCGAATAAAATACTGTTACAGGAAGTGATCATTGCCAGCGAGGAGATCAGCAATGGACTCAAGCTTTTTAAAGGTGCAACCGTGGTTCACATTCAGAACTTGCGCCTGGCCCGGCAGCTTCCATTCGCCATCGAGGATATGTATCTCTCCAGTGATCGCTTCTCCACATTAGCTGCTGTTGACTTGAATAACCGCTCGATATACCTGGCTTTACAGGAATTATACGGAGCTCACCCGCAGGAAGCTCTGGATACGATCTCTGCAGATCTGGCATCAAACCGGGAAGCCAGGTTGCTTGGAATCAATAAGAGTGCACCGGTGATGCGGGTGACCCGGATGTCCACCGATCAGTTTGGCATGCCTGTGGAGTATAGCAAGATCGTTTTCCACGCCGGTCGCTACCAGCTTATCGCCCGCATGCAAAGGACAGGAGATAAAATCCTGGGTTGATCAGCCCCAACAACTTGTAAAAAGGGCATTCTCCAGGTGCCTGTCACCCGGGGAGAAAATCGGTTACGCCGCAATCTGTGAACATCCATCAGCAGCCCTGGCGCGCCAGGTACATGGTAAATAAGGAACATATTTTTCTTCCCCGTGGCCTGGGATTAACCCGTAAGGTTGCTCATTCCTTCTTGATTTCAGGATCGGAGATTGTTTTTGGTATGTTGGGTGATGAACGTTTTCCCAGGGCACCTGGAAGACGTACCCTGGATATCAGGCTGCGAATATTATCCATAAAACCATGCTTTTCCTCGATGGGCGGCTCCACAGGCTGATCCTCAATGATCTTTCGATAGATATATCGGAAGACCAGGTTACCCGTGGCGATGACCGGCGTTGCTAAAAGTGCGCCCATGATACCGAATGCCCCGGCACCTGCGATGGTTCCGATTAATACCACCAGGGGAGGTAGGTCGACTGCGTCCCCCATCACGCGCGGAACGATCACCTGGTTTTCAACCAGCTGCACCACGACATAAAATCCGATCACGATCAACGCAAATACCCCGTTACTGATTGCAAAGTTAGTGGAGCCAAACAACAGTGCCAATACGACCGCCGGGACAGCTGCCAGGGTGGGACCGATATTGGGAATCAACTCCATGACACCTGCGATTACCCCTAAAAACAGGGCTTGCGGAAGACCAAGGATGGTACATCCCAGCCAGGTGACTGTACCGATGATCAGCATGAGAGACATCTCCCCACGCAGGAAACCCACCCATGTGCGCCGAATTTTATTCACCATCATGTCCAGCTCTGGTCCATAACCTGGAGGGATCAAGTCTGCAGACCAATTCCGCATCCCGTCAGCTGTAAGGGTCATCTGGATTGATAATAGCAGGGTGAAGAAAAGGGAAGCCAGGAATGAAAAAGTTGGTCCTAAAAATTTGGATAATGATCCCAATACCTGCCCAAACTGGCTGGTTAATTCCTCGACCGATAGACTTACTGCAGGGGCTTCAACCTGGCCAGCGGAAGCCCAGTTATTGACCATGGCGGTCAGGGAATCCAGTAAGGGTTGCACCAGGGCCGCCAAGGCAGGGGTGGTGGTGATGGAATCTGAGATCGACTGCAGCATTTCAATTAACCTGCTAAAGATCAGCTGAGTGTCGATGTGTACCACAAAATTGACCGCGCTCACCAGTGAAGGTATTGCTAGCAAGGGAATTAATAGAAAAAGGCTAATGACGATCGAATAAGTAATTCCTACTGCCAGTCCTCTTTTCAAGCGGAAGCGTGTGGTCAGAAAACCGATCAGTGGATCGATGAATAGGGCAAGGAGTGCTGCCGCGACCACCAGGGGTATGGCTGACCGCCCGATATACAGCACCACCAGGGTAGCCAGGAACAGGAACACTCCCATGATGTATCGCGTGGGGGTGCTCCAACGTTTTACCACAACTGCCTGGTTCGGAGCTGTTGCTCCAGGTTTAGGGCTGGTTGACTTTGGAGACTGAGCTTGGGCAACGGGATTCTTTCTGACAGGTGCAGTGATGATCTGGTCTGGTGTGTTAGCTGTCACAACTCCTGCAGCCCCAATCCCCTGTTGGCCTTGTGATGGTGTTGGCATGTCAGTGCCTGCTGGGCTGGTTTCGCCAGTTTCACCCTGCATGTCGTATCGGGGTGAAGCCTGTTCCCGCTGGAAGGTTGCCTTGATACGGTTGGCTCGTGAGATGATTATCGGAATCAATGCTCCAATGACCGCACTTATGGATATGATGATCAGAGCGAGATAGTTTTTATTCGATAGTTCAGGATCCTTGAGATTTTCTTCGTTTTCCATCAGTTTTCCTGGTTATTTACCCTTTCGTCTAAAAAATACTGAACTCCGTGCCAACCATCTTTACCCCATGGTATTGCGTTATAGCTATTTTACCGCCATGCTTATAAACATAGGAATACTTTTACTGCAGCAGTTAAAACCACGAATACAAAGGGTAAGTCATCGCCTACCAGCTGAAATTAAAAAAGGAAATTGATGCATTAAAATTTCATCTCGATCACCCGTACGTGGAGCCCTGGGTTTGATAACCTTGTGATCTATAAATCAAGCAGCCTGGATCGTATTTTTTATCCCGCTATCCAGGTAGTTAATTGGGAGTTACTCTCAGGATAATACAAGGCCGTGGTGAACAGCAAGTTACTGATTTTGGGTAGGCACTAAATGATTAATTGTGGGTCATGGCGTCTATACATACCACCAGCGCCAGGATGAGCAGATCGTCCTGTCCAGGTTCAACCTGGATGGCATAGCTATCGCGTATATGTATCAGTTTCTTGGAAACCTGTGCAACTTTCTGATCCCCCTCGCTAATTGTGTACTCATGGTCAAAAATACTGCCATGCACTTCTAAATCCGCTTCATCTTTTACCCTGACAACAAAGTGCTCCTTCAGTGGAGTGAACAGATCTTTCGAGACAATAGCCAGCCTCTCTCCATCAGGTCCTTCGATCTCCATCTTTTCTTTGACAGTGACGAAAGCCTTTTTTATCTTGGCAAGTTTTTTACCTTGAGGATCCTTGAGGTATAAGATCTTTTTCAAGGATAATACTTTCCCATCGACCTGGTAGACCTGCTCACCCTGCTCATTCTCTATCCAATAATCATCACCGATAGAGACCATTTTTTGGCGCATTATATAGCGTTTGGAAATACCCGCTTGCCGTTCTTCCTGGTCTGGAGTGGACATTGGTAAGTTTTCCCGGTGCTCTTCACTATGGATTAATTTATGCAATGGTCGATGGCTTTGGGGGCAGGTTAATCCCAAAGTTATTCCACAGCCATTGAGGCACTAAAAGAGTAGGACTGCTAGTAGTTCAATGGGTTATTTTTTCTTGCCGAAGAGCAGGTTGACCACCCCCAGCACGATCACCGCACCAACAAAGGCAACAAGTAAGCTGGGCAGGTTGAACCCGGTCACACCCGTGCCGCCAAACAGGCTGAATACCCATCCACCCACGGCTGCGCCAACCACCCCGGCGATAATATTGGCAATGCAACCCATGCGGTTGTTGCGCCCTGTAATGATGCTGGCTAACCAGCCGGCAATACCACCCAATACGATCCAACTAATGATACCCATGGTTTGATCTCCTTTTCAATCACTGCACACTATTTCAATAACCTTACGCATGTTTATTGAAAAAGTTCCACTACAGTAAAAAAGTACCCTACCTCCGATGCCTGCGTCGTTTCTGCGAGCGGGTCAGCTGTGGTTGGCTGGAATCTCCCAACGCTTGCTCCTCATCGGTCTCCAGAACGGAATCGATTTCTTCAGTTGGTTCATCCTGGCTCACCTCGTCTCCATCCCCGCTGGCAGGACCCAGGGCAGCTTCCACTTCCGCCTCCTCAGGAGAAGCGGGGTGGTGCATTTCGCTCTGTACAGCGCTCATATTGCGCGGCCGGTAGATGAACATGCGCGCGATCACCCCGCTACGCATATCCTTGAGCAGAGTCTGGAACAACTCGGAGGCTTTGCTCTTGTACTGCACCAGCGGATCGCGCTGGCCATAGGCTTCCAACCCGATCGATACCCGCAGGGCTTCCATCTGGGTCAGGTAGTCCACCCACAGTTCGGTAATGACACCCAACAACAGCTGCCGGTAAACCTCGGTAAGGGCTCGCCGACCCAATTCATCCATTACCTTGATGACTTGCTCGCGCTCCAGGCTTTGCAATGGCTGGGTCTGCAGGCTTGTACAGGCTTCCTCGCCCAGCAGGGTGCATATTGTGCTGCTCAGCTGAGGATCAAGCTCTGGCAGGCGAGCCTGGGCCAGGCGGGAGAATTCTCCCACGCCCCAGGCGCGCTGGATGGTCTGCTGGGCAGTCTGCAGGTGTTTCAACACATCCTCAGTTATGTCTTTTGGATCTTTCGATCCAAGCAGGTGGGCTGCCAGGTATATATAGGTCAGCCTGGTGGTGCGTTGCAGTACGCGCCGATGTGTCTTCTTATCAAAGCCAGCTTTTGTGCCTTGTGGCATCAGCAATAGCAGGCCAAGCATATGGTTGGTCGTGACGGGTCCATTGATCTTTGCCAGTGAATTCTCCAGATCACGGTTCAATTGTCCCGATGATGGGCCGGCACCATTTCCCATCAATCGCTCACGTCGCTTGCGAAGCGCAAGCTGGACTGCCTGGTACACCTGGTCAGCCAGGGCTTCCCAATCATCACCCTCCAGCCGGGTTGTATCAAGCTCCAGGGTGTCTTCCAGGCGTCGCTCAACAGCTACCACCAGTCGCAAGGTCGATTGGTTGATGACGGCATTTTCAACCTGAGTCCGTATGGTGTCCTTCACCTTGTCAGGATTGTCGCGCAACAGGCGTTGTTCCTCGGGGCTCAGGCGGACTGTGACATGCACCATGCCTACCAGCTCATCCAGCAGTTCACGCGGGCTGCGTGGGGCAGCATCTTCCGCCTCACCCAGGCTAAGACCTTCGAAGAAAGTGTCAAGTGCTTCCAGGCGTTCCTTGATCTGGCTTTGCAAGCGCTCGCGTGAGCTCTCCAGCAGGCTGTTCACTGTGCGCAACAGGTGCTCTTCCTCGGCTTTCATGGCTTCACCAGCCAGGCCGATCAGGGCGTCGCGTAACTCGTCTAATGAGCCATAACTCTTCTGTTTGCTCGAAAGATGATCAAGCAGCAGCTTGAGGGAATAAGATGGGAAAAGCATGCCCCCAAGGTCGAGAGGCGGTTGGATCTGGTCCAACCAGGCAAGTAGCTTCCAGGGTCCTTCATCATCATCTAGAGATTCGGGTACCCGGCGATTGACCTCCGTGCCCAACAGTTCGGTCACGTCTTCCGACAGGTCTGGTTTCGTGAAGATGAGGTCCCTTTGTGCATAGATGCGTTTACGCTGCGAATTGAGCACGTCGTCGTATTCAAGCAGGTGTTTTCGGACGTCAAAGTTGGCTCCTTCCACCCGTGTCTGCGACTGTTCAACCAGCCGGCTGACCATCCCCACTTCCATGGGCACTGCATCATCGATCTTCATGCGTTGCATGATCGATTCGACCTGCCCCCCACCAAAGCGACGCATCAGCTCGTCTTCAAGTGAGAGGAAGAAACGGGATGAGCCAGGGTCGCCCTGGCGGGCTGCACGGCCGCGCAGCTGGTTGTCAATACGCCGGGCTTCATGGCGCTCGGAGCCGATCACATGCAAACCACCCAGGTCTTTCACCCGCTGCATATCCTGCATGTATTGTTGGAAGTGATTGATATCGGCTTCGTAGATGCCGATTTGTTCGGGTGTGAGGGCTTCCAATACTTGGCGGCGTTCTTCATGCCGCATATCGTATGGGTCAGCGATCCCTGAACGATGCAGCACGCGGTTGACCGAATCGATCACACCTTCAGGTAGCTCGCCTCCCAGCTTGATGTCCACCCCACGCCCAGCCATATTGGTGGCGATGGTGACGGCGCCAAATGCACCCGCCCCGGCAATGATCTGTGATTCCTCGGTATGCTTGCGGGCATTCAGCACCTGGTGGGCGAATACCTGCTTCCAGGCTGGCTTTGAGTCGGACGGCATCCGCAGGGGTCAGGTTCAGGATGTCCAACAATCGGGGAAGGTTTTCATCATCCTCTGGGTTGAAGGAAATGCCCAGGTCGCGTGCCATTTTCCGCATTTCAGATATATTGAGTTGATCCAGCGGAGCATTAAGGGGCACCAACTCATCAATGAGGCGCCCATCCTCCTGGCGATTGTTCTTCTCCAGCCACGCATACCGCAGAAGGGCAACTTGGGACAGCTTACGCAGGGGTTCTGCTCGCAGGCGGCTGGATAGATGATCGGATAACTCGACCGAGGTGGTGCCTACCAACATGGGACGTCCCATGGCGTGGTAGCGCAGGATCTCGCTGACAATAGCCCGGAATTTCACTTCCTCGGTGCGGTAGATAATGTCTGGGAAATCCTTGCGTTTATAGTAGACCGGTGCTTTATCAATATCATCACGACGGGCATAATAGTTATATTTATAACCCTGTTCATCCTTGGCTTCCAGCATCACCAGGATAGAGCCCTCCCGCATCGCCAGGTATTCCAGGTTGGTGGGGATGGCGATCACATCCAGCTTGTAGATCTTGTCAAATTCTTCTGCTTCGGTGAGTGCCGTACCCGTCATACCTGCCAGTTTTTCGTACATGCGGAAGTAATTCTGGATGGTGATGGTGGCGTAGGTGACATTCTCCGCCTGGACCCGCACACCTTCCTTGGCTTCTACGGCCTGGTGCAGTCCATCTGACCACCGTCGACCGGGCATCAGGCGCCCGGTAAATTCGTCTACGATGACCACTTTTCCGGTTTGGACCAGGTAGTCCTTGTTGCGTTTGAACAGGAACTGGGCGCGTAACGCCTGCTCCAGGAAACCCATCAGGCGGGCTTGTTCAGGTGTGACATCCTCCGGTCGGTCAGGGTCACGCAAGGTGGTTCCCAACAGCTCCTCGACGTGAAGATCACCGATCTCGGTCAGGGTGATGTTGCGATCACGCTCACTGAGCTCGTAATCTTCCGGTCTCAATGCACGCACTACCTGTGCCATCCGCACGTACCACTCAGCATCATCCTGGGCAGGCCCGGAGATGATCAGCGGGGTACGGGCTTCATCGATGAGAATGTTGTCAACCTCATCAACTATGGCGAAATAGTGACCCCGTTGAACGCGCTCGTCCAGCCGCATGGTCATGTTATCGCGCAGGTAATCGAAACCGAACTCCGAGTTGATACCGTAGGTAATGTCGGCAGCGTAAGCCTCCCGGCGATCCACCAGGCGCAATTGGTGCTGGTCTTCGTGAGGGGAGGATTTTTCCAGGTCGACAATGTAGGCTTTCTTACCGTTTTCGGTGCGGGCTGCCATCTGCAGCACGCCTACACTCAGCCCCAAGGCATGGTAGATGGGTGCCATCCAGCGGGCATCACGCCGGGCGAGGTAATCATTCACGGTCACCAGGTGGGTGCCTTTACCAGTCAGGGCATTCAGGTAGATGGGCAACGTAGCAACCAGGGTCTTTCCTTCACCAGTGCGCATCTCAGCGATCTTTTTCTGGTGCAGCGAAATCCCACCGATAAGCTGCACGTCATAATGACGTTGTCCATTGGTCCGTTTGCTGGCCTCGCGCACTGCTGCGAATGCCTCCGGGAGTAGATCGTCCAGGGTTTCTCCGGAAGACAGGCGTGAGCGGAACTCAGCCGTCTTGGCAAAAAGTGCTTCATCACTCAACGCTTCGAACTCTGCCTCCAGGCTGTTGATCTGGTCGACGATTTCGTTCGATTTGCTGATGGCTTTTTTGTTGGGGTCACCACCGATCAAGGTGACGAATTTCTTGAGCATTATTTTCCCTTTCTGCGGTGGGATTATAGCATAGTTAGTTTAATGGAAATTGAGAGTGAATAACTCTACCGTTGCAAAATAAGCTGATTTTCCTCCCTGGTGACCGCGCAGCAAGTTTTCTAGACTTTGAAAGATAGCTGACAGTTATCCGGAAAATCATCCACATCGTGGATGGAGGCAGCATTGACCAAGGTGTTGTCTGCCAGGATATGCCAGATAGCCACCTCCGGATGTTTCTCGAGTAGGTAGCGGGCGATAAGATGCTGGCGGTGACACTGACTGGGGTCCTTTTCGCTGCACAGGATACAGGTCCTGGTCAGCCCAGCGAGTGCCAGCAGATCCTGATTCCCTCGATGACCCACGTTTGTGTCATCACAAAGCGAATATTAAGCTCAAGCTGGGCTTTATCTGCTTTTCCTGCATTACTGTGCTGGAGATAGAACGCAGGGCCCTTGGGGCGTCCTCCCAGGGCTTTACTTAGGTAGGAATACCTGATCCCATGTGCCAGCAGTGACTGCTGTAGGGCTTTTTGGTTATACAGCGGGTTAAACCGGCTGTAAGGTGTGCTGCGTACGTCCACCAGCCGGGTGATCGCATGGTCTTGCAGTAAACCTAAAAAATGGTTCAGAGGGTGGTTGCTATGACCGATGGTGTAGATTTCCATGATGTTATCGTGATTAACCTAAATTTGCGAAAACCAGTGCCTCCATGCAGAATGCGTCTGTAATGAAATGTTCCCAGTCCGGTCCAAAAAGGTTATATTCCCAAGGGGTAGGGGCTTTTCTTTCTTCAGGATAAAGTAGCAGCCAATCTGTCTCTTCCTCATCAAAAAATAGAGCCTCAGCTGATGAATTCTTGGCGATTTCTCTCATTACTGTACGGATACTTGGAGAAGAACTAAATAACTGACTAATATCTCTTACCCAAGAAGTCAATTCCAACCAAGAATATTCTGATCCAACGAACAAAGTGGTCCAAATGCATCCAACACGGCACTTTCCATTTTCTAATTCAGGATTTTCAAAATCCATGTATTCTTTCGTATTTAGATCTGGTTCAAACAAATTAGGAAAATATCCTAAATTATTCGGAAAAAATCTCAATTTTATAATCTTTTGTTGAGCTGGAAAAAATTCGGATTTTTCTAATTGCTGATCTGGTTCAAATAAAAATGAAAAACAATAATGATTAGGTTCTTCGCATCCCTCCAATTGTAATCCGCCAATTCCCTGTGAATTCCTGACCGGATCACCACTTCCCCAGATAGCATAGCGTTCAATAGCCGGTTTCCAGGGAAGTGCAGCTTGCAATCGAAGGGAATCTTTATTCGACAAATTATTGGCAATTTGTTGTAAAAGCTCATCGATATGTGAGGATTTGATAACAAATGAAAAAGAATAGCTAATTGTCATGGTGTATACCTGCCGGAATCATCTTATCGGGTGAATTCTCAGACAGTCTCGTGGCATACTCGCATAACCAGACCTATTTTATACTTCATCGATAGTAATGATGAGTCATAAATGATTTCGCTTTGGAAACTCAAGATAGGCCCACTAGCGCCACCGCTGCCTGGAATCCTAAAAAAGCTGCCAACATATCATCGGCAGTGAAGGTCAGGCGCCTGCCATCCAACCGTTTGGAACCTGGGAGGATGGCAGCCTGATCGGCCTGGTCGGAGGTGTTGAAGTCGATTGTGACGTGAACAGGGGTGGCGATTATAAAAGGTTTGGGTGCCTTTCCGGCTTTAAGGCGCTTCACTGCCTGGCTGGCAGTGTTTTGGATAAGCTTAACGCTGACATCGGGTGGGAGGCACTCGGCTGCCATTCGGCTGATGGCAGTTTTTACGACCGCAAGCTCAATGTTTCCAAGCAGCTCGGATGCCTGTGCACAGGCTGTTTGGTCACCGGTGAGCATGAGGATGGGGACGTTGAAGTGCCCTGCGACAGCAGCATTCAATCCATATTCTCCCACCAGGATATCGTTCAGCCACAGGTTGGCCACCCGACGGCTGGACCAGGTGTGGTCCAGGATGCCATTCTGACTGCCCGCGCGGGCGTGATAGCCCACGAATATGACCCCGTCGACACCCTGGTCAACACCCTGGATCATCGCCAGGGGAGTATTATCTCCACAGATTAGATGGGCACGCTGGATCCAGTTCTTCGATCAGGATATTGGTGCCCCTGTCATGGCCGTCTGTGACCAGAATCTCAGCTGCACCTGCCTCACAGGCTCCCCGAATGGCTGCGTTGACATCACCGGTCATCAGTCGGCGGAAGCGGGGATATTCTGCATTGTTGGGATCTACCTGGTCCCAGTTGGTCACTCCAGTGATCCCTTCCATATCTGCTGCAATGAGGATTTTCATGATCGATTCTCCTTGTTCATTTCTTCAGGTGGTAGGACACATCGATAACAATGCGTTGATAGCCGTTCGTACCACGCCGGAATAGCAGGGCAGCCTTGATCAGTAAAGAGGTCTGGTTGTGCAGCAATGCCTGCCACTACTAACCCCAGGTATATTTCCTGGTTGGCATATGCAATGGATGATAGGGCATCGGGGGAGAAGGCTGCTAAAGCGCGAACTTTATTCAACCGCTTCTCAGCCAGTAAGTAGGTGGGAAGGGGAGAACCGATCAGCACGCTTTTTAGCTTGGATAGCATAGATGACTTTTACTATGGTCAGGCGTTAACCACTAGTATATACCACAATATCGAGGAGTGAGCATGGAAATTGCACGCGATTAAATGTGAAGAACTTCCCATGCTATAATCAAAATCATTCACCCTGTTAAATTTGGAGGAGAAGATGGCTGGCAGTGGATTATTTCCGTTTACTGAGGAACATGAAAGTATCCGCCAGGCGGCACGCAACTTTGCCCAAAAGGAAATTGCACCTGTCGCGGCGGAGTTTGATGAGACCGGGGAATTCCCATCCAATACGATTAAGAAAATGGGAGAGATGGGCTTCATGGGTATCGAAGTACCCGAAGAGTACGGAGGAGCGGGCATGGACACCCTGGCATATGTGCTAGCGCTGGAGGAAATATGCAAGGTGGATGCAGCGCATGGCACCATCATGTCAGTCAACAACTCGCTATTTTGTAACGGCATCCTCAAGTTTGGAACAGAAATTCAGAAGCGGAAATATGTGACTGCAGTTGCTTCTGGAAGATCGATCGGGGCATACTCCCTGACGGAGCCAATGTCTGGATCAGACGCCGGCACCATGCGCAGCCGGGCTGTCAGGGATGGCGATGGCTATATCATCAATGGGCGCAAATCATGGGTGACCAGCGGGCCTGTTGCGGAATACATCGTGCTGTTCACCATGACCGACCCTGAAAAGAAACATCGTGGCATCACTGCTTTCTTGATCGATGCCAGCAAGCCTGGCTTTGTGCGTGGCAAAAAGGAACCCAAGTTGGGAATCCGTGCTTCTGCCACCAGCGAGATCCTGTTTGAAGATTACCACTGCCCACTGGAGGACAGGCTGGGCGAGGAGGGGGATGGATTCAAAATTGCCATGGCCGTCCTGGATGCCGGGCGCATTGGGATCGCTGCCCAGGCTTTGGGCATTGCCGAAGCTGCCTATGAAGCCAGCGTGGCATACGCCCAGGAGCGCGAGGCTTTTGGCTCCAAGATCGGCGAATTTCAAGGCATCTCGTTCAAGATCGCAGACATGAAAACCCGTATTGAAGCCTCCCGTTTACTGGTCTATAACGCCGCTTTGGCAAAAGAACGCTCCAAGCAGACTGGTGAGCGATTCACCAGGGAAGCTGCCATGGCAAAACTGTTTGCCTCCGAAACAGCCATGTTTGTTGCGCATGCTGCAGTGCAGATCCACGGCGGCATGGGTTATAGTAAGGAGTTACCCGTTGAAAGGTACTTCCGGGATGCGAAGATCACTGAAATTTACGAAGGCACCAGCGAGATACAACGCCTGGTGATTTCGAGGATGGAGCTTGGAATTCGCAGCTAGGCTGCACCCGGGCCTATATTTTTCCCCTGGTTCTATGACTTTCCTGCCGCCGATTGCCCGATCTGATTATATTCCTCACCCTGTTCCCTGTAGGGCAATTACGGCATCTGCGAACCGCCTCGATTTGAGCCCCGTGAACCTGGATACAAGCTGGTTTTTATGGTTTCTGGTGATGCTTGGGGCGGTCATGGTTGTTGTGGCGTTTATTCAATGGAAGCGCTCAACGAAGGCGGTTTCACCGACTGCACAACCGGCAGCCGAGACACCGGAAATTGAGCCTGGGGCGAATTCAGCGGGGGATGAGGCCGAAGCTACACTGATCGAAGTAACTACCGTTCAGCCCGGCGATACGCAGATAGCTCATGAAGCGCGCGGTGGGGATAACCGTGTCAAAGGCTGGCTGCAGATGGTGTGGGTTTTTATTAAACGCTCTCCATCGACCCAGATGGCGCTTGAGCTGCTCATTATCCTGGTTGCGGTTTTTTCATTCTGCCAGGGATTTCTTGACCTGAACTCAACCCAGGTGCTGCCTGGAAACGAGTCAGAAGTATTCCAGGCATTGGATTATGTCTTCTATCGTTCCGTGGTTCAAGACCACCAGTTCCCCATCTGGAATTCCTGGATACGCACAGGGCAGCCTAACCTTGCTGACCCAATGTTCCACTCATTGAACCCAGTTGTTGGGCTTCCAACACTTCTGTGGGGTGTGCAGGATGGATTTAAGATCGCGGTTTTCCTGAGCATCCTGATTGCCGCGCTTGGGATGCATCGCCTGGGTATTGCTTTGGGGCTCAACCGGGGGGTGCGAGTTTGGATGGCGTTGATGTTCGCCTTTGCCGGGCAGCCATTGGCCCATGCATTACAGGGTCAATACCTGTTTATCTTCGGATTTGCCTGGATTCCATGGACTATTTGGGGCTTGTACCAGCTGCGGCGCACACGCCGCATGGTATACATGGCATTTACTGCCCTGGCAATGGCATTGGTGATTTTATCGGGGAATTCCTATTATGCTTTCTACCTGGCTATCGTTGTAGCGTTATTTGCCATTGTCGTCGTGTTGAATTTCCAGCGAACGAAGCCTTATGTCAAGGTGGATTGGAAACTGTTGGGCTCATATTCCCTTGCGGCTTTGCTCACCCTGGGACTGGTGTCCATTCATCTTTTGCCACTGATCGAGTTCTCTTCAAACGTGAGCAAGGACATAGGCATATACGGCTCGCAAACACCTTTCCAGCTGGTCGAGGACTTCACCTCCCGGGATACATACCGGGCGGATGCCTATGCTGACCTGCCTGCCCGTGAGGAATATTATGCCTATATCGGTTGGGCTCCTTTGATCCTGCTGGTCTTTTTACCGTTTGCTTTCCGCCCTGGTAAACGGCGCATCATCATTTTTGCTCTGCTATCACTGCTGTATATTGTTTTGTGGATTGATGTGAAGCACATGCCCTGGCTGGCGTTATATGAACAAAGCCGGTTTTTATTGCAATTCCGCCACATATTACGGCCATTGGTCTACGCCGTTTTTAGCCTGCTTTTATTGGCAGGCATTGATCTGGACGCCATCTGGCGCCAGTCAAACACAGCAATGCACTCTGGAGGATCGAAGCATCAGCTAATAAGGGTAGGCGCTATAGTTTTGCAGGCTGCATTGTTGATCATGATGGTGATCTCGGTGCGCGATCTATACACCACGCATAAGCCATTTTTCAAACCCATGGAAGCCTGCCAGCGAGAATCGCAGATCATGACGCAGCTGCGCCAGCAGGATCCCGGGGAGTACTATACCCAATTCAATCCCAATAATGCCTGCCTCACGCCATTGCTCACAGCAGGTGCGCGCTTCCTGGCACCCTGGTATCACTGGGCAGACTATCGCCAGCTGGAGGGCAGCCTGCCAACGCGCCTGGTGCAGGCCGCCCAGCGTTATACCATCCAGCCTGCTGCCGACCCGGCACCGCAAGGGGCTGTCCCATTGGCGATGCAAAATGAGGGGTATCGGGTCTATTACCATCCTGATGTTCTGCCCATGGCTTTCAGCGTTTCCAACTCAATATTGGATCAGCAAAACAACGAGGCACTGCGCGCAGATGAAGTTGCCCCGCAATTGCCATATTTTGACGGCCCCAACAAGGTGGAGATCAATGCCAATGGGGGGTTGGGTGAAAGGTTGGTTTTGCTGGTAACCCACGACCCCGGATGGCATATATCCCTTGATGGAAAACCAGCCTCCGTGTTAAAAGTCAGTGGATACCTTGCAGCTGACATGCTCCCGGGAACGCACCAGTATAAATTTGAATATCAGCCACGCTCATATACCATTGGTTTGATCATCAGCCTGGCGTGTTTATTTTTGACCATTTTTATGATCGCTTTTGACCTGCGTACCGAGTGGGCTGCCTGGGTGTTACGTGTGCGTGCATTTTGGAAAAAGATGCGTACCACAAACTATCGCGAGCTGCTGACCCGTAAAAGATACCAGGGTGTAATGCATGCTCCTGCCAATGGGATTTTTGAGCATGCTGGGGCGATCTACCACCAGGCACCTGGGTCTGCAGAAGCCGGGACAAAACCCTACATTGAGCTTGACAGTCCGCTGGCCATGGAAGACGGGCACCCCATAAACCTGGTGGTTGAAACACCATCTGTGATAGCAGGTGATCAGACGTCACGCGATGCAATTTCCATAGCATGGCGGCGCTGGTGGTGGGCTACCACAGGACTGACCCGGGTGCTTTTCCGCTCGGTTTCGCTGGCGACGGTGTTATTCTGCGCCGCACTGGCTGTGTATCTGCTTACCAGATCGATCGGTTTGACCCAGTTTCCGATCTCTTTTCTGGGGGACGAGGCCGTCCAAACCCTGTATGCTGAAACATTGATCTCCAATCACTTCCATGACCCGGTGACTGGGATCTATCTCCCCATATATGTTGAAGCAGCTGGTAATCGTTGGACCCCACTCCTTCCGATGTATATTCACGCAGCCACGCTGGCCTTGTTCGGTAAATCGGTGCTGGTAACAAGAGGTACATCCGTTCTTGTGGGACTACTGGCAGCCATCGCGGTTGGGATGATCTTAAAGCAAATATTCAAAATCCGATTATGGTGGGTTGGTGTGCTGGTGGTTGCCATCACCCCGGCCTGGTTCCTGCACTCGCGAACCTCCTACGAAACAGTGATGACCACAGCTTTTTTTGCCATGTTCGTGTGGTTTTACTTGAGGTATCGCCAAAAGGGTTCTTCGATTATCCCCGCCCTGATCTTTGGAGCACTGACATTCTATACCTATTCGAATGCTCAGCTGATTGCCCTCTGGGCAGCCTTGTTGTTATTCCTTTCAGATATCCGTTACCACTGGACGCAGCGTAGAGCTTTATTAAAGGCTGTTCCAGTAGCCATAGTATTAGCCTTGCCGTTTATTCTCTTCATGCTAAATAAACCAGCCGCCTTGGGTCTCCATCTCCGGGCAGTAGATTCGTATTGGTTTCATAATGTCCCCCTTGCAGAAAAAGTTCTTACTTTCTTGAAGAATTATAGCTATGGCTTAAGCCCAGCATATTGGTTCTCCCCCAATGGTGTGGATTTACCACGCCACCGTATGTTGAATATCTCCCACCTTCCCATCAGTTTACTGCCTTTCATCATTATTGGGCTGCTGTTATGTTTATGGCACTTCCGTACCTCTCGCTACAGGACGATAATCCTGGTCGCATTAGCTGTACCATTGGGAGCCTCATTGGTGCAAATCGGCATCACCCGGGAGCTGGCTTTTATTGTGCCAGCAAGTGTAATGATGGTGTTGGGGATTGACTGGTTATGGGAACAGGTTCGAACCCGGGTCCATCGTCCACTACCAGATTGGATCATCTCGATACCACTTTTTATCATACTGAGCGTGATGAGCTTCAGCTTACTGCGTACATCCCTGGTAAACGGTCCGCTGTGGTTTAATGATTACGGCTTGTATGGGATGCAGTATGGAGCGATCCAGCTCTTCGAAGAAACAATCCCAGAGTTCTGGAAAGAGAATCCCGATCTACATTTCCGGGTCTCTTCGGTATGGGCTAATGGAACAGAAAGATACCTGAGTTATTTCCTCACCCCTGAAGAACAACACAAGGTTGATTTGATCAGCGTCGAAGGTTTGATATCGAAGAAATACACCCTTGAGCCAAATGATATCTACGTCCTCACCCCCAGTGAATATGAAAAAGCTGCCCAAAGTGAGAAATTTAAATCGGTGGAGGTGGAAAAGGTCATCCCATATCCGGATGGCAACCCTGGTTTCTATTTTGTGCGGGTTGTCTACGCAGATAATATCGACCAGCTAATAGAAGAAGAGGCGGCCGAGCGTAAAACACTTAAGGAAGAAGTAATCACCCTGGATGGTCAGCCGGTCACTGTACGCAATTCCTGGTTGGATATGGGTGTGCCAGACCAGATTTTTGATAATGATCCATTTACCCTCATCCGCGGAATGGAAGCGAACCCATTCATCCTGGAGTTAGACTTTTCACAACCACGTTCCATTGGAGAGATCACACTCAACCTTGGGGCGATGGACACCGATTTGACCGTCGACCTGTATGCCGGGGATGATACGGAGCCTATACGCTACAACCAGTCTTACCGGAAGGTCCAGGAGGGAGATATCCTCAGGCTTAAATTCCCGGATGGACCGCAGCAGGTGAAGAAAATGCGTATGGAAATCTTGTCGCCATATGCCGGTGAAGTTGCCAATGTGCATATCCGCGAGCTGCAATTATTGCCATGATTAAACTACTTACGGTATTCATCCCTGCATATAATGAGGAGGAAAACCTCAAGCATTGTGTTCATACCCTGGAGCATGTGTTGGAAAAGCTGGGCACACCCTTTGAGATACTTATAATCAATGATGCCAGTCTTGATCAAACTGGGGCATTGGCTGAAGGCTTCGCACAACAGGATCCACGGGTAAGAGTGGTGCACCACTCCCGTAACCTGGGGATTGGGGGAGGCTTTTGCACTGCGGTGGAGAATGCCCTGGGTGATTGGCTGCTGCTTATTCCTGCTGACCTGGCGATGGATCTTGATGATTTACATCTTTACCTTGAAACTGCTTCACGGGCGGATGTTGTCGTTGGATTACGTTCAAACCTGGATGATTACTCATTCTTCCGCAAGCTGGTCTCGTGGTTCAATATCCATATGATTCGGCTCCTATTTGGGATGAAAGAACACCAATTCCAGTATATCAGCATGTATCGCCTGGTTGTGCTGCGTGAGATGAAGATCGAATACTGGCGAAGCGCTTTCTTTCTGGCAGAGGTGCTGATTAAAGCCAGGGCACTCGGTTACCGGCTGGTTGAGGTGAAAATCCGCTATATTCCCCGTCGCGCAGGTAAGGCGACCGGGGTGCATGGAGCAGCGATCTACTATGCGGTACGCGATATGCTCCATTTTTGGCTGCGGTGGAACCTGTTGGGTGCAAAGGATACAGCCCGTGCCAAACCTTAATTGCCAGGTGTTCGCAGGAGGCAGGCTATGACGATTCACATTCATCCAACTGCTGAGGTGTCTCCCCAGGCACAGGTCGGAGAGGGCAGTAGGATCTGGCACCATTCTCAGATCCGTGAGGGGGCTTATATTGGAAAAAACTGTATTATCGGTAAAGGCGTCTATATTGATGCCGGGGTGAAGATAGGTGAGAATGTCAAAATTCAAAACTATGTGTCCGTTTATCATGGGGTAACCCTGGAGGATGGGGTGTTTGTGGGACCGCATGTCTGCTTTACCAATGACTTATACCCTCGGGCGGTAAACCCAGATGGAACAGCCAAGGATGCAGACGATTGGCTGATGGTGGAAACCCGCATCTGCCGGGGGGCTTCATTAGGCGCTAATAGCACCATTGTGTGTGGAATTACCATCGGGGAGTGGGCTTTAATTGGTGCAGGGAGCGTGGTCACTCGGGGCGTTCCCGCCCATGGATTAACCTGGGGCAACCCGGCACGGCTGAGAGGCTTTGTCTGTGAGTGTGGGCAGCATTTCTCGGTTAAAGGAGCTGAGCCCGATCCAGCCCAAATCGGGAATATTCTAACCCACTGTAGATCATGCGGAAGAACAAGCTCCATACCGATTGTTGATTGGGAGGAAGTTAGATGATTCCGATTGCCAAGCCACTCTTGGGTGAAGATGAGAATCAGGCGGTGCTTGAGGTATTGAGCTCCGGGATGCTTGCCCAGGGTTCTCGAGTCAACGCTTTTGAGCAGGCCTTTACCGATATCTGCGGGACACGTTTTGCCGTTGCCACTTCCTCCGGGACAACCGCCTTGCACGTGTCCTTGCTCGCAAATGGGATTGGTGCAGGTGACGAGGTTGTTACCCCTATTTCAATCAGGAATGGATCATCAAGTGAAGGAAATTACCTATGAAAACTGTTTTGTTTCATAATCACGGCGGCGCCGAGGTATTAACGTATACTGAATTCCCCACACCTGAGCCTGGTGAGGGGCAGGTGCTGGTGAAGCTGGAAGCTGCTGCGCTGAACCGCGTGGATCTCTGGACGCGCAATGGTTGGCCCGGGATTAAACTTGAGTACCCTCACATCCCAGGTGCCGATGGAGCAGGAACCATCGCTGGGTTGGGGAAGTGCACCTCCGGCTGGAATATTGGTGACCGGGTGGTGATCAATTCCAACCTGGGCTGCGGACACTGCCCGGCTTGTGTTGCCGGGCAGGATAACCTGTGCCGCGATTGGCATCTGCTTGGGGAGACGGTGCGCGGCACCTATGCTGAATATGTGGTTGTTCCTGCCACCAATCTTTACCCCATACCAGAAGGTTTTAGCGCCCGGGCAAGTGCTGCCGCGGCATTAGTGTTCCATACTGCCTGGCATTCACTGATCACACGTGGTGGGCTGAAACCTGGGGAGGGTGTCTTGGTAGTGGGTGCTTCTGGAGGAGTGAACACCGCCAGCATCCAGATCGCCAGGCTGGTTGGTGCTACCGTATATGTGGTCGGTTCAAACCCGGAGAAACTTAAGTTGGCTGAATCATTAGGTGCCGACTATTTGATCGATCGATCCAAGGATGAAAATTGGTCAAAAGCAATATACAACCTGACTGGTAAAAGGGGCGTGGAGGTAGTGGTGGATAATGTAGGGACCACATTCCCATCAAGTTTCCGCGCCGCCTCCAAAGGTGGGCGAATACTTACGGTCGGCAATTCCGGAGGTCCCAAATTTGAGATTGACAACCGGTTCATCTTTGGTAAGCATCTGTCTGTCATTGGCTCATCCATGGGCACCCGGGCTGATTTTGCCAAGGTGATGGACCTAATTTTTTCTGGCAAGCTGAAGCCAGTATTGGACCGTGATTATTCACTAGCCGAGGCAGGTTCTGCCCAGGAACGGCTTGAGTTGGGTGAACAGCTCGGGAAAATCACCCTGGCCATCGGGTAATATAAATATCTTTTGAGGACAAATGGATACTCCCGAGTCACCCGTCGAACCACAAATAGAGACAACGCCCCAGCACACCTCACGACCAGCCAGCGTAACCATACTGGCGTTGGGGGTGTTAATCATCACGATCATTAACCTGACCCGCCTGGTGTTAAGCATCCTCAACTGGGATTTCCTTGTATCCTGGCCTGGGGTTTCCCCACTGTACATGAGCCTGACTGGATTGATCTGGACACTGATAGGATCACTACTATTATGGGGTTTATGGAAGGCAAGGAAATGGGCACCTGGGCTGATGCAAGCTGTTGCCCTGACATATGCACTATATTATTGGTTGGACCACGTTTTTTTGAGGGATCACCCTGCGAGTGCGGCGGCAGGTGCGCAACGGGTATTACTACCCGTTAACTGGCAGTTCGCCGCTGGGGCAACGGTTATTTGTCTGGCCTATACAGCCTGGACGCTTAACCGATCAAAAGTAAAAGCATATTTTGGTATGTTTGATTCAACCGCAGGCAACAGCCATTTGGAAAATGATAGCAATGGATAGGTTTTTAGATTTATACCTTGTTATTGATCAACAATTCGTGTGAAACTTCTCTTTATTGGGAGAGCCTTATGACCGATGATCCGAAAATTCGACACTTGCGTGAGACCAAGGCTCAAAGCCGCCTTGGTGGTGGAGCCGATCGCATTGAAGCACAACACGATCGTGGCAGGTTGACTGCGCGTGAGCGTATCGAACTGCTGTTGGATAAAGGCACATTCCGGGAGGTGGATCCATTTGTGGTCCATCGTACCACCGACTTTAATCTTGACCAGCAGAAATATCTGGCTGATAGTGTTGTGACGGGGTGGGGCACGATTGAGGGCAGGCTGGTTTATATATTCTCACAGGATTTCACCGTTTTTGGTGGCAGCCTGGGTGAAGTCCATGCAGAGAAAGTATGCAAGATCATGGACATGGCGCTGAAGAATGGCGCGCCGGTGATTGGCTTGAATGACTCGGGCGGGGCGCGCATCCAGGAGGGCGTGGTGTCCTTGGGTGGTTACGCGGATATCTTTTTACGCAACACACTTGTTTCCGGGGTGATCCCACAAATCAGTGTGATCATGGGACCTTGTGCAGGTGGGGCAGTCTACTCGCCTGCATTGACAGATTTCATCATCATGGTACGAAAATCCTCCTACATGTTCATCACTGGTCCGGATGTGGTGAAAGCGGTGACCCATGAAGAAGTGACATTTGAGCAGCTGGGGGGAGCAGATGTGCACTCAGAAACATCTGGAGTATGCCACCTGGCTACCGATTCTGAATCGGATGCACTTTACCTGATACGCAAGCTGCTCTCCTACCTTCCACAGAACAACATGGAAGATCCACCATTTACGGATAATGAGGACAATTCTCTGCGCATGGAAGAAGCCTTGAATACACTCATCCCCGAAGATCCCAGCAAGCCCTATGATATCAAGAATGCCATTCGTATGATCGTGGATGGGAATATTTTCTTTGAGATCCAGGAGGCGTATGCCCAGAATATTGTCGTCGGGTTCGCCCGACTGGGAGGCCACAGCGTAGGAATTGTGGCCAACCAGCCTGCAGTATTGGCTGGGGTGCTGGACATAAAATCATCGGAGAAAGCCGCCCGCTTTGTTCGCTTTTGCGACGCCTTCAATATTCCCCTCATCACCTTCGTCGATGTACCAGGCTTCCTGCCCGGCACTGCCCAGGAACACGGCGGTATTATCCGATCAGGCGCAAAATTATTATATGCTTATTGCGAAGCAACCGTACCCAAGATCACGGTCATCACTCGCAAAGCATATGGGGGTGCCTATGATGTGATGAGCAGCAAGCATGTACGCGGCGATGTGAATCTCGCCTGGCCATCGGCAGAGATCGCAGTTATGGGTCCGGAAGGCGCGGTTAATATCATCTTTCGCAAGGAGATAGCGAAGGCAAAAGACCCTGATAAGAAGCGCGAGGAGCTGGTGGCTGATTATCGGGACAAATTTGCCAATCCGTATATTGCAGCCTCCCGTGGTTACATCGATGATGTCATCGAGCCCTGGGAGACACGTCCACGCCTGATCAATGCCCTTGAAATGTTATCCAATAAACGCGATTCAAATCCACCCAAGAAGCATGGCTGCATCCCATTATGAATAAATCGGTGGTCATTACTGGCAGCACACGAGGGATTGGCTACGGCCTGGCTGAAGTATTCTTGGAGAGAGGTTGTGCTGTCACAATCAACGGGCGTTCCAGTGAAGCGGTCAACCAGGCAGTCGCCAAGCTGGCTGCAAAGGACACCGGTGATCGCCTCAATGGTTTTGCCTGTGATGTGACTGACTTTATCCAGGTAAAAAACCTTTGGGAGAACGCCAGCGCTCATTTCGGCAGGATTGATGTGTGGATCAATAATGCCGGAACTGCAGTTCCCATGATGAAATTCTGGGAGCTTTCACCTGACCAATATACTGACGTGGTAACAACAAACCTGTTGGGAACAATGATTGGCACAAAAGTCGCCTTGACTGGGATGCTTGCCCAGGGCTATGGCGCGCTATACAATATGGAGGGTTTTGGTGCCAATGGTAGGCGCATGCGTGGGATGACACTTTACGGAAGCACCAAGGCGGCAGTTCACTTTATAGATCACTCTTTAGCTGAGGAAATTGAGGGCACCGCGGTAATTGTGGGTGCAATTGCCCCTGGAATGGTCATTACCGATATGATCACCCAACAATTCATAGGCAGGGAACAGGAGCTTGAAAAATCCAAGCGAATTTTGAACATCATCGCTGAACGTGCTGAGACTGTAGCACCCGTAATTGTTGAAAAAATATTGAACAATCAAAAGAACGGTGTAACCATTGCTTATTCATCTCCTGCTCGAATGATGTTTAAGTTCCTTACTGCGCCTTTTAAAAAGCGTGATTTGTTCTCATAAATCATCTCGATAGCAACAACCATCGGTGTTAATTTTGGAAATCTTAGTAAACGGACACAATCTATATGCTGAGCATCATGGTCCAGATAATGGGCCTGCTGTGGTGCTACTGCACCATGGATTGGGCTCAGTGAGAGCCTGGAAGGGACAGGTCCCGGCATTGGTTGAAGCAGGCTACAGGGTGGTGGTATATGACCGCTGGGGTTATGGTGAGTCGGAAGCGCGCCCGGCGTTGGATTTACCGACCTTTCTCACTGACCAGTCAGATTTACAGGCTCTGCTGGAGCATTTTGGTATCCAGCGCACCGCACTTGTCGGTCACAGTGATGGTGGGACGATTGGGCTATATTATGCCGCCCATCAGCCTGAGCATGTCAGGTGCCTGGTGGCAGTGGCAGCCCATATTTACGTCGAACCGAATATGGAGTCAGGGATCCTGGGTGTAAGGGATGCGTTTGAAACTGATGAACGCTTTCGTATGGGTATGCAGTACGCCCATGGGGATAAGTATGAATCGGTATTTTATAATTGGTTTGATGGCTGGCACAGGGCAGAATCCCTTGCCTGGGATATGCGCCCGTTGTTGGGTCAGATCAACTGCCCGGCTTTGATCGTGCAGGGTGAAGCAGATGAACATGCCACTCCGCAACATGCCATGGATCTTACCCGGTCGATCCCTGGTGCCGACTTGTGGCTTGTTCCACATGCCAGGCACATGTTGCCACAGGAAAATGTCGCTGAATTCAACCTCGGGCTGCTTATGTTCTTAAATAAACACAATATAAATGAGAATATTTAAAGTCGTGATAATTGGTGCTGGAGTGAAACCATGTTTAATAAGGTCTTGATCGCCAACCGTGGTGAGATTGCTGTGCGCATCATTCGTGCCTGCCGTGAGCTTGGGCTTCAAACTGTGGCTGTTTATTCTGATGCTGACCGCCAGTCATTGCACGTGCGTTATGCAGATGAAGCCTATCATCTTGGACCTGCCCCATCTCGAGACTCATATCTGCGTGCAGATAAGATTATAGATGTAGCACGTAAAAGTGGGGCTGGAGCGATCCATCCTGGCTATGGATTTTTGGCAGAACGGGCCGATTTTGCGCAAGCCTGTAGAGATGCAGATGTGGTTTTTGTTGGCCCCAATCCTTCATCGATCGCTGCCATGGGAGACAAGGCGGTGGCACGGACTACAGTTTCTCGGGCAGGAGTACAGGTGGTACCGGGCACTGAAGGAGAGGGTTCCCTGGGTGATGAAGAGCTGCTGGCGTTGGCACCCACGATCGGTTTTCCTCTGCTGATAAAAGCCACGGCGGGTGGTGGAGGCAAGGGTATGCGTGAAGTGAACAACCTTGAAGAAATGCCCACCATGCTGAATGCTGCCCGTCGTGAAGCGGAAGCCTCCTTTGGGGAGGGAAATGTATATCTGGAAAAGTTAGTTGAGGGGGCCAGACATATTGAGATCCAAATCCTGGCAGATGGACAGGGCAACGTGATCCACCTGGGAGAGCGTGAATGCTCCATTCAACGCAGGCACCAGAAATTATTGGAGGAGTCACCTTCACCCTTCGTGGCGGAGGATGAAGATTTCCGCCAGAAAATTGGGGCAGTGGCAGTTCGTGCCGCCCAGGCAGTTAATTATGTAAATGCCGGGACAATCGAGTTCCTGGTGGACAGGAATAAAAACTTTTACTTTTTGGAGATGAACACCCGTTTACAGGTGGAACATCCGGTCACCGAGATGGTCACCGGTATTGATATTGTCAAGGAGCAAATGCGTATTGCCCGCGGGCGAAGCCTGCGCCACCAGCAGGAGGATATCCATCAAAACGGTTGGGCAATTGAATGCAGGATCAATGCGGAAGATCCATATAACAACTTTATTCCCTCCACGGGTCGCATCACCCATACCCTTTTACCAACGGGGCCGGGGGTGCGCGTGGATACCGGGATCTATATCGGTTTTGAGGTGACACCGTATTATGATTCGCTCATTTCCAAGCTGATTGTATGGGGCGAAACGCGAGGGGAAGCCATTCTGCGGATGCGCCGCGCACTGGAAGAATATAAAATCCTGGGCGTGCACAGCAACATCCCCTTCCACCAGCGGTTGATGGATTCCCATCGCTTCATGGGTGGGCAGTATGATACCCGCTTTGTAGAGGAGCGTTTTTCCATTGAAGAGGCTGAACAGGGGATGGATTCACACCCGGATATTGCAGCCATCCTGGCAACATTGGTGGCTCACCGGCAAACAGAACGGGCAGCCCATTTAATCCTGCGCAATGAGCGGGATACAAGCAACTGGAAATGGCTGAGTCGGTGGGAAAGGTTGAGGAGATAGGCATGAAATATGTGACAACCATTCAAGGTCATGAATATATCGTCGATATCCTCGACGAGCACCACGTAAGCGTGGATGGTCAGACTTTCCAGGTGGATTTTCTGCAGGTCGGCGATCAACCTGTATATTCCCTGGTATTGGATGGGCAATCCTTCGATGCTCATGTAAATCCGAATGAAGATACCTGGCAGGTGTTATTCCGTGGGAATCTCTTCACGGCAACCGTGGAGGACGAGCGGGAGAAGCGCCTGCGGGCTTCACTGGCAGGCAGGGTTGCGGAGCACGAGGACTACCACCTGAAAGCACCCATGCCTGGAATGGTCATTTCCATCCCAGTAACAGAAGGCCAGGTGATCCAAAAGGGGGATGTTTTGGTGATCCTGGAGTCGATGAAGATGCAAAATGAGCTGCGTTCACCCAGGGATGGCAAGGTGGTCAGGGTGAGGGTAACTACTGGCGATAGGGTGGAGCAAAAAGAGACCTTGTTGAGTGTGGTGTAGATGGTGAAATATGAGCGGTAAAGATGAAGAATTGGAAGTTAAATTTTATATCTCCAAGCCCAAGGAAATAGAGCGGAAAATCATCGCGCTGGGTGGGAAATTGCATAGCCCAAGAGTGCATGAGGTTAACCTGCGGTTTGATACCCCGGATCTGTCCTTATTAAACACGGGAAGATTGTTGCGATTACGTAATGATTCAAGAGCACGTGTGACATACAAAGGCCTTGGTAGCATCGAGGGAGGAGCACGTTTACGGAAGGAGCTTGAATTCACTGTGTCGAATTTTGACACTACCAGGGATGTGTTTGAAGCACTCGGCTATGAAGTATATCTGATGTATGAAAAATATCGCACCACGTATAAGCTGGAAGACATGGAGATTGTCCTTGACGAGATGCCGTATGGGTATTTCGTTGAGATTGAGGGGCACGACGGTGAGAAAATCCAAGCTGCTGCGGAAGGGCTGGGTTTAAACTGGGAGGCCCGCAACCTGGAGAGTTATACCGTTTTATTTGATAATGCTCGGATGCGCCTGGGTTTTGGTTTTCGTGATCTAAGTTTTGAGAATTTTAAAGGACTGTCAATGACCCCGGAAGTGTTGGGTGTGATGGTCGCTGACTGATCATGCTGGAATACCTGTCCGAAATCAGAGACCAGGCTGCGTAATGAGCCTGGTCCTTTTTATTATTATAGAGAAACACTCGTGATCAGGGGCAGGAATATGAATCGATCCAGCTCGAAAATGTGATTCCACGTTGATGCTCCGCAGGCATGGGTCACATCCAGGTTAACCGCATGAGTACGATAATCAAGGGAGGTATAGGCTGGTGATGGCACGATGCTGGCAAAGCCGTTCCCACAATGCCAATAATAATCCACCGGGGGAGATATGCTAAGCTAACACCACCATGTTGACGCATGCTGACAGACATGATATAGTCGCGACGTTCCCCGGTAAACACTTTAATCCAGCACCCACCGGGAAGGAGAGGCCTATGCATCGTCATAACATCAAATTGTCATCGGGTTCTCACCCAACTCGCCATTATTCCATCTTCTTCCTGATCATCTTATTATTGGCAGGTGTGGGTGTCGGGCTGAAGTCATCACTGATGGCTCGTGCCCAGGGTTCTGATGGCTCTGTGCAATTTAAGGAAGGTGTTGATCCGGCACAATGGTACCAGGATCACGAGATCGAGAACTCCTGGACACCTGACTACCTGGACCTGGCGACAGGCGATCCAATCTTGCTCTCCGACCATGGAGTCTATGCCTGGCCATTCGACCTTGATTCCATCGGTTGGAGCATGCAGTCATACCAGGACTATGGCGGTACACCCTACTTCCATCATGGGATGGACATGATGAAAATGTTTGGTACCAACGTGTTCAACCGCTCCGGTGGCCAGGTTGTCAACATCGAAAACTACCAACCCGGAAACTACCTGTATTGGGAAATTGCCGTCCTTGACCCAGACGGCTACCTGTGGCAGTACCACCACGTTGACCAGCCTACCATTCCACAGTATATCTGGGACAAGTATGATGAATTTCTGATCGATCCGGTCAATGGGGGGTTCATCGATCCGGATACCTATATCGGTGATATCGTCGAATGGCCAGTATGGTCGTATGGCAAACAGTTCAACCACATTCACCTGAACATCATTGCGGCCGGTGGCTATTACGTCAACGGTTTTGAGTTCCACAACCCGCTGCCCGATACCGTGGGACCTGAAATCCAGGACATCGGGCTGTTGTTGAATGGTCAGATATATCCTGACTTCCCGGTTGAAGGCAATTACAGCCTGTATGTGCGTTCCCGTGATTTGATCCTCGACGATGTGTATTACCTGCCGCCATGGGAGTTCAAGTTTTCGGTGGATGGAGGCCCGGTTAACACCACTTACCGCTTCGACCGCCTGCCTGGATATGACCGGTATCAATACCTGGACGATTTTTACGTCGTTCCACCCACTTGCGGAAACTATGACTGCCGGGATTACTACGTTGACCTTGGTTTTATCCCTGATTCACAATACGTGTTTCCCAAGACTGGTGGACAGCATACCATCCAGGTGACGGTCAGCGATTATGCCGGCAACGTGGATACACAGACCTATACTTATACAGTGATTGGCCCTCCTCCTGGCACACCTGTCTGGCAGGATGATTTCGAGACCGACCAGGGCTGGATCACTGATCCCAATGGTAGCGATACAGCAACCTCCGGGCAATGGGAATGGGGCGATCCTGAATCCACATATTCAAGCGGGCCGAAACAATTGGGAACCACCTTCAACGGTCAGAATGACCTGGTCACCGGGCGCCTGGCGGGTGGCAATGCTACGACCTATGACATAGATGGTGGACTGACCTCCATCCGCTCCCAGGAAATCAGCCTGCCGATGGCTGACAGTCTCACCCTCTCTTTCCGCTATTACCTGGCGCACGGGAGTAACTCGTCAAGCGCGGATTACCTGCGTGTCACCGTTGTTGGCTCTAGCTCAGCGATGGTATTTGAGGAGTTGGGTGGCGCAAATAACGATGATGGGGTGTGGGCGATCAATAATGTGGGCATTGATGCCTTTGCTGGTGAGAATGTCCACCTGTTGATTGAAGCTGCCGATGCGAGCGGTGAGAGCCTGGTCGAGGCGGGCATCGATGACGTGCTGATCGTGGCTACAGGGATCAACCAGGCGCCAGTTGCAGATCCGCAGTCGGTAAGCACTCCCGAGGATACTCCCCTGGATATCCTGTTGACTGGTTCAGACCCGGATAATGAGCCGATCACATACACCCTGGTTACGACCCCCACCCATGGGGTTTTGAGCGGTATCGCTCCATCCCTGACTTATACACCATCCCCCGATTACAACGGTCCCGACAGCTTTACCTTTGTTGTGGATGACGGTTTGGAGACATCGCCACCTGCTGCTATCTCCATTGAGGTTACAGCTGTCAACGATGCGCCGGTGGCTTATCCAGGATCAGTCACCACCTGGCAGTCTGTACCGGTGGCAGTTACCCTGAATGGTGCGGATATTGAAGGGGATGTCCTGGCGTATCACGTGACCATTCTCCCGGAACATGGCATCTTAAGTGGCACGGGTGCTGACCTGATTTACACGCCTGATCCCGGGTTTCGCGGTGAAGACAGTTTTACTTTCGTTACCAATGATGGAGAGCTGGATTCAGCACCTGCGTTGATATCGATCCGCGTCAACCCGGTCAGTTATGTCCCGCTCATTTTTAGGTAGGATTAAAATTTGGGAAGCTGGTCGTTGGATTGACCACGAATAATTCAAACGCAAGAGCAAACCGGCTCTTGCGTTTATTGTTTTTTTCCCGGTTTCGATGGATAAACCACTAGCGCTCAGCTTTAACCCAATGTGTCATTTTTCCACTGGATTCCTTCCACCGGGCCTTTTTCACCAAGCAGGGTCGCCAACATACGTTCCAGTCTTACCGGCTCACCCGTGGTGATGAAATGTATCAGCGGTCGGGGTTTCCCCATAACGACATCCCGTACGGGTACATCAAGCTCGAGTAAATTGCTGGCAACCAGCAAGCGTTGGACCTGGCGGGCAACTGCTGGGGCGGGATCAATCACCCGTACATCTGGTCCAGTAATTTCCTGGATGAGTGGGATGACAAAGGGATAGTGGGTGCAGCCCAGTACCACGGTATCGATTCCCAGTTCCAGCATAGGTTGAAGAGCTTCTTCCAGGATGCGGCGAGTCTCTCGAGAATCCACTGCGCCATTTTCGATTTGCTGCACCAGGCCTGGGCAGGTGTGCTGTAGCAGGTGTACCCCCTGGCCAAAACGCTCCACAACCGATGCATACAGCTCACCCTGGAATGTGGCAGGCGTCGCAAGCACACCCACGACCCCGCTGCGTGTGTGTTCAGCAGCCGGTTTTACTGCAGGTTCCATCCCCACAAACGGCACTTCAGGAAAAGTTTGGCGCAGATATTTCAAAGCAGCTGCGGAGGCTGTGTTGCAGGCTACGACGATTATTCTTGCACCTTGATCGAGCAGGTAGCGCGTTATTGCTTCCGAAAATTGGCGGACTTCACCCAGTGAGCGTGGACCATACGGGACGTGTGCCTGGTCCGCCAGGTAGAGCAATGGCTCATCCGGCATCAGCTGGTGAATGGCGCGCAGGACTGTCAGCCCACCGATCCCCGAATCAAAGATCCCAATAGGTCGTAAATTCTCAGGGTTCACGGATTCCTTGTTTGAGCATCTCTATTGTGCGGCGGATGCGTTCCTGGCGTGTTTGGTCACGCTTGGCTTCATTGATCCACCAAACATACTCCTTCCGATGGCTGTAAGCGAGACTGTTAAAATACGCCTGTTCATTGGGATTCGCATCCAGGGCTTGTTGAAGGTCTGGGGGAATTTCGACCTTGCGCGGTTCTAAGTCCTCTTCCAATTCAACACTGATCTCATCACCGAAGGTTTTGCCGATCTTCTCACGGATGTCCTTGAGCACCAGCAGCATGTGGTCCGGTGTGCCCATGCGCACGAGGCTGCCGCGGTATGGCTCGCCGTCGATGGTGGCTTTAACTTTGACCCGCTTTTTCCCAAACGCTTCCTCTACATCGAAGGGAATGGTGACATATGCACCTCCGCTACCAGCGTTTTCAATAATTGCTCGAAATTGATAGTTTTGGCTCATTGTTGTTCCTTGTAATATTAGTTTAGCTTATGGCCTGGCATGATTGCACGAATGCCTGGAAGAGCGACCGCTGTGCTTCATGGTCCTGCATCTCTTCAGGATGCCACTGAACTGCCAGTCCGAACGAGATTCCGGGTAGCTCAAAAGCTTCAACCAACCCATCCGGGGAGTAGGCGGTTGGGCGAAGAAGGTTTCCAAGCTTGCGTATTCCCTGGTGATGCAGGCTGTTCACCCTGACCTCTTCTTTGGAAAGGATTTGTGCCAGGCGGTTGCCCGATTCCACCCTGACAGGGTGGGCAAGGTAATCCCTCGGCTTATCATGATGATCATGTTGGATGCTGCCCGAGAATTGCTGAGGCAGATCCTCATATAAACTTCCACCCATGGCAACATTGATCACCTGTAACCCGCGACAAATACCCAGGATCGGCATACCTCGTTCAGCCATGATCTTCACCAGGTGAATCTCGGTTTCATCACGAGCCTGGTCAATGTGCATTACCTTGGGATGAGGTTGCCCACCATATTTGTGGGGATCAATGTCGTAACCTCCGGTGAAGACAATGCCATCAACGCGATCAAGAAGTTCACCCAGGTCAGATTCCGAGAGATTCAGCGGGATAAGGATGGGTATACCACCCGCTGTGGAGATGGACCTGGCATAGGGCTCGTTCACCGCGAATGCAGGCAGGCGATCCTGGTTCGGTATGCGTGAGCAGGTGAGACCGATCATGGGTTTTGGCATATCACCTCGGCTGAGTCGTGTGAATGGGTTGATTTATCCGGTGATGGGTAAAGTGAGTTATTCATCAGGATCATCAATCTGGGGATCTCGGGGAGGCGAACACCTGGACAGGTCCACGCCAGTTTTCATCGTCAAGCTGTTGCTCCAGGAAATTTCCCTGCGAATATCGATCGATTACTTTCCGCCAGAATGCAGTTGCCGGTGCATTTTCCTTAATTTGCCCCACCTGCCAGTCTCCAGGGAATTGAGCGAAGATGAATCGGGCGACATGCTCACCGATACCCTGATGGCGATATTTACGCAAGATGAAGAATTCTGCCATCACCCAGTTATCTTTAAGCCCGGTAAGGTAGTTATAGCGTCCTACCAGAGCAAAGCCTGCCAGGTTGCCATCCACCCGCACCAGGAAGGGCGAGCGTTCCGGCTCGGTCCAATAATGGTCAAGATAGGGATAGTCATATAAACCAAATGGATTTAGGTCAGCACCATCAAATTCGCTGAAATCATATTGGTACAATTCAAGCAGGTGGCGCAGGATGAGGCGTTCATCGACCGTGGCAGGAGTGATTTCGATATTCATAATGCTGCTCACTTTTGACATATCTCGATGGCGATAATTTTACCCTTTATTAAATCACTACAGGAGGATTATTTCTTCTTCTGCTGCCTGGCTATAGCAAGTTTTAGGATCTCTGGTGTCTCGGGGAGGATGCCTAGTTGTTGCCATTCGCCCACCTGGTCCCATAGATTCCATATCTCCGCAATGCGACCATCCTGGATACGGAAAATATAAATACCAGAAAACATGATTGGCTTGTGAGTTGGTGGAATACCTAAGTACTCCCCTTGGTGTGTCCCTCTGAATGTCCAACGCACCATCACACGGTCGCCTTCCGCAATCATTTCTTCGATAAATTCGCTCCAACCTCCCCATAAGTTCATGTGTCTGGCGTAGGCAGTTTTCTCAGCCTGTGGGTCAGAGATAAACTCAGAGTGTGAAGTTCGATAAAGCGCATGCCACGCAATCTGCGGGGTGAATATCTGATCGCATGCCTCCAGGTTTTTGGGAGCTTCTTCAAAATAACGCCGGACTAAAGTTTTATTCTCTTCGATGGACATTGATAAATCTCCATATATGGAATGGTGATTCTCATCGGTTGAAACCTTATTGGGATAATAAGTAAACTTGCTAGGCAATGAATCCCTGTAAAGAAATCTTCCTTCGATATATCACTGCTATGGGTAAAGATAAAAGATAGCCATAACGCAGAAAACTACTTATGGGGGAGTAGTCTGTTTCTTTTCCGACAGCAAGCGCAATTGTTCCAGAGTCTCACGTGCCTTGGTATATAGCGAGGAGAAAGGATGCTGACCAGCTGCGAGCTCTTCCTCAAGTGCCAGGGAACTTAACCTTCCCTCGTAGGTTAGTATATTGAACCTTACCTCATCCGCCTCCGGTAGTGGGAATTCGGATGCGAGGGCCATCTGGTCCAATATTAGCTCCGCTTCAACAGCAAAAGCTCTGGAAGCTTCTGCCACGGGTAGGTAATCACCGCTGCCAAGCATTCCACCCCCGGTGCTGAAATTCAGACTGGTGGTACCGTCTGCCAGGGCAATCAAAGTCGCCCACCCAACCGGGTAGCCTGTTTCCATCATGACACACCATACACGTGGAAGCGCAGGCGTTGGCTGGAGCCCTACTTCAGCTGGAGTGAGGCTCAGAATGTGGTCGCGCAGCTGAAGATATACCTGGGCAGGTTGAGGAGCTTCGCTGGTCATGGGGCTACTGCTGATTTGAAAAGAATTCCAACAGGTACTTGTTCACCGCTTCAGCTTCATCATGTTGCACCCAGTGGCTTGCACCTTCAAATATCACCAGCTTCCCGCGGTCACACAGGTCAAGGCTGGGCTTGGCCATCTCGCGCCCCAGGGCGATGTCCTGTGCACCCCACAGGATCAACGTTGGCACTTGAATGCGCATATTGTCGCTCAGGCCAGGAGGCATCTGGATGATAGCCCGGTACCAGTTGAGCATGTTGGTGACTGCATCCTTACGCCACCAGGCTTGTTGATATTGCTCAATATCGATATTGCTGAAGGAGCCAGGCTTGCTGGTTCCTACAAGCATTTTTGCCATGAACTCCCAGTCGTTATTACGCAGGATGGCTTCTGGTAAGAAGGGGATCTGAAAAAAGAACATGTACCAGCTTTTCTTCAGCTGGTTAAGATCTCTGGATAGGGTTTGCCTCATTACGGCAGGGTGAGGGACATTCAGGATGGCAAGTTTATGCAAGCGATCAGGGTAACGTAACGCCACCCACCAGGCAACAGCTGCTCCCCAGTCATGTCCGGCAAGATAGCATTTCTCCACGCCTGCTGCATCGATCAAACCGATCACATCATTGGCAAGCACATCAAGTCGGTAAGCTGAAATCCCCTTTGGTTTGTCGCTCAGGTTATAGCCACGCTGGTCTGGTACCCAAACGCGCATACCCGCATTTGCCAATGGCAGGATCTGCGATCTCCAGCCGTACCAAAACTCAGGGAAACCATGCAACAGAATAACCAGGGACCCATAGCGCGATCCAGTTTGGACGACATGCAAACGGATGCCATTGGTAGGGAGAAAGACATGTTCCAGATTTTGACTCTCCATGGTTACCTCCGTTCGATTACTGACGCCAGAATTATACTCTGGATATGGGGTGTGATTATCTGTTGATGGGAGAACTAGTTCATCGTAATAATGTTCTAAATATGGAGCTATTCAATGCCACGATTAATTTCGTCACAGTACATGGGTATAAGGCTAAGAATAAAATCTCGGGTGGCTGTATATCCGGCTCTGCGACCAGGCATCTTCAAAATATATATCACCTGGATTATTTTAGGTGGATGGTATACCCCAAGATTATTTCCAGGCTGATGAAATATTCTGCTTGAGTAAATATTCTGGTCAGCCCAGCTCAAAGCCAGTATTGACCTGGAATTCAACCAGGCTTTTTGGCAGCACTGGCCGGACGGCTTCTGCTCTTTGGATAACTCTCTTCACCCACTGCGTGGTGGTGTCATCGGCGGTTAATAGCGTAAACGCCTCTTCGCCTGTGAGCCAGCGATATTCAGAATGTTCTTCTCCAATGCGGATCGAACCTGGCTCATCCAGGGAGCACAGGTAGATCACACCTACCAGCTCGTTTTCGGGGATGGGATCACCCCGGTAAAAATGGGTCGTTCCCAGGATGTGATCGACCTTCACCTCGACCCCCAGCTCTTCTAGCACCTCCCTGCGCAGGGCATCTTCAAAACCCTCTCCCTGCTCCAACCGCCCTGTGACGCACTCCCAGGAGCCACGCGCATAATCCTTCTGCTCGGATCGGCGCAGGAGCAGATATTTTTCGCTTATTGGTGACCAGATCACCGCGGCTACGCCAGCGATAAACCGACCTGTGGCCATGATTCCATCTCCTCACACAGTCTCTTTTCTACGCTATGGTTCGATCCGGGGAGGTCCCTGGCGGATGCGTTGGCGCATGCCCTCAATGGAGTTCCTCCACCGGAATAGGGTTTCCAGCCACCAGGTCAGGCCTGTACCAGCGTAGCCAGCCACCTTTTTCCGGGCTGCCTTGGGGTCATTGCCAGGTGTGGCTCCCATGATGACCAGGTCAAAGGGGGCTGGACTCTGGCGGTACTGATCAATGTAAGTACGGATTTCTTGCAACATATCCGGGGGAGGGGTGAACGGTCCACCCGAGTTGAGCGGAAAGGCACCATCCCAGCGGGCGGCACGGCGGAAAGGACGTTTATGTGGCCAAAATCCACCAACCCAGATAGGAATACGTGGCGATTGAATTGGTTGGGGTAGAAAGGTGCATTTCTTCATCTGGTAATATTCGCCTTGAAAGCCAAAAGGTTTACCGCTCCACAATCCATTGAGAATCTCCAGGCCTTCATCCAGCATGGCGGCGCGCACTTTGCGGTCAGTGGGCTCCCCAAAAGTACCATAATCGGCTTCGTCGGGGTCACCTACCCCCACGCTGAGAATCAACCGGCCACCTGACAGGTGATCCAATGTGACCGTCTCGCGAGCCAGCTTCCATGGACGGCGCCTTGCAATGGGGGTTACCGTGGTGCCAATACGCAGGTGCTCAGTCCGCATGGCAATTCCTGCCAGGGTTACCCAGGGATCATAGAGCGGGAGTTTTTGATTCTGGCTATAGAGCATATGATCCCAGATGAAGAAGCCATCCCAACCTGCCTCTTCGGCTTCTGCTGCCAGGTCTGCCAGCAGGAGGGGGGTGGTTTCGGCGCCAAAGTTGGGGGTATAAATGCCGTAATACATTATTCCTCCTCAATGATTGACTTATTCCTGTACCTGCCTTGTGCCATTAATAAAATCAGCCAGTAGTCCGTAGGCAGTGGTTTCAGGACCCGGATTACCTTCCACGATAGAGAGCTGGGGGAGAACATCGGTTTCAAATGTAACGATGCTGGAAGTGCCATTCACCCCATACAGTGCTGAATCGTTCCCGACCAGCTCGGGATGAACCTGCGCAGTCACGCCATCGCCTTTTCGTTCTGCTGCACACACCAGCTTCCAGCGCTTGCCCTGACGAGCTGCCCCTTGAACATCATCCTGGGTGAGATTACGGATACCGGTCCGCTCTACCTGGGAGGGTTTAAGGGGAATGCCCATCAAAACAGTAACCAGGGCAGCCACTTTTACTGCTGCATCCCAGCCATCGATATCACCGGATGGGTCAGTTTCAGCGATGCCGATGGATTGCGCATAGGCGATTGCTTGCTCGAGGCTTTCTCCACTTTCCATGCGGGTGAGGATCAGGTTGGTGGTTGAATTCAACACTCCGCTGAACCGACGGAGCTCAGTGGCAGGAAGGCTTTCCCTGAACAGTGAAAAAATTGGCGCACCATCCATCACCGCAGATTCAAAAAGAAACTTGCGCCTGTGTTTCTCTGCCAGCTGCCTCAGCTCCTGGTAGCCATGCACAACGGGTCCCTTGTTGGCTGTGATGGCATGCATCCCCGATTGCAAAGCAGTGCGCAGGTAATCCACTGCGGGTTGCCCGTCCGTATAGTTGACCGGGGTGTTCTCAAAGAGCACATCTGCGTCACAATTTCGAATAAACTCAACCATATCCTTCAGCGGTGGGTGTTTGGAGAGCAGGGCAAGGTCACTACGTTGATTTATGAGCTGCAAAGCACGGCCGATGTCAATGCCCTGGGGGTCCATTGCTGTACCATGATGTGCCGTGGCGATGCCGGTGATCGTAAATGTCAGGTCGTGCACCTGCAAAAGCAGGCTCTCTTTCCCTTGTAGCAGGCGGGCGAAAGCCTGTCCAACATTACCGAAACCGAGCAGAGCAAGGCGATAGTGGGTCATAATTTTAAAGGGGAGGCCATGGAAATGAACGTTGGTTAGGATCTGGTGCTGGAAACTTTCCCTGGGTGAGCAGGAGCTCAGCCCGGGTAGCCAGGGCTTTGATCTCTTGCGGTGCAAGCAATGTGAGCAGGTCCTTGAACAGGCTTGTTGACGGATCTAGTAATTGGATGAATCCCTGCAAGTCGTTGATCAATTTTTCAGGGATCGATTCACCTGCAAAATCCCAGATGACTGTCCGCAGTTTATCTTCAGCGTGAAAGCAGATACCATGATCGATCAACCATAGATGGTTATCAATATCGAACAATAGGTGGCTTCCTTTACGATCGGCATTGTTGATCAATAGGTCAAAGAGCACGGCCGGGCGTAGTCTTTGGCGATCACCTTCGTTAAGGTTAAAATAATGAATTTCCGGATCATGTTCGATATAAAGCTGCAACGAACCGGGTCCAATGGGGGCTTTTTTGCGAAAGACCGTAGGTGGAACCAGCTCCCATCCAAGCGCTTCACTAACCACGTAGGCAGCAGCCTCACGGCGTGCCAGGCTGGCGGGAGGAAAATCATACAGCGGGCGCTCACCCCGACTGGGCTTGTACACGCTCAGGATCTTATCTTCATTGCTGCCAACCTCAGCCAGGAAGGTGTAGTTGGATCCCCAGGCAAATTCTCCTTTGATGGTAATTTCGCCGTATCGCAGTAGATTTAATACTAATGGGGTTTCAATCTGTGACATTCAAAGGTTTGTTCGTTCAACTGGCTATTCGGCGGCATCCCGCTAGGAAACTGGCAGCAACCGTTGTAAAAAAAACCATTAATGCTTGTGCCCGTTTTTCTTGGGGCAGAAGTGACCTTCTGGATCCATGGGTTCGCCACATTGTGGGCAAAGAGGTCGACCGCGTGAAGCCACCTCAATTCCCCAGCGTGCCAACGCCCTAAGCTGGTTACGTGTACACCAAAATCTCACCACACCACCTTCTTCAGGGGGTGTGCCTTCGGGTAAATTTTCATGGGCTACCAAGACCATCAGGTCATTCTCAGAATCATATCCCATGCCAAACTCTCCTACCCGGAAGAGCGGGTCAAGGGGTGGGTGAATGTGCATCTGTTCTTCATCATACTCGGCTGAAGCTTCCCCCAGGCTGGGTATCTTATCCTGCACTTCTGCCAGGAATTGCTCAATGCCGACTGCCAGGGTTTGCAGCTGGAGTTTTTCTATGATCAATGTAACTGTCCGCTCACCCTGCCAGCCCTGCAGGTAAAAAATGCGTTTTCCTGGCTGGCCGAGTGCATCTGTGGAAATGTGATCAACAGGTCGCAGGTCAATTTCGATGGGTGTCATAGTCGTAGTATACCAATAATTTACCGGCATTCATTGGGATGATGATTTAGCTTTCGTTGATGGGCTTGGCTTATTCTGCAAGAGAACCTGAAACGAGTCCCAGGTGAAGGATGGATCATGGTTCAATAATATCAACCGGCTGCCATCTTCAGTTATCTGCATCACGGTCACTGAACCTGTGTTGATGGTCAACCGCTGGTAGTTGTCCAGGGGCAATCCCATGTAATAGGCGATCACCTGCTTGATGGGGTCAGAATGACTGAAGCAGGCTACCAGGTCTTGGGTTGAATATTGCAGGCGCAGGGTTTCGAACACCTGCACCATGCGGTGCTGGCATTCAGCGATCGTCTCACCACCAGGAAAATGGAACAAGGAAGGGTGCTGTTGGACGGATTTCCATATTTTCTGTCGACGTAGTTTTTTTACCGATTGTCCTTGCCATTCCCCACAATCTGTCTCCAGTAAGCCGGGTGTTGGGATGACCTCCAGGTTTAAAACCTTTGCAAGTGGCTCGGCGGTTTCCATGGTGCGCTCCAATGGGCTGGAATAGATGGCATGAATCGGAGCAGCATTGAGTGCCTCTGCCAGCAACCGGGCTTGATGTTGACCTTTTTTGTTTAAGTGCACCCCAGGCAGACGCCCCGGGAGTAGCATTTTTTTGTTGTAGTCAGTTTCACCATGGCGGATAAGAAGAAAAATGGGCATTCGTCAGCCTTTATGTGGGTTTATGCTTGCGTTTGATTTCCAGGATGTTTTCCTGGGTCAGATCAGGGATTTCCTCGGTCCTGGTGATTCCCAGGGCTTTGCGCTGGGCAATACGCCAGTGGTCCAGGCGTCCGGCAACTTCGGCTTCATATCCCTGGTTGGATGGCGTATAGAAGTATGTGCCTAGAAGAGGCTTGGGGAGGTATTGTTGGGGCAGGTAGTGATCGGGTGATTCATGCGGGTATTTATACCCACTGCCGTGACCCAGGGAGACTGCATCGCGATTGCTGTCCTGCAGGTGCTGTGGCACATCTCCAGTGCCTTCTTGTTCGATCAGCTGGAAAGCTTTGAAATAAGAAGTGGCAGTATTGGACTTTGGAGCTGTTGCCAGGTAAAGGGTTGCTTCCACGATGGGGTAAACCCCCTCAGGCAGCCCGATGTAATCGAACGCCTGGGCGGCAGCATTTGCCACAACTAATCCCAATGGATCACCCAGCCCGATATCCTCACCGGCCAGGATGATCAACCTGCGCAGGATAAAGCGTGGATCTTCACCGGCATAAAGCATCTTTGCCAGCCAGTACAGGGCAGCATCTGGGTCGGAGCCGCGCACCGACTTGATGAAGGCTGAGATGGTGTCGTAGTGACTGTCGCCATCCTTGTCATATAAAACTGCCCGCCTTTGGATCGAATCCTGTGCAACGGCAAGGGTGATATGGATAGTGCCTTCCTTATCGGTTGGGGTGGATTCCACGGCAAGCTCAAGCGCATTCAGGGCATTGCGGGCATCACCTCCAGCGATATGGATGATGTGGTCGAGTGCGTCTTCGTCTATATTGATCTGCCGGTTACCATAACCGCGCTCTTCATCCAGGATGGCGCGCTCCAACAGCATTTGGACATCCTTATCTCCAAGCGGGCGCAATTGGAAAACCCGTGAGCGTGAAACCAGGGCACCGATCACCTCGAAGTAAGGGTTCTCCGTGGTGGCGCCGATCAAGGTCACTGTGCCATTTTCAACGTGTGGCAGGAGGGCATCCTGCTGGGCTTTATTCCAGCGGTGGACTTCATCCACGAACAAGATGGTTTTCTTCTGATACAGCTTTCGGCGTTCTGTGGCTGCTTCCAGCACTTCCCTCAGTTCTGCTTTGCCGGCCAGCACTGCCGAAAGTATTGCGAAGTGTGACTTGGTCAGGTTGGCAATGACCATGGCCAGGGTGGTTTTACCCGAACCAGGTGGTCCCCACAGGATGATGGAGGAGAACAGGCGATCAGCTTCAATGGCTCGCCGCAGGAGCTTGCCCGGTCCGAGGATATCCTCCTGCCCAACAAATTCCTCCAGCGTGCGCGGGCGCATACGGGCTGCCAGGGGGGCTTCAGTGCGCATGCGCTGCTCATGGGCATGATCAAAGAGATCCATGCGGGTAATTATACTCGCATGACGTGGTAAAGCCTTTGACTGTATCAAATCTGCTTGGCAGAGTTATAAGTGGTCAGGGAATTTGATTGTCAGGCCTCACCCAAAGCGTCAGCCCTTTATCCAATGGCTGTGGCTTGTATCCTCTGCTTATCGCATACTGGATGATTGGCTCTTCCAGCACCTGGTTGAATCCCACCAAGATGCCCTGCGGAGGCTCCTTATCGAGATAAGCTGCAAAGTTCTCCCGAGAGAGGATACCCAGCTGCTGGCGCTGATCTTCACTCAATAAAGACCCCGTCCTGAAAGCAAATACACCTGTAGCCATCGAGGGATACACCCGCAAGCCGCCCTCCAGGGGATACAGTGGGGCAATCGTAAACACCCTTCCAACTGGTCCAATGCTTTCCTGGATATCCTTCCCCACCTGGTGAATTACCTTTGGTTTCCATAAATCCACGTAACGCAGGTACGACATGCGTCTGAAATCTTGAACCGCGATGATACTCGAGAGCAAAGCCAGCTGTATCAGGAGGAGCAAAAACCACTTCCTCGCCTGGCCTGACTCCAACGCCAGGTAGGCAAGCCCAAGGCCAATTGCCAGTAAAGCAAATGGTAATGGTGCGTAGAAGTATTGGTACCAGGTTGGTGTTGGAAGAAAGCTGCCCACTGCAACCAGTGGGGCAGCCAAAAGGACCAGAATATTTCTGTAAGCCAGTTCTACTTTTCGTCCCAGGTGGATGGCAAGCGCCGACCAACCAAAGAAAATTAGCCCCGCGAACAGCAGGATATTGATCGGCTGTGTGATCACTTCATCCCACAAGAACGCAAGCTTTTCTGCCAGGCTCCTGGATCCATAGATCGGAACACTGCCATCATATGCCACTGGAACATCCATCCGGTATGCAGAGTTGAGCTGGGCATAGCCGAAATTTCCAAAGATGAATTGCTTGGGGGCAATGAGAAAAAGCCACAATAAGGGCAGAAGTGCCAGGCCAAAACCTAGCAAAAAGTACAGCCCCAGTCGGATAACCCGCCTCCATGGATGTATGCCCGGCGACCAGATGAATGCCAGCAGGTAAACGGGCAGGATGGTGATGCTGCTGGCACGGACCCCCACCGCAATGCCCAGCAGCATTCCACTGGTAACGAACCAACCCCAGGAAGCCTTTTTCTCAAACCCGAGTAAAAATAACCAAATACTGCCCAGCATGCATAAGATCGAAAGGTTGTGGTTCCAGCTAAAACCGGCTGTGGCTGCCAGGAGCGGGTTCGGCAAGTATAAAAACGTGATCCCGAACGCAGCCAGGTAGCGATATTTCCAGCTATGTTTCCTAAAAAAGTGGAGTACCATCCAAAAAACCAGCATTACGCATGCAGTTGCACAAACTGCCGAAAACAGGCGCGCCGCCAGTAAATTATTGTCACCCGTGAATGCGAACAACAGGGCGTAAATAAAAACCAGGTACGGGGTATGGAAATACGGGTAATCGCGGTAGGGTAGGAATCCACCATCTAAAAGCAAACGCGCGCTGGTGATGAATTGGTCTTCGTCGTGGTTGTAATCTGCCCGCACTGCCCGGCTGACATTGAGTGTTAGGGAAAATAACAGCAAACCGACTACCAGCAGCACCGCAGCTGTCTTGTGAACATCCCGGCGACCTTCCCTGCCGTCGCTCAGGTCGGAAGCCATTAAATCCTGGTCTTGGTCTGTACGATGTTCAGCTTGGGTCACTATTTTATACCGACTGATCACTTATCTATGGGTTTTCGTAACTCACGTTCCGTCCACCCATTTTATACTGATGCTGACCGCAGTTCAAGGGCGAGTTCCTCGATTATCCCATGTTTTAGAACTGCAGTCGCCGGATTTTTGTCGATCGCGACTTGCCCGGGGTGTAAAATCCGTATATACTGGCAATCATGGAACCCATCTTTAACTATATTGACGGCAATCGAAACTTGTTTATTAACCGGCTCATCGATTATCTCCGCCAGCCGAGTATCAGCGCTCATGGGGTGGGGATGGATAAAGTGGCCGATTATCTGGTGAATTGGCTGGTCAGGCTTGGCTTTGATGCCCGGTTGATGCCAACACCTGGATGGCCTTTGGTGCTGGGGCACCGATCTGACCAACCCGGTGCTCCAACAGTCCTGCTGTATGGGCATTATGATGTCCAGCCGCCAGACCCACTGGAAGATTGGATTTCGCCTCCCTTTGAGCCGACCATCCGTGATGGTCGGCTGTATGCGCGCGGGGTAGCGGATAACAAGGGGCAACACTTCGCACAGATCCTGGCATTGGAATCGCTATTGGCTGTTCATGGTCAGCTTCCATGCAATGTCATTCTGCTGTTGGAAGGTGAAGAGGAGATGGGCAGTCCCCATATCGCTAGCTTTGTTAAAGATCACGGTGACCTGCTCAAAGCCGACCTGGTCATTACTTCGGATGGGCCTCTTCCTGCGAATGGCCAACCAAAGATTGAATGTGGTGTGCGCGGTGTGATCGGGTTTGAATTGAGGGCACATGGAGCAAACCGCGACCTGCATTCCGGGAATTTTGGTGGGGTTGCCCCTAATCCGCTGTGGACCCTGGTCCATTTATTGAGCACGATGAAAAACGAGCAGGGTGAAATCACCATCAAGGGGTTCTATGACAATGTCCAGACCCCAACGGCGCTTGAACGCACCGTGCTTGAGAGCCTCCCTATGGATGAGAAAGCCGCCATGCGTGATCTTGGACTCACCCAGTTTGACGCACCGCTGGAGCGTGGCTATTACGAGCGCCTGGCATTCTGGCCCACGCTGACCATCAATGGTCTTCACGGTGGCTATGCTGGGCCCGAATCCAAGACCGTCTTGCCGCATGAGGCATTTGCTAAATGTGATATTCGCCTGGTGGAAGCACAATCAGTAGAAGAGATCTTTTCCAAGGTTGAAGCACATGTGAGACAATATGCGCCGGGTGTTGAGTTCATCCGCCAGGGAGGCATGGAACCTTCCAAGACCCCACTCGATTCGCCATTCGTAGAGCCATTAAAGCAGGCACTCCGTATTGCCACAGGTCAAGAACCGTTGCTCTTTCCAGCCATGGGTGGCAGCCTCCCGGACTATGTTTTCACCAGCATCCTCGGCATCCCTGATTTCACCATTCCGTATGCAAATGCGGATGAAGCCAACCATGCACCCAATGAGAACCTGGAGCTTGATCTGTTCATTCGGGGCATCAAGTGCGGCGCGGCAATGCTGACCTGCCTGGGACAACTCCCCAAAAAATAAGTAAGTATGCTCTATCATTAATGCACCATAGAAACTGATATGAAATGAGATCCTACAAAGAACAGATCGAAAGTAAATATATAAAAGTCGCTAAACTTCCAGAACGATTGCTTAGTTTTACAGAACCGATCAGAAAAGAAGCGATTGGTTATCTCCAGCTATCCAGCGGCTCGTCTGTGATTGATGTGGGCTGTGGGACGGGGGCAAGCTTCCTGTTCCTGGAAGATGTTGTCGGTGAAAAGGGAAAAATAGTTGGAATTGAGCCAAGTACTAGTATGATCGCTGTCGCACGGGATCGGGTGAGGAACGCTGGATGGAAAAACATTTTCCTTTATGAAAACACGATCGAAGAAATGGTTGAATCTACGCAATTTGATGGCGCATTGTTGTTTGCCATGCACGATGTATTTAATTCGCCAGAAGGGTTAAAGAAGATCCACCTGCTTCTCAAAGATGGAGCGCACCTTGTCTGTGTGGGTCCAAAATTGCAAGACCATGGATTCATAAAGATTTTAAATCCAATGCTTAAGCTACTTTTTAAACGGATGGCTCTCTCGCAAGAAAACAGGGATAAACCATGGCGTTTAGTGGAAGGTGTATTTACCACGGAAAAGATCATTGAAGAAAAACATGGCATGATATTTATCTATATTGGGCGCAAATAAGAATATATAATTCAAATTATTTTGTCATTTCAATGGATTACAATCCGGAGAACTCTAATGGATATGAAAAACATTCCCTTCGGCACGACTGATTGGTCGCAGATCCAGGCGACTGCACACCCGGGCGAGACTGGACAAGCTATCTGGCGCACCCGGCAATTTGACAATATCCGCGTGCGCCTGGTGGAATACACCCCTGGGTACCTGGCTGATCATTGGTGTAAAAAGGGTCACATCCTTTTCTGCCTGGAGGGTGAGCTGCACACCGAGCTGGTTGATGGCAGGCAGTTTGTGCTCACCCCGGGGATGAGTTACCAGGTTGCGGATAACGCAGAACCGCATCGTTCTTCGACACAAACGGGTGTCAAGTTATTCATTGTTGATTGATCAGGAGGTATTGATATGGAATATCGCGAGTTAGGACGCACCGGTTGGAAGGTATCCACCTGCAGCTTTGGCGCCTGGGCAATTGGCGCAGATTGGGGTTCAGTGGATGATAACGAATCATTCGCCGCCTTGGACCGGGCGATCGAGCATGGGGTCAATTTTTTTGATACAGCTGACGTGTATGGGGATGGTCGGAGTGAACGACTGCTGGCAAAGTTGCACAGGCAGCACCCCAAGATCATTATTGCCACCAAGGCTGGACGTAGACTGGATCCACACACTGCTCAGGGTTACAACCGTGGCAACCTGACTGCCTTTGTTGAGCGCAGTCTAAAAAACCTGGAAACCGATGCACTTGACCTGCTTCAATTGCATTGCCCTCCCACACAGGTTTACTACATGCCTGAAGTCTTTGGCGTGTTGGATGATCTGGTAGAGGCAGGTAAACTCCGCTATTACGGTGTGAGCGTGGAGAAGGTGGAAGAGGCACTTAAAGCGATTGAATTCCCCAATGTGCAAACTGTGCAGATCATCTTCAATATGTTCCGCCAGCGTCCAGCGGAGTTATTCTTTGGACAGGCTAAAAAGCACAAGGTTGGGATACTGGCACGCGTTCCGCTGGCTTCTGGATTGTTGACTGGTAAGTTGAGTCCTGTTTCGAGTTTTGCAAAAAACGACCACCGGGCATATAACCGCCATGGCGAATCATTTGATCGCGGTGAAACATTTTCTGGGGTGGATTATGAGGTTGGTTTACAGGCGGTTGAGCAGCTTAAAACCATCTGCCCACCAGGCATGAGTATGACTCAATTTGCCTTGCGCTGGATATTGATGTTTGACGCAGTTACTTGTGCCATTCCAGGGGCAAAACGACCTTCACAGGTGGATGAGAATTTCACTGTCTCTGAGTTTGCGCCCATCCCGGATGAGATCATGGTCAAGGTGCGTGAAATTTACGACCGCTACATCCGCACGCTTGTGCACCATTACTGGTAGGGAATTATCACTATGCAAAGGAGTGTAGCATGAAAATCAAGTGGTACATGGTTGATGCAAACAGAATCCAGGAACAACCGTCTGCTGATGGTACTCCGCTGGTATCGCCTGGAAAATCTGGAGAGACCTGGTATGATGTTCTAGAAGCTGACCCAGAGGAATTACAGAAGTTCCTAACACCTCTTGATCTTCATCCATTACAGCTTACGCGTTGTCTGGATTTAATTAACGACCCTGGGGTGATTTCATTCGCTAAGTCTATCCTCATGGAGTTTCCAGCAGCATCTACTCGGGAATCGACAGACCTGTCGTACCTCACAATTCTTCTGCAAGACCAGGTGTTGGTGACCATCCGCCACGGGGCAATGGGAGCACTCGATGATCTCGCCCACAACCTGACGGGTAAAACTGCGCCCGCGATCCTTCACCTGGCACAGATTATTTATCTGATCCTTGACCAGTTTGCGGACCTGAACGTCGAGGCAGAAGTAACGATCCGCGATCGGATCCAAATTCTATCAAACACGCTCGCTGAGAATCCTGGAAAAGTGAGCGCTAGTGACCTCTCAAATATTCGTGGGCAGGTAGAAAATCTGGTATCTTTGGTCGAGAACCAACTTTACTGCATCTCGGGGTTGAATTCCAGTGACAATGAAGTATTGCAGGATCAGCATCGGAAAGCGTACATATTAGATCTATTATCGGAAACTGAGATTATGCAAAGAGGTGTCTACCGTCTTGAGACCCGCGTGAGGGACTTATATAACGACTATCAAGCTGCTGGAAATGAACTTGTGGAGAGGCGTCTGCGCCTGTTAACAATCATCTCGGCTATTACCCTACCGCTTGGTCTGGTCGCTGGTCTGCTTGGTATGAACGTTGGCGGGGTACCGGGCACTACCAACAATTCTGGATTCAGCATTGTGATCGTTTTGATGGTTTTGATTGTCCTGGTAGAGACATGGTATTTCACCCGCAAAGGGTGGTTTGTTTGAAAGGGTTGGACGGCGCAGTAAGGATATTATTGACTGCGCGAACGCCCCTGGCTCTCGGTAAGTATGCAAAGGCGGTATAAAATGCAAATCTTCGGTTCAATCATTGTCATCCTGATAGTTTTACTAATTTTGCTTCTTTTAGTGGGCTTACTTTTTTACCCCGATTACACCAGGAAAAAAACCCAGGCTGGGTATGCGGTTAATCATAATCGTTACCTAAGCCTGGATGAAAAAACAAAAGTATGGATCAGCGTATGGCTGCCGTCCAAGCTGAAAGCCGGGGAGAAGATCCCCACGCTCCTAAGAATGGAACGTTATGTCGAGGAGCTCGAAGATGGCTGGTTTGCTAGAGTGGCAAAAACCTATGGCTATAAAGATGATAGCCTGAAGACAACCCTGTATATATTGGATAAGGGCTTCGCCTTTGTCTTTGTCCAGTCCCCAGGCTCTTGTCAATCCAGCGGACCACGCTATTCTGATTATTCCTTCAGCGAAATAGAGGCTATGGGACTGGCTATTGATTGGGTTTCGGAACAACCGTGGTCCAACCAAAAAATGGGATTCTATGGTGGTTCCTATTCCGGTACCACGGCTGAAATGAGCTGTGCAGCTTTACGCCCAGAATTAAAGGCTGTCCACCCCATGAAACCTGACTTTGATGGCTTCAGAAGCGTCATCAATCCCGGAGGACTTGGCTCTGGGGCTTTCCTGCATGACTGGGCAAAGATGGTGAGCGCTGGTGATCTGGACGATATGATCGGATTGGGAGAAGTTATTTCAGGACACCCACTCTCATTTGTAGAGAAATTAAAGTATCGCGCTTTGGTAAAAGGTCTCAAGCGCCCCAAGGGAGCTGATTTGGAGATCTTCCACCAGGCTATCCAGGATCATCGCCTCAATCCGGATGTTGAAAAGCTCTATGGTGGTTTGGGAAATAAATATATCGATTCCACATTCCCCACCGCCAATGGGATGGTAACCTGGGAGGATATTGCACTCTACAGCTATAAGGAGCGCATCGAGAAAGCCCAGGTCAATAGCTACAATCGCGTGGGATGGATCGATGCTGGGACGGCAGAAGGGGTTTTGGAGAAGTTTCTTACCTTCAATACCCCGCAAAGGATCGTCATTGGGCCGACCGGGCATCGATTGGGTCAGTTTGTTGACCTTTATGGGACGAATCCCGACCAGGACCCATACCAGCCAGGTTTTAAAAATCCCAACACTGATATGCTCGACTACTTCGCCCTACATCTAAAAGATGAACCCGAGATCAAGGAACAACGGCGAGTCACTTATTTTACTTATGGGACCAATGACTGGAAGGAAACCAATGTCTGGCCTCCGCGTGGAACTCAGATGCAGACATTGTACTTCGGTGAGGGTCGGTCACTTGTCCACACGAAACCTGATATCCCAGATGGGTTTGATACATATACCGTTGACTTCACAGCATCTTCGGGTGAGGATAATCGCTGGATGGGACAAATGGGACGTCCGGTGAGCTATGGCGATCGTCAATCGGAAGACGAAAAGTTATCGCATTACACAACTGCACCACTCGAGGCAGATATTGAGATTACTGGGAGCCCTACTGTAACCCTGAAAGTTGTCTCAACACACACCGATGGTGCCTTTTATGTGTACCTGGAGGACGTGGCATCTGATGGTCGCGTGACCTACCTTACAGAAGGGCTTCTTCGCGCAATTCATCGGAAACTTGGGAATCCAGGTACAGCTCCATATGTCCCATTGGGTGTGTATCACTCCCTACGCAAGTTGGATGTCCAACCGCTTGTGCCGGGCGAAGTGGCTGAGATAAGCATTACGCTTTGCCCAATCTCGGTACTGATATTTTCGGGTCACCGAATTCGCCTGGCAATTGCTGGACATGATGCGGCGATGAAGACACGCTACCCAGTGGACGGGAATCCGGAACTGCGCTTCTACAGGAATTCGGCGCATGCCTCGTACCTGCAGCTACCGGTGGTGGGATGGAAGCCTCCGGGAGCTGCCTGATTCTGTCTTTTTTTTACTTTGGAACACCAACCATCCATGAGAGTGACGGGACAATCCTACCGATAAGTGAGTTTTTTTACTATCTACGTCTGGCAAATAAGTAAACAGAGGGACTCGATTTTCTCAAGGAGAATAAGGCATGAAAAGCAATCCAATCATTGATTGCATGATGAACCGTAAATCCATCCGCAAATACACGGATGAGATGCCATCGGAGGAAGCTATCCAGGCGGTTGTTCGTGCCGGGCAGCAGGCTCCTTTTGCCTCGCAGCTGTGTAGTTTATTACTCACCCGTAAGGGTGTACCCTTCGGGGCTCCCCTGCTCTTCACTGTTTGTGTGGACCTGTACCGCATGGAGCTGATCATGTCCAGACGTAATTGGCAGACGGTGACCAATGACCTATCCATGTTATTTTTTGGCATACAGGATGCATCACTGATGGCAGAAAATATGGTTATCGCCGCGGAAAGCCTGGGTATGGGCAGCTGTTTCCTGGGAGCAGCACCCTATAACGCTGATAAGATTGCCAGGAAATATAAGTTACCCCCACGTGTTTTTCCCCTGGTCCAGCTGGTGATGGGCTACCCCGCTGAGAACCCTCCCCCCCGGCCGCGTTATCCCTTGGGTTTTTCATTTTTCGAGGATGAATACCCGAAATTGTTAGATGTAGATATTGAAAAAGCAATGAAGCAAATGGACGAAGGTTACCTGGCACAGAACTATTATCGTAAAGGCAGGATCATGATTCGCCTTGAAGGCGAGCGAAAGGAGACCTTTACTTACGATGATTATAGTTGGACGGAGCATATTTCACGGAAGTGGGGCCAGTGGTATGAGTCTCCCAGGGAGCTGCTTCAGCAGCTCACCAAAAGGGGTTTTAATGTGGTATGGCAAGAGGAAAGCGAATCCAATGCTGGATAGTGAGGATTTTCTCTCCCTTACCGGGTTAGGCTGGAAAAATCATCAAATCCAAGTAAAATACTGGCTTATATGATTCAGGCATGAATGAGAGGAATTGTTAATGGCAGAGAGTCGTAAGAATCCATTTCCATGGTTTTTAGTTGGTATTGGGATTTTATTGCTGGTCGTTGGGTTTGGTTGGATCATCCTCAACCAGCAGCCGTCACCAGAGGTAACCTCAACCCCTGCTTCAGTGGAGCAGGTGCAACGGGTTTCCCTGGCGGATGCCAAAGCTGCTTATGATGCAGGCACAGCGGTTTTTCTGGACGTGCGTGCCAGCAGCTCTTATGAGGCCTCTCACATCACTGGGGCGGTCTCCATACCACTTAATGAGCTGCCAACTCGCATGGCGGAGCTTAAACAGGACACATGGATCATCCCTTACTGAACTTGACCAGCTGAGGAAACAAGTGCCCGTGCGGCACTCCTACTGATTGATAATGGCTACTCAAAAGTCACCCCCATCCTTGGTGGATTGAACGCCTGGGTCCAGGCGGGATATCCTGTAGAGGGTGGTCAGTGATGGCGATATTGGGGTCTGGTAAATGCTCACCATGTCTCTCTGCTATTGTGCCAATTACGGGCTTGTGCTATTATTTCAAGTGGTGAATCCAGGATGAGGCAGGCAAAGCGTCTTTTCTATATCGTCTTGTTGAATATCATTATCTCAGCAATTACTGTGATCATGATCCTTCGGCTATGGGAAAGCGAACACCCATCGTTATCTGTCGAGCCCACCCCCATCGTGATTGTTGTTACTCCCACGCAATCAGTAATCTTGCCACTGGTTGCGAATAATCCTGCCTCGGGTGCCCTGGATCCAATTACTGGAACCTCGTCCATCACGCAGACGCTCCAGGCAACTCCAACTTTAGGAATGCTCACATATCAAATTAAGCAGGGGGACACGCTTGGCGCACTGGCGGTCCAATTCAATGTAGGTGTTGCGGATATCCTGGCGGTGAATGTCCTGACCGACCCCGACAACCTTTATGTTGGTCAGATCATTTATATTCCAACAGCTCCTCTCCCGAAAGCCACCTTCACCTCGATCCCATCTACGGTTATTGCTTCATCCACGCCTCGTCCGTCATCCACTGCCACCATTGGACCGGTAACATCGAGTACCCCAACCTCAATGGGTCAGCCTGCCCAGGTGATCATCGATATGGTTATTGGCGCAGGTGTACTGGAAAACGAGCGCATTGTGCTGCGTCGTACGGGCGATGGTGAGCTTGCAATGGCAGGGTGGCGACTTGAAGATGGCGCTGGGAATATCTATATGTTTCCCCAGCTGACACTCTATAAGGATGGCGCGATCAACCTGAACACACGCAGTGGACAAAATACGGTGGTTGACCTGTTTTGGAATTTGACTTCTGCGATATGGGGATCGGGGAAAACAATAACGCTGTATGATGCACAGAATAACCTGCGAGCCACCTATACAGTCCCATAAAACAAGCGGCTGATCCCTTTAAAATTTACCAGTGACGGGAGTGACTCATGATCAGACAAACGACCAAGATTATTGTTAATCCCAACGCTGATATGGGTCATGCCTGGCAGACGGTTGCAAACCTCCGCCCACTGGTTCAAGAATTTGGTGGAGCTGATTGGTCCGGGACTGTCTACCCTATGCACGCTGCTGAGCTGGCTCGCGAGGCTGGTGAAGCTGGCTATCGCCTGGTAATCGCAGCTGGAGGGGATGGCACAGTCCATGAGGTCATCAATGGTTTGATGCAGGTACCCAAGGAAATCAGGCCACGCTTGGGTATTGTCCCCCTGGGTTCCGGTAATGATTTTGCTCATTCCATCGGTATACTGGGTGATCCTGCACAGTCACTCAAGAAAGTTTTCACCGGCCAACCAAAAATTATTGACGTGGGACTCTTTCAGCTTGATGAGGGTAAGCCTGAGTACTTCAACAACACATTTGGGATGGGTTTTGATGGTACAGTAAACGAGCGCACCCACCGCATTAAGCTCTTAAGAGGCTTTTTAATGTATTTGGTGGCAGTTCTCCAAACCATTATTCTAAATCACGACGCCCCCATGATGCATATAACCACCGATTTGGAATCCTGGGACGAAGGGACGATTATGTTTACGGTGTGTAATGCACCCCGCGAGGGAGGTGGATTCCTGGTAGTCCCGGAAGCAGACTGCGCAGATGGTATTTTAAATTATGCTTCGGTATGCCACGTCTCAAGGCTGATGATGTTACGCTTGATCCCGGAAGTGATGAATGGCACCCACGGTCGTTTTAAGCAGGTAAGAATGGGTCAGCTGCATAGACTGCAGATCGAAACCGAAAAACCCCTGAGGATCCATGCCGATGGGGAGACCATTGCGGGTTTTGGAACCAATGTGCGCAAGGTGATGGTTGAGGTCATTCCAGCTGCAGTGGAAATCCTAATTTAATCTTCCGGGAAGTGAAAGTATGCCTAATCTGGTTGAAAGCCTTCAAGGTCGCGACATGGGGCATTTGTCCATCATTGCTAATATGTGGGGTATTGAGTTGGAAGAACAGGCTATCCCTGCTGCACTGGTTCGAATAAATTCACATCTGATCAACCCAACCCAGGTCGAAAAAATGGTAAACAGCCTTCCTTCAGAAGTAAGGCATGCCCTAGGCGATCTGGTTCGCAATGGTGGAAGGCTTCCCTGGCCACAATATACCCGCATGTATGGCGAGGTTCGTGAGATGGGAGTGGCAAAGCGCGATCGCGAGCAACCCTACAAGCAGCCTATCTCGGTGGTTGAAGCCTTATGGTATCGTGGATTGCTCGCCAGGGCTTTTTTTGACACACCCACAGGCCCAGAAGAATTTGCCTATATTCCTGATGACCTCCTGGGAAAGATCCCACTCACAGCAGAGATGGATAAACCTGTAATGGGTAGGCAAGCCTCGGCTGTGGAATATGTCCAGGTCGCCCAGGCCAATGATCATATTCTTGACCATTCTTGTACATTATTGGCAGCAAAGCGCCTGGGTATTGTTCTGATGTCGCCTTTTACAATACCTGCTGGAGAAGAGTTAACCCCAGCGATCTTAACCTCTATGCTTTCTGCCTGTGGGTTGTTGGATGAAGATAAACCAGTTTCAGAACCTGTGCGAGTTTTTTTGGAAGCAACCCGGGGGGATGCTTTGGCAGGGCTTGCCCGTTCCTGGAGAGGAAGCACTTCATTCAATGAGTTGCGCCTGCTGCCCAATTTACGTGCCGAGGGTAAATGGAAGAATGACCCGTACCATGCGCGTGAGAAGGTGCTAGGCTACCTCGCCTCCATACCCACGGGGATATGGTGGAGCTTGCCTTCATTTATTGCTGCCATCAAACAACGCGACCCTGATTTCCAGCGACCAGCAGGGGATTATAATTCCTGGTTCATCCTTGATAAAACCAGGGGAGAGTTTCTACGTGGTTTTGAAAATTGGGAGGCAGTGGATGGTAGATTAGTCCGTTTTATTCTCACTGGTCCGCTGCATTGGCTGGGCATCCTTGACCTGGCATGCACTGATTTAGGCCAGGAGGTAACCGCCTTCAGGCTTTCTGCCTGGTCGCAGGATCTGCTTAAAGGTAAACCTCCCCGGGGTTTGCATGTGGAAGACGAGCCTATTGTGGTTCGCTCGGATGCGCGCTTGGGTGCCAGGCGGCTTGCACCGCGCAGTGTTCGTTACCAGGTGGCACGCTTTTGTGAATGGCTGAAGGAAACCCCGGACGAATACCAGTACCAGATCAGCTCCGCCTCTCTTGTTGCTGCCCGAAAACAGGGCTTGACGGTCAACCAGTTTCTGACACTCTTGAATCGAAATGCCAAAGCAGTCCCTCCCAGCCTGGTGAAAGCACTTGAGCGCTGGGACAAACAAGGAAGTGAAGCCCGGCTGGAAAAGATGGTAATTCTAAGGGTTACCTCTGATGAAGTGTTGCAAGCTCTTCGAAAATCACGCGCCGGGCGTTTTCTGGGAGAACCTTTAGGACCTGCCACCATAGCCATCAAGGCGGGTGCAACCCAGAAGGTGCTGAGCGCATTGGCAGAACTTGGTTACCTGGGAGAAATACGCGAGGAAGTGGAAGGTTCCTGAAGATAATTATTGGGTTGCAAGTTGTTCGATCAGGCGGGCAACTTCAGGTAGGACTAGCTCAACCTGCGGGCTGATTGGTTTACCCATGGAGAAATCAACACCTTCTATTCCAATCACGATAATTTTTTCCGGCAAGGTCGAGGGCATGACCTTTTCGCCAAGAGCGAGGGTTTCCGCAACCCCCCAGCCATGGGCTGAACCGGACTCTTTCTGAAACGCCTCCAGGTGTTCCTTAGACAGGATGTGAATTGTGCCAGCATCTGCCCCGCTGCGTACTGCGTCAACCAGGATTGCCATCCCTGCACCTTCCAGCAGGCTTAGCAATCCAATCCCTGGTAATTCTGCCAGCTCCACCTGCAGGTTTGGTCGCTCAATATCCTCCTGGTATCTCTCCTGCCACAACCGGACGGCTGCCAGGCCAGCCGCATCATCCCCACGCATGCTTTGGCCCAGGCCTATGATCTTGATGGTGCCAGAAATGACTTCTCTGGCACCATCGTGTGAATTACTCATTCTCGATCGATACGCAGTTTCAGGAAGTGTGTCGCGCACGAGATGCACGGGTCATAAGAGCGTAATAGGTGCTCAAATGAGATTGAGGCTTCTTCCTGTGGTTGATTAACGACGGTGGGAGCCAATGCCCATAGGTCAGCTTCCATTTGAGCAAAGTTCTGCGCAGTGGGTGGGGTGATGCGGGCAAAGCGAATCGTGCCCTGCTCGTCGACAACATAACGATGATAAAGTAAACCGCGTGGTGCCTCAGATACACCACAGCCTTCCCCAGGTTGAATGTCAAATTCCATATGGCTGAGTCCTTGTGGATGGTAGGCATTCGCCAGCTCTATTGCCAGGTCACAGCTATGTACCAGCTCAATGGCACGCGCCAATAATCCCTTGTACGGGTTGCGTAAGGGGAGCTTTAGCCCGACTCCCCTGGCTGCCTCCTTGGCAGTTTGGCGCAGCTTTTTGTAATTGAGATTCAAGCGGGCAAGTGGACCGACGAAATATGTGCTGTTCCCCGCTGTGTGGCTGTGAAGCGCATTGGATCGCTCGACATGTGTTTCAATATAATTCTTTTCAAATTCCAATGGGGTGATTCTCTTCCCATTGGAGGATAGGATGTCGCCATCATAGATGGCATATTCATCAAAGCGGTTGAGAGCAACAAATTCATAGTCTTGCTCAAAGTCAGGGTAACTCAGCTTTGCAGCCCATTTCACTGTGTCGATGGATGCCTGGAGTGCCCATTCCAGCTGTGGAATTAATCCATGGATCACCTGCTCGGATGGCCAGCGGTAAAACCCTCCGACACAGGTGTTCACCGGGTGGACAGAACGCCCACCGATCGCTTTTAATAGGTCGTTACCAACTTTCTTGAGTTTCAGACCCAAGGTTACCAGCTCAGGCGCTTCAGCTGCCAGGCTTATTGCACTTTCGTGCTTCACCAAGTCTGGTGCCTGCAACAGGTAGATATGCAATGCATGGCTTTCTATGTATTCAGCGCAATACAGCAGCTGTCTCAGTTGGCGTATCTCTGGAGATATCGTCACCTGTAAAGCGCTTTCCAATGCCTGTACAGAGCTCATCTGGTATGCCACCGGGCAGATCCCACAGATACGCGCCGTTATATCAGGGACATCCTGAAAATAACGCCCGTGCAAAAAGCCTTCAAAGAAGCGCGGTGGCTCATAAATATTCAGCAGAATCTCGTTGACCGCGCCATCCTTCAGGCGAATGGTCAGCGCGCCCTCACCTTCCACACGCGCTAGGGCGGGGATATGGATGTCCTGGTTCATTTCTTCTCTCCTGAAATCTGGTTGGATTGGGTCGACAGCATTTCGGCAGCCAATCGGAAGGCGGGTGCATAATTACTGATATTGGTAAATAATCCTCGTACTTCCCCGGGATAACGCTCCACAGGTAGCAGCGCTTGTACCACGGTCTTTACATCCACGCTCGGGGCTGGGCCAAAACAGCCGTAGCAGCCACGTCCACTGGCCGGACATAAAACCCCGCAACCCGTGCGTGTGGCTGGTCCCAGGCACGCGACACCATGCGCTACCGTCATACAAACGATCCCTTTCCGCTTACAGTCGAGGCACACGCTTTGCGTGGGCAGGTTGGGTTTGCGCTTTTGCAGCAGGGCTTGGATCACCTCAACCAGCTGATATTTATTCACCGGGCAACCCCATAGCTCAAAATCAACCTTGACATGCTCGGCAATGGGCGTGGATTTCGGCAGAGAATGTAAATATTCCGGGTGTTCGTACACCATCAGCGCCAGGTCGTCCAGATTAGCCGAATTACGCAATGCCTGAATGCCTCCGGCGGTTGCACATGTGCCCAAGGCAACCAGTGTTTTTGCTTGCTTTCGAATCTCCAGGATACGCTCCACTTCATGTGGGGTGGTGACCGATCCTTCTACCAGGGCAATATCATAGGGGCCAGGTAGCGTTCGGCGCCTGGCTTCCAGGAAATATGCGATTTCAATGGCTCCGACTAAATCCAGCAGCTCGTCCTCGAGGTTTAGAATTGAGAGCTGGCAGCCATCGCATGAAGAAAATTTATATACCGCGACCGTAGGCTTGTTCATTAGAACTCCTCCACATTCACAAACGGCTGCAGCTTATCAAAGCTGAAAACCGGGCCATCTTTACACACAAAGTATGGACCGACCTGGCAGTGACCACATGAACCCAGGCCACATTTCATGTTTCGCTCAAGCGAGACAAATATTCGCTCTGGAGGTACCCGCCTGGCCAGGGCTTCAAAAATAACGAAACGGATCATAATCTCAGGTCCACAAGTCAAGATCACCGTATTACGTGGGTCGAGACGTGTATTGTAGAACAGGATGGGAACCACGCCTACCCGGCCATCCCATGAATCGTCTCCACGATCAACGGTTACCTGGAGCTCGATCCCGGCATCCTGCCAGGTTTTGTATTCGCTGGTGAATTGTAAATCATTTGGAGTACGAGCTCCATAAAGCACGATCACCTTGCCAAAATCATGGCGATGGCGCATGACATAATAAATTATCGGGCGGATGGGAGGCAGACCAATTCCGCCAGCTGCAATAACAATATCTCGGCCTACAAATTCATCGAACGGCCACCAGCTTCCAAAAGGTCCGCGCACCCCAAGGATATCCCCCACATTCATGCGATTTATTGTTGAGGTAACATTTCCAATGGAACGGATCGTGTGGCCAATTCGATGACCATCTTCCATATCTGAGCTTATTGAAATTGCTGCTTCACCTAACCCTGGTACCAGGAGCATATTGAACTGACCGGCTTTAAAGTGAAATCCCTCCTGAAGATGTTTTTCCAGGAATTCCAGCCAGATGGTGGTTACACTGGGAGCTTCCTTAACGATCTCAACGATCTTTGCCCAGTAGGGTTGCATGGGGGTTGTTGGCGATATAGCGTGTGGTTGTCCATGTGTCTGGATCATGACTGCACCTCCTGGCGGATGGCATTCAGTTCGACGGTCACGTCGATCCTGGCAGGGCACCAGGTGATGCACCGCCCGCAACCGACACAGCCTGATGTACCGAATTGGGAATACCATGAGCCAAATTTGTGTGTCAGCCACTGGCGGTAACGCGAGCGCACATTCGGGCGTGAATTTCCTCCCACAATGTAAGAGTAATCCGGGTTGAAACAGGAGTCCCACACTCGTTCACGCCCGGCAGTCTGACCATTCAACGTGGCGGAATCACGTGCATCCCAGCAGAAACATGTCGGGCAGACCTGGGTACAGGAGGCGCAGCTCATGCAACGCTTGGCAACATCGTCCCATTGCAGGGCATCGAGATTATTAAGTAAAAGATCAGGCAGCTCCTGTTGGTTGGGTAGACTGCGACCCATTTTCATGTTTGCTTCTTCGAGAGCTTTTTGGGCTGCTTGCAACCAGAAAGCGCTGGTGGGTAGAACCGCTACGCCGTCCATGACCATTCGTCCGGCTTCAGAGCCGATCTCCAGCAGGAAAACATCATCCAGCTCGGTCAGGCGCAGATCGAACCCCGGGTTGGCTTTTGGGCCAGTACCCATGGAGGCACAAAAACCCGTCCCACAGGGGTGAAGGCAATCAATTGCAATGATAAATGCGCTCTGGCGGCGAGACCAGTACATTGGATCTTTCCATTCTTCGCGCAAAAAGATTTTGTCCTGCACCTGGATAGCTGCCAGGTCGCAGGGGAAGACGCCAAATAACGCAAGAGGTGTCAGGTCAGGTTCCTTCTCTTCGATCTGCCAATATCCATGACTGTCACGGCTAAAGCTGGCAAGTTCTGTGAAGGGAGGAAAGAAGAATTGCTTCCAGGATTGAGCACCAGGGGTGACATCAAAATATCGCCTGTGACCGCTGTAAACCAGGTGATATGATCCTGCCTCCTGTTCGCTGATATACCCTTTTGGTAACTCTGCAATGCTATTCAGCGGTTTGTAAACGATCGCACCATCCTGGATTTGAGGACCCATTACCTGGTATCCCATCGTGAGCAGGTTAGCCAGCAGCTTCTCCAGGCCCGACTTGGGAAGAGCAACGATTGAACCCACGGATAATTGGATTTCTGCCATGCTATTCCTCTTTGTATTCAGCAGGATTGGCAAACATGTCCAGCAGCTGCAGTCGCGTCGTTAACAATCGACCTGCAACTAAATTTGCCATCCGGCGCATGACATAATAACCAAAGTCGTGGTCTTCTTCGCACATCCTGCGCAATTCACTGGCATCAAATGCCACCAGGCGGCTGGGAAGCACAGCTCTTGCTCCTGCAGTGCGCTGGCGTACCACGGGGGTTACCGCAGACCATCCGACTTCATCCATGGCATCAGCGGTAAGGATGCGCATACGGCCGCGACCCGGAACACTGATCTCAATCGCCACACGTCCTTCGAGGACGACATAGAGGAAATCCTCCTTATCCCCTTCATGGAAGATCACCTGGCCAGGCTCGTACTTGAAGATCTTGGCGATGCTTACGATCTTATTAAAATGATCTGGAGTCATCACCTGAAACCACGGGATTGCCTGTAAAGCTTGAACCAGTTCTTGCTGGTTGGTCATAATATATTCACTCCTTATTGTAAAGACGCAGAAAACTAGGAGAGAATTGGTCTCTCCTAGTATTTACCTGGTTGTCATTGCGGATATTTTCACTAATATTCGTCAATTTGTCAGGTGTATATGGTCATCATGTGGTTGGGCAGAATGTCACAACAAGGCGAAAAAAAACATCCCCCAAACGTTACATGTATAGGGTGTTTGGGGGATATCAAGGCTTAAATGATCAGGGTGAGATCCAACCTGACGCGTGGGTCAGTCATGATTTATACCTAAAGCAGCATCTGGCGGATAATTGCATCCCCGAACTCGGAGCATTTAAGCAGGGTGGCATGGTCCATCGTTTGATGGAAATCGTAGGGTACAGTCTTGGCCGCAATGACGCCCTCCATCCCTTTGATGATCAGGTCCGCGGCCTCATTCCAGCCCATGTAACGGAACATCATTTCACCAGAGAGGATTACCGAGCCTGGGTTGGCCATATCTTTATCTGCAAACTCCGGAGCAGTGTCATGCGTGGCTTCAAATATGGCGTGGCCGGTCGTGTAGTTGATATTTCCACTTGGGGCGATGCTTGTCCCACCGACCTGGGCTGCCAGCGCACCTGAGAGATAGTCACCGTTCAGGTTCATTGTCGCCAGGACGTCAAATTCGCGTGGCCGGGTGATGGTTTGTTGAAAGACGATATCAGCAATCACGTCCTTGACCAATAGCTTACCAGCCTTTAAAGCAATGTCCTGCTCAAGATTGGCAGCCTCTTCACCCTTTTCATTTTTAGTCTGCTCCCACTCCGCCCATGTATAAACCTGTTTGCTGAATTCAGCCAAAGCCAGCTCGTATCCCCAATTTCTGAATGCTCCTTCCGTGTATTTTATTATGTTGCCTTTATGCACCAGGGTGACTGAGCGGCGTTTATTCGCAAGTGCCCATTGGATCGCTGCGCGTACAAGGCGAAAAGTGCCTTCTCTGGATACAGGTTTTATCCCAATCCCGGCTGTTTGGGGAAAGCGCATTTTTTTATATTCTGCAGGGAAAGAGTCTTTTAGCATGGTTTTAAATTGTTGGTTGGCAGCGCTCCCGTATTCGAACTCAATCCCGGTATAGATATCTTCAGTGTTCTCACGGAAGATGACCATGTCCACCAATTCAGGATGTTTTACAGGTGAGGGAAGAGCTGTGAAGTAGCGAACCGGGCGCTGGCAAACATATAGATCCAGGGCTTTACGGAAGGCCACGTTCAGGGAGCGTATATTTCCACCAACGGGTGTGGTCAGGGGGCCTTTGATCCCCACCAGGAACTCCTGAAATGCCTGGATGGTTTCATCCGGCAACCAGGAACCCAACTTATCATAAGCCTTTTCACCAGCAGATACTTCCATCCACTCTATTTTCCGTTTCTCTCCATATGCCTGCCTGACAGCAGCATCAAAAACACGTTGAGAAGCCCTCCAAATATCGCCACCGCTGCCATCCCCCTCAACATATGGCAGGATTGGATGATCAGGTACCGACAATTCACCCGACGAAAAATGAATTTTCTCACCATTAACAGGTACAGTGATAAATTGATACGTCATATACCTTCTCCTTGGCATTATTATTAAAATCCACCAATACCTTAGGTTATCTAAGGTTTTTTTGTTCCTAGGGGTATATAAATTTTATCACTCTTCCTATCCTCTGCTATAATTCGGGTGTTTTTACTCAACCGCTGGATGGGCTCGCTGGAGAACTATATGACCATTGATAAATCAACCTCAGATCCTTCTCGCCAGTCTCCACTGGACTGGCATGCACTGACACCTGAAGAGACCCTCCACCAATTGGCAACACCGCCTGATACTGGTTTGACCTCGGAGGAGGCAGCCCGCCGGTTGGAAAGTTATGGACCTAACCAACTTGAAGAGGCACCTGGAATTACTTTCTGGCAAATGTTGATCGACCAGTTCAACAGCTTTGTGGTGATCTTGCTGATCGTGGCAGCGGTCATCTCAGCAGCGTTGGGAGATTTGGAGGAAGCAGCTGCCATAATGGCAATCGTGGTCTTGAATGCCACATTGGGTGTCGTCCAGGAGAGCCGCGCTGAGCAAGCCCTGGCAGCCTTGAAGAAGTTAGCCACACCTGAAGCACAGGTGATACGCGATGGGCAAAGGCAATCCGTAACCTCCACAAAGTTGGTGCCAGGTGATATTGTCCTTCTTGAAGCGGGGAATTACATCCCAGCAGATATACGCTTATTGGAGGCAGCCAACCTGCGGATCGAGGAAGCCGCCCTGACGGGCGAATCGGTCCCGGTACAGAAGGATGCCAATATTCGCCTGGAAGCGGATATTCCTCTGGGTGACCGCAAGAACACCACTTTTATGGGCACACTGGTCTCCTATGGGCGTGGACGTGGAGTGGTGGTCAGCACGGGTATGCATACTCAGATCGGGCTGATCGCCGAGATGCTTCAAGCAGTGGAGAACGAACCCACACCATTGCAAAGGCGATTGGATCAGCTGGGAAAGCTCCTGGGATTAGCAACCCTGATCATTTGTGGGGTGGTGTTCGCAGTGTCAATCTGGCGCTTCACTGACCTCAGCATAATAACGGCAAGTAATGGTGGTCTGTTGGTTTATTTGAAAGCCGCCAAACAGGAGATCATCGACATGTTCATGCTGGCAGTAGGGCTGGCTATTGCAGCTGTGCCGGAAGGCCTGCCCGCTGTTGTGACTATCAGCCTGGCGATCGGGATGCGCGAGATGATCCAACGGCATGCCCTTATCCGCAAGCTTTCATCAGTGGAAACACTTGGCTCCACCACGGTCATTTGTTCTGATAAGACCGGCACACTGACTCAAAATGAGATGACTCTCACCCGCATCTGGGTGGATGGCAGGTACCTTTCCATCACTGGGAAAGGACGCACGCTGAGTGGCGAGTTCCAGGAAAACGATAAGACGGTAGATCTGAAAGATTTCCCGGCTGTGAGCACCGCGTTGTGGGTGGGTGCATTAAATAATGACTCTGAGTTGATCATCTCCGGTTCAATTAACGAAGAGCAGACCTACAAGATGACCGGTGATCCAACCGAGGGAGCATTGGTGGTGGCAGCTGCTAAAGCGGGTGCATTACCCAGGCCGTTAAACCACGCTTACCCGCGTGTGCAGGAGGTGCCTTTCGATTCAGACCGCAAGCGGATGATCACTGTCCACCAAATTCGGGAATCCACACCGGATGACTTCTCACCTTTCTACCACCATGAGACCAGTGGCTACGTGGTGGCGATCAAGGGTGCCCCGGATATGGTGCTGGACTTATGCACCCACTACCAGCGTACAGATGATTCTCCTGCACCACTAACCGAGGATCAGCGTATGCGCGTCCTGAATGCCAACGACCTGATGACCCAGGATGCCCTGCGCGTTTTGGGGGTGGCATATCGTGTCAGCCAGACCCTCCCCGAAATGGAAGACCTGGAAAAGCTGGAAGAAGGGATGATCTTTGTTGGGCTGGTGGGTATGATTGACCCACCCCGCCCGGAGGTGGCACCCGCCCTGGTAAAAGCATCCAGGGCAGGTATTCGCACCATCATGATCACGGGAGATTTTCCCAATACTGCCCGTGCGATTGCTGAAACCATTGGTTTGCTAAAACCCAATCACCAGGTGTTAAGTGGTGCTGAGCTTGATAACCTGACGGATGAACAACTCAAGGAGCAGGTGGAATACACGGATGTTTTTGCCAGGGTTTCCCCTGAACATAAGCTGCGTATCGTTGAAGCGTTGCGTGAAGATGGTGAGGTCGTGGCAATGACCGGAGATGGGGTCAACGACTCTCCATCGATCAAGCGGGCTAACATCGGTGTGGCGATGGGCATCACCGGAACTGACGTGGCCAAGGAAAGTGCTGATATGGTGCTGACGGATGACAATTACGCCAGCATCGTGTCTGCCGTCGAGCAGGGGCGGATCATTTACGATAACATCCGCAAGTTTGTTTTCTTCCTAATATCGTCGAACATTGCTGAAGTGATGATCATTTTCCTGGCAACATTGGCTGGGCTCCCTGCACCATTGACGGTGATCCAGCTGTTATGGTTGAACCTGCTGACGGATGGTGCACCTGCCCTCGCCCTGGCTATGGAAAAAGGTGATCCGGTGATCATGGAGCGAAAACCTCGCCCGCCATCCGAGCCGATCATCAACCGGACGATGCAGGGGGGTATCGTCATCCAAACGATAACCCAAACTGGGGTTGTGTTGACTGCATTTATTGTCGGACTCTTGTGGCACCTTGAAGCTGGAGCATTGGTACCGGCGGGATCAAACCCGCTGCTCTATGTACTGCAACACAATTGGAGAGGGGTGGATGTACAGACGGCTGAAACCATGGCCTTTGTGACCCTCAGTTTATGCGAGCTTTTCCGGGCATACACCGTGCGTTCAGAGAAGATATCCATCTTCAAGTTGGGTGTGTTTTCAAATAAATACATGCAGTATGCTGTCGGGTTGTCTGTAATCTTAATGCTTGCAGTGGTCAGTTTGGCATTCCTGCAGCCCATTTTCAATACCCATATGCCAAACCTGCGGGAGTGGGGGGTGATCCTGGGGCTCGCACTGGTACCAGCGATTTCAGAGGAGATCTATAAGGCATATTTACGCTCAAGGGATAAATTATCGCACGCTGGAAATTAAGTGGATTCGAATTGACAAACATTCTAAAGGGAATTGGGTCCAAATAACAATTGCTATAAAAACCTTCTGCTAGTGCACAATGCATGACTGTATACTGGGGTGGGTTTGATGGAACCAATACAAGGTTGCATCAAACCCGTCCCTGTTCATTCTTTTTCAAATTGAACCACGATCAAGGCTGATAAAATGATCAAACCACCTATGATTTGGGGAATGGTCATACGTTCGTCCAGGAGTATGTAAGCTTCCAGGGCCGTCATGGCTGGTTCTAAGGTTGCCAGGAGATTAGCAATGCTGGCAGGGATGTAGTTCATGGACATGTTGTACAGCCCAAAGCCAAATATGGTGGGTACTAAGGCAAGGACGATAAGAATTATCCATCCATTAATTGGCAAGCCTGGTAAAAGTGCATGGATTGATCCTGCAGAGCCTGGTAGCATGGGGATTAAATTGAATATCAGGAGAAACACTGAGCCAAAGGCGAATGAATATACCAGGGATGTCCAAGGATTGAGCTTTCGCCTGGCTGCTTCCTTGCCCATCAGACTGTAAGCCGCAAATAACAGCCCTGATAGTAAACCGACTGTCACTCCAATGGGATTCAGCTGCCACATTTCTGGGCGATAGGCACCAGAAACCAATACACATCCACTTAAACTCAAAATAACCGCCAATATCTTAGGCAGACCCAGTTTTTCCTTGAAAATGAAATAAGCCAGGATGGCCGTGAAACCTGCCGAGCTGTATGCGATCACTGTGGCAACCGCAGCTCCGTTGGCTTTTACCGATAGAGCCCAAATGGAATTAAATACGGCCAAAATAAGACCGTAAAAAACATAAAACTTAATTTGAGATGCCCTGATTCGAAGCAATGAACGGCGGATCAGGAATAATGCAGCCACTAAGGCAATACTTACCAACAGGTCACGCCAAAAAGCAAGCAATAAGGCGGGTATCTCAAAATTTGTGACTAAATAGCTGATCATTATCCCCGTGAATGACCAGAATGTTACCCCAGTGATTGCGATCAGGTAGCCTTTGGTGGTGCGCGACATTAATCTATTTTCTCTTTTCCCAATAGAAAGGGCCAGGTGGATCTTATATGCTTGTCAGACCGAAATTGTAACGCATCTTTTTATTGCGGAGAAATCCAATAGGATCCGATTTAAAATCCACACTTGCGACGAATTCAAAGCATAGTTTCAGATGGTTTAATCTATATCCTGTATAATATATGAACCATATCTCCAAAAGGTAAGATCAGGATGATCGATCTATCTCAGCTGATGGCAATCTTCCAATACCTGTCGTCAGAGCATCGCGTGGTAAAACTATATAATACCTACCGCGGTTTGCCTTTGGATACGAACACAGCTATCCTGGGTGTGGATCAGGGGAAGATAACCACCACCGTTTTTGGTTACCAGGCAGTGGGAATGGCTTTGGAAGGTGAAACGTATTTGAATGCACCCAACGTTCCAGGTACCCTGCGAGCTATGGTGGTGGATGTAGATATCAAGAAGAAAAGGGCTGTGTTGAGTGATTTCACCCCTGTAGAAGGATCGATCGGCAAGCGCAGCATGGTTCGTGTTGAGCCCAACGAAACTCTCGATGTCAGGTTATATGATGGCAGGCACCACTTCGGAGGTAGAGTTGTGGATCTCTCCAGCGAAGGTATGTGTATTTATACTTTTTTTGCAACCCTCTATGGATTAAAATTTGAGCAGGATAAAGACGTATTTATTGACTTTAAACCGCCTTATTCAAAATCAGTGGTACGCTCCAAGGGAATTATTACCAGGATAATTAACCAGGAAGGATCCTACCAGCATCAGTTGGGCTTGAAGGTTTATACCAGTCCGGAGGTAAAACTCCTGTTGGATGAATATATCCAACACAGGCAGAAAGAGCTATTGGATGAAATGGAGCAAAACTACCTTTCCTTACGTCGTAAGAAACCCAGGCGAGTGTAGCGCATGTCGCTTGACTTCCTCCAAGTAAGCCAACAAGTTAAACAACTGGGTGAGAAAGCCCTGCTGCACCAGCTTGACCGAAAAAACAAGCTGGTGGAGGCAAATTTATTACTCAAGGAAAACGCTGCTCAGATCATTCCTCTGCGAGAAAAAGTGCAGAGGATTGTTCATGATTATGATCAGACTTTGCGTTGTGCGCTTCCAGTACAGGAAGCATTAAATGCCTGTTTTCCGCTTCCATCCCTACCTGATAAGTTAACCCTGGTCGCTGCTGACGGCTCACAGATATTTTCCGATCGCCATGCGGAGGTGGATTACTGCCTGGTCAATACCGGGGCAATTTGGATGGGCTACGGCTCAGCCGATGCACCTGGTACAAGCATACAAAGCCGGTTGATTTATGCAGAGCAGCTTGAAGGAATGTCGGATGATAAGCTCGCCCTGCAGCGTGATATGGCAGAAAGGAAAAGGCTGCTTGAGCTGGCTTCCCAATTTCAAGCCCCGGTCATCACTCTCACCGATGGTCCCTTGGAGATTTGGACGACCACTCTCGAAGAAGGTCGGGTGGCTGGGGAATTCAAGCGGAATCTGGAAATATACCTGGGAGTGCTGCATCAACTATATGAAATGGGTGCGACCACAGCCGGGTATGTGGATAAACCTGGTGCCGACCTGGTGGTGCGGTTATTGGAAGTTGCCAGGGCACAGCAGGATGACCTGGCAAAAATACGCGACTACAGGCCTTTCAAAGGGGTGACCGATATTGAGCTATACAGGGATATCTTGAAACCAGGCGAACGCTCAGCTATTTTTGGATTACAATCACGCTCCGCCGAACCTTACCAGGGAGAGCTGGCGTTGCATTTCTTTTATCTCAACGTGGGAAGGACGAGCCACCCATACATAGCCAGGGTGGAAATCCCGCAATGGGTGATTGAAGATACCAGCATGTTGGATAACCTGCATGCCGTGCTGGTGCACCAGTGTGCGATGATCGGCGCACGGCGCTACCCCTACCTGCTTCACCGTGCTCATGAGACCGCAGTGGTCAGCATGGAAGATAAGGACCAGGTGACCCAGATGATCGTGAATGAATTGCGCAAGCGTGGGCTGGAAGTAGAAGGGCAATCTGCCAAACAGTACAACAAGGATGTATCCGGGAAAAGGACGAGGTACGGTAAATGAGACAATTGGAAATCGGACGGCTGTTGCGTGCCGGGACGACCGGGTTTGTGGTAGGCTGCCGGGTGGCTCAGATCGATGCACCTTCCTTTGGTGCGCTGGTGCAGGTGGAATTGGACGGGGATTACCAGGTGTATGGGTTGATCCATGATATTCACATTGATGATGATGGGCTCGTGCGCCAGCTGGTAACCGCAGATGATGTGGAAGACGCGATCATTGCAGATAATCGGGTCAATCGTAATGTGCCCGTGGAATTGAGCGTGTTGACCGTGGGTTATCAGCTGGATGGAAAAATTTCCCATATGCTTCCACCCCGTCCACCTCTAAGCCTGGATGTGATCTGCCTGTGCACGCCTGAGCAGGTTCGTCAGTTCACCAGCATTGGGAGGTTTGGATATTTCAGGCATGTGCTTAGGGCAGCCGACCTGCCCGTGGGTGAGCTGCTGGCGGCGCATATCCAGCAGGCAGGGGCTATGCAGGCTGAGGCCGGCAATCCAGAGTGGCGAAATGCCGCCACCCAGGAGCTCATCACCCTGCTGAGGGATGATTATGCCATGCTGATGTCCGTTCTCGGCTCCCTGGGAGATATATAAAAAAAAACACCAAGGACACAAAGTACACTAAGTACACAATGGAATTTTGATAAATAATTATGGATCGAGCTTCAATAATATCTCCCCTTCCGAAGCATACTGAAGAAATAGCCAAAGCCATCTTGGATTCGGCTTTCCAGGTTCATTCAACCTTAGGACCTGGCCTCCTGGAATCGGTGTATGAAGCCTGTTTGGTTCATGAGCTAAGGTCACTAAGCCTATCTGTTGTGATTCAACTTATCCTTCCAGTCATGTATAAAGAGATAAAGGTGGATTCAGGGTTCCGTTTAGACATGTTGGTTGAAGAAAGTGTTATCGTTGAAATAAAATCAGCCGATGCCATTACACCAGTCCATTGTGCCCAGTTGTTGACTTACCTTAAACTAACCGGCAAACGGTTGGGATTATTGCTTAATTTCAATGTTGTCCATCTTCGGGATGGGATAAAACGTATTATCAATTAAGAAATCCTTGGTGTCCTTTGTGTCCTTAGTGTCTTACTTTTCAGGTGATATGAAATGGATGAGATAAAACATATAGTCGGTTATATTGTCGGAGGGGGGTTGAGAGAGAACCTGCGCGTACGGTTGACCATCCCTTCCAACCAGGTGCAGGAAGGGGCGTTCGTGGTGATCGAGAGTGGTGATTGGCAATTCTATGGGTTGGTGACGGACCTGCAGCTTGGCTCCACCGACCCGCGCTTTGCGGATGAGCAAAGTGAGTCCCGTCTGCCGATGGAGATGGCAAGCCTGTTGCACGGGCAAACCCTGTTCACCACCCTGGAAGTACTGCCAGCCTTGATGTTGGAGCGCGGGCCAGATCCGTCTTTACCTGAGTATGAAATGTGGCGTGCACTCCACCCAGAAGACCCGCATCCATTACCGGTCAAGACCATTCCGCCCCACCATGCCGAGGTACGCCTGGCAGAAGAAGGTGATATCGCCGAAATATTTGGGAAACGTGATGGTGAAGGAAATTTTGTCATCGGCTACACGCGTGAACAGCAGCACCCGGTATGTATCAACCTGGATAAATTCGTCCAGCGCTCAGCAGGTGTGTTCGGGGCAACCGGCACCGGGAAATCTTTCCTCACCCGCCTGATGCTGGCGGGTTTGATCCATCACAACACCGCTTCAGTGCTGGTTTTCGATATGCATAACGAGTATGGATTTGATGACACTGCCTCCGATACCCACTCGACAGTTGTTGGCTTAAAGACCAAGTTTGGTACCCGCGTGCGTGTGGTTGCACTTGGGGCAGGCTCACTCATCCGCGGATTGGCTCCCGATTTCACCCTGGAGATCGATGAGCGCGATATCCAACCCGGCGATATCGAGATGCTGATGCGTGAGCTGAATTTAAAGGAAACCACTGCCACCACAATGGATGCATTGGTGTCTGATTTTGGTCAGGATGGCTGGTATAAGGCATTCCGGGAGATGAAAGTTGGGTCAGTGATGGAAGTAGAGGGCAAAAAAATTCCTGCCCCCGATTCCGTGGCTGCCTGGGCAAATTCTGCCGGTGTGAACGTGATGGCAGCTGAAGGCTTACGCAGTAAGATGCAGCGGGTCTTTAATTTAAAATACGTGCGTGAAGACCCGTCCGGGAATGGGATTGAAGAGATCATCAAGACCCTGGAGGCTGGGCAACATATCGTCCTTTCGTTCTACGATCACGATTTTGACCTGGACTACTTGCTGGTGAGTAACCTGCTCACCCGGCGCATCCGCGAAACATGGGAGAAAAGCACCAATGAGTATCGTAACAAGGGCAGCATGGAACCTCATCCGCTGGTCATTGTGGTGGAGGAAGCCCATAAATTGCTCAACCGCGAGATGGCAGGGCAGACTGCCTTTAGCACCATCGCCCGCGAGATGCGCAAGTATTATGTCACTTTGCTGATCATTGACCAACGGCCTTCACAGATCTATGACGAAGTCATGTCGCAGCTGGGGACAAGGATCTCGGGCTGGCTGGGAGACGAGGATGATATCCACAGCGTTCTCTCCGGGCTGGCAGGTAGGGAAGCACTACGTGGCATGCTTGCTCGCCTGCAACCCAAGGAGGAAGTGCTGCTGTTGGGTTGGGGTGTGCCCATGCCGCTGCCGGTCAAATCCAGGCGGTATGACAGCATTTTCTGGGATGAGCTGTTGGGAAAAAACCAGGGCAGGTTGAGCACTCAACAGGCAAGTAGTGACCTGGGATTTGGATAAAATGGTTGGGTATTCGGCCTCGCATAATGCACATTATTCGATCTTTATTGTAGAAAGGCGAGCCTCTGGGCATAAGCAATCGTTCCATTGTGCAGGAATACTACTTGTATCCGTAGGTAAAAAACATGAGGAGGAGACATGGAAGTGATTGAATTTGGGATCGGTGAGATGATCCAACCCCCTGATATCGAGGCCTTTCGGGAATGGAATCGTACAAAAAAGTCGCGCAAGCTTGTCGACAAGAGGATGAGCGAACAGGAGGCGATTAGCACCTTCGTTTACGATGGGTGTTACATCGGCACTGAGCTGTATGGGACGGTGCGCTGCCCAATGTCGCTCTCGCGTGAGCTTGTCCGCCAGGGGAAGAAAGAATTACGGGTTTGCGGACAAGGCGTGTTGGAGCTGGACCTGTGGATGGCTGCTGGCCTGGTGAAGAAACTGGATATCACCTACATTGGCCTGGAGGTTTATGGAACTTCCAATGCCTTGCGCCGGGCAGTGGAATTGGGGCAGATCGTATCCTGCGTGGAATGGTCGAATGCTTCCATCACCTGGCGCATGAAGGCGACCGCCATGGGAGTACCCTTCCTGCCCGCCCGTTCCATGCTTGGCACCGACATGATCAAGTATAGCGCCGCCAAGGTGGTCGAAGACCCCTTCACGGGGATAAAAGTGTGCCTGATACCCGCCCTGATCCTGGATGTAGCATTGATCCATGTGCACCGGGCTGACCAGTATGGAAATGCCCAGATCGAGGGCATCACCGGGTTTGGTGCCGAGATGGCGCGTGCCTGCAAACGATTGATCCTCAGTGCGGAGGAGATCGTCGATACCGATGAAATCCGCAAATACCCCGACCGGACGATCATTCCCTATTACCTGGTGGATGCTGTCGTCCATGCCCCCTTTGGCTCGCACCCAGGTGAGATGGCATATGTCTATGGGCGGGATGAGCCAGTGATCAAGGAATGGATCGATTCCAGCAAGACAGAAGAAGGGGCGAAAGCTTACCTGGACAAGTACGTCTATGGGGTGGCAAGCCACCAGGAGTATATGGACCTGATTGGCAAAGAGCGATTGGCCCAGCTGGTGGATGAGCGGGAAAAGCGTGCGTAATGGGAGGCGAAAAATGACAGACCAATCCGTATTCCAAGACTGAATTGATGATCTGCGTGGCAGCACGCCTTTTCCAGGATGGCACGACAGCTTTCATTGGCACAGGCATCCCCATGCTGGCAGCCATGCTGGCGACCAAAACCATCGCCCCCAACCTGGTGCCCGTGTTTGAGTTTGGAGGTTTGGGAGCGATCATGGATGAGCTCCCGCGTGCAGTGGGTGAGGCACGCACTTTCCACAGAGGCCTGGTAGCAGCAGGCATCTGTGAGCTGATGGAAACCGCCCAGCGCGGCTTTATCGATTATGGCTTCCTGGGTGGGGCACAGATCGACCCCTATGGCAACCTGAACACTGTCACAATCGGTGAGCATGACCATCCCAAAGGCACGCCTGCCGGGCAGCGGGGGTGGCAACGATGTTGGCAGCCAGTGCTGGATGACCGTGGCGATCATGCAGCATGACAAGCGCCGCTTTGTTCCCAAGCTGGATTTTCTAACCACGCCGGGATATCTGACCGGACCTGGGGCAAGGGAAGCTGCAGGTTTACCGGTTGGTACCCGACCGATTTATGTTGTCTCGACCCTGGCTCTAATGGATTACGATGCCGGACCCGGAGGCACTTTCCGCATGCGCCTGGCAGCCACCCATCCTGGGGTTACGGTGCAGGAGGTGATCGACAACACTGGCTTTGAGCTTATCATCCCTGGCCATGTGCCCGCCAATGCCCCGCCCAGCTTGGAGGAGCTGCGTATCCTACGCGAAGAGATCGACCCCGAAAGGTTCTATATCTAGGAAGAATATGCCTGAATATATTTATTTAATTCATCCTTTTCGGCACGAATTCTTCGAAAGTCCAACACCCCAGGAGGATGCAGCCATGGCGGCACATTGGGAATACCTGAAAAAGGGGACTGCTGAAGGAGTGGTCCTGCTGGCGGGTCCGTGCCTGGATGAGACCTTTGGGGTGGTTGTCTTCCAGGCAGAAAATGACGAATCGGCGCGGGCATTTATGCTCAATGACCCTTCGGTAATCAGCAATGTGATGATGGCTGAGCTGCATCCGATGAAGGTGTCTTTAATGCGCTAGCTGTTAAATCGTGAATCTCAAAGCAAATAAAATTCACCTTAATGATAGCACCTGCAGATACTGATTTTCTGCAGGTGCTTTTTATTTTTAATATCGATTGTGTTTTTTGAATGAGACGATCCTCATTACAGTGACAGAATAAATTGAATTATTTCTGCTCGAGCACCGCATTTGAAGCGGTTTGATCTCTTGATGAAGATGTATATAAATATGCCCAGGAGAGGGTGCCGTTGGTAAGCATGCGGATGTATTCATAACCGCCCGAAACGCAAGAAGACGAACCTTGCATATTTTGTTCTATAAAAGAGAAGGTATTGCCTGTGATTGATTCAAGAGCAAGATCGCCAGAACATGGTAACTGGGGGGTCGAAACTGTTCCACATACTTTCCCAACTGTACATCCTTCTGTAATCGATAAATCAATCTGAGTTGAAAAGCTGGGGTCATTGATGCCCTTTGTGGAACCAGTCCAATCGCCAGCAATTAGAATCAGTATTGGTCGGTGGTTGCGTGACAAGCGTGTTTTCACCCAAGGTAACCGTTTTGTAAATCCCATTTATTAAGCTCTCTTTTGCACGCATGGTAACATCGGTGCCAAAAAAGATGAAAGCATAAACCTGGGAGATGTTCTCGCAAAGGTAATCTGCATGGTTATGTCTTCACCAGTAGGTGACTTACCAGTGATTACTTGACGGATGGCTGTCGTACCATCGCCGAGGGTGACATTATCTATCTTACCCAGGGTAGAGCTTGCGAAAAGATTCAAACCAGGATCTCGGAATGTGTTGACCATCGTATTAATTCATATATATCCATCCCAGATCCAACGATAAATTCTATGGATTGAATCTGTAAGAACAAGTCGTAAGAAGGATCCCAAAATTGTGTGTAAGCGGAATTTTCAGCGACAGTCCAGTTAGGAGGCAGCGTTAATGAAAATTGCCAATTATCATTGTTATAGTAACCCTGCGGGGTTGGAGTTGGAGTAGGAGTGAATGTGGCTGTTGGAGTGGGGGTGTTGGTTGGGGTTGGTGAGGGGGTTGGAGAAGGCGTGGGGGTCGACGTCTGCGTTGGGGTTAACGTTGGTGTGTAGGTGAGTGTTGGTGTAGGAGTCGATGTTGCAAGGAAACCAGATATCACCCCACATCCTGAGTTCATTAGGAGTACTACCATCAATAGGAAATAGAAGGAAATATGTGCATATTTTCCCCAGCTCACTCTTCGTGTCATTGCATCCTCCTATCATTGCGCCTGAGAAAGCTATTATGTAATTGTCGGATTGCTTATAAATTTTAGGGTTAAGCCTACGGATTTATTTGCTCATGATGATCCCACCCCGATAATGCCATTATTTCCAGTGGAAATTTTATGCATGTAAATAAATTATATACCCAATATAGGTGAGCGCAACGAAATCATAGTTCATTCCTGGTATAAGGAGAAACCATAGCAAAACTATAAAATCATGAAGATATTTCTTCAGCTGTGTTTCCCAAAATAAAAGCAAAGAATAAATATTGAAAATTTTATAGACGAATAATGATGTTGAAAATTTATTGACTCAATCCGGTTACCTTCGAAAACCGCATGATTGCCTCAATATGGGCAGATACCGTCTCGTATCCACAGCCCATGGTGTTTACGGTGAGGTGGGTGGCACCCAATTCCTTCCAGGTTTGTATGAAGTCTTTCCACCCATCCGCTCCGACCTGGCTTAAATTCAGGCGTGGTTCAATGCCGAATGTGGATCGATCTCGTCCAGCAGCTTCCAAATAATGGCTGAGTTTATCCAGCATGGGGCGGGCTTGCTCGATGGGGCGTGTACCCGGTAACCAGCCATCTCCCAGCTTCGCCATGCGCTGTAAAACTTTGTCATCCGTCCCACCGAACCAGATCGGAATGGGTCGCTGTACGGGCAGTGGGTTGATACCTGCGTCGGAGATGTTATGCCAGCGACCCTCGAACCTCACCAGGGGTTGGGTCCATAGCAGGCGCAAAAGGGTCACCTGTTCTTCAATACGCCTGCCGCGGTTGTGGAAGTTCTCTCCCAGGGCGATGTATTCGACTTCATTCCAGCCGTTGCCCACACCCAGCCGTGTGCGACCATTGCTCAAGACGTCTAGGGTGGCAGCTTGTTTGGCAACCAGGGCGGTCTGGCGCTGGGGCAGGATCAGGATGCCGGTGACAAATTCGATCTTGCGGGTCATCCCTGCCAGGTAACTGAACAGGATAAAGGGTTCAAAGAATGGATGTCTGAAAGTATACGCTCCTGTCCAACCCCCTGGGCGCTCCGGGTTGGCTCCCAAGACGTGGTCATAAGCATGCATGTGGGTGAAGCCCAGCCCTTCAACAGCCTGGGCATAATCACGCACCGCAATTGGGTCCGGGTTGAATTCAGTTTGAGGAAAGACTACACCGATTTTCATGGTAAACCTCCCATAAAGAGGATATGATTAAGCAGATTTTACCTGATTCACAATGGATATAAAAGATGGACACACCTTTTCTGCTTTACGGCTCCTACGGCTATACAGGCTCACTGATTGCGGACCTGGCATTCAGGCTGGGTATGAAACCCATCTTATCTGGGCGGGATGCCACCCGGCTGAAAGCTCAGGCTGATAGGTTCGGGTTCGAACACCTTCCGCTTTCGTTGGATGAACCAGTCTCTCTGGAAATTGCACTTAGGAAGGTACCTCTTGTCTTGAACTGCGCAGGTCCGTTCCGTAACACCTACAAACCGATGGTGGAAGTCTGCCTGCGTACTGGCATACATTACCTTGACATCACTGGTGAGATCATCGTATTTGAATCGCTGGTTGCCCAGGATAAGGCTGCCAGGCGGGCAGGTGTGATGCTGCTCCCCGGAATTGGCTTCGATGTGGCACCGTCGGATTGCCTGGCAAGTCACCTCAAGCGATGTCTACCGCAGGCCACCCACCTGACCCTGGCGATCAGCTCTTTAGGCGGCGGGCTTTCGCGTGGCACCGCGTTGACAGGCATCGAGGGCATTTCAAAACCAGGTTTGGTGCGTAAGGAGGGGAAATTGGTCGAAGTCCCGTTATTTTGGAAGGATCTCCAGGTTGACTTCGGCAATGGACCCCGGACCGTGGTGAGCTTCCCCTGGGCAGACGTGTGCACCGCCTACTACAGCACAGGGATCCCCAATATAGAAGAATATATGGGTCTTAAGCGCTCATACATAAAAGTCGCCCGCCTGCTCAGGCCGTTCATCGGTCTGGCAGGTAAACCCATTGTGCAACGCTGGTTGAAGCAGCGGATCATGAAATCACCCCCCGGACCATCGGATGAAGCGCGCCAGCGTGGTCGAAGCAGGCTATGGGGTAGGGTCACTGACGGGCAGGCGCACACCGCGATCAGCCGCCTGGAAACCCCGGAAGGCTACACCCTCACCGCGGCAACAGCCCTGGGTGCAGTCAGGCATGTGCTGCAGGGTGACTATAAACCTGGTTTTCAGACCCCATCAATGGCCTATGGTGCAGACTTCATCCTTGAATTCGATGGGGTGAAGCGTGAGGACATCATTTGACATGAAGGAAACCTACTTCACCGATGAAAACCTCAAAATTCAAGCCCTTGAGCTCTTCGATCAGGTGGTGGAGCAAACACACAACAAGGTTTTGGATTTTCACCCTGATAGATCTGCCCTGCTGGTGCTGGATATGCAGTCATACTTCCTGGACCCAGCCTCGCATGCCTACGTGCCCAGTGCAGTGGCAATCCTGGGAGGCATCCGGCAGCTTATCGAGGAATACACTTACCAGCACCAGCCAATTTTCTTCAGCCAGCACATCAACACGGCTGAAAATGCTGGGATGATGTCTGCCTGGTGGAAGGACCTGATCACACAGGATCACCCACATCATCGCCTCATCCCCGAGATAGATCCTTCCCTGGGGACGATCATAAAAAAGAGCCAGTATGATGCCTTCCACCAAACACCCCTCGAGGAAATATTGCACACAAGTGGGGTGACCCAGGTGGTGATCTGCGGAGTGATGACCCACCTGTGCTGTGAGACTACCGCCCGTTCGGCCTTTATGCGTGGTTTTGAAGTTTTCTTCCTGGTGGATGGCACGGCAACTTATAACCTGGCGTATCACCGCGCCAGCCTGATTAATCTTTCCCACGGTTTTGCCTCGCTGGTATTTGTCAAAGATATCCTTGCCACACTTCAAGGTGAACATAAAGATGGATGAGGTCATCATCATTGGAGCCGGACCAGCCGGGTTGGCTGCAGCCATTCAGCTCAAACGCTATGGTGTTAACCCGCTGATCCTCGAGCGGGCGGAAGTCGGTGGGCTGTTATGGAATGCCAACCTGGTGGAGAATTATCCCGGCTTCCCCCGCGGCATATCAGGACCCAGGTTGGTGAAGCTGTTCATCCACCAGGCACATAATTTAGCCATTGCAGTGACCCATGAAGAGGTGATCGAGCTGGAATACGTGCAGGGATTATTCTATGCCCACACCCATCGAAACAGCTATGCCTCACGAGTGGCGGTTATCGCCACCGGGACCAAACCCTTACCAATAACGGGGCTACCAATTCCACCGGAGATCACCGTTAGGGTCTTTTACGAAGTGCATAACCTGTTGAAAACAGACGGTAAACGCGTGGTGATCATGGGGAGCGGGGATGCAGCCTTTGATTATGCTCTGAACCTGGCCAGGAAGAACCAGGTCATCCTGCTCAACCGGGGTAAAGCCCCCAAGTGCCTGCCTTTATTATGGGAGCGAGCACAGCAGGTCTCTGCGATAAAATATTGGAAGGATGTTACTGTCCATAAGCTTACTCAAGCTCCCGCGGGCGATATTTTGGTGGATTGCCAGGGTCCTGCAGGTGAATTACAATTCCAAGCCGATTATCTATTGGCCGCCATTGGCCGGGAAGCACAGCTGGACTGTCTCCCAGCGACGTTTCTCCAAAAAGCCAGTGAACTGGAAAAGCAAGGTGTGCTTTACTTCATTGGTGATGTAAAGAATGGGATTTTTCGCCAAACCTCGATCGCGGTTGGCGAGGGAGTGATGGCAGCGATGAAAATTTACCAGTTTTTGAAGGGGTCAGCATGATCAAAGTCCATGCTTCTGCTGGCGATGAAGATATAGCCATGGTTTATATCGTCGAGACGAGCCCGGGCAACCTTGTGGAGTGTGTAGAGTCACTCCAACCCCCCCTGCCGCGCGAAAAGAAATGGGTGTTGCTGGTATCGACCATGTTCGGCTGCCCCATTGGCTGCCTGATGTGCGATGCCGGTGGACATTACCATGGTAAACCTACCCGCGATGAAATCCTGGCCCAGATCGATTTTTTAGTCGACCAGCGTTTCCCTGATCGCATCATCCCCTGCGATCAATTCAAGATCCAATTCGCCCGCATGGGTGAGCCATCCTTGAATTCCCAGGTGCTGGATGTGCTGCAGGAGCTCCCACAGCGCTACCAGGCACCCGGATTGATGCCTTCGATATCCACGGTCGCCCCTGCCGGCACCAGGCGATTCTTCGATCGGCTGTTGGAGATCAAGCAGGAGTATTACCCTGGTGGGCATTTCCAGTTCCAGGTTTCATTGCATACCACCGATACCGAGCTGCGTGATCGCTTCATCCCGGTGAAAAAATGGAGCTTTACCCAGATCGCCGAATATGGCGAGCACTTTTTCACCCCTGGTGACCGGAAGATCACCCTGAATTTTGCCCTTGCCCAGGATATGCCGGTGGATCCGGCTGTCCTGTTGAGTTTCTTTAATCCCGAAAAATTTCTGATCAAGATCACCCCCCTGAATCCCACCTACCGTGCCCGGGAGAATGATCTTATCTCGTATGTAAATCCCCTCAGTGCCGGGCAAAAGTATGAGATCGTCCAGGCGCTTCAAGAGGCGGGTTACCAGGTCATCCTTAGCATTGGCGAGACGGAGGAAAATCGGATCGGAAGTAATTGTGGGCAGTATTTACGGACCCACTTATCCTCTGAGCTGCCAATTGAAGATGGATATACCTACCAGGTAAAACCGAGCCCCTAGCATTCCAGAATTAGGCTGTATAGCGATTTATTAACCAGTGCGTAAACCATGACCCTCAGTCCATCCATCGCCATCGGAGCCACTGCTGAAATCCATGCCTGGAAGGACGGGCAGGTACTCAAACTGTTCAACCAGGGAATTTCCAGAAGCACAATTGAGTATGAAGCAAACAACACCAGGCTCGTACATGACACCGGGTTGCCGGTACCGGCGGTGGGGGAGATCATCGAGATCGACGGTCGTTTTGGACTGGAGTATGAGCGCGTGGAGGGTATGACCATGCTCCAGGCATTGATGAAGAGCCCCTGGAAATTTCCCGTCTTCGCTCGACAACTGGCAGACATCCAGGCCAAGATGCACATGCGCCGCGTGCCTGGGTTGCCTGCACAGCGCGAGCGGCTGGAGCGCAAGATTAATAGGACAGAGTTGCTGCCCGAAGATGTACGCCAGGCTGCATTGCATGCACTTGCCGGGTTGCCGGATGACAACGAATTGTGCCACGGTGACTTCCACCCCGGCAACATCGTGTTGACCTCCGGCGGGCCTGTAGTCATCGACTGGATCGATGCTTCTCACGGCAGCGCCATCATGGATGTAGCCCGATCCACGCTGCTGATGGGGGGAGGAGCGCTGCCACCCGGAACCCCGCTTAAATGGCTGGTCAGGTTGTTACGCAGCTGGTCCTACAAGATCTATCTGAGGCGATATTTCCAGCTGACCACTGCCGACCGAAACCAGCTCTCTCATTGGGTGCCGGTTGCAGCAGCAGCCCGCCTGGATGAAAATATTCATGACGACGAGGACCGCTTGTTGGCCATGGCTAAACAATTAATTCAATGACCTTTACGCCGATCTAATCCTATTGGTTTGCTAAGCGAGGTGGTTATGAAATTCCTTGAACTGAAGAATATATCCGAGCAGTACATGGACCTGCTCAACCCCACCACACCAGGAAAGCTCATCAAGGCAGGTGAGATTGCCGGGCTTAAGCCTGGTGACCGGGTGATCGACTTCGGCTGCGGGTTTGCTGAGCCGCTCATCCTATGGGCTGAAAGGTTTGGAATATCCGGTGTGGGGATTGACCTACGCCCGTATGCCTGTGAGCGGGCAGAGAAGAAGATTGCTGCACGCGGCCTCACGGATCGCCTGAAGATCGTCTGTGGGGATGCTGCCAAATACGAATTCTTGCCTCAAAGCTTTACATTGGCATCCTGCATCGGGGCTACCTTCATCTGGGACAGCTTCAAAGATGCGCTTCATGCCATGAAAGAGGCTGTTCAAACGCATGGCAAGCTGGTAGTTGGGGAAGCCTTCTGGCTGACGGATAACGTGCCTGATAAATTCCGCACGCAGCAAACAATGGTACAGGATGAGATCGTGCTGCTGCAGGGTGCCCGGGAAGAGGGTTTTGACTTTGAGTATGTGCTGCATTCCAGCCATGATGATTGGGACCGTTACGAGGCGGATAACTGGCACGGCCTGGTACGCTGGATCGAAGCCAACCCCCACCATCCAGAGCTCCAGCAGGTGATCGATCACCTGCATGAAAGCCAGGAGGAATACGTGAATTATGGGCGCAAGTATTTTGGCTGGGGGCTCTACGTGCTTAACCCGGTCAGGTATTAGCTGCCTATGAAGCTTGCCACGCTATGCTACGTAAGGGGCGATGGACAAACCCTGATGATCCACCGCGTTAAGAAAGCCAATGATATGCACGCAGGCAAGTGGAACGGGTTGGGCGGCAAGCTCATCCCGGGTGAGACCCCGGAGGAATGCGCCATCCGTGAAATTTACGAGGAATCGGGGCTGACAGTATGGGATCCGCAGCTCAAGGGCTTCCTGACCTTCCCGCAATTTGCCAATGGCGAGGACTGGTATGCCTTCGTCTTTGTGTGTGAGCATTTTAAGGGAGAGCTGATCGATTCTCCCGAGGGTAACCTGCGCTGGGTGGATGATTCCGAGTTGCTCAGCCTGAACTTATGGGAGGGGGATGCGATCTTTTTACCCTGGCTGGACCGTCCTGGCTTCTTTTCAGGCAAGTTCGTCTATCAAGGTGGCAGGCTGGTGTCGCACAGTGTTGTATTTCACGCCTGAGCCCGAACGATGACCGTTTATCCACTTTCTGCCGTCAGGACGCTGGCTCTGCATGCCCAGGGATTGACCACCCCGAATAATGCCTGCCGTACCCCGACCCTGGAGATGATCCAAAAAATCGTCGAGCAGTTGAATTACGTCCAGATCGATACCCTCAACCTGATCCAGCGCAGCCATTATATTACGCTGTGGAGCCGCCTGGGCAGCTACATCCCTGCGGACTTTGATGATCTGATCTATTCCCCTGAACATCGCAAGCTGTTTGAGGGTGTGCAGAGTGTGGCTGCCATCATCCCGTTGAAGGACTACCGCTATCAGCTCAGGCTGGGGGACCGCGGACGCGAGACACTGCTCAAGTGGTATACGCACATGCTGGAGGCAGAGGGGGGTCAGGAGCTGGTGCCGATGGTGTATGAGCGCATCCAACGGGAGGGGGCCTTGAGGGCGGCTGATTTTGAATACAACGGTCCCAAGCGGGGCAGCTGGTGGGATTGGAAGCCGGCCAAGACTGCCCTGGAGTACCTGTTTGCAAAGGGTGACCTGATGGTCACGAAACGGGTCAATTTCCAGCGGGTGTATGACCTGGCGGAGCGTGTCCTGCCAGCCTGGGTGGATACTACCCCTGCGAGCCTGGAAGAGAGAGACCGGTATTGGGTTGAACAGGGTCTGATCGCCATGGGCATATGCCTGCCATCCCAGATCGCTGAATATGGCTTCCACATGCGCAAGGCATCCCCGAAAGGAATCTGGGCAGACCTGAAGAAGGAAGGCGTCGTCGTGCCGGTACAGGCAGTGCTGGCAGATGGCGAAATTCACGAGCTGGTGTTGCATCGCGACCAGGCTGAAAACCTCCAAAGGGCAACGGAGGGGGAAATCAAGGCGGAGCGCACCACATTCCTCAGCTTTTTTGACAGTTTATTCTGGTGCCGGGGGCGGGATTTGCAATTTTGGAATTACCGCAACCTGCTGGAAGCCTACCTGCCTGAGGCCAAACGTCAGTATGGCTATTTCTGCCTCTCCATTTTACACAAGGACAGGCTGGTGGGTCGTTTCGACCCCAAGCTGGAGCGCAAGACAGGCATCCTGCGCATCAAAGCTCTCTACCTTGAAGACGGGGTCGAGCTGGACGAAGAGCTGGTGAGCGGGGTGGCAACCGCCATGCGGGATTTTATGAAGTTCCATAATGCCAGGGAGCTGGTGATAGAGAAAAGCCAGCCGGTGAAGTTTGGTGAAAAACTTCTGATAGCGTTGTGAATTACTCTATATTCTATAAAAAATGTGAATCAGGAAGAAAGTTAGGTAGGGATCTTGTCTATATATAATCCAAAAATTCACCACCGACGTTCCATGCGTATGAAAGGATTTGATTATTCCTCGGAAGGGGCGTACTTTATTACCATTTGTTCTCACCTTTGGCGTAATCTCTTTGGGGAGGTTAATAATGGTACGATGCAATTAAATCCATATGGAATAATAGCCAGCGAACAGTGGATTCGATTGCAGAAAAGATTCAAGCAATCAAATTTTGAGACTTATGTGATCATGCCTAACCATATCCATGGGATTATTTGCATTGTTAGGGGCGTAGGGGAGGTATTTGATCAATTTTCACCCGGCATTCAACCCCTACGCCCCTACAATATCCCTAATGTCACCCCCGGTTCATTGGGTGCAATTGTCCGGGCATACAAAGCCTCGGTGGCATTCCGAATCAATGCCATTCGTGGTTCTGCTACTCCACCGGTTTGGCAGCGTAATTATCATGATCACATCATTCGTAATGAGCGGGAATATGAGGCTATCTGGAATTACATCGACACCAATCCAGCCAATTGGGTCGTTGATCAGCTGAATCCAGCAATTTAGTTGTAACGGGAGACATCCTATCTGATGGCGGGCTGGTGAGTGGGGTGGCGACTGCCATGCACGATTTTTTGCGTTTTCACAATGCGATAGGGCTGGTCATCGAAAAAAGCCAGCCCAAGGAATTTGGGGAAAAGCTGCTTGCATCCCTGTAATGCCTTGCACTATCCCGAATACTCTGTAGGGGCACGATATATCGTGCCCCTACACTGGCTTTTAATAATTTATACCCTACGGCAACCCGAACTGGGTGCGTTCGGTCTCGCTCAACTCGCGAAAGACACGGCATTCCTTGGCATAGGCAATTAATTCCTGGGTGGACTGCCAGGCGCGGCGTATGGTTACACTGTAGGGGAGCACCAACGCTGCTCCCCTACACAACAGATTTTGTAATTTATACTACTCACCCTGGTTTATGATCTTATCGATTTCCTTCTCGTAACTCAATAACGGTCGTTGGAAGTGCATGCTTGGCACATCCAGATTGTAGTCGCGGATGCGCTTGTTCAAGTTATCAAGCTTATGTTTAAATCTCTTTATTGCGCTTTCCCATTCAGGAAGGATTTTTTCCTTGGGAGCTTCTGCAGAAAGATAGATCACATACCACTTCCAGCCACGCTGCAGTTCCTGGCGAGCGGCCTCGATCTCTTTCTCGATCTCACGGATGGTTTCTATCCAGGGAAGGGTGAAGCCACCTTCTTTGATGATGTGATAGGCTAACTCCCAGTCAGAATCAGCATGTGGATTGATCTCATCCAGGCGCAGGGGTTTGCCCTTACCGGGCAGGTCATCGAATTTCCCTTCTTCAATGGCTTTACGCAGCTGTTCTTCAATGTTTGGCATGCGAGCCTCCCTCAATAATGAGGTTTCAGCTCAGCCACCGGCAGGATCACCAGGCCTTCAGCATCATCACCCAGGGCTGTGATCTGATCCGGGTTGTTGGCTGCCTGCCATGCAGTGAAGGCGGCCACCAGCGCATCCAGCTCACCCTGGCTGTAGAGCTTATCCAAAGGCCAGGCACCTTCAAGCAGCCGTTGTGGAGTGATTTCTTGGATTAGATCCATTGGATCAGGGACTCCCATATTCTCTCGGTGGAGCACCAGTTGCCTTTGGATGCGACCCTCAAGGGTGTTTTTGGCTAGCGGAACGCGCCCCAGCAGCGTGCAGTAGCTGGCATGTGGGTAAACTTCCATCCACTGGAGCGCATGCCCGCGTGCAGGGAAGGGATGGTAACCCATGCGTTCCAGGCGTCGATACAGTTGGAAGCCCATTTTCATCCAGTTGGGACAGGTTTTTTCATCGGCGGGGGTTTTATAACAGCTGATGCCATGCTGGCGCAGGAGATACTCAGCCACGCGAAAGTCCATATAGCGCCCTGGGCGCGGGGGTGGCGAAAGCCTGTCGCGCACCTGTGGGCGGCTCATCAGGGATTGGCTGGGTTGGCGTGGGGCACACACTGCAGCGATTGCCTGCGATTGGCCGGCCAGGAAAGCCAGCACCTCATCCAGGCTGGCATGTCCCACGGCGGTCAGGTGTAGCTGGTTGTCCAGGGCTGCGTAGGCGAACGGCTTATGTCCGGCAGTAGGGTCGATGCCCAGGTAGGTTGATTCGGTGAAGAACATGGATTAATTATACGCCAAACCGGTGATTTTCCTTCCAACCCTCATGGCCTTAGTTTTAGTGATATATAAATGATGATTGACTTAAGCCTTTAAAATTTGTATAGTATTGTCATCCTTGTATACGCAGTGTGGGGAGGAATCCATGTGCTACTCTGCAGAAGCAAGTTTTATCGCCGGCGGTGTGCTTACCGTCACCAGCATTTCCATTGCACGGATACCAAAAGATAAAGCCAGCTTGCCACTCTCGATCATCCCGGCAGTATTTGCGGCCCACCAGTTAATCGAAGGCGTCATCTGGCTCGGTCAGGGAAAGATCGGGATGGGAGGTGCAGAATCATTGGCCGTTTTCTTATACGCCTTGATCGCCTATGTTTTTTGGCCTGTTTTTATCCCGTATACAGCACTGCGGATGGAGCCTGAAACCAGGCGGCGTATCCTGATCATGATTTGCCAGGCAGTTGGATTGGTGGTTGGGCTGGGTTACTTACTCGGGATACTCCAAAGTCCGGTGGGGGTGTCGGTCTATACTTGCAATCTTTCCTATCAGGTAATTTCCCTGATAGACACCGGACCAGCTTATATAATTGCTGTCACTGTTCCATTTCTCGTTTCAAGCCACAGAGGTTTGGTGCTGTTTGGACTGGCTATAGTGCTCTCTTGTGCTGGCGGGCTATATCTTGCCAGCCTGCCTGCTTTTCCATCCGTGTGGTGTTTTTTTGCTGCCTTCCTGAGTGCAAGCCTGTATGCTTATTTCAAGGCTGAGCAACGCTCCGTCGTTTGTGAAACCAAGATTAATGCCTATTCCAGTCGATAAATTCCATTAATTGATATATTCGGCGGCTTGTATGACCCACAGCTGTCGGGTCCGGCTGATTGTTCAGGGAAGCAGAAACAAAGGGCATGGGCTATGTAATCGGTCAATATCTAGGGGGGTGGATTCAGAGTAGAAAATGGATTAGGTATACGCTAAAGTGGATACTCTTAATTTGACCCTGTTCACTCCGCAATGCTTCACTTATCAGGTGTGGTAAAAGTGTTCCTCATCCTTCTTTTGTAATCAACTTGAAAAGTTAATCATTATGAATGACCTATGATGATTGCTTACCCCACTTCCTTCGCTTGTCATCAAATAAAAATGGTATCTGGTTTTGTTCCTTAAATATCTAGAAAATTATTATTAAAACAAATGTGCACGAAGATCGCAGAACTGATCAGGTTCCCTAGTTATGAATAAATCTGGAGTCGGATGGTCGACGACAGCAATGTTCCATGTTTTTTGTGAATACCAATGAATACTATCCTCGCCATGTTCATCTACTGACCTCCAGTTCACCACTAATCTGCCATATTGACCTATGGAAAGGCACAACGCATCTGTTTTATCATATCTGCCTGGTTTTGCCCAACGTTGATCCCAATGGGTACCAATGGCCAACTCATCATTTTGGTAATCTAGCTGGAGATCGTAAAACCTATCTGGAATATGATCAAATATCAGTCTTTCTCGCAGCACTTGTTTGAAATCATTTTTTTCATTGAAATCATAATATTCAACGAGGCAGTTGCAATCTGCTGGAGTAAATGGTAATGCTTTTGGCACTGCATTACGGCGTTCTGCTCCAGGAGCTCCACGGCTTTTTTTTGTCCATCTAACGCATATCATTTGAATAATAACCATTATCAAACGCCTATTTGCTACTCAACCAAAATCCAATTCAGTTGTGTGCATGAGAAAGGTGATTAAGAGAATTGATTAGACCATTCATGAAAAAGGATTTGAATACCCAAAGAAGTTTGAAAGGATTTATCCGATCATGTAAATTAGCAAATTCAGAGGAAAATTAAGCAGATATATAAATATGATGGCCAGTAATAATGCTTAAATCGTAGATATCTCGCATGATTCTCGAATGCTCAGAGTCTGGGCAACAAAAAATAATATATCTGCAGTTATTATAAGAAGTGTGAATAGAGAAGTCGATGGGCTTATAAAATTTAATGCTAAAAATAATAAGTTATAGATCATTGCATAAGCTCGAGCGCGAATGACAAAACTCGCCGGTATTTGTTTTTTAAAAAACTTATTAACTATCCAAGCGACTAACCAACTTATAAATAGCCATGATATTAGAATACCTGAGAAAAAGATGACCAGGATATTCCAATGAAATCCTTGTTGCAAAATACGGAACATAGAATTAATTAACATTACTAGGAATACGATAATCGTAGCTTCAAGTGTCAAATTTTCATTTGTGGCAACATGACGGTAGATATATGAATTAAAAAACAGAATGCCTGATATTCTTTGTATAAAACTTGGCTTATAAATTTCTATGTCAGTTGCCATTTCTTACTACCCCAGTTTCTGGAAATTAGATAAATGAGTTGAGGACGAATTAACTTATGTAATTATTATCGCGCAGAATTAGTTTTGAATTATGTGTTATTGGTAACGTTGATCGAAAATTTACTCTCACACAGCTTCAGCAATATATTCCCTTGATGTTCGCAGAGAAAGTTCGCTCTTTCTAAAAGAACGATGCTGTTATCAACGATAGACTTTTTTAAGGCAAGCGATGAATGGCCCAAGAAGCAAGACTCAGCACATGAACTCTGAATACATGATTACCTGATTGCCAAAGCGCGATTCTTAAATGTTAACCCGTTCCACGTTCAACGTTTTATTAATTCCCTTTTGACGATAGTGCTGCCCGATGCTATACTTTAGCCACTTTTATTGTTAGGAGGAAAAAACAATGAGCGAGAGTTTCAAACTTACTTATGCCACCATGTTCAACCCACCCGAAGAGCTGCATATGCACTTCGACGAAGCCCTGGCCACGGTGAAGGCTGGGCTGGGGAAGGAATATGGCATGCTGATCGGTGGGAAGGACCGTTTTACTGCTGAGAAGTTCGAAGACCGGTCACCTGCCAATACCGATGTGTTGTTGGGTATCTTCCAGAAGGGTGGTGAACAGGATGCGTTGGATGCCCTGGCTGCGGCACGCAAAGCCTTCCCAGCCTGGAGCCGCACGAAGTGGCAGGAGCGGGTGAGCTTGCTGCGCAAGGCAGCCGACCTGATCAACGAGCGCATTTTTGTCATCTCTGCCGCCCTGGCGATGGAAGTGGGCAAGAACCGCATGGAAAGCCTCGGAGATGTGGCTGAGACAGCTGACCTGATCCGTTATTATTGCGATGAGATGGAACGCAACAATGGCTTACGTGGTTGAGATGGGTCGCGACCCGCTGGTGGGGTACACTGCCACCAATGTGTCTGTCATGCGCCCGTACGGGGTGTGGCTGGTGATCAGCCCATTCAACTTCCCGGCTTCACTCACCGGTGGACCCGTGGGAGCCGCGCTTGTGGCAGGCAACACCGTGGTGATGAAGCCTGCCACCGATACCCCCTGGGTGGTGCGCCTGCTGGCGGAATGCCTGCGCGATGCAGGTCTCCCAGACGGCGTGTTCAACTTTGTCACCGGTCCGGGCAGCACCCTGGGGCAGGCACTGATCACCTGCGCCAACGTGGATGGAGCTACGTTCACCGGCTCGTTTGGTGTTGGCATGGGCATCTTCCGCGATTTCTCCAACTGCACCTATATCCGCCCGATCATCCTGGAGCTGGGCGGCAAGAACCCGGTGATCGTCTCGCGCCATGCAGACCTGGAGAAGGCCACGGTCGGCATCCTCCGTTCTGCCTATGGGCTGCAGGGGCAGAAATGCTCGGCTGCTTCGCGCATCTTTGTTGAAGAACCGGCCTATGAGGAGCTATCCACCCGTTTGGTGGCTGCGATCAACAAGCTGGTGATCGGGGACCCGACCGAACGCAGCGTCTATACCGGCCCGGTGGTCAACCGCAACTCCTACCGTGATTTTCAGAATTTCAACGAGGAGCTATCCCAGGCGGGCACCTTTTTAGCTGGTGGCAAAGTGCTCACGGAGGGCGCTTATGCAAAGGGTTATTTCTGCCAGCCTACCCTGGTGGCAGATGTGCCCTTGGATCATCACCTGTGGAAGGATGAGATGTTCGTGCCCATCACCACCATTGCCCGGGTGAAGGACCTGGATGAAGCCATGCAGCAGGCCAACAGTGTCAATTATGGCCTCACCTCGGGATTCTATGGCTCAGAGGACGATATCGAATGGTACTTCGACCACATTGAGGCGGGTGTGAACTATGTCAACCGCCCTCAAGGTGCCACCACTGGTGCCTGGCCTGGTTTCCAACCCTTTGGCGGCTGGAAAGGCTCTGGCTCCACCGGCAAGAACGGCGGCGGGCACTACTACCTGCCTCAGTACATGCATGAGCAAATTCGCACCGTGATTCGGTGAGTTTAGATAGGATGGTATGGGATCAGGGAAGAGTAGGCTCGGAAAACTATTATTCTTCATCGGCGCGATCCTGCTGGTGGTGTTTTTCGCCATGGACCAGGCCGCGCACCCATCCTATGGCTATTTCTGTATTGGGGCTGTGGCTGTCGTCCTTGGAGGTCTTCTCCTGATGCGTGCTCAGAAGCCTCCAGATGAAAGCATGCGCTTCAGGACCGTACGTCGCTGGCGTGAGCAGCAAAAGGAAAGAAAAGCGGAGAGAAATAAGAAACCTGATCAATATTGATACCCATTTAAGGAGGCATCATAACAATATGTCCAAAGTAATTCCTCTGGCGGAAGCAGTTCGTCAAAACGTCCGGGATGGTGACCTGGTGTATGCCGCCGGTTTCACCCACCTGATCCCATTTGCAGCCGGGCATGAGATCATCCGGCAGCGTATACGCGACCTGGTGCTGGCACGTGCCACTCCTGACCTGGTCTACGACCAGATGGTGGCGGCGGGCTGCGCCCGTAAAGTAATTTTCTCGTATATGGGTAACCCGGGGGTTGGGTCGCTCCGCATTGTGCGGTCGGAGCTCGAGGCGGGTCGGCTTGAATGGGAGGAGTATTCCCACTTTGGCATGATCTCACGCTTACAGGCAGGGGCGACCGGACTGCCTTTCATGCCCATGAACCCAACAGCAGCGGGTGACCTGGAAAAAGCGAACCCTAACTACCGCACGCGTGACAGGACCCCTATTCGGGGGGAGAAGTGGTGGTGGTCCCAGCGCTTAATCCGGATGTGGCCATTGTCCATGTGCAGCGCGCCGATGCAGACGGCAACGCACAGATCTGGGGTATCGTCGGCGAACAAAAGGAAGCTGCCTTTGCTGCACAAGCGGGTGATCCTCACCACCGAAGAGATCGTGGATGAGTCCATCATCCGTTCTGATCCAAACCGCACGCTGATCCCCGGCTTCATCGTGGATGCAGTCTGCCACGTGCCATACTGCGCCCATCCCTCCTATACCCAGGGGTATTATGACCGGGATAACAGCTTCTACCTGAAATGGGATGAGATCAGCAGCAACCGGGATGCCACCCAGGCCTACCTGGACGAATGGGTCTATGGTGTGAAAGACCGGGCTGAATATTGGGAAAAACTGGGTACGGAGACGCATCAGCGATTGAAGATCGAAAGCCGGCCCAGTGCCACCGTGGATTATGGGAAATATTAATATGACCGATTACACATCCTCTGAGCTGCTTACCATCAATTCAGCCCGCCTCCTGCGGGATGGCGATACGGTTTTTGTAGGTGTGGGCTTGCCCAACCTGGCCTGCAACCTGGCCAGGCGCACCCACGCCCCAAACCTGTTGATGATCTACGAGGCCGGTGTGATCGGTGCTCAGCCAGCCAGGCTGCCGCTTTCGATTGGAGACCCTACGCTGGTCAGTGGTGCCCTGGCTGTCTGCAGCATGTATGATATCTTTGCCTTTTACCTGCAGCGGGGCAATGTGGATGTAGGTTTCATGGGTGGGGCGCAGATCGACCGCTTCGGCAACGTCAATGCCACCGTGATCGGGGATTACGCCCACCCCAAGGTTCGCCTGCCCGGCTCGGGTGGCTCGATGGAGATCGCTGCCTGGGCGAACCGCTGCTACCTGCTGACACCCCACTCGAAGCGCCGCTTCCCAGAAAAGTTGGATTTCCGCACGTCGGCGGGTTTCCTGGGCGGCAGGGCTGAGCGCCAGGCAGCCAGGTTACGCGGTGGCGGCATGTTGGCCGTGGTCACCGACCTGGGTATCTTGGAACCGGATGAGACCGGTGAGCTTGTTCTGACTGCCCTTCACCCCGGTGCGACCGTGGAACAGGCGCGCCAAAATACCGGGTGGGAATTAAAGGTGGCTGCCGATCTACGCACCACGCCACCGCCAGACCCAGAGGAGCTGCGCATCCTGCGCGAGGATCTTGACCCGCAAGGAATATATCTGAAAGGCAGCGCTGGTTAATCTTCGATCAACCCACGGCGTAAAAGACACCCCTCCTTTCACCAGATCCCTTTAGCCGCATGATCACTTTCCTGTTGGCTTTGATCCCCATCCTGTTGATCCTGCTCCTGATGCTGGGGCTGCGTTGGGGCGCGGTCAAAGCCAGTATCGCCGGTTACCTGGCAGCCCTGCTGATCGCAGTGATCTTCTTTGGCAGTGGGGTTCACCTCCTGGCATACGCCCACCTCAAAGCCCTGCTCTCCAGCCTGGATGTGCTGCTCATTATCTGGGCGGCTTTCCTGTTCTACCGGGTCACCGATGAAGCCAACGCAGTGCGGCAAATTGGGGAGGCATTGCCCCACCTGACAGCCGATCGGGCGATGCAGTCACTGGTGATCGGCTGGGGATTTGCTTCATTCCTGCAGTCGGTGGGAGGCTTTGGGGTGCCGGTTGCCGTGGTGGCACCCATCCTGGTGGGGCTGGGTTTTCCTCCCATCTCTGCCATCATCATCCCCTCAATTGGCAGCGCCTGGGCAGTGACCTTTGGCTCGCTGGGGTCGGCATTTCAAGCCTTATTATCCACCACGGGCTACACCAGTGCTGAGCTGGCGTTCCCATCTGCGCTGTTCCTCGGTGTGGCTGCATTCATCACCGGTCTGCTGGTGTTGCATATTACCTCAGGCTGGCGGGCTGTCTATCGGCTGGCACTGGCTGCCCTGATCCTGGGTGCGGTGATGGGTTTTATCCAGCTGCTGGTCGCCGTCAATGGTCTATGGAACACTGCTGCATTCATGGGCAGCATGGCAGGCCTGCTGGTCAGTTTTGGCCTGGCACGCCTGTTACGTGGGAAACAAAACCAGGATGAGAGCCTGGATTGGAAACTGTTGGCAGTGGCCCTCTCGGGATATGCCATCCTGATCATCATCACGCTGATCATCCAGATGATCCCGGCAGTCAAACATGCCCTTGGATTTCTGGTGATCCAGGTGCAAATCCCTGAGCTTGCCACCAGCTCTGGGCATATCACCCAGGCTGCTCTCAGCAAACCGATTTCCTTGTTGAATCATGCTGGCGCGGTCTTATTCTATGCCTCCTTCCTGGCCTACCTGGTGTATTGGCTGGCAGGGCGCTACCAAAAAGGATCGATCCGCAATATAGTGGTGGGGACGGTGAAAAGGGTTCAGGCGCCCAGCCTCAGCATCATCCTGATGGTGTGCATGGCTCTGGTCATGGATACTGCCGGGATGACAGAATCATTGGCTCAAGGGCTGGCCAACATAGCTGGCAGGCTGTTTCCACTCATCGCACCATGGATCGGGGCGCTGGGGGCATTCATGACGGGCAGCAATACCAATTCCAACGTGGTTTTTGCCTTATTACAATTACGAACGGCTGAATTACTCGGCTATGCTGTACCGGTCATCCTGGCAGCACAAACCGCTGGCGCAGGCCTGGCCAGTGTGATTGCACCTGCCAAGATCGTGGTTGGGACGAGCACGGCTGACCTGGCTGGCAGGGAGGGGGAGGTGATGCGCAGGATGCTTCCGTATATTATTGTGCTGGTGCTGCTCATCAGCCTGCTTGCAGCTGCAGCTGTGTGGGTGAAGTTTTAGCTTGCAGATAGACTTTCATGATATGATTTTGAGCGAGGAAAAACAAAAACCCATGGAAAAACAACCAGCTCCCATCAACCAGCCCCTCCGGAAAGACCGTGCCAAAGATGACGCCTGGATCAAGGCGTATCTTCAGCGGGTGCCATTCGGGATGATTGCCACCGAATTCGAAGGTCAACCCTTCCTTAAACCGACTTCGTTTGTGTATGTGGAAGCTGAAAATGCCATTTATATCCATGGCGCACTGGTGGGGCGCATGCGCACCAATATCGAGCGCAACCCGCGGGTATGTTTTTCCATCGCCGAGATGGGCAGATTGCTCCCAGCAGATACTGCCATGGAGGTTGGGGTGGAATACGCCAGCGTGGTGGTTTTTGGGTTGGCTGAAGTGATCACCGATTCCGGTGTAGCCAAGCATGGCCTTCAGCTGCTGCTGGACCGTTATTTTCCACATTTAAAGCCCGGAGAAGATTACCGCGAGATCATCCCACAGGAGCTGGACATTACTGCAGTGTACCGCATCAAGATCGACTCGTGGAGCGGCAAGGAAGAACATGCCAGGCCAGATTTTCCCGGCGCGTTCAACTATCCGCTTGCCTGATCATGCCCAATATGGAAGAATCCTTCACCAAAGCTGAAACCCAGTCTGACAGCAAAGAGAATGGATCTCATTTCCCGCTTCACAGAGCTATTTGGACGGCCTCCCCTGGTGATAACCCAGGCTCCCGGGCGGGTCAACCTGCTGGGTGAACATGTTGATTACAATGATGGCATCGTTCTGCCGGTAGCCATTGACCGGAAGCTCAACCTGGCAGCAGCACCCACTTCTGATGGCATCCTGACCCTGGACGCCCTCGACCTGGATGCGAGCGTTTCATTTCGACTGGTTGAGGTATCGGATCGATGTGATCTCGGTGGCCACCCCTTGCCAGGTTGGGCACTGTATCCCGCGGGAGTTGCCTGGGTATTGCAGCAAGCCGGATTTGGACTTACTGGTATGCAGGTTGCATACACCTCTGATATTCCGATCGGGTCGGGATTAAGCTCATCCGCAGCGGTGGAGGTGGCTTTTGCCACCACCTGGCAGGCGCTGGATGGGTGGGAGATGGACAGGCTGACCATGGCAAAATATTGCCAGCGGGCGGAAAATGAGTTCGTCGGGGTTTCATCGGGGTTAATGGACCAGTTCACCAGCGCTTGTGGTGTGGAAGGGCATGTGCTCGGTTTCGACACCCGCAGCCTGGAATGGTCGGCATATGATCTTCCGCCGGGCACTGCCATTATCATCGCTGATTTGGGGATTCGTCGCAGCCTGGCTGGTTCTGCTTATAACAATCGGCGGGCTTCTTGTGAGCAGGCAGTGGAAGCTTTGCGTAAATACCTTCCAGGGATAAAATCTCTTCGTGATGTCTCCACTGTTGAGCTGGCTGCTTACTCCACCCTCCTTCCGGATGAGATCGAGCGCCGGGCAGAGCACGTAGTCAAGGAGATCCATCGCGTGGAACAGGCGATTATCGCCCTGCGCAGGGGGGATGGGCGCATGTTTGGGGGGTTCATGTTCGCCAGCCACAAGAGCCTGAGGGATTTATATGAGGTCAGTATCCCCGAGCTGGACTGCCTGGTGGAGACTGCCCGCAGCCTGCCCGGGATCTATGGGGCGCGCCTTACTGGGGCGGGATTTGGCGGGTGTACGGTCAACCTGCTTGAAGCGAAGTATGCCGATACTTTCATGCAGGGATTACAGCAAGGTTACCACAGGAAAACAGGCCGGGAGGTAAAAGTATATCTATGCCATGCCAGCGCGGGAGCAGGATCCAGGCGGGTTGATACCCTATGATAGGCGTTTGATGAATTTCTCCAGGATAACAGACAACCTGTACATTGGCACAACCCCGAAATTTGATGACTATGCTTCATTGCATCAAATTGGGGTCAGCCTGGTGATCAATATGCGCATCGGGCTTCCACCTATTTCTGACCCGATCTCTCCACCCATTAAAAGCTTATGGCTGCCAACGGTTGACTCGCCGCTTATCCCAATTCCGATGCGGGCTTTTGAGAAGGGTGTAGATGCTGCATTCAAGGTATTTGATCAAGGGGGTATCGTGTATACCCATTGCAGCCATGGACGGCACCGAGGGCCGGCGATGGGGGCTTGTATCTTGATCGCCCAGGGCATGGAGCCCGAACCGGCAATTAGTCTGATTGAACAGCAAAGACCGGTTGCGGTTCCGCACGACTGGTATATTCAACGAAGAATTATTAAATTCGCCCAGATCTGGAAGGGGAGAAGATAACATGCTTGCGCTGGTTGGCAGTGGCGAGTATTTACCTCCCATGGAAGCCGTGGATCGCTACCTGTTGGGGCTGTTAAAGAGTGAGCCTCACGTTGTCTGCCTGCCCACTGCAGCTGGTACAGAGGGAGCCGAACGCATCACCTATTGGATGGAGTTGGGAAAATCACACTTTTCGAGCCTGGGTGTGGAAGTTGAATCGCTGCCGGTTGTGGATCAGGCCAGCGCCAATGATCCTGGTCTGGCGGGGCGCATCCAGCAGGCAAATTTTGTTTATCTTTCCGGTGGCAAACCCGGTTATTTATACCGCACCCTGGCAAACAGCCTGGCATGGACGGCAATTCAGGAAGTGCTCGAAAAAGGAGGTATCCTGGCGGGATGCAGCGCTGGGGCGATGATCATGGGCGAGTTCATCCCGGGCTTTCCAGGGTTGAAGCCAGCATTCGGCCTGATACCGGGTGTGGTCATCATGCCCCACTTCGACGAGCTGCCTAGTGCCATGGTAAGAACCCTCCAGCTGCTGGTGGGGGATAAGCGAACCTTGTTGGGCATTGAAGGCAACACTGCCCTGGTGGGAGCGGATGTTTCCTATCAAGTTGTTGGCAGTGGTGGGGTGGTGGTGTGGAATAAGCGGGAGAAAACAAGGTACACCCATGGGCAGCAAGTGAGCTGGTAGTTGAGATGATGCAAACATAAATAAAGTGCCAGGGTCAAGCACGACCCTGGCACTCATCACAGATAAAACTAGCGAGATATGAGTGGCAAATACACCGGGATGCCAGTATATTGCCAGATCTCTCCGCCATTGGCAAAGTTGGTCGTAGCGATATACAGGCGGTTCTGGAAATTGACGGTCGCATTGGACCACAATGTCCACCTATTGTTGCTGTCACCGAAGCCATCCGGGTTAACCTGTGTCCAGGTTAATCCATCAAGCGAGCGCCAGTTTTCCATACCCGTCACCTCATTTGAGGTAACAGCAATAAGGAAGCCTTCGAAAGTATAAAGTGATGCGACTGCAACATTATTGGGATCGCCCAATCCGTCCTGGAACACTGGATCCCAATCGGTGCCATCCCCTGAGCGCCAAAGCTGAGCACCCGTGGCATCGTTCCAGGTGCCGACGTATAAATAGCCGCCCAGGGTCGCAAAGCCGCTCATCGATATGTTGCCTGGGTCACCAAAACCATCCGTGGTAATGGGATCCCAGATTGAGCCATCTAATGTGCGCCAGATCTGGCAGGTTCCACCGGTATGAAAGGATTCAACAGCCGCATAGAGGTAGCCATTGAACGTGGTGAAGCCATTAATCCCATTGTTGGTGGAGTATCCCCAACCACCGTTAACCACACGTGACCAGTTATCTCCGGTTTCAGAACCCCAGATTTCCGTACCCTGAGAATTATTCATTGTAGCTGCATACAGAGTGTCGCTGAACACAGTGAAGGTGGTAATGCCGTTGTTATTTGGATCACCAAAGCCATCTTCGACCACCGGCTCCCAGGTCGTACCATCCAGTGAGCGCCAGATTTGCCCAGGAAAGTCACCCCAGCTGGTACCTGCATACAGCTGACCGTCAAACTCAATCAGGTCGGGAATATAAGGATTGGTGTTGGTGAGGGTGCTGGTGAAACCAAGCTCACTGACCGGCATCCAGTCTGTGCCATTGCTTGAGCGCCAGACCTGCCCACCATCCACCGGGTTTCCGGCACCCGCATAAAGCTGATCGTTGAACTCTTCAAGCGAGGTGATCATATCAGTCGAAGGATTCCCAAATCCATTTATATTCACCTGCTTCCAGCCAGGCACACCGGGAGTGTATTTTTGGATGCGGTGATCCCAGCATCACCTACATATACATTTCCTTTGGATCCAGGGCAATACTGCTGATGCCAATAAATTGGGCTGAATTTGTCCCCCAGGATCCCCCGATGGTTGTCAGGTAGGCACCAGTTGGGATCAAACACCTGTACCCTCTGGTTACCCCACTCGCTCACGTATATTTTACCCTGGGCATCCACCTCGATGCCATTCGTCCCGGCGAACTGGTCGAATTGGTTTCCGTAGTCGCCTGTGCCAATAGTCATCAGCCAATCCAGGTTGCTGTTATACTTCTGGACGCGCTGGTTGCCACTATCAGCCACATAAATATTACCAGCCGGATCAAATGCAACCGCCACTGGCAGGCATAAGTGGTCATACTCTGTACTGCACTCCCCGGTCACACCAATCGTGGTCTAATGAAGATGAAGTTAGGATCGTAAATCATGACGCGGTGGTTGAAAAAGTCTGCCACATAGATATTGTCATTACTGGTCAATCGCCACCCCAATAGGACCGTTGAATTCATAATCGCCTGTACCACAGCCAGTCCCCAAGGTATTCATGTAATTGCCATTCGGGCTGATGATCTGCACGCGACAATTCATAAGATCTGGCACGTAAATTTTCCCGCTGCTATCCGCTGCTAAAATCCATGGGTCTATCAAAATGATTGTTATCTCCGCCCGCAACACCGGGTTCACCAAAAGACCACAGGAAGTTTCCCTGGGGGTCGAGTTTGATTAACCGCTGCCCATATTCTTCCGACGATCAAGATATTTTGATCTGCATCGATGGCTACACCATGGGACGATTATAGTGGTAACCATCGGTCAAGTAGGGTACACTGGTCGTCCCGTAAGTAGTAATATATACCCCTGTAGAGCTGAACTTCTGAACACGCGTGTTGAGCAGGTCAGCCACGTAGAGGTTCCCCATCGAATCCACCACCACGTCTGTCGGCAGCCAAAACTCATAGGCACCCTGACCGAAAGATCCCAAAGTAACCTGGTATTCCCTCGTCGCGCGATCAAAGATCTGTACGCGATTATTGCAACTGTCGGCAATATAGATGTTTTCGTCATCCAGGCTCACTCCGGTTGGGCAAGCGAGGTGATCATTGTCGTTTCCTGGCTCGCCGGTCACACCGATGGTAGCCACATAAGTGGGTGAAGAAGGATTGATATGTCAAAGATCTGTATACGCTGGTTCACCGAGTCTGCCACGTACAGCTGGTCAGCAAAGATTGCGATATGCTCGGGTTCATCGAATTGATAATCGCCGGAGCCAGGAACGCCGGTTTCCCCCAATGTTGCTAGCCACTGGCCATCACTATCCAGGATCTGGACACGGGCATTTGATAAATCGCTGACATAGATATTGCCGCTGTCGTCAAAAGCAATCCCTTTCGGCATGCAGAAGCGGTCATTAGCGCTGCTGCAATCCCACATTTGTCCAAGTTCGCTGATTTGATTGCCAGTCGGGTCATATTCTAGGATGTGGTGGGCTTTGCTATCGATCAGCCAGATATTGCCAGCGCTATCCACGCCTACATCATAAATCTCTTCGATATTTCCCATTCCTCTAGAGCTTGGATTGCCGATCTGCATCACGAAAGTACCATCGCTGTCGAACTTAAGGGCACGACTGCCCAGTTGATCACCAATCCAGAGGTTTTCTCCATCACTACCGATACCCCAAGGATAATTAATGTGGCTCGCTATCTTCGAGATAAGGTATCCCCGTCTCGCCGAGTGTCTCCACATAGCGGTAGCTCAACCCCGGCTCACCTAATTCAACATCGGGCTGTGGAGTGTGTGCGGTGCTGGCTGTCAAACCCGCCCCCAAGCTAAGGATGACAATCAGACCTACCGAGAAGAAAATGACATTGCGTTTCATTGTTTCCTCCTCACATCATGTTTGTATTGGCTGTTGAGTTATTATTTATCGGATTAATTTTAGTCAGCTCAGAAGTACCCATTTCCAGAACTGTTATGAAATCGAAATCATTTTTGTTGTCAGCTCCCCCAAAACCCTTCCAGGCTCAATGAATACGCAAATGAAGGTAAGCAACCCAATATATTATTTGGATTATCGCATCCGATTATAAAATATTAACCTGATTGGAAGGCATAAAATATAATCTTATTCTGCCTCCTTTTTTAATCATGTTGATATTATTATTCCAATTCAAACCCAAGTCAAGTATTGTATGTCACAAATTTCACAAGCTCACCCTGCAATCACTTCTCCCACCTGTACTTTCAGTCGCTCCAGGCTGTTCTTCGTTTCATCCAATTTGGATTGCACTTGCTCAAGTTTGCTTTGCTCAGAGCGCACGAAGCGGGAGTAGGGGGCGATGGCCTCCTTGATATCCTGTATCCCACGCTCCATCTCCTGCTCAAACTGCGCTCGCAGGGATTGCATCAGCTGTTCCCTCATTGTAGCGATCTTCCCCCGCAGCTCATTTTTAGCCTGGCGCTTCTTGGCGGGAATGATGAATAATCCCAACAATGCCACCACGCTGGCAAGCAGGATGCCGGTGGCATCGGCTGCAGCGGTAGTGGCCAGGACAGCGATCAGCGCACCGAGGCTTATTGCCCCCACCTCGGTGGCAGCCAGGGCAGCCACGGCTGTTTGGGCACCTTCTGCCATCAGGCGCGCCTCCTCTTTTCGGTCATACTTCTCGACCACGCGTTGAGCTTCACGTCCCACACCTTCGATCAGGTGCTCGCGATCGTAATGGAAAGAACCGCCCGCGGCATCGCCAATGATGCGTTCCTCGTGCTGGCGCCGTCGATCAGCAACATGCTCCATCACCGCCTGCCACTGCTTAAGATTGGCCTCAACCAGCCAATCGATCATCTCGTTCACCTTGCTTTCAATCCGCTGGGGCACATCCGCCACCACGCGCTGCTCGAATTCCTTTTGGATGCGGGTTTTGTTGAGCAAGTCAAATACACGACTCAGGCGCAGGGTTTCATCGAAGTAATCCTGTCCGCGCTGCTCCATCTCGTAGAGCACATTATCAATGTCTGACATGCGGAATTCAAGGTCACGGCGCATGTCTTCGTGGTAAAGGCCAAGCTGCGAGTCTACATCCTGCAGCATGGTGAAATCCGTTTTGAGCAGCTCAAGGCGCGAATTGGTCACCTGCAGGTATTTTTCCACCAGGTGCGATCCTACACCCAGGGGGTTCATGAATTTTAAGAACAGGCGTCCTTTCTCATCCAAGGTGGATTGAATATAGTTTTCAAGCGCTTCGAACAAGCTGTCTTGCCAGACAGCTGGCTCACCCATTTTAGCGCGCAGCGCCAAACGGGCACTGACGGGGAAAATTTCGGGGGTGATGCCCAGCAGGGCGCGTGCATTTTCGCTGATGAACGTCATTACCTGGTCTTGCTCTTCCGTCGTTTGAAACAGGTCGATCTTATTCAACACGATGACCACTTTTTTACCCCAATCCCGGATTTTTTCGAGGAAGGCGCGTTCGCTCTCGGTGAAGGGACGGTCGGCTGAAGTGACGAACAACACCAGGTCGGAACGGGGGACGAATTGCTGGGTGATGGCTTCGTGCTGGCGGATGATGGCATTTGTTCCGGGCGTATCCACGATATTCAGCTCAGCCAACAATTCCACCGGGGCGGTCAGGATGTGCAGGTTTTCATTCTCCACCCGCCGTTCCTGGGTATCGCCGAACTGCAGCACATTGATTTGCGTGGTGGTAGGTGTGACACCTTCCTTGAGTATCTTCTGCCCCAACAGGGCATTAATAAAGGCACTTTTCCCCGAGTTGAACTCTCCCACCACCACCATCAGGAACAGCTCGTCCAGCTGGCGGATGGAATCGGCCAGGGTCTCATGATCCTCGGGTGTCGCGCCAAATTGGATCAATGAAACACGCAGGTCATTCAATAAAGTGCGTGAATCTTTGAGCAGGTTTTCTTGTGCATCAGTCAGGATACGCATGGTGGAACTCTCCTCAAGGTTGATTATAGCGTTAAATAAACTGCAGCGCATGGTCGGATGGCTTCTCTCTACCCGACCTCTGCGCTGCAGGGATATCATCGACTCACGGTCGATCTAAAATTACGTCCCTCAAACGCTGCCAGTGCTGCAGCTTGAGCTAGAGGCGTTCCCGAACGAATAAGAGCTGACATTCGAAAGCCTGGAGGCAAAGGTGGAGATTTTCTTGGTGATGTTCTGACCCTGGCAGGATGGGCAGGTGACCTCACCTGTTTTGTTGATGCTCATTACAAGCTCCTCAAACGGCATTCCACAGTCGATACAGACGAATTCAAAGATAGGCATATTTTTCTCCGAGGTAAGATATCCAGAGGCTGAGCCATCGATTGATGATCAATTTATTCTGGACCAGTCTAATTAGATGCATTAAGCTCTAAAAGGATACATATTTTATTTGGGCTTTTTCAGCCTGGCAGGAAAAATAGAATAACGAGACCCGGGTTTTGCCGGGTCTCAGTTTATTTATGGATTGAAGGTGATCTCCACGGTCATGCCCCATTTGAGAAGTGAGTCAGGCTGCTCAACCAGCAGGCGCACCTTATACAGCACATCACCGGCTTGTACATTGAATCTGTCGGCAATTTCAGTCACCACGCCGGCCATCTGCAGGTCAGGCAGGGCGTCCGGGCTGATGGCAGCCCCCTGGCCTATGGAAACCTTAACCACTTCCTGTTCATTGAGGTCATTCGTCTCCACATACCATTCTGAGAAATCGGCAACCAGGACTGCCCAGGTATCCGTACCGATCAGCTGGCCAGGATCGACGTTCACCTCCACCACGGTACCAGCGAAGGGAGCCTTTAAGTCCAGGTTATCCATAGCCGATTGGGCGGCAGTCAAATGCGCCTGGGCGGTATCCAGATTCATCTGGGCAAGTTTGAGCTGGTCGGGGTCGGGTCCCGTGCGAGTGGCATCATAATCACTCTGCGCCTTGGATTGAAGCTCTTGTGCCAGCTCCAGGTTGGCTTGAGCCTGGTCCCGGTCGATGATCAGCTGATCGCGCTCATGGACCGCATCGTCATAGTCCTGCTGTGCTTTCTTTAAGTCATCTTCCGCATTCTTGTAAGTTGAGTTGTCGGGATCCAGGTTGGCATATTTATCGAATTCGGTTTGGGCATCATCCAGGGCAGTCTTCGCCTCGGATACCTTAAGATTGGCATCATCGATCTTTTTCTGGTACTCGTCTGTATCAAAATTCGCCCAGGCGATCTCAGCCTGGATGAGGCTCTCATTGGCATCCAATAAAGTCAGCCACGCATTCGATGAAGAGATCTCGGCGTTCGTGTTGAGATCATCCAGGGATTGCTGGGCATTTTCTACCTCCAGCTGGGCAGCAGTGACGTTAGCCTGGTATTGTTCGCGGTCACCCAGGCTGGCTAATACCTGTCCTGCGGTCACCTGGTCACCTTGCTCAACCAGAACCTCGGAGATATGCCCTCCGCTAGGAAAGGCTAGATACATGTACTCCTTGGGTACCAGGTTACCCTGGCTGATGACGGAGTTACTGGCTTCCACCGTGGGGACAGGAGTGCTGGTAGGGGAACTCTGCACACCGATGGCGTTGCAACCGCTCAACAGGATTGTTATGATGATCAAGATGGCTAGGAATTTCACATTTCTTTTCATATTACACCTCACTATATAAATTGCTATTCGTACGCCAGTACCTCGCGTATTGTCAGGCGGGCGGCATTTCTGGCTGGCAGCACACTGGCTACAGCTGATAATATCAACACCAATCCAAGCCAGATGATAAATCCGTATGGGTTCAGCAAGAAGTTGCTTGGAGAGTTAAAGATCGCCAGGCTGATGATACGGATTAACAGGAAGGTAATGGGGAAGGATGCGATCGCTGCCAGCACCCAGCTGATCATGCCGATGATCATCCCTTCAACCATGACTGTCCTCATGATTTGTCCATCAGTTGCACCGATGGCACGCATTACACCGATCTCGCGTGTGCGCTCCATCACATTCATACCCATGGTACCGGTCAGGCCGATGCTCCCAACGACTGCTGTGAGCAAGGCCATGACGAGTAGAAAATTGATCAGGATCGCCAGGCTTTCTGATGCGGTTTGGAGTGTTGCCAACCCTGCCTGGGTTTCACTTACATGATAGCCAAGGTCGCGCAGGGTGCTGTCTATCGTCCCACTCATTTGCTCCTGGTAAGCCAGGGTATGTTCGTCGGTGACGACCCGGAAGGAATAAGACTGGTTGGGTAGATTGATCAGCGTGGAAACATACTCATATGTGGCATATCCGATGATTTGGTCCCGGTTAAGGAAGCGGAAAATACCCACCACGGTCCATTCATCCTCCTGTCCGTTGACCTTTAGCTTCAGCTGATCACCTGGCTTAAGATCAGGGTGGAGAGTCCAAATGGCTTCACTGACTGTGATGGCGGTTGTATCTCCTGGCTGTAACCAGCGCCCTTCCAGCATCACCGGCTCGATTAATTTACTATTCACTGGTGGTGCCAGGATGGTCAAATAATCCGCTACACTATCATCAGAGCGCAGGATGTCCGCTGAAATGAATGACCAACCCTCAACATACTGCACATAGGGGATGTCCATCACAACCTGTTCGATCTCATCCAGGCGGTATGGGTCGGTCAAAATTTACGGTCACATCAGCAATGAAATATTTCTCGGTCATCAGGACGAAATCTTTCAAAGAAAGCTGAACGTTGAATACACCAATGAAGATCGCGCCACCAATGGTTAAGGTGAACAGGGTTAGCAATAGGCGGCGTTTGCGCCTGAAGGTGTTACGCAATGAGATCAACAACGGTCGGGATATCCATTTCACCCGGCTGCCTAAACGTTCCAACCAGCCAATGGAGCTCTTGCTGCCGCTTAATCCAGTACTGCTGATAGCCGTCTGTACTTTTACCCTTGAGCCGTTGATGATGGGTATGAATCCGGCAGCCAGGGGTACCAAAATGGCGACGATGATTTGCAAAAGATAAGCCAGTGGAACGATACGGTAACCCTGCAGGTTGAAATTCAACATGGTTGCAACATAATTGGAGAGCAAATAAGCTGCCTGCCCTCCGGTGGGTAGGGCAATTAACAAGGCGATCAGCCCGAAGAACAGGATCAGCACGATATACATAGCGAAGATCTGTTGGCTGCGCGCTCCGATCAGCTTCATCACCCCGATATGCGGCATGTGTTGCGACAGAAGTGAGTTAAGTGTATTGGCAATCAACGAGCTACTGAGGAAAACGATCAGGATGCCCAATGCCATCAGGATGCCCAGGATGGCTTGAACGGTGGATGCCATGGGGTGTTCGTTGGTTTGGTTTAACTGGGTCCGTTGTACCTGTACATTGCTTTTATCCAGCTTGTCTGAAACAGTTGCAGAAACATCGCGGATGTGATCGATATCGTTGGAATCACCGTCCACAGTGGCAAACAGGCGGTTGTATGTGGTGGGTTGCCCAAGCCAGGGGAGCGTATCCATGGTGATATATCCCAGGGGTGATGCCAGGAAATCGCCCGCCGCAGTGGTCTGGTCCTGCACGATCCCTGCCACGACCATGGTCTTGATTTTGCCATTGGGAAGCTGGAATTCCAGGCTCTCCCCAACATTAACGGAGAGATCATCCAAAACCTGGCTTTCCAACAATACCTGTTTATCGGCTGGGATGGGACTTCCCTCGACGGGCAGCAGTAGGTTGATTTCTGAATCAGAAAAATCCTTGATCGCATCCAGGTCGATGTTGGACCAGTCGCCACCAGGAACGCGGACACTGGCTGATAAGAATCTTCTCCCTTCAGCTTGTTTCACACCTTCCAGGTTTTTTATGGAATCCAGGAGAACGTCACCGAAATCATCAGTGTGCAGGTCAATATTGGCTGGATTTGCCGAGGCATAGGAGGCACCCATGTCGTGCGAGATGATCTCATATGTCCCGGCGATCATTCCAATGGAAAATACACCCACGGCGATGGAAGCCACCACCAGCAGGGTGCGCATTTTGTTATCCCATAGATCGGAAATGACCTTATGCCAGCGTGGGCGCATCATACTACCACAACCACTTTCTGCGGTCCGCAGCCTTGTGCTCTGCCAGGCGTGCCTGGACGATGCGCGAGAGGGCTTCTTCTGTCAGTGGTGAGCCGACTAGCATATCTGTGAAATCCTTGCGATGCAGCGCAACCAGTTTGACTGGTCGGTCGGAGCTTGCGCGCACGCTGGCTATCGAATTGCCGCCATGTATCAGCTCGACTTCGCCGAAAAACTCACCTTCACCAAGCGTAGCCAGGGTCAGCTCAGCTGCCTTGGGCGGTTGTAAAACAACTTCCACTTCACCCTGGGCGATCATATAGAAGTAGTCAAAATGCTGGTCTTTATGGATGATGGTACTCCCGGCAGGTATCTCCTGGCGTTCGAGCAGATGGGAAACCTTGAGCATTTGGGTATGGGTGAGCAGCGGTAGCGCTCGTGCAACGGTCTCGTCGATGATCATGCCATCTGCGATGATCAAAGTCCGAGTGGTACGTTTGGTAATTGTTGGATCATGTGTGACCAGGATGATCGTCTTGCCCTGATCAACCAATTGGTTGAATAGGCCGATGATCTCTTCGGATGACCGTGAATCCAGGTTCCCGGTCGGTTCATCCGCCACGATGATGGGCGGGTCGGTCGCCAGAGCCCGGGCAATCGCTGCAGCTTGCTGCTGTCCACTTGACACCGCTGCTGGTAGCTTATGTGCCTGTCCCTGTAAACCGACCATCTTGAGCAGTTCCATGGCGCGTTCAGGACGCTCTGCGAGAGAAAAGGCATTACAGTAGTCCATTGGGAGCATCGTGTTTTCAAGCAATGTGAGCATGGGCAGCAGCTGGAAGAACTGAAAGACAATCCCCAGGTTATGACCACGGAACAAGGAGCGCTCACTCTCGGTCATTTTATAGATGTTCACCCCATTCACCAGCACTTCGCCCGAGGTTGGGTGGTCGATCCCTGTGATCATATTTAGCATGGTGGACTTACCGCTGCCGGATTTGCCAACAACGGCGACGAACTGACCTGCCATGATGTCTACATCCACACCGCGCAAGCCAATGTACTCACCTGCACCGGTCTTAAAGCGCTTGACCACCTGGCGCAGCTGGATCATGGGGGTGGAAGGAGTGCCGTTCATTGCTGCTCCTGGATGGATGCCAGAGCATAGCCCGAATCGGATGTGACAGCCCCATCCGCGATCTGCAGGCGCCGGGTGAAACGTGGCGCCAGGTTGTTGTCGTGCGTAACCATGATAATGGTGCGCCCCTGCTCAATAAGTTTCTCAAATATCTCGAAGATATTTTCAGCGGTGAGCGTATCCAGGCTGCCGGTTGGCTCATCTGCCACGATGATGGGTGGGTCATTAGCCAGTGAACGCGCGATCGCCACGCGTTGTTTCTGCCCTCCCGAGATATAAGCAGGCAGCTTGTAGGCATGATCTTCCAGCTCTACCAGCTTGAGCAGCTCGAGGGCGCGCTGTTTGGTGATCCGCCCCTTGTACTGTCCACTGAAATCCACCGGCAGCATGATGTTCTCCACCAGGTTGAGCATGGGCAACAGTTGAAAAGACTGATGAATGATGCCCACGTTGCGCCCACGCCAAACTGCCAGCGAATTTTCGCTCAATTCGTGGATAGAGATACTTTTCCCATCTACAGGATTAAAGATCACTTCACCTGAGGTGATCACGTCTGCCCCGGTGATCATATTGAGCAGCGTGGACTTGCCCGCTCCCGACTTGCCGATCACACCCACAAATTCCCCCGCATAAATGTCAGCTGAGATACCCCTGAGCGCAGTGAAATCACCTGCGGCAGTTTTGTATATCTTGACCACCTGGCGTAGCTGGATAAGCAGCCTGTGGTCGTTAGCCGGGCGAGCGGAAGGGGAGGAGAAATAAGTGTTCATCGAATAAGACTATACAATTAAAAGTCACCATTTTGGCGGCGCATGATTTTACCACACTCAAATACTCAGGATTCTTATATTCACCTTAAGGAAGCTTGATTTTTGCTCCTATTATCACCCACAGCTCAACCCACAGGCGCTTTTAGTACCTGACTATATTTTTGTGCACAGGGTAGAGGTTGCATTTTTAGTGCCTGTTCATCGAAGAGGTCAAAAGGGTGGAATTGATGAAACTCTAATGTAATTAGAACAAATGTTCTGATATAATCAGGACATGGAAACGTATATATATCCCCCTTCGAACTACGCCAGGAATATGGATCACGCTGTTCAGCTTTCCCCGCACCAGCTTCACCTGGTGCTGGCGCCACACCGCGCCCAGCGCCAGATGATGACCGTCCTGACCGCACGCCTGGCACTGACCGGCAGGGTGCGCCTGGTGGATGCTGGCAACTGCTTTGATGGTTATGGACTGGCACGACAGCTGCGCCAGCAGACGTCTTATTGGCAGGCTGCACTGGACCGTGTGAGCGTGGCACGCGCCTTCACCTGCTACCAGGTGGAAACACTGCTCACGGAATCGGTCTCCGACATCTCACCGGTCCTGGTGCTTAACCTGCTGGATACCTTCTACGACGAGAACGTGAAGCTGGCCGAGCGGCTGCGCCTACTGGAGGTGAGCCTGGCTGAGCTGAGAAGGTTATGTCGCACGGCTTCAGTGGCAGTCAGTGCCAGCCAACCGAAACGCGACCAGCCGGGAGAGCTGCTTGAGCGATTGGCTGCGGCAGCCGGGCAGGTATTGAGCTTCGAGGAGCCGCAGCCTGCCGAGCCGCTGCGCCTGTTTTAAGGAGGTTCTTTATGGGACGAACACTTCCATCGGTTACGCAAGTTTTTCTGCACGAGCAGGAGTCTTTCCTGCGTTTCAGGCGTGCCCTGCGCCGCTCAGACCAGAAAGCGCTGGACGACCTGTTCGCTGCCGCCCACAAGCACCTGGCAGCTGCAGCTTATGCCTCACATGCCCTGCCTTTTGAGGTTTTCCTGCTTTCGATGCTGCTGGAAGAGCACAAACAGGTGCTGCGCATGCGTTATCTGCTGAACCCCAGCGATGCCGCCGCCCTGGTGCAGCTGGAGCAGGGTGATTCCACCGCCTACCTTGATTCGCTCTCCGCCGCTGTGGAGGCGGAAAACACTGCCTCGCTTCACGCCCCCGAGGGGATGGAGATACCTGCCCCGCCAGCTAGCCCAGTGGAGCCGGAACCCCCGGCCTCATCACCGGATTTGATCAACTTTCATGGCTGAGCTGACCGGCTGGCTGCTGGACCTCTTTGCTGGCACGCAGAGCGGGATCGTGCTCTGGCTGGTTGGCGAGGACGGTCAGCGCCATCGCCTGACCCAGGATTTCCCCATCACCTTTTATGCCGCTGGTGAGCCGAGGCGCTTGCGACAATTATGGCGTTTCCTGCAAGCCCAGCCGGAAAAGGTGGAGCTGAAACGCGCCCAGCGGCGGGATATCTTCTCGCCCCAGCCGGTGGAGGTGCTGGAGACAACGATGGCTCAAACGGCTGCCCAGCCCAATCTTTTCCAGCGTGTGGCCCGGGAATTCCCCGAGCTGCCCTATTATGATGCTGACCTGCCCCTCACCACGCGCCATGCGGCCATCTACAACACATTTCCATTGGTGCACTGCCAGGTTGAAGTAAATGAACAGGGTGCCGTGCAGGCTCTCAAAGTGCTGGATACGCCCTGGGAGCTGGATCCACCTGCTCCGCCTCTGCGCCTGCTGGCGATCGAGCCGGATGTTGACCCGGCACATGCCACCCCCACAACCCTGTACGTGCGCTCCATGAGCGTGTCGTACCGCTTCAGCCTGGAACATCCCCGCCCTCTGCTGATCAACCTGCGAGCTATCCTCCAGCGCCAGGACCCCGACGTGCTGATGACGGCCTGGGGCGACACCTGGCTGCTGCCGTACCTGATTGACCTGGCAAACGAATGGCATATCCCGCTGCCCTTGAACCGCGAGCCGAACAGGGAGGTCATCCGTAAAGATGAACGCAGCTACATGGCGTACGGGCAGGTGATCTACCGCGGCCGGCAGGTGCACCTGTTTGGGCGCTGGCACATAGATGGCTGCAACGCCATGCTGTTCCATGAATATGGGTTGGAGGGGGTGTATGAGCTGGCACGCGTCACTGCCCTGGCCGGGCAGACGGTGGCACGTGTTTCACCTGGCAGCGGCATCTCTGCCATGCAAATGGTGACTGCGCTGCGCCTGGGGATCATGGTGCCCTGGCACAAGCAGCAGGCTGAGCGTCCCAAGAGCGCCCTCGAGATGATGCAGGCTGACCAGGGAGGGCTGGTCTACCAGCCCCTGATCGGGGTTCACCGCGATGTGGCGGAGGTGGACTTCATTTCAATGTACCCAAGCATCATGCGCCATTTTAATATCTCCCCCGAGACGGTGGCAGACCCGGATACGATCGGGAGGGACCAGTATGCCCGCCTGGAGCGGGTTTCAGAGCTGGGGTTGTGGATCGACCAGGAGACCTCCGGCCTGATCCCCCAGACATTGGCACCGCTGCTGGATAAACGCCTGGAGCTCAAGCTGCGCCTGGCTGAGCTGCCTGCCTGGGACCCGCGCCGAAAAACCTACCAGGCACAGGCGACGGCACACAAGTGGCTGCTGGTAACCTGCTTTGGCTACCTGGGCTACAAGAACGCCCGCTTTGGACGCATCGAAGCCCATGAGGCGGTCACTGCCTACGGGCGCGAGATGCTGCTGCGCGCCAAGGAGGCCGCCGAAGACCTGGGTTTCACCGTGCTGCACATGTACGTGGATGGCTTGTGGGTGAAAAAGAAGGGGTTGGCTGATGTGCCCTCGTTCCAGCCATTGCTGGAGGAGATCACCACCCGCACCGGGCTGCCGATCGCCCTGGACGGGATCTACCGCTGGGTGGCATTCCTGCCCTCGCGTTTGGACGAGCGTGTGCCAGTACCCAACCGTTATTTTGGTGTTTTCCAGGATGGCAGTCTGAAGATGCGTGGTATCGAGGTCCGCCGCCACGACACGCCGGCCTGGGTTTCGAATGTGCAAATGGAGATCCTCGACATTTTGGTGCATACCTCCAATGTGGATGACCGCTCCGCCTATTTGCCAAGGGTATTGATCTCACTGCGCAGGGCGTTGGCCAGGTTGCGTACAGGCAAAGTCCCCGTGGAGCAGCTGCTGGTCTCACTGACGCTTAGCCGCGAGCTGTCGGAGTACCGCACACCTTCACCTGCCGCCCGGGCGGCAGCCCAGCTGGCCGCAGTAGGGAAAAACCTGCGCCCGGGGCAGCGTGTGCGCTTTGTGTACACGCTGGGTGAGCCGGGTGTGCATGCCTGGGACTTGCCAAAGCAGTTCGACCTGCGCAGCATCGACCAGGAGCGCTACCGTGTGCTGTTGCTGCGCGCCGCAGCTGCCATCCTGCAGCCATTTGGATTAAAAGAGGACGATTTGAAAACAAGAGTATTTGCCCATGCCAGGGATGTAACTTTTTTCTCTCCATTGTATCTAAAGGGATGAACATTGCTGCACACATAGGTAATAATTCATAGATATAAGGAGAAAAATATGGGATTCGCTCGTTTTATGTCGGCATGGTACGGTCGCCTGCTCCGCATCGTGGCAGGGCTTGTATTGATCGCTGTCGGTTTGACAGTGGTCACTGGTACTGTTGGAATCATCCTTGCGTTCGTGGGTGCGGTAGTGGCTGCGGCAGGATTGTTTAACTTCTGTATTTTTGCACCCTTGTTTGGTGGGCCTTTCTGGGCGAAGGATATTAAATGAATATTAATCAAACCATGCCAAGTGGGCAGCTGATCCTGCCCATTTTTTAATTAATTGTGGTGTAAAATTACTCACCAGAAAGGAGGCTAACATGAAGCTATATGTTGGTCAGGCAGCTCCTGATTTTACTTTACCCTCGCATTTGGACCGCGACGTCAAGCTCAGTGATTACCTGGGCAAAAACGTCGTCCTTGTGTTTTATCCCCTGGCTTGGACACCCATCTGAACAGGCCAGATCCCGTCGTATGAAGCCGATAATGGCAAATTCGCGGGATTGGATGCCCAGGTCCTGGGCGTAAGTGTTGATCATGTTCCCTGCCTGAAAGCATGGGCAGAATCGTTGGGCGGAATTAACTACCCCTTGATGAGTGATTTTTGGCCTCATGGAAGGGTGGCAAAGATGTATGGGGTGTTCCGTGAACCGGAAGGGAGCTCGGAACGCGCCATTTTTGTCATCGATAAGCGTGGTTATATCCGCTATATTGATATCCATGATATTGACCACCAGCCCGATAACGATGTGGTGCTGGAAGTATTGCGGCGCGTTGACCCGGAAGCTGCCCTGCGCAGCCCCGCACCTCCTCCCATCAATCCGGATGAAATCCGCTTACCCCATGGGGGGGTGGTGATGTATTGCACCCGCTGGTGCCCGGGGTGCCGCAGAGCGCGCAACTGGTTCCAAACCAACAATATCGACTATATCGAGGTGGATATCGACGTCACACCAGGCGCAGCTGATCAGGTGAAGAAATGGGCGAATGGTACCCGCACGACACCTACTTTTGATATTGAAGGTACCATCCTAGTAGGCTATGACGAAAAGAAAGTTGAACAAGCCATCCGGGAAAAGATAACTAAGTGATGTCAAAATCCGGAAGCTGAATGCTTCCGGATTGTTTTGTTTAATTGAGGCCTCCATGCTCACACGAGAAGATATCCTATCTGCCTTGGAAAGATCCCTGAAGCCCATTGACCAGGTATTTGCGTTATGGGAGGCAGGTGCAGCCGCGTTTGATCGTATCGACCAGTGGTCAGATATTGACCTGATGGTGGTCGTTCAGGATGATTATGTTGCCCAAACCTGGGAAATCATTGAAAGTACCTTGAAGGATTGTTCACCCATCGATTTACGCTACGAGCTACCTCAACCCACCTGGCATGGACACAGCCAGGTCTTCTACCGATTGAAGGATGCCAGCCCCTTCCTGTTCATTGATGCCCTGGTGATGCAATATGGCAACCCCAACAAGTTCCTTGAAGTGGAACAGCATGGCCAGGCTAGGGTGATTTTCGATAAACTTGAGGTCACTCAACCTCCACCCTTTGATCCCAGGGCGTTGCAGGATCAGCTCCATAGCCATCTCCAACAAATGAACGTGACTTTTAACCTGTTCCAAGTGGAGACGCTCAAGGAGATTAACCGGGGGAATGATATCGAAGCGATCTCATTTTATTATTCCACCTCCATCAGGCCTTTGGTTGAATTACTCCGCATTCGATATATGGACGTGCCTGCTCGTCACAAATTCTACACGCGTTATATTCAATACGATTTACCCAAAGAGGTGGTGGATGAATTGCGTCCGCTATTTTTCGTCCATGATCTGGCTGACCTTGCCATCAAGCACCGCTTGGCTGGAGAATGGTTCCACCGCTTGATGCAGGAGCTTGAACAGCAAGGAAAAATAAAGTGATCATCAGTCGAGTAGACCTGCGTGTAAAATTTTTGATTCCGTTTACAATGGAAATTGATCATGGCGATTGAATTTGAAATCTCGATAATCCTACCTGCTACCACGGAGGTAATCTATTCCACCTGGCTCAGCGCTGATGGCCATACCAGGATGACGGGTAGTCAGGCGAATATAACAGCAGGGGTGGGGGCTGTGTTCGACGCCTGGGATGGTTACATTCAGGGCAGGAATCTTCAGCTGGAATACGGCAAACGCATTGTACAATCCTGGCGAACGGTCGAATTTGAAAATGATGACCCGGATTTACGCCTCGAAATTACGTTTGAGCCTGTTGGAAAGCAGACCAGGCTCATTTTAAAGCACACCGACCTTCCACCTCATGGGGGTCAATATGAGCAGGGTTGGGTGGAAAGTTACTTTGAGCCAATGAGGCGGTACTTTAGTGAATTACAGGCTAAAGACGCATAGGGTCTATATGCTTGTTATTGTAGATTTTTTGCCTCAACCCGGGCAGCCTCAACACCGGTGTTGAGCTTGAATTTATATCCACAAGTATCCAGAGCGCTTTCGATGGCACCGAGGCTCACCAGGACATCCGCCAGGGTGACCGCCCCCATGTGTCCAATGCGGAAGTATTCATTCCTTATCGACGGAAGTAATCCACCTGCCAGGGTTACTCCTGCTTTTAAGGCCCCAGCCAGGAATTCATTCCCATTCACCCCTTGCGGGTAACGCGGGGCGGTAAGCGTGTGGGCAGCAAATTCGGGTTTTAATGGCACCTGGCCTAAACCGAGTGCCTGTATCCCCGCTTTGCATGCCCGGCTGATGGTGACATGGCGGGCATAACGTTTTGGCATTCCTTCTGCCAGGATTTGCCCCAGGCTCACGTTGAGGGCAAATATCAGGTTCACCGGTGGGGTTCCAAAATAGCTGTTCCTGCGCTCTTCATAGGCCTGCATGATGGGCAGCCAGTTGGTCCAATCGGCGTAGTAGTTGAGCACTGGAGTGGTTCTTTTCTGAAATACCTCCAGCGCACGTGGTCCGATCATCAACAATGCCAGCCCGGGTGGAACACCGACCGCTTTTTGAGAGGCGGTGAGGGTTAAATCGATGCCCCACGCATCCATCTGTAATTCCTCACCTGCCACCGAGCAAACCCCATCCACGATGACCAGCACCCCATATTGCCGACCGAGGGCAGTGATATCTTGGATATCCGCCAGCACTGCAGTGGAAGTATCCACATGGGTGACGGTCATAAGCTTGTAGGTATCTGCTTCCAGGGCTGATTTTATTTGGGCCAGGTCCGGGCGACCACCAGCCGGGGCAGACACGAAGGTTGTCCTGGCGCCATACCGCTGTAGGATGATGGCAAAACGTTCGGAGAAGTATCCAGTATTGATCACCAGGGCTTTATCCCCTGGCTGGACCAGGTTGGCACCTGCACAGTCCATTGCCAGGGTACCTGAGCCTGCCAGCACCAGTGGTTGCCCCGCTGGGCTCTCGAATATCTGGCGCATCTGCTGCAGTGATTGCCCGAAAGCTTCGATAAAGGCTGGTGCCAGGTGGCTGGTAGTGGGTTCTCCCAACGCTGCAAGCACCGCAGGCTCAAATTCAATCGGACCGGGGATCATCAGCAGGGTTCGCTTTTTCATATCTCAACTCCATTATTACTGAAATGATTTACGCTTCAATATCAACCCTTTGTCCATCAATCCGCACCAGGCTGCCATGCGGGATTTCATTGATGGGGAGCTTATCCACGCATGGAATTTCGGCGATGATACAACCCACCGCAGTGATGGTCTCACATTCTGCATTCAGGATGGCGATCGGGGCAAGGCAGTTCTTCTTGAGGCGATAGAGGGTATAGGAGCCAACGGTTGAGCCTTTGCCAGTGGGGAAGACCAGCACCTTCCCGGAGATGCATTGCCCTTCGAGGGGATGTCCACGTTCAACCACGATGCCTGTATCAGGGTCCACCCCACCGAAGAATGAGATGGGTTGTGCACTGACCATTGCCTGCCCATAGGCAGCACCACGATAAATACTGCGTCCCACCAGTCTCATATTAATGCCTGTTTCACCACTTCCTCAAATGGGAGCAGCATGGTCTTAAACCTGTTCTTGGACGAGGCATAATAACAGGCTTTCGCACTGTCCGTCGCCATGGCTTTGAACCGTCCCGTAATGGGGGCAACCACACAGCAGGTATCTGCGGCAAATTTGGCACCGGCAGCTTCGATGGTGGCGGTATACCCCATGCGGTCAGCAATTTGCCTGGTGAGGCGGGCGGTGGTGATCCAGAACTCCTTTTTTACCTTTTTTCCTTCCAAAAGCCGGGCGACCTGGGCGATCTCCTGGAGGCTCAAGTGAGGGCAGCCCAGGCTGACGAAATCCACCTCGGCTTCGGTAGCGACATTGAGAGATTGTTTGGCAGCTTCTATGTCATTCCGGGTAATTCTAACTTGCTCATGGGGCGGCGCGTACTGACATGCTTCAGGGGTGATGCCTTCCATGTGGAATAATGCCGTACCACCATATGTGGCGATACTGGCACACAATGATTTGAGATTTTCAAGCGTGGCATTTTGAATCCCCATGATGTAGGGAATGGATTTTGAAGTCGCGATCAATTCCCCAATAACCATTCCCAGGGCACCGAAATCGCTGGTATCTGCAAGCGGAACAGTCACCTGAAAAGTGATCCTTGGCTCACGATTATGCTGCAGGTGGAAACCATATTCAGGGGTGAACCCGGTGAGTGCAGCCGCCAGCGCGGAAGGCCCACCTTCCCGGTTGGTGCGCGCACCCAGGCAGGAGTTGGCATAACAAACTGCCGAGCTTTCCGACCAGGCAATGTGTTCTCCGAAAGTTGGGAGGTTGCCGACCAGGTATGGAGTGCAAGTGCAGGTGGCGGTCACACCCATTTGCTCGAAAGCTTCAAGCACGCGTTGCTGTTTTTCGGCGAAGTCAGGCGGAATACCCAATGTACGCCAGTTTTCCATGTCCATTCCTGCGGGGTTTAGCGTGGTGAGCACCCGAACCCTTCCCCCTCCCTCAGCTATCTCGGAAAGGAAAAGTAAACCCGCCTCCCCCAGGTTGTCATAGCTCACCCCGGCGATCTGCACACTTATGACCGGGATCATACGGGTAGCACCATAGATCTCCCCTAATGCCACCAGGATCTGCATGGCTTTCTGGGTAGCCCGACCTCGGGAGCCGGAGAGCATATCGTTTTCTTCTGTCGTCAGATCCATGGTCACAATGCCAATGATTCAATCAGGGGAACAAATCAGCCTGGAGATCATCCTTTTATGTATCGCTCAATATCAACCACTGGGAAGAGAGCTTTATCGAAACCCTTTCCCTGCCGAGAGATGGGCTTGGTCAGGTCAAAACCCAGCTTGGTGGTGAGGTGCTTCCCATCTTCAGTGCGCTCGCTGGAAGGGTCAAGGCTGGATCCAGCATCTTTCGACCTGACCACCAGGTCAGTATCACCCTGGAAGCGGGTCGCCATCGCCCACTCCACTTCAATAGGGTTGTAGATGTCGATATCCTTGTCCACCACAAACACATGTTTACAGGAATGATGCCCGGCAAATGCTGCCTGAATGGCTTTTTTACCATCCTGCTCAGATTTTTTGTCGATCTGGACAATGGCATGCAGCCAGGAACAACCACCCGGGTTGATGTTCACATCCAGGCAGCGAACAACTTCATTGACTTTCTTGAAAATCGTTGGCTCACGCGGCATGCCCATCAGCAGTTTGTGCTCTAGTGCCCCGGGAAGCAAGGCATGCCAGATGGCATTGCGTCGATGCGTGATGGCCTTGATTACGAACACTGGCTCGTTGCGGACAATATCATACGTCTCAGTCAGGTCGACAAAAGGTCCTTCAGGATGGCGCCTGTCATTGTAGACCGTGCCTTCAAGCACGAACTCAGCCTCTGCGGGAACAAATAGATCGACCGTTTTTGCGTGCACAAGGTTTAGCGGTTGCCCCAGGCAATGCATGGCCAGTGCATTGGCGATTTCAAGCTCATCCACACCCAGCTCCACCGAAGTGGCGGCTGCCACGAGCACATGTGGTGGAACCCCAACACATACAGCAACATCGATGCTGCCCAATTCATCCAGGAAACGGTCAAAGTGGCGCCCTCGCACTACCCGGATGGCCATTTCGGTTTTAGAGAACTGCATGGCGCGGTGGAAATCCAGGTTTTGACCGAACTTCGGGTGACGTGTGATGAATACTCCTGAGCTGATGTAATTACCACCGTCCAGCGCACAATGGCGCAGGATGGGAAGGGAATCCAGGTCGGGCTCATTGATGACTATCTCCTGGCATGGCGCTTCAGTGATGATCGGGCATGGGCTGCGGGTTTCGATTCCTTGGATCAGGTTGGGGATGATATCCTTTACCTGCAGATTTAAATAATCCGCAAAATCAGCTTTGGAGCAGAACAGGTTTCCCATTACCTGGAAAGGGCTTTCTTTCACCTGGGTGAATAAGACCGGTTTTGGTTCCAATTCTTTCAAGATCCCGGCCATTTCATAAGTCTTCGAGACAGGTGTAGATATGGAAAGCAAGTTACCCGTCTCTTCCAGTTTTTGGAGCGTTGAGCGCAAGGACATAAGGCACCTGTCGGTAGAACGGCTGCTAAGCTTATACTACTGAATTATAAAGTTATTCTGCGATTTATAGCTTAATCATTGCCCAATAGATGGGTCGCCTGGTAATGGAATCTTTTGCCAGCTCTGACCACCATCCAGTGACTGGTGCAGCGAAGTGGTCGTCTGGCAGGTGAACCCGGGAGCATCCTTATCACCAGTACAGTTGCCATCGGATATCACAGCCCAACCTAAACCGTTCGCCTGCCAACCGGATAAAGTAGCGTTTTTTGGTACAGACAGGATGGAAAGCGGATAATCATTATATTTTTCTGTCTGCCAGGTGAGACCACCATCCAGGGTGTGGTAAACCGGATTATCGCTGTCGCTGGCCATCCAACCGTCCTCGTCCGACAGGAAATTTATCGGGGCAGCGATGGGAAGGTCATTAGTAGTCCAGGTGATTCCGCCATCACTGGTTTTCATTAATATTCCAATGTTGAATGCCTGGCTGGTGCTTTTTTTCAATACGATCCATCCGTTGGTAGGAGATGTAAATTGAAGTTGGATCGGGCGCCACAAGTCGGGTGGAAGTTTTATCTGCTGGTTCTCCCATTTTTCTCCCATGGAGGAGGAGAGGTAGAGGATCATATTTTCATTTTCCTGGCCTGTAAGTGCCCAGGCTTCACCGGATGGCAAAAAATAGGCTAATTGCACTGATCCAGGTGAGATGTGCTTCCAGGTATTTCCCTGGTCATCAGTCCAGTACAGCTGGTTTTCAGAGATCACCCAACCCTGGTCAGCTGAAATCCATCCCGCATTCTCAATCGATGGTGCGGTATTAACCATCGGGATGGCTAACGGTCCTGTAGGTGGCAAGGCAACTACTCCATCAGCAACATCACTATCAATATTGAATCGTATGCTGCCCCAAGTTTCATTATGATCACCGCTATATTGGCGGATTCGTTGGTGGTTTCCCCAAAACCCATTCAGCCAGGTAATACCGAATACATTGGCATTAGGGTCGTATACAGTGGTATACCAGGAAGCCGCCCAGACGTCATCGGGGACATGCGCAATAGTTGCCCAATCTGTTACGAATGAGTTTCGTCCGCCATACCCGCCCGCGAAATTACCTAACTCATGCAGGCGTGCCACCCAACCATTCATGAAAGATGAAACAACCTGGCGGCATTCCAGGCTGGCGCCTCCGTAGACTTCCACATCGTAATAGATCACCGTGCCACCATCGTCAGGATCGCTGAGGCCGATGGATGCCGCCTTGGCAGAGGCAGCTTCTGCGTTCTGCCTTCCTTGCTGATATGAAACTGCAGGGTCATTACTCATCTTATGCAGATAGGAGGCGCATGGGGCTTGAGGTCCCACCCAGGTGGGAACGAAGCTCCAACCCTGCTGGTGAACTGCACTCACCCAGGAAGAATTGGCAACAGTACATCCACTATAAAGGCTCTCCCCACCCAGGTAGAGGGCATAGAAATGGTACGGGCTTTGGTTCCACCAGGTTTGCATCTCTGATATTTCCGGCAGGTGGCAGGCATCGAAGCCCTGTGCCTGGATGATGCCAGTGCCAGGTGGTGGGTCAACGGGTGGTATGTCATAGTTAACCATGGGGAGGTATGTGTTTGGGCGATTGAGGCGGGTGAATGTAAAGCGCATAGCACTGAACGAGACAGTGTTGCTGAAATCCGGCTCGTCATTTTTATCGGTAAGAGATACATAGCCATCTCCACCGGCATTGAAATAATATTCACCCAGGTTGAGCCACTGGTTGCTGAGTGGGTACTGGCTTAATGCAGCGGTACTTACGCCTTCAGCATGGTGGATGGAATAATGCGCATCGGCGGTATCGTGGTTAATTGTCCGACCTTGCCCCGTGCACCAGGTGATGGCGGAATGAGCTGCAATATAGGCTTCCACCTTGTAGTAACCCGATTGGGTAATGACCGGATGCCATTCACCGTGATTGGTGGAGTTAGCCGGATTAAAAGCATTCAATGTCAGGTAGGCGGTGTGTCCCCGGTTATTGGTGAATGGATACCAATAAGAGTCAGGGCAGGTTGTATATGCCGGCTGAAGCTGGGGGTCTTCAATAACGATTTCAAGTACTTGTGCACTTGGAGGTTCAGATAGAGGCACAAGAAGCATGAAAAAAAAGAACGAAAGGGGAAGAATTCGAGTTATTGAAATAAGGATGAAACGTCGATAATTCATATGGTAAGTCCAAATCCTGTCATGGTTCGTGCAGCGTTTTGGTTCAGTAAGTATTTATCTTCTAGTTGCAATATTGTTGCCTATTAATCTATTGACTAAATATGGATCCTATTCTAACAAATTTGAGCCCTTGGTAGATCCAATGCTTGTATCCCTATAGGAGTTGTAGTTGCTTCTCTTGGAGATGTGTGATCTTATTGCTGACTACTGAGCTTGGAGCCGGTAATAACAATATTTTTATACCTGAATGATGGAGCCCTTGTCTATTGCTAGCTGATCTAAAAATCAAATATCAATAAATATCTTCATCAATATAGGACCGAAAATTGCAACAAGTTATTTATATATTTATATCGAGGGTACGCCACGGTTATCGATAGATTGAGAAGGTTTGCTGCAAAGGTTTATCTTGTAGACGAGCAAATTAATAAGGAGCGAGAGATGATGACGAAACTTAAACAGGCAATTCAATTAATAATCATCATGATCATTGGCATTTTCATGGTGGCGACAGTGGTGGGTTTTGCCCGCAAATCCTCAGCCAGGGTGCTCGCCCTTGGACCCCTCCCTCCACCCGAGGGGTATCCAAAACTGACGCTTTCGACCATGATCGTTTCTCCCACGCTTGCCAATACAGATGGGGCAGTCCTGGTAGTATAACATTGAGATCCTCAATACAGGTGCTTATTCAGCCTCAGATGTGACACTGCTGGATGCGATCCCATCCAATACAATATACAATAACGATGCCTGGTCAAGCGCTTCGCCAACGATTGCGTACACGACCACCGCGGAATATCCAAATGGATTATTAATCTGGGAACATGGTGCGGTTGGTTTTGACAGCTCAGTGGTGATCACCTTCAGTGTAACAGTCACACCCGGGTATGAGGGAACGATCTCCAACACTGCTTTGATCAGTGATCCCATGATAGCAGAACCGGTAGATGTCATGGCAATAACGAGCATCACCGATCACCCCATCTTTGAAATTTCCAAGTCTGCCGACCCGGCCATACCAGGCGCGAATAAGCTGCTTACCTATGAGCTTGTGGTAACCAATCAAGGCCAGGCTACAGAGAATACACCGATTACCGTGACGGATTTTATCCCCACGGATACTACCTTTATCACAGCCAGCCTGGGTGGCACCTACAACCCTGATGATCGCGTGGTGACATGGTTTCGTCCAGTCGACCTTGGGTATGGTGAGACGGCTACATTTACCTTCAGTGTGAACGTTAATGAGGATGTGGTTAGTGGAACGGTCATCGATAATCCTACCTACCTGGTGGTCAGTCCTGGTGGGATCAGCGCTGGAGATCCTTATACAACCACCGTGATCGATCCGATCTTCGTCCTCTCCAAGGCAGTATTTCCTGACCCACCTGGCTCTAATAATGAGATGACCTATACACTGACTGTACTCAATCTGGGCTCAAAAGCGACTGATCTGGTGATCACCGATACCATACCAGCTGAATTGGAATATCTGCGTGGTGGTGATGATTTTTCCAATGGGATGGTTACCTGGTACCTGCCGAGCCTGGATACGCGCGCATCAGCACAGCTGACCTTCACAGTATTTATCCCGGATATTAGTGGTCTCATTGTGACCAATGATCACTACGGGGTTTGCAGTGCCGAAGGCACGTGTGCCCCCGGATTACCGGTCCCGAGCTTGCTGGTTGGACCGACATTCGAGGCCACAAGCGCACTGGATCCCATTGCGAAAAAACCAGGTGGTGGCACAGGACCAGTTACCCCAACATTAACCATAGAAAATCTTGGTCCAGGAAATGCCTTGAATGCCACCGCGCTGATAACCTTCGGACGCATCAGCGTTAGTTGGAATGACATGGCCGTCATACCACCGGTTGGTACCCTGGTTGATGGTCCTCCATGTGATGTTGCTTTCCCATGCACCAATTTCGTCTGGACAGGTGATATGGCGGTCGGTGATGTGATCACCTTCACCACCCTGGAAGGGCAAAGTACCATCGGCGGAGATGAAGGGGTAAATTATACCGCTACCGTGGTTATTACGGATGATCTCAGTGGCTATGTTACTGAACCGATAACCGGAACAGCCATTGGGCATGTCACCCACTTTGCCAACCTCATCCCGACCAAATCCGCTCCAGCTGAAATTGGTCCTGGACAACCAATGACCTACACCATCCAGGTATTTGATAGTGGCTTGAGCACCGAGGAGTCTCCCCCACCCGTATTAACCGAGACTGTCCCGGCAAGCGTGACCTTACTCGGCATTAGTGATGATGGAACCTCCGAAGATATAGATGGGCAGACAATTATCACCTGGGAATTGCCCCCCATGGGACCTGGAGAATTATTGTTCCGTTCCTTTGGAGTGATGGTGAACTCCGACCTGGTGAGTGGGACCTTGATCGTCAACGATGATTATCGCACCACCTGGTATGAGTCGGAAATGACCGGGACACTCTCAAACCTGGGTGAGCCGGTAACGACCACTGTCCGTGAAATCGGTTTGATTGACTCATACAAGACGGTTACACCTACCTGGGCATTGCCAGGGACAGGTACGGTATTGACCTATGTGGTGCATGTGGTCAACTCGGGTCCGAATGAGTTGAGTGAAGTGCAGGTGAGCGATATCTTCCCATGGGAAAATACCACCTACCAGCGCAATGCCGTGGCAAGCTCAGGTACTCTGGTGAGTGATGTTGTCAGCCTGGAGTGGACCGGTGATCTCGCTCCGTATTCTGAGACGCTGATCACGTTTACCGCCGTTGTGGATGATTTCTTTGAGGGTGTGATAACGAATACCGCTACCATCACCCATACCAGCCTCCAGCAGGAGAAGCTTGTATCAGCCGTTGCCTATATTACCAATAAACCAGAGTTGCGGATATCTAAAATTGCCATGCCAGATCCTGTGGCAGCTCTTGGTTCACTGCTTTACCAGGTTGAGGTGACCAACCTGGGGCAACAGGCAACCCTTTTGGTGATCACTGATACCATCCCAGCTAATACTTCATATATCTTTGGAAGTGCCTCCTCTGGCGGGCAGGAGCAGGGCGGTGTGGTCACATGGAATCTACCTGTTCTTAATCCGGGCGAAACAATCAAGCTAACCTTCCAGGTCACCGTGCTGGGTGGCAGTGAGATTATTAATGATCGCTATGCAGTCAGGTGTGATGAAGGTGTGTTTGCATATGGAGAACCAGTTGTTACACAAGTCAAATATTCAGTCCGTAGGATAATACTGCCCATCCTGGTAAATAATTGGGCGGTCAAATGAATTTGCTGCACCCCGGAGAGTTACTCCGGGGTGCTTTTTCTTACAGGGTGTGCTAATAATCAACCGTTCGTCCTGCAATGCATAAAAAGAACAACAGGTGCGTATCTGCAGCCAGCTGTTTGCTTGCCTTTGACATTCTGGTCAATCCTGCTATAATTTTCTCTACTTGTTCGGTCAGGTTGTGGGACCGACATATGTTTAGAGTTGTCTTGCTTTACCCGCCAGTGGTAACTGCCCGGGTTCTGGTGAGGGTTCGGGTGGAAAGTGGCGGGAACGGCAGAATACACTAATTTCGCTCACGGAGGACGATCCATGATATCAATTGAACTGCTTCGAAGGTATCCATTTTTTGGCAGGCTGGGGTATGAACAGCTAAAAGCCCTGGCTATGATTGCTGAGGAAATAAAACTGAGTGACGGTGAGACTGTAATTGAGGAAGGCACGCATGCTGACGCCCTATACTTCCTGGTGGAAGGTAGCATAGTCCTTTACCACCCGGTTGGAAGCCCGCAGGTAAAAGATGGCAGCTCAGAAGTGGCCATTTGTGAGATAAACCCTGGTGAGCCATTCAGTATCTCTGCACTTATCGAGCCACATGTGCTGACTTCTACTGGGCGCAGTAGCGGTGTCAGTCGGGTGATTCGTCTGGCGGTTGTGGATCTGAAAGCAGCGTTCGAACAGGACGCCAGGCTGGAGTGTATGATGATCCGCTGTGTTGCCGAAGCTGCCATGGGCCGGTTGAATTCCACCCGCGTGCAGCTGGCTGCAGCATATGCGTGAAGGTTTTTGAGTATTAGGTCCCTTGGAATTAATATTTAAATAACACTTCGATCTATAACGAAAATAGCCCGATAAGGGGCTATTTTCGTTGGTGGGCCCAGTAGGGATCGAACCTACGGCCAAACGGTTATGAGCCGTCCGCTCTGCCGCTGAGCTATGGGCCCTGGTTGGGTTTTTATTTTATCATAACTTGGCAGCAGGTGATAATTGCCCTTAATTGTTCAACCTTCTCCATCCTTTATGCTGGGCTAACCAGCTGACCATCCCTGAGTTCATAGGTGAGGTCGGCAAACTGCCAGACGTTAGAATCATGGCTGGCAACAAGGATGGTCATACGCGTCTTTTGTACGATGTCTCGCATCAATTCCATGATGCCGGTGCCGGTGGCTGTATCCAGCTGACCGGTCGGTTCATCCGCCAGGATGATTTTCGGCTGGTGGATCAGGGCACGGGCGATTGCCACCCTCTGCTGCTCACCACCCGATAATTCGTATGTGCGGTGATTAGCTCGGCCAGACAAACCTACAACAGCCAGCATTTCCTTGACCTTGGTATTGCGCTCCTTGCGGCTTGTGTGAAGCAGCCTCAGAGGGATCTCAACATTTTCTTCGACTGTCAGGAAAGGCAGTAGTCCAAAACTCTGAAAGATAAAGCCGATCTGCTTGCGGATCAGCCTGACCTTTTCTTGCTGAGACATGCGGGATAATTTCTTGCCACCAATTGCAATCTCACCCTTAGTGGGGTCATCGATTCCAGCGATCAGGTTGAGCAGGGTAGTTTTGCCGGATCCGGATTTCCCCTTGATGGCAACCAGCTTCCCGGAAGGGATGACCAGGTTCAGTTCGCGGATGGCATGGATTTGTTCCGGCCCTACAGTGAAAGTACGCCACAGTCCGCTGGTGGCAATTGCTGGGCCCCGGTAATGGATCTCGCTCTGTACTGCGGTAACCGTCTTGGATGCTTCGGGGGTTTGAAGGCGGATGAACTCGCGCACCATGTTTTGAGGCCACACCGAGATGTGATCCTCTTCAAGGCGTACTTTTACCCGATCGTATAGTTGCAATTTTTCGGTGTAGACTTTTGGCATCTGTAGGCGGCCGACCCGGTCGATGATGACCCATTCCTCCTCATGTATCTCCCCGCTGGCATGGTCACGCTTGCGCCTGATTTCAGTGCTGGTGCGGCCATCGCGGATCGCCACCACGCGGTTGACCAATCCCGAGACCATTGGATCGTGGGTGACAAGGATGATCGTGGTTCCATAGACTTGATTCGCCTTGCGAAGTGCTTCATACACCTGTCTGCTTGATTGTGAATCGATCTGACCAGTAAGCTCATCACCCAGGAGCAGCGGCGGTTTGTTTGCCAGGGCTACTGCCACTGCCACTCGCTGCTGCTGCCCCCCCGAAAGCTGCTCGGGGCGAAAATTCTCCCTGTCTGCCAACCCGACCACTTTGAGCAGCTCCCTGGCCCTTATTGTCCGCTGTTTTCCAGGCTCATGGTTGATCATCATGGGCAGCTCAATGTTCTCCAGCGCAGTAAGGTACGGCAAAAGGTTGCGGGCGGATTGCTGCCACACAAAACCCACGGTATCTTTTTTATACATCACCCGGTCGCGGTCATTCATCTGCAGGAGGTCGTGCCCTCCGACATGGACAATCCCTGCACTGGGCGAATCCAGGCCTCCGATCACATTGAGCAAAGTTGATTTGCCCGCCCCGGATGGACCCACCAAGGCCATGATTTCACCGCTCTGCACTTCAAGGTCGAGCCCTTGCAATGCAACGACCTCCAGGTCAGCGATTTTGTATATCTTGACCAGGTTACTGCAATGGACGAACGGCTCAGGTTTCATCTTTATTCTTCTCCGATCTTAATCACCCTGTGGACACCACTTTTTACCAGGATGATGATAAACAATAAGGTAGCCAGGAAATATGCAAAAATTAAGATACTGGTAAGACCTCTGATCCTCGACCAGTCAAGGATGATCTCGTAGACAACAGCACCAGGAAATGCTTTTGCTAATGCGGTATTCAAGAAAACCTTCATTGAATGGACCAGCCCAAACCCGATCCCAGCCCCAACCACCAGCCCTGAGAACATCACCAACACTCCCTCGCATATCAATAATATGATTACCTGCCAGACCGACATGCCGTTGGCGCGCAGGATCCCAAATTCATACAGCCTTTGTTGGGCAGAAAAATAATTCAACAGCACAAAACCAGCGATAGATAAGACTGCCAGTATAGCTGTATTTAAAGTAAATGCCCGCCTGGCCCCCTCGGTGAAGGCATTGTTTTGGTAATTCTGTAGTTCAGCTTGGGCGTTACTCAGGATGGTGGTCTCCTGTGATAGCTCTGCTACTAATGCCCTGTGCACGGATGGATCTGTCCCCAGCCAGGTTTCCTGCATGTTATGGAACACAGGAGAATTGAGATCGATCACGCTTTGTAGCGTTGCTATATCAACTAATAGATATGCATTGCTCACAGTGGGAAAATCAGCGATGATACCGCGGACGATCAGGTTGACAGGGAAGCCCTGGATTAATACCTGCATGGTATCACCGATCCCCTTGTTGGCAGGCAGGGCAGATAGCGAGTAAACCGCCGGTATCGCCGGGATGTTAGCCTGGTTTGGATCAGCGATCGTGCTAGATTGTGATTGGGCTGTATCTGAGCTCAGAACCCGGGTAATGGCTTCCATCGATAAATTAGTCATCCCGGATGGGTAGAAGGCTACTTCAGGAAATGACTTGCTGTCCAGTGCGAGCAGGGTAAGCTGGTTCCCAGTGTTCGTCGACAACCTCATGCGTATGGCTTGTGATGCACTGATTACCCCGGGATGCTGCTCTAACTCAGTGATATCCAGATTGCCTGTTGCAATGCGCAGGTCAGCGCCGCTCTGGTAGTGGGCTAGCGCTCGCTGGTTAGTGGTCAGTGAGATATCATATGTGGTCATGAATATCATCAGGCCGAACGCAGCACCGACCATGATGACGATTTGATTATAACGACCGGGATTGCGGGCGATGCGTGATAATCCAATCGGGAGCACAATGCCGCGCAATGATCTCGCCATCCATGCAAATCCATTCAATATATATGGGAATATCCTCAGCAGGACCAATGAGATCGCGATCAGCAGGATGGTGGGGCTTAGTAACAGCAGCGGGTCTGCTTGAGGGGCTTCGCGCAGCCGTGAATATACAAAAGAACCACTTGTGCTGAGCTGCCAGAATACGATGCCTCCCAGGACCACCAGGAACGCATCAAGATAGATTTTCGACCAGCGACTTGGCGCTTCGGGTCGGGATAACTTGTATCTCCATTCAAGGATGCTGCGTCTGATCATCGGTATCATCCCCAGCACCAGGCAAAGCCAACCCAGGGTTGCTCCAGCGGCTGCGTAAAGCAGCGATTCAACCGACAATTCTGGATGGTAGCTTGTGCCGGTCACTAGCGACCAGATATTGAAGAACAAGGATGACACAATCGGCGCTAGGACGAAACCAGCCAGGGCAGCCAGAATACCTGTCTCGAAGGCATGCATCCTAATCAGCTGCCAGCTGCTTGCACCTCTGCCCACCATGGTGGATATCTCCCCTTGTGTACGTTCCAAAACTGAGGATGCGATCAGGATCAGTGTATAGAGTATGAATATAAATGACTGTGTGCCCAATAAAAGCAGTACCATGCGGTTGGTGGCCAGGTTGTTACGGAAAGTTAACAATAAGCCCGGGATGTCTGAGATGATCTGTGCATGGTTTTTCTGGAGCAGGGTTTTCAAGGAGAGCAATTTCTCCTCCCACATCTCGTTAGTTTCCGGGGTGATCAGGCTATTGTCGACGAGATATCGCCATACCCGGCTGTAACCTAAAAAGTATTCCTGTATGGCTTGCGGGTCGATGATTACCGGGACGATGATCGTATCTTCGTTTGTTCCAGGCAGGAAGGTGACGTTAAATGGGGAGGCATCACCCCACCAGATGTCGCTATGAGGATCCACTTGTTCGATGATCCCCACGATTTGAAATTTATAACCACCGGCTTCAACCAGCACGTCTCCGAGGTGTAAATTTACCCGGTTGGCCACTTCTTTTGAAACTGCTGCCTGGATCACCGGGAGCTGAGTCATGGCGCGCTGGATCTCCTCACGCGTATAAGGCCTGGAGAAATCCGGAAAACTGCCCTCCACGGTGCGCAGTAGACCGTCAGTCCGGTCAAAAGACCAAGCAATCAACCCGTTTGGATTTATGTGATCGCCAGGATCGATCGCTATGATAGGCGCGCTTGGACTGGATTGGAATTCGATCTTTTGTACTGCCAGCCGGGAGGTGATCAGGTCTCCAAACGCTTCCATGATATAGGCGTTCAGTCTAGCTGTCATAACGCTCGAGTCGGCTGTAACCTCGATATTTCGGCTCACCGGGGTCTGATCCTGAAAAGACTGCCGCAGAGATAAATGGGCGGTTATATCGGCGTAACCGGGGATGCACATCAACAGTGCCGACGCTAGCGTTAACCCGAGAAGTACCGGTAGATTAAGCTTCCAATGGCGCAGCAGGCGGGAAAGGGAGAATTTAAACATCATGGTGGATGACCTTTCCTGCTCATTCCTGCCCGATTTTGATGGCGCGGTGGAGGTTTGACCGCCACAGTAAACCGGTCGCAATGCCAAGCGTAGCTAAAAATGCAATTAAGAGGATCAAGTACAAAGTAAATACTGCGTTCCAGTTTTCGAGTGGTAAGAAAGGGGGTATCGCAGGGCGGTCCCCAAATGATATCGGCAACCCAGGAAGGATGAGCTTATTGAGCATCATCCCAAAGATCGTGCCCAATGTCAGCCCAGCTAGGATCATGATGACCTGTTCCAATAACAGCCACCCATACAGCTGCCCGGGGGACATGCCCAGTGAGCGTAAAATGCCGAACTGCATCTCGCGTTGACGGGCACTCATATAAAAATACGTGGCAAAACCCACCAGGCTGAGCACGGTCGTTAATAGATAGGCCAGAAATGTTGCACTTCGCAAGCCCAGGGTCAGTCCATCTGCCTTGAGGATCCGGCGCTCGGTGCCAAATTCCCAGACCTGGAGGGCGTTGGAAAAACCGCCCTGGATCTGGTTGGAAATTTGTTCATCCTGGGTATCGATCCAGATTTCGTTTGGGTTGGCTGGCATCCGGTCGTTCATATTGATCTTATAAAGCAGCTCGTCCCTGGGGACGATCATGAAACCACGCCCTGGTTTATCGTAAAGTGTGGGGAAATACTCTATCGATCCGATGACTTTGATCGGCATTCGTCTGCCCTGGATGTTACCAATAAAAGTATCTCCGACTTTTATCTCAGTGAGCGTGAGCAGTTCTTTACTGAATAGTGCAGAAAGCGGATTATCTCTGTCGGTGCTGACTGGCATGAGCGCGTAGCCTGATGTATTGACCTGCATTGGAAGGATTAACAGCAGGCTGGCATCTCCGCTGTGCGTGGGGAGCGATTTCGAAAAATATATCGGGCTGTTTGGGCTATTTGTATTCCAGATACGCTTAATTACCTCAAAATCCTCAAAAATGTGGGTTTCTCCACTGCCAGAGTCGATGACCGAGAGGTCATCCAGGAGCAGGTTGATTGGCGCTTGTGATTCCAGCGTCCGGGAGGACGTGTACCAGAAAGAATGGAAGGATAATGGATAGCTTTCGGGTGATAACTCGGGTACAACTGCATTAAAATAAACCCATTGAGGGTCTTCCGAGGGCGTATCAGGCGTGACCGATATGAGCCTGACCATGATCACTTGGTTATCAGCCGTCTGCAGCTTGGCGTTGATCATCAGGTTATCCAGTAGTTGATCGCCAGTGGGATCGGCGGGGTTTTGTAGTGTCCAATCATAGATCCATAAACCCAGGTGACCTGGCTTTCCGGGGAGTGGGATAAGGTTGCCCCCCTTGGGGTCAACGTCGGATGCAAGCTTGCCCAGCAGTTCACCCATTGGCTGTTCGGAATAATCAGGGCGGTAGCGGGTGACATGTGAAAACGAATAGGGCTCGATTGCCAGGACGTCAAATGTGGGAATGACATCGTGAATGCGCACATTGCTGCTGCCTGCCCCACGCCAGACCACGCTGGTGGCATTTACCCCTGGTGTGCGGTTGAGGTCGTGAATTGGCAGTAGGCCACTGAATTTCAACCGTAAGTCACTACCGGTGGCGTAGAAAGTGCGCTCGTATTCGCTTCCATTTAGCGTGGCATTGATCCCGGATGCCAGGATACCCATTGCCATGGTTAAAGTGAGTAGCAGCACAAGCCGGGCGACATGCGCCGGGCTGCGCGATGTCTGCAAGAAGGCCAGGGGAGTGGTTATACCCTTGCCGCGTGCGGTGATACGGGATATCGTCCGCAGGACGGGTGGGAACACGCGCAGCATGATCGTGGCTGTTCCCAGGAGCAGGACCAGGGGGGATAGGATCAGTAGCCAATCCACCCGCCCAGCACCCGTGCTCGATGCCAAACTGCCATAAAACCTCATCCGCCAGAGCAGCACCAGCGCGGTGACCAGGATAAACACATCCAGGTACACCCTCTGCCACCATGGAGGGCGATCCGCACGACTGATAGAGCGGGAATAGGCGACCACACTGCGTTTTGCAGCTGACCGGATGGGTAACACCATGCCTAGGATGCAGACGATCACACTCACCATGGCTGCAGCCCAGGCAGTGGGGGTCATGGAGAAGCTCCAATCAGCCAGGGCAATATCTGCCAGGGGTCCGTACTTCGATAGGCACCACACCATCAGCATAGCCAGTATTGGCCCGATCACCAGGGATGCCGCGCTGATTATTAAGGCATCTGAGGCTTGAATTTGAAAAAGCTGGCTATACGATGCACCCCGGCTGGATAAAGTGGAAGTCTCACCCTCAGTAAGTTGTGTGGAGATCGATGACATCATCGATACGTAATACAGGGCCAGTAGGAGAATTTCGGCTATGAGCACATACATGGTGATGCGCACAATTTTCTCCTGGGCGGTGAATTTTAATAGGGTCTGGTCTAATTTTGTTTCAATGCTGAACGAATTTGGCAGCTCCTTCAGGTCGCCTCTCAGAAGGTTGATCTGGGTTCGGGTGGGTGAGATATCACCCACTCGAAAGCTGGCAGGATCAATCAAAACATTCCAGCTAAGCATTCTCCTAAGGGAAGGGTAAAGCTGTTCACTAACCGCAAGGAACTGCTCTTCAGGAACGAAGACATTGAATTGGGAAGTCCACCGGTCTGCAGCTTGGTTTTGCATGGGGCTGTACTGCCCAAACCAGTACGCCGATCGTGGGTCGGTGGGGATGGCTATTCCCCCTATAGACAGCCAATACGATGGGTTGTTTTCAGTCAAGGTCCTGCTTAATGGTAGCTGATCACCCACCTGTAGTCCATAAGCTTGGGCAAACTCCTCGCTGACAACCACCTGCAGGACATTATTTTGCAATGCTGGTCCCGAAGGCCAGCCACCTGCTATGAGTTTGATATTGTCAGGAAATTTTTCATAAGAACTGATGGCAATGCGTTGGTCTCTGGATAGCTGCCCGTTAACCCAGGGGTATCCCCACCCGGAGACCCCAATACCGTTTACCTGGTCGATGTGGGAGCCGAGCCGTTGCGAAAAGATAGCCCGTAGCTGGTCATCCAGCGACTGGTAATCATTTTGCTCAACCTCAGCATGGGTGGTGATACGCAGGTTGTTGGTCAGCGGGTCGGGGTCGCGCAGCTTGTAAGGCAGGGCGAAATTCATCACCGCATCCACCAGCAACGGGCCACTCACCAGCATTGCTGTGGCAAGAATAACACCCAGTGCCAGGGTCAATAAGATATGCCAGCGGTGAAGCGTCCTTTTTAGAAAAAACGCCATTGATTACCCGGTATTTCGATTTTCTTGTTGATGGTTGTCTTTATTACTACAAGTAGTGTAGCATAATAGTTCATAAAAAAACCTGAATACAAAAAGTATCCAGGTTTGGTGAAGCTGCCACAGAATTGTTAGGTTGGAAGTACAAGATAAATAAAAACCCACCGTTCCTGGTGGGTTTGAGCGGGCAACGGGAATCGAACCCGTCTAAGTAGCTTGGAAGGCTACCGCACTACCACTATGCTATGCCCGCATATTAAGCGCCCTGATTTTACCTTGCCCCGCTCCGCAGGTCAAGTATCTTATCACCCCCTATTCCTCTATCCAATGATACTTAATTATATCCAGTCATCCTCATTCACATTCTGGCGCTGGTGTTCTAAAGCGAGCGAATAGCCCTATAAGATAACATTTCCACAGGTCGGTATTGGCTAACCCACCAATATATGCGCCTGATAGGACAAAAGCACCCCCCAGTAAAAACGGTGCCGTTATGCTCTCCTTTGTCAGCAAGGCTCCCAATGTGATGGTAACGATGGGCATGAGCACGAATATGTAAGAACTGGCTGAAGCTGTCCAGTGTTGAATTACATAGAGCGACAGCACAAATACGATCACCGAACCGAAGATGATTAAATAAAATAGGGCACCCCAGGTAGCGGGTAAGGTTGGCAAACTGGGTGTTTCCCTTGATATTGCTGAAAATATGAACAGAAGTATAGACCCCGTAAGGAGTGAGATCGCATTCGTGGTGACGGGATGGGCTTTGGGGTAATTTTTTATAAATACCGTCGATTCAGCAAAACAAGCAGCTGCAGCTGCCACGGCAAGAATTGGGAGCAAAGGCGCGTTGACACTTAATTGATCCCAGGCGATCACGCCAATTCCTGCTAGTGCCAACAGGGAGCCAAACACAGCCTTCCACCGGAAAGCTTCCTGCTTGTGAGCCCAGGCGAATATAAATGTCAGCAGTGGGGTGAGTGCCAATATAGTCATGGTTAGACCTGCTTGGATGTGCTCAAGTGCCCAGTACAGGAAGGCGTAGTTTATACCGGTGCCTAAAATGCCGTAAATTAAAACCCCCTGCAGACTTCTCCCCCGCGGCAGTGGCAGGCGCATTGCCCGTACTACAACGAAGAGGATCAGTGAGGCCAGAAAAAACCGAATGCCTGCCCCGAAAAAAGGTGACAGCTCGACATTACTGTAACGCACCGCAATGGCATTGGTGCCAGCGAATACGATTGTTAGAATAAAAGCAACAAGGACCAGGCGGTTTGGTGTTTTTGTTTCCATGGATACCTCCTTGCTTGCTCAGCACAAATCCATATTATGGTAATGTGCTGGTAAGTTTGAATTTAACTCGCTATTATACGACTTAGTAGATAATATTAGTGGTATTATTAGATTAATAATCCATAAATGTTTACTTTTCAGAAACAAGATATAATCTATCCAAATATTCTATAGGTGATGATATATGAAGAAGGATCAAAATTCTTATGAAGTGGTTACACTTGCAGGAGGCTGCTTCTGGTGTCTTGAAGCGGTTTATGATGAACTAAAGGGGGTGCTGGATGTTGTGTCGGGATATTCCGGAGGGCAGGTGAGCAATCCCTCCTACAAAGCGGTATGTACAGGAGAAACAGGGCATGCCGAGGTGGTCCAGGTGACTTTTGACCCAGGGCTGATCAGCTACCGTGAGCTCCTGGAGGTGTTTTTCACCATCCACGACCCGACCACCCTGAACCGCCAGGGAGCGGATGTGGGCACCCAATACCGATCTGCCATCTTTTACCACAACCCGGAACAGAAGGCCATTGCTGAACAGGTCATCCATCAAATGGAGAATGAAAAAGTCTGGGCTAAGCCGATTGTGACCGAACTCACCCCAATTGATACCTTTTACCCGGCTGAAGAGTACCACCAGGAGTACTTCAAACGTAACCCCTACCAGGGGTATTGCATGGCGGTGATCGCTCCCAAGGTATCTAAGTTTCGAAAGAAGTATTTGGATAAACTAAAGAAATCCTAGCGGGTTGTCATTTGAGCCCGGTTGGTGATAGACTTGACCTGCCGGAGAGGCACGGATAAGGAGAGCTCCATGACAACATCACCCACCAATACTGGCAAGCTACCCATTGACCTCGGTGATGGATTGATCCTTCGACGTTCGAGGGTAGACGATGCTGAAGCCCTGGCAGATTTCAATGCAAGGGTTCATTCAGATGAAGGGCCTGACAAACCTGATGACCGTGTGAGTGCATGGACTCGGGACTTGATGTTAAAACACCACCCAACATTCAGGACCAGCGATTTCACCATCGTGGAGGATGTGAACAAAGGGCAGATCGTCTCGGCGATGAACCTGATCCCTCAAACATGGACGTATGCGGGCATCCCCTTCAAAGTGGGGCGTCCTGAGTTGGTGGGCACCCTGCCGGAATACCGCAATCGCGGTCTGGTGCGAAATCAATTCGATGTGATCCACCAGTGGAGTGCCGAGGAAGGTGATTCGGTTCAGGTAATCACTGGCATCCCATACTATTACCGTCTTTTTGGTTATGAAATGGCGATGAACCTGGGTGGAGGTCGCGCAGGGTTTCCCACCCACGTTCCAAGGCTGAAGGAAAACGAATCAGACGCGTACAGGATCCGTCCTGCGGTCGAATCAGATATTCCATTCCTGTCTGGGTTATATACCCTGGGCTGCCAACGATCGCTGGTTGCATGCAATCGCGATGATGAAATCTGGAAGGACGAGCTGACCGGAAAAAGCGCTACCAATGTCCAGCGGGTGATGACAGGCATCATTGAGACAAATACTGCCGAGAGGGTAGGTTTCATTAACCATCCCCCCTTCACTTGGGGGGATTTCATGGTTCTTACAAGGTATGAGATCGTCCCTGGTTTTTCCTGGCATGAGATCACCCCATCTGTAATTCGCTACCTTGAGAATACCTACAACATGTTCGCTCCCGAACATGGAGAGAAGAAGCCTTTTGGTGCGTTTGGCTTTTGGTTGGGAGAAGAGCACCCTGTTTATAACGTGATACCTGATAGCCTGCCCCGTGTGCGCAAACCATATGCCTGGTATTTGCGCGTGGTTGATATTCCCGCCTTCCTGCAGCTGATCAAACCTGCTCTCGAAAAAAGACTGGACGAGTCAAGTATTTCTGGATACTCAGGTGAGATTAAAATGACGTTTTACCGGGATGGGTTACGCCTGGTGATAGAAAAAGGGAAGCTATCTACCATCGAAGCCTGGAAACCCATGCCGTACGGTCATGCAGGCGATGCTGGCTTCCCACCACACACTTTCCTGCAGCTCTTGTTTGGCTATCGTTCCCTGGAAATGTTAAAAACCAGCTTTGTGGATTGCTGGACCAGCCGGGATGAGTTCCACGTCTTGTTAAGTGCATTATTCCCCAGGCAACCATCCGATGTATGGCCGATTTCATGACCACTCTGGGTGTGCTCGGGGATACCCACATCCCTGATCGGGTGCCGCAATTAAACCCGCGTATATTTGAGATTTTTCAGCAAGCTAAGGTGGATGCCATTCTGCACACCGGTGATGTTTCCACCTCAGGTGTGTTGAAAGAGCTGGAGCAATTAGCTCCTGTCCATGCTGTGCAGGGTAACCGGGATATTTTTTATCTCCGCAACCTTCCGCTTCGCCTTCAGTTGAACTTTAATGGTGTGTCAATTGGTCTGGTACATGGACATGGAACTTTCAGCAGGTATATCGTTGATAAGGCGCAACAAAAGGTGCGTGGTAAGCGCGTGGAGAAGTACATCAAGCGCTTATTGCATACTTTTCCCGGAGTTGATGTGATCGTGTTCGGGCATTTGCATGTTCCATGCAATTTCCATTTAGAAGGGAAATTATTCTTCAATCCAGGATCGACGAGTTATCCCTGGCCAAGAAGCGACCCTTCTACCGTTGGATTATTGTTTCTCAACGAAGGCAAGGAACCTCTGGGCGAAATAATCCCTCTGGATTAAAAAAACAGTGAGTTCAATTCACTCATTATCCCGCTGTTATTTATAAAAATTATTAGTGATTAGATCACTAGCAACACTCAGTGATGCAATTGCCTACATCTAGTATACCGGTGTCAGCCATTTCTGATATTTATCGACCCGCCCACGTAAAATATCCTGGAAAAGATGGTACAAGTGGGTTGTTATCGGTCCCATCTTGCCATCAGCCACAAGGCGATGGTCAACACGCGTGACGGCAGTAATTTGTGCTGCCGTGCCGGTGAGGAATAGCTCATCACAAAGATAGACTTCGGTGCGATCGACCTGCCGTTCCACGATAGTAAGATTTAATTCTTCCCGTGCCAGCTCGATCACACTGCGGCGGGTAATACCTTCGAGGATATTTTCGGTTATGGGAGGTGTCACCAGGCTGCCATCCCGAACCATAAAGAAATTCATTGCACTTCCTTCCGATATGTGTCCTTCCTGGGTAAGAACCAGGGCTTCATCAAACCCAGCCCTGACAGCGTCTGTTTTGATGAATGCAGAGTTGGCATACGCCCCAGCGATTTTCCCTCGGGCAGGGATGATATTGTCATCCACCCGCCGCCATGAAGAGATGGTGACATGGGCATTGGTATCATCATCCAAATAGCGCTCAAATGGGATGGCACATATCGATAGCTCTTCGTGTAAGCCATGCAATTTCACCCCAATGATCTCGTCGGATTTGTAAGCCAGGGGGCGTATGTAGATATCTTGATGATAATTATCCACCCTCAGCAAGTCGACGGTTAATTGTGTCAGGCTTTCAGCAGTCTGGTCAAGCTGCATACACAATAGTTTGGCCGAATTGAGGAATCTCCGATAATGATCAGCAGCCCGGAAAATGAATAACTGCTTCAGATCATCATTCCAATAAGCACGCACCCCTCCAAATGCAGCGGTGCCGTAATTAAGCGCATGGGTAAGCACACCAATTTTTGCTTCAGAATAGGGAACGATCCTGCCTTGGAAATACGCATGCCTGGGAAGTACCACGGTTTTTGCCTCCATGAGCATTATTTTGACACTGTCGTTGCTTAAAACTCTCATCCGGCAGATGATTGGATTATAACCTTTTCAGGCAGAATGCCAAAGGTAGTATCCTTACTAACCGGTTGAGAATATGACTAAAACCAGCCAGACTTTCCTATCACCTGTGTTTCTTACTAGGTATCTTTGCTTAAACTAAGGGGTTATACCTTTTTAGTTGGGTAGTATACTTCTATCGATTTATCATACAATTTTGTTGTCTGGAGATGTGTGGTATGAAGCGTGCAGTCAGCATAAGCATTGGTTCATCGAAACGTGACAAGGCCGTTGAAATTGATTTGTTCGGTGAAAAGGTGCGTATTGAACGCATCGGAACCGACGGCTCAATGGAAAAAGCTGCCCAGTTATATAAAGAATTAGATGGCAAGGTGGATGCTTTTGGTGTGGGTGGTGCTGACCTAGGCGTGATGGTGGATAAGAAATGGTATCCACTGTATTCAGTGCAGCCAATGGTGCAATATATCAAGCAGACGCCTGTCGTGGATGGGGTCGGTTTAAAGAACACACTGGAAAACCGCATTGTGCCTTTCATTGAAGCGAATATCGGCAGTTACATTACCGAGAAAAAGGTTCTGGTTACCGTTGGGGTCGATCGTTGGGGGATGACCAAGTCTTTTCTGGATGGTGGTTACGAATGTGTGTTTGGTGATCTGATGTTTACCTTGGGGTTGCCTTTTCCAATTCACAGCTCCTCAACATTGAAGAGTTTAGCTGCCATCATGATGCCCATTGCTGGGAGATTACCTTTTGAATGGGTATATCCAACCGGTGAGAAGCAGGAAAAAAGTATCCCCAAGTGGGAGAAGTATTATCAATGGGCTAAAGTGCTGGCTGGAGACTGTCATTATATTAAGCGTCATATGCCTGGAAGGCTGGATGGAAAAATTGTCGCTACCAATACTACCACCCCTGAGGACGTAGAGCTATTCCGCCACGTGGGGATAAAATACCTCGTCACTTCCACACCTGTTTTGGAGGGGCGGTCATTTGGTACCAATATGATGGAAGCCGCGTTGATTGCTGCAGCTGGTAAAGGGCGCAAGCTGACCCATGACGAGCTGAACCAGATGCTGGACCAGCTTGGAATTCAACCCCAGCTGCAGACATTGAATTGAGTTCTCTTTGGGTTTCTAAGTTCGGAGGTGAATGATGGACGCAGTGGTGACCGCAGGAGGAATCCCAAAACCGGATGAACCTTTATACCCACACACACAAGGCAAACCCAAGGCACTGCTGGATATTGGCGGGAAGCCTATGGTCCAGTGGGTTTTGGATGCATTGAGTGGCGCAAAGCAGGTTGAAAATGTTGTCTTGATAGGCCTGGCTGAGGAAAGTGGGGTGACTTGCACGAAGCCTTTATACTTTATTCCTAATTGTAATAGCATGATCGAGAATTTGTTAGCCGGCATTAATAAAGTCGTACAGATCAACCCATCCACAACCCGGGCGCTCTTGGTATCATCTGATATTCCTGGAATCACCTCCGAAATGGTGGATTGGGAAATTAATACTTGTCTGCAATCTGATGTGGATTTATGCTACACCGTGGTGAAACGTGAAGTGATCGAGGCTCGCTACCCTACTTCCAAACGGACATTTACCAGGTTGAAGGATATGGAGGTCTGTGGTGGCGATATGAATGTGGTGAAAACATCCGTCGCTTCAGCGAACACAGAAATTTGGGAGAGATTGGTTGCCACGCGAAAGAATCCCATCAAACAGGCTGCCATCATCGGTTATGACACGCTGTTAATGATGGTCCTCCGCAGGTTCACCTTGGATCAGGCTGTGAAGAATGTAGCCGCTCGCTTACACATGACCGGGACAGCCATCGTCTGCCCGTATGCAGAAGTAGGCATGGATGTGGACAAACCCCACCAGCTGGAGATGATAAGGGCGGACCTGGCTGAACGGGTGAAGCATTGATCGAGCTGGATGCACGCTTAACAAAAAAGATTCGCATTGCTGAGAAACCTGGACCGCTGCGTACAATGGCAGCGGTTTTAGCACATTCAGGTGATTCTTGGTTTTGGTTGATAGGATTGGGATTACTGTACTGGTTGGGAAAGGATTATTGGAAAGCCAGGGCAGCAATTATGGTCTTTTCCATCCTGCTAACCGCTGTAGTGGTCTTTATTGTAAAGGTCTCTGTAAGGCGTAAACGGCCGGAAGGAGAGTGGGGAAAGTTTTACCGCAGCACCGATCCGCATTCGTTCCCCTCCGGCCATGCTGTCAGGTCAATGATGCTGGCTACCGTGGTCCTTGGGATTGGCCCCCTCTGGCTGGGGCTGATCCTTCTTTTTTGGGCACCACTTGTTGGCCTGGCTCGCGTTGCGATGGGGGTTCACTACCTATCTGATGTTCTCGCTGGGATGGTCCTTGGCTTGATCATGGGAGTGATCGTCTTGCTGATCGTAAACTCCGGGATTTTACCCGTACAATTTTCGGTGTACGATGCTCAGCTCCCGCACTTGCTCGGCAGCATGGTATGAGGACCGTACCAGTGGTCCACTCTCGACCCACCTGAAACCGATGCTCAAACCGAACTCCTTGATTTCAGTAAATTCCTCCAGGGTGTAGTAACGATCAATCGGAAGGTGCTTTTTGCTGGGCTGAAGATACTGCCCCACCGTCAGGATATCCACTCCCCAGCTGCGCTGGTAGCGCATCACCTCTTTGATCTCATCCATGGTCTCTCCCAAGCCGACCATGATGCCTGACTTGGTTAATACCTCGGGGTCCAACTTCTTTGCATTGCTCAGCGTGGCAGCTGCCCATTCAAAGCGGTCCTGGGGTTGAACCTGTTTGAACAGCCTGGGCACCGTCTCAACGTTATGATTCAGGATCTCAGGTCGGGCTGCCATGACGATCTGTAATGCTTCAAGCGAGCCTTTGAAATCGGGGATCAGCACCTCGATCGAGCATCCAGGATGTAGCTTGCGGATGTGCCGGATCACCATGGCGAAGATGGGTGCACCTCCATCATGACGATCGTCTCGATTGACACTGGTGATGACGGCGTGCTTCAACTCCATCGCCTTCACTGCCTGGGCAACTCTTTCCGGCTCACGCCAGTCCAATAGAAGGGGTTTGCCTCGTTTTACGTCGCAGAAGCCACATGTCCGGGTGCATACATCTCCCAGCATTAAAAAAGTGGCTGTTCCTGATCCCCAGCATTCCCCCATATTGGGGCACATGGCCTCTTCACACACGGTGTGGAGTGCCTTCTTGCGCATCAAACTTTGCAGCTGCTGGTAGGTCTCACCGGATGGTGCACGCACCTTGATCCATTCCGGGCGGCGTAAGGGTGTGGTGCTGATCTTTTCCGGGTCAACCCGGTCGCGTGTTGGAGTAAATGACATAGTGTTAAGCGATGAATTCCTGCTTCTCCCTGATTTGTGTTATCTCAGGACTGGTTATGTTCGTATTGCATGCTGCCAGGTCTAGATTTTACTCCAGAATTTTGTCCCTCAAGCTTAGAGACTGTTAATTGTAAAATTTAGAATTGGAGGATTGGCAAAAGACATCCGATTGGTTTAATGGTCGGGTGTAAAATTGTCTCACTGCAATGTAGACAAGTTATTCATACAAGAGATGAATCTCTCCTTCATATTGGCTTCAGGTTTATGGGATAGGTGAACAGGGACTTATGGTCGATATTCTTAAATCCATAACATTTATCGGCGAGAACGGTTCCATCCTTGAAAAAGATCGGATCAGCATCATCCTTAATGGTACCAACCCCAGCCAGGATGCAGTCTTGGATTTCATTCAGCTTCAAAACTCAGACGGAGGATTTCCGTTTGGGATGATTCAAGGGAATATCAGCACGATCAATGAAACCACCGTTGCCATGTGGTGGATGGAGGAGTTGGATTTATTGTCCTCTACCACCGCCGAAATGGCGTATACCTACCTGTTGGCAAAGCAGATGGAGGATGGAGGTTGGGATGAAGATCAACAAATTGTCCAATTTGACCTTCCACCCTGGATGCAGCCAGGTGACTTGAAAACCAGGTTATACCTGTCAGCATACGCTGCTTATTGGTTGGCGGTTGGTGGTTATCAAGCCACACCTGCTTTTCGTAAAGCCATCCATTTTTTACTCAGGCACCAGGAACCATCGGGTAGGGTGTATGGTTATCTGCATAACACCTGGATCGCAAGCGGGGTTTTCCTGATGGCCGGAGATCGCTATACTAAAATGGCCAGCTTGGGGATTCAATCTTTGGCGAGCATACCTTTGTCCGAATGGGATGACAGCCAGATTGCCTGGGCATTGGATTGTTTAAGCAGGGGAGGCCTGCCGAAAAAACACCCGTTCATCGAAACTTGTTTGGATCAATTATTTCATCGCCAGAAAGCGGATGGAAGCTGGGCATCCGAAGACGGCGAAGGCTCTGCGGTGGGGGCAACCATCCAGGTAATAAAAGTATTGAAGCGTTATGGATTATTGATCAGTAGTCAGGATGGATCATCCGGGTAAAAAAAAGGAGGCATGGTGGAGGCAAAAACCATTTTGATCCTGGGCGGGTATGGGAATACGGGCAGGCCGTTAGCAGGCCTGCTTGTACAGGAATCAGATGCAAAGCTTGTCATTGCAGGACGCAATCTCGAAAAGGCTAGGTCTTTCGCCGAAGAGCTAAACCATGCTGTTGAAGGGAACAGGGTACGTGCTGCTTATGCGGATGCCGCCAAACTTGATACGCTGAAACCAGCCTTCACCGGGGTCGATTTTGTGGTTGTCGCCTCTTCGACCACGCAATATGCCCCTCAGGTTGCCCAGGCTGCGCTGGAAGCCAGGATTGGCTACCTGGATATCCAAATTTCGTCCCATAAGCTCGTTCTGCTCCAATCCATGGCGGATAAAATCCGGGAAGCAGGCTGTTGTTTCATCACGGATGGGGGTTTCCATCCCGGGTTGCCGGCATTCTTGGTGCGCTATGTTGCCCAGTTCTTTGATCAGCTGGTAAGTGCCAGGGTGGGAAGTGTGATCAAGGAGGATTGGAAAAGCCTGCAAGTTGAAGATTCCACGATTTACGAGCTGGTGGAATTGATGAATGACTATCAGATGATGTCTTTCAAAAATGGGCAGTGGAAAAAAGCAAATATGCTGGGCATGTCGGATTACATTTCCATGGATTTTGGTGAAGTATTTGGGAAGCAGTATTGCGCTCCCATGCTGTTAGAAGAGATGCGCCTCCTTCCGCAAATGTACCCGACTTTAATGGAGACTGGCTTTTACGTGGGCAGCTTCAATTGGGTCGTGGATTGGCTCATCATGCCCCTTACGCTGGTTGCCATGAAGCTTGCGCCTCATGCAGCCTTAAAACCAATGGCCAGGTGGATGCGTTGGGGTTTGAATACATTTTCGAAACCACCTTATGGTACCCTGTTAAAAGTGGAGGCCACCGGTCACAAGGACGGCCAACCCAAATCAATAAATATTGCCATAGCTCATCCGGACGGATATCTGTTCACCGCCATCCCGGTAGCCGCCTGCCTGCTGCAATACCTGGATGGGACAATAGCATGGCCAGGTTTATGGTTTCAGGCGCATATCGTTGAGCCCAACCGCTTGATGAGAGATATGCAACGCATGGGGATTACAGTTCAACAGGTGAATGGAGGCAGTGATGAAATGGAGTCGAAGTGAGATTAACCAGCTCTTGCCCATCCTGGAACAGATATCTTTTGATCTGGCACCCGTGGATGGTAAGGAAATTCTGGTGTTGTGCAGTGGCACCGGTGAAGTGGTATTCTGGCTCGGCGAGATGATGGAACAGGGCAATGTGACCGGCCTGGAGCTGGATCCAGAATCGCTTGAGCAGGCGCGTCGCTCCCTCCACGAGATGGGATTGGAACAGGTAGCCAGGTTCTTACCTGCCGAAAAGGAGGATATTTCATTACCGGATTCGAGTTTTGATGCCCTGGTCAGCGAATTTATCGTGTATCCGACTGTGGCTCCAACAAAGATAAGCCAATCCAAGATGGCCCGCCTCCTAAAACCGGGCGGGAAATTGCTGCTGACCGATGTGATTGTGACCAAACCTCTTCCACCCGCAGTGTGCCGGGAGCTTACCGCGATTGGGTTGGATTATCTCTGTGATGCAACGCCGAAAGACTTTCGCAGATGGATGGCTGAGGCTGGGCTGGTCAACATCCAGGTTCAAGACATAACCTCAACGCTTCGAAAAGTTTGGCAGGATCGATATGCATCAGACTATACCTCATCCCATGAGGTCGGCTATACCTATCTGTTGGATGATCCACAAATAAGGTTAGGGAAATCAATTTTCTATATCTACGCGCATGGTGAGAAACCCGCCACCCAGCTTCCGGGAAAATTAGCTGGATAAATTCAGGCTGTAAGTAGGAGATAAAGTGGATGAATCAAGACACATTTCTACACCAATTGATGACCCTGCCGACTGTTTTGGAAGGTAAAATTTCACCGGACAAGCGCTGGGTGGCATTCACCTGGTACCGCAAGCATGAAAATATGGATGTCTTCCTGGTACCAACCGATGGTTCACAGCCACCTGTTCCTCTTACCCACACGCCTGAATTCACTGAGTTCGTAAGTTGGACGCCTGATTCACAAGCTGTAATCGTCACCGAGGACCATGATGGAGATGAATTTGCTCGTCTGTTCCGCGTGGAGATCAACACACCTCTACTGATGCAGCCCTTGACGGAGGATCGTCCACCCTACTTTATTCGGGGTGGAATGCTCCATCCAAATGGCAGGTACCTGTTCTATGGCGCGAATTTCGACTTTGAGACCGGGCAGGTGATCGAGCCTACCTGGATCTACCGCCATGACCTGACCAATGGTGAGCGCGTTCCGATTGCCAGGCCTTCGATCCCTAATTGGACGGTACCGGAGTTGAACAAACCCGGGACACACCTGATCTACACCCGGCGAGGAACGAATCCCTCCGGAAGACAGGTTTGGCTCGTGGATGTGGATGGCATGCAGGACCGGGAAATCCTCAACTTTGGTGAGGGGGTAAAGGTATTTGCCGATTGGCACCCGGATGGCGAGCACATTATTTTCCTGAGCGAATCTACCGGTGTGGGACCGCAGGAGCACTTTAGTTTGGGTGTTTATCATTGGCCAACCAATAGCTTACGCTGGCTCATCGATGATCCACAGCGGGTGATCGAGAGTGAGTGGGTCACCCGGGATGGTCTGGTGGTGGTTGATGAGATGAAGGATACCAATCACATGCCCACCTATCTGGATATAACCACTGGAAAGGAAACCCCCTTTCCACCTCTGCCGGGCAACCTTCTACCCATTGGCCAGGCACAGGATGGCACCTGGATCGCCCTGTTTTATTCCTCGACTAGTCCTACAGAGCTGGTACGTCTGTCCATGCAAGCAAAAAGCCAGGCAGAGCTCGGCTCCCTCACCAGCGTATGGGAGCATACCAGGCTTACCCCCGGGCAGCTAGCGCCCGCTGAGGATTTTCGCTGGAAATCAGGTGATGGAATGGAGATCCAGGGATGGTTGTACACGGCGAAACCCAACCAGAAACGAGCCATTGTTTATGTTCATGGCGGTCCCAACTGGCACAGTGAGAACCGCCTCAACCCCCAGCTCCAGTATTATGCCTCACGTGGATTCAACGTGCTGGATGTGAATTACCGTGGCAGCACCGGCTTTGGGTTAAAATACCGCCTTTCTATCAAGGAGGACGGCTGGGGAGGGCGCGAGCAGGTGGACATCGCAAGCGGAGCCCAGGCACTGATCCAGTCAGGTCTGGCAGAGCCAGGGAAAATTGGCGTGACGGGTACCTCCTATGGAGGCTACAGCGCATGGTTCCTGATCACCCACTATCCTCCACAGGTCATTGGGGCATCAGTCCCCATCTGTGGCATGACCGACCTGGTGGTGGATTACAATACCACCCGCCCCGACATACGCCCACTAAGCGAAGAAATGATGGGTGGACGTCCCGATCAGGTCCCTGAACGCTACTATGAGCGCTCCCCGATCAATTTTGTCCAGGGCATTCGCGGGAAATTGCTCATCGTCCAGGGGGCGCTGGATCCAAATGTATCCCCGGAAAATGTGCGCCAGGTAAGGGAACGCCTGGAGAAGAATGAGATCCCTTACCAGTTATTGGTGTTTGATGATGAGGGGCATGGGATTGGGAAACCGGCCAACCAGGAAACCCTCTACCCGAAGATTGCCGATTTCTTCAACCAGAGCTTCGTTGATTGAAATCTTCGAAGTCGCTTCATGCGAACACCGCTTCGCATTAATGTTGACGATGATTCATACGTAATGCCCTTGAAAGATCGGGTGACCAACCAGGGTTCATCATCACCATACCCTTATCGGATTTGCCCCCATCAAGGATGAATACTCGTAAATTTATATATAATTGATTTTTTCGAGGCATTCTAGGAGGTATTTTTATGAAGGCTGCCATACATCATAAATATGGCTCACCCGATGTTATTGAGCTTGTTGATATCGATATGCCGAACCCTCGGGATGATGAAGTATTGGTAAAAGTTCATGCTGCTTCAATCAACGCTTATGACTGGCATCTCCTGACCGCGGATATATTCCTGGTTCGTCTGATGGGTGGTGGGCTGATCAAGCCAAAAAATACAGTGATTGGTGCCGACATTGCTGGTCGGGTCGAAGCGGTCGGTGGAAATGTTAAACAGTTCAAGCCAGGGGATGAAGTCTATGGTGATATTGCTGGAAGGCGTTATGGTGGTTTTTCTGAGTATGTAGCTGTTGACGAAAAACCGTTGGCACTGAAACCGATTAATCTTTCATTTGAGCAGGCCGCTGCAATTCCCATGGCAGCCATTACCGCCCTGCAGGGTCTGCGCGATGAGGGGCAACTTCATCCGGGGCAGAAGGTCTTGATCAATGGAGCCTCAGGTGGGGTAGGTACATATGCGGTGCAGATCGCCAAGACCTTCGGTGCTGAAGTCACTGCCGTTTGCAGTTCCAGGAATTTAGACCAGGCACGCTCAATTGGGGCAGATCATGTCATTGACTATACTCAAGAAGACTTCACAAAAAGTGGGCAGCAATATGATCTGATCCTTGCTGTGAACGGATATCATCCGATTTCAGCTTATAAGCGCTGCTTAACACCCCAGGGCATTTATGTCATGGCTGGAGGTTCCGTAGCTCAGATCTTCCAGGTAATACTCCTGGGACAAGGGATGTCAGAAAAAGGTGGCAGGAAACTAGGAAATTTATCGGCGAAACAAAGCCAGAAGGACCTGGTATTTTTGAAAGAGCTGATTGAGGCAGGTGAAGTAAAACCAGTTATCGACAGGTGTTACACATTGAAAGAGATTGCTGAAGCGATGCGCTATCAGGGTACAGGACACGCCCGAGGGAAAGTGGTGATAACAATGGAGCATCCAGGAGTGGCTGAATGAAGTTAGTGATGAGACACATCCACACAGAGAGATGCTGAGAGCTTATCCTGATATGTTTTAATAAATAGGAGATTCGGATGAAAGCTGTTGTTTATCAAAAATATGGCTCACCGGAAGTCCTCGAGCTTGTGGAGGTGGTAAAACCTGTTCCTAAAGAAAATGAGCTATTAGTCAAAATCCATGCCACCACCGTCACCGCAGGCGATTGGCGCATGCGCAAGCCTGACCCATTCGCTGCCAGGTTATACAATGGCCTCCTGCGGCCGAAAAAGGTCACCATCCTGGGCCTGGAGCTGGCCGGTGAAATTGAAGCAGTAGGCAAAGAGGTCACACGGTTTACCCAAGGGGAACAGGTTTTTGCCTTTGCTGGTTTTGGTTTTGGGGCATATGCTCAGTATAAATGTATGCCTGAATCAGGGTCGATCGAGAAGGTGGGGTTGGTGGCGATCAAACCGGTCAACATGACCTTCCAGGAAGCAGCAGCCGTCCCATGTGGGGGGTTGACTGCATTGGGTTTCCTTCGCAAGGCGGATATCCAAATGGATCAAAAAGTCTTGATCTATGGAGCTTCCGGGAGTGTGGGCACCTATGCCGTCCAACTTGCCAGGTATTATGGGGCAGCGGTCACCGGGGTTTGCAGTGCCACGAATATAGAAATGGTGAAATCGCTGGGTGCCGAGAAGGTCATAGATTATTCCAGGGAGGATTTTTCTAGAAGTGGGGAGAGATATGATCTCATTTTTGACGCAGTCGGAAAAATCTCTGCCTCAAGCTGTAAAAGTATTTTGAGCCCTAAAGGAAAATTTCTTTCAGTAAACTCATCAGCCAGGCTCGAGCCAGGAGATTTGGACTTCCTCAAGGAATTGATCGAAGCAGGCAGGATCAAAGCTGTCATCGACAGGACCTACCCCCTGGAACAAGTTGCTGAGGCTCACCGGTACGTTGAAAAAGGGCACAAAAAAGGGAATGTGGTCATAACCATCGACCACGGTCGTAAGGATCAGTAATAAAGCCATTCTGCAGGAGCATTAACGATGACAGATACAAAAAGACCCACCATTTCCTCGCTGGGAACAATACGCAAATTTCTAAAAGAGGGAACCTGATCAGAGGCGGTCATGGGCGTCGTGGACAGCTCATTCGATCACCCATTAAAGCTCGAGGAGGGTGCAGTAGGACCTTTGGCGGGTGGGCTCCTGCAGTATGGCTACCAATGCGGCATGTTATGGGGTGCAGCCTTAGCTGCCGGGGCACAAGCTCATCAACTTTTGGGTACAGGCACTCAGGCAGAAACTGCTGCTGTGCAAACCACGCAAAAACTCATCCAGGCTTTCCAGGCGCGTAATAAGCATATCGATTGCTCAGAGCTCACCGAGATGCATTGGCGGGGATCCTCAAAGGACGATCTTCCCGCCCAGGTATTGAAATTTTTCTTGAAAGGTGGGCCGATTGTGTGCTTTAGCATGACGGCTAATTTTGCCCGCGTCGCATTCGATGAGATCAACCTCACTTTATCTGAAACACATCCCGATGCACTTCCTCCTCCGGTGAGCTGTGCCTCGGTCCTGGCACGCAAAATGGGTGCAACCGACCTGCATGCGGTCATGGCTGCCGGGCTTGCTGGTGGGATTGGATTAAGTGGAAGCGCCTGTGGGGCTCTGGGGGCTGCGATATGGATCATCGGAATGAACGATAGCAGGCAAAGGGGTGGAAAGCCTGGCCTTGAGAATCCCACTGCCCAGTCTGCAGTCGATAAATTCCTGGTAGCTACCGATTACGAGTTTGAGTGCGTGAAAATCGTGGGTAGGAAATTTGAGAACGTCGCTGACCATGCCGGCTATCTGCACCAGGGAGGGTGTGAGAATATCATCACTGCACTGGCAGCTTCTGGCTAGGATTCCCCTGTGGTCTCCGTTCGGCTTTTAAAATACTGGAATTCGTAAAACAAGCGCCAGGTTGTATTGTATACTATGCATTCAGAATTTGCCTGGTCTAGGAGAACAGGGACGAAATAGGATGCCGAATATACTGGTTGTAGAAGACGATACTTCATTACGCGAAACCCTGGCATATAACCTCTCACGGCAGGAATACACTGTCCAGGCGGTGGGCGATGGCTTGGCTGCCTTGGAGGCAGCCCGGAATATCCATCCCGACCTGGTACTGCTTGACCTGATGCTGCCTGGGATGGACGGTTTTGAGGTCTGTCGCATCCTGCGCCAGGAGATGAATATACCCATCCTTATCCTTACTGCCCGCGATGACGAAATTGACCGGGTGATTGGATTGGAAATCGGAGCGGACGATTACATCACCAAGCCATTCAGTATGCGGGAATTAATGGCGCGGGTGAAAGCTCACCTGCGCCGCGATCGTCTTATCCGCCAGGAAGTCAGTTCGCAACAAGAAATTACCTCCCAGGATGTACTCACCTTTGACAACCTGACTATAAACCTTACCAGGCGCGAAGTTTTATTGGATGGGATACCTCAAGCTGTAAAACCGAAGGAATTTGACTTACTTTTATTCATGGCACAGCATCCCAGGCAAGCATTGTCTCGTCAATTCCTGCTGGAACGTGTGTGGGGCTGGGAATTCAGCGGGGGCACCCGCACCGTGGATGTGCATGTACATTGGTTGCGAGTAAGGATCGAAACAGATCCAACCAAACCCAAGCGGATTGTTACCGTGCATGGTATTGGGTATCGTTTTGAGGGGTAATGATCTATGTTTAAATCCATCCGCTGGCGCATCAGCCTACCTTACATCACCTTGATCCTGGTCACCATGCTCGGGTTAGGAGCATATCTCTCTAACTTTGTCCGGCAAACATATATCAACGACCTGGAACAGAAGCTGGCTGATGAAGCCCGTATGATCGGGGACATCATCACACCGGTTCTGGGATCCATCGGAGAAAACCCGAATCTTGATCCACAAGCCAGGCATTGGGCTTCCATCCTGAACGCACGCGTGACGATCATTGCTCCCGACGGCACAGTCTGGGGAGAATCAGAAGAAGATCGTTCCCAGATGACCAATCACAGCGATCGCACAGAGGTGATTCAGGCATTGGCGAATGGTGTAGGCCATAGCAGCCGGTTCAGTAAGACACTTGGTTTTCCGATGCTTTATACTGCCGTCAAAGTTATGGACGAACAGAAAAACCTGGGTATTGTTCGCATATCATTGCCTCTGAATAATGTTCAAGCTAATATCGCCAATCTTCAGCGTATTTTGATCGCTACTACCGGGCTGGTGACACTCCTTGCTATATTGCTGGCGGTTCTTATTGCTGGCCGGATCACGCAACCATTGCGTGTGCTTACCCATTCTGCATGGCAGATGGCTTCCACCAATCCAGCAGAGCAGATCATCCCGCCTGACAAGGATGAAATAAACCAGCTTACCAATGTATTTAATGTCATGTCAGTTCGATTAGGTGAGAAGATCAATGACCTTGAGACAGAACGTGCCACCTTGGAAGCGGTGTTACAAAAAATGACCGATGGTCTCCTGATTGTGGATGCACTGGGGGACGTTCAGCTGGTTAATCCAGCCGCGGAGAAGATGTTCTCGATAACTCAATTGGACGCAATCAAAAAACCATTAATTCAAGTAGTACACCACCACCAACCAGTTGAAATGTGGCAACGTTGTCGTGATTCAGGCGAAACTCAAAGCGCTGATTTTGAAGTAAGCAATCGATTGTCATTGCTGGGGATCGCCACCTCCCTTAGCCCGGTAATTTCCGGCTCCACCCTGTTGCTGTTTCAGGATATCACCCGTCAAAGGCAAATTGAAACCATGCGGCGTGACTTTATCAGTAATGTGTCACATGAGCTGCGTACACCGCTGGCAGCCCTGAAAGCTCTCACTGAAACCCTTCAAGGAGGCGCACTCGAGGATCCACCCGCAGCACATAGATTCTTGGAACAGATGGAAACAGAGGTTGATTCACTCAGCCTGATGGTCAATGAGCTGCTAGAGCTTTCACGCATTGAATCAGGGCGTGTTCCTCTCCATCTAGCTCCTACCCGCCCTATTGATATTGTTAATCCAGCATATGAACGCCTGCGTTTACAGGCTGAGCGTTCTGGACTGGCTTTAACCGTGGAGTGCCCGGACGATTTACCCCCTGTGCTGGCAGATGCCACCCGGGTGCAACAGGTGGTGGTCAATTTACTCCACAATGCTATCAAATTCACTCCTGCTGGTGGGCGGGTGATCGTGCGTGCGGAAAGCCAGGAAAAAGAGGTTCTTTTCAGCGTGATGGATACCGGCATCGGCATCGCCCCCGAGGACCTTTCACGCATCTTTGAGCGTTTCTACAAAGTCGACCGTTCACGTGCCACAAGCGGGACTGGCTTAGGCCTGGCAATAGCCCGCCACCTGGTCGAGGCTCACAAGGGTAAGATTTGGGCGGAGAGTGAAGTGGGCAAAGGCAGCAATTTTTATTTTAGCATCCCAGTGATATAACCAGCGATAAATTCACTTAGCCCGCAGGTCAACCTGCGGGCTTATTATTTTTTCTGTCCTCTGGAATAAATAAAACCTTTTCATAGAAATAATTCAGGATGGGATGTTGGTTGTTAACAATATGATAACAATATAATTGCCTTTTCTTAACCGATCCTTGCTCAAATGTTAAAACACCCATAGTATCCTTGGAGAATGATAAATAAAACAAAAAAAATTACTAAGGAATAAGAAATGTTAGGAAAAAAATATTTGTTTTTTGCAATGATCACCACCATGGCTCTGCTGCTCAGCGCATGCGCCAGCGCCACCACCGAAGCAGCAGTTCCCACAGTTGCACCGACAAAACCTGCTGCTGAATCCACCAAAGCCCCAACAGCTAAACCTACTGAAGCTCCCTTGGTTGAATCAACCACTGGATCTGCGGTCATGCTGCCTGAGGTTGACCCGGCTAATGTATCAGGCGATATCATTGCCGCCGGCTCATCCACAGTTTTTCCATTAGCTGAAGTGATGGCTGATCGTTTCAAAGATGAGGGCTTTGCCGGTAACATCACCATTGATAGCATCGGTTCAGGAGCTGGCTTTGAGCGTTTCTGCAAGACTGGTGAGACCGACATCGCCAACGCCTCCCGCAAGATCAAGGACTCTGAAGTGGATAGTTGCATAGCCATTGGTCGCACCCCGGTCGAGTTCCGCGTTGGCACCGATGCCCTTGCGATTGTTGTAAGTAGTGAGAACGCCTTCCTGACTGATGTCACCATCGAAGAGCTGGGTAAGATCTTTTCGAGTGAGGTCAATAAATGGTCGGATGTACGCTCCGAATGGCCGAGCGAGGACATCCTGCGCTTCAGCCCCGGGACCGACTCCGGCACCTTCGACTACTTTGTGGAGATGGTCATGGGACCGTTGTACCCTGATGCTGAAGGTAAACCCGACCTGACCGCCGGGGAGAACTCGATCCTGAACGCTGAGAACATCCAGTTCTCCGAGGACGATAACGTGCTCGTGCAGGGAGTGGAAGGCTCACCGTATGCCATTGGTTACTTTGGATATGCCTACTACAATGAGAACCGGGGCGACCTGAAGGCGATCTCAGTGGATGGGGTTCAACCAACCGAGGTGACTGCGGAGAGCGGTGAATACCCGTTGGCACGACCACTCTTCATCTACTCGGATGCAGCCATCATGCAGGCTAAGCCACAGGTCGCTGCCTTCATCAACTTCTTCCTGGCCTATGTCAACGAAGAGATCCTATCAGTGGGTTACTTCCCAGCCAGTGTGGATGCTTTGGATGTGGCTCGTCAAAGCTGGCTGGATGCCATGAAATAAGAATCACCTGATTTCCATTTTGGAAAAGGTTGACCATTCTCCGGGTGTTGGAGCTAGGACAAAAGCTTCAGCACCCTTGCTGACAAATTAACATTGATTTGATAAATGAAAGCTGCTAGACATTAATGACCGAAATTAGTACAAGAATGATTTCCAAAAGGAAAGAAGAAAATCCCTTGTTCCGTAAACCTCGGCGCAAGGAAGTTTTAATCCGGGGATTTTTATTTTTCTGTGGTGCATTTTCGATATTAACTACCCTTGGCATCGTTTACGAGTTGGGTAAAGAAGCCTTGTTGTTCTTCCGCAACCCGGCGGTAAACCTGCTCGGTTTTTTTACTGGCACCAAATGGCAACCTCAAGCTGAGGCTTTTGGCATCCTACCATTGGTGACCGCCACCCTGATTACCACGGCGTTTGCCATGTGTATTGCATTGCCACTTGGGCTGGCCGTGGCTATATATTTAAGCGAATATGCCTCCACCAAGGCGCGTAATACCCTTAAACCAACCCTCGAGATTCTGGCAGGGATCCCTACCGTGGTATATGGTTATTTTGCCCTTAGTTTCATGACTCCACTTTTGCGCTCGATCTTTGGTAGAGATGTGGTGGATATCTATAATATGGCTTCAGGTGGGTTGGTGATGGGCATCCTGATCCTGCCACTCATCACTTCGATGAGTGAAGATGCCCTATCAGCTGTACCGCGGGCATTACGGGAAGCTTCTTATGGCTTGGGTGCCACCAAGCTGGAAACCGCGGTAAAGGTGGTTGTGCCCGCTGCTATTTCCGGATTGGCTGCTGCATTCGTTGTAGGTATCTCCCGCGCCATCGGTGAGACGATGATTGTCGCCATCGCTGTGGGTGCTGGACCAAACTTTACCTTTAACCCCTTCAAAGGTGCAGAGACGATGACCGGGCATATCGTGCGCATTTCCGGCGGTGACCTGAGCTATGATTCGATTGACTATAACAGCCTGTTTGCCATTGGTTTGGTTCTATTCGTTCTCACCCTTGGTCTGAACATCATCAGCCAGCGCATCGTGCGCCGTTTTCGGGAGACGTACGAGTGAGTCCTGCTTCTAGAGAAGTGCATCTAAATCCGTATTTTGAGGCCAACCTGCCTCAGCGTAATCGCAAGGCATCCACCTGGCGAACAGTCTTTCAGGTTTCCACCACCATCGGTATGATCGCCTTGGCACTTCTGCTCTATACCATCGTCAATGAGATCTTCGGCATGGTGGCGATCGATAACAAGGTTGATCCCACCAGCCTGGCGGTTAATGGCGTACCGATTGAAAAGCTGGACCAGGCTACCCTGATCACCATCATTCAGGAGAATGTCTCAAAAGGTAAATTTCGCCAATTGGAGCGTGAAAAGCCTCTCGCTGAACGCTCCTGGGAGGAAGTCTACCAGGTGGTTATCGATGACGTCGTCCAACCCGAAGACATTGTGGGCACCTGGTCACTGGTTGAGTCACTCACCCAGAAGGATGAGATTTTCGCTAAGGTGGAGCAGGAATACCCCCAGGCAACGGTTAAATTCACTTCCTGGATCACTCCAAAGTTTATTACCTCTCCTCAATCTTCTGATGTACTGAGTGCCGGTGTACGCACTGCTCTGTTGGGATCGATATACATTATCATCATTACGATCATAGTAGCATTGCCCATCGGCATGGGCGCAGCCATCTACCTCGAGGAATACGCTTTGGATAACTGGCTGAATCGTACGATCCAAACCAATATTAACAACCTGGCGGGGGTGCCTTCGATTATCTATGGGATGTTGGGACTGGCCATATTTGTGCGCATGCTCGAGCCACTCACCAGTGGAACACTTTTTGGTATCTCGGATCCGACCACAGCCAACGGGCGTACGATCCTATCCGCCAGTTTGACACTGGCACTATTGGTGCTGCCTCTGCTGATCATCAATGTTCAGGAAGCTATCCACACTGTGCCTAACTCGATCCGTGAAGGGTCCTATGGGTTGGGGGCAACCAAGTGGCAGACGATCTGGCATCATATTCTGCCAAATGCGATGCCGGGTATCCTGACGGGTTCCATACTATCGGTCTCTCGCGCCATGGGTGAGACGGCCCCCCTGGTGGTGATCGGCGCAGCCACCTACATCACCTTCGATCCAAGCGGGCCATTTTCCAAGTTCACCACCTTGCCCATCCAGATCTACCAATGGACCTCCCGGGCGCAAGGGGAATACCACAATATCGCTGCTGCAGCTATTTTGGTGTTATTGGTGCTGTTGCTCAGCCTCAACGCCGCTGCCATTTTACTGCGTAATCGATACGCCAGAAAGTAAGAGTGATCATTAGTCTATGACTGAAACAAATATTGCCATCCAGGCGCTTAACCTGAATGTTTATTATGGTGACTTCCGTGCGGTTAAAGATGTTAACCTGTCGATCGAAAGCAAGAAGGTCACCGCCATTATTGGTCCTTCCGGTTGTGGTAAGAGCACCGTTCTGCGTGCCTTCAACCGCATGAATGAGCTGGTACCTTCCTCCCATTGTGATGGTGAGGTGATTTTTATGGGTACCAACATCTACGACCGGCAGGTTGATCCAGTGGAAGTGCGCCGTCGTATCGGCATGGTCTTCCAGAAACCCAATCCATTTACCAAGAGCATCTATGAAAATGTTGCCTGGGGTGCCCGCCTGAATGGCTTTAAAAGTGGAGTCGGACGTCCAAGCATGGACGATTGGGTGGAATTCTGCCTGCGTAAAGCAGCCCTGTGGGATGATGTTAAAGATAAACTCTCCCAGAGTGGTCTGTCACTCTCCGGAGGGCAGCAGCAACGTCTGTGTATTGCCCGCGCTCTGGCAATCTCACCTGAGGTCATCCTGATGGACGAACCTGCTTCTGCATTGGACCCAATTGCTACATTGAAGATCGAGGAATTAATGCGCGAATTGGCAGAAGAATATACAATAATCGTGGTTACCCATAATATGCAGCAGGCAGCACGTGTCTCCGACCTGACTGCTTTTTTCAGCATGGACAATGACCGTGCCGGTTACCTTGTGGAGTATGGTCCGACCACACAGATTTTCACCATCCCACACAACAAGGAAACTGAAGATTATGTTACCGGTAGATTTGGTTAATATGAGGAGAAATTCATGACTCGTGAACGTTTTGATAGACAGTTAATAATGTTGTTGGACCAGGTCCTGGTTCTGGGGAGTATGGTGGAGCAATCTGTGCTCGCCTCTCTCGATGCCCTTAAAGAGACGTGACCAGGCAACTGCCAGAAAAATCTATGAGGAAGATCTGCGAATTAATGAAAAACGCTATTCCATTGAAAGTGGTTGTGTCACTCTGATCGCCACCCAGCAACCCATGGCGCGTGATGTCCGGTTTTTAGCTGCCATCCTTGAAATTATCACCGAGCTGGAGCGTATTGGCGACTATGCCAAGGGTATCTGCAAGATTAATCTCCTTCTCAGCGATGAGCCCATTGATCCGGCTATCTTAGGTGAATTGCAGCACATGGCTAAACTAGGTCTGGATATGCTCCGGCGTTCGTTGGATGCTTTCGTGATTGGGGATGAAATGGTCGCTCGCAAAATCCCTGATGAGGACAATACTGTGGACCAGTTATATAACCATATCTATCGAAAACTTGTAGGGCAAATGATCGCTGATCCTGCTACTGCTGACCGTGCTAACCACATGATGTGGGCAGCCCATAACCTGGAGCGCATGGCAGACCGGGTGACCAATATCTGCGAGCGAATTGTCTATGTTGCCACGGGTGAAATGCGAGAGCTGGATACAACTGAGGGGAATGTCGCTGGACTTAATTGATGAGTATAAAGAGAGTATTATTCCTATGTACCGGTAACTCCTGCCGCTCGCAGATGGCGGAAGCGATTGTTAACACCCTTTTGGGCGATCGGTGGGAAGCCTCCAGCGCAGGATCTCATCCAGCTGGTTATGTTCACCCATTTGCGGTCAAAGTTCTGTCTGAAATAGGGATCGAACACCAGGGGAGATCGAAACCGATCGATGAGTTTCGACTCCAAAAATTTGATCTGGTGGTCACATTATGTGATCAGGCAGATGCTGAGTGCCCGGTTTGGCTGGGTAGTGGCAGGCGGATCCACCTACCTTTCCCAGATCCAGCAGGAGTTACTGGAACCGAAGATCAGCAAATGGCAGCCTTCCGGGTTGTTCGAGATGCGATTGATAACGCCATAACCCGGCTGCTGAACGATATATACACGGGTGAGTAAGATTATTCAGCCTGGCGTACGATCAGGCGCAACCCTTCCACCCTGATTACCTTGATCCGATCGCCCGCATACAGCATCGGGCTGCCATCCTCCAGCTCTGCTGTCCATAATTCGCCCCCCACCTGCACGCTGCCATTCGGATTGAGATCCGTCCGGGCAACACCCATGCGTCCGCTCATACTTTCTTCACCCACGCGGATGGGCGCGCGCTGGGCACGCACTGCGATCATCATGATGGTGAAGAAGACTGCCCCGCTGGCCAACGAGACACCGATCACCAGCGGTACGGAGATGTGCTGAAAGCTGGGCGTGGTGGGTGTATTGAATAAGACCAATGCCCCTACGATCAGGCTGCCTATGCCTGCTGCAGTGAGCGCTCCGTGGGTGGGTGCTTTGATATCCAGGATGAACAGGACGAATGACGTGGCGATGAATAGCAGGCCGAAATAGTTTACCGGCAGGATGCCCAGACCGTAGGTTGCCAAGGCCAGGCAGACCACGCCGATGAAACCAGCCACCCAACCACCGGGGCTGGATATCTCGATGATGATCGCCTGTACGCCGATTGTGATCAGCAGGAAGACAATATTGGGGTCGGTGACGATCAGTAATGCCTGTTCAATGATGGAAATACTGAGCGGCTCAAAGCTGGCATTCGCCGTATGCAGTGTGACTGGCTCCCCGTTAACGCTGACAGTAAATCCATCCAGCTGGCTGCGTAGCTCGTTTAGATCGGAAGATATAAAATCGATCAACCCGGCCTCTAGGGCTTCACTCGCCGAGACCGCCGCAGCATTCTGGATAGTATCTTCCGCCAGGGCAACCGCGGTAGGACCACGGCGCTGGGTGAGTGCGCGTGCAGTGGCAGCCAGGGTGTTCTTCACCTTGGCTTCCATGGTGGTGCCCAGGTCTTCCCCCTGGCTGCCCACTGGGCTGGCTGCCCCGATGGTGGTGCCAGGTGCCATGGCAGAGCATGCCCGGCCAGGGTGATGATGGTTCCTGCGCTGGCAGCCATGGCTCCTTTAGGGGCAACATAGACAATGATCGGAACGTTGGATGCAAGCATCATCTGCTCCATCTCATTCATCGTGTCGATGGAGCCACCCGGGGTGTTGAGCTGGAGGATCAACGCTTCAGCACCCTGGCTTTCAGCGGTTTTGATGCCGCGTGACAGGTATTGTGCCATCGCCGGGGTGATCGGACCATCCGCGGTTAAAACGATGATCTGCGCCTCGTCTGTCTGTGCACGGGCATTCAGGCTGAGTATTGGGTTTAAACAGATCATACTTAGCCAAAATAGTAGCAAAATCCTCTTGATAATTATTTTCACTCGATTATTGTACCTTACTATGGCACCAGCACCCTGAGGTTATCCAAGGTTTAGCGAACATGTTTTCGCCTCTCACTTCCAGGGCTGAACGGTATCCTGGTGGATTTTATATGGATCATTTGCTCCCCAAAAACACCCTTGGAGGCCATCGAGACCTTTGTGGTTTTCCTTTATAACGCAGTGTTATAATCCCGCCATGCGTCTCAAATTGTCACCAAAGTATTTGCTGGCCGTTCCAGTGCTTTGTGTGTTGGCGATACTCCTGTATAACGTCCCCTTTATCCATAGCCGTCTGGCATGGAGGCTCGATAACCTGCGCGTGCGCATCCAATATGCCATCAACCCACCTGAGCGGGCTGTATTCCAGCCCCAGGAGCAGGCTCAATTGGAGAACCAGGTGAACGCGATTGTCGATGCCACTCTGACCGCCCTGGCACCGACCTTTACCCCCACCCCATTGACCCCCACGCCTACTCCCGTCGGTCCGACCTCAACCCCGCAGCCTTCACCTACACCTACACTATCTCCCACTCCCATACCCGACGTGGTCCGCTTGGAAGGTGTTAAATACGAGGACCAGCACAACCGCTACAATTTCTGCGGTCCAGCCAACCTGTCCATGGCGCTCACTTTCTGGGGATGGGATGGCAACCGCGACACGGTTGGCGAGTATGTCAAGAGCAATAAGGATGATAAAAATGTCATGCCTTATGAGTTGCAGGATTTCGTTCGCACCCAGACGGATGAATATGGAGCGCTCATCCGTTACGGTGGTGATATCGACCTGTTGAAGAAACTGGTGGCAGGTGGTTTCCCAGTGGTGACCGAGAAAGGTTACTACACCTATGATATGACCGGGCGCTTTGGCTGGTTGGGGCATTACCAGTTCGTGACTGGCTATGATGATGTGAAAGGCGTGCTGGTGGTGCAGGATACCTATATCCCCCAGGGTGAGAACCATGAATTCCCCTATAAAGATTTCAACGATGGCTGGCGTTCGTTCGACAATCTCTTCATGGTGGTATACCCGCTGCAGCGCGAAGTTGAGCTGCTGACCCTGCTCGGTGATTATGCTGATTCGGATACGTCCAGCCGCTACGCCCTGGAGGTTGCCAGCACCGAAACCAAGATGCTGACCGGTATTGACCAGTTTTTTGCTGCCTTTAATGTTGGTACCAGCCACGTGAACCTTAAGGAATATGTGGACGCCGCCTACGCCTATGATTACGCCTTCCAGTTATATGCCGATCTACCCGATGACGACCAGCGCCCGTTCCGCACCATGTGGTACCAGACCGGGCCTTATTTCGCCTATTACTATAGCGGGCGTTACCAGGATGTGATCGACCTGGCCAATGTCACCTTCGATACGGTTCTCGATGACGTCCTGGAGGAAACCTGGTACTGGCGCGGCATGGGGAAGCTCGCCCTGGGTGATACCGAGGGAGCCATTGCAGATTTTCGCGAAAGTGTGCGCCTGCATCCCGATTTCGCTCCAGGGCTATACCAGCTGGATCAGCTGGGCGTGTCACCCTGATCTATGATATTAGCTGTTTGGGAGGAAGCTCGATGCTGACCATTCTCCATTTTGCCGATGCACACATCGATATGGCCAACCGTGGCCGGCATGACCCTGCCACCGGGCTACCGCTGCGCGTGCAGGATTACCTGAGATCGCTGGACACCATCGTCGATACAGCCATCGATGAACAAGTTGACCTGGTGTTATTTGCCGGGGATGCCTACAAGGACCGCAACCCGGCTCCCACTTTTCAGCGCGAATGGGGCAGAAGGATTATGCGCCTATCCAGGGCGGGTATCCCGACCCTGCTGCTGGTGGGCAACCACGATACCTCGCCTACCCTGGGCCGCGCCCATACCCTGGACCCATTCAACACCCTTGAGGTACCCAATGTGCTGGTTCTGGATCACCCTGCATTTTATCAACCTGCCGACCTGTGGGGCTTGCCGTTACAGGTGATCGCCCTGCCGTGGGTTTCCCGTTCCGGCCTGATAGCCAGCCAGGAGATCAGCGCGGTCGATCCTCAGGCGGTGAATGAAGCCATCGAAAAACGGCTGACCGATATCGTCCACAACTCGCTGGAAGCAGCCGACCCAAAATTACCGGTGATCCTCACTGCTCATGCCTCCGTGCAGGGGGCGGTGTACGGCGGAGAGCGCACCGTCATGCTGGGCAGTGACCTGGTGCTGCCCGGCTCCCTCGTGCGTGACCCACGCCTGGATTATGTTGCCCTGGGGCACATCCATAAATCCCAAAACCTGAACGAGAATGCCCACCCACCGGTCATCTACCCGGGGTCGATCGAGCGTGTGGATTTCGGCGAGGCAGGCGACGACAAGTTCTTTGTCATTGCCCATGTGGAGCATGGCCATACCGACGTGGATTGGCGCAAGCTCAAGAACATCCGTCCTTATATTGACCGCAGCTTGCGATTGAAAGATCCCGAAGATATCATGGGGCAGCTGCAGAGAAGCCTGCCTCCCGTCTCAAAGCTCGAAGGTGCCATTGTGCGCCTTGTTTTGGAGTACCCGCGCGATTGGGAAGCCTTGATTGATGAAGTAGCCTTACGGGAATATGCCTCCGGGGCATTTGAGTTCCACCTGATCCCACGCCCGATGACAGAAGTGCGCGCCCGCCTGGCCCAGGACGAGACCATCGAGAGCCTGACCCCCCTTGAGCTGCTGGACCGCTACTGGCGCGCCAGCCATGTCGATTCATCCGAGCGGGATGAGCTACAAAAACTGGCAGAAACGATCATCGAAGAGCCTTAAAATCTATCATAATTTCAATATCGAATCATAGAACAATTATGCAAGCTATAATTTTTATTGGGGTTCAAGCCACAGGAAAGAGCACTTTCTTCAAAGAGCGATTCTTTACTACCCATGTTCGTATAAGTCTGGATGTTTTGAGAACTCGCCACAGGGAGAAAATGATTTTAGACGCCTGTCTCCAGTGTGGCCAAAATTTCGTGGTGGACAATACCAACCCAACAATTGATGATAGGAAAAGGTATATTCTCCCGGCAAAACAGGCGAAATTTGAAATTATCGGCTATTATTTTGAATCGAAAATAACTGCCTCCCTCGAACGCAATCAGGGTCGGTTGGAAAAACAACGCATACCAGATAAGGGTATTCTGGCAACTTTCCATAGGCTCCAAATCCCATCATTGGACGAAGGTTTTGATAAGCTTTATTTTGTAAAGATTGATCAGCAAGGTGCATTTTTAGTTGAGGAGTGGCAGGATGAAGTTTGATGACTTAGATGCCAGATTACGGATCTATGAAACAACGCATGACCAATGGGTGTTACCGGGTATCCACATGGTGGCACGTTTGGATGGGCGAGGCTTTACCCACCTCACCAGGGAAGTCCATCAATTTACCGCTCCATATGATATCCGTTTTCGTGACTATATGGTCACCACGGTAGAATATCTAATAGCCGAATGTGGCTTCCAGGTCATTTATGGTTACACCCAAAGTGATGAGATATCGTTGCTGTTTCATCCTGATGAGAATACCTTTAATCGAAAGATCAGAAAATATAACTCGATCCTTGCTGGTGAATGCAGAGCTAAGTTCTCACTGCTTTTAAATGACCTGGCTTCCTTTGATTGCAGAATCTCTCAGCTACCGAAGGATAATGATGTCATTGATTATTTTCGGTGGCGAAGTGAAGACGCCCACCGGAATGCGTTAAATGGCCATTGTTATTGGATTCTGAGGGAGGAGGGTCGTACTGTTCAGGAAGCAACCAGAGAACTATCAGGATTATCCATTGCTGAGAAAAACGAATTTTTATTTCAGCATGGTATCAATTTTAATGACCTTCCCAGCTGGCAAAAAAGAGGTATCGGGATTTATTGGCAGGTATTTGAAAAGGAAGGCTGGAATCCCAAGACTCAATCAAAAGTCATTGCACAAAGAAAAAAACTAAAGGTAGATTTTGAACTTCCGATTGGTGATGCATATAGCGGATTTATTATGAATTTACTGGAGAAAAGCAAGATAGGTAATTCATGACTTGCACACTGAAAGAGCTGAGAACATTGTTTTGTGGAAAGACAGAATTAATCACGCTGACTTTCATGGGAAAATTATAGTATCAATCACTGGATAGGAGTTTTCCTTTTCTCTTTTGTTTCTTCATCTCCATCATTGTAAAAATCGCTTTGATCAATAACACCGAGCGCCAGAACGCAACCGCTGCCATTCCATGCGCCAGGACGGCAAATAGCGGGGGTGCCTGGAATGTGTAGTACGTCCAGCACTCACGCGTGGTGCCCCAGACCTCGAGGAAATAACCCAAACCTGCGCCAGCCACGAAGGTAAGCACTGCCAACCGGTGATCCGTGGGGGTGAGGATGAGAAATGCCACCAGCCCCAGGGAGCAAAGCGTGAGCGATTTATCCAGCGTGGGATAAACGAAGCTCAGCATCAGGGCATAGAACACCGGGAAGATCAGCCAATAGGTGGTTTTGAAGGTTTTATTTTCCTGATACGGGATTGCTTTTTGCAGGATGCGCACCAGGCGGTCGATGGAAAGGCTGGCGATAGGCCAGGCTGGGATGATCCACAACGGGGGTCGCTCGGCGGTGTAATAATGCCACAGGTTGGTCTGGGTACCCCAGGATTCGATCACCAGCCCACCGATGAGACCCACCAGGATGATCCTGATGTCCACGCGCAGGTCAGCTCCAGCCATGATGAGCAGTGACATGCAGAAAAATATACCCAATAGCAGCCAGTCCAGGTACAACCACCACTCACCGTTCCAGTCGATATAGGAAAGGTATTCTTTGGCCAGTGGCCACCAGATATATCCCAGCAGGAACAGGGTCAGCAGGAAGCCGCTGAACAGGTAATACGAATGGCGTGTCCAACCCAACATGCTGAGCCAGCGATGGGTCGGTTTATTTTCAATCCTGGTCTGAATGGAGGCCATGGGAGAATTTTACTATATTTAATATACGAGGAATTTGTGGGTACTGCGATTATACTTAAGCCCATAAACTGGAGGCAGGATGATCCCAATTAAACTCACCATCACTGGTTTTCTCTCCTACCGCGAAACCACCGAGCTCGACTTTACCCTGTTCGACCTGGCATGCATTTCCGGTCCCAATGGAGCTGGCAAATCATCCCTGCTGGATGCCTTCACCTGGGTGCTGTTTGGCCAGGCACGTAAACGCGATGAGTCGCTGATCAACCTGCGCTCCAATGCTGCCGAGGTTGCCCTTGTTTTTGAATACGAAGGCAATACTTATCGTGTCCAGCGTACCCTTCCCAGGGGGAAGACGAGTGCATTGGAATTCCAAATTCGTGAGCCTGCGAGTGAAAAATGGAAAGCCCTCACCGGGGCAACGTTGCGCAATACCCAGGAGTTAATTGAGCACACCCTTCGGCTGGATTATGAGACCTTTGTGAACGCCTCTTTTTTCCTGCAAGGCAAAGCAGACCAGTTCACCCAGCAGAAACCCACCGACCGTAAACGCATCCTCAGCAGCATCCTCGGCCTGGAGGTGTGGGAGGTTTACAAGCAGCGCGTGATCGAGCGTAGAAAGGGGGTCGAAGCGGAGATTTTCAACCTCGATGGGCGCACTGCTGAGATAAATGCGGAGCTGGGTGAGGAGCAATCCCGCACCGAGCGCCTGGCAGCTTTACAGGCTGACCTGAAACACCTGGCGAAAGCACGCAAAGCCCAGGAGCAGCTGCTTGAGCAAGCCCGCAAGGTGGATGCCACTCTGGCACAGCAGCGAAAGCTGGTGGAAATGCTCGGGCGCCAGTTTGAGGCAGCTCGGGACCGGCTGAGCGAGCTGGAAAATCGCCTGGCAGCCCGCAGGCTGGAGCGTGAAGCCCATGCCCTGCGGGTGGCAAAAGCCAGTGAGATTGAAGCTGCCTATGCCGATTGGCAGGCTCGTCGGGCTGAGCTGGAACGTTGGAATGAAGTTGCAACCCGCTTCATGGAGCATGAAACCCGTCGCCAGGCACCGCGCATGGAAATTGAAACCGCAAAAGCCCGCCTCACCCAGGAGATGGAGCAGCTCCGTCAGGTTGAGGCATTGGTTCAGTCTCAGAAAACTTCCCGGGTGGAGCTTGAAGCCCAGGTCAAAGCGGCTCAGCAGAGGTTGGAAAAAGCTGAGCAGGCTATCAGCCAGCGGGCGACCCTGGATTCTGAATTACAGGCTGCCCGGCAGCGTCAGGCAGATGCCCGTGCTGAGAATCCCCGCTTGAAAGCTGAGATGGACCAGCTGAAGGCGCGCATTGACCAGTTATCCCAGACCGAAGGGGCAGCCTGCCCATTATGCGGTCGGTCGCTGGAGACACATGATCGCCTGCAGCTGATCGATGAGATTGCTGCCAGCGGCAAGGAGATGGGTGATCGCTATCGCCTCAACCTGGCCTATTTAAAAGAAGCTGATCAGAAAGTTTCTGAAATTAAATCACAGATGGCAGCTTTGTCCGCTGCAGATGGTGAACGCTTAAGCCTGACCCAGTCCTTGGCACGCCTTAATGGGCAGATTGAAGCCATTCAACAGCAGGCGGAGGATTGGGAGCACACTGGTGCCCCGCGCCTGGCTGAAGTTCACTCGATTATCGAAGCCGAGTCCTACGCCATCCCCCAGCGGCAGTTATTGGCTCAGATTGACATGGAGCTGAAAACGATTGGATACGATGCCGCTGCCCATGATCTCAGCCGCAGGTTGGAAGCTGATTCCCGCACCGCGGAAGCTGAATTCCGTGCTTTGGAAGCTGCGCGAGCTGCCCTGCAACCCCTGGAGCGTGAGATCTCTGAGATCCAGTCTCACCTCGAAGCTTCGACCCTTGAGGTCGCTGATTTTCAAAAGCAATATGATGACTCATGCGTTCATCTTGCCGCAGCTGAAGCCGGAGCACCTGACCTGGAATCTGTCGAGCGCACATATCACGAGCTGTTTGAGCAGGAGAAAAGCCAGCAGCTCGAGGTGGGTGCTGCCCAGCAAAAGGTGTTGGTGCTAAAAGATCTAAAAGAGCGCCTTAAGCATCTCACCTCACAACGCGAAGAGCTTGCCCACCTGGTGGGAAAATTCAAACAGCTTGAGCGGGCATTTGGCAAGGATGGCGTGCCCGCACTGCTGATCGAACAGGCCCTGCCGGAGATCGAAATGCGCGCCAATGTTCTCCTTGATCGTTTGAGTGAAGGGAATATGTCGGTCCGTTTCGCCACCCAGGCTGCGTTCAAGGATAAAAAGCGTGAAGATCTGAAGGAGACCCTGGATATCCTCATCTCCGATGGGGCAGGCACGCGCGATTATGAGCTGTATTCCGGAGGAGAAGCCTTCCGGGTGAATTTTGCCATTCGGTTAGCCCTGTCTGAGTTGCTCGCCAAGCGCGCCGGTGCACGCTTGCAAACCCTGGTGGTCGATGAAGGTTTCGGCAGCCAGGACGCCATGGGTCGGCAGCACCTGATCGAAGCCATCAACATGGTGAAGCAGGATTTTGCGAAGGTGCTGGTCATCACCCATATCGAAGAGCTGAAGGAAGCCTTCCCCAACCGCATAGAGGTGGAGAAAACCGATCAGGGCAGTATGGTGAGGGTGGTATAGCCTTGACCTTTCTGATCGTAATTTCCACTCTGGCCATGGGCGTTGGGTTATTCATCACCTGGCTGGTTCATAGCCGTTCGAGCCTGGATATTGTCGTCAGCCCACGATCAGGCCAGGAATTATCTTCCACCTCACCCGAAGTCCCATTGATTTCAGTGATCATCCCTGCTAGAAATGAGGGGCGCAATATCGGCCGTTGTCTGCTCGCCTTGTTCAAGCAAACTTATCCAAATTTAGAGCTCATTGTGGTCGATGACCGCTCAAGTGACGGAACACCCCGCATATTATCAGAGCTGGAACAGGCAGATGATCGCTTGCGTATTGTCCAAGGGGTTGAGCTCCCACCGGGTTGGGCTGGAAAACCTCACGCCCTGGTCCAGGGTGCAGCTGCTGCCCGTGGTGATTGGCTGTGTTTCATGGATGCTGATACCTTTGCTGAACCGGGCTTGCTCTGGTCAACCTATCGCACGGCGATGGAGCAGGGGGCCGATATGTTCTCCATCCTCACCGAACAGGAGCTGGGCAGCTTTTGGGAGCGAGCCATCCTGCCCCTGGTTTTTCTTGGTCTTTCCTATGGCTTTCCTGCCCAGCGGGTGAATGACCCTAGCGTTCCGGACGCAATCGCCAATGGACAGTTCATCCTGGTCAAGCGCTTGATATACGACCAGGTTGGCGGGCACACTGCCGTTAAGGACCGGATCGACGAGGATAAAGCTATCGCCGTCCAGGTCAAGCGTGCCGGTCACCGCCTGATCATCGCCGATGGGCGCCAGGTTGCCCGCACGCGCATGTACACCTCCCTGGCGGAGATGTGGGAAGGCTGGACCAAAAATATCTACCTAGGCTTGCAGGACAGGCTGTGGTTGTTATTATTTGGGGCCTTCCTGGGGTTGGTGGTCTCTTTACTGCTCCCCTTGTGGTTGTTGGGTGGGTTTGCCTGGCTGGCTTATGGGGGTGGGCTCCTCGCCGCGATCGTCACCCTTGAAGCTGTGATCTTGTGGGGTTACCTGATCATCAAGCGTGTGCAGGCTTGCCGTGCTTTCAACATCCCGGGCGGATATGCGCTCACCTTCCCCGTGGGTGCACTCATTTTCACCGCCATGATGACTGCTTCGGCTTATAATGTCATCTCTGGCCGGGGTGTGCTCTGGAAAGGCAGGCGTTACCGGCGATAAGGACGGCTCTGGGGGATGTATTAGGTTATAGGTATCATCACAATTGACGAATGTCATTTACAGAGTCATACTCGTTGTGTTAAGATTAACGTAAGATGAAAGGAGGGACGATGGACCAGCCTTCAAGATCATTACGCAATTACCGCACGCTGATTATCGGCCTTGTCGTTGTTATTGTTGTGCTGGGGGTGGCATTCATCATCCTGGCCATCGGGCAGGCCGGCACGCAGGTAGACCTGGAGCCCGTGGATGTTCTGGCGAATAGCACCGATGAATGTGTCACCTGCCACCGCGAAGAAAGCCCTGGCATTGTCGAACAGTTCGGTCATAGCACCATGGCAGCTGCCGAAGTGACCTGCCGCAATTGCCACGAGGTCGATGCAACTTACCCGGGTGCCGTCGAGCATGAGGGTGATTATGTCATTGCTGCACCTACCACCGCCAAATGCGAAACGTGCCACGAAGCTGAAGTGGCCCAGTATTATCAAAGCCGGCACAGCCTGCCATCCTGGGTGGCTGTGGTAGGGTCGAAAGACCTGAATCCGACCTTGATGACAATGTACCAGGCCATCCCTGAAGGTTCGTTCTCTCCTGATAAAGGGCGCAATGCCATTGCAGCCATTGAAGGACCCGTGCTGACGCCGTTCACTTGCGAAAGCTGCCACAGCATTGGCGCACCCGCGGCCGATGATTCGGTTGGGCGCTGCCAGAAATGCCATATCCGCCACAGCTTCAGCCTCGAACAGGCTCGCAAGCCTGAGACGTGCAACAACTGCCACATCGGTCCCGACCATCCACAGTGGGAGATCTACCAGGAGTCAGCCCATGGTATTCAATATGCCACCATGGGCGATAATTGGAACTGGGAAGCCGAAGCTGGCAACCTGACGGTGAACGATTTCCCCGCCCCCACCTGCGCTCTTTGCCACATGAGCGGCTTTGGGAAAACCGGAACCACTCACGATGTGGGTGACCGTCTGTCATGGTTCCTGTTCGCCTCCATCAGTGAACCCCGCCCCAGCTGGCAGGACAACCGCACGCGCATGCAGAGCGTCTGCTTCGAATGCCACAACGAGAATTTCATCACCAACCTGTATGAGGGTGCAGATGCCGCCACGCTGCAGATCAATGATTACGTCCAGCAAAGCAATGACCTGGTTGCGCCTCTCCAGGAGCAGGGTTTGCTCACTATTGAGCCGTTCGATGAACCGATTGATTTTACCTATTTTGACCTGTGGCATTATTGGGGACGGGTCTCCAAGTTTGGCATGTGGATGCAGGGTCCCGATTACTCCCAATGGCATGGCGTTTACCCGTTGCTGGATACCATGTCTGAGCTTGAAGAGATGGTTAACCAGAAGTTGGATGCGGCTGGAGCCACGCCCTGATCATGTATCACCTGGCGACAGTCTTCCCTGTAATCAAGCGTGTGCGCATCCCCATCACCCGCGACCAGGCCATGCTGCTCATGCTGGCGCTGAACGAGCTCCTGCTGGGGCTCGAGACGTACCTGGCGCACTCGATCAGCGGCACGATCAGGCCTGGGGAATGGATCCCCATCCTGTTCGGACCTGTGGCCGGCATCCTGTTGTTCCTGGCAGGCTTGCTGGCGCTTCGCAGGCGCACCTTGGCCACGGTGATCGCTTCCCTGATCTACCTGGCCAGCATCGTGGTGGGCTTGTTGGGGGCATACTTTCACCTTGTGCGGGCGATCCTGCCGTATGCTCCCGCAGGAGAGATCGTTTCAGTCCCGCTTTTCGTCTGGGCACCACCCATCCTGGGGCCACTCACCTTCGCCCTCATCGGTTTGATGGGCATCGAGCGCGGTGTGGATGGAACATCCCCCCGATAGCGGGCAGTTGACCCTCCTGGGAGGCCGCACACTGCACATGCCCTTCAGCAAGACCAGTGCTTACTTCTTTATGGTGGGGCTGGGCACCCTGGCCACGGTGATCTCCAGCGTGCTCGACCATGCCCGTACCGATTTCGAGAACCCCTGGTTGTGGCTTCCCACGGTGATCGGCATATTTGCTACGATCGTGGCGGTGGTGCTGGGGGCGATCGAGACCCCCCGCCGGGTTGACTTGGTCACCTATGTGGTGGCGATGGTCCTGTTGATGCTGGTGGGTGTGCTCGGAGTGTTGCTGCATATCCAGCGGAATCTTGCCCTGGAGGATGCCATCGTGATCGAGCGATTTTTACGGGGGGCACCCTTCCTGGCCCCCATGCTGTTTGCCGATATGGGCGCTCTAGGCTTGGTCGTCCTATTGGACCCAAAGGAGATCGCTGACACCAGGTAAGACTGGGGCGAAAACAACAAAACCATTACGCTCCACCTCAACCCTGTTATCGGGTGGATAATCACTCAACCAAACCTTTGGATTAGCAAGGCATCGCAGTCGTGAGTTATTTCGCTCCCCTGTTTGAATAACTGCGGATATAATAAATCCAGTATTTCACCATAAACAGACCTCAGGAGGATTGTGATGAACGTTGGCAGGCGGATGTCCCACCCGGTGATCACGGTGACACCTAATATCCCGATCACCAAAGCACACGAGTTAATGGCGCAACAAAATATCAACCAATGTCCAGTGGTCAAGAACGGCAAACTGGTCGGTTTGATCACAGAGAAGGATATTCTCAAGGCTTACCCCTCCTCAGCTACAACCCTGGCGGTATGGGAGATCGCTTCGTTGCTTGAGAAGATCAAAGTCGAGGACGTGATGCTCAAGGAGTTCCAGACAGTGCAGGAGGACACGCCGATTGAGACAGCCGCCCGGGTCCTGGTGGACAACAAGATCAGCGCGCTGCCTGTACTACGGGGCAAGGAGCTGGTGGGGATCATCACCGAAGCCGACCTGTTTAAGATCATGCTTGAGATGCTTGGGGCGCGCCGTGCAGGCGTGCGCTTCGGCGTGCTGATGGAGAACCGCCCGGGAGAGATCGCCAAGCTATCCCAAGCGATTTACCAGAACGGTGGCGATATCACTGCCTTGAGCACGTTCGAAGGCGACTCGGCTTCGAACTTCATGATCACCATGAAGGTCGATGGGATCGAGCAGAAAAAACTCAAGGAAATTGTGGAACCGCTGGTGCTCAGCCTGTTGAATATCGACACAGCTTAGTTAGCAGTCGCAATATAAAATATTCTTTCTCAACACCGCCCAAAGTTTTCACTTTTAGTGAAATCTTTTGGGCGTGTGTTTTTGCCCAGCGTGGAGTTTCGATGATCACTATTTGCACGTTGGGTGGAGACACTGTACCGGTTCAGTTGCAATAAGAGGAACCCAACGAGGCCGGCCTGGTTTGACTACTGAGTGAATGTGGGGGCTTCCACCTGCGCCACGAGGTCGAATCCTTTCCGGTGCACAATCTTATTAGCACGTATGGAGGCTCT
>CAWGGJ010000011.1:0-221706 GCA_963822175.1 uncultured Chloroflexia bacterium | reverse complement strand
TCCCGGGTCAGGATGAGGCTCGGGCGAAACCAAGAGCCGCAAGACACGGTTTCCAGGTTCAGCGTGGACACTGGCCAAAGCCCGCGGAAGTGCCAAGCTGCCAAAACGGGCAGGATGGGAGGCTAATGGCTCCCAAGAAGGGGAGCGCTTTGTAGATCGTAAGGGTGAGAATTCCCACTCCCAGCTTGCCGCTCTATTTCAGAGAGCAGGAAGCTTCCAATCTGCTCTCCCGTGCAAGGATCGATGGCGGGCTAATTGCCCGTCACCTCTGGCCACCGCCGGGCGGGGGAACGGACTGGAGCTTCTTATAAATGTTGCGGATGTGGAAGTGGACGGTGTGGCCGCTGAGCCGAGCCGCTCGCCGATTTCCTTGTAGAGAAAGCCGGACCAGCAGTCCAGCACCTCCTGCTCGCGGGTGGTCAACTCGGATTCAGCCCCTGGGGGGGCTCGGCGGGCGCGGGCTTTCGGAAGGCCTGGACCACGAGGCGCGCGATCTTCGCCGACATCGGCGAACCGCCGGCCACCACGTCGCGGGCGGCGGCAACCAATTCCTGCGCCTTGACCGGCTTCTGCAGATAGCCGCAGGCCCCGGCCTCCAGCGATCGGAACACGGCGTCGGTGTTGTCGTACACGGTGAGCATACGAACAGCGCGTCGGGCAGCAGGCGGGACAGTCGCGCACACAGGTCACGCCGTCCATGCCGGGCAGGTTGATGTCCATGAACACCACCTGCGGCGCGGCGCAGGCAACTCGGCCAGCGCCTGCTCGCCCTTGGCGCAGGCGGCGACGCAGGCGATGCCTTCCGTGGTGGAGAGAATCTCGTGCAGGGAATCGCGCAGGCCGCCGTGGTCTTCGACCAATGCGACGCGGATGGGTTCGGTGGAGGAGGGCGCGGACATGGATTTCAGGGTTTGGGCGGTGGGCTCGGCAAGGGCAGGGTGAGGAGCATCCGGGTGCCGGGTGCCGGTTTCCGGAGCAAGGAAATCACATGAGCCGCCGAGGTCCAGCGCGCGCGACTTCATGTTTTGCAGGCCGTTGCCCGGCTTCATGGTTTCCGGTGTCGGCAGGCCGTGGCCGTTGTCGGCAATCTCGACGAGGAGCTGCGTGCCTTCGACAGCGATGTGCAAGGTGACGACGCTGGCAGCGGAGTGGGCGACAATATTGTGGAGAGCCTCCTTGACGATCATCAACAGGTGATGGCGGAAGGTCGAGTCGAGCTGCACGGCGGGCATCCGCTCGGTGTTGGCGAAGTCGCAGCGATCTGGCGAGGCCGAGATACTCGCTGGCTAGGCCGTGGATCCAGCGGGCGCCGCTCTTCGAGATTGTCGTTGGCGGGATCGACCGCCCAGACGACCGAGTCGAGTTGGCGGGTGAGGTTGCGCGTGGTGGTGTAGATTTTCCCGAGCGAATCGGCCCCTGCTCCGGCTCACCGAGCGCGCGCTCGGCGAGCTGGTCAGGCAGCGCCGATGCGGGCGAGATTCGCGCCGAGGTCGTTGTGCAGGTCGCGTGTGATGCGGGCTCGCTCTTCGGCCAGCGCCGCGCGGGATTTCATTCGGCGAATTGGCGGGCGGCGCGGCGGCGTGTCCAGGTGCGCTCCAGCCACATGGACACGCCGAGGATAACGATGGCCAGAACACCCTGAAACCAGCGGTTTTCCCAAAACATACTGTCGGGTGGTGATGGGCAGGCTGAAAACCGTGGCATCCCAATGGTGATCGCTGTGCAGGGCCTGGGCCTCGATCTTGTGGTTCTTCCCGGCGGCGGGCAGGGCATGTCAAGGGTCATCAACCGGGACATCTGCCATTCCTCCAGATCGCCGCGCAGCCGCCAGCGGAGTGCATTCCCAGCGGCAGGCCCATCTGAGGAATACGCAGTTGCAGGGAAATCCGACGCACCCCGGGCGGCAGATCGAGACTTCCATGGATTGGGATTTCCCGGCCATCGGCGATGAAATATTAACGGTACAATTGGTTCTTACTATCTCAATTGATTAGAAAGAAGGATTAACGAAATGCATCAAATAAATTCTTTCCTTTCAGCCCGGATGTTTTTATCGCCCCAATTGGTGGATGAATGTATATATTTTATTAGCAACCTGAGTGGCCATATGAGCTTATATGCCATGGATTATGGTGGAAGTGTGCCCGAGCCATTATTACCACCGAGCATTGCCATGCAAAATCCCCACCTGATTGATGGAAAATCTTATTATGTATTCCCAAAACTTGGGAAAATCTTGGTCATGCTGGATAAAGATGGAGATGAAAATTACCAGCCAATGTTGATACCTATCACCGGAGGTTATCCAGAACCTTGCTTTAACAATTTCTTCAAAGATTATCGTGTGCACCTTGGAGATTGTGATCCGAATGAGCAAATATGTTACCTTTCGGGTGAATCAAGAACGCAACAAATGAATGAATCTTTCCAGGGCAACCTTGAAACAGGTGAATTGATCAAACTTGCAGAGAGCAAGTGGGGGGCATTTATCGATGCCCATAATAAGAAACATAGCAAGGTGACCATCATTGATGGTTACACCGTAGGTGATAATGTACTCTATTTGTGGGATAAAAAGGTAAACACGCTCAATCTAATATATGGTACCCCGCTTGAAGAGCGTGCTCCTGGTCAGGTAGTCCCACTTAATTCCATAAACTCAACTCATTTTACACGTCAGAATAAAGGATTATTATTCATCACTTCTCTGTTCGATGATTTATTGGGATTAGGCTATATTCCATTGGATCATCCGACAGAGGTAAAACCCGTCGCAATTAAGGGGCACGAACATCGCGGTAAAGGTGAGCTGAACAACTGTTTCGCAATTCAAAAAAATAGATTTTTATTGGAATACAACATTGATGGATGCTCCTGGTTGTATGAGGGGATATTTGATGAGAAAAATCTAAAGCTAAGTGTTCAAAAAACCATCATCGGTAAAGGGGAAATATCCAATGGTGTCCTGGAGTCTGTATTTTATGACAAGGAGTCAGATAGATATATATTAAGTCATTCCACCGCAACATCTCCAACACAGCTATATTCGGTTGAAGGCAAGAAGCGAAATAAAGTTGTTATTCATACTCGTGAAAAAGTCTTGGGAATACCAGACTCTCTCCTTTCTTCAGGTGAAGATGCATCCTTTACATCATATGATGATTTAAGGATTTCCGCACGGTTGTATTTGCCCTCTGGAGGCCCTGAAAACAAGCCTCCCTACCCCCTGGTTTATTACATCCATGGTGGTCCGCAGAGCCAAGAACGGCCGGATTTCGCCTGGTTTTCAATGCCGTTAATTCAGTTCCTGACGTTAAATGGATTTGCTGTGTTTGTTCCCAATGTGCGTGGAAGTTCCGGTTATGGCTTAGATTACATTAAACGTGTAGATCATGATTGGGGAGGATACGACCGATTGGACCATGTTCATGCCATGCAGCTGCTTAAAAAAGACGCCAGGATTGACACAACCCGTGCTGGGGTGGTTGGTCGATCATATGGTGGGTACATGAGCCTTACATTGGCCTCACGCCATCCAGAGCTTTGGGCTGCTGCGGTTGATATGTTCGGACCCTACGATCTACTTACATTCAGTGACCGAATACCTGAGACATGGAAACCATATTTTCAAATTGCACTGGGTGATCCAATAAAGGATAGGGAGTTCTTGATCGAGCGTTCTCCGCGTACCTATATCGATCAAATACTTTGCTCATTGCTGGTTATACAAGGGAAAAATGATCCCCGAGTAATTGAACAAGAATCACGCGACCTTGTTGAGCATCTGCGCAAGATCGGAAAAGAAGTTGATTATTTGATGTTTGAGAATGAAGGCCATGATGTACTTAAACTCGAGAACCGGATCTCTTGTTACAACGCAATCACTGAGTTTTTTATCAAACACCTGAAGAAATAATGGATACTATAAATAATGCCTGCGCACAAGCAGGCGATATCGCTCAATTGATCAGTGCTCAAAATAAAAGGTTTATCTTCCGACTGGTAGTAGATAGCAAGTTTGAGACTCACCGTGGTTACTTGAGTCATAATGACTTGATAGGAAAGCCTTGGGGCAGTCGAGTTTTTTCTCATATGGGTAGTCCATTTGTGCTCTTGCAACCATCACTGGCTGATATCCTGGTCGAGACGCGTCGTAATACCCAGATCATGTATCCGAAGGATATTGGGTTTATCCTCTTGACCATGGACATAAGCCCTGGCAAACATGTTCTCGAGGCAGGAACAGGTTCAGGATCGTTTACAACTGCTCTTGCTACTGCGGTAGGTCCGCAAGGCAAAGTCACCAGCTACGAATCCAGATCAGAATTCCAACACCTGGCACAAAAAAATTTGACCCGACTGGGGCTAGCGGATAGGGTTGAGTTTAAATTGCGCGATATCGTTGATGGTTTTGATGAGAGAAATGTGGATGCTATTTTTCTCGATCTTCCTAATCCTCAGGATTATATCAATCAGGCAAAAGAAGCAATAAAACCCGGCGGGTACCTGGGTAGTATTTTACCAACAACCAATCAGGTTACATATTTGCTGATCGCTTTACGGCGCTCAAATTTTGCTTTTATTGAAGTATGCGAGATTATGCTACGTTATTACAAAGCCGTTGCCGATCGATTACGTCCAACGGATAGAATGATTGCCCATACCGGGTATCTCATTTTTGCACGGTCTGTTGTGGCTGATGTTGCCAATCCTGAAATAGCCGCTGAAAACCAAGAAATTATTGATCCGGTCGATCAATAAAATTGGAAAACACGCTCAAAACGAATGCAAGCGTTCACAGAAGCTTACATAAGCCAACGTTTACTTGAAGCACAGCATTCGCACCCTCCTGCCAGGAAGCTTTGGGATTTCTATCATGATGCGCCACGACCGGCTGCTGTATTGATCCCTCTTTTTCAATCGAGGGATGCACCAGATCAAAATTTATCCTGGCATGTATTACTGACGCGTCGCACTAACTCAGTTGCAGAGCATCAAGGACAGGTTGCATTTCCAGGCGGCCGCGCAGATCTCACGGACACAACCCCAGAAATGACAGCCCTTCGAGAAGCTCACGAAGAGATCGGTTTAGATCCAAACAGGGTGAGAATCCTCGGCAGGATGGACAATTTATGGACCATCACCAATTACCTGGTCACCCCTATCATTGGTGTAATTCAATGGCCATTTCCAATTCGGCTGGAGCAAACAGAAGTCAGTCGGGTCTTTTCAATTCCACTGGATTGGTTAGCTGATCCAAAAAATCATGAGATCAAATACAAAACCATTCCTGGTCTTCACGATAAGGATTTAAACAATGATATCCATCCGGTGATTTATTTTCAGCCTTACGATGATGAGCTTCTTTGGGGAGTTAGTGCTGAAATCACTGTGCGATTAATCAATATTCTATATAATATAAAAAAAGCGGGCGATTAATTGAAGTGCACCCTATAATGTAGACAAAAAAAGAAAGCGGCCTCTATCTCAACTGGACAGACACCTTACTTCGTAGGGTGTCTGTTTTGTTTTCAATTGTAACCGTTCATAATTGAAAAAGTTAATATATTCGTCAACTACATTCTTGGCCTCCTCAAAAGAGGTGATTTTAATATGACGGAGCGCTTCTTCTTTGAGATGACTAAAGAAGTTCTCCATAGGCGCATTATCCCAACAGTTACCCCTTCGTGACATGGAAGGGATGATGTTATACTGTTGAGTCAGGACGTGATACGCGTGTGAGGTGTATTGATGTCCTTGGTCACTGTGGAGGATCAATCCATCAGTGGCCATTTCTTTCTGAAAGGCCTGCTGGAGGGTATGGGTCACCAGGGCAACTGAATTGTCCTGGCTGAGCTTGTGGGCAACAATGAAACCGTCAAACAGGTCCTTGATCACCGCCAGATATGCGAATCCCTGTCCTGTGGCCACATAGGTAATGTCGGTGACCCACTTTTGGTTCGGTCGGCTGGCGTTGAAATTGCGAAGCAATACATTTTCGTAGCGGTGATAGATGGGTAATCGGCTCATTTTCTGGAATGGTTTGCGCTGACGGGCAACCGAATGAATGCCTAGGCGGTTCATGAGCCGCAGCACTGCCTTATGGTTGATAATTACTGACCGTTTCTTCCGCAACCACAAGCTGATACGTCGATAACCATACCTCTTTCGGGATGCCTGATATGCTTCTAAGACATAGTGCTTGCGTTCACGGTCTGGATCGGGCCGGTTGATACGCTGACACCAAGCATAGTAGGCAGCTCGCGAGATCCCAAAGAAGTTACACATCCCATTCACGGGGTATACTCCTCGGTAGTGTTCAATAACCCGATATCGCGCCTCGCGAGCATAGCTTTGCGCAACTCGGTGTGGTATTTTTTTAGCAGAGCATTTTCCATTTCTAGTCGAGCAATATAGGCTTGCTGAGACTGTGGGGATTTTCGCGGTCTGCCAATCGGCTTACAGAAGCCGATTTCCCCTTCGTGACGATAACGATGTACCCATTGCTCAACCAGCTCTTTCCGCGGTAAACCCAACTCTTGGGCTATTTGTGCCTGACTCTTTCCTAGTTCGAGGTACATCTGCACAGCGAGTAGTTTGGTTTCCTTGCTGTAATGTCGCATTCCGTGTTTCCCAGCCATATAAAAAGCACCTCCTGCTTTTATTTTCGCACGAGGTGCTTTCTTTTTCTGTCTTGTTTTAGGGGTTCAGTTCAAATCGCCCGCCTTGGTTTATTCAGCCTCTTCTTCTTCTAACTTACCGTGTTCAATAACTTCAGGCTCAGTACCCAATGCTTCTTCCACAACTGGTGCAACCTCAACCTCTTCAGCTGTCTGGGAAGTGACTAAAACGACCATCGTATCAGGTTCTTGAAGGATTTTTAACTCCTTCGGGCACTGGAAGGTCTCTGACATAAATTCCATCACCTATTTTCGTCAAATTTGAAATATCCACCACAATTCGTTCTGGTAAATCTTGAGGTAAACTCTCAACTTCAACATCATCCAAACCGGTGACCAAAACTCCAAATAATTCCTTTACTGCAGGGGATACACCTGTTATTTCAATATATACATTTGCGCGTAATTTCTCCTTCATGGATACTGCCATGAAATCTACATGCAGTAAAGTTCCTGTGAGCTTGTTGCGTTGTTTTTCACGGACCAGAGCTTTATGCGATGCGCCTTCAACATCCACCATAATCAAAGCTGAAGGTGCAAGACCCGTCAAACTTTTTGTTGCCTCGCGCAAGTCCATTTCAATTGATATTGGATCGATATGGTGACCATAGATTACCGCGGGAAGTTTTCCTTCCCTGCGGATAGCCTTTACCTGCTTGCCCAGGACATTACGGCGATTGGCTTTAATGATAACTTCTTCCATTATTCCCTTCCTCGAGCGCCTCTCACCTCTTGGTGATTATCCAAGGGTTACCTTCGCTCTGTATGTGTTTCCGGTATCCACCGGTGGATATACTTAATCGGTATCCTATGATGAAGAACGCTTAGCTTCGCTCATAATCTCCGTTTAGCAAAAAAATCGCCTCCGATCGGGAGACGGTGTCAAAGCAGGCTGAATTTTAGCCGCGATGCACGCTTTCGTCAATAGGATCGCATAACAAAATAATAATCGATTCTTTGAAGTAGTGCTTCAGTAGAAAGCAATTTTCGAGGTACATATATCACATCATCATTCGGATAATTACAAAAAAAACAATACTGCAGGTTAAATATATAGTCGAATTGCACGATTTCAGGGGGACCTACTAGCATCTCACAACCCTCTGCTTATAATTTATCCTTCGGAATAGCCATACAAGGAATTCCAAAGTGAAACAAACAAAGGGGATGAAATTTCGATAAATTCATTCTTGAAGATATAATAAATATATGTACGCTGTCAAAGATTTACCTGCGAATTACCAACTTCTCAGCAGCTTGAACCTGTCTGAGAAAAAAGTAATACTATGGTTAAATCTGGCTGCGATCCCATTACTATTCGTTTATGGGTACATATTTATCTACCTAATTAATCTTCAACGTTCGTACAGCCCATTCAGTACTGGAATAATTGGATTTTTTACTTCTTTTTCATTCTGGAAGCTGATTGTTCTTCTACTCTCGATCATTGTTATGCTCATCCTACACGAGCTAATACATGGGATATTTTTTTATATATTCACCCATCAAGCTCCAAGGTTTGCCCTAAAATCGGGTTATGCTTTCGCAGCAGCACCAGGATGGTATCTCCCTTGTTCAAAGTATATTTTTGTCGGACTATCCCCACTCATAATAATCTCATTCACCTCAATCGTCCTTTGCTGGGTTGTTTTCCCATTACTGATTCCTTATCTGCTATTAATTGCTACCTTTAATGCTGCCGGGTCACTTGGCGATATGATCGTTATAGGATGGGTATTAAAGCAACCTGCTGCCACATATATTTTGGATGAAGGAGATATATTTTTTTCCTTTGGACCGATAAGGGAATAAGCTAAACAGCCCATGCAGAATACCCAACCATATGAACAGGAAAAGCAGTTATTCTTCAATCTTGGTGGTGAGGAAATTAAGTTGGTTTCTAAACCTGGATTAGCTGATTGGGATCAACTTCTACCATCGACCGAACTGCTAGCTAAAAATGTAAGGTTACACCCGGGAGACCATATCTTATTGATAGGTAGCCATCATGGAGCGTTAGCTACCTTCCTTGTCCGCCATTTACTCGATGGCACAGTAACTATCATGGATAATCATTATCTCGCTCTAAAAATGACCGATAAAACCCTATCGATAAATAATATACATGATGTAAGTATTATCTCCTCCATTGATTTACCTGCTGATGATCATAACCAATATCATTCTGTATTGGTTCAAGCACCAAAAGGCAGAAAGCTTGCCCGCCGTTGGCTGATTCAGGCTTACAATGCATTGCTGGTTGGTGGAAATTGTTATATAGCTGGTTCAAACAGCCTGGGCATTCAATCGATAATCAAGGATGCCTGTGAGTTATTTGGAAATTCATTTATACTGGCTTATAAAAAGGGAAACCGTATTGCACAGCTGTTAAAAAATGCTGAACCAGCTCTAATCCCTGATTGGGCCTCTGAACCTGGGATTGCAGCAGGCACTTGGGTCGAATTTTTAATCCCGATCTCTAGCTACAACTATACCATCCGAAGTCTACCAGGTGTGTTTTCTTATAATCACCTGGATGAAGGCACCAGTATGCTGCTCGACGTATTTCATATCCCTAAGGGTGCAAAGGTATTGGATATGGGTTGCGGTTATGGAATTCTTGGAATGCATGCTGCAAGACAGGGTGCCGGTTGGGTTGACTTTATCGATAATGATTTATTTGCCATCGCCGCATGTAAAGCAACTCTTGAACAAAATCAGATAACCAATACTACTGTCATCGCGGGTGATTTACTTAGCTCAATTGGCACAAATAAATATGACCTTATCCTTTCTAATCCCCCATTTCACTCAGGACAGGCTGTTAATTATCAAATCGCCGATGCAATGATAATGCAATCTTTTCAAGCTCTGGTTCAAGGTGGACAAATCGTAATTGTGGCTAATAAATTCATACGATATGATGACCTCATACAACGTACTTTCGGAAATGTATCAATCCTGGTTTCATCAGGTAAGTTCCATGTGCTCAGTGGAAGAAAAACTTCCTGAGGTTTTTGTTTTGGAGATATATGAGTGATCCAATTATTTTCACCATAGACCTTAATTTTCGCAATAAGAGCGGGACAATCGGTGCTTATGTTGTACCTCATTCATCCGGATGTATTTTGGTGGAAACCGGGCCTGGATCTACCAGAAACAATCTGGTTACCGGTCTACATAAACTTGGGTATGAAACACGGGATATTACAGACGTATTTCTTACCCATATCCATTTGGACCATGCTGGAGCTGCCGGCTGGTTAGCTCGCCAGGGAGCCCGAATCCACGTTCACCGGAATGGTGCTCCCCATTTGGTTAACCCTGAAAAATTATTATCCAGTGCATCACGACTTTATGGTGACATGATGGATTCCTTGTGGGGCGAATTTTTACCTGTAGAAAAAGATCAAATTTCAATCATGGACGATCAAGAAATCGCTCAGATCGAGGAATTATCTATCCGCGCCCTGGATGTCCCTGGCCATGCTAACCATCATCTTGTTTATCTGGTTGGCGATGCATGTTTTAGTGGCGATATTGCAGGAATACGCTTAAGTACACTTCAATATATCAGATTACCCATGCCACCTCCAGATTTCCATTTGGAAAATTGGCATGCGAGTATCCGACACATTCAACAGTTCCATCCAAAAAGAATAATCCCAACACATTATGGTGTTTATCCTGATGCTGATTGGCACCTTAATGCTGTAATTGATGAGCTTGAGGCATTGGATGTTTGGATGGAAACAACATTGAAATCGGATCCCTCTCAAGAGGAGTTTAGACGCCAGCTCGTAGAATATGAGCAACTACATGCAAACAACCTTGGTGTCGAGAAGGTCACAGTTGAAGCTCAGCAAATTGCAAATCCATCATCCATGTCCGCTGATGGTATTATGAGGTATTGGAATAAATACCGAAAATCAGGATAGTTTAATTTTTTATTTTAGGGTTTACATCAGGATTTTTGAAAGCTGGTTTGACGCTGTTCTCATCATCTCTTAGAATCATATAAAATTTCTGGTCAATCATCAGGAGGCTATCGTGAACTTTAATCATTATTTTTCAAACAAAGAGTTATCCGCTTTGCTAAATGAATGGGAAAAGGCTTATCCCAACCTTATTAGAATTAATACGATCGGTAACAGCCATGAGGGTCGACCTATTTGGCTGGTTATATTGACAAATAGTGCCTCTGGGACTGATCTAGAAAAACCTGCGGTGTGGATTGATTCCAACATTCACGCGACTGAAATCACTGGTACCACAGCAGCGCTCTATGTCATCCACCAACTATTGAGTGGTTATGGAAACGATCACCAGGTTACCCGTTTGCTTGATAGGAGTGTCTACTATATCCTCCCACGCGTGAACCCAGATGGAGCTGAATGGGCAATGTCTGCGAATCCACGATATGTTCGTTCTGGAGTTCGCCCATATCCATGGGAGGATAAAGAGGAAGGCCTGCAGCCCCAGGATATCAATGGAGATGGAAAAATACTCCAGATGCGTTATCAGGATCCTAATGGTGATTGGAAGATAAGCTCCCTCGACCCCCGACTGATGGAAAAACGCGCTCCTGATGATACGGGGGGAACCTACTACCGACTGCTTCCCGAAGGGCTTCTCGATGACTACGATGGATATATCGTTAAAATCGCCCGACCACTCGAAGGTTTGGATTTCAATCGCAATTTCCCTTTTGAATGGCGACCAGAAAGCGATCAGCCTGGAGCTGGGCCATATCCTGCCTCAGAGCCCGAGATACAATCTCTGGTAGATTTCATCGTCAAGCATCCAAATATCAATTTTGCTATTACCTTTCACACATTTAGCCGTGTGATCTTGCGGCCTTACAGCACAAAAGCTGACGATGATATGAAAACAGAAGACTTATGGATTTTTAAAAAAATTGGTGAGCTGGGTACAAAAATAACCGGGTATCGTTGTGTGTCCACCTTCCATGATTTTAAATATCACCCAAAAGAAGTTACAACTGGTGCATTTGACGATTGGATGTATGACCACCTGGGCGTGTTCACCTATACCATTGAGCTGTGGGATTTACCCACAGAGGCAGGAATAAAGGATCGCAAATGGACGGAATGGTGGCATGACCATCCACATGAGGAGGATTTGCAAATCCTAAAATGGACCGACGAAAATGCTGCAGCTGATGCTTACGTTGAGTGGCAACCTTATGACCATCCACAACTCGGTAGCATTGAGTTGGGTGGTTGGAATAAGATGTATACATGGCGAAATCCCCCGTTGGAATTTGTCGAAACGGAAGTAAAAAAGCATTACCCGTTCATGTTATCCTTGGGTGAAATGCTCCCTCATATCGTAATCCATTCACTGGATGTAACAAAAATCAGCGATGATAAGTTTCACCTAAATTTGGTGGTTGAAAATGATGGTTTCTTAGCTAGTTTTACCAGCCAACAAAGTAAAACCCGCCGATCATCTCGTCCTGTGAGGCTTGAGTTGGAAATCCCGAAGGGAGTAATCCTGACCAGCGGAAAGTCTAAGGAGGAATTAGGCCACCTTGAAGGAAGGAGCAATAAACTGGATAATGATGCACCTTTTGGCGAGAGCCCTACAGACAATCGCCGGCGTTTTGAATGGGTGATTCAAGCGACACCAGGAACGAAAATTTGCTTAAAAATCCTTAGTGAACGAGCAGGTAGCATTCAGCGTGAATTGATAATTCAGTAATAAATAATTCTGGAACACAAGGATATCCAATGTCAACTTTGGTTATAGAAAAAGTGAAGCAAGCAGGTGAAATATTGAGGGAATTAGACCTTGATTTATGGTTAATATTTGTCAGGGAAACTAGTTCTGGAGGAGATCCGATTCTTCCATTGATTTATGGACTCGACTTAACCTGGCAAAGTGCGCTCATGTTTTCCAAGACGGGGGAGCGGATCGCTATTGTGGGCAGGTTTGAAGCCGAAGCTGCTCGTCGTTTGGGTGTTTTTGATCAAGTAATTCAATATGACCAATCAATCCAGCCCGCATTGTTGCAGGTGTTGGACACATCTTAATCCCAATCGGATTGCGGTTAATTATTCGTTAAATGATGTTCATGCCGATGGCTTGTCTTTCGGGATGTACCAATTATTATGTAGGTATCTCGAAGGTTCGCCATACTTATCCAAATTAAAATCAGCAGAAAAAATTCACCGCGCCATACGTGGTAGAAAAACATACCAGGAACTTGAGCGCATCCGACGAGCGGTAAACACAACCCATTCCATTTATCAACGAACCTTTGAGTATATAGAAATTGGAATGACCGAGATACAGGTAAGTGACTTCATGCATTCGTTGATAGATGAGTACAATGTAGAGGTTGCCTGGGAATATATAAATTGCCCTACAGTCAATGCCGGACCTGATTCATCCGTTGGTCACATCGGTCCGACAGAATTAAAAATTTCGCCTGGTCAGGTTGTTCATTTTGATTTTGGAATTAAGCAAGATGAATATTGTTCAGATATCCAACGGGTGGTTTATTTCCTACATCCAGGAGAGTCGGCACCTCCAGAAGAGGTCAATCATGGATTTAATACAGTCAGGGATGCAATACAGCTAACAGTGAAAAGTATGAAACCGGGCATTCCTGGTAAAGAAATCGACCGTATAGCCCGTCAAACGATCACCAAGGCTGGATATCCAGAATTCCTATACGCAACCGGTCACCAATTAGGTAGGTTTGCTCATGATGGTGCAGGAATACTGGGTCCGGAATGGGATCGCTACGGTGAAACCCCAAATTATCTACTTGAGCCTGGGCAGGTTTACACTGTCGAACCGGGAGTGGATGTGCCAGGGTTTGGATATATTGGGCTTGAAGAGGACGTCGTGGTTACTTCAAATGGCGCAGAATTCCTTGGTGAACCACAAATGGAGCTTATTATCAAATAATAGAAAACTCTCTCACATAAATATAGAACAAGAGGGAGATTTATAGTTGAGATATTGCCTGGGCTAGTCCTTGTCGAAATTCTGGTCGACAAAAATATTGCCATAACTCGGGAAAAGTGATCATCAGGCGGTAACGCTCAGCATGTAGATAAGCCAGGTAAGTTACAACTGGTTCAGAATTTACCCGTTCTGCAATTGGACACTGATTTTGATTTTCCTGCCAGCTTTTCAGGAAATTACCTACCAATTGACAGGTGACATCCGCATCGTGCAGCTCCCCAAGATGGTCCTGGTATTTCTTTAGCTCAATGATCGCTTCACCAGCAGTATCCCCTAATATCTCGCGGAAATATTCAAGCGCATAGCGAAATTTCTTGAATTCGATGCGCAGAGCATGCAGCTGACTCACTGATGCAGTTGGCAGAATGGCTTCATACGCTCTAACTGCTGCATATCGGCTATAAACAAGAACAGGAACAATATCCCGAATACGGTTGGATGCGCCAACTACGCTGGTTTCTGGATATGTACTTTCCAGGGGTGCCTGCACAAAATAATTGAACTCTTTTTTAAATCGCTGATACGCTGTACTTTGGAGGTGCTCGAGTAGTTTTATACGTTTCTTCTCGATCAAATATCTCCACGAATTTAACAGGGGTTCCAAACCCGGTCGTGATGGTTCATCCATTTTCACTTGATATATCAATGCATTATCCAGGAGCACATCCATATCTCTTACCTGGCCCAGCGCCTGTCCAACATTGCGTAAACCTTTTAGGTAACGCTTCATTATTTTTACGTTGAATGCAGGCATAAAAATATCAAATGCTGAGCGCATGCGACGCGTGGCTACACGCATGTCGTGTAATTCTTCGATATCTTCGCCAAGTAAGGTACCTTGCTCATGACTAAGCATGATTGCAAAATGAAACAACCACACCTTTCTCCCTGCATCAGCCAGGCTGTCGTCCGGAAATATACCAACAGTCTTCCGAGGATTTGGATAAGGAAGCTCACCTTGTTGCGTTGATTGATCTTCTGAGCTAACCGTTGGTTCAATCGCTACCAACAACTTCTCGCCTGCTATATCAGATGGTTGCAATGATTCGTCACTTGCCGATCCTGTTGTTGTATCTACAAAAAAAATATCCATTCCTCTGGCGATAAATTGGCGCTTCCAAAAACGAGCTCTTCCCCGTGACATCCCGGCTTCTGCTGCAGCTTCCATGGTTGGTTTTCCTTCTGCATATGCCAGGATTAAATGCGCCCTGTGGACTAATAACTCAGGTGAATTTTGAGCTATATCCATTAATATGTGTTTTTGATCTTCGGATAATGTTATATTGGACATGCGATTCATTATAGCATACACAGGATTTTAATCTTTACTGATATCCTTTTTTTTCGAGAAACTTCATTTCTGCATCAACCATTAAGCGGACCAATTCATCAAAAGTAGTTTGTGTTTCCCACCTCAGTTTTTGTTTTGCTTTTGAGGGATCTCCCACCAATAATTCTACTTCCGCTGGTCGCATGTGTGCTGGATCCTGAACAACAAAATCACGATAATCCATTTCAAGATATCCGAATGCCAATTCGGCAAATTGCTTGACTGTGTGCGTATAACCCGTAGCCAGCACATAATCATCCGGTTGATCCTGTTGGAGGATGAGCCACATTCCCTGAACATAATCAGGAGCGTAACCCCAATCTCGCTGTGCTTCAATGTTTCCCAGTCGTAATTCAGTATCTAAATGATGCTTGATTCGAGCAGCAGCACGGGCGATTTTTCGGGTTACAAATTCATGCCCACGACGTGGGCTCTCGTGATTAAAACATATACCTGAGCAAGCATACAAGTCATAACTCTCACGATAGTTTACCGTGATCCAATGCCCGTATAATTTTGCTACCCCATATGGGCTGCGTGGATAAAATGGCGTTGTCTCAGATTGGGGAGTCTCATGAACCTTTCCGAACATTTCACTGGTACTCGCCTGGTAGAAATGGATATCTGGATCAACCAAACGCATCGCATCCAATACCCTAGTCACTCCCAGAGCAGTCACTTCACCAGTGAACACTGGTTGGACCCATGATGTTTGAACAAATGACTGGGCAGCAAGATTGTATATTTCATTCGGTCGGTGAGTTTTTAAGATATCGATTAGGGATATCTGATCCATCAAATCGCCAGAGACAAGGGTTATTTTTTCTTGAATATGCTCAATCCGCTCAAAATTAATTGTACTTGACCGTCTTACCATGCCAATAACTTCATATCCTTTCTCAAGTAAAAATTCCGCCAGGTACGAACCATCCTGCCCGGTTATCCCGGTAATCAATGCTCTTTTTATCGCCATTTGTAACTCTCCTTTTTATTTGATCAGCATATCAGGTAAAGTAGTAATTGTCTGCTAAGTGGATTAGCATACCCAACGGTTTTTTCGCGGTATAGTTAATTATAATGATTGAAAGCATTGGTAAACGGATTGCGTACCTGCGACAGAAGAATGGCTGGACCCAACAAAGCCTGGGTGACCGCTTGGCAACGTCTCGAGTTGCTATCTCCCATATCGAGATGGATTTATCCATACCTAGTGAACGCACCATCACATTAATGGCTGGTGTTTTTAAGATAAACCCAACAGACCTGGTTGAAGGTACCACCTATCCTAGAGCAAAAGCCGAACGCCTTCCAGAGTTGACCGCGATATATACTGAACTGGAATCAGGATTTTTACTATTTCAAAATGATCTCGAATGGCTTGAGCAGTTAATGGATAAAGCTATGTATCAGAAATTTGCTCAAGATGTAAAAGCCAAATGGTATCCATTTCTTGAAAAGTGGGAACATAGATATTCTGATGCTCATGAATCCCAAATTCTATTGATCATCCATCAGAAGCTTAAGGAATTAGGATAAACATTAACAGCGTTATCTCAGGTAACCATCCGATAATGCAGTTGAAAGATCTACTTCTTTTTTAATCAAACGATATGGTATCCCCATCAATTTAATATTGGCCACCAGGTTTTCTATTCCTGGTGGTCCCCCAAAAGAAGATGCATCCATTAAAACCATAATTGGTTTCAATCCCCTCTGGACAAGGAAATCAACGATCAATGCCACATCACGAGAAGTTGATGGGGTAATTAATACCACAGTACTTCCTCGCACCATGTGTTTTACTTGGGTTTCAATCAACGCTCGTAACGGAAGCTCTCCTTCAGCTTTGGTAATAGAGAGTGCTTCGAGAATCTTTCCTAATTGGCGTCCTCCCCGGTCTGGTGAGATAAGCGTCAGGTGTTGTCCAGCACAAACAAATCCAACTGCCCTACCACGCCGTAAATAATCCCGAACTAGTGAGGCGGCAATACTGATGCCATATTCCTCCGTAGATGGAGGAAGCTGGATCTGGCTTGAGTGTGTCCAAAAATCTTTGGCATAATAATCGATCGGTGCTTGAGGTAGAACCGCTTGAACATTCTTCGCAGCATCAAAAAAAATCCATACATCGGCCATCGGATCGAGTTCAAATTCCTTAACAATCAATCGTCCACGCCTGGCAGTGCTCAACCAATGTATTCTATTCAACGGATCACCAGCATAGTAATCACGAATACCTGAAGCATTGGGTGTGATCTGATGCGTGCGGCGGCGTAAGGATTCACCACCAGGTAGGAGTCCGGCTGGATTTGGGAATCCTTTTACATCCACCATCATCGGGTATACCAACAATGAGTCTTGTTCAGGAATTTCCTGTCTCACAGGAAACAACCCAAATAGATCACCGGTCACCAGCTTGGTGGGTCCAAGGGGGAATACACCCCGTCTTGCTAGCCTGACCCGCGCAAGGTAGGATCTCGATTGTTTTCCCAGCAACATGGTGAGTACCCGCGAACCATCAGATCCTGGTAAGGTCGTATTATCACTTACCTCCAGCCATAAGCGGGGAAAACGATTTTGATTGTGAACTTCAAACCGCTCCTCGAATATTTGTCCAACCTGAGCCCGGAGCGTGCGAGCAGATCTCGTAAATACGAGTCCACGCAAAGAAAATATTGACCAAATCCAGGAACCGAAAAATAATAAAGTCCAGAAAACAGAAAGCCGGTAATAAAGCTTACCACCGGTTGTCAATCCAGCTAATAAGCAGAGTACCAATAATGCCAAAACAACTTTTTGACCTGCGGTCATACTTATATGCCAGCCTTTAAATCTCCACCTGGAACCGGAACACGACTGATGATTTCATCTAAAATCTGATCACTACTGAGATCACGCAAGCGTGCTGCCGGACCGAGTATCACCCGATGAGATAGGGCAGGTTTAACCAATATTTTTATATCATCTGGAAGCACAAAATCGCGCCCATGCATGGCTGCACGCGCCTGTCCGCTCCGAAATAGTGCCAGGCTTCCTCTCGGGCTCGCACCAAGATATACCTCTGCATGTTGACGAGTTTGGTGGGTTAATTCAACAATATATCTCTTCACAGCTGGAGCAACATAAATCGATTTTATCTCTTCCTGTGCTTTCATTAATTCTTCAGCTGGTGCAATCTGCGGTAGGTCATTCACTGGATGTTGAAATTGTTGTCGTTCCAGAATATCGACTTCATCACTCTTTTCAGGATAACCCAACCTTAATCGAATTAAAAACCGATCCAACTGTGCCTCCGGTAGAGGGAATGTCCCTTCATACTCGATAGGATTCTGAGTGGCTAATACCATGAATGGACGGGGAAGAGTATGCGTGGTACCATCCACAGTGATCTGACGTTCCTCCATAGCCTCCAATAGTGCTGCCTGGGTCTTTGGTGTAGCCCGGTTGATTTCGTCAGCCAATACGATTTGCGCCATGATCGGTCCCGGACGAAACTCGAATTGGGTGCTGACCTGATTATAAATTGATACACCCGTAACATCACTGGGAAGCATATCTGGGGTAAATTGAATTCGACTAAAAATGCAACCCAATGACTTAGCTATGCTTCGAGCAAGAACAGTCTTCCCAACTCCTGGAACATCTTCAATTAACAAGTGTCCCTGACATAAAAGGCTAATGATTGCCAGCTCTACCGAACTACGTTTTCCAATTATTACTTTTTCAATATTATTGATGATCTTTTCTGAAAAGGTTTGGACTAATGCCATCTTTGACTCCAATTTCCGGTTTTATAAAAAGAACTATATTCAGTCAAATATTATCATAATTTGTTGCGATACTCTTAATCATCTACTCAGGCATCAACAGTTCGGTTCAATATGATTACCACCAATCAAGTTCTATGCTAAAATGCCCCGGGAGATAAATGCCAGATGACAGCCAAAATTATCTTAAATCCATATGCGGGGCGTTGGAAAGGTTTACAGAAACGCGATGAAGTTGAATCAACCATGAAAGCCGTGGGGATAAGTTTTGAGTTGGTGATGACTGATGCTCCTGATCATGGGACAGAGCTAGCCTACCAGGCAGCAAAAAGTGGTTTTTCTCCAATCATCTCTGCGGGTGGAGATGGGAGTGTGAGCGAGGTCATGAATGGCATTGTATCTGCTGCCCAAGAATCCCAAACTGAAGCCATCACTCTGGGTATGTTACCCCTTGGAACTGCCAACGATTTAATGGTTAATCTTGGCATTCCAACAGATATTCAGGGCGCGGCAAAGGTCATCGCTGTTGGTCATACCCGCCACATTGATCTTGGGCAGGTCACCGCATGGGATAGTGCACATAAGAACAAAAAAATTCGTTACTTTGATAATAACAGTGCCATAGGATTGGAGCCAAACGTAACATTGATTCAGCAACGGATTTCATGGCTTCGTGGTTCTCTCCGCTATATTGTTGCAACGCTTGCTGCTGTAGTAAAAAACCCGCAATGGAAAATGCACCTGGAATGGGAAGGTGGTGAATACAGTGGTCCGGTTACCTTGGTTACTGCAGGTAACAATCCTCTCACAGGTGGAGTGTTCTATATGGCTCCCCACGCAAATCCCTTTGATGGCTTATTGAATTGTGTCTATGGATACATCCCATCCCGAATTCAAATCCTACGTGTTCTACCCCGGACTATGAAAGCCGGTGTTGGTAATTATGTTGAGCACCCATCCATACATGAACTAGATGTAACGTGGCTTAAAATTCATACAGACCAGCCCACGCCACTTCATGCCGATGGTGAAATTCAGTTTGAAGCCACTCAGGATATCGAATATAGGATCCTTCCAGATTACCTATCGGTTTTGATGCATGGAGAATCAAATTAATCAAAGTGGTGGAGTAATAACTTCGCCACTGCATCGCTTTATTCATTTAACACTCCGCACTTTCTTCAAATTGCTATATCACCAATTTTCCTGGACATACGATTGGGTAGCAAGCATTGTCTCCCTTGGAGAATGGCAAAATTGGGTGAGTTCTGTGCTTCCGTATATCAATGGACCGAATGTGCTTGAAATTGGCTTCGGACCAGGGCATCTACAAGCTTCGATAAGTCAGAATAATATCCTGGCATTTGGATTGGATGAAAGTATCCAAATGGTAAAAATTACTCGTCACCGTCTTCTCCACCTGGGATTAATCCCTCACGTGGCTTGCGGTAATGCCCAAATCCTACCTTTTGCTAATGACTCGTTTCAGCAGGTAGTGATGACCTTTCCTGCCGAATTTCTTCTCAAAGAAACGACCTTCAAAGAAATCCACCGTGTGCTTGTTAATGGTGGATCTGTAATTATTTTACCTCTCGCCTGGATCACCGGACGTAAACTACTGGAACGGGCGATTGCATGGTTGAATTATATAACAGGTGAAGCTCCAGAGTGGAATGAGAGCTCTTTACAACAATTTAAGGATCTAGGTTTTATTGTCTCTTCGGAAATGATGTATCTTCATTCCAGTAAAATTCTAATCATACAACTATATAAACCAGGTTCGTGATTTCAAGGATTGATTAATTTCTTGAAGAATATTGTTGTACAATGTAGGACATGGAAGTAAAGTTGGCAGTAGCAAAGATTAATAAATATGCAACCTCAGAAAGCGGTGATTCTGTGGAGGTGGTGGAACGTCCAAACGGGGGTATTTCAGTGGTGATGGCAGACGGGCAAAGCTCAGGTAAAGGTGCAAAACAGATATCTTCACTAGTAGTTAGGAAAGTGATTTCATTACTTTCTGAAGGTGTTCGGGATGGCGCAGCTGCGCGAGCAGCTTCGGATTATCTTTTCACTGAACGTAAAGGGAAAGTTTCTGCCACCCTTAATATTGTCTCAATCGATCTGCAAACAGCCACGATGGTGATCACTCGAAACAATCCTCTACCTGTTCTCATTGCCTCAAATGGTGAAATATGTGCCTTCGACAATGAATGTAATCCAATAGGTATCTATCGTGACACACGACCTTTAATTAGTGAACTACCTCTTGAACCAGGTCTGACCGTAGTTGTATTTACCGATGGCTTGGTGCACGCGGGTTCACGTTCTGGTGAAAGCCTGAATATTAAAACTTTCCTTCAAACATTATTTGAAGATGAGTTAGATGGAGAGAAAACAACTGCCCAGAAAATCGCTGACGCTTTGTTGAATCATGCATTCCAGCTTGATCAATGTCGACCGGTGGATGATATTTCAGTCGTTGTCATTCAGGTGACCAGCGAGATTAGTGATTTTGTCCGGCGGATGACCGTGCAGCTACCATTGAATTGATCGAATAAGGCTAGATGCAAGCTAACAAAGCTGTACTGCCCACCCATAAAAAACGCAAGCTTCGAAAATTTAAAGCCGGCTGGCGCGACACCTGGTTATTACTGGGAGAATTTGCTGTTCCATTGCTTTTCTTTATAGTCACCCTCTTTGTAGGTGGCCTGAGTTACTATTTCCTCTCTGCATATGCAGGAGAACCTCTGGGGAACCTGCTCGAATCTGTCTATCAAGTATTATCGATGACATTTCTTCAAACCAGTGGTCCATTTCCACATGCATGGTATCTGGGAATTTTTTATTTCATAATGCCTGTGATTGGGCTGATCATCCTTGCCCAGGGAGTTACAGAGTTTAGTGTGATGTTATTCAATCGCCGGGCACGTGGAAAGGAGTGGGAGAAAGCCGTGGCATCTACATTTAAAAACCATATCATCCTGGTAGGTCTTGGTCATTTAGGCTATCGCGTGGCAGAAGAGTTGGTGGCAATGGACCAGGATGTTGTCATTATTGAAGCAAACCCAAAGGCAGATCTAATTACAAATATAAAAGCCATGGGGATACCTGTAATCCAGGATGATGCTACCAGGGAAACCTCATTGGAAGCTGCTGGAATCACAAATGCCAGGGTAATTCTTATTTGTACTCAAAATGATAGCCTGAATCTAAAAGTTGCTCTTAAGGCTCGTCGCTTGAAACCCGATATTCAGGTAATTATTCGAATATTCGATGATGATTTTGCACAAGCGTTACATGAGCAATTTGGGTATGCGGCTTTCAGTGCCACTGGAATGGCAGCACCGGCTTTTTCTGCTGCAGCATCCGGGGTGGATATGACTCGTCCTATCACTGTCGAAGGTCAAACGATGAGCCTGGCACACTTAAAAGTGGAACCTATTTCCAAATTGGTCAACATCACAATCAACGAGATCGAGCAGAAATATAACCTCAGTGTGGTATTTATCCGTCGTAACAGCATGTCAGATTACCATCCATCAGCCGATGAAATCCTTTTGATAGATGATGTACTGGTTGTGCTGGGCGGTCCACACGAGATAAGGACACTCGCCAGCGATAATCAGATTTCAAGGTGAACATTGACACAGCTGCTAATCGGTGTTGTAGGTCCATGTGGTGCTGGAAAGTCCTCCCTGGTGGCAGGATTAAAATCACAGGGATACCATATTAAGCACATCGGACAAGAGCACTCCTATGTTCCCGATATGTGGAGACGGCTGACCAATCCCGACCTCCTAATATATCTGGACGTATCATATGAAAATACCATTTTGCGACGGAAATTAGATTGGTCATACGAGGAATATTCTGAGCAGTTACGCAGGCTCCATCATGCACGTCAGTATGCAGATCTATACCTGGATACCAATTCGATGACTACAATTGATGTTATTCAAGCAGTACTATCGTTTATAACATCCCATAATACACTTAGCCAATCCAAATAGTATATTTCCATAAACAGGAGTATAATCGGTGCGCCAGTCGATTCTGGTAGATAAGCCAGTATTCGACTGGTATTTGTGTACCAGGTGGAGGTTGGATTCGTCAAATGAGTCGCAATTATCGATTATTAATTCCCATTATAATTATTATGCTTCTGGTTATTTTTATTGACCTTCCAAAAAGTCCCGGGATTCACTTTGCAGGTATTAATCGCGATTTTTCCACCCGTCTTGGTCTTGACTTGGTTGGTGGTGTACAGGCTTTGTTAGAGGCGGACGTACCAGCTAACCAATCCATCAGTCCTAAGGATATGAGCCTGGCAGAGCAAATCGTGGAAAAACGTGTCAATACATTGGGGGTTTCAGAAGCGATCGTACAACCAGCAGGCTCCCGTCGAATTGTTGTTGAGCTTCCTGGAGAAACTGATCCTGAGCAAGCATTGGCAACCATCCAACAAACAGGTTTGTTGGAGTTTATCGACATGTCAGCACTTAATGAGCAGGAAGCAGCTTCTCTATTGCACTCAAAGATAAATACGGATTGGGTTTCTGGTGGTAATCAACCTTCCCAAAACATTACTCTTGAGCCTTCAGTTGAACCTACCTCCACTATCACTTCCTCTTTACCAATCCAAACAGGTCCCACTTTTCATACTGTGATGACAGGTGCAGATTTAATAAATGTTGGTGTCCAATCCAATCAAGCAGGAGGATATGTTGTCGGATTTGAGTTGAACTCTGAAGGAACTCAAATATTTAGTGATTTTACATCAAGTCATGTCGGCAAAGTTCTTGGAATTGCCCTCGATAAAGAAGTTATATCAACCCCATCGATCAATACTGCCATTACCGGAGGAAAGGGTGTGATTGAAGGGCAATTCACTTCAGATACAGCCAACAAGCTGGCAGATCTATTACGTTCCGGATCATTACCAATACCAATAAAAGTTGTTACTAGCGAGACGGTTGGACCGACCCTCGGACAAGACTCGCTAAATAAAAGTCTTATTGCAGGTTTGATTGGAATTACCGTGGTGATGGTATTTATGGCAGCTTATTATCGTCTTCCAGGGATTATTGCTGATCTTGCTCTGCTTTGTTATGCATTAATTACTTACGCAATTTTTCGCGTTGGAATACCAAACACAGCATTACAACTAAATCCAATTACATTAACGCTACCTGGAATTGCCGGCTTTATCTTAAGTATTGGGGTAGCTGTGGATGCTAATGTACTGATTTTTGAGCGTATCAAAGAAGAGCTTAGGATGGGGAAAACGCTTCGGCAGGCGATTGACCTGGGTTGGAATCGTGCCTGGCCTTCGATCCGCGACTCAAACTTTTCCACCCTGATCACTTGTGCCATCCTATTCTGGTTTGGAAGCACATTTGGAGCTAGTATCGTAAAAGGCTTTTCCTTAACTCTTGCAATTGGTGTTCTGGTTAGTATGTTTACCGCCATTGTTGTTACGCGTACTTTTTTACATTTAGTTTTAGATAATATTAACTTTTCCCAACATTCACGTTGGTTTGGTGTCTAGGAGCTCTCAATGATTGACATCGTAAAACATCGCTATACATACTTTGGGATCTCATTATTGGTCATCATACCAGGATTGATAGCACTATTTGTTTGGGGGTTGCCCCTGGGAATAGATTTTAAAGGGGGAAGTTTTCTTGATGTTCGCTTTAGTAACGGAACAGTTCCACAACCAGCTGAGGTTGCTGCATTATATGCAGAGAATGGTTTTAGTGATCCAATTGTACAAACAACAGGTGAAAATGGAATTGTGATACGTTCACTAGAAATGACCGATGCTCAACGTAACCAGTTAATATCTGCAATGGAAGCCCGTTTCAGCTCAACAATTACTGTCCAACGCTTCGAAACTGTAGGACCATCAGTTGGTCAAGAAGTAGCAAAACGGGCAGCTGGCGCAGTCGGTTTGGCCGCGCTGGGAATCCTGCTTTATATCACCTATGCATTTCGAGGTGTTCCCAATGCATTTCGCTTTGGAATTGCTGCCATCATTGCCATGCTGCATGATGTTTTAGTGGTGTTGGGCGTAGAAGCTATCATTGCCCACTTTTTCCATTGGGAGGTTGATTCACTTTTCCTGACCGCATTATTAACTGTGATTGGTTTCTCTGTTCATGATACGATCGTTGTGTTTGACCGGATTCGCGAAAACCTCAATATCTACCGAAAACTTCCCTATGAAACCGTAGTTAATCACTCGATAGTACAAACTCTTGTTCGATCGATAAATACCCAATTAACTGTTATGCTCGTACTTTTGTCTCTTGCAATGTTTGGAGGGATTACCATTCGCCATTTTGTCATCATCCTGCTTGTTGGAGTATTCAGTGGAACCTATTCATCCATCTTCAATGCTTCTCCTATCCTGGTAGTCTGGGAGAACCGCGAATGGCGTACTTGGTTCCATCGAAATAAACAGCAATTAGCTGACTAGCTCGGGTAAACAAAACTGGAGCAAGGAATCACCTGTTTCAATTAATTTTTCAACTTTAGTAGCGTTATCCCCCAAATAACTTCAGCACCAGGTCCCTAAAGTAGATCAAGATGACTGCTCCTAGCACCAGGAACGGCCCATACGGAAGAGCCATAAATGCATGGTATTTTCCCGTAATTAATTTGACCACGATATAAATTATACTTACCAATCCACCGATCAATACTGATATCACCAAGCTAAAGCTAATCAGCGGCCAGCCAAGCATTAATCCCAGCACTCCGCTTAAATTTACATCGCCGAAACCCAGGGCAACATCATTTACTGGTCGACCACGTACTCGATCAATCAATTTAATTATCAAAATTCCCACCATATAGAATAGCCACATAATCACAAATCCTGCAATTCCACCAAATAATGCTTTCAACCAACCTACTTGCAGGATTCCAACAAATATACCTAAAACAGCCCCGAATATACTTACCGGATGCATGATTAACCGATACTCAAGATCGATTAACACTACCACCCCAAAATAGCCAAGCACAAAAATCCCGAGGAAATAACCTAAATGATCGGGCGGAGCTAGCCAGATAAACACACTCGCAAGAATATAAAAAACCTCAACCACCCATACACGAAAATTCCTTCGGTGATCACAGTTCGGACACCGTCGAGGCCAGAGAAGGTAATTTCCCCATGACTGATCATGATCACATTGAATACAAAATGGTCTGGTGAGACGGCGGCGTAATGGCAATACATCTGCCAGGTAATTAACTGTCATCCCGATGTACCATCCAAAGATGATTACGATGATGATGTATGTTATCATAAAGGGAATTATAGCAATGATTCTTTACTAGACTCGATTATATACATGGCTGTTTACATACAAAATTGTAAACACGATTTAAGGAGAAATAAATGGATAAGTTACTAATCCAGGGTGGGTTTCCTCTTAATGGCGAAGTAACACCTTCTGGGAACAAAAATGCCGCTTTACCCTTATTAGCAGCCTGCTTACTAACGGATGAACCGGTAATTTTACATAATGTACCTGATATACGTGACGTACAGGATATGATTGCTTTATTACACAGTCTAGGTGTTCTGACAGAAAAGATAAATAAACACACCTGGAAGATCCATGCAAAAGAACTCTTCCCGGCAGACCTTCAGCCAGATCTTTGTCGCCGTATACGCGCCTCAATCCTCTTAGCCGGGCCGATGGTTGCACGAACTGGAGAGCTTCGGTTACCTCCACCTGGGGGTGATGTTATCGGTCGTCGGAGGGTGGATACCCATATCCTCGCCATCCGCTCACTTGGTGCCGAAGCCGATTATGATCGAACAAATCGTGTGTTCGTATTTTCAGCCAAGAAATTAATCGGAGCCGACATATTGCTGGATGAGGCAAGCGTAACCGCTACAGAGAACGCCATTATGGCCGCAGTCACCGCAATGGGAACAACCATTCTACGTAATGCCACCTCTGAACCACATGTCCAGGAGCTATGCCACTTCCTGAATATGCTGGGGGCAAAAATTGAAAATATAAGCTCAAACACTCTTCACATTCAGGGAGTGAAAAAACTGCATGGGGGTGAATTTACTATCGGTCCCGATTATCTCGAAGTGGTAAGCTTCATTGGAGCTGCTGCACTGACCCGCGGATCTATCACAATTAATAATGCTGGGTCGAATTATTTAGCTATGATCCGTCTGGTTTTTGGTAGATTGGGTGTGGAATGGCAGGTGGATGGCGATAAGATCTTGGTTCCCTCACAACAAAAGTTAATTGTCGAACCTGATCTAGGAGATGCAATTCCAGTGATAAATGTGATGCCTTGGCCTTCCTTCCCAACTGATTTGATGAGCATAGCAATCGTTATTGGCACACAATCCAAAGGTAGTGTCTTGTTTCATGACTGGATGTATCCAAGCCGAATGTTTTTTACTGACAAATTGGTCAGCATGGGAGCCCAGATAGTACTTTGTGACCCGCATCGCTGTATCGTGCAAGGACCAACACAATTATATGGAGAAAAACTAGAAAGTCCGGATATCCGTGCAGGTATGGCATTGGTTTTAGCTTCACTGGCTGCAGAAGGGCAATCTGAGATTCGTAACGTCGGACAGATCGATAGAGGTTATGAAAAAATCGACGAAAAAATGCGCTCCTTAGGAGCGCATATTGAACGAGTATCTGATTGAAGATTTCGGTAGAGAATTAATTTTTTGAAGCTTGTCCGATAACTTCCAGGAATTGCGTCACAATCGTACGTAATACAGGTTCAGGAAGCGCACCTACCTGTCTATGGATAATTTTCCCACCTGATACAAATAACATGGTTGGAATTCCTTGTACACCAAATTTCATCGCCCATTCGGGATTTTCATCCGTATTTACCTTAGCGACGATCACTCTTCCTGCATTTTCCTTGGCGATTTTTTCCAATGTAGGAGCAATCATCTTACATGGTCCGCACCAGGGAGCCCAAAAATCTACAATTACAGGAACAATGGAATTCATTACAGTTTTTTCAAATGCCGCATCGGTGACATGAATGGGTTCATTAATCATTTGTTTTTCTCCAGATTAGATTATTGAATTAGATGCAAATATGAAATAAAAGTTACAACTAGTATTATGGTTTTTCAAGTTCATTCGTTGAGAAAATCTGATAATTCGATCTTATTTCCGCAACTGGTTTCAACATTAAACTCACTGAGCAATATTTCTCTTCTGATAGCTTAATCGCCTTTTCTACTGATTTTGGATTTATTTCATCTCCCCAGATTAGATAAGTAACTTCTATCTCCTTATAAATTTGTGGGAAATCTTCTGCACGTTTACCTCGAACCTTAAACTTTAAATGCAGTTAATTTTTCTCTTTGTTTCGCCAGAATGTCTACGATATCAACACCAGTGCATCCAGCTAAACCTATAAGGATGAGCTCCATCGGACCAACTCCAGGGCGATCATCGATTTTTCCAATCTGGACCGTACCACCAGTAGCATTTCGCCCAATAAAAGCACCACCTCCCTGCCAATCAGCCTCAATTTCTCGCCATTGTTCTGCCATATACTTGCCTTTCGAATATGAATTTGTGATAAGTATAGCATGAGCCCAATCAAATGTCAGGTATAATCTCGCCAATGGTGTTCAGCATTGCAAATCAGCAAATATCCAACTATACAATAGCAACCCCTGTGTATGAGGGACCTCTGGATCTGCTCCTTCATCTAATCGAACGAGCAGAGTTGGATATTACCAAGCTCTCCCTCGCCATGGTCACAGATCAATACCTTGAATACATTCATCAGCTCACTGATCTTGAAGCAGATGATGTTTCAGCTTTTTTAGTTATTGCAGCAAAATTATTGCAGATAAAATCTGAAGCATTATTACCACGCCCACCGGCACGCGAGCCAGGTGAAGAAGATCTCGGTGAAGCACTAGCAAGACAATTGATAGCTTACAAGCGGTACAGGGAAATTGCTGGAATATTATTCCAACGTGAGGAAGCAGGACTTAGAACCTACTTGCGTGTAGCTCCACCTCCAAGAATTGAAGGCAGTGTTGATTTAACCGGTATATCCCTCGAGGATATTGTAAAAGCTGCTCAGGATATATTTGCTGATCTCAACCTTGCTGATACATTGAAAAGTGTTGTTCCACCTTCCCGGGTAACTATTCGCGAAAAATTATACATTATTACCGATGCCCTTAGAAAGCATCCAAATGTAGCCTTTAAATCCCTTATAGATAAGGGATATACCCGGTTGGAAATTGTAGTTACATTTTTAGCTATGCTTGAATTGATCAAGCGCCATCTAGTGCGGGTAACCCAGGATGGACTATTCGGGGATATTTCACTCGAGGTATCAGAAGCCTGGGATACATTAGAAGACTTGGAAACAGAATTCGGTGAGTAAGTGGACTGAACTTATCGACTTCAAATCCCCGGGGCATCAATAACTAACGTTACTGGGCAATGGTCGGAACCAAATACATCTTGGTGAATCACCACCTCCCTCACCAGGGGTACAAGCGATTCAGAAATCAGAAAATAATCCAATCGCCATCCAACATTATTCTTACGCGCATTCATCAGGTAAGTCCACCAGGTATATTCAACCTTATCCGGGTATAACCACCGGTAAATATCCACATATCCATGGGATAGATATGTATCGATCCAGGCGCGTTCCTCAGGTAGGAAGCCAGACGTATTTTTATTTTGTTTTGGGTGTCGCAGATCGATTTCAGTATGTGCAGTATTAAAATCCCCACAAATGATCACCTTTTCATTTGTTTTATGCAAACGATCACAGTTTTCTAATAAGGCTGCGTAAAACTGAAGCTTATACTCCACCCGATCCTGTCCGCGTTGACCACTTGGGAAGTAGATATTGTATAAACTGAAACCCGGATATTTTGATCGGATCACCCGGCCTTCTGAGTCAAATTCGCTTATTCCAATACCATAATCCACTGAAATCGGGATTTCACTTGTAAATGTCGCCACACCGCTATAACCGGGTCGCTCAGCAGGGTTCCAATAAATTGAACGCCCATCAAATTGGTCATAATATTCCTTTGGGATTTGGTCAGGGCGTGATTTGATCTCTTGTAAGCATAAAACATCCGGATTTGCTTGCTTTACCCACTCCCATACTCCTTTATTCAAGGCAGCTCGTAGCCCATTTACATTCCAGGTAGTTATTCTCAATCCAACCCTTCCATCAATTGAATTGGTACTACGGCTAAACCTACAATTCCGGGACCTGTGTGCACCCCTAATACTGGAGATATGCGCATTATTTCCAACTTTTTCGTGTTTAATTTTTCCTGTGCTAATGCTGCCAGATTCTTTGCTTGCTCCTCCAGTTGACCATGTAAAACAGTTACCCATAATGGTGTTTCATTACCATAAATCTTTAGGATGTGAGTAATGATGGCATCCAATGCTTTAGGTATTGTCCTCACTTTACCAACCGTTGAATATTTTCCATCTGATTTTTCAACGCAGATAATTGGTTTTAGATGAAGTAAAGACCCTGCTAGAGCCTGTACTCTGCCTATCCGACCCCCACGCTGTAGGTATTCTAATGTCTCGAGTGTATAGATAACTTCATTAGCTGCTCGGATTTTGGTTAATCTCTCAAGAATATTCCCCTTTTGCCAACCTGCCTTGGCAGCCATTGCAGCAGCAAGAACCTGGAAGCGCTCTCCACCAGATAAAGTAAGACTATCCACGATTTCCACCGATTTCCCAGTGAGTTGGGTCGCGCCTAAACGTGCTGATTCAATGGTCCCACTCAGACCACTTGAGATATGGATCGAGACCACATCCTCACCAGTTTCGGTTAAACGCTTATAAATATTGGTGAAAATCCCAGCCGATGGTTGGGCTGTTGTAGGAATCTTTGGCGCCATGGATTTTAAACGATCATAAAAATCGTCTGGGGTGATGTCAGCGGCATTAACTTCGCCATTAGGAAATTGGATAAATAATGGTGCTATTGTAATTTCTAATTCTTCAATTTCACTTATGGATAGGTCTGCTGCACAATCGGTCACTATTTTCATTTCAATATCTCCTTTGGCAAAGGTAATATAAAAAATAAACCACTCATCGAAAATTAGGTTTTAATCGCTTGGTGAGAGGAAACAAACCTAATATAAATTTGTGTTAAAATCATCCATTACCCTGATTACGTGAGATTATATATGTTTTTTTTCTGAAAGGCAAGAAATCATTATGAAGAATATCATTCCTTCGGTTAAAGGTACGCGGGATTACTATCCTGAAGAAATGGCTATCCGAAACTGGTTATATCAAATAATCAGGCAAGTCTCAGCATCTTATGGTTACCAGGAATGGGAAGCTCCAATGCTTGAAACCATAGCATTATATGCTGCCAAATCGGGTGAAGAGCTGGTAAACCAGCAATCCTTTATTTTTCCAGATCGCGGCGGTGAAATGCTCACCTTGCGTCCAGAACTGACCCCCAGCCTGGCACGCATGGTTGCTCAACGCCAAAACCAATTAGTATTTCCACTTCGCTGGTGGTCCTGGGGTCCATTTTGGCGATACGAACGGCCACAGCGAGGCAGGACACGTGAATTTTTCCAATGGAACATCGACCTGATCGGCGTAAATTCTCCCGAGGCTGATGCTGAGCTGATCGCAATCGCAGCTAATTTTTTGAAACAGGTAGGATTGTCATCCCAGCAAGCTGTCATCCTGGTGAATGATCGCCAGCTGACAAATTCAGAACTGGCTGAACTTGGTATTCCTCCTGAGAAACGACCTGATTTCCTGAACTTGATTGATCGCCGGGGAAAAATGTCGATAGATGAGTGGGATAAGAATGCTATAGACCTGGGTATGAAACCAAATCAACTCATAGGAATGAAAACCTTCTTGAGCAACCAGGATTTATGGCAGAAATCCGAAACACTTGTGCGAGTTTTTTCTGCATTGGATTCAATGGGTGTGCGAGAATATGTCCAATATGACCCCAACACCATCCGAGGCTTACTCTATTATACGAGTACTGTCTTTGAGGCTTATGCGCTGAAGAGTGATATCAAACGTGCTTTGTTGGGAGGTGGACGATATGATAACCTGATGGCTCAGGTCGGTGGTGACCCACTGCCTGCAGTAGGTTTTGCCATGGGTGACTTAGCAATCGGACTTTTACTCGATTCATTGGGATTAATTCCAAAAGAAATTTCCAAGACACCAGCAGAAGTTTTCGTTACGGTTTTTGATAGTGAAAGACAGAAGGATTCCATGACCCTTGCTGCTCAACTACGACAGGCTGGTTTGAAAGTGATTTGTAATACCGAAATCTCAAAAATGCCCAAGCAATTTAAATATGCGGATCGGATCGGTGTGCGGGTGGTTGCTGTGATTGGTCCAGATGAAGCCGCCACGAATCAAGTTACCATTAAAGATCTGGTAAATGCGACCCAACACACTGTTTCTCGAACCCAAGCTGTTTTTGAAATAAAGAAATTGCTTGAAAGCCACCGTCCCTTGTGATAAAATCAGCCCGCTCATGGTGCCTGTAGCTCAATGGCAGAGCACTTGACTGTGGATCAAGTGGTTGCGGGTTCGACCCCCGTCAGGCACCCCACCACATATGGGAGATTTCGAGAGAAATCTCTCTTTTTTTTCTATATATGGGGGGTATTACTAAGGTCTTTTCGATTGTTTAAATGGCTTTGGTGCAGTTGTGGTGCAGTTTGGTGCAGATCAACTTCGACTGGCGTAACCAGTTCGTCCATCAGATCAGCTACTCCGCTTTGATTTTCTGGTACTAGCACTACCGAAGTAGTTAACGACCGCGTTTTTCCCCTGGAACTTTCATCTTGTGCAAATATCCCAGTAATGACCTTTTATAAACAGCCCACACGGTTCCAAACTTGTGGGCATTGATTTTCCCCTCTCTTATTAATTCACGAATACGCTCAGGATGATAATCTGAAATACTCTGCTGCCTGGGTTACGGTTAGCCAGTCTTCGCCATTTGCCATACGTTGGTTTCCAGGAAAATTATACACCCTGGAATCTGATACCCGGCGGGCGGTTCTCCCAATTTTCCCCAGCAAAATAAAAAAGGAATCTAAGGAATCTAATGGTGTCTAATTGGTGTCTATAGACAGCTATTTGCTTGCTGTCTAAAACCCCCTTTAGGGGTTTAGACAGCATAAATTCCATACACCAAATCCAGATTTTCTTACACTATCACACACAAAGTTCCGACAATAACATATTACCATCAATAGATTCATAATAATTTTTTATCCTTTCTATCCAAATGATAATCGCGGTTGGTTACTCCCACTCCCCAGGTTCCACACGACGCCCTATAGGATCATCGACACTTGAGGAAATTATTTAATTATTGATACCCCCATGTTCACTTATCGACTTCTCATCCCCCTTATATAACCAGCTTTCAAACGAGCAGGTGGGAAGAGTTGAAAGCCTTTCACATGAACAGACTCGGATGCAGGAAGTACAACAATTCATCTATATAATTGGTTAGTAATCCTCGAAGTCTTCTAGGATGTATAGATAAAACGTAGTATATTCTCCATTAAAGATATAAAATACAGTAAGTCTGCAGTATAGCAAAAGTCCGTAGAATCAATAGTTACGTGTCATTTACATCCCATGTGTCTCATACTCACTATCCGACTAGCCGAAGTTGATTCAGCACGCACGGCGGAGATATTACAGGCTCTAGGACTAGCTTGCGCCTCGAAGCATTGGTGGTCGCGGTTCACTCGCACACCTTCAGGTACATTCACTATTCCCGGTCCATCTGGCGGTTGCGGTTGTAGCTTCTTGGCAGACAGCGCTGATTTTGATGCGCCAACTTGGGATATGATTCCCGATACTTTACCTAGACTTTCTGAAATCTTATGCGCTTTATACCAACACACTACAGCCGGTTTCAGTTTCGACGCGCTTTGGGTTAACGAGTATCCAGCCGAGGAGAGACGAATCTCTTTCAACGAGTTGCTTCAATTGGTTGCGCAGAGTAGACTTGCCACTAAGACCAGATACCTGATTGAGCATGATTACGCCACCTAACCCACACAAACAACAGACGGTGGGGATTCATTTGTTGAATACTCAGTGATACAATGCCCTCATGAAGTCACTCACCAAAGCCTCTCGCATAAATGCAGTGACCCAGGTCATCCAGTATATAAATAGCGGCATGACGGTAGTTGATGCGTGTCGAAAAGTGGGGATGCCAATTTTATCGGATTTGGTAACCAAGCGTTCACCAACCTAATTTCGCAAAAGATATATTGAGCGTAGGCACAATAGTATCAGGTAAAATACATATCACGTGCACCAAATGTGTAGAGCTGATAAACAGCATGCTGCTGTTCGGCTGTGTAGTGCGGGATAAGGCGTATGAATAACTTTATCAACAGGACATAAAGAATAACAGGTAAAGGAGACTAGGGTATGAAATTCACTATTGACAAAACGGCGTTGCTTATCGTGGATCTGCAAAACGACTTTGTTCGCGAGGGGGCAGGCATGGAGGTGCCAGAGGCGCGGGATACGATCGAAACAAACCAGAAACTGATAGCGTTTGCGCGAGAAAACGATATACCGGTGATATACAGCAAATTCATGGCGGGACCCAAGCGCACACTGCTTTGGAACTGGAGCCCACAGATCGAAACGGTGAACGCCTGCGTGCGCGGATTTAAGCGATTTTACCCCGATGTGGGCAAGGAACTTGACTGCACGGATGTGATCGACGAGCTGTATCCTCAAGAAGGGGATTATATCGTTGAGAAATACGGCTATTCATCGTTCAGTAACACCAATCTGCTCGACGTGTTGTACAGCATCGACCGGGACATCATCATCGTGACGGGTACAGTAACCCAGATATGCGTGGAGGACACCGTGCATGAAGCCTTTCACCAGCGGATTAAGGTGATCGTTGCCTCAGATGCTGTGTCATCGTTTGATAAGGAGCTGCACGATTCGGCGCTGAAGAACATCGGCATGAAGTACGGCGCGGTGATGGATTCAGACAGCCTCATTCGCATGCTAAAGGGAGCCTGATATTTCTGCAAGAGTAGTCACATTCGGGGAGCTCAACCTGTGGTTGAAAGCGCCGTGACATGCGGATTATTCAGTCACCTGCTAATCAAACGACATTTGGCGGCGGAGGCGGATTCGGGGTCTCTGGTTCCGGTCACAACGTTTGGTGCCATCACTCACGCGCTTCTACACAAATATTTTATGAGCTCTTTGGTGACCAGGAGTGGCTGTCACACAGTGCCCTCGCTAAATTTTAAGCGTTTGAGTGCTTTCCTATATATAAAACCACTTATTTAATTCTGCCACCATGAAGAAAGCCTCTTTATGCTAATCCTTTCCTGCCAAAGCCCCCGTAAGCGTTGCTACAATGAAAATGGCTCCCATGAATATATACTGGAATGTCACATCAAGCCCAAAAAGTAAAACAACGTTCAGCACAAGCGTTGTAACAAGCACGCCACCAACAACACCCATGATTGAACCTCTTCCGCCTCCCAGGAAGTTACCACCTATTACCGCAGCAACAAGCGCAGTAAACTCATAACCCTCTCCAATCCACATATCTGCATATCCGGTATAGCCAGCCAGCAGTAACCCTGAAATAACAGCCATTACACTGCAAAAACAATAACTTATAATGATAGTAGAATTCGCATTAATACCAGAAAATATGGCAGCCCTTTTGTTGGTACCAACAGATACCAGCTTTCTGCCATAAACAGTTTTGTTCAGAATAACAAAACTGACAATGACCACGAGCAAGAAGACTATCACAGCATTTGGAATAGGCCCGGTCAGATCATTCCCCAAGAATCGCATCGTACTCGGAACAGAACCTGCAGATTGAACCCCAACGAGTATCATTCTAGCCCCTGTCAGTAATTCAGCCATAAACAATGTAACCAAAAACGGTTGAACATTGAATTTAGTCACAATCACGCCATTGGCAAGACCAATGAGAATTGCGAGAACCAGCGAGATTCCAATACCCAGGATCAATCCCCAAACACCAAACGCGTTTGTAAAATAGACACATGTCACAATCGATATCTGCATTGTGGCAACAACCGACAGGTCAACTCCGCCACCAATAATAACGAACAATTGTCCCGCTGTCAAAACGCCCAGTGCTGATGCCTGCCTGAGCATATTGAATATAGTGGAGCCACTCAAAAACTTAGGGCTGTATATGTATGTTGCTACCAATAAAATCACCATTACAATGTATACACTGTAATGCTTGTTTATTCGAAGTTTATTGCTAATAAGGAGCGATTTCATCTTGTTATCGTCTCTTGAGTTTTCATAGGGTAAATGCAATTGCTTGTCGGATTTAATCTCTAAGTTAAGATTTAGAAAGCCACTCTATTTTTTTTCATTCTCATTTCATATGAGATGATGATGGCCAGCAAAAGCATTCCACTAAAAACATCTTGATACCACAAATCAACATTCATAAGGCTTAGGATATTTTCAAGGATTGCCAGCATGAATACGCCCAGCAAAGCACCGCCCACTGTCCCTCTGCCTCCACCCAGACGGGCACCTCCGATGAGTGCGCATGCAATGGCTGTAAGTTCCATCCCTGGTCCAAATGCAGGATCTCCCGCACCTGTCCGGCCCATCAAGAATAACGCGGTCAAGACAGACATCGAGGCGCTGATCATGAATGCAATGAACCGGGTCTTCTGAACGGGTAAACCGGCCCAATAGGAGCCCTTCGGATTCTCTCCGACAGCATAAAATCTTCTGCCGAGTGCCGTGTATTTCATGAGTATTCCAAACCCAACGACCAGTGCGATGATGATGAAAAGAACATAGGGTATACCAAGTACATCTTGGTTGGCTATAACCCTCAGTATTTTTGGTGACGGCCCGATTGGGTTTTTTGTGATGATGAGTGAAATGCCTGTTACAACGATCGACATGCCTAGGGTGACAACAAATGAATCCAGCTTTGCCTTAACCACAAGGACTGAATTAATCAGTCCGACGATAAGCCCAAATGCAAGCATGATCACAATGCCCAGCAACACGCTATCGGGATTTTTTACCATAAAAGACACACCCAATACGCCGGCTGCAGCTACAAGCGCACCACTTGATAGGTCCAGCCCTCCAGCCACAATGATTACCAATTGCCCGAGCGTGAGGATAAGATAAGGCATTACCTGCCCTAACAGATTCCTCGCATTCATAAGAGTCCGGAATGAATCGCTCATTAAAACACTGGCAATTACCAGAATCAATGTAACCATCGCGAGTATGGCTGTGTTGTTGCTTTGATATAATATTCTTAGTTTCTCTAAATATTCCTTTGGAAGATGCCCAACGGTATGATTTCCTTCCGGATTCCTTACGCGAGTCACCACGCCAATCTCTTCGTAATTCACTTTAGTGCCTTCATCATCCTTTTGCACATCAGCGATCGTAGCCAAATGGCCAATTTTCTCTTTGGTAGCTTCTTCTGCGGCCAAAACACCTGTGATTTTACCTTCCGACATCACGAGCATTCTGTCGCTGAGGTATACCAGTTCCTCCCAGTCGGATGAAACCAAAATGATGGACTTACCTTGATTGGACAACTCTTTAATAACGGCATATATTTCTTCTCTTGCTCCGATATCTACCCCAACAGTCGGTTCATCGAGTAGCAGAATATCTGCATTCACTAGCAACGTTTTTGCAATTAATGCCTTTTGCTGATTTCCCCCGCTCAATAGTTTTACAAGGTGTTCAATTCTCGACGTATCGAGCTGTACGTCCTCGGCTGCGTTTGTAGAGCTCTCTTTTTCCTGTTTACCATCAATGAATCCGCCTTTAGCCCGCTTTTCCAATGTTGCCGAGGCAATATTAAAACGGACACTTTCACTCAGGAACAATCCATCAATTTTTCGGTCTTCAGGGATAAGCATGATGCCATTGTCCATGGCATCCTTAGGATTTTTTATTATGACTTCTTTACCATTCTTGTATATATGGCCCGATGTTTTTTTGTCTATTCCAAAAATTGCGCCAAGAAGTTCAGTCCTGCCTGCTCCAACCAAACCGGCAATTCCAAGTATCTCTCCTTTTTTCAACTGAAAACTGACATCTTTTACCAGATTTCTTAGGCTGATGTTTTTACACTCCATTATCACATCAGCCGCTGCTTTTTTCGCGTCTGTCCTTAATAGTTCTACATTGTGCCCGATCATCGAGTTGATGATCTTTTCTTTATTAAATTGCCCTTCCAGTTGCTGGGCCAGCTTTCCATCCCGCAATATTACGCATCTTTCACACAGTGCTATCACTTCATCAAGGCGATGGGAAACATAAACTACAGTTGTTCCATTCGCGCCTAGTTCTCTGATCTTTGTAAAAAGCCATTGAATCTCTTTTTCCGATAGGGTGGATGTAGGCTCATCCAGCAGCAGTATTTTTGGCTTTTCGATTAATGCACGTGCGATTTCAACCAGATGCTGGTTGGCCACACTCAGGGAGGCAACTTCTGCATCTGGATCTATGTCCAATCCTAAAGACTCCAGAATAGTTTTCGCCTTTATACTGGTTGCTTTCCAATCGATCAGTCTTGTTTTGGTTTTGTTTTCTCTGCCGATAAACAAATTCTCGGCAACAGTCATATTTAGAAAGAGATTTAACTCCTGATAAACACTGATAATTCCTTTTTGCAGAGCAATAAATGGGGTGATGTTGCCAAGATTTACATAATCCAAATATATATCGCCTTTGTCACTCCTTTGGACTCCTCCGATGATCTTTAATAGCGTGCTTTTCCCGGCACCATTTGCGCCCAAAAGACCAAGGATCTCACCTTTATAAATATCGAAAGATATGTCCTGAAGTGCTTTAACTTCATAAAATGACTTAGAGATATTCTCTACTCTTAAAATGACATCTTTCTGCAACATTAATTTTCCCTGTACTATTGAATTTACTGGGGAGCCGTTGTAGACTCCCCAGTATTGAAGTATTGAAATTTACTTGAAATAATCCTTTAATTTATCTTTAGGTATCTTTGCTAGAGACCAGAAACCATCGGGCATTCCTTCAGGTATCCTCTCAAACATTTGTTCAGCGGTGAACAGCTCGACGGGGCTGAGGTAATTATGTTTAACCGGCTTGCCGTCGAGTATATCCATTGCGATTTGGGCAGCATCAAAAGATACTTCCGCACCTGCGCCATAAGTGATGAACTTTGTAAAGCCATACTCCTTTGCGGCCTTCATGAACAGGTTAATATCGTCAACCGTCATGTACGGCGGTTCCAGACCCTTATCCCTATAGGCCTCTAATATTCCAAGGCCCATATGGCCACCCTGCACTATAGCCCCTACAATGTCATCATTTGCATTAAGGATTGTTTCCATCTGCTGCTTGGCGGTTGCCTGTGAGTAATTGGCATATACCGGGGGAAGAGCTTCGATTTCAGGATATTTCTTTAAGGCTTCCTGGATACCTTTCCATGCATCCTCGGTATAACCGCTGCCAGCTTCACCCAGCATCACCACGACTTTGCCTTTACCGCCAATCTGTTGTGCAAGCCAATCGGTATATGCGTATCCAATGCCCGTGTTGTCGGTGTTGACAAATGATACATAGTCATCCGTTAGCAGGCTAGCACCAAAGATTACAACCGGGACACCCATGCTCATTGCCTTTTCCACAACTGCAACCCCTGCTGATTCGCTGATCGGTTGAAACATCAGTAGATCGATCCCCTGTGTGAGCAGGTTTTCGACATCGTTGATCTGCCTTGCGGCATCTCCATCGGCCGGAGCAATGATCAGTTCATCAACTCTGTCCTTAAAGGCTTCATTAAATTGATACTGAATGTGATAAAGCATGGACTTGGAGTAGTCATTGAGCGGTCCTTCATAAGAAACGCCAATTTTTACTTTGCCGTCTTTCTTGTACTGTGTTGTATCAACCATACCTTCTTCAAGCGTCGCTTTGGCAGCTGGTGCTTCTGTAGCGGGCGCTTCTGTAGCCGGTGCTGCTGGGGCGCAGGCGCCGAGGATCAAAGCAAAAAGCATTACCACAGAAATTCCAAAAAAACTTTTCTTCATTTTTTCTCCTTTTTTTGATTTTTTTAGACTTCAAAACTTAACACGAATCGTTAATAACCACCTCCTTTTCATATTTTTCTCGACTCTTTTGATTAATAGTATATACGATTTCAAAATAATTATGCTGGTTTTAGAAATCGGTCATACCATATGTTATCCTGTCATTACAGGATTAAAATATTATCACTATATTATCATATTTTTTTAAGATTTCTAATTCAGTAAATATAGATTGCGTAATCGGTTTATTTCATGTGAAATTATGGAAATAGTTTGCATTTTGAACATCCATTCCTCTGGTGAAAGCTCTTTGTTTTTTTATCATGAACCTTTAATTGATTTAATAAGTGCTATTTTTAATAATTACCTTGATCTGGTTATTCTGCGGTTGCGAAAGCAACTCAAACCCTTTTTGAAGTTGATCGATAGGTAGACAAGTCGTGATCAACTCAGAGGTTTTAATTCTACCTTCAGACACCAATTTGATCGAATCCTGAAAATCCCAGGCGTATCCTTGAGATCCTGTTAAGCTAATTTCGCGCTGTACAAACAGGTTGATTGGAATTTTAGGAAGTGGCTCTTCAAAAATACCAAGCAGCATGACTTTTCCGCCCTTTTTTATAACTTCCAATGCCTGTACCAATGTGGTTTCTAAGCCAACGGCTTCAAACGCGCAATCAACGCCTAATCTATCTGTACAGCTCATTATTTTTTCTTTTAGGTCCTCACCTCGGTTTGTAAAAACACCATTTGCACCGAGATCAATGGCTTTCTGAATACGGAACTCGTTAATATCTGCAACAATGGTTTTGATTCCTGTAAGATTGTTTAATAGCATTGCAGCAAGCTGACCAATTGCGCCCGCTCCAATAACAGTGCTTGATTGACCAATGTGTATGCCACTCATTTTTACTGCGTGAAGCGCTACCGATAAGGGCTCGATCAAGGCGCCCTCTTCAAAAGATATAGTGGGAGGAAGTTTAAATGTTCGGTTTTCAGGCGCATAAAAGTATTCAGAAAATGCACCCTGACCTTTACGATATTGAAAACTAATGTTTGCACATAAATGATATTCGCCCCTCTGACAATAGTAACAACTACCGCATGCAATTACCGGTTCTACAGTGACCCGGTCACCTGCAACAAAACCAGCCACCTTTTCACCTACTTGAACCACTTCACCCGCCAGTTCATGACCAACGGCAGAAGGAAGTGAAACGGAAGGATGCTTCCCTTTAAACAAGTGCAAGTCACTTCCACAGATTGCAGCGATCCGGACTTTAATTAATACTTCATCCGGTTTCGGATCGCGTAATGGCATATCGCGAAATTCAATTATTCCTGGTTTTGGGATGACCGCCATCGGATAAGTATTCATCAATCCACCTCTTTCTCACCAATTACCGGATTGGTTAAGGTTCCAATTGTCTCGATCCCTACTTGAACGCAATCTCCAGGCCTTAAGGATACGATTGGATTAGGTTCTCCGTCCATTAATTTAGGACTCCCGGTAAGGATCACGTCTCCTGGATCCAATGTCGTAAGCGTGGAAAGATAACTTATCAATTGAGGAACGTTAAAAAACATTTGAACGGTATTTCCTTTTTGGACGATTCGATCATTTACCCTGGTAAAGATGGCTAAATTCCTTATATCGTCTAACTCATCGGGAGTGATCAATATTGGACCCATAGGTGTGAAGGTATCAAACATCTTTCCGCTCGTCCATTGCATAGTACGCTTTTCTAATAGTCGGTCTCCCAAATCGTTAGCAATCGTATACCCGGCGATTACGGAAGATATTTCTTGTTGCGGGAGGTTTCGTCCACGTTTACCAATCACGACAGCCAATTCCACTTCATAATTTACGCTTTCCGCTATCTTAGGTATTATGATACTTTGTTGATTCCCGATCACTCCCCCAGAAGGTTTAAGGAAAACGGTAGGGAAATCCGGTTTCTCCAATTTATTGGGTGCTGGATAATTTCCAGCAATGCATATCACCTTCCCAGGCTTGGGTATTGGAGCCAAAATTGTCACATCCTTGATGTAAAAAACCTCTCCGTTTACAAAGGTCTCCATCGCAGATACCGGTAAGGATTTGAGTACCCAATCTGTAACATCCTTGGAAAACTTCATCCCCTCAGATCCAAGTAAAAACAGATCGGATAACGAAATTGGTAAACCTTTAGTTGACGACGCTGTACCAGGATTATCTTGGAGATAGCGTTTTGCGGAAAAATTGAGATCTAAACCAAGCTCGCCTACTTGTCGAGCAGAACGTACCTGACCCCTCGACAGATATGAAAAGAGACGCATGGGGTTCTCCAGAATTATGATTTGTTAAATTTAGGAGGACGTTTTTCTAGGAATGCTGCCCGCCCTTCAATCGCATCATCCCCACGCCCGGTTTTGACCCTTAGGTCACTTTCCAAAGCCAGACCAGCCTCCATCCCATGGCTTAACCCAACATTGACGCATTTCTTGGTGGCGGCGGTTACTAATCCGGAGTAAGAGGCGATCGTATTCGCCAATTTCAATACCTCATCCAAAAAGGTTGCATCTGGGAAGATGTATTCCACCAAACCGTATTCCATAGCTTCTTGTGCTGTGATGACCCTGCCCGTAAGGAGCAATTCCATTGCCCTTCCTCTTCCCACTAATCTTGGCAGTCGTTGTGTTCCACTTCCCGAAGCAAATGCCCCTAATTTCACCTCAGGAAAACCGAATTTGGCGCTTTCTGCAGCCGTTCTAAAATCACAGGCAAGCGCCAGAACTGCCCCACCCCCCAATGCGTGTCCGTTGCAGGCTGCAATGATTGGAAACCTGGCATCTTCCAACATTTGGTTTAAGGCTGATTCCCAGTAGTCATTTTCAAGCAACCAACCAACATCCTGGCAGAAATCATTTATGTCAGATCCAACTGAAAATGCCTTCCCAATCCCTGTAAGGACGGCACAGCGAACGGATGGGTCTTTCTCAAGTTCAGACAAAGTGCTCATCAGTGCTCTTTTAACTGAGTGTCGCAATACGCCCAATGGTTCAGATACGATGGTTATAAGGAACACTCCTTCTGAGGGTTCTGTGACTTGAACCGCAGAGGTTTCTTCTGCTCGATTTCCAGGCACTTGTTTTTTTGGCATTTGAAGACCTTATTCTAATAATCGCTTGGGGATATTAACCACTGGCTTGGAATGTAAATCTCTCTCCAATCCCATAGGTTTATCAAAAAATAACCGTTCATCCATAAGCTTCAGATCTTTGGCAATTTCTGGCCGGAATTCCATATTTGCAAGAATGTCGCGATCAAGATCAATTCCAGGGGCAATCTCAATCAACTCAAGCCCCATTTTCCCTCGCGTAAACACTGCCCGTTCAGTGATATAGAGAGCTGCTTGCCCACGGTCTTCTGCAAACCGACCATTGTATGAAATCTGCTCAATGTTTAATATGAACTTTCTAAATTTTCCTTCATTTCGAATAACTGTTTTACCGCCAAACCAGCTCATATCAAGGTTACCAGCAGTAAAAGTACCACTAAAAATCACCTTTTTTGCACATTGACTGATATTGATGAATCCACCAATACCAATGATCCGTCCATTAAATCGACTAACATTAACATTTCCTGCCGGGTCTACCTGCGCAAAGGATAAAAAGGCAAGATCCAGTCCACCCCCATCGTAGAAATCAAACATATATGGTTGATCAATAATCGATGTGAAATTAATCGCGGCACCAGCATCAGATGAGGGCGCACCACCAATCAGACCCTGTTCATTTGTTAAAACTATTTTGTCCAAAATTCCTTCTTCAGCAGCAATCGTCGCAATGCCAGTGGAAACTCCCGATCCAAGATTGCACACAGCACCCGGGTTTAATTCGAGTGCTGCCCTTCTGGCAATTATTTTGCGGGCATCCAGTGGTAAAGGAGTGATCTCGCTCATTGGTACCTTAATCTCACCGGCATATGCAGGGCTGTATTCCATTAAGTATGTTTGCCGTTGAGTTGGATCTACAACGATTAGATCAACCAACATACCTGGTATCTTAACTTGCTTTGCTGGTAGTGTACCTTTTTGAGCAAGCTGGGCAACTTGAACAATAACAATTCCACCGTTCCTGCGCGTAGCTTGTGCCATTGATAACATCTCGCCAAAAATCGCTTCACGTTCCATGGTTACATTACCGTCTTCGTCTGCGGTAGTTCCCCGCAGAAAGGCAATATCTATATTGTAGGGTTTATAGAAGATCCATTCTTTCCCCTCAAGTGTAACCAATTCCACCAAGCTTTCTTTTGCGCATTTGCTTTGCCTCCCGCCATCCAGGCGCGGATCAACAAAAGTGTGTAAGCCAACCTGGGAGAACAATCCAGGACGGCCAGCAGCCATCTCACGCATCAATTCAGAAAGGGCTCCTTGGGGTAAGGTATACGCCTCTACAGTGTCCTGTTGTGCACGATCCTGAAAAGCTGGGCTGTTAACCAGTGCTCCAGTTACAATCCTTTTAACCAATCCGTTGTGGGCTAGATGCCCAACCCCCTGGCTGATATTATCCCCAACACCGACCGGATGTAAGAGAGTAATGTTTTTGGGATTGTTTTCTTTGAGGAATCTATTTTCAAGAGCGACGATTAATGCCTCAGGAATGGCATGACCACCACCAGAACCACCAATCACCACTGTATCGCCATCACGAATGTAACTAACAGCCTTGTCAAAAGAGACTATTCTCAATTGAACACTCCTTATTAAATGGACAAATCCTAAAGTTTTAATTCTTTTTTGAGACGCTTTAATTCAATTGCTTCAGGTCGCTTCTTGTAAAAGTCATCCAGGGGATAACAACCGGAAACCATTCCTTTACGGGGAGCTGTGGTGCAATCGCTGAAAGTTCTGCAGAAACGATTTCTAACCAAAGGGCGACCTGCAAGAACATCAGCAGGCAATTCAGGATAAGATAGGGTAGACCGACCAAGTCCAACAAAATCGATCTTTTTTTCCCTGACTACAGCTTGCGCAATATTGGGGATCCATTCCTGAAGATAGCTATAACCGGAACCTACTGTCAACAGGTTAGGCGTAGCAGCTTTTAACAACGCTGCCACCTGGATTTGCCGGGCGACACCAACAATTGGATCCTCTGGAGGTAAATATCCATCCGATGGAGGATAATAAGCCGGTCTAGTGAGATGAGGATTGTAATACGGGCTCGCAGCAGAGAGATTCACCAACTCTACGCCAATCGCTTCCATCATTTTCATCAATTGAATGGGTTCATCCAGTAGAATTTCTCCCAGAATATGTGGATCTCCACCAAAAGCATAAGGGTAACAACCGTTTTCGTCACGATACTCCATCATATGACCGACATTTTCATCATCTGGCCGGAATGGAGGCATATCAAAACTGCTTATTCTGATCCCGATCCTTAAACCGGGGCATTCGCTTTGGATTCCTTTTACGATTTCCCGCATAAACCGTGTTCGGTTCTCAAAACTACCACCATAGATACCAGGTCGAGCAACAGCACTGAGAAATTCATGACCAAGATACCCGTGACAATGTTTCACATCTACGAACCCAAATCCGATGGATTGAGCACGCTTGGCAGCACGAATATAATATCCGATAAGGTCATCAATTTCTGCATCCGTCATAACTGGATAATCTTGTGCGATATTAAATCGCTTATCAAGAACAGGGTGGTGATATAGAATTTTGGGCTCAAGTTTTGTTTTTTCATTCGGTTTGCAGAAACGACCCGAATGCGTAAGCTGCAAACCGACAAGAAGATCATTAACCTGTCCAAAATGATTCTGGTGTTCATCAACCAATGCCTGTCGCAGCTGCTCCAGGTCCCGCATAGTTTGGTCAAGGATCATTAATTGATTCGGATTTGCCCGTCCATCTGGTCTGACAGCGGTAGCTTCGCCACCCCATATCAATTTTGCACCACTTAGACCAAAATTTTTCCATCTACGGATAACCAATTCTGTCGGTCGTCCATCAGTGGTTCCATCCCAACCCTCCATCGGCTGAATGCAGAAACGATTTCCGATTTGCGTTCCGTCCTTTAAAATATATGGTTCTGCAAGAGGTCCTTCAGGAGCAGGTATTATGTCTGAATCAAAAGGAATTTGTACTTTGATTGATTCAAGATGGTCCTTGAATTTCTCGGTCGTTTTCATGGGCGCGATATGAGGGTACAATTTTTCCATATGTGTTTTTCCTTGATTGGTTGTGCCTAGCGACTGACTCGGCCCGAAGAGTCACCTTTCATTAACTTTTCTATATCGCTAACTGATACAAGGTTAAAGTCGCCAAATATTGTATGCTTGAGGGCTGAAGCAGCAACCGCAAAATTTAAGGCTTTTTGGCGATCAGAGGGATACAATAACAATGCGTATATTAAGCCTCCCATGAAGCTATCACCGCTTCCAACTCGGTCAACAATATGGGTGATATCATAAATTGGTCCAATATATATCTTTCCAGAATCCCATAGAACCGCACTCCAGGTATTGTGTGATGCTGACACTGAGCTCCGCAAAGTAATTGAGATCGTTTTCAGCTTTTCATACTTATTCGCTAATGCTTCACAAACAGATTGATACTTATCAGCGGTAACCATTCCGCGGGTGACATCTGTTTCTGGTGCTTGGATGCCAAATATTTTTTCGGCATCTTCTTCATTTCCAATTGCAATATCGCAGTAAGATACCAGCTCTTCCATCACCTCAGCTGCTGTTTTTCCCCATTTCCAGAGTTTAGCCCGGTAGTTCATATCACATGATATGGTGACCCCCATTACGCTGGCTGTCTTTACTGCTTCAAGGCACGCGGCTGCTGCATTTTTTGAAATAGCAGGTGTGATTCCGGTCCAATGGAACCAACCTGCGTCTTTGAAAATTGATTTCCAGTCGAATGAATTTGGTGAAATAGTCGCAAAGGAAGAATCTGCTCGGTCATAAATGACCTGGCTGCCACGCATAACTGCCCCATTTTCAAGAAAGTAAATCCCCATGCGATTACCGCCCCGCTGAATAAAACGGGTACCAACACCATATTGACGTAAAAACTGAAGGCAGGATTCTCCAATATCGTTATTTGGTAAACAGGTAACGTATTCGGTTTCCAAACCGTAGTTAGCCAACGAGACTGCAACATTCGATTCGCCCCCGCCGAATATTGCATCAAAAGTCCTTGCCTGGGTAAATCTCAATTGGTTTGGTGGTGATAACCGTAACATGATTTCGCCAAAGGTGATAATTTTTTTCATTTTTCCTCTACAAACGGTGAATGTGGAATCCACCATCCACGTCGATAATTTGTCCAGTTGAATATGGAAGATAGCCCTCTGCAATCGCTACAATAGCTTTGCCTATATCTTCAGGTAATCCCCAGCGTTTGATTGGCAGGATCCCTTCAGCGATCAGTTTGTCATATTTATCTTTAACAATTTCTGTTAAAGGTGTTTTGATAATACCAGGTCGGATCTCATAAACATTGATCCCTTCACCTGCAAGTCGATCTGCATACAGAAGAGTATTCATCGCCAATGCCGCTTTTGATATGCAATATTCTGCCCGACTTGTGCTGCTCGTATAAGCGCTTATCGATCCAATATTCACAATTTTTCCTGATTCGATTCTCTTTTGCGAAATCAATTCGATCATCTTTTTCGAAACGAGTTGAGTGAGGAAATAAGGTCCGACCGTGTTGACAGCTAACACTTCATTCATACTTTGTTCACTAATCTCGAGCATATCCATGCGTACCCGTGGTCCGATACCGGCATTGTTGACCAATAAATCAATTTGCCCATATTCTTTGATCGTTTCATCAACGATCCTCTGTCGGCCAGCTGCTGTCGTGATATCTGCCAAAATGATTAAACCATCAGATCCTTCTTTCCGAACTAGATCAAGCGTTTCCGTAGGCATTTCGGGATTGCCAATATCATTGATGACAATTTTCCACCCTTTTCGAGCCAGTTGTATCGCAATCCCGCGTCCAATTCCTCTACCAGAGCCAGTTATGATTGCTACTTTAATATTCTTTTCCATTTTTTCTCGCGTTATATTTATTTGCATTGAGCTACCAGAACGCTTAATCCCAATCCAGGAAAGTTGGTAGAGTACCCTTGTTGCGTAATGACCCAACGATCCCCTCTGGGAAGAATAACAAAACAAAGATGAGGATCAATCCAGTGACCACAATGTTTAATTCTGTGGCACCCAGTTTTGAAACCACAAACTCATTGATTGCCAACATGATTGCTGCACCAATAACAGGACCACTCACTGTACCTTTACCGCCCAATATTGTATTGAGGACAATTCCTGTCCCTATTGCAACCGTCAGGAAAATTGAAGGACGCAGGTAAGTGAGTGAATATCCATAAATCGCTCCTGACATTCCTATGAACATTCCGCTCAAGCCAAAAGCCAGGATCTTGTATTGGCGGGTTGGAATTCCAGCCACCTCCGCCTTAATTTCATCCTGAGAAATTGCACGCAATCCCAAACCAAATTTTGAATGCTGGATAAAGTAAGTCATCAATACACACAATACCATGATCATCAACATGTAGTAATAAAATGGGATCTTCGCTATCTCCCCTTCTAGTGGGATCATCGGCATGGCTAATCCATTTACTCCACCGGTGAGCTTCCAATTATCCAATATTTCTGCAACCAATAACACTAATGCAATCGTCGAAATAATAAAGGTGCTCCCCCGTGTGCGCAGGGCAATCAATCCAAAGAGGAGCCCACTAACCATGGCAATAATACCCGCGACAGGTGCTGTAACAAATGGAGAAATCTGCCAGAATACAAAGATCATACCCGCAAAATAAGCCCCGATGGCAATAAAGACAGTATGACCAAGCGAAATGTATCCGGCGAATCCACCGATGACATTCCAACTACTCGACCAGATGATATACATGAAACAAATTGTCAACATGTATAACCAATAGTTCAGCGTTCCGGTTTTAATTTGAATTAATGGGATTATAAGTAATGCTGCCAGGAGCAGTAAAGGAAGCCCTCCTTTTACCCACTTATTACCTCTTGAAAAACGGGTGATATAAGGGGTGAGTAGGAACAAGAACCATAAGCCAAGTCCCAAAATCAACATCGCCTCTCCCCATTTTTCCATCCATGGCTGCGATGTTAGAATCCCGTTAGCGCTTAATATATATTTCCAGAATACAAAAAGGATAGAAATTATTACTGGGATAAAAAATGGTTTTAAAGGACTGTTCTTCTTTGTTTTTGCCATGGTCCCTTTTTCTTTCGAATTTAAAGGTGGATTATTAGACATCTACCCCTCCACCTTTTTTCCGAACAGGCCTTGCGGTCTGAACAGAAGGATCAAGAAAAGTGCCAGGTAAAAAGTGATGGGGGCCCAGGTTGCTCCCCAATAAAAGCTAACAAACGATGCAGCGGTGGCAAGCAGGAATGAACTGACCAGGGCACCCACTAGGCTACCCATTCCACCCAGAACTACCAGGCATAAAATCATCCCGATCCAAGCTACATGTTTCGCTGGGTAAAATGTAAACACAAAACTAATCAATGAACCAGCAGCGCCTGCCATAGCTAGACCAATCCCAAAGGATAGGGTCGAGATCCAACTGACATTCACTCCTACAACCTGCGCAGCATTCCGGTTTTGCATGGTCGCTCGGATTGCATTTCCAATCCGTGTGTAACGAAGAAACAACCATAATCCTATAATTAAAACAATGCTGATCATTAAGGCGTACAACTGACTTTGAGGAATAAAAAATGGTCCAAAGGTATAAGAGGTTTTGGCATACTCCGGGGTTGTAGTTCGATATATTCCAGTAAATATAAAGGCCAGAACACCTTCAATTATCAAGGCCGTGGCAAAAGTGATCAACACAGTGATATCTACGAATCGGGGATTATCTGCGCGTGAAGCAAAAAGGATCCGGTAATATGCCATTCCGATAAAGAACATCACCGGCATCGTGATCATCATAGAAAGGGTCGGATCAAGATTAATGGCTTTGAATAACCAAAAAGCCAGGTAGGCTGCCATAACAATAAATGCAGAGTGGGCGAGGTTCACAATACGCATCACTCCAAAGATCAGGGTCATTCCCGATGACATAAGGGCATAAACCCCTCCCAAAGCCAAACCTAGAATGACTATCTGGAAAACCTGTATCATTCTTGATCCTCCGTAGCCTGTGGTTTTCGGCGTTTTCCGAGGTAAAGCTCTTGAATACGCGGATCACTTAGAACTTCCGAAGCGGGCCTCTCAAAACTATTTGTTCCAAGGTCCAACACAACACCCACATCAGCATTTTGGAGGCCTTTTCGGGCGTTTTGTTCAACAAGTAGAATCGTCATCCCGTTTTTACGTAGGTCGGTAATTGTTGAAAAAATCTGTTGAGCCACCTTGGGGGATAATCCCAAGGAGGGTTCGTCTAGCATGATCATTTCTGGTTTGAGCACAAGTGCCCGGGCAATCGATGCTAATTGCTGCTGACCGCCTGAAAGTGTTCTTGCCAATTGAGAACTTTTTTCCTCAAGAATTGGAAACATGACGAATATTTCATCAATTCTTCTATTGACCAACCGACCATCTCTCAAAATATATCCGCCCATCCGTAGATTTTCTTTCACGGTCATGTCTGGGAATAAACTACGATCCGAAGGCACGTAGGATAGCCCTCGTTGTAAAACCTGATCTGCCCGCAATCCGCTAATTACTTCTCCCTTGAATGTGATTTTCCCTTCACGGGGTTTAAGTAATCCAGCGATGACCTTGATCAAAGTTGATTTACCAGCCCCATTGGGACCGATAATGCAGTACGTTTGGCAGGATTCAACGGTTAGTGACAATCCTTTAAGAATATTAGGACCGCTTCCATAGCCAGCGACGACATTGTCTATTATGAGAGTACCCATATCTCATTCACCTAAATAGGCTTCCATCACCTGGTCGTTATTTTGTATATCTTTAGGGCACCCTTGTGCCAGGACAGTTCCATATGCCATACATATGACAGGATCACTGATTTTCATTACCAAGTCCATATTATGTTCAACAATTAGGAAGGTAATTCCTTTTTTATTGAGTTCCAGAATCCGATCAATAATACTTTCAAGCAATGTGGGATTTACGCCACCAGCAGGTTCGTCAAGCATAATTAGTTTTGGTTCAGACATCAATACGGAGGCAAATTCCATCAATTTTTTCTGTCCGTATGATAAATTCTTGGCTTTTTCTTGCGCGAGGTGAGTAATTCCGACAAATGAAAGTAGTTCTAGCGCGTGTTCGGCCTCATGCTTTAACATGCTTGAACCAAACATATCAAAGAATCCCTTCACCTGGGATTGGATGACCATGTTTTCCAACACCGTCATCTCCTGTAGATCCCGAGTGATTTGAAAGGTACGACTGATCCCTCTGCGGGTGATGTCGTGGGGTTGTAAACCCGTAATCTTCTTGCCCTGGAAAATGACTTCCCCAGAATCAGAAGACAACAACCCTGTCACCAGATTGAATACTGTTGTTTTACCCGCACCATTTGGGCCAATCAGGCTTGTTATACTTCCCTCATCAACAGAGAATGTACAATCACTAACTGCCTGGATTCCGCCGAAATGTTTATTAAGTCTTTTTATTTCTAATAATGCCATTTTTCTCGCCGTATCTGGTTAAATAAACCCGACCCCAAGATGACTCTTCAAAACACCCGTGTCTGGTGTTTCCACCAGACACGGTTTAGATCTAGAAACGATTTACCATTCAGGCTTTGGATAAACAAGGGGTTCGACACCCGGGAATGCATCAGTCGGGTAAACAAACTCGAGGTTTCCATCTTGCCATTGGGTCATAATGAATGATTTATTAATTGGGAGCCCACGTTCGTCCCAGTAAAAATCTCCAAGAATGGTTTTTACAGGATCGTCTGCAGTGCGGGCAGCGAGCCAATCACGGAGAACCGTGTTGTCGGTTGATCCTGTTGCACGAACTGCCTGTTCGATTCCCTGGCATAGAGCGAAGGGGATGGCTTCATCTTCGCCGCCTTCAGCACCGTATTTCGCCTGAAACGCATCAAGGAACATTTGATTGGTGAATTCTTCGCCATTCAATAAACCAGTAAAGTTCGCCAGTGGATGCCAGGAAGCCTGAATCGTGACACCATTTGCCGCAGTTCCAAGGGCTTCAGCAAATTCCTTTTGTCCACCCTGGCTCATGAAAATACCTTTCGGATTGTAGTCAACCTGCTGTAAGGCGCGAATCAGGTTGATGGCTTCATCTGCAGATGTGACAGGGGCAAAGAGGTAGTCAGCGTTCGCCACTTTTAGTTTTGAGGCAAGTGTTGTCCAATCAGAATAACCTTCCGGCCATTGTTCTTCAAAAACAACCTCTGCGTTTAACTTAGATAGTTCACCTGGGGCAAGGCTGACTGTCTTTTCCGAGCCATCGTTGTTCTGGAAAGTGACATCATCGCCACGCAAACCAGCGATCAATGCATTTGCGTAGAAATCGTCTGCCCAAGCGAGGGCAATGGTCTTGGGTTGCTCATCAGCAGGGATTAAATCTTTGATCATCATGACCGGGGATGCGCCGATGTATTCCGCAGCGTTTGGTTGGAAGTAGACCAAATATTTAAATCCACGTTCGTAAACACGCAGTGCAGCTGCCGAGGGGATCGGTAGTAAAACATTAGCCTGTTCAGTGATTGCAGAAGCAGGGAAGGTTAATTTGCTTGAGAACGTCCCAAAAATAAGATCAACCTTATCCACATTAATGAAACGTTCATGTTGGGCAAGCGTTGTGTCCACATCAGATTGGTTGTCGCTGACAATCAATTCTACTGGACGCCCTAAAAGGCCCCCCGCTTCGTTAATAAGGTCAACACAAAGCTGATACCCATCACGGTGTTTGGTTCCGGTGATCGAGAACTCACCAGTCAAAGGAAGTGAAGTTCCGATTTTGATTGGAACAACTTCGGTTGCAACGGGAGCTTCGGTGACTATGGGAGCTTCGGTGACAACCGGGGCTTCGGTGACAACCGGGGCTTCGGTAACAACGGGAGCTTCTGTAACCACAACTTGTGGAGTTGTTGTGGGTGACGCACACGCACCAAGTGCGAGGGACGTAATCATAACAACCACTAGTAACAAAAACATACTCTTTTTCATTTCATTCTCCTCTTAAATTGTCTTTTTTTTCTCAGATTTAAGTAGTTCTTTAGAACTTTGCTTGATTTGATCTGTTTATTTTCACCTCCTTAAAGTTATTATTTTTTTGTCAGATCTTGAAAGCAGATAATTACCGTATCTATTCACTTTGATTACCATTAAGATGACCCATTTTTTGGGAAATGGAGTCAGCAATATCTATCAATTTTCTTCCATATTTTTGGATATCTTCCTTAGGAAAGCGCTGAATAGGGACAGAAATACTAATGGCTGCAATTGGATAGCCAAACCGGTTTAACAATCGGCGCACCAACACATCTCCCCCACAACTCATTCTCCTGCTCATCGACCGAGTATCCGCGTTGATTAATAGATTCGAGTTCCCGAATAAAAATTTCCCTATCGGTAATTGTAAAAGGAGTGACTGGATAAAAATCGTAAGAGAGGATCAGTTTTTGTTGTTCAGATTCCGGGAGAAAAGAAAACATTGCTTTTCCGAGTGCAGTACTATGGAGCGGACCACGTCGGCCTAATTCGGAGCGGATACCCAGGGAATGATTACCAAACATTCGTTCAATATAAACAACCTCATTTCCATCCCTGATGGCAAGGTTTACACTCTCACCGCACCAGTCTCTGAGTTCTTCGAGATACGGCGCAGCAACCTTCCGGAGATCGAGCTGATCTAGCAGCACAGCTGCTCTTTCGGCTAACTTTAATCCCAGTCTGTACTTACGGTTGGCTGGATTTTGGTCTAAATAGTTATTGATCCTAAGTGTGTATATTAACCCGGCTACAGTTCCGGTAGGCAAATCCATTAGCTTGGCAATTTCCGCATTTCCAAGCTCTACATGCACTTTATCAAACAAGTTAAGAATATCCAAAGCTCGTTGTACTGACCCGATGGATTTTCGAGAAGATGGATTTGTCGATGTTTTCAGAATGTCCATTTCACGATACTTTCATGCCTATCATCAAATTAAACTCGTCCCTAGACAGATAAGTTGACTATCTTTATCCCAGTTCTTATAAAAACATGTGGCAATGCCGCATGACGTTTGGTATTATCGCATATATTTAAAATATACACAAGGGATTAAAAAAATAAGTTGTGAAAATAATCGTCCGGAAAGTTATATGCTGGGAAGAATTTAAACAGTACCATCACGCTTCGTTATATATCTCTCCATTTTGGTAGCGTGCCCATACGTTTTCGAACCAGGAGTCGCTCTCTGGGATTGGTCGGCAAGGAGTCCAGTGATGTTGGATCTTTCCTTCTCCTATATACAAAGTTTCAAGAACTTTTTTCCTAAACGAGGTGTCCTCGGGGGCGACTCTCCAGGCTTTATCTAACTTTTCGTGTATCTTCAACCCCTGAGCATCCAAAATTATTGACGATCCTCGACTTCCCACGTGACTATTTAGGCAAAACATAATCGCATCCAGGTAGATTGCTTGTGAAAATGCCAATTGCCTTGTCCTAAATGCATATTTTAAATCTTTCGGTATATTTACCTTACATCCCAATTGGCTTAGCCTATAAACCTGACTCCATGCTTTGGGCACTTCACTCTGTAAAACGTCAATGCTTCGAATATGGGATCCTGAACGAGACATGCGTTCTTGAATCTCCTTCATTTCAGCAGTCCATGACCTGTCTGATTTTAGGCATAAATCTGCCCATTCCAAAACACGTTGCATGGATGTGGTTAAAGTCCTATTAATTTCAACTTCACCTATAGTCCATTTTGAGTACCGGTTGGAAATATACTCAGCTACTCGAAAACCAGCTACCTGTCCCGCATTTAAAGCTGAACCACCTGGACGGGTGACTCCATGCGAGCCATTTACCTCACCAATGGGGAATAGGTGCTTGATGTTGGTCGATTCATACCAGATATTTCCTGCTAAACCACCGTTATTGTGTTGTGCACAAACAGCTACTTCCAATGGCTCTCTTGTTAAATCAATCTTATGATGACGGTAAAGATCAACTGCTCCAGGATTCATATGCAATAGTCGTTCAATTGGAGTATTTTTCAATGCCCCCGACTTCTCTAAATAAATGCGTACTTCGTCTGGAAGAGAAGAAAACGAAAAATCATTGGGATTTGAACAGAAATCAAGGAACACACGTCTTCCGTTGATCATCGTTTCAATATAAATAAGCATATCAATGATTGATGATCCACCGATCACTTTTCGGGCATCAAATGGCCATTGATACCCTTTTAGGAAGACCATTCCATTCATCTCTTCAGCGGTAATAAAATAAGGGCGTAAAAATTCCTGTTCATCTGAAATACCATCAGCACTTCGGCTAATCACTCTCGGGATAACTTGCATATAGGTACCAGAAACATTCCACCGGAATTTTTTAGAAGCTAATCCATATTGAGATTCCGGCAAATTTGCAGCACAGGCACCAGCCATTAGCCCTAATCCGATCGCTCCTGAGTGGACAGCTGGATAGACACTGGTTTTGTATAATCCACCTGGTCCGCCGACAGCAAAAATGAGGTTTTCACAAATATAAGCTTCAAAATCTCCTTCCTTGTTAACTGCAATAAGACCGGCAATCCGAGATTCTTTGCCTCCGATTGTAATCAATTCAACAGCGTATCGTCCTTCACGGATTTCAATGCCCAAGTCCTTCACTTGAGCGATGAGCCGAAGGCACATTTCTCTAGATGTAAAAGGACCAATCGATGTAGCTCTCTGCCGTGGGTCATGATCTGTCTTATACCCAACAAATTGCCCAAATTCGTCTCTTGGGAATGGAACGCCAAGGTTTACCAGGTTAATAAAACTTCGCACTGATAAACTGGATTCAACCAGCGCTAGATCTCCATGCATTGAGCCGTTTTCAAAATATGTCTGCGCCATCTCTCTAGGGGAATCTGATTCATTTCCGCATAAGGACAATTTGTAATAGGTCTGTTTATCACTACCGGTATTGATTGAAGTACCCATCTGGAGGCCTTCGGTGAGGATTATAAGATCTCTGATTCCAGTGAGATGAAGTTGAGCGGCAGCGTTTAATCCTGCGGCACCACTCCCTAGGACAAGCGTATGAACCCAAGTCATCGGAATCTGATAATTTTTATTCCCAACAACTAGATTAATGTGCTCTTCTACCATTTTCCGAACTCCCTTGAATACTTGACTATTTAACTTGAAAGAGTTCAATGTGCATTTCAAAATTATATCATTTGGATTTTTTCTCAAATACAACAAGATTGGCACAACTAATTTACTGGGTCGTTAATAGCGTTTAATATAAAAATAAACCAATTTTGAAGGCTGTTACCAGAATATTACGACCTTCCTAAGTTTACTGCTTGTTGCAATAAGGTGTAATTTTGGTGCCAATCAGGTACTTAATAGTGGAAAATATAGACAGGATTGTCAAATTAACACCGAATATTTGACTTTCCCGACGTTGCCTCTCCACTCAAGCAAATAACAGTCGTTCTACGGTTTTGTAATCATTTGACAGAGAGTGCATAACCGTCCATATGCACCTAGAGTACCGAACGAGGGATTAAATACTATGCAGGTATATTGTTTTCCCCCTCTGGACAAGGCTACCACAAACCTTTCCGTGTGCAGTTCGTGTGCAGTATTGGTATACACCATCACAAACTGTGGATTCTGTGGACAAAAAGCCTTAATTTACTCGACTACATAGACATGAAACTACTATAAATATGGCATGGATGAAATTCTCCGTATCTGTGGATCAAGTGGTTGCGGGTTCGACCCCCGTCAGGCACCCCACCACATATGGGAGATTTCGAGAGAAATCTCTCTTTTTTTATATATGGGGGGTACTATTTTATTGTTTTGAGGGAATATTCGGTTCATGTGCAGTATTGTGCAGTTTTACTCCAATGGGAGTGACAAGCTCATCAAGGAAATCAGCGGCTTCACCCTGGAGTTCGGGGATCAGATGACCATAGGTATCAAGCGTTATGGATACCCTGGAATGACCTAACCTGCGTGATGCAATGATCGATGGCACTCCGTGGTTCAACATTAAGCTCGCGCTTGAATGCGGTAAATCGTGGAATCTGATGGCGGGTAGACCAGCTCGTTCGATAATTTGCTTAAAATGCTTGACCAGGTTTGAGTGGCATACGGGAGTTCCTATACTCGTTGGAAAGATTAATTCAATATCAACCCAGCGATTTCCAGCCAGAATGCGAGCCTGGTAATGCCTTTGCCAGTGCTCCTGCAGTTTGGCGATTCCATTGAATCCCAGCAAGATCGTCCTTATCCCTGCTTTTGACTTGGGTGAAATGAAGAAATTTTCATTATTGAAGTCACGCCGCAGCTGCCGCTGTACTCGGATGGGTTTTTTATTCCAATCAATATCAGGCCAACGGAGGCCTAGCAGTTCCGATTGTCTCATCCCTGTATACAAAGCCAAGTAGTATAGAGCTTCATTTCGATCATCTTGGGCAGCGATGAGAAATTTGGCATCTGAGCCTCGTCATAAAAACGCATCTCACGACGAGTGACTGTTGGAGGAGTAGTTTCATCTCCTGGCTTTGATCTATGTGACGCAGCTTTATTGCCTGGGCCAATCTACAATGGATCACCCAAGGATCACCTGGATTGTCCGCGCTCCCCCTCCCTCGGCAATCTTCAAATTGTATAAAGATTGTATTTGGGCGGGTTTTAAATCACTCAGATTTACATCACCCAGAACAGGATTAATATGGTCAGTTACGTACCGGTGATATTGGGACCATGTAGTAGAGCAGAGTTTAGATCTACCCACAGCCAACCAATCCTGAAGAGATTAACCATTCACTAGGCACATGGAAGTACCCAGCGGTGCCATCAGTTTATTGGCTAATGGATACCTTAAAAATGACTTCTCGCGAAATTTTCATTAGGTACAAATCAAATAAAATTAGTGTCACCCCTTATGAAGCTTAATGTTTTGTTCATCGATTCCCATGTTCATTTTGCGGTGGTGCTACTACTTACTTAACCCCAACCTCCCCAAACTGGTTTCTGTGGGAAAATAGTGTATGTGATATATTTCATTATTTAGGGTTTATCTAATTACAATTTTATGTTATTCGCTTGACAGCATTTCCCTTATGTGCTATCTATACACGGGATTCAAATAGGAATAAAGTCGATATTTAAAGATAAGAGGTAAATTCATTATGAGTGAATCGGTGCGTGCTGTGGAACGGGCTTTGGATGTCCTCTTGTGCTTCACAAATCAGACTCCTGAATTAACGATGACCCAAATTGCTGAGCAAGTAGGGATTCACAAGAGCACAGCACACAGATTGTTAGCCACACTAGAGAATAAACGCTTTATACAACGAGACCAAGATACAGGAATTTATCGTCTCGGTATTCGCCTGCTTCAAATGGCATACCTGACCCTTGAGCAAAACGATCTGCGACGATTGGCAGCGCCTTTCATGCATCGCTTATGCGATCTCTATGAAGAAAATATTGACCTTACACTATTAGATGATACTGAAGTGATATTTGTAAACATCTTTGAAGGTCCGCAACGAGTCAAATTGGCAGCTGCCATCGGCCAGCGACTTCCAGCATTTGCAACTGCCTCCGGTAAAGCCATCCTTGGATTTATGCCTGAAAAACTAGTCCGGCAAATATTAGATCGAGGAATGCCTCAATTAACTCCCTATACACTAAACACGCCGGATGCTTTGTTTGAGAATTTTAAATCGATAAGAGAACTGGGCTATGCTATTTCCGAGCAAGAATTAGAGGAGCAAATCAACGCTGTAGCCGCGCCGATATTTGACCAGGGGAATCATCCGATCGCCTCAATTGCTGTTGCTGGTCCAGCTTATCGGTTGACGCGTGAGCGAATGAGGGAGATTGGTCCTGGTTTAGTTGCTACTACTAGGGAGATAGGTCAGGAATTTGCAATGGCAGGTGTTCAGTAGACAAGGTCTCCAGTAAATGCATCGACTTCTTTTGGAAATAACAAATAAGTATTACTTCCGATCAGATATCAATGGTAATCTGTAACTAGCATTCCCCTTTTCCATAATTGAACGAAGGTCTTTTTCAAATCCAAAGTATGGAATTGATTTTTCCGAAAATTTTATGGGTAATTCTTAGCTGGTTAAGATTATGGTACCCTTTTTAAATGCTTATCCAAAAAGGAAAATACCCTATTCATATTTTCCTGTGTTTCAAATAATGGGTCACCATGACCAGCTCCTTCAATGATATCAAATTCAAAGCGATCAGGGCTTACATACTTTTCAAGTTTTTCCACAAACATAATAGATTGTTGCACAGGTACCATCGTATCCAAACGCCCATGCTGGATCAATATTGGGGGCATATGTTTATGGATATATGTCATGGGATTCGCAAGCTCGACGATAAGTGGCACCTCAGCAAGTTTTGCTCCTAAATACCTCGACTCAGGAGAATCTGCTTCCCCATGGTCACCAAGGCCATAGCCATTTTCTAACAGTTGCTCGTCCATTTTCAAGAAATTTGTGGGTCCGAACCAATCCACCGCTGCTTGAATATGGCAAGGATATTCCGGGTTACCGAGGCTTAAATCCTCCAACTCAGACACAGTCGCAGTCAGGCAAAGCATGGCAGCATAATTACCCCCGGCTGATCCACCACAAGCAGCAATTCTATTTCCATCAAGATGATAATACTCCTGGTTTGCTCTAAGCCAGCGGATGGATGCTTTTAAATCCTGCAGCCCCGCTGGAAATACTGCCTCACCGCTCAACCTGTAATTGACGCTTACCACAGCATACCCCCGCTTCAGTCCGGCCAGCCAGGAGGTAAGATGGATATCTCGTTTATCGCCGATGGCGAAGCCACCTCCATGGATATCCAAAATGACTGGGAAAAGCCCTTCACCTTCATCAGGGAGATAGATATCAAGTTTCTGAGCAGTAGAAATGTTGGCGTATGGCAAGTCAAGCCATTTTCGCCAAACGTGGGAAATATCTGCTTGAGGGATTTGAAAGTGAGCTTCATTTATATTGTTAGGTTTTTTTAGGATTTCCATTTATTTTGTCTTTCTGAATTTGCACTAACCCATAGCCATGTGTTATGTTATCGCATAACCCGAACCATCTTTTTTGCGTTTCTTTGGAACTCATCAAATGCGACAGCTCCTAGAAGAATTAATCCCCTGACAATAAATTGAGCATAGGTTCCCCAACCAGCCAATTGCATTCCATTCCCAAGTACTGCAAGGAGCAATACTCCCGCTATTAGGGATTGAATGCTGCCTTCCCCACCCATGAAACTAATCCCACCAACAATTGCCGCAGTCAAGGCTATGAATTCGGTCCCTGGTCCGAATGAGGAATTGGTTGTATTTGCCTTGGAGATCATCACCATGGTGGCTATTGCGGTAAAAAATCCGCAAATCGTGTAAATGGCGATTTTCATTTTTCGCGTATTGATTCCTGCCAACCTGGATGCCTCTTCATTTCCACCCAGGGCAAGCAGCCTGAACCCGAATACGGTTTCTGAGAAAACCAGACCCACCAGGATGGCAATCACCAGGGTAAGCAGGATGTCAAACGGGATTCCGAAAACCTTTTCTCTGGTAAGAAATAGAAATTCTTCTGGGTAACCGCGGAATGTATTGGCTTTAGAAATAATATATGAAATCCCCTGAAAAACAGTAGCGGTCGCAAGTGTCGCTATCAGCGGAAAGATTTTAATACTGGTAACGATCAAGCCATTGATCAAACCCAGAGTTGTGCCCAGCAGTAATCCAATCAGTACTGCCAGCCACGCTGGCAGGTGATAAACCATCATTAACATTGCCGTAACAACACCAACCAGCGACATCTGATACCCAACCGAGAGGTCGATGCCCCCCCCGATCATGACAAATGATAAACCTATTGCAACAATGATGAAGTAGGTGTTTTGAGTGATGATATTGGACAAATTCCGCCATGTGAGAAAGTATGGGCTCATAAATGAAAAGAGAATCATAAGCAGTAAAAGGATAAGCATAACGGTGTATTTCTTTAAACCGCCCAGATCTATCCTTGATAGTTTTTCCCTTACTGCTGATGTATGCTGGTTTTGACCCATTCTCTAAACCTCAAAAATATGTAGTAATTAATCCACTAAACGTTATCCGAAAGATTTGTACTCAACCTCTGGGGCATGATTCCCGTTGCGATCCTTACCCTTAACAATCATTGTTACCACATCGTCAAGAGTCACCTTGCTCACCTCCAAGATGTCTTGTCTTTGCCCGCCTTTTAAGACAAACACGCGGTCAGCAATCGCAAGGATATCCGGGATTCGTTGGGTGATAAGTAAAATCGAAAGCCCTATATCTTTTAGATTCCTGATCAAACCAAGCAGTTTATTGGCTTCAGTAACCCCCAATGCAGCAGTGGGTTCATCCATGATGAGGACTTTCGATTGGAAAGCGATGGCTCGCGCACAGGCAACCATCTGGCGTTGTCCACCGGACATGCGCGCAACATTCATTTTTGGTGACTTGATATCCACACGCAAATCGCGGATCACCTCTTCTGCTCGCTTGTACATTCTTTTCTTATCCATTAATAAATCGAATGGCCCGCGGACAAGTTCCCTTCCAATGAAGATATTCCTTGCCACATCCAGGTTGTTGAACAAGGCCAGGTCCTGGTATATCATGCCAATACCCAGGTTAAATGCGTTTTGAGGATTATGGATGTGTACTTTTTGTCCGCTGATATAAATCTCACCTTCATCCGCTTGATAGGCTCCCGAGAGAATTTTCATCAAGGTGGATTTTCCTGCACCGTTGTCGCCTACTATGCCCATAATTTCCCCATGCCTTAGTTCCAGGTCCACACTTTTTAGAGCTTGGACACCACCGAAACTTTTACAAACCCCCTTCATCTCAACGATGTATTCTGTATCCATAAAACCTCATTTATTATTTCCTCACCAACAAATCAAGGTTCAAATTGTTGGGCTGGGGAGTCCCGATTAAGATCTCAATCCCCAGCCCAATCATTTATTTTAACTACATTAATGCTTTTCTGTCTTATGTACCAGCCAGTAAAAAACAATAGGCGTCAATTCACTGGTTTATGGAGGTCCAGGTGGTAGCTCTAAAGGCATTGGCTCAGTCGTAGGAACGGTGAGCACAGTAGCGCTCTCAACCGGCACGTACATCAGTTGTCCATCTACAGCCGTCACCATATCGAGAGCATCCCAGATTATTTTGGGGTACTCTTCGCCATTCAGCATTTTCCCGGCATATTCCATCGTCCTTCCAATAAGATCCCCACCAAAACGGATCGTACCTCGGAAGACGCCATTGCCTTTGGATGAATCTGCAACGGCCGGACCTTCAGCGCCAATCATACCCACGCTGAAAACTGCTACTTTATTTAGATCATCAATGACACTGACACCAGCCCCCTTGGCATACTCGTCCATGATCGCCTGAGAGGCACCCATACCGCCATCTCCTGCATAAGCAAGCACAAGCTTTACATTGGGGTTGGTGGTTAAAACGTTCTGCATTGCGGTCTGACCAGCCTGGAACATTTCCGCCTGAACAGTTTGAACGACATTCACTGCCGGGCTGTAGGCGGGATTATCTACACGATCCGCTTCAGCAACCACAGCACCCGTAGCATCGATGTATTCACCCTGCTCATTTTTTAGATAGGGTTCACTGATCATCTTGAGTCCCTGGGAACGGGCAACAGCCTCGGGGTTAAGGGTTGACTCGAAGATAGCTGTTTCAATCGAGCCTGGTTCAGCATCCGGATAATTTTCGTCAACCCATTGCTTAGCCATTAATGCTGCATATTCGCCTGATAGGAACTGATTCATTTTCATGACAGCGTCATAGGCGTTCTCGTCGCCAGGATCACCCCCCGCAAACAGCACTTGAGCCCCAGCGTCACGCGCAGCTATTAGCTTGGGTACCAGGCTGGTTGGCTCAACTGCCATGACGAACAGGAATTCCGGCAGCATGGCAGTGTAGTTCTCAATTTGCGTTGCCTGGGTATTGGCATTGCCATCAGCGCTGGAGACCTGAACATCATAATCTGCACCAAAAGTATTTTTAAATGCATCCTGGAAAGCAAGCATCAGTGGATTGTCCAGGGCAGGCAGGCTGACTACGAGGATGGGTTTCGTTTCTGGTGCAGTTGCAACAGGAGCAACAACTTCAGGCTCAGTTGGTGCTGGAGCAACAACTTCGGGTGTTGTCACCACCGTCGCAGTTTGCTGAGGATTGCACGCGGTTAACAATAACCCGACAATCATCAACCCAGAAAATAACAGCGATAATTTCTTTTTCATTTTTTTCTCCTCACTGTGATAGTATAAAAAACTTTTAAAATATACTTTCCTTCTATAGATGAGCATTACCCGGAGTAATGAAGAAATTTTATTCATTTCACTCCCATTTGGCTAAATCTTTTTAACTTCCTATCAATTTACCTCCTTTGTTGGTATGCAGTGATAAAGTCTTTTAAAGTGCACTGATTCCTCATTGGCAAACGACATATGTACGTATCGCTCTTTTAGCATACATCTCTTAAAGTGAAACAGCAATTCATTCTATGATACAATCTATTCGAAAATGGAATAATTCGAAGGCAGACGTATGGAAATTCGCCAAATCCAATATTTCCTTTCTGTTGTGGAAACAGGCAGTTTTTCTGCTGCTGCCGATGAGCACTATATTTCCCAATCCTCACTTTCTAAAGTAATTATTGCCTTGGAAAAGGAACTGGGGGTTTCACTATTTGATCGGAGTAAACGAAAAGTATTCCTAACATCGGCCGGAGAGGCTTTTTTAGGACATGCACGCAAGTTTAATGCGGCCTATAAAGAAATGCTGCTTGATCTGGATGGATACAAATCTACGCTGGACTCTTTCTCAATTGCAACCATTCCGGTATTGACCCAATATGGAATCACGACTTACCTGGCTCAATTCAGGGATCTACACCCAAACATCCATTTCAATATAGATGAAATTGACGGTCTGAACATTTTACCGGCTCTGGATGAGCATCGTTTTGATCTGGCGTTTACCCGCCACAATTATCTAAACCTTGACCGTTATGCATGCCTGGAAATCTGCAAGGACAAGCTGCTGGTAGTAGTCTCAAAAAATAACCGACATGCAAACAGGACATCAATCTCGCTCAAAGAACTGTCCAATGACAATTTCATCGTGTTTGACAGAATTACGGACTTACATAAATTGATCATGGATGAATGTAGGAAGGCCGGGTTTGATCCCACGATTTTCTATTCAAGTCATCGCAAGGTAAGCGTTTTAGGCCTGGTGGGAACGAACATTGGACTGGCTTTGATGCCAGTCAAAGTCTATGATTACTACCAAAATTCGGATGTCCTTGCAATTCCCCTGGACGAAACCATCATTTGCAATATTGTTCTTGTGTACTTGAAAAATAGAATGCTTCCTGAAGCAGCTAGAATTTTCGTGGACTATATGAGCCGGGCGGTAGAAAATGCAAAGACCTGATTTATTCAGGCTTCAGTTCAAACTTAGCTATGTTGCCTCAACGCTCATTCTTTGGAAGAGTGACTTTACTTAGAAGGCAGAAGCCTGGGAAGACAAGCACTAGATCATCTCACCTGGTAGTTCAGAACCATTCAGCCACGCATTGCCTTCGACATAGAGCTTTTCAACCGCAGAGCCGCGCAAACCGGGGAGATTATCCTTGACGGTGAAACCATTCCTGGTTTGTAAATAACCCAAATGGCGATATCCCTCGGGGAAGCGGGCTAGCAGGCTTGCGTCCAATTTTAGAACCACACAGGGGTCAACCGGATCAAGACGGTCTTTTTCATAGATAGGTTGCCTCCGGACGATTCCCCACCGTCCATTCCGCTTTTCGAAGAAATCATAAAAGCGCCCAAAACAGGTCACATCCACCAAAAAACCGTCAACTGGAGCGCGCTGGTTGATGGTCATTTTGACCTGCGAGATGGCGCGCGTACCGAAAATATCACAAGTCCAACCACCAAGTAAATGGAGGATGTTACTGCCACTATCAAAGAGCTTGCAGCTGGCTTCGATGAAATCCATAGCCGGCCCTTGGAACCAGGTGGCAGTCATCCAGCCCTCGGGATGCCAGACAGTTGCAAAGCGATCCCAATCACCGGAATCACGATATATCACCCAATTCTCCACTACCTCACGAATAGCCAGTTTATCGATAACCAGGTCGTTCATGTTTATTCACCTCGCTCAGGTATGTTGTGGAGCGTCTGTGCGATGCCATCGCGCATTTCCTTGATATCAACCGATATCGATATATAACCATTCTCAAGGCGATATCTAAAAGTTTCCTTCAGCACTGCCATCACGCGTTGGGCAGCATCTTTCTGGATCTCAAGGGAACGTCCCCCGCGAATCAGCAGGTTTACGTGAACAAATGCGTAATCCGGATCACCATCAGCAATACGGTATTGGTTATGGCAGACAGCGCGGCTCTTGAGCCCCTTCATGTTGATGGCACCTGTCGTTGTCAGTTCAGTGTGCAGACGAGCCAGGAGTGGCTGCACATCGAAAGAAAGATTATCGGAGTATTCAAGGGTTAAGTGTGGCACAGATTACTCCACTGGTGGTGTTCCATGGGTGTGAAATGATGGGATGGTTGGCAAACCCCATGCCTGACCCTTCTTCCGCTCTTCCTCGCTCCACACGATGGGTTTCCAATCGGGAGCCAACATGAGGCGTGCCCCGGCATTTGCAATCTCGAAGCGGTTACCTCCCGGTTCGTAAGCGTACAGGAAAAAAGTTTGCTGGATAGCATGTTTATGTGGGCCGGTTTCTAAAAATACACCATGCTCCAGGCAGATATCTGCCGCCCGTAAAATTTCCTCGCGACTATCAACTGCATAAGTGATGTGGTGGAGTCGCCCATTCGACCCAGTCCAATCCTCGGAAATAGCCACATCATAAGTTTTGTTCGTAAATGTCACCCAGGAGGCTTTCTCGGATCCATCATCAAAGATTATTTGCTCGGTCATTCGACCGCCAAGATATTCCTGCATGAATATCCGGTTAGCGCGCACATCCGCTGCCAGCAGATTTATATGATCGATCCGTCTTAAACCGATGCCCTTGTCTGGATAACGTGAAGCCTGGTTTTTTAAAGCAGGACGTAGTCCTTCTGGCGGCTGGTACCATTCGGTTTCATAATAAATCTCCATACTATGCCCATCCGGGTCGCTGAAACAGTATGCCGGGCCGTGACCTACATTTTCATCTCGCCAGCCTCGCCCCAGCCCAGAGCTTTTCAGCGCAGCCACCCGTCGCTCCAACGCCTGTGGGCTGATAGCTCGTAAAGCGTAATGTCCCAATCCCGGTTTGGCTGATGCAGTCAGCTGCAGCGTGTGATGTTCATAATCATCCCAACCACGCAGGTATACAGAATCATCTTTGCTACTGCTAACACTCATTCCCATCACTTCAACAAAAAACTGCAGGCTCTCCTCAAGTTTAGGGGTCAGCAGCTCAACGTGAGCCAGGTGCGCTACATCGAAAATGGGTTCCGGGGGATTCATGGTTTCCTCCTATTCCTTTCTAAAACTTTACCCAGTCCATGCAGATCATAAGTTGTTTCACCAGCCATAAGTTTTTTGCGCACGATCACTTCATGTGCATATCTGGCTTCAGCAGCACTCAACACCTCAATGGTGCGCTCGGGCTCGATGCAAACCCCACCATCTGCATCCAAAACAATAATGTCAGCGGGAGAGATTTGTGCACCACCGAGTGTTATGGTTACGTTCAATTCTCCGACCTTGTTCTTTGTTGCACCCTTGACCCGGATGAAGCGCGTCCAGATGGGCAAACCCATTTCCACCAACGCCTCTACATCGCGAACCGCTGCATCCACTAATATGCCCACCGCCCCACGAACCATGACCTGGGTTGCCAACAATTCGCCGATCAGTGCTACAGGGCTTGGCTCAGGCATGCCCAGAACCAGTACTTCCCCAGGTTGAATATGTTCGATAGCAGCATGCACCATCAGGTTATCATCCTGACCACATAGAACTGTCCGAGCAGGACCGGCAACACGGCTGCCGGGGATAAGTTGAATCAAAGGCAGATCGATCAGCCCTGTGCGGCCTGAGGCTTCGTAGACAGTTGCCACACCCAACTCGCACACTCTGGCTATTTCATCTTTATTCATAGTTCCTTCACCACCCAGGGCAAAATTCGTTGCAACGCTTCGGCATATTTGACTTCTTCCTTTCCCGAAATCCGGCGAGCGTGATTGCCACGCCGCGAGGCAAGCTCGGTGTAATAACCTTGCAGATAGCTCTGTGCCTGCATCGCTTCCATCGCCATGCGTTTTTGTTCCATCACAGGCGTTATATCAACAAAAGTGTTGGGAGTGAAATTACACAGTTCCGGCTGATGAGGCTCGAAGAAATACAGATCAGGCGGGACAATATGCTTAAAGGCGCTGGCTACGCCTGCTCCTGATGCCAGGAGACGTGCTTTTTGCACTGCCTGGCAGGCAACAGGATGGTCAGGGTTGAAGGGGTCTACAGGAGTATGGGTTAGGATGATATCGGGCTGCATTTCCCGGAACATTTCAACCAGCTGATGCATTGCATCATCAACGATATTCAAAGGGTAGTCCCCCAGGTCAAGGCAATGGAACCTTGCCCCTACAGCCGCTGCAGCTGCCTCAGCTTCATTTTGACGAATACGCTTGACATTATCAACAGTTTGGTTCGGTTCTTTCCACAGCTCACCTGATTCACCCCGCTCTCCATAGGAGAGGGCGATAACAGTAGCGCTGCCTCCCTGAGAAGTGACCAGCGCAATTGTCCCAGCCGCCCGCCATACAAAATCAGCGGAGTGGGCTCCAACGACCAGTAATTTTTTCTGGTACATCCCAGTTCTCCTTGTCACTTACTTGGTTTTCAGGTGTATATCCAGGAAATTGAGTACCCGGTCAACATTTTGCGGAGTCTCAAACCGGGGATCTGCATGTTCAGCACCCTCAAGCAGCTCCAGTGTAACCTTGTCTTCTCCAAGTGCTTGATTCAGTTTTTGAGCCAATTCAATGGATTGCTGAACGGGCACGGTTGGATCTTTGGTTCCATGTTGTAGTAAGTAGGGAGGCCCATCAGGTCGGATATAGGTTTCAGGATTAGCTGCTTTCACTTTATCTGGGATTTCAGTAATTGTTTGCCCAAGCAGGAGCGATTCCGGTGAATTTGCTTCGACATGGCGGAATCCAGGCGGTGGCAGCAATCCGTTTACTGCCAGCTGTTCATCCATTTTTAGGAAATCGGTAGGGCCAAACCAGGCTACAACAGCCTGCACATTACATGGCTGCTCAGGGTTTCCCAGGCTCAAATCATCCAATTCCAGGATCCCAGCGGATGTGCCTAACATTGTGGAGAGATACCCCCCCGCTGAGCCACCCCAGGCTGCAATTTTGTTCGGATTTAACATATTCTTCTGCGCATTAGTCCGCACCCATCGAACGGCAGCCTTGGCATCCTGCACCAACGCCGGGAATTTAGCTTCCCAACTGAGGCGGTAATTTATCGCTACCACAGCGTAACCTCGCTTTAATCCTTCCAGCATCGGCAATAATTGCATATCGGCTTTATCGCCTCCCATGAATGCCCCGCCGTGGATAGCCATGATCACTGGAAAGGATCCTGGACCTTCATCAGGTAAATAGATATCGAGTTTCTGTGCCGGGGAAACATAAGCGTAAGGAATATCCAAAAATTTCCTTCTGATGTGCGCTGTATCCGCAGGTGGAGGCGCTTCGTTAATTGCATAATGTGAAGGGGGAGTTCGTTTTTCTATCATCTTATGCCGCAACTTTCGCAACTATCTCTTTCGCCCTTCTATTTTTTTGGTATTCATCATAACCTACCGCAGCCAGCAGTAATGCACCTTTAACGAGATTTTGGTAAAAATCCGGAAGACCGAAGAGCTGCATACCGTTATTTAGGACGCCAATGATCATGACACCGGTGATTAAACCCAAAATTGTGCCTTCTCCACCTGCAAAGCTGACGCCACCTAAAAGGGCAGCGGTCAGTGCATCGAACTCAATGCCTGCTCCGGTGGTTACCTGACCGTTGAAAACCCTGGAAAGCAGTAATACCGCCGTGATTCCAGAGGCAAAACCACAAATGGCAAAAACAATTACTTTCATCCGTTTGATGTTTATTCCCACAAGACGCCCGGCTTCCTGGTTGCCACCCATTGCAAAAACCCGACTTCCAAAATTTGTATCATGTAAGAAATAGGCTCCTATAATCGTCACAATGATCATGATGATGATAGGAACCGGTATCTGGCCAACATATCCCTGTCCATAGACTCGGAACGAATCGGGCAAACCGTCGATGTTTCGCCCAGCTGCAATGATATAGCCAAGACCTCTGTAGATATAAGCCGTACCCAGTGTGATGATCAATGGGTGGACCCTGAGTATATTGCTGAGAACCCCGTTTATCATCCCCAAAATCGTTCCCAACGCAATACAGATTGGAATGGCAATGAGGGGGTCGATCCCATAGCCATAAGTGCTCGACATCATGAGCGACAGCACAATATTGGTTAAAATAATCTGTGAACCAATCGACAGGTCTATTCCACCGGCAACCATCACAAACATCAACCCGACCGCGCTGATTGTCACAAAGGATATTTGTCTCACCATGAGTCGGAAATTGTTTACTGACAAGAAATTTGGGGCTATGAGTGAAAAAAGAACTATCGTAATCAGCAATATCAATATGGGGGTGTGTTTTCTGGCAAAGTTTCCAATATTCCCAGTAAGATTCCTAAATCGCGATGGATTTTTATTCATTTCTGTGTTCCTGTGCTCCTATGTTCTGTACGCTTAAATGAATATTTTCTACAATTCTCAATTGATTCATCAATTGGCAAACAATGCCAGAAGTTACCCATAAGATTGGTATTTAATATCATCAACAACTTCACTAGTTCCGTCTTTCCCCTTTACGATGAGTGTTACAACATCATCTAAAGTTGTATCCCGGACATTCAGGATATCCTGCCTGACCCCTCCTTTTAATACGTAAACACGGTCTGCAATTGCCAGGATATCAGGAATCCGCTGCGTTATGAGTAATATCGACAACCCCAGGTCTTTCAAATTTTTGATTAAACCCAATAATTTATTTGCTTCGGTAACTCCCAGGGCAGCAGTTGGTTCATCCAAAATCATGATCTTCGACTGGAAGGCGATCGCCCGGGCACAAGCTACCATCTGTCGCTGTCCGCCAGACATCCTGGCCACATTCAGATGGGGAGATTTAATGTCCACTCGCAGATCTTTGATCAATTCCTCTGCTCGCCTGTACATTCCTTTTTTATCCAGGGTGATTCCCAGCGGTCCCCAGACCAATTCTCTACCAGCGAAGATGTTTCTGGCAACATCCAGATTATTGAATAATGCTAAATCCTGGTAGATCATACTGATCCCAAGTTTGAACGAATCCAGGGGATTGTGGATCTCAATTTGCTTTCCATAAATATATATTTCACCCTTGTCTGCCTGGTGGGCACCGGAGAGAATTTTCATCAGCGTGGATTTGCCTGCACCATTGTCTCCCACAATCCCCATGATCTCACCTTGTCTCAACTCCAGGTCAACATTCTTAAGGGCCTGGACTCCCCCAAAACTTTTACAAATCCCCTTCATCTCAACAGCATATTCCATGGGTTCTGACCTCAACTGAAAATGATTAACCTTTTCCTGCTGGACAATCTCCAATTGGTGGAATAGATATGGGGTGGAGATTTCTTTTTTACTTAACTCCACCTGCCCCGAATTCGCTTAGCAACACACGAAACTCACCTGTAAACACATCTATCGAGACTCGCTCCAGTACCAAGACTCCCGGATAAGATTTAGCGATGTTTCTATGATAAGACTGGTTTTGCATCCAGTAATAAAACACCTGATATTGACTTTTGTTCTGAGAAATACCAGATTCTCCTAAAAACTCTACTTATTGTCCGTTCACTCTTCCAAATGTATACATATTTCCTAATCTGAAATTTTATCGATGTTATTTGCCTGTTCTCGCGAATTAATAACATCATCGATATATTCCATATCGAACCACCACTTTTGATCAGGGTGGTCTTTACCAGGCTTGAGCAGATACGCAGCTCGGATGGCAATTGGTTGCACCAGGTGGGATCCCATGACCATCCTGCGGACCAGGTTGTGTGGCCAGGTTGGTGGGTTTGTCCAGGGGCAAGCTTTTAACGCAACGGTTACACATGGTGCCGTTTTTATTGGTAAAGTTGAAGCTGGCGCAGCGCCGGGTATCCAGCTTCCAGGTCTGATAGCCGTTGTACATGACCTTGTCACCCTTGGAGATAGCTTGACTGGGACAGTTCTCGGCGCATATTTTGCATTTCTGGCAAAAGCTTTGCAGGCCAAAATCAATGGGCTTGTCTGGAACCAGGGGCATATTCGTAAGGATCGCCGCAGCTTTATAAGCAAGCCCAAGGTAGGGATTCAAGATAATCCCAGCACGGCTCACTTCCCCGATACCGGCCGCCAATAACAGTGGTGGCATTAATACGGAGTAACGATCGACAAATGAAGGTCCATACTGAGCCGTGGCAGCCCAGCCTAACCGTCGGATATAGTTCGCCATTGTCTCAGCCACCATGCCCAGGTGTTGATATGCCTGGAAGCTGATCGGGTCGCCCATCCAATCCGAACCCGTGGAGGCACGAACAGCAAGCAAATCCTTGCGCATGACCACGAGAACAGCATTCCCGTACTTGACCTCGATCGCTTTGCCTTGTTTATCATGGCTGTAATAAGCCGTTTCAGGTACCTGGCAGGTACCCATCATGTCAGCCTTCAAAAACAGCCCGACAGCCTTGATGTGGCGGGTAAGGACCGCGGCATCCTGTGAGACGGGGGCAACCTCTACAGCCACCGGGCTCTGATTGATCAGAGCGATGTGGTCAATGACATCTTTTTGAGCTGCAGAGAGTGGGTATTTCCCGGGAAGGCTTTTTTGTACTCCCTTCTGGACGGCTGGACCGTATTCCCCACGAGAAGCCAGACCATAGGCAGTGTTACGCATATCGATCCGCTGGACAGCATCTGTAATGATCGTCGTAGGCTTGTCCACACGCCTGACACGAGTCATTGGGAATTGCCCCTTTTTATCCTCGGTGTACAGTATGCCACTTCCTACCTGCTTTTCCATCCACCTCCTCCAATGGGTAGCTTTAGAATTGGTGCTGCAAGTGAACCTGGCGATGACTCATGATCTATTCGTTTACAGTGATGCGAGCCATCGCCAGATTCTGGTTATCTACTTGTTAAGGTAGGATCCTCTACTTATCGTTCTTCAAACGGAGGAGCCGGGTAGAGGAACTCAGCCGTGGCTTGATCCTCAGGCCAGACCAATTCAAGCTGGCCATTCTGCCATTGAATAAGTGGATTCAGCACATTACCGGTACCATCCTCGTTAAAGGTCACTGGGCCGATTACTGTGCTCGTATCGATGGAGGCAATTGCATCACGGACTGCCTGGCGATCCAATGTGCCGGCTTTCTCAATACCAGCAGCAATGACCTGTACACAGGCGTAAGCCGGTCCAGTCAAAAGATCAGCAGGCCGATCATATTCAGCTTGGTAGGTTGCATTAAGCTCGTCCACGCCATCGAAGTTTACACCATGGTGCCATCCGGGGAAGATGGTGACATAGTCGCCGATCGTTCCCATGGATTCGCCCCAATTGACTCCTTCCGGTGCTCTGATCACCACAGCAAATTTTGGAGTCCAGCCAAGTTCGGCCATTGTCTTAAACATCCCACTACCGTCTGGGAAAATCGGCAAGGTCAGAAGCGTTTCTGCCCCTGCAGCCTTGGCCTTGAGTATCGCGTCAGACCAATCATTATCAGGCGCTACTGGTCTCTCCTCATATAAAACGACTTCATAGCCATATTCAGGGGCAAGCTCTTGCCAAAGGCCACCGAGTTCTTTACCCCAGTCATCGCTATAGGAGAAAATCGCTACCTTTGTGGGCCGTTCACCTTCCGGGATGGCCGCGTTAAGAATTTCAAAGGTATCCCTCGCTTGTTGTGGAGATTTCGGGAACGGTGAGAACAGATACTTGTAGCCCTGCTGGTGGATCTTGTAGAGGGCGAAGGCGATACCGCAATAGGGGACCTGGTTCTTTTCAGCAACGGCGGATGCAGCAGCATGCATAGAACTGCCAGCACCACCCAGATAGGCCGTTACATTCTGTTCAGAAAAGAGGGTTTCAAGATTGCTGACCGCCTTGGTTGGATCGGATTCATCATCGTAATAGGTCATCCGCAGTGGGATTTTAACTCCATACTCTTCGACATATACACCTCCCGCAGCGTTGATATCCGCAACCGCGATTTCGTAACCAGGCAGCACCATATTGCCAAGTGAGCCAAAGGCTCCAGTCAATGGGATTGAACCGCCTATTTCGATGAATTCAGGCGCTGGGGGTTTAGCCGCCACTGGGGTTGGTTCGCATCTAAACGTGGTCAATGGGTCAAGGGTCTCAGCAGGGTATTCTCCACCACTGATCATCCCCTTCATGATCGAATAGGTGCTCTGGATCAGATCATCAAGACCACCACCGATTCCGACAGCACCACGATAGGCACCAGCCTCACATTTCGGGAGTAGTGCCTGTGTATCTGGGCTAACATCACCGGAGAACACCGCGTATTCATCCAGATTATCCGGTGCATACGCTGCCATGGCCTCGGCAACACCCTGGGCGCCAGAATCTCCCACAACCAGGACTACTTTTACATTAGGATTGGCTGTAAATATGTTCTCAGTTGCGCTTACGGCTTCTGAAATTGTTGCTTCAGGGACATCAACGAATTGCACCAGTTTGGCCTTGGCACAGGCGTCGATGGTTTCCATGCCTTCACTGCGCAGCTTGATATTTTCAGTACCTTTGGTGCCAATCACTGCAACTTCAACGCTGTCGTCTGCGGCATCTGGATAGGTTGCGTCGATCCAATCACAGGCCATAGAGGCCATGGTTGTACCGATTTCATACTGATCGGTGTGCATGATGGCATCATAAGGCCCTTGCTTATCAACAGGCACACCCATGACCTTGATACCCGCTGCTTTGGCTTCTTCAACAGCAGCCGCCACACCTTCAGGCTCAATCGCTGCCATGACAACCATACCGGAAACGCCTTGAGAGATACAATTCTCGATCTGGTTGTACTGTGTTGTCGCATTGCCTTCAGCGCCGTAAATCATAACCTCTACGCCATCGGCTGCGAATTTTTCCTTGACGCCTTCAGTAAGACCGGAAAGGAAGGCATTACCAGATTCGGGAATGAGGTAGCATACTTTCTTGCCTTCAATTGAGCCTGCTGCAGGTACTTCTGGGACTGTTGTGGGCGCTACCGTCGGTTCTAGAGTGGCTGTATCAGCTTTACACCCAACAATCAGCAGACTTAGGAACAACACGAGGGCGATCATACCTAATATCTTGATTTTCATGTTTCTTCCTCCATATTTGTGATATCTGAATCTGAATAAGATAGGTTGTGAACTTTATTGGTCAAAATCAAGTCAATCAAAATCCTCCTTTCATGGGATAGAGCGTCAGGAATCCATCAGGTTAATCTAGGTGATTAAAGCAGGTTGATTCCCTTTTTGCTTTGCACGGCGTTTACGCGCCGTTCGGACCCTATCCCAAATAGAAATAATTCCGCCTGGCAGGAACAGCACTACGAGGATGAACAGTACGCCAAAAATTAATAAATGATATTCTCCTACGTTTCGGATCAGGAATTCCTTCATCCCCACGAAAAATACAGCTCCGATGATGGGACCAAGAACGGTGCCTGTACCACCGATAAATACCATGGTCAACATATCCAGACTCCATACCGGGGTAAAGGGGAATTGATAATAGTAACTAACGTGATAGTAAGCAAACGCTCCACCAGCCAGGCCAGTAAAGAAAGCACTGATTCCCAGGGCGATGAGTTTATGCCTCAATGCGCTGATCCCTAGTGACTCCGCGGCATCTTCTTCTTCACGCACAGCCATCATACCAAGACCCAATTTAGAATTGACGAGAAAGTATGCAGCTCCGACAACAATAACTGCCAAACCCATGAAGAGATAATAACGAGGTGCAAGTTGATAGGCACTGAGTTCTTCAACTGGAAGAGCAGCAATAGTAGGAAATACATTACCAACCGTAATACTAAGAATCTGTGCAAGTGCCAGGGTTCCAATGGAAAAGTACACACCTTTAAGCCTGAAAGTTGGCGCCCCAATTATCAAAGCAAACACCACTGCCAGGAGCCCTCCTGCCAGGATGCTGGGAAGGATGGGGAAACCGTTTACCCAAAGCTGGCGAGTTGCAAGGGAACCCAGCCCAAAAAAGGCGGCATGACCGAGACTGATCTGCCCGGTGTAACCTCCCAGCATATTCCAACTGGATGCCAGCGTAATGTACAGGAAGATTAAAATGAGGAGATTTATGGTGCTGGCTTTTTCAATCACCATCGGTATACAGGCCAGGATGATGAAGAGAAGGATGATGAAAAGGATTTGTACACTTCTCATGGATTACCTCTCTTTTTTCCCAAACAATCCCTGTGGTCTGAAGATCATAATTATCAGAAAAAGGATCAGGCCAACCACCTGTCGATAATTACCGCTGATGAAATAGGCAGTGGCTGATTCAGTCACACCCAGGAGGATGCCTGCGACAAAGGTGCCCATGAAATTTCCCATGCCTCCCAGAACCATTACGATCAGTGACTTGAGGGTCCAATGCATACCCATAGCTGGTTCAACCGAAAAGCATACGAGTACCAGACACCCCGCTACTCCGGCCAATGCAGTTCCCAATAAAAAGGAAAACCGATATACTTTGTGCACGTCAATTCCCACTAACGAAGCTGCTTCCCAATCCACTACTGTAGCTCGGATGGCTTTCCCGGTATAGGTCCTGCGCAGGAATTGCTGCAGGGCAAACAGACATACCAGGGAGATGACCAGTCCCGCAACGCGCACGTAAGGGAAGCGCACCCCCCACAGGGTGAAAGCTTGACCAAAATAGGAAGTGGTAATACCTCGATCATCTGCTGTCCAAAGAAGCAATGCGATGTTCTGTAAAACTAAAGTCAGGCCAAACCCGATAAGCATGGAATTCTTGATCTTTTCATCTTCCGGTAATTTAACCACGCGAACAAAGAGCAGCTGATACAGAACTGCTCCAATCAAAATAAGGAAGATTATGGTTATGGGGATCGACAGAAAAGGATCAAGGTTAAAAAGATCAAAAAGCCAAAAGGTTGCGTATCCACCAAACATCAAAAGCTCACCATGGGCGACATTAAGGATTTTTGTGACTCCGAATACCATGGAGATGCCCACCGCGGCCAATCCGTACAAAGCGCCTAACAGAACTCCGAAAACCAGATTTTGCGCTACAGCTTCAGCCATCAAAATATCCTTTCTATGCTAGGTATGCGCTACGTATCGACTCAAACGATAAGAGGGCATCGCCCTTACCCTCCCCTACAATCCGACCATTCTCGATCACATAAGCCCTTTGCGCCAATTCCATGGCTGCACGAACATTCTGCTCAACCAACAGAACCGTCACACCTTGTTTGTTGATCTCTTCAATCATCTCAAACATCTGTTGCACCATGATAGGCGCCAGGCCAAACGAGGGTTCATCAAGCAACAATAGTTTTGGTTTTGACATCAATGCCCGGCCGATGGCCAACATTTGCCGCTCGCCACCGCTCAGAGTTTCAGCCTGCTGGCTTTGCCTTTCCTCAAGGCGTGGGAAGATTTTATATACCCGGCTCAAGCTACTCTCTTTAATCTTCCTTGCCTCAGGGTTGAACCCGCCTAGCTCAAGATTTTCTAGAACACTCATTCCTGTAAATATCCTGCCACTCTCAGGTACCTGGGATATGCCCATCCCCACAATCTTGTGCACAGATTCCCTGATCAAGTTTTGCCCATTGAAGGAGACAGTCCCTGAGGCAGGTTTTATTAACCCACTGATGATTCTCAAGGTGGTTGTTTTCCCGGCTCCATTTGGGCCAATGAGCGCTACCAGCTCGCCCTCATTTACCTGCATTGAGATTCCCCATAAGGCTTGGAGATCTCCATAGAATGCGTTTATATCTACTAGCTCAAGCATGGGTTTTACCTAAATACACTTCAATGACTTTGGGATCATGAACGATCTCTTGCGGTGAGGCTTCCGCAATCTTCGTCCCCATGTTTAAAACGATAATGCGGTCGGAGAGACCTAAAATCGCCTTTACGATGTGCTCTATTACGATGATTGTTATATTTAAATCCCTGATCTGCTTGATTAGCTGCATTGCCTCTTCTGTTTCTGCATGGTTCAAACCTGCCATCAGCTCGTCCAGGAGAAGTAAGCTTGGTCTTGTTGCCAGGGCTCGGGCTAATTCCAGTCTCTTGCGTTCCATTAAACGGAGGTCTTTAGCCAAAACATCTTCTTTCGCTAACAGACCAACCCGGTCAAGGATTTCTCTCGCCTCCACTTTAGCCAGTTTGATGCTCTTACTGTGCTCTTGACCGTATACCCTGCCCACCATCACATTCTGTAATACTGTAAAATTTAGGAAGGGTTTGATCAATTGGAAGGTGCGTGCAATTCCCTGCTGGCAAACGCGGTAGCGAGGGAAGCCGGCAATATCATCACCCCGAAAGATTATCTTCCCGGTATCTGGTTTTATGAAGCCGGTTATCAGATTCAGCGTTGTCGTCTTCCCGGACCCATTGGGGCCGATCAGTCCGATAATCTCGCCCTCATCGACATAAAAATCCAGGCTATTGATGGCCTTCAATCCCCCAAAAGCCTTGTTTAGTTGATCAACGGTTAATATACGCATTTCTCTCCTCAGTCGTATATAAACGTGCGTTCTTCCCAATATACCAAGCCAATTTAAACATTCTTATCCACCAGAAAGATATGGAAAGAAACATAAGCGGCATTCAGGGGGCAGGGAGTCTTGCAACTCACTCTGGATGCCATCAATGGTAATCATCCCTATTTCTTCTGGATTTAATCCTAGAAGGTCAGCAGCGTCCTGGACCGTAGCCGTAGGAGCCAGGTCCAGGATTTGCCGCCGAGGAGAAGGAGAAGATAACTGACCAAAGAGCTCAATAGATATTTTCACCAGTCACCTACAAGGTATCAAATACAGAATCCAAATCAGAATCCGGCACATCGAAAGTTGTGTTGTGCGGTGGTAACGGCTCATGGCACATAAATTCAGGGATACGATAGTCTGCTGCGGTGAGACCAGCCCGACGGTTAAACTCCAGCTCAGTGCGCAAGACATCACGGTTGGCGCGGTCATAATCTTCAGTCGTCCAACCCCATCCGTAACATCCATTGAGCATATCCACCATCAGCTGCGGGTTGGCGATAATCGGAGGCCGTGCAAACAGGCACAGTCCAGTGCTATCTAACATGGCAGCGATGATCTGTAATTTGAGTGAAAGTTCTTTTTGACCCTGGACACCCAGTGGATTAACTTCTTTCCGCGCCCCAAAGGCATTCCCGGCAGTGTGATCTGCACCTTGGGGTGAGGTGGCATAGGTGACGCCGTTCCCTTTGAGACTGCGAGGGTCATAACCTGGCATCCCCTGACCTACTGCTGCTGGAACCCGCTGGATACCCAATACACGCCCGGTCACTACCGCTCCGTTGCCGATCATTCGTCCCAATACACCTCCATCACCAACTTGGGCTAATAATTTCCTGATCAATTCAAAATCACCAAATTTACCCAGGCCAGCTTCCAGAGCTACCCCCAAAGCTGCGCCTGTCTCAATTGTGTCAAGACCAAAGTCATTACACATCCGGTTTAATTGGGCCACTTCATCAAGATTACCGAGACCCAGGTTAGAACCCAGCAGGGCGATGGTTTCGAATTGAAGTGTGCCAACGATTGGATTGCTGTTGGCATCCACATATACATTGCGACAGGCGATGACACAACCGGGCATACAGCGAGTGCCAGCCTCTCCACCCCGGGAAAGGGTAACTTCCCGTAAATATTCACCGCGCAGTGTCTCAGAACCTTCGAAATTTCCGTTGCTGAAATTTCGTGTAGGAAGAGAACCCATTTCATTTACGGCTGCCACGATCGAGGAAGTACCATACAAATGTTGCGAGCCTTTGGTTCCCAGCTTCGGATCATTGATGATTTTTTGAGCGAATGTTCGAGCTGCGGTCCGTAAGAGGTTAGCATCAGCCAATGGGACTGTCTTTCCTACCGGTTTATCAATCACAATGGCTTTTAAGCCTTTGCTGCCCATCACGGCACCCAAGCCTCCACGAGCTGCATGATTGCTGCGCTGTCCACCCTCTCCAGTCACGCAAATACCTGCACCCCCCATGCACATTTCTCCCGCCTGACCGATGGAAATCACAGTACTGCCTGTTCCGTATCGGTCCTGGAGCAAATCAGAGGTAGCGTAAGTGCCTAGACCTTGTGCATCACCTGCAGGTAATAATTCTGCTGAATCGGAATGAATATGTAGAATAGACCATTGGTTCTTTGGTGACTTACCTTCAACAACTACTGCCTTAATTCCCAACTTACCCAGGGTGTCACCAGCGGTTCCCCCTGCGTTTGCCTCCTTCACTCCTCTGGTGAGCGGGCTCTTTCCACCGACAGACAAACGCCCGGCAGTAGTCACCCCACATCCCCCGAGCAAACCTGGAGCGAAGACCAATTTATTTAGGGGTCCCAATGCTTCACATGCCGGGGGTATTTCTTCAAGCAGCAATCTGGCGATAAGTGCGCGGCCCCCGAGGCGTTCATACAATGGGGGAACTGGTTCCCACCATACTCGAGACTGATTCATATCTACACGAAGCAGTTTCATGCCTTGTCCTCACAATAAAAGTTAATAACGTGCAGTCAACAAACTTGATAATTCGATGCCAATCAACTCCGGGTGCAGAGGTTGGATGGCAGAATGAGTGAATATTGTTTATGGGGGATAAGCGACGGTATAGATATGCTTACCACCATTTAAAGGTCCTTTAAGCAATGCTTCTATTTCTTCTTGGTCCCGCTGGGTTACTTTTTCCGTTGGGGGAAGCACACCAGCCGGGAAACGTGTCAAAATATCGTTGATTAGCCTGACCATAAAATCCATCAGAGCTTCCAGGCCGGGCTTGGCTTTCTCAGCATCGGCTAGAGTCGGACGGCCAATAACGCCTTCGGGATAGACCTGTACCTCAGTTCCGCCTAAGCCAACATGTTCATGTCCCTTGATTGGCGCATGGTACACTTCACCGCCTTTATCCACATAGCCAGGAGGTAGAAATCCTTCTGGCTTGGTATCCACTGCCAGATCCATATGCATGAATTCAGGAAAAAGAGCCAGGGAATAGGAGGCTTCAACTTCGCATGCGTGCTGAAAAGGCGTCTCGAATGGACCTCCGTGGGCTTTATCCTTGAGAAAATCATGGATTACCGTTGGCCAGTGGAGCGAGATCAGGATGCATGGCACCTGGTATTTCTTGGCAAATTGGTGTAAAGCCAGTGGGATAACTTCTTCCTGACCGTGACCGTTGAGAAAGATCTGCTTGCGGAAACCAGTATTCCATAAACCTGCGATGATACCCCGTAGATTAGCCAGGAAGGCATCTTCCGGAATGACGACGGTGCCGGGCATGCCAAGGTGATTATAGGGATGCGATCCATACCAAACCGGTTCTGCAACTGTGCAGCCAGTGCTAAGTGCCACCTGCTCAGCCATACGGGAGACCAAAAAAGTATCTTCGCCAAGTGGTTGAGCAGCCCCATGACATTCTGTACTGCCGACTGGAATGATGATCAGGTCATTCTTTTTTAACCGCGCATTGATCTCAGTCATGTTCATTGTTTGGTAGTACACACCACTCGGGCGTTCCATGTGCCCGCTCTCGGGAGGAATCTGCCAGGTACCCATAATGTCGCCTCTTTTACTCCATTTTGATCAGGTTTTTCACGATTGGCTAGACCACTGGTATGTATAGGTCGGTCGATCGTTTCGGTGATTGCTTAAGTTCGGGGTAATATTTATTGACCATTTCAACGACGATTGCTGCCTGGTCCGCCATTCTCTTTCCTTCTGCAGCAGAGGTCATCTCACCGTGCCCACCGACAACCGAATTACCGGTCTTGCAATGGACTGGCGCTGCAACGCGAACAATTTCTGGCGCTTCGTATACACGGATAAAGCCACCCGAACCAGGGGGATTATCGGTATGCACATCCAGGGGTACCTGCACGGCTGCACGCAATGCAGCGATCATCGGGATCTGCAGGTCTCGCACCGGGTTAATGCTGTCTGCCCCTAAACTTTCAAGTAGCTTGAACGAACAAGGATTGCATTGCCCCATATGGGCGGATGTTTTAAAAATGATATCTTTAGGCAGGGCGCCATCCTTGCGCATCTGCCCAACCAACCATAACATGCCTTCATCATAGATTAGAAAACCGCGTACCCCCAGGTCATAACCGCGTTTTACATCCTCTACCGCGCGTAGTATTTGCTCCATGCCACGCAAACGGTAACTGATCCGGACACCTTGGGGGGAGAGGACGGTAGCGCCAGTATCATAGGTTGCGCGTGGTCCGGTGGACAACAACAGCTCCGCACCATAATCATTGCATAAACGGCAATATTCCTTGATTTCCTCACGCGTATGGCGAAACATGCCATATGTTTCTGTGACGCGGTTGATGGTGATACCATTTTTAGTCGCTGTTTCCAATAGGGCGGCAACTGCCTCCGCCGAGTTGACCGTGGGGACCTCGATGCGGAAAGCTCCCCCATCCGGAAAGCGCAATGGGGATGATGGCATATCAAACAGGTCGCCCGTTGGCATTCCAAGTTTCTTCAAGTATTCACGAGTTTCTTCGAACATTTTATTTTCTCCTATGTATGAAATAATTCCAGGTTAACCCCGATGCGCTGGAAGGGGTGGGCAATACACCCACACGATCCTGAGTGGCTCATCGCCGATATTTTCCACACGATGCGTCTTGCCGAGGGGGGAATAAAAGGCTGTCTCGGGACCTATTTCCCATTCCCCTTCGCCATCAATAACAATTTTGGCATGCCCGCTGATTAAGAATAGAACTTCTTCTGATTCATCATGCTTATGATCCGGGATCATGCTGCCAACCTCGGTGATATTCATTCCCATCGACACATTATTAACCCCACCATATTTTGGAGCCAGTAAAAGTTTGGAAACTCGTGGAGGTATACGATATTCCCCCTCGACATCTGCGGCTTTCACAAAAGGCAACTTATCTATCATAATCACACCTCGCTATTGATTTTTTTCTTCTGCACAAGGGGTTGTTGACTTGGGTAGGATCAATGGCAAGGCAGCCATTCCCACCTCTTGAGCTATCGTATCAGCAGTTTCACGAATTAATTGACCAAGCATCAGCATGCGATCGTGAGACATGCGGTATGAGGGACCGACAATGGCAATAACTGCAATCGGGCAGCCATTTGCGTCCATGATCGGTGCAGCAACCGCATTGATATCTTTTTCATACTCTTGTTCGGAAATCGAAAAACCTTGTTGACGAATTTCGTGAAGATTTTTAAAAAATCTTCCTCCGAGACGATGGTGTTTTCTGTGTATTTGGTCATCCCGTGGGCAAGCATCTTGCGGACTTGAGCTTCTGGAAAATAAGCCAGGAACGCTTTGCCTGTCGCCGTGCAATAGGCAGGGAGTTTTTCTCCCACTGCAGCAGCGATCTTCACCCTTTGCGAACTTTCAACAACCTGGAGGTAGACGACATGCCCATTATCAAGAATTGCCAGGTCCGCTGTTTCCTCGCTTTGGAGGGACAGTTGCTGCAGATAAGGCAATGCCCAGCGTTGGATATCCAAATCGTGAAGCATTACCGAAGCAAGCTCAAAGAGAAGGAAACCAAGCTGGTACATCCCGGTTGCCTTATCTCGTGTGATGAATCGTTTGCTCTCTAGGGTGGCTAATAGTCTATGAATCGTGCTCTTGTGCATGCCAACCTGTTCTGCAATTTCAGTAAGAGAGAGTGTTGGCGTCTCCATCGTAAAGCACAGAAGGATATCCAATGCTCTTTCTACTGCACGTACAGACTGAGACATATCTCATTCTCCACAAGGAACTCGGTTGTCTTATTGTTCCGCGTAATAGAACCAGGTTTCATTTCGAGTATAGCAGAAGTTTCACCTGATGTCAATCAATTCCACAGCGTGGAACAAGTATTTTGTATCACGTGCTTGCATAATAGTCGTATGATGTTTGTAACTTGACTCATCTGGTGAGTGATGTTATCCTTATAATGAAACTATATTTCATCTGGCGAAACCATAATCATTATTTTATCTGGGAATAATCCGCAAGCGGGATTACAATCAGCCAGGTTGTTAAATTGAGCACAGCATGATCGATAAAAAATATCGGGTTCCCTATAGCAAATCGTTCCTTGAGTTTAGACTGCCCCCCACAATGGAGGCAACCATCGCTGTTTCGCGGCAAATGGAATTCCTGAAGGATGTCCCGCGCGCTATCCAGGAGGCACTTGTCCACCCCATCGGTACACTTCCCCTTCGAGAGCTTGCACAGCCTGGAGAACGCGTTTGCATCGTGTTCACCGATAGCACACGTGCCAGTCCTGACCATCTATTAGTTCCAGCGCTCTTGAATGAGCTTGAAATTGCAGGAGTACGGGATACAGATATAACTTTATTGTGTGGGACTGGTATGCACCGGAAATCCACGCAGGCAGAGAAAATTAGCAAATTGGGTGCGGGTATTGTGGATCATTATCGTGTCATTGATAATGAACCTCAGAATCCAGAAATGTTGGTGGATCTTGGGCTCACTCAGGCAGGAGTACCGGTCCAGGTCCATCGTGCTGCAGTAGAAGCTGATCTGCTGATCGCCACTGGAATTGTTGAGCCGCACCAATACGCAGGTTACTCCGGTGGAAGTAAAACTCTTGCGGTAGGCGCAGCTGGAGAAGCATTGATTGCCCATACTCATGGGCCAGTATTTGTTGATGATCCCCATACCCGATTGGGAAAAATAGAAGGCAACCCATTCCAGGCGGCAGTGAAAGAAGCAGCTCAGCGCGCCGGTCTACGATTTATTTTAAATGTTGTGTTGGATGATGATAAGCGTGTCTTGAGAGTTAGCGCCGGTGACCCGATCTTAGCCTTCCAGGACCTGGTGGCATACGCACGGTCCGTCTACGAAGTCCCCATACCTGGTCAATATGATATTGTTATCGGTGGTGTTGGTTTTCCAAAGGATTCCAACCTGTATCAGGCCAGCCGTGCCCCATCGTACCTGTTCTTTGCTCCTCTCTCGGTTGTGCGCCCGGGTGGTTTCTTTATCATTCCTGCGCGCTGTGAAGAAGGGGCTGGGAATGGCGTAGGCGAGCAGCGTTTCCTGAGTGCCATGCGCGATGCGCCTGATATTCAATCTATCCTGGATGACGCAAGACGCAATGGCTATCCGCCTGGACAGCAACGGGCTTTTGTGATGGCCAAGGTATTGGAGCATAACCGTGTGATCATTGTTGGGAGTGAGTGTCCCGACTTGGTGGCTGCGTGTAAAATGATCCCTGCTGCCACAATGGATGAGGCATTCGACATGGTGAACAAAGAACTTGGGGTAAAATGCCAGGTGTTAATTGTCCCGCACGCGCTATTAACCCTGCCGGTGATTGGGAAGAGGAAATAAAACATCCAACATGAAAGCATTACAGCTTGTCCATCCGCGAATCTTTGAAATGGTGGATGTACCTACTCCAAATATGAATTCAGTAAGTGTCCAGCAAATCCTGGTCAGGGCAAGGTGGGTCTCACTGTGTGGCAGCGATATTTCCTTTTTTAATGGAAATAAACGGTATATCACTTACCCACTTCCCACAGGCGCACCAATTCATGAAAGCGTGGGGGTGGTGGTTGAAAGCCAGTCACAGCAATTCCAGCCTGGTGACCTGGTTCTGGCTATTCCAGAAGGAGACCAAGGATTAGCGGAATTTTTTGTCGCCCAGACAGGTAAGGCGGTCCAATTGCCGGAAGAGTTGGCCAGTTGTGATGATAGTTGTCTCATCCAACCCCTTTCCACCGTTTTAAATGCGGTGGACCAGCTTGGGGATATCCATGCTAAATCCATCGCGGTGATTGGATTGGGATCCATTGGTTTATTCTTTTGCTGGCTGCTCAAAAAGCGCGGGGCAGGGTATATACTGGGAATCGACCCAAATCCTTATCGCTGCCAGGTGGCAGAAAAATTGGGTGCTAACAAGACAATCTCCATGCGCAGCGTTGAGGTTGTGCATGCCGCCAGGCAAGAAGGGGATCAATGGCGTCAGATTGATATATGTATTGAGGCGGTCGGTCACCAAACAGAAACGCTCAACGATTGCATAGAGCTGGTTCGGAAACAGGGTACGGTCCTATCGTTTGGGGTTCCAGACCAGCCGGTCTACCCCATTGAATATGAGACCTTTTTCCGTAAAAATGCTGTGTTGATAGCTGTCGTCACACCGGACTGGGCTGATTACTTAGCCAGGGCGCGGGACCTCTACCTCACCTACCGTAAAGAATTAGCATGGTTGGTGACGCACCGACTACCCATCAAGGACGCCACAGCAGCCTTCACGCTGTATGAAAAACATGAAGATAACATCCTCAAAGTCATCCTGGATGCATCGGTCTGGGAATGAATTTATTGCTATGATGATCTAATCCTTATGGATGCACTGCTCAATATCGAAAAACCAGGTGAAACTGATTATTTAAACTGCATTCGCTGCGGGTTGTGTCTGGCAGTCTGCCCCACCTATCGTGAACACCTCAATGAGACTTCAGGACCGCGTGGTCGTGTTGCGCTGGCGCGTAAAAGTATGGAAGGTGAGCTTGAGCTTACTCCCAATCTCATAGAACAAATGAATGCCTGCTTTGCCTGCCTGGCATGCAATGATATTTGTCCGGTTGGCATCCGACCTGCTGAACTCGCCTTATCCATGCGCCATGTCCAGGAACAAATTAAACCATCTGCTTGGAAGCAAATGCTATTTGGTGACCTGCTTTCAAATCCGGGTCGACTGGAAAATGCCACCCTGCCATTGCGTTTTTATCAGCGTTCGGGGTTGCGCAAGCTAATTTATCAGCTAAGATTGACAGAGTTCCTACCCTCTCAGGTTCGCGTCTTGGAGGCTATGTTACCCCACCTACCACAGCGTCCCTTACGGCAGGTATTACCCGAAATAACTGATGCGTACGGTGAGAAGCGCTTTCGGGTCGGTTTCTTTTTGGGGTGTGCTCAAAACCTGCTTTTTGCTGAGGAAAGTAAAGCGACTGTCCGAGTATTGAACCGCAATGGTTGCACGGTCATCACTCCCAGGGAGGTCCAATGCTGTGGTATGCCCGCCACCGGCTATGGCAGACTTGACCTGGTACGAGCGCAAGCGAAACATAACATTGCCACTTTTGAGAGAGCTAATGTCGACGTTATAGTAACGGATTGCGCCACCTGCGGTTCCACGCTGAAGGACTACAAAGCATTGCTGCAGGATGATACAGAATGGGTGCCTCGGGCAGAGGCTTTCAGCTCACGCATACGAGATGTAAGTGAGTTTCTGGTTGAAATTCCCCTGGAAAAACCAAGGGGAGAGGTCAAAGCGCGGGTGACCTATCATGATCCATGTCATTTACGGCGTGGACAGAAAGTCTGGCAACAGCCGCGTGCTTTACTCTCGCTGATCGATGGACTTGACTTTGTCGAATTGCCAGAAGCAGATTGGTGCTGCGGTTCAGCAGGAAGCCAGCTCATCACCCATTATGAAACTTCCACAAAGGTCATGGACCGAAAGATGAACAACCTTGCCAGTACAGGAGCTCATATTATTGCATCGGGATGCCCCGGTTGCCAGATGCAATTATTGACTGGAATTCAACGGCGGGGGATGGATGTACGGGTTGCCCACCCGGTCATGTTGTTAGACGAGGCTTATGAGGCAGAGAATGCAAAGCAGATTGATTGATGATCTCGTAAAAATATTAGGGAAAACGGGCGTGTTGGTTACACCTGAAGACCTGGCAGTCTATGGGTATGATGGAACATTCATCGAAGCCCGACCCGATATCGTGGTGCTGCCCGAGACAACGGAACAAGTCAGCCAGGTGATGAAACTGGCAGCAGATGCACATACTCCAATTGTTCCCCGCGGCATGGGATCTGGGCTGGCAGCTGCTTCTGTACCTTTTCCTGCTGGTGGAATAGTCCTTTGCCTCACTCGCATGAACCATATTCTGGACATAGATACCGAAAACTCAACAGTTCGTGTTGAAGCAGGAATTGTCACTGCAGACCTGCAAGCGGCTGTAGAAAAACATGGACTATTCTACCCACCTGACCCATCCAGCATTCGGCATTCCACCATCGGTGGCAATGTCGCTTGCAATGCAGGCGGACCGCGTTGCCTTAAATATGGCGTAACAGGCGATTATGTATTGGGTTTAACAATTGTACTGGCGGACGGCAACATTTTGAAAACGGGTGGTAAACCGATCAAGGACGTCACAGGATATGATCTCAATGGGCTTTTCACTGGCTCGGAAGGAACACTTGGTATAGTGACCGAGGTGTTATTGCGATTGATCACCAAACCACGCCACTTCAAAACTGCTCTGGCTGAGTTCAATTCCCTGGATGATGCCTCCCGTACTGTCAACGCAATTCTTGCAGCTGGCATCATCCCAGCCTCCCTTGAGCTGATGGATCAGACCGCCATACGCTGCATCGAAGAGGCTATGCATCTGGGTTTAAATACAGAAATTGAGGCATCATTGATCATTGAAACAGATGGGTCTGATGAACAAACCGTCATCCGCGAAATTAATGCCTGCGCCAACATCTGCCGGGAAAGCGGTGCTGGTACGGTGAAGATGGCTCAAAACGAGGCTGAACGGAACGCTCTTTGGAAAGCACGGCGGTCGATGGCTCCTTCTTTGGCGCGCAAAGCACCCAATAAGCTGGGCGAAGATATCACTGTGCCCCGAAGTTCTATTCCTGAAATAGTCCAACGTTTACGCCATATTAGTGAAAAATATGGTTTACCGATTGTGATCTTTGGTCATGCGGGTGACGGGAACCTGCATCCGAATATCCTTTTTGACAAACGTCAACCCGGGCAATGGGAAAAAGTTGAGCAGATGGTTGGAGAAATATTTGAGGCCTCCCTATCCTTGGGAGGAACCCTTTCGGGTGAGCATGGCGTAGGAGTACTGAAACGACCATACCTGGAGCATGCCCTAGGACCGGTTTCCATTGAGGTCCAGCGAAATATCAAAAAAGCTCTCGACCCTATGAATATCTTGAACCCTGGAAAAATATTCGCTGAATGAAATCACAAGGAGCGTAATATGGTAGAGCAAAATATTCGTGTCCCCGTAAAAGACCTTGTCGGTTTTATGAATGTCGCCCTTTCCAAAATGGGAGTCCCTCAAGAGGATGCTGGGATTATCGCCGACGTCCTCATTACCTCCGACCTGTGGGGGGTTCGATCGCATGGTGTAGCGCATTTAAAGATGTATCATGAACGAATAAAATCCGGCCTTCAGTTGCCCGTCACAAAATGGAAAGTGGTCAACGAGAGCCCTACTACAGCGGTCATTGATGGTGGGAACGGGATGGGCATGGTGGTTGGAACCCATGCCATGAAATTAGCCATTGATAAGGCGAAAAAATTCGGATTGGGTGCGGTTGCAGTCCGAAATTCCAGCCACTATGGTGTGGCGGGATATTATCCGCTGATGGCAGTAAAGGAGGGGCTGGTGGGTCTAAGTGTCACGAATGCACATCCATCCACCGCACCGACCTTCGGTACTGAACCTATGTTGGGAACCAACCCCATCGCAGTTGCAGCTCCAACCGACGAGGATTTCCCGTATATGTACGATGCAGCCACCTCCGTCATCCCGCGTGGCAAGATCGAAGTGGCTGCTCGCGCTAACAAACCCATTCCCGAAGGATGGGTGGTCAATCAGCAGGGTATGCCAGTAATGGACAGCGCTTCGATCATTACGGAAATGAACAAGGGCAATGTGGCTTTGCTTCCCCTGGGTGGAATGGGTGAAATGATGGGAGGTCACAAGGGCTATGGATTGTCGACCTTCGTTGAAATCTTTTCTGCAGCCTTCCAGAATGGCGCTTATCTATCCATGCTGCATGATACAGACCATGAAGGCAATACTCAATTTCTACGCATCGGGCACTTCTTCCTGGCGATTAATGTGGAACATTTTATCCCACTGGACGATTTCAAGCGTATTACGGGCAACATGATGCGGGAGCTACGGTCCTCGCGCAAAGCGTCCGATCAGTCGCGTATCTATACCGCAGGTGAGAAAGAATATTTGAACACCCTGCGAAATCAAGCTGAAGGCGTGGAGATCACACCGGGGGTGCAGAAGGCACTACAAGCTCTAAAAAAGGAATTGGATATAAGCGGGTATGACCTGGGCTTTTAGCTGGGATTGAATATCTGCTGAATTTGTATTTAGACTTGATCAGGGATAGAGAAATATCGATTATTTTATTGAGATGATTGCTTATTGTTTTTCTCTTGTGAATCAGGCTGAACAACGGTCTCAGTTTCTTCCACAAAGATGATCGCATCGGATGGGCAGTTGATCTGACAGGTACCACATTCAATACATATCTGAACATCGATATGGGACTGCGTTTCACCTTCGGTAATTGCACCCGTCTCACATCCCGCCACGCAGGCGCCACAAGAGATGCATTGATCAGTTACTACATAGGGCATAGAATTCTCTTTTCTGTTTCGTATATTTTAATCTTTACCCATATACATGTGCTGAGGATCAATCACCTCGCGGATCAAGCGCACCTGTTCCTGGGTGGGTGGCTCAGTATAGGGGAGTTGCTCTGGGACAACCGGTGAAAAACCCATCGTGCCCAAAACATCCTCAAGGGTGGTCCCTGGATGGATGGAGATGAGCATCATCTGCTTTGTGACCGGGTGAAAGCCAAAGATCGCCTTATCGGTGATAACCCGGCTGGGTCCACCGGTCAATCCAATCCTGGTCCGGCTGTCACCGCCGGTTATAAATCCTGGGCTTGTAATAAAAGAGATAGCCTTCTTAAGCTTGCGTTCTTCGTGCCGCATAATGATGATGGTTCGATTGGCGCAGGAGGCAATGTCATTCGCACCACCACTGCCGATCATATGACGGAACTTTTCCTTCGGATCTCCAATAACGGAGGTATTCAGGTTCCCGTATTGATCCACTTCAAGGCCACCCAAAAAACCCACATCTACTCGACCTCGGTGTAATACTTCGCCAAGGATATCCACAAAGCTGCTCAAAACATTTGCCCGGTACCAGACCCGCGGATCTGCCAGTCCAACACCCTGGTCCACTGGCTGGGGATCAATCACACCCAGCTCAAAAAGGATGGTCATATTGGGAGCATGGGTACCTTTGGCGAGAAAAGAGGCAACCACAGGCAACCCCAATCCAACGGCAACTACCTCCCTGTCTTGCAACTCACGAGCTCCAGCAACTGCCATTAATTCGGAGGGGGTGTAATCAAAGTCCATTGCTCCTCCTAGTACCCTAAAACCGGGTCAGACTGCAGGCTATTGAGGTGGCTTAATCCACCGACCCGTTCCAGATATTCCCAGTGGTCTTTTACGCCATAGACATATTGGTCAAGATATGCACGGAATGATTCGGGAGTACGCGTGGCTTCCACATATGCCTGAATCTGCTTGGCATCGTAATCATAACTACGATAGACAGAAGTTGGATGAGCAGCAAAAGGCAGCTCAACCACATGGGAGACAAATAATCCTGGGATCACCGTTCGCTCGGGATTCTGACGGATTGTCTCATCAGAGACAACACGCTCGGTAATAACGATTGTGCGCTGGCTTGCCCTTACCTGCTCGGAATTATCCCAGCGGGGTCCCATAATCCAAGCATTGCCTTCCTCATCAGCAACCTGAACCTGCACAATAGCCACATCTGGGAGCAGTGGTTTGAGCACCGGCCAGTCATCCCCTGTGAATGGATCGGTAATATTTGCCAGGTTAGCGCCTGACTTTTCTTTAAGTTGGGACATCAGATCCGAGCCGCGCAGTGAACGGATGGGAATGAATGGGATTCCAAGGGCGCCAGCTAAATACCGGAATGCAACTGAAAGGCTGCTATACTCCTCAGCTGCCAGGGTACCATTTTCGATCCCCCGGTTCACACAGTTCAAACGTCCAAAACGGTCAAGCGAGCCACCACCGTAAATCATACGAGTGACAGCGCCGGCACCTACCAACATATCTGCGTCCATTGCACCAACACATTGCGAAATGGTCAGGTTATTTATTCCCTGCCTTATGACCTCACGGGTAAATGCCATGGTGCAGCGTGTGATGGCAAAGCCAGATAAGGCCAGATGTGCCCCCGATGGGATGGAGGCTACTGCTTCGGTTAGTGTGGATAGCTTGGTCATAACAAAACCTAATCGAGGGTCGGTCGCTGGTCAAAAAGCACCAGTAGCAGGTGACAACCGTTTTGATCCATTTTGATTTCGGCTAATTCCACTGGACGGTCAAGTTTTTCCTCGATTGCCAGCACGATCAGGTTGGCTGGCACACAGGTGAACGGTTCGACGCCACGTGCGATCATTCTTTGCTCAACCTGCTGATGAATGCATCCCTCGATGGTCACCCTTAGCAACCGACCATCTCTATCATAAGAGACCTGACCTGTTATTCCATCTTTTTGAAGGACTTCCTGGACCGTTTTTAGAATATGCTCAAGCTCAGAGGATTGAAGCAACGGGCGAACTGTGTCCTGGTAATATTCTCGGCCAACCGTGGTCATGCGGAAGCGCGCCCCCTTTCCACGTTCATCCCAGAAAGCTTTTTCGAGCTCGTACATCAAACCATTGACATAGTCCAACGGGATTGTCTTTTTATTGTTCATGGCTGATCCTTATAGTAAGCGTCTCCCCATTTTTCGGTAAAGACAAGATCTTTTATGGGTAGGCGGGGTCGGGGGCGGTGTGGTCGCGTGGGATGACCAATAGAAATGATACTGACCGCCTTATATTCTTCGGGGATACCCAGTAATCCTTTCACCCTTTCTTCGTCACGGATGTCAATACAAGGGGCTATCACCCAGCAAGCACCAAGATCCAAGGCGGTCACCATCAGCAAAATGTTCTCAATCGTTGCGGAAGTATCAAAAGGCATATCCCAGACATTTTTCTTGCCGCAAACCACTAAATCTAATGGCGCATCAGCCAGGAACGCGGAGACCTTTCCCGAGGTCAATTTTTCGAAAGCGGCTTTTTTCTTTTCCTCATCCTGCAGGTTGGCAAAACGTTCCTGCATCTGCTTGGTAACGAATTCCGAGGTAAAGCGACGCCCACTGCCACCACCTGCCAGGGCTCCCAACTTCTTACGTGTCTCGGGATTAGTCACCAAAATAAAGCGCCAGGGTTGGGCATTTTCACCAGACGGAGCCTGACGAGCAGCTTCCATGATCAAATCTATGTCTTTATCTGAAACCGGCTCATCCGTATATTCCCGAATGCTTCGCCGATCCTGGATGACTTTCATCGTGGCTTCTACTAAATTATAGGTTTCGGACATCTCGCCTCCTTGGATATGAGATTTGATGTGGAGATAAGATTTTAGCTTACTTATTAATTAGTGGTTGCATGGAATGCTGAGAACCTAGTCCAGTTAACTGTACCGGCAGGTGAAAACGAGTTTTGTAGTATAGTACTCTGTTAGAATACCAAACTTTAAGCCATTTGTCAATAAATTTTTAGATATAGACAATCATAGAATAACACAAAAGCATAAGGAGCACTTGATAAGGTCCATTTAACATAGAAAATGATCGATCAAGCTTGATAGCTGTGCTCTACATCTCCCAAATTTGGCTGTGTGTGTGAGTGATGAGGTTTCTTGCCTTATCTGCATCACCAATCGAAGGGAGTAATCGATTAAGTATTAGCTTGAAAGTTAAAGCTGCTGTGCGCTGGATTCCGGCCAATGCATCTCATTATGAACTTTCTTTGTCACCGTCTAGTGGACCAGAGTTATTGTTTCCAGTAATAAACTGAACGGTACTGCTACTCTATAATCATGAAATGGGCAAGCAGCACTAATGGACTGCATGACCAAGTCATGATGGAGGTGCTGCGATTTCGGAAAGAACGCGAAGGTTAGATTCCGATAAGATAAATAGAAAGAAAAGAATGCAAGTGTTAAGAATCAGTCAGATCAGGTTTCTGCAACTCCAGTGAGTTTGGACCAGGCAGTCGGATTATTTGTTTGATCACAAACGGCCAGGCAATCAGGCTAGTAACAGCAATACTGAATGTAATGATACCCAAGGCGATGATCGTGTTACCCCACGGCATGGAAATCAACTGTATCCCAAGACTGCCCATTAGCAGGCCGGTGCAACCCATCAGGGAAGATACTGCACCAGTATCTCCTTTTTGCTGCTCCAGCATCATGTTTGTTGATGGTGGCCGGATGCAGCTGCCTGCTATTGATGCAGGCAAGACACACAGAGCGAAGATCCATGGCTGCGTATTCCCAAGAACGCACACCAGCAACCCGCTGGTTGCAATTGTGGCAAAGCATGCTCGAATAATACTCTCCGCATGGATCCTTCGCGCCAGCTTTAGGTAAATCATCGGGCCGGCAATCATCCCCAGAGCATTGAGTGAGAAAAAAAAGCTGTACATCTGAGCACTGAGGTGAAAGCCATCCTGGTAAATATAGGTGGAACTAGAAATGAAGGCCATGACCCAGATGGGCCCAAGGGAAAAAAGAATTAGTAAATATGAAAATCCGCGATTTTGCAATACCCGTCCCAAGCGTTCCAAACTTTCAATCAGCATTCCGGATGTGCGCTGTATAATAAATTCTTCAAACAAAAAGCTACCCACCAAAGCTACTGCGCCAATACCAGCCAATGTCCAGAATATATCCCGCCAAGACATGATCTTCATCAAAAAAGCACCTAGCACAGGTGCAACAGCAGGCGAAATAAGGACCATGGACTGCACAATGGCTAGAACTGATTCGCGCTTCTTCCCACTATATACGTCTTTCACAATTGCGGTGGCTACTGTCCCGGCTGCGCTACCGCCAATAGCCTGGAAAATGCGACACAAAATCAAGCCATCCACACTCTGCATCAATGCACAAGAAATGCTTGCGATGACATATATTCCCATACCTACAACCAGGATCGGTTTGCGTCCGTAATGGTCACTGAGCGGTCCCCACACCAGGGTACCCAGGGCATAGAAAATAAAGAAGGCGGTAAGCGTCAAGTTAATACGGCTTGCGCTAGTGCCAAAATAAGCACTCATCTCAGGTAGAGCTGGTAGATACAGGTCGGTGGAAAGCGGTACAAATGCGCTTAGCAGTGCAATGAAAATAATCAGGCCATGTGCCCCAAGGATTTTTTGCTTTGCTTGAACTCATTCTGAATTCTTTCTATATTCAATCCCAAAGGTAGTTGCAATATTTTTCGTGGTTCGTTGGTGATGATCCGCTAAGCTTTTTGGATGTAGCGCTTCTTTTTATCGCTGTAGTGTCGCTTTCCTTTGTTCGGACGCTAAATTGACTGATCACTCATATCCACCAGCACCACTCCAATGAAATTGTTGATTGGTTGCAGAACTTTCCTGCCAGGCAAACGAATCTCGCCTGAATTGACCAGCTCAATTCCAACCTTGCTTATAGTTCGACAGACGGTTGCTTTGCCGATACCGTATGACCCAGCGATATGAAAATGAGTTCGGTATTCGTGCAAATAAATAAAAACTATCAGCATTCGATCTGCGCGGCTCCGCTTGGGTGGACGCCTAAAGTTTACAAACTCTTATTTATATACAGCCAGCATCTTCTCGAAAATCTCGTGCTAGTCACTTGGTAGCCATATGAAGTCTTGTTCGGTAAAGTCTTTGATATCTTCATATCTCATCTGCCTATTATGGCACACTTATAGAAGATGTATATGGTAATTATGCTTGTTATTCTTTCCCTCTATGGATAGGACCGCCAATCACAACTCCTAGCTTCATGCAATGGTGCATTTGTGGTAACACTGCATGGAAAATATTGGTTGCGGACATTTTTCCTACCGCTTTTTTACTAGCTTTCTTTCCGGGTGGAACAATCTATTATCAACTGTTAATGATTTACCAATAATATTGTGGAGAAAATCAATTGGACTCCAAAGTGTTAACTGGACCGTAATAACCACATCCAATGTACTTGCATAGTTCGTGTCCAATGTATTGGAGCAAAAATGACAGGCTATTGTATGGGAGAAGCGTTTTTTCGGTAGCTTCCTTATAAGCTATTGGTTGAGCATTCGAGCCGCTCCACGCTCACTGTATGCTTTATAAGCCCTTTGGTTTCGGGCACCCGCAGGGGGTGTGGAATTCGAGCCGCTCCACGCTCACTGTATGCTTTATAAGCCCTTTGGTTTCGGGCACCCGCAGGGGGTGTGGAATTCGAGCCGCTCCACGCTCACTTTTTACTTAATAATTAATGGTTGCGGCACCCGCAGGGGGTATGGAATTCAAACCGCTCCATGCTCACTGAAAATTGGCTGACTTAAAAACAGTCAGCTCATTTTTCATTTCCCACTTGGCTTTCTAATTTATAAGAATTAACTCATTTTGGGTCTACCCTCTTCAGCCTTGCCTATCCATTAATAAAGACTATTTATTGGAGGATAAATCTTATCACCGGCTGAATCTTGATCAAATGGACGATGGATTAAGCATTTTATCCGTCCCTATAAGGAATCTTAATTCCGATATACAGTATATTTCCGATATAAACCTGCTCTCTTAACCGTTCAATATTTACATATGCTTGTGTTCCTGATCGGTTGTTTAGTATTGGATTCGGTCGAAAAAGTGAATAAAGTTATTCCATTTAGTATGGATTTAAAATTGGTGACCACAACAATTAATAACCAACTAAAACGCACAAATCTTGACAAACGATAATAATATTTGTATAATACGAACATATTCGAACATTGACAATGCTACTCGAAGAGAGACATCAAGCAATCCTTAAATTACTGGAAGAACAAGGTTCAATTGCTGTAACCGATCTGGTAACACGTTTTAATGTTTCAGAGATGACCATTCGGCGTGACCTGGATATTTTGGAGCGCAATGGTTATCTCCGACGGGTACATGGGGGTGCAATTACAGATCATGGACGCAGTTATGAACCTTCATTCCTCACCCGCGCCGCAGTCAACCAGGAACTGAAAGCACGAATCGGGAAAGCTGCAGCAGAATTGGTCACACCCGGTGATAGTCTCATTTTAGATACAGGCACCACCACTCTTGAAATTGCCCGCAACCTGACGAATAAGAACGAAATAACCATCATCACCCCCTGCTTTCAAATCGCAAGCGTGCTCGCTGGCAATTCCAATATCCGCCTGATCCTCGCGGGCGGTATCCTACGCCCCAAAGAATTATCTATGTACGGCCCAGTGGCTGAACGAACGTTTGGTGATTATTTCGTTGACAAGCTATTTCTAGGTGCTGCCGGTGTGGATTTTTCCGTCGGGCTGACAGAGTTCAATCTGGAAGATACCCTGGTCAAACATGCCATGTTGCGCTGCGCTAAACAAGTCATCTTAACCGTTGATTCCAGCAAATTCGACCGGGTTGCGTTCACTGCCATTGCTCCGCTTAAAGTCGTTCAAATTGTCGTTACGAATAGCGAGATCGACCCGGCAATTGTTACCCGCCTCAGGAAAGAAAACATCAGTGTTATTTTAGCCTAGTGAATCATCAATCTTGGAAATGGATATTAGGAATTTAGGAAACGCTTATAAGACCGATGCTAAAACATTTTCTTCAGTAGTTCTGGTTGCAATTATCTACAAAGTACAACACATTATTATTGCAAAATAGTACGATTTATGTTTTATTCCTCATCCAATCTCCGCTTTTGTCCTCATTTACTGTCTTTAAACAGGGACACTGATTAGGGAACGGGTGAAAACTACCGGAGGAACGAATGACCGATTTTTTAGTTGACCTATTTGGTGTTTCCAAACCTGTCATCGCCATGGCGCACTTTCCACCTTTACCCGGCACCCCGCTTTATGATGCCAAAATGGGTGTAACCGGGATGCTTGAGATGATGCACAAAGACATGCAGAAACTGTTGGCTGGCGGTGTAGATGGGATCCTCTTTTGCAATGAAGGCGACCGTCCATATGCCTTAAAGGCTGATTTCGAAGCCGTTGCAGTGATGGCACGTATCATCACTGAGCTCCGACCCACCGACCGTCCCTTTGGTGTTGACTACTTGTGGGATTGCAAGTTACCCATCGCTGTTGCTATGGCGACAGGAGGCTCTTTTGTTCGCGAGGTTTTCACCGGTGTTTATGAGAGTGATATGGGTTTATGGAGTACTGACGCTGCTGCGACATTGCGTTATCGCCATAATATTGGCGCAGATCATGTCCGTGTCTTCTACAATGTCACCCCTGAATTCGCATCATTCCTGGGAGTCCGAACCCTGGGTGAAAGAGCCAAAAGTGCGGTCATCTCTTCACTGGCAGATGTTATTTTGGTTTCAGGCATGGCAGCTGGTACCGAGCCAAAACTGGAAACCCTTAAGGAAGTCAAAGACGCGGTCGGTGGTATGGTCCCGGTATTACTAAACACCGGTGGCAAAGCCGAAAATATCCGTCAGTACCTAAGCATCGCTGATGGGGTTATCGTTGGTTCCAGCTTGAAAGTAGACGGATATACCTGGAATCCCGTGGATGAGAAGCGCGTTAAAGCTTTCATGGCGGAAGTTAAAGCCGTCAGAGGAAATTAACCATGTATCTCATGGGCATCGATATTGGGACCACCGCTACAAAGATTATCTTGATTGATCTGGATGGTCATGTTATCGCATCTGTCGAAAAACCTTCAACACTGCTTTCGCAGTATGCCGGGTGGGCAGAGGAGGACGCCAATCAATGGTGGCTAAATGTTCAGGCTGGTGTACCGGAGTGCATTCACAAGGCAGGTATTGACTCAGGGCAAATTGCTGCTGTGGGGACTAGCGGGATGGTACCCACCATCGTCTTGTTGGATGAAAACGATCAGGTACTGCGAAATTCCATCCAGCAGAACGATGCCCGGGCGGTGAATGAAATCGAATACCTGCGCAGTAAGACCGACGCCGTTGACATCTTAAGACGCACAGGCAGCGCTATCACCCAGCAGACCATAGGGACGAAGATATTGTGGTTGAGGCATCATGAGCCACAAGTTCTAGAAAAAGCTGTTCACCTGATGGGTTCATATGAATTTATCGCCCATCGTTTAACCGGGGTTTATTATCTCGAGCGCAACTGGGCGTTGGAAAGCGGTTACTTTGATCTATATAAAGAGGACTGGGATGATGATATCCTGGCTCTCTCCACCATTTATCGCAATATATTAGCCAATGTCCATTGGCCATCAGAGATCATCGGGCAGGTTACCAAGCAAGCTGCTGCACTTACCGGTCTGAAAGCTGGCACCCCGGTGGTTGCAGGCAGTGCGGACCATATCGCCTCGTCGTTCTCCTCAGGTTTAAAGAACCAGGGTGATCTGCTGGTGAAGCTTGGCGGTGCCGGTGATATCATGATAAGCTTGGATAATATTGTGGTTGATGAACGTCTGTTTCTCGATTACCACGATATTCCTGGAAAATTCATTGCCAGTGGTTGCATGGCTTCTAGCGGAAGCCTGATCAAATGGTTCCGCAACCAGTTCGCTCCTCAGCTGGATTACCCAGAATTGGACAAAGCAGCTGAAGCTATTCCCGCCGGTTCAGACGGGCTGATTTTATTGCCTTATTTTTTGGGTGAGAAGACCCCCATACAAGACCCATTAGCACGCGGTACTCTGGTGGGTCTGACCCTTACACACACCCATGCCCATGTATATCGAGCTGTATTGGAAGGGATTTCCTATGGTTTTTACCACCACCTGGAAGTACTCGCTGAGCATGGAATGACCCCCACCAAGGCGCGCTGCGCCAATGGTGGTGCGCGCTCCACTTTGTGGAAGCAAACCACAGCGGACGTTTTAGGCATCAGCCTGGAGCAAGTCGCCGATCACCCGGGATCATCCTTGGGTGCAGCCTTTTGCGCAGGCATGGGAGTTGGGGCTTTCCAACGCTGGGATGAAGTTGAACGTTACATCAAGATCTCTACGATCACCCATCCAGATCCAGAAAACCATATCCGCTACCAGAAGTTATTTAAGCTTTACCGGGAAATATATGAGTCGCTTAAGGATATATTCCCGCGGCTGGCTGAAATTGCAGCGAGTTAAAAATCTAGAGAATTTCAATCGGAGGTATTTATGCGTCTAAAAGAGAAGTTCGCAGTTGTGACCGGAGCAGCAATGGGCATGGGCAAAGCGATCGCTGAAATGCTTGCCGCCGAAGGAGCGATTGTAGCTGTGACAGACCTTGATGACAAACTTGCCCAGCAAACCGCAGAAGGCATCGTTCAAAACGGTGGAAAGGCTCAAGCCTGGAAGCTGGATGTTACCAATCGCGATGAGATAAAAAAGGTAATTGCGGACATCATCAACCGGTATGGCAGAATAGATATTTGGGTTAATAACGCTGGCATCTCAACGATGACAGCCTTCCTGAACCTGACTGAGCGGGAGTGGGACAATATGCACAGTGTGAATGGCAGCGGCGTATTCTTCTGCTCACAGGAAGTTGCTAAACACATGGTTGCCCGTGGTGGAGGCGGAAAGATTATTAATAACGCTTCCATGGCAGGAAAGCGCGGGGGAACGCGCCATATCTGGCTCACTATGTCTATACGAAGTTTGGGGTGATCGGCCTCACTCAGGCAATGGCCAAAGAGCTGGCACCCTATGGCATTACCGTCAATGCCGTCTGCCCTGGATATGTTGCTACGCCAATGCAACAGCGGGAGCTGATTTGGGAAGGTAAGTTACGGAATATGACCCCGGAGGCCGTTTTTAAGTCGTATATTGATGACACCCCACTGGGTCGCATTGAAACCGCCGATGATATCGCCAAGGTGATCACCTTCCTCGCCTCCAGTGATTCAGATTTCATCACTGGCGAATCTATTAATGTGAACGGTGGCGCGTTTATGGATTAATCTTTAATTTTTTTTGTGCGGGTTAGTATGGACTGCGAAAACAAATATGAATAGCCGTGAACGTCTGTTAACCAGCTTATCACACCATGAACCCGATCATGTCCCATTGGATATTGGGGGTTCAGACGTCACTGGTATTCACCGGGATGCCTATCAACACTTAGCCAATTATTTCGGATATAGCGAAGAGGCACCGATTTGTGAGATGGTTCAACAGGTAGCTCTTCCTGAAGAAGCCCTTTTACAGAAATTGGAAGTAGATACTCGCCCAGTCTTCCCCAATGGACCCGATAATTGGGAGCTTGTCATCAATCAATCAGGCCGATATAAAACTTTCGTGGATGAATGGGGCGTCGAATGGGCAATGCCAATGGAAAATGGGCTTTACTACGATATGATTGCCCACCCATTGGCTAAATTTACCCAGTTAAGTGAGTTCTCAGGATATAAAGTACCAGACCCGTCAAACCCTGGTCGGTTCAGAGGGTTGAGGGACTCGGTGGAGAAAATTATCACCGGCACACAACCAGCGATCCTGATGATGCCACCTTATGGCGGTATGTTTGAAACTGGATTTTGGCTCAGAGGTTATAAGCAATTTCTCATTGATTTAGGCAGCAACCCCAAAATGGCTGAAGCTATCCTGGACATGACCTTTCAATTTCGCTTAGCTTATTGGGCAAAAGCCTTGGAAGAAGTGGGTAATTTTGTGGATGTGGTGGTTGAATATGATGACCTGGGTAGTAATGCAAGTTTATTGATATCTCCACAGATGTACCGGAAATATCTCAAACCTCGTCATAAAGAACTATTCGGTTTTATTAAAAGCCACTCCCATGCCTCTCTCTTCTTGCACAGCTGTGGCGCAATTTACCCATTAATACCCGATTTCATTGAAGCAGGTGTGGAAATATTGAACCCGATTCAAGTCAGTGCGACCCATATGGGTGATGGGAAAAAACTTAAGCAGGAGTTTGGAAAAGATATCACTTTTTGGGGAGGAGGTGTAAATACACAATCAATATTACCTAGGGGTACCACGAAAGAGATTAAAGAGGAAGTTAGAAGAAGAATAGGCGATTTTGCGCCAGGAGGCGGGTATGTTTTTGCAGCCGTCCATAACATCCAGCCCGATGTTCCTCCAGAAAGTATAGTAGCAATGCTGGAAGCTTGGAAAGAATACGGCAAGTATTCATAACCAAGAAAGAATAGTGCTTTATCAACCATAACAGTATCAACCAGAAGCTATTGGTCTGGTTAATCAAAATTAAACCATATTCAATTTACTGAGGAGATTCCTATGCGTTCTAAGATATTCTACTTAATTAGCATCCTCGTCCTGCTATCGATGGTAATAGCTGCTTGTGGCACCACAACCACCGAAGCACCAGTTGTAACCGAAGCACCAGTTGTGACAGAAGCTCCCCCAGCAGCTGCAGAGCAGACAACCCTCACGATTATCATCGAGCAAGTACCGGATTATGATATCGTTGCTGAACTAGCCAAGGAATTTGTTGCGGCGAATCCCGATATTAATATTGTTTGGGATGCTATGCCCTACGATGCCATGCGTGATAAAATCCTGACTTCTTTCCTGGCTCCTGAAGGCACTTACGATATCATTATCGTCGATAACCCCTGGATGGATGAGTTCCCAGCCGCCGGTTGGCTATCCGACCTGACCGAATATGTGAACAACACACCAAATTATAATTTTGAGGATTTCGAGGCCCCAATCCGCGAACTAAGCGTACATGACGGCAAGATATACTCCATTCCCTACCTGAACTACGCAGTGGGTTTGATCGTCCGCCAGGACTTGTTTGACGATCCCACTTTGCAGGAAAAATTCCAGGCAGAATTTGGAAAACCGTTAGCTATCCCCACTACACCAGATGAATACGTGGAGGTTGGTAAATTCTTCATGGCAAATGGTGTTGCCGGAGCTGCCATGCAACCCCAGGCTGGATACAAAATCCTCGAGGAGTGGAAGAACTGGTTGTATGCTGAAGGTGGTGATTTAATGGATGCTGAAGGAAACGCCACCGCTAACTCCGAAGCCGGGAAATTAGCCCTGGAAAAATACATTGATATGTATGAAAATGCCGCCCCTGCGAATTCTCTCAACTGGGGTTTTGACGACGCTCTGCGTTCCATGGCTAGCGGTGAATCTGCCACCATGATCTCCTATAACTGGATGCTGCCCTCGCTGAATGCCGAAGGTGGACAATCTGGTGACCTGGCTGGTAACTTCGAACTCTACCCCGTCCCGGGTGGAAAGGCAGTATTGGGTGCCTGGTATTGGGCAATCCCCGAAAACGCTGTCAGCAAAGACGCTGCCTGGAAGTTTATCTCCTGGTTGACATCACCTGAGATTGATAAGCGGCGGACCGCGATGGGTGGTGGGGTGACACGCATCAGCTCAGCCCAGGATCCAGCCGTTTGGGAACAAGGCTACGGAGAATCCTTCTACAAGACTGTTGATACCATCCTTGCCAATTCTGAACCCCTGGCGCGCGGCGTGCACGCCGATGAGATCAGCATTGAGGTTGGTAATATCCTGAATACTATCGTCTCGGGAGGCATGACCATCGAAGAAGGTCTGGCCGCCATCGACGCCAAGATCACTGAAATTCAATCCAAGTAGACAATACAAGCGACATCAGTAGCGAAGTGCTCCCGGCAGATGGTAAACACCTACCGGGAGCAGATTTAAAAACAATATAATTGTATAATTCGATATTATTTCATAGTTATATGTTTTGAGGAATTCAGTTGCGTAGCTTGCGCATCCCATTCAGATACCAGCTCCTAATCCCGATGGTATTGATCTTGTTAGCCATCGTTGTCTTTCCGTTGGGATATTCCTTAGTAATTTCGTTTCAGGATTTCCAGCTTTCAAAAATTGGTCAGCAACAGTTTATTGGATTAGAAAATTATATTAGTCTGTTTAATAACCGAACCTTTTGGATGGCATTACGTAACACCATAGTATTTGTGATCATGGCAGTTAGCATCGAAGTAACTTTTGGTTTCTTCCTGGCATTGCTGTTACACAATAAGGCTACCTTCCTGCGCGGTTTCTTCCGCTCCACCCTGCTGTCCCCCATGTTCATCACACCCATTGCCGTGGGATTGATCTTCCGCTTCTTGACCAATTCTCAATTAGGGGTAATACCTAATCTTCTAGAAAAAATCAACGTAAGCATCGACTTTTTCAGCCCAAAATTAGCACTGTTTAGCATCGCCATGATCGACGTGTGGCAATGGACCCCTTTCATGCTATTGTTGCTACTGGCAGGGTTGGAATCCTTACCAGAGGAACCCATAGAAGCCGCTCAGGTGGATGGTGCCCAGGGGTTGAAGATGGTTTGGTATGTCATCCTGCCTCTCATGCGCCCGATTATTCTGGCTGCGATCGTTATCCGTATGCTGGATGCATTCAAAGTATATGAATATATCTATGCCATCACCAGAGGTGGTCCTGGAGGAGCTACTGAAACCATGCAGTATCTGATCTATCGCACCGGATTTATCTATTTTCGAGCGGGTGAAGCAGCGGCTATGTCGTTTGTGTTCATTTTTGTAATCACGATCTTGGTTCTTATCCTTTTCTTTATCTTACGTGGGGAGAAAGTACAGGAATGAACGCTTCTCAACGCAAAAAAATTAACGCTATCGTCATTTTAGTGATCTTAAGCCTCTACTTATTGATCATTATTTTTCCATATTTCTGGACCATCATCGCATCTATTAAAGAGCCATCTGCGATTAATCACCCTCTGGATTTTAATTTCACTCCTACACTCGAAAACTGGATCGCAGTTATCGAAGCCGGTATTCCCAGGCAGGCATTGAATAGTCTGGTCGTCGGTCTGGTTACTGTTGGGATTTGCCTGGTTGCTGGTGCTCCGGCGGCTTACGCTTTCTCACGCTATAACGTGGGCGGCAACAAATCTCGCTTTCTTGTGCTTCTATCGCAAATGCTGCCACCAGCCACATTGATCATCCCACTTTTCCTGCTCATGTACCAGGTCAGACTAAACAATTCCCTCCTAAGAGTGGTTATTTCCCACCTGACCGTTTTATTACCCCTGGTCACCTGGTTTTTAATTGGCTTTTTTGATGAAGTTCCCCGCGAGCTGGAGGATGCAGCCCTGGTGGATGGCTGTACCCATTGGCAGACCCTGATCAAGATTATCATTCCTGTTATTCGACCAGGTTTGGGTGCCGCCGCATTATTTGCTTTTGTGCTCTCATGGAATGACATGTTCTACGCTCTCATCCTGACCAGTGTAAAAGCCCGAACATTACCAGTGGGTATAGCCGGTTATTGGACATTCCGGGGTGTAGAAATGGGGCAGATGTCCGCCGCGATCCTATTGGCCATTGTACCCATGATCATCTTATCTTTTTTTGTTCAGCGCTTCATGCTGCGTGGTATGGCTCGCGGAGCAGTGAAAGGCTAGAATTTTCCAGGTAACCATGTCTGAAATCGATACTGCTATCGAAGCAGCACGCCGTGCTGGGCAAGCTCTACTCGACCACTACAACAAGCCTCATCAAGTATCCTTTAAAGGTATTATCGATCTGGTGACCGAAATGGATCGAGAGTCTGAGCGGATGGTCACAGAGATACTTCGGCAGTCTTATCCGGAATATGGAATCCTGGGGGAAGAGGGTTCGAAATCGACTACACCTTGCAACTGCCGCTGGATCATTGATCCACTTGATGGTACCACCAATTATTCGTATGGTTACCCGCTATTTGGTGTCTCTATAGCTTTGGAAAAACAGAGTGAGATTACCTTGGGTGTGGTATATAACCCGCTTATAGATGAGTTGTTCACTACTGAAAAAGGTGGTGGCGCATACTTGAACGAGAGACCCATCCAGGTAACCAAAACCAGCGAATTGGGAAAATCCCTATTGGCATCCGGCTTCCCCTATGATGTCTGGTCCAGCCATAAAAATAATTGCAGTGAATGGGAAGATCTTATCAAGACGACCATCTCACTACGTTGCGATGGTTCTGCCTCTCTCGATTTATGTCATGTTGCCTGTGGAAGGCTGGATGGCTATTGGGAGTTGGATCTTGAATCTTGGGATATGGCCGCAGGTGCACTTATCGTACAGGAAGCCGGTGGCTTGGTCACCCAGGTGGACGGAAAGCCTTACAGCCACTTGCAGCGCAGTGTTCTAGCGAGCAATGGTCATCTACATCAATTATTATTGGAGAAATTAAACAGATAAGTAATTTGTAATTTACAGATGATTATTTAAGTACGTTTATAAATTCCACACGAAAACAAAGCATCAGAGTAGTAATCTATACAACTTCCAGAATCTGTCAAACTGGGAGAATTATTCAGGTTGTAGCCGGTGGATTAAAGGTACAAAAACCCAAAATTCAATCAATTAACTTAAATGCATAATTTAGAGGAATTTGTGGGTAGTTTAAGTAAACCATACGCAAGAAGATTTTCCAGAATTTAATAAGCTTTAGAATAATTCCGCAAAGATTTAGGATAAAGTGGCATCCTGTTTTGTTGTTGGGAATTACCCCAAAGCTTCCCGCCTTCAAACCGCTCAACGCTCACTTTACGCGTTGTAAGCCTCTTAGTTTCGGTACCCGCAGGGGGTGTGGAATTCGTGCCGCTCCACACTCACTGCGTTCGCTAGTCTCGCTGAGCTCGGTCCTAATAGCCTGTTGGGTATTAATTGTACCGAGATTTCAGTATGGTGGTCGCCAAGCTCACGAAAACAACCTGTCTTTAATCAGGTTGTTCTTATATTAAACCCGAATGGAAATTTCAATTTACAACTAGTCGCAGAAATCCAGGTTGAGTCGGGAGTATAAAGCGCCTCTTGTGACTCGATAGTTGATTTTCATTTAGTCTTAGCTATATAATCATCACCTTTATTCTCTCTATCTATCTCTTGTGACTGTAATCCTTCCCGAAAGGAGCGTATTCCTTTACCCAGCTCACCTGAGACCTTGCTAATCCTTCCAACACCGAAGAGCAAGACCACAATAACCAATAAAATAAGTAGTTCTGGAGTTCCAAGACTGAATGGCATTTTATGTTCCTCTTTTTTATCATCCTGATTTTTTTTAGACAACGGTTCATTGATATTCTTCTGGTATATAACAAATAACCAGCTGAATCTTTACTGAAAATGCTTCTCATTAAGTTTCCCATCATGGATTCTTATTGATGCCACTGACATTTTCTGATGTACCCTGGATAAACGTATATCATTCATATCTCTGCCCAATTTATGGGCCAATATAGGTTGTGTGCGAAGACGAAAATGCATCGAAATATTCCGTCCCGGATGTGCCCGAAGGAACAGCTTGTGGACCTAATAATACATCCTCAAGCCGATGGCCACCATTTGCAACACCACTTCGGGTCTCTTTAAGTGCTCCATCCAGCCACAAGCTGAATAACCCGTCTGTGCCTTTTATTGTTGAGGCTGCTTGCCATGATATTTCTACCGCATGAGCCGAATTACTTATCGTGTACCAGTTTGTTGTTAGTGTTTTCCCGCTCCCGGTCAGGATTACCCCACGCACCTGGTAACTACCAGATATGAACTGCATCTGTATCCGGAAGATTGCTGTACCCGATGATATCCGTCCGACGAAAAGATCTTGTGTTTTATTCCTGGGTAAAATGACATTGTTGGGTGAGAAATAAAAACGAGCGTGATACGTGGCTTCAGCAGCCGGTGAGGTGTCCACAACATAGATGGATTTGGTGCTGTTTATGAGAGCTTGCATGCCGAAAGAACCAGTCATGGCAGCCGGTCCTGAGACGTTTAACCGTCCTCCGTCTGTTACTGCGGATGACCATTGCCCCAGATTCCCCGATTCAAACCCGTCGGAGAAAATTTTATCCACCATCGCAGTAGGCGTTGGTGACGGAACCGGTGTGGATGTAGGTAAGGGAGTTGCGGTTGCTGTTGGTAATGGGGTTGCGGTCGCTGTAGGGATAGGAGTTGGGGTCACCCGATTGCCAACAAGCAGCCAATTGTAAGCGGCTAATGCATCAATCATGCCATAACCAAAGTCATTATCAGGACCAACCAGACCCAGGTCGGAGGCTGTATTTACTAGCGCCGCAGCCTGTGATTCGGTAGACAGGCCTGGGAAGGCATTGTTTAGTAACGCCAACACACCGGAAATATGTGGGGCCGACATTGATGTTCCGCTGGCCTGGGTGTATAAGCTGAATAGATCTGTTGTGGTTATATTTGCTCCTGGGGCAACCACCTCAGGATAGATACTTGAGGTCTCGCCGCAAGCTGATGGACCTCGACTACTGGATACTTGCAGCACACCCAAATTATCGACCGCTCCAACTGCAAAAGCTTCCGGATAATTTGCCGGGCTGACACTGGTGGAGGAGTTCGGACCATAATTTCCTGCTGCAAACACTGGTAAGATTCCCGCCAGGCGCAAGGATTGTAGATCATTCTGAAATTCCAGGTTACACCCAGGGTTGCCATAAGCCCATGAATTATTGACTACCTGGGGTGCATCAGCAGTGGCTGGGTTACCATCCGGGTCAAGCAGCCATTGGAATCCTAAATGGATAGCAGTGGCAGTGGCTGAACCACTATCATTAAATATCTTGACCGCGATCCATTGAGCTTGTGGGGCTACACCGAGAGTTGCTCCTGAGCCATCACCAGCAACCATGACACCCATTGTCCAGGTGCCATGGCCATTTGAATCAGTAGGTGTGATGGGATGTTGATTGTACGGATCATACCAGCTGTCACTTCCACCCCTCCAACGAGATGCGAGTTCTGGATGATTTATATCAACGCCGGTATCCATACTTGCGACAACAACACCTTGCCCGTAATAACCCAGATCCCACAATGCCGGGGCTTTAATTGCTGAAATATTGCTGGCAGGTGCCGCAAGGTTTTGCGCACCAACAGGCACTATGTTGATTGTGTCTGGAGTAATGCTCAGAACATCCATACGGGCAGCAAGCTCATGGATCACATCTGAGGTCGCTGTAACGGATAATCCATTGAAAATCCAAAAAGGAATCAGGTTGGCGACTCGCCCTTGGGATTGGTCAGCCTCCAAAGCTGCAATAATTGCTTGTTGGGTGATTTGAGCGTGGGATTGGAGCACCCCGATCATGACCTGCTGTCGATCCGGATTATTTTGTAATGCAAAATTATCCGGGCGAAACTGGTCTTTGAGGGTGACGATCACCGTAACCATCTGACCTGGCTGCAAGCTGGTTAATTGCTGTTGAACTTCGGGAGTAATTTTAGTGGCCGGATCGTTATCCGCACCAACTCCAGCATTAGCGATATTGACGATGGCTAGGGTGAATATAATAATGAATACTCCAAGGAGAATCTTTTTCATTATGACTCCATTTATACTCTTCGTACTTCCACTTTTTTAATTACCTTACAACTACAGATTCGATACGCTCGGGACCAAAGACAAGACTTACTTCAGACCCCGAATGAATCACCTGCTGGGTCGGGAAAAATATTGTGAACACTTTCCCTTCTTTCAACCTGGTCCCGGCATGAGAATGCATATGGGGAGCCAGTATAAGCGCTTGGTCGTTTACTAGCAAAGCAGCCTGGTTGATAAGCAGTGAATGAGCTTTATCGGGATCAATAATTTTTAACCGCACATCAACAATGCTATCCATCATGGATGTGGCAACCAATGATACCTGCACACCATTTTGCTCTTCTAAATTCGAAAGTGATGTTACAGGTGCATCGAGCACCTGGTCCAGGGATACAACATGATATCCATACATTTGTGTAGTCCCGGCATCCCACCGAAAAGTAAAGACACTGATCAATATAAGGGTTAACACGCCAATTATCGGCTGGGTATAGCGCAGCGATCGTTGTGCAGTTGATGATAGTTCTTTATCAGCAGGCATTTTCCAGGGTCGCAGCAGAAATAGCAGAACGAAAACGCCTTCAACAGCCAACGACACAACCCCATAAGGCGTAAACCATTCCTCTACCTCCATGCCTGGCATTCCCTGGGTCCTGCTCCAGGCATACCCGGCGATGGAGCCAACAGCGATGAATAATCCAAGTATCCATCCCCACAGCTGCCTGCGATAAATACCGTAAGCAGAAAGTAATGCGATCATGAAATTACCCACGAAGAGGTAACCCATATACGCGGCTTCCTCATATTCACCCTGGGCAGTCATCAGGTGGAGCAGTCCAATTTCGAGAGTGATGATAATGGCAAACCAAGTAATGAATTTTCGCTTCATATTTGTTTCTCCTGAATGATTATTAAAGATCTCTCGATCACCTGGCATGAATGGGTTCAAGTGCGATATTGCCAAATAAAATCGTCACGGGTGTATCCTGTTTGACCGCGTTACCAGAGTTTGGATACATAACGAAAAGGTTACCTCCCGAGACAAACTCGATCTCCTGTGATCTAGTATCTTCAGAAGCATTCAAAATAACACCCTGCTGCGTATACAAAGTTGGGAAGTTACTCTTATCGGCCAACAGTAGTTTCAATTTATCACCATCCACGATTTTCAGGCGAACATCCACGAATCCACCTGCGGCAGTTACAGCGATAAGGTTCACGCGCAGGCCATATTTTTCCTCCAGAGCAACCTGGGAGATCACAACTGTTCCTTTCGGAAGGGAGGCTGCTTGAAATGCCTTGGATACATTGTTTATATAGATGGCTGTTACAAGTAAGATAGAAAGAATAATACCGACAGATATATAAATACTGGTTGATTTTTGTGCCCCTGGGGTAGGGTTGGCTTTAATCGCTTCCATTTTTTGCTCCTTGTTTATTGTGAGTGGCTCTTACTTGGAAAGTAAGGCTAATCACCTGTTTATATATAATTACACTTGGTTGGAGGCCCGATCAACTTGGGCCTCCAACCATTGGTTAATTTACCGATTAAGGGATATCAAATGCATCAATATCCTGGTTGTTTGCTGTCAATCCTTTTGCGGTTCCGTCGAAGTAAACAATCCATGCACCGTTGTTGAAGAACACAACATCTTCATCTTGAACTGTTCCAAGACCAGGCACCGCTGAATCACTTGCGAACGAGAGGTAGAAATGCGTTGCGTCAACACGGACAAAACCGTCCACATTGGCCCCAGTAGCTAGTCCTGCCGCAGTTGCGTCCCACACCCGGGTGAAACAAGTTCCGTTCCAGGAGTAGATATCGGCGTCATCTGCGGTTCCGCCGACAGCCGGACAGCCAGCCAGGGTTGGAGGATTGGTGTTTCCGAGGGTCGAGAAGTACAGCACCCCACCAGAGATATTGAATGCATCAATATCAAGGTTGTTGGCTGTCAATCCATACGCAGTACCATCAAAGTAGACCGACCATATGCCGTTGTTGTAGTAGACGATATCTTCATCCTGTACTGAACCGACACCGGTGACGGTCGTGTCACTACTGAAGGACATGTAGAAATGGGTGGCGTCAACACGGTCAAAACCATCCACATTCGCTCCACTTGGGAGGGAATATGGTGGAGCAGAGGCATCCACTACACGACTGAAAACAGTTCCATCCCAGAGGTAGATATCTGCATCATCTGCGGTTCCACCAACACCTGGAGGATTGGTATTTCCAAGGGTCGAGAAATACAGCGAGTGGTAGATCTTCAAGACCGTGGTGCTCATCGCACCCCAATTACCTGAAGCATCCTTAGAATGGACGAAGATGGTATGGTTGCCCTCCAGAAGCGATCCGATTACAACGAGTGGGATGTCTCCGTAACCTGATTCAGTTGGGCTGCTGAAGCCGCCATCTGTAGCAAGGAATGCGAAACCTGTACCGGTTGTACCGACAGTATCCAGGAAACCCTCAGCTGCCGCTATATTGGAGCTGCCTGTTGCCGTATCATCAAAGCTGGCGAACACACGTACCGCAAGAACACTGGTATTGTAGGGTTGACTGCCATTGTTCGGATTAGGTGAAGCACTGACCCCACTGGTTGTTGGACCTGTCTGATCCACGATCAGATTGATCGTGGCTTCAGTCCCCCAGTTACCCAGGGCATCCTGGCTGCGCACTGAAACGATGTGCGTGCCTGCACTGAGCCCCATAGGCATGGATACACTCAAGGTTTTCACAGGCGCTGGCAAAGCGACTGGGATGGTCTGGTGAGCGCCTGCATCAATCCAGTATTCAGCGCTGGTAACGTTACTGTTTCCACTGGTGCTGTCATTCGCAGTGAAGGACAGGGTCGCACTTACTGTGCCGTTGCTTGGGTTGGGTGTGAGACTTAGATTGCTGCTGGTTGGACCCACATTATCCACCACCAGGTTAATGGTGCTGGTTGTGCTCCAATTGAGCAAAGCATCTTGGGCACGGACGGAAACAACGTGCGTTCCGGCAGTTAATCCCGATGGGATCACGTCCGACAGTGTTACGGTCGGTGCAGGTGAACCTACTGTAATGGTGGTATGTGTCAGATTTCCATCGATCCAGTATTCACCCGCAATCACATTATTACCGCCCGTCTGGGTATCATCGGCATTGAAGCTCAGGCTTACGCTGACCGCTCCATTGCTCGGGTTGGGTGAGAGAGTAAGGGATGAGAGCAGTGGTCCGGTTGTGTCTGGTCCCGGAGGTGGTTGGGTGCCAACCGATAAAAACGTCAGCATACCACCCAGTCCTGCCGTGTTTGTGTTACGCAACATCATGTTGGCATCATAGAGGGGATATTTAGTATCTACTACCGCAGAGACCGGGACTGTAACCAGGGTATCCAATGTTTGGCCGGTGGCGATCGTTTCAGCTACCATGGAATGTGGGTGTGCAAAGGGGCTTCCGTCCGTGGCGATAACACTCTGGGACACTCCCAATGAGCTCATGGCGTGGCTTTGCAAACCAGCATTGACGTAGCGCAGCAAAACCGTATCGCCTGCTGCAGCAAAGATAGACGCAGTATCAGGGAAAGCCTTGCCATTGACCAGGAAGTAAGTAGGAGCATAGTGGCGCATGTCAAAGGTTGCTGGAGCCGACACTGTTATTGAGTGCCGGGTCGATCTCACTCAATACCAATACAGCATCACTGGTGAAAGCAGGAGAAGGGCTGTTATACGCCTGGTTTACACCTTCCACCGGTCTCACCACCAACGCACCATAGAGGCCCATAGCCACCTGGTGCTGGGTTCCAGGGATCAAGCCGGCTTCATATAGGAAGGTGCCTGGGCGGCTGGCAGTGAAGATATATTGCGTGACACCACCCGCTGCCACACCTTGTGTGTCGGGGATCATATCCTGACCCTGGAAAAGCAACGCGGTGGTTTCGGTAAGGCTATTGTGCAGTGTCACGCTGACACAATCACCCTGATTAACTGTAAGCTGCGGGCCGGGCAGGCTTGGTGCTCCCACGTCAGACGTGGAATAGCCCCAAATGGTAACCGATGTAGTGCCATACAGGGTGGCAGTTCCCGTTTTGGCCCAAAGTTCATAACTCGCTGTAGGTGCGCAGGCCGCGTAGGCTACTGATGTATGGATCCCAGCGCCGAACATAGCTGCCAGCACCATCAGCACTATGATAAATTTAAGTGGATTACGTGTTATTGTGTGCATGTTAGTCTCCTTAGCCCTTATGGACAAGTGTTGGGCTGAGGGGGGTCAACCCTCAGATAAGTGATTGGGCCGGACATGGTTTGACCGAATGCATCCAGCTGGAAGAGAGCGTGGTTGTGCGAGATGATGTAATACTCACCGCACTGGTTAAGAGTATTGCTTCCAGGGGGCAGGGTTTCCATCTGACCCAGGTAGGGGCTGCCGCTGTAGAACATACCAAGTGTCAGGTTTACAAGATCGGGTGGGGTAACCGGAACGGGATTGGTGGTCGCGTTGTAACCCTCGACGTCATACCACTTGAAAATCACGTCCCAGGTCTGTCCAGGACCGATGTTGAAGGCGAACTTCTCCATGGATAGGTCCAGGCCTCCATCTTCAAGTGGATACCCATCGCGGCCAATCATCAAGCCGTTATTGGCATGCGGGTGAAAGGGAAATTCCTCTGTTCCGACATTGATAAAGCGTTCAACGCCAGGGTATGGGTGGGTTGTCGCATCATAGGGATAAATGCGGGCAAGGGCGCCGTATGGTTGGCTGGGCAACCAGGGTGCATAGTTATCTGCGATGCTATCGGGGAAGCCGCGCCCGTTGATTAACCAATAGCGCGCCCGATAATTGTTCATGTTGAACACAACACCCAATTCCACTGCCTGGTGTTGATAAGGATCTACTTCGGAAAGGAGTGCCATGAACTCTTCAGTAGGCGTGAATTGGCTGTCTGGGCGGTTGTAAACAAAGTTTGCACCCATGCTTGGGCGAACGATCAGCGCACCGAACAAACCCATGGAGACCTGCATTTTGGTATCTGTGCCGCTCTCATAGATGAAAGTGCCAGGCCTGGTAGCAACAAAGCTATAGGAGACGCTTTCACTGGGAACAATGCTCTTGGTTAGTGAGCTATTCGCCGGTTCTGGTTGGGCGGGTACACCGTTAGCCATAACGTTTTCCTGCCCTGGGAAAATGAGTGAGGTCCGAGTGGGTAAAACACTATTACTGGGGTATGTAGGTAGCGAGCTCGTCAGGTTGATGGTAACCGTATCACCCTCGGTAACACACAGGGTTGGGCCGGGATGTTGGAAAGTTCCGCCTGCTAAAGATAAACTCCACATATACATGGTGTTCATATCAGGCATTTGGATATAACCAGGTTTGGCTTCGAGGTTGAATGTTGGTCCGTATGTGCAGGCGATCCCCACTGAAGACGGGTCATAGGCCTGTGCTGGTTGCACATTAGCCAGTGGACCGAATGCCATTACTGCAATCAGCAACCCTATAGCCAACCGCACTTTGAATAATTTTGAAGTAAGCATTTTCGATACTCCTTATAAGCGATTAGCGGTTAATAGATCACCGCGTCATTGAAATGTTGCTGAGCGGCAAGCGTTCCAGTGGGGTAAACGCGGATTTCAGTGCGTTGCCCTTGGGTGCTCAGGTCATCGTCCTGGGTGTAGCGACGGTTGTACAAGACGTAGACGTCAGGGCCTGCACCTCCCGAATGAGCCGGGGCAGTGAATATGGCATCATAACTCTCTCCAGCACCCATCAGCAGCGTATCCGTTAAGTAGCTGGTATCAGTGCCATCGCGCCCACGCATCAGGGTTGCATCACGACCGACTACACGGACATTGAGACCCGCAAAGGTCATCGCTGCTTCACGGAAACCCAGGTTGGCAAAACGAAGCAGAACTCTCTCACCTTCATTGCAGGTGATTAAAGCTGAGTGGGGCTGATATTGCAGGCGTTCCAGTCCAGGGTTGGTCACCAGATCGCCTGCCCCATCTGTTTGTATAGTCAGCACATTGGTTGATGCTGCTACATCAACTGGTGAGTTGGGGAGCAGTGTATCCGGATAGACACGGCCATTCAGTAAGCTGAAATCTGCCTTGAAGTTGTACCACTGTGACTCTTGAATATGGGCGTCGTTCCAATGGCCTTCCGCCCAGATTTCACTCAGGAACAAGGGGTATTCCCGATCGTAACCCGTCGAGCCGTCACCATCGTTATAGGCATACAATCCGCTTGGGTAGAAAGATGTATTCCCATTCTGCAGCGGTCGGACGAACACCAGGCCGTTCATGCCCATGGTCACGTGCTCAATATCTTCCACGTGACAGTGATACATATAAGTACCAGGATCACGCGGGCGGTAAACGTAGGTGAAGTTCTGCCCGACCGGCACAGAGACAGAGCCGGTTGGTTCACCGTCGAAGAACGGGATCACATTGCGGAAGCCATGCCAGTGCAGGGTGTGCGCATCAGTTAGATCCGGGCGTAGAGCCAGGCCCAGGTTGGTAAGCTGAACCTTGAAGTCTTTTGGTTGGCTTGGATCAAATTGATCCACCCAGAAGAAAGGTGCATTGTGCTGCGCCTTGTTTCTCTGGTTTTGGCGTTGAATATCGGTCAGTCCAGTAACATTGCGAAAGCCGAAGATATAAGTGGTAAATGGTGCGGGTGCGTAGGTATCAGGGTGCCATGGCGGGATGGCTGGGCTTGGTGGTAGATAGAACCATCCATCGGTTCCAGCAAAGTAAAGATCATAATCACCCGCAGCACCGACCACCTGCTCCGGCAGTAAGGTCTTACGCAGGAATTGAGGCATTACACTTGCTCCGGCAACAACGATCACTGCGCCACCTGCCAGTTTGAAAAAATCACGTCTGTTGATACTATTGCGAGAAGGTTGTTTGTTCATTGTGTTTTTCCTTTGATTGCTTGCAGGTTGGAGAGAGTTTCCTCTCTCCAACCTGTGGATTTTATTTTAGTGAAACTCATCCGCGCCGATATCGTAGCCACCACCAAACGGCCGTGATTGCAAATCGAAATCAAAAGCGGGCATGGTAACACCACTCTTGCTGGTTGCGCCAGCATCGTAGGCTGGTGATCCGGTACCGATCAGGTTGTAGTTCCCGGCCAGATTGGGTGGCAGGTTTACCGTCACCATGATGGCACCGATGAAGTTTATATTGGTACGCCAGGAGGTGAAGCTCAAGGTAACATCCATCGCAGTCACCACCTGAGGATCTACCCCCACGATATTGTCGGGGGATGGGATGACTCCGAGGTGCAAGCTTGTTCCAAGGATCGAATTGGTGGGTGTCAGCAGGTCACTTGTAGCATCCACTACACCCATGTCCCATACGTCGATTGGCGTTGCATCACCTTCAGCGCCGATACCAGTGACCATATTCGTGCCGCGCGTACCCGCCCGGTTATCCCAGAAGATATCGTTGAACAGCAAGGGATCGCTGAATAACGGGGAACCACCTGGCAAGGTAGCCTGCAACTGGTAGCTATTTGCTCCGGTTGAAAGACCAGCCGGGGCGGGTAAACCATCGCTGGTTATGGCAGTAGCTGTGGTGATGTTCTTCATGACCGTATTGCCAAAGAAACGCACGCTGGGAGCATCGTCGAGGGCCACACCGCCACCTTCATGCATAGAGATATTATTGACGATCATGTTATTGAACACATTCATGGGGAAGTTACCCGCCATGAGGAAGCGCAGTCCACCACCATCGTCTTCAGCCATGTTAGCCTGGATCAGGTTGTTGTAGATATCCACCGGGCCGGATCCTTGCGGTCCGCCAGGCTGGCCATAAAACGCAGCGCTATCAGTGGCTAATTCACCTGCGATCATAATACCCGCACCTTCATCGTAAGAGTGGTTGTAATAGATGCGGTTATCGTGGATCTTGCCGTTGGGGCTGTAACCGAAGTGGCTGATTGCGCCGCCATATTCAGCGGAGAAGTTACCGCACAGGTCATTGCTTGCGATTTCATAACCATCTGCGCCGTTGAACAGGCCGATAGCGCCTGCCAGGTTGGTGCCACCATTGGCAAAGATGCGGTTGTGGGCGATGCGTAGATTCTCGTTATGCTGGTTGGTATCTGCACCCGTCAGGTTTGGTGTACCGATACGGATCGTGCCGTATGAGCCGCCATTGCTATCGATCAGGTTGTTTGTGATCTGCAAGTCACGTGCATAGGCATTGGCAAAGATAGCCCCACCCTGTGTGACCACCTGAAGCGGTGTGATAGGCCCAGGGAAACCGCCAAAGATAGCGTTGAGGTTACCCGGGAGACCTTGCTGGTCGCCACCACGGATTTCAAAACCGTCGATAGAGGCCTTATAGGTTGAGCCAAACTGGCGAGCCTGGTTGGGACCGCTGGTCTGGTTCTGTGAGGCTAGCACATAGATCACCTGGCCATCGTTAATATCCTGGGAACCATCCCAGGTCAGGCTGGTGATTTTTGTCAGCCAATCCGTCGCCAGTTGGGTATCACCACCGAATGCGATGCCATCAATGATCGTACCTTGGACGATCGTGCCATCCGCTCTCACACCACCTGGCCCTACACCTTGTAGCTTGACCGGCGAGTACATGATCAGGTTTTCATAGTAGGCGCCGCGACCGTTGTAGCGCGGGTTGGTCGGATCAACTGCGCCGGGGTAAACCACGACTAGCGAGTTTTGAGCAGGCAATGAAGCGGCTGTATCGAGGGCGCTCTGGATGGTGCTGAAGGCGCGACCTTGACCGACTTCGTAGATAGTAGGACTATAGCTCAGAAGAGCATTTCCACCACCGAAGTTATCAAAGCGGGCATCGTTAGTAGAAGTAGTTCCAATAAATCTGACACCGACGAAACCACCGCCTTGCGCCAGGGAGACTGGCCAGTAGGGTGTTGGACCTGTGTTGGTTACATTGACTTTTCCGATAAGGGTACTGTTCTTATAAACATAGACGGTTCCATCTGCAGTAGTTAACGCCCCAAGCCGGTCGCCGGGGTAGTTCAGGCTAGCACCTACAAAGGTAGCCGGGAGCGTAGCCCGCGCAATAGGATTTTGGTTGGATGCTTTTGTGCGAACAATGACTGCATTGACACCATTGTAAGCAACCTCGATCCATCTGGCGTTGTTGCTGTTTGGGCTTTGTCCATTGAACTTGAGTAACAAGCCCTGCTCTGTCCCGCTTGTGCTTACCTTGATAAAGGTGAAGTAGGCTTCTTGGTTAGCTCCGAACGAAGTCGGGAGCCACCAGGTATTGCCAGTATTGCGTACCTGGACCACACCATCCGGGTTGATGGTCGGGAAGTGCCAGATACGGAAGGTACCCTGGGTATTGCCATCGCCACCCCAGTTGCGACCCAACCCACCACTTGAACGATTGAAAGCATCCAATACACCTGTTTGTGGGATCGCGTCAAGCACATGGAATGTAAGTCCGTTGACCGTGCTTTTTCCGTTGGCAGTGGTGACCATGAGCTGGTGTGGACCAGCAGACACAGATCCAGATGGCACGGTTACGGCAAGTTGGGTCGAGCTCCATGTTCCCACTGTCAAGGCAACATCATCCAGCCTTACCGTACCTGCGCTGGGCCCAAATCCCTGCCCATAGATGGTAAACGAACCTGATCCATACACATAGGGCTGCGAAACCGCAAATAACTCAGGAGTCGCATCCGGACTACTTGGATTACTCTGTAATACAGCTGGATCGTTCAAGCTGCAGGCGACTATTTGGCTTGTCTGCATGCCCGGGATCTGTACAGCTGCAGCAACAGGTGTGGGTGCCAGATCAGCTGGGAGGGTCAGGCCTGGAAAGGCTTCAAACTCAGCCGATATAGTTCGATATTGAGGATTATAGTTGGCATTCCATTTACCCGGCGTGCCAGGGTCATTACCAACGAAGCGATACAGGTTGGCACACACACCAGAAGGCGTCGGGCAGCTGATGCGGTTAGTTGATGGCAGCAGCACATCCCACAGGCCGTTGTAATCCGCTTCAACCGTGTAGATCAAACGGTTGGTGTAATCGTAAATGCCAACAGGGGCAAACGACACTGGTGCCTTCTCACCATATGCGATTGAATAAGGATTACTGGAGAAGTTGAGGTCGTCTACGATCAAACCCCAGAAGCGACCGGGGAGAGGCACGTCGGTAAAAAAGTTGAATCCAGGAGCAACCGACTTGCGGTCGCTAAGACGGACCAGCTTGGTATCGCAGAGAGGTTTCTGTTGGCCTTCGTATATCGATCCACCAATGCCGACGAAAGTCGGGTTATCGATTGGCGTGGAAGCAGCCACTGTAACACCAACAGGTAAATTAGTGCCGTCTCCAACGATTGCAGGATAATTGTCTGTTCCATAGCCAGCTACATCCACAGTATGCAATGGGCCAGCGCATGCCGGAGGTGGTACCTGTGGGACGAACGAATCACCATTGGCAATGTTGATATCTTCTTCCTTGGTGACCTTAAACATTGGGCGGCCAAGTGCATCGTTGGGTATTTCGACTTTGACGAGATAATCCTTATTGGAAGGAAGCGATGTTGGGGCGGTCCCATCAGCACATGTACCAGTGTTTGCATCAAAGCCGCCTGGACCAAAACAACCATCGCCGAAGCCATAGTTGCCATCCACACTGGCGCCAAAGTTTTCGCCCGGTGTGCCAACACCATCAGCCATGGGACCAAACTGTACGCCCATCATTGGCGCTTCCAGGCATGCCAGGGTGTTCCCGGGTGTATCCGATCCCAGTGGTAATACCTTCTCGTCAATTCCATTGACCAGCGGATCACCGTTCACATTGCGGGCTACGCATCCGGTTGGTCGTTGCCAGGTCTCAGAAGTGTACTGATTCAACAAGGAACCGAGGGCATAGGAGCCATCAGCCGCTAATTCATAAAATCCGTTCGCATCGCATGGTACACCTGCGTTGGTTCCACATAGGACGGGTGCGTACAAGTCAACTGTCAGACCAGAAATACTGGGTTGCCAGTCTTCAATGGCTGCGTAGGCAGGATTTAACTCGTTACGCGTGGTATCGTAACTGATCGTACCGACGATACCACCATTCGTTCCAGGATCATAGGCCTTCACACCCCAATCCAGGCGACCGCCGAGGCCAATCACGGGATGAACATTCACATCCACACCCTGGCCGAGTATCGTGGTTTCTGTAGGCTGATTATCTGCCTGGTACGTGATTCCGGTCGTCTGGAAACCATCAGCATAGGCTTCTTCCACCAGCCATTGGGTGATTGGGTAGGCATTTTCCATCCAGTAATAACCGTTTGCATCGGTAGTCACCAGAGTAGCGCCGCGGTCCATGATGGAGTTCTCACGCGTGCGCATCACGATCGGGAAGTTAGAGATACCCGGCTCACCGGCATCCATCTTGCCGTTTCCATTGAGATCATTGAAAACGTGACCTTCTATGGTGGTCCACCAACCTAACATGGATAATGAACCCAGATCGACGACTTCACCATTGCGAACCGAGACGTTTTGTGTGAGGAAGATATAATCCTGGGGTTCATCCCAGAGTCCGATAACATAATCTCCATCGGGAACACTAGGGATGCTGAATTGAACCGATGGACAACCTGCGTCTTCGTTACAATCGAACTCTCCCATATAAACCGTCTGATCGTTATTGTTGAGATCAGACAAGGAGACGAATAAGCGATGAATCGGATTCTTGTCCTTTGGTTTTGCACCCATCAAGCCGGTTTCACCGCCGATACCTCCCACGGGGGGGATATAAGCACTTACCGCCACTGCGGTACCGCTGATCGTGCCACTTCCTGCTGCCATTGTATTTGTGGGTCTAACAAAACCGAAGAATGTGGCTGGGAAGGGTTCACCTGCCACGACGAATTCGGTATCTAAACCAGTGGCGCCTTCCATCACCCAGGCATCCCAGTCATGGTTGCCTTCCAGGGTGGTGGTCTGAGCCCAGCCGGATGCGTCTGGTGGAACCACCGATAAGGCATAGCGGTTGGGACCAAGGTTCGGGATGATTAATTTCCCCTCGATCACTGCAGTTGTAGGAATTAGAACCCCGGTGTCGATTGTTGTTGCATTGGCGGGAAGTTCGTCTCGGAACGGGCAACGTCCAGCTGTATCGATCGGTGCGACAATGCCAAGATCTGCACCCCCATCGACGGCGTAACATTGGCTGATGCATTGACCGTTACCGCATATTGGATCACCGTAGACATCCGTTGTGACTTCACCGATGTAATCGGCGATGTGGCCTTTAAAACCTGCCAACCCGCGTTCAGCGGGTACATCTGGTGCACTGTTGGTGGGAGCTACGTCCTCAAAGACTTCCGCTTGAATAGTTGCGTCTGGAAGATCATAAGGTTGCATTTCTACCGTTACAATGCCGGGATCATCCAATGGTATCGTGAAATGAGCTCCATCAAGCTTGTAACCATCGGCCAATACTGAGATTAGATAACGCCCGTCGGGCAGTGAGATACCAGCACCAAAGTCGGACTGATCACCCTGGGTATAGATCGGGCTGGAGCTTTTTACGCCAGCAATCGAGACCCACGAACATGTATCGGGATAGCCAGGGTCTTGTGGCGAACAACCTGTGCCAGGATCTGCGCTCCTTTGGGTGGTGGTACCGGAGTTATCTATATTGATGATGTATTTATATGTATCAATAGCTTGACCTTTAACAATCCCATAGGTACTGCTATCGTTTGCACTGATTACCCTCAATTGCAGGGTATTGGTTGCTGCTTTTGCGGGGGTGGCATTTAAACCGCCCACCGGCCCAAGGACCGTGACGATCATCACCACGGTTACCAGCAGCCGGAATAGATTAAAACCTTTGGTATTATTGAAAAACTTGCTATTCATGGTTTAGCCTCCGAATTTGGTAGTTTGTAAATAAACGATGAGATTAATTTTGGACATGTCTGGGGAGTAACTCCTTTTATGTGTAAAGTAATTAATTGGGGACAAAAAGGAACATTTCATGCCTTCGAAATATCCTTTAGGTTTCTTGAGATCAGGTAGTTGCATAATCACGCTGACGAATCCCCTATTTAAGGTGCGTATAGGATACATCTGGAAATAGAAATGGAATATGCACCTATATGGCACTTTTGGAATCAAAAAAGAGCCATTTTTATAGGCTCTTTTTTGATAAAGTATTAATACTTTAAATTCGGCTCATGATGCCTGCGTGCTTAGCATATTCGATTGCTTTTCTCCGGTTGTCTACCCCCAGCTTGGTAAAGATATTATGTACATGGTGCTTGACCGTGTTCACCGATAAAAAGAATTTATCTGCTATCTCGTCATTCGAAGATCCTTTAGCAATTTCATTTAATATCTCGACTTCGCGTTGGCTAAGAGCGTTATTCTTGGAATGGATTTTGCTGGAAGTACCATTGCGGTGCTGTGAAAATTCCTCCAGGACTCGCATGGTCATCGAACCTGATAATGCTGCATCTCCACACTCAACCGATTTTAGCGAGGCCAGTAATTGGTCCACTGGTACGTTCTTTAATAAATACCCCTTAGCACCGCTCTGGATAGCTGAAAATAGGTTTTCATCAGCATCGTGCATGCTCAAGAAAACGATCTTACAAGCAGGTTGCTCAGCTAATATAGCTGCAGAAGCCTCTGCACCATCACCGTCTGGTAAGCTAAAATCCATGAGAATTAGATCGGGTTGTAGGCTATGCGCAAGAACGATAGCCTCATGGACTGAACCGGCTTGACCAACAACATTGAAGTATTTATCCGCATTGAGCAGGCTGGTTAAACCCTCTCGAAATAAAACATGATCGTCGACAACTAGTACTTTCATGATTCTCCTATAATAATTCTGAATGCTGCTTCTCTGGAGCTGATACAGGCAACCAGAACATGATTTCTGTGCCCTGGCCTGGTGAGCTGTTGATTTCCACTTTACCCCCCAGTGATTGGATACGTTCATCTATAATATGAAGTCCATAATGTCCAGTTTCTGTAAATTCCTTAACCTCAAAACCACAGCCATCGTCCCAGATACGGATGGTCAGTTGTGTATCAGCCCAGGTTAATAACACCCTAACCTGGCTGGCCTCAGAATGTTTTTCGATATTGTATAGAGACTCTTTGAAGGCATGGAGTAATTGTTTTAAAGAACTGGGTGAAATAGAGCGTGGTGATCCTTCTTCATCAATACTCACCGAGAACCCAGCCCGTTTGGAGATAATCTGACTATGCGCTTTGAATAGCTCACTGATCCGATGTTCATCCGTATGGTGTAAGATTACCAATGTGTTCCGGACCAGTTCATAAGATTCATTGGCAAGCTCGCGTAAACGCTCCAGCTCTGATCTCTTTGCACCACACGATATTTCCTTATCCTCTGTAAGTATCTGGTCAAGTTTTAAATGCAAGTAACCCAGATTTTGACCCAATGTATCATGCAGGTCACGGGCAATTTCTAATCGTTCATTGCTAGCAGCATTGGCAACTTCAATGGCGTGTTGCAACTGTCTATGTTTTGCTGCACTCAAGCCAATCGCGATATCTTCTGCTGTTTTGCTCAACAACTGAGCATGTGTGCTATTAAAATCCTGTTGATTTGGAAGGATGATACTCAAAATCCCTACCGGTATCTTCCCATAAACTAATAATAAATGGTAGCATTTATAGGTTCCATCAGGCACACAGGCGATCTTTTCACAATCAGCTATGTGGATGTTTGTTGTGATGTCTTGAATATCATCTACACAACAAGCATCTCCTGAAATCGCCATGGGCGGCAAGGTTACTTCTTCATTTTCGGCAATCCAGCTGCGTTCGGTGTAATATTGATCGGTGATCTGATCATAGATCATTAGTGAAGTTGCAGAAACCGGCATGATCGAAGACGGATATTCAAGGACCTTGGTGACGACATCGTCCCAATCCTTTGCTGTGGTCAATAACATACTGAGGTTATGGCGTGCATCCAGTATTCTGATCGTTTGATTTTTGATTAATGCAGCTTTTAATGCAATTTCAATCATGAAAGCAGTAATAATGATCAGAGCAAGGAACAAAGTGATTTCCACTGTAAAGTAGTACGCACTATCGGAAAGAAAGTCAGGATGCTCACCTAATTCGAATATGGTTATGTAGGCTGTTATGATTATCAAGACCACAGTACGCCATTGAATAAGAAAACGCATGACTTTTCGGCTAAATAAATGGCTTCGATCTATTGTGGAATTTATAACATATCTCATATCCTCACCCAATTTGTCTGAATTGTTAATATTGTACAACCGATATACGACGAATTTAGTCCTAATTACATTAGCATTTAGTTAATAAATATCTATGTTAGCCAAAGACACATACCCGATAAATCAAAATCCCAGTACTTATCCATTTTTAAATAAGGTTAAACGGAGGGACCGATCCATGAGAAATGGAATAATTCACAACCCCCTTGGATCTTGATTTGATATCAGGTGAAAAAAGGCGAATTATTGATCCAAGTTTATGCACCCCCTTTAGACAGGACTATAGGTTGTTGTCCTCGCTTCATACCTGGTGCAGTTGTGGTGCAGTGGAAAAAGGAATTCTTATTGTTATAGGTGTGGTGGTTGATGTTGTAGATGAAGCCATCACACAAATCAAATCATCACCCTAAACGGTTTCCATGAACCAGGCGGACGCAACAATGTACCATTTTTATCCTACAATGAAACAAGCACACGATTGTGTCAAACGAGCTGGCTTGACCATTGGGAAAAAGGTTTGGTAATGGGAAACACTTCTCTACGTTGATGAGGAACCCTTAGGCACCTCTAATAACACGAGCATTCATTTGCTTGTACATTAATTTTAGTAGCTTATGCTAAAAAGGGTGGGTGGTATATTCTACCTCCCAAGATTTAGTAAGCCGGCTTTCTCCACCGCCTGGTGAGCCCGCTCATTTTCCGCCTCCCACAACGATTGGTAGGGTGGGCGGACGAATGTTTGCTCGGGGGTCAGCAAGCCCATCGGCACCAGGGCGACCTTGCAGCGCGCCCGGTAATCACCGATCGGCCTGGCGTAGATATAGTCGCAGAAACCCTGCACCTTTGGCTGCATGGCAACCGCCGCGTCAAAGTCGTTCTCCTGCACCGCCTTTAACATCCCGCCCACCAGTCCGACGCCGACGGCTGCGTAACCCAGCAATCCACCCTGAGCCCCCAGCAGGAAGCTCTCTAATAAGAAATTATCATTCCCATTCAGCAGGGTGATGGGGTGGCCAGCCTGGCGGACGATGTCGCGCGTCTGGATGAAGCGCTGGCAGTCAAATGAAGCATCCTTTAAGCCGATCACCTGGGGCAGCTCCAACACCCTGGCCAGAGCTTCAGGAGTATAGTTGACCCCCCCGAATACCGGCCCCAGCTGGAACACGACCAGCGGTAGACCGGAGGCATCGGCGATGGCGGTGTGGTAATGGTAGGGGATGTCAGGATCGAGCGGGTCGTTGAGGAAGGCGGGGGTGGGGAACACTAGTAGCGCATCTGCGCCGGCTTCCTTTGCCGCCCGGGCGTTGGCTACGGCGGTATGCGTGGCAGGTCCACCGACCCCAGCGATGATCCGGCAGCGGCCTGCGGAGACGCGCCGTGCAGTCCGGATCACCTCAGCCCGCTCATCAACGGTCAGGTATGGACCTTCCCCGGTATCCACGTTCACCGCCAGCCCAACTGGAGAATGGCTCATCACCCATTCCAGGTAGCGCTCAAAGGCGGAATAGTCGATCGAAAAATCAGCCCGCATGGGTACGATCACTGCTGGGATGATCCCTACGAGGTCATGGTGGTTCATAGTCAAATCCTTTCTATAGATTGGATGTTCTCTCAATCCTGCCCGAGGCTTCTCAGCAGGGATTGAAGCCGGTCGAGTGAGGTCCTGGCTGCAGCCAGCTTTGGTCGCAGATGGGTTTCCACGGAAATGAAACCTGAATAGCCATCTTCCGCCAGTCCCCTGAGCTGACCGGTCCAGTCAATGTCCCCTTCCAGGACATATTCGGGCTCGCTGCGGGTGTTCTTCTTAGCATCCTTAAAATGGACATGCCTGACCAACCCCGCAACATGATGGTAACCGTCCGGATAGGGAGAATCGCCTTCACAAAAGGCGTTGGCGGGGTCCCAGTTTATCCCCAGGCTGGGATGGTTGATCGCCCGGACGAGCTGCCCGGTGCGCTCACCCGTATCGGCCCAGAAACCGGATTCATTCTCGATGGCAAGCACCAACCCGGCTGAACGGGCCCGCTCAGAGGCGGTGAGCAAGGTTTCGTATAGTTCATCCGGCGGAAGGCCGGGAGGCAGGCCGCCGCGCGAGAAGCTAAAACTGACCACCACCCGGGCTCCCAATTCGTTGGCAAAATCCAGGGAGGCGGGCAGCAGCTCATTGAGGTGCCCATCAAGCTGCCGGTGGAGGGTAGACCAGTCAGAGAACAATACCTGGTCAAGCCAGGGCATGGGGAACTCGGCTGGTTGTTTCAGCGGGTAGGGGAACTTGAACAGTCCGGGGCTGATGGCAACGACACTGGCTTCGAAGCGCTCCAGGAGCTGCTTCAAGCGCAGCTTCTGGTAGGCGGAGATTCTGGGGACCCGGTCTGCGAAGTAGCCCCGCAGCTCAAGGTGGCGGATGCCCCATCCGGCAGCCAATTCAACCGCCGTCTCGGGGTCGGCGCTGAGCTCATCGGTAATGATGCTTATCTTCATTTTTTCAGTCACGCACAGCTCCTTTTACCTGAACACGGGCAGCACTTCATGCGCCAGCAGGTCCAATTCTTCCATGATGAAGCGATGTGGGATGCCTGGGAAGTACAGCCGGCAGATGAGGTGGTCCATGCCGAACAGGTCCTTGAAGCGCTGGACCTGCTTGATCACCGTTTCGGGGCTGCCGACAATGAACCTGTCTCGGTTGATTGTCTCCATAGTGATGTCGGTAGCCTGGGCTTCCTGCTCGATCAGGGGGTGCTTCCATTTTCCCGTACCATATTCGTCACGATAGCTGATCAGCAGGTGTTTCTCAGCCACCTGGTAGGCAAGCTCATCGCGGCTGGCGATGATCACCTCGCGGGTGAGCGGACGTTCCCTGTCATTAGTAGAACTCTCAGCTTCCTCCAGGCAACCCTGGTAGATGCGCTGAGCCTCGAGCAGTTTTTCCAGGTCCGCCGTGGGGCCAGGGATCCAGGCATCCCCGAGGTTGGCGGCTCGCGAAAGGGATAGCCTTCCCCAACCTCCGAGCCAGATCTTCGGGTGAGGTTTGCTCACCGGCCGTGGCTCGATCTTCAACCCCTGCACCTGGTAATATTTGCCGATAAATGAGACCTCGTCGCAGGTCCATAACTGCTTGATCAAGGCAATGGCCTCGCTGAACCTTTCACCGCGCTTCTCCAGGGGTATCTGGTAGAGGGCAAATTCGTCGGGTTTATAGCCGATGGCCGCTCCAAAGATGAAACGCCCGTTGGAGATGATATCCAGCAGGGCACCATCCTCCGCCGCTCTCACGGGATGATAGAAGGGCAGGACGAGGATATCCGTCCCCAGCAGGATACTTTCGGTGCGGGTGGCCAGCCCGGCCAGGCCGATCAGCGGGGATGGCCAGTAGTGGTCTTTAACCCCGTGGTGCTCTTCGAGCCAGACCGAATCAAACCCCAGCGCTTCTCCATGTAACGCTTCCTCGAGAAATTCAGGGTAGAACCGGCCACCTTCAGTGGGAATGAAACCAAATCTCATCAGTTTAACCTCCAAACAAGCAAATCCAATAAAATTACTATCGCGCTCACCTCCGTATTGCCCCAGTCGACTGGCGTATGATCAGCTTATGCGGAAGGATGATGCCTGCTGAGTCCAATTCTTCACCGTGATGGATCCTGATCAGGCATTCCATGCCCACCTTTCCCAGCTCGTACATCGGCAGAGCAATGGTCGTCAGGGCTGGCTCGACAATACGGGCAAAGGGGATGTCATCGATACCCATCACACTGATCTCCCGCGGGACATGGTAACCAAGTCTCAGTAATTTGCTCATACAACCGATGGCCATCAAGTCGTTGGACGCCAGGACGGCAGAAGGCCTAACCTGCATGGCGTGCACTCTGCCAGCGGCCTTGAATCCAGATTCGACCTTATAATCTCCATCCAGGATAAGCGACTCGTCCTGTTGGAGGTGATAGTCCTGTACAGCCTGGCGGTAGCCTGCCAGGCGCAGGCTGGTGGTGATGAGCAACCTGGGACCAGAAATGTAGGCAATGCGGGTATGTCCCAGGCTTGCCAGGTGGGCGACCGCCGTGCGGATGAGCTGCTGATTATCAACCATCACCGGGTAGGATGGAAAGTTGTGCCTGCCTAGTGAGATACAGATCGCCTTACGCTCATAGAAAACCTGTAACACCTTGTTAATCGCCTGCAAGTATTTATCATCATCCAGGCCACCCCCAGCAAATATGACCCCGTCCACGCGGTAGTCATTTAAGGTGTTCAGGTAGGAGACTTCAACCGGCGGGTAGCGGTCTGAGTTGCACACGATGACCAGGTAGCCATGCCGGCGGGCAATGTCTTCCACGCCGCGGACTATTTGGGCAAAATAGGGGTCGGTTGCATCACCGACAATGACACCCACGATGTGGCTGGAACCTGTTACCATGGCCTTAGCCAGCGCGCTGGGGGAATAATTCAGGCTTTTGGCGGCCTGAAGGACCCGGGCTCGCTTCTCCTCGCTGACGGGGTGTGGACTTTCGTTCAGCACCCGAGATGCAGTGCTGATAGAGACATTTGCCAGCCTGGCGACATCAATGAGCGATGACATATCCTGCTTTCATCCTTCGTACTCAACCATAACGCAGTTTATAAGTTCACCCACACGTTCTTGACGCGCGAGTATTGCTGTATCGACTCCCAACCGCCTTCACGCCCAAAGCCACTCTGTTTGACACCTCCAAAGGGTGCTTCGATACCAAATCCACCTCCACCGTTGATGGTAACATGGCTCACATCCAACCGGGCTGCTACGCGGTGAGCCTGCGAGAGGTCACTCGTCCAGATCTCAGCTGAAAGCCCGTATTTCGACCCATTGGCGATATTAACAGCCTCCTCTTCTGTCTCGAAGGTCATGATCCCCAGCACGGGGCCAAAGATCTCCTCATCCACGATGCGCATACCCGGGCGAACATCGCTAAACGCGGTCGGTTCAACAAAATAACCGCTCCCAAAAGGTGCTCTCTCGACCTGCCGGCCTCCATGAATGATCCTGGCTCCTTCACTCACCCCCACCTGGATGTAATCCAATACTCGTTTAAGCTGGGCTTGTGAAACTAGGGGACCCATGTCGGCATCTTCATCCCAGCGACCCAGGCGCACCCCTGCCAGCACGTTGCGGATGATTTGGGTCACTCGCTCAAGCAGGCTGGTATGCACCAGCACCCTGGAAAGACAGCCGCAGGATTGGCCAGTGTTGTACAGGATGCTGTGCGCTCCCGCATGGGCAGCTTTTTCAACATTTGCAGCGGGGAAAATGATCAAAGGTGATTTTCCGCCCAGCTCAAGGGAAACTACCGGGGTGATGTTCTCCGCGGCTGCTCGCAGCACATCCTTGCCCACATCGATCGAGCCGCAGAAAGCCAACCCCTGCAGACCTGCATGGGAGGCGAGGGCAGCCCCGGCTTCGCTGCCATAACCGCTGATCACGTTGATCACACCGGGCGGGAAACCCACCTCACCCGACAGCCTGGCAATGGCGAGGGTGGATAAGGGTGTCTCTTCAGCTGGCTTTGCCACAACCGTGTTGCCGACAGCGAGGCAGGGCGCCACCCCCCTGGAAAAGATATCAATGGGGTAATTCCAGGGGATGATGTGCCCCACCACTCCGAGCGGTTCCAGGCGGATATAATCCAGCACCTCGTCGGAGATGGGGATCACCCGGCCGTGGAGCTTGTCAGCCCAGCCGCCAAAATATTCGAAATTTCGCACAGTCGTCTCGACTTCATCGTACGATTCGTGTAAGGGCTTGCCGTTCTCGAGGGAAAGTAGTTTCGCCAGCAGGTCGCGATCTGCATTGACCTTCTCAGCCAGCTTCAACATTAACCGGCCGCGTTCAAAGGGTCTCAGCCCGTGCCATTCACTCGAATAAAATGCCTGGCGGGCAGAATCCACCGCCTGGTCGATATCAGCCGAATCTCCCCGGGCGGCATAGCCGAGTACCTCCCCGTTGGATGGGTCGATTACCGGTAGGCTCTCCCCGTTGATCGCTTGGGATTCAGTGCCTCCGATCCACAATCCCGATCTTGTTGTTGCGTCCATGGTTGCCTCCATCATTATATTTTTGGATCAGTCGATCCCATCCACCAGGAAGGGCTTGGCCTCCAGGTCCTGGTATTTCAAATTTTGGGGTAGAGTCCCGTCAATGTTACGATACAGTGCAGGGTCAGCCACCACGCCGCTGGATTCAAGCGCCAGCAATGCCGCCCCCACCACCGGCTCATATTTCGTCCTGCGCATGATTGCCCCTGGAGCCACCAGGTGGATCTTGTGGGTGACTGTATCGATGAGCAGGCGGCCCTTATCCTTGAACACACCACCCGCCAGGCCCACCTCCACCTCCAGCTCCTGCATCGAAAAACGCCGGATGAGGGTATTGGCTGCAATGGCCACTTCCTCAGCTAAGGTCACCACCAGCTCCCGGGATGGCCGATCCCCGGCTTCGGCTGCCTGGAAAAGCAGCGGTACCAGGTGCAGCAGGCGCCGGTAGGGGATCTCCTCCCGGTAGAGTTTGCCGATCAATTCATATTCTGAATCGGCATCCAGCTGGGCTAGGACCATTGGGGTCAGCAGGGTCTTCCCACCTCTGCCATCCCAGGCGCGCATCACCAGCCGGATGATCTCCTGGCTGAGTCGACCACCTCCGCCCCAATCGCCGGAGATAAATCCCAGGGCGGGGAAAACGAACTCCCTCCCGTCGGGTGAGCGGGCCGCGGCATTGAATCCGCTGCCGCAGATCACACACACCCCCCACGAACGGCTGATGGTAGCGCGCAGGGCAGCCAGGGTATCGTTCTTGATGGTCACCGTTTGCGCGAGTCCCAGGGTCTCCACGGCAGGGGTAAGGAGCTGGAAATCCGATTCCAGGTCGGCCCCCGCCAGGCAGAAACAGCCTGCCTGGATCTCTTGGGGAGTGACCCCGGCCTGTTCCATGGCTGATCTCACCGCGAGTTCGATCTCGGCGAGGGCTGGCTTCAATCCGTGCTCTTGATGGTTACCGCAACCCGACAAGCCAAATCCACACACCAGTCCATTTTCGTCCAGCACCAGTGCATGGGTCTTGCTGCCACCACCGTCCACTCCCAGGGCAAATCTCATCTTTTCCCTCCGCAGGATAGCCAGTTGAACAAATATGCAAGGTACAGCCAGATATTTGCATCAAAGAAGCCATGTCCGGCAGTTGGGCGCATCCCGGGGCTCATCACGCGGCCACCTTCACCTGGCGGTGCTGGCTGAGCATAAAAATGCCCAGGCCGGCAAATGCCAGCAGGCTGAGCAGGCGGAACAACCAGGGTAACCCAGCCGACTGGTAGATATACCCGGCGAGCAGCGACCCGATGATCGCACCTGCCCCAAAAGCGACGAAATTTAGCAGCGACAGGGCAGAGGTGGTCATCCCCTCCGGCGCACGCTCATTGATGTAGGTGACACTGCCGATCAGGTAGGTGGCAAAACACAGACCGTGCAGCGCCTGCAAAATGATCACCAGGAAAGGTGTGCTGATGAAGGAGTAGAGCAACCAGCGGACACCATAGGTGATGAAGGCGATTTTTAGAAGTCCAGTAGAGCCGACCTTGCGCAGCAGGACCGAAGAATACAGGAATACCGGGATCTCGCTGAGGGCGGAGATCGTCCAGGCAAGGCCGATGGCACCCTCCCCGCTGCCGATGGAATCCATGTAGATGCTGAAGAAGGCATTGGTCGCCCCCATGGTGATGGAGACCAGGAAAACGCTGGACAGGAACACCAGGAAGGGCACATCCGTCACCAGTTTTTTCATCCCGTGGGCCAGCGAGGACCTGAGCACCACCTTTCTCTTGGGTAAAAGGAACGAAACTGCGAAAGTCAGCAGCATCACGAACACGTAGCAGTAGAAGAGCCACTTGATGTCGGATCTTTGAATGATCATGCCGACCAAAAGGGCGGAGATACTCCAGCCGATGGAACCCCACACGCGCATATTCCCGAATGCGCTTTGCCGGAGGGAGGCGATCTCCACGGCCGAGCTATCGAGCAACGGGACAATGGGGCTGTTAAAGAAGGCAAAGGCAATGATGAAAGGAACCAGCTCCTGGAAGGTTGACCCGGTGGACAGCATGAAGATCGATGCCGCAGCAAGCAGGATGGTGAGGTGCAGGATGCGGTTGTGCCAATGCCTGGCATCGGCGATGGCTCCCCAGATGAGCACGGTTGCTGCACCCACCAACACAGGGAGAGCCGAGAGGGCACCGATCTGGACGCCGGATAACCCCATGCGTTCGTAATACAGGGTGATATATGGCATATACGAGCCTAATGCCATGTAGTAGCCAAAATATAAAGCGCCGGAGATCCAGGTCGGGTTGGGCATGCAGGCTCCCGGGGTTTACGACGAGTAGAACTGGGGCAAATAATCCCGCTCGTTCTTCAATACCCTTTCAAAGTATGCGCTCGCCTTCGGATACGTGCCCACCAATGGGTTGGCCATCAATGCAGCAATGGCGGTCTGCCGGTTTCCGGTCATCGATGCCTCGATGGTCAGCTCTTCATATGACTTTACCGTCTGCACGAGCCCGCGCACCGTGGGGGGCATCTCTTCGATTGCCAGGGGCTGTGCCCCGCTGCGAAAAATGCGCGCCGGCACCTCGACGCAAGCATCGGCGGGCAGGCCGGAGATGGCATTCTGGTTGCGGGTATCGACCACTACCGTGTCTCCGCGATCGTTAATCATCGAATCGATCACCTGCATCACGGGCAGGTAATATTGTGAGCCACCCTTCTCAGCCAGGATCTGCTGGGCGCGCGGGGTGTAGCCTTGGTCCAGGTAGATGGCGTGCAGTTCCTCTTCAGCCTGCATATCGCGCGAGCCCTTGGTGACCTGCTCCGCGCGGTCCTCTTCCAGGATGATCTCGGGGTAATAAAAATAGCGCACATACCAGCTGGGGATCAGGCGTATGCGCTTGAGCATCGCCGTAGGCAGGTGATGCTCGACCAGCCCGCGCCGGTAGAGAGGAGACTTAAGGTCTTTTACTGCATCGAACAGGGCACCCAGCCGATCCTCGCCGTCCACAAGCGCAGCGCGCGTCCAGCTGAGGTGGTTCAGGCCGAATGAATCCAGCTGGAGGCTGAGCGGGCTAACCCCCAGTAAGCCTGCCAGGGCATAGGTGGTGTTGATGGGGATGTTGCAAAACCCGAGCGTCCTGACATTCGTATGCTTCAGGATAGCTTCGGTGACGATCCCGGCGGGGTTGCTCATGTTTAGGATCCAGGCGCTCGGTGAAACGCGTTCCACCGTCCTGGCGATCTCCAGCATGGGTGGGAGGGTGCGCAAGGCGCACACAAACCCGCCTGCACCGGTGGTCTCATTGCCCACCATGCCCATTTCCATCGGCAGGGTTTCATCGCGCACCCGCGCTTCCAACCCGCCCACCCGGATCTGCGGCAGGACAAAATCCACCCCGGTGACACCCTGCTCCACGCTGGTGGTGAGCTCCAGGTGGATATCCAAATGATTTTCGTCGACCAATCGCTGGCAGACCGAGCTTACCAACTGGAGTTTGGTAAGGTTCAGGTCCACCAGGTTCACCTGCTCAACCCCCAGCCTGTTGTGATCCTGGGCAAGGGTGAAGAGCAATTCGGGCGTGTAGCTGCTAGCTGCCCCAATGACGGCGAGTTTGAGTCCCATAACATTCATCTCCTGTAAGGGTAGGTTAACCTTTAAAAGCTCCGGCAGTCAGGCCGCGCAGGAACTGCTTCTGCATCACCAGCACCAGGATGATCACCGGGATAGTGGCAAGCACCGCGGCAGCCATCTGGCTGCCCCATACCACCATCCCCTGGCGCTGTTGCATATTGGCAATGCCAATGCTTAACGTGTACATCTCCGGTTTGCGGATGATCACCAGGGGCCACAGGTAATCATTCCATACGAACAGGAACCGGAACACTACCAGTGTGCCCAAGGCGGGGCGGCTGAGGGGTACGACGATCTTCCAGAAACGCCTGAATGCACCCGCCCCATCCACCTTGGCTGAATCGATGATCTCGTTTGGGATGGTCTCCATGTATTGTTTGAGTAGAAAGATGCCATAGGCATCAACAACCCCGGGGATGATCAGGGCCTGGTAGGTGTTCACCCACTTCAGCTTGGAAAAAAGCCAGAAGGATGGGATGAGGGTGGTATAGATCGGAAGCATCATGGTGCCGATCAGGATCCAGAAAAGGACCGTTTTTCCCCTGAAATTGAACTTGGCGAAACCATACGCGGTAATAGCATCAGTGAAGATGATCAGGATCAGGCTTGTCACCGTTATGAAGATGGTATTCTTGTAGTACGCCGGAAAGTCGATCGTCAGGGTGAGATCCTTGAATTGATACCCATAGAACAGGCGCTGGTACTGCTCGAGGGTCGGCTCTTTGGGGAAAACTGCCGGACTGAAAATCTCTGAATCCGGTTTGAAGGACATCGAGACCATCCAGACGTAAGGGAAAAGGTACAGGATAGCGAAGATGACCAGGAAACCGCCCACCATCGCCGCCACGATTTTCTTCGTTTCTTCATTGGCTTCTTCCTTCAATTAATGGTTGGCACACCAATTGCCGGGATGGTTAATCCGTCTCATAGCGGATAAAGCGAAAATTCAGCCAGCTCGAAATGAACATGACCACAGATAGGAGCACGGCAATCGCCGAAGCATACCCGAACTTGTGGTAGTTGAACGCCTGCTGATAAAGGTACATGGCAACCGATTGGGTGGCACGCAGGGGGCCGCCACCGGTGAGCAGGTTGGGCTGGGCGAAGATACCCCATAGGAAAATGACACCTGTGACCAGCACAAAGAGCAGCGTTGGGCGCAGGAGCGGCAGGGTGATGTAGCGGAAGGCCGTCCAGTCATTGGTGCCATCCACCTTGCCCGAGTCATACAGGTCATCGGGAATGCCGCGCAGCCCGGTGGTGATGATCAGGGCATCCCACCCGATGCCTGCCCAGATCAGCATCACCAGCAGGGCGAACATCGCCCATGTGGGGTCGGAGAGCCAATCCTGCGGGGGCAGACCCAGCTTGATCAGCACGGTATTATAAAAACCATAGTCCGTGCTGTACAGCTGCTTCCAGATATAGGAAATGACGACGACAGAGGTAACGGAAGGCAGGAAGAAGACCACCCGCAAAAGGTTAGCCAGGCGGTCGTCCACTTTTTCCAGCAGGACAGCCAGCAGGACGGCAAAAATAGTGCCCAGGGTGGTGCATACCACGGTGATGGTGAGGCTGACCTGGAATGAGTTCCAGAACTTGGCATCCTGCACCATGAGGGCAAAATTATCCAGCCCGACGAACTTGATGGCGCTCATCCCATTCCATTCAGCCAGGCTGAGGAAGCCGGAAAAGGCGATCGGCATAAGCTGGAAGATAAAGAAGATGATGAAAAATGGGGAGATCAGCACATAGGGAGTGATCTTGTTCGAGAACTTATCCCAGGCTGATGCTCCGCTGACCTGGTGTTCGGGTTTATTATTTGCGGCTGAAATTGTTGTCATGGGCTCCCTCATGAATGAATTCAGGTGGGTCGAGCTTTTTAATGAAGGATCTGGTGTCCCATAATTTCTGGCTTTAAGACAGGGGCGGGTGGTCAACCCGCCCCTGGTGAAAAATTACAGCATTCAGTTTCCTTTTGGCTTGATATTCAATCGATAGCCGATCGGTAAGTGGAAGTGCTACTCCAACGGCGGGGCAGCATCAGCAGCTTCGTCGAGGGCTTCCTGCGGGGTAGCCAGCCCAGTGGTGGATTTGGTGATGGCCTCGCCGATCAGGTCTGAAAGCTCCATGGATGGAAGCTGCATCGGTGCAGTGCGCAGGGACCAATCTGCTACTGCTTGACCCAGGGCAATTCCGAAGTATTCGTTGACTTCATCAAATGACGGGTCATCCCAAGATGTCTTCAGTGAAGGGACACCGGCAACGATCTTGAAATATTCCACCTGGTTCTCTTTCGTTTCGGCGTATTTGAGGAATTCCCAGGCCAAGTCGGGGTTGGCTGCGCCGGTGGGGATCGAGAGACAGGCACCGCCCGTGGCGGCGTCGAACTCGCGGCCTGCCTCACCCCACGGCAGCGAGGTGATGGACCACTGGCCAGCCATATCTGGTGCGCCGGAGGCCAGCTCGGTGGCATACCAGGAACCGTTCATCAATGCCATGACATCACCGGCAGCGACCGCAACCATGCTGTCGCCGTCGACGCCACTATCCCACAGCTTACCCACCTGGTACACATTGGCTATGTCACCATACAGGGTCAGGGCTTCAACACCGGTTTCGTTATTGAAAATATACTCGGTGCCCTCATCGTTCATCAAGTTCCCGCCCAGGGGGGTCAGGAAGGACTGGTACCAGGAGTAGTAGTCTCCCTGGCTCAGCAGGATAGCCGGTTTGCCGGTTTCCTTGGTTACTTCGGTCGCCAGAGTCAGGAATTCCTCAGTCGTCTTGGGGAATTCGGTCATCCCCAGTGTTTCCATGGCTGCATCGTACACGTCCTTGCGATAGAACAGGATCTGGAAATCCAGGTCGAGTGGCACGCCATACTGGACTCCCTGCCACTGGTACATGTTCCAACCGCCGGGCACAAAGTCAGCCACGTTCAGCTCAGCGGTGGCTTTCTCCAGGGGCAGCACTGTGCCGCCGCGGATCAAGTCACCGGCCCACATAGGGTCAAGAGTGACTACATCAGGTACGCCTTCACCGGAAGCAAGGGTGGTCAGGACCATCTCCTGGTATGGGTCGTACTCAAATCGTTCAACGATCACTGTTGCGCATGGGTGCTCGGCTTCGAACCCGGGGACGATCGCATCCAACCAGTCGGCGGTCCAAACAAAGCCCCATACGGTGATGGATTCTTCCACGCACTCTGCGGGTGGCTCTGTTTCAGCTGGAACAACCTCAACTGGCGCCTCTGTTTCAGCTGGAACGACCTCAACTGGCGCCGCTGTTTCAACGACGACAGGCTCTTCAGGAGCAGTGGTGGGCGAGGCACAGGCAGCCAGGCTCAGGAGCATTGACAGAACAAGCAGGGTGCTCAATATCAATCTCAGTGATTTACGGTTAGTCAACATCATTTTCTCCTCACAATTTTTTGGTTAGAAAGGTAATCGAATTGATTTTATGGATCAGATCAACCCTACCAAATTACATGTTCACCTCCCCAGGCAAAAACATATCGATTTCCGAATTTTCAAGGTCTCTGGTTAGCACAAATCCCTACCCCAGGGCGAAGCCATCAAGATGAACGATCGACAATTTGTGGAAATAAAAAATCGCACCAGGGCAGGGTGGAACTCCAGGTACCACATGCGAGTGCGATTTTATCGTTCACCTCCGGAGCAATGAATCAGGTTGGGCTATAAACAGCTGCCAGAAAGTACATTACTGATCTTCTTTTATTGCATGGAAAACGTTTTCCAAAATATATCAAAATCGGAAGGCTTTGTCAAGCTGCAACGCCCCTTTAAATAATGGGATTCATTCGATGATATAGGATGGAATAAATCAGCAGAAATTCGGACGATGTATTATACCGATGATGACAAGGGTTTCTAGATTAAGCTACTGGCTAAGCGTTCAAACTGCTCCACACGCACGTAGAGCCCGGGGTGTTTAAAAAAAACTCTTCAGCAATCTTGATTTCCCTGGAGACTTCATTACCACTCACCTTTCAGTGTGTTATTCGTGTGCAGTTTTAATATATACCATCACAAACAGTAGACTCTGTAGTTAAGACCTGAATTTACTCGAATATGTGGCCTTAAAAATATCTCAAGGACAATATAGATGTGTGTTTACGTTCCGATGGATCAAGTGATTGCAGGTTTGACCTCCGTCAGGCACACCACCAAATATGGGAGATCTACAGAAATCTCTCTTTATATTTATCTTTTAGAACAACCAAAGCATATGAATTAATAATTGAGATTTGGACGAAGATATCCAATTTAGAAGAAAATGTTTTCCTCAGAATATTAATAAAGAAATCACCAGGTAAAAATATACTAGGTTTACTATAAAATGTTAGAATTAATAAAGCAATCTCTCGCATAATCAGTAAAAAAAATATAGGCTAGCATATTTACTAATAAATCTATTAAGGAATTGTAAATATGAACATCCGAAGCATCATTCAATCCACCATTCGTTTCGTATTCATCTGGTTCGTAAATGCTCTGACTATCTTATTTACCATCTTGGTCCTACCGGGGTTTGAATATATACCCACACAGGATGCGACCCCATTAATTATGGCTACAGCCGCAGCTTTCATCTTGGGTGTCGTTAATTTCGTGATCCGACCGATTTTATTGCTTTTAGCATTTCCACTCGGCGGAGCTTTTGTCTTTTTGATTGGTTTTTTTGCCAACACAATTGCCTTGATGATCACTGCAAACCTGATTCCATCTCTTGAAATCAAGAGTTGGGGTTCAGCGTTCCTCGGAAGCTTAATTTTCTCGGCGATCAATGTAATTCTTACAAACATCCTGACAATACAGGATGAGAATTCTTTATATCAACGCTTGGTTGAGCGTCTTGCCAAACGTCGTATGTACCAGATTGAAGAACCACCAGGACGCGGCCTGGTTATGTTGGAGATTGATGGTTTAAGTTATCACCATTTAAAAAAAGCTGTTGAAGATGGTTGGGTGCCTAATATCAAGCAGATGATCGAAGAAGATGGTTACCAGATTTCCCGCGTTGATTGTGGATTACCTTCTCAGACATCAGCATGCCAGTCAGGTATTATGTTTGGTGATAATTTCGATATCCCTGCTTTCCGTTGGTTCGATAAGGACCAGGATAAGCTAATGGTATCCAGTAAGGATGCTAACAATATAAATATGCGTTATGCCAAGGGTAATGGTCTAATGCGCGAAGGTACTGAGTATTAATAACATGATGAATGGTGATGCGTCAAAATCCTTGTTGACATTGGCTAGCCTGCGTGGGGGTAGCTCCGAAGAAAAGGATCAACGTGCTCGCGACATATATCTTCTCATGCTCGATCCCTACTTTCTAACCCGAACGATCATCCTGCTGTTCTGGGATGCCATTGTGGAAGTCTTTCAAGGTTTTCGTCAGAGAATAAAAAAAGAGCAGCCACGTATGAACCGTCTACATAAAGCGTATCCGATCCTTCGGGCTGCAACAACTGTTTTTATGCGTGATTTTGCTGCCAGCCTGGCAAAGCTGGAAATTATACGTGGTAGCCCATCAATCTACCTTACCTATCCAGGTTATGATGAAGTTGCTCATCACTCCGGCCCCTGGACTAAGGATGCATTTGGGGCATTAAAACAATACGATGAAGTAATTGGCAGTATTCGTAAAACGATACAAGCGAAAGCACCACGTCCATACGAGTTAATCATTCTCTCAGATCATGGACAATCCTACGGAGCCACCTTTTTACAAAGATACGGATTTGATCTCAAGGAATTTATTATTCAACAATTACCAGAAGGCGCTAAAGCCGTGCAGGTATCTGGCGGCGACGATGGCACACCTTCGATGGGTGCTATGGCAGCGGAGTTGGAGAACGTTCAAGAAGCTGGAGTCGGTGGGAAAATCGGCAATTCGATGACCAAGGGGGCAGCCTCATTATTAAACAAGGGTGCCAACATTCGCGAATCCGATAGGATAATTACTGAACCAGTTAATATCACCGTATGCGGAAGTGGCAATCTGGCACAGGTTTATTTTAGTTTATACCCGCGGAAGATCACACTAAATGAATTTAATTCCACTTATCCTGGAATGGTCGATGCCTTGGTCAGCCATGAAGGTGTCGGATTTGTTGTCACCTATGATGATGACTTTACTCCCCAGGTGTTGGGAAAACACGGAAAACGTAATCTTCATACCGGTGAGGTGACAGGTGAGGACCCTTTACTGCCTTATGGAGAGGTTGAATTTCGAGCAGCACAAGTTCGACGTGTGGCCGACTTCCCTCACAATGGCGATTTAATGGTGATCAGCACCATATACTCAGATGGAACCGTAGCAGCGATGGAAGAGCTGATTGGGAATCATGGTGGGCTAGGTGGAGAGCAGACAGATGCCTTTATCCTCCATTCGATGGATATGACTGTGCCAGAGACGTCAAACTCTGCTGACGTATTCCAAATCCTCAATACTCGACGCGGATTACCTGGTGCCCCAGCTACTCCTGAGCGCCCTCAGAAGGCGCATGTCGATGCCTGGGCTTTGCGTACCATAATTAGCGGTATCGGACAGATTAAAAGGTGGTTCTCATTAGCCATAGGGATTATGCTGTTGCAGCGTGAGGCTTTCCAACAGGTTGCAGAGGAGAATATAATGACCGGCCCTGCCCTGTTGCTTGGAATTTTAGGCACAATTAGTTTTTCTGCGACGCTTACAGCTGATTTTACCTGGGTAATGGTGAGTTTTCAAATCATTGCTTGGTTTTTCGCAATATTCATAATGTATTTGGCTGGACGATTGTTACGGGGAAAGGGAACCTATTCATCAGTTCTACGCGTGATAGGTTTTTCCCAGGGTATTTACTTACTGGCCTTGTTCTCGTTTATCCCTGCCATTTCTTCTGTCATCCGCTTTATTGTCCCCTTACTCGTCTTCATAGCTTTGTGGATAGGTGTCGCGACCGCCCATAATTTGAAGAGTTGGCGAACGCTCATCCTGCCTATCGTCTACATCATGGTTTTTCTTTTGAGTTTTGTGATCATCTACACTGTAATTGGCGGATTAACCCTCGCATTGGAATCCTTGGGGATTGATCTTGGACTACTCTCACCACCATAAATAGATACTCGCCCCTTATGATCTAACAAAGATTGATTGCAAGTGACTAATACTATTACCTACATCGGTCATGCTACAGTGCTCCTAGAAATGGATGGGGTGCGTATATTAACCGATCCATTACTGCGAAACCGTGTTTTTCATTTACAACGAAGGAGCGTTCCGGTTGTCGCTAGCGTGTACCAGGATATTGATGCGGTTTTAATTTCACACCTCCATCTGGATCATCTTGATATTCCATCCTTGCGAATGCTAAAAAAGGGGATACATCTAATTGTTCCTACTGGTGCAGGTGAGTTATTGTCCAGAAATGGATTCAATAACATCCATGAGATACGAGCAGGTGAAACAACAAATTTAAGTCTGCTATCAATCAAAACTATTCACTCAAAGCACCGCAGTGTATATCCACCATTTGGTCCATCCACAGAGAGTCTGGGATATCTCATCCACGGATCAAAAACCGTGTATTTTCCTGGAGATACCGATATATTTCCTGAAATGGCTGATCTCGCTAATGACCTGGACGTGGCATTATTACCCGTTTGGGGATGGGGTCCCAACCTTGGGCCTGATCATATGAATCCTCAAAGAGCTGCTGAAGCTTTAACCTTGCTGCACCCCCGCATCGCCATCCCGATTTATTGGGGCACTTTCTATCCAAAATGGTTAGGGTGGTTTCGAGCTTATCTTATGGCTGATCCACCTCAACTTTTTCTACAGGCTGCATCCAAAAGAATGCCGCAGGTCAAAGTACATATACTCACTCCGGGTAGCTCACTATCAATTCCTTGAGAAGCAAAATTAGTTGATGGGGAAATATAACCAATTTCTATGTATAACGTTTCAAGTATAAAACTTTTTCTGATTTAATACTGGATATATCTCTTTATCGATAGCAGTAAAGTATAGTGATGTCTCAAGTAATTATTCTCTGGTTTAGCCAATTATGGAAACCCGACACTGAGAGAGTAGAGGATTATTTTCTCAATGGATGCAATAACCAATTTTTTCTATTTCTCGATCAAGCATTAATGCCGAAGATAAAATTCCACCGAGCATTGATAACATGAGTTTAGGTTTAGAATTTTGGAGCATCTTAAATAGATAAAATTCCCATAATTCTTGGGGATTTCTATAACCCTTTAGGTTTTGTTTTTATTTATAGAACACAATCGGTAGTAATGTCCATTCACCTGTACGAACCGAAACTGTGGTAGAAACATCATTACCAATCACCCGGCCATCCAGATGACGAATTCGAATATAGACCCATCCGTCATAATCGGAGGTCCATGCTAAAGCTGTATTATCCCCAAATTCCTGCGGGGATGTTTCTAACAACAGGGTAACCCCATCCTGGGCATATAAGCTGATAATCGTTGCAGTCGGTAGGCTGTTAGCTAAACTCTCAACCAGATAATGGACATCAGCAGTGACATCCAGCTTGATCCAATCTTCATCATTTTGATAATTGGGTGATAGTGGGTTGCAATAATTATGTACCTGACCGGGACCATCGGCATATATCATACTCGCCTTGCTGGGTGAATTGTCATTTCCAGAAATATCGTAACTGTCGGGAGCAAAACACAGTACATTTTCAACCGGAATCGCTGTACTCGTCTCTGCAGACGTCGGATAGGTTTCAACGTTGCCTGAATGATCTATCCCATGCATGCGGAATGAATATACTTTTCCTGGAATACCGATAATCCAATATTTCGGATCTGTGCCATCGATTGGCGGGAAAGTAGTCCAATTACCAGAATTAATTTGTTGCTGGATCTCGACGTAATCAATCCCAGATAAATTATCAGAGCTGGTCCACTCAACAATAAAGGCATTGCTGGATTGATTTGGACTTAACAGTTTCATATTTGTAGTTGGAGCTGTCTTATCAACTCCTAGGCTCCAAGCTGCCGCACCTGCCCAATTTCCAGCCAAATCATAGGCTTGGATGAAGAATGCAGCATCCGTTCCCTCCTGCTCACCAACCGGATCAAAGGATAAACTCCATCCATCCATCCCATCCCGATCCTCTCCGAGATATTCCCACTCATATGAAGACCAATTAGTGCCATGCCAAAAAAACTCGACCCGATTTATGTTATTGAACGCTTCAGAGATGTCCGCGCTTATAGTCATTACCTCGTCAGGCAAGTACATACCTGAAGTTGGCCATACTAGTGATAAGGATGGACTTATATTGTCTTTATAAAGACGCATGTTATAAAAATATTTATCCCCTCCAACAAGAGGGTTCTTCCATGCGCGTAGCTTTAAATAATATAAACCATCTTTTAAAAGAGTATAGCTGAGTAATGGATCACGTTTCTGGGCATAAACTTCATCGTCATTCTCTGCAATGACGGTATTCCCATCACTATCTACTAAGAAAAGATAAGCATCAAGGAGTGAGCCATCGCTCATGGCGTTGATATCCACCACGATTTGATCTCCTGAAGTACCAAAAAATTTATAAAAATCAAAATCACCATTTGGACATATCTCTCCAGGGATGAATAGGTTTTGGTCGTAAGTGATCACAAAAGCCTGCTCAGGTGTGTCATCTTCCCTGTTTTCACCACATGAGGATGGAGGTATTTGAGTAATACTAAAATCATCTATTCCCCAACCAGAGAAATTATTAGCGACTGAATCTAAGGTGAAAAATTGGAACCGGAATCTAATGATATGTCCGGCATAATCAGATAAATTAAACGGCTTTATCTGCAGCCAGCTTGATGTTTCCAGCATTTGGGGATCATCGGACAGTTGAAACATATTTATAAATGGTCCATCATCCACAGAAATCTGAACCCATCTTTGATCCCAAGTTGTACCCTGGGTTTCTGTTTGATATCGATAATAGAATCGCAGGTAATAACCTGCTTCGGTAATTGAGATTCTCGGAGAGGTTAAAAATCCATAATTAGGTAAGCCATTATTATAGTTTCCGTAGATATTTTGATACCACCAGCTATGGATACCGCTGTGTGCCATTTGAGAGTCGCTTTCATATCTCCAGCCTTCGGTGTTCACCCAATCGAACTGGCTGGTTTCCATCGTGTCACTATATGGAACCGTTACTTCTGGGGGATTCATAATGGATGAGGCAATGGTAAAAGTAAATGAACCACTCCATGGACCTCCACCTGCAGAATTCCGACCTTGAACCCGCCAGGTATATGTGCCCTGTCCCAATGAATCCACATAAATATATGGATAAGCATGCCAGAAATAACTGCGGAATAAATTTGAATTTAAATAGATCTCGATCCGGTAATCTATCGCCCCTCCCCCATTTGACCACGAGAGAGGAATTATATCTCCTTGTCGAAAAATGGCACTATCCAGAGGGCTGTTGAGGGTTGGCGATAGAGGTTGATTTCCTTTCGAACTAACTCGAAGTGAAGATAATGTATCGGGGGTTATCCATTGATATTGCCAATATCCTATATCGTGAGTTATTGCCTGAGAATGTCCTTTATAACTCTCTTCCGAAAACAATGTTGCTATCACGTTATTTCCCACCAGGATCGATTCGCCGTCATTATTTCCCAGTGGATTGAGCGAATCTCCGCTGGGATAATTGCCCACACTGTATTTTACACATCCCCCATTAAAGAAAGGATCTTCGAACAAGGTCACTTGATCCTGGTCTGGAACACAGCTTGGAGGTGGATTCGGACAGGTATAACTCTTGGTAAAATGACGTAATCCAACCATAGGAGATATATTGCCAGCAAGATCATACAAAACCAACGCCACACTGACAGGACCATCCGCAACAGGCAAAGCTGGGTCACATAAATTCCAGGAATAACTAATATTTGGGTTGAATTGAGGGCCAAGGTTAAACCAGCCACCATCGAAATTAGCTATTAGTTGACCATGATCTAGACCAGACTGATCATCAGAACCCCATCCACTGATGGTTAGTGAGCCAACTTTGATAATTTGGCCAGTGTCTACTCCAGATAAATCACCAGTCGGTGGGGTAGAATCTCCCTGGAAATAATTACCTGATATATATGTAAATCTGAAAACATCACAGATATCGGTATCCGTGCAGTAAGGAGGATCAAGCGGACTGACCCTTGGCCGACCTCCATTAATATCGACATCATCAAATGTCATATCCAGAGCAGTGCTCCAATACGGATTGTTTGAAGGCCAATACGGTTGGTGTTCTACTTGAAAATGCAAATGCGAGCCTGTACTGTTGCCAGTGTTATCAACCACGCCGATGAATTGTCCCCTGGAGACTGTGGCACCAACAGTTTTTAATTCCGCAGGAATGCTATCTTGGGACAAGTGCATATAAAGTTGAAAAATATCAGGATTATCAATATTGCGGAGCACAAGAAAATTAACATTACTATGATCACAATTGGTAACAGAATCTTCCCATCCCCAAACTGTCCCCGCCTTAGCAGCATAAAGGTCAAAATTCAGACCGGTAAGTCCAGAATTAACTCCCTGACTTCCACTTGGACAAACTGTATTTCCTGGAACATAAAAATCAAAAGCAAAGTGAGCAGTGGAAAAATCCGCATCATGACCAACACTTCTGGATAGATATGCTGTTTGACCTCCATGCCATGGCAGTAAATAACCACTTTGTGTTGGATACGATTCGACGGTGCCCTGGTTCATCGCCACCCACATATCTTTTTCACCTTTCGAAAGTAAATCCTCGGGTGTTGAGTAAACCATATCTTCCCACCCGTTCTCTGATGGCAGATATACCTGCCACTCGTCGTCCACAAAATGGGTGACAGCTAATGCGGGTTCGGATGGAATGGCAGAACCAATTTGAGCATCATAATAAACTACCCAGGCTGTTGCCCATAATTGATCCAATGACGTAATGATGTCGGTAACCTCCAAATTGGTCACCATTTTGGCTTGGACATATTTTTCATTACCGGCAATATCATCCAGGATTGCCTGTTCTATTTCGGTTGTGACAGCTTGTTGATTATCTGCAGTTGGCAGAGGTTCAGCATTTAATCCAGTAGAGGTCGCTGGAGAAATGCAAAATATGAAGAAGAAGAATAGAGGGATAATAATAAATACCACCCTCATCCGCTTCATAACCGGTTTTCCTTACAAATCAATGAATACTTCAAATTTTTACCCTGGAAATGATAATCAAATTTTACTTTATTTCGTCAATCATCGAAACGATAAAATCATATTGATCAAATAACAATCTTTAGTTGCAAGTTTTCAACCAATCATGGAGGCCTGAACCCTCCTTATTAGAATATTCCAGAACGCCTTTAGCAACAGACAATGCTGTGTTATTAGTGGCAATCTTCAAATGACACAATAAAGCCTGGGAGTGTCTGCCCCATCATATTATGGTAATTTTGTTATTATTGGTAATAGAAACTCAAATAAGGGAAGTGCCAAGCTGAAAAATGATCAGAATAGTTCCTTATTTATTAATGGTATGTAATAAAACAAGGTTTGTTGGACTGATTGTTGCGACAGGAAATCCACAGGTCAAAGCAATCTGCTGTCCAGGCATAACAACACAAGAGAATTTAAGAGCTTCATCCACATCATCAAGCATATTTTCCAAGGTCGTGGAGTTTGGAACCAGGAAAGGGGTCACTCCCCAATACATTTCAAGCTGATTAAATGTCCGTGACTCAGGTGTAAATGCCAGGATGGGTACCCCAGGACGAGTTTTGGAAACATGTAATGCGGTCCTTCCACTCATCGTAAAGACTGCAATCGCAGCGACATTACGATCATGTGCTAATTGTCGCACCGCAAGTGACATAAATTTTGTATCATCACCTTGGGTATCCAACTCGACTGGGCCATGCCAGCGACCCCATTTGTCATTATGTTGTTCTGCCTCGCAGATAATCGCATTCATCATTTCAATGGCTGCGATTGGGTAATCTCCGACTGCTGTTTCACCGGATAACATAACTGCATCGGTGCCATCAAATATTGCATTCGCAACATCAGATGCTTCTGCTCTGGTTGGACGTGGATTATGGATCATCGATTTAAGCATCTGCGTAGCTGTAATGACTACCTTGGCATGCCGATTAGCACATTCGATGATCCTTTTTTGAGCAATGGGTACCTCCTCTGGTGACATCTCAACCCCCAGGTCACCTCGGGCAACCATTACTCCATGTGTTGCTTCCATTATATCGTCCAGGTGGTCTAATGCTTCCGGACGTTCGAGTTTGGCAATAATTGGAATATTTTCATTGGATGGATCCAATGCTTTGATTTTTTCGCGTAACTGTACTAAATCCTTTTCGGATCGAACAAACGATAAGGCAATGGCATCAACTCCCAGTTTTAACCCAAATTCCAGGTCGAAAATATCCTTCTCGGTAAGCGCTGATATATCCAGGTGGGCATCAGGAAGGTTGATCCCCTTATGGGATTTCAAGATCCCCCCCACGATCACATGTGCACGTACACGATGTGACTCAATTGCATCAACTTTTAGTTCCAGGTTACCGTCATCCAATAATATTCGCCCTCCTGGATGAACACTCCTTACCAGCTCTCTAAAATCAACCGGAATCTCTCCAACATCGACTGTACTTGGTTGGGTATTTAAGATGATTTTCTGGTTTTCAATCAGCTGAACCTCATCTCCGGGTATCTTGCCTATGCGAATTTTTGGTCCTTGTAAATCAAGCAGGATGCAGATTGGTATGCTTAACTTCTTTGCGGCATTCCGAAGTCGATTAAAAACCAATTCATGGTCATCGTGTGTTCCATGAGAGAAATTTAGCCGGGCAACATTCACCCCCGATTGAAGCAGTCGATCAATCATTTCTCCATTCTGACTTGCTGGACCAATTGTGGCAACGATTTTTGTTCGACGTTCCATATTGCATTCTCCGATACTATTATACCTTTCCAATTTTGATTAATAAAATACAGCCACAGGTAATTAGATCCTGCTGGCTGTATTCAATCGATTATATATTTTTCTTGAAATTCTTACATATACCTCAGCTCGGATGCTTCGCGTTTCATGTCTGCCCGAAAATCGGGGTGAGCAATGTTTATCAACGCTTCTGCCCGTTTTCGGATACTCTTGCCGTAGAGATCTGCTACACCAAATTCTGTGACGATATAACGTACGTGGTTCCGGCTGGTGACCACGCCTGCCCCATGTTTCAGCATGGTGACGATGCGGGAGATTACTGTCCCATCCCTCATCGTCGTTGTGCTGGGCAAGGCAATGATCGGCACACCACCTTTGGATCGTGAGGCACCGTAAATGAAATCAAGTTGGCCGCCTACCCCACTATAGAGCTTGGGACCAATACTGTCCGCACATACCTGGCCTGTAAGGTCAATCTCAATGGCGGAGTTGATCGCAACCATGCGATCATTTTGAGCGATCACATATGGATCATTGATGTATTCAGTTGGATGAAGCTCAATCATTGGGTTATCATCAACCCAATTGTAAAGACGTCTGGAACCAATGATGAAACCGGCAACAATCTTTCCTGTGTGCAGGGTCTTGCGAGCATTGGTCATCACGCCTGCATCCACCAGGTCAATCACACCATCCGAGAAGAGCTCACTATGAACGCCCAAATCCTTTTTGTTATACAGGTATTTTAAGACTGCATCGGGAATTGCCCCAATGCCCATCTGCATGGTTGCCCCATCAGGGATTAATTCAGCGACAAATCCTGCAATTTTCTCTGTGGTCTCATCGGCTCCATCACCTCCCATAGACATTTCCGCCAGCTGGTAATTTACAGGAACTATATAATTGATCCTGCTCATGTGAATGAACGAGTCTCCCAATGTCCTCGGCATTTGTTGGTTGACTTCAGCAATGATGATCCGGGCAGATTCAGCTGCAGATTTCGTCAAACCGTTCTCAATGCCGAAGCTTAAGAAGCCATGTTCATCGGGAGGTGATAAATGTACCAGGGCTACATCTAAGGGAAGGTGCTTATTCTTAAATAGTAATGGAAATTCAGAGAGAAGAACCGGGGTGAAGTCTGCCCGTCCTTCCTGGACCGCCTTACGGATATTGGCACTGATGAACATCGTATTAACCCGCATGTGACCTTCCATCTCTGGACTGACATAATCTGCGGGTCCAACGCTTAGCGCCTGGCATATCTCCACATCCTTCAAATTTGGTGCATGTTTAACCAAGGCAGCTAAAACGGTTTGTGGAGTGGAGCAGTTTCCGGTCAAAAACACTCTTTGACCAGATTGGATCTTTTTAACCGCATCTTCAGCGGAGACAACGCGCGATTGGTAAAGTTTATTAAGGTCCATTTTTACTCCTCTTCCTCAAGACTGGACCGTAGGGGAGGTAAACGTCGTAGTTCACCCTTATATAAGATCGCGCCAGTTTCAATTGCAGGATTTTCAGCAATTGCCAATTCGGTTCCTTTTTCAGCAATCTCCTTGATAAAAGGATAGGCTGCATTTAAAAAGGCATAGGTAGAAGTTCGCGCAACCACACTACCCATATTCGGGACACAATAATGAATGACGCCTTCTTCAATGAAAGTTGGATGCTCATGTGTGGTGGGTCGAGAGGTTTCTACACAACCGCCTTCATCTATACTTACATCCATGATCAATGAGCGTGGTTTCATACCTCTGATCATCTCGCGTGTGATGACTATGGGGGGACGTTCTCCTGGAATAAGTATACAGGCCGCAACAATATCCGCATACGAGGTTGCACGGGTCAGGTTGTGAGGGTTGGAGACCATGGTAGCCACACCAGGAAATGTCTCATGAATACTTTGTAAGGCATCGAGATTTGTATCTAAAACTGTCACATGTGCTCCCACACCTAAGAATGATCGTGTGGCAGCAGTTCCAGTGACACCTGCTCCGACAATTACAGCCTCTGCTGGTGGCACTCCTCCCATACCCCCTAGTAATATTCCTTTCCCCCCTGCATCATTCTGGAGTAAATGAGCACCAATCTGTGCAGCAAGCCGACCACCGATCTGGCTAAGTGGTTTTCGTACCGGTTGTGTGCCATCTGGTAATTGGATCTGCTCATAAGAGATCGTGGTTATCTTTTTCTCTTGCATGATATCGATCTTATCCTGCCTGGATGAGAACAGGTGCAGTAAACCCATGATGGTGATTTCCGAGCGCAGCCATTCCAGCTCTTCGTAGGTCGGTCGGGCAACTTTGCATAATAAATCTGCCCGTCCAAATACCTCATGCGGTGTGTAGACGATCCGTGCGCCAGATCGCTCGTATTCCTGGTCACTAAATCCTGCTCCAACCCCTGCATTGTGTTCTACATAGCATGTATGACCATCTTTAGTCAGCATCTGAACTGCCCCGGGGGTTAAACCCACCCGGAATTCAAATGTCCGTCTTTCCTTGGGAACGCATATATTCATATCTTAACTCCTTGTTTTGACCAGATTTTTACCTGGTGATTATTAAATGATTTTTGATAATATTAAATTACTTCATATTTAGAACTTCACGAATTAATGGGAGCGCCCAATCCACGGTCACCCGATCAATAATTAGTGGGGGAGCAAATCGGATCACATTTTCATGAGTCTCTTTTGCCAATATCCCTTTACCAGCCAGGGCTTCACAAAATCTACGCGCACCATTTGCTTCAGGGAACAATTCCATACCGATCAGCAATCCCTTCCCCCGCACTTCTTTAATGTGCGGGCTGGGTATCTCCGCTAGCTGTTCCATGAAATATTCACCCATCCTGGCGGAATTCTCTATCATTTGTTCTTCTACCAAGACACGCAATGCCGCCCGGGCTATTGCCATACCCAATGGATTACCACCAAATGTTGATCCATGTTCACCAGGCTGAAACAATCCCAGCAATTCACTATCTGCTACAACTGCAGAGACTGGATAGAAACCACCGGAAAGTGCTTTTCCGATCGTGATCATATCTGGACGAACACCCTCGTGATCGCAGGCAAATAACTTTCCGGTTCGTCCTAACCCAGTCTGGATTTCATCTGCGATAAATAAAATATTGTTTCTAGTACAAAGATCGCGAACCTGTCTCAAATATCCAACTGGTGGAATTAAGACACCCGCTTCTCCCTGAATTGGTTCCACCATGATTGCAGCTGTGTGAGGTGTAATAGCTTGCTCAAGTGCATCGGCATCCCCATACGGAACGGAGACAAACCCTGGGGTGAATGGACCAAAGTCATCCCGGTAAAGCGGTTCGGTGGAAAATGTAATAATGGAAATTGTTCGCCCATGGAAATTATTCTGGCAGGTGATGATCTCTGCGTGGTGGCGGGGAACACCCTTTACCCGATACGCCCATTTACGCGCCAGCTTGATCGCGGTTTCAACGGCTTCTGCGCCGGAGTTCATCGGTAAAGCCATCTCATAACCGGTTAATTCAGATAACTCTTTATAAAATAATGGCAGCTGGTCATTACGGAATGCGCGTGATGTTAGAGTCAGTTTTTTTGCCTGTTCTTGCAATGCTTCAAGTATTTTTGGGTGAACATGTCCCTGGTTGAGAGCAGAATATGAGCTCAGGCAATCCAGATAACGCTTACCATCGATATCGTAAACCCACACCCCCTCTCCACGGGATATGATCACATCCAGCGGATGATAATTATGAGCTCCATATCGTTCTTCAAGGTCGATATATTCACTAGAATTCATAATCCCTCTTAATCCTTCACATAACTTTATACATGTTCTGATTAATATTTTATTCCCATGATGTACTTTTATGATTGATTAACCTGGGAGTTATTGTGAAAATATTTCCTTCTAGTTCGGAAATCATTCATTTTTCATGCCTTCGAGGCAGTATAACACAACCACTCTCGATGACATATTGCCATACTTCAGAGGATTGTTCGATTAATGTCATGTTTTCAATGCTCTCTAAAACAAAACACTCCGGAGATGTACTCTCCGGAGTGTTAGCTAACTTTTTACCTAGCCTGTTACTTCATTATGAGTGGAAGATAGATTGAATAACCTTCCATCAAAGGTAGTAAGAAGCCAACCTGATCGCTCGGCCAGGCAAAGACTCCCAGGTCTTGCAGCGTGCCGTTTCCAACAGCAAAGGCAGTCAAGATCTGCCCCTCTGTGAAGGTAACCGGTAGAGGATCGATCAGTACTGAATCGCAATTGGTGCCTGCCGCTGCGATCACCAGGTCATAGGTTCCCGCATCCAGGGGTAGATAGGATGCCACTGCCCCATATGGTACATCGGTGAGGATCGGTGTGCCATCCTGCAGGCAGATATCAGCCTCGGTTCCTGTTGCTGCAAAGGGAGCCAGGTGACCGAGACGCAGGTGGAACTTACCCGCAGCTGGAGGGGTGTTATCGTCCACCAGTGCCATCAGTTCAAGGGGTTGATTGACCCCATCACCAATGGCAACCACAGAGTAGTCCGTACCTCCTACAAGGTCCAGGGTAGCGGTGATGGCTGGTTCAGGGGCTCCCATCGGCCAAACCTCCACCAGGTATTCACCAGGGAAGAGATCGATGTAAGCAGTCGAATCAGCGAAGGCAAAGTCGGTTAAAGCCGGTGTGCCGTTCAGGGTGATCGTTACCGCAGTACCCGGATCCATCGCAAAGGGTGCCAGGTGAGCTACTGCCACACGGGCATTTTCCACAACCGTCAATGTGACCGGAACATTCACTACCGGTGTCAGCGGGATCATTGCTGCTGATATCCAGGCTTGCCAGATACTCACCGACCGCTAAACCTGTCAGAGTCAAATGCTCACCTCAACGATAACAGACTCACCAGCTGGGATACTGTACCAGCAGTCGGATCTTCACTCAGCCAGGGCACATCAGTGACTATAGTCTCACCATATCCACGGACCATCAGTTACCAGGGAAGTAATCGTCGATCAGAATCCAGGTATCATCCGGTGGCAAAACTGGAGGATTAGGTGGAGGGCTTGAAAGCCACCATCCAGCCCACGAGCGTTGTTGGGTGGTATGTTTGATCCATGGAAGCTGGCCAGTAACTAGTTCCTGGTACTTCCAAGCCAATTACGCCAATTATCGCATCTCCAGGACCGTTGAAAGTTACAGGCACAGGTAGGGTAAAGGTGTTCCACGCATCAACCGCTTGAACATTTGTTGGGTAGGTATAATAGTAGATTAGATCCAGGCGCTGGATCGTGACCATCCGGTGGTATTTTCGTCATATTGCGATGATGATATCATCACCAACTTCACCATACCTACACTGCTGAAGTAGATTTGAACTTCATTTAGCTGGAAGGGGAAGTCACTTGGGTTCGGGGTGAACCAATTCGCCCAGATCATTTCCCAGTTCCACCAGATTCCAACTATCATTATCACGACTTCCTCATCCAGGACAAGGATACAGCCCCTTCGGGAGCTTGCGGTGCGGAGCAGTCGGGCCACTAATTTATTAGCGCCAATGTCAAAGCGACCGGTCGTGAAGGACTGGTCGCAGGAGCAGGAACTCGGAATTACAGAGCTGACCTTCATGCCAGGTACTTCAACGATACTCCAATCCAACGGTGCATTACCATTATTGCTTATTGTAATGTACGGTCGTTGTGGCATCTGGGAGTAGGGTTGCAGATAACGCTAGCGGGTCCACAACGATGATTGGAGCCGTGAGCATCAACGGGAACATCATAGTATTCTGGAGGAGCATAATGGCTGGCGCCATCTAGCCGCCAGCTGACTCATCCACCGAACACCCACATCCTGCCCGGATCACCGGGAATAAAAAATCCAGCATAGTCACGGCGTAGTGTGGTGAGGTTGGGGAATGCTTAGTCATAGTGTCATCTGATGCTACATCATAAAGATCAACCTCATTCGTATCGCCGGACCAAACTGCCACCACCAGCCATGACGATTTTCCCGGCTAGACTCATACCCGATCCGGTATTCGAATCCGTAAGCCACGTCCTTCACCCGAGGCTTTGCCAATTCTGCCACGGATGCATCATCCCAGGTGCCTAGTGCCGGATCAAAGACTTCGGTGTTTGTCTGAGCAACCAGGCTTGCTCCGTCGAATGTGTCTCCACCGAAGGCATAGATCTTTCCATTAACGGCTGCGGCTTCGATATAGCCGCGGGCAAGGTTCAGTTACCATTTGCGTGAAGGAATTGGCAACTGGGTCATAGTGATCAAGTTCGGACGGTAGTATATGGAGCACTGACTGAGTGCTTAAGGCCACCGAAAATATAGACCTTGTTATCTACAACAGCTATTCGACCGAGTGTTAAATTGGTCCAATTGAGCTGGTAGAGTAGTGACTACACTTGCGACATGGATTGGCAATCGGATCATAGCACTGCACGTTCAGTGTCGTGGTACCAGGAGCATTTCGCCTCCAAATGTGCACAAGAGATCGCTTGTACCATTATTGACCAGGTTGATGGTGTAGTTACTGATCGGGTGTAGGCATTGTCAACACCAGTATTAGCACAAGTATTGGCAGATGCAGGATCGAATGAATAGATGGACCCATCACATGTGTTAGTTGCTCTACGACCACCCATGAAGTAAACTAACCCGGTCGGAGCATAGTACTCGCCATCATAGCGGTCCAGTCGGGGCATCCCCGGGTAGAGCAATTTGTGTCCATGCACCCAGGAAGCTGATCTGGAAGTCCTGGGACGGTGGTCTGATTAACAAGAACTTGTACACCAGTCACTGTCTGCGAGGTGTAGTTTGTCTTGGAGGCAGTGACATTGTAAGTGCCGACAACCAGTTCCATTGTATAATAACCATTCGGATCAGTGTAGCATTGATTCCAGCACCTTCAACACCGCTGCTGTGCAGTCGACTGTAGGCACCTTCGATTGGGTTATTATCCTGGTCCATGTACATGACCCTCCAAGGTTCCAGTTTCTACTGTACCGCAAACACTCACCCCAGCAGCAGGACATCCAGGTACCCATAACCAAAGGTGTAGTTACCCTGGCCGTCAGGTGGAGCACCGCAATTACCTGCTGGAGGCGTGTTGGCAGTATTTTGCAACGTCTGGAAGGTGAGATCGATATTCCCAATCAGGTTAGGGTTGCACGACCATAGAAGTGCCACTGCACCAGCGGTATGCGGGCTCGCCATGGAGGTTCCGCTGTAACCGCAGCTCCAGCCATTGGTTGGAACGGTCGAACAAACGCTTACACCAGGAGCTGAGATGTTCGGCTTGGTGTATGGCTCGTGCCCAAAAGCTGATGGTCCACGGCTTGAGAAACTGGCGATATTACGACCGACATCATGTGCTGCACTGCCAAAGGATACCTGGTAGTCTCCTGGAGAGCCAAGAGTATTGCATCCAGATCCGGCATTCCCAGCGGAGAAGGCTGGGAAGGTTCCTGCTGCAGCCCAATTCTCAACATAAGTCTGATACCAGGTATCACCACCACCACCACCCCACGAGTTGTTAACCACGTTTGGTCGGTTGGCAGGATCTCCACCGGGTGCCAGGATCCAAGTGGCGCAGGTAGTAAGAGCATAATCAGAGCACGAGTTGGTCTCGCAGCCTTTGCAGGCGATCCAACTGGAATCTGGTGCCATTCCAGCGATCCAGGTCAAACTTGGATCGTCATCGGCAACCATACTGCCCATGGTATGCGTGCCATGGCCATTGTTGTCGCAAGGAGTGCCGCCACATATGTTGCTCGGGTCAGCCCAGCAGTCAGCATTCCCTGGGTCACCTGCACAAGCGTAGCTTTGGTCTAGAGCTGGGTGATTCCACTGGACGCCAGTATCAATATTAGCAACTTTAATCCCAGCGCCTTGAACGCCGAATGCTGTCCAGAATTGGTCCGCTTTCGTATCGAGAATTCCCCATGCGGTCGTGGCATCGGTCGAGCCAACCGTAGTTAAGACCTTGTTCGATAGCAGGTCTCCAGCCCAGGAGATTGTCTCAAAAGGTTTAGTCACAACAACAGGGTCAATATAGTATGTGCGGGTGGCTCGGATGAAATATACCTCGGGCAATTTCGATAGCTCATTTGCCACATCCAGGTTACCAGCCCATACATACAAATCGTTCCCACCAATTTTGGTTTCATTTTTAAAGCCATTTTGGTTCAAAATCGCAATGGCATTTGCCTGGCTTCGATTGGCAGTCTCGAGAAGGGTGTTATATACATATTCTCCTCGTGCATTCCAATCCATCGAAGTTGCAGCTGAGAGGTCAGCTTGCTCAGTAAAGCGTACAATAAAATCAGCATTACCGTCCGCTGCAAAGCGTTCCAGCAATAGTCCTTCGATCTTGCTCGCATCAACCTCGGCTGCCATTACCGAATCATGTTTTGCCAGTCCAAGGAAAGCGACAAAGATCAACAAGGCTATCGCTGTTGTATTAATGATCCACTTCAACTTCATGACATCCTCCAATTAAATATATTTTGGTTTTTTGATATTGGTCGTCTATATATTAGATCTGGTACTATTTTGCGGCAATTTTATCGACCACACCTCCTTTTGGTATGGCTCATTTTCCCCTGCCAATAATTTTAAATATAAATAGCATGCTTGTGTTATTGAATGCCACTGGCAACAATTTATCATGGGATGACTATCCAAAGGCCAATGCACTTCTTGCAAATACATAGATCAGAACTTGGTTTTAGTAGATCGCAGGATAACATTATTAATCAATTTTGAGATTACCATTAATTATTGCTAAGTATATCACATCAATAATACATTATTGCAATTTTTCGAATTATTTTCCCTCTTCGATCATTTATCCTGGCAAAAAATAATCCAACTGCCTGACCAAAGAACATAAGCTATTTTAGATATATTTACCGATAACTTGTAAGGACCTAATTTCCATAATCTTGTTTTGACGTCTGGAAAATGGCAATATATCGGGAAATTCAGGTATAATCATATTTCCGGGGATGACAGGCTTCGACGGGAGAGGCTGAGCCCGGATTGCGAGCCGAGAGGCACCGACCTCGAAAAATCAGTGCAAAAACACAAGTGCCAATCGCACTTCATACGCTGCTCTTCCCCTCGCTGCATAAGCGATAGAAGAACAGTCATGAGCCTCTCGTAGGCTCACGTCCACCTGCCCCGTCCTCCGACCGGAGGTAGAGTGGGCGTCACAAGGTCGGAGTGCCACACACCACACCGCTACCTGTGTGAAAGAGGAGCTTTCGGGTTCCGGCGGTTAGCCAGCTGAGCTTTTTGTCGCTTGTAAGCCAGCTGACGAAAACAACAAACGACTACGCTCGTAGATATCTGCGGATCTAATCTTTCGGACGCGGGTTCGATTCCCGCCATCTCCACAAAGAGCGCAATGTTGATTACTGCGCTCTTTTTTTTATCAGCTTCCCTTCAATTCTGCTAATATCTCAGTGCTATGTCCGGCAGGCTTCACATTCTCAAATACATGGAGGATCATTCCCTGCTCGTCGATCAAATAGGTCGTGCGATACACACCTTTATATTCACGGCCATAGTTCTTTTTCAAACCCCACACCTGATATAGCTCGCAAACCATATGTTCAGTATCTGCAAGCAATGGAAACGGCAAGCCATATTTGGCTTTAAACTTGGCATGCGAGCTTGAAGTATCAGGGCTGACACCGAGGATAATAACCCCAGCGTTTTCATACTGGCTGTAATCATCGCGAAAATTACATGCTTCTGTCGTACAACCAGGGGTATCATCCTTGGGGTAAAAATATAAGATCACCGGATGACCTCTAAAATCGGAGAGAGACCGAATCGTCCCTTTTTCATCTGGTAATGAAAAATCGGGTGCAGGTATTCCACTTGAGATAGGCATAATTATCACCTCTTGTAATATGAATACTTATTATTGTTATTGTAAAAGATGTATTTCGCTGTAATTTGTTTCAAAACTATTTCAATCGATCCAGCATAGATTATAGTATTTCTTGACCCATATTTTCAACTTCATACCCAGGTAGGTCTGAGACAGCGCTTCGAAAGCTGGGATCCGACAAGATCTCAAATAGTGGTTCTAGAAGCTGGTCTTGATAATAAGACAATGGGATCACCAGATCATACCGTTCCTGGTATAGCGGGATAAAATCCAGATCAAGTGCCTGCGCAGCTGCAGCAATACCCAACCCACAATCTGCACGTCCTGAAAGGATCGCTGCCGCAACCGCAAGATGGGTGTATTCTTCATTTAAGTAACCGGTTATTTGATCAATTGATATGTTCAATAATCCCAGGTGATAATCCAGTAACACCCTTGTTCCGGCTCCACTCTGGCGGTTAATATAGTTTACATCCTTTCTCACAAGGTCTTGTAATGAGAAAATCCCTTTTGGATTTTCCTTGGCTACGATTAAGCCCTGCTGCCGTCCAACCAGAACGATGATTTTTACCGGCAGGTTTGTCAGAACCTGTCTTACATACTTGATGTTGTAATCACCACTCTCAGGATCCAGGAGGTGTGAACCTGCCAGGTGGCATTCACCCCGGCTCAATGCAACCAAACCTCCCATTGATCCAACGTTGGCTGAGGTCAACCGCCGGTTTTTTTCTGCCAGGTATTGTGCCAGAATATCGATGGTTACATCATGCGAGCCGATTGCCAGAATCGTATTATTAATTTCATCCAGATTTCGATAAAGATTGACTTTCACTTCGCTCCCGGCAGGCAAACCTTGTGTTCCCCGCGGTAGTATAGTGATACCATCCGCCCGCACCAATGAGGAAATGACCCCTGCACCACGCGAAAGCGGAGCAGCCAATACCTGATCCCCCACCCTGCCGACAGCCAGTCTCATATAATCATCGTCACCTGCAGGTGAAGTCACCTTTCGGGTGAGCCTGGCCTGTATCGAGACAGGTGATAGGGGTGCTCGCCCAAGCCAGCTAGCCAGCAATGGCTCAACAAATATCTCACCCGTCAGGATTGCTGAAACCGGGTAACCCGGTACCCCAATAATGGGTATATGGTTTGCCTTATTCTTTATCATTCCCAAAATGACCGGATGACCTGGACGAACTGCCACGCCATGGACCAATAATTCTCCCAGGTTTTCCACTACCCTGGCTGAGAAATCCTCAGATCCAGCAGATGAGCCAGCGTTTAGCAGGATTAAATCATGCTCCTGGGCAGCTTCCGATACACGTTGGCAAATTTTATCAAAATCATCTACCGTGATCGGAAAACGGGTTGCTTCAGCCCCCCATCCCAGCACTTGTGCAGCCAGGGCTACTGAATTAAATTCGATAATATCTCCCGGTTTAACAGCCGTACCAATAGGAACAAGCTCCGACCCAGTGGGTATGATCGCCACCCTTGGTTTCCTTGCCACTCGAATGGCAGCATGTCCGCTTGCAGCGATCGCCCCCAGGTCAACCGGTCGCAAGGTGTGACCTGCCGGTAGGACAAGCTGGGTTGCTACAATATCCTCACCCATCGTGCGCACATGGCTCCATGGGGTCACTGATGCACGAATGCGAATTGCATGTATATGGCTTACCTCACCCTTGGAACCCTGCATACTAAAAATTGGCTCAATATTCTCAACGGGAATAACAGAATCTGACCAACCAGGCAGTGGATCTCCCGTATCGACATATCCAGCTTGGGTGCCGATAAGTAGATCGACGGGTTGTGCTGGGGTTGCAGAGATGGTGCTTTCCGATCGCACAGCATATCCATCCATGGCAGAGGAATGGTAATGGGGTGAGGATAGTTTTGCCCATATTGGTTCAGCTAACACTCGACCAAGGGCATGTTCATCCAGGATAATTTCCTCAACTCCTAATATCCCCGACTTACCAGTTGCTTGCAGCGCATCATTCAAGCGAGATTTCGCTAGTGGAAGTGGAATATCGTGCAAATAGATTGTCATGATATTATTCTTCTCACAAATAAAGTTTTTAGCTAATTATCAGTCCAGGGTAACAATGATTTAAACTTTTCCAAACCATAATCGCTTTGCACTTCTATCCGACTTAGATAGGTTATTGTGTCTAGGGAATGTTCCCAGCTGTGACCTATACCCATTCCAGCAATATAACCATATTCACCAAGTATCCCCCTTATGTTGCTATTTGTGCGTCCATAAGGATAAGCAAAGGTAACAACAGGTTCATCTATGGCAAGCTCTACTGTCAAACGCGATTGGAGTAACTCATACTTGAGTAACTCATAAGGTGCTATGGATGCAGTTTCGGTTAAGTCAGCGTGTGACATGCTATGACTGCCAATCTCCCATCCGTTATCCGACATCTCCAGTAATTGTTCCACATTTACATGATGAACCGAGTCTAATCTATCGACATAAATGAATAATGCACCGACAAAACCCAATTCCTGCCTGATCGGGAAGGCATTCTGATAGGCACTGAGATTTCCATCATCAAATGTAATAACCACAGGGCGATCAGGCAATTCACTTCCATGGATCAAGGCATTAGCTAAATAGGAAGGCGTAATAGTTTCATAGTCCAGGTCACGTAATGTCTGCATCTGTTGTCGAAAATCGTCAACTGTTACAGAATATCGATTTCCACTCCCTCCATTGGATATTTGATGATAAAGGAGAATAGGGGCAGTGACAAATCCAGCAGATCCATATACACGATCTTGAACCACAATCGGGTCAGGTGTATCGGTTGGGATGGAAGTACCGGTTGATATAGAAGTATCAGGTTCTAAAGGTCTATTGGTTGGTGTATGGGTAGATGTCGGATTATTCTTGATCAGTGTTTTTGTCAATGTTGTAATGGGAGTTGAGGTCTCAATTACAGTAACTGTTATTGTTGGTGAGTGTATTCTATCGATTAACTCGATTTTCGTACGGACACTTCCTGCACATGCTGTTATTAGCATTGAAAAAATGATGACAATCATAATTCTTATTCTAATCAAATTGACTACCCTTCAGCAATACCACTCAATCAAGTAAAAACACATCTACAGACTCTCCTGCTGAAAGACCGGTCAAATCTGGAGGCACACGAACCAAACAATTAGCCCTCACCAGGCTAAAAATCAAATTGCTTTTACTAAAAATTGGCTCCACCTGATACCCGTCTTGATCCAAAGATAAGCATGCTGCAACCCAATCCTCCCGTCCGGCTTGAGAAGGTATGTTGGTGGTCAACCTGGCGAGTAACTTAGTCCGCTTGCCCACATTCGTCATACCAAGAAGAGATTCTATTACTGGGACAACGAATAAACCTGCGATCACTAATGCACTGACGGGATTTCCCGGCAAGCCAATTACAACCTTCTCATTACAAATTGCCAATATCGTGGGTTTACCCGGTCTGATATTTACTCCATGCACCAACACACCAGGCTGTCCTAATCGGTTGATTACCCCTGCAGTCAAATCACGTGCACTTGCTGATGATCCCGCAGTAATTACCAAAACATCACATTCTATAATCGCCTGTTTGCTGATCTCGTCTAAAAGATTAGCCTGATCCGGGTATATTCCATATCGTTTTGGGATGGCACCCACATGCTCGGCTAAGGCTGATAACGAATATGAATTGATATCCCTGACCTGCCCTGGTAGTAGTTTAGAATCTGGTGGGACGACTTCATCTCCACTGGAGATGATCCCAATGATGGGCTTTTTAGCAACTATAACTTCTGTGATCCCGAGAGCAGCCATTCCACCAATCTCTGGAGCACGAATACGCACGCCAGATGATATTACCTGTTCGCTGATACGAACATCTTCCCCCACTTTGATGATATTTTCACCAACTGCGACTGAGCGTAGGATTTCAACATTATCGGCTCCTATCGCTTGAGTATATTCGATCATCACTACCGCATTGCTTGATTCAGGCAGCATACCTCCAGTGTGAATCAAACCGGCTTCACCTGGGTTGATATCAAATCCTGGTTTATTGCCCATCAATATTTCACCAATCACTCGCAAGTAAGCCGGCAGACTTTCTGAAGCTCCATAGGTATCCGCCGCCCGAACAGCATAACCATCGACGGTACTCCTGGGAAACGATGGGAGTGGTATGGGCGAAAGGATGGACTCAGCAGTCACCCTGCCAAGGGAATCTATCGTGGGTATCCGCTCCGCTACGATATTAACATTGATTTGGGAGAGGAGAATTTGAAGTGCCTCTTGAGTAGGGATTAATTTTAAGAATTCTGGCATAGTTTTAGTGGGTCCAGAAGGCGAAAGTTAACAGATAGGTGGTCAGGCCAAACGTGGATAAAGCTATCAACACAAACAGATTCCAATTGGGTTTGGCACCATCCGAAATTCGATTCATCATCCAGGTTTGAAATATAGCCACAGGAAGGGCTAAAAAAACAGACCAACCAAGTCGGAATGGTAAACCTACCAGAAAAGCTATTCCAAGGAGAACAAAGCTACCTAGAATCAATATATTGTGGAGTTGCATACCTTTTTGCCATCCGATTTTTATCAGAATTGGTTTTTTACCTTGTTTTATATCAGAGGCATAATCGGGAAATTCTAATGCAATTACCATTCCGAGATAGAGCAACGTCAGTGGGAATGTCATCATGAGGAGCAGGCGGTGAAACTCATGTCCTTGAAATAAAATCGCCATTGCAGGAATAAATCCAACCACTAAAATGGACATGATCACTTCACCATATCCCGAAGTAACCAGGCGAACCGGGGGCAAGTTTATAAAAAATTCTCCAAGAATAAATAAGACTAGAATGACCACTAGGTTCAAATTGAGATCGATATACTTGTAGACCAGCACGGTTAATGAAGCCGATGCGGTTAGAAAGATAAGTCCTGCCCATAAAGCCACTTGCCGTGAAAGTTTCCCGGTGCCAATCGCTCCGGTTCCACCTGAAAAAGGAGTATGTTTCCAGGTTTGAGTTTCAAAAATCGAATCTATATCAAAGAATTCATTTAGAAACTGGAAGCCAAGCATGATAAAAATAATCCAAACAAAACCCAGAATGAATGATTGCCAGATCAACTCTCCGCTTAAATAATGGGAGATACCAATCCCAAGCATATACAACAAAGCAGCGCTCAAAATAAATATTGGACGAGACAATTGAATAAATAAACGCAGTGATCTCACTTTACAAACACCGCCTTGCTTCGCGCAGATGGATTTGTAAATGGCGATAGGTTAATTTAATCATTTCAATGAGTGGAACGGCACCCAGGAATGGGTCATTTCCAACGCGTTCCAGATCTTCATGATCAAGTGAGGAAACAAACGAAGCAAGGTTGGATCTCTCGCTGAAAAATAATTCCAGCAAGTGTGAATTTTTTTCGCCTGATAATTTGTCAACTTCCTGCTTATTAAATCTATCAATATTGAAGTCAGGTGGGGCACCTATGCCACCTGAAGATACATTGAAAATTAATTCTTTTCGTCCAATTTCAGCTGAAACAAAATGTGCCAATAAATGGTGTAAAGTCCAATCATCATCCTGCTTATAGACTTGAATTTCCCATTGCTCTGGAGAAAGGGTATTAAAAAAATCCATCACCCTGATGCCTTCACCACGAAGACGGTCAGCAAGCGATTGTGGAGTATCTGTCATGAACTTTACCTGAAACTATCTATGGAAAAAATTTGAAAGAAAAAACCACAAATTAGCCGGCCTTTCGGCAAGGCGACGCATAAAATACGGATACCATTCAGCGCCGTAGGGGACATATACTCTCACCCAGTATCCTTCACTCACTAATTGTTCCTGTAAATCACGTCGAATGCCATTTAGCATCTGGAATTCCATGGCATTTTTTGGTAATCCAACTTTATTGGCATATTCCTTGGCAAAGTCTATCCGCTTAGGATCATGGGTCGCCAGACCTGGAATCGGTGGAATTTTTCCATCTGGGCTGACCTTTGGACAATCACTGGACAAAGATCCATCGATTAATAATGCTGCACAGCGATCATAACTGGCATTTACATCTTCCATTTTTGGATATGCAATATTGGCAGGTTCTTTATACGCACCTTTGCAGAGGCGTACTTTAATACAATCTCCAATTAATTTCCGGATATCGGCTTCGCTTCGGTATAAATATGACTGGATCACGATGCCAACATTATCATATCCATGCTTACGCAATGTCTGTAAAATATCCAAGGTCTTTTGTGTAACCGGGGAATCTTCCATATCGATACGCACAAAACTGTTGTAACTTTTTGCCTTGTCTACTATTCGTTCGAGGTTTTCTAGGCATAACTCTGCACTTACACCTAGCCCAATTTGGGTTAGCTTAATCGAGACATTTGAACGAACACCTGCCCGCTCGATTGCATCAAAAGCCTGAATAATATCGGAAGTTGCTTGAATAGCCCTTTCTGGAGAATCTGTATGTTCTCCCAGATGATCAAGGGTTGCATTAATTCCTTTGTCATTTAATGTTTTGATTGCTTGAATTCCATCCGCAAGTGTAACGCCTGCAACAAATCGGCTTGCCATCTTCCATGCAAAAGACCAATTCATGACGATATTACGCGCCCATACAGCTTTGGATAAATATATGAAAAATGAACGGAACATTGTTGTCTGCCTCGCTTTTGTTTATGGACTGGAATGGTTAGTAAATTTTAGCACAAAATTCCTTAGAATTCCCTGGCATAGAACTTGCAACTATAGCAAAACGAGATATACTTGAGGTGCCCTATGTTACTGCAAAGACAGAAACCACTCTTACGCCCGCAAACTACAGCACATTTAGCCCAGACCATGGCATTACTTGAGCTGACTACGGTTGAGTTACGCCAGAAGGTTGAGGCAGAATTAGCACGCAATCCTGCACTGGAGTTAATTGACGAGCATCGTTGCCCAACCTGTCACAAAGTTTTGTTCAATAATAAACCGTGCCCCACTTGTACAAATACCTTAAGTGGTTCATCAGAACAGCCAATCGTTTATTTATCTTGCCATGAAGATTTCTTCACCAGGTCGAACTCTGGTTCAAATACTGAAGATTTGCCCGATGATAATTTTGCTCCGGAAAGAGAAGAACTGCCTGCGTATATCTTGCGCCAGATTGGTCCTGAATTATTAGTAGAAGATCGTCCTATTGCGGTCCACATTCTGACCAGTATCAATGAAGATGGATTTTTGACGATCAAACCCATTGAGATAGCGATGTATCATCATGTGCCAATTTCAAGAGTTGAGAAAATAGTCAACTTAATCCAGCATGCCGATCCCTTAGGGGTTGGATCTCAATCGCCAAAGGAAGCATTACTAATTCAGCTGGAAGTGTTAGGGGAGTCTCTGGCTGTGCCACCACAGGCTGAGAAAGCAATTCAAGCTGGTATTGACTTACTTAGCCCTCACCACCTGCCTGAATTAGCCAAACATCTAAGCATTTCTACATCGCAAGCAAAAGAAATCGTTCGTTTCATCAGCGATAACCTAAATCCATTTCCAGGTCGCGCTCATTGGGGAGATCAAATAAACGCAGGGGTCACTAGTGGCGAAGAAAACACATTTCATTTTCCAGACATTATTATCAGTCGCTTATCTGAAGAAGTTGACTCACCCCTGGTTGTTGAGATTGCGATGCCATTCTACGGCACGCTAAGAGTAAACCCATTATTCCGTGAAGCACTTCAACAAGCTCCTACAGAAAAATCTGAGTTATGGCAAGAAGACCTGGAAAAAGCAACACTTTTGGTAAAATGCTTACAACAACGTAACCATACGATTGTCCGTTTAATGCAACGATTGGTAGTCATTCAACGCGAATTCATTCTTTATGGTGATGCCTGGTTGAAACCCATCACACGTGCTGAATTAGCTGATGAATTAGAGGTTCATGAATCAACCATGTCTAGGGCTGTATCAGACAAAGCCGTTCAGCTTCCTAATCGAAGGATCGTTCCACTAGCCATGTTCTTCGACCGCAGTTTACATGTTCGCACAGCGTTAAAACAGATTATCGATCAGGAAACTTACACACTAAGTGATTCACAGATTGCAGAATTATTATCAGGTATGGGTTATCCTGTTGCACGACGGACAGTTGCCAAATATCGTGCGATAGAAGGCATCTTACCTGCACACCTTCGCAATCGATCTTATAAATCTAATATAATGCTTCCTCAACATAATGAACAAAGTGTCGCAGTTTAGTAATTTAATCAAACGTCAATTGCCACTGCTGGGAACAGCAGAAATTGAAACGCTTCTAAATTCCCTCCCGCAAGCTGCGATTATCATAAATAATAACGACCGAATTCAATTAGTAAATACGAAAGCCACAGAACTAACAGCCTACACCCGCAATGAACTCACGCAGGTAGATTTTCATACTATTTTCCAATCCATTAAGAATGGATCCTCTGAAGGTAATGAACAGAAAGGGGAAACAAGAATTCCTACACCCTTTGACCTGGTTCGCCGCGGAGGTGTAAAAACTGCCGTCCAAGTAACTTTCATTCCTCTCGGTGAAAACAATAAATACGCCATCCTTAGCTTCGAGCTGGATGAGCAATATCGATTGCGCAGGGAAGAAGAAGAAAGAAACTTAGCCTTATGGGAGGATTTAAATCAATTTTCCAGAGCATTGCTATCTCCAGATTTAGACAAATCGCTTTCTCTGGTTCTTCAGTCAAGCCAGACACTGACTGGGGCATCATCACTATGTATTTATCAAGTGAGTAGCAATAGCCCAAGCATGCAGAAAATTGCTTATATTGGTACCGATTCTGTTTTTCCGGAAGAAATTTCTGATCAGGATTTCTCTTCTTTGCAATCACCTGCCCTTTGGGTCAAAGGAAAACGTGCAATAATCAACTTGCACCGCATTGCTCATACCTCAAATACCTCCTACATTGCTTCAGCTCCAATTGGTGAGACAAATGCGTTCATTGGTTTGGTGGTTGCATCAGGCGAGAATTCAGCACCTTCTGTCAATCTTCTCCCCCAGTTGACCTTCCTATCTTCGCAGATAAATAATATTATTCAAGGACATGCTTTAAACACGCAACTAAAGCAAGATATTCAGGAATATCTCACCCAGGTATTAATCAATAGTGCCATCTACAATACGATGGAGGATGGTGCGATTATCCTTTCTCCGGAGCTGACCATCACATCATTAAATCCATCAGCAGAACTATATTTAGGATATGCAACCATAGAAGTCGCAGGTCAAAAAATTGAAAATGTATTAATTGGCAGCGAAGATTTAAAAGGTTCATTCGAGCTGGTCAAGAACGAACAACGAATCGATAGTATTGGCAGCTTAAAACTATACCGGCGGAACGGGGAGTCTTTCCAGGCAAATCTCAGAATTATTCCTATTGTCAACGACTCTATTCTAAATAACATTATCATTTTATTCAACGACCTTAGTGATCAGGAAGAATATCGCTTAAAGAATCAGCAACTTGAACAAAGGGCAACCCTGGGGGAAGTTACAGCCAGTTTTGCGCATGAAGTGAGAAATCCGATCAACAATATATTCACTGGTCTTCAATTATTAGCCATAAACCTGCCTCAAGACGATCCAAACCAGAAGAATATCGCCCGGCTTGAAGAAGATTGTGAGCGGTTGACATCTCTGGTAAAATCGAGCTTAATATTTGTGCGACCAATGGAGTATAAACCTGAATTGATCGCCTTAGGTCAGCTGATCCCAAATCTGCTGGAAAGGTGGAGATCAAGGTTGGTTAAACTTAATATAAAATACCAGGTCCAGGCTGATAAATCTGTTCCGAATATTGAAGGTGATTACCGGGCTTTGGAGCAGGTGTTTACGAACTTAATCAATAATGCGATCGAAGCCATGGAAACCACTGGAGGTATGCTGTCTATAAAGATTCGACATGCCAACGAGGATGAAGGGCAGGGTCACATCGAAGTAAGTATCTCTGATACAGGCCCAGGAATACCGGTCGAATTGCGGGAGAAGATCTTTGAACCATTCTTTACCACCAAGCAACATGGAACAGGTTTAGGACTAGCAATCGTGAAACGAATTGTAACAGCACACAAAGGCTCAATTTACGTAAATAGTATATTAGGTGGAACAAATTTTGTGGTTCAATTTCCTTGTGCTTGATGACAACCAAATACTGGATAAACAATGACAGCTACGATATTGATTGTTGATGATGAAGTAAATGCACGTCTGAACATTCGCGAATTTCTCAACACCCGTGGACATGAGGTGCTTGAAGCATCCACCCTGGCTGAAGCCCGCGAACAGCTTAGATTGGGCAGCGCAGACATTATTTTACTGGATGTTGAGTTACCTGACGGCTACGGACCTACCTTACTTGGGGAAACAGCCCATCTTCCTATGCGCCCTCCAATCATAATCATAACCGCTTTCGGCCATATTGATATGGCAGTTGAAGCGATGAAGAATGGAGCGCATGATTTTCTACAAAAACCTGTTCAGTTTGTATCACTGGAGAAATCTATTCAGCGAGCACAAGAAATTGTGGCTATGCGCAGAGAACTTGTCCATCTACGGGAATCTCAGCACAAGGATTATTCTTCAATAGTTTGCGTGAACCCTGCCATGCAGCTTATCATGCACCAGGCACAACGCGCAGCAACGGCTTCCGTTTCGGTTTTAATTACCGGAGAGACCGGGACCGGAAAAGAAGTGTTAGCAAATGCAATTCATCAAATGGGTCCACGGGCTGATAAGCCATTTATTGCCATCAACTGCGCTGCGATACAAAGCACCGTTCTGGAATCTGAATTATTCGGGTATGAAGCGGGAGCTTTCACCAGCGCAGAAAAAAGAAAGCTAGGATTGATGGAAGTTGCCGATCAAGGTATCCTGTTTCTCGATGAAATCTCCTCCATGCCTGTAGATATGCAAGCAAAGCTTCTACGTGCTATTGAAGAACAGAAATTTAGGCGCGTAGGCGGAACTGTAGAAGTTCATGTAGATGTACAAATTATTGCTGCCTCCAACCGCGACTTGATTACCGCCATGGATAAAGGAGAGTTCCGTCACGACCTCTATTATCGACTAAAAGTTGTGGATCTCCACCTACCACCACTAAAGGAGCGGAAGGATGACATTCCAGATCTGGTAGGTTTATTTATCCGGCAAAATAACCAACGATTAGGGGTGAATATCCAGGACGTTACCCCCAGGGCTATGGAAGCACTGATCAATCACCCCTGGCCAGGTAATATCCGTGAGTTGAGAAATGTTATCGAACGTGCCATGTTATTTTGCGATGAATGCTCCATTGACCTACCCCACCTTCCAGCCGAGGTAATTAAAGGTACGCAGTAAAACCTCCTGATAGTTGACCAGGAAGTATGTTTCTATATCTCGTTCACTGATCCCAAATAGTATAGGAACGCAAGAAGCATATTTGTGGTGTAACGGCTGCTAGAACGCAGACTTCATATTGAATAATAGAACCGTTTGGTCCATTAATCGGATCAAGTTCCACACTCGTCCTACCATCATCCCCTGTTGGATTTACTTCAAATGATCTTTCAATCCCATTAGGTTGCTTAACAACCAACGAAAATTCAATACCCTCCACAGGTTCATTATTTTGCATAGCTTCAATATTTATTACTTGCGACTCACCAGAAGGGACAAAGGGGTATTGCTCCCAGACATTGATTTGCAAAGCATCCGTGAAGGATGAATTTGTTGTGGTTGTGTTCGATCCTTTTGTTTGATATTCACGACCGAGTGCATGAGGCCTTATAGTTAAAGCTTCGGGTGCAGTTGGATGAAATTCTAGACAAATATTGGTAAAGCATTGTGAATATCCACCATCTTCTAAGGTGGAATACTCAGTGATTGGTGTACCAGAATATGACGCGCCCCCATGGGTAGAAATGTAATCAATAAATATGGTGGGGACATTGTAACCAAGACCATCACTGACTTGATAAAATGATAACCAATCTTCATCAATTGCACTGGTAGGTTGATCAGCGTGAATCCCTAGCAAAGATGGTAAAGGTCTTAACTTAATTTGATTGTTATTGGTTGAATCAATATACATGATCACATTTTCAAATAACATCTCGAAGTTTCCATCAACTCCCATTTGAGGAGAAGCCAGGGGTTCACCAGTATATCCATACCCAAGTTGCTCTGACGCCTGGAGAAATAATTGCTCTGTTTCATTATAATTCCTTGAATATGCAGTTGAAGGAGGAGAATTGTCTGCTTCCTGATACTTGCAATTTTCTCCGCACATCCAAGCACCATACGGTAACAAAGAAATTTGCCCAGGTGGATCTGTATAATCCCTGTAGAATCCTACTCCTTCAAAATATTGCTCATAACGTTGATCTTCATCGTTGGCTTTTACACTAGTCAGTGGCAAGCCTAGAATGTCGGAACCATAACGGCTATAAAATGGCCAAATTTCTTCCCAGATTGTATGCCCATTGATATAAGGCAGGCTTGGATCTGATGGTTTTGGTTCAGCGAGATCATTGATGTTCCACTCAATCGATGCAATTGGAGTAAAGTAGAAGCGGTTAAGTGGTGTCTGATTTGGATCATAAGCCATCAAACCTGAAACGACATATTGATAAGTGATACCGTTTTTTTCGAATGGGGGAGAAATTGCTGGACCTAAAACTGTCTCATCCCCCAATCCATGGTAAAAGCCAGAAAAAGCTGTATCAACGGGATAGATTCCTGAAACAGAAGCATCAGCAGACGAATTACAGGAATTTAAGAAGATAATAACAAGCAAGCTGAAAACATAAATAGCCAACTTGCTTTTCAAGTAAAACATAATCCTCCACGCTGATGGTTGAAAATAACCAAGGCAGAAGAAATCCCGAAATGTCAATAAATTGACTGCTGCCTTGAAGATTCATTATACTTTGAAACAAACCAACTGGAAAGTAACCGAACTTGCGATTGACTGGCATACCTCTTGCATCCATCCCTTCACATTTCACACAGAGGACCTATGGATGCAATCCCAAATTCTACACAAAAGTCACGCTACGGATTTTATTATTATCCCGACACTTTGCACTATTCAGAGACAGATCTCCACACCTGGATACCCGAATTAAAAGCACTCGGCGCATCATGGATGACTCTTCTGGCACCAGTAGATCGAGCAATCCCTGAATCATTCATTCGACGACTCGTTAACGAAGGTATCCAACCAGTTTTACACTTACCAATACCAACTTCTTCCCCGTGTGATTCTGATGAACTCAATCTTCTGTTCAATTCCTATGCAAATTGGGGGGTTAGGTATGTCTCGTTATTCGATCGTCCAAACCTGCTAATAAACTGGTCATCCTCAAGCTGGGCAAAGAGTAATTTGGTTGAACGATTTCTTGACATTTTTATCCCTGTTGCCGAAGGTGCCAGAAGCAGTGGATTAATTCCGGTCTTCCCTCCCTTGGAACCGGGGGGTGATTATTGGGATACCGCTTTCTTATCTGCAGCTTTGCTAGGTTTACAAAGACGAGGGCATATTGAATTATTAAATCAGCTTGTCTTGTCTGCATATGCCTGGTCAGGGAATAGGTCACCAAATTGGGGTGCAGGCGGTCCAGAGCGATGGCCAAGAACATGCCCGTATTCAACTCCTCAAAATTCCGAAGATCACCGCGGTTTTCGTATATTCGATTGGTACCTTGCCATCACGCAAGCTGCAATTGGAAAATTACTTCCCATCATTCTACTCGCTGCAGGTAGCCGTATTGGTGACCAAGTGGAGCCGAGGTCCCCAGCGGTCGATATTCATGATCATACCTGGCAGAATATGACCCTCATTCATATGATGTCTGATCGCTCCAAGGAGTATGACCCTGTTCCAGCTGAAGTACTTTGCTGCAATTTTTGGTTGTTATCAGCAACCGAAGGTGAGCAAGAAATTAATCATGCCTGGTATAAACCTGACAAAACCAAGCTCCCGATTGTGAATCAATTAAAAGAATTGGTAAAAGACAACCAAAACAATGCACCAATAACCTCGAAATCACTGTCAGCAAAACTGGCCTATTTAAGTGGCTCTCGACCCATTGCTCATTATCTATTGCTTCCTTCACCCGAATGGGGATCAAACGGTAGACAACTCGAGACAATCCGTCCATTCATTAATAAATATCAACCAACAATTGGATTTTCACCTGTAGAAGCTTCTCACGCAAAAAAAGTAACCGTAATCGGTGGTGATACTAATACGCATGATCCGATTATTGATGGTTTGTTAGCTGCAGGCTGCATTGTTGAACAAATCAGTGCAGATGGCATGAATATTGCAACATCATCGATGTCCCAAAATTCATAATTGAACTTTATTATTCTAACCTGCTTAGATAAACCAAACAAATTATCATAAAAAGGTGCCCTAATGAATGACATGACATATAACTTCCAACAAAAAAAATCTACCCCCTACAGCTTTAGTGATGAATTCAATCCAATAAGCTCCGGTATTCATAAACCATCTTTGAAAGTAATAGGACTGGGTGGAGGCGGCTCAAATGCCATCAATCGGATGATTGAGCTTGGATTATCCGGCGTGGATTTCATAGTTGCAAACACTGATTCCCAGGCATTGAACAACAGCCTGGCTCCAACAAGAATCCAGCTTGGTCCAAAGACAACACGTGGATTAGGCGCTGGTGGTAACCCCAATGTAGGTGAAAGTGCAGCAGAAGAGAGTGAAAAATTGATTGCTGCCGCCCTCGAAGGAGCAGATATGGTTTTTCTAACTGCAGGAATGGGTGGAGGAACCGGTACAGGTTCAATTCCTGTAGCTGCAAAAATAGCACGATCAATCGGCGCTGTTACTATTGCAGTAGTCACCATGCCTTTTTCATTTGAAATGGGTCGCAGGCAACGAAATGCCAGTGAGGGAATAAAATTACTTCGACCAAATACAGATACATTAATCGCAATACCCAATGACCGATTGCTCTACGTCGCCCCACGAGATCTTCCTCTCGACACCGCATTTCGCCTTGCAGATGATGTTCTGCGCCAAGCCGTTCAGGGTATTACCGAGCTGATAACCACTCCAGGAATGATAAATGTTGATTTCGCCAACATTCGCAATCTTATGAAACTTGGTGGTGGCGCTCTGATGTCAATTGGCCAGGCAGAAGGTGAGAATAAAGCAATGAAAGCAATTGACCAGGCTCTTCACCATCCATTATTGGAGTCAACTTCGATCGATAATGCCGCTGGTATCCTGGTTAATTTCACCTGCGGAAGTGAATTATCCCTCCTAGAAGTCGAAGCAGCTCTATCACACCTGCAAGCCCAGGCCGGTGGAAAAGCTGAGATTGTTCTTGGTGTGGTCAACGATCCAAAATTGCATGATCGCGTTGAAGCTATCCTGGTAATCACCGGGCTGGGTTCGCTTACCCTTGAAGAGACTCTTTCAAAAGTAGATAGTCGACGAATGCCCGTTTCACGACCACCAGCTCCTGCACCGACTACTATCAACGTCTCTGAACCTCAATACCCCGAAGCTACAAATTGGGAAGAGGAATTAAGCATATCTTCAACTGACTTGGATATACCAGCTTTCTTGAGACGTGGCCGCAGAGTTGCAATCAAGACCATGGGATAACCATTATGAGCACAATCCCGAATGCAATTATTAATCGCCTTGAAATCTTAATATATTCTGCATTCACATCCATTATGGGTGGTATGCACCGCATTCGGGCTCATTTTGGGCACTCTATTAATGATCCCTATCAAGCACCACCAAGCAATACTATAGAGTCTTTCCCACTGATCGATCAATCCCACGCTAAGCCAGCCATAAAGCGTTCGATATATTTTAGTCAGGTGTTGCTTTCCGTTCTAATTTGGATCACACTGGGATTTTCTGCTGGTTTCTTAATTGGAATGTTGAATACCAGGTAAGGTCAAGATGAAGAACCAGACGCTTCTTAACTTGTTTTTCTTTACCTGCTTTCTTGTGATTGGAAATTTTATCAGCACCAGAATTTATCATTCCAGTTCTAACCACCTACCTGATTTATCCAGAATGATAAATATTAACAACACAAATTCAATTCAAACATTGAATAACGGCCAACAAAGTATCTTATTGATCGGTGTGGACTCACTAGATACTCCTAAACCACAATTAGAAAGTCTCTGGTTAGTCTCCTATCTGCCTTCAGATTCTACATTACATGTTCTGCCCATATTCCCCTCAAAGAATGTGGTACTCTCCAATTTTGAGAAGAAGTTAGATCAAACATTTGAAATTACGGGTAGCTCGAGCAATCCTCTCAGTAAAAATTTCATTAATACTCTAAAAGAGAATAATTTCTGGTGGAGTGGTTATATCATTTTTGATCACACAGCATTGTTGGAATTGTCAAATGATTTCAGCAAAGAAAATATATTCAAACAAAATATATCCATGGATCGAGCAATCCAGGCCTTAACCAATGTGAATGATGATCCCGAAAAAGCTTTTTCTGCCCAATATGAGATTATCCAAACTGCGTGCCAGAAAATATCTGGAATAAGCCAAATTAAGGATTGGTCTCCAATCATTTTCATGATTCCCAACCATGTTGTTACCGATCTGGGGATAAGCCAGTTTATAAATGAGTGGGATGAAAAACTATCATCATCGCACACTCTTCATTGCAGAATTCCAACATTGGAAATTCCCGAGAATGGTAATTGATTCTCGTAGATGCGTAGTATCTGAACCGAAATGAGGTAACAATGGAAAATATAAATCCCAACGATTTGCAGTTATTCATGATCATCGGCACATTTCTACTGGGTAGCATTACTTTTCTACTGGGGCTGGCGATCTTGATGTATGGTGCCTGGGGCAAAGATCTGAAAACTATTGCCGATCAAACTACTCGCCTAGCTCAAAAGGGTATTGCTGAGGAGATTTCAGGGTTGGTCGGAAATGCATCTACCCTTATGAATACCCTCAATGATGTGATGCGAACTTCAAATGGGATTGGATTTTACCTTACCATCATTGGAGCGTTATTGATGTTGATCTCCAGCTGGGTCCTATTTAATAAATTCTAAATACATATGTTTACATATAAAACAATAGATCAGATAACAGAACTGCTCCAGAATTCTGGCTTAAATTGGCTATTTCCAAATCTCAGACAGGATTATGTGGTTTGGAATTGTCTTCTTGATTCAGAATTCTTAAATAAGTTTATCCAGTTGAAGCAAGCCACGACAGAATACCTCCCCTCCGATTTTACTCCCAGTAGGTTAGCCCTTATTGCTTTGGATCAAACCGCCGGTTTAATCCACAATTCAATAGACTTACTAGATTCTATTAGTGATCATATAATCCAGAAGGCTATGCGCAGTTTGAACGACCAGGGTTTACTGCAGGAAACTCCACAAAACCTGGCAACGGCAGGGCTCATTGCTATTGCCCTGGGAAATAATTACAGGACATCAAACAGCTGGAATGGATTATTAGAAACAATTCAAGAGTCACCTGGTAAACATTGGTATTCACCCCTTACCTGCTTATTTGGTTTTGTCGACGGATCAATTGGATTACTCAATTCATTAGTGCAACCGGGTGCCTCTACCATTCGTATTGAATTAGCTGTTCATGTGGTGCTCAGTAACCCTATTCTTCCAAACAATCAGATCGCCATATTGATGGGTTTATGCCATGGAGCGTATGGTGATCTGCTTCCTGCACGTGAGCGAATGATATTAATCAATGCTCTGTTTGAGCAACGCCCGCAGTTGGCGGTTGATTTCTGTGCAAAATGGTTGGAGATACACCCAAATCAGACCAACCCCCCCCATCATTTCCAAAATAATTCGATTGAAGAGATCAACCAACTGGCAGAAAATTTATTTCAAGTTGAGGTCAATAGGATCATAGGAAATGATCATTATCTCCCAGCATTATTAGCCAATGAAAAGGAATTCACCCAAACTGTTTCTTTGGGACTGGCAACCCATTATGCAGCTCGAATCACAAAGCAAAATTCAGAAAAATTATCCAATCATGACCTATTAACAATTAAGGATCAGTTCAATAAGCCGATCGATAATAAAAATATCATTGAAAAATTCTCACCTGAGAAATCACATTTGGCAATAATACTAGCCAACCTAGGACTACTGGATGAAGTTATAGAGTTTATTCCACCGGTTGATTCACCGCTTCCTGATGAGCTAGATACTCTCTATGCAGTAGCAGTTATCGCCGATAAAACTGAAAATTACCAACGTGCCAATGATGCAGTCTCCAAAATAGTTGCTACCCTTGAACAAAAAGCGAGTATATATTCAATACCAGTTTGGGGAGACTATTTATCACTGGTTAATCTAGGAAAGTTGTTATTACATTTAAATAAACCAGCGGATGCCTCTCGAGTACTGCACCTTGCAACCCAAACATGTCCTAATGATGCATCCCTGTTAAAGCAATTGGCTGATAGTTATAAAAATTCTCAAAATTACCAACAAGAAGCTGATACAACGAGAGCCCTGATCACTCTTAGCCCTGGAAATCTGGATTATCATCGTGCATATGCACAATCCCTGGAGAACACTGGTGACTGGGAAGCGAGTCTTAATCAGCGCTCATTCATTGTTGAATCAAGTCAAGCTCAATCTGAAACACTTCCAATAAATGACATATATGCATATATAAAATCATCTTACCAGGCTCATCGGCCTGAGTTAACCTTAACTTTGTGTAGTGACTTGCTTGCAAATAACCACGAGGATTGCACGGCACTTATTTATTCTGGTAAAGCTTATATCGAGACTAACGAGATGGACAAAGGGTTGGGATTTTTAACCAAAGCAACTCAGGTCTCTCCTGATACAGCAGATGCGTGGCTTGCGCTTGCAAATGCGCAAAAGAAAATCTATCCAATAAAAACTGTAATCGATACACTCATTAATGCTTCACAAGCTGTACCAGATGCTCCACAAATCCACTTCATGTTGGGTGAATTGTATCTTCATGATGATGCACCATCACTTGCCTTATCTGAACTGCAATCTGCCGTGGATCTTGCTCCTGAGAATCCACAGATACTGTATAGCTATGGTCAAGTTTTGAATTCGCTTGGTCATCTTGAAGAGAGCCATATAGCGTTTGAAAAAGCCTACCAACTTGATCCGACAATACCCGGTTTAGCCCAACAATATGCAAAAATTCTGGTCAATATGGGTTTCCTCGAACAAGCCATCCCCCCACTGGAGACGCTGATCAACTTAAAAAGTTCACAGGATTTGGCACTCTATTTAGATTATGCACGGTGCATCCTTTCATTACATAAGCAAGGTTCACGTAAATACCCACCAATGAAAGCATTGATAGCACTGAATGAAGTACTCCAGATCGATCCTGAATATGCAGAAGCGAAAGCATTGATAGCAGAATCTTTAACTGCTAATGGAGACATGGAAATGGCGTTCACTGCCTATCGAGAAGCCCTGGATACATCATTGATTCAAGACAAAGATTGGTTGGAGCGGTTATCCTTTGGGTTTGGTTGCGTCTCTAGCACATTGGGAAAACATGATATCGCTATTGCTGCTCTTCAAGAAGCTTTGCTTGTGAACCCTGATAATCCAGCAGTTTATAAAGTACTTTCAGATGCTTACCTGGCAGCTGGTCTCCCTGAAGATGCCGTAAGAGCAGCACGGAATGTATTGGTTATCAATGGAGAGGATCCCGACAATCTGGCATGGTTTGCAAAACAATCAGTGAAATTTATTAGTCATTTAAAGTCCGACTATATTAATTCAACCAGCTCTCTATCGAAAACGATACCCGATGAAGCTTTAAACGCACTGGCAAAAGCTATCCATCTGGCACCGACCAGGACTGACTTAATAGTCCAATTAGGGACATTCCAATCTTACATAGGTGCCTTGGAAGATTCCAAGCGTACATTCACATCCATCGCTTTATTAGATTTTGCAACCATTGAAGATCTGAAAGAAGCATCGGAGTACCTTAGTGGACTTGGTGATCATGATGCTGCGATTGGTTGCCTGGAAAATGGTATCTCTCAAGACCTGAAAGCTGTTGACAAACACGACCCAATGCTATATTCCTTGCTCGCGCATGAGTATGTGTTGATTAATGATCACACTTCCGCAATCAACACCCTGGATAAAGCAATGGATATCCTGCCGGATGATAGTTCTTTGGTTTCAAACAAAATTGATATCCTGTTAAAACTGGGTCAACCCATCGAGGCTTTAAGTTGCATTGAAACAGCGATTCAGAAGACCTCCAGTGGTGAACAGAATTATGACCTTCTTTTCCTAGCGTCAAGAATTAATCACGCCATAGGAGATTTCTCTGCAGCAATAAAAAATATCCGACATGGTCTTGATATATATTCAAGTAAACATGGAGTCGTCTCCTTACCACGATTCCCGATCCACTATCGTAATCATATTGCAGAAATATACCGTGCCTTGATTCAACCAGATCAGGCTTATAAGATCATTAATGATGAAAATGATATAAACGCCTCAAATTTTCCAGATGAACAAAGTTATCTCGATTTTATGTGCCTTCACACTGAGCTTGCTTTGGAAACTGGAAGCCATATTAAGTCCGATTTCCAGGAGATTCAACTGGAGACCTCTTCTCCATCCTTTTCACGCGTTATGGCAATTAATGCCCGTTTATTAAATAAGGCTGGAAATAATAAACAAGCAGAAAAGTTGTACCAGTTAGCAGTTAAATCCCTAAGCAATCTTGACCAGCTTTCCCATATGCCCAACTGGTCAGTTTCATATATAAAATATTTGACGATAAACTCAATTATCGATGCTGCCCTTGATTTAGGGTTCTGGGACCAAGGCATAAGTTTTGCCCAGGGGATCCTGGAATCCTCTCCCAGTGAACCATTATCGTCTCTGAACATCTCCAGGGCTATCGTTCTAAGGGCAGAGTATTACAATTTATGTGAGAAAGTGGATGTTAGCACACACAAGCCAGATGTAAATTCTATATCAGAAGATACCTTCACTCACTTCTCGCGTACTATTGAAAATTCAAAATTGGCACTTCTAAAATATAAATCTGAAACTATCTTATCCGATTACGAACTAACAGAGGATCAAATCTATAGATGGCAGGCCAGAGCTCAGATTGCATTCAATGATTTTGAGGACATAATCACTGATCCTGGTGATATTCTCTATCACCAGCATACACCTGGCGATTCAGCTGCGTTGATTTCTTACCTCCATCATTTGAATCTTCAAGACCCTGACAGTGATTCAATCACCAGAATCATAAAAATTGCCAGGACAAATACAAGAAATCCAGTAATTCTTTTACAAGTTGCCCTGTCAATCCAGGATAATAATCCAATCGATGCAATGAAGTCACTGCAGTCGGTTTTGGAACAAAATCCCTATTCCAAAACACCGTCCATTGCCTTCTGCAATGCTTCGGTGGCTAAGATTGCTCTGAACCATGAAGAATTTTTGGTTGCTCAAGAAGCAATCAAAAATGCCATTAATATCTGGCCTGACGAGCCCATGTGGCATGCTCTTGCAGCTGATATATTTAACCGGATTTCAAATACCCATGAAGCTATAAGCCATCTGGTCGAAGCAATTAGGCTGGCACCAAAAACCTTCTCCTATCACATGGATTTAGGAAAAATTTATTTTGAGAACTCTAATGAAGACCCGCATCTGCTCAAGCTAGCCTTGATATCCTTAGAGAATGCGCTTGGATTGGAGCCCAATAATGTATCGACACTGATCTTGTTTGCGAATACTCAGCATCTTCTTAATGACCAGGAAAATGCTCAAATAAGTGCACAAAAAGCATTAATGCTTGCGCCTAACCGTGCAGATATTTATCAGCTCCTAAGCGAGATCTCCATCTGTAACAATGATTACCAAGGAGCATATGAATACGCAAACAAAGCCATACAACTCAATCCAAAAGATATCCAATCCAACATCATGCTTGCTAGATCATTATCTTCACTCGGCAGAGATGAAGAAGCCCTGGCTAAGATAAATACGATGCTTTCAATGGTGCAGGAAGCAAAATATCTCCAGCTGGAACGGGTCAATATCCTTAGAAACATGAACGGACCCAGAGCAGGGTTGACCGAGCTAAGAAAGTTGCTGGATTTGTATCCTGAAGATTTCAATGTTCTGGACGCACTTGCAAAAGCTCATATTGAGATTGGTGAAGCCGAAAATGCTGTCAATGTTGCACTACAAGCATTAAAGGTATGTACAGAAAATACTTCAAGAAATGACCAGGCCAACCTGCATTTACTGATTGGCCAAGTTTTACGCAAGACTGGGCAACTGGATCAATCCATTCATCACCTCAGTAAAGCCATTCAACTGTCTCCAGATCGTTTAGAGCCATATCTGGAGCTTGGTTTGGCGCGTAAGGAACGCCGTGAGTATGATCAGGCTCTGCAGATATTTGAACAAGCCACTTCAATTGCTCCTGAAGATCCACGTGCTCTCTTCCAGGCTGGTCTTGCCTTGAAAGAAAGCAAGGACTACAAGTCATCTGAGACCATGCTCAGGCGTGCAGTGAGCTTAGCTCCAAACGACCTCAGTATTCGCCGCCAGCTGGCTGCGGTGGTGGCATTGAATTTAGTCCATAATCCGAAAATTGGAAGGAACTAAACTAAATGGACGGGATATCGATGACTGCTCCTTCCACCCTCCAACCAATGTCCCGTGAATATTTGCTTACCCTTCTTGATGCTGCATTAAGGAGTGGTGAGCTTCGTTATGCTCGAAGATTAGGTGCAGCCTGGTTAGCAATTTTTCCAGGTGATCTTCAAGTCAATCTGCTCTTTGCCCGTGCATATTTTTTAGAAAAATCACCTGCATTACAACAACACGCCTTACCAATTTTAGAAGAGCTGTGTAATCTTGACCCTGAATATCTACTAGCTCAAGAATTGCTGGCTGAGGTACGCCAGATCTCCGGTTCCAACAATCATTTGATTGCCAAAGCCTGTGCCAATGCCTTAACTCATGGTCATGCGGTAAAAACCGGAAAAAACGAGCAAATCTCTTCTTGGGCAAAAAACGTCCATGAAGCCAGAAGCGCGCTTGATATGGTCAGGTCTGGTGATTATCAACAGATAGAGAAAGCAGAATATTTTATCCATAAAGCTCTGGTGGAAAATCCGGATACCCCATTAACGGCGGTTGTTCATTTGAGGCTGATGGAATCTAAAGGATCGATGCCTGAAGCAGCAGTACGTAGTCTAGCTCAAATCTATCATGAGCGTTGGCCGGATTGCCTCCAATTCATACTTACCCTTTCCAACCAGTTAATGGAAGCGGGCGACTCTACCCTGGCTGTAGATTTGCTCCACCAGGCAGTATCAAAGGATATCACCGGACAAGTTCCAGTGCGGATGTGGGGAACTCATCACAAATACTCGTCAATGTGGCCTTCCATGCTAGAAGTTCAAAATACGGGCCCGAATAGCCCACAAAATATCCCAATTCCAGCCGCAGTTGCATCAAGTTTGGGTTGGAATCAGATTTCTGCGGCAATCTCAGGCGAGATCGGAAATCAGCCATCGATAAATTTAAGGGCACAAGAATCTCAGGGTATTAATAATACTGATAAACACCTTTATGTAGCACATGCCTTTACAAGTGATTCGAGTGTGCGATCTTTGAGTGAACCGGCTCAGAGTGTTCAGACTGAATTGGAAAAGATGGCAGATGAACTTAAGCGACCTCACCTGGCCCGTGAAGATGGTCGCTTCCCGGTTTATGTTGTGTTCACCACTCGAGGCGGGCTAGAATCAAATTATGGCTCAACTGGTTTCCAGGTCGTTGATTCTGAATTGAAAAAACTTGCCAGTTCGATCAATGGGCAAAAGGTAAACCAGGAATATTGGGGATCATTATTATTTTATGCAGATGACGAATTATGCACAAAACAATATGGCCTAAAACCAGCACCATATAATGACCCCTGGCAGTTAAAGCTGATCTTGTCTGACCTTGATGCGAAGCTGGAAAAGCGAGGAGAGCGCATCGGTGCTGTGTTAATTGTTGGTGGACCGGAAGTCGTCCCTTTCCACAATCTTCCCAACCCAGTAGAAGATGCTGATGTTGATGTCCCATCAGATAATCCATATTCTGCCAGGGATAGCAATTATTTTATTAGTGATTGGCAAGTTGGCCGGGTATCAGGCGGTTCAAGCACAGACCCAAATTCCTTGGTGAAAGTCCTGAGAGATATCAGCAATCGCTACGATCCTGGTGCGAATAGATTTGCCTGGTATCGTCGGTTTATGGGATATATTCAGGAATTGATTAGAAGAGGGATTACTAAAAAAGAATCAAGTTATGGATATACAGCGGCTGTCTGGCGTCGTGCTTCGCAAGCAGTTTTCCGACCGATCGGTGAACCAAATGACATGTTAATTTCCCCACCTGTCCATGCATGTGAAACGCAGGACGGCACCTACCCTGTAACTACACTACCCAATGGCAATGGAAACCACTCATCATGCCTTTCACTACCTCAAGCTCACCTGGGGTATTTCAACTTGCACGGAGTCCCGGATGGGAGTGAATGGTATGGGCAATCAGACCCGGCAAAACCCGAGGATGGACCAGACTTTCCAGTTGCCATGCGCCCACAAGATATTCGTAATGGTGGTTCAGCACCAAAAATGGTGTTTTCAGAGGCTTGCTATGGAGCGAATATTATAGGAAAATCCATTGATGAAGCCATATCCTTAAAATTTCTGTCGTCAGGCACCCAGGCAGTGGTTGGGTCCACCTGCATCTCATATGGATCAATTTCAACACCATTAAGTTCCGCTGACCTGCTTGGCCAGGTGTTTTGGAACCTGCTGCAGGAAGGTTTTACAGCAGGAGAATCGCTTAGAAGGGCGAAAATCCACCTCACTCGTGAAATGAATCGCCGTCAGGGTTTTCTCGATGCGGAGGATCAAAAAACACTCATTTCTTTTGTACTTTTTGGTGATCCTCTAGCCCAGCCGTTCCACACCAAGGTGAGCCCAAAAAACACTCCCCATTTATCGGATTCAACAGTAGCGGTGCCGACGGTCTGTGAGCATTCTTGTGAGGACGAATCTGAAACGCCTGTTTCCCTGGAAACAATAACCCACCTTAAAAGCATCGTGGCGCAATACCTGCCAGGGATGAATGATGCTGATGTCAGTTTATCTAAGGAGCAACAATCCGGCTCTAATTCATGCGGAAATTGTGGTTGTGATAAGAAATGTGTGCTTTCACAAATCAATGCTAAGAATAATCCTCAAATTACCTCCCATCGCCGAGTGGTCACTTTAAGTAAGAACTTCGAACGTGCACAACATATCCACAGACAATATGCCCGTCTGACACTGGATGAGCAGGGAAAAATTATTAAAATGGTTGTCTCACATTAATAACCATTTATTTGTCCAATGCACTATTCAAACTAAATAACCTTTCGTGGTATCATTTCTCCGGTTTTATCCTGTGGATTAGAATTTCGGAGAAAGATTGCGTAGTAAAACTTCCTTTTCGTTTCTGCGTTGGGGATCATTGGTCCTGATCCTTCTGGCCGTCGTGTTCACCACCATGCAGCTGATTTGATTCAGCCGATTCTGGATCAACTTTCCCACAAATCTCTCCATTGCCGGAGTGCCTGTTGGGCAACTGAGCCGTGAACAGGCTATTGAAAGGTTATTGACGATATATTCTCAGCCGGTTGAACTTTATTATAATAATGCCATCATCAATCTTGATCCAAACGTTGTAGGTTTCGAGCTGGATACTGATTCTCTCCTGGCCGCAGCAGAACAAGAACGCACTCGGATCACCTTTTGGGAAGCATTTTGGAATTATTTGTGGGACCGCCCTGTCTCTCCGGTCGACATCCCTCTCCGAGCAATATATTCAGAGGAACGCTTACGTACCTATTTGCAAACCGAAATTGCCACGCGTTATGATCAGCTACCTACCCCCGCCACACCGGTAGTTGGGACGACAAGTTTTCAGGCAGGGATCCCTGGGTCAGAGTTGGATATAGACCGGGCAATCCCTGTAATTGAAACTGCTTTGTTTTCAACCAGCCAGCGCTCCTTGGTGCTTCCGCTAAAGAAAACCTCTCCAACCCATCCGACCTTCCAAAATTTGGAGGTTCTTCTTCGCCAGACGATTGATCTATCCGGATTTGATGGAGTAATTGGTGTAAATGTGGAAGACATGCAAACTGGGCAAGAGATCAACTTTAACTTGAACCAGGGCGAGCAGGTTGTTATTCCGCCTGATGTTACTTTTACCGCCAGTAGTACGATCAAGATTCCGATCATGGTTTCTGTTTTTCGTCGAATTGGTGAGAATCTTGACGCAGAAACAACTAAAAATCTTGAAGACATGATCGCAAAGTCGATAAATTCTGCCTCAGACTGGCTCATGCAGTACAAAATTGAGCGGGATAAAGGTCCCTTACTGGTGACTGAAGATATGCAAACCCTCGGCCTGGAGAATACTTTCCTGGGTGGGTATTTTTATCCTGGTGCTCCATTATTGGATACCTTCAGCACACCAGCAAATCAACGCACGGATATCTCTACCGATCCAGACCCATATAGCCAGACGACACCTGCCGAAACTGGATTGTTGCTGCAGGATATCTACCAATGTGCCTATACGAATGGTGGTGCGTTATTGGCGGCTTTTCCTGGCGAGATCACCCAGGAAGAATGCCAGGCGATGATCAATTATCTCATTCAAGACCGAATTGCATTGTTGATCCAGGCTGGAGTACCAGATGGCACCAACGTCGCCCACAAGCATGGCTGGGTCACAGATGCTTATGGGATCATTCATGATATGAGCGATGCCGCAATTGTGTTTAGTCCGGGGGGAGATTATGTATTTACCATCTATATGTATCACCCGGTCCAGATTATCTTCGAGCCAGCCAACCAGTTGGTAAAAGATCTGTCGCGGGCGATTTATAATTATTACAATATTCCTACACAATAATTAGTTTCATACAACAGAGATTAGTTTTTTAGACCCACTAATTCCAGGCTGGTCTGCCAGAGCCGCTGCGCGCTATTAACATCGTATGTGGATGAGCCAGAGTCAACTTGCTGCCGATTGGCGAAGTATTTGCCTGTCACTCCTTCCAGTTCAGGTGAAGTAGCTAAATAAATGCTCGTCTGTGCGCCTTCCCGGGATGGTTTTCCCATCCAATGGATGAACGGAAATAGCAAAGGGGTTAAAACTGGGTTGACTTTTTTCCAAATATCAGTTGCCACCATCCCTGGCGTGAGCGCATTGGCAGTCACCTTGGTACCGTTCAATTGACGAGCTAGTTCATATGTAAAGAGGATATTCGCCAATTTGGATCGCCCATAAGCCCGCATAGGATTATAAAGCCTGGATAATTGTAAGTCCTCAAAATCGATATGCTCATTCATGTGGCTGCCGGAGGATACATTAACCACCCTGGAGCTCGGGCTAGCTTTGAGTGCATCCAGTAATAAAAGAGTTAATAAAAAGTACGCCAGATGATTGAGCGCAAAAGTCATCTCAATACCATCCACACTCAATTTCCGGCGCAGGAAAAAACCACCTGCGTTATTTACCAGCACATCCAGGTGATCATGTTGTTGGTAAAACTTGTTGGCGATCTCACGGATTTGTTCTTGCGAGGAAAGGTCAGCCAGCTGATAACTGATTGAATCATTTGCGCTTTCTTCCTGGAGAAGCTTGATCGTGGTCCCACATTTATTCTCATCACGACCGATGATGATCACTGTAGCACCCATTTTGGCGATTTCCAGGGCAGTATAAAACCCTATCCCCGAGGTGGCTCCCGTCACCATACATATTTTCCCATCCATCCTATCCATGGTGCAATTTTTCTCAGCTTGCCAGGTGATTACCAGCGTGCCTGGTGTTCCTCAGCAAAACCAATCAGGTTGTTTATTTGAATCCGAATACCTTCATCAGTGATACATGTTCCAGAGTATCTCCCGAACATCTGGTGCACCTCGCTAAAAATAATCCCTAGGTTGGTCTGGGCAAAGCGCTCCTTGAATGGCACAAAATCCAGGTCAAGCCGACCTTCAGAATCGGTAAATTTCCACGGTTTCATATAATCGACCGAATCATATGCGAACTTTACTTGCGCCAACTTATGCACTTTTCCATTCAGCACGAAACAATTCTCCGTTGCAGCGGATAGATCACCAAAGCCACATCCCAAATTTAGCCCGATCGTTTGACCATCCTGCAGGAAACCCGAGGCACTGGCCCAATTCCAAAAGCTTTTATACTCCCACACCCCCCTGCCCCAATCCAGTGAGCCAAGGCTTGTAGCTGGAGACAGGCTATCATGCACATCTCCATATTGGATGGTTCCCTCAGCAGGCAGGCAGTTGATCTTACGGTTGTAATAAAAGCGCTTTTGTGCAATCGGGATAACGATGGTCATTGATTCGTGGTCAGGAACCTGGTGAAGCAAGATATCCGCAGAAATCCCTCTGCCATCGTGGAAAGAAGGCCAGGAAACTTGAATGTGCCTGCCACCAGGGATAACCTCAAAATGCAACCGGACACCTTTTCCCTCATAGTTGCTCACTCCCTGGGAGCTATTACGTGGCAGGGTGACGCCTTTGCTCAACGGAACGACCAACCCCTCCTCGTGAAGCTCATGTGTCTCAAGATCCATTGCATAGACGAAGATATTGCCAGCGTACCCCAGGTCGGCAATGGTGGCAGAGAAAAAGAGGCGCGGGCTGAATATTGCGTAATAATCCCAGCGCTTTATTCGAAAACGCTGCATCGCTTTTAGCCGATAGAAGCTTGCCTCTTCAAGGTTACAATCCAACAGCGGTTGGGGCGACCATCCCACCATGGTTAATCGCCCATTCTGATCCAATAATTTCCCGGTTTTTATTAGCCTGGTCTGCATATCGATCCTCCGTCACAATTTTAACATGTTGCGAGGAGATACCCTATCTTTTATGACCAGTAACTCAGGGTATAATTAAAAAACGCCCCCGTAGCTCAATGGACAGAGCATCTGACTTCGGATCAGACGGTTGTGGGTTCGAATCCCGCCGGGGGCGCCAGATGTGGGGGTTATTTATTATTTACCCCCATATATAAGGGTCAAAACCTGCTTTTTCAATAGGTTTTTTATTATCGATGCAGATTGATGCAGATGACCGGGATTGTATTCTATTACTAACCGCCCTGGGATGCCACACTGTACACCTTACCAGGTAAATTAATTTTAATCGGTGAAACCAATTGGTCCATCAGTCGAGCTGCATCCCCCTGCATTTCGTTGTATAGATGACCGTAGATATCCAGAGTGATGCTCGGTTTTGAGTGCCCCAGGATCTTTGAAACCACTAACACCGGTATTCCGTTGTTGAGCATTAGCGATGCTGCGGTGTGCCGAAGATCGTGAAATCTCACCCTTGGTACCCCAGCTCGATCTAGCACCCGGTTGAAATCCAAACGCAAGTTACTGGGATTCATCGGTGTCCCGATTTTCGATGGAAAGATTAGATCGTTCTCTTGCCAGCGCTGACCTGCACATTCCTTTTGTAACTTCTGGAATTCACCCTGCTCACGTAAGGCTTGGATCGTACCTTCCCCGAGCAGGAGTGTCCTGCGACCTGAACTTGTTTTTGGCTCCTGGAAGAAACACCCCAATCCTCGGACATCCTGCAACTGTCGCTGCACATTCAATCGACCACTACCCCATTGCAGGTCCGACCACTTCAATCCCAGAAGTTCCCCCTTACGCATACCTGTTTTAACTGCCAGGTGGTATAACCCAACATAAGGAGAGGTAATTGCAGCCAATAAAAACTGGTTGACCTGGCTCTCATCCAAGACCTTCATCTCGCCATGCTTGTAACGAGGTAGTGCGGTATGAGCTGCCGGGTTGCGTGTCAACAGCAATTGAAAGACTGCTTTTTCTAAAGCGCTGTGCAGGATCGAGTGCACTAACCGTACTGTACGAATGCCCACTCCTTTTACGATCAATCCGGCATAAAATTTCTCTACCTGGAATGGTGTCAGGTCTTTCAGAGGTATGTCACCCAGGTTTGGAATGATATGCTTCTGTATTGTCCTTGAATAGCTATCTGCTGTTTTAGGTCGCAATGCTATCCGGGAAGTTTCTAACCAGTCATGGAGATAGACTTTCAATAATGTCTTACTACCCTGGTAATCGAAGCCTCGTTGTAATTCAGCCTGCATATCTCGTAGCCAGGTTAATGCTTCAAGTTTTGTCTTGAAAGTGCGGGTGATGCGATGACCATTAATTGGGGAAGTTTGCACACGCCAATGCCCACTAGGTCGTTGAGAAATTGAACCTTCATATCTACCACGGATGTGTTTTGCCATTCCCTCTTACTCCTTTCTTTTCAAAGAGTTGAGGGAAGGCAAACCTGCAAGCCCTGTCCATTCAATTGTTAAGGTACAAGCAAACAGAATCATTGTAACTCTCACTCGAGAGGATGAACAGGATGAACAAGGTGTAATACTCATAACTGGAGGATCTACTGAAGCATCCCCTTATCGAATATTCTCACCGAATCTGTTGGAGCTAATAAATTGTTCTAAATCGACTGGGCGAACCCTCCGGCTTCGACCAATGTGAATCGTTGGGAGTTCTCCTGACAACATCAGAAGGTAGGCATAGCTGCGGGAGATATGTAATATGTGTGCAACCTGCATGGCACTCAGCAATTGCCCAGGAAGATTTTCTGACTGACCGAACTGTTGATTGTTTTCCATTTTTAGCACCTCTCTTTTATTACTTTATATGGTTTATATATTCTTATCAAAAGACTCTGATGTTTACCGAGTAGAAAATTATTTTAGCAAGTCGTTCCCTGCTCATTCGCCAGAGAGCCATACCTAAATCTGGAAATTGATTGGTGAAGAGCAAGATCTAGTTGATCACAATTGGCATGCAATCTATAGCTAATTCGTATCAATTGATGCAGAGAATTATTCTTAATTGTCGGTCTACCTCATCTACTCTTTCCAAGCAGTTATTCAATGCATCAATGATTATCCTAAAATACCTCCTAAACCCCAAAATACCAAAATCTTCAAAAATCGAAAAAATTTCGCGTGAATGACCCCGCCCGCTGGTCGCTCCCCGAGTGAAAACTTTATTGCCCCCTCCCCCCTCAAAGTCATTTCGATAACTAAGTTGCATCATTATCTAATCCTCCATAATACAAATATCTTCTAGTACAGCTAGTGCTTGCTCGATGTCGAAAATGATCGCAATCTGGCCCTTCCAATTCTTGATCCAGTCTGTCTCAGCTGGTGTGAGCCGGTCGCCTCGACCATTCAAATTTTTGCACTCAAACAAAATATTTTTTTCATGATAACCACAAATTAAAATCTGGGCAGCCACCGCCAACGGATGACAATACCGTCACGGAACATCCGTATGCCCTCAACGCTCGGACGATCTCAGCCTGGTTGTGATCAGTTCGTTTCATCAGTCAAACCTCTTTTCGATGTAGATGCGTGCAGTGAGCTCATCGCACTCATTCCACAATCGCCTGGCACCTATCTCATCCAATTTATCCTCATGCAGTCGTGCCTCTCTTTCCAGTTGTGCAGCTCGTTTTATCATCACTTTGAGCTCATCGTCTGTCAGTCGAAAATCCATAGAATTCAGCTAGCCTTTCAGCTCATGCTCATAGTAATGGGTAGCCAATGTGGTTCCTTATAATGCACCCGTCGTTTTGCATAAGGCAGGTTAAGGCCTTTACCATCAATCATATAAATAAGCGGGCTGCAGGCTGAGAGATAAATTACTTCTTTTTGCAGTAATTCTTTGAGTGCATCTGCCGCTTCCACAGAGACAGTCCATAATAAAATGTTGTAATCATCTTCGCCCAAAAATAAACCTAATTCACCTGAAAAGCCCGATATAAACCGCTCCAACTCCACAAACGATGTGCATGGATGATTTTTAATAAAGTCAATGATCTCGTTTTTCATTCTCCGCATCCTCTTCAGGTTCGATTACATTCTAGTACCGGGCATATTTGCACCTTGCTCCTGGAGGTGTGCCAGGTGTGCCACCTTTTTGATAACCTTTTAAAAAAATAAATTTAAAAAAGTCTTGGTAAACACCTGGCACACCTGGCACACTTATCATGTCTTTAACCATACTCCCCGCCACACACGGGCAGTTTGCCCATTTACTCTGACATGATCCCTCTCGAACCCCAGACGAGTCAATACATTTGAGATCCGCTGAGCTACCAGCATATCATTGCCGCCCATTATCTTGCCATCGGTACGCAACCGGCTGATGATTTGGGCTGTGGCTGTATATTTGTCTTTTTCGTCTTTCACGCAGTTGAATGTGCTGAATAAGTCGAACGCAATGGGATCATCAATCTCATACTGGGTATTGACAGCAATGATTTGCTTTTCAGTCTCCGGATCCAGGTCAAAAGTTTCACCATGTTTGAACAGTGCCACGGCTTGCGCCCATACCTGATTAACATCAATATCCCGGCTGTATTTCCAGTCGATCTCAGTAAGTGTACAGCACCGAAAACGCCGGCTACCAGTTGGATCTGCCAGGAAGCCACCTGATGAATTGATTGTGCCAATGAATGACGCAGTAGCAGGCTTGACGATTTCATCATGCCCATAGGGTTTACGAACATTGATGATCTCTTTCGATATGAATGCCTTAAGGGCTTCAATATCTGCCTTGCGGATAGTGCTGCCCAGCTCCTCCACCTCCCAGACCCATTTGCTACATAACATAATCAGAAAATCTTTGTCCTCTGTGTTGATAGCATTTTGAATATAGAAAGCTGGCAGTGGGCTCCCCAGCCACCAAACAAAACGGCTCTTTCCGATGCCCTGCTTACCATCCAGAACCCACATGGGGTGTTGCTGCCCTTTCCTGGGACCGAGCACCCGCTGTACAGCACCTACCAACCATTTACGCAGCAGGATAGGGAATAGCTGATCACGATCAACAAAATATGAGGCCAAGGCGCTGATCCAGTCAATAGTCTCCCAGTGCTCTTCTCTGGATCCTTCCCAAACCAAGGAATTGAGGTAATCCCGGATCGGGTGAAACATATGCTCCATCCCCATAGACGCCATGACGTCCAGTGCTACATCTTTACCCTTGTATTCGTATTCACGCAGGCCGGTCATGATCTTGGCCATGTGCAGGTCACTCATACGGGTGCCGTTCACGTAGATCATATCGTTCATATCGTTTACAGCGAACGTATACCCCTGAGCTGCTAATGCTTTCATGTAGTGGCTGGGTTTGGGTTTTTTGGGGGCTGGGCGAATAAACGGTGCAGCGCCATCCTCTTCTGCCCAGCGCAGTAAACTTTCAAAACCAATTTTATTAGCGTCTCCGAGCGCCGGGCTGAAGGTAACCCATTTTTGAGCGCATGCACCGGGTTCATATTTGTCAGACTGTTTTGACCATGTATCCCAGGCGATCAACCCCGCTTGTCCCAGGCTAAACAGGCTCATACCAACCTCCAGCCATTGTTGGTAATTGTCTGCCCGTTCTTTCTTGAGGGCATTCAGTGCCCGATGGGCATCTTCGAGCAGGAACGCCCCCGCTTCTGTTTCCTCTTCTGGGGGTGCCTGGTGATCGGTTCTTTCTTCATTGGGTGGGTCCTGCACCAGCTGCACTATCCAATCAGGGGCGGGTGCTACAGGGGTCTCACTTGGATTGAGCTCAAAAATATAAGGTTGATTTGTCACGGATGGGGGAATAATGATCAGCCCCCCATTGGATTTAATATCAATGCCAGCACCCAGGACGTCCGTTCCACATTTGATGACGCATCCATTGGGGGGATATTGAAAGTATAGGTGGGAGCCCTTATTACCAGTTGTTACCGTCACAGTCTCGATGGGTTCCGGATGCTCATTTCGAAGCATATCCCAGGTAATATCACCGCCATGCCTGGGATCAATATCAACCACAAAAATGCCTGCACCACCTTGATTGGTGCTGCCAGTGGCCATTGCCCAATTTGCCTGCGGATATTTTGTATGCCATTCATTGATCTTGTCATGGTCTGTTGTGGCAATTTTGTAACCACCCGGGATGAATGGATGTTTTCCAGGATGCTTGCATTCTTTTTCCCTACAGCTGCATGATCCCCCATTGATCAACCAGGTAACTGGGAAGATCGGCCAACCTTTGTTAGCATAGAACCGAAGTTTTGAAAACTTGTTATTGTCCATGAACATTATTCAACTGGGAGGGATGCACCTTGATGCACCCCTCCGATCATCTCACCACGGGATGGTATCATCCGGTGGTGCCGGTGGTTCTGGTGGTATGAGCTGTTTTGGCAGTGTCGATGCACCCGTCTTTGTTTGTATAGCCAGATCAGGATCAGGAGTTGCGGCTGTACTATTGTCCTTTCCACGAGGGACCGCCATAATATCGACGATCTTGTTAAACTCTCCACCGTTAGCGCTCACATTCTTTTCTACATTGATCAGCACCCTTTTGTTGATTAACTTCGCAGCCTGGAAGTCTGCGGACGGATCAAAATCGCCGGCTAACGCAGCTCTGGCCCAACGGAATAACTTGCTCTTTTCCGAATAGTTGGTTGAACACCAAGCCAGGAGATCCACCGATCCATCTGTATAGTCCACGTCATCGGTCAAAACGTGGAAAGTGATTTTGACCTGCTCACCATAGACGCCGACCGCTTTTTCCAAGCCGGTGATTGTAGCGCGATAAGTTCCGGCTGGAATCAACAAAAATATCTTTTTGGGTATTTGAAAATCTTGGTTCATATTATTCTCCTTAAAATTTTCGATTTTGTTTGATAGTTGATGTTGACCTTTTTATTATTTGAACATTCGCCCTTGCCTTTCCGCCGGGGAGTGTTAGAATTAAATCGCACCAGATATTGAGGATTACCCGGCTGGTACTCCTCCTGCCCCCCACACACACAAGATCGGGGGCTTTTTTTTACCCATGTTGGTCACCATCCTGGTGATTGCCGGCCTGATCCCGGCTCCATTCTCAAAGACCAGAATATCAACCCGTAGAATCCGTACACTGTATCCAAAGCACCTGGCTGGTATTTTGCCCTTCTGACTCAAGCGAAAAACAGAACTCTTGCTAATATCGAGATAACAAGCCACTTCATCGGCTCGTAGTATGGTTTTGATTTCAGGTAATGTATGATTAATTAATGCTGGGTAATAGTTAGCCATTATTTACCGCCTGCAATTATGAGTGGTTTTATTTCGCCTTTATTTGAGTGTTCCGTTGTTTCTAATGGTTCTATCAATCCTCGCCGTTGAAGTTCTGATATAACAATCAATGCAGCCTGGTCCTGTAACCGCCTCCGTTCTTGATCAGCTAAAAGGATCAAGGCGTCTTTTTCGGACGGTTTTAAAATGATTGTTACTTGGGGCATAACTACCTCCATTCAACAAACAACAAAAGGCCCTTCAATCACTGTAGATTGTAGGGCCAAAAAAATGTATATATCCCAAAGTTTCAGGAAGTTAGAGAGTAGTTTCGGGAAGTTTCAGGAAAGTTCATCTGCACGTCCAGCCTTAATTATTTTCTCAATAGTGTCAACACTAAATACTGTTCCATGAAATTCCTTTCTGTTGTGATCTTTTTCTAAAAACTCATGAATTGTCGCTGGGGACATCCCCATAGCAAGCCACCTCTTTCGTTCAATATGTTTCCAAACTGCTTTCCATTTATCTAGATCCCCCGTGCGATTGGGAGCAATTTTATTGTTATTGGATTTATCATCAGTTCCGAATAAATCTTCCCTCTGCTTTTCATTCAAAGGTTGACTGGGGCCTATGAAATCATAATTAATCACAGTCCTATGGATCTCTGGGTAATCATTCGCAAGCTCGATCATGATGTCTCTGAAAAATTCCCAAATCACATTCTTTTCAAGTGCTTCATGAAAGCTCAATGAGACAAACATTTTAAACCGGTTATTGCTTAATCGGTTAGGATAAAAATTGAATAATTCAAGTTTTTTATCTTTATAGGTACAAGTAATAATAACGTTTTGATAAGGACCAATAACAGGTTGTCTTATTGTTATTATTTCATTGTTTGCATCTAGTAAATCACGCATAAATATCCGTTTGGTAAACCAGCTAGTGAAAGGATCGATCTCAGCCATATCCTCAAGGATGAATCCTACCTGTATAATCTCGATCCAGTCGATCCTTCCATGATCAATCTTATCCCTCATTGATCTCCTCATAATAAAAGCCATTCGCAGCTGCGAACGGCTAAAATATTAGGGGTATAATCACCTTACTTGGCCGTCCGCTGGCCTGGTCATCGCTCCGAGTGGTCACACACTGCGGAGCGTTTTGTTTTATTCCATATCATTATCATATCACAAAATAGAACATATATTCTGTCTAAGGTGAATGAGAAATTTGTCGTTATTGATTATTTTCCGCGGAAAGTTGGGAAATAAATCTACTACCAGCACTCAGCCAGGGTAATTATCCTGTGTCAAATATCATTTGGCGTTATATTGCTTAAGTCAGGCTGCTTAACAGAAATTTTTCATTTCTAAAAACTGAGTATAATCTTTCGATCTAGGTTTACCCCATCTGGGCGAATCTATTCATTGGTTTTCATTCAGCCCCCAGGGGGGATCCAGTTCCAAAGCAAGGGATGCAGGCTGGTAATCGGTTCTTTAATCACCCCATCCTTAACTCTCCAAACAAATATCTTTACCATTATTGGGATCTTTTGAGGAAGGCAAGACCACGCAACAAATCATCGAACACAACGATGGGTGTTTGTCGAAGCTGGAAATATGACCGCCATAGTCGGAGCATACCCCGAGGATATCTACTTCACTGATGGTTTTACCATCGAGGATACTGCAATCATTAGAGGCAACAACAGAGGTCTCTATGCAAAAGTGGAAATAAGTTGAAGTGTGCTGATGGGGAAAGCCTATTGTGTTGGCATTAGGTAAGGAATCTGCCTACCGGCAATTTTTCTCATTAATCTCTACACAAGCCCCTTCATGACAATTGATCCACATCTTTCGTTGAATAGATCGGCAATTAGGCTGACCATGCTTTGGTCAGCACTTCCACACCACCATGTCAAAGGTCCATTTATGGTTAATCAGAATCGGCACAATGGATTGATATAAAGAGGCTTGCTTGTTATGGTACACCTTTTACAAAAAAGTGACAAAGCCAGTCAAAATTTTTATAATGTGTATAGAGAGAATGCGAAATGATGTCAATGCAACACACTCTGCGATACCAGCCTCAGCGACTCCAAATCGGCAACCTGAGCAGAGCGCAGGGAAACCCATTACCGCGAATTGTATTCTTGTTACCGCAAACCCCTGCCCGGCTTACTTAACCTGCTAAAGCTTGTGATGGTACGTCCTCAGAATATTAGAGATAGTCTAGGGGTTATAACCAAGAGACATTATTCCTAGGGAGTGGAAAAATAAGACTAAAATAATCCATGAAGGATGCTGCTTCAGCTTGCATGAACGTTAGAGATTTATACACGCATCCGTCAGGATCGAGGTTTTTATATAATTTAGCCTGCACAAGTAAGGAACTGCTGGGTAATGATTTTTTATTGAGCGTTTGGCATAGGCTTCCACAATGTTTGATATGGCGCAAGGGCTCTAGTCGTGTTGTGTACGGAAACCGCCTGCGGCTGTGAAGTAACATTTTGAAGACACAGCATACGTTGCCTGCCATCGGGAGAAGTGCGCAGCACGCCAAAGATACCTCGATCTATATCCAGGATCTCTTGAGCGCCGTTTGGATGAAACGCAGCCGAGGAAGCACGGAGCAACAGCAAGCAGCGAAAACGATTAAAGACTTGTGACCTGAGTGAGGTTTGGTCTGCCAATTCCTCCACAAGATTATTCAGCTCCAGTTTTTGACGGTTGATAGACCGGTTATGATGGGTGGCTTGCACGCCTTCGCACCAATTACGCGAACCAAATAGGCTGTGGAAATATATCCCAGGAACCCCTCGCAGGGACAACATGATGGCCTGAGCTGCCATGAAACGATCGATCTGTAGGTCAAGTGGCTCATCACCATCTGGATCAGAGAGAGCATCAAAGTAATTGATATTTAGCTCGTACGGGCTTTGTGTACCATCCGGATTTTGCTTGTATGAGATTAAGCCATCGTGTTGTAAAGTCTGATCGACCAATGCATCAGTATCAGTGGGTGAAAGGATTCCACGGAGCCGGATTTAGCCCAATACCATCATGAGAAGCGAGAAAGTTGAAGAAAGTAGTTCGTTCAGAAGGCAGGTCCAGTTTAGAAGACCATTGTGAGAGAATAGACGAATCCCCTGTGCGGAAAGTATGAAGCACAAGTGGAGGAAGGGCAAAGTTATAAACCAGCTGTGCTTCGTTATAAGCCATCCCCGAAATACGAGATGTTATCCGTATGGGGGACATTGGTCTCGGTGATGATGTATACATGAGGAGCAATTTCATCCAAAACTGCGCGCATCAGTTGAACGATAGCATGGGTCTGGGGTAAATGGATGCAGGTTGTACCAATCTCTTTCCACAGATAAGCAATTGCATCGAGGCGGATGAATTGTGCCCCATGCTCAGCATACATCAATAAAATATCGATGATTTCCAATAAAACTCCGGGGTTGTGGTAATCTAAATCAGCCTGATCGGCACTGAAAGTGGTCCAGACATGCCGCTTACCGGCGGTGGTTATAAAATCAGTCAGCAATGGTAAGGCGCGTGGTCGAACGACCAGCGACAAGTCAGCTTTCTCATCCATAGTCAGAAAGTAATTACGGTACGGCAGCTCATCCTTTAAAAAAGCCTGAAACCAATCACCTTGCACCGAGGCATGATTTATCACACCATCCACCATGAGGCGGAAGGAATCCCCTATTTGTTCCACATCCTGCCAATTTCCGAGAGAAGGATCAACCGAGCGATAATCCATAACAGAAAAACCATCGTCGGATGACCAAGGAAAAAAAGGCAGTATATGCATCCCGCTAATTCGATCGTGTAGATTGGTTTTGCAAAATTCTCCCAGCGTTTTTAAAGGTTTTTCACCAGATCGGCAAACCTGATCAGCATAGGTGATCAGGAAAGCGTCATGTTCGGTTAAGCGAGTCTCCATCGGGTTTGGAATCCGTGGTCGATATTGCTCCACAAGATTCTGTAATCGAAGTGCCACATGAGCAGCAAGATCAGCACCATAAATATTGCTTAATTCTGTGGTATAAAAAGTAGACATGATATAGATATTTTACTATATACAGCACCTCCTTCTGTGATGAAGGTGATCAGTTTATAAAGGGGATAATTTTATTGATAAGGAGGTAAAAATATGACACCCTCAAGGCGAATTGGTTTTATCTCAACTCGGTTCGCGGGTACTGATGGAGTATCACTGGAAAGTGCCAAGTGGGCTTCTGTGCTAGAACGCCTGGGACATGTGTGTTTTTACTTTTGCGGAGAGTGTGACCGACCGGAGGATAAAAGTTACCTGGTCCCTGAAGCCTTTTATCGTCACCCAATTATTGATGCCATCAACCAGGTTGTTTATACTGGCAATTGGGGAGAAATGCACAAAAGGTCCAATAAACACCCTGAAATTAAAGAATTACATCAGGATTATTTCTCGGTTTATATTCGTCCTGCACAAATTACCAAACAAATTCAGGATTTAAAGGATTTCCTCAAGGAGCATCTGTATAAATTTGTTCAACAGTATCATTTGGAAGGTTTAATTATTGAGAATGCTCTTTCCATTCCGATCAATCTACCACTTGGGCTGGCAATCACCGAGTTCATTGCAGAGACAGGTTATCCTGCAATTGCCCATCATCATGATTTTTCTTGGGAGCGCCAGCGTTTCTTGAATAACTCGGTTCATGATTATCTAGGAGCAGCTTTTCCTCCCACACTGCCCTCTATTCGGCACGTGGTAATAAACTCTGTGCAGGAACACCAACTGGCATCACGAATTGGGATCGCCGGGATGGTTATCCCCAATGTTATGGATTTCGATTCTCCACCTCCCCCCTTGGACGATTATGCTCGCTCGGCTCGCCAGGATCTCGGAGTGGCACCCAACCAATATTTAATTCTCCAACCCACCAGAATCATCCAGCGTAAGGGTATCGAGCATGCCATCGAATTAACACGGCGGCTTGGATTACCGGCAGAGTTGATCATCACTCATGCTGCGGGTGACGAGGGAACAGATTATGAAAAGCGTGTGCGCGAGTTTGCTGCCCTTTTAGATGTAACAGTCAATTTTGAGTCAGCCATTGTCGGGGATAAACGAGCTATAACCCCTGATGGGCGAAAAATCTATGTACTCGGAGATATATATCCGCAGGCGGATTTGGTGACATATCCATCGTCTATAGAGGGTTTTGGAAATGCATTTCTCGAGGCCATCTATTACAAACGTCCTATAGTCGTTAATAATTATTCGATCTACGAAGCAGATATCAAGCCAAAAGGTTTTAAAGTTGTCGAATTCGATGGTTATATCAGTGACGCGACACTGGAGCACGCACGTCATTTACTTACCCATCCGAAAGAAGCTGAGCAATACGCTGAACAAAATTATAAGCTTGCAAGCCGTTATTATTCATTCACCATGCTGGAACGTAGGTTAACGCTCCTCATTGCTGACTGCTTTGGAGAAACCGTATGAAGATTGTATTGTTGCATTACAGTGCCCCACCCATTGTTGGGGGTGTTGAGAGTGTTCTCGCACATCATGCAATCCTGATGGCAAAGTTTGGCCATGAAGTAACCATCATGGCAGGGCGTGGTGAAGCCTTTAATGGAAACGTCGAGGTACATATTCTTCCCAAGCTAAATTCGAGGCATCCTGAAGTCATGACCGTGAAAACACTCCTTGATAAGGGTAAATATACCCCGGCTTTTGATAAGCTCCGCGAAGAAATCAAAGACGATTTGCTGGCTGAAATAAATGATTACGATTTACTGATTGCTCACAATGTCGTCTCTTTGCATAAAAACCTGGCTCTTACCGCTGCCATCCAAGAGTTATATACCCTGCCTGGTTTCCCCAAGCTCATCTTATGGCATCATGATCTGGCCTGGGCCACACCGCGCTATCGAAATGATTTGCACAACGGTTATCCTTGGAATTTGCTCTGCGACCAGTGGCCCGGTGCCGTGCATGTAGCTGTTTCAGAATTTCGGCGCCAGCAGTTGAGTCAGCTTAACGGTATCTTGGAAGGGGACATCCGGGTTATCACCAATGGTGTGGACTTGAAGACTTTCTTTAAATTTGAACCACAAACTGTCCAGCTGGTTGAGCAACTAAACTTGATTCAGGCTGACCCATTGTTCCTATTGCCTGTGCGCCTGACACCGCGCAAGAATATCGAATTAGCTTTGAGAGTGATTGCAGAAATGCGGAATTTATATCCGCATGCTGTATTGCTCGTCACAGGACCGGAGGGACCACATAATCCCACCAATGCCATATACAAGGAGAAGTTACTTAATTTACGGAGGAACCTAAATCTTGAAGGTGCTGCACACTTCCTGGCCGAGCTAACACCCGGGTTTATCCCCGATGCCGTCATCGCTGATTTCTATCGGCTGGCTGATGCATTATTGTTCCCGAGCCGAGAAGAGGGATTTGGCATCCCCCTCATCGAGGCGGCAGTCAGCTCCATTCCTGTCTTCTGTGCGAATCTTCCCGTTTTTCATGAATTAGGCGGTGAAGATGTCACTTACTTCGAACTCAATGCAGATCCATATTCGATCGCGGGAATGATCGCAGATAGATTGCAAAGCGAGGCTACCTCGCGTTGGGCACGCCGTGCAAAGCAAATCTATTCCTGGGACTCGATCTACATCACGTGTATTGCCCCATTACTTAAGGAGGTGAAAATATGAACAAGATATCACGAATTTTTAAAACCGTGCTTATCCCAATAGGAATTGATTTTGATGAACAAATCTTGTTTAGCCTGGCACAAAACATTGCTGATGAGATCGTTTTAGTTGGAGTGGTACCAATTCCAGCTGGAGAACCAATCAGCCCAGGTGCGCAAATTGCCAGACAGATCCGCAAACGCTTGCTATCCCTAAGCAACCCTACCATACGATTTAAAGCCACTGTGATTGTATCAGAGACACCTTGGAGTGACTTACAACGTGTCATAACTCAAGAGAAGCCTGATCTATTGATGATTGAGTGGAAAGATGGAAATACCTCTTGTGGAATTTCAATAACAGACCTTCTATCCAATTCCCTTTGCAATATAGCCATAGTACGAGGAAGCGCTGTTATCAAATGTAATCGAACTCTGATCGCAGTGCGTGGTGGTCCATATGCAGAACTGGCATTTCAGGTAGGTATACGATTAGATCCTGAGCAATTGGATGTACTGCATTTAGCCCTGCCGACTGCAGTAAATGATGCGCCTTTTAAGGGTTTGAAACATATTCTACGCCAACTCCCTGAAGTGAACCTTTATTCAATTGTTACTGAGGATGTCGCCAAGACAATACTGGAAGAATCGAATCGTTATGACATTGTAGTTTTAGGGGCTACCGCAGGTAAAGATATTGGGAGATCGTCCATTGGTTCAGTGGCTGACATGTTATTGCGCGAGTCACACTCAACGGTGATGGTTGTTAAAGCCCAACGCCCAATATCAGAGTCGATGTTTGATGAAAGCGTGGGCGTTCAAGCGATCTCGATTTTAGTGGATCAATGGTTTGCAGAAAACACATTCCACGCAGAAGAGTTCAATGATCTAAGGCAACTTATGAAGCTCAAGGAGAAACAAGGTTCGACGATCAGTCTAGCCATGCCCTCTTTGAACGAAGAGAAAACGGTCGGCAAAGTCATTACTACCATAAAAAAAGCCTTGATGGATGATGTGCCTCTACTGGACGAGATCGTGTTAATCGATTCGAACTCGACAGACCGTACACGCGAAATTGCCAAAGAGCTTGGCATACCAATCTACATACACCAGCAGTTATTACCTGAATTGGGTGCACGATTGGGAAAAGGTGAAGCCCTTTGGAAGAGCCTATTAGTTACTAAAAGCGATATCATCGCATGGATCGATACAGATATTGTGAATATTCACCCACGTTTTATCTACGGAATCATAGGTCCCCTCTTGCTTAACCCAAACATCCAATTTGTCAAAGGCTTCTACCGGCGGCCACTCAGGGTTGGAAATAAAGTCCAGGCAGGCGGAGGCGGACGCGTCACTGAATTAACTGCACGTCCACTTTTGAACCTATTTTACCCCGAACTTTCTGGTGTCATCCAGCCGCTATCGGGGGAGTATGCAGGTCGGCGCAAGTCTCTCGAAGGGGCAATTTTCTTCTCAGGCTATGGTGTGGAAACAGGCCTTCTCATCGATATATTTGAACGCTATGGTTTGCGCTCCATTGCACAAGTGGATTTGCTGGTACGTATCCATCATAATCAGGAATTAGAGGCATTGAGTAAGATGTCTTTTGCTATTATCCAGACGGTTATGAGAAAAATCGAAGCACGCTATGAGCGTTCCATCATAGAGGATGTCAATAAGACGATGAAGTTAATTCGTTATGCTAATGGAGGTTACTCTCTCATCGTTGAGGAGATTGCAGAAAAAGAACGTCCGCCAATGGCAAGTTTACAAGCTTATACAGAGCGTGGTAAAGAATGAGCCATCTTTGCCTTGTCCGACATGGTCAAACTGATTGGAACCTCGTAGGACGCTATCATGGTCAAAGCGATGTGCCACTCAACCAGAATGGTCGAGCCCAGGCGCACCTGCTTGCTCAACAATTATTAGGTCAGTCTTTCGCTGCGATTTTTACCAGCGACCTGCAGCGTGCAAGAGAAACTGCCGAAATCATTGCATCTGTCATTGATTTACCTGTCACACTTGAGCCGCGTCTGCGCGAGATCGATCAGGGTGAATGGGAAGGTCAACTCGCGGATGAGATCAAAGCCCGTTATGCGGGGTTATGGCAGGAGCGTATTGTAGATCCCATTAATGTACGACCACCCAATGGCGAAACGGTAGGGGAAGTTGCCACACGAGTCTATACAGCATTGGATGACATTGCTCGTCTTTATCCTGTAAGTAAGGTATTAATCAGCTCACATGGGCTTGCATTGGCTACTATTATTTGTAAGGTGCGCGGCATCTCAATCGGCCAAGCCTATACACTAATCCCAGACAATGCAGAACCCATTTGGGTAGATTGGGAGTAGATATGGATAGGAAAGGATGCTTTTGATTGTATAATCCTTCTCTTTCTATAGTTTTATCCAGATAGATTGATAAGGCATCATATTTAGGTGTAATTGAATGTCGTTAATAAGGTAAGTCAGCTCCGATATAAGGTCTTTTAAGAACGAAACGTCTTTTTTATATACGGGACTATTTCAGTAGTCTCAGGGCTCAGGTTGTGGATAAGTAAAAGTTCTTCGTATTTGATCTTCGTGAAAAAGCCAGGATTGAGTATGAACAAGTATCGTCTCAAACAAGGTCACGTTCACTAAGCGCTGAATGTTCCTTCCAGAGGTTGATCATACTGTGGATGGCATGCCATAATGAATTTGGATTAGCCCTTTGACTGGCTATATTCACTATCTATGGGTTTTAGTGCCACAATTGGAATAACACCCGCAAGAAAGCGCACGTCAGTTTCACTGCCATCGGTGCGGTAACCGAGGATGCCAGCGAGGGAACGTAGGGCAGTCGGATGATGGCGGTTGTAATCGAGCATAACTTCGGTGGCTTGTGAGAGTGGCAGGCGCTCAGCATAAGCGGTCATACGTTTGTTTTTCACCTGGAGAGAAATATCCGGGTGGGCCATCACATTTTGATACCAATCAGATTTTTCGCCAAAGCCCGAAGCCACTACATAAGCCCCAGTCTCCTGGTTTTGTTGCATCACTTCCAAAACTGCCTGGCGTGGCTTCCCTGTTTTTCGCCCGATGTGGTTGAGGAGCACGAAGCGTCCGCCCAGCAAACTACCCAGTCCTAAGCGATAGAACCAGATCGGTGCCCGCCAACCCAGGCGTGCCAAGCCGCGAGGGGGTTGTACATCTTTGATTTTTTCGACCATAATCAACTCCTTTTTAACCAAAATGCCCCGATGTGTTTGCAGATTTAGTATCCGCCTCTCTATAGCGTAGCAATAAGTACTGTTCTTCGGCATAGCATATGAGGATGAAAATTCAGTAAGTTTATACTTATTGCTAAAGTTCTTGTCAATGGCTTGGTAAACCCAAATAACATCAGTTATGTCTGGTCCTAATGTTAGCTTGTTATCAAGTTATTGTTTCCCTGGTGTTATTAGCCGAGTATGATACTCACTCACCATCCGGCATAAGATCACTTGCTTTAGATTGATTGAATTTGATTCTCTTATTGTAGAATTGATTTGTAAGGCTTGATGAGTATAATCTCTCCCAGATTGAGTTGGAAGCAGGCTTTAAACTTGGCGGTAAACACATGATCGGTCTATTCATAGTCAGGCAGGCAAAGGATGCCAAAAATATTTATTAACGATTTAGATCATTACTATGAACAGGCTGGAGAGGGTGCTTCTCAGGTTTTTATCCATGGTGCTTTCGCTGATGCGAACCTGTGGGAGCCCTAGTGGCAATATTTCTCATCTCAGTATCGATCTCTGCGCTATGACCTGCGGGGAAATGGTCGAACCGGCCCTTCTAATTTAACTCATTACACCATTTCAACCTATGCGGAAGATCTGACCGCCTTGCTGGAAGCTCTGGATATTAAGTCGCCAATTCTCTGCGGTATTTCTATGGGTGGGGTGATCGCCCAGGCATATGCTGTCCACAATCCAGGGTCGCCCAGGGCTTTGATCCTTGTCAGCACTTCTGTCTCAGCCAGCCTGACCCAGAACGAGAAGCTGCTGCGCTATGTGCTGATGCCTAAGTGGGCAGTTCAGTTTGTTATTCGCGCCCTGGGTGTAAAACGTTTCACCCGCTTCTCGCTTTGGCTAGCGGGGCACCTATGGGGAAAGAACTGGCTTGGGACGCGTAAAGGCATTCGTGAAAATGTTGAAAGGTGTATGGATCAGACGGATGATAACGAGTTCATGAAAATCTGGGAAGCTATTTATAGTTTTGACATACTGCCTTTGGATAGGATTGTTTGTCCCACATTAGTTCTCAACGGTGAGTACGATTCAAAGAGTACACTACGACACAAGGCCGAGCTCCTGCGTTGTGTTCCGTTTGCTGAAGCCAAAATTATTCCAATGGCAGGTCATGCAATGAACTTGGAGAATCCAGAAGTATTTAATCGATTGGTGGAGGCATTCCTTTCGGCATAATCCACATTTTGCTCAACTTACCCGACGAATCTTTATGTCCCAGGCTGGCTATATTGAGTATTCAAATGTCTTTTCCCGAAAATCGTATCTGTTGCCACCTGGAAAAGGCTCTGCAAGGTTTTCAGCATTTGGGGATATTGTTCTATAAATGATCGCACAAAAAATTGCATCTCGTTGGTAGTCTTGGAAAAACATTGTCGAAATCTTTCGTTTAATAGTATAGGCATTACCAGGCTTGTTCTATCAGTTGTGCAATTACTATCGAAAAGCTTGTTGTTTTATTATGCGATATTGAAAATGAGATGATAGAATTTGGTAACTAAAAATCGGATATCAAAATTAGAATATAACAATGAAGATTCGTCAGTGGATACGTCCATTATCACCAGAACAACGAATAGAAGTTTTAAAGGAACTCGAACAGGCATCATCGCCTGGATTTGATTTTTTCTTAATGGTTGTTCTCTCATGCAGCATTGCTACTTTTGGCTTATTGATTAACTCAGCGGCAGTAATCATTGGCGCTATGCTGGTTGCCCCATTGATGTCCCCCATTCTAGGACTATCGCTGGCGTCGATAGCTGGTGAACGACGCATGTTTCAGCATGCCTTAGTCGCATTAATTGAAGGAATCTTGTTAGCTATTGTGCTATCGTCTATATTGGGCTGGGTAGCCAAGATATTACCATTTGACATGCTAATAGAACTGCCGCAAGAAATACTTGCACGTACACGACCAACGCCGTTTGACCTTGGAATTGCATTGGCCGGTGGCGCAGCAGCAGCCTACGCCCTTGCCCAACCAAGGCTCTCGGCAGCACTTCCCGGTGTTGCCATTGCGACTGCTTTGATGCCTCCGTTATGCACCATTGGTATTGGAATTTCACTTGGGGATTCGAACGTTGTTTTTGGAGCAGGGCTTCTATTTTTCACCAACCTAGCAGCAATATCTTTTGCCGGAATTCTTGTCTTTCTTGCCTTGGGGTTTCGTCCCGTTCACCTGGAAAACACCTGGCACCGCATTCCACGCAGCCTGATATTTTCTGCTGGTATGGTGTTAATTACAGCAATACCTTTAGTGATCTTGACCCTCCGGATTGTTGGGCAAGCGCATAAATTGCAGGAAGTGCGTACGACCGTGGCTGCACAGATATCAGCGCTACCTGATGCACAATTAGTGGATGTAAGTATAGATTCGAGCAATTCCACATTACACCTGGTAATCACTGTCCGTACTTCGCGCCAACCTAGCTATCTTCAAGTAGTCAATTTACAAAAAGCAATTGCGGGTCACTTACAGCAGACAACTGCAATCCAGCTGATCATCATACCAACCACGAAATTGGATCCGCTTGTACCACCGACTATTACACCGACATTCACTCCAACACTTACTCCAACTCCAGGCCCAAGTCTCACCCCCACCAAAACTCAGACTCCATGGCCAACAACGACACTTACTCCTGCTGCGACCAATACTTCAAATCCTACATTGACCCAAACGAGTTCACCAACACCAACATTCACACCTACACCAGTTTTAGCTTATATTTCTACACCAGGCGGATCAGGCATAAATCTGAGGGAGTCCCCGGGGGGAATTATCATTACTTATTTACCTGAGAATACACCGGTAATGATCCTATATCGACGAGAGACGTTTAATAATCGTGAATGGATCGAGGTACGAAACCTATTGAACCAAACTGGTTGGGTTCCTGCAGAATATCTAATCATCCGACCTTGATCCGTTTCACCTGCTCCTCCTCACCCTTTTACTGCCTCAAAGATTATCAACCGCATTATTAAGCTCGGAAACTTATTCACGCAACCAAATTAATCAATTATAATATAGTTTACTGAAACGTTTCAGTAAACATAGGTATTGGTATGGTTGTCACTATTCGAGATATTGCGAAAAAATTGGGGTTATCTATTGGGGCGGTTTCACGCGCCTTGGATGGATATCCAGATATCTCGGATGAAACCAGGCAGCGAGTGATCCTGGCAGCCAAGGAAATGGGCTACGTCCCAAACCAGGCTGCACGGCAGCTACGACGAAAAAAAGCAGATGCAGTTGGTTATATCCTGCCAGCCCCCACACCTCGCTTCGCTGACCCATTCTTTTCTGAATTCATTGCTGGATTGGGTGATGAAACATCCCTTCACCCATATGATCTAGTCATATCCATTGCCCCGCCTGGTGAAGAACCAGAAAAGCACATCTACCAAAGTTGGGTGCAGGGCCGTAAGGTCGATGGATTTATTCTCACGCATTTACACCTGCACGACTGGCGGGTGCAGTATCTCGCACAACAAGGCGTTTCATTCACAGCCCTGGGAAACACGCTGGATGGATTTGATTTTGCAAGAGTGGAAATCAACCGGCTGGGGGGCATGTTAGAATTAGTGACGTATTTGGTGGAGCACGGTTTTCAGCGAGTCGCTTATCTTGGTGGACCTTCTGAATTGAAGATCCAAGCAGATCAACTCGATGGTTACCGCCAGGGGTTAGAGATAGCCGAAATTCCTTATGATCCCATGTTGGTCGTGGTGGGTGACCTGACCAGTTCAGGGGGATATCTTGCAACGAAGCGCATGCTTTCAATTCCAGATCCTCCGGATGCGATCGTTTGCATCAATGATGAAACTGCGTTCGGGGTACTGCATGCAGCACACGAATTAGGTTTTCAGATTGGCCTTGAATTAGCGGTGGCTGGATTTGATGGTGTGCAGGCATCTAGATATACTGAACCCCCACTAACTACACTGGATATTCCAGTTTATGACATTGCCCGTCAGTTGGTAAAGATGTTAGTCACTGAGATAGAGGGACAGTTACTCCCCGAACGCAGGGTAGTGCTTCAGCCGAAGTTGCTGATCCGTGAATCCACTGATGGGAATCGATCCTGATTTCTCTTCACAAAATAATAAACTCGATATTGAAACAGGTTCGTCTGGATACCGATCTTCTTATGATTGGAGATGCGATTGGTCGATTGACGATATATAAAAGATGATGGAATGTATCATGCGCAAACACGAAGTTTATATCGCAGGTATGGTAAGACGCCATTATCTGGAGTAAATAAATGGCTGGCTATGAACATGCTCTCTTTCTCCTTTTGCTCCTAATCTTCCTGCTGGTTGACCTTCAAGGCAGGCATAAGTCCAGCCTCTATTTTATTGTTGGAGGTTTGTTGTTGGTATTATTGCCCCCTATTGTTAGCGTTAAGATCCCTTGGGATCTAATCCTGGCGTTGGTTCTTCCCTGGATTTTATGGCAGAATGCCCTGAATTGGCTCAATATCACATGGAATTTTCCTGTGAGAGAAATCTTCCTGTGGATAATAACTGCTATATGCCTTGGATTAATCACCGTCTTCATCGGAGACTTGCCCTTAATCAGGGGAATCTTCTTTGGAATTATCGCTGCCAGTATGTTTTGGCAAATGTCCAGCAGAGAGAAGATTTTTAATCCACTGGAAGTTATAGGGACTCTAACCCTGGTGTTCCTCCTTGTGGAGACCTCCATTCCGTTGGAAGATGCGAAACTTTATTTCGGCAGCCTGTTTAGTGGGGCTGGGGTAGGGATTGCCCTGGCTATTATTTCAATTGCTGTGATCAAAAAGGTGCCTCCAAAATCTGGGAGTTGGATCTTATTAGGGCAGGTATACCTGGCTTATTGGATAGCACTTGCACTTAATACTTCACCCATTGCTGCAGTATTGATCAGTGTGATTGTTTTTGTTGAATTTCACTACACCCGACTGGGGGATAACGAAGCAACAATTACTCCTGCTCGATTGGATAACAGGCTTCCATTCTTTATCCTTCTCGCCCTTTTCATTTTCACAGCCTGGCAGTCACATCAACCCGTGACTTTAATCCAATGGTTTGAAGTTGTCCTTGGCTTATGTGTTGGTTTACTGATTACGCTGATAGGTCAGCGAATTGGGGTACCTCGATTCGAGTACCTGAGCTCGAATTGGGAAAGAATTTTGAAACTGGGCATATTTCTATTCGGCATATTGCTCTTGTGGCCGCGTGGGTCAGAACTTGGATTGGTGTTGATCTGGGTTGCGCTCGGATTGGCGGTGTTTCTACCTGTCCTGTCTGCAATATTACTCGCAGCTTTACACGATTTGAGCACACAAGGAGATAGAAATTATCCGGATGATTTATATAAATATTGAGGATATTGCTATGCGATCCAAAACGAATATTAATCCTTCGGGCATCATTGGGAAATATTACTCCAAGATAGCGGAACAAATATAATGACATCCTTCTTACAACTTGCCATCGCCATAGCCATCATAATAAGTACCGCCAAGTTAGGCGGCTTCTTGAGCTATCGTCTTGGACAACCTTCGGTGCTAGGAGAATTAGTTGTTGGGATCATCCTTGGTCCTTCGGTACTAAATTTACTAAACCTGCCATATTTTACGGACATTCACCTCAACGAAACAATTCGGCAGCTCGCTGATATCGGGGTGTTGCTTCTCATGTTCCTTGCTGGCTTAGATCTTCATTTCACGGACCTAGTACGATCAGGCAAGGTCTCGGGCTTGTCTGGTGTCATCGGTATGATTTTTCCGCTGGTTCTGGGAACACTAACCGGCATACTTTTCTCAATGGATATCTCACAAGCCATCCTCATTGGTCTGATCCTTTCAGCAACCAGTGTCAGTATCTCAGCTCAAACCCTGATGGAACTGAAAGCCCTCCGCAGCCGCGTGGGAGTAAGTATGATGGGGGCGGCGGTATTTGACGATATTTTAGTCCTGCTTGGTCTCTCGATTTTTACAGCATTCATTCAACCAGATACGGATGCTGGAATTGCAAGTATTTTGTTAATTATATTGAAAATATTGCTTTTCCTGGGGATTGGTTCTCTCATTGGCATGTTTATCTTCCCGAGGTTGAGCAACCTGATCGGCGGTTTACCCATTAGCCAGGGATTGATTGCATTTGCGTTTGTGACTATCCTTATCTACGGATGGACTGCTGAAATATTTGGCCATATGGCCGCCATTACGGGCGCTTTCCTGGCTGGGATCTGGTTTGGACGTACTCCGGCGAAAGATCATTTGCATACTGGCATTTCGACGATTGCTTATGGGGTTTTTCTTCCGATATTTTTTGTTAGTATTGGTTTATCTGCCAATGCACGTGAGTTACACTGGGACAACGCTTTATTATTGCTGGTCATGTTATTGGTGGCTGTGATTGGCAAAGTAATGGGGGCTGGATTTGGTGCATACTGGGGAGGGCTTACGCGGCGTGAAGCTTTACAACTTGGTGTAGGGATGGTGTCGCGTGGCGAGGTGGGTTTGATCGTAGCTGCTGTTGGGATTGAATATGGCCTGATTGATCAGACCATCTTCTCAGAAGTAGTTGGAATAGTCATTATAACCACCTTAATCACCCCGCCTCTATTACGAGCGCAATTTCACAAGCGTGAGGTAAAACAAGCAGAACCTCAAAATCCACCCGGAGGAGAAATATCATGAATTATCTGGTTGTCTTGGTTGTGAATGATATTGATGATACCCCAGCAATCCTAGATGCCTGGGAAGATGCCGGTGTATTAGGTATCACGATCTTAGAGAGTACCGGTTTGGGACGCATACGCCGGGCAGGTTTACGCGAAGATATTCCCATCATGCCCAGCCTGCATGACATGTATCAATTTGGTGAAGTTCATCATCGTACTTTATTTTCTGTAGTCGATAGTCAGGAAATGGTGGACAAAATGGTTGCAATTGCCCAGCAAGTCATTGGCGACTTGGATGATCCCCACACTGGATTCCTTTTTGTCGTACCTGTGAGTCAAACATATGGATTGGGAAGACACCGTACCGACCGGTCAAAGGAATAATGATCATGAATGCTTATTTTTATAAGATAGCTGTGGTGATGAAAATCGTATGAAAATTGATAGTAAAGTGACTTGACGATTATGAATACAGCAACATCACAAGCGTTGGTGTCGATCAATCCTTATCTACGACCGGGAGAAGTACTTCTGTTCCACAGGAGAATTTCTGACTTTCTGAGAGCAGACGATCTATGGTATCTGACGAACCAGCGCTTGCTCGTGATAAGAAAGAAAGTACTGGAAGAAAAAACTCTCTTAGAACCTGGAGAGTTGGTTATATATCATGACACAGGCGACCTGCAATTTAATGGAAACGTTCACCTACTAACCACACACAGGATCATCATCCTCGACGTCGGTGCTAAAGACTATCTTCTGGAATCCATTCCACTCAACAAAATCAAAAATGTAGATATATATGTCATTGGTAAGCAAGGTCTGAACGCAATCAGCTATGGGGTGAGGATCGACATCTCTGATTCCGATCAACCTATCATAATAATTCACGGAGGTATCACCACCAATGGAAACAACCAACTATCGTTGAGCAAGACCGAACAGCAACAGGTTAATGAACGTTTCCCCCGAAAAATATGCGAATTCACCGGGCTAAGTTTTGCGATCCCTCAGAAGAGGGTTGGCTCGAGTAGTTTCACAGTCATTTCATTTTACAGTAAGAGCGACCTGATTTGGCCAGCAAGATGTTCAGCTTGTTGTAAAAATGTGGATAGCTTGGTATTCGACAAGTTTACCGTCGATAATCCCTGGTTGGCTACTTATAGCATAGGTTTTGGCCTTCTTCCAAGGATTACTTATTCAATTCCCTATTGCCCTGAATGCTACCGGTTACGTTTTGTAGAAGGAAAGGAAAACAGGGCTGTCCAAGAAGGGTGGTCTAAATACGACGGAGCGAGGGTTGAGCTTCATTTTGAAAACCAAGCCTACGCCATGGACTTCATCCAAACCAACAGTCATTGAAATCGGCGTAGAGAATACTAGATAACGCAAGAGGATGGTGATCATGAACACAAAATATACTGTGGTCGGCGCAGGGCACGGGGGCAAGGCGATGGCAGCGCATCTGGCATTGATGGGTTTCCCTGTCACGTTATGGAATCGCACTTTTGAACGCATCGAGCTAATCAAGAAGCGCGGTGGGATCGAGTTAGAGAGCACCGAAAGTGGGCCACATGGCTTTGGAAAAATTACCCTGGTGACTTCCGATATGGAAGAAGCGCTCAAGGATTCTGAGATGATCATGGTTGTGGTGCCATCCTCAGCTCACGCCGACATCGCCAAAGTAGCTGCTCCATACCTGCGCGATGGGCAGACGATTGTCCTGCATCCTGGTCGCACTGGTGGGGCATTGGAATTCGATAAATCTCTACACGATAGCGGTTGTACGGCAAATATCACTATTGCTGAAGCTGAAACCTTTATCTACGCATCTCGCTCCGACGGACCAGCACAAGCCCACATCTTTCGGATCAAGGAAGCTGTGCCTTTAGCGGCTTTGCCGGCAGTTCGCACAACAGCGGTGTTACAAAAAATGAACGAAGCCTACCCTCAGTTCATCGATGGGGTGAATGTGCTGCACACCGGCCTGAACAATATGGGGGCTATTTTTCATCCTGCGCTGACTTTGCTCAACGTGGGCTGGATTGAAGCCACCCATGGGGATTACCAGTTCTATATTGACGGTGTAACTCCTTCAGTCGCACGTATGCTGGAAGCGCTGGATCGCGAGCGGGTTACAGTAGCCTCATCTCTTGGATTACGCGCCCGAACCGCAATGGAATGGCTGAAATTAGCCTACGACACAACCGGTGAAGATCTACACGAGGCTATCCATAACCAGCCTGGTTATTACGGCATTAAAGCCCCCAGTACGCTCTCCCACCGCTATATTTTCGAGGATGTGCCAATGAGCCTGGTGCCGATCGCATCGCTGGGGGAGCGTTATGGCGTTTCGGTGCGCGGCATCGAGAGTATGATCCGCGTGGCATGCATTATTCATCGCACGGATTACTGGCGGCGCGGGCGTACTGTGGAAAAGCTGGGTATCGGTGGTTTGAGTGTCAGTGAATTGACGCGTTTTGTAAACGAAGGCATAAAGGAATAAATTCGGTGAGTTTATATAACTGCCGAACTGACTTACCGGTTTTATTGATCACGAACATTGATCCTACCTGGCCATTAGAGGTAATCCAGGATTATGAAGCTGAGACGCACATATTGATAAACGCCTTGATTGAGGTCGGTCATCCTATCCAGGATGTATGTATTCAATCTGCTGATCTAGAAACGGTTTTGGAAGGTTATAACCCCGATAATTACCTTGTTTTCAATTGGTGTGAAGAACTACCCGGTGTTCCTCACAGTGAATATAGGGTTGCTGAAACACTTGAGCGAATGGGATATACCTTCACAGGATCAGATTCATCCACATTATTCCTCGGTCAGGATAAAAGTAAGATCAAACAAATATTACAGAGGGGACGGATTCCCACGCCAGTGTGGCAAGTATTAACTCCCGCAGAAGAGATCAATTGGGTTCGTTTTCCTGCCATTGTAAAAGCTGCACTTGAGCACTGTAGCTACGGGATTACCCGCGAATTCAGTAGTTCAATCAGCGTCTGAGTTAAATAAGCGTGTTCGGTATGTTTTCGAAGAATTGCACCAGCCTGCCCTGGTCGAGGAATTTATTGATGGACGTGAATTTCACGTGGGCGTGATCGGAAATGGCGCTTTACACGTATTACCAGCCGCAGAGATCGATTATTCATCTTTCTTCGATATCCATGACCGATTATGCACATACGAAGCAAATTTTGATAAAAACTCCCTGGCTTTCCAAAAATACTATTCCCAGGTTGCCCGCTTCTCTAACCATAAGGAGATCAGTATTTTGGAAGAAGTTGTTATTGCAGCTTATCATGCAACTGATTGCCGTGACTATGCTCGCATGGATATACGCTTACGTGATGGCGTATTTTATGTTTTGGACGTCAACCATAATGCCGACATAAGTTCGGATAATAGCCTGGTGCAGGCAGCTGAGTTGATAGGATACTCTTACGGTCAATTCGGCAGCTTGCTGATAAACCTGGCCGCCCAACGTCACCCTATATATGCTTCATATTTACAAATCTGTACTTTGACAGGAGAAAATAAATGTCTGGAATTGTAGGTATTGCCGGGCAAGGTAATTGTTCAAGCGTCAAGCAGATGCTTGATAAGATCGCTTATCGGGGTAGCTCGAAAAAAATCATTGAAACAGCCTCGGCTACCGTAGGTGTTGCCTCCTCGAATGATAGATCCGAAACATTCAAAACGCATCAACTATCAGGTACACAGAATAGCCCCGGATATGTAGAACGAATTGTGCTTGATCAGGGAAATAAATTGATATTAAAAGAGATCCTCTGGGTGTGGTTCCACTATATTATGGTCGGTCTCAAGATGGGCTGTTGTGTTTTTCTTCAGAAGTTAAAGGATTATTAGTAGTCACTCATGATGTTCACGAACTTCCACCCGGGCACACATTTGATGGTCAACAATTGAAAGTATATTATCGACTTAGAAAGTTACCCGAGGTAAAAAATCCCCCCAAGAGAATCGCTAAAGATTTGCGTCGAGTATTAGAGTCTTCAGTAGAAGAGCATATTAGTGATCAGAGTATAGGTGCATGGTTATCTGGCGGCTTGGATTCCAGCGTGATGGCGTCTCTAGCACGTCCGTACTTGCAGACATTCCATACATTTGCTGCAGGAATGCCTGGATCTCCTGATATTAAATACGCCCGGATCGTTGCAAATTTTATCCAATCTGAACATCACGAGGTCATCGTGAAGTTAGCTGATCTGATTGCTATCCTACCTGAAGTCATCTACCATCTTGAGTCCTTTGATGCCTGGCTTGTTCGTTCCAGTATCATGAATTATCTTGTCGCCCGCCTTGCAGCTCAATATGTATCCTCAGTCTTCTCAGGCGAGGGTGGTGATGAACTATTTGCTGGATATGAGTATCTTAAATCTCACGATCCATCGCTTCTGGCCGACGAGTTGATCGATATTACTTCACGCTTACATAACACTGCCTTGCAGAGGGTGGATCGATGTGCATCAGCACATGGTACGGATGCTCATGTTGGATTTCTTGATCCCGATGTCGTAGACTATGCTCTTCGTATCCCAACAAGATACAAATTACATAACGGGATTGAGAAATGGATTCTGCGCCAGGCTATGGTTGATGATCTACCAAGTACTATTTTGAACCGACCAAAAGCCAAGTTCTGGCAAGGGGCAGGAGTACAAGACTTGTTGGCACAGCATGCACAGGCACAAATCACTGATGCTGATTTTGTACAAGAAAGACGATTGTGCAATGGCTGGTTATTGAATTCAAAGGAAGAGTTACTCTATTATCGAATATTTTGTGAACAATTGGGAGAATTTACAGATTTGAGTTGGATGGGCAGGACGAAAGGTATGCCAGTGTCTTGAAATTAACCTATAAAAAGGAGGTCAGCGAGTGGGTTTCTTAGATACCAATCTATATATATGGGTGATATTACCATTGATGGTCTTCTTTGCACGGGTAGTAGATGTCACACTCGGTACTCTGCGAATAATTTTTATCTCCCGCGGGAAAAGGAATGTGGCGCCATTGCTTGGCTTTGTTGAAGTATTTATCTGGATAACGGTTGTCTCTCAAATAGTCAGTCATGCTCATAATCTGCTGGCATACCTTGCATATGCTGCAGGGTTTGCCGTGGGATCTTATCTAGGAATGTATATTGAAAATCGACTTGCAGTAGGCATCCAACTTGTCAGTATTATCGTCCAGAACAATTCCAATGTGCTGATTGATCATCTGCATACTGCTGGCTATGGAATATCCTGCGTGGATGGGCAAGGAGCGAATGGACCTCGTAAAGCTGATCTACGTAGTTGTTACACGTAAATGTCTAGAGGATGTATTGGCAATTGTTCATCAAAACCACCCGCACGCCTTCTTGTCTATCGAAGATCTCCATGCAAAACAAGGTGGCATTTTCCCTATACATAATGAGCCTTTTGATTTTATTAATTGGAATCGCAATCAGAAATGAAGTAGGAAGCTGATGGGAAACACCGAAAGCATCAAACTTCACTTCTCCCTTTGGAATATCACCTGATTTTTGGAGGTTTACCGTGATCATAAAAGATTGTATGAAACGAGATGTGATCTCTATCTCACCCAAAACGACTATTCGGGAAGCTGCAAGGGTGGTCATTGAGCGGCACATTGGTCTTCTGCCGATTGTGGATGACCAAGGCATGTTGATCGGCGTCGTTCGATTAAATGATTTACTCACCCTGGAATTACCCGATTTCGTCAACCTTATTACCGATGTTGATTTTGTACACGATTTTGGGGCAGTTGAGACTACACGTCCAGAATCATATTTATTAGAGCGACAAGTTTCCACATTAATGCAGCCAGCGATAGAAATTGAAGAAGATTGTGGATTGTTGCGTGCTTATGCTCTTATGCTGCAACATAAACTTCCTGACTTACCGGTTGTAGCAAAAGATGGAAGGCTGGTCGGATTGGCCTCGCATGTTGATATTGGAGCGGCCATACTATCCAATTGGCAATTTCCAAATCTCGGGCCAGCCATGATTGGCATCATAATATCAACATTGCTTTTCGTGGCTTGTTTAGGGTTGATCTTTTCAGAGAAGCTCAACCGTACAATTGTCGCCTTCGCAGGTGCAGTCCTTATGGTTGGATTGGGCATGTTATTCGGATTTTATTCTGAAGCCCAGGCTATCGCTGCCATCGATTTCAATACGCTGGGACTGCTGCTGGGGATGATGATCCTGGTAGCTTTACTCGAACCGACCGGTGTCTTCCAATATCTGGCGGTATGGGCTGGTCGGGTATCAGGCGGTAAACCAGTTAGATTGCTGGTATTGCTGGGAACGGTCACGACGGTATTATCCATGTTTCTGGATAACGTGACAACAGTAGTATTAATTGCACCGGTGACGATCCTCATCTGTGAAATCCTGGGGGTTAGCCCGTTACCATACTTGATGGCAGAGGCGCTGCTCTCAGATACCGGTGGCGTAGCTACCCTGGTTGGCGATCCGCCTAATATATTGATTGCTTCCGCAGCTGGTTTTTCATTCACCGATTTCCTGACTCATTCATTGCCAATTGTACTGGTTGCCTGGCTGGTGGCTTTATTGCTCATTCGGTACCTTTTTCGACACGAGCTTTCTATACTACCAGCCAATCCTGACGCAATCTTGAAGCTTGATGTATCAGAAATCCTAACAGACCGGGTGACAGCCAGGCGTGTATTGATCGTACTGGGTGTTGCGTTGCTGGTCTTTTTCTTTCATGGTATTTTGGGTATAAGCCCAGCTTTCATCGCATTGAGTGCAGCAGCAGTCACGCTGGTATGGGTACGTCCTGACCCATCAAAGATACTCAAACATGTAGAATGGAGCGTCCTGGTATTTTTTGTAGCCCTGTTCGTCATGGTGGGAGGCATAAAAGCAACAGGCGCTTTGGATGCCCTGGTTTCCGTCTTGAATAACTTTGGAACAGTTGCTCCGGTCTTATTTGGAGTGATCCTGATTTGGCTGGTTGCGGGGATCTCAGCTGTGGTGGATAACGTGCCAGTCACAATTGCCCTAATTCCAATAATCCAGGGCCTCGGCGCATCCGGGATGAACACGGATCCGTTATGGTGGGCATTGGTCTTTGGAGCAGGCTTTGGCGGTAATGGGACGATCATCGGATCGACCGCTAACATTGTCGTTGCTAATCTATCAGAGCGGACCCGTACCCCGATTACTTCAACCCTGTGGAACAAACGTGGCTTGCCAGTAATGCTAGCGACTTGTGTGGTGGCAAGTGTACTTTATATCATTGTTTATCCATTCTTTAGTCGCTAAACGAGAGTCAACGATCTTTGTGATTAGATTTATTGAGATCTGTGGAGTTATAGCATGAAAAAGCAGTATCAGTGTTTCACTATTATCACCTCAATCTTTTTGCTGGCCTCATTGAACTCGTTTTTTTTATTTATTCCAATTGTCCCAGAGTACCAGCCACTCCTTCAAGATAGGATGACAATATGAAATCACGATGTTTCACTTACATGATAACCATCTTGCTGGCTTTAGGCGCATGTAGGAGTATCCCCAAGTTAAACTCTAACCCGACCTCCCCCAGCATAACCACTACTGAACCAACCACTACCCCAGTTCCAACCAAGGATACGATCAACATAAAACCGTCTATGTGTTTCGCGCCAGGCACTTCATATTTCCTAGTATCTGCCCCTGAAATACCTGAAATTATCCTACAACATGGCACTACAATTACAGTGGCCACTAATTCGGATATCATCGACGGAAATGTGTCCAGAGTTGCTGCGCTAATGGCGAATCCAGGAACAGATGGGATTTCGTTGCGTGAAGCAATCGAAGCCACCAACAATGATCCGGGAGAATATACAATTAACTTTTCTCCTCAATTGGATGACATGACGATTTATACCGGAGGAACGGATGGTGCGGATTTACCACCATTATCGGGAGGCTCCGTGATCATCAATGGTGATATCGATGGGGATCTCGCACCAGACATCACAATTGCCAACGCATTACCGGTCCAAGGGTCCTTCGGTTTCATCATTCAGAGCAGCAATAACACGCTTCATGCGCTGAAATTAGAAGGCTATTTCCAAGGCGTCGCGATCAAGCCTGCAGCTCCAACAACGACAAATACAACCTTTCGGGGTATCACAGTTGGCAATATAGTGATGAGTAATGTTTTGGTAGGTATCAACCTGCACGCAGGGCAGGATGAGGAGGGGACTTGGGCGTCTAATAATCACTGGGAAGACATTCTGTTGATTAACAATGACTTGGATGTCAAGCAAGATGGGATCACATTTCATTTTAATCATACGATTGGTGATTACCTAGACAATGTGATTGTCGCCAATAACCGCATTCTTGTTACTCAAGACGTTGCTAGCGCCAGTTTCGGCATCCAGTTCATGGCGGGGTTTTGGGTAGGCTCGAATGGCAATAAGATGACAAATATAACTATTACCCAAAATATCATCCAGGGCAATCCGGATCAAGCAATCGCGTTGATATCCGGTGCGGTTGCTGCAAGTGAAAATGTGATTGATGGGGTTCGTATCTTGGAGAACGAAATTTTAATTTCAGATGCTAATTTGTATTACGAGGCTGGTATGTTTGGGATAGACCTGCTTACGGGAGACGGGGCATCAGACTACATTGATCCAAATTATGAGCCAATTATCTATCCAGAAGATAATATTATTCGAAATATCGACATTATTGGGAATATGGTTGAAGGGTTTATTGCTGGTGGAATGATTGTATCGGGAGGCTGTTGTGGAGCCAGGCACAATACAATCGAGAATGTGAATATTATAGGCAATCAATTCAATTCTTTGATTCCCGAAGTAGAATACAATTTTGCTGGGATGATCATCACATCAAGTGATGCTCGTGCTGACCATCCTACCAGCGGGAATATGATATCAAACATTATTATTCAGAATAACACGTTTTCCTTGGGTAAACCGGACAGTCTGAACAATACCCATTTCACGTCAGCTGTTATTTCAGTAAGCGGAGCAGGCGGTGGTCCTGGAGCTAACGGCAACCAGGTCCGTGATATCTGGATTTCCCTCAATCACATAGACAGTATTATTCCTAGTATCCACTTGATCGGAGCCTGGGAAGATTCAACGGAGAATGTTATCAATTCAGTCCATATCTATTGCAACACAATCGGCAGTGCCCCAATCTACCCTGTCTGGGATCCGCCGTTGAAAGGTATTGTACTAACCGGAGCCATGCGGGATAGTACGCTGAACCGAGTAGAGAATATCAACCTTTATTACAATGATGTTGCTGGAACTCCAAATGATCTGACAGTAATTCCAAATGTTGAAAATTCCGCAACAAATAATTTTGTGGAATACACGATTTACCCTTAGGATACAAGGAATTCACATAGAATGTTAATGTGATGATAAGGCGGGAAGGAAATTTTGTGCTATTTCTATGGGTTTCCTTTATTCTAGCAAAGAAAGAGTTTCATATAAGTACTCATGCATAATCAATTAAAATAATTGTCAAGATGTAAAAGGAGATTAAAGATGAGTATACCTATGATTGACCACAAACAGCAGAGTATACGCAGCATAATCATCGTATTTGGGTTAATCCTGGCTTTCGGTATGACTGGATGTAGTTCAGATGACGAAAACAGCCAATTCCCAATTGGATTGTTCGATTGTGTTGAGTGTCAAGATACCACCATACAATATTCCGATGACGGGACACTCATTGTTTTCCTGCATGGGGATAAATGGTTCACAGGAAAGTGGTATGTGGAAGGAAATGTCTTTCACACCGGAGACAGTTTTTGCTTTGACAAGGATGAAACGCCTGCAACCTACAAATGGAAATTCGATGGTGAGATACTGACCTTATGGGTTATTGAAGACGAGTGCTCAGATAGAGTATCAAGCTTGGATGGCAAACCTTGGAAGTTGATTGAGGAGTGATACTAATTAACCCGGACGATAGTATTCCCTAATGAACACAGCCTGGTTTAAAAACTTCCTAAAGGAGGAATTTCATGAAAGTACTTCTTCTTGGAGGTACGGGTTTATTTGGCAAGAGCGCGGCAGTTCTACTCGCTCACGAGAAACTTATCACTGAGATTGGGCTTGGCAGTCGAAATCTCGAAACCGCACAGAGCGTCGCTGTTAAGATCGGTGATAAGGCACACGCGGTTTGCGTTGACATCCATGACCTATCTCGGTTATTTTCTATTGCAGCTGGTTATGACATCATTATCAATACTGCAGGACCCACGTCTGAGTGCAGGTTCCCGCCCTCCAGGCTGCCATCGAAGCGGGTATCCATTATTGTGATCTCGGGGTAACAAGCAAATCTGCCCAGATCGCGCTCCAGCTTGACACCGAGGCTCGTACACGGCGTGTAACTGCCATCATCAGCACCGGTTGGTTTACTATTATGAACCTTATGGCTGTACATGCCGTAGGCCAACTGGACGAGACCCAACAAGTGTCTGTCTGCATGTTAGCTGACTATACCCCAGGAGAATATTTCTCTCCTGAACAGAGTCTTGCTCGGGCTAGTGAAGTAGGTCGTGTCGAGACCAGCTGGGACGTGATCGAAACAGCTGGTGAGCCAGTCTTGACTTATCGCGCAGGAAGCTGGATCCGCCTCGCTCCGCTCGAGTTTCCCATTGATGTCCTTCATCCCTCGGGGAACAAGATTACGGCATACCTAACAATTCACCAAGCATATTGACCCTTCCAGATCACCTACCAGGAATTCAGAATGTGACCTGCCTTCTCGGCAGATTCCCCCACAGCTTATGAATTTGTTCATCCAAAAGAGCCAGCGAATTGCAAGGGGTGAACTCGATTGGAGAGGAGCAGCCTTGGATTTCTTCGAGACAGCCGTGGCGGATAAAGGAACGCTGGCTGACCTCTCCGCTCGGATATCCAAGGGGCTGGGGGATGTGGGTTGTGGCTGAGGGGTATAAGAAGCAGCGAAATGTGCGCTATATGTGCTGGCCTTCAATGATCATCAACTGGACGACGGTCCCTCTAATCATTACTGCGCTACGGATTTTAAGGGAGGAAGTCTCCCAACATGGCGTACTACCATCTGAGGCATGTTTTGATTTGGTGTCGTTCTTCGACGAAGCATCGATGTACATACCTGAAGAGCATCGTGGGAATCCCTTGTTCAACGAGCGCTTCGACTGGCTGAATAATAGGCGAGGTGTAGAATACATGATCCTTGTCAAACCCTAATTCCAATCATCCAGGGACTTGCCGCGTCTGGGATGAACTCAGATCCATTATCGTGGGTGTTGGTCTTCGGAGTAGGCCTTGGCGGAAACGGGACGATCATCGGATCGACTGTAAATATCGTAGTCGCCAACTTATCGGAACGAAACCATACTCCGATCAATTCTATTTTGAGGGACAAACGCGGGCTGCCGGTGAAGTTGGCACCTGATGATTAGCCACCGTGATGTAGGTTTTTTTGTGAGCGGATTGTTCACTAACCATGCTTATAAATTCATGGTGAGAAAATTCATTTGATAATAATTAGGATATTGATATATGTATACAATCATCAATAAACACTGGCATCACTTACCAGAAAACGAAATGCTTGAATAGTATGGGAAACAAATGCGCAAAAGGGATTAAATCTTTTTGAGGTCCAGCACCGCCAGAAGCATTTTGGCCTGAATGTATTTGACTCCCAAAAAGAGGGCAAAAGCTCCCTTGCGCGTTTTATCGGTCAATTCAATAACCCGCTGATCATCACTTTAATCCTTGCCAGCCTGATAACGGCGGTACTGAAAGATCCTCTGGATGCAATCGTGATTTTTGGGTGGTTCTGGTTAATGCCGTCATCGGTTATCTCCAGGAGGGAGACGTGCAGAAGAAGCGTTATCAGCACTTTCAAAAACAATGATCACTGAA
>CAWGGJ010000010.1:0-253472 GCA_963822175.1 uncultured Chloroflexia bacterium | reverse complement strand
GAGGAGTATGACCGATATTTAAAATGAGTAGCAGCTTAAAGCCTTGACGAAAATTACTATGCCTGATAAACTGATTATCAGTTTATGTGGCACGTGTGTTCTTTCTGGAGTTCATAAAGAACCGGTCTGAACAGGTAGTGCAGTTCGGACCGGATATTTTATTAAGCAGGTCTATGTGAACTATAAAGATACACGTATGCCGTGGAACAATCATTAATCTAGTAAGGAGTAGAAAAAAATGAGTGAGCGGGTGACAGGTACTGTCAAATGGTTCAATGCCAGTAAGGGGTATGGTTTCATTGAACGCCAAGATGGTCCGGATGTGTTTGTGCACTTCTCGGCAATCGACTCAGAGGGATTTAAAACCCTCAATGAAGGCCAAAAAGTTGAGTTCACCATTGAGCAAGGCCCAAAAGGTCTCCAGGCGGCAAACGTTATTAAAATAGTAGAATAATTTTCCCCAAAAATTGCATACCCCCCACATTGGTGGGGGGATTTTTATTTAATTGGCTTTCTTCTCACTCTGAGCCAGGCTTAGCCAATAGCCAATGCCAAGAAAGATCAAGCTACTCAGCGTCGCAAGGACAATGTGGAGTTGTCCGAAATTATCAAAAGTGATATTTATTAATTCCCCAATGAACTGACCAAACCAAAATCCAATCCAAGAGAGGATTAAGTAGAGTAATAACCGCCCGGCATTTCCACCGCGCCACAAATGAAACAATGCACCATATAAAGTTGACAAGATAAAACCGAGAAGTAGGGTTGGGATGGTCATTGGTTTTCTCGCTGGATAATTTTTAATTCGCAAGCTCTCTATCCGAAATAATTCCACCGCCTAAGCATATATCTGAATTATATAACACTGCTGCCTGCCCGGGTGTAATATCACGGATAAATTTAGAAAACTCAATATGGATGGTGTTTTGATCGATGACATGAACAATACAAGGCACACATTGGGTTTTATACCGGATTTTAACCTCGGCATGAAATGTTGATGCTGGCGGTTGACCTGCCATCCAATTGAAATTCCCGGCAATGAGCTGATTACTTCCAGATTGGTCCCTTGTACCAACTATAATGGTATTTTGTTCATAATCCTTGCCTATCACATAGAGCGGCTCTGGATAGGCAATATGGAGTCCCTTTCTTTGGCCAATTGTGTATGACGCAAGACCATTATGTTGTCCAAGTGCATTCCCATTAACATCCTTGATGGCCCCTGGTTGTTGAGCCTCTGGTGCATGACCGGCAAGAAACAATCGATAATCTCCATCACCTCCAATAAAACAGAGGTCCTGGCTATCAGGACGTTCTGCGACGGGCAGGGTAAACTGATGTGCCAGCTGGCGGATTTCTGGTTTGGTATATCCACCTAATGGGAATAGGGTATGACTAAGCTGATTTTGATTGAGGACATGTAAAACATAGGATTGATCCTTGGAAGGATCGACTCCCCGTAATAATTGAAAAACACCATTGGAATCTTGGGTTATACGCGCATAATGACCTGTAGCCAGGTAATCTACTCCTGCAGCCAGAGCGTGCTCAAGCAGGAATCCCCAACGAATTCTCCGATTGCATGAAATACAAGGATTAGGTGTTACGTTATGCGTATAGTCATAGATAAACGGTTTTATGACCGAATCATAAAATATTTGACGGGCATCAAGCACATAGAATGGGATGGATAGTATGGATGCTACCCGTCGAGCTAATGCCATCGAATCAGGGGTACAGCAACGATTCTCCTGCTCAGAATCCTTCTCACTCCATAATTTCAGCATCATACCGACCACTGTATATCCCTGTTCCACCAACATGGCAGCAGCAACAGAGCTATCCACACCGCCACTCATCGCAATGGCTACCACAGGTTTTCTTGTCATGATCAACTTACCGGATTTTCCGTAATCTGGAGATGACCTTTGGCAGAACAGTTAAAAATTCTTCAATTTCAGAGGGGGTTGTAGTTGTTCCCAGTGTGACCCGTAATGAGCCAAGCGCCCAATCTGGGGTGATACCCAGGTTAGTCAATACTTCGGATGGCTCAGGGTTGCCAGTCTTACAGGCTGAACCAGAAGAACAGGCAAAACCTTCAACGTCCAGCATCATTAACAAAGCATTACCATCCACTCCCTTGAAAACAAAACTTGCATGATTTGGGAGTCTTTTTTCCGGATGACCAGTTAATTTAACATCTGGAATTTCTTCGAGGATGGAGCCAATTACATGATCTCGCAGTGGTCTAATAGCTGTAATACGATCTTCCTTCTTTGCCTGGGCAAGATGTAACGCATCAGCCATTCCAACAATATAAGGGATATTTTGTGTCCCTGAGCGAAAACCATACTCCTGGCCTCCGCCAGTTTGAGCTGGAAGGAGACTTGTACCCTTATGGATGAATAATGCACCGATTCCTTTTGGACCATAAAACTTATGGGCTCCGATGGAGATCAAGTCGGTGTGCAACAAATTTGTGTCCAATGACAGATAACCTGCTGCTTGCACTGCATCGGTATGAAATATTACTCCTTTCGCAAGGCAGATATTACCGATCTCAGCAATTGGATTGACCGTACCAATTTCATTATTCGCATAAATTACTGAAACAATGGCAGTATCTTTACGAATATGATTCGATACAGCATCCACATCCACAAGCCCATATTGATCTACAGGTAGGTATTCAAGCTCAAAACCGTAAGTATTAGCCAGCTGTTGTGCTGTGCGTGAAACAGCATGGTGTTCCACCGGGCTAATTAAAATATGATTCGCACCTCTCTCTTTATGTTGTGAAATAGCCGCACCACGGAGTGCTAGGTTATCACTCTCGGTTCCACAGGAAGTGAAAATCACTTCGGAAGGCAAACAATGCATCGATTTAGCAACCGATTCACGTGAATTTTCCAATGCATTTTCGGCAACCTGGCCAAACCTGTGGTATGAAGATGGATTACCGAAAGCCTCGTTAAAATAAGGGAGCATTGCTTGAATCACCCGTGGGTCAACCGGGGTAGTAGCTGCATAATCAAGATATACGCGTTCTTTTTGAGTCATGGCGGTGATTATAACCGGGAAATATTAAAATCAAAGAACTTGCAACCAACCAATTGTTCTCACGTAAATAATAGTAAAAAATGTTGCTAATTATTTAAACCAAGACTATAATCAAAATTACTAATTTTATATATCAGGCAATTCCATGTGGAGGAAAAAATGAGTGATATGAAAGATCAGGTGTATCAAAATGTAACAGGCAGCATGGATATTTTCAAAAAAATTGGAAGCAAAATCCCAGGATTTAAGGGATACATCGAACGTCAGAACCGGAGGGACTCAGATAAGCTTATTCGCGACACCATATATCGCCGGTTTCGTGAGCACGAGAGTCGGATATCTGATCTTCAGGTTGAATTTATCAATCAGGGTGAGATCCAATACACCGATGACCTGGAAAAGGCAGCCTTGAGATTACGTACATTTGCTGACAGGGTGCATACCGCTCCTCGTGGATATTCCAGTTTATTTGAAGCGGTAAAAATTAATGAAACAGAATTAGCTCAATTGTATGAATTTGATGCAACCCTGTTAGATAAAAGCGAAGAAGTTGGACAGGCTATCGACAATGTTCAAGAATTGTTGGGAACTGATGGTTTACCGGCGGCAATTCGCCACCTTCAGACTTTAACCAAGGAATGCGTAAAAGCATACGATCGACGCCAAGAAGTAGTAGTGCTCAGCTGATTTATCTGATTATAAGAAATTGTTTCCTTAGGAGATCATAAAATGGCTAGAATTTTTGATGTTGTGCAATATCCAGACGAAATGCGTAATGAGATCGTCCATCGTTTTCCTGAAACTGGCCCTGGCGATTTCAGGATTGGTAGTCAGGTAATCGTGCGTGAAGCACAGGAAGCAGTTTTCTTCAGGGATGGAAATGCATTGGATACATTCGGTCCCGGGCGGCACACGATCACGACTGCTAACATCCCTTTACTAACCCAGGCACTAAGTCATCTCGTGTTCAGTGATCAAACAGTATTCCCTGCAGAGGTCTATTTTGTTTCCATGCGTGAGTTTGCAGACCAAAAGTGGGGAACCCCGCAACCCATTATCGTCCGTAACCCAGGAATGGGATTGGGAGTTGCCCTGCTGCAGGGTTTTGGTAATTACAGCTTCCAGATGAAGGATGCTCAGCAATTTGTTACTCAGATAGTTGGTACCCAAGGAGCATACCGGACTGAAGAAATTGAATCTCGGTTGCGAGCCATGTTGCTATCGAAATTACAGGATCTACTTGGTGAAACAGCCGCCAAAAATGATATTCCACAGATGATCAGCCTGACTGAAGAATTGGGTGCAGGGGTACGGGCAAAAGCAGCTGAAGATTTTGAAGCAATCGGTTTATACCTCAAAACATTTTATATTGAAAACTTGAAGCCCTCCAGCAAGTCTGCGGAGGAGTTGCGGGCTATGGGCATGCTGGATATGGCGACGTACACACAACTACAGGCTGCTGATGCAATGAGAGATGCAGCACAAAACCCAAGTGGTGGCGCTGGTTTAACCGCTGGGATTGGTGCAGGTTTAGGTGTTGGACAGGTTTTGGGTTCTGCTCTTCAAGGAATGACAGGATCTGGCGCCATGACCCCTGCTGGTGGACCGCCTGCTAGTAGTGCTCCACCTCCGGTGATGCCAGATGTCATGACTCCTGGAGAGGCAGCTGGCTTCCTCAAAGTATCAGAAGAGGATGTGGTCGCAGCAATTACCTCAGGCGATTTAAAAGCCAAGAAAATTGGGAACGCATTCCGCATAAGCAAGGAAGCACTCGAAGCATTTCTAAAAAGCTGATTAAATATTGAAAACCGGCGCTCCGTGATCAAAGCGCCGGTTTTTTGTTTAAATAAATAACTCGTTTATTTGTTGGATAAGTTCCGGAGATAAGGAATTTTCTTTCCCGGATTTTCGAATTGTCTCTTTAAGTTTTTTCAGCGCTATTGTCAGGATGGGGGGATCGCCGACGGCCAGATCGGCTTTTTCATTCGTAAATACCAGGACCGTTCGTGGTTCAGGGATTGTTTGGTCAGGTAAACTTTTAGATAAAAAGCGAGTGAGTGATACGACCTCTTCACGAGCTTCCATATCAGGTCGCCCGATGCCTTCCTGGGCAAATACCCGCATATACCACCCCTTGAATCCCCCACCAAGTTGTTTCCAACGACCTTTTTCATAGATAATCTTGCCCTTCTGGTAATACGGCATAATGACCCATAAACCAGATGGACCTACCAATAAGTGAGCGGCTGGAGTTAAGTAATGATAGATCGAATACTGATCATTCAGTCCCTTTAAACCTTGATCAAGCAGCTCATCAAGGCGAGGACTCCTTCCCCACCGGTTCCCCATATAAATACCTATTTGCGACAACGCAAAACCGAGTAATAACGCCACCCAAGATAGTGCAGCCAGATTAACATATCTAAATGAGACAAACATTCCGCCTACCAGTACCAATAAGCCGGCAATCATAGCCACTTGGCCAAGGCGACCATTCCGTTTAATCAATTTATCATTCGTATTAACTTTTCATTAACGCATCCTTCAAGTAATGAATTTTTCTTTTTCACCGAATTTCTTGGTGATTAAGCAAGCAATTTTTGTTTCCCAGTTTTAGTGAAAATGATAAAGCACACCTAAATGATCATCTCCTTACCTAATATGACATATAGTTCAAGTCGCATCCAAGCAGCAGTGGCGATCTAACTCTTAGTCATTATCAATTTGGATTGATTTTGAAATCCGAAACCTTTCGGATATTGCTGTTCGTATTGATTCAAGCAGATCAGCCTCCACAGCTGACCGAGCAACTTTAATCGCGCTGACCAGCGCATGAGCGTTGGAGCGTCCGTGACCCACGAATACAAGTCCGTCAATTCCCAAAAGGGGAGCTGCTCCAACTTCTGCTGGATCCATGATTTTTTTGAGTGCATCGAATGCCGGTTTAGCCAGCGCGCCTCCGATCTTTGTACGCGTGCTTCTATATATTTCCTGTTTTAGTAAATCTACAAGGAGTTTAGCGACAGCTTCACTTGATTTGAGCAGGATATTACCAGTAAAACCATCTGTGACTGCCACATCCACTTGTCCGCCAAACAACTCCTTACCCTCGATGTTACCAATGAAATTCAATCCACTATTTTCCAACAGTGGGTAGGTTTCTTTAACCAATGTATTGCCTTTGCCCGCTTCTTCTCCATTGGAGAGTAAACCGACACGGGGAGATTTCCGGTTAAGTACTTTTTGTGCGTAAAGTGAGCCCATTAATGCAAATTGAAGCAAGTACTCTGGCTTACATTCAGCGTTTGCGCCAATATCTACTACAACGCAATGGCCATCCTTCACCGGGAAAAGGGCGGTTAAACCTGGGCGCATGACACCCCGGATACGACCAAGGCGGAACAGGGCAGTAGCCATGGCTCCTCCTGTATTCCCGGCTGTTACAAAAGCATCCCCCTCGCCAGATTTTATTAAATCCATTCCAACAGCCATAGAATTCTGGGTTTTCCTGCGGGCATTCTCAGCTGGTTTATCTGTCATTTCGATGACTTCGGGTGCATGGACAACTCGTACCTTATCACCTCCTAAATCCTGTAAACGTGGTTTCAATAGCTCCTCTGGACCAACCAGGATGATCTCTTCCCGAAACAAGTTGCTGGCTTCAACCGCAGCTTGAAGCTCTGGCTCCGGATGGGTATCGCTGCCCATTGCATCCAGTACTATACGCATGATTTGCTCCTCAATTAATGCTCGCTTGACAATCGCTTAGAGCCGATTATAATACGATAACCTTTTGCGCTGGTGCTGGAATTGGCAGACAGGCATGGTTGAGGGCCATGTGCCGCAAGGCGTGGGGGTTCAAGTCCCCCCCAGCGCACTCCCTGAAGTGGGTCAACCGAGGATAATTATGGACGAAGTCGCGATTTTTCCTTCTGCAGAATGGATGCAGGCGATTAATCATAAGCTTAATACTGATGAGAAATACGCTCAGATCGCCAAGAATTGGGAAGGCGACCTGCGTTTTGTTCTTGAACCTGATGACTCGCTGAAGGAGACAATGTGGTTATATTTTGATCTCTGGCATGGGAAATGTCGGGATGCATACATAGAGGACCTAGCATCAACAAAATCCCCGGCATTTATTTTGAATGCACCCTATGGAAATTTCGTCAAAGTCCTTTCAGGAAATATTGGTCCGATGCAGGCACTAATGACCCGTAAATTAGGCGTCCATGGCAGCATGGCATACATGATGCGTAATGTGCCTACTGTTCTTGATTTCGTACGCTGTTGCCAGGAAGTAACCCACAGCTGGAAATAAGTGAAATAAAACAATAACGAGAGTTCGTGCTTGATTGAGTCTGCACGAACTTATTTTTAATTGCAGCCTGAATTATTTTTTGAATGCGATCGATCATGCTTGCCGGATCGGGGTGCAACCCTTCAATTAATAAGGCATCCTCAAATATCTGGTCAACGATCAACTCACCCAACTCTGCATCAGCTGGAAGTGAGTTTAATTGCATCAATATAGGATGTTGAGGGTTTAATTCAAGCACCTTTTTTGGGGTTTCAAAATCCTGCTGAAGCAGACGATATACCTTCTGTATTTCCTGGTTTGGTGCTCCTTCTGGATCGACCAATCGAGCAGGTGATTCGGACAAACGATCTGTCATACGAACATCACTAACCTTATCACCCAGCTGAGATTTAAACTTTTGGATCAGTGTGACCCATTCAGTTGGATCTAATGACGGCTTTGTTTCGGCTTCCTTCTCACTTTCTATGGGAGGCAGTTTTATGTTTGATGTTGAGACATTCAACAACGCGTGATCCTTATATTTCGCAAGCCTCACTACCATGAAAGAATCAATAGGCTCCGTTAATAATAATACTTCTATCTCGTGTTTTCTAAAAATATCAAGATGTGGACTGAATAAGATAGATTTCTCGTCATCCCCAAGGATATAGTAAATATCGCTTTGTTCGGATTTCATCCGATTAAGATAATCCTCAAGCGATGACCACTTGTCGATTACTTTTGTTGTATGAAAACGCAGCAATGAGTAAAGTGTTTCTGGTTCATCTTGTTCGATGGCGACACCTTCTTTGATGTATCTGCCATATTCATCCCAAAACTTGTAATAAACGTCGGGTTCATCCTTTGATAATTTCTCCAGGGCACTGATAACTTTTGAAGTGATCAACTTCCTGAGATTAACCATGACCCGGTTCGCCTGGATTGTCTCACGCGATACATTTAGAGGTAGATCTTCGCTATCAACTACTCCCTGGATAAAACTGAAATATTCCGGAAGTACATCTTTGCAGTACTCCTGAATTAATACATTACATGAGTAGAGCTTAACGCCATCCTCTTTACGCAACGAAAACATATTCCGCTCCGATTTTACAGGAACATAAAGGAGAGAGTATACCTGTACTGGAGCATCAACTGACAAATGGATCTGTGTCAACGGAGGTGAAAAGTCAAAGGTTAGCTGATGATAAAAATCATCATATTCTTTTTTCTCAACCTTGCGTGGTGCCTGCCTCCAGAGGGCTGTTTGCCGATTCACCTGCTCTTTCTTTTCACCAAGATAAATGGGGAAAGCAATGAAATCGGAATGTTTCTTAATCACTTCACGCAACTTATTTTCTTGTAGGAACTCTTTAGCATCCTGCTTAAGTTTCAGGATGACGGTTGTACCCCGATCTATTTTATGGTCAGGTTCTACGGTGAATGTATCTTCTCCAGTGCAATACCAAGAAGCAGCAGAAGATTCAGGTAACTGAGAGCGAGAAATTACCTTAATCCATTCTGCCACCATGAAGGCTGAATAAAAACCCACGCCAAATTGGCCGATAATATCAGATATATTTTTTACACCATCCTGGGCAGCTGCAACAAATGCCCTTGCACCAGAATGAGCAATTGTTCCCAGGTTCTCTACCAGCTCTTGTGATGTCATTCCGATGCCTGTATCGGATATACTCAACGTTCCAGTCTGTATGTCAGTAGAGATTGTAATTGCCAGCTCTGCATCGGGATCCAGAATATTGCGGTTTTTTTGCATCTCGAAGCTCATGCGGGTGAGGGCATCGGATGCATTTGAGATCAATTCTCGCAGAAATATTTCACGTTCAGTATAAAGTGAGTGGATGAGAATATCCAATAATTGACGGGTTTCAGCCTTGAATGGAATCGGATGGATATCTTGTGAGGGTGACTGTTCATTCTGGTCTATCATTTTTTTTAAACCTTCCATTGATCAATGAGCTAGTTTCTTATACTGGATACGATGGGGAGTATCAGCTGATATTCCAAAACGTCGCCTGTGGTCAACTTCATAATCCGTGAAACTACCAACAGACCAATAAATTTGACTCTCTCCTTCAAAAGCGAGGATATGTGTAGCTATCCTGTCGAGGAACCAGCGATCGTGGCTAACAACGATGGCACAGCCAGCAAAATTTTCAATTGCCTCTTCAAGGGCGCGTAATGTGTTCACGTCCAGGTCATTTGTTGGTTCATCAAGTAGGATGACATTAGCCCCTTGAGTTAGCATTTTTGCCAGGTGAACCCGGTTGCGTTCTCCCCCAGACAGTGAACCGACTTTCTTTTGCTGGTCAGTCCCATGAAAATTAAAGCTTGCCACAAATGCTCGTGAGCTTCTTTGACGATTGCCAAGCATGAGCGATTCTTCACCTGCAGATATCTCTTCCCACACAGTTTTATCATCATTTAGTGTGTCACGAGCCTGATCGACATACGCGAGCTGCACTGTTTCACCAAGCAAAATCCGTCCCTGGTCTGGTTTCTCTTGCCTGGTGATCAATCGCAATAATGTCGTTTTCCCTGCGCCATTGGGTCCGATGACCCCGACAATACTGCCTGGTGGAATACTTAAATTCAGATTATCGATCAGAAGCCTGTCTCCATAGCCTTTTGACACTCCCTCAAGCTCGATAACACGATTACCCAACCTGGGACCTGGAGGGATGTAGATTTCAAGGTTTTCACGCCGTTGCTCATATTCCTGGCTAAGCAGGTTTTCATATGCGTTTACTCTTGCTTTCCCCTTCGCCTGGCGTGCTTTTGGAGACATGTGGATCCACTCAAGCTCACGCTCGAGAGTTTTTTGCCGCTTACTCTCACTTTTTTCTTCATGCTCAAGTCGCTCTTTTTTCTGCTCCAACCAGGAAGAATAATTACCCCGCCATGGGATTCCGTATCCGCGGTCAAGCTCTAAGATCCATTCAGCAACATTATCCAGAAAATAGCGATCGTGGGTCACAGCAATGACCGTGCCTTTGTATTGTTTCAGATGGTGTTCCAGCCAAGCAACTGATTCAGCATCCAGGTGGTTAGTAGGCTCATCAAGCAATAGAATATCCGGCTCCGTGAGCAGCAATCGACACAAAGCCACCCGGCGACGTTCTCCACCGGAAATCACTGAAACGAGTGCATCTTCTGGCGGGCAACGTAAAGCGTCCATGGCGACTTCTAATCTATTATCCAAGGTCCAGGCATCCATCTTGTCCAATTGTTCCTGGATTAACATTTGCTGGCTGATCAAGGCATCAAAATCAGCATCAGGATCACTAAATTTAGTATTGATATTTTCATACTCGTGGAGCATGTTGATAATCGGCTGAACTGCTTCCTGCACGACCTGTTTTACGGTTTTGTTTAGATCTAACTTCGGCTCTTGTTCAAGTAATCCGACAGAATATCCCTTCGCAAAGGCTAGCTCACCAATATAGTCATTATCATCCCCAGATATGATGTGCAGTAAGGTGCTCTTTCCTGCGCCATTCAACCCGAGTACACCGATTTTTGCCCCGTAGAAAAAACCCAGGGAGATATCGCGTAATACCTGTTTGTTGGGTGGGTAAATTCTACCAACCCTGCTCATTGAAAATATCACCTGCTGATCATTCATTAGATTTTCCTGTGATCATTGAAGCGGAAATACTGCCAGGATTAGCCAGGCAGTAAACATGGCACCAGAAACAGCATAAGCCCAGACACCGTGTTTTGCAGAAATTAGCAACATATGCAGGCCAATGATTACTGGAACCAGTGGAAGGAGAATGAATAAAAAACCCAGTTGTGGAGTGAGCCTGATTGCGAGAAAGAGGCCTAAGACAATGGTCAAGGCCTGTATTATCCACCATCCTAACTGACCAAGTGGTTTGGATCCCCGGGAAGCAATTCCAACACCATAGAACCATGGAAGGAGGAGCAGAGAGCTGGGTAACCAAAGTATCAGCCTGCCTGGGATGAGTAACCATGGGAGCCATACGAAATTTCCCACCAAACCCACGCCCAGCCATAAAACGACAAAGGCGAGAAATCCTTTACCTAATTCTAGAACTGCTGGTTTGTAGACTACTGGTCTCATAATTATCAAGCTGATTATCCCGGCAATTCCAAACCAGAGGATTACATATCCACCAACGACAAGACCAAAGGATTGGGTAATATTTATCCCACTCAGGTTTACCAGCCATAAAATGATCGTCGCACCAATTCCAGAGAAGAATATGGTAACGATCCGGAGCCACAATGGCCTTGACCAGGATTTTGGTTGACTGTAGGCAGGGATCAAATTTATTCCTGCATTTCCAAGCAGGATAAATCCAATAATGCCTAACCCAAACCACATTACTCGTCGATCTACGTAATTCACAGCTCCTTGTTGAGATCCGAAGGTGCCATCCAGCCATAGGCGAGCAGCAGCATGTGCCGATGGCGAAAACAAAATGGAAATATGCTCAACCCCGGGGATTGTCACAAGCTTCCGCGCTGTTCCCTCAGATAATTTGCCAGTCTGACCGCCAGCCATCGCCAATAATTGCTCAGCACTGGATAAAAACTGTGTTTCTAAACTGCCGGCCATGAGCAATAAATTGTGAGGTAAGGATGAGGTCACAGACTGATTGACTGGTGAAACTGCAATTGTGGCAGCTGTGTTGGGATGAGTATTGCCATAAGCAATTGCTACACCACTTCCCATTGAATGTCCCAGGATGGTGAGCCGTTTTGGATCGATCAAACCTGTTGCCATTGCTGCAGATAATGCTGATTCAGCATTCGCAAGTAAATTATCTGATCGTGATGCTGAAATCAATGGATTTGGATTTTCCCCATGACCCTGAAAATCCCATGAGATTGTAGTATACCCAGCATGGGCAAGAGTTAAGGCAAAACCGCGCATTAAAACAGATGAACCAGCAAAACCATGTGCAATTAGCACCGATGGTCGAGATGCTGGTGCAGAATCCTTGGGATAGATGATGGTGATCGGTGGGTCTGAATTTTTCAGATGGAGAATACTAAGTCCACGTTGAGTAATAGCTATTTGCCAGATGGACAGCACGACTAGGATAGATCCAATGGCCAGGTAAATAATGATTTTCTTTTTCACCAGCCTTGCCTCATTTTGTTAATAATGATTTCCTCGCTACTCGCGTGACCATAAATTAACTTATGATGATTATCCATGGATTGATACCTATCATGTGATGATCACAACTGTACCCATTCCCCGCTGTTCCCAATCTTGATGGTTTTCAATGAGTGTTTGAAAAATCGGGGTTGTCCAGCGGAACAACCATTTAGCTTCATCAGTCCGCATGTTAATACAACCATGGCTCATCTGGATACCAAAATTGTCGTGCCAATAGGTGCCATGGAAAGCATGTCCGTGGATGGTGAAGAAACATGTCCATGGAACACCCGGTAAATCAGAACCATCTGCAACAAGATCTCCATCTCCCATATGTTTGGATGGCATTTTGGAGTGGATATTGTGTCTACCGCGAGGTGTATCCCAGGGTAAACCGTTTGGATCCGGTCGTGCATTAACTCCCGAGGAGATATTTGTAGAAAAAACGATCTGATCCCCTTCATAAGCCGTCAGGGTCTGCTCGTGGATCGAGACCTCAATGTGTTTTTCATTGGCAGGGACATCAGGTGAGATGGGTGTTATTTCCTCATCTGGAATGATGCGCATATGACTAGCAGGAACGTGATATTGATCTTCACGCAGTTCATCATACAGCCGATACCATGGAGCACCGTCAGGTCCTTCATCAACCCCAACTCCCCAATGGGTGGATTGGTAGTATAAACGACTTCGTCTCTGCCAACCTGCAGATATGCTATATTGATAAATCTGGGTATAAGGTAAAGTCACTTCGCACAACTGACCAGTTTTTGGGAGTGTATCAACAGGTGTGTTATATCTAAACTTTACTTTTTGGATATATCCACTGTGGACATACCCCTCCCAAACACGGTACCAGATAGGGTTATAGGGTGGTCCATCCGGTGGGGTCAATGAATAATATAAATTCAATAATGTGTCATTACGTAAGTAATCAATTGTTTCCCCTTCAGGCCAGGTGGGTTCTTTAAACACGCTGACTGTATCCCTGGTTACCCGACCGATTTCACCGCTTGGAAGGGATGAATCATCGGAAGAGGGTGGAAATGGATTGGCTGCCAACGCAGTTAGTGCTAAAGCACCGAGCTTGAGAAAGTCTTTCCTATTAATGAGGTTCTGCATAGCGGTAATTTTAATAAAACAATGCAATGAAAGCAAGTATGTTTACATGAATGCTTATTAATCTCATTGAGTATGATGCTTATTCATGGTTTATTAAATGATCTTTATCCGCTTTTATATAATATCGACGAAATGCTGCACTTTCAGCCAAGGCTGAGTGGAGAATCTTGGCACTGTCACTGGGATTAATGATATCTTTATCACCAGATTGTTGAACAATTATTTTTTCATTGTCCCTGGAAACAATTTTAATTTGACCATGAGCTTCCAACCAATCAATTCCAGCATTTACAACAGAGAGCCTTTGAGCCGTTGATATTGCCAAGGAGGAGAAAGTTACGACACCATCTGATGTTTTTATCTTGAATTTCAATAAGCCTAATAATCGTTTTAAGAAAATTTCCGGTTCATCCATTTTTGGATCAATGCCAAATAAATATACCCTGCCTGGCTTAACTTTGGTTAATACGTCCTGCAATTCATTTGCACCTGGTGGAATAGTTAGGATGGCTAATAGGTCTGTTTGAAAAACTGAATAGCGATCCACACACTTAATATTTTGATGTAAATTCGCTTCACACCAGATCAGGGGTTGTTCTTTTTCCAGTATCTGATTAAGTATGGATAAAGGTTCAGATTCTTTCCGGAAATCAATCACCTCTATGGGGCGTTTTTTTGTTGATATTGAATTGGATTGTGAGGTGACTAACCTGTAATCCAGCCATTCGATCTGGACCCCTTTTTGTCCACGGTAGGTACTGGCGCGGACTGAGTATGCGAGATCGAAGCTCGCTTCTGGTAAGGTTAATCCTGCACCCTGCCACCATATGGAGCGTTGAGAATAACCAAGCTCATCTTCAATAGTTAACTGTAAATGTTCAGCATTCCGTCCCACTGCTGCGTAACCTGTCAGGATAAGATTGCGCGTACCTAAAACCAGTGGTGGGTTACCAGCTCCGAAGGGAGCCAAGCGTTCCAAATCTTCAACCAGCTCCAAGGATAATTCTGACAAAGTCAAGTATCCGTCTATTTGTAGAATTCTTTCCTTCTGGATCCCATACCCTAAAGCTTGAACGGTATTTGAGATGGCTGTCCGAAATTTTGGGATGAGGTCTTGGTCTATTGCCAATCCTGCTGCCATCGGATGACCACCGAAACCCTTCAATAATTTTTGATTTTCTTTAATCGCCGAGGTAATGTTGACTGTTTCTATGGACCGCGCAGAACCTCGCCCAACTTCTCCAGGGGGTACAGAAAATAATATTACTGGGCGATGAAATTGCTCCACTAATCGTGACGCGACTATCCCAATTACACCTGCTGGCCAGTTAGGATGGGAGAGTACCAACACAGGGTAATCCAGCAAAAAGGGATCTTTGCTTATCTGTGCCAGGCTCGCCTGGAACACCTGGTCACTGAGTAATTTCCTTTGTGCGTTCATCCCCTCAATTTCCAATGCAAGTATCCTCGCATGATCCCTGTCAGTTGTGGTGAGCAGATCCACGATCCGGTTAGCATCATCCAGGCGTCCGAGTGCATTCAATCGAGGTGCCAGGAAAAAAGAAATATGCTCTTCTGTAAGGTTGGTTTGATTTACTTCAGCCAATTCCAGGATTGCTAGTAATCCAACTCTCTTGCTGGAACGCAAAACCTCAAGTCCTCGCTGCAGAAGGAAGCGTGTATCAGCTTTAAGTAGGGCAATGTCGGCAACGATACCCAATGCAACCAGGTCGAGATATTTTTCTGATTTTTCGATCTCTCCGATGAGGATAAATAAATGTTCAATTAATTTATATGCCACACCTACCCCTGGAAGATAACTCAATGGATGATCAACTGGCAACATTTTTGGGTTTATGATTGCCAGAGCTTCAGGCAATGTCTCTGGCAGATCATGATGGTCGGTCACAATTACAGGGATTCCATGACTATGGGCAAATTCAATTGCCTCATTGGAAGAAATTCCAGTATCACAGGTAAGAATCAACTCTATCTTTTGTTGAATAAATTCCTGTAAAGCTGGAATACTGATGCCGTGGGATTCAGTTTCCCGAACCGGGATATGAAAGGCTACATTACCGCCCATTTCCCGTATTGCAGAGACTAAAACTGTTGTTGCTGTTTGTCCATCGACATCAAAATCTCCCCACACCCCTATTTTCTTTTTTTCATTTATTGCATTAAGCAGGAATTTGGCTGCTTTTTCCAAACCCGGCAATTCCGAAGCAGGAGTCGGATGATACTCATCAGGGAATAAAAATCCTCTGGCTGAATCCAAATTACATATACCTTGCTTGAAGAGTGCCCGGCTTACTAATTGATTTCCTCCAATAATCCGAAGGAAATCATTTGGGATAGAAATATCACTTGGCTCTAACCAGGATCTTTGCATACCTTTAGAATTCAATTTCTCCAATTTGATCGTAATCTATCGAGAAATTCTCAGCAGAATTCTCCTCTTCCTGCCATTCTTCCAACTGGTGCCATTCTCCAGGTTTTACTCCACGGTTACATAGCGATCGGTATGTGCAGAAATCGCATCGCTTAATATCCGGTGTGAGGGGAAACACTGCTTCAGGTTTTTGATCTATTGCCATTACAAGATTCTCAAGGTATCTCGTGTCATTTTCATATAACTTGATATCGTAGTGAAATCTTTCCGGCTGGTCAGGTTGATTGCTGAACCAATAGATCATCTCAATATCAACAGGATCCGGATGCTGCCTATTTGTTAATGAGCTGGCACTACTGGCAAGTACATACGGGTAGACATGAGATTGCAATCGATCTGCCAGCCATTTACGCTTTGGGCGGGTTTGTGATGTTTTCCAATCTACGATGGTCAACTTCCCACCAGGTTGAATTACCAACAGATCGTATTTTGCGACTATTCGGAATTTATTGATCGGTGCAGATAGTGTTATCTCTTCAAAATGCCGACCACTCTCCAAAATTTCTTTTAGGAATCCATCATTATAGGAATGCTTGAAATTCACCCACCAATTATTAATGACCCAATCGTCCCCCAGCGTACTTTCAATCCGTGATTCTGAAATACCTGATAGGTGCTGGCGGACAAGTATGTGAAATCGCGCCCCTTGCTCCATCTTTTGTTCAAATTCCAGGAATGGTTCTGCCTCCACGGCAGGCCATGCTTGGCGCAGCATATACCGTAGTTGGAATCTACGCTGGCAATCGATATAATCCTGCAGGTTACCCTGGCTGAAGAGAAAATCATCTGGGATTGTCATTGGGTAATCTCACTCTGTTTTTCAAGATAGGAGTGGAGCTCAACAATGGGGATAGCTTGCCTGGATGCACCTTTACGCCCGTTATTCCAGGTGATGATCAGCTCTTTTTTCGCCCGGGTGATTCCTACATATAAAAGCCGTAATCTTTCCCTGGCATAATCAAGTCTAGCTTGCATAGAAGGAGTTCCTTCCTGATACCATTGATGATCATTCGTTGAGATCAATGCATCCAGCTGGGCAAGAGCTTCAGCTTCGATGTTTAAGTTATCTCTGATAAACCATTTCTCTGAAATATATGTGTCACCATGTATACCCGAAGGGAAATCATAATTGTTTACAGATAGAAGATATACCCTATCCCATTCCAAGCCTTTTGCCTTATGAATGGTAGAAACTATAACCTTACCCTTGTATTTTTCAGGCTCAAATCCCGTGTCACTGTCACTGAATCCCAGGAAGCGCCGTTCATTTTTAGCAATGACAACCAATTCATCAGAAAGCTGATTAAGTCTCCAGTCAATATGAGCTGCCTGTGCTCTTCCTAATAGTACTGATAATTTATGTGCTATTGCCAACTCATCAGGTTCTGATAGCAAGTCTTGGGCTAGAGTAAGTACAATCTGGTCGATTGGCAATAGAACCAAGCGTTGCCACTTGCGAACCAGCTGGCGAAAATCGTAAAGATTTCCGTATGTGTCCGGAGGAAAATTAGACAGGTCGGTATTCATTAGCCAATCATTTCCATTAGCTGGCCAAATGAACTCCTCTATATTATTAATTTTATGTAACAACTCAGCAACGTGCTCAACTTTGGCTTTTTCATCCTCAATTTGACGACTATCCCGTTTCCAGACCTTATACACCATTGACAGTTTATTGGAAGATTGTGGCTCTGCTAGGTAACGTAGGATATGGCCCAGGCTGCCGGCAGAGAATCGAGTGGTACTTGAGCTGCGTAAAAAGTCATCATGATATGGGAGATTACGCTTTCGTAACTCGTCAACCAATTCAAAAGCGCGTTGATTGCGTGGAGTCAGTACAGCAATGGTGGAATCCTGGTTATCTGGAAGCCATTTCTCAATACTATCTGCTACAGCACGAATCTCCTCTACAGGTGTAAATTTTTGTAATGAAACATGGATGTATGTTTCTTCATCGGAAGGGTTTGGTTGAGGATCGTCTGCTGCGGTTGGCTCGATCAATGGTGAGGTTTGTAAAGCATTGCGTAAACCTTCTGTGGGGTGTTCAGCATGGCTCCAAAGTACTAAATGGTTGGCCAGGTTGATTAATCCGATAGTTGATCGCCCTGAATTGGGTAGCTCCTTTTGTGTAACATCCGGTTGAGTTAAAAAATTCCGTAGATACTCTGGATTAGCTGTAGTGAAGGTTTCGTAAATAGCCTGGTTTGGATCGCCAACCCTCACCCAATTACCATGATCACCTGAAATTAAATTTAAGATTTGCTCTTGTAGCAAACTGCTATCCTGGGCTTCATCTTCCAATATATATGGCCAACGATGCCGGAGACGTTCAAGGAGAGCCGCGTCCCATTCCAGGGCTGACAATGCCAACCGGATGAGATCATCAAAATCCACTGCTCCTCGATAAATTAGTGCGTTCTGATAGTTCATATACAATTCCAATCCCATTTCGGCTAATGGTAGTGGAATCGGTTGTGAATAGATGAGCTCCCTGAGTCGTTCTGGTGTGTAACGGTGGTCTTTAGCAAAGCGAATAAAGCTAAGAGCGACATCTTTTATAAGACCAGGTATTTGTTCTCTTCGTACCCAGTCCCTCTTATTGGTCTCCAGGAGGGGATCAAGGTATTTGTCCAGGTCATCAGGATGGCTTTTTAACCACGCTTGAGCCACCCCAGCTCGAATTGATTCCGATTCTCTTTCATCGATTATTTGAAAATTCGAATCCAATCCTAACAACTCTGGGCGCTCGCGAACAATATCGTGTGCCAAACCATGAAGTGTGCGCACCCTGTAGCCGATATTTGGGATAAGCCCCTTCGCTTCAACAAACGAGCTAATACGGTTATAAAAATTATCAACAGCAGAATTAATTAATGTGACAATCAGGATCTCTTGATCTTCTAGTAAAATTCCACGTTTTAATAAATCAGAAGCGAGGAAGGATAATGTCCAGGTTTTTCCGCTTCCTGGAACTGCCGAAATACCCAGTCTGCCTTGTTTGTAGGCCAGTATCTCCTGTTGTTTTGGGCGGAGTTTAAATATCATGATCTGTTATTCACCCGGTATTCAATGACATCAAGATTCGATGGAATGCTTGCAAGAGTGGTCCACGTTGCTCGTATCCCTGTTCATTGTATACGCTTAGACCAAGGAATATTCTTTTCCGACAGCGTTTCAGTAATCCTATAACCAACGCACGGAGCACCTGGTCACTTGTTTCCACTTCTTCAATATCTGTCCAGATCTTTTCATCTTTCCAGTTACGGCTCAAAACATATGGATGGGTCAATGGTTGATACAAGCGTTCCGCCCAGCTTCGATTACCAATATCCAACCAAAATTGGTAATCGACGGGGAAATTGTTGACTAAAAAAGTATATGCTGGTGCTATATAGACTGCATTTTCTTTCTGGGTTTGCCACCTGGGTATATATTGGGCAGCAATCAGGCCGTCATGGACCATGTTAATATACTCCTTACCCAAGGGAATTCCGTCTTTAGCTAAATTAGCACCGGCAACCTTGCGGAATTGCCTGATAGATTCGACCAGGTTCGCAGTAACATGACCCATATCAAAATCCAGGTGAAAACCATACCCTGGCTGGGATAGAACCTCACCGAAGAGCATGCTTATAAAATAATCGAGGTCAACATAACTAGATTGCTGGTATTCCTCGATCCAAAGTCGCAAATGATCATATTTTTCCCCGAGTGTATATGAAATACGTTCCTGGACAGAAGGTACGATTTCTTCAAAAGATGACAGCCTGGAAGTTCCATCTTTTGTCCTGTATACGATTTCTGTTAGGATTTTTGCACGTATCAAGTCCAATCCATCAATTGCTTGCATTAGGCTATGAGCCACATCAAATTTTGATGGAACTAATCCCCATTGAGGATGAGCAATTGATGCCAATATTAGCAGGCATATTGTGGCGGTTTCATCACGCAAGCTACGCGAAGGGCGATGAGTTTTTACAGGGACCTGCTTGAGCTCCAACCGATTTGTGATTGAAAAGCGTAAAGAATCTGATAGGAATGGTGCCAATACAACGATATTTTTCGGAGAAGCGCCATCGTTTTTGATCAATGAATGGATCTCGTCTGTAATCCAATCCAGCATTTGAGGATAATAGGTATGTGTATCAAAGCATAATGCTGGTCTGGGATCGATATTTGATGAAGGCGTGGCTTTATGGACAAGAGAGTTTTTTAAGTGGGTTTGAAGCGATTGAATTTCAATCGATGTTACATAAGAATCGGTGAAATTAACCACATCCGAACACAGTACATTTAACTTATAACCCCCGACAGGATCAGCACCAAGAAATCGCCGATAACCAGCCTCACTATCATAGATTATTAAAACTGATTCTGCCCGAGGCAACCACTCTGTAATCAGGTCATGGGTTACTGGTACATCTTCTTCAATATTCTCTATAATCAAATGTTTATAAGTGCTGGTGAGATATTCTTGACAGATTTCCGAAATCCATAGATGCTTCCTGAACACTTCAATCTGCAAGGAAAAATCTAAGAAGTTATGCGAAAGACAAAATTCTCGGAATAAATTGGCGCAAGTTTGAGCATCTTCATAAACTCTCGCTTGACCAGGCTCGCCTGACCAGGCAGCCTTTAATCGCACGCTGATCTCACTATATGGAAATCCAACAACAGCTGCCTTATTGAGATTGTCGATGATTTGACTATAGATGCGATTCCGATCCATGGTAACTGAACCAAATAATCCCTGATTAATTAATGGCCTAACGAGATGAGCCATATAATATTGGGCAGTCTCAAGGTTAAGAAAGGAAGGCGGGGTTTTTGCTGTGGAAAAACCTGCTTCTTCAGCAATAATAGGCCAAAATAAATCTACCATACGCTGAGATAGACCACTAATTGTAGAAATGGTGGGTATGCCTCCTGCCACAACTCCAGGAGTATGCATTGCATTTAAGTAAGGTGTGCCTAATGTCCGTTGAGGAACAAACACAAAAATCGAACTGCCAGGGATACCCGAACTCATCAGATGCAACATTCGCTCTATTCCAGTGGTTGATTTTCCGGTTCCAGCAGGACCTTCAAGGAATATTTTTCCACTGGCTGGAGAGCGAATTACGTTTAATTGTGATGCAGAAAGCGAGATTTCAGGCATATTAGATGAAAGTTGATTTGGCTAGTTTTGAAGAACTAACTTTAATAAGAAAATGAAGATGAATCTTTAAAAATGCACAAAGAAGCCTGCTTACTGTGGTACTCATATTCCACGTCTGTGCAAACAGAATATGCACCAGGATGCGCACCCGGCGATCAAAACATATGCCTGGAAGGTCAATAAAAAAATTTTATCCAACGAGCTGTGCTCTGCAGTACTCATTTTATCATCAAGGAATGGTTGGAAGCAGATAAGCTTGGTATATTTTCAGGATCAGGTAATTAAAAACAAAATCCCCGATTGTAAACAATAGGAGATTTTATTAAAAAAAGTCGGGGCGCCGAGATTTGAACTCGGGAAGAGCCCTCCCCTCGAAAACAACTCGGGGCTCGCACGGACCCGAACCGTGGCCGTAATTAGATAAACTTCACCCCTTTGGAGTACCCACAGAACCTTTATACAAACTACCGTGCACACTACTGCTAATCTGCAACCTTCCGAACTGTGTGTTCTGCAGATTTTATCATAGCTAATCAAGTATACCAAAACTAATTGTTGCTAGTAATCAACCAATCACTGCATATTCATATCTATCTTCACGCAATTTCCACCAATAGCTATATCCATTATATCGAAATTTTCCCTAAAACACACTTCTGGTTTATTTTCAAGTCATAACCACCTATATTCTTTCCGTCTTGCCTTTACCATGAATATGCTTCGTGCAGGAGTAGATGTATTCAGCCTGTAAAAGCTAATGGGGCACGCTGACCTACAGGTGTTGCGCCGATACTTAGCTCAGACGACCGAGGATATAGCCCAGGCACACAGGATTGGAAGCCCTGTGGATAATAATAGGCTATAAACATAACTATCCATTCTTCTCCATTATGATAAAGTCATAGCCATGCCATTATTCATGTGCAAAATGACCTGTAAAGCAATATCGACCAGGAGGCTTTGGTGATTGACTTCATGAGAGCATTGCGCCACTTATTATTCTTCGAGTGTATCCCTACTATCCGCTGAATGTTGTTCTAAACAGTTGTTCTATTGGCTAAAGCATTGTTAGCTGCTTTGTTTCTGGATTACCCTGAGCAATTTTCCTTATGATAACATCGTGAAAGACGAGTCGGATGTTGTGTCCGTTAGTCTCAATGAATATCTCATGCATTGTATGACCCAAACGCATAGACCATTCTTCAGCTAATGGCGATTGTTCAATATATGTTAGTCCAGGATATACATCTGAATAGCAAACGCCCCATACGTACCCCTCAGGTTCACCTGCCTCTTCCCATGCCTTGTAATCAATATATACATCACCCCATGAAACTTGCCACGCCCTATCACTTACAGCAGTCGTCACTTTCGCTAGTACACAATGGGTAAAACGAAATAAGTAACGCCCTTCAATGTATCCCTGTCCATTAGGTGTATTTGCTTGAACCTCGACAATGATGTCATAATCACGCAGATATGGCGTGAAATGATGTTCAATAATACCGTTATCGAAGAGATAACTTGTTTCAAGTTTATGACGAACGTCTTGTGACATTTTCTGATTGCCTTTCAATTGTTGCTTTCGATACATTGGCAGCCCAATAATTGGTTCTACGGACGCTTACTTTATCGTGCCACTACAACATGGATTATCTTGAAAATATCCTGGTCTCAACTTTTGCACTCCCAATACCGAAACTCGGTATTATGCGTATTATGCACTATCCTCTAAATCTATACTTACTTGTTTCAAAGCCCTTATTAGTTCTGGGAGAAATGTCTGGTCGGAGTTGAAGGCAAAGCGCATTTCTTGACCTGGTTGCTTATAATCGTAAACAAAACCATTGACTTCTACAACACCATTTCTTTTCATATAAATCTCGATGAAATCTTGTTCGTAAACATTTCCCAATTGTGCTATGCCCTCAATTTTGTCATATGCCTGTTTGATATTTTCAGTGAAGGATTGCAAATCGTTGAAATAAAATGGATGGTTTGAACATGAAAACTCCCCTGAATGAATGCTGAGACGTGACTCATAACCATGGCCATCCGTAAACTTTATTATGTCAGAGAGTTCTATGAAATTCTCTGAAATGCCTCGGAGGATTATTGAAGTTTTCGTGGTCACAGACGCCTAACCTTTTATTCTACAAACTACAAAATTACAAACTCAGTTTATTTTATACCTAAAATTGAATAATAACCTGCGTTTTGTCTGCACATCTACGACGGTTTCGATTATTACCAATAAATCGCACAGTTGCACTGCTGTACCTCTCGCATTTGAGTCTATTCACGTGAAATGGTTTTCAACTATTTTCCTCTACTCGTTTGAAAACTGGTTATATCGAGGGGGTAAGAAAACCAGAAGTGAACAGGGGGTGTCAACAATTGAATATCTTCCCCACGTGTCGGTGACCCTATAGGGCACCGCCTGGGCACCAGGGGAGTGGATGGTAGGCTCCCGTGCTACTTGCCTTACATGTTTTTGCGCAGTATTTTACCCCAACCCGCCTCTATTTGAGCCGCACGTTTGCGATAATAATATGATGCACTGGGGTGGATGTGTACAGTTTGCACAAACTGATGGGCCAAGCCAACTTACATGTTACGTCGATTTATGATTTGGAGGTTGCAAACTAACCGTGCGTACTGTAGATAATGGAGGGGATTTTATTAATAAAGCTATAAAACACAAAGAATCCCTTTGAAGGATTTTATGTGTACTGGAGTAGATTAAGTCGGGGCGCCGAGATTTGAACTCGGGACCTCACGGACCCGAACCGTGCGCGCTAGCCGGACTGCGCTACGCCCCGAACGTGTGGGATTATAATCGAGCCAATCTGCTTTGGCAAGGAAAGCTATATATTACTGCCTAGACATATATTTATTATGTATTGAAATTGGGATAGACAAATTTCTTAATTAGGTGATATCATCTAGCAGCCAATTTTTATTGACGGATTAATTAATAACATGGAGGTAGTCAGTGAGCGATAATGATAAAAAAGTCAGGGTTGCAATTATTGGTGTGGGCAATTGTGCATCATCGCTGGTCCAGGGGGTACATTTTTATCGAAAAGCAAAAGACGACGATAAAATCCCAGGGATCATGCATGTTAATTTAAACGGCTATCACGTTCGTGATATTGAATTCACCGCAGCTTTTGACGTGGTGGACACAAAAGTTGGGAAGGATCTATCCGAAGCCATTTTTGCTTACCCGAACAATACTTATAAATTTGTGGATGTCCCAAATTTAAATGTGCCTGTGTCAAGAGGAATGACCCATGATGGCCTTGGGAAATACCTTTCTCAAATACTAAAAAAGGCACCTGGACCTACAGCGGATATTGTTGGTATTCTAAAAGAAACTAAAACCGATGTGGTGATTAATTACCTGCCCGTTGGATCTGAGATGGCAACGAAATGGTATGTTGAGCAGGTGTTGGAAGCAGGATGTGGATTTGTGAATGCGATCCCTGTTTTTATTGCCAGCTCTGAATACTGGGCCAAGAGATTTAACGAGCATAATTTACCCATTATCGGTGATGATATTAAAAGTCAGGTTGGGGCGACCATTTTACACCGTGTGTTGACAAGCTTGTTCGTAGACCGAGGGGTTAAGGTTGACCGGACATACCAGTTAAACTTCGGAGGCAATACCGATTTCATGAACATGCTTGAGCGTGAACGACTGGAATCCAAAAAGATATCCAAAACCGGTGCGGTTACAAGTATGTTACCTTATACACTTCCTGAATCAGATATCCATGTTGGACCTAGTGACTACGTGCCTTGGTTAACCGACCGAAAATGGTGCTATATCCGGATGGAAGGAACGACGTTCGGGAATGTTCCCCTTAACCTGGAAGCCAAGCTTGAAGTTTGGGATTCTCCCAATTCAGCGGGTGTAGTTATTGATGCAGTTCGATGTGTCAAATTAGCATTGGACAAATCTATCTCTGGGCCATTGATCGGACCCTCTTCGTATTTTATGAAGACTCCCCCTAAGCAATTCAAAGATGAGATCGCCCATGAGATGACTGAGGCATATATCCGTGGTGGTGAGTAGCCATGGTATAATTTGCACGCTTAAGCTGGAAATCGTTTAATCATCCATCGGTAATTTTGTAGGAGTAAATATATGTCTGGTCATTCACATTGGGCTACAATTCGGCGCAAAAAAGGTGCCGCTGATGCCAAACGTGGTCAAATATTTACACGCCTTGCGCGGGAAATCGCACTGGCAGCAAGAGTAGGTGGGGGAGATCCCTCCACAAATGTCAGCCTGGAGCTGGCAATAGATCGCGCACGAGCACAAAATATGCCCAAAGATAATATTGAGCGGGCAATTAAACGTGGTACCGGTGAAAGCAAGGAAGGTGGCGAGCTTGAACAGGTTTTTTACGAAGGCTATGCCAATCATGGAATTGCGTTAATGATAGAAGTTGTCACAGACAACCGTAATCGAGCAGTGGCAGAAATCCGGCATGCATTAACCCGTAATGGGGGTAGCATGGCAGAAGCCGGTGCAGTTGGATGGCAATTCAACCGTGCGGCATATTTTTCGTTCCCAGCAGAAGGCCAGGACCAAAATAAAGTATTTGAGCTGGCAGTGGAAGCTGGGGCTGATGATGTGATTTTCGATGAAAGTACAATTGAGATCATCGGACCGGTGGATTCTTATAAGTCGATCTCTGATGCACTCTCCAGCGCAAAAATTCACCCGGAAGATGCGGGTTTACGCATGCTGCCTAAGAATGAAATTGAATTAGAGCCAGATGCCACTATTCAGGTTATGCGCACAATAGAATTTCTCGAAGAACTTGATGATGTCCAGGAAGTGTTTTCCAACTTGACGATTACCGACGAAGCAATGGCTAAGTTGGAAGGAGAATAAACATTTAGATAAGGATGATCACCTTAGGTATCGATCCTGGGACTGCGACGACTGGTTTTGGTGTGATTAGAGAGGAATCCGATGGCAGTCTTAATGTCCTGGCCTATGGTGTGATCCTAACTAAATCCAATATCTCCCAGGCGGAGCGATTGGTACTGTTATACAAACGAATTAAAGAGCTTATGCTTCTCCACCGTCCAGATATGGGTGCGGTGGAGAAGTTATTTTTTGAGCGAAATGTCAGGACAGCATTAACTGTTGGACAGGCGAGAGGGGTGATCTTGTTGGCATTGGCTGAATCAAATCTCCAAATTGGTGAATATACCCCTTTAGAAGTGAAGCAGGCAGTTGCAGGGTACGGAGCAGCTGATAAGAATCAGGTACAGCAAATGGTTAAGACCATCTTGGGATTGGATATGATCCCACACCCAGATGATGCTGCGGATGCTCTGGCAGTGGCAATCTGCCATATCCACAGTGTAAAAATGCACAATTTAACTGTTGATAATAATGATAGCGGAGGCAGAAATTGGTAGGAAAAGCACCTTCAATTGAGCTACTCATTTCAACTCAGTGGCGCGATTATGAATTATTGGATAGCGGAGAAGGTCTTAAGTTGGAACGCTTTGGCGCATATAAGTTTGTGCGACCAGAACACCAGGCTATTTGGAAACCGGCTTTATCAAAACGGGATTGGGATAATGCTGATGCTTTATTTACTCCCACGAACGATGAAAGTGGTGGTAAGTGGAATTGTAATCGATCGATCGAACCACAGTGGAAAATGCATTATAAGACTCTGTCATTTCTGGCACGGACAAGTAATTCAAGGCACTTAGGGGTTTTTCCTGAGCAAGCAACGCACTGGGATTGGATCAAGGATAGAATAGTTTCCACTAATCGAACAATCAAGGTGTTGAATTTGTTTGGGTATACAGGTATGGCATCTCTGGCTGCAGCAGAAGCTGGTGCTCATGTTACTCATATCGATGCATCCAAGAAATCCATTCAATATGCCAGGGAAAATCAACAATTATCAGGGTTGAGTGATAAACCAATTCGATGGATAATCGATGATGCGATAAAATTTGTCAAACGTGAGCTGAGGCGAGGGATCCAATATGATGGTGTAATTCTGGATCCACCCAAGTTTGGCCGAGGTCCCAAGGGAGAAGTCTGGGAATTTTTCGAAATGCTACCCTATTTGCTCCAGGAAGTAAAACCCATAATGTCTGCAAAACCGATATTTCTTGTTATCACCGCATATGCAATTCGTGCTTCTGCGCTTTCATTGCATTTCGCAATACAAGAAATGATGAACAATCATAATGGCGTATTATCATCAGGCGAGCTCATTATTCCAGAGAAAAGTGCTGGCAGGTATCTATCCATGGCGATCTATTCCCGTTGGTCTTCGTTATAATTATTATATTAAATATCTGGGAGACAAAATGATATCCATCCTACATGGAAGTGTAATCTCGATCGAGACTGATGGCATTATTGTCGATGTGAATGGGATTGGATTTCACGTCATGGTACCCACATTACTTAAAGACAAGGTTCAACCAAGTGAGGCGGTATATTTATACACAAGTATGATCGTTCGTGAAGATGCCTGGCTTTTATGCGGATTTGATACGAAAGAAGGGCGGGAAGTTTTTGATCTTTTATTATCTGTTAATGGGATAGGTCCACGGCTGGCATTAAGTATTCTATCGACCCTAACCCCTGATGCCATCCGCAGAGCTGTTTTCAATGACCAACCAGATGTGTTCGGCCGAGTTCCTGGAATTGGTAAAAAGACAGCTCAAAAGATCGTGCTTCATTTGCAAGATAGACTTCCTCCAGGAGAAGGTTTAGCTTCACTATCATTGATCAGTGATGTGGATACAGAAGTGTTGGCTGGCCTTACTTCGTTAGGGTATTCGCTGGTTGAAGCACAAGCTGCTTTACAATATATCCCGCGGGATACACCACAGGATACCGAAACCCGATTGCGCATCGCCTTGCAGTTTTTCTCTACCCCCTAAATTCAAAGAAACCATCGATCGGAAATATACCTGGGATAATTCTGATATATCCAGAAGTATTTAATATTCTTACTCTTTGAATTATTTCTAAGATTATTATTCCAATATCTCCGATGATTTTCCACTTTTTTCGACTTTAAACGATTTCATAAGGTTTATCGAGGGCTAAATTTGCATGATTATATGCTATACTTTTCACATTCATCTCATTGCGCTAGTGGTCATTAAATAGATCAGTTTACGTTTTTGGATTTATCTAATCATTAAATTATCTTATGAACATTATTGAATGAGTGTGGAATGTATTTACTCGCAAAATGATATATTACAAAAACCAGAAGTAAATTATGAATTTAGAGATTACAATCGCAGATAAATTTATCCACCCAAATCCTCTATCTTTTATCAAGGTAAAGGGTACACATCGAGAAATTGGTCAGCAAATTGGTGAGACATATCGTGAGCAAATTCAGCATCACTTGCATAATACACAGGAATTAATAAATTCAACCTACGATACCCTAGAACTTGATTGGGCTGGAGCAAGGATGCAAGGGCGAAAATACCTGCCATTTGCCCAAGAACGATTCCCTCAATATGTTGAGGAAATGATTGGTGTATCTGAAGGGGCTAATGTCGATTTTGATGATGTAGAGGTGGTGAACGCGCTTGAGGCAGTTACGATCGATGCACTGCATCTTTCAAAGTGCACAAGTTTTGCGGTTAATGAATGTCACACTGCTGATGGTCATGTGCTTGTTGCGCATAATGAGGACTGGATCCCAGATGATGAGCCAGATGTGTTCATCATTCATGCAGAACCTGATGATGAGCCCCCATTTTTAGCCATGACTTACGGAGCGTTGTTGCCCAATATTGGTTTAAATGCTTATGGTATTGCCCAATGTTGTGATTCAGTTTATCCAAACGATAGCCGTATCGGGATTCCACGTCTCTTTGTTTCTCGTGCAATTTTAGCGGAGAAAACTCCTGGCGAAGCGATTAGACAGACCCTCATTCCACGCAGGGCAGCTGGATATAACCACCTTATTGCCCATGAGAGTGGAGAAATTTATAGTGTGGAAGTATCGGCAAGAAGGTTTGCGATCATTTACGCTGATGATGGATACATGGTCCACACTAACCATTATTTAGACGCCAATATGCAGGCTGTTGAATACGAACCTGATGAACTCATTGCGACGCGTGTACGCTATTTCAGGGCAAATCGATTATTGAGGGATACGGAGAAACACACAATTAAAACCATCCAGGCAATCCAGCGTGATCATATCAATTTTCCCAACTCGATTTGTAATCATGCTGAGGAAGATATGGATCCACTGGATCGAGAAAAGACGATAAATTCAATGGTTATCGACCTTACTGCTCGAGCAATTCATATTGCCTGGGGTAATCCATGTGCTAATTCTTACCACACATATTATCTCGATGCGTAATGGTATAATGTTTTCAATGGTCGGAATCATGCCATACGCCCCTAGGCCGGATTTACCAGGAGCATAAATTGGCGTTTAATCCCCTTAATTGGCTCTTAGGATTCTTTTCATTAGATATCGGCATTGATCTGGGTACAGCGAATACACTGGTTAATGTACGCGGTAAGGGCATTGTTATCAATGAACCATCCTGGGTAGCAATTGATAAAAAGACCCGGATTCCCCTGGCAATTGGTGCTGAAGCAAAAGAAATGATGGGGAGGACTCCTCCCAATGTGATTGCTATACGTCCTCTGAGGGATGGAGTAATCTCCGAATTTGAGATCACCCAGGCGATGTTGGAATATTTTATTGAGAAGGCCCACCGTCAAAGTATTGTTCCTGTACCAAGGCCGCGTGTGGTTGTGGGCATTCCATCAGGCGCAACGGAGGTCGAGAAAAGGGCTGTTTATGATGCTGCCATGTCGGCTGGAGCTCGAGAGGCAGGATTAATTGAAGAGCCTATGGCTGCTGCCTTGGGTGCTGGTTTGCCAGTAAGTGAAATACGCGGAAGCATGATCGTTGATATTGGAGGAGGAACATCTGAAGTAGCGGTCATCTCAATGGGTGGTATTGTCATCTCGCGTTCCTTGCGTGTCGCTGGAGATGAAATGGACCAAGATATCGTTCAATATATGCGAAATAAATATAATTTACTCATTGGTGAGCGCATAGCTGAGCAGGCAAAAATAGCAATTGGGTCAGCTTCTCATCTACCAGAAGAAAAAACAATTGTTCTGAGGGGCAGGAATTTAGTTACTGGATTGCCCGAAAGTGTTGAAGTTTCTTCGGTTGAAATTCGGGAAGCAATATCAGTTTCTGTAAACACGATTGTGGATACCGTGAAGGATGCACTTGATGAAACACCCCCAGAGATTATCGCCGACCTTATGGATGTGGGAGTTTGTCTTTCTGGAGGTGGAGGATTATTACAGGGATTGGATCGAAGATTAAGTGATGAATTGAAAATCCGTGTCTGGGTTGCAGAGGACCCGATGAGCTGTGTTGCAAGGGGTGCTGGAGCTGTACTCGAGGATTATGATCATCTACACACCCTATTGACCAGCTTAGAGCGATCTAGTGACGGTAGACATAGCTAGAATGATGCTAATATAAAATTGTTCAGTATTAAAACTACTGATATCCCATTCCCATAAAATCCCCAATATGATGAAGTCAAATACCCCACGTTCCTGGCAATTAATAATTATCCTGCTAGTTGCACTGGGATTAGTTGGCTTAGCTTTGGGAGGATATCTCACTCCAATCTCCCGAACTGTGGTTAATCCCATTATTTCTGCCCAAACCTGGCTTGCCAAACGATATCAAGCTATTCAAAGCTTGATCACTCAACCTGAAGATATTGCTACTCTCCGCCAAAAAAATATACAATTAGAGGCTGAGAATTCTAGCTTACAAAGGCAAATTATTGAGCTACAACAGCAAGTCACTGAAGCACAACTGCTTTCGATCCTGGTCGATTACGAGCGAAGCCATGTCGAAAATGAGTATATTGCTGCAAGTGTGATTGCACGAGATATCAGTCCATTTATGCATTATGTAATCATTAACCGTGGCTCCGATGATGGACTACGAAAAGGGATGCCAGTAATCACTCAACAAGGCCTGGTTGGGCGCATTGCGGCAGTGACTGCAGGTGCAGCACGGGTTCAATTAATAAATGATCCTGGATCAAGTATCAATGTGTTTCTGCAGCAATCAGAAGCAGAAGGCGTGATCAATGGTCAAATTACCGGTGAGATTGAATTGGATATGGTCTCCCAAAGTGCAACCATTCAACCGGGTGAACTAGTACTTACTTCAGGACTTGGAGGAAACTATCCAGCAAATATTGTTGTTGGTCAGGTGACAACGGTAAGAAGTGAAGATTTCGCACTTTTTCAAAGTGCCAGTGTACAACCTGCAGTGGATTTCTCACAACTTGAGATCGTATTGATCATAACAAATTTCCAACCGGTTGATATTTCTCCATTAGTACCTTCACCTAGCTCCCCTTAATACAACAAATGATCTATCTGGTTGGAATAATCCTTTTTGGTATATTAACAATTCTTCAAAGTACTGTGGTATCCAGGATGCCATTGCTTCATGGTACACCTGATTTGATCCTAATATTCTTATTAGCTTGGGCGCTTCAGGATCGGGTAAAATCAGCCTGGCATTGGTGCATAATAGGAAGTATATATACCAGTTTTTATTCAGCATTACCGTTCGGTACTTATATCATTGCCTATTTAATGGCCACGGGTGTTGCCATATTGCTAAAACAACGGGTATGGAAAGCTCCAATTTTAGCGATGCTTGCAGCTACGTTCATCGGCACGCTGCTCGTTCAGTTCATATCCGTGATTAGTTTGCTAATAATGGGTGTTAATTTACCATTGGTTACGGTTTTTAATATAATAGCCTTACCAGGCTTGCTATTAAATCTTTTTCTAGCCATTCCCGTATTTTTTATCATGCAGGATGTGGCAAGATGGTTGTATCCAGAAGAGTTGGAAGTATGAAAAGTTCATCTGCTTTGAAAAACATGGTTCAAACATGGCGAATAGTATTTTTGGGCGGATTATTGATCGCCATTTTTTTTATTTACGTATTTCGCTTGTATACACTACAAGTCGTGGAATATTCAAATTGGATGGCAAAATCCAATGAGAATCGGACACATCAGATAAATTTACCCGCCTCACGTGGATCGATTTATGACCGGTATGGATTTATCTTGGCGGGAAATATTCCTTCATACAATGTGGTGATCACATCTGCTTACCTGCCTGATGATGATGGTGAAATCCAAGCAATTTTTAGAGAAATATCCAAATTAACTGGTGTGCCAGTAAACCGGGGAGAACTGTCTCAGGCTGACCCCTATGTTCCCTGCATCTCTGATCATGGAATCACTCAAATCGTTACGTATGGTGAGACCACTGCCCCTTACGAACCTGTAAAAATTGCCTGTGATGTCAATCAGAAGGTTGCCAGAGCAATTCAAGAGAACGCATCAGCCTGGCCAGGTGTTGGGGTAGATGTGGTCCCAGTAAGAGACTATCCAACGGGATCATTAACCGCCTCGATTATTGGATTCCTAGGCCCAATTCCCGCAATTGAAGAAGATTATTTCAGAAACATAGGTTTTGTTCCAAACCGCGATAAAGTTGGATATGCAGGTGTGGAGCTGTATTTCCAGGATTTATTGGCAGGTGTAAATGGTCAACGCATCGTTGAGTGGGATATTGCCGGACAAATACTCAGTGATTTGGTTCCACCAGAACCAGCAACTCCGGGTTCGAGCATAGTTTTAACAATTGATACCCGATTACAACAAGCAGCACAATCGATATTGTTGGATGAGATTAATGACTGGAATCGTATCTTGGGTGAAGAGCGGATGACTAGCGGAGTCGTGATAGCTATGAATCCGCGAACTGGAGAGATTTTATCTTTGGTAAATTATCCAACCTATGAGAATAATCGCATGGCGCGGGTGATTCCTGCTTATTATTATGAGCAATTAATTTTGGATAAACGAAATCCACTCCTAAACCTGGCTGTCGGTGGAGAATTACCTGCTGGTTCTGTGTTCAAGCTAGTTACTGCAGCTGGTGGATTGAATGAAGGTATTGTAACTCCAGAAGAAATTATTCAGACTCCAGGAAAAATTACCGTTACTGAACGTTATTATGCCAATGATCCTGGTAAACCCAGGGACTTTGTCGATTGGATATATAAAACAAGCCCTGGTGGTTTTGGTGAGCTTGATTTTGTTCATGCTATTGCAAATTCTAGCAATGTATATTTTTATAAAGTTGGAGGTGGATATCAGGATGAGGTTAATCCTGGTTTAGGTATTTGCAGACTAGGAACATACGCTCGAGCTCTTGGATATGGTACATTACCTGAAGGATATGCTGGTCTTCCTCAAGGTTATCAGACCCCCGAAATTGAATTACCGGATACAGCTTCTGGTTTGATTCCCGATCCAACCTGGAAACGAATAAATCAAGGAGAAAGCTGGTCTACAGGAGATACCTATATTGTCAGTGTAGGTCAAGGATATGCGTTGGCCACTCCTTTACAGATATTGCTGTCTGCGTCAACTGTGGCTAATAACGGTAAATTAATGGCCCCAACAATTTTATATGAGATCCTTGATAGTGAAGGCAATGTAATAGAGCCATTTACTCCTCGCATGCGATGGGATCTCACCATTGATCCAGTTATACAGGTATATGAAGATAATACAATCCGTGGTTGCCAACCTACTGGTGAGATGAAGACAGTGCAACCATGGGTGTTTGAACAAATCCGTACAGGAATGCGATTAGCTGTGCTCGAGGGTACGCTTAAAAAAGAATTCACAAATGTAAATATTGCTGTGGCAGGTAAGACTGGTACAGCCGAATATTGCGATGTATTTGCCAATGAGAAAAACCTCTGTGAGCCAGGAAACTGGCCTTCGCATGCATGGACAGTGGCTTTTGCACCATATGAGGATCCAGAGATTGCTGTGATTGCATTTGTTTATAATGGGGGAGAAGGTTCTAGTGTAGCCGGTCCAATAGTCCGGAGGGTACTGGAAGCATATTTTGAGTTAAAAGCAGCAGATAGTGCTGTTACCCCATAATACCGAAAAATTTGTTATCTGATTGTGCTATACTGCTTTTATAAGTATGTTTTTTTCTTATTCATATAATTCTGTAATTGATCATTAATTGTAAGCATGAGTCAATCAAATTGGCGTCACTTTGATTTCTGGTTATTGGGTGCGGTAGCTTTGATGACAATCTTTGGCATCACGATGATCCGCTCAGCTGTTGCTGGTAATATCGAATTGGAAGCAAGTAATATCGTCCAACGGCAGATCATTTTTGCGGTCTTAGGCTTCATGGTGATCTTTGTCGTTGCTGCTATTGATTACCATTTATGGGCATCCATCAGCCGTCCGATGTATATCATCACCGCCATTTTCCTGGGGGCATTAACAATCGCAGGTCAGGCTTTGTATGGTTCTGCCCGCTGGTTTGACACAGGTGTTATCCTCATTCAACCTTCAGAAATCGCAAAAATTGTGGTTATCCTGGTTTTATCAGATTTTTTCGCCAAAAATATCGATAAACTGGATAATATCACCTGGATTGGGCGATCCTTGTTATACACACTGGGAATTGTTATCTGGATCATTCTCCAACCGAATTTAAGCACCTCCCTGGTAATTTTAGCTATATGGTTTAGTTTGCTATGGGCAAGTGGTTTAAAGCTAAAATACCTGCTCATTTTTGGAGCGGCTGGATTAATTCTCCCTTTTATTGCCTTTCCCTTTCTTGCTGGTTATCAACAACAACGAATATTAAACTTCCTATTTGCTGATCCCAACGCAACACAGGGGGAGACGTACAATATTCAACAGGCCTTGATCAGTATAGGATCTGGTGGATTACTGGGTAAGGGTTATAACCAGGGCACACAGGTGCATTTGCGATTCCTCAAGGTACGCTGGTCAGACTTCATTTTTTCCGCTACTGCTGAAGAGTTTGGCCTGGTTGGTTCTGTCATTATTATGTTATTACTGCTATTTATAATCTATCGTTGCCTCCGTGTTGCCCGATTATCCAGAGATACATTTGGGGCATTAATTGCCTATGGTGTGGCGGTTTTATTGGCATTCCAGGGAATGGTAAATATCGGGGTAAATTTAAAACTTTTACCAGCTACCGGCTTACCATTACCTTTTATAAGTTATGGAGGAAGTTCGCTTCTATCGTTATTATTAGGCGTGGGCTTGGTAGAAAGCGTGATCTTACGCCATAAAGCCTTGGAATTCTGATATATTTGTACGTCGAATAATGAGTAAACATAACAATATATTTTCTCTGGGAGATTTCTTGTGATAAAAACAAGTCCAGTTCGTGTACGATTTGCACCTTCGCCTACAGGACGAACCCATATCGGGAGTGGTCGTACAGCGCTTTACAACTTTTTGCTTGCCAGGCAAACAGGTGGAACATTTATTTTAAGAATTGAAGATACAGATCGAAAAAGGTATGTAGAAGGGGCGGAAAAAGAATTAATAGAATCACTCAATTGGTTAGGTATAACATGGGATGAAGGTCCTGGAGTGGGGGGATCAAATGGACCATATTATCAGACCCAGCGGAGAGATATCTATCAAGAGTACGCTCGAAAGCTGATCGAATCCAGTCATGCCTATTATTGTTTCTGTACGCCTGAACGTCTAGAAAGTGTTCGCAAGTACCAAATTAGCCAGAAGGAAAATCCGCGATATGATGGATTATGTCGGATGCTGGCTCCTCGAGAAGCTGCTGCCAGAGTATCAAATGGTGAGCGTCACGTTGTGCGCTTTAAAATACCTGAGACAGGTTCAGTGACAGCACACGATCTTCTCCGCGGTGATATCACTGTCGAAAACTCAGCACTGGACGATCATGTGATAGTGCGGTCGGATGGATTAGCTCTCTACCACCTTGCTGCAATGGTAGATGACCACCTTATGGGAATAACCCACGTCATCCGTGGATCAGAGTGGTTACCCACATTTCCCTTTCACGTCCAGATTATCCGTGCTTTTGGTTGGCAAGAACCACAATGGGTGCATCTTTCTGTTTTCCTTAAACCCAGTGGAAAAGGCAAGATGAGTAAACGTGAAACTACACAACTCATCAATGATGGACATTCGATATTTATTAAGGATTTAGAAGGGCTTGGATATATCCCGGAAGGAGTACTAAATTGGATTGCTCTTATGGGATGGAGTTATGATGATCATACCGAGTTTTTCATGATGAACGACCTAATAGAAAAGTTTAATCTGGCTCAATTAAATCCGTCACCAGCTGCGATAAATTTCTCAAAACTAGATTATTTTAATGGGTTGCACATTCGAAGTTTATCAAGGGATGATTTGATGCAAAGGCTAGAACCATATCTCGCAAGTGCAGGTTATCAAACGGATGAAAGCAAACTCTTCAATGCCGTACCGATCGTTCGCGAACGGTTGGTGACATTGGACGATGTGATTCCAGTAGCAGGATTTTTTTTCAAGGATGAGATAACCGTTGATCCCAATAGCCTAATCGGAGATAAGTTTAACAGCAGCAGAATCAACAGATATTGTCAGAAAGACCTATCGTGTTTTGGCATCATTACCTCTGATGACTAAGGATTTGGCTGAACCACCGATGCGAAATCTAGTTGATGAACTTAAATTAAGCGCTGGGCAGGTTTTTGGAATTCTGAGAGTTGCGGTAACGGGTCAAAAAGTCAGCCCACCACTTTTTGAAAGTATGGAAATCATTGGAAAAGATAAAGTCCTCCAGCGGCTTCAAAAAGCAATTGAAATTCTCGAAGGAATGTAAAACCAGTAGCAATACACCTGTCAGACTAGACGCCAATGGGTGGGCGTGGTAAAATTTTCCCCGTTAATTACTGGGGGCTCGTCTAATGGTAGGACAGCAGACTCTGGATCTGTATGTAGAGGTTCGAATCCTTTGCCCCCAGCCATAGGTCAAAACACCCCGGACTTATCTGACGGGGTGTTTTGATAGGAATGTAGGAGAATTAATATGAATGATATACCATCCACAACTCCAAGTAACTTTATTCGTGAAGCTGTAATTGATGATGTAAAAACAGGTCGATTTGGTGGCAAGGTGCACACACGCTTCCCGCCTGAACCGAATGGATATTTACACATTGGGCATGCCAAAGCATTTACGATCGATTTTGGTATTGCACAGGATTTTGGCGGAAAATGTAATTTACGTTTTGATGACACAAACCCGGTCAAGGAAGATGTGGAATATGTGGATTCCATCATGGAGGATATCCACTGGCTTGGTTATGATTGGGAAGATCGCCTGTTTTATGCCTCTGATTATTTTGAAAAATTGTTTGAATATGCAGTCAAGCTGATAAAAAAAGGCAAGGCATACGTTGATGATCTCAGTGCGGACCAGATTCGGGAATATCGCGGCACCTTGACTGAATCAGGGAAAAACAGTCCATATCGTAACCGAACTATAGAAGAGAATTTGGATTTGTTTGAGCGCATGCGCAAGGGTGAATTTCCAGATGGTGCTCGTGTGTTACGAGCAAAAATTGACATGGCTTCCGGGAACATGAATATGAGAGACCCAGTCATGTATCGAATTCTCCACTCAACGCATCATCGAACTGGAGATGCCTGGTGTATCTACCCAATGTATGATTTTGCCCATGGTCAGAGTGATTTTATTGAAGGGATCACGCACTCCCTATGTTCGCTGGAATATGAAGACCATCGACCATTATATGATTGGTTCTTAGAGGAATTGGAAATATATCATCCAAGGCAGATTGAGTTTGCCCGGCTTAATCTTAAGCTACACTGTGATGAGTAAAAGGAAATTATTGACCCTGGTTCAAGACGGGCATGTTCGAGGGTGGAACGATCCACGCATGCCGACTTTATCAGGCCTTCGACGACGCGGCTACTCACCTGAAGTCATTCGGAAGTTCTTGGATACGATTGGTGTTGCCAAACGGAATAATTTGGTCGATATCGCATTGCTAGAACATTTGGTGCGGGAAGAGCTAAATCTCACGGCACCAAGGTTTATGGCAGTATTACATCCACTAAAAATTGTGATTGATAATTATCCGATGGAACAGGTGGAGGAGCTTGAAGCTGTCAACAATCCTGAAGATCCAACAGCTGGAACAAGAAAAATTAAGTTTTCCCGGGAAATCTACATCGATCGGGATGATTTTCGCGAAGATCCACCAAGGAAATATTTCCGCCTTGCACCAGGCAGTGAAGTACGGTTACGCTATGGCTATTTCATCAAGTGCAATGATGTTATTAAAGATTCCAAAACCAATCAGATTCTTGAGCTTCATTGTACATATGATCCTGAAACGCGAGGCGGTTATGCACCCGATGGTCGAAAAGTGCAGGGAACTCTACACTGGGTATCTGCTGAAAACTCGTTTGATATTGAAGTGAGATTATATGATCGACTGTTCAATAAAGCCGATCTAAATGACCTGGATGAAGGAGCTGGATTTATAGATTTTATCAATCCAGATTCTCTTCGAATTATTGAGAGTTGCAAAGCTGAGGCAAGTCTTTTGTCTGCCACCCCCGGGTTTCGATGCCAATTCGAACGGGAGGGATATTTTGTTGTTGATCCAGATACCTCAGAAGGCAATCTTGTTTTCAACCGTATTGTTCCTTTACGGGATACCTGGGCAAAAATAGAATTAGCTCAAAAGAATACAGGTAGCTAGCTGTTAGAAAATCTACATGGTATGGTTTATTATTAATGACCATACCATGTAGATTTATGAGGAAACTATATGTGTGGAATTGTTGGATATATTGGTCCCCAGAATGCCACCCCGATCATTCTAAATGGACTTAAAAGACTCGAATATCGTGGGTATGACTCAGCTGGATTAGCAGTTATCCAGAAGAATCATATTGAAATCCGCAGGGATGTTGGAAAATTAAATAAATTGGCTGAGCTTGTATCCGAAATACCTCTTTCAGGTCATGTGGGAATTGGGCATACTCGTTGGGCTACACACGGAGAGCCAAGCGCTCGAAACGCCCATCCGCACATTGGGATGACAGGCAACGTCGTCGTTGTGCATAATGGTATTGTAGAAAATTACCTCGAATTACGTAATGAGCTTTCTGAAGAGGGGGTTATATTCAACTCTGATACAGATACCGAAGTGATCGTTCAGCTCGTCGAACGTTACCAATCAAGCGGTTGTAGTTTAGTTGATGCAGCAAAGAATGCCATGCAACATTTAAAAGGAGCACATGGCATTGTGTTAATGTCTTCACTTGAGCCGGATAAGATTATTGCCGCCCGCATTGGCAATGCTGGAGGAGTGGTGATTGGTATAGGTGATCATGAGATGTTCATTGCTTCAGATCTCCCTGCAATATTAGAACACACCCGTCGCGTGGTCTTTTTAGAGTCACGCCAGATGGCAATAGTTAGTGCAGAAGGGTTATCCATCCAGGATCTAGAAGGGATACATTTGAGGTACAAAGAGCAACATGTATCATGGGATCCAATTTCAGCTGAAAAAGGCGAATACCGCCATTTCATGCAAAAGGAAATCAATGAGCAGGTTCGCTCATTAACCGATACCATTGCGGGTCGAGTTGATTTTGATAACGGGCAGGTACGGCTTCCGGAGTTAAAATCTGACACAAGAATACGCCAGGCAAATCGAGAAGATTGTTATCACTGCTTGCGGGACTGCTGCACATGCCGGCATGATTGGGAAGAATCCTAATCGAGCGAATTGCTCACCTGCCTGCTCAATTGGAAATTGCCTCTGAGTTTAGATATAGTGATCCGATCATCAATCAAAATACAGTCGTCTTGGCAATCAGTCAATCAGGGGAAACCGCAGATACATTAGCAGCGATGGACGAGGGGAAGAACAAAGGCGCAACATTATGGTCTATCGTGAATGCGATTGGCACCCAGGTGATGCGTATAGCCGATGGTTATATCTCGATGCAAGCAGGACCAGAGATAGGTGTTGCGTCGACGAAAGCCTTCACTGCACCGATTGCAGACCTATATATGCTGGCAGTTTTACTCGCAGATTTACGTGGGACATTGGATAATAAAACCAGGCAAGAATTGGTCAGAGAACTGATCAGGATTCCTGATCTGGTTGGACAATGCCTGGATCGTCAGCGAGATGTAGAGCTGGTAGCTGAAACACTGAAGGAAACCAGAAGCTGTTTATACCTGGGTCGTGGAATAAATATGCCAATAGCCTATGAAGGAGCATTGAAGTTAAAGGAGATATCCTATATCCATGCAGAGGGGTATCCTGCAGGAGAGATGAAACACGGTCCTATTGCTTTGATAGATCGTGAGATGCCGGTTGTAGTTTTAGCACCCCGTGACCCCTGGTACGAAAAAATGATTAGCCAGATTGAACAGGCTAAGGCGCGTGGTGGGACGGTCATTGCCGTGGCTACTGATGGGGATGAAACCATTCCATCACTGGTGGATCATGTTCTCTGGGTTCCGAATACTCCCTGGTTATTAAGCCCGGTGGTTACAGTAATTCCCCTGCAGCTTTTAGCTTATCATATCGCTGCCAAACGCGGTTTGGATGTTGATCAACCGAGAAACCTTGCGAAATCAGTCACTGTAGAATAACATAATAAATAATTACTATAATAATCTGTTTCGATGAGAGATAAGGTATTCACCTTTACTGATTATCTCGGTCTGATCTTCAGGAAAATTATGCTGGTTGATTAATTCGATCGTTTTTTCTCGTAATAGTTTTGTTGCCTCCGGATGATTTAATTCCTGCCATTTTTCCAAGCTCAATCTGGGGAAGATCGAGCTAGTGTGATATGCCTTTCGGAATAGGTTCATCGTTTGGCGTGATGAGATGAAATTACCTCCTACGCCAATCTGTTTTATCTCATCGAATTCCGTGAACTGATCGTCTATGGTAAACCCCTTGGAAAATTGTCGTGATTGTTCAATTATCTCATTGGCATATACCACCAGCGTTGGTGAAAATACCTTGGAACCAAAACTTCCACCGACAAATGGAGCCAAACCAACTTTCCCCAGACAGCTCGTCAATTGATTAATGCAAAGTGTCAGGCTGGAGATCAAATCTACCCCCCAACCATTTGCACTTCCAGATGTACCAGCATGAGGGATTTTGTAATAGGACATCATCTCTGCACAGGCAAGATTTAGTAACATAGTCTGTGGATCAAAGAAGTCCACCATCATTTTCATATCGAAAAATGCGGGAAGACTTCCTAAAATCACCGGTGTACCGGGTTTTACCAGCTGACTGAACACTAAACCTGCCAAAAGCTCAGCATTAAGGAGTGTTAAGGGTACCCGCAGATGTGATTGGGGTTGATATGCCTGCCATGCCATAATTGGAGAAAATAAAAGGCATACCGTTTTTGATTGTAGCCAGAATATTATCTGCGGTTGATTGATTCAGGATTAATGGAGTTACTGGATTGAAATAAGGTATTACCCATGGTTTGGCGGATATATTACCCACCAGCTGATCTAGTAAATGCAAGCATGGTAAGAATTGGTTTTTCATCTGATATCAGGATAATTAATGGTTTTTCAGTACCAGCAACCATTTCCAGCAAAGCTAACAAATCTGCGATTTCAGTATCTACATCACGGAGAATACCTATGGTTGAGATGAGATCAAAAGATGTAAGGAGATTACCTAATCCAACAGATGATCGCATGTGCTCCCGGTAGAAGGGTAAGATTTGATCGGTTTCTGGCACCTGATAAAAAAGGTTGGTTACCCCTATCCCAAAGCGAGTATGGTCATCACCCAAGCATACGACCAGATCACCTTTACGATTGAAGATCTCAATAATAGATGGGGCTTGTTTAATTGCCCATTCCACTAATTCTGGATTGAAGGCCAGGTTTTGATCAGTTATGATCCTAACCCCTTGTGATCGTTTTAAGATTTGGAGTGCTTTATCCGAATCGACCCGAATTCCAACCTCTGATAATATTTTTAAGGAGTTTTCATGGATCTGGGTAATTGCCTGTGGTGATAGTACGTTAATTGTTGGCGTAATATTCAATGAAACATCCATGTTTTTTAAAATCAGAAGCCACCATTGCGTAAAAATCTCAATGCAGATTCAGTCAGGATGGCAACTCCATAAGGCAGGCAACGATCATTAACATCAAACCTGGAATTATGGTGTTCACGCTCATCACCTTCCACTTTACTTCCCAATGAAAACATAGCGCCAGGAGCCAATTCTGTGAAACAACCGAAATCTTCAGCACCTAATCCGTCTGGTGGTTTTTGAACATTTTCTGCTCCAAGGAGGTTGATTGCCGTTTGCCTGATGAGGTTTGCTGCATTCTCATCATTGATCATCGGTGGAGTTCCTAGCTCAAATTTGAGTTCATAATCACCACCCAATGCCCTGGCAACTTCAAAAGCGTTGGTGATGTGCGTATGAACCTTCTCTTGCACCGAGTGTTGTGTATAACGCAAGGTTCCCAAGATGTCGACTTTATTTGGAATGATATTTTCTGCGTACCCTGCATGGATCGACCCGATACTAACGACTGCTGAATCAAATGGATTGAGCTTACGCGAAACAATTCCATTAAGGGCAAGTATGACAAATGCAGAAAGGTAGATAGGGTCCACTGTCTCATGAGGCCTGGCACCGTGACCACCCATTCCTATGACCGATGCCTTGAATGTATCTACGCCTCCTGAGGATGGTCCTGCTCCAATATGGATCTGACCCACCGGAACATGAGCCGACACATGTAAAGCCAGCACCAACCCGACCCCTCCATCCATGGCACCATCCTGGATCATACGAGGTGCACCGCTGATACCTTCATCATCGGCCACTTCCTCCGCTGGTTGGAATAGGAACCGAACTGTACCGGGAAACTGCTTTTCTTTTGAGAAAAGCTCCGCAACTCCCAGTAGAATTGCAGTATGGGCATCATGACCACATGCATGCATGACGCCAGGAATTTGTGATGCATAATCCGTAAGGTTTTCCTCCTGGAGTGGCAGAGCATCCATATCTGCTCGTATGGCGACGATTGGCGTTCCTTGTCCAAGCTCAGCCACAACTCCAGTTTTACCAATATTTCTACGTACCCGGCATCCGAGAGAAGTCAACACATCTGCTACTTTAGTAGAAGTCCTTTCCTCTTTAAATCCAAGTTCAGGGTGCATATGAAAATCGTGTCGATACTCCTGTAATTTTTCCTGTAATTCCATTGCTTGATTTAACATGTCGACCTCTGCGTAAACTAGTATTTTAAAACCCTATCTGCTTCTCGGAGTATTTCATCTAATTCCATTTCCTGGATTGTACTCAATGGTTCAACCTGGTGTTTCTTTAATAATTGATTTGCTTCAGATTGCGCACGCTCAGCCATCCCTATATGATTATTACTTTGCCAACTCTCCCATGATCCACGCTCAGCTAATGATGTTAGTTGAACCTCACCACTTCGAAGATAACGAAGTGTGTGCTTTTGACCCAAGAAGTTATGGGTGCTATTCATTGCTGCTGAGATAACATCAACTGCTAATGAATCCTCCGTGACTTCAACTCCTTTTAGAAGACGCCTGATACTGCTGGCAATTTCGTTATCACAAACGATTTGAGCAAATGAACCCATGACACCAGCTTCCATCTCACCGATTCCTGAAAGTTCATCGGCACCTGCAAGGGCGGGAATTATTGCATTTAAGGAACGCTCAAACCCATTTTGAATATCCAATGTATGTGAATTGGTTGAAAATCCATAGACATTGACGGGAAATCCGTAGCGATGTCCTATTTGAACCGTTGCGGCAGATGCCAGGCCAAGTTCAACACCACCCCACACGGATGCCCCCGTGCGAGGTTCCATCATTGCCAGGCGTCCGCAGTAGATGATTGGTAAACCAGGCTTCACTAATTGCGCAAGGACAATGGAAGCAAGCAATTCAGCATTTTGTTGACTGACAGCTCCAGCAATCGAAAAAGGAGCCGTAGTTCCTGCAGTTGGGCACGGGAGTGGGGCAAAAGGTATCCCATTGCGTGCGATCTCGATGATTGCCGCGGCTAAATCAGCTGGAAATCCCAGAGGACTTACTGGTGAGACGCTCAATGAAAAGGTTTCTTCTGGTGGACCAATCACAGCTGCCATGCGAATGGCGTACTTAACTTCCTGAGCAGATTGAATACCAGGTCCCTGAAGAGGTTTTGTGGTATTGGGAATGGCATAACGATACATTGCCAATGACATCAAGTGACCAGGAACATCCTGGGGGGTAAAAAATGGGGTAATGGTAGTTACACCATCCAGCGCATCAAGCAGACGGGTACAATCCTGCAGGTCTTTAAGCATCGCTTTTCGACGGGTGTTTGATCCAGCATCATAAATATCGCGTGCCCCACCCAGGTTGTGCCAGTGTAAGGTTTGGTCACCTAGAACTTTAATTGTTCCATTTCGACCACGTATACTCACTTTAGTGGTTGCTCTTGCTATCTCTTGCTCAACCAACCAGGATGGCAGTAAGACCTTATTATTCATAAGAATAGCGCCCGCACCAGCTAATATTTCCCGAGCTTCCGGGTGCGTCAGAGTAATGCCGGTTTCAGCCAAAATGCGCATACTGGCGTTGTGGATAGCTTCGACCTCTTGTTCAGATAGAACTTTTAATTCATGCATAGGTTTATCACTTGGTTTGAAAACTGGTGCTTAATTGAAATATGGTCTGCATGAGAGCGCGATTTGTTAGAATGGAGAGGTGCGTTTTAACACATTCTCAAAAATATTCTCTATATAATGCTTTTTACTCCAAGGTTGGTAAAGTATCCAAACCAACTTCCTGTGCCTGTTTCTTCATCAAATTGTGGAGATCTGTAATATTTTGTTCTGGAAGATCGGGTACTTTGTATTGGTCGAGTAATTGCTTAACCTGTGTTCGGGCGCGAGATACTGTATCCTGGCTGCCATCCTGATGCCAACCGCGAATCGAATCTCGATCCAGAACTTTGGATGGCAAGTATTGCTCCTGTGAGAATAACTCACGGGTAACCTTTTGCTTAAGAAAGTCACCTTTGAAATTAATCCCTTCAAACATGGCAGTCGCCAGGCTTTCCGTTGGAGTATGCATACCAGATAATAAGCGTTTTGTCATGGCGACAATCTCGGCATCGATCACAAGTTTTTCCAGGCTAAAGCAAGCTAAAAAGTCCAACATACCTGCGCCCGAGATCATATTGACACCAGCAAGAGCCCCTATCAAGGCGCTCATGCCACTTTCCAATCCAGCTTGTGTATCAATAAGCTTAGCATCACTGGCACAGAGATATGTATGCGTGGGCAGCCCAAGCGATTTTCCAACTTGTGCATAAGATGCATCGATCATTGCCGTTTCTATGGCACCCATCGGGGTAGTGCCTTTGCGCATATCGAAGATCGCAGGAGCACCACCCCATACGATCGGAGAACCGGGATTTGCAAGCTGGTGGATCGTGATTCCACTCAAGCATTCGGCTGCATGTTGGACGACCGCACCAACCAGAGTGACCGGAGCTGTAGCACCTGCTAATGGCATTGAAACCATTTGAGCAGGAACACCTGCCTTTGCCAGGTCGATCAGGTTTTGAGCTCCGAAATTACTCCAAATCAAAGGTGGCGATGGGCAAACATCAAACACAGCCTGAGGTTTTTTTGCTAATTCTTCACGGCTGCCAGCAAATATTGCCAACATATCTAGCATCACCTGCAGGGTGGGGATAGCAAAAGCCCCTGTGACAACCGGCTTGGTTGAATGTAGCAATACTAAATATAAGCGGTATAGATCACTGATTGGTTTTGGAATTTCATTGCAGATGACCGCCGTTGATTGAGCATCAAATTGAGGCAACATCTCTGTCAATTTGACGATTTTGACCAAATCATTTGTGTAGGAAGGGCGATGTTCGTTGGTTTCCGGATCCAGGATGTGCACACCGGACGAGCCAGGGTCAAAATGAACATGATTATCGCCATAGGTTATCTTAGAATTTCCATAGCGATCATATAGATAGAATTCCTTGGGTACGGTATCCAACGCCAAGTGGACAAGTTTTTCTGGGATGTGGGCAACTTCTGTGTCCTGGTCAATTTTTACACCTGCAGCCAATAATAATTGTCTTGCAGATGCTGATTGAACCTTAACGCCGGGTTTTAACAATAACTGAAATGCTTCATCAAGGATTTGGTTTACCAGTTCATCATTTAAGAAGGTTATAGATGGCTGCATTCTTCCTAATCTTTCTCAACGGCCGTAATGATCTTTTTCAGCTCGGATGATACTTTCGGGTCTAATGGTTGTGGCTGGTGGGTATTCAGGATATTCCTGGCTTTTTCAAGCGCCCATTCGCGACCATCATCATGTTTCTCTTCCCATACATTATATGGACGTCGGTCCATGAATTGAGGGATAAAAATTTCGCGCATGTGTTTCAGCGTATGTTTCTGGCTCAGGAAGTTACCGCCAGGTCCGACAGACCGGATTACATCCAGGGCAAGATTTTCATCATCAATTACAATACCTTGCATGACTTTATGGATGATCGAATAAATTTCACAGTCCATCAACATTTGAGCATACGACCAGATCCGGCTACCATGCAATAAACCAACACCTAATAACATATCGGACATCACCACGCTGGCCATGAATGTGGAGAGACTGTTTTCAACTCCTGCGTGCCAATTTGGTTCCTTGGCACCCGTGGCAAATGAACCCATGGAGAGAGGAATGTCATAAAAATCAGCCAGTTTGTTTTGTGCAGCACCAAAAAGGAAGTCTTCTGGCCCGCCACCGGTGTATGCACCAGAACGAAGGTCTGATGCTGTCTGAGCGGCAGCATAAAAAACTGGAGCTCCTGGGGAGGCGAGTTGAATCAATGCAGTGGCACTAATAACTTCTGCGTTGCCAACAACCAGGTTTCCGGCTAAGGTAGCAGGTCCAGTGGTCAGACATGCAGCCATTGTCATGAAACCAACGGGTAGCCCAGCTTCAGCACCGATCAAGGCTGCATCAACACTACCTCCATCCTGCCCAAGCGGAGGAGCAGTACATTGCATGATGGATAGTAAAGGTCTCTTCCGTAATGCCTCCTTTCCACCTGCAATAACCCCAGCCATTTCAATCGCTAACCTTGCTTCTCTTTCATTATATATGCTCTCTGTTTGGGCGTGTTTTGTTGAATTTTCCCAAATGGCGCGAAGCTCGTGTAACCCACGAGTTTTAACTGGATAATCTTGAGCAGAAACTGCCACCCAATGAAATGCGATCTCCTCCAAGGCATCCCCAATGCGAGCAATATCAGCCACATCCTGCCATCCAGACATTCGGCGCTTTCCTGTGTTGATATCGAGGACCTCTACTCCGCAACCATCGGTCCCGAGAAAGACATGATTACCATCCAAGGGTAAATCTTGCTTTGGGTCCCGTGCAGCTAAGTCATATTTGGGTGGAGCAAGTTTCAACGCATCTTCAATAATTTGGCCAGGTACTTTTACAATTGAAGTTTCACGGTCAACCTGGGCACCGTGAGCTTCCCAGATATCTAAGGCTCGTTTTGAAGGGAACCGAATACCCGTGGATTCAATGATATCCAGTGTAGCAGTATGCAAACGAAGTATTTCCTCAGGTGTGAGAATATCCAGGCTGAGTTTCGGATTGGTGATCGATTTAATATTCCCTGTCATATCTGTCCCTAATATGACCTATACACCCATTAGCTGCTTGGCTATACGGGCGGCACCGATTGCATCCTCGCTATAACCATCTGCACCGATCTGTTTAACCCATTCCTGGGTCACAGGAGCGCCACCAACCATAACCTTAACCTTGGATCGAATTCCTACATCTTCCAACGCTTCGATGACATCTCTTTGGTGCACCATTGTGGTTGTTAGTAGGGCACTCATGGCAACAATATCAGCTCCAACTTCACGGGCTTTCTCAACAACTTTCATGACTGGAACGTCCACTCCCATATCGTAAACCTGGAAACCTGTTGCAGAGAGCATGGTGCCAACCAAGGTTTTCCCTATTTCGTGAATGTCGCCTTCAACAGTGCATAAGACTACTTTACCTAACATTTTTCGTTCTGTACCACGTCTGGCAAGTTCGGGCTCCAATACTGCAACCGCAGCTTTCATCGCTTCACCGGCCATCACTAATTCTGGCAGGAACATCATTCCACAGCTGAATTGTTCGCCAACAAAATTTACACCAGCAACAAATCCCTGATTGATGGCGTCCAGTGGATCAATCCCCATGGCCACAGCTTGTTTAGCCAGTTCAGCTGCTTTCTCAGATTCACCGTCGGTTATACTTTGGGCCATTTCTTTGAATAGTTCTTCAGTTTCCATAATTTACTCCTTTATTTATATTTTTTTTGATAATTCTAAATCATTGGCTCAATCAGGCTTAGCATTTCTTGAATTGATTTCCCAGAAATGTCCAGATAAATTTCAAGCTCTTCGCCAAGATTTTTTATATGCTGGAGAACGTGCTCCGAAGCTGACTGTGGATCATTTCTTGACAGTGAATCTACAATCGCCCTATGCTCCAAGTATTCTCGATTCAGGCTTGTTTGTAGTAGTTCTGGATGACGGAATAAATATTCATATAACATCCAATCCGGGAATGAATTGGTAGCTATTTCATATAACTTGATTAATAATTGACTACCAGATGCTTCTACAATACGTGTATGAAATTCTTTATTTAATTGGCGTAAGGTGGACATATCGTCGAGAGAAGTCATCGTTGCAGTTTTTTCGACAATCTCAGATAATATTCCTATTTGTTCGGGTTGAATTGTTACTGAGGCAAAGCGAGCAGCAAGATTCTCGAGCACCAGACGAAGAATGAAGGCGTCAATAATTTCCCTGGATTCTAATTTCGGTACACGAACCCCTCGAAATGGAACACGTTCTGCTAAACCAGAGACCACCAACCGATCCAACGCTTCTCTGACAGGTGTTTGGCTTACTCCAAGTTGAGTGGAGATATCATCCTGACGTAGCCAGTCACCTGCAGTATATTTCCCTGCAATGATCTTCTCATAAAGATAATCATAAACTTCATCGGTTAGAGAACGTCTGCGTAGGATTTCGTTAGTTTCTATTGCAGTTCCGATCTGGTCCATAATCAGTTTCCAACTAATAATATTGTGGGGTTAAATGTACTTATAGTAAACTCATATATTATATATTATATATGATTACAAGTAAAGAAATTTAACAAAACTAGCTTGGCTCAGTGATTATAAACACACAATGGGGCAGACCTTTTGAATTAATTGAAAGTTTCTCGACTTGTTTTACAGTATTTCCTAAAAGATCTGTAAGTAATGATCCATCTATCTGACAAAGTTCAGGATGTCGATCGATAATTTTCTGATAAGGACAATGATCCAAAATAATCCGGGGATTAGATATATGAGCCTCCCAATGCGCCTGATAACTCATCCGGTTAAGAGCACGAATTGCTGAATACAGGCGCACAGTCGGATTGGTGAATTCGACTTTTTCATTCATCCCGATAAGATCAGCAATTTGACTAATCATCAGCTCTCGATCATTCACCTCACAGATTTGGAGTAGTGTGGATAATAAGGCATCTGCCAGTCTGTCCAGATTGTTTTGATCAGTCTGTTGGCTGGAGCTATAAAGCTGAGCTGGACGACCTCTACTATTATTATTTTTCTGTCCGAGAACTTTAATACTTCCTTGTTGAATTAAGATCGAGAGGTGGTGGCGTATATTCGCAGGTGTCACCTTAAATACTTTACTTAATTCCTCAACGCTTGTGCTTTGATGTTCAACAATATATTCAAGTATTTTTTGACGTGAGTTGCTCATAAGAGTATTTATTGAGTATATCAAAATGCGTAGAATTATGCAAATATATATTTGCGTTATTTAGTTGACAGCCCTTTGGATTAGAGTATAATCCTTTTAGTGTCAATTTGAGTTGAGGAGGTAACGAAAATGAGTCAGGACCTTAATAATCCTGGATACGAAATTCCACCTGAAATGCAAGGGCAGGTGACCATCACAACACTTGACAATATCTATAACTGGGGAAGACGATCATCGATTTGGCCGATGATGTTTGGTCTGGCATGCTGTGCGATAGAAATGATATGTGCAGCAACGAGCCGGTTTGATTTCTCGCGATTTGGTATGGAAATCATGCGACCGAGCCCAAGGCAAGCAGACCTGATGATCGTTGCAGGAACAGTGACAAAAAAGATGATCCCACAAATAGTAAGGCTTTATAACCAAATGCCTGAACCTAAGTACGTGCTTGCAATGGGAGCCTGTGCCTCTGGTGGCGGTCCATTCAAGGATGGTTACAACGTTGTCTCTGGTGTGGATGAATTTCTACCTGTGGATGTGTATGTCGCGGGCTGTCCCCCTACACCTCAGGCATTATTAAATGGATTAATCTCATTACAAAAACTAATAGATAAACAATCAATTAAGACGGTAAGGTGGTACCGTAAGGGTGCTGATACTCCTCTTCCCGTTCCTATCCTCGGTCCAGACTTAATCTTCCCTCAGAGGATAGCTGAAATAAAAGAGTATTCTTTGGGTAAGCAACAGGTTCAAGAAGCAGCGTCACAACAAGCACTTGATCAACCAGGTGCACAAGATGCCGGGTAAGACTTTACTGAATCAAAGATCTTTGGAGTATATCCATGGGTAATCAAAACATTGCACTTGAATCAGATATGCTATACATATTTCCAGAAATCCTAATACATGATGAACGACCTGGTTATGATGGTTATATGGTGAAATCTGCCCATCTGCCAGGGTTAATGCAGCGATTGAGGGATGACCTGGGATATGATTATTTGTCCTCTGTTACCGGGGTGGATTACTTACCTGAAGGCAAAATGGAAGTTGTCTACCATATTCGAAAGTCTACCGGCGGCCCTCCCTTGGTAATCAAAGCACAAATTGACCGGGAAAATCCTGTTATTTCATCTGTCGTTCCGTTTTATCCAGGTGCTGAGTTTCAGGAGCGGGAAGCCTGGGATTTGCTTGGCATAAAGTTCGAAGGACACCCAGATTTACGACGTATATTGATGTGGGAAGGTTTTTCAGGACATCCACTCAGGAAAGATTGGAAGGAAGGGTATTTCGAGGAAGAGGGGAAGCCCTACAAGAGTCGTTGGCCAGCTGGATTTTATAAAAGTGCTGAAGAAAAAAATCCTTTAGGAACGAATGTAGATTATCCAGCAGGATTTGATCCTGAGAGTTGGGTTCCAGAACCTGAGGTGGCATTATACAAAGGTCTGGGTAGAATGCAGCGAATGGATGAGGAAACTGGTATCAGTACTGAGCAGGTGATTGTGAACCTCGGACCTCAACATCCTTCCACTCATGGTGTGTTTCGGATGGCAGCCAAGATTGATGGGGAAACGATCGTTGGACTAAAGCCAGTGGTGGGGTATTTGCATCGCAATCATGAAAAAATAGGAGAACGTAATACCTATTTAGGAAATATGCCATATACAGACCGCCTGGATTACTTCAATTCGATGAGCAATAATTTCGGCTATGCCCTGGCGGTTGAAAAGCTAATGGGTATTGCACCCCCTGAACGTGCTGAGTATATCCGGGTGATGGTTGCAGAGTTGACACGTATTGTAAATCACCTGGCACTCTTTGGTTTCTTATTAAATGATCTGGGTGCATACTTCACACCGTTTTTATATGCCTTTGAAGAACGAGAATTGATCCTGGATATTTTCGAAGCTCTCTCAGGTTCCAGGATGATGTGTAATTTCTTCCGTTTTGGTGGAGTTGCTCGTGATTTACCAGATGGTGTTATTGATAAAATTAAAAACTTGGTATTTGATCGTTTACCGCGCAAAATTGATGACCTTGACCTGTACATCACGAATAACGAAATAGTTCGCCATCGAACCGAAGGTGTAGGCGTATTAACCCCAGAGCAGGCAATAGCCTATTCAGTTGTTGGTCCAGTATTACGCGCCTCTGGAGTGCCGTATGATTTACGCCGTGCTCAGCCGTATGGAATATATAACCGGTTTGATTTTGATGTGGCTGTTCGGTACCATGGTGATGTGTACGACCGGTATTTGATCCGCCTGGATGAGATGCGTCAAAGTTTACGGATCCTTGAACAGGTAATAAAGACTATCCCTGAAGGACCAATCCAAGAAGGAAAACTCCAGTATCAGGTCCGGGTACCTGTGGGAGAGGCCTATGGTTGTGTAGAAGGTCCGAAAGGTGAGCTAGGATTTTATATTATTTCAAATGGTAAACCAAATCCATGGCGTTACCATGTGCGAGCACCATCTTTTATAAATCTAACCCCGCTTGAGAGCATGTGCATTGGAAATAAAATTGCCGATGTGGTAGTAATCCTCGGCTCTATAGATATCGTTCTTGGCGAAACAGATAGGTGAGTGAAGAATGACAGAACAAAGAGATAATTCTATGTTCGGGTTAGGTGTGCTAAAGGGCCTGGGACTTGCTTTCAGACATTTTTTAGAAACGTATTTAGATGACATCCGCCACTGGGGCAAACGATATAATAATCCTGAAGGGATAGCATATCGTGCGAGTAAGGATGTGAAAGGTATATTTACCGTTCAGTATCCTGAGGAAAAGCTCCCGGTTCCAGAAGAATTCAGGTTTGTTCCCTTCCTGATCTATGAAGAGAAAGATGGAGTAATCGAATATCGTTGTACATCCTGTGGTATATGCGCGAAGGTTTGCCCACCGCAGTGCATCTGGATCGTGCGTTCATCTGATCCTGCGACGGGAAGACCCATCCCAGATCCTGCTGAATTCTATATCGATATAGATATTTGCATGAACTGCGGTTATTGTGCAGAATTTTGCCCATTTGATGCGATTAAAATGGACCATGATTATGAATTAGCATCTTATAATCGAACGGCTAATATTTACAATAAAACCAGCCTTGGAAAACCCGTTTCATATTATGCATCCATTCGTCCTATTAATTATCAAAAAGAGGAAAACGCGAGAATAGAAGCAGAGGCACAGAGAATTGCAAGAAAATCACATGCATAGTTGCGTGCAAGTGAATAATAAAGTTAATACTTATTTGGAGCATAATAATGCAAGTTAATGAGATTGACTTGCTATTCCCTTCAAGAGCTATTGAATCTTTACGAGATATACGCGGAGAAAAATGGCATAATTTTATCGATAGCCTTGTTGGTCTGGACCCAATAAATCCTGATGTGATTGCTTTCGTATTAATGATGGTAAAAATAGGCGGCTGTGCTTCCTGCCAATCAGATTCCTTTCGGGCAATGAGAGGTTGTATTTTGTGTTCAAGCACCACGATCAAGCGATATAAAGGTACTGACCAGGCTCTAATAGATCAATATTCTGAAGCTAAAAAAGATGTTAGCAAATATATGGATGAGGTGTGAAAATATGGTTGATGGATTGGTAACGAAGGAATTGGTTCTTGTAGCACTTGGTAAGGTGCAGGAGCCAGAATTAAGGAACGATCTAGTATCTTTGAACATGATCCGTGACTTGGAAATAAATGGAGATGTGATTACATTCAGTATATTGTTGACTACACCCGCCTGTCCTTTAAAAAACAAGATCGAAAGTGAAGCCAGGGAAGCGGTTATGTCATTACCGGGTGTTCAGAAAGTGGTTATAAAAATGGATTCCAATGTTCCCAATGATGGGCGTTCGAGGGGATTAATGCAATTGCCCATAAGGAATGCGATAGCCATAGCATCTGGGAAAGGTGGAGTAGGTAAAAGTACTGTTGCTGTAAATGTTGCTGTTGCATTAGCCCAGGCTGGAGCGTGTGTGGGATTACTGGATGCTGATATTTATGGACCTAATATTCCAACGATGATGGGGGTGGAAAAACTACCACCTGCGACAAAGGAAAAGCTTGTCCCAGCTGAAGCATATGGGGTTAAACTCATGTCCATCGGTTTTCTAGTAAAACCTGACCAGCCATTGATCTGGCGAGGTCCAATGTTACATTCTGCCATTCGCCAGTTTTTAAGTGATGTGGAATGGGGAGAGTTAGATTACTTGATTGTAGATTTGCCGCCTGGAACAGGAGATGCTGCATTAAGCTTGACTCAATCGCTACCTTTAAGTGGTGGGGTCATTGTAACCCTTCCACAACAGGTATCGCTGGAAGACGCACGACGTGGAATGGAAATGTTCCGCCAGCTAAATGTTCCTATATTGGGCGTTGTAGAAAATATGAGTTATTTAGAATTGCCAGATGGTTCTCAAATGGATATCTTTGGTAGCGGTGGAGGAGAACGCTTGGCAATAGAAGGAAGAGTTCCATTTTTAGGGTCAATCCCAATGGATGCCAGAGTGCGTGAAGGCGGTGATGGTGGGAAACCAGTAATATTCACGGATCCAAAATCTCCTGTTGCTGCTGCTTTACGAAGTATTGCAGAGATGATTGCTGCTAAAGTTAGTGTAGCTGCATTTGAGAATAAATCTGTGGTTCCTATCAAGATTATTGAGTGAAACGGATCATACAGAAAAGAGGATAATGAAGTGGGAGAAATTTTAGATAATCCGGCATATAAACAACGTATAGTCGGATTGCGCTTTCAATCCATTGGAAAACTATATCACTTTGACGCCACTAATTTTAAAGAAATACAGCCTGGTGATTTCGTGGTGGTAGAGACAAGTAGAGGTATTCAACTAGGAGAAATAGTACAGTTTATTGAAACCCCAGATAGAAGTGTATCTCCAGGAATAAAATCTATATTGCGCATAGCCACTCCACAAGATTTATTGGTTCATCAGGAATTGGAACAAAAAGAAATCGAAGCTGTCATCACCTGCAGGGAAAAGGTCAAGGAGTTAAGATTAGAAGATGTGAAAATTGTCTCTGCTGAATTTAGTTTAGATGGTTCCAAGCTTCTGTTTATTTATTCCAGTGAAAATGGTGAAAAGACAGATCTAAAATCACTTAAAAGAACCATCCAGCGCGTCTATCAACAATCGCATGTAGAAATGCATCTGGTAGGACCAAGAGACGTAGCAAAAGCACTTGGTGGGATGGGTGCGTGTGGAATGGAGTGCCGATGTTGTTCTGCTTTTTTAACAGAATTTAGCCCAATATCTATTAAAATGGCAAAAGAACAGGGTATATCGCTTACACCCACCGAAATTACAGGGATGTGTGGAAGATTAAGATGCTGTCTGGTCTATGAGTATGAACAGTACGTCGAAGCTAGAAAGCAATTACCAAAACGTGGAAAGTTAGTGTCTACACCAAAAGGAAATGGTAAGGTAATCGATGTAGTTCCCTTGAAGGGTGCTGTACTAGTAGAGTTAGAACAGGGTGGTCGGCATGAATTTTTGAGGGAAGACATCCAGTCGATGGAAGAACTGGAGGCAATGGCAAAAATTGGAGAAAACTCCTGTGAGAACTGTCCAGAAGAGAGGAACCCTGGAGTAATAAAAGTGAAAAAGAAGCCACATGGCAGACCTAGATAAAATTCCGGATAATTGGGAATCTTCTCAAAAGATCCTTATAATACTTGCACATCCAGACGACCCCGAATTTTTTTGTGGCGGGGCGATTGCGCGTTGGGTAAAGGCGGGACATAAGGTTATCTATACCTTGCTGACATGTGGAGATAAAGGAACCAAGGATATATCGTTAAAATCTGATGAGTTGTGTTCGATCCGGCAAAAAGAACAGCGAGCAGCTGCTAAGGTTTTAGGCGTTCTTGATGTTAAATTCTTTAATTATCCGGATGGATATCTTGTTCCAGACATGAATCTAAGGCGCGATATTACCAGGATTATTCGCATAATCAAACCAGATATACTGGTCACCTGTGATCCACAGACTTTATTCACAACCAATGCTGGATTAAACCATCCAGATCATCGTGCGGCAGGTCAGGCGACTTTAGATGCAGTATTCCCTTCAGCACGTGACCATTTGACTTTTATCGAATTATGGGAAGATGAAAATCTTGAGCCCCATATTGTGCGGGAAGTATGGGTCTGCGGAACACTCCAGCCCGATATTATTTTGGATGTCACCGAAATGTGGGAAACCAAGATCAACGCATTATTCGAGCATAAAAGCCAGATCGGTGATCCGGAAAAATTTGCAGAACGGATGCGAAATAGACACACACATGATAGTACTCCCGAAAAACCACGCTACGAAGAAAAATTTCGTAGGTTAATATTAGGATAATTATTATAACCCTCTGGCTCTACCCAGTTTATTGATCATAAGAGGATCCATGAAAAATTATTTACACGAAGCACAAGAATTATTCCAATATACCCAAGATCTACGTCGTGATTTCCATATGCATCCTGAACTTGGGTTCAAAGAAGTAAGAACTGCAAATATAGTATCCCGAGAATTAACCAAAATAGGATTGGAGGTTAAAACAGGTGTTGGTGAGACAGGTGTGGTAGCCCTCCTGGAAGGAAAGTCTACAGGACCAACAGTATTGGTTCGCTTTGATATGGATGCTCTCCCGATCCAGGAAGAAACTCCAGCTGAATATGCTTCTGTCAATCAAGGCGTGATGCATGCGTGCGGACATGATGGTCATGTTGCAATTGGATTGACTGTGGCCCAAATCTTAAATAAACATCGGGAGGAATTTAAAGGCACGGTAAAGTTTATGTTTCAACCAGCAGAAGAGGGATTGGGAGGTGCTGATAAAATGATTGCTGATGGATTATTACAAAGCCCTCTTCCCGATGTTTCATTAGCATTGCATATTTGGAATGAAAAGCCAGTTGGTTGGGTTGGCATTGTACCTGGTCCTGTTATGGCAGCAGCTGATTCTTTCCAAATCAAAATAATTGGTAAAGGTGGACACGGGGCGGCTCCGAATTTGTGTAACGATCCTGTTCTTGCTGCTTCTCAGGTGATTAATTTATTACAAGGGATAGTTTCACGGAACGTCTCTCCATTAAAGTCAGCTGTCGTAACGGTTGCCTCAATTCATGGTGGTGATGCTTTTAATGTAATCCCAGCAGAAGTTGTCTTGAAAGGTACTATACGGACCTTTGAGTCGTCCATACGTGATTTAGTGATTTTGAAGATTCATCAAATTACCCAAGATGTTACCCGTGCACTGGATTGTATTTCGATAATTGAGATAACACCGATCACACCAACCTTGGTAAATCACCCTGACATTACGATACGGGTTCAACAAGTTGCAAAAGAACTACTTTCAGAAGATCAGTTTGACTTTTAATACGATCACGATGGGCTCTGAGGACATGGCTTTTGTTCAACAACAAGTACCAGGCTGTTATTTCTTTATCGGATCAGCAAATAAAGAGTTAAATCTGGATGCATCTCACCATCATCCAAAATTTGATTTTGATGAAACCATTCTGCCAAAAGCCGTTGGATTAATGGTTGCTGCTACATTGGAATTTCTCGAGAAAGAATAGGATGAATGAATTAGGAGTGGATATGACCCAGGATAAAACCGATGCAATCCCAGTAGTTGCAAAAACAACAGAACCAGTGATCAATAAATTTAGCATCACCGTTGCAACTGTAAACGGATCAGGTAGCCAGACATCCAATATTACTTTGATGCGCGCCTTATTTAAGATGGGCATCCCAGTTTCTGGAAAAAATATTTTTCCATCCAATATACAAGGTTTGCCTACTTGGTATACGATAAGAGTAAATGAAGACGGTCACTTGGCACGTTGCGAAGATCAAGAAATCGTGGTTGCCATGAATCCAGCAACGTTTATAAAGGATATGGAGGGTATGGTGAACGGGGGAGCACTATTTTATGATGACAGCATTAAACAGCCAATTTTGCGCCAGGACATTAATTCATATCCCATGCCAGTTAAACAAATGGTTCGGGATTTTGGAGCTCCACCGAATATCCGCGATTACATTGCCAATATGGTCTATGTGGGGATAGTTGCTAATGTTTTAGGCATCGATATGGATTGTATCTACCAAGCATTGGAATTTCATTTTAAAGGCAAACAAAAGCCTATCGATTTAAATTGGCAGATGATAAAAAATGCTTTCGATTGGGCAGCGACTAATTTACGAAAAAGGGATGCATATTTTATTAAACCATCCGATAAGACATCTGGTTTCATCATGGCAGATGGAAATACTGCTGCTGCGTTGGGAGCTATCTACGGTGGAGTGCAATTTGCAGCCTGGTATCCGATTACCCCCGCGACATCGTTGGCTGAAACATTGAATGAATATGTGCCGCAATTTCGTAAAGACCCAATTACGGGAAAAAATACCTGTGTAATATTGCAAGCTGAAGATGAATTAGCTGCAATTGGTATGGTCGTTGGAGCAGGGTGGTCTGGTTTAAGAGCAATGACTTCTACTTCAGGACCTGGCTTGAGTTTGATGGTTGAGTACGTTGGTTTAGCATATTTTGCTGAAGTACCTGTAGTCATTTGGGATATACAGCGCATAGGACCATCGACCGGACTGCCGACCAGAACTTCACAGGGTGATTTGAGACTAGCATACAATATGGGTCATGGTGATACAAAGCATGTGATTCTATTCCCGGGTACAGTTACTGAGTGCTTTGAATTTGGGTGGAAAGCATTTGATATTGCTGAACGATTGCAAACGCCGGTTCTTGTTTTATCGGATTTGGATTTTGGTATGAATCAGTGGATGACCGAACCATTTGAGTACCCGGACAAACCGATGGATCGGGGAAAAGTGTTGTGGGAAGAAGATATCATGAAGTTAGAAAGTAAATGGGGACGGTATGTGGATATTGATGGAGATGGGATACCTTACCGGACTCTTCCAGGAAACAAGGCGCCAAATGCAGCTTATTTTGCACGTGGAACTGGTCACGATGCTTACGGAAATTATAGCGAGCAGCCTGATGATTGGGAAAAAAACTTGCTGCGGTTAAAGCGAAAAATTGATAACAGTCTTGAACTCCTTCCAAAGCCTGAAATCAAGTTAGTCGATGGTGCAAAAATTGGCATCATTTCATACGGTTCAACTAATGTTGCCATTGAGGAAGCATTATTTAACCTGACAAACACTGGGTATAAGATAGATCATCTTCGAATACGCTCTTTACCAACAGCTCCGGAAGTAGTTGAGTTTGTTCGATCACATGAGCGAAATTATGTGATTGAGCTCAACCGGGATGGTCAGCTTCACCAGATCTTATGCCTAGAAATCCCTGAATATGCGATGAAATTAAGTTCTATTTGTCATCTGGATGGTTTACCATTAACCGCGCAATGGATTATGAATCAAGTAATTGCAAAAGAGGAAAAGTATAAATGACCGATCAATCATCACCGACAAGCAAGGCACAGGTTAACCTTGTAGGATTATCAAAGAATGATTATCGAGGCAACCTAAGTTCTCTATGCCAGGGTTGTGGTCATAACTCGATATCAAGTCAAATAATTACCGCCTGTTTTGAATTGAACATGGTACCTGAGAATATAGTTAAATTCAGTGGGATTGGATGTTCTAGTAAAAGTCCATTTTACTTTCTGAACCGCTCTTTTGGTTTCAACGGACTCCATGGACGAATGCCATCACTGGCAACAGGGGCAATGTTTGGTGACATTCTTTTAAAAGGGATTGGCGTTAGCGGAGATGGTGACACCGCCAGTATTGGCATGGGTCAATTCAAGCACATTGTTCGCAGAAACGTCCCCATGGTCTACATCGTTGAAAACAACGGAGTATACGGGTTAACCAAAGGTCAATTTTCGGCCACTGCTGATGAAGGCCTGGAGCTTAAGAAACAAGGTACGAATCCATATTTACCCGTTGATATTGCTTGGGAAGCATTAGTAAGTCATGCAACCTTTGTGGCACGCTCTTTTGCTGGTGATCCGAAACAAGTGAAAGAATTGATCAAAGCTGCTTTAAGTCATAAAGGAATTGCAGTTTTGGACATTATCAGTCCCTGTGTTACATTTAACAATCAGGATAACACCAGTCATTCTTATTCTTGGGGTAAGGATCATGAAGTCGCTTTACACGAGCTCTCCTTTGTTCCCTATGCCGAGGAAATCCTAGTTGATTATGAGGATGGCCAAATTAAAGAAGTGACCATGCATGATGGATCAACTGTAATATTGAAGAAGCTAGATCGTGACTATGATCCGAAAAATCGGGCGGAAGCAATGAGGGTGTTGGATGAGTCAAACAAGGATTGCTGTTTGATCACTGGCTTAATCTATATTGATGAAAATCAACCCACCCTTTTTGAGCTTTATAACCTTCCAAATGAGCCATTAAATCGACTTACTGAGGATCGATTACGTCCCCCAAAAGAGACGATAGAGAAAGTAAATGCAATGATGTTCTAGAAAAAAGGCCCCTGTTTTTCAAAAGGGGTCATTTTTTCTTTCTTCGTTTGTAATTTTTATCCTAGCGATTGAGAAAATTCTGTGACCAATACCACATTATTTTTTCTGCTGGCTTCCCATGTATCGAAATAGATTTATCTTGAAGGATTGCAGGTGGATAATATCCCATAGAAAAATAACCAGCGATCCAGGAATTTTCGTTAATCGCTGAAAGAATGGCATGGTATGCATTGGCCTGCTCTTGAAGATTTAAGGCCACTTCCGGAATATCTGGATTTGGTGGACTAAGCTGGTCATAGTCTATACACACGCCTCCTGATACAGTGATACATCCTGCAGCACCACCTTCAACCGAAGGATATGATATGGCAATGATGACAGGTTTTCTAATCTGCTGCTGAAAAGGAAATATTTCCTGAGTAAGGATTGCGTTTGCCTGTACTTTCATATCCTCAACAGATGTATTTGGCTCGTTACCCAATGGTGCTGACCATAGAACATAGACTTGATCAACATCATCAATGAAGGGTGGTGGGTTGGTCATACCAACTGAGTATGGTATAGCCCAAGCAATCTTACCGGAGTATCTGTCCCGTACCTCTTTGATTAATTCTCGCCAACGAGTTTCGGCATCTTGAGGAACATTACTTGGCGATCCATCAGAAAGCAATCCATCTGGAAGTGCCGGGTAAATCCAGTCACCCCCAATGACTAAAACAGGCGACTTGGTGCTTGATGCAAGACTAGCGTGATGCAGGACGAAATTTGAATATCGCTCAAAAAAAGAAACCCACCAAGGAAAATCCCGTTTTGAATTCTGCCACCATAAATCTTCATGGATGGGAAAGTTAGGTATAGGGTAGATTCCTGTGGACAATCCTCTTTCTTGTGCTTGGTTGACGATATTTGTCAAATCAGGCCACAAGATATCCTGAGATGCAAGTTGTTCAAGAATTGGAGGTGATTCATTCGTGAATGTCCAGGTTGGGCTGAAGAGTAATGTGTTTACATCAAGACGTTGGGCATCATCAATTGCTTGAGAATACAAAGGACCCCAGGATGGATGATACTTCGGTTGTAATTCAACCCCTGCAATAAAACCTTTCTCTCTAGGAGTAGCTTGAAAATCCGCAATCCCAGTTGAATCATTCGCACTGCTCAACCATGCCCAAGTTGATACTTGATCCTCAATTATTATAGATTCTTTGGTGAGATTGATTTCACGGCCAGTAGGATTTACTCCCATCGTTTCAGTATCGTCAGCACTACCACATTGATTCTGCCTACAATACCTGTATCGAATGGATGTCAGATCATTAAAAGGTCCAGTTAGAACGAAATTCCAAACTTGTTCACCTTGTGGGTTCATTATCGGCCACATCGGAAGTGGTTCTAACCACCCATATCCCGGATTGAATTGAATTGAAACTATCTCATTTTGAGGAGTATTGGTGGGTACCCTGACACCAAATCGTACCGGACCGGTCGCTGCTGTTTGCCAGGAGGTAACGAAATCAATTTCCTCAAGCTTGGTGGACGGGATTATCAACTTGCGAAGGTTGATTTCGCTATTTGATGTAAGCTCAGAACTCCACAGGCCATCGCCGAGAGTATATTTATATTCAAGATATGTACCGACTGGGAGCTTGAGGGTGACAGTATACTTGCCATCAGATAGTTTGCCTAAAACTGGCATTCGAGATGCCAAGGTACTTACCCCACCTGATAAATCTGCAAATGTATTCCCAAGCTGAGAGATATTACCTGCCAACCGAATTGGTGCATCAACAGGTGTATCTGTGGGAACATTTACAGTGAAGATTACCCTAACAAGTTTAGCTCGCGATAATTCTGCTAAGACCGGTGTGGTTGAATTGGCTGCGACCGTGGCACCCTGTTGAAAGATATGGTAAGTCCCATCTAATGAATAGAATACTAAATTGTGCGTAGTTGGGGGTAGACCTTCCAGGAGAAACGAGCCATCTGCAAGCGTGTAAGCTTGTTCACCCCCAGCTGTTGCTAGAATATTGGGTATCGGTTTCCCGGAAGAAGAGTCGATTATCTTCCCCATGATACGACCTGTTGGGCTGGAATTTTCAGTATCTGTCCAACGGCTAACCACATCCTCAATTTTCCCAGGTCCTTCGACATGATACAAGCGATAACGTACTGCTCTGCCATTAAATAAATGCTCATTAACCCGGTTAGAACCTTCACGGCTATAACGGTATTTAATTACAGAACCGAGGTTACATGCTAACGTTACTGTATACGTCAGCTCGTCTTCCGCTTGCATGATGTGCTTTTGAGGGTTGAGTGCTAATCCTGTTACCTCATCGAGAAAAGATATAAACACAGAATCACCCGCAGAAAGTGGTTGTGGAATTTTTACAATAAATGTAACTAGTTCTTGCTCTAGATTTGATAATGAAGGTTCAGGAGTATTCGTTACAGTCTTATCCCTGGCAGATGGAAAATTACATCCAACTAATAATGAAATAATAATAATCACTAATGAGCATTGTATACAAATTTTTTTAAGTGTTTTTTGCATAAGGGATTATTTCAGTGTTTTTAAGGATATTTAGTATTGTTTTTAATATATTTAATCTATTCGGTGGTAATTGAATATTATCATAAGATTATACATGTGAAAGTATTTTTAAATAAATGTATCCTGCAGAGGAATTTAATTAATAGTGATATTATTCGACCGCAGGATACATGGTATCTATTAAATATTATTCTCAGCTTACAGGTTTGAAATAATCGATGTCTAGGATCGAACCAATACGTTTTGAAATTGGTTTAAAGATTGCTTGAACTTTCATTCCAATTTCAACTTTATCAAGGTCCACTTTGTTAAGACGATGGATTATTCCTCCATCACCGAAGGAGATGAATGCAATTATCTCGGGTTTTTCTTTTGGAGAACCATCGAGATTAACAAATAAAAGCGTATATGTAAATATTTGTCCGCTTATACCAACATCTACCCAATCATCTAGTTTTGCTAGACATTGCTCACAGAATATTGAAGCTGGGACGTAGGTGATGTCACAATTAGGGCAATGGGTACCAAGGATTCTTCCTTCATCCTTTATAGCTCGAAAGAATTTTTCTCCAGCCAAACCATAGGTATACCGGTTTGTTACCGGTAGTTCTCCCTGCCAGTGGGCAGGTGCATTTGAGTCACGCTTCAGGAGTGTCATATTATTTCTCCTTGATAGGCTTGAAGTAAAGGATGTCATTGATTGAACCCTGGCGTTTGCTGGCTGGTTTCCATACAGCCTTTACCTTCATTCCAATTTTGACTTCCTTGGGATCAACCTCACCCAGCATATGCATAATGCCGTGTAGAGAAGACGCTCCATCGAGGTTTATCACGGCAGGAATTTCAGGTTGCTTTATTCTTTTTACATCCCAGGTTACATAACAAAGTGAAAAAGTATTAACAATTCCAGTATCTGTAATAGGTACAAATTCATCCATGGGTCGAAAACACCACTCACAAATTGTGCGAGGAGGTACCACAACTTTTCGACAGGTTTTACAATGACTACCTAGGATTACACCTTTTTTTAAAGCTGCTAAATAACTTCCGATGCCAATTCCTGTATCCCATTCATATAATCCATTGAGTTTATCAAAATTATATAGAACCTTTCCTTCAGAAAAATCATCCTCATTTAACGATATTCCTGGAAACTCCTTAATTTTTGCAGTCATAATTTTCTCCTCATCTCCCCATGATGACAACTGTACCGACTTGCATCAGGTCACCCCAAGCTTGTGCTATTCCACGTCGAGGATGACCTGGAACCTGGCGAGCACCTGCTTCACCTCTTAATTGCCAAAATAATTCTGCGATTTTCATTAGGCCAGCAGCTGCAATCGGGTTCCCTACGCCTAAAAGTCCACCTGAGGGACAGATGGGCATGTTACCTGTGCGTGAAGCGGTGCCATCGCTGTATAATTCAGCAGCTTTTCCACGTTCTGCAAGTTGTAATCCCTCTAAATGATGGAGAGCTTTATAATCAAATGGATCATAAGGTTCTGCAATATTAATCTCCTTACGAGGTTCCTTGATACCAGCCATATCATATGCCATACGTGCAGCATATTCAACGTAGCGCGGATATGCAAGATCTCTGTTCGTCCAATAAGATGTATCCAGATGCCAGCCTACGCCTTCGATCCACACAGGCTTGTCGGTGATCCTTTTCGCTACATGTTCAGCTGCCAATATCACTGCAACTGCTCCATCGGATACAGGACTAACATCAAATCGTTGCACTGGCCAAGCCAAGACTTCAGAATTTAGAATATCATTCAGAGTAATATTTGCGTCACCAAGTAATGCGCAGGGGTGGTCAGCTGCGTTCTTCTTATGTTGCACCGCCACTTGTGCAATGTCTGCTTTGGATATACCATATGTGGTCATGTAACGATTCATTTCCATGGCAAATATCCATAGTAGATTTGGTTTTAAAGGTCGTTCAGTTGTATGGTCGAAGATGGTCAAGAAAGCTGCTTGAGCATGGGGATAATAGGATGACATCTTTTCTTCAGCGACTACCATGACAACATCAAATAATCCAGATGCAATATGGTACCAACCCTGGATTGGAACAAAAACTCCTGTACCACCACCCACATATGAACGCATATAGGGCTTTCGCCAAGCCCCAGCACCATCACTCAGATATTCACCATTCAAGTGAACACCATCGAAGGCATCCGGAGCTGTACCAAGGCATACTGCTTCTATATCATCAATTGTCATCTCACAAGATTCGAGTGCCATGTGTGCAGCTTCCCAGGTCAACTCTTTTGGTGTTTCTAGACTGCGGCGAACGAATTTTGTCATTCCAGCACCAACTACGGCTACTTTTCGCATTCCCATTTAGGCATCCTTTCTAGTTGGCGAGTATTAAAACTGCACCACTTGTTGATGGCACACCACGCCAAGATTGTGCCAGACCGATGTTGACATCTACAACCTGTCGTGCGCCTGCCTCACCCCTCAGTTGAAGGACTATTTCATGAGCACGTGCTAGGCCGGTAGCATCAAGGAGGTTTCCCATGCCAAGGCTTCCTCCCGATACATTCACGGGTAATCCACTTTCCGGGCTTGTAAATCCCTCTAATATCATGTTACCGGCTTCTCCAAAGTTAAAAAATCCTAATGCTTCAAGTGACTGCAGCTCCTTATAGGCATAGGTATCATCAACTTCTGCAATATCGATAGCCTCCAGCGGATTATTAATTCCTGCTTGCCGATAAGCCATCCTGGCAGCTTCCTCAGCATAGAAAGCATGCGTCCAGTCTCGGTTTTCAAGTGAAGGTGAATCATTGCTCCAACCACATCCCAGAATCCAGATCGGTTTTTCACTAAGGGAAGATGCTTTATCTTCTGATGCTAAAACCATCACAATGGCTCCATCAGCGTGTTCTGCAGTTTCCAATGCACCCAGCGGCCAGGATAAAATCGGGCCAGATAAGACATCGTCCATTGTCAGGTCAGCTCCGTATGCAGCAAAAGGGTTTGTCAGTGCATTAAATCTATTATTTACAACCACAGCTGCGCATTGTTCAGGAGTCGAACCACTTTCAAATAAATAACGATTCATTTCCATACCGGCAATGAAGTGACTGTTAAATTTTAGAGGTCGGTTTAATACAGGGTCTTGCGCATAGGCAGTAATTTCTGGAAGGGTTTTTATGTTCGATGCTTTACTATGTCCTTCAATGGCGACTATGTCAAATTGTCCTGTACGTATCAACATATATGCTGTAGCTATTCCGTGTAACCCATCCCCTGTAATCGTGTGTACCGGTTTTAATGCACCCCCGATTTGATCTGGTGTATATTCATCAAAGATGCTAGTGCCTTCATGGAAATCCTCTGCCACCGTAACAAAACTTTCCACATCTCGGCGGGGATCCACACCAGCATCATTATATGCACGGATAGCAGCCTCATATATCATTTCTTTATATGACTGCCCAGGTGTCACAGATCGAAAACCTGTACAGCCTACTCCCACGATGGCAACTCTTTCATGCATGGATACCTCCTTATGTTCCCTGATCGTATATTATATTTACCAAGTTGATGCCTATAGATAATTAACTTATCTACAATGCCTCCTTTCCTTTTTTTGCTCGACCACGTTCAGCTATATATGCCAGGCCAATGCTTATGAAATATAAGATGATCATTGGTGCCATCACAAGACCCATATTGATTGGATCAACTGTCGGTGTGATTATTGCAGCCAATATAGCAATAATCACGATGGCCAGTTTCCACTGAGTAACCAGATTTTTTGCTTTAATAAAACCCATGATAGCTAATAGATAAATTACTAAAGGAAATTCAAAAGTTATCCCGAGCCAAAACATGATTAATGTCACAAAATTATAGTAAGACGAAGGGCGGGGTTGGGTGGTCAATCCCATAAAATTAAATAGAAATAGCAAAGCAGTGGGCAGCATAACATAGAAGGCGAAGGCCATCCCGCCAATAAATAAGCATATCGCTATTGGGATAGCAAATAGTCCTTTTACACGGGATGTTCGATGTAAAGCTGGAGCAATAAAAAGCCAGATTTCAAAAATTACATAAGGAAAGGCAATAGTAAATCCACTCAGCAGGGTGACCCGCATGACTGTGCCGACATTTTCAGTTACATCAATTGCTATTAGCTCCTCCATGCCTCCAGATAAGGGTCTGGCAAGATAGCTTAGAATGCCTTGAATAAATAAAAAAGATATGGCTGTTGTAATAATAATGGCTAAAACTGCCCGAACTAAATGTTTTCGTAAGGCGTTAATATGCGGAAGAAGAGCTTGCGGATTTTCTATTGTTGTTGCAAGCGATTCGCCTATGGGCGTATCATCGATTTCTTCATCTTTGAAATATGATGCAATGCTCTGTGATCCCCGTTTTAGCCATCCAGTAATTAGTTGTATTATCCGTTTAAAAAATCGTAAAGGCGCAGTAAGAAAATACCAAATTGAGCGTAGAATCTTATTCATACACTAAACGGATTCTTTCGAACTATCTGTCTTACTTGCAGAATCTGGTGAGTCAGACGATCCATCTTCCACAGAAGGTTGAGCTTGTTTTGAGTGAATTGATTCAGGTGGTGTAATCCAAGAAGATAGATCGACGTCTACACTTTTAATGTCCCTGGATATATCTTTTCCAATTTGGTTTATCTCAGTAATATCTTTGGATAAATCCTCAAGGCTTGCTTCACGCATTAGCCGATTCGGTAGGTATTTTAGCTCCCGTGATGCTTTTTGTATCGTTTGCCATTCAGAGGAAGTGATAATTTTCCGTAAGAACCGACCAAGGGTTCTACCAGCTTTGACCATATCCCCAGGGCCAAGAAAGAGCAGGGCGATCAATAGGATAATTAAAAGTTCAAAAGGACCGATACCAAAAATTTCCATAGATTTTAAGGTAAATTCAAGCGCTTAAAGTATTGTACGATATCGTTGTAGTGTAAAGCAAGGCTTCCGAGAACACCATTAACAAAACGTGGGGTACTCTCTGAGCCATATAATTTCCCTAATTCTACAGCTTCGTTGATTGCTACTTTTAATGGGGTTTGGTTGCTGATTGCAATTTCCCATAAAGCAATTCGCATGATATTGCGATCGATGGTTGCTACTTGGTCCAAAGGCCATTCTGGTGCGTGTTTAGCGATTATCAGGTCAAGATCGTTGACTATTGGCATGATCCCAAACACAATCTTGCGGGCGAAATCACCAAGGTTATCTTCAAGTGGTGTTTCAGATAATCTTTCGTTTAAAACCAACTCCGGTGGATGACCGGAAATATCTATTTCATAAAGAGCCTGCAGGGCAATACTACGTGCCCTGGTTCTAGGTTTCATTTTTAATTATGCTTCAGCCTCCATGGGGTAATCGATATCCTCGATATGAATATTTACCCTACCAACTGTCATCCCCACCATCTCAGAGATTGCTCTTGATACTTCATGTTGGATGTTGTGACTGACATCACGGACATTTACATCGTTAATCAAGATAACGTAGATGTCAACATGCACGACATCATCTTCAACCTCGATCATTACACCTTCACGTTTCTGTGTTCTCTTTAGCAGCTGGTTTACACCAGATTGCACATGGCTGAGGCGACTTACACCATTTACTTTCAATGTAGTCAGCTGGGCGATTGTTAACAATACTTCTGGGGCAATCGTGGTTGTACCTTGAGATGAATTTTCTTCGGTCATACTTGGCTTCCTGTCAGATTGGAGTATATTACATCATCGCCATCCCGCCATCAACAGCAAGAACCTGGCCTGTGATGTAAGCAGCTTCTTCAGAGGCAAGGAATGCCACTGCAGCTGCTATTTCTTCGGGTTTTCCCATTCTACCAGTAGGTGTTGCACTGAGGATGGTATTTTTTAGTTCTTCCGATAGATCATTGGTAAGAAACGTCGGTATAAAGCCAGGGGCTACTGCATTGACTGTGATTTGTCTGGAAGCTACTTCACGAGCAAGTGCTTTCGTAAAGCCAATAACACCTGCTTTCGAGGCAGAGTAATTTGTCTGTCCAGCCTGTCCAGCCTGGCCTGATACTGAGGATATATTTACTATTCGACCGTAACGTTGTTTCATCATCGTGCGAATGGCAGCTTTTGAACAATTGAAAACCCCTTTTAGATTTACATCGATTACTTCATCCCAATCAGCTTCCTCCATACGAAGGATCAACGTATCACGGGTTATTCCAGCATTATTGACCAGGATATCCACGCGTCCCAATTCCTTTACAGTCTGATCAATCATTTCATTTGCCGATTTTCCTTGAGTAACATTTACTTTGATCGCAAGGGTCTTTCTTTGGGTTAGCTGCCTAATTTCATCGGCTGTTTGTTTAGCTAAATCTTCCAGCATGTCAGCAACAACAATATCTGCGCCAAGCAGCGCTAATTTTTCAGCAATTGCCTTTCCAATTCCCCGTGCAGCACCAGTAATAACAGCAACTCGTCCTTCCATCGAGCAAAATTCATTAATTGGCATAATATACTCCTGGTGTCAACTGTTAAATTGTTTCGTATTATTATACCCCATTCGTTTCAATGGCTAATTTACCGGAAATTTCACTCAATGAGGCGTTGGAAATCCTGGAGTGTTCCAAGTGAGGTGGTAATTACGTTACGATCGATCCTTTTTATCAAACCCCCTAACACTGAGCCATTCCCTACCTCAATAAAATTGGTGATTCCTTCTGATACCAGGTATTGGATTGACTCCGTCCAACGGACACGGTGAGTTAATTGCTTTTGAAGATCTTCAGAGATTTCTGATTCATTGAGGAGAGGTTTTGCAGTGACGTTACCTATCACTGGAATAAACGGAGCCTTAATGCGGGCTGAGGTAACAGCAGTATTAAAGTCTTCTTGAGCAGTGTCCATGAAGGGTGAATGCGCGGCAATACTTACCGCTAATCGAATCACTCTCTTTGCCCCAGCTTGCTCGAGCAATGGCTGAACCCGATCAAGCGCAATGTTTGAGCCAGAAATTACCACCTGTCCGGGGCAATTATCATTGGCAACTTGTACGATTTCCGATGCTGAGCTTGCGATTGTGCATAACTGGTCTATCTGTGAGATGTCCAAGCCCATAATTGCGGCCATTCCTCCTGGGTTCATATCTCCAGCTCGTTTCATTAACACTCCACGCATTCTCACCAGCTTCAATCCATCACTGAAAGATAATGAACCAGCAGCAACTAGCGCACTCAATTCTCCCATCGAGTGCCCTGCGACAAATGAAGGTACCAGATAAGGTTTAAGATCTTGAATCAATTGTAAAACTGCAACTGAATGGGTGAATAGTGCGGGTTGAGTGTTTATCGTGTCATTTAGGGTTTCTTCGGGTCCTTCCCAGGCGATGCGTGAAAGTTGATAACCCAAGATATCGTCTGCCTGACTGAAAATATCATTAGCAATGGGAAATGCCTGAGCCAAAGATTTCCCCATACCTAACGACTGAGACCCTTGTCCAGGAAAAACAAAACAGATTTTTTTGTTGATCATTTTGGGCTTAAAAACTTACGAGCCGTGATTATCACGGCCCGTTTATCATTACTTCTTTTCTTCTTTTATCTCAATCACTTCACGACCTTTAAAATGGCCGCAGTTGGGACATACCCGGTGTGGTAAACGCATTTCTCCACAATTGCTGCAAACAACCAGGTTTGGATTTGCCAGTGAATCATGGGCACGCCGGCGATCACGCCTGCCAGAAGAATGTTTCCTTTTAGGTTGGGGTGTCATGAATGTTCTCCTGTCTTAATCATTTGGCAAAACCTTGCTTGGGTGTTGCCTCTTATGTAAATTCACAATAACACCTGCCCGGATGGGCAGGCAGGGCAAGATTATACGTGTGTGTGCCTTGTCTGTCAAGGTTTAAGGATAAATATCCAAACACCATCTTGTTGATAAAGAATATTAAATAATCCACTGGTCGACAATTTCTCTGGTGATAATAGTCCACCTTTAGCACCTATATATATATACCTTAACTGATTAGTGACCATGAAATCTCTGATGGAAATCACTTCTGTGCTTATGCTTATCAGTTCTTGAGATAATCGATTTATTCTGTTTCGATCAGCTCCCAATCCATATAAAACAGGTGGTGTGAGAGTCAATCTGCCTGAAAGTGGAGAAATCCAATAACCACCATCACTACCTGCATAGTTTCCATATCCCCAGGCAAATGAGTTGATTACAATAGTTTCGTTCTCGGGAATATTCTCACTTACCCATTCTATGGCTGGTAAATCCGCGTTTCGAGCCAGGATGGTAATCGGATTGATGATTGTGACTAATTGCCTTGCTCCCAAAAAAGCTACGAACATCAATAAGGTGAAACATAACCCCACAAATAATCGATGAAAATGTTCTGGGATTATGTTGTTCCAGTGAACTATGATTTGATCGAGAAAATACCCTCCAAGTATAGAAATTGGCATGAATAGCATGATTTCAACAGAAAGATTGCTGATCAATCCACCTCCTGGTAAATGCAAAGCATTAAAATTAGCTACAAGGAATAGTAGAAAAGTCCAAATTAGTAATGTATATGTGGATTTTTCCCGCATTATCAATCCCCATAATGTGCCCAGGCAAGCAATAACCAGGGTCTGTTTACCAAGCGCTGTGGTAAGGAATCCCCAGGAAAAATCTTGAAAGAATGATAGTTCAGTTCCTATAGAGGAATTCAGAACCGGTATAAGAGTGTTAGTTAACATTTGGAACAGCCAAGGAAAAACAAACACCATTCCAACGATCGAAATAATGATTACAAACAGGAAAATCAGTTTTCGGTTGGAATATGGAGCAATTCTTCTATTGAACGGATCGACGATCAAGTAAGAAACAATCAACAATCCAAGAAATACCACCACCCGGTAATGAATCATGAAAAGGCCAGCAAATGTTATAGCACCCAGAAGAATGATCCATGATTTTCTTTTTTTTGTGCGTTCACTCTCAATTAACCGGATTACCGCAAGAGCGGCAGGGAGAATTATTAAACCGGTTAGCTCAGTAAATCTTCCCCAGCTTGTATAATAAGCCGGCATTGGTGTAAGAAATCCGGTTATGAAGGCAGCAAACAGTCCTACTAATGACTTTTGGGTCAATGTTTTAGCTAATTGATAAACCGAAAACACAACCAAAGCATTCAATACCTGACCCAAGATCATTAATCCCTGAGGGAGATTTAGCTTTGTCAACCAGGTAAAAACTGCCGCAATACTATGGAAACCAGGATGATACATTGTGGGATCAATATTAAAATATGGCAAATAGGATGAAGGATACGAACCTTGTAACAAGATCATTCTGGTGATTAAAGCATGATGAACTGAATCTACCCATGCAGGCGTTGCCAGGTCACGAACCATGATCAATCTGATGGTTAAGGTCAGTAGAAATATCAGGACCAGTAAAAATGAAGTGCCTGGGAAGAGCTTGATCCGATCTCGGAGTGATAGATGGTCTTCAGTTGAGTGAAAAGGAGCATGTTTTTCATCAGAATGTGAGTTTTTATATATATAGATAGAGCGAATGAAAAATATGATAACCAGTATACAAGCCACCAAGAGTATGCTATTCCTGGTCCAATTAAAATTTAAAAAGGTTGTCCATAACATAACTAGTGGGATCATAGCAAGAGATAAACCGACAGAGGTTGCGGTCACTTCTCCAAAGTCAAATCTTTGGCGTAATCCTGAGAAATCTAACAACAACCAGCCTGGCAACCAAAGCATGATCAACAATGGGAAAACTAACCACACTGATCTTGCTATAACCAATATGTCTTGGAGGAGAGCTGAAAAATCATACCGATAGGTTAGCCTGAAAGCAATATCAGCGTTGATAGGCACTCCATCCAAATAAGCCTGACCAGCTGGGTATGAATCTTCGTTGCGACCATTGACCTGAATCGTGCTTGAGTCTGATCGAAGGTTCAGGTAGTAGCTTTGCTCAGCTTTATTACTCTGGACTGGTAATTGTATGGTTATCGGCAGGTATTTTCCCGTAGCAGGTATTGGAACTAGGATGGAAAAAACAGGTGATGAATCCTGCGGAGAATTAAATAACTCGACCGTAATGAACTGTGACCTGATTATTTCTGGTGGAATTGACTGGTCTGGCAAAGGGCTCAGCCATATTGTGACACCATTTAGGAGAGGTCTTCGTGAGATAATGGTTTGGCCGACAGTGGTATGGGAATCTATAGTGCCAATTGAATTGCTAAAATATTCCTGTGATGCTTCGGGATCATTAAAAGTTACACACCCCGCAGTTCCGTAACCAAGGAGAAGTAGTAGTGGTAGTAAAATAAACCATCTATTATGTTTGATATTAAATATTAAATCAGTATAAATAATCTCACGAAATGGGTTAGGTATTTCCATTGGTCAGATTCGAACGTAAGTAAGCCTCGATAAAACCATCGATATCTCCATTTAATACCCCTTGGGCATTGCCAACTTCATATTCTGTCCGATGATCTTTGACCATTTGATATGGGTGGAGCACATAAGAACGAATTTGGCTTCCCCATTCAGCCTTAGTGTATTCTCCACGTAGATCAGCCAAGGTTGCAACATGCTCTTCTTCTTTTATCTCTAATAAACGCGAACGCAGCACGCGCATCGCATTCTCTCGGTTCTGTGTTTGTGATCTTTCATTCTGACAGGTAACCACGATTCCAGTTGGGATATGTGTGATTCGTACCGCAGTAGCATTTTTTTGAACATTTTGACCTCCAGCCCCTGAAGATCGATATACATCAATACGCAAGTCATCAGGACTAATATCAATCTCCGCATCGTCATCAACTTCAGGTAATACCTCAACCAAAGCAAAAGAGGTATGCCGACGATGGGCTGCATCAAATGGCGATAATCTGACCAGACGATGTACACCTTTTTCCGGTCGTAGATATCCAAAAGCATAATTACCTTCAACCGCTATCGTAACGCTTTTTATTCCTGCTTCCTCACCCTCACTCATATCGAGAATATCGGTGTTAAATCCCCGATTCTCAGCCCATCGTAAATACATTCTCTCCAACATTTCAGCCCAATCTTGTGCATCCACTCCCCCTGCTCCTGAGTGAATGGCTAACAGCGCATTATTTTGATCATATTTCCCTGCCAACAAGACAGCGAAATCCCTCAGTTCAAGATCCTTTTCAATTTCATATAACTCTTTAGTGATTTCTGAACGCAGGGATTCATCTTCAAGTTGAGCTAACTCAAGAAAGTAAGCCACGCGTTGAACAAGCTGGTGCCAATCATCGACTACCGCTCGAAGTGAAGCTATTCTTTTCATCACCTGCTGAGCTGGTTCAGGATTTAGCCAGAAATCGTTTTGTTCAGATTGTATTTGAAGCCGAGCTAATTGTTCTTCCTTTGCTGGCAAGTCAAAGGCGCACCAGTAAACTTTGGATTCTGGATTGAGCGGAGTTGAGTCTTTCGATTAAGTCTTGCATGCAATAAAACTCCCTAAATAAGTACTCTATTCCTGAATTATCCCACTTATGAACATATCCGGATCAAAGGGCTGTAAATCATCCGGCTGTTCACCTAAACCTGCAAACAGAATAGGTAGATTTAATTCCTTTTGGATGGCTAATGCCATTCCTCCACGTGCAGATAAATCTAATTTTGCCAGAATGATTCCAGTTATATTGACAGAGTCTTTGAATGCTCGCGCTTGTTGCAATGCGTTTTGACCAGTTGTAGCATCCATCACCAGCCAGACTTCATGCGGTGCCCCAGGAAGAGCTTTTCCTACAACCCTATATACCTTTTTTAACTCCTCCATCAAGTTATACCGTGTATGAAGACGTCCAGCAGTATCGATGATGGCTATATCAAATTTCCGCGCAATTGCAGCTTGAACAGTATCATAAGCGACCGCGCCAGCATCACCGCCCAGTTGACCGCTAATAATGGGTAGTTTTATCCTATCAGCCCATATTTCAAGCTGGTCTACTCCGGCAGCGCGGTAAGTATCAGCTGCGCCTAGTATGACCTGCATGCCTTGTTGTGAAAATCTTTTACCTAGTTTAGCAATAGTGGTAGTTTTCCCTGATCCGTTTACACCGACAATCAGGATGACAGATGGTTTGGATTGGAACTGGATCACCGGGGGGTTGTCAAGGTGAGACCGCAACTCCTCCCGTAGGAGAACATTTAATTCGCTAGTCTTCGTGATTCCTTCACGTTCAGTTCTATCTTCAAGTTTATCCATGACATTTAGAGTGGTCTCAACACCAATATCAGCATGAATGAGAAGGGATTCAAGCTGTTCCCAGGTATCATCTGAAATCTCGGTTGCACCGAACAGAGTGGCTAACTGTCCAAATGTCGCTTTACTTGTGCGTGCGAGTCCTGTTTTCCACTTCGTCAGGATATTATTCATCGGTCGGGTATTATAACATGAGGGGTGTGGGTGGTTTATAATTATCTTCCAGTTGGATTGGAGGCTTGGATGAAAGATTATTTCTCGGTTCGCTGGGAGGATGGCATTGTTAGAATGCTAGACCAGCGATTATTACCTGAAAAAGAAGTGTATTACGATTTCGTAAAATGCTCGGAGGTTGTTGAAGCAATTCGTGACATGGTCATACGTGGTGCGCCTGCGATTGGAATTGCTGCAGGGTTTGGTCTGGCATTAACAGCCTTGCACAGTAGATCCACGTTTTCTGGAGAATTAATATCCGATCTAAAATCCTCAGCCCATGAGCTGCGAAATTCTCGACCGACTGCAGTAAATCTTTTTGGAGCTATTGACCGAATTATGGGCCTGGTGTTCTATGATAATTCCTTAGATGCTGAGCAAATTAGACAAAAGGTGGTAACCGAAGCTCTAAAAATTGCTGATGAGGATATCCAGATGAATAAAAGTATTTCATTGTTCGGTCAGCAATTTATTCCTGACCATGCGAACCTGATTCACCATTGTAATACTGGCACACTAGCCACGGGTGGTTATGGAACTGCTTTGGGTGTGATACGTGCTGCTCATGAAAGCGGGAAAACCATACACGTATATGTGGATGAAACAAGGCCTCGACTTCAGGGAGCAAGACTAACATCGTGGGAGTTGAAACAACTTGGTATTCCTCACACTGTCATTGTTGATGGTGCCAGTGGATATGTTATGCGAAATAACAAGATAGATGCCTGCCTGGTAGGTTGTGACCGCATTGCAGCAAATGGAGATGTGGCCAACAAGATCGGCACGTATAACCTGGCATTGGTCGCTTATGGTCATAAAGTACCTTTTTTTTCAGTTGGACCAACAACTACAATCGATTTATCCATTTTGAACGGAGATGAAATCCCTATCGAGAATCGACCAGACCGAGAAGTCACCCATGTTGGTGAAACACAGATCACACCAGACGGAGTAGCAGTGGCAAATCCGTCGTTTGATGTAACCCCTGCAAAATACATCACCGCCATAATAACCAACGCAGGAGTAGCATTTCCACCTTACGAAAAATCATTAGCAGAAATAATGAATGTGTAGGTTAGGATCACTATGATTGATAAATTATCCCATCTTGACGAGACCGGGCGTGCACGAATGGTGGATATCAGTAAAAAAGGTGACACTGAGCGCATTGCGATTGCCCGAGGGGAAGTTAGAATGCGCCCAAAAACACTTGAAATCATTCGCAATGGACTTATTAAAAAAGGGGATGTTCTAACAGTTGCACAAATAGCTGGAATCATGGCAGCCAAACGCACTTCCGAGATCATTCCATTATGTCATCCATTACCAATTATGGAAATCCAGGTAGATCTGAGCCTGGATACTAGCCTGCCTGGTATACAAATCACTTCTTCGGTAAAGACAATGGCAAAAACCGGTGTCGAAATGGAAGCACTAACTGCGACAGCAGTGGCAGCTTTGACCGTTTATGATATGGTAAAAGCTGTTGAAAAAACCATGCAGATTCAAAATATCCGGCTTGTGAAAAAAACTGGTGGAAAAAGTGGAGATGTACTCAATGAATGACCACGCCAAAGTCTTATTCTTTGCAACACTGAGGGATAAAACAGGTGTTCGTGAGACGGTCATCGAATTTCCACCAGGATCGCTTATATCTGATATCAAAAAACTTTTATTGAATATATATCCAAATCTCGAGTCAAGCATGGATACCATTATTGTTGCAATGAATCATGAATATGCCTTTGATGAAAACATAGTTCAAGATGGTGTTGAAATTGCTCTCTTCCCGCCTGTAAGTGGAGGCTGAATGAAAAGAGAACAATCTCCTACCCTGGTTGCAATCGTTGACCATGAGATAGATATAAATGGGATTCTTGGGAAAGTAACGACCACTAGAACAGGTGCTGCGTGTATATTTTCTGGCATTGTGCGTGGGGTGACACCTAGAGAGTTGAATCGGAAGACAGATCACCTAGAATATGAGGCTTATGCTCAGATGGCTGAAACGAAAATGCTCCAAATATCTCAAGAGATTCGATCTCGCTGGAATGATGTTGAAGGGATAGCCATCGTTCAACGAATTGGAACAATTTTCCCGGAGACAATATCTGTGGTCATCATATGTACCTCTCCGCATCGGGATTCAGGAATATTTGATGCAGCTCATTATGGCATCGATCGGCTAAAAGAAGTTGTACCGATATGGAAAAAAGAAGTTAGCTGCACAGGAGAGGAATGGATTGAGGGGGATTATCTACCCCAAAAAGGTGATTAAATCTAACGATTTATTTTTACTTAAACCCTCAATTAACTTCAACCAATGCAATCACGAGTGATTTCGCTTATAATAGATTTATTAGTTGTTAAATTTTGATTGAGAACTAATGGATCGCCAGATACCCGGCATTTGCAGGGTGTTTGGCGTTCCCTGAGTTCGTGGGAGATAAGGTATGGAAATGACCCCAGGGAGCTACCAATATGAGGAACCACCCCAGGCGTTCGCTCAACGGATAGGTCTCACCTTCAATAATATTGGTTTATTGACGCGAGCACTAACACACCGATCATATTTTAATGAGCATAAAGATGCAATTGAAGATAATGAGCGTCTTGAATTTCTTGGAGATGCGGTATTAGATTTTATGGTGGGAGCATGGCTATATCACCGATTTCCGGAGATGGCTGAAGGACAGTTGACCAGGTTGCGTGCTGCGTTGGTTGGAAATGAGCAGCTTGCAGAATTTGCTAGCGAATTAAATCTGGGAATTGCCATGCGGCTTGGACATGGCGAATCCGAGAATGGCGGTAGAGAACGTTTACCACTATTAGGCTCTTCTTTTGAGGCATTAATCGGAGCATTGTATTTGGATCAGGATATTTCGCAAGTATGGAAATTTATGGATCCGATTCTTGAAACGAAAGTAAGGGAAATAATTGCCAGTCAAATTGAACATCATCCTAAGAGTATCCTGCAAGAATGGTCACAATCAAAAGGCTTTGGTACACCTTTATATCAGACAGTAGGTGATAGTGGTCCCGACCATGATAAGTATTTCGAGGTTGATGTTCTGATTGATGGGATGGTCTATGGTAGGGGAAAGGGACACAGCAAACAAGCTGCTACAAAAGAAGCAGCAAAAAATGCTCTTGAAAAACTTGGGATAAGATAATTTATGCCAGCGCGTTTAAATCTTTCGAACTGCACGGATATAAAACCTTTGCCTCCAGGAGTGAATTCCTCTTCTCAGATGGGATAACCGCGATTGTGGGACCAAATGGCTCTGGAAAATCAAATATTTCAGACGCACTTCGCTGGGTGCTTGGTGAACAATCATTTGGATTATTACGAGCCAAGAAGACCGAGGATATGATTTTCTCTGGGTCAGAGAATCGCCCTAGGTCAGGTATGGCCTCGGCAACTGTAGTATTTGATAATAGTGATGGCTGGCTACCGATTGATTTTGTTGAAGTAGGTATCACTAGGCGTGCCTACCGGGATGGCGAGAATGAGTATTTACTAAATGGTCAGCGTGTGCGTTTGAAGGATGTCTCTGAGGTGTTAGCCAAATCTGGACTCGCAGAACGGACTTATACTATTATTGGTCAAGGGCTGGTGGATGCAGCACTAGCATTAAAAGCAGAAGAAAGACGATCTCTATTTGAAGAAGCAGCTGGTATTGGTTTACATCGGGCGCGAAGGGAAGAGGCAATTAAACGGCTCGAGGCTACACGTCGGAATTTACAACGAGTGCAGGATATTCTATCAGAACTTCAACCGAGACTACGCAGTCTTGAACGACAGGCAAAAAGAGCCCAAGATTATGACCAAATGAAAGCAGATTTAAAGGTAGTCCTGCGCGAATGGTATGGTTATCATTGGTATAAAGCTCAATCCGAATTAGTGGATGCACAGCTTGATGCTAAAAAGCAAGAAGAAGCTTTATCTCTGGTACAAAATGCACAGCTTGAAGTTGATCAAAAAATTAGTTTATTTCGTGCGCAGATTGATGAATTAAGGGTTAAGTTAAACGATTGGCATCAGCAATTAACCATATTACACCAACAGCGCGAGTCTCTAAGCCGAACGCAGGCTGTTAATACTGAACGCTCCCGTATGTTATCCATGCAAGTTGAACAATCCTCCAAAGAGAGAAGAGCTCTCGAAGAGGAGCTAGGAATCCAGAAAGATCAGTTGGATTTATCGAATCAGGAGATTTCCCAGCTAGAAGAGGAAGTAATAGAAGCTCGCCAATCGGTCATAGAATCTCAAGATAGATTAGAGAATAGGCAAAAAGAACGTTCAGATGTTGAACATGTGATTCAATCTCTCCAGCTTACTGTTGCTGAGCTGACTACTCGGTCGACTCAGCTACACGCGCGTATGTCTGAGAAAGAAAGCCATATAAATCGCTTGAAGGAAGCATTACAGAAGGTTGACCAGGAGATAATAGGGGAGGAATCGGTATTATCTTCTGCTCAGGAAAAGGCAAATTCCCTGCACATTGAAAAGCAAGAAAAAACCAGGATTGCTGAAAAAATCAAAAGCGAGCTTCGGTCAATCCAGGAAAAAGTTGGTGCTTTTGAGACAGAGAAAAAGGCACTTGGTGAGAAGATTTCGCTTCAAAAAACAAAGATAGCCCAGATGCAAGCTGAGTTCAATGTTTTAGAAGAGGCAGAGAAAAGCTTGACCGGGTATGAAGAAGGAGCACGAATCCTGATCCAGGCGATGAAAGATAAGCATATCCAGGGTGCTGTGGGCTCCTTAGGAAATTACCTGTTGATACCTGAAGAATTCGAGACTGCCATTGCTGCGGTCATGGGTGAGTATATTAATTCGTTGATCATTGAATCAATTAATCAAACAGATAAAGCATTGGACCTCATTGGAAATGAAACTACGAGAGGATCATTATTTCCACTAGATGTCATCACTCCGCCCAGAGCATTAGCGCTGGATCTAGAAAAAGCTCCTGTTGAAACCGGGAATATTCTTGGAGTAGCTTCCCATTTGGTACAGGTTGAACCACGATTAAAACAAGTGGTCGATTTATTATTTGGGCACGTGATTGTTGTAAAAGACCGAAAAACTGCCAGAACTATCCTTGCCTCACGAGATTGGCGCGATATGCCTGACGTACGGATTGTTACTTTAAAAGGGGAAATGTACCTGACGATGGGTCCCATTATTACTGGTGCATCAGGTAAAGGTATATTGTCCAGGCCACGTCAGAGACGTGAATCAAAGTCTTTCCTTGACGCTGCCTCTTCTATTTTGGAAGAGCTTGATGAGCAGTATCGATTAATCGATCAAAATATCAGTGATTTACAAGAATTGGAAAAAGCAAGCGAAGTAAAACACAATGATGCACTGGATATCGAAAAAAATGTCACTGGTAAATTAACTCAGCAAGAGCTGCAGATTGAAAAGATGCAGCGTAATTTACAATGGCACCATGATCAGAAAAACAGGTATCAAACAGATCTTGAATCCGAATTACTTGATCTGACAAAAACAAAAAAAGATTCAGAGATCATCCAGGAAGAATTAAATCAAATAAAAACAGAATTAGATGCGAATATTGCTTCGCTAGATAGCCTGCCGTTGGATGAATTACAAGGCCAGTATTCTTACTGGATCACAAAATCTGCGGTGATTGAACGAGCGCTTTCGGATGCAAGAAATCGTCAGCAGGAGAAGCTGAGGCAGCTAAATCAATTTGAAAATAATTTGTCGACATTAATGTCCCGATCAGAGCAATTGGATCAAGAGATCAAGGTGCTAAATGAAAGTTTAGAGATCGGTTCAGGGAAGGAGATGGAAATTGCGAAAACTATTGAAGAGCTGGGCAAAACTGTAAACCCTCATGAAGAGCAATTAATTGCTTTGGAAAGTGATCAGAACAACCTGATATCCACTGATACTGAGGCGCGACAGCAGCTACGAGTTGCAGAACAAAGGTACACCCAGTCTAAGATCAATCTAGCTCACCATCTAGAATCTTTTGAATCATTACGTAGGCACATTGAAGATGATTTTGGTCTGGTTTCATTTGATTATCCCGAATCGGTTTCTGGTCCTAAACCACTTCCTTTGGATGGCTTGGTTGAAGAGTTACCTCATGTTGATGATTTGTCATCAGACCTCGAGGATACAATCAGGCAACAAAAAGCTCAAATGCGTAGAATGGGGGCAATAAATCCCGAAGCACAGAGTGAGTATAAAGAAGTCAAGGAGAGATTTGAATTTCTCTCTTCTCAAGTTGATGATTTAAATAAAGCTGAAGGTGATATAAAAGAAATCATTGTTGAGCTTGATATTCTAATGGAAAGAGAGTTTCGCAGAACTTTTGATGCAGTTGCTCAGGAGTTTAGGCAGATATTTACTCGCCTATTTGGAGGGGGATCAGCTCGCCTGGCATTAACTGACCCAGAAAATATGACAGAAACCGGTATTGATATTGAAGCCCGGTTACCCGGGCGGCGTGAACAAGGTTTATCCCTATTATCTGGTGGTGAAAGAAGTTTAACTGCTACTGCTTTGGTCTTTGCACTCTTGAGAGTATCTCCAACTCCATTTTGTATCCTCGATGAGGTTGACGCAATGTTGGATGAGGCAAATGTCGGCCGGTTTCGAGACTTATTGACTGAATTAAGCGAGAAAACCCAATTTATTGTCATCACACATAACAGGAATACAGTTCAAGCAGCAAGCATTATTTATGGAGTAACTATGGGACGGGATTCCGCAAGCCAGGTGATTAGCTTGAAGATGGATGATCTAGGGGAAGAATTTGGGGTCTGACCGTATCAATATTATAGATTAATAGTTATACTTGACAAATATACTGATAATAGTATAATATGCCTACCCCCCCCCATATGGGTGGGGTAGGCAGGATAAAAAATGAATGAAGATGTAATGAAACGTTTAAAAAACATTGAAGGACATGTAAAAGGAATTGAGCAGATGGTTGAAAACGATTCCTATTGTATTGATGTGATACGGCAAATACATGCAGTACAGGCAGCACTGGAAAAAGTCAGCAGCATCGTTCTTGATGATCATTTACATTCCTGCCTAATAAAAGTTGTTAGGGGAGAAGACCCAAGTGAAAGAGAAAGGGTGCTGTCGGAAATTGCAGGTGTATTCGAATTGAAGAAATATGCATAATATTCCAATCCAATCAAATAAGGAGCACAAAACAATGGCAACAAAAGTAACCTATTCTATTCCTTCGATTCATTGCGGGCATTGTGTCCACACAATTCAATCTGAGTTGATTGATTTACCCGGGGTAAAATCCGTAAAAGCTGATCAGGAATTACGAACAGCGACAATCGAATTTGATGCTCCCGCAAGTGAAGAGGGAATAAAACAATTGCTGGAATCGATCAACTATCCTATTGCAAGCTAATCGACTAATTTACGAAGTTATACGCAATTAGCCGATCATTATTAATATGCCGCTAGTTGCGTTTTTATTATAGGAGAGATTTTTCAACAAACAATGCCCGATCACAGATTATCCATCTGGTAGAAAAAGCTCAAGGGAGTAAGGCTCTAATTCAAAGGATGACTGATAGAGTCTCTAAAATGTTGTTCCTGCAATATTCGGCATAGCCGTTGAATGGAAGCAAATAATAGTTAGTGAATGTGCATGAACAAACAATCATATGAATGTGGAACGAAGCAAAAACAGTCGTTTTAATTGCCGTAGACCAAACAATCGAAGGGATCAGGGGAATTACCGATCTTATAAAGGGCAGCTCAGGTGATGTAATGAGAAACCTTGTCCAAACTATATGCGTATAGCCATACCTAAGGTATTAACCAGGGAATTACAGCGTAGATAGCCAGGCAGGTAAGAATTGGACCAGCTTGGAGGATGTGTAATGGGGAGCTGGTGAAGTAAGAAAATTACAAGAGGCTGTTAGTGTTGTAGTTATGGTACGAATTGGAATTAATGCTGCACATGCCTTTGCACAGCCAGAGTTCAATATCGCAATCGGAACTGGAACTGATGTTGCCATGGCAGCAGCACCAATAACTCTTATCAGTGGTGACCTGCATGGAGCTGCAAAAATGATCAATTTCTCATGAAAAACTCTGAAAACTATAAAACAAAATGATTTCTGATTATTTTTCTACAATGTGCTCCTTATACCTGCGGCAGCTCTTGGTCGGTTAAATCCCTTGTAGGCTTCGGAGGCGATAGCCTTTAACAGTGTTTTTAATGTTCGAATAGCCTTCGCTTGTTAGGTATAAAAATATAGTAGGTTATAAACTAAAAATAAAGACAATGTCATTGACATTGGTTAACGTTGGACCTGTTTTTATCAAATCACCCAAGGCTGCAAAATAATGATATGAGTCATTTCTCTGGAGGAAGGAGAATGGATCGAGTCCTATTCGTAATCCATTGGTATAAGTATCATTCGTGGTTACGGCCCCGCGGCGTCAGTTGGACCATCTCCACCGTCTGTCGCCAGGCTGACTAATATCATCTGATCCGCACCGGATAATTGTTCAACTGCTCCAAGGGCAAGTTCTTGATTACGGCCACCCATACCAATGCCATTTACCGTGACTGTCGTCTCACCACCGGCAATTAAACAGGCTGGCTTGATTAGCTCTGTTGAACTAGCAAAGAGGGATTTTGATTTTTCAACTATGAATCGCCCTACTTGAGATGCCTCGCCTTGGATTGAGGTTGTTAATATTTTTGAATTAAATCCCAAAAGTTTTGATGCATCCAGAGCACTCATTACGGCGTCTTGATTTCTCCCAACGATTATATTTTCAACCTTTTCAAGAATGGGATCACCTGGTTTGATTGTCTCTGGTATTAACCCATCCAATCCCAAGGATAAATGTGAACGGATGATAGAAGGAATTTGATCAATTAGTTGATATTTTTCCAATACTTTCCAAGCATCAATAAAGGTTGTGGTATCACCGACTGTTGGTCCGGATGCGATTGAATCAAGATGATCTCCGACAACATCTGATAAGATCAAGGTAATTACGCTGGCAGGTGATAATAATTTTGCTAATCCGCCTCCTTTAAATTGGTCGATATGTTTTCTAATGCAATTAATTTCTTGAATAGTAGCACCGCATTCCAATAATAAGGCGGTCGTTAGTTGGATGTTTTGAAGTGAAATTCCAGCTGGGGGAGATGTTAGTAAAGCTGATCCGCCACCAGATATTAATAATATTACTAGATCATCACTGTTCATATCATTTGTCATAGATATGATCTGTTGACCTGCGTTTATATTACGTTGATCAGGGACAGGATGACCGGCCTCAATGATGCGTATTTTGTTCTCGGCGAAATTATGTGATGAATTTATATACCCTTCTTTTGTTATCGCAAATCCTGCGGTAATTCGGTTGGCTAGTATTTGATTTATTGATAACACCATTGGTACACAGGCTTTACCAGCTCCAATAATGAATAACCGATTATATTGATTTAAGTCATAGATCAGGTTGTCCACTATTAATTGATTTGATTTATATTGCAAATGACTGAATATCGCTGTTCCAGCATCAGCACCTTTGAGGGCTGCAGCTAATACATTACAAATAGCAGGTCCCCATGGTGAATTCCTTAGGCTTTGGGTAGTGAATTTGTGTGGCTGGATAATCATTAACTTTACAATGGATTATATTTCACCAATTGGGTTAATGAGCTCTGGAGAGTCATTCTGCGGGCTATTCACCAATTTAGAGACTGGATATGCAATCATTTCATCAGCAGGATATGAAACCAACAGCTCGTTCAATTGGGTTGGAAGCATATCATTTATGGTTAACCACATATTGTACGACTTAGGACTTAATATCACAGGCATACGATTGTGGATTGGCTCGAGTAATGAATTTGGTTGGGTGGTAATGATCGTGCATGAATGTATCTCAGATCCATCTGGAGCGGACCATAACTCCCATAATCCTGCAAACGCAAATGGTTGAGCCGCTTTCAGTTTAATATAGATGGGTTGTTTGGTTTTCATACTTGGGCTTTGTTTCCACTCAAAAAAGCCATCTGCAAGGATCAAACAACGACGACGTCGATACGCATTGCGGAAGGAAGGTTTTTCAGCAAGAGTTTCCGACCTGGCATTGATCATCCTCTCACCAATCGATACATCTTTCGACCAGGAAGGTATCAAACCCCACCGGTACATAGAAAGTGTATTATCTCCGGTATTTGGAATTACAGCAACTGGTTGAGAAGGGGCAATATTAAATCGTGGAACTAGATTATCTGGGATGACAGCCCATGGAAAAGCTTCCTGTAAATGTAATGGATCTATTGTAAGAGTAAATCTTCCGCACATAGATAGCCTCGCTTTCTATAAAAGCATACTACTGTAAATATTTTACTATAGATGAAATATAGAGAACGATTTGTTTATTACTTTTGATTAAGTAATTTATACATATCCAAAAAAGGCACCTATTATTAATCGAACATAAGAAAATCTATCAGGTGAATATAATCAAGACCAGACCCTTGTCTCTCCTGGTAGCCATGGGTATACTATCATTTTAATAGGTTGAAATTATGCAAATCGAAAAATTAATGGAGTCCCTTCCAGATTTTTACTCAATAACAGATCGCGATCTGATAAATCGCGCCTATCACTTGGCTGAAATTGCCCATTCAGGTCAGAATAGGGTATCTGGTGAACCTTATATCAATCATTGCGTTGCCGTCGCATCTATTTTAGCTGAGCTCAGGGTTCCGGTTGAGGTCGTGGTTGCAGGGCTCCTTCATGACACTGTTGAAGATACTGCAGTAACCTTGGACGATATACGAAATGATTTTGGGGAAGACGTTGCCAAATTAGTCGATGGAGTCACCAAACTAACCCAATTACCCCGGGTATCCAGAGGGGATCAGCATCCTGAGGAAGATCTTCGAGAAGAGGAGTTACGCCAAGCCGCTGATCGACGGGGTGAACCGGACCCAGATTATACAGCCGGTAAGATTACAAAAAGCAGACGTTACGATTTAGTATCAGAAACTCTGCGAAAGACATTTCTGGCGATGGGTGAAGATGTGCGAGTGGTTTTAATTAAATTAGCTGACAGATTACACAATATGAGGACACTCGGACACTTATCTGAACCAAAACGTCTCCGCATTGCTCAGGAAACCCTCGATATATTTGCTCCACTTGCAAACAGGTTGGGCATATGGCAGATGAAGTGGGAGCTTGAAGACTTGGGTTTTCGGTATGTTAATTCCGAAAAATACAAGGAAATAGCTAAGAATATCGCAGAGAAACGATTAGATCGGGAACGTGAGATGAATGAGATTATAGATCATCTAACCGAAATAATCGCTCAAGCCAACATAAAGGCAGATATTTCTGGTCGACCAAAGCATATCTATTCGATCTACCGAAAAATGGTACGTAAGGGTGTTGCTTTCGAACAGGTTCACGATATTCGTGGAGTGCGTATCATCGTGCCAGATATCCCATCTGCGTATAGTACATTGGGTGTCATTCACACACATTGGAGACCCATTCCAGGGCAATTTGATGACTATATTGCTGTGCCCAAGGATAATTTTTACCAATCATTGCATACATCAGTACTATATGATGATGGAAAAACCCTTGAAATCCAAATTCGTACTCCAGAAATGCACCAAAATGCTGAGCTTGGAATTGCTGCCCATTGGAGATATAAAGAAGGTGCTCCTCGCGATGATGCATTTGAGAAGAAAATATTATGGTTTCGCTCCTTAATGGAATGGAAACAGGATGTAGAAGATGCAGGAGAATTCGTAGACAGCTTAAAAACTGACGTATTCCTGGATAGAGTCTATATTTTTACACCCAAGGGAGATATTTATGATTTACCAGCAGGATCAACACCGATAGACTTCGCTTACCATGTGCATACCGATATAGGTCATCGTTGTCGAGGTGCAAAAGTAAACGGGAAATTGGTATCCCTTGATTATGTATTACGCACAGGGGAACAGGTTGAAATATTAACCGCAAAACGTGGTGGTCCAAGTCGCGATTGGTTAAATCCAAACCTTGGTTTGGTGAAAACTCAACGGGCAAAGGCAAAAATTCGCTATTGGTTTAAAAAACAAGCTCGCGAACAAAATATTAATCAAGGTAGAGATTTACTTGAAAAAGAATTACGCCGCTTGGGACTGGGCGATATAAATATTGAACAATTGGCGCATCAATTTGATTACCGTGCTGTTGATGATCTTTATGTAGCAATTGGTTGCGGAGATGTCCCCCTTATCCGTATCGCCAACCAACTTATGCAAAATGAGCAAGATGATGAAGGGCTGAAGTTTGGAACGCGGATTATCCCAGATACCGTAGTTGAAAGCCACGACACGATTACCGTTGTAGGATTAAAAGGATTACTTACAACCATTGCACGATGCTGCAATCCTGTACCGGGAGATGAAATTGTTGGGTACGTCACCCGCGGGCGAGGGGCAACGATTCATCGCACGGATTGCCCCAATATCTTACGCCTGCGTGAAAGAGAGCGACTGGTACGAGTGGCATGGGGAGAGCCCAAAAGGACATACCCCGTGTCGGTTCGCGTAAAAGCATATGACCGTGATGGGTTAGCCAGAGATGTTTCAAATTTAGTGGCCAATGAAGGAATAAACATGGGTTTGGTTCAAGCTGGTGTTAATCACGGGTCCAAGCTAAGCCTAGCTGTTTTAGATCTAGTTTTGGAAGTAAAAGATATCGATCAACTAACGAGAGTATTGACCCGTATTGAAGCATTACCAAATGTTATGGAAGCTCACCGTATACGACCTGGGTAAGTGGGTGTTTTTTGGGGGTAATTAAGATTTTGCTCGGATGATATCGGTAAGGCGACAATTTATAGAATGTAGTGATATAATGTCGCCTTATATTTTAAGACATGTGGTAATTGTGAAAGCAAAATTAGCAAATAGTACTTCTCTGTTTCATACATCTGAGGTAAAATCACTGCCGACTGGAAAAGGACTTTCTAAATGCTGATGAGAGACGCTACGATTACGTGTGCTTATTTTATTTCAGGAGGAATCCATGCCCCGTATACGATGCCATTATGTTGACTGTGTTTTTCTGGATGATGGATACTGTGGAGCGGCTGCGGTAGAGATAGATCCAGATATGGGTTGTATGACATATTCTCGGGCAAATGATGTCGAAACAGAAGACGAATGGGATGAAGAAGAAGAAGAACTGGATGAAGTTGATGATTGGGAAGAAGTCGATGTCGATGAAGAAGATGATGATCTTTATCTCGACGAAGATGAGTACTAATATTTGGTCGACTTAGTTATTTAGAGCCTCCTGGATAAGGAGGCTTTTTAATTAAAATACCATATGACAAAATTCAATCACTTTGATTTGGTTGCACCAGTATATGAACGGTTTATCAAACCCATTGATCCAAACCGGCTTGTTTCATTAATCGGATTACCAATAAATGGGCTGCTACTGGATGCTGGTGGGGGAACTGGAAGAATCTCCTATACACTAAGAAATTGGGTAAATGGAATAGTGATTGTTGATTCATCAATAGGTATGCTGGATCAGGCTAGAATTAAACCAGGTATAAAAACAGTGTGTTCAAACACAGAAGGATTACCATTCCAAAATGAAATATTTGAAAGGGTAATTATGGTTGATGCGCTTCATCATGTCAGTGATATTAATGCCACGTTAGATGAGTTATGGAGAGTAGTTATACCAGGCGGTCGTATTGTCATTGAAGAGCCAGATATTCAAACTATTCAAGTAAAAATCTTGGCAATAATTGAAAAACTGATCTTAATGCGAAGCCATTTTGAGACCCCTCAAAATATACAAAAGGCATTTCGTGATACAAAAGCAAATCATCGAATTGTAAGGGAGGGGGTAACCTCCTGGATCATTGTTGATAAGCCTTTGGATAAATAAGCATCAATTTAGGGAAATTTGCTTTTTATTCATGTATTGAAATTAACAAATTCTAGGAAGCATTTCGCCAGACAACATATCGATTACCCGAGTAGTTCCAAATGAAGTTTTCAGGAGCACATTTGCGCTGGTTTTCTCGGTCACGCAACCAATAATGGCTGCATCTACCCCAAGAGGGTGGTTTTTCATCGCTTTGAATAAACAATCTGCATAATCACTATCTACGATTGCAATCAGCTTACCTTCATTAGCCACATAAAGTGGATCAAATCCCAGCATTTCGCAAGCAGCTTCAACTGCAGGTTTAATTGGGATATCATTTTGGTTTATCGTAATTCCCACTTGTGATTGAAGAGCTATTTCATTTAAACTGGTTGCTAGACCACCACGTGTTGGATCTCGCAAAACATGGATTTCGCTGCTTGCTTTCAACATGTCTTCAACCAAACCATTTAAAGGTGCAACATCACTTTTTATAGCAGATTCAAATTTCAACTCGCCTCGTGCACCCAAGACCGCAATTCCATGATCACCAATTGTTCCTGAGATGATAACAACGTCGCCTGGTCGTGCTCTGCGACCATTGATATTGATCCCCGTGGGAATCATCCCGATACCCGTTGTGTTGATATACAAACCATCGGCTTTTCCATTTTGAACTACTTTGGTATCGCCAGCAATGATTTGAACATTTGCTTCCGTTGCAGCAGTTTGCATTGAAGAAACAACTTTCCGCAAGACATCAATATCCAGACCTTCTTCAAGGATAAAGCCTGCAGTCAAAAACATGGGTTTTGCACCGAGCATGCTTATATCATTTACTGTTCCACAGATGGCTAGTTTTCCTATATCTCCCCCAGGAAAAAACAAAGGAGAAACAACATGCGAATCGGTGCTTAGTGCCAATTTCATGCTCTCATCACCAAGGTTTATCGGCAGGCAAATACATCCCGCATCATCACCAGTTGATAGGATTGAATTAGAAAATGAAGGCATAAAAATTTTTGATATCAAATCAAATGACATCTTGCCCCCACTTCCATGACCTAACACAATATTCTCGTTATGGGGGAGGGGAATTGGACAGGTTAAACCGTCCAAATTGGCTATCTTGTCCATCATCGCGTCCTTCCATATCGATAGTATGCAGCACAAGCGCCTTCTGAAGATACCATGGTGGCACCCAGGGGATGTTCAGGTGTACATTCATTGTTGAAAGCCTGACATTCACCCGGCTTCTTTATTCCTTGCAGGATCAATCCTGCAATGCAGAGTGGAGATTTGTTCGGTTTGATCTCATCAACCTGAAAACGTCTCTCAGCATCAAAATAACTGAATTCAGGCTTTAATCTCCATCCACTCCCTGGAATAGTTCCGATACCACGCCATTTTTGGTCACAATCTTCAAAAACCTGGCTAATAATATTTTGGGCAGATCTGTTTCCGTTAAAACTGACTAATCTTGTATATGCATTTCCAACTTCGTATTTTTTGTGTTCCAATTCTCTTATGGTTAATAAGATTCCATGCAAAATATCAACTGGTTCAAACCCTGTTACTACGATCGGAACTTTGTACTTTTGAGCAATTGCTGGGTACTCCCAATATCCCATCACTGTACAGACGTGTCCAGCAGCTAAAAATCCTTGAACTCGACTGTTGGTGGATCCTAAAATTGCCTCCATTGCAGGAGGAACTCTGACTTGGGAGACTAACTGGCTGTAATTCTTTAAGCCAAGTTGTTGTGCTTGTAAAACACTCATTGCATTTGCAGGGGCGGTAGTCTCAAATCCAATTCCAAAAAAAACGACTTGTTTTTCAGGATTTTCTTGGGCGATACTAACAGCATCAAGTGATGAATAAACAACTCGAACATCTTTCCCTGATGCTCTTACGGAGAATAGATCCCCTTGAGAACCTGGTACCCTTAACATGTCACCGTAGGAGGTAAATATTACTCCTGGTTGGGAGGCAATTGTGTGAGATTTATCAATCATTTCTAATGACGTGACACAAACCGGACAACCCGGCCCATGCACAAGCTCTATCTCATCTGGAAGTAATTGATCCAATCCATATTTCATAATAGAATGGGTTTGGCCGCCACAAATTTCCATAATCACCCAATGTTGAGTTATAGCCAGATTGATTTCACCAATCAGGCTATGCACCAATTTCGATTCACGGTACTCATTGAGATATTTCATTAGGTAAATCCTGATTCGATATCTCATCCAACAAGGCTAATGTTTCAAGGGCTTCTTTTTCATCGATCAGATTTAGAGCAAATCCAACGTGGATAACCGTATAATCACCAATTTTTGCCTCTGGTACATAAGTAAGACAAACTTCACGTATAACTCCACCAAAGTCAACCTTTCCCATCAATAGTCCAGTCTGTTCATATATTTCAATGATTTTTCCAGGAACGGCTAAACACATAAATCCTCCGAAACATTTATTATCATTGTGTTATCTTGTTAGCGGCAATAATTGCTTGACCCAATGCAATTCCGCCGTCATTGGTTGGCACCCGGTGGTGAATGTGGATCTTGAAATTTTCTGACAATAATAAAGAATTAGTTTTCTGTAGCAAGATCATATTCTGCCAAACTCCACCACTCAAAACAACATCATTAATTCCATAATCCGTACGAATTTTTTTACAAACATCACTGACCATCCTTGCAATGCTGTTATGGAAACGTGCAGAGATAATCGATACTGCAATTCCCTTTTGCTTATCAGCAACAAGCTGTTCAATTAATGTCGCTGGGTTTATTTGGTAGGGAGTAAAGCCAGGATTTCCGGAATCTTCCAAAAACATCTCGTATTCACTACTTTCATGTTGATCACAAATAGCTTCAAACTCGATTGCTGCTTGAGCCTCATAATTTACTTTTTGGCGTATGCCAGAAAGTGAAGCCATTGCATCAAAGAATCGTCCCATGCTCGATGTCATGGGAGTATTGATCTTTAATTCAAGCTGGGATTTTAGTATCGATCTTTCTTCAACACATGTTTCTGAGACAGCTGGGAGCTCAGGCAGCCAATCCATGTGATTTACCCAGAGATAGGATAATGCAATTCGAGCAGGCTTCCTGATGGCTGTATCACCACCTGGAAGTGGAATATATTTTAAATGGCAGACCCGTTTGTATCCATAATAATCTGCAAGCAAGAATTCGCCACCCCAAATCGCTCCGTCTTCGCCATAACCTGTTCCATCGAAGGCAACTCCAATAACAGGTTGGTTGGATGGTAAGGAATTTTCAGCCATGCACGAAGCAATATGAGCATGATGATGTTGTATCCCAAAGGACGGTAAACCTTCTTCTTCAGCTCTCTTCATTGCATAGCGCGTAGCAAGGTAATTGGGGTGGAGATCAAAAGCAATTACTTCAGGTTTGATCCGGAATATAGATTCATAATTTTTTATGCTATCCATAAATAAATCATACGTCTCAACATTTTCCATGTCTCCAATATGATGACTTAAGAATGCATAGCGATCCCGCACTATGCAAAAAGTGTTCTTTAACTCTGAACCGGTTGCTAGAATTTGGTATGAATTTGATGAAAGGTATACCGGAAATGGAGCATATCCTCGAGATCTTCTCAACGGGTAGATTGTAGCTTGAAAGGTACGGATAACCGAATCATCACACCGAGTACGAATAGTCCGATTATGAAGCAAGAGTGCATCTGCTAATATTGATAATCTTTGGCGTGCCTCATTATTATGAATTGCAATTGGTTCTTCGCTCAAATTTCCACTCGTCATCACCAGTGGAGGCATGGGGAATGGATTTTTCCGAGTAATAAAGGACTCACTTCCACCCATAGGAGCAAACAAGAGATAGTGCAAAGGCGTATAAGGTAGCATAACGCCTAGTGTGTTTTGATTCGGCGAGACCTCAGTGACAATGGATGAAGTTTCTTTTCGAGAAAGAATTACAATAGGCCGTTCCCGTGACTCAAGGATCTCTTTTTCTGCATCATTCAAAAAGCAATGATTATTGATGGTTTCGATATCAGGCATCATCAAGGCGAAGGGTTTATCAACGCGCAGTTTTCGCTGACGTAATTCTGCTACTGCTTTGGGGTTGGTTGCATCACACGCAAGATGAAAGCCACCAAGTCCTTTTATGGCTACAATCTTGCCTTGCTTTAGAAGTTTCTGAGCTTTATGAATGGCATCATCATCACTGGCTATGATCTTAGGTTGAGAGTTTTCTTCTCTGCAAGGTAACTCAAGCCAAACATTCGGACCACATACAGGACAAGCAATGGGTTGGGCATGAAAGCGACGATTGGTTGGATCAGAATATTCACGCTCGCAATCATCGCACATTACAAAATCCCTCATGGTTGTGTTGGGACGATCATAAGGGATATCTTCGATGATGGTGAGCCTGGGTCCGCAATTAGTGCAATTGATGAAAGGATATCTATAACGTAGATTTCCTGGCTCAAATAACTCTCTCAGACAATCAGGGCAAATGCAGATATCTGGTGAGATTGGTTGAAATGAATTGATATCATCTTGTGAATGAATAATCTCAAATGAATTAAGAATTTTTACTGGGATATCATGGAAATCTATCGAATCAATCTGTGCGAGCGTTGGTGCATCAGCTTGTAAATTATCAATAAAAACGTTTACTGTTCCAGGCTCTCCGTATAGCTCAATTTCAACTCCTGCTGAAGTATTGCATACCCAGCCAGTCAAGCCGAGGCGAACAGCCCGGTTATAAACGAATGGACGGAAACCGACACCTTGAACAATGCCCGTGATGTGGATATTTTTCCCAATCATTTATTTACGATCTTCGCTCATCTCAATAATCAGCTCCTGGTGGTATCGATGATCCACTTAAACCATCTTTCCAGGCCTTCACCAGTTTTACATGAAACTGGAAAGGTTACAACACCAGGATTTAATATTTCCACCCCTTTGCGAAAATATTCCATGTTGAAAGGTACATAGGGAAGTAGATCGATTTTATTAATAACTAACGCGTCAACTCCACGATACATTCCTGGATATTTATATGGTTTATCGTCGCCTTCTGGGATAGAAGCGATTAATACACTTTTATGTGTCCCAAGATGAAAACTTGCTGGACACACCAGATTACCAACATTCTCTACAATGACGATATCGATATTTTTCAGGTTCATTTGCTTAAGTGCCGAATTGATCATGACTGCGTCCAGGTGACATTCACCACCCGTGTTGATCTGAAATGCCATTGCTCCAGCAGCTTCTGCTCGGTCTGCATCTATGTTTGTGGCAATATCGCCATCAATGATCGCCAAATTCATCATGGGGAGAAGATATTTGATTGTTTGCTCAATCAGCGAAGTTTTACCAGCACCTGGAGACGCCATTAAATTGAAAGATTTAACCCTTACTGCATCAAAAATCGAACGGTTTTCTGCAGCAATTTGATCATTCGCACTTAATATTTTTTCTACAACAAGTATATTCTTAGCCATTTTATATTTAATAATCCATTAGCTATCCACATCAATTGCTTCCATGTAGAATTCCTCTCCGGTGATTACTTTTACCCGGTCACTAGTGCAATTTGGACAGGAGAAACTATTATTTGCAGGGGAATATTCGAAATTACATTCCTGACAGGCAAGCATTGCAGGTAATCTGCGAAAATGAAGAATAGCACCTTCTGCGATTGAATCTTTAGAAATAATATCCCAGTAAAACTGGACCGAATCGTCCACTATGCTGGCTAATTGTCCGATCACCAAATACAGGTTGGTTATTCGTTTTGCATTGGCGTTATTTGCGTGGCGAAGGGCAATCTCAAGGATACTCTCAGTTACCGATAATTCATGCATAACGATTCAGAATATCATACAAAGATAGGTGACTGTAGTGCTATTCGTCATCCACTAATCATATCATTATTCTCGAAATTAGCTAATTTTCGAGAATCTCAGATCTTAATCAGATAGTGGATCGGAGTAAATTATTATGCCTTGAGTATGTGGGTGATGATAGTAGCTCCACTACCACCGATATTTTGGGTCATACCGATGCGTGCACCTTCAACCTGGGTTGGGGCAGCTTCACCTCGTAATTGCTGTACAGCTTCAACAATCTGATACATTCCTGTTGCCCCAACTGGATGTCCACGGGCTTTCAATCCACCCCTTGTCGTGATGGGTAATTTACCATTCAACGAAATATGTCCATTAAGTCCGAGGGTGGGGCCTCTGCCACGTTCAGCAAATCCACATGCTTCAAGCGAGAGAACAGACATGATTGAGAATGCATCATGAAGTTCAAAGAAGTCGACATCTCCTGGCTTTATTCCTGCCTGGTCATAGGCTTTTTTAGCAGACTTTTCAGCAGCAGACAGCCAAAGTGGATCCTTGCGGCTGTGGATGGCAATAGAATCCGTTGCTGAAGCAGATCCAACAATTTTAATAATTCGATGATCCTGGGGATCGACAGAATTAGCTGGAATCAGCAGTGCCGCAGCTGCACCATCGCCAATCGGGGATGCATCAAGTAGATTTATCGGATCAGCAATCATTCTGGCTGAGGTGTAGTCCTTCAAAGTTATTGTTTCATGTAGACGGGCAAAAGGGTTATGCATACCATTTGTATGAGCGTTTATGGAGAATGGCGCAAAGTCAGTATGTTTCCAGCTATAAGTATGAAGATACAATTGCATGACTAAGGCATTAATCGCTACGAATGATAAACCTTGAGCAGATTCATAATCAGCATCTGCTGCGGTTGCAAGAGCCTCTGTGGTTTCTACCGGCAAACTTTCGGTCATTTTTTCAACACCAACAACTAAGGCACTGTCAACTTCTTCTGAGCTCACCGCCATAAGTGCAGCTCGAAAAGCAGCAGCGCCAGAACCACATGCGGCTTCAACTTTCTCTGCTTCAATTCCCGGCAACCCAATCCAATCAGAGATTACCACCCCAAGGTTTTCCTGTTTACTCAAAATTCCCGAGAGCATATTTCCGATAAATAATGATTCAGCAGAATCTCTTTGAGCATCATATAATGCAGAAAAGATGGCTTCTCCAGCGAGTTCTTTAAGGGATTTACCCCAATGTTCATCTACAGTGGTTTGTCCTATTCCAAGTATAGCTACATCACGCATTAATATATCCTCAAGCGTTTCGAATGATAATTAGATTATGCCATGAAGTGCTGTCAGAAGCTATCAAACCGAAAAGCATATTATCATTAGACATTCTGACATACATTCATATAATGCGCATAGGCATAAAGTCGAGTTTGGTCGCAAGTAATTATTATATTAGCTAATTTGGTAAAATACCTAGTATCTATGAGATTAAAGAAACAAAGTGAATTAATCATTGTTGGAGGTGGACTTGCTGGTTCGGAGGCTGCCTGGCAAGCTGCAACAAGGGGAATAAAAGTTTCTTTATACGAAATGCGGCCGAAAATTCTAACAGGAGCACATCGAACCTCACAACTAGCAGAATTAGTTTGTTCCAACTCACTCGGATCAAACTTACCAGACAGAGCTTCAGGAATTTTAAAAAATGAACTCAGAACTATGAATTCGTTTTTGATGAAGTGTGCAGATGAATGCATAGTCCCGGCTGGAGGGGCTTTAGCAGTTGATCGTGATTTATTTTCTGAAAAAGTTACTGTGCTATTAGAAAACCATCCAAATATTGAAGTAATACGAGAGGAAATTACCGATATTCCTGGTAGCGCAACTATCATAGCATCAGGCCCTTTAACCTCACCTCGACTTACAAATGCAATTCAAAAATTGACAGGACATGAACAGATTTTCTTTTTTGACGCGATAGCTCCGATTGTTTACCGAGATTCGATTGACTTATCGGTCGTGTATCAGGGATCAAGATATGGAAAGAATGACGGAGAGGATGGGGGAGATTATTTAAACTGCCCAATGACTACAGATGAATACAATCGTTTTGTCGATGAATTAATTAAGGCAGAAAGGATAAACCTGCTAGATTTCGAGCGGAGTATATCTACCGGTATAAAAGCTGGCATTCAATCATATTTTGAAGGCTGCCTGCCAATTGAAATCATTGCATCGCGTGGGAGAGAAGCCCTGGCTTATGGTCCGATGCGTCCTGTGGGACTGACCAATCATAGAACAGGAAAGCATTCATATGCTGTGGTACAACTTCGGCAAGATAATCTGGCTAAGACACTGTACAACTTAGTGGGTTTCCAAACGAATTTGAAGTATTCTGAACAAAAACGAGTATTCAGGTTAATTCCAGGACTAGAGAAAGTAGAATTTGCCCGTTATGGCCAAATGCATCGCAACACTTTTATCTTCTCACCTGCATTACTATACCCTACGCTCCGATTTAAAAGTCGAAATAACCTGTTCTTTGCTGGTCAAATCACTGGAGTTGAGGGATATGTCGGTAACATTGCAACTGGTTTGTTAGCGGGCTGGAATGCAGCTAGATTATTATCAGGAAAGCCTCTTATCGAGATGCCATCAGGCACAATTCTTGGTGCTTTATGTAATTACATCACCCATGCAAATGCAAAGGATTTCCAACCTATGAAAGCGAATTTGGGGATTTTGCCTCCATTAGAATGTGAGATTATTGGAAGACGTATACGTGCAGCTGCTTATGCTGAAAGATCAAAAGCTGATTTACAGACATTTTTAGCGTTACAAGATTAATATATTACCTGAATGCGCATAGCCATTATGAATAAAAAAAATACATTCCTAATATTGATAATTCTATTAATTGGAATAATTAGTATCACCTTTTATCTATCTGATTCGAAAAATTGGAGAGCAGATGAATTTAATGGTCAACTGGCTTTTGAGGATGTCAAGTATCAAATTGATCTTGGGCCACGAACCTTAGGTAGTGATGCTCATCGAGCAACATCTGAGTGGATTGAATCAAAATTAGAGAAATTCAACTGGCAGGTTGAAACACAAGTGACAACCGTAGACGGATTACCAGTGAAAAATATTATCGCCAAGAGAGGATCAGGAACACCCTGGATCATCATTGCCAGTCATTATGATTCGAGATTATTTGCAGATCGAGATTTATCTTCAACGGGTAGGGAACAACCTGTACCAGGAGCAAATGATGGCGCCTCAACTGTAGCAATACTACTTGAGCTAGCACGAGTGCTACCTCACAGATTGAATAAGCAGGTCTGGTTAGTGTTTTTTGATGCTGAAGATTATGCCAATATATCTGGCAATACTGGGAATATAGGCGCACAATATTTTGTTGAGCAGCTGACTGGAAAGCCGGATAGCGTCGTTGTTCTTGATATGGTTGGTGATAAAGATTTGAATATATATATGGAACAAAATTCAAATCCAGAATTAAATAATGAAATTTGGGGAGTAGCTTCAGAATTAGGATATTCACAGTTTATAAAAAAATATAAGTATGATATTATCGACGATCATATTCCTTTTATTCGTGCAGGGATAAAGGCAGTAGATATCATTGATTTTGATTACCCATATTGGCACACTACCCAAGATACATTAGATAAAGTATCTCCTGAATCCTTACAGATCATCGGTGAAACAATGCTTACTTGGTTGGAACAATATCCATGATTCTATAATCCTCAGGATCAAGAATAATTATTATCTTTAATATTAAGACTGAATTCTTTGAATACACGGGAATTATTAACCTTTTAGTTTGGCAGTGACAAAACATGGCAAAGAAAACACCTGAACTGACGCTTAGACCGAAAGAAAAAGCTTTTCTGGTTGGTGTCGAAATTCGAGGCGAAGAAAATCTGCTCATCCTGGAGGATTCATTAACTGAACTTGCCCTACTAGGAGAGACTGCAGGATTAGAGATTGTGGGCCAGGTGACGCAGAGTATGGTAAAGCCTAACGTAAAAACCTACATTGGTTCAGGAAAAGTTGATGAAATCAAAATGCTGGCAGAGGAATTTTCCGCAGACGTCATTTTATTTGATATTGAACTCTCTCCGCGTCACCTGAGAGAACTTGAGTTAGTCTTTGGTGATCGTGTCCGCATCGTTGACAGAACGGCATTAATCCTCGACATTTTCGCTCAGCATGCAAAGACAAATGAAGGTGCTTTACAGGTTGAACTAGCTCAATATGAATATCGTTTACCCCGATTAACCCGGCAATGGACCCATTTGGCAAGACAAGCAGGGGGAGGTGGTGGACGTTCAGGGAAAGTGGGTGGAGTGGGATTGAGGGGACCTGGTGAAACCCAACTTGAGGTAGATCGAAGAGAAATCCGAACGCGAATAAAACACCTTAAGGAGCAGCTCGAAAAAGTTCGAGTACATCGGCAACAATATCGTAGCAGGCGGAAAAAATCTTTTGTACCCATAGTAGCACTGGTAGGATATACAAATGCTGGAAAATCGACGTTACTGAATTGCATATCCAAGGCTGAAGTATATGTCGCCGATAAATTATTTGCTACTTTGGATCCAACAACTCGCAGAGTTAATCTTGCTGATGGTCAAATTGCATTATTTACGGATACAGTCGGTTTTATTCAAAAACTACCAACCACATTAATTGCAGCATTTAGAGCCACGCTAGAAGAAATAGCTGAAGCTGATCTACTCATTCATTTGATTGATATCACCCACCCTCAAGCCAATCAACAAGCACGGGCAGTTTATCAGGCTCTTGTGGAGATCGAAGCAGATCATATACCTATACTCACTGTATTGAATAAAATTGATAGTTTGAATGACCCAGATCATGCACGGGAAGTATTATCGGAATACCCAAGTGCCGTTGCAATTTCTGCTCTGTCGGGTGAGGGTGTTTCAGAACTCCTTGAAAAAGTACATGCGTATCTATATGAAGACTTTATTTCAATCAATATTTCCCTTCCATACCAGGAAGGCGGACTAATCACGATTTTTCATGAGCAAGGGCAAGTGGAAAAATTGGAACACAAACCAGGTGGTGTAGAAATTAATGGAAGAATCCCTGGCAGGTTATTATCTTATTTCCATCCATATCAGACCGATCATAAATAAATCCAAACCAAGATTGATACTTCTTAAACTTGGTGTGGATTAATCACTATAAATGAAGAATATAGCTAAATTTTCGGTCCCGATTTGATCACTTCAGGAGGACAGTTCTCTGAAAATTTCTGGAAATTATCGATAAACCTTGCTGCTAAACTGCGATACCTTTTCATATATGCTTGTTCGCTTGGCCACGAAGTGGATGGATAAAGGACATTATCGGGTATTCCTGGGCATTTTTTAGGCACCTTGAAACCGAATACTGGATCGTCATAATACTCTACGCTCTGTAGATCCCCATTAAGGGCTGAATTTAATAAGTCACGTGTATATCGTATGCTAATCCGTTTCCCAATTCCATAGGGTCCACCAACCCACCCTGTATTGACCAGCCAACAATCTACACCATAGCGCAATATTTTCCGTTTTAATAGATCAGCATAAAATGCTGGTGCATGGACCATGAATGGTGCCCCAAAGCAAGCGCTAAATGTTATTTCTGGTTCTTCACCTAGGCCAATCTCAGTTCCACCGACCTTTGCTGTATATCCTGAGATAAAATGATATAAAGCCTGATCAGGGGTTAACCTGGCTATAGGTGGCATTACTCCAGACGCGTCACAAGTTAAGAAGATAATATTCTTGGGGTGCCCGCTGGTCTTTTCAGGAATTGCATTAGAAATAAAGTCAAGTGGATAAGATGCACGCGTGTTTTCAGTCTGGGTATCGTCATCCAGGTCCACTAATCTAGTTACAGGATCATAAATTACATTTTCAAGAATAGTGCCAAACCGCCTAGTACAGGCATAGATCTCAGGCTCCGCAGAAGGAGATAATCCTATAACCTTTGCGTAACAACCATCTTCAAAATTGAAAATACCTTCATCACTCCAGCCATGTTCATCGTCTCCAACCAATCCCCGGTTTGGATCTGCTGATAATGTGGTTTTACCTGTTCCGGATAAGCCAAAGAATAAGGCAGCGTCGCCGTTCTTACCTACATTGGCTGAGCAATGCATTGTCATTATGCCTTGGAGGGGAAGTAGGTAATTTAGAAGAGTAAAGACGGATTTTTTAATTTCACCACCATATCCTGTATTTCCTATAATACACAATCGCTGTTCGAAATTGATCACAATAAATGTATTCGTAGGTGTTCCGTCAATTTGAGGGAATGCTTTAAAAGAGGGGATAGCAATTACTGTAAATTCTGGCACATGTCTTCGATATTCTTCGTTCGTTTTTGGTTTGATGAACATGTTCCGTGCAAACAAACTGTGCCAGGCATACTCTGTGATAATTCTGACCGGTAACCGAAAATTCTCGTCTGCACCTCCATAACAATCCTGGATAAAGACATCCCGACCTTGTAGAAATCCCTGCAGGCGACTGAATAACTCATCGAATTTTTCTGTCGAATATGGGCGATTATATTGTCCCCACCAAATTTTATTTTCGGTGGTTGGTTCACGAACAATAAATTTATCATTTGCAGCGCGGGCGGTATGTTTTCCAGTGTTAACAACTATTGGTCCTGATCGAGAAATTTGAGCTTCACCCCTAAAGATTATCTCTTCATATAGAGCCTCAGTAGGTAAATTCCAATATGCTTTACGTAAATTTAATAATCCAATAGTATCAATACCATAGTCGCTCTTCGTCGCATCTGCTTGAGTTTCCCCAGGTGTTTTAATATTCAATATGTTGTTCATAACCAATCCCTTACCAATTTTCGGTCGCCTATGTAGATTTCGTTAGGTGACGTGGGATCTAAAACCCATTTAATTCGCTCAATTCCTTCCTTGATATCCTTAACTGAACCGGCATAACTGAACCGAAGATGGCCCTCCATACCGAATTCTTTTCCGGGGACAGTGACGACAAGTGCTTTCTTTAAGATAAGCTTTGATAACTCAACAGAATCCTTTGCCAAACTCGATGGCAAATATGCTCGAAAATCCGGGAGAGCATAAAATGTCCCTTTTGGTGGGATCAACCTCACTCCTTTAAAGGATTTCAACTCTTCCACCACAACCAATTTATTATTTTGAAAGGTTAATCTGAGGTTTTCAACCACACTTTGCATGCCATTTAGTGCACCTTCAGCTGCTGCCTGGAGTAGAGCTGAGGTACAAGAAGTCGTTTGAGCCTGGACATTGGTCATTATTTCAACAAGCCTGCGATTTGCTAACGTCCAACCAATTCGAAAACCCGTCATTCCATAAAGTTTGGCTACACCATTTACAACGATCACCATTGTATTCTCGATGTCAGCATGCGTGTAGCTGTATGCTGGTTTCCATATGGCACCATCAAAAATAAGCTTGTGATAGATATCGTCCATAATCAGGTAGATTTTTTTCTGCTCGCAATACTCAACAATTTGAGCGATGAACTCTGTAGAATAAACCTCACCTGAAGGATTATTCGGGCTGTTAATAATGATTGCTTTGGTATACGAGCTAACAGCTTTTTCGATGTCTTCCATTCTTGGGTGAAAAGTGCCATCTTCCGGGGTGACGATCACAGGTACACCATAAACCATTTTTACCATTTCAGGATAGCTAACCCAATATGGTGCCTGGATGATTACTTCATCCTGAGGATTAATAATGCTATAGAGGATATTGAATAAAGACTGTTTTGCACCCGCGGATACGATCACGTTCTCCGGTGCAATGATTTTATTATAGTTCTCTTCAGTATACCGAATGATAGCTTTTTTAAGGGAAGGAGTGCCATCAGGTGGAGTATATTTTATGTCTCCACCGCTTAGTTTTGTTACTGAGCTTAAAACTGCCGTAATAGGGGTTTTATTCTTGGGTTCGCCAATGCTCATATTGATCACAGGTTCACCCCGCTCCCGAAGAATTCTAGCTTCCTCGTTTAAGGCAAATGTGGGGGATTCAGCGATAGCTTTTGCCAATCTGCTGATGTTCATAAATTGATCTATCTCCTTAGATGAAAAGTAGTCAATAAAAACAAAGTATGAATACTTTATTGATGCTTCTTCTAAAAAGTGTATCCTTAATAAAGTTGTCCGTCAATATGATATTTGTCGGCAGTTTACAAATAAAGTTAATAAGGATGACGGTTATCATACCCATCGCTAATTGCTAATATATATCATACCGCTGCCGAAATTTAATTAAACAATTCTTTCATCCCGATGAACAGATTCCTGTTGATTTAATTTATGCAATCCAGCCAGAGTTGCTGTGCCTTCCGCTCAAGAATAGATGCCTCTTTCCGGATTAGTTGTTGCTTTGATATGGTAAATTTTCCTTTAGAGATACTGATTGAGGTTTCCTAAAATAATATAGATGATGGTGCTACAGTATGGAAGGGACATCTGGATAGGAGATAGGGCGCGACGGTCTATCACTGAAAATAGAGGTTTTCTTTTATCCATGCAATATAGGAATTTTAATCATCACAAGAAGCTGCCAGTGGGATTTAATGAAAAACACAGATTAAAGATGGTACAGAACGTGCGGTAAAACATCAAATTTATTTGGTTACAAAAAACTACTGCATGTATCTAGAGGGGGGAGGATAATTAATTGTTGTAAAAAATCCAATTTGAAGTGATCTTCGAATCATATTGATAAAAATATATATATAATAAATTTTATGCTAAATTTAAAATTTTGTTATAAGAGGGGGCTTGACAATCGAGAATGGTCACGTTATCATAAGTATGCTTTCGATAACTATTATTATCATAAACAAGAATTCAGGACAGATATTACAATGAATAAGAGATCTTCCATATCAAATGTAATTAATCAATATATAAATACTGTCTCCTCTGCTCGAAGCCAAAATACTGGACGTACTTATCGAAATGCGATGAATGCGTTCCAACTTATGATGACAGATAACAAGTTGCCACCAGACACGACTCCTATCTCAGCTTTGCCCGAGGATGCTGTGGTATGGTTCATTGCTACCCTAAAGATTTATTCACCCGCAACTGAGCGCTTGTATCTAACCGCTCTGTCAGGGTTCTATGAGTACTTATCTTCTGAACGACTATGCGAAATAAACCTTCCACGTATTCGCCTTTTGATCAGGCAAAGAGCCAGGAAGCCTGGGTCACGTCTGCCTCAATTTCCCTATAATAATATTGAAAAAATATTAGAATATGCAAATAATATTGCATTGTTATCAGGTAGTGATGAGCAAATCCAACTGATCAATTATCGAGATCGTGCATTCCTTCTAACACTTGCAGATACTGGTTTACGAGTTCACGAAGCCTGTTCCCTACGTAGAGGCGATCTTGATTGGAATGAAGGACGTGCTGTTATTATTGGTAAAGGAAACCAACAAGCTGTTGTCAGGTTTTCAAGGCGAAGCCTTTTTGCAATCAAAGATTACCTGGTCGTCAGGTCTAAACTTGATGGTGGATCCGGACGGACACTTAGTTCCCTTCCCCTCTTTGCAAGGCATGATCGTGGCGCGGGGAAGAAAATAAAGCCGATAACTACAACTACTGGCAGAAATATTGTTACCTTAAGAGTTAAAGAGGCACTAGGCGATGGTGCTGTTGGGACGATCACCCCCCACTCATTTCGCCATTATTTTGTTACAGTTGTTCTTAGAGGCTCGGGTAATCTGAAACTTGCGCAGGAATTAGCAAGACATAAAAATATATCAGTTACCCAACGCTATGCTCATCTGTCAAATGATGAGCTAGATAAAGGTTATTGGGATATATTCGAAGATAAAAAAATCAATAATTGAACGGAAGTATCAATCAAGCACCTGCCTGATATGGTAAATGGGCTTATCTCGTGATTCATAATATATTCTCATGATCATTTCGCCAAGAAATCCCATCATAAGTAGTTGTACACCAATAACAATTAGGAGGATTGCTAACAACAATAGTGGACGATTTCCGATTTGGTAGGCTCTAAATCCTTCCCACCCTCCAATTATTCCTTGATAAATTTTAGATAAAGCAAGGTATCCACCGATAATCAATCCAGAAAAACTACAAAATAATGCCATAGACCCAAATAATCGCATGGGACTGGTAAAAAATGTTAATAGATAAGACACAGTGATCAGGTCTAAGACAACGCGAGGTGTACGTGTAATCGAGCCATACTTTGATTTTCCCGATTTCCTCATCCGGTCGTTAACCGGAATTTCTATGATATTTACTCCGACTGAGCTAGCCAGTTCTGGTAAGAATCGATGCAATTGGCCATATAATCGGATATTTTTTACGATTTCCCGTTTAAATAGCTTCAATGAACATCCCCGATCATGAATATCTAGTTGAGTGATCCGGCTTATAATTTTATTTGCTGATTGGGATAAAACCCTGCGTATAAATGACTCCTTCCGAGTTATTCGCCAACCAGTCACAAAATCATAGCCTCCCTGTTCCATCGTATCTATCATTCTTGGAATGTCATGTGGGTCATTTTGCCCGTCTGCATCGAGAGTGAGAATTAATTCTCCTTGTGCTTTGTCAAAACCAGCTGCAAAAGCTGCGGTCTGACCAAAATTTCGACGAAATTGAATCACTTTTACTGCTTTATCATCAGTGTGGATTTTAGTTAATTCTTTATAACTGTCATCTGTGCTGCCATCATCAACAAAAATAATCTCATATGATATTTCTAATTTCCTGATTACCTCTGTTAGCTCGATATACAACGGTAGTAAATTGTCCTGTTCATTAAAAACAGGGATAATTACTGATAAATATATCTCTTGGTCCATTGTGAGAATACCCTCGAATAAGTATCGAAAAATAAAACCTGCTATCTGTAGATATATTATATTCCCCAATGGTATAATTTTATTAAATATGTAACTAAAGATTCATCAAACAAGGAAACTCGGTTATGGAAATTACCGTAAAACCTATTGAATCCTACGACTTAGTCATTATCAATGGACGAATTGATAGTTTTACAGCGCCTGAGTTATCTGAGAAGCTAAATAAAATTATAAGTAATCACAGATATAAAATAATATTAGATCTAAGTGATGTGGTTTTTGTTTCTAGCGCAGGATTGCGGGTTTTTATTGATATTCAGAAAATATGTAAGAAAAATAATCAGGGGGAAGTGTTATTGGTAAACATACCAATAAGGGTATATGAAACATTAGAGCTGGCAGGTTTTACCCAACTTTTTAAGTTTTATAACGATGTCAGCTCAGCTGCCGCTGCACTATAATTATTTTGAGGGTGGGAATTATCAGCAGTTTATAAATTTTACTGAACAATTATTGCATCAGCAAAATATCGAATCTCAACTAATCCTAATAATCTCAAATTTTGAGCAGATATTATCCTGTGCGGTCAAACTTTGGGTTAATGATTTTATATATAACCCTCACGATATTCAAACGAATGAAAAAATTCCAATTCTAAGTGACTTAACTCGAGTTAATGAAGCAGTCACTGGATAATAGACAGCAGATCACTGCTCTAAGTAATAATTTAGGCGATGATCAAATTCATTCAATTATTGCTCTCCCTTTACAAACTAATAATGAAATACTGGGAGTGATTGAACTAGACCGTTTAAACCATAGTGGGTTCAATGTGCAGGAAATTGAATTCGCCAAAGCTCTAGCAATACAGTCATCATTATCCATATACTTACAGAAACAAATTTCGATCAATTTATCAAATAAAAACATCATCGATTTACTGGATACCATAGGACAAATCTCCAAGTCTATTACCTCAAATGTCGATTTAGAAAATTTAATTAATAGCATACTTTCGCTCATCCATCAGAATAGTAAATATACAAGGATAAGTCTATACATTAAGAAAAAGGACGAAATACGTGTCCTCTCATGTAAAAGCATTTCCAATAATGGCATTGATCCACCCATGGATTATCATTTTGATAATGAAGATAATCCCATTGGATGGTGTATTTCGCACCTCACGCCGGTTGTAATCAACGATATAAATCATGAGAACAGATTTTTATCAACCAACTTCACTCCGGATATTAAATCTGAGTTGGTCATACCACTTATTTGTGGAGATGAATTCCTAGGTGTTTTGGATATCCGCAATAATGTTATTGATGCTTTCAATCCTGAATTAATACGGATATACCAATTACTGGTGGATAATATAGCTGTTGCTATTAGAAATGCAAAATTATTTCGAAATTTAGAATTACACGGACAGATTGTAGAGAAAATTCAGGAAGTTATTAATTTTAATCTTCCAATTAGCGAAATACTGGAGAGTTTATTAGCAGAGCTTGGAAATTTTATACCTTATGATGCATCAGCTATATGGTTGTATGATGATATGTCGTCTGATTCTGGTCTTGGACAATTTACATCTTCACTGAAAATTGCTGCAGTACGTATTGATGAACGATTTTCCACATTAAACAAACACAAGGAAACCATAGGCGCGGCTGAAATTAAATCAATTCTGTCTCAGAATGAAGGCGATTTAACCAGCCAATTAGCGATTTTTCCGTGGTTATCAGATATCATTGATTCAGGTAGACCAATAATTCGAAATTTTGATTCTCCAAACGAGCCATTTGGGCTATTACTTTCTTTCCCAGACGGCTATTCTGCCCTGGGTGTGCAATTGCTTATAGATGATAAACCCAATGGAGTGTTGATCTTGGCTCATCACCTACCCGATCAATATTCCAATGATTCCAAGATAATAGCTGAAATTTTTTGTAAATATGCTGCTATAGGGATAGAGAACACCAAACTGTTTTCGATTGCCCATGATCACGTTTGGATGTACACGATATTACAACAAATAGCAGAAGCAACACAATCAATCACATCTATTCATGAACTGCTTGAGACAATTGCGAGCATGATAACGGATTTGGTTGGGGTAAATGCGTGTACGATATATTTATGGGATCAGGCAATCAATACATTTTTTCCACAAGTGTCATATGGCTATGACCAAGATCAACAAGAAAGGCTGGTTTCATGGAATATAGATTCTGGTTCTATTAGTAAATTCGATGAGATTATTGAATTATTGAAACCAACAATAATAAATTCAGATAATCTGTCAGAAGAAATCGCAGAATTAGTGTTCCCATCACAAAATTTACAAACAAATTTATTTATTTTGTTTCCAATCGTTGCTCAAGAAAATTTGATAGGAGCATCACTGATTGACTTCTCCAACACAGCAATGGAGAAAGATTTTTCCCAGAAACTTTGGGATGATAAATATCAATTGCTTCAAGCAATCACCAATCAAACAGCAGGTACCATAGAATATTTACAACGCCTTCGTTCTCGAGAAGAAGAAGCTTATATTTCTGTTGCTTTGTTGCAAGTTGCTCAAGCGATCGTGAGCATGAACAAACTAGAAGAAATTCTAGGAGCAATTGTCCGAATTACACCAATCTTGGTTGGTGTTAAAAGATGTATTATTTATTTATGGAACAGCCTTGAGAAGGTGTTTCAGCCAGCACAAAACTACGGATTTTCAAAGTTAGATCTCCAAATTATTGGTCAAATTTTTCGCGCAAATGAATTCCCATTACTTCAGACAATAATGGTAAAGAACCAAATTGCTTATCACCAACTTTTAGCCGCAAGCTCACCAACAAGTTGGAAGGAGATTGAATCTTCATACCTTCATCTGCTTCTCGACGCATCTGGAGATTCAGATGAGCAATACTCAATTAAATTGGATGATGATGTATTACGTGATAAATCACGGTTACTAATAGGTTTTCCATTATCAGTTAAAAACGAAGTTTTGGGTGTAATGCTGATCGAGGAAGAAGATCCGGGTAAGGCAGCAACCGCATATCATATTAGGGAAAAAAGGATCGAAATTGTTAAGGGTATTACTCAACAAGCTGCTTTAGCGATTAAAAATGAGCAACTACAGCGAGATGTAGTAAGAAGTGAACGTATGGAAAAGGAGCTACAGCTAGCCAGAGAAATTCAAACTACATTTCTTCCAGAGCATCTACCTACCCTTTCAGGATGGGACATAGATATTCGCTGGCAACCGGCAAGGCAGGTAGGCGGAGATTTTTATGATATTCTTCACCTGGATGAGAATCATATAGGTTTGGTAATAGCAGATGTTGCGGATAAAGGAATGCCAGCTGCGTTATTCATGACATTAATTAGGACTCTAATTCGAGCAGCTGCAAAGGATCATACTTCACCTGCAAGTGTATTAAAGCAAGTGAATGAGTTATTAATTCCGGATACAAAACATGGGATGTTTGTTACAGTTTTTTATGCTGTGATTGATTTAATAACTGGTTTAATTATTTACACCAATGCTGGTCATAATCCACCAATAATAAAGAAATATCCTGCGGGTGAATTGATTGAACTTACCCGAACAAGTATTGCACTCGGAATATTTGATGACATTCAGGTTGATGAGGCAAAAGTAATTATGCAACCGGGTGACTTGATATTATTCTATACAGATGGTGTAACTGAGGCTTTTTCAATCGATGAAGAAATGTTCGGCACAAAAAGGTTATATGATTTGATCTCCAACAAACGATATATTTCTTCAAAAGAATTGCTTGATTCCATTGAATGTTCCATTAATCAGTTCCTAATCGGTGTGGATTTATCTGACGATTTAACTTTAGCAGCTTTATATCGAAAAGCAACTTAACTGATCAGATTTAATAAAAACAAGGATCATGTATATTTGTGATGAACAATTTCAACATGATCCTTGTTGTTGTTTAATTAGGTTAATGATTATGGGGCCGTAGAGTTCCAGAACCAATTATAGGCGAAATATCCACTGGTTGGACTTTGTAATCGAATAGCAATCTTTGACGAGCCAGCTAACGAACTGGGGATGGTATATGTTGCAGACAATGCCCCACCTGAGCCGCTGTTTGTACTGCCAACCTCTGTTCCACCAAATCCTTGATTCCCATATGGTCCCATTAAAACGGTAAAAGTATCATTGGGTGGGAAATTAGAACCTGAAATTGATACAGTTTGATCTTTTACTACTGCAGTAATGGTAAATGTTGGATACCCGCCGTATCCTGGAGGAGCTGGAGTTGAGGTTGGTGCAGGAGCAGGGGTAGATGTTGCTGAAGCATTGGAATTATAGAACCAGTTGTAGGCAAAATAACCTGTAGTAGGACTTTCCATCCGGATCGCAATTTGACTTAATCCATATAACGATTCAGGGATTGTGTATGTCAACGTTTGTGATCCACCTGAACCTGAATTTGTATTAGCTACTACAACCCCACCTACACCTTGGGTTCCATATTTCCCCATGGTTACTGTAAAAGTATCATTCGGAGGTAAATTACTTGTCTGTATAGTTACTGATTGATCCTTTACAACTGAGGTAATAGAAAAAGATGGATATCCAGAATATCCTGGAATTGGTGTGGTTGTGGGTGGTGGTGATGTTGGAGCTGGGGTCGCGGTTGGAGATGTGCTTGGATTATTATTGAACCAGTTATATGCGTAATATCCACTGGTTGGACTTTCCATACGGATTGCGATTTTTTCACGCCCTGCAAGGGTTGATGGAATTGCATAGGTTGCCACAAAAGAGCCACCTGACCCGGTATCAGTATAGCCAATTACAACTCCACCAATGCCGTAAGTACCATATTCTCCCATGGTTACTCTAAAGCTATCATTGGCTGGGAAATTGTATGCCTGAATTGTCACCGATTGGTCTGTTACAACTTCAAGAATTGAGAAGTATGGATATGATTGTGAATTTATATTTGATGCAGATGCTGGAAGAACAAGCAACGATAAAGCAATAATAGTGATAATAACTGAATAAACCTTTTTCATTGTCGTCTCCTTAGTAAAAATACGAACTGTAATAAAACTTATGGTAATCGATTATACTACTTCACGATTAATAAATTCTGACAGTTTTGCAAAGTATCCATAAATATTTATTAATATTTAGCTTTAGCGTATAACCAATTTTATGATTATAAAAAATATATATCTTCTCCTATTATTATTCTTCATTGTTGGATGTCAATGTCACCAGAAAGTCCAACTCCAGGCTATTTGTCCAATGTGGAAATATAGCGATGTCAAACTATTGGATATGGTAGATACGATAGTTCCTGATAAAGACATAATTGCGCTATATATTAGGGAATGTGGTACATTATTTCAAATAAGAATAGATTTTCTTGACCTGGTATTCCCCGCATCACAAGATATATATATTTCACTAAATACAAAGCCAGGGGGATTAGACAGATTCAGCCTTAAAAATGGTTCGTTGATTCCTGTGAAGATGAATTGGGATTATCTCTTCAAAATTCCTGCTAATGGAAGTGTGCAGGTTATAAATGAGCAATTAACTCAGGTGGATGGGATGGGTTTATTAATCAACAGAGAAACTACTCAGGATTATGTTGTTATTAGTTTTAATAAGAATGCAATAAATTCCTTAACGAATATATCTGATGTACAGGTATTTGTGATATCAACAAATAATGAAAGTGTCGTTGATAAAACAGATCCAACAAACATAGATGCCCCCTCACCTTCAAGAGCTCAAGTTATATTTGCATTTTGGAATACTTTTTCATCTTCAACGCCTGCCGAAACCCTTAGATCCTGGGCAGGTGCGCACTCAGGGCCACTTAGTAGTCGACATGGATTGAAATATCTACTCGAGGCAGCTGCTCAATATAAGACATCTATATACTTATTAGATTTTAATGACCCCTGAGAATATTTCTGCATTGGATTATCTGAATGTTCTTCCCTGGATAATAAATTTGCAGGATCAAGGCTTATTGAATAAGAGTGGAAATAACGAATTGAGTAATAATTTAACATTTGGATCGCTAAATGTTCTTTATTTATTTAATAGATATAAATATATAAATATAGATTTATATAATGATATGTTAGTTAATGACTATACGCAATATATAAAAACAAAGAATTATTGCACTTCTCTATTCAATGAAAACAATTTAGTTATATTATCTGATGAATTCAGTAAATGCAAATCACTATTAGTCAACGCTGCTTATTCGCCGTATCTTACACCAATTAACCTTGGAGGAGATTTTTCAAATTCGTTTCTTGGGGATCCAGAATTGAGCATGCTTGTATTTTCTTATATATATAATCATCCTTGGATACAGGTTTTGCCTGCTTCTGATATGAATAATATCAATTGTTGTTCTTATTCGTATATCATGAAAGATTTTGATAATTTAAATGCCACACCAATGGACTCACACTCAGCAGTTTCTGAGCCGACAATATCGCCAGCATTTATAAATGCAAGACTTATTTCAGATATAAATCAACTTCCTAATAACCAATTATCTGATCTTGCTAAACGAATATTCCTCTCACTATCATCGGGAAATATAAGCAGCAAAGCTCCTATTAATTCCAATTACATAAATCAAATTGGTTTCATTAGTGCTGCAACCAAATGGGCTGAACAACCACTTTCAATTAATGCATGCGATCAAGATCTAGATTATGATGGAAAATTTGAATGTATCCTATCAAATAACCAAATTCTTGCTGTGATAGAACCTGAAGGAGGATACGTGCCATTTTTATTTTCTAAAGATGAACAAGGCGTTCATCAGGTTATTGGTCCAACCTGGGAATTTGTTACTGGGATAAGTGATCCATCTATATGGGATTTGTCGCTTGGTGTTAGGAGCGATCCTGATCAAATACTAGGCGCATTTGGAGATAGTTTTAAGGACTGGAATACATACATAATCGAACAGTCAGAAAATAAAGTTGTTTTAACAAGCGATGATTTGACTATACAGAAATCCTTTCTACTTTTTAATAACAATCTACATATAGACATAGTTAACTCCGAGATTATTAATCATGGAATCACAATACCGCTCGTAATAGATCCCTGGACCCGATTTACCAATGATTGGGGTAATAAATACAGTAGTACATCAATATCAAATGGTGTTCGCTGGGGAATAAGCACAGGTTTGAATGTCGATATCCAGGCAAATAGTGAGATTTCAATTTATACATTCAACAAAACCAAGGCTGCTTTATCCTTTCCAGAAAATCCTAATTTCGATTATTCACTTGGGCACTACCTCCCCTTCCCAATGGCACTTATTAAAATTAATCCAATACAAAAACTTGCCATAGATCTATTGATATATCCATGATATTACTTAACCAAAGGTGTCAGACAAACACCTCCACTTGACTTCAAAATGAATATATAGTAAACTACCGCACGCAAGGTCCCGTGGTGTAGCGGCCAAACATGCGGCCCTGTCAAGGCCGAGATCGCGGGTTCGAATCCCGTCGGGACCGCACGAATCATTTTGTTAAAAACCTGGAGGCAAAAATTTCCTCCAGGTTTTATTTTTGAATACTTACACAATCGTTATGTCTTTGAATAAATCTCTGGTTTTAATTCTGCGATATATGGTAGTGTACGGTATCGATCCGCGTAATCCAGTCCGTATCCAACTACCCAGGCGTTTGGAATATCAAATCCAACATAATTCATAGGAATATCTAAAATATCTTTATTTTTTCTCAGTAATACACAAGTTTTTAATGACGCAGGATTGTGCCACTTTAAAACCTGATATAAATATTTAAGGGTTTTTCCACTATCCGCTATATCTTCGACAATAATCGCGTGCTGTCCATCAATAGGTTCGCGTAAATCCATTATTAGCCGTACAGCTCCAGTGTTAGCTGTTTTACCATAGCTTGAGACGGCCATAAAATCTACAATATGAGGGATTTTTAACTGCCTGCATAAGTCAGCTAAAAAAATAAATGCACCTTTTAGTATGCCAATGAGATAGATTTGTTTCACTCCATCATAGTCAAGCGAAATCTCATCAGCCATCTCCTTCACACGTCTTTCGATTTGATCGGTAGAAACTAAAATCCTTTCCATATCAGGGCTTATTTCAACCATTGTAATACTCCCATCATCTAAGCTAACTCAATTATAATCATAACCAATTAATATAATAGATAGGAAAACTCCAATGCATCCAAACCCTGCTCTTAAAAAACTTGGTTTTTCAAATCACGACCGAATAGTGATCATTCACACAGATGATATCGGAATGTGCCACGCTTCAATACAAGCATTTAATGAGATGAATGAGTATGGCTTGATTTCTTCTGGTGCAACAATGGTACCTTGCTCTTGGTTCCCGGACGTAGCTTCACTTTGTCGTCAAATCCCAAAAGTTGACATGGGCGTACATCTGACATTAACCAGTGAATGGGATACATATAGATGGGCACCAATATCCACATGTAACCGAAATTCTGGATTAATTGATGCTGAAGGATATCTTTTTCGTACTTCTGAAGAAGCTCAATTAAAAGGCGATCCTGACATGGTGAAATTGGAATTACAAGCCCAATTGGAGCGGTCAATCTCAGCTGGTATCAATGTAACTCATCTTGACACCCATATGAATACCATCGCTCACCCAAAATTTATTAGCAGCTATATCCAATTAGCAATTGAGAATAAGGTTCCATTCCTTTTTCCCAGGTTGGATAAAGATGGATTTCGACAATTGGAATTGGAAGAAGATATAGCATTGATGGCTGCAAATTATGTACATATTCTAGAAGATCAAGGTATTCCCCTGGTCGATCATGCAACAGGACTAACATTATCTGATCCCATCAATAGACTTGAGCAAGCAAAACAAATACTGAGAAGCTTACCTCCAGGAATAACTCACTTTATCATCCACCCTTCGATCGATACACCCGAATTACGCGCAATAACACCCGACTGGCAATGTCGTGTAGCAGATTATCACACATTTATGGATGAGGAATTACGAAAATATATCCAGAAGATTGGTTTACAAATCATCGGATATAGATCACTCAAAGAATTACTACAATGATTTGCATATTGAAATATGAGGATAATATGGAAAAAAATATAAAAACTACTTTCAAACGGATACTGGCAATCTTATTTATATTTTTATTTACATCTTGTGGTGGAAACAATCCCTCTTCAGAATCACATGCAATTATATTTACTTCTAATCTTAATGAAAATTGGGACATATATTCAATTAATAGTGATGGGAATAGTTTGCGGAGAATTACCAATGATCCTGCGATAGATGCAAATCCTGTATGGTCGCCTGATGGGAAAAGTATTACCTTTCAATCCGATCGTACCGGCAATCCGGATATTTTTATAATGAATTCTGATGGATCTAATCCAATTAATATTACTAATGATCCAGCAAATGATATGATGCCTGCGTGGTCTCCAGATGGAAAGTATATAGCTTTTCAATCCGATCGAGACGGAAATTTTGATATATACACAATGAAAACTGATGGAAGTCAATTAACCAAGATCACTGAAAGTAAAACTGATGACACAAATCCTTCCTGGTCACCCGATAGTAAGAAAATTGTATTTCAATCCAGGCGTGAAGGAAATGACAGGATTTTTATTATGAATTCAGATGGCTCAAATATTGTCCAAGTTACTCCTGGACCTTTTATTGCCGAAGCACCGTCGTGGTCACCTGATGGAAATAAAATTTCATTTGCGTATTCTGGTGATCTTAGTTTTGAAATCTACACTATCAACATAGATGGCACCGAGATGGTTAGATTGACATCTACACCTGAAGGCGAAGGGACACCTTCCTGGTCACGTGATGGGTCCCTGATCGGTTTTACCAGTTCTCGTGATGGTAACTGGCAGATTTACTCAATGAATGCGGATGGCTCTAACCAAACAAGAATCACCAATGATAACGCGTCAAATGGCGAACCCAATTGGGGTCCTTAAATTTTAATGATTATCAATAAACTCTTATTTGCTTTACGTGGGATTGGAATTTCTGGTATATTTCGTACCCTTTTTTACACCTTTCATCTCGAATTTTTAAATAAGCGATTCATACACGATTCTTCTAAGGCTAGATCAATTCTTCCTGGAAAAATTACGCAGATAAGAACGGTCAAAGGAGGGTTAGAGATTGATTATGAAAATGCGTCAGTTGAAGTTATATTTTTATCAGAGAATATAACCAGAATATCATGGAAACCCGGCGAGCAACCCTACCCATACACATTGAGTACATGCGATTGGGAATATCAACAACCGGTTATTAGAAAAAATGAAAATGGGTGTTCTGCGTCAAGTCAAATTTTATCGGTTAGCTTTAGCAATTCAGGAGCATTGAAATTCCTGGATAAAAATCATAGAACAATTCATATAGATTATCCACCTGTTCGGACCAGTAATCAATGGACAATGACGAGCGAGCTGAAACCTGATGAGCATATCTATGGTCTCGGTGAAAGAGCTGGCCTATTAAACCTGCGGCCTGGTGCTTATTGTTCGTGGAATTCCGATGTGGGTGGTAACTATTCATCTGGTTCAGATCCTTTATACATAGGGACACCCATTTACTTGAGTCTATCTCAGTCGTCCAGCTACCTTATTTATTTTGAAAATTCTTATAAATCAATCCATACCATAGGAGAAAAATTCGTATCAGAATTTGATGATGGGATGCTGAGATATTACCTTATTTATGGCTCAATATCCACAATTTACGAGAATTTATCAAAGTTAATTGGCAAACCTTTTATGCCACCACGATGGGTTTTTGGGTATCACCATAGTCGATGGGGGTTTAAAGATGAAGGAACTATTCGAGAGGTTGTTAAAGGTTTTGAAGATCATGATCTTCCATTATCTGCGATTCACCTCGATATTGACTACATGGATGGATTTAGGGTTTTTTCTATCAACAAAAACCGGTTCCCAAATATGAAATCCCTAACAAGTGAGCTAGAAGAAAAAAAGATCAAGTTAATTTCAACAATTAATCCTGCTGTAAAAATTGATCAGGGCTTTAGCCTTTATAACGAAGGTATTCATAATAAATTGTTTTGCACACTACCTGATAAAAAAATTGCAAAAGGTATTTCCTGGCCCGGTTGGGTCGTTTTCCCTGATTTTTCGAACCCTCAAACCAGGAATTGGTGGGAAAAACAGTATAGAGATTTATTAGATTCAGGAATAGCTGGTTTTTGGCACGATATGAATGAGCCAGCGTCATTTTCAGCTTGGGGTGATATGACCTTGCCGCCCTATACCCAACACAATAAAGACGGTATAAGTGGAAATCATCAAGAAATTCATAATCTCTATGGGTTATTAATGAATAAAGCCGCATATGAAGGTATTCAGAAGATAAACCCAGAAAAAAGACCATGGATATTTTCCAGATCCGGATGGGCAGGTCTTCAACGGTACGCCTGGAACTGGACCGGAGATATTGAGAGCTCTTGGCAAGCATTAAAACAGACCCTAACTACTATTATTGGATTGGGCTTATCAGGGCATGCTTTTTCTGGAGCAGATATTGGTGGGTTTAGTGGAAGTCCTGATGCAGAGTTATATCTGCGGTGGTTTCAAATGGCAACATTCTTCCCTCTATATAGAACACATTCATCACTAGGCTCAAAACCTAGAGAGCCATGGTGTTTCGATGAATCAACAACAAACATTATTCGAGATTTTCTAAAGTTAAGATATAAACTTCTACCATATTTGTACACTGTTGCCTGGGACTCTTCTCGCACAGGGTTACCACCAATTCGGCCAATTTTTTGGGATAACCTGGATAATCCAACTTTATGGGATGTTGATGATGAATTTTTCTTAGGTGATGATCTGTTAATTGCCCCAGTGATCACCAAAGGTGCTCATTCACGAACAATTATTTTTCCGCCAGGTCAATGGTTCTCGTATTGGGATGATCGTCAGTATATTGGGCTTTCGCACTACGATTTCGAATTATCAATCAATACCATTCCGATATTTATCAGAGCTGGTTCGATACTACCGCTGGATGAAAATAATGCCATTTCTTTACATGTTTATCCCAATCCAGGTGAATCAATAACCAGCCATCTATACTCTGATGAGGGTGATGGTTATGGCCCCTGTCGTGTTGATAACTTTCACTTATCATGTGAGACTAATTCACTTTCCATTTCTAGGGATTCTGTTGGTGACTATCCATTAGATTACTCAGACATAAGAATAGTAATCCACACTTTAAAGAAATTAATCCAAGTATCTTCAGATGGAGTTGTTGTGCCAATTGAGAAAAATACTATATCCTGCCCAATCTTCAAAAATTTAAAAGTTTTGACTGATTGAATCTATTTATCTTTTTTGAATAATAAATCCTTTTAAATATGCCCCCTCAGGGAAATTTAATGCCACTGGATGATCACTGGCCTGATGTAACCGTTTAATGATATTTGCTTTCACATTAGCATCGAGTGCTGCTCCAGATACTATTTTTTGAAATAAATCTTCACTCACACCACCAGAACACGAAAATGTCACTAAAAATCCACCTGGTCTTAGTAACTTAAGTGCAAGTAAATTAATGTCTTTGTACCCTCGCGCGGCGTGTTGTGCTTGTGATGCAGTTGGAGCAAATTTAGGAGGATCTAGAATTACCATATCATACGATTCTCCAATGTCTCGTAAATTCCTCATATACTTAAAAACATCCTGTTCAATTAATGTAATCCTTTTCGAAAGTAACTGATTAAGGGCTAAGTTTTCGCGTGCCCATCCAAGTACAGATGAAGAAGAATCAACCATGCTAACAGATTCTGCACCCCCGAGAAGAGAGTTGATAGAGAACCCACCTGTGTAACAAAAACAATCTAGTATTTTTAAACCAGTTGAGATATTTCTTACATGTAGACGATTATTTCTCTGGTCTAAATAGAAGCCTGTCTTGTGACCATTGACAATATCCACCAAGTATTTGACATCATTTTCAATGATGCCAATAGCCTTTCCAGAAAATTTGCCATGCAATAATCCTGCCTTTAACTCCATTCCCTCGATTTGACGTACATCCACATCAGAACGTTCGTATAAAACAGTCCCCATGGACTGATTGATAATAATCTCTATTAATTCTTCCCTCCAGAATTCAACCCCGGCAGAAAGAAACTGCACAACAAATGTATCGTCATATTGATCCAGTATTAATCCAGGCAATCCATCAGACTCACCGTGAACAAGCCTCATCGCATTGGTATTGAAGGCGTTCACCATTTTATGTCGTAATTCAATGGAGCGTTGTAACCTTCCGGATAGAAAACCAGGATCTATAGTTTCTTTTTCATTCCATGTCCATACTCTGGCGATAATATTTGAATTTGGATTAATAGCTGCCCTAGCAATGAAATTTCCTTTGGAAGTAAGAATATCAACAGTTTCACCCAAACATGGATTGCCATTAATTCTGGCTACTGCACCGGAAAATACCCATGGATGAAGGCGCAAAAGTGATTTTTCTCTTCCAGATTTTAGTATTATTTCTGGCATTACAATTTTCGGCTAAAATCCTATTTGATTATGCCTAATTGTTCACCTGCTTCAAGGAGGTAATCCATAGCTTGCTCGATATCAGTAGGCTGATGAGCAGCAGTGATCGTAGCTCTTAATCGTGCCAAACCTTCAGGAACTGCTGGGGATACGACTGGCAACACAAAAATTCCATGTTCCTGTGCATATTTTGTCATTTGGTAGGCAGTTATATCCTCTCTGCACAGTATTGGAACAATTGCTGTCTTCGATGACATGGTGTCAAATCCCCTCTTTTTCAACCCGTCGATAAACTGCTTCGTGTTTTTATTCAAGGACGTAACACGCCAGGGCTCATCCTTGATGATTTTAAATGCCTCATTTGCTGCTGCTGCCTGAGCTGGAGGTAATGCAGCTGAAAAGATATATGCCCGGCTTGCATGGCGTAGGTATTGGATCAGCTCCTTTTTTCCTGCAACATACCCACCTACAGAAGGAATTGTTTTGCTTAATGTTCCCATTTTTACATCGATTGCATCATAAATCCCAAAATGTTCTTCAATCCCCGTTCCATTTGTACCTAATACACCAACGGAGTGCGCCTCATCGACCATCAACCAAGCCTGATATTTCTGGCATAAATCGACTAACTTTGGAAAATCGATAATATCCCCATCCATGCTAAATACAGCATCGGTGATCACTAATTTTGTCACATTTTGAGGGATTAATTCAAGTACTCGGTTTAATTCTTTCATGTCATTATGCTTATATCGTAAAAATTTTGCACCTGACATCAAAGCTCCATCAACTATTGATGCATGGTTCAATTTGTCTGAAATAACATAATCCCCTTTGCCCAATAACGCAGAAACAACGGTGAGATTTGTAACATATCCAGAAGAGTATGTAATAGCAGCTTCTGTCTGTTTAAAATTAGCAATAGTCTCTTCAAGTTCAACATGAATTGACAATGAACCGGCAAGACTGCGAACACCATGGGTGCCGGTTCCAAATTTATCGATTGCATTTATAGCAGCTTGATTAATCCTGGGATGGCCGATTAAACCTAAATAGCTATAGGATGCATACATCCCCATCTCTCGCCCTTTTACAATCACCTTTGAACCCCCTACTAATTCGCTGATCGGTTGGTTATAAAAATATAGACCTGCCTGCCTGTTTTCCCGCTCGCGTTGTTCCATTAATCCGATACGATAATTTACCGTATCGCTATCAGGCATCGATTTCATCTTGTTACTCCTCATCAAATAATTTGAGTAGGCCATTAATATCGAGGATTGGTATGCCTAATTTCAATCCTTTATCGAGTTTCGAACCAGGTTGCTCACCAACTACAAGATAATTAGTATTTTTACTGACCGAGTCAGTAACTTTTCCCCCATATTCTTCGATTCTATTTTTTATCTCATCCCTTGTATAACCTGGTATAGAACCGGTAATTACAAAAGTAAATTCATTAAGGCTTTGCCTCGCTGTCTTCTTCTTGCCTATATTTTTACTCTTTGGCCAAACATTTACCTGGTGTAATTTTTCTAACAATTGCTTATTTGTTGGTTGTTTAAACCAATCCACGATAGAAAGCGCAATATTTGGACCAACCCCTTCGATATTTTGTAAATCATCGACGGATGCGTTTGCTAATTCGCCTAAATCAGTATAGTGCTGTGTAAGATCAGATGCTAAAACTTCCCCTACACCCCGAATACCAAGAGCAATAATAAGTCTGTCAATATCATTATTCCTCGAAGTATTTATGGCATCAATTAGATTATCTGCTTTTTTATCGGCAAATCCATCTAATTTAAGTAAATCATCTCTTGATATCAAGTAGATATCGGCTACATCTTTTACTATTCCATTTTCCACTAATTGCTCGACTATTTTTATTCCAAGCCCGACTATATCCATGGCATTTCGTGACGCAAAATGCTCAACATTTCGAATCAATTGAGCAGGACAGGAAGCATTTACACAATACCAGGCGACCTCGCCATTTAAATGCTCTACTTGCTGTCCACAGGTTGGACATGTCTCTGGTGGATCAAATATTATTTCGTCGCCGGTACGTATATGAATAATTGGTCCAATGACATATGGAATTACATCTCCTGCACGCTTTAATGCAACACGATCACCGATACGTATATCTTTATCTTTTATATAATCAAAATTATGTAACGTTGCTTGCTTAACGATCACTCCACCTACTTCTACGGGTTCTAGGATTGCGTAGGGTGTGAGAACACCTGTACGACCAACATTGACTCCAATATCCAGTAATTTTGTGGTAACTTCGCGTGCAGGAAATTTATAGGCAATAGAACCACGTGGGTCCTTTCCCACGATTCCAAGGCTATTTGCTAATGCGAGATTATTAATCTTTATCACTGCGCCATCTGCTTCGTATGCTAATTTCTCTCTGTTATATAATAATTGATTATACGCATTAATCGCTTCGATTAAATTCTTACAATAAATAGCCTCAGGGACAGGAAATCCAAGAGATTTCAAATATGCTAATCGCTCAATCTGTGATGCAGGGGAAAAACTATCCTCAGTAAGGATAGCATAAATAAGGATAGTTAATGGACGCTCTGCAGTTAATGATGGATCTAATTGCCTAAGTGACCCTGCAGCTGTGTTTCTGGGATTTTGATATGTACTCTCGCCAGCCTCTACCAGACGTTTATTTAATTTTTCAAATTCATCTATCGTAATAAAAGCTTCTCCACGAACCACCAGTTCATCGGGTGGTTGCGGTCCCTTTGAGTCTGCCGGTATTTTTAAAGGCAGAGCTCGGATAGTTTTTAAATTTGATGTTATATCTTCCCCAACTGCACCGTCCCCACGAGTAGCTCCTTGGACAAATAGTCCATGATCATAATGTAATACCACAGTCAATCCATCAATTTTAGGTTCAACAACAAAATTAGCGGATTTCACTTCTGGATCAATCTTGCTAATTCGGTCAAACCATGCATATACACCTGCCTCATCAAATGCATTTGCCAGACTAAGGATTGGAGCGGGATGGCGAACCTTGCTAAATTTATCTAATGGAGCTCCTCCGGTTCTTTGAGATGGAGAATCAGAAGTAACCCATTCTGGGTGAATTATCTCAATATTGCGTAATTCAACTAATAGCTTATCGTATTCATAATCACTTATCACCGGCGCATCAAGTACATGATAGCGGTAATTATGGTAGTTAATCTCATCCCGCAATATTTGTAGCCGATTAAATAATTCTTGTGGGTCCATAGGTTTTCCAGTTGGTAAATTATAGTCTCATTTTATTGAAATAATTTGCTGATATATCGCTGAAAATCTGAATCCAATAAATATACCCGTTGGAATGTAATCCAACGGGTATTTACAAGAGAATATTATGGTTTTTTTTACTGGATATCTAATTTCACCAATTGTAAACACCATCTAAATCTTCTGTAGATACATCAAATACAGAATTGTGCGGGGGTAAAGGCTCTCTTGTCATCCATTCAGGTAAGCGATCGTCAGCGCTGGTAAAACCTGCGAGTTGATTAAATTCATGTCTCAAATTTTAAGGATTCCCTTCCCAATACTTGTAAAATATCCGAGCTTACATCCCAATCATATCTCGAATTTAATAAATCCCTAATCGCTTCCGGTGCAGCAGTGAAACCTGGTCCGGTAAAGATGCATGCACCAAGAGTATCGTATCCAGCCATATTAATCTGTGCAGTCCGAGACAGTGCTGCTTGTCCTTGAGGATCAAGATGGTTAATTTTTGCCCGTATGGTTAAACCCGAAGTATGGTCAGCCCCTTGGGGTGAAGTGGCATAGGTAACCCCGGTACCTTTTATTGCTCTTGGTTCATAGGCAGACATAGCCTGCCCCTTCACTGTTGGCACCTGCTCAACACCTAACACCCTGCCTGTGATTGTTGCTCCGCTACCTAATAACCTTCCCAACGGGGTGTTGTGCTTAATTTCATCCAGCAGCTGAATAGCCCGCTCTGCATCGCCAAATTGCATAAGACCAGCTTGTGCAGCAACTCCGAGTGCTGCTCCTACCTCAATTGAATCCAATCCCAAGTCGTTTACCATCCAATTGAGTTTAGAAATTTGATCCAAATCATTAATTCCTAGATTTGAACCCATCAATCCAATGGTCTCATACTCTAAAGGTGAGACAATTGATTTTCCATCAGAGTCTGCATAAGTATTTGAACATCGGATCGTGCATCCAGGCATACAGGCATGAGTGGGTACACCTTCACCACCACGTGCCAGAATTAGGTCCCTCATATATTCACCACTGATGGTCTCAACATCATCATATTGACCAATGGAAAAATTTCTCGTTGGAATTCCACCGAAACCATTCGACATCCTTGCCATTGCGGCGGTGCCATAATCGCGATATGTCGCTGTCTGGGGTTGATCCATTAATGCCTTGGTGAATACTTTTTGTGCTGCTTTGAAAGCATCAGGATGGGCTATCGGTGGTTTTTGTCCATTCTTTGCATCGATCACAATGGCTTTTATTTTTTTAGAGCCCATCAAAGCTCCTAATCCACCCCGTGCAGCAATTCTTGATGGTACATTATCCTTGTCTAAATTTTGAATCCCAGCAGATAATAATTGCATTTCTCCACCAGGGCCAATTAGCGCAATGGCTACTTTCTCGCCATATATCTTTAATAACATCTTGGCACTATCATATACCCCCATTCCTATTAATCCTGCACCAGTTTCGAATTTAACACCATTTTTATCAATTAATAAAACACTCCACCTGTCTTCGACTGGCTTATCTTCGAGGATAAGTGCTTTGATTCCTAAATGGCTTAGCTGTAGGCCGGTTGTTCCTCCAGCATTAGCTTCTTTTACTCCCCTCGTTAAAGGGCTTTTTCCCCCTACTGAAATTCTGTCACAACTTGAGAGCATGTGTCCCACCAATAATCCAGGGGTGTAGATTAATTTATTTAATGGCCCAAGCGGTTCACAGGTTCCAGGCACTTCATCTACCAGGATTTTGGCTATTAGTGCGCGCCCTCCTAGTCTCTCCCAGGTTTGTGGTACAGCTTCGCGTGTATATGTTTTCGTTCTGACATTTACCCTCCATACCAATAATTCGTACCCATCCTTGATATTTTCAACCATCTATAGCTCCTTCTTCAACTCTAACAGACTTTTTACTGCATCACGAAATACCTGAGTGTGGTAATTGACATCTCCTTCGGTAGTTTCAGGAGCAATTAATGCCATATTATGGAAAGGAGTCAATAAAATCCCACGATTTAGTGAGTATAAGTGCATATACCGATCTAATTCACTATCAACGGCTGCATTTGCTTCGCCGCCATTCCTGGGTGGTATTTCCCTGAACCAATACTCACTCCTACAGCCCAATCGCTTAACAATCCACGGAAGGTTGTATTCAGATATTACTTCTTCAACACCTTTTGTAAATTGCTCCGAAAGATCAATTGATTTTTTATATGCATCTTCTGTTAATACATATTCCAGTGTAGCTCGCATGGCAGCAATAGAAAGTGCGTTTCCTGCCAGTGTTCCACCAATTCCACCTACATCAGAATCTTCCTTGTTCAATCTTGTATTAAATCTGTCAGCTACATCTTCGGAAAAACCATAAATTGCTGCTGGCACACCACCTGCAAGTGGTTTCCCTAGGGTTAGCATATCCGGCTTGAGCCCATAGGCACCTGTATAACCTCCCGGACCAGTGCATATGGTATGTGTTTCATCAATGATCAACAGAGTTCCAGTCTTCTCAGTGATTTTTCTAAGGGCATCATGGTAACCAGGATCAGGATGAATAATCCCAATATTCGTCATTACAGGCTCAGCGAGCACACAGGCGACATCTTCAGGTGCTAAAGCCAATTCTAAAGCTCCTATATCATTAAACTCAATTACCTTTGTTGTTTCAGTGGGATTTATAGGAGGACCTAAATTACCTCTCCTCGGTCCCGGACCATCAGGATTAATCGTAATAAAAGTTTCATCTACAGAGCCATGATAGCAAAAATTATATACCAGGATATATTTACGCTGTGTGGTCTCGCGTGCCATACGAATTGCAAACCGATTGGCATCTGTAGCAGTAAGTGCAAACTGCCAATAGGGTAAACCAAATCTTCTCTGTAACTCTTCACCCACCCAGATCACATCTTCGGTGGGTAACATATATGTAATTCCTCTATTCACTTGATTGTTTATAGCTTCAACGGTTTTAGCAGGTGCATGTCCAGTCATTGCACCAGTATCACCCAAACAAAAATCTATATATTCAAATCCATCGACATCGATAAAATGTGCTCCTTTTCCCTCTTTCACAAATATCGGAAACGAGCCAGCCCAGCGTATCATCCATAGCATGGGGACGCCTCCCTGCAGGCTTTTCTGGGCTCGTTTATATAGCTCGTACGATTTTGGATGTGCCTTATAAAAGCGATCTTCCTCAAGTTCAAGCAAATGACCAAGGTGCTTGCGATCAATTTCTGACATAGGTTACTCGATTTTTTTCTTATTTTACTTAACTACAGATTTCATCGCATCAAGAAAGATATCCACTGCTTCATCTATCTCTTTTTCTGTGACAATTAATGGTGGAATCCATCGAATAACATTATCATACGTTCCACATGTGAGAAGCAGTAATTTTCTATTGAAGCATTCTGTAACAATAGCTTTCGTCGTTGTTTTATCTGGTTTACGATCAGAAGTCCGAAATTCAACCCCGATCATCAAACCCAATCCGCGAACATCGCCAATAATTGGATAATCTAGCTGTATACGGCGAAGATGATTTAGCAATTGTTCGCCTCTTTTCCTGGCGTTTTCTGGCATCTTCTCATCGCGCATTGCTTTAATAGTTGCCACACCTGCAGCACATGCAATTGCATTTCCACCGTAGGTACCACCATGAGTCCCTGTTTGCCATTTTTTCATTAGCTCAAGTCTGCTGAATACTCCAGCGAGTGGTAAACCTGATGCAATCCCTTTGGCTACAGTCATAATGTCTGGAATAACATTAAAATGCTCTTGGGCAAACCATTTTCCTGTACGCCCAAAACCAGATTGAATTTCATCAAGAATCAACATAATTCCATATTTATCACAGATGTCACGTAAACTGGCCAAGAAGCCTGCAGGAGGGACAACATATCCTCCTTCACCAAGTACCGGTTCGATTAATATCGCTGCAGTTTCACTTGGGGATGTCTGTGACAAAAATAGAAATTCGAGCTCGTCGAGACACCATTGAGTTGTCTGCTCATCACTCCATCCGAATCGAAAACTATATGGATAAGGTGCTATAAACACACCTGCCATTAATGGCTGGTATCCCGCTCGATAAACGGTTTTTGAGGTCGTCAGCGACATTGTCCCTACAGTCCGTCCATGAAAGGATCCCTGGAACACGATGATGTTAGGTCTTCCAGTTGCATGTTTGGCAAGCTTTACTGCTCCCTCCACTGCTTCAGCACCAGAGTTTGTAAAGAAAAATCCATCGATCGCAGGATTGATAATTGTTCTTAACTCTGTCACCAATTCCAACATTGGTTTATGAATAACAATGTTTGCCTGCCCATGGATTAGTAATTCAGCTTGTTTTTGAATCGCTTCCACAACCCGTGGATGGCAATGACCTGTGTTTGTTACTGCTATGCCGCAAGTAAAATCCAGATACTTATTTCCATGAACATCGTATATGATGCTTCCTTGGGCATGGTCAGCTTCTATTGAAAATATCCTTGTCCAAACCGGAGACAAATTTTGTGCAGCTTTTTCATAATCATTCATTATTTTCCTCTTAATTGCCAATTATTATATGAATATTATCCATTGATATCCACCGACCAAAGTGAATAATATATTTATGGTATTCTGAGATAACTTTATTATTTTCATTATTGTTCATCATAGCTTATGTAATTGGTAGATATATATTTTTATCATTGATTATGAAAGAGCAATGATCTAATTACATTTCTTTTATCCCGTATGGAAATCCATATTCAGCCATCTTATTCATAAATGGTACAGGATCGAATGCTTCTGGTCCCAACACGCCCACACCCTTCCATGTACCACTATTCAGCAGATCCCAACCAATTACTGCATTAAAAGCAGTTTGAGCAACAACAGCCTGGCATCCCCATTTTTGCATACACTCTTCATTATCTGCCACTTGATATAAATATACCTGGCGGGTTTTTCCGTCTTTAGTTCCCTTCACCCAAGTTCCCGCACTAGTTTTACCAAACATCCGGTCACCCAAATGGGCGGGATCTGGTAGGCAGGCAGCAACGACATCACGAGGAGCGACCATAACTTCTTTAACCTTGATCGGTTCTTTATTATCCAATCCGATCATATGTAATGTCTTTAGAACTCCAATGAACATATCGCCAAGTCCGTACTTAAAGGTTACTCGTTTACATTTCACCCATCGTGGAATAAGAAGAACTTCTTCATGCTCAACATTAACGACTTCCACTTTTCCAATTCCATCCGGAAACTCAAAAACTTCCGGCTCAGAAAATGGCTCTGTTGTGAACCAATTCCTTCCTTTTTCCCAAACAACTGGTGGATTTAAGCATTCCTCTATAGTGGTCCATATAGAAAAGTTTGGGGCAAATTGATAACCACGAACCTCGATATTTGCTCCATCGCGAATACCAATCTCTTCAATTTCATCAAATAAATAATCCTGCGCATACCGGGCGAAAACATCAGCCATTCCAGGTTCCACACCCAGGCCAACCAGCGCAAGTAATTTTTTCTCTTCCCATAATTTAGTCCGATCAAATTGATAATCCCCTAATTTTATGCCACATTTATTAAATGGATCAGTTGGATGTGGTTCAGACAAAGTCATTGCCATATCCATGTAATTACACCCGTAATTTAACGCTGCATCGAATATCGGTTTATTGAATGATGGATCACATGCATTCATAATCAAATCTACTTTATATTTTTTGGCAAGGGTTTCAATTTGATTTTGATGACTAGCATCCACTTTTTCTACCGGGAAGCGTTCATTATTACCGAGTTTTGATTGAACTTCTTTTGCACGTTCAAGGTTGTAGTCAGCTAAAACTATCAATTCCACCCATTTCTGTGGTTTAGCTATTGCTGCAATCGCCTCGCCGACACCACCTGCTCCAACTAAGAGTACTTTCATATAATTCTCCTTATACTATTTATTGTTCAGTATCAAATAATTCATAACATTGACGAATTTTTCATAATTTGCTTTATATTTCGTTATATATTTCTTTCACAGTGTCCTCTAATCGATTGAGAACTTCATCAATCTGCTGATAAGAGATTAGCAATGGGGGTTCTATACGAACAGTCTTCGCACTTGTGAGTGTACCTGCTACTAGCACACCTCGCTTAAATAATCCCGCAGCAACTTTATACCCAACTTCCGGATTATGGAAATGTTGTCCAATTAACAAACCTTTTCCAGTTATGCTTTGATATATCTGCGGATATTTAAGCGCTATAGCGTTTAGTTTTGGGATAAGGTATTCGCCTTTGGCAGCTGCTTGTTCCCAAAGTTTATCTCGCAATGTGATATTTATGGCCGCGATTGCTGCACTGCATGCTAACGCGCCTCCACCAGTGGTAGTAGTATGAATAAATGGATTCGGAAACATCATGCACTGCCAGATTTCTTCCGTTGAGCAGAAAGCACTAACCGGCATCACACCACCGCCAAGTGATTTTGCTAACGCAATGATGTCTGGCTCCACATCCCAATGTTGTACCCCCCATAACTTTCCCGTTCGACCGAATCCGGTTTGAACTTCATCGGCGATCAGGAGAACACCATAATGCCTGGTCAATTCCCGAATTCTCGGCCAGAAATCATCGGGTGGGACAATTGCACCAGCTTCACCCTGAATGGGTTCCATCAATACAGCAGCAATATCAATTCCAACTTTATTAGCAATTTCTAATTGTTTTTCAACTGCACCAGCATCACCAAAGGGAACATGGTAAACAGGACCTCCATACAATGTGCCAACGGGAGTACGATAATCCGATTTACCCAACATACTGAGTGAGCCCATGGTTTTTCCATGAAATGCATTAATCGCAGCAATAAAACCATTTTTATGGGTATGCATTTTTGCCAGCTTAATCGCTCCTTCAATAGCCTCTGTTCCACTGGCTGCAAAAAAACTATATTTAATATCACCCGGGGCTATCATGGCAATTAATCGTGCCAGTACACCTCGTAGTGGATCGATTAATTCCTGGCTTGGCATTGGAGAGCGGGATAATTGAGCTTTGACATTATCAATAACCTCTGGGTGACTCCACCCAAGGTCCATCATCCCATAACCACCAAGGCAATCAATATACTCTCTACCTAAAACATCCTTGAAAATTGCTCCTGTTCCAGTCCATTCTACGCAAGCCCAATCTCCTGCTTCTGTCACCGATTTTCGATAATCAAGCCACCCTCGGTTAAAATGCTCAGCAAAATTATATTGAGATTCTTCAATGATTGCTTTAGCTTCTTCTTCAGTAACTGTAGATTTATGAATGATATCGATCCAGCGTTGGGCGAAGGTCATCGCACCGTCGTATGACTTTTCCATAAATTTATCCTCTTTTTATTCCCAATCGGAGACTTCTTTATACCAAATTTTGCTTGTTCCGGTTTTTGCTCGACCTTTCCATTTCCCTGATTTTGGCTCCATTTCGATTATTTTTATTATAGTCTCAGCATTTTCCTTGATTAACAGCCGTTCTTGCTCTGAAAGTACAGGAACACCATAAATTGCGGCTTGTACTTTATTTAGGTTCATGACAGACGTATAATAAAATCCCCAATCGTCCGCCATTATCTTTGCTAAGTATTTAAAATTTATCTTATTATGATCATCTTCTCCTATTTGAGCAGCTAATAATAGGAGCATAGCATCTTTTAAGTCCTTATCATTTATTTGTACTATTTGAAGTTTTTGTAGTAACAAATCCGTAAGTGATACACAATAAGGATGTAATTCAAGCCGGTTTTTATAATCGATCGGATGGTTATAATCCAGCTTATCGAAAAATACATCGATCATGGGAATGCGCGCCCCAAAATAGATATGCCTTGTCCCACCACTCATCATTGCAGCTCGCTTCTCAAGTTCATATCCTTGTTTTTCAAAAAAAGGGACAACCTTTCCTCGGTTTTTTCCGTATGAGGCATAATCAATATCAGTAAACACACGCTCTCCAAGGCGCTCCATTCTGCGGTACAGATCGACATAATCTGGAAAGTAAAAATGTAGGGCAATGGGTCCCATTACTCGTAAAATTAATCCTTCACGTTGAGCTGCTTCTGTTAATCTGCGTGCTTCATCAAGATATTCCTCTGGTTTTGGATATTCTTCCATAGGAATATCTTTGGGCAAGCGAAATTTCTTAGCTGGTAACATGATCTCATCTCCTATCCCGAAGTGAATACATAATCTTTTACTTTACCTTTTTCCAATACGATCATTGCACCTTTCAATATTCCTTCAGAATATTCACTTCCAGGGTTAATGATCAATGTTTTCTTGATCTTTTGGGCCCCCCGTGATTCGTGAATATGTCCATGAAGCCCAATCAAAGGTTGGTATTTTTGTATCATATTTGCGACAGCACGACTACCAACATGGATCTTTCTGTCGGCCGCTTGAACTAAATCCTTTGTCAACTCGGGTGCCAGGTCCAGGGCAAAACCATAGGGTGGCGCATGAAAGTTGAAAATTGCGTTAGATTTATCACTCACTTTGGAGATCAGTTCTTCCAACATGGGTTCCAATTCTTCATCCGTTTTTTCTCTTGGGGTGTTCCAGGGTGTAGGATTTGCCCAGCAAAATGTGACCATTTCATGATCACCCACCATCACATTTCTATTATTGCAGTTAACAATTGCGGTTGAATCGGAAATAATCTTATCCACTTCAAAATGGTCATCGTTACCAGGAGCCATATATACCTTATAACTGGTTCCAGCTAAGCGTTCATCTGCCAGGTCGATCCATTCGCATAATCGATCCATCATCAATTGTTTGAATAATGTATCAACCTTAACAGGATCAGCCTTGTATTCTCGAAATTCTTCTGGTGTTTGATGAACCCAGTAATAGCCCATCATTTCAATCGTCTTTTTTAGCTTATCCAACTCTTCCTGGGTATTAATATCCAGATGAGTACCCATTAAAGTAGTTTCCCATCCACCTCCTGCTTTCTCGACCAATGGGATTAACACTTTACCAGTCAAATCCCCAAGTAGAATTCCAACATCTACATTGTAGACTCTGTAAAGCGTTTAAATATTTCCGATAACATAAATTTGATCCATGTATATCTGTTACAAAAAAGATCTTTACAGCTTTACTCATTGGTCTCTCCTTTGGAATAATAGATAGGAGTAAAGAGTAAAGGACGAAGGGATGACCCTTCGTCCTTTACAAGCACTTGATAATTAATCAGGAGGTAATTCTCCAAATGTCATACTGACATCCACACCAACTTGTTTGTTTCTTGACTTCCAATAGAAGTACCATGCGATACCGAGCAACCATACCACTACATAGAGAATGACAGAGCCTGTTGCCAATCCTTCCAAATCAGGCATCACGATGAAGAAGTAAAAGAGTATGGCAAGGTAAATCAGATTGACAATCGCTCCAATTGTGACAACGGGAATACCGATTAATTTCCAACCCTTGTAAGGAGACGAATCCCAAATTTGTTTCGCTCGTTTTGAGAATGGGAATATCGCAGCTGCAATTGCAGTGATGCCAAATACAGATACGATCTCCATACCGGTTACGGATAGTCCTTCCATTGGATTACCTCTGAAGGCATATAACAAGATACCAATTTCACCGAGTACGAAGCAGAGAATATGATTCTTTACTGGTGAAGCCCAGCGATAATCTATATCTGCAAACCATTTAGGTCCCATCCGATCCATACCCCAGGCGAATAAAATGCGCGGAAATGCCAGGTAGGACAGGGCAACCCACCACAGGTTGAAGAGTATCCAGGAAAGCGCCATCATGAATACAGCAAAAGTGTTTTGAGTGACCATCACAGCCAGGCCAACAAAATTGGTTGACCATGGGATAGTATATCCAGGTAAAACCTCTCCACTATTGTCAACCCACGAAGCAGCGGAAAGAAACTCGAAACCAACCGAGTTATATAAGCACGATCGCCAGCCAAAGCATAAAAAACGCTGGTACAAGTACAGCAGCTAAATTCGACAGGATGATGGTCTTATCTGGTCTTTTTACCTCCCCTGCAATGAATGTGATGCAATATGCATACGCAAATAACCAGGATCCAGCAACCATCACGCCAAATGTATCATACCAATTCCAGGTTGTCGGAAGTATATCGCCGGCTTCTTCGATGGTCACTCTAGCGGTACTTAAAAAGGTATCATAATCGATTGAGCCATATTGAGCAGCAGTGTTATTCCAGGCCTGGACATACTCGTTATGATTAGTGACTGTAAAAGTCAATAATATGACAGTGCAACCTGCAATGGCCAATACCATGACCACTTTCTGAACAGTTGCGAAAACCTTCATTCCAAAAACCACAAACAACAATGCGATCAGGCTGGTAAGGGTGGCAAGTAAAAAGATGCTGAAGGACGAACTTAAAGTTTCAGCTAGGCTTTCCCATCCAAAAAATTGGCACATCATTACCAAGCCATCCGCTGTCCATGGGGCTAAAACATAGATCCACATGATCCAAACGAAGGCATTTCCGAATGACTCGGCGATACCGATTAATGGGTGAATGATGCGCGAGTTATAAATATATTCACCACCGGATCTGGGCATCGAGCCTCCCAGGATACCCCAAACCAAAGAAAACCCAATGCCACACAGAACAGCAGATATTAATGTTGCGATAATTAAATTCCCACCAAGATAAACCCCCAAACCAAGGCTAATCATCACATACATGCTCGGTGTAAGTCCCTGGTTCATGAAACCGACACCAAAGGCATCCCAAAACGAGAGCCCGCGAACAAGTCCACTTGCTTTCCGTGCAAACGCCATCTGCTCTGACATTTTTTCATCCTCCTACACAATATTTGATGGACACAATACACATCTTAAACATAGTGAGCTAATGAAAAAACTTACCTTTACCTTATATCGCCTCCTTTCGTTAAAACTTCCTGGACCATTCCTTCGGCCATCGTTCGATTACAACCTTGGTTTGGGTGAAGAATTCAATTGCATGCTTTCCTTGCCCATGTAAATCACCAAAAAAGCTATCTTTCCAACCGCTGAATGGAAAGAAAGCCATAGGAGCCGCAATTCCAATGTTGATGCCAATATTCCCAGCAATAGCTTGATTTCGGAATTTACGTGCAGCTGCACCATCCCGTGTAAAAATGGAAGCAGCATTACCAAAAGTATGGTTATTGACTATCTCCAATGCTTCTTCGACGGTGTTGCATTGCATAATCGCTAATACCGGACCAAAAATCTCTGTTGAGTGAATTATGCCGTTAATTGGTACGTCTGTTAATATCGTGGGTCGAATAAAATATCCTTTCTCATATCCCGGAATAATGGCATTCCGTCCATCTACCAGCATTTCCGCACCTTCATCTAGTCCTTGCTGGATTAACCCTTCTATGCGAACTTTATCTTGAGGAGTGATAACGGGACCCATTTGTACATCAGGGTTGAGACCAAATCCTGTCACTCTTTTTGAAGCAGCATTTGCAAATGCAGGGATAAACTGCTTATCTGCATCTCCTACCATGATCGCAACAGTGGCTGCCAGGCAGCGTTGACCTGAACAGCCAAAAGCGCTATCCATCATGATGTTTGTAGTCGTATCAACATCAGCATCTGGCAGGATCAGTACAGGGCACTTAGCCCCACCACCAGCAGATACACGTTTGCCATGGATTGCACCTCTACTATATACGTGCATTGCAGTTGGAGTTGAACCGATGAAACCTATTGCCTTAATTAACGGATGGTCAAGGATGCCGTTTACAATGTCCGCTCCACCGTTAATCAAATTTACTACTCCAGGTGGAAAGCCTGCTTCTTCCATGAGACGAAATAGTTTTACCATCGTGATCGGAACCCGACTTGAAGGTTTTACTATCACTGTATTTCCGGTGGTTACAGCATACGGAAGATACCAAAACGCTATCATCGCAGGAAAATTAAATGGTGAGATAATTCCAACCACACCTAGGGGTTGACGGATCATTAGCTCATCAATTCCAGGAGCAATATCTTCAACAATATCACCCATACTCAAAGTCGGGGTGCCACAAGCTACCTCAACATTTTCGATTGCCCGTCGCATCTCGCCGCGTGATTCATCCAGTGTCTTGCCATGTTCAAGGGTAATACTCTTCGCTAACTCGTCAAAATTCTCTTCAAGCAGTGTTTTCAGCTTAAAGAAATACTGTATACGTGTGGTTACTGGTACTCGCTGCCAAGTTTGAAATGTCTGATGGGCTATTTGAACTGCCTCATCAAATTCAGCTAATGTAGATACTGGAGCCTTTGCTAGTAACTCATCAGTCGCCGGATTCCTTACCTCTCGAAAATTTCCAGAATTTGATGAAATCCATTTCCCATTTACATAGTTCTGTAGAACAAACTCATTCATAAGTCATTCTCCTGTTTATTATCATAACGTAATTAAATATTTAAACAATCGTTTTGTCAATTTGATCTAATGCCTTCTCAACAATTACCAATCCCTCATCCAACTGAGATTCGTTAATGCATAAGGGTGGAACAATAAATATCACATTATGGAAAATAAAAGTAAATAAACCGTTATCTCGTAAGAATTTTCCAGTTTCCAGCAATGGATCAATTGGATTTTTAGTTCTTTTATCATAAACGATCTCGATGGCAGTAAATAATCCTATGTATCTCACATCTCCAACACATTGGTATTTGGTTTTAATCTCCTCCAATCTCTTTCCGAGATGTGCCCCAACTTTCACTGCGTTTTGTAATAAACCATCTTCTTCATATACATTGATGGTAGCTATACCTGCAGCACAGGCTAATGGGTGACCACTGTAGGTCAATCCACACCAAAGCATTTTATCTTCGAAATATTCTGCTATTGGATCGGTGATTATGACTGCTCCTAGAGGTACATACCCTGATGTAATGCCTTTAGCAGTTGTGATTATGTCTGGCACGACATTCCAGTTATCCACAGCAAACCATGTACCTGTCCTTCCCCAACCACTCATTACTTCATCGGAGATCAATAAAATGCCATATTTGTCACATATTTCTCTGATCCTTGGCCAATAATCATCGGGTGGGACGATTAGTCCATTAGAACCTGTCACCCCTTCCATAATAATTGCTGCGATACGGTCGGGACCTTCGTAATTAATAACTTCCTCAACGTGGTTTATACACTCTCGATGACAGGTATCAATAGTCCATCCAAATGGACAGCGATAACAGTATGGATCAAGGAAATGTACCACACCTGGTAAAGCTGGTTCTACAGGTAACCTACGATAGTCACCGGTAAGGGCGATTGCACCGTGGGTGGCACCATGATATGACCGATACCGTGCCATAATTTTATGTCGACCTGTATAAAATCTTGCAATTTTTATCGCATTTTCATTTGCTTCAGCTCCACCAAGGCAAAAAAAGGTTTTATTTAAATTACCTGGAGCTACTTCGGAAATCCTTTTACCCAATAATCCTCTTGCTTCCGTTGCCATTCCTGGATGGGCATAACATAATTGTGCTGCCTGGTCTTGAATAGCTTTAATTACTTTTGGATGCTGATGACCAATATTCATATTCATCAGTTGTGACGAGAAATCAATATACTTTTTCCCATCAGAATCCCAAAAGTATATACCTTCTGCTCGCGAAATCGGTATTGGATTTGTTGCAGATTGTACAGACCACGAGAATAGGGTATATTTTTTATTTAAATCTACTATTTCTTTGGTCAGATTTGGATTTTTGATTATCACAATATATATCTCCTGGCTTGGTATTTAATATTTCACGTCTGTTTTATGCACAGAACTATCTTAACGTGGCACATCCCTAATCGCATCTCCCATTACATTTAGAGTTTCATCTAATGTCCGAATCCGAATGGGAATAACATAAAAACCAAGGTTCTCGTGGATCATGGTCTGGCATTACCCCACGAGCGATAGCATAATCCATCAACCTCAGATAATACTCTCGTTCGGTTTCTTGCCAATCTCGTTGAGCGACAACTTTTTCTTTTCCTACTGCAAAGGAAAGCATCGCAGGATAACCGTGTACACTAGCTGGAATTCCTGCTTGCTCAAAGAGATTTTTTAACCCTTGCATTAATTTTTTCCCACGGACTTCGATCGTTTGAAGAATTGGTTTCTCTTTCAATAATTTTAGTGTGGCATATGCAGCAGCAACACCCGGCATATTATTGTTATAGGTGCCTCCTTGGGCTACGCCATGACCTATTATGCCCATGATTTCCTTCTTGCCTCCAAATGCCGCAATAGGAAAACCATTTCCCAGCGCTTTGGCATAAGTAGCCATATCGGGTAAGATGTGATAGTATTCTTGCGCTCCACCGTTTGCTATACGAAATCCCGTTTTGACTTCATCGAGGATAAACACAATCCCATACTCTGTGCATTTCTCGCGAATGTATTCCAGGAAACCAGGGATTGGTTCGATTGAAGAACAATTTCCCATGCAAGGTTCAGCGATGATAGCAGCGATCTCATTACCCACTCTTCTTAATACTTTATCCAAAATCTCAAAGTTGTTGAAAGGAAGGGTAATAATCAGATCATTTAATGGTTTTGGTATGCCTGAACTGGAGGGAATCGCAATTGGATTATTAATATTCCCGTATGCTTCAGCGGGTGCGTATGTTGAAAATAAAGTATAGTCCTGGAATCCGTGATACATACCTTCGAACTTTATCACTTTCTCGCGTCCAGTATATGCCCTGGCAACCCTCAACGCATGCATCGTTGCCTCAGTACCAGAACATGCAAACCTTACCATCTCGACACAAGGACACATTTCTATAATCATTTCTGCTACATCAAGTTCAAGCTCGCTGGTCATAGCAGATAAAACTACCCTATCGATTTCTTGGTGGACTTTTGCATTTACTTCATCATACGCATGGCCAAGGATGATCGGTCCGAATGCCAAGCGATAATCAATATACTTATTTCCATCGACATCCCAAAGATATGCTCCCTTGGCTTTACCTACATAAGGTGTGATATCTTCTCCCCAATATCGAAAATTTGAATTTACCCCCATTGGAATGGATCTAAATGCTCTCTTCTGCATTTCATTGCATTTTACTCGTGAAGTTCCCATCGATATTCTCCTTATTTTTTTGTTTCCAAATTAATAAGTTCTGTTACGCAAGATGACTTCGGAATCCTCCACTGGTATACGTCTTTTAATACAAGAGGAACGATCGATGTCGTTGTTTTTCGAACTCCGGGGATTTTTCCAATTACATTGGTAACAAATTCATATATTTCATTCGTATCATGACCAACAATTTGGATGCTTATATCTCTATCGCCAATCGAGCATGCCACATAACTAACGCACTCATATTCTGATGCTTTTTTAGCGACATCCATGATTGCACCTGACTCTACTTCTAAAAACACATCTGCAGTAACTAAATATCCTAGAGATTTAGGATTGGTGATTGCGCTGATCTGAATGTAACCTTCTTTGACAATTCGTTCGATGCGATAACGAATTACCCTTTGAGATATTCCCCCGATACGTCTAGCTATCTCGGAAGCTGACATCCTACCATCTTCCATAAGTAAATTTATTATATTCTTATCCGTAATGTCTATTTCATACATATGGATAAGTTTTTTCTTCCGTTTCCTACAAATATTATATATAATCAATGTACTATTTGTCAAGAAGACAATTATTATTGTTCTTTTTCAAAGGCAATATCCTCATTTTCCACTAATTTCTTATTGATTATCCCCGTAAAATCACTATGGTATAATTATTAGTCAATGGATACAGACCAGATTGAAAATCAGCCACTAATTCCAAGCTCAATTCCTGATCCAAAAGAGCTTCGCAGACAAAAGATGATTATCATTGGATTAGGAATTATTGTAATCATCAGTCTGATTTTATTAGTCGTTGGTCTTTACTTTCTTCTCAATCCAGAACTAACATCAAGTGAAACCGTAGCTCGAGTAAGAGATATATTTATCATCCTGATGGCTTTTGAATCAATGCTCACTGGATTAGCATTAACAATCCTAATAATACAAATAGCTCGACTAACAAATTTACTGGAAAATGAAGTTAAGCCTATTTTGAATTCAACAAATGAAACAGTAAGTAACTTACGCGGAACAACGAAATTCTTAAGTGATAATCTTGTAGAGCCAGTTATCAAGTTGAATGAAATTGTTGCAGTTTTTCAACAATTAACAGATATCTTGCATATTTCAAAAAAACGATAATTTTCTAAATTAAGAAAGGAGAAAACACAATGTCAGAACGTGATGCAGATTTTGGTGCCTTCTTAGCAGGATTTGTTGTAGGTGGAGTGGTTGGAGCAGTTGCAGCACTTCTTCTCGCCCCGCAATCTGGGGAAGAAACCCGTACATTAATTCATGATCGCAGTATTGAATTAAAAGACAAAGCTGTTGAAAAGGCAGAAGAAGCTCGAGTTAAAGCCGAAGCCGCCGCAGCAGAAGCTAGAACAAGGGCAGATGAAATAGCAAAATTAACCCAAGAAAAAGCTGCTGAACTGAAGAAAAAAGGCCAAGAAGTTTACCAGTCTACAAAATCCAAGGGCACGTCGGAAAGTCAAAAAACAACTGATCAGACCCTGGACAGCGCTTCCGATTTAACTGTAGAAGGCTAATTCTTTTTACCCAATGATAACGGGACCCATCTAGTATTGTGGGTTCCGTTATTTTGGTTAATTTGGCCTTGATAAGTCACTCATCACGTTTTGAACCTGATTTAATACATCTCTAGCGATCACTGAAGCAGTATTACCCACGCCTTTTGCAGCAAGCACGCCAGCATTTGCATGGATCCATGCTCCTGCACAAGCCGCATCAAAAGCATTCATTCCCTGAGCAAGTAAACCAACAATTAAACCAGCTAACACATCACCAGTTCCAGCCTTTGCTAGCGCTGGTGATGCTACAGGTACCACCGCGATCTGTTCATTAGGATCAGCAATTACGGTAAACGCACCTTTTAATACAACAACATGGCCCCAAATCGACGCATATTTTTTAGCAATATCAATCCGGTTCTCCTGAATTTTATCGATCGGTAAACCAGTCAAAACTCCCATCTCACCCGGGTGGGGAGTTAATATTGCTGGTGAATGTAACAATTCCGGCCAATGCTCAACTGATGCTAATAACTTAAGCCCGTCAGCATCAACGACAACTGGTACCTTATTCAATAAAGAGCTGCCTTGTTCATTTTTCAAAGCTTTTCTTTCACGTGATAATGCACCTTGGGTAAATAAATTAATCAAGAATTCTCTGGTTGTGTCTTCTAAACCAAAGCCAGGACCAATAAGTAAAGCAGAGGCCCGACTGAAGTTTCTATTGATTATTGGAACAGCAGCTGAAGAAATCACCCCATTCTCGTGCGGCAATAGAACCCAGGTCGATTCTGGAAATTCTCCAGATAGAGCTGAATGCAATGGTTCTGGTATAGCCATTGTCACCAGACCAACCCCTGACCTATATGCAGCCATACCAGCTAAGAATGCTGCTCCCGTATAGTTGACTGAACCAGCAATGATAAACGCTGTGCCAAATGTCCCTTTATGTGAATCTCTAGGCCTAGTTGGAATTATTTTTATTATGTGATCGCTCGTAAGCATAAATTTCTTATTTTGTTTATATGCATCTAATTGTTCTATTGAACCAATACTTGCTATCTTTAATTCTCCAGTCATATTAGCTGCTGGAAATCTTATTAATCCAAGTTTTACCCCTGCCATGGTAACTGTCATATCAGCAGTTATCGTTTCTGGAGCAACCTCACCACTGTCACAATCGACACCGGAAGGGCAATCTACGGCGACTACATTAACTTTAGTTATCACCTCTGACAATCGATCATTTACAAAACCAAGGACCTGTGCTGTTTCACCTCTCAATGGTAATTTTATCCCTGTCCCAAATATTCCATCTATAACTACAGAGTTCGTATTGATTAATTTAATCAGTTCACTAAAATGCTTATCATTTTCTACTGAGATTATTCGTCCATTTAGTTTTTTTAACCGCTCAAGCAAAGGATCATTCGTATCTCGATTCCGAACAATATATGCACAGGTTTTCCAATTTTTATTTGCAAGGTGTGACAATGCAATTAATGCATCACCGCCATTATTTCCAGAACCAACCAATGCAAATATATTCTTATTTGATAAATGGCTATACGCAAGTTCGATTTCATCTGCAATTCCCTTACCTGCATTTTCCATCATGTCGGAATAAGAGATTCCATTACGATTTGCCTCGCGCTCTACCAATTGCATTTCGACAACTGAAAATAATTTCACCATACATCCTCCACTGTCCATCCTAATCCCAATGAAATAAGTTTTTCTTTATTGGGAAAACCAGACCCTTGATCCCAGCCACGGACCTGATAATATGCTGTTATCATGTTTTCGAAATCAGGTACGAATCCATCTGCCCCTTCTGGGTGATCTTTATATGGTTGAAGTAACGCTTTTGGCAATTTATCATTCTCTCGCCTTAACCCTAAACGAACATTTATAACTCTTTTCAGGTTCCAGCCTCGTTCTCCTGAATTTAGCAAATCTTTCATGCACCAATCCAAACCGCAGGCAGGATTGATCAAATCAAGAACAGTTTCAGGTGGAACATTGGCAAATAGGCACATGACCAGGGAGTTTGCTATCGTGCGCCAATCCTGATGAATAGCTACATTCTTAACCTTTTCTGCACCTGCATGTCGGGAATATTTTTCCATCCCGATGCTGGTTAATACTTGTCCCATATCAATTAAATAATAATCCGATTGATTATGGCATGCTCCTCTTGGTGAGGTTGCATAGACCAAAGCCATACCACTTGAACCTCGAGGATCATGGTAAGGGATTTCTAAGTTGTTCACCTGTATCGCTTCATCTTGATTCTCGAAATGTTTCGCTAATTCTCTTGCACCCTTTGCGATCCATTCACCCAAGCCCTCTCGACTTGCAGTCTGGTGGATCAACTTTTCTATATTATATGGATTTCCCCATTCTAGTTTTACTCCATTTGAGTTTTCAGCTTTTATTGCTCCAATTTCGTTTAATCGAAACACCAAACCCAACGTGTTACTCAGGCTGATCGTATCCATTCCATATCTGTCACATAATTCACCCAATCTGGTAATGCTTACTGGATCATCGTTCAATAAATTAGGCCCAAATCCTACTAATGTTTCATACTCGGGTCCTTTTCTCTTTTCTCCATCTTCTAATTTCACGACTCTGCCGCAAGCGATCACACATGCATGACAAGCACTTGTACCCACCAAAATGCTCTCAGCAATACTAGGTCCTGAGATTTTTGGAGCACCTTCGAAAGTTCCATTTTGAAAATACTTTTTTGGCATATCTGCCAAATAATCAAAATAATCAGAGGGTCCTGCAGATCCCAGGTCGTGCATAACTTCTGTATAAGGGTCAGTTTTCAATTCATGGTTTGCAATAGACCTAATTACCCCATATTTTTCTATATCGAATACAGGTACTTTACCAGAACCTTTCACTGCAATTGCTTTCAGGTTCTTCGATCCCATCACAGCACCCATTCCAGTACGTCCAGCTACTCTTCCGTGGTCAGCCAGAATTAGAGCAAAAGGGATCCTGGTTTCGCCGGCTGGTCCAATCACAGCGATACGGGGATTTTTAAAATTTACCTCATTTCTTAAAGCTGCCTGGGTCGAATATGTATCCATTCCCCACAGGTGCATTGCAGATCGAAATTCAATCTTCTCATTATTAATCGTAAGGTAGACTGGTGCCTCTGACTTCCCTATGATCAATAAACCATCGTATCCGGCCATCCGTAGTTCCGGTCCCCAAAAACCTCCACAATTAGATTCTCCCCATAGTCCGGTTGCTGGCGATTTGGCACACACAACAAAACGACCTACAGCAGGTCCAGCTGTTCCAGACAATGGACCATTTATAAATAATAACGGTGCTTCTGCTGATAATGGGTCCAAACTACGCGTGAGATATTTGTATAGAATTCTCGCTCCCAACGATGCGCCACCAATAAATAGAGTTTGCCAGGTTCGAGGAATATCAATTCTGTTTATTGACCGATTAGAAAGGTTTACCTGCAGGAATGGTTGCATAATACCTCGTGTATACTTACAGCCTCAGGTTCTATTTGTGTTTTAGTCTAACACAGAATAAATTGATTAATAAAATTCCTCCCATCAAGGTGCATGGAAGGAATTTTTCTTACTGGCTAAATATATAATGTAATTACAAAGAAACAATATTCTTATATATGTTTCTGATAGACACGGTGATTCTTATATGCCTTACCGCCAACATTTTCTAAATCGTGCCTCATTTCAACCGCAGTTTCTGCTACTTGGGTAAGGTCTGCATGTTCAAAGTTGTATTCATTTAGTGTTTTTTCCATCTCAACGTACAATAATGCATTGCCACCAATGCCATGAAATTCTGGTAATACTCCAGCTCCATTGAGAGATATCCATTTTGTTTTTTTCATCTCCATCATTAAATCGATTATGCCAAATGGTAACAATCGACCTTTAGCGCGTTGCAATGCAGCAGATAAATCGGGAAAACCAAATAAGAAACCAATCGCTTCTGTTTCATTGTGTGTAATTATTTTAATCAGTCTTGGGTCTGCTACTTGTAATATATTTTCGAGTAGAAACTGAATTTCTCTGTCGGTTAGTGGATAATATTCCCAATTATTAATAAACGAGTCATTATACAGTTTTCCGATTCTTTTCGCCCAAGACCGTAAATCCTTTTTTGTTTCAAATCGAGCTACACCTAAATTACTGTGGGTCTTCACCCGTTCGACAATTCGATAAATCCTTTCAGAAAGATGAAATGATTCCCTGCTCATATAACATGAAACAAAATCGACTTCTTTTGTGAAACCAATATTCTCGATTAGCTTAACATAATACGGGTAGTTATAATTCATCATAGTCATCATCTGTCGATGCTCATATCCCTCTACCTGGATCCCGTATCCATCTAATGCTCCAAACCCCTTCGGACCGACAATACGATCAAGTCCCTTGTTCTTTGCCCACTCAAAAACCCTCTCAAAAAGGATATTCGCTGCCTCTTGATCGTCTTCACATTCGAATAGATAAAATTGTGCCTGGTTTGTCTTATGATAGGCATTAAAACGTTTATTTTCTAGAGCTGCAATTCTGCCAACATCACGCCCATCCTTTGTTGCAATAAAAAAATCTGCATCACTGTGTTCATGGAAAGGATGTTTCTTACGGTTTAATTGAGTCTCGGCATCAATAAAGAGAGGTGGTACCCATTGTGGGTGGTTGGCGTATAACCGATAGGGAATCCGGGTAAACCGCTTCACCATGGCTTTATCATTTGTATCGATTTTTTCAACTTTTAACATTGTGTCCTCCAATGAAAATAATCTTAACTCGTTATTTATTAAGTTCTAATCTGTCTATTATATCCAATCTCTTTGTTTCCTATGTGCAAATCTCGATCTTTACCTTGCACACATATTAATTGTTTGGTTGGTTCAGATTTTTAGGAGTCAGTTTGTTGTTTTTAATATTCACAGATATTTCCATTCAAATATATTAATTACCAGGTTTATTAACTATGGATATCCTATCCCAAACAACACATATTAATGGTGCTAATTTTTGCATCAGTAAATGATTTGGTATACTATCAATTAAAATTATCGCCAATTTGAAAAAATAATTATGCCAGAAAAAACTGAATTCCTACCCTTTCATGCAATCAATGAATTTATGCGTCCCGATTTCAGATTGACCGTAATTCGAGAAACCTTAACCAATCAAGAATCTTTGCCAGAAGCATTATCAACTGAATTGAATCATCAGATAAAGAAAAATGTCACGATTCCTGGATTTCGGAGCAGTGATAAGGCACCTGCACTTGTGAAAGTCCTCCCAACATCAAAAGCATTCGAGAAAAGCCCTGATTTGGTGGCAGCAATCCTTTCGGGTTGGGCACAATACCATTCTGAATTACGAGATCAAATATACCTTCTGCTTAAATCCCAAAATTGGAAGGTGCTATCTGAAACTGACGAGATAAACATTGAAAGTCTATCCGTCAATTTTTTAAATGAGTGGCCAATTCTTCCTATAAAGATGGATCGGTCAAAAATGCCTGGTTTTTATACCCGATGGCCAAAGGGACAGGATTTTGAAACTCTCTACAAGAGTTTTACTCAGCTTTATCCAAATTCAGAAATTAGTATAGATAAAGTAAGCCTGATGGTAGTTTGGCTAGGTCTGCGCTTACCATATCATCTTGACCAGGTGGAAGATGATTTGGATAGCCAGGATTAACCTGAAATCAAGACACAATCCTGATTAGCATAATTCCAAGGTATTCCTATGGCTGAAATGAAAACTGCAGAACAAAGCAATAGAATAAATTATTCCTGGATACTCGAAGTTTTGTTTCACCCACAAAGAGCATTTGAGCGAATTTCATCATATACAAATGCTGTATGGCTCACTCCACTCCTCATTCTATCGTTTATGGTTGTTATTAACGTGTTAGTAGAAGGTAGATTAAAAAACCAGGCTGCAGCTAATGGAGAAATCACCTATCCACCGGATTTCCAGTATTACACCCCTGAACAGCAAGCCCAGTATTTACAAGCCGTACAGTCTACTCAAGGTCCGGTTTTTACTTATGTATTACCCTCAATTGTGGCAACATTGGGGATTTGGTTAAGTTGGTTAATCCTCGGTGGGATATTGCATTTAGTTACCACACTTTTTGGTGGTCGTGGAAGTACAGCTATTTCACTAAACATAGTAGCCTGGGCTAGTTTGCCATTGGGTTTGCGTGAGCTTATACAAATTATATATATTCTCGCTGCCCAAAAATTGATTACTAGTCCAGGCATGTCAGGTTTCAGTCCAGCAGGAGAGACCGGCTGGTCGTTATTGCTTGGTCAAATGTTTAGACTAATCGATATATATATGATTTGGCAAATCGCGCTCTTAATCCTCGGCACTCGACTTTCTACAGGACTAAGTCGGAGCAAGTCTTTTTTTAGCGTAATAATTTCTGTTCTGGTAATTGTAATTTTACGGGTAGGTATTGCATACCTGGGATCACTTCTTGGAAACCTGACCATAACAAGACCATTTTTCTTTTAGCCATTTTTCAACCGAACCCACAAAATATATGTCCGATCCATTTGTGAAAATGTCTCAAATATATAAAGAATTTAAAATGGGTCCGACGATTGTCCGTGCCTTGGCAGGTGTGGATTTATTGCTGGAGCCGAATTCATTTACCGTATTAATGGGACCTTCTGGATCTGGAAAATCTACACTTTTATATCTATTGGGTGGATTGGATCGATCAACTAGAGGAAGCATAGAAATTAATGGTCAAACATTACAAAACCTTGATGAAAATGCATTAGCCAGCTATCGGCGAAGAACAGTTGGTTTTATATTCCAATCGTTTAATCTTATACCAAGTATGACAGCCTTACAGAATGTTTCATTCCCTATGCGCTTCAGTCATACGACAAAACAACAGCGGACTACCCGGGCGATTAACGTGCTCAAACAAGTGGGTTTGGACGACCGGATCATGCATAAACCTACAGAATTATCTGGTGGACAACAGCAAAGAGTAGCAATTGCCCGAGCGCTGATCAATGATCCACAATTAATCTTAGCAGACGAACCAACTGGCAACTTAGATTCGTCCAGCGGGTCAAATATTATGCACTTATTGTCTGAATTACATAAGAATGGTCATTCAGTTCTCGTTGTTTCACACGACACAAGGATGAAACAATTCGCAACACATCACTATTTCCTTCTTGATGGAAAAATTGTCTCTGAAGAGGAATATAACCTTGCTTCTATTTTACCAGCGAGTACGATTTCACTAATTTAATCGTCTAGAGATCAATGCGCATATAAAAAAGGTTTTATTATCATGAAAAGAAAAACTTCAAATTTTATTGGACTAGCACTAATAATAATTACATTTATCTTTTCAATTAGTGCTCCCTCACCAGCCCAGGCTGCCCTATTGATCAACAGTGTGACACCGAATTCAATATCGAATTCTATGAACAATACGATTACTATTACTGGTAATGATTTTATTCTAGGTGCAGTGGTGTCTTTAGATGGTTATGGTTCACTCAGTACATCGTATTTTTCAAGTACAACTTTACTGTCGGTAGTACCAGCAGGTATACCAACTGGTATCTACACACTTATAGTAACCAATCCCGATTCATCAACTGCATCCTTGCCTAATTCATTAACTGTAGCGTCCCAAGCTCCTACTGCAGCAGTGACTTCAACTTCTGAGCCTCCTACAAGTTATGAGCGTCCAGTCTTGGTCATTGAAAGTTATACTATTAGCCAGGAAAAGATCTCACCAGGAAATTCTTTTTCGTTGTACGTGACTTTATATAACGCAGGTCAGCATTATGCAAAGAATATCGTTGCGACTTTTATTCCCGGAGATTTAATCCCGCGTGAGACTGGTGGTGTAGTCGCAGTTGGTGAGATCGCTCCTGGAAATCGACTCGATTTTGCCCAACCTCTTCTACTAAGTACAAATTTCTGGGAAACAATTGTCTCAGGCAATATTCTCGTCACATATTCTGATGAATCGGGTGGTTTGTATAACGAAACATTTGTGATCACATTACCTGTGTATCAATCTTACTCAACATGGTCAACTTCTACACCTACACCAACCGCAAGTCCGACGCCATCAGTAAAACCACAACTGGTGATCACAAGTTATTCATCTGATGTCACCCCTCTTCAACCTGGTTCTCAATTCACCTTAACCATGATAATTGAGAATATGGGGAACTCTACAGCTAAGGGTATCACAATGATCGTAGGAGGTGGAAATAGCAGCTCAAGTGGTGATACCGGAACACAACAGCCCGGGGGAATATCCGGAGGAGCTGGAGAATTTACTAACTTTGCTCCAATTGGATCTTCAAATGTGCAATCATTGGGCGATCTTGTTCCTGATAGTAATCTCTCTGCAGAGCAAACACTGATTGTTAATACGAGTACTGCACCAGGTGCTTACCCATTGAAGATTTCATTTGTTTACACGGATGCGAACAATCACTCCTATACCGATGATCAGGTAATCACACTTTTGGTTTACCGTATACCAATGGTAGATATCGATTTTTATCAAGAAGTGTCTCCCCTATTCGTTGGACAACCAAATATTCTTCCTTTACAGGTTGTAAACCTCGGTCGGAACAGTGTTATCCTGGGGAATATGCGTGTAAGCACTGATTCTGGTCAACTCAGCAATAATTCCATCCTGATTGGAACACTTGAGCCAGGCGGATATTTTACTTTGGACGCCAGCTACGTTCCCGACCAACCTGGATCGGCCGACCTGGTAGTTACAATTGACTATACAGATGATTTTAATCAACTACAAGTTATATCAGAAACACTTACTGTTGAAGTGATGGAACAACCAATCATTGAACCACCCTTTGAAGATGGTCAAACCGGCAACGGTGAAGTAATCCCAACCCAACCGGAGACTTTTTTACAAAAATTATGGCGCTTCATTTTAGGATTAATTGGTCTTGACAGTGCTTTGAATACTCCACAACCATCAGATAATTTCCAACCCATCGAAAAAGCGCCTACTGAAGATCAACCCATTATTATCCCTGCCCAACCACCGCTGAAAGGACCATAACACATTTAGTAATCCCAATGTAGGGTGCCCATGAGCTTATTTGATTTAGTTTCGCTCATCATTGATAACCTTGGTAGGCGGAAAACCCGCGTTGCACTTACTGCAATTGGAGTTATTATTGGAACTGCAGCTGTCGTGGTTCTGGTATCGTTAGCAATCGGCTTACAAAAAAATGCTACCCAACAACTCTATGGTATTGGTGATTTATCACAGATCCAAGTCTACCCCAATTACGAAGAAGTAAAAGTCGCCTCCTACGGAGGCGGTGGTGGGGGATATATGGCTCCATCCGTCCAAAATTTAATCACTGATGACACCATCGAGCAGATTTCATCAATACCTGGGGTTAGCTCTGTCATTCCAAGAGACTATATTCAAGGTGGTTCGATGCTTAAATCTAATCGCCTGGAGAGTTATGCTGGAATTATTGGCGTTGGAGCACAAGATTTAAGCTTCCTTGGAGTTGATCTTGCTGGTGGTGACAACACTCTATCCAAAGGAACTGCTGTTATTGGTTCCATGGTTTCAAGTCAATTTTATGATCCTCAATGGCGTCCAGGACAAGAAACACCAAGCCCACCAGATCTATTAGGTCAAACCCTAAAATTGATACTAATAAAGTACGACCAAGAAGGTAATGAAATTCGTAAATCATTACCACTCCGTATCACTGGTGTTTTACAGGAATCCAAAGGAGAATCTGATTATTCGATTTATATGCCACTGAGCGATGTGACAAATTACAATGAATGGTTCACTGGCAGACGAATTAATCGTGATCGTGACGGGTACAATCAACTTGTTGTTAATGTCGAAAATGTGGATCAGGTATTGGATATCAGCGATCAAATCACCCAGCTGGGTTTTCAAGCATATACACCACAATCCTATGTTCAGGGGATTAATAGTTTTTTCTTAATTCTCCAGGTGATCTTTGGTGGTGTTGGAGCAATTGCGCTTCTCGTTGCAGCGATCGGGATCGCAAATACGATGGCAATGGCCATCCTTGAGAGAACACGTGAAATTGGATTAATGAAGGCAGTTGGTGCAACAAATAGAGATGTGTTGAGCATCTTTTTAGGTGAAGCCGCAGGAATTGGTTTTATAGGTGGATTGGGTGGTGTTTTATTAGGTTGGAGTGCAGGCCAGGTAATAAATGTATTTGCATTATCCTATCTTGCTGGTCAATCTGCTCAACAGGGAGGTCCTCCGCCATCAACTGCAGTATTTACACCATTATGGTTACCATTATTTGCCCTTGTTTTTGCCACATTGATTGGTCTTCTTTCAGGTTTATACCCTGCTTTGCGTGCAGCTACGATGGTTCCAGTGACTGCCTTAAAATATGAGTAAATGACGAGAAAAATACTTCATCTCGATTTGGATGCTTTTTTTTGTTCAGTTGAAGAAAATAATGATCCTTCACTACGTGGAAAACCATTTGCCGTAGGAGGACGACCTGATGAGCGAGGGGTAGTTGCATCCTGCTCCTATGCTGCCCGTATGTACGGGGTTCATTCAGCGATGGCTATGGGCCGTGCCATCAAGCTATGCCCTAATTTAATAACAATATCCAACCGACACGCTGACTATGGAAAAATATCCAAACAGGTGATGGATTATTTAAAGACGTTGACACCGATTATCGAACAGGTCTCAATTGATGAAGCTTTTCTTGATTTGAGTGATATTCCAGACCCTGGTGAAAAATTAGCAAGATCAATTCAGCAATATATTTGGGATAACTTTAATCTTCCTTGCTCCATCGGTGTGGCAACGAATAAATTGGTGGCGAAAATCGCTACAGATGTTGGTAAAGCTTCAAAACGTTCTAAGCTTCCACCACGAGCGATTACTTCGGTACCCCCAGGAACTGAAGCAGAATTTTTAGCTCCTCTGCCGACGCAAGCCTTATGGGGAATTGGACCGAAAACTTCAGCCAGATTGTCCAGTTTAGGCATCCATACGATTGGTGATATCGTTCGTTGGCCAGAAGAAGAACGTACAAAGCATTTTGGAAAATACGGAGATGAACTTTATAAGCGGGCACAAGGGATTGATGAAACAAAATTCCATACCAGCCATCATTTAAAATCTGTTAGCAATGAGACAACCTTTGTGCGGGATGTTGATGACATGCAATACTTGTACGAGACTTTGCATAAACTTTCTGAAAGTGTTGGGCGCAGTTTAAGAAAGAAAAATCTTTCAGGCAATACAATTAGATTAAAATTACGGTGGCAAAATTTCACCACCTTATCCAGGCAGGTGACATTACCGCATTCGACCAATGATGATAATGAGATATATTCGTCTGCCAAAGATTTGTTTAACTCTGTATGGCAAAAAGGGAAACCTGTTCGCTTACTGGGAGTTGGGGTAACAAATTTCGAAAATAATCCCTATCAACTTAGTCTATGGGATAAAACGGATAAAAAAGATTCTAATCTCTTAACTGCAGTCGATAGTATCCGAGAACGCTTATGGAAAAGATACGATAATGCGGGGAAGTGATCTAAAATATCCGAAACCTAACCGAAACGATGATTAATAAGCGCGATTAATAATACTTAGCCTATTAAATATATTCTCGGTGATAGATTAAAGTGGATTGAAACACTGTTACAGCGTCACATACGTCATTTAAAATCATGATATTTGTCATTTGACGCATTAATCGAGGTTTAGTAATCTATACACAGTATTTGGAATAGAACAGATCTAAATTAATTATCCAAATAAGGAGAAAATAGTCATGGCAATGAAAATAACAGAGGAATGCATTTCTTGTGGTGCTTGCGTTCCGGAATGTCCGACAGAATCGATTACTGAAGGTGATACGATTTATGTGATTGATCTTTCTACATGTGTTGAGTGTGTTGGCCATTTTGATACACAACAGTGTGTATCGGTTTGCCCTGTAGATTGCATTATTAAAGCATAGGAAATTCATATAGCTTTAAGAGAAATGCCTGTATCTGTATTTTGAGATGCTGGCATTTTCTGTTTAAATCTCCGTATGTATATTAAATGACTATTTTAGTGTTGCGAAAGCATTGATCAGAGTACTAATCGCTTTTCTTTTATCTGATATACTGTTAAATCGATACAAGGGATACCTATGTGTGGAATATTTGGCATAATAACAAAAGAAGAACGTTTATTGGGACCTATATTAGTTGAAGCAGCAAAACGATTATCTTATCGTGGATATGATTCTGTTGGTTGTGCCACACTCTCCAAGAATGGTGATATCTCATTAAAGAAAGATATAGGCAAGGTAGATGAAGTATCCTCCAGGTTGAATTTCAACGACATGATTGGAAGTCGAGGAATTGTCCAGCTCCGGTGGGCGACATTTGGAGTGCCTTCACAGGCAAATTCTCAGCCTCATCTGGATTCTAAGGGTTTAATGGTTGGTGCCCATAATGGGAATGTGGTGAACAACCTCGAGCTACGACAGCAATTCATCGAAGAAGGAATGATAGTGAGATCCGAAAACGATGGTGAAACTTGTGTTCACGCTGTTGAACGATATCTAAACCGAGGCGATGACATTATTGATGCGATCAGAAAAGCCTACGTGGATCTTATGGGGGATTACTCCTTTGTGATCGGTATAAAAGGAGATGAAAAGTTATATGCATTTAAGAAAGGTTCTGGATTAGTAGCAGGCATTTCAAATGGCCTGACATGCGTGTCTTCCGATTTACCTTCCATACTTCCAATTACTAACGAAGTTTTGTTCATTGATGATGGAGAAATCGTCATTCTCCAGCACGGAGGGATCGAGATACGCAGTGTGAACGACGGAAGGATAATTAACCGACGTTATGAGACGATAACCGAGAATATGGAGACGGCCCAAAAAGGTGGATATGCTCATTTTATGCTTAAGGAAATACACGAACAAACACAGGTCGCACGAGAGCTGATTCACCTACTGGAAAAATCCACAAGCGTAACTCTGATGGCTGAGAGGTTACTTAAGGCCAGGCATATTTATCTAATAGGTTGTGGAACAAGTTACCATGCCTGTGTGTTGGGTTCATATTACATAGCAAACCTGGCAGGGAAACCAGCCATACCTGTTTTAGCGCCACAATTCATCTCTCAGTATGCAGCTACTCTAAATCCTGATGATATTGGAATATTTGTAAGTCAAAGTGGCGAGACGAAAGATGTATTAAATGCCCTGGCAGTGGCAAAAACCAAGGGAATGCAGATATTTGGCTTAGTAAACGTCATTGGATCAACATTAACCAAATCATCAGAAATCTATCTTCCATTAACCTGTGGTTACGAGATTAGTGTCCCAGCATCAAAGACATACACAAACCAGGTGATATCATTCCTCTTCCTTGCCTTAAAAATGGGTAGGCTAAGTACGGCAGGTTTGTTAGATCTGCCTGAATTAATCGAGAAAACAATCACTTCATCGGTTGAACAATTAAATAATCTGGAGAGTTTGCTTGATCATTGGAAAAGCACATACATTTTAGGATATGGATCTACCTATCCAGTTGCTCTTGAAGGAGCTCTAAAACTTAAAGAAGTCACAGATATTCACTGCGAAGGATTATTATCTACCGAGTTCAAACATGGTCCATTGGCTGCAGTACGAGAAGACTATCCAATTATATTTGTTGCCAGTTCCGAAGATGTCTCTTTGATTGTTAGTGGAATAAATGAAGTTGCCTGTAGAGGGGCAAAAACTCTTGTGATTGGTGAAGAAAACCTGCGTTTACGATCCAATGCCAACGGAATGATCTCCATTCCTAAATCCAATCAAAATTACTATCCAATTCTAGCAATTATTCCACTACAGCTATTGGCATATCGTATCAGCTTAGCACGCGGTTTTGATCCGGATTATCCAAAAAATTTAAGTAAAACCCTAACAGTAGACTAATTTTCATTCATAAAGTAAATCTGGATCTGATTTCAAAATTTATTATTGAGGAGGATAATCAAAATGGATGAGGAGATCCGTCAACTTCTAAAAATTGATCCTTCAAGGCTTGATGCATTGAATGCTATCTTGCTGAACCCAGACATGAGGGTAATCAATGATTTCCTAAAGGTGGTAGAAAAATACGGAACACCCGAGGAGATCAATAATAAAGCAGATCAAGCAGGACAACTTGTAACATTGCTTAAAAAGGTCGAAACAACAAAACCAGAATATCTTAAAGATCTTGAATGGTTGGAGCAACAACGTGAGAAATCAGCATTTATCAGCGTGGCTGACTACCGTGAAAAAGCATTGGGAGAAAAATCCAAAACCATGAATTTTCACGATGATTTTGCAGTTACCTTGGAGGTCAGTGCATGTCAGTATTTCCCCTGGGTCATTGCGGCTGCCAAAAAGGCGATCGACAAACAACAATTGATGCCAGGACGGTTTATTAAAGTTCGGAAAATGAAAGAACAGGAATTAGATGGTGACCTGCCTGCAATAGCTGCAGCCATGAAAATTATCGGTGCTTCCTATGTGGAAACCCTAGATACTAAGGGAACAGACGGATCTAATATTCACTTGGGTGGTCCAGCAACGATCACAGGATACTTTGGAGGCGTTGGCCAACCGAACCACTATGCACTTAAATGGTTGGATGAATTCTTGTATTACTATACGAATTATGGAGTTCGTCAAGTACTGAATATTAATCCAGGCACTGTTTTACTGGGATATTTCTTATATCGTATTGGAGTAAATATCGAATTTAAAATTTCCGTGTTTATGGGGAATGATAATCCGTACGCAGGACTTTGGACGCTAATTGGAGCCAAACTATTTTCAAGGGATGATGGTACTTCTCCACTTATTGGATTTAATTGGAGCAACTCGGTAAATAACGAGACCCTTGAAATTACCGCACAATTTCGTAAAGACTTTGGGTTTGAGGATGTAGTGAGATTTGAGCATCACATCACCGAGACCTGGAAAAGTATTGTTCGTCAACCCTATGACCGCCGAGATGAATTAATCCAACTGGCAGATCATGTGGCTAATATTTCTGCCAAACATGAAGGTGGGGATCCTGAGATAGATCAAACGCGTCTGCACCCTTCGGATATTCTAGATTATTTTCGAGATAAAAGTGAAGTGATTGATTCTGGTGACTGGGAAAATCTGGAAATCAACTTTATGGATAAGTTTGATGCAGCGAATCATACTGCATTAGCATTAACTCAAAATGGACTTTCTTTTATTGCAGCTCAAAATCTTCATAAATAGGTGACGAATGATCCCAAAACAGATGGAGTTGTTCCTAAGAGCGCATATTCCTGAACAAACATGGCAAAGTCGCCTTGTTTGTGAAGATGGAATGTGTTTTATAAACTTTGGTCCATTAGATGTCGATCGATTGGGCAGGCTTGGTATCGAAGTTGATAGTTTAGGACCAAAAGTATTGTCTTGCATTTGGGATGAAGATTCTAAATTGGAAGTTGGAGGTTATCTTGTTGTAGATAACCTTGCCATGGGTCGACCATCAATGGGTGGAATCCGCATGCTTCCCGACCTGATGCCCAGCACGATATTTAATCTTGCCAGAGGGATGACTTTAAAGAATGCTGCAGCCAATTTGCCCTATGGTGGTGGTAAAGCCGGCATAATAGCGGACGCTAATTTGCCTCATGAAATTCACCAAGAAATTGTTCGACGGTTTTCGCGACTAATTTTCCACTATCGCGACATCTACCTACCTGGGCCGGACGTTGGCACTAACGATGCAGATATGAAAATCATTGCCAGCATGAATGGTTTGGATAACGCCTTATCGAAACCTGTTGAGATGGGTGGTAATCGGATTGACCAGCTTGGAGCTGCAGGTGTAGGTTTGGCCATTGCCCTCGAAGCCTTGATACACGAAATGCCTCGTTTACATGTACTACCCCAATTTTCGACTATTTCTATCCCTGATCCTGAAAATATCACCATCCTAATCCAGGGTTTTGGCGCTGTTGGAGCACATACGGCCAGGTCATTGAACAAACGGATGCCACAGGTTCGAATAACTGGGATTAGTGATGTGTCTGGATATCTTTATGATCCATTAGGATTACCGGTTGGTGATTTATTCGATTATTGGAAAAAGTATGGTAGTGCCTCAAAACCGTATTATAAGGATAATCTAATTAATCTTGCTTTTGGTAGCACTTCAACAAAATACTCTAGTTTTCCTGAAGATCTTTTGAGGGAATCCGCTTTTTGTTTTATACCTGCTGCTCCGATAGCCAACTATTTAGACACCACAGATGCAACAAATCCATCAATGACTACTGAACACATGGGAACCTGGAAAGTAGTTATTGAAGGTGCAAATACTTATTCTCCTGATCCAGAACGAAGATATGCCCGTTCAAGAATGGAGCGCGAGGTCTACCGGCAAAGAGGTATACTGATCGTTCCAGATTATCTAGTAAATTCTGGTGGGGTGATATTTGCAGCGCAAGAACACTTAATAAAAACACCCGATAAATTAAGAATTCCTGAGGAATTATTAGGTGATACTCAAAGAGTCGAAACTTGGCTGAAAGATCATTCCGTCGAATTTGAAGAATTAGCAGAAAAACGATTAATTTCAGCTGAGCGTGCTCGTGATGAAGTGATCAAGAGAAATATGCATGAGTTGGTCGATAAGCTACTATCAGACCCAGATATTCTTCCGTGCGAGGCTGCTCAGAGTATAAGTATAAGCCGTATCACCTCACGTGAAAAGGACCGTACTTCAGCCGATATTATGGAATCGATCATCACTATCCAGGTATCAAGCACTGCCCAAGAAGCAGCGCGACTCCTGGTAGAAACTGGATGTCCAATCCTGGCTGTGATTAATTCTCGAAATGAATTGGTGGGAGTGGTGTCCAACTGGGATATCACCAAAGCCGCCTCACGAAGTCCTCTAGAAACAGTTACTACTGAACAGGTTATGACCCGATCGGTGATTACTGCTAAACTAGATGATCCCATATTGGATCTCGTACGTAAGCTAGAGTACTATGAAATATCTGCAATGCCGGTCACTGAAGGTAAAAAGGTTCATGGCATGGTCAGCACAGATATCCTTGCAAGAAAATCACTTTATCGATTATTGCAGTCTCATGGGGAGTAAATAAACGGAGATAACTTAACTGACCTGCCTTATGAGTAATGCATAAAGGCTGGTTATATTTCCTATTGACAACTAGAACTATTGTTCTATAATTATTGTATGGAAGTATATGATCGTCTAAAATTACTTACATCACAAATGCATCTGGAGCCTACAGAGGATACCATTTGTCCCCCAGTAACATCACGCCATCAGGATAAGATTTCCGTAAGTGATGCTGCCTTACCAAACGGTAAGACTATCACCTTGCTTAAATCACAATTATCATCGGTGTGTGAGCGGAATTGCAATTATTGCCCCTTTCGGGCTGGAAGAGACTTTGAGCGCGCCACTTTCAAACCGGAAGAATTCGCCAAAATTTTTATGGCTTTATACCATGCTCGGCTTGCAGAGGGAATTTTCTTGAGCTCGGGAATTGTTAACAATGGAATATTCACCCAGGATAAACTAATCGATACTGCTCATATTCTGCGGTATAAGCTAGGATTTCGTGGATATATACATTTAAAAATAATGCCTGGTGCTGAATTTGATCAGGTGGAACGGGTTATGCAGCTGGCAGATCGCGTCTCAATCAATCTGGAAGCTCCAAACGAAAAACATCTGAAAGAGCTTGCCCCACGAAAATTTTTTACTACTGAACTTTTGGATCCACTAAAATGGATTAATCAAATTCGCAAGACAAAACCATCCCATAAGGGATGGAATGGGAAGTGGCCAACATCAGTAACACAATTTGTAGTAAGCGCAGTTGGTGAGTCAGATCTTGAATTATTGGTTACAACCGAATATCTTTATCGCCAGCTACAATTAAAACGTACCTATTATTCAAGTTTTAACCCAATATCTGACACTCCATTGGAAAATATACCTCCAGGATCTCTGGTGCGACAACATCGACTATATGAAGCTTCTTTCTTATTGCGTGATTATGGTTTCAATCTGGAAGATTTACCTTTTAATCAACAGGGTCAACTACCATTAGATGTGGATCCCAAATATGCATGGGCTAAGGAAAATCTCACAAATCAACCGATTGAGATTAATCATGCAGATAAAAACTTACTTTTACGTATCCCAGGTATCGGCCCAAAGAGTGTAAACTCTATCTTACAAACCCGAATTAATAATCAAATTACAAATCTTGCTGAATTGCGTGGATTGGGTGTAAACACCAAACGTGCAGCGCCATTTATTGTGATCAATGGCAAATTACCCGTTTACCAATCATCATTTTTTTAATCAATCGTTCCTTCCCTTGTAAATTTCAAATGGATATTCTATACTGAGTTATTATGGTGCGTATCGGCATTGATATCGGGGGTACATTTACTGATTTCGTTATCTATGATCCAGAAGATAACAGGATATACACATTTAAACTGCTTTCCGATACATCGAATCTAGCAAATACCGTTTTGCAAGGGATCAATCAAGTTTCATCAGGAAAAAATGCACAGATCATCCATGGATCCACAGTTGCCACCAACGCACTGTTGGAAAGAAAAGGTGCGCGCACTGCCTTAATCACAACCAAGGGTTTTAGAGATGTCATTCAAATTGGCCGGCAGAATTGTCTCAATTTGTTCGATTGGTCAGAAAAACCAATACCAGTATTGGTTCCATCAGATCTTCGGTACGAGGTCGGTGAGCGTATAAATTCGCATGGCGCTGTTGTAGAACAATTGGATGTTAACGTTGTAGAGGAAATATCACAATTGATGGCAGAAAGTGGCGTTGAATCAGTTGCAGTCTGTTTGATATTTTCTTTCTTATATCCCCATCATGAAGAGCTGATAGTTGAAAACCTCCGTAAAAAAGGATGGTTTGTTTCCGCCTCATGGGAAATTTTACCCGAATACAGGGAGTATGAACGCACAAGCACCACAGTTGTTAATGCTTATGTCTCACCAATTTTAGATAACTATCTTTCGAAACTTCAACAGTTCCTACCTAATTCCAATCTGCAAATCATGCAATCCAATGGTGGAATGATCAGCCTATCTGAGGCCAAGCAAAATGGAGTGCGTTGTATACTATCCGGACCTTCCGGAGGGATTGTTGGCGCACAACATATCGCCAGCACTATATTGGCGGATGACCAGAAAAGTACTCCTGGGAAAATTATAAAAATCATCACCTTCGATATGGGTGGCACCTCCACCGATGTATCCCTGATACATGGAAAACCAACTCTCACAACAGACGCCGTTGTAGGAGGCTGTCCAATCCACATTCCTTTATTGGATATTCACACCATCGGAGCGGGAGGTGGATCAATTGCATCGGTCGATGCTGGGGGGTCATTGCGGGTAGGTCCACAAAGCGCTGGTTCTGATCCAGGTCCTGCATGTTATGGAAATTCTGCCCAAGCAACAGTTACGGATGCTAATCTTGTATTAGGCCGTCTAATCCCTGATTATTTTCTTGGTGGTCAGATGGAAATTTTTCCTGAACGCGCCTATTCTGCTATATCAAAATTAGCTAAGAAATTAACTCTTTCTCCTATTCAGGCCGCTTATGGTGTGATTGACGTTGTAAATATTCAAATGGAGAGAGCATTGAGGGTCATATCTGTTGAGCGAGGTTTTGACCCAATTGGATTTAGTTTGTTTTCTTTTGGAGGAGCTGGTGGACTACATGCTACAACATTGGCGCGGAACCTGGGTATACAACAAGTGATCATACCTCGCTATGCATCGACCCTTTCGGCATTTGGAATGTTAGCTTCTAATGTCATCAAAGATTATGTTCAGACTGTAATGCTTAGTGGAAATATCTCTCCCGATGATATAAAACCTCATTTCATAATCATGGCACAACAAGGAATTCATGACTTAATAAACGAAGGAATTTTACAGGAACAGATAAACTTACTATATAGTATAGATGTCCGCTATGTTGGACAATCTTATGAGCTAAATGTTCCCTTCACTAGAACTTATATTTCGGAATTCCATGATGTACACAAACAGGTGTATGGTTATTCATATGCAGATAAACCAGTTGAAATAGTGAATCTCCGGGTCAGAGCGATCGGAAATATACCACAAATAATTTTGCCTCAAATAAGCCCAAGCGAAAATAACCAGGTAACTTCTCCAATTAGATTTATTCCTGTTCAGTTAAATGGTTCAAAAAAATCAATACCACTTTATGATTTTGACCATTTAATACCAGGGATGCAGATAACCGGTCCTGCATTAATAGTTTCCACTGATACAACCATATTGGCAAATGAATGTGATGTTATTCATGTTGATAAATATCTTAATTTACTAATAGATATTAATCCATCCGATGAATGAATTTATTCGATTTTTATTGATCAGTTGTAATTATCAGTTTATGGGAGATAAATCATGGCTGCACACCCATTAAGAATATTTTCTGGCTCTTCCCACCCCAACCTGGCGAAGGAAGTCACTGATATCCTTGGCGTTCCATTAGGTAAATCCACTACTAAAATATTCGCAGATTCTGAAACGAATGTAACCATTGATGAGGTCGTTCGTGATCAGGATATCTTTTTTATCCAAACCTGTAGTGCCCCAGTAAACGATCATCTTGTAGAATTGTTGTTATTTCTTGACGCATTTCGTCGCGCAAGCGCTCATCGTATCAGTGTAGTGATGCCATATTTTCCTTACGCACGCCAGGATAGAATGGCACATAGCCGGGAAGCGATTAGTGCCCGGGTGGTTGCCAACCTTTTGGAGTGCCTGGGTGCTTCACGAGTCATCTTCTTTGATATTCACAATCCAGCGATACAGGGTTTTTTCAACATTCCTGTCGACCCGTTATCTGCAATCTCCTTATTAGCGAATTATTTTCGAAAACCAGATTTTTATAATGCAGCAATTGTTAGTCCCGATGTAGGCCGTGCCAGCCTGGCAGGAAAATACGCTGGATTGTTGGATTTACCTTTGGTAATTATGCACAAAAGAAGAATTGGTATATCAGAGGTTAGAACAACCCATATTGTTGGGGATATCTCTGGTCGTAGACCCATTATCGTAGACGACGTAATTGCCAGCGGAAGTGTATTACGCCAGCTGGATGATCTTTATCAACATGGGGCTGAAGGCAAAGCCTACCTGGCAATTACTCACCCAGTTCTACTGCCTTCAGCATTAAAAATCCTTGATGAGGATGATCGCATCGAAAAACTTGTCGTTACCAATACTATTCCCATATCTGCGGAGAAAAAAAGCCAGAAAATAGTTGAAATATCGATTGCACCGTTGTTGGCAGATATTGTTTATAGAATTTATAAGGGAATTAGTATTTCGGAAAAAATGATATTGTCTTAATGTCTATGCGCAATTTAGATTTTAATATGAACACAGATCCGATCCGCCTTGAAATTTTTAAGCACCTCTTATCGGCCATCGCTGAAGAAATGGGGGCGATTCTTCGCAAAGCCAGCTTTTCTCCCAATATCAAGGAACGCCGGGATTACTCTTGCGCTGTATTTGATTCTACTGGGAACATGGTCGCCCAGGCAGCACATATACCAGTGCATCTGGGGTCGATGCCATTATCGGTTCAATCTGCCATAGCTAAGTTTAATTCGAATGATAATGCTCTTAATCCAGGCGATACGATAATTCTAAACGACCCATTCTTGGGAGGAACGCACCTACCGGATATTACCCTGGTAACACCAGTATATATTGAGAAGCAAAATCAATTTAATAATAACGACCTAAACGAGATAACCCAGAAACCTGTATATGAGCTTCCTATCGCTTTTGTTGCTAGCCGAGCTCATCATGCAGATGTTGGCGGAATCTCGCCTGGTTCAATGCCAATTGCGCGAGAAATATTTCAGGAAGGATTGATCATTCCTCCAATTAAAATGATTAATTCTGGATATTTGAATCATGATATTCTCGACCTAATTCTATCAAATGTGCGCACTCCCGAAGAACGTTATGGTGATTTACAGGCACAGATTGGCGCTAACCTGCGAGGGGTGGCCCTGTTTAAGAATTTAGTTTCACGATTCAGCCAAAGTGAAGTCTCTATTTATATGCAAGAGTTGATAAATTACACCGAAAAGATGACTCGTAACCTTATAAAGAGCCTCCCAAGTGGAAATTATTTTTTTATCGACCGAATGGATAATAATGGAATTACCAAAATTGAAATTCCTATCCAGGTAACTATTACAATAAATGACGATACTGCAATAATCGATTTCTCTGGCTCAGCTGATCAACAGGAAGGAAGTATTAATGCAGTATATGCGATCACCCTGTCTGCAGTCCATTATGTTTTTCGTTCTTTAATTGGACTTGATATTCCGAACAACAGTGGATGTTTAATTCCGATCAGCATTATCGCTCCACCTGGCAGTATAGTCAACGCAGTTCATCCTTCACCAGTTGCAGGCGGCAATGTCGAAACATCCCAGCGTATTGTGGATGTATTACTTGGAGCACTCGCACAGGCATGTCCGGACAGAATACCTGCTGCATCTCAAGGAACAATGAATAACGTCAGTATAGGTGGCTGGAATCCAGAATTAAATCGTTATTTCACCTATTATGAAACGATTGGCGGGGGAACAGGAGCGAGTATGTCCAGCGATGGGGTTTCCGCTGTTCATAGTCACATGACCAATACACTGAATACACCCATTGAAGCATTGGAATATTCATATCCCTTGCGGATAAAGCGTTACGAAATTCGCAAGAATAGTGGCGGAAAAGGCCAACATGTGGGTGGTGATGGGATCATCCGTGAGATTGAGCTGTTAAATGATGCCCAGGTTACATTATTAACGGAGCGTCGGTCAACATCCCCATATGGATTGCAAGGAGGAAAGCCTGGTCAGATGGGAGAAAATGTGCGTATCCATGGCAATGAAACGATTCCACTACCGGGTAAAGGATCATTTTATTTTTCCCAGGGTGATATATTGAGCATCAAGACTCCAGGAGGCGGAGGCTTTGGTAAGGAGAATGGATGAAATAAACCTGCTCAGCATAATCCTTGCATTAACACCAGTTATTATCATTTTTATCCTCCTGGCTTTCCTTCACCTCCCTGCTGACATCGTTGGCTTGATCGGTTGGGTCGTGACAGTACTCCTTGCCTGGCTATATTTTAAGACTTCACTAAATGTCGTTTTATTATCTAGCTTTGCAGGTGTGATTGCATCTTTGCCGATAGCACTGGTGGTAGCAACTTCTATATTTCAAGTCACTATCATGCAGGAAACCGGCGCGATTGCTCGTATAGTAGCTTTGCTGAAAACGATATCTCCAAAAGATCCTGTAGTCCAGATTATGTTGATTAATATTGGCTTTGGCACCTTACTAACTGCCCTCGGGGCAGTCCCCGTATCGATTCTTCCACCCATCATGCTCTCTCTGGGATATTCGTCCTTCGTTGCGATTGCACTTCCTGCAATTGGTTACGATGCATTAACCACTTATGCACTACTTGCCGTGCCTGTTATCGTTTTCTCAAACATTGTCGGTATGCCTGTCAAAGATGTGGGTATCTATTTCGCGCGATTTATGCCCGTGATCAGCACCTGCATCGCCCTTGGAATGTTATGGATAATTGGAGGCTGGAAAACTGTATACCGTGGAATAATTCCAGCAACCATCTCAGGATTAACAGCTGGATTTATCTGCATTGGAATGAATTATCTCGGACTGATCACGATCACTGGAATTGCAGCTGGAATTGGAGTGATAGGGGTGATGTTGGCGTATCTGATGATCATCAGAAAGCCATTAATAGATCGGAATAAAATGGACGAAGGTGATAAATTAGCAGAGAACAGAATGACCCTTTTTGCTGCCATCTCACCCTGGGTGATCCTCACGATCGTGTCTCTACTTCTCAATGCCCCGTTTTTACCATTCTTCGACTTTACGTTTACTCGCCTCTCAATGCCCGTGGAGATTATCCCAGGATCACCTGAGAAAATTCGCTTTTTCTGGCAGGCATACTTCTGGATTGCGATGAGCACTTTATTGGCTGTTCCGTTTTTGAGAGCATCTTCCACCCAGGTTAAAGAAAGTTTTCGCAAATGGATGAAACGTGCTCCTCGTCCAGTATTTTCTGCAGCTATTTTTTTTGCAATTGCTTACCTGATCAACAATTCAGGTAAAAATGCTGATTGGAAAATCCTAAATTCAAATTTTAATATGGTGGCTTTACTGGCAAATGCGTCGTCAACAAGCTTTGGAAAATTTTATCCTTTTATTGCCCCCTACCTTGGCCTGTTTGGAGGATTTATCAGTGGATCTGAAACCTCGGCGATCGTAATGCTAACAAATCTTCATTTATCCACAGCCGAAATAATCGGTGCAATAGGGCTTGTGGTAGCTGCTGCAAGCGGAATAGGTGGTGGCTTGGCCAGTGTCATTTCACCTGCCAAGTTACAGAATGCTGCTGCTAGTATCGACCGAATTGGCGAAGAAACCAAGGTTATACGAACAACGTCAATAATTGCAATGATCATCACTGCAATTTGCGCTTTAATGTCATTAATTTGGGCGTATTAATCTTTCCCAGGAACCAACCCAGGGGGTTCCCAGGCGGTTCCGAGAAGAAACATTGACCTTGCTCATTTTTTGCGTAACCTGTGCTGTGATCTGGGCTACATTCCCCCAATCATCTTTAATAACAGCATTCTTCAAATCCTCACCCATCCTGGTAGTCCAGCTCCATTCCATTCGATATTTATCTGCTTTCACCCAATACCCCCGTTTTTCCCAGGCTAAAACTGATTCGTCAATGGTATTTCCAATTGCGATTAAAGAAATAGCGATGTACGCAACTAAATCACGGGTGGTATTATCTGTACTTGTCTGTTTGGCCAGCTCACGGATAGCAATCACGATGCCCTTTTCGAATAGTAACCTATCCTTACCTGCACTGCCTGTTTTAATTATTCTTCCCAATCCATTGCTCCTGGTATAGACTATTAACAAATTGATAGAAAGTCCGCATGATTATATCCGATTTATTGACGTCCTCTCCTCTCTCGCTTATAATTCCCGCCCGCGGGGAAGTGCTGGAATTGGCAGACAGGCATGACTTAGGATCATGTGCCGCAAGGCGTGAGGGTTCAAGTCCCTCCTTCCCCACACAATATCTCCCCTGGAATCAATTTTCGGGGTATATCAAAGGGATAATAATTTGAATATCGAAAAACAACCTCTTGAAAATCACCAGATAAAGCTAACCGTACAGCTTGAAGCATCACAGCTTGAAGCAGCCAAGCAACGCGCTGCCCGTCATATCTCACAGCATAAGAAAATTGCTGGTTTTCGTCCAGGTAAAGCGCCCTACCCAGTCGTTTTAAGAAATTTTGGTGAAGAAATTATTCTTGAAGAAGCGTTGGATCTCCTCGTTAAGGAAATTTACCCTAAAGTGATTGAAGAAGCTCAGATCAAGCCATATGGCCCTGGGTCACTTGAGAATATGCCCAAGTTAGATCCACTGACTTTTGAATTTATTGTTCCTTTAGAGCCGGAAGTAGTTTTGGGAGAATATAAAAAGATTCGCATCCCCTATAAAGTAAAGCCGGTAAGCAAAAAAGATGTGAATAAAGTCCTGGATGATTTACGTGAAAGACAGGTTGTGTTGGAACCATCCGATAAACCTGCCATAGAAGGTGACCAAGTTTATGTCAGGCTTTCCATGTATCGAATCCAACCAGCGGAAGGCGAAATCGCTACCTTGGTTAATGATCGAAGGATGCCGGTTGTAGTCACAACAAAAACAGATAATAAAGAAGAATGGCCTTTCCAGGGATTCTCGCAATATCTCCTTGGATTAACCTCAGGCGAAGAAAAGAAATTTACCTATACATATCCTGAGGATTCTGATTTTGAGTCGTTACGCGGTAAAGAAACTGAAGTGTTGGTGAAAGTGGAAGAAATTAAGAAACGCATCTTGCCTGAATTAACCGATGAATTTGCTCAATCGGTTGGTGAGCAGTATGCGACCTTAACCTTACTAACTGATGAAATTCGTAAATCGCTTGAGTTGCAGGCAAAAGAAGAATATGACAATAATTATCATGACAAGATCATGAAGGAATTGCTTGAGCAGAGCATCATTAAATATCCTCCGCAAATGCTGGAACGGGAAATCGACATATTCACAGAACAGCTGGAGAATCGGATATCCCAGCAAAAAATCGACATGGAGACATATTTAAAGATGCGGAAGATCGATGCGGCAGCTTTACGTACCGAGCTGACGCCCCAAGCTGAAGAGCGACTCAAGCGTACCTTGGTGTTGTTAGAAATCGCCAAGGTAGAAAATATACATGTCGAGAACTCTGAATTAGAGAGCGAATTGATGCGTAGCCTGGATGAGCTCGGGCGAATGATGCCACCAGAGAAAGCTCGAAAGACCCTCACAAACGAATTCGTGCGTGGCATGATCGGTAATATTGGTGCTGACCTGCTGGTCAAACATACCTGGGATCATCTGCAGGCAGTTGCTCGAGGTGAAAAAGAGGAGCAATCTACAGTAACCAGTTCTGGTGAGGTAACTCCTGAACCAGAAACTATCGAAGAACAAGAAAAACCAAAAAAGAAAAAATCAACCCGAAAGGTGGAAAAATGAAACAGTATGATCCTTTAGCGCTTGTACCTATGGTGATCGAAACCTCAGGTAGAGGCGAGCGCGCTTATGATATATTCTCGTTATTACTCAAGAATCGCATCGTATTCTTGGGTACCCCGATCAATGATCAGATTGCTAACCTGACCGTTGCACAGTTATTGTTCCTTAACCAGGAAGATCGCGAAGCTCCTATTTCGATGTATATTAACTCACCCGGTGGTCAGGTTTATGCAGGCCTGGCAATCTATGACACGATGCAGATGATCACCAACCCGATCAGCACGGTGGCCGTGGGTGTTACTGCCTCCTTTGGTACCGTCCTGTTGACCGCCGGCACAAAAGGGCAACGCTATGCTTTACCCCATGCCACCATCCATATCCATCAACCCCTGGGCGGTGTCCAAGGACAGGCAACAGATATCGAAATAGAAGCGCGTGAAATCTTGCGATTAAAGACCCGCTTGAATCAAATCCTTTCCGACCATACCGGACAGTCAGTTGAGACAATCGAAAGGGATACCGATCGTAACTTTTACATGGATGCCAAGAGTGCTGTTGAGTATGGGATTGTCGATCAGGTGCTTGAATCACCGGCAGATAAAATTGTAAAAAAGTAGTCTTCCAATCAAGATATAATATCTAAAATTACTGACTTAGAATTTGGATGTACCAGGAGATAATGAACTCAACGATTAACAATCCAGGTACATCCATTTTAATTTAATACCTGTTTTTCATCATACTCGAATGAATACTCATCTCCTATCATCGATCGATTCGCTTATCCTGGACATGGATGGTGTTTTATGGCGATCCGACCAACCTATTGGTGATCTAAAATTGATATTTGAGAAGATCAAGCAGGTCGGTTGGAAAGTGACTTATGCAACCAATAATGCCACTCGAACTATTCAACAATATGTGGAATTATTAGCCTCCTTTGGTGTCGATGCACAACCCTGGCAGATAATCACCTCGGCTGCCGCAGTTACTTTTTACTTGAATAATCTATTTCCACAGGGTGGTCCTGTCTTTATTATCGGTGAACAAGGTTTGACTGAAGCATGCGAAGATCAAGGGTATTATCAATCTTATACTGGTGCATTGGCTGTGATCGCCGGGATGGATCGAAATTTCACCTATGAAAAATTGCAGCAGGCAACCCAGTTGATTCGCGCTGGAGTACCATTTATTGGTACGAACCCTGACCATACTTTTCCAACCCCACAGGGATTGGTACCTGGTGCTGGCTCAATTCTTGCTGCCATCGCCACTGCCAGTGATGTTGAACCCGTCATCGCCGGTAAACCCGAGCCAACCATGTATCGTATAGCTTTGGAACGTTTGAAATCTCCTGCTGAGCGAGTGCTAGTGGTAGGTGATCGACCCGAAACGGATATCGCAGGTGCTCAGTTTTTGGGTTGCCATACAGCCCTCGTGCTGTCGGGGGTCACAAATGAAGAACAGGCCAAGGCATGGCGCCCTGTACCCGACCTTGTCATTGATAACCTGGAAAGTATTGTTAATCTACATTTGGCGGTAAAATGAATACAGGATCCGACTCATCTTCAAGGTTATTCATGCCACAGAATCGAAGTATTTACGATTTAACTCTCCAGGAATTGATTGAGTTATTTGATTCATGGGGAGTTCCTGGATATCATGGAAAACAGTTATGGGTTGGGATGTATCAGCAATTAATGAATTCACCGGGAGAATTCACCAGCCTTTCAAAAGTCGTCAGACAAAAATTAGTCGATGCGTTTACTATCGGTAATCCAGGCGACAACGGACAACCATCATTTTCTCACCTGCATCCAATACGGACGCAGGAATCGAGCGATGGTGAGACGATCAAGACGCTTTTCTCCCTATCCGATGAGAAACAGGTTGAAGCAGTATTAATGCGTTACGAGAATCGACGGACCTTATGTATCTCGACCCAGGCAGGCTGTGCCATGGGCTGTGTATTTTGCGCCACCGGGCAAATGGGTTTTCACCGTCACCTTACCAGTGGTGAAATTGTTGAGCAGGTGCTCCATTATGCTCGTCACTTGGCATCAAAGAGTGAACAGGTCACCAATGTAGTAGTCATGGGGATGGGAGAACCGTTCCATAACTACGAAGCCACCATGGCTGCAATCGAGCGTCTAAATCATCCTGATGGCTTCAACCTGGGTGCACGTCGCTTCACGATTTCAACGGTTGGTCTGGTGCCAGGGATCCGTCGTTTCACCAATGCTCACTCGCAGGTTAATCTGGCAATATCATTGCATGCTGCTGATGATACCCTTCGCTCTCAACTGCTGCCTATCAACCGGAAATATCCACTGGAGGAGTTATTCTCCGCCTGCCTGGAATATATTCAACAAACCCATCGCAGGCTTTCATTTGAATGGGCGCTGATCCAGGGTGTGAACGACACACCTGAACAGGCACAGCTCTTGGTTAAAAGGTTAAAGCCCTTCCGTATCGGAGGCTCGAGTTTATGTCATGTAAACGTTATTCCTCTGAATCCTACTCGTAAATATCCAGGGCATGCCTCCACGCGTGAAAGCGCACTTTCTTTTCAAAATATACTTGAACAGGCGGGTATTCCATGCACGATCCGTATCCGCCGCGGAATTGAGATCCAGGCTGGGTGCGGTCAGCTGGCAAGCAAAACAATTTAGAAAACTCCCCATTTCTTGCAATTAATCATTAATTAATATTATATTATATAATGAAGGAGTTATCTCTCTCGATAACTCACCTGAAATTCATGCCCGTCTAACTTGACATTAATTCATACTAATGGTATTTTTTTATATGCCTTGGCACAGCGAAATAAATAATTACTCAATTGCATATTTATTATCACTCAATTCCTGAAATATGGGGGTTTTGGAATTGGTTGCAGAATTGGCTATTATGGAAAGGAGGGGCATACGACTGTTACGATAACTGGTTCATTTGGTTGATCCAAACGATCATATCTACTTATCATCTATTTTTCAGGAGGATTAGTAAAACATGAATAAGACACGTTTTTCTACGTTTTTTGGAGTATTAGTGCTGTCATTGGCGTTGGTTGGAATGGCACTTGCTGCCGATAATACTGAAAAACCGCCTCCCCAACAGCAAGTTGCCTTTACCGGCACAGCAGATAGTAATATCAACTCCCTCAGTGGCTCATACGTTGTCTTTGATCCCAATGCTGGAGGTGATACCTGCTACGCTCCTGGGATGTCTCAAACATTCTGTTTCAGAGCAGAATCTTGGACAAATGACTGGGAGTATGTCTACAACCTTTGGGAGAAATTCCCCACTGATTGGACTGTAACGAACGTGTACGTAGCGGGCACCCCTGTCTGTGATGGCGGAGGAACATGGGGGGATTTAACCTGGACTTTTGAAACGAGTCCATATGAGGTTAATCTCACACACAATCGGTATCAGGCAACCACTGATCACTGTGTAGCCACCTACTGCTTTGAAGTTGTATCAGGCTCTGGTGCACCAGATGCGTTGGAATCCTGGTACTGGGATGGCGATGGTTATAATGCCGCACCTCATCATCCCTGCAGCGTTGATAACTATACGCCTGCCAGTATGGCTGATTACCCATGTGACGAGGCAATCAATCCTCAAGCATCAATTCCACCCTGTTCATTCGACCCAGGCGTATACCTGCTGCCTCCAGAGATGGAAGCATCCGGTTGCAACGGTGTACCCCAGGTACACACGTTCTCCCTGTTTAACAATACAGGCACAGCTGGGACCTTTGATATGACCTACACGGCACCTGCAGGCATGGCAAATATCTCCGGTCCTGCCCAGGTTTATGCCGACAATGGTGCTACGGTTCCTATCGATGTACTCCTTGAGCCGTATGTCTGCAACTTTGAAGACATTGTCTCCACGATCGAAGCAGCCGGTAATGGGTACTATGACATTTCCACCCTTACAAAGCACATCATCGACATACCAGGCTGGGAAGCAGTTCCAAATTCTGCTCCGACATGGGCTGGGGTGGGCTACCCACGCGATGGTTGCACTGCCATGAATGCCGCAGGCGAGTGGGTCACTTATGAATTGGGTGATACCTCCGGCATCTTCGGCTTCTGGGGTTACAACTTGGATACCAATTTATGGTTCCAGGTTGGTGCTGCCAACACCCCGGCAGACCGCTGGGCACCCGATTGGGCCTATGACCCCACCACCAACCTGTGCTATGTGACCGGTGGTGGCAATACGCCGGGTGGTGGAACATACAATGATGCATACGTTTTCGATCCGGTGGCAAACTCCTTCACCCAGCTGGGCAGCTTTACCAGCATGCGTGACTTCCACAACTCGTGGGTAGGAACCATCGATGGCACCAAGTATCTGTGCATTGGCGGTGGTGTTAATTCTTCCAGTATCCTGGTTCCAGCGACACAATGCTACGATCTGGCACAAGCAGCCCCTGGCGTTTGGAATGCTGAGAATGCCCAGATGTCTGCCTTCCCCACCGATCCCTTCGGTGCAGCTGATGGTATCCTGCATGCCCCGACCGGGGACCAGTTCTGGTATGTGGGCGGTGCGATCAACAACTTTGCCACTGTCACCGATGAAGTCCGCTACTGGGATGATGCTGATAATTCCTGGCACTTTGCTGGAAATACCGGCGTACCTCGTTACCGCGTCGAAGGGGATTTCTTCAATGGCGAGTTTTTCCAGCTGGGTGGCTCCTCAGCTGGTTTTACACCCACCAGTGATGCTTTAAGGGGAACCTTTGACGGAACCAATTGGGTGTGGGCGCTTCTTCCCAATCTGGCAAATGGTCGCATGGATAATCTCGTTGGCGTGACGGACGACAGTGTCTGGTCAATCGATGGCTATGGCGCTAATGCTTCCAGTTACGTGGAGCGCCTGGCATTTTGCCCGTTGTGCACGGGAGGACTCGATATTGATAAAACAGCCACACCCGTCGTCCTCGAAGGTGACCCGATTGACTACTCTATCACGATTGAGAATACCGATATCACGCCCAATTATGGTGTAATGTTTGATTGGATCCCTGCAGGCACCACATATGTACCCGATAGTGTAACCTGCACGACTGGAGATTGCTACTGGGATCCAGCAAATGCCATCGTTTGGTATGGTGAACTAGCCGGTGCAGTTGCTCCTCCTGGTGGCGCAGGCGTCGACTCACTGACCGGCTCTTACGTGGTCTTCGACCCGTCATTGGCTGGAGATGTCTGCTATGAACCTAGCACTCCACAAACCCTGTGCTATCGAGCCGAATCATTCTCACCCGACTATGCATACGCCTATAACATATGGATGAAATTCCCAGTCGATTGGACAGTGGATAATGCATACCTTGTAGGCACTCCATGGTGCAGTAACGGAAGCTGGGGAGATTTTTCCTGGTCTTTCGAAACCTCACCTTATGAGATCAACATATATCACCCCCGATACATGGGAAGTGGCGGTGCTCATTGCATCGCAACTTACTGTGTGGATGTCACCTCTGGTCCAAGTGGCAGTAGCACATCCTGGTATTGGGCTGGTGATGATTATGGTGGACCACCCAAGCACCCATGCAGCTCTGACCAGTACACACCTGCCAGCCAGACTGATGCCTGTGATGAGTGGGTGAACCCGCTAGCGACTGTTCCACCATGTTCTTTGCCAAGCACCGTGAGATCAACTTCCAGGTCCTGGCAGATCAGGTGTCTTGCCCGGCATCCATTAACAATACTGCTGAGGTGTATTGGGGAGAGATTGGCTATGCAACGGCTCAAGCAAGCACCGATGTTGTGTGCGCAGAGGGGCCTGATATCGAAGTTACACCGGCTTTCCTTGATTCAATCCAAGCGCCAGACACAGTAGTAACACAAGAACTCGAGATCTGTAATGTCGGTGATGCACCGCTAGACTGGTCTCTGGTCGAAATACCTGGCATGAAAGTCACCGGTGTGAAAAATGATTCGGTTGAACCTGCTAAACTCTCCCATCCTGTCGAGTTGGCATTGGAAGCCAATAACATCAGTGGCACAACCTCTCCTGCACCTCAGGCTCCTGAAGGAGCTATCTCATTGGTGTTGGATGATGGGAGTCGGGAGAATGACATAGGATTAGGCGGAACCATCGAAATGCTCTGGGTTAACCGCTTTACACCCAATCCGGCAGACTTCCCATTCCAGATCACTGAAGTTCAGGTATATTTCAGCAGTCTTGGTTTGGTCAACGTGGGTGACGATATCGTCCTGGTATTCTACGAGAACACAACAGGAAATAACGATCCTGCAGTGGGTGGTAATTACCTGGCATCATTCCCTACGACTGTCCAAGCGCTGGATGTCTGGAATGTTTACACACTCCCTGCACCGGTTATCTTCAATGGACCTGGAGATGCCATCATTGGTGCAATCGGTATGGAAACTCCTGGAACGAGTTACTGGCCAGCTTCCATGGATCAAACCGTTACCCAGGCACGCTCGTGGGCTGGTTGGTGGAATACCAGTCCACCTCCTGTGCCGCCGATCCTACCTCCGGAAAACTGGACTTTGATTGATGCATACTTCCCTGGTAACTGGATGGTTCGCGGTTACGGAGAGACCCTGGAGGATCAGATATACCTTGGCTAAGTGAGAACCCGACAGCTGGAACAATACCAGCTGGTGATTGTCAAGTTGTAGATGCCACCTTTGATTCTACAGGCCTCGCTCTTGGTTCATATTACGGTGCATTGGATGTCAACAGCAATGATCCTGATGAACCAACCTTGAATGTACCGATCACACTGAATGTAGTTGGTGGTTTACCCAATATCTATGTTGATCCAACCTTCCTTGAGTCAACACTGCTCACCAACCAGACGGAAACCCAGGATCTTGACATCTGCAATGATGGTGGTGCACCCTTGTTGTGGGAACTTGAAGAAGCTCCTGCACTACCAGGCTCGATGCAGTTCGTTCCTGCCTCCATTGGACCTTCACGAGGCGTTCCACAAGGAATGACAACCTCAACTAACACCACAGATCTTGGAATACCTGAGGCATCTGCTCATCCTGAAGCCGTCCTGTGGGATCAACCCTTAAGCGCTGTAAACCAGGCTGCTTATGTAAATCAGGAATTTTCTGACTTTCCAGATTTCAGCAGCTACCTGGCGGATGATTTTGTCAATGCAGATCCCTGGATAATTAACACTATCTTCGTACCCGGTGATGGATGGAACGGCTTTACCTCACTGTTTAATGCTTCTGCTCTCACCTGGCAGATCTATGCGGATGCTTCGGGTGTCCCGGATGGTGATCCATCTGGTGGTGGAAACGCACCATTATGGACATTAACCCTGGCACCTACAGATGCACAAATGGTTATCACGAATGGTACACCAGGTGGTTACCCCTCCAACACCACGTTGAATTTGGCAACACCGATCAATTTACCTGCTGGTCACTACTGGCTGGTTTTCTACCCCAGTTTGAACTTTGGCCTGTATGGTCAATTTGGTCGCCAACCAGCTGATACAGCCAATGGTTACGTCGGTCAGTTCATCAATCCCGGTGAAGGCTTTGGATATGGTCCTGCCTGGCAAGCCTGGACAGTAATTGGACCGACTCAAACGGATATCGCTTTCCGCCTGGAAGGTGAAATAGATGAAGCCTACGACATCCCCTGGCTGAGCGAGAATCCGACAGCAGGGACAGTCGATCCGGGTACCTGCCAGACAGTTGCTGTGACCTTTGACTCCACCGGCCTTGGAGTTGGAACCTATGAAGGTTCCTTGGATATAAGCAGCAACGATCCTGATACTCCACACGTGTTTGTTCCAGTTACGTTGAATGTTATAGAAATAACTGAGCCCGATATCGATGTCGACCCAACCGAGCTGAGCTCCATCCAGGAACCAGACCTGGTAACCTACCAGACCCTGGACATCAATAACCTCGGTAATGCAGACCTGATCTGGGACATTTACGAAGAAAATGCACCTGGATCATTTGGACCTCCTGTTTCCAACCTGCCAAAAGCCAATACAGAAGTTGCACCTGTTTCACGGTCACCTCTTGGTACGCTGGCTTTGGGTGACTGGCTGTATGATATCGATGCGGGAGCCACAACCTTCGATACCCAGCTTCTGGGGGTCGAATTTGATGGCACCTACTTCTGGGTCACTGGTGGTAATTCCGGTCTTGATCCTAACAAGCTGTACAAGCTGGATATCAATGGAGCACTGTTAGATACATACGATCAAGCAAGCGATGCTGGTTGGGGTTGGCGTGATCTTGCCTTTGATGGTACATATCTGTATGGTTCCGACTCAGCCGTCGTCGAGCAGATTGATCCAGCAACCGGCACAGCCACTGGAGTAACAATCCCGAGTCCGGTTAACCCAGCACGCGCATTAGCTTATGACCCAGCTACCGATCATTTCTGGGCAGCCAACTGGGACAGCAGTTTGTATGAGTTTGACCGCACCGGTGCGATCATAAACACCTTTGCACCTGTTGGTCTTTCCACATACGGCATGGCTTGGGATGCGTTTACTCCAGGTGGACCATATCTGTGGCTTTGGTCGCAGGATGGACCTGATCCATTGCTGATGGCCTCCCAGGTTAACCCAACCACAGGCTTGCTGACTGGTGTCAGCTTCCTCGGTAGCGGAGTAGCTGGTGAATTGGCTGGTGGTGCAGCAATCAGCGACCAAGTCATCCCTGGACAGCTTGTCTTCCTTGGTATGAACCAGGGTGTATCTGACAGGATTGGTGTCTACGACATGGACGTCACCATCGTAACCTGTGACTCGACTGACATCACCTGGCTATCAGTTGACCCAACCAGTGGTGTTACCCCCGGTGGCGGATCATCCCCCGTGGAAGTGGCCTTTGACTCGACCGGATTGGCAGATGGCGATTACTTTGCACAATTGTGCATCGCCAGCAATGACCCGGATGAGCCACAGGTTTACGTTCCTGTTTCCCTCACCGTTTACACACCACAGGCTGATCTTGAGCTTGTCAAGACAGGCACCCCGCTCGAGGTGCAAGTAGGTGAAACGATCGAATATACGCTCGAAGTCACCAACCTCGGTCCGGATACTGCCATGGCTGTCGTGGTCCAAGACACGTTGTCAGACCTGGTTGAATTCGTCTCCGCCCCAGGCTGCTCTGAAGCGGCTGGAGTGGTTACCTGCACCGTGGTGAGCCTGGACTATCTTGAGACAGCTACGTTCACCATTGTCGTAACTGCAGTTGATGTTGGTGTTGCTACCAATGTCGCCGAGACATGGTCGGATACGGAAGATCCTGACCTGACCAACAACTCGGATACATGGGATACCACCATCAACCCGGCCATCCTTTACTTCTACCTACCAATCGTTCAGAAACACTAAACGATTAAACCATAACGGATAGACAAAAGTGGGTGGACTGTGAAGTCCACCCACTTTTGTTGTTTATAAATCTCAATTTGATCGTTTTCTATTAATATCTATACATTATAACAACCAGGATAATATTTTTTTTGAATATCAACCATTATTGAAAGAGTATATATATATAACAATCTACCCATGTATCCCACCTCATGATCGACTAAAATGGTTTATCAATTTATTCTTTGAGCTCGAATTCAAGCCGTAGTATCCGTACCCAAACACCTTTTTCTCGACAGGTGGAGACTAACTTTTCTCCACTGGTAGAATGCAACGAGATGTCACTCGTTATAATTATGCCACGTATCCTTTTTTCTTCAATGAATCGCTCTAATTTAGAGATATCACCAATAACATTCACCCCATGAATATTGCTGCCCCATTTAAGTGAATCTTCATCAAGGAAACCAACCAAGCTATACCCCAAGGATGGATTTCGAAGAATCCACCTGAGTGCTATCTCACCTGCATCATCAGCTCCATATAACAGGATGTTTTCTTTATCTATTTCTGAAAATTGCTTGCTGTACACACGATCCTAAATTAAAAAAGACGATCGTGACCCAGCCAGGCCTATTAAAAGGAAAAGGATGTATAAGAGAAATCCCTCGCCGGTAAATGGTTCTGCAGGAAAGATAATTTCAATTGTTACCCAAGTTAATATACCAGACAGAAGTGAGGCAGCAACATAGCGGGAGAGATCGTTTATACCAATATATCTCCACATTCCCCGGTAAACACCAAAAATAAAAAATGAGCTATATGTAATTACCAGGGCTATCGGCCAAGATAACAAGAACAAACTCATACTTGTCGTGGTCATGTTTAAGCCAAAACGCGTTCAAAAAGCCAGGTAATAACTCACACCAATCAACAACAGATCAAAGAATATTTCGAAAAGCCTTCTTTTAAAGGTCAGGTTGACGATCCATCGGGTAATACTGTTCTGATTTTCCTGGTTCGAAGCCACAACCTTCATCTTGGCCGGGTATGTCACGAACAATGATAATGTAATAAGGAGGATTGGGATAAGTACGAGACTGATGTCATAATCCCAGACCTCGAGCCCGATGGAAGCAACACCTGATATTATTGCAATTCCATACATTACCAATAAAGCATGCCGTTCAGATAAACCAAATGCGATCAGACGATGTGATGTATGGTCAGTGCCACCCATTGTTATTAATTAAAGATATTTACCTTATCTATTATGATTTATTTCTGTATATTTTTACAAGATACATATTTGCTTGCATTATGGTCAAAGAATTAAATTCTTCACGTGTACATAAAGGTTGTCAAGTCTTTATCAATACAAAACATGTGCCATGTCAACCTAATCCCTCTCGGTCCCACTCTAAGCTAGAATAAGCACACATCCATCCAGTAAAGTGTACTAGTATTTCTATATATGATTGAACAAACGGGGGTTCTGTGCACAATTTACATTCAACAAGTAATTGAGATCCAGGCTGGGTGTGGTCAGCTGGCTAAAAAAAACCAACCTAATTGCGTGATATTTGCTAGCTCATTTGAGGAAAAAATAAAGATTTCAATTATTGTTATAGAACTTATCATAAATTCATGCTCTACTCACTTGACATTAATTCTCAACAATGGTATTTTTTAACTGCCTTGGCACAGCGAAATAAATAATTACACAATTGCATATCTTTTTATCACGCAATTCCTGAAATATGGGGATTTGGAATTGCTGGCAGGATTGGTCAATCTAGAAAGGAGGATAGATCGACTGATTTGATGATTATTTCCATTGGTTAATCCAAACGACTATATATTTCATTGTTTTATTTTGAGGAGAATAAAATAAAATGAATAAATCCCGTTTTCTAATCTTTCTTTCAATATTAATCCTAAGCATTTCTGGGGTTGGCCTTGCAGCAGCTGCTGATGCCACCCCTCATGCTGGAATCGAGGGAGTTGGTGGAGATTACGCCTGGAGCCAGACCACCGGTACATATGTTGAAATAACCGGTGGCACCCAGGTTACTACATCCTGTGACGATACTAACTATGATGCCATTAGTCTTCCTTTTAGCTTCTCGTTTAATGGCACTGCCTATACACAGGTAAGTATCAATTGCAATGGCTTTATCGCCATGGGTGCCACGGTGATCAGCTCCTATACGCCCATCAGCTCGGGTACGAGCAATAACGTCATCGTACCCCTGGGTGGTGACCAGCAAACGAATTTAGTGGATAGCGAAATACGTTATGAGACATTGGGGACAGCACCCAACCAGGTTTTTGTCATCCAATGGAAGAATTTCCGCCACTATGGAACAACTGGTGATATTTATAATTACCAGATCCGGTTATATGAAACCAGCAACCTGGTCGAGGTCATGTATGGACCATTCACCCAAAATGCCACCAACCGCACCGCTCAGGTTGGTTTGCGGGGTGCATCAAATGCGGATTTCAATAACCGCAAGGGTACCGCTGACTGGGTCAGCTCATCTGCTGGGACAATAAACAGCGATACCATGGCCCTGACGACCGCATATGTGCCTGTCAATGGCCTAACCTGGGTCTGGACACCTCTTGCCCCTCACCCAATTTTTGACACCTCCTCCAAAGACGCTCCACCCTGGGTATTGTTGGATGACTCCATTCCTTATAACATCCACATAAGGAATTCCGGGAATGCAGATGCCCTCTCTGCGACACTTGTGGATCCCATCCCCGTGGGAACGACCTATAATGGTGATGTTACCTGCTCTTCAGGTGTTTGCAGCTTTGATGGCACAAATATCACCTGGGCGGGTACCGTTGCCATCGGGGGAGACGAAACTGTCAGCTTTTCTGTCAGCACAGCTGGTCTTGCCTGTGCTACCAGCGTAACCAACCAGGCAACCATGGATGACCCTGGTTTGCTTTCAGACCCAGTGACACGCTCTGCATCCACGTTACTGGTCTATGCCCCACCAATGGTGGAGGAGAGCTTCGAAATCAGTGTTCCACCAGATGGATGGGGTGAAGTGATCATCTTTGATCCAGGAACCGACCCTGATTGGAGCCAGGTCAGTGTGGGAACAACTCCAACGATCAACCCCCACAGCGGTGGATTTATGGCTAAGTTTAATTCGTATAGCACAGGGAACGGTGGTATGGCCTTGCTATATACGATGGCGTTGGACTTTTCGGGCGCAGCCAACCCGGCGGTCAGCTTTTATATGTCGCATGACACGGGCTATTCTTCTAACGCCGACCAGATTCAGTTGCAAGCTTCAACCGATGGGGGTGTTACCTGGGAAAATGTAGGCACCCCGATCTTGCGCTACGACCCAACATACACGGTTGCTGGTTGGGGTTTCCACTCTGTTGATTTTTCTGCCTATGCAGGGATGTCAAACGTTTGGGTAGGTTTCCTGGGCATGAGTGCCTATGGGAATAATTTCTACCTGGATGATGTCACAATCCTCGCATCATGTGGCCTTACTGGTGCACCCCAGATAGTGGTCGATCCATTAACTTATGATGCCTCCCTATTACCTGATCAAACCACTGTTCTGCCGATGACTATAAGAAACCTTGGTGGTGAGCGACCTTCAGTATGGGATCTACGATGGTGTTCCTTACCCTGGGTGGTCGGATAATTTCGACAGCTATGCACCAGGCACTCAGCTGCACGGATTAGGCGGCTGGAAGGGATGGGATAACAGCCCTGGAGCTGGTGCCTTGACCACAGACCTGATCGCATACAGCAGTCCCAACTCCGTAGAGATTATAGGGGCTTCCGACTTAACCCATCCATACACAGGCTATACCTCCGGGGTTTGGACCTATACTGCGTGGCAGTATGTTCCGACAGATTTTACCGGCATGACGTACTTCATCCTGCTCAATACCTATAATGATGGCGGTCCTTATAATTGGTCAGTCCAGGTATCATTTGATAGTGCCACAAACCTGGTTACAAATACTGGACCTGCCGGTGGCACCTTACCCCTGGTAAAAGGACAATGGGTTGAGCTTCGTGATGAGATCGACCTCGATGCAGACACCCAGTCTTTTTACTACAATGGAGTACTGCTTTTCACCGACACCTGGACAGGTGGTATGTCTGGTGGTGGCGTGTTGAATATTGCCAATGTAGACTTATTTGCCAATGGAGCGAGTCCAGTCTACTACGATGATATTTCCCTGGCTCCAGTTTCTAGTCCTGATTGTGGTGTCTATGGTGATGTACCCTGGCTTTACACGAGCCCGGTTACCGGCACTTTACCTGGAGGTGAAAGCACACTCGTTGATGTCTGGTTCGACTCGACTGGCTTAGCTCCGGGTATCTACACTGCCGACTTGTGCGTGGAAAGCAATGATCCACTGAATCCACTGTTGGCTCTCCCGGTCAAGCTTAACAGTTAGTGCAGCTGAACCCATCTATGACCAATCCTATAAGCTTGCCCCAGCACAGGTCAATGAAGGTGAGAATATCCACTACACAGTGGTGATCAACAACTCCGGCAGTGTTGAAGGAGAAGAAACCACCCTGACTGACGTTGTCCCAGCCGGTACGACCTTCCTTGATGGCAGCCTGTTTTGTTCAAGTGGTTCCTGTTCTTACGACCTAGGAACCAACACCGTCAACTGGTTTGGTCAGGTAGGCCCAGGTGGAGACACCAATCAATCACGCGCTGGTGTTGATGATATCGGAAGCTCAACAGTAAACTATATCGATCCACCAACCTTCTCCCCTGCAGGTGTCACAACCGATCTATGCTTCAACATAACCGTAGAATCACCTGACTTTGAATATCTGGATGGATTCGATTATGATCTTCCGGATGATTGGACAGTCAATTTTGTCACCGACGTTGCAGCTACATCGACATGTGGTAATGGGCATGTATTTGGTGTAGATGTTGGTAACCAAATATACTGGTACACCAACGGTATGCCGTCAGGCTGTGGTGATTGGACACCAGGCATATATGATTTCTGTGCCAATGTCACTGTTCCACCCGCCTGTACCATCGGATGGGATCTACCATGGAATATCTGGGGAGATAATTATGGAGATCCTCCTCATTCAGTAAGTGGCTCCATCCCAGCTGGATGCGGCGAACCGGAAGCCCCAAATCCGGTGACGATCGAGTTTGACGTCACGGCCAATGCCTGCCCGGCAACCGTGACCAATGTTGCTGTAATCGACGATCCAGCCATCCCGGCACCGGTTGAAGTATCTGCATCCACCGATGTGATGTGCGTCCTTGAGCCTGATATAACGGTAGAGCCATTGTTCCTGGATGCTACCTTGTTCCCTGACCAGCAGGAGACACAAGCGCTGAATGTTTGCAACATTGGGAATTCTCCTCTTAAATGGAGCATTGAAGAAGTAGTTACCCCATCAGGTTTACAGGCTGGCTTTGGGATAATGGTCGGTGGTCTAACAGATTCTCTGATGAGATGCCTGGGAATAATGGACCACAAGCCCGTTCCAAACCGATCTGGGAATTCATACCATGGATTTGGCCACCAGTTACTTGTAGGAAATCGAATGGCCGATGATTTTGTCATCACAGATCCAGGAGGTTGGCAGACTCGACAGCTAACATTCTATGCTTATCAAACAGGTGCTCCACTAACCCATCACCAATCACAGGAGTATATTATCAAATTTGGGATGGCCCATCCAGATGATCCCGATCAGCACGATTGGGCTTGGTGATCTTGTGACAATCGCTTGCCAGCTCTGCATCGCCTAACATGCAGCGGGATGCGGGACGGCTCCATGCGAAATAACCGTTACCTTTTTGCCGCTGCAGCTATTGGTTCCAATATCTAGTGGCAGGTGGACTAGCATACCCAGGTTTCACCTGACATGCGGCTGAATGTTGGATGGTACCGCATGGAGCTAATTGCGCTGTCCCGAATGGTGAGGGCCTTGGCACGCTGGTCCTATAATGCAATGGTTGGCGCCTGGAAACTCGGTTAGCAACTGGTAGACGGATGCTGGCTGGGCAGTCCTTAACCATGCTGGCTTCTATGATGCCGCGAATGACACGTGGAACACTCACACAACCATACGCTCCTGAACCAGGGACGGGTTTATATGGAAGGTGATGTTGCTGCCAATGGATACTTCTATGTTATTGGTGGGCGCGATCGGCTGTCGCGATTGTTTACGATACAAACGAACGTCTCATGGTGTACAGCCTTGATGTTCCTTGGTTGAGTGAAGACCCGACTTCAGGTACAGTTTTACCAGGGGAATGTACTGATGTAGCTGTAACCTTTAACTCAACGGGCTTGGCGCCAGCTATCTATCTGTGCGATTGACGATCAACAGCAATGATCCCGACAAGCCGATAGTTGATGTTGCTGTTACTCTTGAAGTGATCGAGCCACCAGGACCTCCGGATATCGTGATCAATGCACCTCCACTTGATATGGTTCTGTTCCCGGATGCAATTGGAACAATCGACTTTTCCATTGCAAATGTTGGAGAATCAGATCTCGTGTGGAGCATTACGGAAGGAGCAGCATGGCTGTCATTCGTTCCTGCTACGGGAGTAACCGCAGCTGGTGGATCGACACCAGTTCAAGCAATATTCAACTCGGCTGGCCTGACTCCCGGCTTCTACGAATTAACTCAGGTTGATTTTTCCAGTAATGATCCCGATCAACCCCTTATCACCCTGCCTGCTTCCCTGACGGTCAATTCAGTGCCAGGGCAGTGGACTCAGATCTCACTTCCCGCTGGCTGCCCGGATTGGACCCGCTTTGATGGCGAGTACTTCCCCGCCACAGGCCTGGTGTACTTCCTGGGCGGTCGAGGTGGCACAAGTGGAGGAGACACATTTGGAAATGTGATTTCCTTCGACCCGGCTACCCAGACCTGTGCTGATACTGGCACAGTCATGCCCACCCCGGTCAGCAATTACTCCATCGGTTTGGTGAACAATGGAACTGCTGATTTGTTGTGCCTCTTCGGCGGCCGCGACACCGGTGGTGCCTATGCCACCCTGGTCCAGTGTTACGATCCACTTGCCAACAGCGCATCTCCTGTCAGTATACTGCCCGGGCAGCTTGCGTCGTTCATCCCTGGAGGCGTGGCGGTAGTAAATAATACCGCATACGTCTTCAGTGGTTTTCGTAATACGGTTGCCCCTTATCACATGAGCGAGACATGGGCATGGGACCCTGTTGCCAATTCCTGGTCACAAAAAGGTGATGTGTCCCTCGGCAGAGGTTATATCAATACAGCCATTGTGGATGGGCTGATCTATGGCTTCGGTGGTGATGTTTTTGATGGAACGAACCTGGTTGCACAAACAATAGCTGAAGTGTTCGATCCATCAACAGGCGTTTGGAGTGATGCGGCTGTCGCTGATCTTCCTGAAGCTACTGGTGAAGGCCGTGCCTATGGATTTGATACCACTGCACCCTATGACTTGGCTGGACAGATCATCATCGCAGGCGGTGGTCTATGGCCTGATAATACCCCTGAAGCGTTCTCCTATGATGTCGCCTCTGATACCTATGATTACACTTTTGGCGATCTAAATGTAAGCCGCCGTAACCATGCTGGCTTCTTTGTACCCGGTGATCCTGGTGCAATGTGGGTATTTGGTGGCCGTTCAGGAGTTGATACTCCTCCCTATGCACCTCCTGAATACTACAATGTGGCGTTCGTTCCACCGCCTCCTGAGCCAGAAATTGATGTCGTTGCACCTCCACTTGTGATGACACTCCAGCCTGACCAGACGGCTACCCTCGATATGGTCATTTACAATCTTGGGGATGCTGATCTAATCTGGAGTATCACTGATGGTGCGGTTGACTGGTTGGATGAAGTGCCTGATGCAGGTGTGACACCACCCGCTGGCAACTCGCCTGTATCAGTCATCTTTGACTCAACGGGTTTGTTACCTGGTGTATATCAGACGAATGTCACCATTGCCAGCAATGACCTAGATGAGCCAGAAATCATTCTCCCAGCAACCCTTATGATCCCGGAGTCAGACCTGGCAGTTGTCAAGTCGGTCAGTGATCCAGTGGTCAAGGTGGGTGATTTGTTCACCTACACACTTGAAATCACGAATAATGGACCTGATGGAGCCACTGCTGTCATGCTCGAGGATATCTTGCCTGCGGAGGTATTATTCAGCTCTGCCAGTCCAGGATGTGCTGAGGATACAGGAGTTGTTACCTGCGACATTGGTCCACTTAATACAGGAGAGAGTATCACGCTGTTCATTGCTGTGACTGCGGTTACCGATGGTGTAGCAACCAATACAGCAGAAGTATGGTCGGAGAATTCAGATCCCGATCCAATCAATAACTCTTCTTCTGTTGATGTGACCATTGAACCATTGCTGCACAAAATTTTCCTACCGATTATCTTTAAGAACTGATATATCGGATCATTCAGTCAAAATGTGGGTGGCGAATTCGCCACCCACATTTTTTTTGATTTATTTATCATTATCGCTATATAGTTTATTGTCTATAAGTCTTTCAATTCAAACTCTAGTCGTAAAACGCGCAACCAGATCCCTTTTTCTCGGCAAATTGTCAATAATCTTTCACCCTCCATTGATTGAAGCATTCTATCTGACATGGTGATCACACCGCTGATTTGTTTTTCTTGAATTATCTTTTCCAGCTTATCTACATTACCCAGTATAGAGACACCATGGATGTTTTTTCCCCATTTTAAAGTATCATCATCCAGAAAGCCTGTCACGCTGTAACCCATCGATGGATTTCTGATGATCCAGCGCAGTGCTATCTCACCAGCATCATCAGCTCCATATAGAAGGATGTTTTCTTTATCTATTCCTGAAAATTGCTTGCTGTACACACGATCCAAAATTAAAAAAGACGATCGTGACCCAGCCAGGCCTATTAAAAGGAAAAGGACGTATAAAAGAAATACTTCGCCGGTAAATGGTTCTGCAGGAAAGATAAATCCAATTGTTACCCAAGTTAATATACCAGACAGAAGTGAGGCAGCAACATAGCGGGAGAGATCGTTTATACCAATATATCTCCACATTCCCCGGTAAACACCAAAAATAAAAAATGAGCTATATGTAATTACCAGGGCTATCGGCCAAGACAACAAGAACAAACTCATACTTGTCGTGGTCATGTTTAAGCCAAAACGTGTCCAAAAAGCCAGGTAATAACTAACTCCAATCAACAACAGATCAAAGAATATTTCGAAAAGCCTTCTCTTAAAGGTCAGGTTGACGATCCATCGGGTAATACTGTTTTGATTGTCCTGGTCTGAAGCCACAACCTTCATCTTGGCCAGGTATGCCACGAACAATGATAATGTAATAAGGAGGATTGGGATAAGTACGAGACTGATGTCATAATCCCAGGCTTCGAGCCCGATGGAAGCAATACCTGAGATTATGGCAATCCCATACATTACCAATAAAGCCTGTCGTTCAGATAAACCAAATGCGATCAGACGATGTGATGTATGGTCGGTGCCACCCACTGCAGGAGATTGCCCTCTGATGATCCGCGTGATGGAAACAAAAAATGTATCCAGTATTGGTAAAAGGAAAACCAACGTAGGAACACCGATAATGGCGAATACGTTTGAAGCCTGCGTACGTCTTGCTACCGCAAGGGATGCAAGGGCAAACCCGATGAACATACTACCACTGTCACCCATGAATATTTTTGCTGGTGGAAAATTGAAAAACAAGAATCCAAGTATGCTACCGGCAAGCGCTAGCGAGATAGTCAGTAAATCTATATAACCAGCTTTCCAAAAGAAGACAGATAAAAATCCTGCAGTGATCAGTGCAACCCCTCCTGCCAATCCATCCATATTATCAAGCAGGTTTATTGCGTTAGTTATTCCAACCAGCCAGATAAATGTAAGTAATATATTTGCAATCGGCCAGCGGAAGAAGTCAATCGTGTTATGGCCAAAAAATATTACCAGGGTGGCAGCCAAGATTTGAAAAATAAGCTTGGTTGGGGGAGTGATGTGTTTTAAATCATCATATAATCCCACTAAGAACATGATCACAACACCCAGCAGGATGCTCCATCGGATCAAAATATTGCTTACCCCAGGTAAAACAAAATACGCGACGATTAACCCCACCACGAAAGCAGCAAACATCCCAATGCCCCCAAGAGTTGGCGTTGGTTTGCGATGCCAGCGATCGCTTCTTGGCATTGCCACATGGTTAGTTTTAAAGCAAAATTTTCGAACAATTGGCATCAGTGCCAAACTTGTTATTAGTGAAACGATCAGTGGAAATAAAAGCCAAAAGGACAAGTTTTATCTATGCCAGAGTTCTTGATAACTGCTCATGGTAATGTCATTGTTTGAGTGATTAATTCCTGCAGGCGACTTGCTGCAGAACTGGGAGCACCAGTCAATGCCTGAGTTGCATAGAATTGTGCAAGAGATTTCTCTCCAAGTTGAAGATATAACTTGGCTAAAGCTTCTTGTACCTTCCATTGATCATTTGCATTTAAACCGGCATCCATCGAACCAAGTAATGCATCGACAGCATTCTGAAGTTGTGTTCGATCTGCATTCTGCGGATCAATGCCAGCCATTACCATATATACATTTCCCAGTGATACCAGGTAGCTGGCTTTAGAAATTTGGTCGGTTTTCTTGGTGACTGAAGCTGCAGTTCCATAATAATTGGCAGCTGTTTGTAAAGCTTCTTTTTTGGCGGTTTCATCCTCTGTTGAGCTTGCCAAGCGCATATAATAATCACCCAATAGACCTTGTGTGTAACTGTATTTTGGATCCAATGAAAGTGCGTGTTGCAATCGCTCTAAAGCTGGTTCTGTTTGTCCAATGATTTGCATAAATAAAATTGCCCATTCGTCCCACAGGGTTGAGTTGTTCGGGCTAAGGGTAACAGCCGTGGCATAAAAATCAGACGCCCGTTGAGCGCGTTCTCCTCGAGTGGAAGTGTCAGTTGCTTTTTGAGCCCACCAACTGTATAGTCTGGCTAAATTGGCAGTATGATCAGTATTTAATGGATTTATAGCTTGTGCCACCATCAAGTCATTTTCTGCTTGTTTTACCAGGCTATCCTGTTCTGTGGCTGTATCCGTAATTTTCGCTTGCTCCAAATAGCTCCTCCCCAGGAAAAGGTAGTAATGATCTTCCTTTGGAGCAAGCTCTAAAGATCTTTTATATAAAAATGTCGCCACCTGCCATTGCCCTTGTTTTGCAAATGGTTCAGCCATTTTAAACGTGATATCTGCATGAATCACCTTTAAATTAGAATAGTTGGTACCAATAAAAACCAAAATTAACATAACTGGAATGGCTATTATAGAAACGACATTGTTAGCAATGCTGCGTGGCGGCCATTCATCCGGCAAAATAAAAGCAACAAACAAAATGATCATAAATATATATATATAGTATTTAGTCAATAATGAGCCAATACTATTTACTTGTTGAAGGACATCGTTTTGATTTGCCGGGGTAAAACTTGCCAGGATTGCAAGGCTAAATGAGTGTAAAAACCAAAATAAGAAGATGATAACCACTGATATTGCAGCTGTCAAACCCAATGACTTCAACCAGGAATTGTACTCAGAATATTCTTCACTCTCTGTTGAAAATAATAAAATTCCTGCCAACCAGGTAGTTACCAATAAGGAAAGTACACCAAGAGAAATGGCATTATCCTTAGTTGCCAAACGAGAAAGAGAATTTACTACTATATTGAAAAATGATGTTGTATGGCTTGAGTTAGTTAGATAATCAAAACCTAATGTGGCTAGAATGATTCCAATCATTATCCCGCCAATTATCGCATTTTTAACAAACAAAGGCTGGTCACCAATAATTGGTGGCCAATTTCGCTCTCCCTTTCGTCGCTGTCTACTATTACCACGTTTCTCTTTTTTCTTATCCAAATTGGTGACATTTGGTTGGTTTTCTGGATCGATCGCTAATACTTGTTCTGTATTTACAGCCATTCTTGGAAGGATAAAGCCAACTACGAGAGAAACGCCAGCATAAGTCCAAAACAGAGTGCGTGTGGCAGCAATGGCAATGCCAAAGTTTATTTCAACAAAATGGCCAACGACGGCTGCAAATAAGAAAATTAGCAGTAAAGAATAAGGATTGTTTTGCATCTCTTCGCTTTTTTCTGAAGGTCGTACAACTGCATAGATGGTTAGATATGCCACTACTCCAATGATCATTCCAAGCGGTAATCCGACACCTAGAAATTCAATCCCTCGCAGAATGATCAAAACGATCGAACCCAGGATCCCACCGCCTATCAAACAAGTAAAAAAGAAGAACTTATTTCTCCTCGTTTTAATCAAACCTTGCCATTTTATGCTGTAATAAAAAAATGAACTGAATACAGATAAATAAACGATTAGACCAGCCAGTCCAGTTATTACAATTGAATCCCAAGTTTCATTATGCGACCGATCTGGTGACGCATTTCTCTTCTCCACCTGGCCTAATTGTGGTTCATAAAATTGGTTATACGCAACATACATTGCTTCTGGACCATAACCGATGATTGGGCGGATGAAATTAAAGGGATCTTTACTGCCATCAGGGAATTTTAGTGGATCATGAAATCCCACTAACTTGACTGTACCTTCCCATATATATTGTCTCACCAATGCACTATTGCTTTCGGGATTAAGCAGATTCCCAAATCTACCTATTGCTGGTGATGATTTTAATGCATCGAGTGGACCTTTGCTCATATTGAATATAGCTAGAAAAATCGCGCCTGCTACTGCTAATCCAATGATGGTTAATGTCATCCATCTTTTTCGCCAATATAAGGATAATAACAAACCCATAAAATAAATTGCTGCCATCAGTCCAAGCATAGGACCACGGCTTCCACTCATATATATGGCAATTAATTCAAGAGCAGCTATAAAAACATAAATGGTTGCTTTAATAATCTGGTTTAGTGCAGTAACTTTCAAACCACCTGACTGCTCCTTTTCACTAATAATTTCCTTGAAGGATTCAATGATTCGGCCAACTGTCAATGGAAATACCATGATCAAGTATGCAGCAACGAATATTGAATTTCCCATATTGGAAGCAATACGGACAGATACATTCCCACCCCACGGGATTGGATCAATCTGATACCGTTGCAATAACCCATAAAGTGATATAGGTAAGCTTGCGATAATAATAACTGTGACCAATCTATTAATTTGCCTTCGTGTCCTGAGATTTGAGATGAGCGATAAAAATATGACCAGGTACGAAAAAGTGGTATAGGTTCCTTGCAGACGCTGGTATGAACCAAAAAAACTGATCGAAGGTGATACTGAAAATATCGTTGCTAAAATATAAACAATGACTAGACCCATAACAGGGGCAATCATTGGATATTTCCAAAGATACACGAGTATAGATGTGTCTTGTGGTTTTTCTTTCCATTTTATTCCACCCTCTTCAATTATCTTAATCACCCAGGCAGCTAGGGTCAATAATGCGAGTGAACGTAGTATTGTAATTTTATCTGGCTCAAAGATTCGGCTGGAATAAATATTAAAAAAAATTGGAACGATGCAAACTGCTGCCAGCCAGGCAGCCTCCATTACCCCTTGGCAAAACCGGCTTAGTTTTGTTGGCATTTTATGTCACCTGACGTTAAGAATAAGGATTACGATATCACAATTTCAAATAGAGTGCAAGATGAGTATCTATAGATAAATTGATGCTCAATCTCTCAGGTCTGAGCCCTTAATTGTTGATGTACTTTTCCATGATTTTAAAAAGTAGCTTATTTGCACAATAAAACGTATAATTTATTAATAACCCATAATATGGTATAGAGTATTTCTAACTAGAGAAGATAATTTTCGCCTCATAATTGATAGAATATAAACGATTGATTATTAAATAATAAATATTTTTACAACTTATTGTCGCCTATGCGCATCCTATATCTTTCTCAGTATTTTCCTCCCGAAGCTGGAGCAACTCAATCACGCGCCTTCGATATGGCCCAAAGCTGGATCAGGTTGGGTCACCGCATCACCATGTTGACCGAATTTCCTAACCATCCATCGGGGATCATTCCACCATCGTATAGAGGAAAATTTTATGAACGAACAATTTCCGAGGGTATTGATATCATCCGAGTTTGGGTAAAAACTTCTCCAAAAAAGAATTTTTTTAATCGAATTCTATTTTACCTATCCTATATGATAAATGCAGTCATCGCCGGTATCCTACTTGTTCATGGTAATTTTGATTTTATTTATGCAACCTCGCCACCTCTTTTTGTTGGAGGAGCTGCCTTAATCCTTGGTGCGACCAAGCGCATTCCTTTGGTCTTTGAAGTTCGAGATTTATGGCCAGAATTTGCAGTCGCCCTGGGCGAGCTCTCAAATCCGCTTGCAATATCATGGGCTACATGGCTCGAAACAACATGCTATCAAAAAGCGCGTCAGATCGTTGTTGTCACGAATGGGATGTATAACCACCTTTTATTAAGAGGTTTACCACCTGAAAAAATAATTGTCATACCAAATGGCGCAAATACAGATTTATTCATCTTTAAACCATTGGAAAGAGACCGTATCCGCCAAGAATTAGGATATCACTCAAAATTCGTTGTGGTTTATGCAGGAATTCATGGACTTGCCCAGGGTCTCGAAACCATCCTCAAGGCTGCACAATATCTCCAAGATAAACACGATATTCATTTTTTATTTATAGGTGAAGGACCTAAGAAAGAAGAATTACAATCTTTGGCAAATGAGTATCGCCTAAATAACTTGACCTTCCTACCAGAGAAATCTCGCCAGGATATCCCATCCTATCTCTCGGCTGCTGATATCGCTCTCGTGCCACTTCGAAAAGCTGAGGTATTTACTGCGGTTCTTCCATCAAAGATTTTTGACGCCTGGGCTTGTGAAAGACCTGTATTAATAAGCATCGATGGAGAAGCACATAAATTGGTTGATGATGTAAACGGGGGTATATACATCCCACCAGAAGATCCAATAAAACTGTCAGAAGCTCTAACCTACTTTTTGGATAACCCTGAAGAACTCAGCTGCATGGGGAAAAATGGAAGAAAATTTACTGAAGAGCATCATTCCCGTTATATCTTGGCAGAAAAATTGATAACTCACCTGGATAAATATTTTAGGAAATAATCCAAGTAGATATAGACAATGAAATAACTGTATGACAACATCAGCTCACTCAATATAGCGAAGCACATTCCTTATGATAAAATCGTTTCATGGCTGTAAAAGTTGTTGCGACTAACCGTCGTGCGAAGCATGAATATTTCATCTTAGAAACATTCGAAGCAGGGATCGTATTGCAGGGAAGTGAGATAAAATCTGTTCGGATGGGTCAAATAAGCCTTGCAGAAGCTTTTGTCCGAATTGATGGTGCCGAAGCCTGGCTTGAAGAAGCTCACATCGCACCTTATGAACAAGCAAGCAGATTTAACCACGAGCCAGTTCGACCAAGAAAATTGCTCCTGCATAGATCTGAAATTCACAAGCTTTGGAACACTATTCGCCAAAAAGGCGTTACGGTAATCCCCTTATCTGTTTATCTAAAAAATGGAAAAGCCAAAGTTGAAATTGCAGTTGCCAAAGGTAAAAAGCTATATGATAAACGAGCAGAAATTGCTGAGCGTGACGCTAAACGCGAGATTGAGCGACAATTGCATAGTCGTAACTAGGGGCTCATTTCATCAGTATTCATTCCCATACTAGCTTCTGGAGAATGAAATGATAAATAATAACATTGTAGCCCTTGCTATTACATTCGTTGTAGCTCTTATCTGGTTAAGGCTCAATGATTATCTGGCTCATAAAGGTTGGGTAGAGAGTCACCTAAGCCGGAAACTGATCCATATTGGTACAGGTCCTTTATTTGTTCTTTGCTGGCTCCTTTTCAATGAGAATCCAATAAATCGATACCTTGCTGCCCTTGTGCCGATGACCTTTACCCTTCAATTTTTCTTGATTGGGATTGGAGTAATGAAAGATGAAGCGTCAGTAAAGGCGATGTCACGGAGTGGAGATCGGCGTGAAGTCTTACGTGGACCTCTTTATTATGGCATTATCTTTGTTCTATTGACGATCATTTTTTGGAAAGATTTTCCGACAGGTATCGTCGCCCTGATGTTAATGTGCGGTGGTGATGGCTTGGCGGATATATTTGGTCGTAAATGGGGAACAAGAAAAATCATATGGAATGAAAGAAAAACCTGGGCAGGATCTTTAGGTATGTTTCTTGGTGGATGGGTGTTGTCGATCCTGATTATCTGGATTTATTCATTTTATGGGGTATTTTCGTTGCCAGTGCAATCATTTCTTGCCCCAATTACATTAATCGCTTTCGCAGGAACTGTGGTCGAATCGATTCCCCTCAAAGACATTGATAATATAACAGTCACATTTACTGCTGTGATTTTAGGGTACTTTCTATTTTAATTAGTACAATACGTTAGATTTATACTTTAGCAACCAAAAAGGCAGAGAGTCAAGTAAACTTTTCATAATCAATCTTGTGTTATTATAAAAAACGCTGACATTTCCGTGATAAGCCTCGCCACCTCCACACCCAACGATATCGGTAACACCCCGTAAAATCAAACAAGGGATTTGATTTTTACTTGCTACCCAAGCAATTGCACCCGACTCCCAATCGCCAGCAATCGCCCCGTACTTTTCGGATAATTCTTCTAAATCTTCGGAAAATAAATCGCGATCAGCTGAAACCATTACAGATCGTTTGACTGGAATTGGTAATGGCCCATCCACCCACGAGGTATCCAGGTCAACAATATAATACTTAATATGTTCATCGGGATCAGCCATCAATTCAAATATGTCATAAATTATGGTTTTATTTACTAATATGACTTCTCCCTTCTTTGTTTTCCCCTCGAATCCACCACAAGTGCCCAGATTTATGATTAATTGAGGATGCCAGCGGCTTATTATGTATTGAGTAGATCCACCGGCAGCCACCTTACCCCAACCTCCATTTATGAATATTATATTTTCGGTTAAATCAGATAAATCATTATATTTAGTGAAAAACCACTGACCATATGGAGAATAATTAACTTTACAACCTGGAAAATATTTCAGTACTTCTGACCATTCCGTATCAGCAGAGACTAGTATCACAAAAGATGGTTTCATTTTCATCTTATTAAATACCTTTCATATTGACCGAAAGTATTTCTAAGGATAAAATTATTATAGATTTTTCAGGAGTAAATATGCCTATCTACGAATACACATGCAAGGTATGTGGTAATCGCTTTGAAACTCTTCGAGCCATCAAGGAGGCAGATTTACCAATTCCTTGCAAAAATTGCCAGAGCAATCAGACTCAGCGCGCCGTATCCCTATTTTTCGCCCAAAGTGGTTCACGGATAATCGCCGGTGGTAACACTGCAGGTTGCGCTGGATGTTCCAGTGGATCCTGCTCATCCTGCAATAGTAATTAATCTAATTTACCAGTGCTCGTAACGAACCAATTCCTCCAATTCTTTGCGATTTTTAATTTCAGGCAAATCGCCAGGGTATCCAACGGGTGTAAATAATATTGGCTCAACATTATCCGGAATAGCTAATACTTTCCTTGCACTTGCTGCATCGAACGCAGCGATAAAACAAGTACCAAGGCCAATATCTGTAGCAGCGAGAATAAGATGATCCATGGCAATAGCAATATCAACATCCAGATATTGGCGATTGTCTCTCCTGGTCCATCCAACTTCAGGTATCCCGCAAACACAAATAATCAAGGGAGCTTGTACGAACCAGCTCCTATTATAAATAGTAAGTAGTTCTTCCTCCCTGCCTTTTGTCTGAATAACTATTATTTGAAAAGGTTGCAGATTACTGGCCGTAGGTGCCAGCCTTGCTGAATTTAAAATATATTCCAGCTTATCAGCTTCAACTGGATCAGGTTTATATGCACGTACTGAATATCTTTTTTTTATTAGGTCACTGAACTCCATGATAACCTCTGTTTTCCTTACTTTATTAAGTCTATATGAGTTTACCAATTTTACCTTATCAAGAGCCTCCTGAATAATTCACAAATAAATATTCTTGACACATAACCTGTTTAGTTGTATCTTAGAGCATCAATAATAAAGGAGAGATATGAAACACTTCCGCGTCGCTTTGCTTGCAAATCTCAAAATAAATGCCCCACACTTTGAGGGAATGGCCCAGGATCAATGGGATGACCTTGATTCCGAAAAAACTGCAAATGCCTTAGTCGAAGCTATTCGAGCTGGTGGGCATATTTGTGAGTTTCTGGAAGGGAATCTAACTTTACTGGATACCTTGCAAGTTTTTAAACCAGATATTTGCTTTAATATCTGCGAAGGTCATTTCGGTGACGCACGAGAATCACACATACCATCGCTCCTTGAAATGATGCGCATTCCTTACACAGGTTCAAAGGTCCTCACCCTCGCCTTGGCATTAGATAAGCCGATGACAAAACGCGTTATTGCTTTTCATAATTTACCCACTCCTGAATTTCAGACTTTTGAACGAGTTGATGAGTTTTTATCTCCAGAGATGAAATTTCCATTATTTGTAAAGCCGAGTCGTGAAGGGACAGGAATGGGCGTATCGAGGCAATCGATTGTTAACAATGAAGAAGAGATGCGCTATCAAATTGGGTTGATATTTGATAAATATAAACAGCCTGTATTGGTGGAACGCTATATTGAAGGTAGAGAAGTTACTGTAGGCTTCGTTGGAAATTTAGTCGGTCCAGTAGCACAACGCCTACCGGATGATGAAAACGCCCGAAGAATACAGGCTGGATTACATTTCCTACCCCCCATGGAAGTAGATCTTTCGCCTTTTTCTGATTCTGATACCGTATATAGTAATCGGCTAAAAGTTGATTTAGCAGATAAACTAAATTACCTCTGTCCAGCTCCAATTACTGAGGAGCAAAAAGACGAATTAAACTGGTTGGCTGCTGCTGTATTCCGGGTTACAGGCGCTTTAGACGTCTCACGTGTTGACTTTCGTCTGGATATGCATGATAACTTCAAGCCATATATACTGGAGATAAATCCATTACCAGGATTGTCACCAATAATTTCAGATCTAGTTATCGAAGCTGCAGGTGAAGGAATTAGCCACACCGAGCTGGTGAATATGATTTTAAATACTGCCCTGGAACGTTACGGCATGATTTAGCAATTACCATTATTCGCCTTTGTTTTATTTCTCTGTATTGATCTCATCCACTCGCTGAGATAACTCATCAATTTTCTGAATAAGTATAAGGAAATCATTTTCAGTTGGAATTTGTTTTTCCTTAATGTACTCATTAATTTTTGCTTCAATATTCCAGCGAACAGTGTGAATTTGCTGACTTGCTGCAAGCATCTTGGCAAGTATGCTCGAACCTTCTTCCTTGCTCAATTCACCAATTTCGATGAGGTAATTAATTCGCCGATCAATCTCGATATCATATTGATGAAATATACCTAATGAATCAAAGACGTTGTTTCTTATATCCTCAATTTTATTACCACCTGATTGAACCAAACTAAGTAATAATTTATTCGGTAAAAACCCTGAGCGATTCTTCTCTAATTCAAAAATAATCTGACTAAGTGTCACTGCTGTGATATCATAACCCGTTTTATTATCAATTACTCTTACCTCTTCTTCGTTTTTTATTAAATTTTCAATTTCCTCTAGTGTGATATAGCGCTTAGATTGGGTATTGTACAGCTTACGGTTTTGATATCTTTTTATGGTGATAGGCATCTTTTGTTTTTCTATTCTTTATTGAAAATCAACAGAACATTAATTCTCATTAATCTATCGCGAAATAATAATCATCCCTCATTTGTAGAAATAAAAAAAATGTTTTCTATTGATCAAAAATATATTCCAGTTTTATGAATCGGATAATCCATTTATACAATCAAGTGGTTTCTAAAGAAAGATTTACCGCTAAACTCACTTGAATTGGCGAACAAAAACAATCAAGAAACCGGCCAAAATCACCCATAACAATACCAGAATAAACGTCAATATTCGCATTCGTGGAGAACTGTTACTCAATTTTCTTTCCAATGAGGGTTCTAAAGTATCCGTGGCTACTATTGGCAAGGGTGTTTTTGTCGGTGTAGGTGTGCCTGTTTTAACGGGAAATATCAAGGTAATTGCTGGTAACGGCATCAAAGTTGTAGTAGCCGATGGAGTGGACGTAGACGATGGCGTATAAGTCTGGGATGGGGTATAAGTCTGGGATGGAGTACCGGATGTACCTGTCGGAGTTTGGGTAAAAATCCCAGCTGGGACAGTTTGAGTCATAGTTGCTGTGGGTGTATTAGTGTCAAATTCTAAAATAGTTAATATGTCCGGTCTCGCGAGTATCAATGCAAACACGGTTAGGAATAAAACAGGATAGCGAGTTGGTTTATTCATTGGTAGTAATATCTATCATACCAAAAATATTCACTAATTTTACCAAATATAATTGACCCTGGCATTTGGGATAAAATACAACATCTAATTTGGTAATTTTTTACTTGTCTGGTAATATGCTCACTTACACTTATTTGAACAAACAAGATAATGGCTTCTATAATCACTTGCCATCTCACTAAACAGCCTCTATAATCCCTGTATGAGTCAAATATCAAATCTTTATCGGCTCCAACAAATCGATAGTCAGCTTGATTCTGTTCATAATAATTTACATACCATTGATAAACAACTTAATGATAATTTATCCCTAATTAGTGCACAACAATCTGTCGCTCGAGCTGAGGAATATCTAAAATCAGAAACAAAGAAATTGCGGGTTGCTGAGGATAAATCATACGAAACACGGATAAAGATAGAAATAGCAGAAGCTTCGCTTTATGGTGGAAAAATCCAAAATCCCAAGGAGCTTCAGGAATTACAAAACGAAGTTGCCTCATTGAAACGTTTTATGATTAATCTTGAAGATAAACAACTGGAAGCAATGATGCTGGTGGAAGATGCTGAAGCAAAGTTAATGTGGGCGAACCAGGAGAAAGACGAAATCCAAAGGATGTTGGAAGAACGAGATAGGGAATTAAATGAAAGCAAGACCAAATTTCTAGAACAGATTGATAGGTTAGAAGCAGAACGAAAGGCAGTATTACCAACAATATTAGCACCAGATCTTTCATTATATGAGCAATTGCGGAAAAGCAGAAATGGTGTTGCAGTCGCAAAGATTTCTTCACGTGCGTGTACAGCTTGCGGAACAACATTAACTGCTGCAGTAATCCAAACCACGCAAACAACCGGTCCACTCGTTCGCTGTCCAACTTGTGGAAGAATTTTGTACCCAGGATAATTCCACTATTTTTGATCATGATTGACTTTTTTCGAAATTTACGAATCAATTCACCTTCATTTTGGTTAGGATTTATCTCAGGTATTTTGTCAGCCTGGATTTTATCCAGGTTATGGATAATAATTCCAAGGTCAATTGAAACTTTTCGTCACAAAATAGGTAAACTAAAAGAAAACCTATCAGTTAGTTCAGAAGTCCATCTCAGGAATGATATTTATCGCTTCACGCAAAAACAACATCTGGCTTCATCTTTTTTTTCATTGGACGAGATTGTGCTTGAACCTAAAGTATTAACGCCAATGGTTCAATCATCTATTTCTATTGAGAATGCACCTACGGATAGCGTAAGTTTGACTGTTCCATACATCCCAGACTGGCCAGAGTTTGGAGCGACATTTAATGCTTCAACCCTAACGCTCATTGAGGCTCTACAAGGTGGAGCAAATATCATTTTAGCCGGTCATCCAGGCAGTGGGAAAACCGTGGCTTTAGCCTGGTTAGCATCTATTGTTGCCCGGAATGACAAAGGACTGGGAAATTTATCAGGATTATTACCTCTCTATGTCCATGCAACCGATTTTCACCGATTGTTTGATCAAATTGAAAACAAATCAGGTGATCCTGCTGAAGAAGTTCTTGATACACCAAAATTCCAAAAACAAACTAACATCATTATTAAAGATGCGAATGAAGCAACAAATGTAATCACCCAGGCAATTTCCGTGTATGTCTCACCCATCACGTTACCGAAACTACCTCAAACCATTCAGGTTTCATTAGAAAGCCGGCGGGCAATCTTGATTTTGGATGGGGTTGATGAATTACCGCCTAAACAAGCTGGTGCAGTGACAGAATTATTGAGAGTACTACTAAATAAGTATCCTAAGTTGCGCGTTGTCATTGCCATGTCATATAATAACCTAGCTGGGTTGCCAACACTAGGATTTAGCCTCCTCGGATTAGCCGCCTGGGGTGACGTTGAACGTGCATGTTTATTACAATTGTGGAATAAGCAATGGGTAAAATGGATTACTCCAGCTGAGAAATCCCAAACGAAAAAGATAAATTCCTATTACTTAAAAAGTTGGCTAAGTGTGAATAATGAACTATTAAATCCACTCGAATATACACTAAAAATATGGGCTGGTTTTGCAGGTGATACTATCGGAGCTGACGGTCCCAATGCAATTGAAGCTCATATTCGTCGCATGACCAAGGATAACAAAGATAGTCGATTGGGATTGGAAAGATTTTCTTTGCAATTGCTCTTCGAAATGCAGGTAATTTCAAATCCAAATGATTCCAATTGGATAAAAGAATTAAGTGATATACCCGCGAGATCATCTCATATAGACGGAAGTCTGACTTCATCAGAATCACCACATACTCTACCAAAATCGCTTCAATTAATAAAAGATATTCCAGGACTCGATACACTAAGCAGTAACGGATTCTTGGTAAGCTATCCCGGATCGCGTTACGGCTTCTCACATCAAGTGTTTTGTGGATACCTTGCTGGCCTCGCTTTATCTGGAGCAAACGTGCTTGAAAAGCTTCAGGATCAACCTTCTTGGACCATCAAAGAATTATCTTCATATTACCTAGCTCAAGAAGGTGATGTCACCCCGCTGATCCATTATTACCTTAATGAAGATGATATTTTACACACCAATCATCTGCTGATATCTCGATGGCTTCAGATAGCACCAAAAAATCGCCCATGGCGAACGATCATATTACGCACATTAACAACTATCTTACAAAAGGAAAAAGATACACTTAGCCTGGCAGCTAAGATAATTGCAGCAATGTCCTACTCGGGAGATTCAGGTGTTCTTCTATATTTTCGCCAGCTATTGAAATCTGATCATCCTAATCTTAAGCAATTAGCCGCATTAGGCTGTGGTATCCTGGGTGATAAGAAAGCTATCGAAGACTTGAACATAATATTACAAGAATCTTCACCTACATCAGTTCGTTCTGTATGTTTAGCTCTGGCTGCGATCGGTGATAAACAATCATTAGAAATACTAGCAGCGAGCTTATTAAACGGAGATGAGCTGACACGCAGATATGCTGCAGAAGCATTGGCAAATAATTCACAAGAAGGGCACCCCGCATTACAAGAAGGTAGTGGTATGGATGACGTCTTAGTAAGACGTTCGGTTGTATTCGGATTGATCAGGGTAGATCAACCCTGGGCAAGAAAAATTGTTGAAAACCTACAATTGGAAGATAAAGAGTGGGTTGTGCGGGCAGCCGCAATTCAAGCATTTGAAGAGTTACAACAAAAAAGCAATTATGCACCAAAGCCGCTTCCCGATTTACCTGAAACAAAATGGTTGATCGAATATGCCACAAAAACAGGAACCACGGTTGCGCCTGGAAAACCCGGTGAAGATCTTGTAAAAAAAGCCTTTTTAAGCGGTAGCCAGGATGAAAAATTGTGTGCTATGGACTATTATATTAATAAATGTGACTCAAAGCATGTTGACTTTATAAATTCAGCATATTCTAATAGCTCTGGGGATCTTCGCGAAGCAATATACTATGCACTTTGGTTGATGACTATCACAGGTATTAAACTTCCATATTCATTTGAATGATAAGTCGTTATTCCCAACTCTAGGTTTAAAAATCCTAATTATTATAAATATTCGGCATTTATTGTCATTAATAGAAAACAGAGAGATCTATTTACCAACAGCAAGAAGTAAACTAATTAGTATTTTCCCCAATAACTGAATGATTATGATCAGAACAATTGGGCTGATATCGACCATACCAATTGGTGGAATCAATTTTCGTATCGGTCCGAGTATAGGTCCTAATATCCGGTCAATCATAATTCGTAAGGAATGATTTGGGGATAAGAAATATGAACTAAACACATATATAACAACGGTCAAGGTAATTACCTGGATGATGAAGTTGACAATCCAAGCCAAGATAACCACTTATTTACCTCCATTAGTAAATAATTCTTGGTCCAAAAATTGCCTGGCCGACCCTGACGCAAGTTGAGCCTTCCTGTATAGCAACTTCATAATCAGCACTCATCCCCATAGATAATTCATTAAAATTTTTAATATCAAATTTTTTTATTAGAAATTCCTGGAATGTTCTCAGTTTCTTGTAGTATAGCCTGGAGGATTCAGGGTTGATAGAGTATGGAGGAATTGCCATTAAGCCATTTAGCAATAATCCTGGAAGGACAATTATTTTCTCTAGATCAGGTATGATGTCTACCCATTTAGCATGCTCATATATATTCCATCCAGATTTGGTGATTTCACCACCCACATTCATTTCCAACCACACAGGAATAATTTTATTAGACTCAACAGCATGTCTGTTTATCTTTTCTGCCAGTTTCACACTATCCAAGGAATGAAGGAACTGAAAATATTCGATAATATACTCTGCTTTACGACTTTGCACATGCCCGATCATGTGCCATTTAATGCCCGGGTTATGTTTTAGCATATTAATTTTTGGTATCGCCTCTTCTATATAATTCTCACCGAGGTTGATTGCGCCAGCATCAATTACAGCCTGGATCGTATCTACGGTGTGGGTTTTTGTAACCACAACCAAGGAAATTGTTTCGGGATTCCTGCCAACTGATTTCGCTGCTTTTGCAATACGATCCACCACATTTAGATAATTATTCCGGAAATCTATATGTTTTTGTTCCGGTTGAGCCATAGTTACTCCCTAATCAGAAAGACCAAAAACCACACCGAATCTTCCAGTTTTACCATTTTCTCCTCGGTGTGAATACCAGTCTTCAATATTACAGAAGGTGCAAATTTCTGCCATCTCAATTTTATGTACACCAACATTGTTTAAACTAATCTTATTTGCCTTCCATAAATCAAAGTATGACTTTCCATTACGCTCGCTAACGATCTGATCATCAATCAGGTGAAAGCTAGATCGAATTCTATGGAGAACGTCTTCACCAACAGTATAGTGATCCGGTCCTATAGCTGGCCCAATTGCAGCAATGAGATCATCGGGATTGGTCCCATAATTCCTACCCATCTCCAGGACCGCTTTTACAATGATCTTGTCAACTGTTCCAACCCAACCAGCATGAACGATGCCTATCGCTCGTTTTATAGGATCGAATAATAATATTGGTACACAATCTGCAAATCTCATCATTAATGTAACATTGGGCTTGTTGGTAAGGATTGCATCTGCTTTTATATGGGGGTCATTTTTATCCAATGGTCCACTGGTGACCACAACATTTGTGCTGTGAATTTGATATACATCATAAACACTTTCTGATATAAGACCTATTGACGCCAATGCCATCCCGCGATTTTTCGCAACTCGCAACGCTTCATCACCAACTGACGCACCAAAATTTAAACTTTCCCAAGGTTGGGGGGAAACCCCACCATGGCGTGTAAAGATCGCATGATATACCCCCATGTTTTCTAGTATCTGAAATTTGTAATATCTAATTCTACCCACATTGTAGAATGCCACTTAGATCACACTTTCTGAATATTATCAGTGTGATTATTACGAACCTTTGAAAATTTTCCTTCAAGGTATTTTTGGTTGTCGGCCATCGATTCCTCCACATATGGATATCCAAACCATGCAGTCATGAATCCAAATAGAAAACCGGTCAATGATCTAAGAAATGGAGTGGACTCACGGTAGGGAATGAGATTTAATGGAGGCTGGCTTAACAGCTGCGATACTCCATCCAATGCTATCGGTACTATACCAATAAAAATCCAGAGCAAAAGATGAACTGATTTAATCTTCCGCCTAGTTAATGCAAAAACAATCCCAAATAACAGGATACCTCCATAGATGGCTACATCGCGCTGACATAGAGCAACTTTATAACCCAATTGTTCGTCACCGATCAAATAACGCGCTGCCAACAAATCGGAACTATCCAATCCTGTTGCTTGTTCATAAGAAACAAGCCGGTCTATTCCTGCTTCTTCTCGTGGATAAGCATACTGCTCTCCAAACAGAAACCAGGACCGAAAGGCTAACTGGTGGCAAACAAAACCGTATAAACGATAAATTACCTTTGCAGGTGTGTCAGCTTTTACCTGCATCAAAACTGGTGCTAAAAAAGGTAAACCTACATAAATAAAAATCGCAATATTAAAAATCGCCAGGTAATGCCTGGCTAGCCAATGACTAATAGCATCGGCCTTTGTCCACTTTACAGGAATTTGTAATTCACCATCTCTAATTGCTTTATCTAACCTTTCCTCTTGCTCTTGGCTATGTTTGATTGCGGATAACGATATTTCTAGGTCTTTTTTTTCAATCGGAGCAGAAAGTTTATAAGGTCCAGCAACGATCACAGGAACATTAAAGCCATATAATTTCTTTAATTTTGGATCCGAATCAACATCGATTATTGTTAAATGATGGGGATAATCAAGTTGTAACTCTTCCAGGTATTGACGGGCTACCTCGCATAAATGGCAGTCATTGCGTGAATACAGTATCACTTCTATCATTCAAAAACTCCACATACCATGGATATATTTCCATAAGCAAATTAACGACTAATATTTAGCATATTATGCATTTACTTTATCTATGGGTGCATTTTGCGAGGCAGCGATAACATGGCCGCTCAAATATCCTAAATATGCAGGTACCAATGGGAAGACACAGGGAGAAAAGAAGGATAGTGCTCCAGCAGCTATCGCAGTAATAAAACTTGGTACCCCCGTGCCTGATTGAAAATCTAAATAGAGACCTGATTGAAGAGCCCATCTAGTGATAACAGTCATCTGAGCACTGATCATTAATACTCCAATGACGATGATTAGCGCGCCTGAGATGATTTGAAATGTCTTTAAATGCTTTCCTAATTTTCGAACAAGTGGTATTGCCTGGTCCACAGCCAAGGCCAATATTAAAAATGGAATACCAAGGCCTATGGAATATCCTAAAGAGAGTAACATTGCCAAACCTACTGTGTCTGAGCTAAAACCTAAGGTGAGAATAGCACCAAGGGTTGCACCAATACAAGGACTCCAACCTGCTGCAAAAAAAACTCCCATAGCTATTGAACCCCAGAAAGTCCCTGTTTTTCCAGTATATTGATGGCGTGTATCCATATTAAACCAGGGGATATGAATAATATCCATGGTAGCTAAACCAAAGATGATCAGCACAATTCCTCCGATTCGTGCAATCCAGTCTTTGTACGTGACAAATAATTGGCCGAGAAGTGTCGTAGCACCTCCCCAACCAATCACAAAAATCATAGAGAATCCAAAAACAAAAGCAAGTGCGTGCAAAAAAATATGACCACGCCTTCTGATACCAGTATAACCAATCGTCTGACCAGTAGATTGCATTAATCGAGCTCCGTGTTGTATTAATCGTTTACAAATAAAATATTATTGATTAAGATTCTATAACTTGCACGATTGTGCTCTCGTCTCCAGTCTGTGAAACATCCACCATACCTGGATCGTATGGAACAAAAGGTAAGCCCCATCGGTAAATCCATTTTGCATCTTCGGGAAGTGTATTTACGCACCCATGAGATACTGGTGTTCCAAAATTATTATGCCAGACAGTGGCGTGTATTGCTACTCCGCCTGTAGCAAAAATGGAAACCCAACCTATCCCAGGTAGGTCATATCTAGCGCCAGTTGTTCCTCCACTCATCTGTAGTGAAACATACTTTCTAGAAATTAAAAATGAGCCGAGTGGAGTTGCCCATTTTTCTACCGGATTCCCATACATATCATATTTAGCGCCAGCGGAAACACGGCAATAATATACTTCTGTCTCTCCTTCAAAACAGGATAGGGTTTGTTTAGTTACATCTATGACGATTTTTTTATTTTCAACCTCAGGATTGATGGGTATAAGTTCATCAGGAGAAATTGGATGCATGGCTTCTGCAGGCACCCAAAACAAATCTACCCCACCATAATAATTGGGGTTCGCTCGATAATATTTTCTTCCATTTTCTTCCTTTATTTGATCAATAAAAAATACCTGGCCGTAATAGACCCGTATCGGTAAACCCTCATCAATGCGGGCTCTAACCCACGAATTTGATGATGGTCCATTCACAAGATCCACATCTGCAAAAGGTATAGTCACTTCAGCCCACATTCCTTCTCCACTACTGGTTTTAAGGAGGGCATCTATTGGCTGATTAGGTTGGTTCTTAACTGGTTGAATATTGGGTGCGTAAACAAAACCGTCCATTGTTTCCACCCATTTTTGATTAAAATAATTGTAATTGGGCTCTGATGCAACCACTTCACGCAACCAAGGTATGACTGCGTCTTCATAAAGAACTCCTACAGTTTCACTATCTTCATAAGGAGCCGATTTAATCTTCACCATGCCGATGATACACACACGACCCAGTCGTTCATAGGGAGGAAATTCAGCCTGGTTATAAAAAACACCTTTTGAGCTCATAGCTAAACTTGTCAAACCAAGTCCAGCAAGTTTAATAAAATTTTTCCGTGTTATTTTGCTATGGTTCATGATGAGGTTAAGCATAACCTGAAAAGAAACGCGGGTCAATAGAAAACCTTAGACTACGATTAATGTATTCTAAGCATAATGATTCCGTATAATAATCTCACCTGATAACGTAGAGTATAATATTTTATATTGTTTTCTTTAATACTTCGATCATTTCTACTGGTATTCGATTGATATTATGCATGGAAAATCTCGTCCTATCGTAATTATCACTCATACACTACCCAGGGATTGGATTTCTTCAGTGGAAGACCAATGCAAGGTATTTTCAGGACCTCCTGATGCCACTGAATTGGATCCTACGTTATTTACTCGTCTTCCCGAGGTCGAAGGCCTTTTTACTTTATTAACCATCCCGGTAACAGAACAAATCCTTGACCAGGCACCCAATCTCCGGGTGGTAAGCAATATGGCTGTTGGTGTTGATAACATTGACATCTCAGCATGCACCCAGCGCAGGATTCCTATTGGAAATACACCTGGTGTTCTAACTGAAAGTACAGCTGATCTCACTTTTGCGTTGATTCTTTCCATTGCCAGGAATATTCAGCAAGCAAGAAACGATGCAATCGAAGGACGTTGGAACACCTGGCGACCTGCAGGCTGGTTAGGAATGGAATTGTGTGGATCAACATTGGGTATTGTGGGTATGGGTAAGATTGGAAAAGCTGTAGCTCGTAGAGCACTCGGATTCGGCATGGAAATTCTATATTATGATCCTCAGCAAGTGAATGAAGTTAATGCAACAAAGGTTCCCCTAAAAGAACTATTATTAAAAAGCGACATCGTCTCTCTTCATGCTCCACTTACGCAGGAAACACGTGGAATGATAGATGCTACAGCTCTGTCTATGATGAAATCATCAGCGGTCCTGATAAATGCTGCCAGGGGTCCTCTTGTTGATACAACTGCATTGATGAATGCACTTGAACAGAAAATAATTGCAGCCGCTGCTTTAGATGTAACAGATCCGGAACCATTACCACCTTCTCATCCACTCTACGGTTTTTCGAATTGTTTGATCGTCCCTCATATCGGATCAGCCACGCAATTTACTCGCCGCCATATGGCAAAATTAGCTTGTGATAATTTACTTGCAGGACTTAAAGGTGTACGATTACCTCATTGTGTAAATCCAGAAGTATATAGATAAATTGAACGGAAGGTAACAATGAAATTAGACGGATTACATCTTTTATTTAACTTTTCAGTGCACCTTTGAATGTGAACACTGTTTTGTGTGGGGAAGTCCATTTCAAAGTGGCACAATGACTATCGCTACAATTCGAACTATTCTTAATCAGGCAAAGGAAGCTGGGATGGTTGAATGGATTTATTTTGAAGGTGGTGAACCATTTCTGTATTACCAGATTATGCGTGAAGGAATTATTCAGGCTTACAATCTTGGTTTTAAAGTTGGCATCGTTTCCAACAGTTATTGGGCAACAAGCGAGGAGGATGCATTGTTATGGCTTGCACCCCTGGCAGGACAAGTCCAAGACCTTACCATAAGTAGTGATTTGTTCCACTTTAGTGAAAAAGTAAGTCAACAATCCAAATATGTAACCCAGATTGCGGATCAATTAAATATTCCATTGGGCGTAATTAGTATTGAACAACCTGATTCGCAAGGTGTTTCCACGATGGGGCAAATCACATCAGAAGCTTCGTCAGTAATGTACCGTGGAAGGGCAGCGGAACAGTTAGCTCCTAAAGCAGTTTTTCATTTGACTGAAGAGATGATCGCATGTCCACATGAGAAATCTTATTGAACCAGGACGAGTCCATATTGATCCATTTGGAAATGTGCATATATGCCAGGGAATTTCCATAGGTAATATTTTCTCTACATCGATAGCGGAGATTTGTCAAAATTTTAATCCCTATAATCACCCGATCATAGCTCCTCTCCTTGAAGGTGGGCCATTCAGATTATCTAAAAAATATCAAATATCTACTAAAGGCAAATATGCAGATGCTTGTCATTTGTGTTATGAAACTCGGAAATTACTAAGATTACAATTTCCGGATATGCTCTTACCTGATCAAATGTATGGAGTTGTTTCGTAATAATGCCTATGCGCAATTATCGATAATTCGATAAATATTTGAACCATCCTTCCTCTTTTCCTTACCAAACACAAGATTTCTTTGACAAAAAAATGCTTTAGATTATCAATTTCGCAAATCCAATCAATAGTAAATAGAGTATCGGTTTCGGTGTTCTATGGTTTCGAGAACCAGTTAAATTGGAGAGCAGGTTGGCAATATTAGCCCATACTTAGTCAAAGAAAATAATCAATGATAAACATCTCGCTTGTTCGTACACCAAAGAAAATTAGCGCTCATCAAATTTTTCATTAAGTAGAGGCTTCAAATGCGAATGTCAAAATTATTCAGCCAAACAAAACGTGAAACTCCTGCGGATGCAGAAATCCTTTCGCATCAATTATTGCTTCGAGCAGGGTTTATCCATCCCCTGGCAAATGGGATATTTTCTTATCTCCCATTAGCAAAACGATCACTGTCAAAAATTGAAAACATCATGCGGCAAGAGATGAATGCCATTGGAGGACAGGAAGTCACAATGCCTGTTGTGAATCCGGCAGAAATCTGGAAAGAATCAGGCCGTTGGTACAAAATTGGTGGTGAAATGGGACGCTTCATGGATAAAAATAATCACCCAATGGTTCTGTCCATGACCCATGAAGAAGTAATTTCTGATTTAGTTCGAAACGAAATTCATTCCTACCGTCAACTTCCTCAATTACTCTATCATATCCAAACAAAATGGCGAGACGATCCGCGTCCGCGGGCGGGTTTAATCCGGGCAAGGGAGTTCACCATGAAAGATAGTTACAGTCTGGATGCTGATTGGGATGGCTTGAATAAGCAGTATGAAGCTCACTTTCATGCATATGAAAAAATATTTCAGCGCTGTAAATTACCTGTAATTATTGCCAAATCAGACTCCGGGATCATGGGAGGTCAGGTAGCGCATGATTTTATGTACCTTACACCGATGGGTGAAGATACACTATTGATTTGCGATCATTGTGGGTATACGGCTAACAAACAGATTGCTAAAGCACAAAAGATTCCGATCAATGATGAATCTCCCCTACCAATTGAAAAAATCCCGACCCCTGACACAAAAACCATTGAAGAGCTTTCATTTTTTTTATCAATCCCAAGCAATAAAACTGCTAAAGCAGTTTTTTTGGTCGCTACACTTCTTGAAGGGAATGAGAAGGTCGATCGATTTGTTTTTTCAATCATACGTGGAGATATGGATGTAAACGAAACAAAACTATCAAATGTTATCAATGCAATAGAGATGAGACCGGCAACGGATGCAGAAATCTATGGTATTGGAGCAGTTCCAGGATATGCTTCCCCAGTTGGATTAAATAATAGCTTGATAATTGTCGATGACCTAATTCCACTCTCACCAAATTTAGTATCAGGAGCAAATATTGAAGGGTATCATTATCGGAATGTAAATTATGGCCGCGATTATAAAGCCAATGTTATCGCGGATATCACCTTATCTAATGAAGGAGATAGGTGTATTGATTGTAAATTTCCATTACGTTCAGTGCGTAGTGTAGGGGTAGGCAACCTTTCTAAATTAGGCACGCACTTCAGCGAAGCAATGGGGTGCTATTACCTAGACAAGCATGGGCAATCCCATCCGGTCGTTATGGGGTCTTATGGAATTGGATCAGGTCGATTATTATCCTGTATTGCTGAAGAGCATCATGATGAATATGGCTTAAAATGGCCAATTTCAGTTTCTCCTTATCAAATCCATCTGGTTTCGCTGCCATGGAAAAAACAGAATTCCGAAAATTATGATTCGAGCATGGCTGAGCAGCTTTATCAAAAATTGTTGGCTGAAGATTTTGAATGTTTGTTTGATGACCGTGAAGAAAGTCCAGGAGTCAAATTTAATGACGCTGATCTCATTGGAATTCCCATCCGGCTGACCATAAGCGAACGCTCTTTAAAAAATGGCGGGGTTGAATATAAACGGCGTGATCAGATGATTAAATCGATCATTCCTATCGAGAATATTATCCCGACCATTCGAAAGGAAATCAGTTCATTGGAAACCGAATTGTTCAGATAAATCCATTGTTTTATCCGAGACCAAAATAATAATTACTGAATTTAATTGACACAATTAATCTCAGCTCATATCCCCAACAATAATCATCCAGGATTCATTTTCTATCAGGGATTATCCAAATAAATGGAAGTATAATAAAAAAACTATACAATTGATATATGGTAGAAGGAGATATTTAAAAATGCCAAACTGGCTTGGAGGACCCGAGTTATTAATCATTCTTGTTATAGTAATTTTGATTTTCGGTGTTGGCCGTATAGCTAATATCGGTGGTGAGTTAGGTAAAGGTATAAAGGAATTTCGCAAGGGATTGAAGCCAGATGATGAGAAAAAGCCCGATGATGAAGAGAAAAAAGAATAATAAATAAGCTGTACATAGAATCAACTAAATATTTGCGAAAATCGTTGTGAATAACGAAATTATTATGTGAATGATTATTGAAGTCAATTTGATCGTAGTTGAGTGAACAGGATTATTCTTTTCCTGAACAATATACCATATTTCATCATTGACCGCTGATCCATGTCAGCGGTTTTTTAAATAATTGTTATAACATCTGGAATAACTCAGGGAAGGTTGATGATATTAAATCTTATTAATTAATGGTTCTTTTTCGGTTGTTTTGATGCGAATAAATTACATAAGGTAAATGATCGAATCTCAAAATTGTATTCTCAATGGATTCGCGAAAAACATTGATTGACACAAGTCATAAACATAAACCTGGGTTCGATCCTCCATAATATACTTAAGAGTGCCTGCACAAGAAATTTTGTACAGGCACTCTTTCTCACATACTATTTCATTTTAAAGAATGAAGTCAGCTTCATTGCAAGATTTAGATCTCCCTTTAATACTAATTTTCCTTGCATAAATGCTGCCATGCCATCCATTTTTCCTAGTAATATATCACCAAATTCGCGACCATCAGCGGTGAGAGTCATCTTGGGGTTTTCAACAATACCTTCTGACACCTTACAAACCCCATCCTTAATATTGATGATCCAATCACCACCTTCTTCTCCCGTGAGGTGGTATTGAATTATCGCATCCACTCCAGCAGCTTTTTCTGGCATGAAAGCCTTTTCATGGTTCAGGATCAATTGCCGAACGGTGTATTCTGTCATTTTTTCTTCTCCTATTGATATTATCGGGACATGATTACCTGAATTAATGAATATTCTCAAATATTCCAGCAGCACCCATCCCGCCTCCAATACACATTGAGACCATTCCATACTGTACATCACGTCGTTTCATTTCATATATCAATTGGGTGGTCAATTTTGCACCAGTGCAACCAAGTGGATGACCCAAAGCAATGGCACCACCATTTACATTGGTAATTTCGGGATTTATTCCCAGCTCCCTTATCACAGCGAGACTTTGAGCAGCAAATGCTTCATTCAATTCGATCAATTTAATATCATCCAAAGTGAGTCCTGCCAATTTCAGTGTTTTTGGGATAGCAACAATTGGTCCAATACCCATGTATTCCGGCTCTACCCCTCCGACGGAAAATGCTACGAAACGAGCCATCGGTTTTAATCCGATGGATTCTGCCTTTGCCCGAGACATGATCAGCACTGCAGCAGCTCCATCATTTATCGGTGAAGAGTTACCCGCAGTCACAGTGCCTCCTTCCTTGAATGCAGGTTTTAGTTTTGCCAGAGCTTCTTTGGTTGTATCAGCCCTAGGACATTCATCACGTTTGAAAGTAAATGAATTCTTCCGTATGACTCCAGTTTTATCGTACTCCACCAGATTTACCTCGATAGGCACGATTTCTGGGTCGAAAAGGCCTGATTCCACTGCCCGGGTAGCTTTCATATGGCTCTCATAAGCAAAAGCATCCTGGTCAACACGGTTGATTCCATATTTATCTGCTACATTTTCTGCAGTTAGTCCCATGGCAGTATAAGCACCAGGCCATTCTACAGCCAGATAAGGATTTGGGGAGAATTTTAAACCGGTCATCGGTACCATAGTCATAAATTCGGTGCCGCCAGCAATGGCGCAATCCATTTGACCAGCCATGATGCCAAAAGCAGCATGGGCAATGCTCTGCATACCGGATGAACAAAAGCGGTTGATCGTCTCGGCTGGAACTGATACGGGTAAGCCAGCGCGTAAGGCTACCATTCGTGCCATATTCATCCCCTGTTCACCCTCTGGAAATGCACTTCCCAGAATGACATCATTGATATCCTCGGGTTTCAATCCCTCAGCTCGCTTTAGCAAATCCTTAATCACCTCTACTGCCATATCATCAGGCCGGACCGTGGCTAGGCTACCACGCTTGGCTCTTCCAACTGCAGTACGTGCAGCAGCAACAATTACCGGATCACGAGAAGCATCATTTGTATTCATTTTCAATCTCCATTATTAGTTCCGCAATGGTTTACCGGTTTGCAACATATTGACCATTCTTTGGCGAGTCTTTTCTTCGCCACACAGCGACATAAAAGCCTCACGCTCCAAATCCAGGATATATTGCTCATCCACCCAGGTGGGCTTGCTCAATTCTCCACCTGTCATCACGTTAGCCAATTTTCCTGCCATATGGGCTTCATATTCGGTAATATATTTCCCTTCTTTCATCATATGAATGGCTACACGCAATGCTCCTAAAGCGTCCCGCCCTGCTGCATATATTTTCTCGGGTATGGGTGGGTGATATCCGGTCGCTGCCATGTGCAAGACTTCTTTTTTAGCTTCAGCGAGTAATAAATCCTTATTCATCACCACTCGATCCATTGGTCCAAGTATTCCCATTTGACGAGCTTCTTCGGCACTGGTGGCTACTTTTGCTAACCCAATCTGCATAAATACCCGCTGGAGAAATGGTAATGCTTCAGCATTTTCTGTTTTCATTGCCGGATTCACAATTCGGCGTAGCATCTCCTTTGTGCCGCCACCTGCAGGGATAACACCTACTCCAAATTCGACGAATCCAGTATATAACTCCGCTGCAGCCACTACACGACTGGCATGAGTGGTAACTTCAGCGCCACCTCCTAATGTCAAACCCGCTGGTGCAACCACGACCGGTTTAGGCGAATACCGGGCTCTCATATTTAAATCCTGGAGTCCCTTTACGATCTTATCAAGTTTTTCCCACTCACCCATTTGGGCAGCCATTACCACAAGCATGATATTCGCACCCGCACTGAAATTATCAGCTTCATTGCCAATCACCAAACCATCGAATTCATTTTGAACCCGATCTTGACTTTCTATGATCATATTAGCGATATCTTCATCCAGCGAATTCATTTTGGTATGGAATTCCACACAAGCTACCCCATCTCCAAGGTCTAATAATGTGGCACCAGGATTTTTGCTTATTACTTTTTGCTCCTTTAATAATATGAGTGATGCAGGACGTTTGATCTGCTCATACTTCCCTATCGTCGGATTGTAAACTCCCACCTTGGTGCCGGATTCATATTTGTAGAAAGTCAGAAAACCCGATGAGAGCATCTTTTCGACCCATTCTGCTGCCGGAAAACCCGCGGCCCTCATTGCAGGTAATGTCTCACCGACCCCCAACATATCCCATATTTCGAATGGACCGGCATCGTGACCGAACCCCCATCGCATTGCATCATCCAAAGGTTTTGGGGTATCCGCAACCTCAGGGTATGCGCATTGAGGCATAGGAAAGCCCTTGGTATGTTAGTGCCCGGACAAGCTGCCCAGCCCGATCTTCTGCCGCTAATAAGACTTTTAGCTTCTCCCCTAGATCTTCAATATCCTTAACCCTACCAATTGATTCAAAGCGCACTTTTACCGGCGCTTCATAATCCATTGTTTTCAGGTTTAAAGACCAAAACTCGCGATTTCCTTCTGGTGTGCGTACTTCCTTATAAAATCCCTGCTTAACTTTATTTCCAAGCCAACCTTTTTCTACCATGGTATGGATCACGTGATTTGCTCGCTCAGAATTAAGGTATTTCAATGCTTCTTTATCTTCAGGGATTGCAGGAGCAAGGTTACTCCCAACATGCTCCCACACGTCAATTCCCACCAGATCAATCAGCCGAAAAGTGGCGGTCTTGGGTCGACCAATTGAAGGACCGGTAATTGCGTCAACCTCATCAACAGTATAGTTATTTTCAAGGATAAAATCTAATGCATAAGCTCCGCCCCCAAAACCCAAACGATTAGCAATGAAATTAGGAGTGTCTTTACAAAGGACGATACCTTTTCCCAGTCGGTATTCGCCAAAATTACTGATTGCTTCCACTACTTCAGGCAAAGTATCGGCCGTAGGGATTACCTCTAATAATTTTAGATATCGAGGGGGATTAAAGAAATGGGTTCCTAAAAAATGTTTCCTGAAGCCATCTGAAAACCCTTGAGCAATTGATGTCACAGGTATTCCAGAAGTGTTGGTACTGACGATAGAATTCGGTGATCGAATTGCATCTATGCGAGCCATCAAATCACGTTTTATTTTCAAGTTCTCGATGATCGCTTCAATAATCCAGTCGGCCTCCTTGATCACCTCAAAATCATCTTCCAGGTTTCCAGCGGAAACCAGAGCAGGCGTATCAGAGGTGAAAAAGCTCGCTGGCCGAGATTTTATTGCCCGGTCCAATCCCTGCTGGACAATCCGATTTCTCACATTCTTATCTTGCAACGTAAAGCCTTTTTGCTCTTCTTCTGGAAGCAGCTTGTTAGGGACAATATCCAACAAGGTTACGGTAAGACCGGCATTCGCCAGATGTGCTGCTAACGCCGCACCCATTGTCCCTGAACCGATTACCACGGCTCGATGAAATTTGTATTTCATGGTTCCTCCTTAGTCAGGTCTTGTTAGTAATTATCGGTGTCAATTTTCTTTATCATACGGTAATAAAGGTATTTCATTTATTATTTTATGTAATCTTGTTAGCGTAAATCCCTTCCGCTATAACCTAATATATTACGTGCCACTATAAGCCGGTTGATCTGACCTGTCCCTTCGTAGATATCGCTAATTTTAGCGTCACGGAACCATTTTTCCAGCAGCATTTCGCGACTATAACCTAGTGGACCCATGATCTCAATCGCTTTTTGAGTTATTTTTGTCACGACATCACCACCGCGAACCTTTGACATCGACGCTTCCAGAGGATTTGACTTGCGATTATCTGCCATCCATACTGCTTTAATCACCAATAACCATGCTGAGCGTAGCATTACTTCCATATCAATAACATCGCGCTCAATGCTGGTTAATTTTTGTCTTGGCAATCCATATCGAATAGTGATCCCCTGCTGCGCCAGCATTTCTTTGAGAAGCTCTAAAGTCGCTCGTGCCACCCCTACTGCAGTAGCGCCAATCAAAGGCCTGGTTGCATCAAATGTTGCCATGGCTCCTTTGAACCCGGTTGTTGTTTTTTCTTGGATTACCTCGGGGCTCCCGAGAATATTTTCATAAGGTACCCGGCAATCTTGTAGGACCAGGGAAGCTGTATCACTGGCACGAATACCCATCTTATGCTCAAGCTTGGTAACCTTTATTCCAGGATTACCGGCTTCCACAACAAAAGATCGCATTCCCGCCCTGCCTGCTGTCGGATCGATGGTCGCCCAAACAACCACCAATCCTTTCCCTTCCTCCAGTGCTTTTTGACCAGCGGTCACAAATATCTTTTCACCATTTAACACCCATTCATTAGTTGCTTTATCCAATACAGCTGTTGTACGTATTGCAGATGTATCGGATCCTGCTTGTGATTCCGTCATTGCCATCGCACCAAAAGCAGGTTTATCCTCACGAAATCGTGCGAGGAACTTTACTTTTTGTTCTGCAGTTCCTGCAGCTTCAATTGCTGCAGCCCCAAGCATACCGCCTGGGGTGCATAAATAAATGCCTACATCTCCCCAGGATAACATTTCCATCATAAACGCCAGCATTTGATAACCAATCCTGGGTCTTTCTTTCCCTTCAGCATCCTTTTTCGGTGCATCACTGGGTGCCAAAGATCCAGCACCTGTGGCTCTCATTGCCATATGCATGAAATTTATATAGTCCCATGGTATCTGGTGTTCATTTTCATCATAAAAACGGGAAACTGGTCTCATCATATTTTCAGCGACAGTTTTTAAAACAAAGCTCTGCTGGCTTATTGGTTTTGGTGCATCAAATTCAATCATTTTTTCATCTCCTAACTATTCTCATTATGATTAATAGCTGGACTATATAATTGCTAAACCGGGAAGAATGGAAAAACTTCTGGCTTCACGCATCCATTTTTCAACTGGGTGTTCACGGATATATCCATGTCCACCTAAAATTTGGACTGCCCTATCAGTAACCATCATCGCCATGTCTGCAGCCCCAGAATACGCCAGGTATGCTTCTTTGTAAGCATCTTCCTTATTCATATCCAACATCCATGCTGCTTCCCAGGTGAGAACACGGATTGCTTCAATTTCTGTAGCCATTTCAGCCAGCATGAATGCAATTACTTGTTTCTGGGCTACTTTCATTCCGAATACATCCCTATCTTTAGCATAATCAATCGCATATTCAAGGGCTGCCTTTGATACTCCCAACGCCATGGCTGCAGATGCCAGCCAGTATGAAGCCAGTATTGGTGAGAAATCGTGCCCTTCAACCCCACCTAGCTGGTTACTAACAGGAATACGAACATTATCAAACTTTACTGAATATAACGGAAAAGCATTAATTCCGAGTAATTTTTGGCGCTCCCCGATATTTACTCCTGACATTGAAGCTGGAATGATGAATCCCTGTGTTTTCCCATTAAGTGAAGCAAAAACCAGGATCGTTTTAGTTTCACTCGCATATGGTACATAATGCTTTTCACCAGTTATTACAATGGAGTCCCCGTCCAGTGTTGCAACAGTTTTTAGATCATTTGGATCATAATCGTAGAATGGTTCGATTATTGCGGCGGAATATGGCGCCCAATCTCCTTCAACAATATGGGGTAGATATTCATTTTTCTGATCTTCACTGCCCTCCAGGAGAAGTGGGATTACAAACAGCCCTGGTGACATTACTGCCAATGCACCGGCGAGATCACCCCACGCCATTTCCTCAGCTGCAAGAATTCCTGTAACGGAAGAATGCTCCCCAAATCCTCCATAGGCTTCTGGAGTGGATGCCTGAAGGACACCTAATTCCCATCCTTTTTCAATCAGGTTAACCGGCAACTGAGCTTCTTCATCTGCATCATGTGATGCTGGACGTAAATTACTGTGGGCGTACCGTGAGACAGTATCGATCAACATTTGTTGTTCTTCAGTTGGTTCAAATGAATACATGGAATCCTCCTCTGACCTAGTGAAATTTTATATTTCTTAATTCGGTCTCTATACTTCTATATTGAATTGGGATTAAGTTGGGGCTTTCAGTTATATCTATTAGGTTAGTGATCTCTAAATATCCTCTTTGGTAAAGGTATTCAACATGTGCTCCTGCTTCTTCTAAAGCTAATAAGATAGTGTAACCTTCAACTTTTCCAAATAAGTACATGGAAGTTTCAGCCACCGTGTGTGGCTCTGATAGAAAATCTAATACCTTCTTTAGCCGTTCATGATGAATCACACGGATTTCATCGATACGTTTCCCAATATTGTGTATGGGGTTCTCGTGCCCACCTAATGCAAATTTCACCTGATTTGTTAAAGATCTCAAAATTTCCAATGATCGCAAATATGTATCTAATCCAGTTGACAGAGTAATTTGCTCTGGAGCTTGATGTGGACTAGTTTTTTCGAGAATGTGATCCCCACTGAAGAGGATATCATGCAACTTTATCAAGACATGACCTGCGCAATGCCCGGGTACATGGACGAATTTGAATGGTTTCAGCTGCATATCCATTGCTTCATAGGTAAAATCCACACTTACCGAACGGTATAAACTTTTAGTAATTTTGTACATCTCTAATAGGCTTGCGCTCTGTTCAGGTTTTACGCCTGCTTCTGATAAAAACTCTTCCAATCGATGTGCTGCTAATGACAATCTTTCTTCATGGTTGGATACAATCCTTCGATCTAATTCGTGGATATATATTTTTGCAGTTGAATTATTTTTTATATAGGGTAGACCTCCAAAATGATCAATATGGCCGTGTGTGATGAAGACACTATTGATATTTCGTAAAGAGCAATCGTCATCTCTGATATCACTGATTTCTTCTAATCCTTTTTTAAGGTCCATGTTGGAATCACCGAAACCGGATCCGGAATCAATCAAAACACGAAATTGATCCATTACTATAAGATAGACATTCCCAACCAGACCCGGGAATTCATGCAGAGTGATTTGATAAATCTGTGCACCACCTGCGGTTTCATAAATGTTCATCTACTTAATAAGCAAACCATTTAGGATTAAGTCAGCAAATAAATTAGCAATCTCCGTTGCTGAACGTGGACCATCCTTTCTGTACCACGTGACAGTCCAATTCATCACTCCCAAGATAGCCCTTCCAGTCAAAGAAGGATCGACACTTGAAAAAACTCCAGCTTGGTTTCCTTCGCTGATCAACTCCCTCCATAACCTCTCAAATTTTTCTCGCCTTGGCGCATGGCGCGCTTTTAGCTCAGGGTCAAGTGAGCGAAGTTCTAGTAGCAGTACTGCTGATAAGCTCTGGTTTTCTGCAATGGTTTCCAGGTAGGAGACCATTGCTTGCCGTAGTTTCTCGTCCGGGGTTAATGGTTGTGCCAGCACAATTTCCAGATTGTTATTGATTAGGTCTAGTGCATGATCGAGGAGAGCTACAAGTATTTCTTGTTTTGAGTCAAAGTGATAATATAAACTGGCTTTTTGTAAGTTAACAGCCTCAGCAATATCACTCATCGAAGTGGCGTGATACCCCTTTTCGCCAAATATGCGGGCTGCAGCTTCCAAAATTCCTTCCCTGGTCAAACCGAAACCTCCCTACCGAATGTTCGGTAGGTATAGCATATCAAAATAACATCAGGCTGTCAAGGAAATGGTTGCGATTATGGGATTGGTGTCTGAAATCCAGGGATATTCTGAGCTAAATATTGTGCAATTACTTCCATGGGATCAAGATGCCTGAATTCTCCACTTGTTCTCCAACGGCGATAATTTTCCATCTCTTCATTTGTAGCGCTTGTATCATAAAATACCATTCCATTGAAGGTCGTTCCTGCGGGACCAATACGCATCTCCAAGTGCAGATGCGGGTTCACAATATCATATCCAGTCTTTCCAACCATCCCGATCAATTGACCACAGGAAAGCTCTTCTCCAACCGCAACTTGGGGCGATTCCCCCATATGGGCATAAAGACTATATAATGATTCTCCTGATTTGATGTTAAAACTTTCAACTAAGTAATAGGGTAACTTGTCGATTGATGTTTCAACAATAACCATATTTCCATATGGGAGCCTGTCATTGACTGTGGCAGATACAATTCCTGGAAAAACTGACTGAATACTTTCTCCTTCTATAGACATGCGATCTCCTCGGCGATAATAAGCAAAATCGACTCCATGGTGGAAATCTTCACGCCCTGCAGGTGGAAAATTATAAGGATAGGTGATAATTTCCCAGATTGAGGTCAATGATTCATGGATCAATGGTGAACACATAATCGCTGACGTCTTGGTCGGGGTTGGTTGTTCTTGTGAAGGTACCGTGCTTGAAGGAATAGGTAAAGTCGACAACCCTTGTGGTGTAATTATCGGTGATGGTGGAATCGGGGAGAAGGATGGGGTTGAAGTATTTGTTGACAAAGTTTGGTATTGGGTTGCCAGTGTAGGATAAATTATCTCAATTTCATTTCTTTTTATTGATTGACATGCAGTCAAATAAGGAATAATGCATAAATATAATAATAGATGCAATACTTTTCTCATAATAGCTATTATACATGTTCGGTTGGGGATATATATTTAATAAAGGGTTGTCAGAACAGAATGAACGCGCTATAATCTGCCCTCAATTCATACTATCGGGGCGTAGCGCAGTCCGGCTAGCGCGCTTGCATGGGGTGCAAGAGGTCCCGGGTTCAACTCCCGGCGCCCCGACAGGATTTTATCCTCCAACTCCTCAATCCTTGCCCGGGGAGTTGGTTTTCTTTTTTTTAATTGCCTGTTTAGTATATACTTTGACATTGAAGGTATAAATATTATGAGACTAAAAATTGATAATGGTTTTCTTGAATATGACATAAAGGGAACTGGCATCCCATTGTTATTCATCCATGGATATCCCTTATCGCGCAAGATATGGCTACCACAATTGACCGGCTTATCGGACAAAGTGAAGGTGATTAGCGTAGATCTTAGAGGTCATGGAGAATCCTTCCCCTTTGAGGGCGCTTACTCGATGGACTTGCTCGCGGATGACTGCAAGCGATTATTGGATGAGCTTGGAATTCAATCCCCCATCCTGGTATGCGGTTTATCCATGGGGGGATATGTAACCATGGCACTATACCGAAAATTTCCAGGATTATTTAAAGGGATGATATTAACCTCCACCAAGCCTGGACCGGATTCAGCTGAAGGTAAAGCAAATCGAGATATCGCCATTAAGGATGCGTATGAGCATGGTGTAAGCTATATTGCAGATAATATGCTTCAAAAGATAGTTTCGCCGTTAACGTTTTCGACAAAGCCTGATCTCCTGATCAATATTCATGCTATTATGGCGACTACTTCGCTACAAGGGATTGTCGGTGCATTACAAGGAATGAAGGAGCGGCCAGATTCAACCACCACTCTTTCACAGGCTAAATGCCCGGTGTTAATCATCCATGGTGAAGATGATCGACTAATTCCCGTAAAAGATGCAGAATTGATGCATAAAATTATTCCTAACTCTCAATTCGTTGTGATTCCTGAGGCCGGACATCTACCAAATCTAGAACAACCTGATAGGTTTAATCAGGCAATACGAGATTTTATCAATTTTTTTTCCTAGAATTGATATAAGTCGTGTTCTTCGATATATTGGTAAATCTTTTCTGGCACAAAATAACGATACTGTTTCCCCATTTTAACACGCTGGCGAATTTCCGTTGCCGATATCTCAATAATTGGTGTCTGTAAGAGACATAGTTTCGCTCCAATGCCTGGAAATTCTAATTCCAGCTTAGCTGAATCGAAAACTTCACCTTGCCGCTGCATTGCGATAATCCCATCACAAAGATTTATAAAATCTGCAGGATTATGCCAGGTTGTTAAATCGTTGATAGAATCTAATCCCATCACATAGAAGAATACGTTTGTTGGCTCTTCTGCCTTTAACAACCGCATTGTATCCGAGGCAAAATGAGGTGGTTTACGGTCAACATCTACTTGCGATAAGATGAAATTTGTATTCCTGGAAATTGCCAATTCAATCATCCTCAATCGAACATCCAAAGGTGTTAACTTCTGATCCTTCTTATGAGGTGGAAAGGGGGTGAGAACCCAGAGAATTTGATCGAGTTCGTATTGTTCCTGAGCTTCACTGGCGAGTATTAGATGACCAATGTGAGGGGGATCAAAGGTTCCCCCGAATACTCCAATTCTCATGTTAGTAAAAATTAATCAACCCATTCCAATTCATATTCACCGATAAAAACCATATCGCCGTCTTTTATTCCAGCTTTTCGTAATTCAGCATCAATACCAATGGCTTCCAAGATTCGTTGAAACCGGCGTTTAGATGCGTCGTTCTCCCAGTATGTCATTGCAGCCGCTCGTTGAATGGATTCTCCTGTAACACGCCAACCATTTCCCATTCGTTTAATCTCATATTGTCTCGGGTCGCTCCGGGGATGATAAACAGGGATTTTTATTTCACGCAGTACGACCGGTGTATTACGTAAAACCTCTGCAGTCTTAAAGAGTAAAGTACTTAAGTTATACCCTGATACTGCAGAAATCGAGATTGCTGTGATCCCTTTCTTCTTCAATCTTTTTTCGATTTCCTTCCAGCGAACTTGAACATCCGGTAAATCCATTTTCGTGAAAGCTACAATTTGGGGTTTGGTTGTCAATTCGGGATCAAAAAGTGATAGTTCACTGTTAATTTGAGCAAAATCCAGGATTGGATCTTCAGCCAAACCATCAAGCAAATGTATCAACACTCTCGTTCTTTGAATGTGCCTTAAAAATTCAAAACCCAATCCAATTCCTAAATGTGCCCCCTCAATTAAACCTGGGATATCAGCCAAAACGAGGGTAGTGTTCTCGTCAAGTGTCGCTACACCAAGGTTAGGCTCGATGGTGGTAAATGGATAGTCAGCAATTTTTGGTTGGGCTTTTGTGACAGATGATAACAATGTGGACTTTCCAGCATTTGGTACACCGATGATACCCACATCAGCGATGAGTTTTAGCTCGAGCCTGATGTTCCTTTCCTGTCCTGGTTCACCTTTCTCGGCCATTCTTGGTGCCTGGTCTCGTGAATTGGCAAAACGAGCATTACCTCTTCCCCCCCGGCCTCCCTTGCAAAGCGTTATTTCTTGATTATCTTCGACCAAATCAGCTATAACTTCACCATTTTCATCATTATAGATCACTGTCCCGGTAGGTACGAGAATCACTAAATCCTCTGCCGAATGCCCAGTTCGATTACTTTTTGCTCCTCTCTTACCATCATCAGCGATAAAACGGTGTTGGTGTTGAAAATTATTCAATGTATTCATTGTCGCATGGGCTTTAAGAATCACATCACCGCCCCGACCACCATCACCACCATCTGGTCCGCCTCGGGGAATATATTTTTCCTGTCGGAAGTGGACCACCCCATCTCCACCTTTACCAGATTTTATGTATAGCTTCGCTTCATCAATAAACATAGGATATTCTCTGATAGATTATACCATCCCCACTTATTTTGTTTGTATGATAATTGTTCTTTATTAGTCCGTAACTTGTTATATTATTGTGGTGAATTGCACTATAACAGATTCTGTGGTAAATTAATACACATACTTGAGCTTTGGAGGTCCAATGGAAGACAAAACTGTACCCAATATTGTTGTAGGGCGTTTACCCCTTTATTTAAGGACACTACAATTGATGAATCAGGAAGGTAGAAGAGTGACCTCCTCGCAAGAATTAGGAGAGAGATTAGGAATCTCTGCTGCACAAATACGCAAAGATCTTTCACAATTTGGAGAATTCGGCAAACAAGGAACAGGTTATAACATCGATTACCTTACTGATCAACTGCGCCAAATCCTCCACGTGAACAAAGTGTGGGATGTAGCTGTGATTGGAATTGGCGATGTTGGACACGCTTTAGCGCGTTATCAAGGATTTGCTAATCGTGGTTTTAAAATTGCCCTGCTATTTGATAATAATCCTCAAAAAATTGGGACAACCGTTGATGGATTTGTAATACAGGACCTTTCCACTATTGTAAGTAAAATCAAAGAGGCAGGTGTATTAATCGCCATGTTGGCAGTCCCTGTAGACCAGGCTCAGCAGGTTACAAATTTATTAATCGAAGCTGGCGTAAAATCAATTTTGAATTATGCACCGATAAATATTTCGGTGCCACCCGGTGTGCGTGTTCAATATATTGATCCTGTTCTACATCTTCAGCGAATGACGTATTATCTCGATTAAAAATATAGGTGAGCTGTATTCACCAGCCCACCTATATAATTTAGATTATTCTGGTTAAACCGCGAGTAAATTACGGCGTAAGATGTCATGCATCTTGATCGCCCGTGCTGCACCCAGAACGACGCATGTTGTTGGATTATCCACCAGGTATGCAGGTACCCCCAATTCTTTGGTGAATAACCTATCGATTCCACGTAATAATGCCCCACCACCACACAAGGCTATACCTCGATCGATGATATCCGATACTAATTCTGGAGGCGTCTTCTCAAGAACGCGCCTTGCTGTTTCAATGATCCCATTCAACGGTTCTTCGACCGCATCGATGATCTCACCGGTGGTAAGCGTTACCGGTCGTGGTAAACCTGTTACCTGGTCCTGACCTTGTATTTCCACACTTTGTTCTTCTTCTTGTGGAACGGCAGCACCAATATTGATTTTTATTTGCTCAGCTGTCTGCTGACCGATAATTAATCCATACTTCTTACGTACATATGCCACGATCGCATCATCTAACGATGCTCCCCCTGCACGTAATGTCTCTCCTGTGACGATTCCATACATGGCAATCACAGCTACTTGGGTTGTTCCACCTCCCAGGCAAAGAATCAAGTTACCCGATGGTGTACCAATGGGAAGGTCGATACCGATTGCAGCAGCTAAAGGTTGTTGGATTAAGGCTACATCCCGGCTACCAGCCTGTAAAACTGCTTCGTGAACAGCACGACGTTCTACACTTGTTATTCCGTTTGGTACAGTGATCATTACCTGGGGTCGAAATACTTGGAGCGGTCCACTGAGCTTCCTTAGCATATCACGGAGAATATACTCAGCTACTTCATAATCGGCAATGACCCCATTTCTTAAAGGTCGGGTCACTTCTATAGAATCTGGAACACGTCCAAGCATATTTTGGGCTTCTCTACCCCACGACACCATCTTTTGTTCAGCGGTGATTATTGCTGCCACGGTCGGTTCATCGATGATTACCTGATTACCTTCCGCTGCCCTGGTATTGTTCGTACCTAGGTCTATCCCAAGATCTTTCGAAAAGAGCGCCATTTACTTTGGGGTTTCCTCGTTTACTCCAGGTAATCTCACACGTTGTCCACGATATCGCTTTACCGCTTCCAACCTGAGGTTTGATCTGCGTAACGCTGATTCAATTTTCAAATATGTATCACTATCTGAGGGAATTCCAACCTTTAACAATTCTTCAGCCCGTCTTTTTGCTGCTTCTGCTCGACTTACATCAATTTCCAATACATTTTCTGCAGCATCAGCCATTACAGTAACCAGGTCTGGTTGAACCTCAATAACTCCTCCTGCTATGGTAAAAATCTGTTCCTGTCCTTGAAAACGTACCCGTAAAATACCAATTTTCAATGTTGATAACAAAGGTGCATGGTTGGGCAGAATTCCCATTTCACCCTGCACACCTGGGACGATCACCATATCTGCATCACCACTAAACACCTGGCGATCTTGGGATACGATTTCGCATCGAATAGACATGGTTTTATCAGTCTACCTATTGTGAAAGCTTATTTGCTTGCTCAACGACATCGTCGATACCGCCGACCATCATAAATGCCTGCTCGGGTAGGTCGTCATGTTTTCCTTCCAGAATTTCTTTAAAACCACGCACTGTTTCACGTAGAGGTACATATCGGCCTTCACGCCCGGTAAATACCTGAGCAACAAAGAAAGGCTGTGAAAAGAATCTTTCAATTTTCCTAGCCCTAGAAACAATTAATTTATCATCTTCACTCAACTCATCGACTCCAAGGATGGCAATAATATCCTGTAAATCCTTATAACGTTGTAAAACACGCTGTACTTCTCTTGCTGTCGTGTAGTGTTCTTCACCAACAATTAATGGATCAAGGATGCGGGAGGTTGAAGTCAATGGGTCAACCGCTGGGTAAATGCCTTTCTCAACAATTGAGCGTTCCAATGCAATCGTAGCGTCCAAATGGGTAAAGGTCGCCACAGGTGCCGGGTCCGAATAATCATCAGCCGGTACATAAACTGCTTGCATGGATGTAATCGATCCATGCCGTGTCGAGGTTATTCTTTCCTGGAGCTCACCCATTTCGGTGGATAAAGTAGGTTGGTAACCAACAGCTGATGGCATGCGGCCGAGCAAAGCAGAAACTTCAGATCCAGACATACTAAAACGGAATATATTATCGATAAAAAGTAATACATCGCGCCCTTCATCACGGAAATATTCAGCCATGGAAAGTGCTGCTAGTGCTACTCTCAACCTGACCCCGGGAGGCTCATTCATCTGTCCGTAAACCATGACTGTGTCTTTCATAACCCCTGATTCAATCATTTCACGGTATAACTGTGTTCCTTCACGGGTTCGCTCACCCACCCCTGCAAATACTGAGTTGCCTTGATGGACAGTAGCGATTGAACGAATCAATTCAGTGATGATGACGGTTTTTCCGACTCCTGCGCCACCAAAAATACCCGTTTTTCCGCCACGGGTGAATGGTGCAATTAAATCGATGACCTTAATTCCTGTTTCGAAGACCTCAACTCGGGTTGACTGAGATTCAAAATTAGGGGCAGGACGGTGAATTGGGTAGTACCGTTCAGCAGTTATTGAAGGGCCTCCGTCTACAGGCCTTCCCAGCACGTTAAATACACGTCCCAATGTTTCCGGACCAACTGGAACTTGGATCGGCGCTCCTAAGGAATAAACAGGTACGTTTCTTTGTAAGCCATCGGTAGAATCCATGGCTACACAACGAACCCAATTGTTACCAAGATGTTTTTGAACCTCTAATACTAATGGTAATTGGCCTTCTCGTGGTACCTCAAGAGCATCATATACATTCGGCAGCTGCTCTGCGGGAAATTCAACATCAACGACGCCACCTAATATTTGCACAACCTGGCCGGTCACTCTAGCCATGATCACCTCCTGGTGGTATATTTAACCTTTATTTTGCTGCCAAAGCTTCTACACCACCAACGATATCCAGGATCTCACCCGTAATACCTTGCTGGCGCGCCTTGTTATATTCCAATTGTAACGCACTGGCTAACTCTGTAGCACTATCGGTGGCATTCTTCATTGCTACCATGCGTGCAGCATGCTCACTTGCCAGTGATTCCATAATAGCTTGATATACCTGGAGCGCGGTAAAGCGTGGCACAATCTCGTCCAATATTTCTTCTTCACCTGGCTCATATATATATGCAGCTGTCACTTTCTTAGCATGTTCGAAAACTTCAACTCTTCCTTCACCAACACCAATCTCTAAGGGTAGAAGTTGCTTTATATCTGGGACCTGCTTAACCATATTGATAAAGTCAGTGTAAACCAGATATACACGATCTACTTTACCACTTAAAAACTCATCGACCGCCAAACGACCAATTGCTGATACATCAGTAAATGTTGGTGCTGCAGGGAGATGACTGAACTCAGCAATGACATTCTTGCGGCGACGAATTAACATATCCCGACCTTTGCGACCAATGGCGATATAACTAACCGGAACTTCTCGTGAATCGAATCTCTGCAATGCAAATCTGACAATGTTGGAGTTATATGCACCAGCCAAACCACGATCACCAGTTACCAGTACAACCAGTTCGTTCCGGTCTTCTGCCCGTGGAGTTAACAGTGGGTGTAAAGTAGCTCGCCCAGGTTGCCCTGCAATATGGGTAAGTACTTGCCATGCCTTGGTGGCGTATGGACGGGTACGTACCATTGCAGCCATCGCTTTCCGTACATTACTGGCGCTTACTGCTTGTAAAGCCCTGGTAACTTGGGCGATGTTTTTAACACTACGTATTCGGAGACGGACTTCTCTGGTGTTTGCCATTAGATATGCATATAAATAAGTTACTTCCAGGTAGACATGAACGTTTCCAGAGCACTGATGAGTTTTTCTTCAGTCTCTGGTGTAATTCTTTTATCTTCCGTGATGGATTTACCAATTTCTGGATGAGTAGTGTCCATATACCGTATTAATGAAGTCTCCCACTGTCTCATTCTATCGAGTGAAACATTATCTGCGTAGCCTCGTGTCCCAGCAAATATTTCTGTTACCTGGTTCTCCAAGGACAACGGCTGATATTGAGGTTGTTTCAATATCTCTTGCAGGTGCAGGCCACGATTTAGCTGAGATTGGGTAGCTTTATCCAAATCCGAACCGAATTGGGCAAATGCAGCCAACTCCCGGAAAGAAGCCATATCCAATCGTAGGCGTCCAGCCACTTGCCGGAAGGCCTTGGTTTGGGCATCGCCCCCAACACGAGAGACCGATAATCCAACATTCACTGCTGGCCGAATACCTGCATAAAACAGGTTACCTTCCAGGTAAATTTGCCCATCAGTAATAGAGATGACGTTGGTAGGGATATATGCAGATACATCTCCTAATAGGGTCTCAATAATTGGTAAAGCTGTCAGTGAACCACCTGAACCTTTAAGTTTAACTGCTTTAAAATCGTCAGCATTTTCCATTCCTTTTATCGCTTCAGCAACATTATGGCTGGCAAGAGGTCCACCATAAAATTTTCCATCTAGCCCATCAGAAAGCTCAGCAACAGGGCCAGGGAAGTTCTTGTTCACAATTACGTATTTATCGGCCAGTCGCGCGGCACGCTCCAATAATCTCGAATGGAGATAGAACACATCACCTGGATAGGCTTCCCGTCCAGGTGGGCGGCGTAATAAAAGGGAAACCTGACGATATGCCCATGCATGTTTTGATAGATCATCGTACACACATAAAGCATCCCGACCAGTCTCCATAAATTCTTCACCGATAGTACATCCAGTGTATGGAGAAATATACTGCAGGGCTGCTGGTTCATCGGCTGCAGCAACAACGACTGTGGTGTATTCCATCGCACCATAACGCTCGAGTGTAGCCACTGTACGCGCAATGGCAGCTTTCTTCTGGCCAATAGCTACATAAATACAATATAGGTCTTTACCCTTTTGATTAATGATTGTATCTATAGCTAATGCTGTTTTTCCAGTTTGTCGATCACCGATAATCAGCTCACGTTGGCCTCGTCCTAGAGGTATCATTGAATCAATCGCTTTTAAACCTGTCTGCACAGGTGTATCGACATCTTTTCTCTCAATTACACCTGGAGCGATACGCTCGATTGGTCGGAACTTGCTCGTTTTTATTGGTCCTTTTCCGTCAATTGGACTTCCCAACGCATTGACTACCCTGCCAACCATCCCATCACCAACGGGAACAGACGCTATTCTATCTGTTGATCGAACTGTCATTCCTTCAGCAATTTCAGTATAATCGCCCATGATGATAACGCCAACGTTATCTCGTTCCAGGTTGAACGCAATACCAATCACTCCATTCGAAAACTGAACCAGCTCCTGCGATTTTACATCGTCTAATCCACGGACACGAGCGATGCCATCTCCGGCTTCGATCACATTGCCAACATTACTCAGGCTCATTGTTGGCTGGTAGGTATCGATTTGATTTTGAATATCTTCTGTGATTTGTTTAATTAAATCTGTCATTCTTCCTCCAACAGAATAGCTATGAAGTCAACGATGCGACCGTTCCAGCATCCAACCGCTTCACTAAGGCAATAAGTAATTTTACGGCATTATCATAATCATGTCGGTGAATGATCGAGCTATGCGAGTGAATATGCCGGGCAGCAACACCAATAACTATCGTTGGAACACCAATCCCATGTAAATGTATCACAGCGCCATCCGTTGCTCCACCTTCAATCGCTGATAACTGCACGGGTACCCCAATTTGCTCTGCAGTCTCGAGTACTAAATCTCTAAAGCGAATATTCGGTATCATTCGCGCATCATACAACACAACCGTTGGCCCAAGTCCTAACTTTATGCTTGATTCCTCGGGTTTTATTCCAGGCACATCTCCTGCAATATCAGATTCGAGGATAATTGCTGCATCAGGATCCACGGATCTCACACTGGTTGTAGCTCCGCGGATACCAACTTCTTCCATCACAGTGGCGACTCCGTAAATTGTATTCGGATGCTCAATTTTCTGAAGCTCTTCAAAAGTTGATATCACTAATGCTGTCCCAACGCGATCATCAAATGCTTTGGATAAGTATGTTGTACCCCCCGAAAGTTCAACAAAATCTGCACGGGGAACGATTGGGTCTCCGAGCTTTATTCCAGCTTTTTCAACATCATCCTTGGAGGATGCACCAATATCAATATACATATCCTTGCGTTTGACAACTTTCTCACGTTCTTCCGGAGAAAGAAGATGCGGTGGTCTTGCTCCGATCACGCCAACCACGTCACCGTTATGTGTTTGTATAATGACTCTCTGGCCTAAAAGCACTTGATCGAACCATCCACCAAGCGGAAGAAACTTAATAAATCCTTCTGGTGTCACCTGCTTAACCATGAAACCTATTTCATCCATGTGGCCAGCAAGCATTATCTTTGGATTATCAGAAGTTCCATTGTTGCGGCAAATCACACTTCCTATCTTATCTTGTGTTAATTCACCATATTTATTCAGATATTTACGGATCAGCGAGCGAATTGGGGCTTCATAACCTGGAATACCAGGTGTTTCAGTTAGCTCTTTAAGTAAATTTGTTGTAAAATCCATTGGAACTTGAACCTCACGGCAAGGATTAAAGCGGTCAAATGATACCTGAAAGAATCAATCTTGTCTAGTTATTCACTTATAGAACCTTATTTAGATATTTTTATGTTAAACATGTAAATTCCTAAAGGAGGATATATCCAACATGATCAATATCGTTACAGACTCCACCTCCGGATTACCTAAAGATATCGCCGATCGGTATCATATACCAGTAATACCTCAGGTAATAAACTTTGGAAATAAGTCATTTTACGAAGGTATTGAGATCGATAATCCAACGTTTATGAAGATGCTCAGGGAATCAAAGGAGCTGCCTAAAACTGCTGCTCCACCACCTGAACTTTTCATTCAAGAATTTAATAAAATAATACCCAATGGAAAACCAATCTTGTGCATCCATCCATCATCTGAAGTTAGTGGCACAGTGAGGTCGGCGATGATGGCAGCACAAGAATTTCCAGAGTCCGACATAAGGGTCATAGATACCCGCACAATTGGCAGCCCATTGGCCACGATCGTTCAACTAGCTGCTGAATGGTCATCAATGGATAAAGAAATTGATTTTATTGAAAACCAGATCAAAATAATGATCCCCCGGAATCGTATCTATTTTCTCGTTGATACGTTGGAATATCTTGCCAAAGGGGGCAGGATTGGCGGGGCGACTGCACTTTTAGGAAGTGTTTTGAAAATTAAACCGATTTTGGTATTAAAAGAAGGGCGAGTTGAATCTTTTGAGAAGGAAAGAACTCAGAAACATGCCATCAATCGCCTCATCGAGCTGGTTAAATCCCAGGCCTCCCAAAATGAAGAAGCATATATTTCTGTGATGCATGCTGCAATCCCTGAATTAGCGCAGGAATTTGCTGAAAGATTAAAGTCTGAATTTGGATTGAAATCTATCCCTATCCTGGATGTTCCTCCAGCAATAGTGGTTCATGGAGGTCCAGGAATATTGGCAGTAGCTTTCTTCACCGACGGGTCGAAATAAACCAGTTTTGGATATTTAACGGCTGATCATCATTCTGAGGTTTAATCCGAATATAAGATCCATCAGCCTTCATTTTACGTGCTTTCGTATTATCCTTGTAGTAATAACTCAATACATCGTCATAAATGTGTTTAATCATTTGCTTATCCAGAACAGGGAAAAGTACCTCCACCCGTCGGTCAATATTTCGAGGCATAAGATCTGCACTTCCAAGATATATTTCTTCTTTTCCCCCATTTTTAAAATAATATATACGACTATGCTCAAGAAAACGTCCAACAATGCTCGTTACCTGGATATTTTCGCTTATCCCTGGAAATCCCGGTCTTAAACAGCAGATGCCTCGTACAAATAAATCTATTTTTACCCCTTCCTGTGATGCCTTATAAAGCAATTGAATCATTTTCCTATCAACCATCGAGTTGACTTTAAATATCAGATGTCCATTGCCACTCTTTTTATGAACCTCGATTTCACGAGTTATTAATTCTTCCATGCGTTGGCGTAAATTGATCGGGGCAACGATCAGCTTCTGGTATTCTTTTTTTGAAGAATATCCAGTCAGGTAGTTGAACAAGTCCGTTGCATCAGCACCCATTTCGTTATCGCAAGTAAACATACCAATATCTTCATATATTTGTGCTGTAATAGCATTATAGTTACCTGTAGCTAAATGGAGATAACGTCTGATACCTTCACCTTCCTTTCGGATCACCAAAGCAATCTTTGAATGAGTTTTAATCCCAACAACCCATATACTACATGAACGCCTTTTCGTTCGAGGGTTCTAGCCCAGCTTATATTACTTTCTTCATCAAATCTGGCTTTTAGCTCAACCAAAACTGCCACTTGCTTTCCATTTTCAGCAGCTTCAAGTAGAGCATCAACTACCGGTGGTTTATTACCAACCCGGTAGAGTGTTTGTTTTATGGCTAAAACATCGGGGTCCGATGCTGCAGTTTAAGAAATTGAATCACCGGTGAAAACGAATCATACGGATGGTGAAGGAGTATATCTTTATCACGGATAAGGGAAAATATATTCCCGTCTTCGTTATCTTTAAGATCCCTTGAAATATGGGGTTTAAACGGAGGATCCTTTAGATCAAATCGATCTATGCTATATAGCGACCACAGGTCGTCATAACCCATTGGACCATCCTGGATGTAGACTTCATTTCGATCAATCTCCAGGTTTTCCATTAAGATATCGCTTATTCGACTCGACATTGACTCATTAATCGTAATCCTAACAACAGACCCAAACCTGCGTTGTCGTACAGTTTGTTCCATGGTTTCGAGCAGGTCTGCTGCTTCGAGTTCTTGAATAACCATATCTGCATCGCGAATAACCCTGAAAGGATGAGATTCAACTACTGTCATCCCTGGGAATAATGTAGCTAAATTTGCTGAGATAACCTGTTCCAACCAGACAAAATAGTGGTAATACGGTACAGTTCCGTCTTTACGGACACTTCCTGATGAGCGCTTGATAGGCACTAAACGAGGCAGAGTATTAGGCACTTTAATCCTTGCAAAATGCTCAGTTCCTTTTTTATCTTTGAGTAAAACAGCGAGATTAAGGGATAGGTTGGATATATGTGGAAAAGGATGACCTGGATCAAATGCCAAAGGTGTTAGAACTGGAAAAATAACATCCCGGTAATAGCTTTCAATACTCTCTTTTTGTCGCTTATTTAATTCCGAATAATTTAATATATATATACCAGCGTTTTTTAAAGCAGGGATTAACTTATTTTTGAAATTTTCGGCAGCATCCTTCATCAAATTTGTTGCTGTTTTTCGTATTTCTGCCAATTGTTCTGCTGGTGTTAATCCATCAGGAGGCAGGTCAACCACACCAGCATCGACTTGCTTCGTTAACCCAGCGACTCTGACCATAAAAAATTCATCCAAGTTTGACCCTACAATGGCCATAAACTTAATTCTTTCGAGCAGGGGATTGGTTTCATCCATTGCTTCTTCCAAAACCCGATATTGGAATGCTAAAGCACTCAATTCACGGTTAATAAACAGGGTTGGTGAATCCAGGTCAGGTACTACTGGTTGGTTAGCTTTATTATCCACAGTTTTATCAGCAATATCCTTGATCATAGTCTAAGTATACTATCCGAACCGCCCCATAATGTAATCTTCTGTCCGTTTGTCTTTTGGAGTAATAAAAATCTCTTTTCCAATTCCGATTTCTATTACTTCACCCTGCAAGAAAAAAACAGCATAATCAGCAACCCGAGCAGCTTGTTGTACTGAATGGGGAACCAGTACAATGGTATATATCTTTTTTAAATCTTGTAATGTTGCTTCTACCTTTCCGGTGGATATCGGATCCAAACCCGAGGTTGGTTCATCTAGTAATATAACTTCTGGCTTTAATACCAAACTTCGAGCAAGACATAAACGTTGTTGCTGACCTCCAGAAAGGGATACTGCTGGTTCCGCAAGTCGGTCTTTAACTTCTTCCCAAAGGGCTGCTTGTTTTAAGCATCTTTCTACAGCTTCATCCAGAACACTAACCCTTTTTTCTCCGGTTAGTTCTAGTCCATAGGTCAGGTTTGCCTTAATACTCATCGGTAAAACGATCGGACGGGCAAATACCATCCCAACTTTTCTGCGTAACGCAATTACATCCAATTTTGAATCTAGAATGTCAATATCATCCAATAATACTTGGCCAGATAAGAGTTTTACATCAGCAAGATCATTTAACCTGTTAAAAACTCGCAAAAGAGAAGATTTTCCACCCCCTGCAGGACCAAAGAAAACTGTGATGGCATTTGCATGAATATCAAGATTAATATCACGTAACGATTCTCTACCATCGGAGTATTTTAAATTTAAGGACTCGACATGGATCTTTACTTCAGTCATTGAACTACCATTGTCTATGCGCACGAGCTCTAAACCTAATAATGGATGCCAGTAGATTTAATCCCAATACTAAGACTAACAATACTAAGGCAGTCCCATATTGAATTTCTACCGGCATTCCTGGAACCTGGGTCGAAATGACATACAAGTGGTAAGGCAGTGCCATGGTCGGTTCTAATGGCGAGCTGGGTAACCTTGGCAGAAAGAACACAGCTGCAGTGAATAAAATCGTAGCTGTTTCTCCTGCAGCACGCTCTAGCCCCAATATCACTCCAGTCATAATCCCAGGTAATGATTGTGGAACGATGATCCTGCGTATGGTTTGCCAGCGAGTTGCTCCCAGAGAAAAGCTGATCACACGAAATGACTGTGGGACTGCGCGCAATGCCTCTTCAGATGTACTAATTATCACCGGAAGCGTAGTTATCGCCAGGGTTAGTGCACCAGCAAAAATACTGATCCCTAATTTAAAAAATATAACGAACATACCTAGGCCAAACAATCCATAGACAACTGATGGAATTCCTGCCAAATTTATGATTGCAATGCGGATGATTCGTGTCCATCGATTCTCGGGTGCGTATTCTGAAAGATAAATTGCTGCACCAATCCCCAATGGTACGGAGAAAATGGCTGTAAATATGGTTAAATAAATAGTCCCTACTATAGCTGGAAATATTCCACCTTGTTTCATCCCGTCCGTTGGAAAGCTGGTTAGAAATTCCCACGAGATTGCTGATACCCCTTTAATAAAGATATAAATTACGACAGAAAGTATTGGAGCAACTGTAATAAAAGTTGTAATAAACAACAAACCATATCCTACCTTCTGCTTGGTTTTTCTTGATGCAGACGAGTTTGGATACTTATAGATTTCGGTGAACTTATTGAATATTTCCATGTTTTTTACGAAAGGATCCGTTCTGATCTTTTTCGTTGCTTGAACATCGCAGACGAAGCTGCGATATTTATGCCAAGGGAAATAATAAATAACAAGACACCGATTAAAAATAATACATGGTAATGTGTACTATCCTTAGCTACTTCTCCCATTTCAGCAGCAATGGTAGCAGTCATGGTTCTCACGGGTAGAAAGAATGAATTTAATTTTATTGGAAGTACAGCAGCATTTCCGGTTACCATCATTACCGCCATGGTTTCACCAATAATTCGCCCAATCCCAAGCATAACAGCTGTGAGGATTCCGGATCTTGCAGCCGGCACGGTTACCCGCCATATTGTCTGCCATTCAGTTGCGCCTAATGCCAGAGCGCCATCCCGATACGTCCTTGGAACAGAATCTAGCGCGTCTTCTGCAACTGAAACGATCGTAGGTAATGCAATTATGCCCAGTAAGATACTACCCGCCAGTGCAGATAACCCGGTTGGCAGACTCAATAACCTGCGAAGATATGGTGCCAGGATTATGATACCCAGGAAACCAAGCACTACTGAAGGAATTCCTCCTAATGCTTCAACTAATGGTTTTAATATATCACGTGCCCACCTTGGAGATACTTCAGCGATATAAATTGCAGTACATATACCAATTGGAACGGCAAAGAGAGCTGCACCAATAGTGACAACTAAAGAACCCCCAATGAGTGGCAATAATCCATAATAACCTTCTATCGGATACCAACGCCCTGACAGAAGATTACTGATATTAACTTCACTAAAGGCTGGTAATCCAGCTCGTAATAAAAAATATAATATAAGTAAAACAAAAATGATCGCAGAATAACCAGAGACTTTTATTAACCAATTAAGGATAAATTCGTTCCAATTTATTTTTGTTTTCATAGATTTCCTGTAGTAATTTATGGATTGACGATTGGTACAAACCCAAGCTCAGTAACAATTGATTGAGCTTCAGGAGTCATAATCCAATTTATATAATCAGCAATTGCTCCTTTCGGTTGGTCGTTCGTGTACATATATAGATCTCTGGAAATAGGATATTGTCCCTGATTTACAGTTTCAGCGGAAGGTAGAATGTATGGTCCAGAGGAATCTCTCGCTATGGCAATTACTTTTACGTCGGGTGTTACATATCCCAAGCCATCATAACCAATGGCATTTGGATTATCGCGTGTTTCGGAGGTTATTCCTTGAGAGGATGGGAGAAGCAACGTATCTGTTGAAAAAAGAGTGGTATCTTCTGGGTTTCCCATCCTAATAACATTTTCCAAAAAGAAAACATGTGTACCTGAATTTGTTTCACGTGATAAGCGTACGATTATGCGATCCTCACCTCCAACATCACTCCAATTATTTATTTTTCCGCTGTATATATCTGATAATTGTTGGATGGTTAACTGTTTTATTGGATTGCTCTGATTAACGATCACAGCTATCGCATCCCTCGCAACAATATATTCTACAGGTTTTATACCATTGTCGTTTGCTTGTTGTATTTCTTCCGATTTTATCTCGCGACTTGCATTAGCAATTTCGACTGTTCCATTTATTAATGCTGCAATTCCTGTCCCCGAACCACCTCCAGAGACAGAGACTTCAATGTATGGGAATAGTTCATGATATTTTTCTGCCCAAGCCAATGCAAGATTCACCAGTGTATCAGAGCCAATATTGGTAATTGTTGTTATCTGGGGTATCGGAGTTTTTCCGGAGGCCAATTCGTGTTCCTTATTACATCCGGTGAGGAGGATGAAAATGGCAAACATGACCAGAATAAATGTACTTTTCATCGATTGGATTATAGCTGTAATAATACCTGTCTACAAGGTTATGCGGTATAAATGATATAGTGTACAATCGAGATATATGGATGATTCAGAATCGGTATTAAATATTTCAAATTTAAATTTTTACTATGGACCAACCATAGCACTTCACCAGATTTCTGTGGATATCTCCCCAAAATTAATCACTGCACTGATTGGCCCTTCTGGGTGTGGAAAATCTACTTTTCTACGTTGTTTAAACCGGATGAATGATACGATACCAGGAACTCGTGTAGAAGGTCAAATATTATTTAATGGCAAAGATATCTACAGTAAAGATTATGATTTAGCAAACCTTAGGCAAAAAGTTGGCATGGTTTTTCAAAAGCCAAATCCATTCCCACAATCGATATTTGATAATGTTGCCTTTGGATTACGTGTCCTGGGTTTCACCCGAGATAAAAGTGAGTTGGAGATGATCGTTGAGCGTAGTTTACGCCAGGCATTCTTGTGGGATGAAGTTAAGGATCATCTCCATGAAAACGCATTAAGTTTTTCACTTGGTGAGCAGCAAAGATTATGCATAGCCAGGTTGCTCGCGGTTCAACCCGAAGTAATATTAATGGATGAACCCGCATCAGCTCTTGATCCAATAGCTACCTTGCGAATTGAAGAATTGATGGTTGAATTAAAAAAGAACTACACCATCATCATCGTTACTCATAATATGCAACAAGCCGCACGAGTATCTGATTACACGGGTTTTTTTTGGTTGGGTGAATTGGTTGAGTTCACTTCGACGGCAAAATTATTCACCCGTCCAGAACATCAGTTAACAGAAGATTATGTGACCGGAAAAATGGGATAATAGCATCTCAAGGAGAGATAAAAATGCTTCATGGCATCCGTTCAACGTTTGACCACGAATTTGAAGAAGTCCGCACCAAGTTGTTACAAATGAGCGTGATGGTCGACACAGCCATTGAGCGCTCTATGCAAGCATTGTTAGAACGTGATACCCAATTAGCTGATACCATAATTAACAGTGATGTTGATATTAATAAATTCAGGTTCCAAATTGAAGAAGACTGTTTAATGCTTATTGCTACCCAACAACCTGCAGCGAGTGATTTACGCGAGATCATTGCCATTTTATATATGATCGTTGAAATGGAAAGGATGGGCGATTATGCAGCAGGAATTGCTAAGACTGTAATCTTAATGGAAGAAGAACCACTTTTAAAGACATTCAAGAAGATATTTAAAATGGCTGATATAAGCCGGCAAATGCTTTCTGATAGTATTCAGGCTTTTATGAAACGCGATCCAGTATGGGCACGGGAAATAGCAATAAGAGATAACGAAATCGATGATCTATATAAAATTGTGTTCCAACGTTTGATAAAAATCATGGCTAAAGAACATGACATGGTTACTCGATGTACTTACCTGATGTGGTGTTCGCATAACTTGGAACGAATTGCCGACCGGGTTATCAATATAACTGAGCAAATCGTATTTATGACTACAGGAATGCTTAAAGAATTCGAATAATTATGTATTTTAAATCATAGATTTCAGTTTTTGTGTCAGGATGGCTTCACTAGGTTCAACTAATATCGAGCCATCTTCAAATAAAATTGTCGGTACACTACGCATGCCGCGATTAGTTACAAGAACAAAATCTTCGCCGCATTTATCATGATCAACATCTACCCATTTATAAGCAATATTGTTTTTATCAAAAAACCTTCTAGTCCTGTAACAATCTCCACACCATGCTGTCCCATAAATAATGATCGCTTTTTCCATTATGTTCACCCATATCTAACAAAAATATACGTACAAAGATAACAATATTCTACCAAATCTTAATTCAATGAAACAGTGGTATTTAGGAACAATAGGTTTTAGTTACAAGGATTGGGTAGGAGCATTTTACCCATCTGGCATAAATCAACGCGCTTTTTTGCCTTTTTATAGTAAGGTATTTAACTGTGTGGAATTGGATTCTACATTCCACTCAATTCCACGACAAGCTAATGTAATTTCCTGGTTTAATTCAACCCCTTCAGATTTCCGTTTTTGTTTTAAAACTCCCCGCCTGATAACTCATGAATTAAAATTTAAATCGTGCTGAAGCAGAAATGGATGAATTTTTAACTTCAATAGAATTCATGCAGGAAAAGCTTGGTCCCATCCTAATCCAATTACCTCCTAAATTCAGCCAGGAAAGTATACCTATTGTGGATAATTTCTTAAGCAGCCTGCCTCAGAATTATCGTTACGCTATCGAATTTCGTCACTCATCTTGGTATAACTCCAAAACATCTCAGATGCTGTCAGATCATAAGGTATGTTGGGTAGCCAATGACTTCCCTAAGTTACCCAAGCAAATCAATCTCACCACAGATTTCTTGTTTCTTCGCTGGATAGGCGTTAATGGTATGTATCAATATCATAGTTATGAGCGTGTAGAAATTAGTGAGCAGCTCAACTGGTGGCTCGATTTGATCCTCTCATACTCAAAAAATGTTAAGCAGGTTTATGGTTTTTTTAACAACGACTACACCGGATTTGCTGCCGGTACGTGCAAACGTTTTATGCAAATCGCTGGTCTTATTGAAGAAAATGAGTTACCCTATCAGGAGCGGTTATTCTAACAACAGGCAATCTTATTAGCAAAAGGAGAGATCGCATGTTTGTAGTCATTGTCCAAGCCCATGTGAAGCCAGAATTTATTGATGAATTTAAAAACCTCACCTTGAATAATGCAAGGAATAGTATTCGTGAACCAGGAATTGTCCGTTTTGATTTTTATCAACAGTCTGATGATCCAACTCGGTTCGTCTTAATTGAAATTTACCGTTCAGAGGATGCACCAAGCAAACATCGGGACACAGCACACTATGCAGAATGGCGTGATGGTGTTTTCGATATGATGGTCGAACCTCGCACAAAAGTAATTTATGGTATTTTATTTCCCCCAATTTCTGAGTGGTAAATGCAATTTGAATTTTTTTCGACACCAAAAATCATCTTCGGACCAGGTAAAGTTAATTCTTTACCCGACTTAGTTATTGAATTTGGTAAGAGAGCTTATATTGTCTTTAATGGTCCTGAGTATCTACTCAATAAATTATTGATTCTTTTTCGACCGCAGGAAATCACCTATGATGTTGTAAAAATTGAACACGAACCTACTATAGAGTTCGTCACCGGTCTAGTTGACCGTGTCCGCCAATATTCTCCTGACCTTGTGATAGCTATCGGTGGTGGTAGTGCTATTGATACAGGAAAAGCAGTAGCCGCCTTATTAACTAATCCTGGTGACCTGCTGGATTATTTGGAGATTATCGGCTTAAACAAGCCTCTTAAAAACCCATCCTTGCCACTTATCGCATTACCAACAACCTCAGGTACTGGTGCTGAGGTCACTCGAAATGCTGTCCTGGAGTCACCGACGAATCATGTCAAAGTCAGTCTACGAAGTCAATTCTTGATTCCTCGTATTGCACTTATAGATCCTGAACTTACCGTGAATTTACCGAATTCTATAACCGCATCTACAGGTTTGGATGCTCTTACCCAATTAATTGAGCCATATACATGTAACCTACCGAATCCAATGGCAGACGCTTTATGCCTGGAGGGAATTAAACAAATCTCCAAGTCAATATACAATGCATACAATGATGGCAGCAACCTTCAAGCTCGGGAAAATATGTCAATTGCCAGTCTATTTAGCGGCCTTGCACTAGCAAACGCAAGGCTTGGAGCAGTACATGGATTAGCAGGCCCCCTTGGAGGAGAGATATCTGCTCCTCATGGTGTTATCGTCGCTGCTCTATTACCCAATGTCATGGAAGTGAATGTATCTGAGTTAATTGCTCAGGTACCAAATCACCCAGTCCTAGAGCGATATTCCAATGTAGCAAAAATTCTAACTGGAGATTCAAATGCGATGATCGATTCAGGCATCCAGTGGGTCCGTGATTTCGGCAAGCATGCTAAAATTCCATCATTATCTTCGTATAATTTGAATGAAGCTTGTTTCGATAAAATTATAAATAATGCGATGAAGGCAAGCAGTATAAAAGGTAATCCGATAACACTTTCTGAAGACCGATTACGTAGTATATTGCAGATGTCGTTGTAATCCAACTACATAGAAATTTTACTTGTTTTCATTAATAATTGGATGTAAACTAATATGCGGAGGTAAGAATGAGCACTGGCAGGGTAATCTCATATTTAGGAGCTGGATTATTGATTATTATCGGTCTGGCAGCTGTTTTCTTTGGAATAATTTATGTTTGGGGAAGTTTTAGCCCAACTGGTGAACCAGGATGGATAACAGCAGGCTTGATATCGGTAGTAATAGGTTTGGTAATGATCGCTGGTGGAGCATATCTGATCTCGTTGGCCAGCCGAGGAAAGATGGGTGCTGTGACAGAAAATGTCACCATTAATGTTGATTTGCCAGCCAATGTCAATGTGGATACATTAAAATGCAAATCATGTGGGGGTAGCTTGACCATGGATAACATCCAAATGGTGGCTGGTGCTCCAGTTGTGAATTGTCCATATTGCAAGTCAGTTTATCAGCTGACTGAAGAACCGAAATGGTAGTATTGCGTAAATAATACTAAGCGAACAAATTTATTTATTACTTGGAGGTGAAGAATGCGAAGACGGTTTATTCCCATCCTGCTAATTTTCACCCTGCTCTTGATCACCGCATCCCCGGCAAGAGCCCAGTCTTATTCTTTTCAGGTACCAGAATTAACTGTAGATGTATATTGGAATGCAGACGGTACAATTTCACTCGACTATAACTTTGTATTTAAGAATAATGCCACGGGTCATGCCATCGATTATGTGGATCTTGGTTTACCGAATAATAATTACTCTGATAACAATATCACTGCTTCTGTTAATGGTAATCCAGTAAATGATATTTCCTCCTCTGGGTTTCAAGGTGAAGGTGGAAGTGGGGTTGCTGTTGGCCTTGGACAATATGCGATTCAACCCGGTCAAACAGGTGCAGTCAATGTACGTGTAAATAATATTCGAGACGTTCTTTATGTGGATAGCCAGGATAGCACTTATGCCAGCGGTGAATTTGGGACGTCCTGGTTTGGCTCAAATTATGTGACAGGAAAGACTGACCTTTCGGTAACATTCCACTTGCCACCTGGTGTGAATCCTGATCAACCAAAATGGCACGCTGCACCGAACGGATTTCCATCCGAACCAGTCACAGGTATCGATTCTGAAGGCAGAATCACCTATACTTGGGAAAATCCAAATGCCAATGGTTATACTCAGTACAAATTCGGTGCTTCCTTCCCAATGAGTCAGGTTCCATCGAATTCTATCGTGAGGGTCAATCCTTTTGCGGGCTTGATCAAATTCATTGGCAGTGCGTCTATCCCGATTTTATGCATTGGTGGTTTTATTGCAATTGTAGTTTCTGGTATCCTTGCAGACAATCGCCGTAAAAGACAATATCTTCCTCCAAAAATTTCAATCGAAGGGCACGGAATCAAACGTGGCTTGACTGCTGTTGAAGCAGCAGTATTGCTCGAGGAACCACTTGACAAAATCATGACCATGATTTTATTCAGTGTGATTAAAAAGAATGCTGCTGAAGTAGTCACCAAAGATCCCCTTGAGATAAAGATAAATCAACCCATTCCAGCAGAGTTGCAAACTTATGAAAAGGATTTTCTTGTTGCATTCCAGGAAAGTAGCGCTGGTCGCCGTAAAGCATTACAGGATATGGTAGTAAGCCTGGTGAAGGATGTCTCTGGAAAAATGAAGGGGTTTAGTCGCCAGGAAACAGTTGCTTACTACAGGGACATAACCAAACGTGCATGGGAACAAGTGGAAGCTGCTGACACACCGGAAGTTAAAAGCCAAAAATACGAAGAAGTTATGGAATGGACAATGCTGGACAAAAATTACGGGGATCGGACTGAGGATGTATTCCGTAATACACCTGTATATGTCCCGATGTGGTGGGGTCATTATGATCCCAGCTTCGGGAAGGTATCCTCTCAGCCAGGTGGAACTACAATCTCAACCGGAGGAAGTTCTGCACGCATTCCAGGAGCAGATTTTGCAGCATCAATGGCAACAGGTGTACAGAATTTTTCTGGAAAAGTGGTCGGAAACATTAATGATTTCACCTCCAGTATCACATCAATAACCAATCCTCCGCCAAAGACATCCACAAGCTCATCAAAAGGTGGATACAAAGGAGGCGGTGGCGGTGGTTTTTCTTGTGCTTGTGCATGTGCCTGTGCTGGATGTGCCTGTGCATGTGCAGGCGGTGGTCGATAAGATCGAAGTAGAAAGAATGTCCCAGTGACCAATTTATCTAGCTTATTAAAAGCTATCAACACAAAGGTTAAATCTAGAAATGGATCATTACCACAACCGGGATTGTTTCATTATGAATTTAATGAGGATGGCGACCATTCTCGTATTCATTTGCGACTTGACCCAGATGGAAATGGCCTACTATTAGTCAATGCCAATAGAATCATTCACTTAAACCCTACCGCAGCGCTTATGACATATTTTATTCTTCAGAAAATCGACCGCAAGCTAGCCATAAGCTATATAACCAAAGCATACAAAGTACCCCAGGCTCAAGTCGAAATTGACTATACGCAAACTGCAGATAAAATAAATGAATTAATAAAACCAAACGGCGCTTGTCCGATACATGATCTCGATGTAGATATTTTGGTACCCTTTAGCTCAAAACCTTCAGCTCCATATCGAATGGATCTGGCAGTCACCTATCGCTGTAATAATGATTGCAGCCATTGTTATAATGCCCGCCCAAGGGATTACCCAGAAATATCGACCTCGGATTGGTACTCAATTTTAGATAAGCTATGGGAAATAGGAATCCCCCATGTAGTATTCACTGGAGGGGAACCAACATTACGGAATGACCTTCCAGAGCTTATCGCTCATGCAGAACACAATGGACAAATCACCGGCATAAATACAAATGGAAGACGTTTGTCGGACCAGGTCTACGTTGATACCCTGGTTAAGGCCGGGTTGGACCATGTCCAAATTACAATTGAATCCCATGAACCAACAATTCATGATGCGATGGTAAACACACAAGGTGCCTGGAAACAAACCATTGCAGGTATCCAAAACGTGTTGGATACACCTCTATATGTAATGACCAACACAACGATGCTAAAAAATAACAGTCCAATGTTAAGCAATACCCTTGAATTTCTGGCAAAGCTAGGTGTTCCAACGATTGGTCTTAACGCTTTGATCTATTCCGGGCAGGGTCTCACCGTTAATACCGGCTTATCTGAGACAGACCTGTCTTCATTATTGCAAATAGCCAGGGATATCACATTCCAACATCAACAACGGTTAATCTGGTACACCCCAACACAATACTGTAATTTTGATCCGATGCAGCTTGAATTGGGTGTAAAAGGATGCACCGCAGCTCTTTATAATATGTGTATTGAACCAAATGGTGATGTCATCCCATGTCAATCTTATTACCAGGCACTTGGGAATATCCTTTCCACACCATGGAACGATATTTGGAACCATAATATATCGACCTCTCTGCGTGAGCGGAGAAATATTCCAGAAAAATGTTCTACCTGCTCTTTAGTAACAGAATGTGGTGGTGGTTGCCCGTTGGTGATGAAGTCCAAAGGAATTTTTTAATATGGAAATCCGATAGGAGCCCGAGATGACTAATATCCTTGAATCCATCCAGCATTTATTCACCCCAGTTAAATCACTTCCCATTGGGATATATCATTATCAAGCTCCTCCTGATGCGCAAGTACCTTATCGTTTACATCTCCGTCTCGAGCCAGATGGGAGTGGAATTTTAATCGTAAATGCATCTACCATTCTTCATCTTAATTCGACTGCATCAGAATACGCCTATCACCTGGTAATGCAAACACCAGAAGATAAGCTGGTAAAAGCGATCACAAGTCGATATCGCGTATCACACGAACAGGCAATAATGGATTTTCAAAATCTTAAAGATCGCATCCAGGCATTAATATATTCTCCCGACCTTGATCCAGAAACGTTTTTGGATTTCGATCGGTCAGCACCTTATTCACAGAAGATTACTGCCCCTTATCGTCTAGATTGTGCATTGACGTACCGTTTGTCATTTGTCTCGGATGATTTTCTAGCTCCCAATAAGCGTGTAATACGTGAACTTTCTACTGAAGAATGGTTTTCAATTTTCGACAAAGCCTGGGGTTTTGGAATCCCGCATATCATTCTAACTGGTGGTGAGCCAACTCTGCGGGATGACCTACCGGAATTGATCTCTCATACCGAATCCAATGGACAGGTCGTGGGATTGTTGACTGATGGCATTAAGTTTACCGATCCCGGTTATTTGAGTACTTTACTTCAAACAGGTCTGGACCATATCATGTTTTCCGTGAATCCAGAAAATACAAATTCCTGGAAAGCCCTGGAAAATGTTGTAGCTGCTGATGTGTTTGTAGGAGTACATCACACGCTTACGCTTCATAATGTGATGAATACCAATCAAATTTTGGAAAGGATTTCCAACCTTGGAATTAAGACCATGTCACTTACGGCATCCGATCCAGCACTCCACGAATCTTTGATCCAAATCAGGAACCAAATTGCAGAGATGGGGATATCTTTAGTCTGGGATTTACCAGTACCGTATTCAGCATTCAACCCTGTGGCACTTGAGACGCAGATGGATCAACCAACTTCAGGTGCCGGGCACGCTTGGTTATATATTGAACCGGATGGTGATGTGTTACCTGCTCAGGGGATCAATCAGGTGTTGGGGAATATCTTAGAAGACAAGTGGGAATCGCTTTGGCGATAAAGAAGGATACTAGCTGCAATGCCAAACGCAATTGCGACATTGTATGATTGTTTATTCCCGAACATGGGGATCGAGATAACCTTATCGCATAACTCAAGGATCCCTGGATCCACACCACTGATTTCATTTCCAACAATTAATACTAATGGATAATTCATCGATGGAGTATCAACCTGAAATAATGGCTCTGCTTCTGGTGTATCTTCAAGCACCCAAAGCTTGATCCCTTGAGTTTTTAAACTACGAACAGTTTTCACCCCATTTAAGGATTTTTCCCATGGAATGCTTTTCTCAGCCCCTAAGGCAGTCTTGCCGACCTTTGAATTTTCTGGTGTCGGTGTGATGCCACACAGAAAAATTTTCTTAATACCTGCACCATCGGATGTTCTAAAGATCGAGCCTACATTCCAGGCACTCCGAATATTATCTAATAATGCATAGACTTGATAATTACTTTCTAATGCAATCCTGGCGTTTTTTTCTGTCGAATAATTTACCCTGGCGACCACTTTAATCATTGATCGACATGCAGGGCAACGATTCCATTTTGGAAATCCCGTATATCCTGGAAAACGTAACCCACAATCGGGGTTATCACATTCATAAATTAACTGCTGGTTCTCGTCCATATTGCGTTGAATTCATTCATTATAATATCTAGTTGTATTTATACGAAATACTAATGGAGATTATAAACCAATGACTTTATCACTCGACAAATGGCATCTACGATACCAACAACAAGCCGTATGGACTGAAAACCTGAGAAAATATCTATACACACGCGTCGGTATTCAAAATTTCAAGAAGATTCTTGAAGTGGGTAGCGGGACTGGTGTTCTCCTGGCTGAACTGTGTCACAATACTTCAGCATCGGTTTTTGGATTGGATATCAGCCAGAGTTCACTGCGCATGGGGATGCTAAAAGTACCTCGTTCGATTAATACAATTGGAGATGCACATAATCAGCCATTTAATCCTGGTTCATTTGATCTATGTCTATGTCATTTTCTTTTACTTTGGGTTGCTAATCCTTTGCAGGTTCTACGCGAGATGGCCAGGATTACCCGCGATGGTGGATACGTACTGGCAATTGCCGAACCTGATTATGGTGGGCGCATCGATTATCCTGTCGAATTATCTCAAGTTGGTGATTGGCAGACCGAATCGCTCAAGGTGCAAGGTGCCAGCCCCAGGATTGGTCGTGAGCTGCGATATTTATTTATTCAGGCAGGTTTATCAAATATTGAAGTTGGTGTTTTGGGAGGACAATGGGGAATGGATATAAACAAAGAAGAATTTATTCTCGAGTGGGAAGTAATAATGTCTGATTTAGTCCAGAACAATATGAGTGTTGATAATGTTCCTGAATTAAAAGCCTTAGACCTTTCATCAAGAGAGAAATGTCAGCGTATCTTATACGTGCCAACTTTTTATGCACTTGGTAAAGTTAATAAATAATTTATTCCTCAATCGGTATACCTATTTCAATCTGATCCCCGACCAATCGAACCGCATACGCTGGGATATCAACAAAGGCAGGTAAAGCTAACACCTTTCCAGTACGGATATCAAATCGAGCACCGTGTCGCGGACATATTATTTCGTATCCTTCCAGTGTACCCTCACCAACTGGCCCATCATCATGTGAGCATATATCCGCGATGGCGTAGTATTTATCAGCAATGTTAATAATTACAATAGATTTTTCATCTACTTCAATAAATAATCTTTCCCCATCTTTTAATTCGTTAATTGAGCCTATTGGAACAAATTCCAACTTGTCATTGTTGAGGGTCGAGTAGTTGAACATCTATAATTAATTATCTACGAGGTCATCGTTAGCTTCGCCTAAACCGTAAACCCCAGCTTTAAGGACTTTTAGTGAAAGAAGTGCACATTTTAAACGAACAGGTCCCAACTCGATTCCAAGCATGTCAAGGACATCCTGCTTGTTGATTTGCTTGACTTCATCTAGTGTTTTACCCATTACACTTTCAGCTAATAGATCAGCAGCTGCTTGCGAAATCGCACATCCATGACCATCGAAAGCAACCTCACTCACCCGGTTTGCAGCATCGATACGTAAATCTATACGAATATGGTCACCACATAATGGATTATCGTCTTCAAAAGTAATATCATTCGGATCAAGGGATCCGCGAAAATGCGGATTTTTATATCGATCAATAATTAATTCGCGATAAAGATCATCCATATTTACCCAAAGAATTGCTTTACGTTATATAAACCATCTATCAAACGATCAACTTCTTCAATCGTATTATACAGGTAAAAACTTGCCCGTGTTGTTGCAGGAATGTTAAATTTTTCATGCAGTGGCATGGCACAGTGATGACCTGCCCTAACTGCAATTCCAGATCGATCTAAAACTTGTGCAACATCATGCGGATGTACACCATCAAAAGTGAATGCCGCAACAGCACCTTTATGCTCTGCTTCAGGTCCAAGTATCTGTAACCCAGGAACTTCAGATAAACGTTCCAATGCGTAAGATATGATTTCCTTTTCATGTGCGGCAATTTTATCCATTCCGATACCCTCAACATAATCCAAAGCAGCATGTAGTCCAATTGATTCAGCAATTGCGGGTGTGCCTGCCTCAAATTTATGCGGAATTTCATTCGGAGTGAAAGATCGCAACATGACTCGTTTTATCATTTCTCCACCACCTAAAAAAGGTGGCATCATGTTCAATAGCTCTGATTTTCCATATAAAACACCAATTCCTGTAGGACCGCAGATCTTATGTGCAGAAAAAGCCAGGAAATCGACATCCAGGTCTTTAACATCTACTGGAAAGTGTGGTACTGATTGAGCTCCGTCAATAATCGTAACCGCACCCGCTTGATGAGCCATTCTTACAATTTCCTTTGCGGGATTTATGGTGCCCAAAACATTAGACATATGAGTAAATGAAACTAGGCGAGGCATCTGTTCCAATAATTTCTTATATACCTCTAAATCAAGTAAACCATCGGTTGTAATTGGGATAAATTCAAGGCGAATACCTTTTTCTGCAGAAAGAATCTGCCATGGAACCAGGTTCGAGTGGTGTTCCATCTCTGTAAGGATGATCAAATCATCTTCTTTCAAATACGTTCTACCCCAAGTTAATGCAATCAAGTTGATCGATTCAGTTGTATTTCGAGTGAAAATGATTTCCTTTGAAGCAGATGCATGGATAAAATTTGCCACTCGCTGGCGGGCAGCTTCAAAGGCACTCGTTGCTTCCTCCGCCAGGGTATGTACGCCTCTGTGAACATTGGCATTAAAGGAATAATAATAATGATCCATAGCCTGAATTACCTGGATTGGTTTCTGCGTAGTAGCAGTCGAATCCAAATAAATCAATGGTACTCCAGGGTGGACTTCCCTTTGTAATATTGGAAAGTCCTTCCTAATCCGTTCAACATCTGATATAGATCTTAAAAGTTGATTAACCATATTTGGTTATTTTACTTTCTGGGAAATGCGTGATCTATGTCGGGATGGACGAATTTGCGTCGATGTCTTTGGGCACCATAATACATGATCAGGTACCATCCATCCATCGGTCAGGTATACGCTATCCTTGAATTGCACAGCAATCATTTTTGGATCGACCTGGACAACAATCCCTTCCAGCCAATCGCGAATGCGGTCACTATTTTTATCATGATCACAATACACTTCCACCCTGTCCCCCACATGGTATTGCTCATTTAGGTCCGGTGCATGCGTAAAATACAGTTCTGCCAATGTGCCCTCCTTGATACTTTCCTATTTCATCTTATTGATAATTGCTTGTTGGAACCGTTTCCTGACACCATCAAAAGGAATTCGTTGCATGATGGGATCAAAGAACCCCTCCACGATTAGATGTTCTGCTTCAGAATATGGAATACCACGGCTTAATAGATAGAAAACTGAATCAGGGTCTATTTTTCCAACTGTTGCACCATGTGTACACCGTACATCATCTGCCAGTATTTCCAATCCAGGAATTGAGTCTGCGCGTGCTTTTGAACTTAGAATAAGGTTTCTATTTGCCTGGTATCCATCTGTTTTCTGAGCACCAGGTGCAACATAGATCATTCCCTGCCATACAGACCTACTGCTATCCTTTAATGCTCCTTTGAATAATAAATCGCTGGTGGTGTGTGGAGCAAGATGATTTTGCTGAGTATCATGATCCAAATGCTGTTTACCATCCGTAAAATAAAAACCAGACATCTTTCCAACAGCGCCTTCCCCGATAAGGTCGATCTCGGAAAAGTTTTTGGTTAAATTGCTTCCCAATGCTCCAAATATCCATTCCAGATTGGCATCTCGACCGACACGTGCCCTTTCATGGCTAAAATTCCAAACATTATCACCCCAGGATTGCAATTCAACAAATTGCAATCTGGCATTATCGCTGATATGGATCTCAACCAGGCCAGAATGCAATGTCTGATCAATTTCTCCGTTGGGAGACGCAGCTTCATGAACATAGGTGAGAGAAGAATCAGGTTCCATCCACACCATAATGTGTGAGAAATATGCCAAACCAGACCCTGGACCCCAGATCATGGAATGCAACGGAATATCCACCTGTACTCCTCTGGGAATATAAATAAATATCCCGTTCTTTTCCATTGAAGCGGTCAATGCAGCAAATTTACCCTCATCAGGTTTAACGATCTGTCCAATGATATTCGCCAATTTGTCGGCATGATGTTTTTCTGCAGTTTGAAGGTCAGTAAAGATCACCCCTTGTTGCTCCAAGGTATTATCAAGAATAGCTTCCACCCGATCAGGACGGATGATCACCTGTCCGCCGTGTTTCAGGCTAACCAGAGGTTTTAGTAACTTTTTGGGCGGCTGTGGTAATCGAGTTAATTGGGTATTAACTGGTAATTTAAATTTTGTAATATCCAGGCTGTGAATATCTGTTCTTCGCCACGCATCATCCTTAATGGTCGGCATCGGTAAAGATTTAAAAGAAGCCCAAGCCTTTTCTCGATATTCCTTTAAATAATCTGGTCCATCCCATTTCTCGGAAAACGCAGGGACCATCTCACGCGTAAATGTAAAATCTTTTGGCTCAGCAGGTATATTCTGTTTTGTTCTTGAAATGACTCTATGTGTGCTCATTCTTAACCCACAGACCCTGCCATCTGTAATTGGATCAATCGATTCATCTCGATTGCATATTCCATCGGTAATTCTTTTACCAATGGTTCAATAAACCCGGAAACTACCATGGTGGTAGACTCTTCCTCTGACAAGCCTCTACTCATCAAATAAAACAGCTGTTCTTCACCGACTTTCGATACTGACGCTTCATGACCGATGGAAACATCTTCTTCATCAATTTCTATAGACGGATAAGTATCTGAGCGTGATTGAGGGTCAAGAAGAAGAGCATCACAGACCGTATTGGAGCGGCTATCATAAGATCCTTTGTAAACCTTCAATAAACCTCTAAACGATGTTCTTCCACCTCCCCTGCTGATGGACTTTGAGGTTATTTTACTTGATGTATGTGGAGCGAAATGAATGGCTTTTCCACCGGTATCCTGGTGCTGTCCAGGTCCGGCAAATGCCATGGATAAAATTTCACCTCGAGCCCCAGGTTCAAGTAGATAGCACGATGGATATTTCATGGTTAGTTTCGATCCGAGGTTGGAATCAACCCATTCCATTGTGCCTTCTTCATGAACTAATGCTCGTTGTGTCACAAGGTTGTAGACGTTATTAGACCAATTTTGAATTGTCGTATAGCGAACCCTGGCACCCTTGTTCACTATTATTTCGATCACTCCACTATGTAAGGAATCTGTCGTATAGGTCGGTGCAGTACAACCTTCCACATAATGCACCTGTGCACCTTCATCAGCAATGATCAGGGATCGTTCGAATTGACCAATATTAGCAACATTTAAGCGAAAGTATGCCTGTAGGGGAAGATCGACTTTTACACCCTTGGGGATATAAACAAACGATCCTCCAGACCAGACTGCGCTGTTAAGAGCAGCAAATTTATTATCTTCGATGGGAATCACTTTACCAAAATATTGTCGGAACAGATCTGGGTGCTTACGAAGACCGTCTTCAATGCTCAGGAAAATGACCCCTTGCTTGGCAAGATGTTCCTGGATATTGTGATAGACCATTTCACTTTCATATTGGGCTCCAACACCGGCAAGAAATTTTTGTTCCGCTTCCGGAATACCAAGACGGTTAAATGTATCTTTAATCGTTCCAGGCACGTCATCCCAGCTTTTACTTTCTTCATTCGAAGGTTTCACATAATAGAAAATATTATCCAGATCAAGTCCGGATAGGTCCCCACCCCAGGTAGGAATTGGACGCTTTTGAAAATGATCCAGTGCTTTTAACCGGAAATCCAACATCCATTGAGGTTCACCTTTCATCGCGGATATCTGTTCAACACCCTTTTTTGATAAACCCCGCTGTGATTTGAATACATAAGTCTCAGGATCCTTGAAACCAAATTTATACTCACCGATATTATCTAAGGTATTAGAGTTCGAACTCATTTCTACCTCCAAAATCACCTGCTTTAAGCGGGTACCGACTCATATTTCTCACGAACCCAATCATATCCATGTTCTTCAAGGTTTAAGGCCAATTCTGATCCCCCCGTCTCAACAATACGTCCATCCAGCATAATGTGGACGAATTCAGGTTTGATGTAATTCAGAATCCGTTGGTAATGTGTGATAACCAGCACACCGAGATCTGGCCCGCGTAACGTATTTACACCTTCAGAGACTATACGCAATGCATCGATATCCAAACCTGAATCTGTTTCATCCAGGATGGCAATTTCCGGCTTTAATACCGCCATCTGTAAGATTTCTGCACGCTTCTTCTCACCACCCGAGAATCCTTCGTTCAGATATCTGCCGGCAAAAGCGTAATCCATCTTTAGTAAATCCATTCGTTCTTTCAACATTTTACGAAATTCGGGCACAGAGATTCCCTTATCCGTAGGATCGGCTGCCTTCCTTCGTGCGTTAACCGCCGTACGAAGAAAATTCGCTACCGATACACCAGATATCGAAACTGGGTATTGAAATGCCAGGAAGATACCCAATCGTGACCTTTCATCAGGTTTCATCTCAATAATATTATTGCCCTTGAAAATTACTTCACCCTGAGTTATTTCATAATTTGGGTGTCCCATCAAAGTATATGCAAGCGTCGATTTACCGGTTCCATTGGGACCCATCAGCGCATGAACTTCACCTTGCTTGACAGAAAGATTCACACCTTTTAAGATTTCCCGCCCGGCAATATTGACATGCAAGTCCCGGATGATCATTTCAGACATGAAAAACTCCTTGGATAGGATATAAAAGAATAATCCTTGATGATTCTCGATCAAGGATTGCAACCTGACTTCAATATTATAGCATGTCGGGAGGTTAATGTCAATATTTATGATAATAATAATAAATATTGACAGATAATGGAATTATTGATAGAATAATTCTGAATACTATGACCAGCACAAGAGATTTAGTACTTCGAACACTCTTAACCCAACCACGATGCACCATCAATGAGTTGGCTGATAAGGTCGGCATTAGTCCGATTTCTATACGCCATCATATCGCCAGCCTTGAGGCGGAGGGATTAATTGGAAGTGAAGACGAACGGCATGGTGTGGGCAGACCACGCCAGTTATTTTTCTTGACAGAAACCGGGATGGAACATTTTCCAACAAGATACGTTCGTTTAACAATTCGCTTACTTGAACACTTGAAAGAAACCATGCCTGAGGCAATGATCAATAAGTTATTCATTCATATGGCAGAAGACCTGGCGAAAGACCTGGCTGAAGGAACGGAAACAAAAGATCTGTCCATGGAGGAACGTCTAAACCTGGTTAAAGATTTACTACGGCAGGAAGGTTTCAGTATCGAATGGGAACAGCTTGATGATGGTTATCATATTAATGAAGCAAGTTGTCCTTATTATTTTATTGGTCAAAATCATCCTGAAGTTTGCGCAGTGGATCAAATACTCATTTCTACTGTACTTTCTGTACCTGCAGAAAAAGTCAAATGCATTTTAAACGGGGACAGCAATTGCACCTATTTAGTCTCCGATATACCGACATTACAAGAAAAATTACCATGACAGAAAACTACCAAAACAAACCGGTTTGGGAAATCGAGTCCACACATCCCGAGCTTGTTGATCCTCTCATTACTGCGCTTCAAAAAGTGATGGATCCTGAAATTGGATTAAATATTCTCGAGCTAGGGCTGGTCAGAAATGTTGCCATCATCAATGGTGAAGCGAAAATGATGATGATCATGACGACCCCATTTTGTCCGTATGCACCTGCTCTATTGGAAACAACAAAACAACAAGCAGAGATTGGACTTAATCTGCCAACCACGGTCACGATGAGTTTTGAACCCTGGGATCCATCGATGATGGATGAAAATGCCAGGTCAGAATGGGGTTTCTTTTA
>CAWGGJ010000009.1:0-184867 GCA_963822175.1 uncultured Chloroflexia bacterium | reverse complement strand
AAGGGCGTCTTTGCTCGGTTGTAAGCGTTCTGCTTATTCAGCGAGAACAAACGTGTTCAATTGCGAAATATAATTATATACGATATGATTTTCTTGTCAAGAGGAAAATACAAGGCCAACTTGTCAGACAACCAGGAAAATCTTCAGAATCTGCCCCATCTCCTGCTATCCAATCAGCGCTCGGGGTAAAGTGGTCTGGTCGGCATATTCCAGGATCCACCCGTGGGGCAATCCTCTCGCCAGGCAGTAATTTTCAAACCAGTAAGGTTGAGCAGCCGATCTGTGCCTCCGTTATTTGACTACCACCGGCAGAGAAATGCGCCAGGCGGTCTGCTGGTACCAGGTCTCGCCGGTGCCCAGGTTGTCACCCACCCAGGTGACATAGATCTGGTTACCCGAAGACACCACCGGAGCCACGCGCTCTGCAGCAGAAGGAATGCCAGCGCTCGAGTCATCAGAGATCAGTTCGGATGGCCCAACCGGCCCAAAAATAGTGCCGAAGCGCGACCAGACCGCACCATCATTCAACGTGCGCCAGATCACATTAAAAGTCGGCACGCCGCCCGTCAGGCGCACCAGCACCTGCGGGTAGGCATCATCAGATTCCGCACTACCTGCCAACTCGGAGATCAACGAAGGGGATGGCGGTGATGGGTTACAGTTATCCTGGAAGGAGGCTGCATAGATGTCAAGGTCAAGGCCGGTTCCAGGTTGGACTCGCTCCCAGAACACCATGGGGTAGATATTCCCAGATGACTCGACCGTATCAACAACCGGGTACCAGTCGATCTGCGAGTCATCGGTCAATGCCACCGCCAACTCACACACAGACCCGTCAGAGTAACGAGAGCCATAATAAATTTCTCTACCCGCACCATCGTCGAGGTTCCAGACCACGCTGATCAGGGAGTCACCGCCGGTTGAAGGGCTGACCGCAATATCGATGTCTGTTTCATTCAGCACGTCATGCCCCAAAACTGCCTTGCCGAAAACATCACTGCCATCAGCGGTGTTTATGCCAACCAGGAGCACATTGATATCTGACGGCTGGTATTGAAATTCGTAAGCGATGAAGAGCTGCGAACATGACTGGTCAACCTCACCAACTGGGGCACGATCTGCGGTGGATGAGTTGGTCACCCGCTTGTAAGGGATATCAATGATGCCATTGTAGCGAATTTTGGAATAGTAAATTTCATTGTCATATAATTCAGAGTCGCCAGTCCAGTAGACGTGGGAATAATTGCCACACTGTATCAGGTGTGGATCATAATCATTGAAGTCTGGATCGGAAATCAATTGTGGGCCAGCGACAAAATTACCACCCTGGTCAACCGCTGCCCAATATATATTGGAACTGGAAATCTCGTCACCCATCCAAACCAGGTAGGTAATCCCCCCGGACATGCCAACCGATGGGTAGTAATCACCGAAGCTGTTATTGGTCAGGCGGACAGGCGGGGTCTGCGGCACGCCAAGAGAGCTGTAACGGCGCCAATAGACTTCGGTATCACTTCCACCCGGATTTCCGGTGGGATCACTGCTCCAGGCCACGGCGACATTATTGCCCGAGTCACTGTAGATGTCAGGCATGTCACTATTGTTGGAGCCTGCCTCGCTTGAGACCCGTGGTGGGTGGAGAAACAACCACCCAGGGAAATCACTGCGCTCACAAGCCGCCAGCGTAAGCAACACGACTAAACAGAACCCTAAACGCAACCAGTGCATTCCTTTCATGGCATAGCCCTCCTTAGTGACTTGACTATTCAATTGTGTAGACGAACCGGCGTGCCTTACTGGTAAAAAACCCTCGATGAAAATACCATGCTGGAGAATGGCGCGCGATATACAATAAATTTTAGCAAGACAGTCTCACAGTGTCAAGCGAACCATCACCCCATCTCCTGCCGCCCCATCAGGGCGCGCAGCAATGTGGTCTGGTCGGCATATTCCAAATCTCCACCGATGGGTAATCCCCTCGCCAGGCGGGTTACCTTCACCTCGGGGTCTTTGATCTGCTGCTGGATATACATGGCAGTGGCATCCCCCTCCATGCTCGGGTTGGTCGCCAGGATCAGCTCGCGAATGCTGCCGGCTTTAATCCGCCCGATCAGCTGGCGAATGGTTAAATCCTCCGGACTGACTCCCTCGATCGGGGATAAAACACCGCGAAGAACATGATACCTTCCCTGGAATCCGCCCGTGCGCTCCATGGCTAAAACATCCAACGGCTCCTCAACCACACACACCAGCCCGGGATCGCGTTCAGAGCTGGCACAAATCTCGCACTCCGTCCGTCCGACGGTGGTGACGTTGTAACACACGGGGCAGTCAACCGTGTTCGCCTTCAACTCATGCAGCGCTTCAGAAAGCGCTCCAGCCACATCCTCGGGAGCATTCAACAGGAAGAATGTGAGGCGTGAGGCCGTCTTGGGGCCAATCCCCGGCAGGCGGGAGAAGGCATCAATCAGGTTTTGAATAGGTGCAGGAAGGATCATGGGTATTCAATCCAATATTTAAAAGGCAGGCCTCCCGCCAGGGGTCCCAGCCGTTCAGAAGCCAGGGCGCGCGATGCCTCCAGAGCGCCATTCACCGCTGCCAGCACCAGGTCCTGCAACATCTCAATGTCTGCGTCTTTTAATATCTCCGGGTCAATCTCCACCGATTGGCAACGTTGATCACCGGTCATAACCACCTTGATCGCCCCACCACCGGCTGAATAATTCACCGTTTCCTCTGCCAGCTGCTCCTGGGTTTGTGCCAGCTGCTCCTGTAGTTTTTGGATCTGCTGCATCATCCCCATCTGCCCACCTTTTTGGGGAAAACTTGGTTTATATTTTGGCATAGTAAACTCCTGATTTTATTGTATATCCACGATCTCACCGCCCAGGTCTCTCAAGGCGGAAGCTACCATTCCGTCGCTGTCCACATCGGAAGGAGGCGTGCTTTTCTTTCCTGATTCCAACACAGCCTGGATCTCAATATCCATATCCATGATCTGCTTAATCGCTCCCTTGATCGTCTCAAGGCTGGCAGGATTTTCGAACGTTGATAAATAAAAATCACCATTAAACCCCAGGGTGAGAACATTGCCTTTTATCACGCGTACCTTTGCAGAGTTGATCACCCCGGCAAGTTTGGGATTCTGCGTTTTTAACGTGGCGATCAGCTGACCCCAGTTTTTGTTCAGACGCTGGTTGGCTAAAGCATCGGCGGAGGACATTTCAGCCACTCCCGCGCTGTTCGCACTCGGTGCGGTTTTGGCTGCCCTGGATTTTTCTTCCGGTGGGTTGACCCTCGTGGATACAGCGGGGGGTTCGGGTTTTCCTGGGTCAGCATATCGGCTGGCGGCTGGGTTTTCGACAGTAATGGATTCAATGAACGCCATCTCCAGGGGTAATGCCGGCTGCCAGCTGCTGCGTGTCTCCGTTGCAGCTTGATTAAAACCTGGACGATCCTGAGTAGCTCAGAGACAGGGAATGCTTGCGCGTGTTGCGCCATTTGACCATGTGTTTCGGCGGTGGCTTCCACCTGGGAGGCGTTCCCCATGCTGACCAACAGCAGGCTGCGTAAATAATCCACGATTTGGCGTGCAAACTGGCGCGGGTCTGAGCCCGAATCCAGGCTGCGGTGGATGGCATCCAAACCCTGGGCAGATTGGTGGTTTATCACCGCTTCGACCACGTTGATCACTGCCTGGCTGGTTGCAGTGCCCAGTACATCCTGTGCCAGTTGCAGGGTGATGGTATCCCCCGCAGAGGCAAGCTGGTCAAGCAAGGAGATGGCATCGCGCATCGAACCTGTCGCCTGGCGGGCTACCAGACTGAGGGCTTCAGGGTCTACCTGGATTTTTTCCTCACCCGCCATGGCCTTTAAATTGGCAATGATCTCCTTGACCGGTATCCGTCGAAATTCATGCCTCTGGCAGCGTGAAAGTACCGTGGCAGGGATCTTGTGCACTTCAGTGGTCGCCAGGACAAAAATGGCATGTTCCGGTGGTTCCTCCAGGGTCTTGAGCAAGGCATTGAAGGCGGCTGTGGATAACATATGCACTTCATCGATGATGTAAACCTTGTAACGCCCCTGGTTGGGAGAGAAATTGATCTTATCACGCAGGTCGCGCACGTCATCCACGCTGGTATTCGATGCAGCATCGATTTCAATCAGGTCAAGAAAACGCCCCTGGTTAACAGCCTGGCAATAGTCACACTGGTTGCATGGCCTTTTTGCCAGGTCTTTCTCTACACAGTTGACAGCTTTGGCCAGGATGCGCGCCGTGGTGGTTTTACCGGTACCGCGCGGGCCAGAAAACAGGTAGGCATGCACCACCCGGTTGGCTGTCACGGCATTCTTCAGGGTTTGCACCACGTGTTCCTGCCCAATGACTTGATCCCAATGGACCGGACGCCATTTTCGGTAGAGAGATTGAGACATGTCTAGAGTGTATCAGACTGAAACATATAGGTCAATTGATTCACTGGGACGATCGATCATTCACTAACACAGCCCAAACGCCACGACCGCCCATTGCGAGCTAGTAATGCATTTGCCTCGGAGGGACCCCAACTCCCTCGCCGATAAAGAGCCATATCGGGTGTGTTGCTTGTCTCCCAGCCATCGGCAATTGAATCGATCAGCTTCCAGGCAGCTTCAATTCCATCCGAGCGGGTGAAGAGCGAGGCATCACCACGCAAGGCTTCAAGGAGCAGCCGTTCGTAGGCATCAGGCAGAACACCGGAAAAAGAATCTCGATAATGGAAGTCCATATCCACCGAGCGCATTTCCTGGTCGGAATCGGGCACCTTGGCTTCAAACATCAGGTGAATGCCCTCATCTGGTTGGATGCAAAGGGACAATATATTGGGGATGAATTTATATTCATCCGGAAGGTGGAACATCAAGTGTGGCGGCCGCTGAAACTCCACAATGACTTGCGATGTTTTAACCGCCAGGCTCTTGCCAGAACGCAGGTAGAATGGCACACCCTTCCACCGCCAGTTGTCGATATAAAGTTTGAGTACGGCAAAGGTTGGGGTTTGAGTGTCGGGGGAAACACCCTCGGTAAGACGGTAGCCCTCATATTGGGCACGCACGGTATCTGCAAGATCGACCGGCCGGATGGAAGATAAAAGTTTGAAAGTTTCGTTGCGCACCGCATCTGCTTCGAAAGAGGCCGGAGGCTCCATCGCCACCAACGAGAGTAGCTGCAGCAAGTGGTTTTGGAACATATCGCGCAGTACCCCCACACTATCATAATAGTCTGCCCGGTGTTCGATATCCACCGTTTCGGCCACCGTGATCTGGATGTTATCCACATATCTTCGATTCCAGATCGGCTCAAAGATAGTATTGGCAAAGCGAAAAAATAGGATATTCTGGGCGGTTTCCTTGCCCAGGTAGTGATCGATACGATAAACCTGACTCTCATCGAAAACCGCATGCAGCGTCCGATTCAACTCGCGAGCAGAACTAAGATCCTTGCCAAAGGGCTTTTCAACGATGATCCGGCGCCAACCATCGCTTTGAGTAGCCAGGCCTGCCTGGCCCAAGCAGTTCACCACTGGGATGTAATGCTCCGGAGCGGTCGCCAGGTAGTAGAGGCGATTGACCTGGCCGTCTTCACGTTTTGCCAGGAATTCGTCCAGGCGCGTAAAATCTTCTGGAACGTCCAGGTCCCCCTGGAAGTAGACCAGCTTTGAGGAGAACTCTTCCCAACGTTCTGGATCATAGCTTTCAGGGCTGAAAGACTTCACCCCTTCCTGCAAGCGCTGGCGGAAGGTCTCATCGGTAAACGGCCTGCGGGCGAAGCCAATGATTTCACCACAGCCAGCCATGCGACCCTTGATATGGTTGTTGTACAGCGCTGGTACCAGCTTGCGCCAGGTCAGGTCACCTGAGGCGCCAAAGATGACAATGGTAGTAAATTTTTTATCGTCAGACATTTTTCCATGCTCCCGCTTTTGTCAGGTGAGTATACCGCAAAACCGGAGATAAAACCCGATCCCCAATGGCCTTGCTGCAATCATGTTCCTACTTGAGGATTTCACTGGCAGTATAAATTCGCTCCAGGATTGCATTCGCTTCATCCTCTTCAGCGATATGTACTGTGCCATCCCCATCCACATGTGTGGGGATAAGGTCATAACCGGTATAGACCGTTCCGTAAAAATGCAGGCGCAGTATTACCCCCTGCTGATGGGCCAGGTCCCAGGTCTGGTCAAAGATAAAGTTTCCCAGTCCGTAAAAAACATCGATTCCATCAATCTGCTGGATCGCCTGTACCACGTGGGTGTGGTTGCCCACCACCACATCCGCCCCAGCCTCCACTGCCACCTGGGCAAAGTGCTGCTGGTAGGAATTGGGATCGGATGAATCCTCAGGACCCCAATGCGGCATGGCAATCACCACATCCGAAACTTCCCGGGCGGACTCAATGGCAGAACGCAGGTTCTCATCGGTAAGCTGTGCAATCCCAGGGCTATCCTGACCAGCAAAGGCCATCGGCTCGACCATCCCCAAGGAGACGAACCCGAAGCGGATGCCCTGTACTTCAACCACCACCGGTTGCATGGCCTGCTCCATGTTCATGCCCGCTCCAACTGGTAGGATGTTGTTCGCCCGCAGGTTATCCAAAGTATCGAAGAAAGCCCGGTTGTAATTATCGCCACAGCTTGCTCCAGCACAGTTCTTGATATGGTTGGTGGCAACGCTCATCACATCGAAGCCTGCCGAAGCTGCCGCCACAGCACTACGCGAATCGCTCACCAGCACATAGGTCTCAATGCAGCCTGTATGGGTGGAAAGGTCACTCAGGGTGGTATTCAACGTCCCCACAGCCAGGTCGGCAGTAGAGATGGATTCACGCACCTCATCATATACGTAATTGGCGTCCCCCCGGGCATCGATGGCTGACTGGACACAGCGTGCGGGAACGATCACCCCGGTGAAGAGCAAGGTGATATATGGTGCCTCTGGTGCATGAGTCGCCTGTGGTTGTTCAGTGGGGGTTAGAGTGGGGATGAATACAGGCACAGGGGTTGGTGTGGACGTGTTATCCACAATTGGCGTCTCGTTTACTTCAGGCTCAGAGTGTATGACCATAGGGAGAGAAACCGTTACTGGTGTGGGAGAGGGTTCAATGGGGTTCAATGTGGGTGGTGTAAACGAGCGTGTAACCTGGCACCCACTCAGGATAAGCCAGGCGAGCAGGAACGCCGCACATGTCGTAAACACTCTCCACCTGTATTGCAATGCCATCTTCATGGTTGGTTTACCCTTTTGTAAGCTTCTTCACGATGAGTCAATCTCCGACCTCGCCATCTTATCCTTTGTAATTTGATCTGCATTTTCAAGCCCTTCGCTGGCAAGGACACTATCGATCTGTGCCAATGCCCAGGCTGCATGGGCTCGCACCAGCGGTTCAGGCTCGTGCAGCATCACCTGATTAAGGGGAGTCGCAGCCTTCTGGTCATGCAGATTCCCGAGCGCCACGGTCAAGTTGCGCAAATAGCCCCTTCGCCTGGTGCGCTTGAGAGAACTGAAGCGATATTTGCAATTGAATTCATCCTCTGAAAGCCTCAGCTCATCCAGTAAGTTGGGAGCCGGCATGGTTATCTGGGATTCGAACACCGGATCAACCTTATGGATGGCAAACCTGTTCCATGGGCAGACCTGTTGGCATATATCACAGCCAAAGATCCAGTTTCCCATGAGTGGTCGAAGCTCAGGGGGGATCGATCCCTTTTCCTCGATGGTTAGATAAGAGATACAGCGCCGGGCATCCAGGGTTCGATCAGGCAGGATGCAGTCCGTGGGGCAAGCATCCCTGCAGCGGGTGCACTTCCCACAACGATCCGCTGTGAAGGGTCGATCAGGCTCGAGCTCAATCCCCAATAGGATCTCGGCCAGGAAGAAGTACGAGCCTCTACCTGGGTTGATCAGGCAGGTATTCTTTCCGATCCACCCCAAGCCAGCCCGTTGAGCCAGCTCGCGCTCCAACAACGGGCCTGTGTCGGTATACCACTTGTTTGGAACATGATGACCAACATGGGTTTCAATAAAAGTTACCAGGCGTTTTAAGCGCTCTGCAAGGATGGTATGATAATCCTCCCCCCAGGCATAAGAAGCAATCCTGCCACGCAGCCCCGACTCACCAAGACCCATTGAACCCTGGGGAATCGGTGCAGGGTATCTTATACCCAGGCAGAGCACCGAGCAACATTGCGGTAAGACAAGGTCTGGCCGCCCCCTGCAAATTCGGGAGCGAGGGCTGTTCAGGTAATCCATCTCACCATGCCGTCCCTGGTCCAGCCAGGATGCAAACACATCGGCATGCAGCAATGGGTCAGGCGTGGTGACCCCGAACAGATCAAACCCCAACCGATGTGCCTGTGTTTTTATTTCCTGGGTGAGATTCACGATGGGATGATACCTTAAATAAATTGTAGCGCAAGATGGACTCTTGCGCTACATACAGACATTAAAAGAACTGATAAATTTATGGGGTGCAGGTCAGGCTGAATGATACCTGGTTAGAGGTTACATCCACCGGCGCAGTCACGTGGAATTGCAACCAGCCTGTACCAGAGCTGGTAAATACCAGTGGGAAGCTGAGCGAATAGGTGCCAGCACCGAATGTGCTCGTTTGAGCGCCGGGTAAATTGAATTGAAAGCCTGGTGTGTCAGACCCTGCCTCCAGGTTATAGGTCAGCGTGGCACTCTGATTAAGGGTGAATGTGGCGGCAAAAGTGAAGGTATGTGGACATTGACCAAGATAGGTCGCCTCATCCACCGACATGGTCAGGTTGCTGATCAAATTGCCGGGCAAGCTTGTTGATGTTGGGTTGGGAGAAGGCCCGGGGGTGTTTGTCGATGCAGGTTGTGTTGCCCCTCCAGTTCCAACCTTGATCAAGACATAAACCGAATCGTTGAACAGTTGCCCTGTTGCATTCTTCAGCTTCCAGTATCCCTGGTAGGTGCCTTGATTTGCGGGGGCAACCATATTGACCGATACATCCACCTGCTGACCAGGGGATACGGATTGTGCCAGCGGCACAGATGCGATGGTGCCCATCTGGTCACCGCTGATGAATACCAGGGAGTAGGAGGTTGTCCAGGTGGTTGTACCAGCATTCTGCAACTTCCAGGTCTTGACAAATGCAGCCCCAGGCGCAATGACTGAGCCGTCAGGGATGGTCACATCGCTGACATATACTGACCGGTCACCCTGAGGGTTGGAAGGCGCTGTGGGAACCACTTGGGTAGCAGTTCCTTGTGGAGTGACGCTCACCATCGCCGATTGAGTCAGTATGGCTGAGGCGGTCTGAGCCGCTGCAGTCTGGGTTGGGTCAAAGGTCGGCGTGGGCGTGACCGGAGTTGCAGATGGTGTGGATTGATAGATCTGAGTCAGGCGGACGTCGGCGGTCTGGGCAGCAGCTGTATAAATCAGATCGGGGTTTGCGGTTGGTGTAGCAGGTTCCCTTGAGCCACAACCCATCAGCAGGATGGGTATTAACAAGAAGACAAGGGTAAAAAACAATACTTTCTTATTCATCATATCTCCTGAGTAGTTTGGGGCACTTATTCATCTGCACCCCTGGTCTTTCTTTTGGTAAATGGTACGTTGAACCGACTTATTTTCTCACTATATCTACAGCACAGGGCGGCAGGTGCACCAGAGTAATGATACCACGGTTGCCCTGCCGCCACAAAAGTGCCGCTTAGCCAATGTATGTGTTTATTAAAGTTATCTTTCGATACGCGGCGACACCCACAGGCTGGAGTATGTGTCTGGTGTGCCAACCGCGATTACAACAAGCTCAAATTGGACCGTATGGCCAACCAGCCCAGAGAGGTTGATATCCAGGGAGGTCAGCTTTCCTTCACAAGCCTCCAGCCATTCTCCCACAGTGACCTCCGATTGTCCTTCAATATAGCGAATTTGGAACTTGACTGTGCCGGCACCACAATTAGCCCGGTAACCAACGCGTGTGCGCAAGTGGTCATTCGCCTGGATCGTATAGGCTGGATATAGACCCAGGACCATACCATCGCTGATGTGTTGGGGATAGGTGGCCAACAGGCTGGAATAGGTATTCCCGTCTTCCATCTTGACGTTGGCAACATTCACCGCCACACCTTTGCTGTCTTCCGGTGGATCTCCCCACGGGATGTTGCTGGTGGCGTTGCGCCAGGAGGCATCGGAGCCTCGAGCAATGAAGTCATACGAAAGGGTGTAAGCCGCGGTTGGTAAAGCGGTCGGCGTTGGTGCCACAGACTTGATCTGCACCCAAAAGCTTTGGTCGGCATTCTGACCGATCCCAAATACCGCACCTCCAGCGTTTCGCAAGCGCCAATTGCCTTTATATGTACCTGGAGTCGTTGGTGCAATCAGTGACACAGAGATATCGATCGTGCTTCCTGGGGGTACAGTGCCATTGGTTATTGGAGCAGAAGCTGGTCCGCTCATGGCATCACCATTATAGAATACCAGGGCATAACCTGATGTCCATGTGCACGAGCCATTGTTCTTTATCTTCCAGGTCTTGACAAAGGTCGTTCCAGCAGTTATTGGAGTGTTGTCTGGGATAGTGACATCTGAGACAAATTGTCCCCGGTCGCACGGAATCGGAACAGGCGTAGCAGTAGGTGGAATGGGTGTGTTGGTTGGGAGCGGCGTATTGGTGGGTGCCAGGGGTGTGGCAGTTGGCACAATGACCATGGGCAGTGTGGGAGTCGCCTGTACTCCTCCAGAAGTTGGACTGGCTACAACGATCGCTGTGCCCAGTGCTGCCTGGGTTTGCTGCGCAACCACAGTTAGGGCTGCTTCCGTATAAATAGCATCAGGTCCTTCGGTTGGTGTTTCAGAAGAACCGGGAAAATTGCAGGCTGTCAATAAAAGCAAGATGCCAACCATGAAAATGAGTGGACGTATTTTCTTCGTGTACATATGCTCCTCCATAATAAATCCATTCCCGTAGACGTAACTAATGGGAATAATGTTCCGGATGCAATAGTTGTGCCTTTTTTATCGACAATCCTTTTATTATGATCTTGGTGATTTCTTCCCTATTTGTTCAACAGGTTGCTCATGCTGCTCTTCCTGATGGGTTCGCCTTGCATTGACCATGGTCCCGCCCAGGTGATGCGGACGGGTAAAACCTCACCCTGGATATTTTCGTCTGCCTCAACGAAAACCAGCTTATTGGTGGGCGTCCGTCCCTTCCAGCGTCCCTTTACCTTTTCTTCAAAGAGTACCTCCACCTTCTCACCCTGGTAGCTGGCAGCGATCTCGTTGGCAATGCGCTCCTGCTGCTCTTCCAATAAACGGAAGCGCCGCATCTTCTCTTCAGCCGGCACATCATCTTGATAATGCCGGTCCGCAACCGTTCCCGGGCGGGTAGAGTAGCGCGCCAAATGGGCAACATCCAGCCTGAGCTCTTCCAACAAATCGTAGGTCCGCTGGAATTGATGTATTGACTCCCCCGGGAAGCCCACAATTATATCCGTGGCAATTGAGACCCCTGGCCAGCTGCTATCTAACCGGGAGCGTATCTTCTCGATCAAGCGGCGATACTCGTCAGCCGTATAGCCGCGCCGCATTTTCAGCAAAACCTCATCATCTCCCGCCTGTACGGGTACTTCAATGTGTGGCATAACCTTGGGCAGCTCCGCAACAGTATCCAATAACTCATCGGTCATCCAGCTGGGGTGTGAGGTCAGGAAGCGTATGCGTTCCAGGCATTCAATCTCATGGGCCAAACGCAGTAATCCAGCCAGGTTGGGTCCATCGGGGATATCCTTGCCATAGCGATCAACGATCTGCCCCAGGAAGGTGACTTCACGCACTCCTTGCTCCACCAATGCCTTCACCTCAGCCAAAATGACCTCTGCAGGGCGGCTGCGTTCAATCCCACGCCGATAGGGAATGATGCAAAATGTGCAGGCATGGCTGCAACCCAGCACCACTGGCACATGGGCCGAAATCAGCCTGCCTCTCTCGGCAGTTGGCAGCTGCATCACAGAAATTGACTCTGTGTCTTCATCCATCAAGGCAAATCTATGGCTGGTCTCTTCATACTCCAATAGCTGGCTGTCTTCCTGTGTCAGGTAGGAAATCAGTGGGCCCGGGTCGGATGGAGGAGAAAATACGTCCACAAATGGAAACCTTTTTTTTAGATGTTCGTGTCCTTTAACACCTACCAGGCATCCCATCAGGTTGATCACCAGCTTGGGGTTGTGCTCTTTCAGTGGCTTGAGCGAGTACAAGCGACCATATGCTTTATCTTCCGCACTTTGGCGAACCACACACGTATTTAATACAATCACATCAGCCTCATCAGCATGATGGGTCTGGTTCAATCCCATTCTTTCAAGTGCAGATGAAACCCGCTGCGAATCAGCCACGTTCATCTGGCAGCCTTCTGTCCATATGTGATACTTCATGCCGCGTATTATAACTGAGCGGTTTTTTCACCTCGATTAGTAAATTATGAGTTCGAATATCATCACTCTGCTCACAATTCTCTAATCCCGATACCTTAAAATCCGGTGGTAGAATTGCGGCTATGTCTAAAAACCAGGGTAAAAAAATCCTGACCATCAGCCTGCTAGTCATTATGGGTCTGGCTTTGGTCATTATCCTTATGTACCAGGTACCATCAATCAAATCCCGGCTGAGCTGGCGGGTAGACGTCACCATGACATACCTGCGCGGGGTGATTTTTCCGGTAAAACCTTTCCCCACCCCGGAAGAATCGATTGCTTCAGCCACACAGGCCGCAACCAACACTCCAACCATTGTCCCCACGCTTGTTCCCAGCCAGCCAACCGCAACGACCGTCCCAACTGCCACGCCCCAACCCAGTCCAACACCCATCCCAGCTGCTGTCCAGCTGGCAGCACCACTGTGGGAACTGCAGGGACCCAACAACTGCGGACCAGCGACACTCGCCCTTTATCTGCGCTATTATGGCTGGGAAGGCAACCAGGATGACATTTCCGCATTGGTTAAGCCGATCCCTGAAGATCGTAACGTCAACCCGGAGGAGCTGGTATATTATGTCCGCACGCATGCCGGCTGGCTGAACGCCGAGTTCCGCGTGGGAGGGGATCTTGAGCTGCTCAAAAAGCTTTTGGCTGCTGGTTTTCCGGTGATGATTGAAGAGAGTTTCTTTTCTGACCAGCCATACTGGCCTAATGATGACCTGTGGGCTGCCCACTACCTGTTGCTGACCGGATATGATGACAGTACACAGTCCTTTACCGGGCAGGATAGTTTCCATGGTCCCAACCAGGTCATCTCATACTCAACCCTGGATGATTACTGGCAAATCTTTAACCGCGTTTATCTCCTAACCTATCTCCCTGCCCAGGAAGGTACCCTTAGGGCTATCCTGGGTGATAACTGGGATCCTGACCTAAATCGCCAACACGCCCTGGAAGTCTCACAGGCTGAGACGCAATCCGAGCCCCAAAATGCCTACGCCTGGTTTAACCTGGGCAGCAACCTGGTTTATTTTGAGCGTTATGGTGAAGCCGCGAGTGCATACGACACCGCCCGTAACCTGGGTTTGCCCCAGCGTATGCTGCGCTATCAATTTGGCCCGTTTTTCGCCTATTTTCATGCTGCGCTGACCACCGAGCTTATGGCAGTGACCGATTATGCGTTACAGCGCACGCCAAATTCTGAAGAAGCCCTACTCTGGCATGGCTGGGGTTTATACCGCATGGGGAAGCAGCTCGAAGCGCTCGCAGACTGGCAAAAAGCGCTGCTATATCGTCCCGGTTATCAAGACGCACAATACGCCATCGACTTTGTCACCTCCAACCCCTGATAACTCATCAGGATGGCAATTTATCCCAATATTTGCTTGTAGATATAATGAATATTTGCCCGGTGAAGGCGCTCGTACTTGTTCTCGTGAAAAATAGGGAATGCCGGATCTGCTGCGGTTTCTTCAGGGCTATGCCCCGCGTGGATATGGTCAGCGGTGAGATTCCATGTTTCCTGTAAATATCCCCTTAGATAGGTAATTTCAGTTTCTCCACACATCACACCATGACCCGGAACGATCGCAGAGGCATTAAATTTAATCAGCTGGTTTAACCTGTCGATCCAGGCGGGTATGTCTGCATCGAAGATGTACGGGTAACGCCCTTGAAAGATCAGGTCTGAAGCGAAGAGCACCCTGCTTTCAGGCAGCCAAACCACTGATAGGTCGGGGGTGTGCCCACCCAGATGGATGACCTGGTATTTTAACCCGCCTGATTCTCCCTCGAATTGTTCATCAAAAACCTTGTCTGGTAATGTGATGTGTAAATCTTTCAGCGTGCTGGAAAATTCTTTTGCCTTTTTGACGTCAGTTTTTTTTAGATCGGCAAGATAGGAGCGGAATGTTTCCTGGCTCCATTCATTTGTTAGGGCGGTTCTCATGCGCTCCTGGCACAGGCGATGTGCCAGAATTGGGCATTTGAACACCTGGTTGCCCCAGGTGTGGTCGCTGTGAAAGTGGGTGTTAACCACCATCTGCACATCGCTTATTAAAACGCCGATGGCATCGAGTAAACCCCTGGCTTCTGCTGGAGAGGAGGTGGTATCGATTAAAATCATGCCACTGGGGGTCTGGATCAAGCCAGCATTGACGCCTTCAAGGGGTCGGATGAATGCCGTGGAATGCGAGTCGATCTTAATGATATCCATGGATGCTCCTTTAAATGGATACTCGATAACCAGCACTGCGCCAGAACACACTGTCCAGCTGAACTGCGAAAGCGCCTGCTGCCAGCATGGCATCTGCATGCTGCTGTGAATATACTCCGCCAGCACCGATGACTGGGATGCCTGCTTGAGCTAACTCATGCACCAGCCTCAAGACTACTGGAAGTATCGCCGGTCCATAAAGCCTGCCCTTCACCAGCTCGCCATCATCTGACGGGTACATTCCTCGCGGTGGGGCCAGGCTGATGGCTGCCGCCCCAGCATTTATGGCTGCTTTAGCCAGGTCGATACAATGTTCCATCGGCAAGCGCATGATCACAGGCAGCTCGCCGCAGGCTGCCTGGGTGAGTGTGGTCACAAGGTGTACACTTGCGTCACTGTCCACGCCTACTTCCAGTCCCATGACACCCTCCACCATCTCCAACCTGTGTGTCATCGACACCACCTCATCCGGGCTCCTGGCTAGAAGGTGAACGAACACCGGGATAGGCGAGGAGCGCCAATGTTTGGCGTATTGTTTCACGGCCCTGTTGAGCCCTGGGTTAGGATATCCCGTGTGCAACAGAAAGCCTCCAGGGAATTCGGTGAACCGTTTTCCGTGGGCAGGGGTACGTGGCGTCAGGCTCACCGGGTTGGTAATAAATGCCCCCAGCCTTGACCAGTCCACCGGGCTATGCATATCGGGGGAGAATCCAAGGCTTCCTGCGGTATTCATCACTGGAGGGGCAATGACTAAATCGAGATTTGTCATCCTTCACCACTTTAACTGATCGAGATCAAACACCGGCCCGTCCTCGCACGCCAACTTCCAACCTCTGTGGGCAGGAACAGCACAGGCTCCACATTTTGCCAACCCCGCGCACGGCATGGGTGTGGTCAGCAAGACCTGTGTTGGGCAGGAAAAGTTTATTCCTTGCGGGGTGCCAAGCATCTGCCTCAATTCAGGCAATCTGTGCAGTGGCAGGTCAACCACCATAAAATCGGGCCAATCCAATGCTTCCGCCAGGGAAGACAGTGGGTACACTTCCAAAAAGGAGGGAATGCGTGGCAGTGGCAGGTCAGTGAAAAGGGTTATCCCGCGATGATGCTGGGTCAGTGTCACCAGAGGCATCATGCGTGAGATGCTATCCCCCAGGGCAACTAATCCCAGGCGCTGGACCTCCCTGGGCAGGTCAAATCCATGCCCGAGTGGTCCCACCAGGTCGAGGTTCGTTCCCGGCTTCCAGGCGAGAGGAATGGGAGGCGCTGCCCAAAAACCATCCACGGTCATTTCAGCAACAAAAATCGCCGTTCCAAGCACTTCTCCAGGCTGGCTAAGGTCAGATGCCAGCAAATACTGCCCCGCCCGGGGAATCGCCTCAACCGGGCAGCCGACGAAAGCCTCCATTTGTTTGCTGGCATCAAGACGGATTTCTGTTACCCGGCTGATGAAATGTCCCATGCCCGCATGGTATCACATTTTGAAGGTTTCTCCCGCCATTCCTTAGATTATCCCAGGGGTTGCCCATACCAATCACAGTAAACTATAAATGGACCGCATGGTTTCACCCGTGAAATAGCCTGGCATAGAATCGGGTTATAATCAATTTAGATCAAAAGAGGAGAGATAAAATGAACGTCGCAAGTATTATTAAGGTTTTTGCCGCAGTTGCCTGGATAGCTTTTTTTGGCTTAATCTTCATCGTTGTAATGCGCGCCTCGCGCAATAAACCGGTCAAGGGCGCCGTCACGATTCTTCTAGTCGCCCTAGGAGGGGCAATAATATTATCCGTCGTTAGCGCAGGATTGGTTTTCATTCAACCTGAGGAGCGCGGTGTGGTTATCTCGGCTGTTCAACCTGGTGGCTACCGCTCTGAGCCATTACAGCCGGGTCTGCGTTGGATCATCCCGTTCTTTGAGAACGTGGTTGTCTACCCCATCTCGCGCCAGACCTATACCATGTCCATCGCTCCCAATGAAGGCGAGATCCAGGGGGATGATTCGATTACTGCCCGTACCTCCGATGGCCAGGAGATTTTTGTAGATGCTTCGGTGATCTATGCCATTGATCCGGCTAAAGTTGTCCAGTTACACATCGACTGGCAGGACCGCTATTCGGATGAGCTGGTGAGACCCCTGGCACGCGGTGTGATTCGTGACGTGGTCTCACAATACCAGGTCGAACAGGTGGTCACCTCAAAGCGAACTGAAATGGTTAATCAGATATCAGATGTCTTCGAACAAAATTTGAGCGACAACGGGTTGACCCTGGTCGATTTCATCCTGCGTAACATCACCTTCTCGCCTGAATACGCCGCCTCGGTGGAGCAAAAGCAGGTGGCGGAACAGCTGGCGCAACAAGCAAAATTTGTGGTTGAGCAGCGCAGGCAGGAAGCTGAACAGGCCCGCCAGGTAGCCCAGGGTCAGGCTGATGCAGTGGTGATCAATGCCCAGGGTGCGGCTGACGCACGCCTCATCCAGGCAGATGCTGAGGCCAAGGCACTGGAGATGATCGCCCTTGCATTGAAGAATAACGACAACCTGCTGCTCTACCAGTACATCAACCAGCTTGCTCCGGGTATCCAGGTGATGCTGGTGCCAAACGATAATCCCTATCTATTGACGCTGCCCACCCTGCCCACAGCTACCCCTGAGCCAACCTTACCATAGGATATTAATTTGTAATTCCTACTGAAGCAGATATGATGAGCCAAGCTGATAAGAACCCTTCCGGACGACAAATCCGCCTGACAACACTCTCCAGCTGTGCAGGCTGAGCGTCCAAACTGAATGCGGAAACGCTGGCGCAGGTGCTGCGCCCCTTGCAGGGGATATTCAACCCGTTAGATTATCCCAGTCTGCTTGTCGGGCTGGGTGAGCCTGACGACGCGGCCGTATGGCAATTGGACGATGAACGCGCCCTGGTGGTGACGACCGACTTCTTCACCCCGGTGGTGGATGATGCCTATGATTATGGTGCCATCGCTGCCGCCAACGCCCTTTCCGATGTGTACGCCATGGGTGGGAAGCCATTTTTAGCCCTCAATATTGCCGCCATGCCGCCCGACCTGCCACCCGAGGTCATCAGCAACATTTTTCACGGTGGGGCTGAGATCGCCCGCCAGGCCGGGGTGGTCATCGCTGGCGGTCACACCGTCCAGGATAATGAGCCAAAATACGGCTTGGTCGTCCTGGGCTTTGTCGATTTAAAGCACATGCTCACCAAAAAGGGATTGCATACCGGCGACTTACTGGTGCTCTCCAAGCCGCTTGGGTTTGGTACCACCACGACCGCCCTTAAGCGCCAGCAAGCCACTCCGGAAGACATTGCAGAGGCCGTGGAGTGGATGAAAAAGCTGAACAAGGCTGCTTCAGAGCTGGCAAATGAGTTTGATCTGCATGGTGGAACGGATGTCACCGGGTTCAGTTTGCTTGGGCATACCTATGAGATGGCAGAAGCATCTGGGGTGGGTGTCCGCTTTAGTTATCATAAAATTCCCTTCATTTCAGGCGCCCGCACTTACGCCGGGCAGTACATTTTCCCCGGCGGCACCTATGATAACCGGCTCTACTTCGGCTCCAATGTCCATTTTGATCCTGCACTCGACGAGCCCTCCCAGCTGCTGCTGTTTGACTCGCAAACCAGCGGTGGATTGCTGCTTGCTGTACCCCCCGACAGGCTGGATAAGCTTCTCGCCCAGGCAAAGCAACGAGGACAACCCCTCTGGGTGATCGGCGAGGTCGTCTCGGGAAATGGAATAGAAGTCGTCCAATGAGTTGTTGGAAAAATCAATGCACACAGAGCTAAATGAGATACCCGGTTCTGTGTGCTTTTCTTTTAACAAGAGGCTATTATGACCACAAGTAGTGAACTTAGCTTTTTGTCCCGCCGCTCGTCTGTTTATGGGCTGGGCGGTATGGTGGCTACCTCCCAGCCCCTGGCGGTCGCTGCCGGGCTGGAAATACTTTCCCGGGGTGGTAATGCGGCTGATGCGGCTGTCGCTACCGCGGCCGCTTTAAACGTTACTGAACCCACCTCGACCGGTTTGGGTGGAGACTGCTTTGCCTTGTATTTTGAAGCTTCCACAGGCCAGATCACTGCCCTCAACGGCTCCGGGCGGGCTCCTGGGAGCTTATCCATCGAGCGTCTTCAAAAGGAAGGATTGGAGGAAAATTTACCCCAGTTTCATCCCTATACGATCACCGTCCCGGGGGCATGTGCCGGCTGGTGCGACTTATTGGAGCGCCATGGGCGATTGCCCATAAGCCAGGTTCTTGCTCCTGCCATCCATCTGGCGGAGCAGGGATTCCCGGTCTCCCCGATCACAGCCTATTTTTGGGGTCGCAGTATTGAAAGATTACGGAAGGCGCCCGGTGGAATGGAAATGACCATCGCGGGAGAAGCTCCCCGGGCAGGTGAAATTTTCCGTAACCCAGGTTTAGCCCGCACCCTGCGCAGGATTGTGGAAGGAGGTAAAGTTGCCTTCTACCAGGGTGGGATCGCTGAAGCCGTTGCCTCGGTGGTCCAGCAAGCAGGCGGCTGCCTCAGCGTGAGTGACCTGGCAAACCACACCAGCACCTGGGAGCAGCCTATCAGCACGACCTATCGCCATGTGCGGGTATGGGAGTGCCCTCCCAACGGTCAAGGACTGGCAGCACTGTTAGCGCTCAATTTGCTGGAAGGCTATGATATTGCCTCCCTGCCTCCGCTCTCCACTCAACGCCTGCACCTGATGATCGAAACCATGCGCCTGGCGTTTGCTGACACGCGCTGGTATGTGGCAGACCCGGCGTTTTCCCCAGCACCATTGGAATGGCTGCTTTCAAAGGATTATGCCACCGAGCGGCGCAAGCTGATCCGTCCTGATTGTGCCACCCTCGACCAGGTCCACGGGACCCCCACTTCATCATCAGATACAGTTTATCTCTGCACAGTGGATGCAGAAGGGAATGCCTGTTCTTTTATCAACAGCAATTATATGGGCTTTGGCACTGGCATCGTCCCCTCCGGCTGGGGTTTTACACTACAAAATCGTGGTGTGGGTTTCTCGCTTGATCCTTCTCATCCTAATTCACTGGCACCAGGCAAACGCCCATATCACACCATCATCCCTGGTTTGATCACGGTGGACTCGGATAGGTTATCCGGTCGACTCAATAGCCTTTATGCCAGCTTTGGCGTGATGGGCGGCTTTATGCAACCCCAGGGGCACATGCAGGTAGTTTCAGCACTGGTCGATGATAGCCTGGATCCGCAAGCAGTGCTTGATCAGCCTCGGTTTTGCATTAATGACGGTACATCAGGGGGACAGGTATTGCTTGAAGATGGCATCCCGGCAGATATCCAGGCAGAACTGGATAAGATGGGGCATCATGTGCATAGTGTCAGTGGATACGAGCGCTCAGTCTTTGGCCGCGGGCAAATTATCCACCGGGACCTGGGCACGGGTGTTTTATGCGGCGGTAGCGACCCTCGCGCCGACGGCTGTGTTATGACCGTGTAGCTTGCGTTGAAGCCTCTTCTGCTTCTTCCTCCAGATCAGGCTGCAAGTGAACCCAGCTTTTTTCAGCTGGCTTCTCCTCTGCATCCTTTTCCTCGGGGTGTTTTTCTTCTGCAGGTTTTTCGTCCTCAGCTTTTTCCACCATGATTCCAGCCCCAATTTCCACCTTCTCCTCCATGGTGATCTGCCCCCGCAGGAATGCCCCCTCTTCGGTTGAAAACGACATGGTGACCACGTTCCCCCATACCTTGCCGGTGGAGCGAATCTCCAGCCTTTCAGCAGTGATATCCCCCTTGACCGCACCTGCTACAATGACCGTGTTGGCGCGCAGCGTTTGGCAGGTCACCCGACCCGTCTCACCCACCACCAGCAAGCCCCGTATAGCAATGTCACCCTCAAATGTGCCTTCGATGCGTACACCACCACTGCCCCCCAGGTTGCCTTTCCAATTAATGCCGGCACTCAACACGGACGTAATCCGGTCCAATACCGCCGCTGAGGAGGTGGAAACGGGCACGGTGGGTGGGGCTTCAATTTTCTTGCGGAACATTTTTGCTCCTGTTAATTAGATCACTCACATTCCGGTGGCTCAGGGACACCGATAATATTGTACCCCGAATCCACGTACAGTACCTCGCCCGTGATTTTACTTGCCATATCTGAGCACAAAAATACTGCCACCTCCCCTATATCGTCTATCGTGACGTGCTGCTGCAATGGGGCCAGCTTGGTGAAATGTCGATACATATCTTTGAACCTTGATACACCCGCAGCAGCCAGTGTACGGATGGGTCCAGCCGAGATGGCGTTCACCCTCACCCCTTGTGGGCCTAAATCATAAGCCAGGTAACGAACGGATGACTCCAGGGCTGCCTTGGCAACACCCATCACGTTATACCCAGGGGCAACCTTCTCAGAACCGTAGTAAGTCAGGGTGAGCATGGCGCTCCCAGTCGGCATATGGGGCTGGAAAGCCTGAGCCAGGGCAGTAAATGAATAAACGCTGATATCCAGGGCAGTATGAAAACCTGCCCGGCTCGTGCGGTAGTAGGGGCCGGCAAGCTCCTCACGGTTGGCAAACCCAATTGCATGTACCAGGATATCCACCTGCCCAAATTCCAGCACTGCCTTGCTTTTCAACGAATGAATTTCGCCATCTTTGCCTACATCACAAGGCTCAACAAAGGTGCAGTTAATTTCCTTGGCAAGCGCCTTCACTCGCTTTTCAAGAACCTCACCCGCATAGCTCAAACCTATCCGGGCACCCTGCGCGTGAAATGCCTTGGTGATGCCCCAGGCGATCGAACGTTCATTGGCAACCCCAAAAATTAATGCCTTTTTCCCGCTCAGTAACCCCATGGTTGTATCCTCGCTTTCTGTCATCTTATATTGAATATCGAAGCCCGCATCTGGAGGGGTGCGCTGCTGGCATTCAATATCGCCTGTCGGGCAACCTGGACCTGGGGTAGGTGCTCGTCGATATAGTATCTCACCAGGTCTCGTTTCCGCTCATCCAAGCAACCATCCTGCAGCATAAGCCAGAAATTTACCAGGTATACCGCCATATCCGCCAGGTCGGAGGCGTAATAATCAATCACCCCGCGATCCTTATTTTTCAATAGGTCTGTAGACGCCTTAAATTGCGCCATCTCCTCAACCAGGCGATCTTTTAGGTCTGAAATCGCTTCGGGGTAATCCAATCCGGCCCATTCATCGAACAGCCCATCCAGGGCATGACCGAGCAGTTTACCCGTGGCTGCCACAATTTGCAGCTGGCTTGTACCCTCATAAATATTGGTCACGCGCACGTCCCGGTAGTGACGCTCAACATTGAACTCACGCATGTAGCCCACCCCACCATGAATTTGCATCGCCTTGTAACACACCCGGTTGCCCATCTCTGAGGCATAATATTTTGTCAGGGGGGTCAGGGTCTCAGCAAGACTGGAGGCTTGCTTGAGTTTCTGCCGTAAAGTTGGATCTGGGGTAGCATTTTCTTCGGAAAGTTTCTCATAGACTTTTACACGGTCTACCCAACGCCCGGTCTCAGTGACAAGGGCACGCGCCGCCTCAATTTCACCCCGCATGGAGGCAAGCATGCGGGAAACAGGTGGCAAGTCGCAGATGGACATCCCAAACTGGCGACGCTGAGTGGCATAGGTATAGGCTTCACGATAGGCTGCTTCGGCAATCCCGATCGCCTGGGCTCCCACCGCCAGCCTGGCTCCGTTCATCAGTGCCATGGCGTAGCGCATCAGTCCATAGCGCCGCTTACCGAGCAGCTCAGCGGGAGTGTGGTTGTATTGCACCTCGCAGGTGGGGGAGGCATGGATACCCAGCTTATTCTCGATGCGGCGGACGCGCACCGTTTGATCCCGCTCAACCACAAACAAGGACAGCCCTCGCGCGTCGCTTGAGCCTGGCTCACTGCGCGCCAACACCAGCTGGATATCGGCACTTCCATTGGTGGCAAACCGCTTGACCCCATCGAGATACCATTTCCCGGTGGTCTCGTCATAAGTCGCCTGGGTTTGGATCGATCCCAGGTCGGACCCTGCATCCGGTTCGGTGAGGATCATCGCCCCTGAAGCTCCCTCATGGCTGAAGCGCGGGAGCAATCGCTGCTTTATCTCGGGAGTGCCGTATTCATTGATGGCTGCAGAAATCTCCTGTAAACCAAAGATCGTCATCAAGCCTGCATCTGCCCGCGACACGATTTCCACCATCATCTGGAAAATCGACTCGGGCAGGTTCAGGCCGCCATACTCCCATGGCAGCATCGCTCCCATCAGATCAGCCTGCTTGAGAGCCTTCAACCCTTCCAGTGTCGCAGCCGTATAACTGACCTGCCCATCCTCAAAGTGAGCTCCTTCTTCGTCTGATTCAGCTGCCCGTGGGGCAATCACCCTGGCGCATATCTCACCCAGAACCTCCAGCAACAAGCGATGATTGTCCTTGGCATCGGCATAATGGCGTGGTGCGGCTGCATATTCTTGGCTATACTGATACCGCTTTTCTTGCAATTCAATCACGTCCTGCAGCTCAAGATGCTCCAGGCGGAATTGCAGATCCAAATTATCCAGGAAAAAGTTATCGGTCATAAAGGCTCCCGTGTCTATTTGGCTTTCTCGCGCAGGGATTTGATCAGTAAGGGCAGCACCTCTGCCACATCACCAACGATCTTGTAATGGGCGATCTGGAAGATGGGTGCATTCGGGTCAGTATTGATGGCAATGATCTTGCTGGATTGGTCCATCCCGGCGCGGTGTTGGATTGCGCCTGAGATGCCTGCGGCAATGTACAAACGCGGCCTCACCGTACTGCCTGTCTGTCCAATCTGGTGTTCCCGGGAGATCAAACCTGCGTCCACTGCAGCCCGCGAAGCACCTACTTCTCCACCCAACATACTCGCCAGCTCACGTACCAGCTCAAACTCCTCCGGGCTATCAACCCCAGCCCCGGCTGCCACGATCACTGGAGCATCCTTCAACTTCACCGCCGGTTCACGCATTTCACGGCTGAGTACTTTTAATGCCAAATCCCCGGGCTCGAAGGTAACGCTTACTTGCTCAATCCTCCCGCTTCGGCTTGGGTCTGGCTCTTTGCGGTGCATTACCCCCTCGCGCACGGTTGCCATCTGAGGTCGTGTCTTGGGGTTAACGATGGTGGCAATGATGTTACCTCCGAATGCCGGGCGCACCTGGTATAGCAGGTCTTCATACACCTTGTTCTCCTTGCGCGAGGTGTAATCCCCAATCTGCAGGTCGGTGCAATCGGCGGTCAACCCAACTTTCAGTGCACTGGCGATGCGCGGAGCCAGGTCGCGACCCACAGGTGTGGCACCGATCAGGAAAATATACGGGTTCCATTTCTGTGCCATAGCTGTGATCACCCGAGAGTATGGCAGGGTGCGGTAGATTGCAAGTTCTGGGTCCTGTGCGATCAACACCTGGTCGGCCCCATGCTGAATGATACCTTCGGCCAGGTTCTCCACCTGGTCACCGCACAGCACCGCCCAAACCTCACTGCCCAATTGCCTGGCGATCTCACTGGCTTTGCCCAGCAATTCCAGGCTGACGTCAACGATGTGCTGGTCTTCCTGCTCGATGAATACCCAAATGTTACGCTCATCAGTCATAGTCATGCCTCTACCCAACGATATATTCCTGAATCAGCTCGGCAATGAGTGCCTGAATGCCATCGGCTGTTGGCTGGATTTCCTTACTCTCCGTGGTTTCGAGCACCACGTAGCTGACCTTGTACACCTGCGTGGGCGAACCCGCCAATCCCAGCTCGCTTTCGTCCACCTTGAGGTCGGCTGCAGTCCAAACCTCGATATTGAGTTTTCGCTGCTGAACGTATTCACCCAGTGCCTGCTCATTCTCAAATTCGGGCCATTTTTTGAGCAGCTTCGGGTATTCGCTGGGTATCGAGGCCATTTTATACTCAATACGTTTACGGGCTGAAGGCGGCCGCGGCCGGTTGGCTGATCCGACCACGGTCATCAAGCATGGGATTTGGCACCTGACCAATTCAGTGCCAAGGTCAAAAGCCCGCCGAACGATGATTTCTTCACCTTCCATTTCGACGATCGACTCTGCGTAAGTGATCTGTGGGATGCCCAGCTTTTCAGCCACCTGCGGGCCCACCTGGGCAGTATCGCCGTCGATCGCCTGTCGCCCACAGAAAACCAGGTCATATCCACCGATTTTTTCCAGCGCACATTTGAGGGTGTATGAGGTTGCCTGGGTATCCGCCCCGGCGAATTTCCGGTCCGAAAGGAGGATCACCCGATCGGTACCCCGGAACAGAGGCCTCACGTAATACCTCGGCGGCCTGCAAAGGTCCCATCGTCAGCACAGTCACAGAACCGCCACTTTGTTCCTTGACGCTCAGCGCCATCTCTAGTGCGTTCAGGTCTTCAGGGTTGAAGATGGCCGGCAAGGCGGTGCGGTTCATTGTCCCTTCCGCGGTCATCACCTCACCGGAGATATTGCGCGTGTCAGGGACTTGTTTTACGAGGACCACTGAATGATAAGGTCGATTAAAAGGCATTTACAGCTCCTTTATGTCATTGAGTTGAGAAATTATTCTCTCCCAGGGTTTCATATCGGGTGAGAAACCGCCAGGGGACGCTTTTCCATGGCTCAGGCACATTATTTAAACCCACACGTGGGCTGTTGGTCACGCTTGAAGCAGAGATATTTACCCCATATTCCACGAACAATTCTGCCTCTGGAACGCACAGGTCAGCGCCATTTTGCGCCCGGTTGATGGCCAGAGCCATACAGATTTTCCCCGGTCCATTGGTCCATTCCGCCCTCACCCGCCCTGCCCGGCGCGCCGCGACCCGGTCAATGCCTTCGGTGGGAACGATGCCACGAATCAACACTGCTGCAGGTGAGCCTTCGGCTTCGGTCACAAAATTTAGCATCCAATGCATCCCATAGGTAAAGTATACGTAGGTGTGCCCTGGAGGTCCATACATCACCTGCGTGCGGGTAGTATAACCTGCACTGGCATGGCAGCCCAGGTCCTGCTCGCCAATATAGGCTTCTGTCTCAACAATGATCCCTGACGTGCGCTCGCCGTTTTCCAGGCGCACCAAACGAGTGCCAAGCAGCTCGCGTGCCACTTGTAAAGTAGGGCGGTTAAAGAATTGGCGCTCCAAACGAGTTGGAAAAGTCATCCGGCAATTTAACCACAAACACACCAACCTGCAAAGCTATCACTAATCTTTACTGATATTAAGTTATGTTCGAATATACGAACATCACTGGTTCAGCTGGTAATTGGGTGCTTCCTTGGTGATGATCACGTCGTGCGGGTGGCTTTCAATCAGTCCGGCATTGGTGATACGCACCAGCTTGACCTGAGTACGTAAATCTTCAAGCGTGGCACCCCCGGCATAACCCATCCCTGAACGCAAACCACCCACCAATTGGTAGACGTAATCATGCACGTTGCCTTTATAGGGCACGCGCCCTTCAATGCCTTCGGGTACCAGCTTACCACTGCCACCCATGGCACTACTGTAGCGATCCCGGCTATAGCCCTGCATGGCACTCATACTGCCCATGCCGCGATATTCCTTGAAGCGTCGACCCTCAAAGAGCACCACCTCTCCCGGAGATTCGTCCAACCCGGCCAACAGACTGCCCAACATCACCACATCTGCCCCCGCAACAATCGCTTTTACAATATCCCCGCTGTACTTGATCCCTCCATCTGCGATCGTGGGAATGCCGTATTTCCGCGCGATCCGAGTGCACTCATAGATCGCTGAAACCTGGGGCATGCCTGCCCCGGAGATGACCCGCGTGGTACATATCGAACCTGCACCCACCCCTATCTTGATCCCGTTAACCCCGGCTTTCACCAGCATCTCAACACCTTCTGCGGTGACCACATTTCCAGCAATCACCGGCAGGTCAGGCCACTCCTGGTGAATGCGCTTGATTGCCTTAATAACTCCGGATGAGTGCCCATGGGCAGTATCAACCACCACCAAATCTACCTCTTCGTTGACTAAAAGATTGGTCCGCTCTTCCAGGTCAGCACCAACTCCGACCGCTGCCCCTACCAGCAACCGCCCCTGTGAATCTTTGGCAGCATTGGGAAAATCGCGCCTTTTCTGGATATCCTTGACAGTGATGAGTCCCTTTACCACACCAGCATCGTCCACCAAGGGTAATTTCTCGATCTTATGCTTCTGTAGCAGGTGCTGTGCTTCCTCCAGACTGATACCCACCCTGGCCGTGACCAGGGGTTGAGGGGTCATGAACTTTCTGACTGGCAGGTCATAATCATTTTGCTCGACAAAGCGTATGTCCCGGTTGGTTAAGATACCCACCAATTTACCGCCTTGTTCCACGATCGGCACACCGCTGATGTGGTAGGTGGACATGATGTGCTCGGCCTCCCCCAGGGTGGCAGAGGGAGGTAGCATGATCGGCTCCACGATCATGCCGGATTGTGAGCGCTTGACCTTATCCACTTCAGCTGCTTGGGCCTGGGGAGGTTGGTTGCGGTGAATGATGCCAATGCCTCCCTCACGCGCCAGAGCAATAGCCATACGCGCCTCAGTCACCGTGTCCATGGCAGCCGAGACGATGGGAATATCAAGGCGAATATTGGCGGTAAGCTGGCCACTGACGTCTGTCTGGTCTGGCAACACCTCAGCGTAACCGGGAACGATCAGTACATCATCAAAGGTGAGTGCTTCAAACTTGTCGAATAGTTCTTCATTCATCAGGGGATTCTCCTATAGCGTGTAGGTTGATAATCTGAATCAGAGGTATCGTATAGCCCAGATTGTAATGATTAATTGGTCGATTTTATCATACCGTTATGACTAGACAAGTTTGTCAGACAATTATGTTCTTTTTTGCGTCTGAGAATGCCTCTTCTTGCGATTCCTTCCCGCTATGGTATAATGGCAACCTCTCGGGCGGGTAGCTCAGTTGGTTAGAGCATCGCGTTGACATCGCGAAGGTCGTAGGTTCGAGTCCTATTCCGCCCACAGAAATTCCCCCATCCCCGGGGGTGTTTGTTTTAATCAATCTCCCCAATTGCTGGTTTCGCCCACTGCATGGTATTTATAACGCCTGGTCCGAGGTCTGCTTCTTGATGGCTAATACGGTGATATCGTCAAATTGGACTGCGTCTCCAATAAACTGGATCAGCCGTTGCTCAATCGTTTTTACCAGCCTTTCACAGGTGGTTTGATCTTCCTTCAAAAGTCCTGTCAAACGTTCCCTGCCGAAAGAAGCCTCCTTGGTGTTTAATGCATCTGTGACTCCATCGGTATAGGCCAATAACAAGTCGTTTTCGTTTATCACGATTTCCTTGGCGAGGTACTCGGCATTTGGGATAATTCCAACAATCGGCCCAGTTGGCCAAAGCTCGGTGATTTCGCCTTCGTTTCCAAGCAATAAAGCTGGTTCATTCCCACCGTTGATATAAGTGAGTTTGCTATTCTTAAAATCGATGATGAAGATAAAAACTGTGGAAAACATGCTTGTATGACCATGCGTCTCGGCAACATAGTTGTTTGTAAAAGAAATCACCTGCTGCAAACGTTCAGAATCATTGTGTCTCTGATCTCCTTTTGAATGGTAAAAACAATCGATTATTGACGTTGCCCGGATGAGACTGCGAAATAGGGTCATGTAGAGTGCCGCTCCCACTCCTTTTCCACATACGTCTCCAACAACACAAGTCAGATTGCCATCCGGCTGCAGAAATGCATCATAATAGTCGCCCGCAACTTCGCGTGCAGCATTAAAATAAGCGGCAATTTCCCAGCCTTTCACTCCAGGCAATGCGGGCGGCAAAAATCCCTTTTGGATCTCCCGGCCGATATCCAGCTCGCGTTCCAGGCTCTTCAGGTATAGTTTCTGCAGGTCTTGCAGGCGTTTCTTTTCCAGGCTGGAGGTGATGCGTGCACTTAGCAGGATGGGCTCAAAAGGCTTGGGCAGGTAATCCTCGGCACCGAGATGGATGCCTCGCGCCACGCTTTTCAAGTCGTTACTGGCCGATATGACAATGACTGGGATACCGCGCGTCCCAGGATTTTCTTTGAGCCGTGATAGCACTTCGAAACCATCCATCACCGGCATCATGATATCCAGTAATATCAGGTCGGGTATTTCAGAAGTAACTTTATCGAGCGCCTCCTGACCATTGACTGCGGAGATTGTCTCGTAACCCGCATCTTCCAATTCCTGCTCAATGTAATCCACATTGAAAGGCTCATCGTCAACGATGAGTATTTTTTGTTTTGTCATGGCTCATCCCCCCAGGTATTCTTCCAACTTCTTGAATAATAAGTCTTCATCAACCGGCTTGGTCAGGTAATCCGTGAGTCCCGCTGCCCTGGCGATATCTGCATCACCTTGCATAGCATGCGCTGAAAGACCAATGATGGGCAGAGTCTCAAAGGTCTTGCGTATGTTCCGCGTGGCATCATATCCATCCATAACCGGCAGGGAGATATCCATAAGGACCAAATCCGGCTTGTATTGCTCGGTATACGCAACCCCCTGAGCACCGTCTTTTGCTACGATCAGCTTGTAATCATCCTCCAGTAGTTGAGTAAGCAGATCTATATTAAGCTCAACATCTTCGACGATCAGGATGGTTTTCAAGTAAGCCTCCTTATCAGGTTCTCGGATTAATCGATTTTGGGTCGGTACAGGATTGGAATAGTAAGAGTAAAGGTGGAGCCTTCACCTAAAATGCTTTCGGCGGTTAAATCTCCACCTAGTAACCGCGCCAGGTTGCGGCTGATGGTGAGGCCCAATCCTGTGCCCCCATATTTTCGGGTGGTGGTGGTGTCTGCTTGTTCAAATTCCTTGAAGATGCGCGGTAACGCCTCGGCGCTGATCCCAATGCCTGTATCGGCTACCGAAATGCGCAGGTTCTCCTCTCCATCCCGTATAGCAGTCAGGCTGATTTTGCCCTGCTGGGTGAATTTCGAAGCATTACTCAATAAGTTGAGCACGATCTGGCGTATTTTATCCTGATCGGAATGGATGATCTCCAGGCGTTCATCCACCTGTTTTTCCAGGCTGACACCAGACTGCAGTAGCGGTTGGGCAGTATTGGCACACAGGTCAATCAGGGCTCTGATGCGGAAATTGGAAGCCATCACGTCCATACGGCCAGCTTCGATCTTGGCGATGTCCAGCACGCTGTTGATCAAACCCAGCAAGTTCTCAGCACTGACCAGAACTTTATCCAGGTTTTCTATTTGTTTTTCAGGAAGCACTTCCTCCCCCTTGCGCTTGACAATGCGGGTAAAACCAATGATGGCATTCAGCGGGGTTCGCAGCTCGTGGCTCATATTGGCCAAAAAGGCACTCTTGGCGTTATTAGCCTGTTCAGCGTCTGCTCGTGATTTTTGTGCCTCCTGGTATAGTCTGGCGTTATTAATCGCAGTGCCAACATTTGCTGCGATCGTGCTGAGTAGTCGGACATCACCCTGGTCAAAGATGCCTTCCTGTGTGCAGCTCTGGACACTCAAGACACCAACAGCATTGCCGCTCAGCATGATCGGAACTCCCAGGAATGATTGGGACTGCTTGCCAACGATTGTTGCCCCGATTTCCAATACTTGTCGGTCCATTTCCTCATTAATGAGTAAGGGCTGATTGTTCTGAATGATCTTGCTGGTCAGCCCTTCTCCAAAACGAATGGGGACAAGTTCTTCTCCATAGGTATATGGGAAAGTAATGGTATTGCCTGTCTCATCGAGCAATGCCACATAAGCAATATCAGCATTAAATATTGAACGAGTCTGTTCACCTACCAGCTGGATGAGCGCCCCAAGATCCAGCTCACTGGCAAGGGCAGAACTTACAGTATTGACAGCAGCCAGCTCAATCGCTCGTTGCTGTTCAGCCTGGTACAGGCGTACATTTTCAAGAACAGTTCCTATTGTTGATGACAATGTCTGGAGTAAGTGCAGGTGGTTGTCGGTGAATGCATGAGGTCGATTATCTGCCAATGCAATCAAGCCCAGAACCTGTTCATTCGCCATAATAGGTGCACCAACCCAAGATTGGCCAAAGGTACCGGTTCCTTGTTCAATGATTTCTGGTGGGAAATATGCACCATTGGCAATCTCTTCTTCAAGCGTGCCCAGCAGCAATGGCTGGCCAGTTGTGATCACTTTGGATGACAACCCTGTTCCAAGAGGGAATGGTTCGACATAATCAATATATCCACCTTCGCTCTCGTCATATTCATATGGAACGTGGATCATATTCGTTTGCCTGTCTAGCAACATGATTTGCGCAGAGCTCGATTGAAAAATCTCACGCATTTTATCGCCGACCAGTCGGGTCAGGGTGTTCACATCCAATGACTTAGACATCTCGGCACTGACACTGTATAGAATAGCTAGTTCAGCTGTACGCTGCCGTTCCGCTTCCAATGCGCGTCGTCTCAAGAGAGCAGTGGCAATGTGCTGCGCAACAAATCCCAGGATTTCTTCATCTTTTTCTTTATAATGTATCCCCTCGGTGTAGCTTTGCAGGAAGATGGCACCCAGGATTTTGCCTTCAGAGATGAGCGGAGTACCAATATTGTCCACATTTGGAGCGCCAACAAGCTCTATTTCTTTACTGGCGATTAATTCGTTGAAGTGATCTCCGTGCCTGATGGAATTGGCTGTTCGTATCATATAGCTGGTCATACCATGAAAGCTCTCCAGCGGTTGGGTGGGAAATGGCTCATCCATCTCATCCACGAAATATGGAAAGCTTATCAATCCAGTCGCATCATCGTAGAGAGCGATGAACAGGTTCTTGGCATACATCAGCTCACCCACCACGCGATGAATCTCCCGGTAGAAATCCTGGAGATCCTGCCAGTTGCTGGCTGCATCGGTGATTTTGTATAATGCAGTTTGAATTTTGTTGCTCTGCAAGAGCTCTGCGGTGCGCGTCTGGATGATTTGCTCCAGGTTTTCCTTCTGCTCCTCCAGCAAGGTTTGTGCTTTGAGCAATTCCGCTTGCTCGCTGGATCCCCTTTCGAGCAAGCTCTCCCGAAAATGGTAAAAAAGGATTAGGAGGATCATCCCTACAACCAGGAGCATCAGGATGGTAAATAAGGAACCCCAATTGCCGCCAGGTAATTCGGTTTCAATAAGAATGCCCTGGCTGAATAGAATTGCAAACAGGGTTGCCAGAAAGGCACTGATAACAGTTGCGATAATTCCAGCCCGCCTGCCCATCAGGACCAGTGCTACGATGGCGACAACCAACAGGTAAAGCGGTGCTGTCCCATTCAAGCCGCCGAGGAGTAAATTAACCATCGCTGCAGCATAGCCAATCAATAGCAGTGTAATTACCCTTATCCGGAAGTTAAGTGCTCGGTAAAAAGTTACCACCATCAGGACCAATTCAACTATTGAGAAGGGGATGACGACCGATAAAAAATTATCGGAGACTGCTCCCCTGAGAATGGAAGCAATATAGGCAGGCACAGATACAACAGCAACAACCAATAGAAAACCATTCAAAATTTTAGTGCGCCATTCCTGCAGCACAAGCTCTCTGCTTTCCTTATATTCTTGATCCATCGATTTGCCTCCCAGGAACAGAAACCCAGCCCATCTCAACTAGCTATTATTTCAATTCCGCTAGTTCTAGTTATTGATCCAATTCCGATAAATCCTTCATCTCCAGAGTATACCCTTACCAATATCCATCGATCCTTTCATTTTACTCTTTAGAAGGGTGTTAATCCACTGTCCACTCCGCGAAGGGGGAGAGTAACATGACCTTTCCTGTTTTAAGCCATGGTAATCATAACTAATTATCACAAAATCTCGTCAAACGACCACGGATTTCAGAGCTGCTTTGTCACACGATTTCATTTTACCTGACATCTGCATGAATTTGTGTGAAGCAAATTATAATAACAGTGGAATGTTTCTTTCCTGCCAGGGATAAACTATTAAGGAGGGGATTATGCTACTCCATTCAGCTTCTCAATTACTCACCATTGCTGGTGCTCCTCAGCGTGGGCCTCACCTGGGCCAGCTGGGTATCATTCCCGATGGTGCGGTGCTTATCCGCAACGGGATGATCGTAGCGGCTGGCGCCACCAGCGAGCTCCGTCAGGCATATCCCCACGAGGAGACCCTGGATGCTTCCGGTCGCGTGGTTTTGCCTGGTTTTGTCGACCCGCACACGCATTTGATGTGGGTCGGCGATCGCGCCGCTGAGTTCGAGATGCGCCTGGAAGGCAAGACCTACCTGGAGATCCTGGCTGCAGGGGGTGGCATCCTCTCCACCGTCCACCACACCCGCCAATCTTCCATCCAGCAGCTCCTTGATGAGACCCGCCCCCGACTGCGGGAGATGCTGGCCCATGGCACCACCACGGCTGAAGCCAAGACCGGCTATGGCTTACAAACTGAGACCGAGCTGCGCATGCTTCAGGCTTTATTGCTCCTGGATACGGAAGGTCCACTGGATATCATCCCCACCTTCCTTGGGGCTCATGCCATTCCGCCCGAATACAAAGGCAACCCGGATGGCTACACTAACCTTATATGCTCCGAGATGCTCCCGGCCATACAGCGCTGGTGGAATGGTCATGTTTCCTCCCGCCCCCTGCCTTTTGTGGATGTCTTCTGCGAAACAGGTGCTTTCAGCCTCGAGCAATCACGCCGGATTTTACAAGCTGCCAAAACCCTGGGCTTCCCGCTCAAGATCCATGCCGACGAGTTCGACAACCTGGGCGGCGCCAGCCTGGCATCCGGGTTGGGCGCTGTATCTGCAGACCACCTGGTGAAGACTTCCCCAACCGATATTGCCGCTCTAGCAGCCTCCAATACGGTTGCCGTAGCCCTGCCCTGTACCCCATTTGGCCTGGCCGAGCATGAGTACACCCCCGCCCGCGCTATTCTCGAAGCTGGTGGCTTGCTGGCACTTGCCACCGACCTCAACCCCGGCACCGCCTGGGGGGGTAATATGCAGTTTGCCATTGCGCTTGCCTGCCGTTATATGCGCCTAACACCTGCCCAGGCAATTGTTGCTGCCACGCTCAATGCTGCGGCAGCCATCAACCGCGCTGATATCGTCGGATCACTCGAACCTGGCAAACAGGCTGACCTGCTCGTCCTCAACGTCACCGATTATCGCCATCTGGGTTACCGCTTCAGTACCAACCTGGTGCATAAGGTGATCAAGCGAGGAGAAATTATCCAGATAAGTCGTGGTTAATGCGGTTTGAGAGTTACATTATCCGACCCAGCCCAAGGTGACCTATGTCAACTTCACCCATCAAGCTCAGCCCTTCCGATCTTACATTCCTGTGGGATGAATGTCCCCGCTGCTTTTACCTGAAATACCTTCATGGTATTAACCGGCCGGCCGCCCCCTTCCCATCCGTCTTTGGCGCTATCGACCGCTTGATGAAAGCTCAATTTGCCGGTCATCCAGCCTCCGACCTTGACCCTTCCCTGCCTCCAGGGATTGTGGCCGTCTCAGAGAAATGGGTCGAGTCGCTTCCCATTACACTGCCGGGCCATGATCTAACTTGCTTCCTTCGGGGCAAGATCGACGCCATGATCGGTTTCGATGACGGCTCTTTCGGTTTGGTTGACTTCAAGACATCTGTCCCCAAGAAAGAGCAGATTCCATTTTACAGCCGGCAGCTGCATGCATACGCCTATGCCCTGCAACATCCCGCTCCCAACAGGATGAGCTGCAGCCCTGTCTCGAGGTTGGGCCTCTATGTCGAGACCCCCCATGCCACCCTGGCCGCCACGACCAGCGAAATTTCCTTCCACTTTCGCTCCACCTGGCTGGAAGTGCCATATGATATCAGCAGCTTTCTGGGATTCATAGATAAGGTCCTGACCCTCCTCGAGCTGCCCTCACCTCCTCCTGCGGGTGAGGACTGTGGTTACTGCCAGTACCGCCATCACGCCCGCCAGCATGGGATGTAAGACGAGTATATAGAAAAATCCAGGAGCATCGTTCCTGGATTTTTTAGTATTACATCTGGTCCTTCGTATACTTTATGTTTTGATCCTTACGGAGGCGGCAAGAAATTCCACGGGTTTACCTTGCCATAGCTCTCGTTCAACATCTCGAAATGGAGATGCGGCCCCGATGATCTGCCTGTACTACCAAACGCGCCGATGAGATCGCCCTGATTAACGCTATACCCACAACCCACATTAAAGCTGCTCAGGTGCGCGTACAGGGTTTGCCATCCACCATCATGGTCAATAACAACCACGTTGCCGTAACCCCAATCATTCCAACCTGCATACACAACCACACCACTATCTGAGGCATACACTGCATCACCCAGCCCTCCGGCAATATCGATCCCAAAGTGGTTGGTAGAAGGCGAAAAATCATATCCCGAAAGCCGGTGATTATTTGCCGGCCAGACGAATGCACCTGTGCCTACAGCCCCATCCACGATCGTACCGCATGAGCCTGGACCCAGGATGCGTGCCACACCGGGATTATCACGTGAGATACGTGGAGCACTCCAGGTGACAAAGTCGCGGTGCCCGCCTGGAACAAATAACATCGTTCCAGGTTCAATATTGGGATGCGAGTAGTCTCCCAGGGCGACCGGGTCAAGGTGGTTGCCAGGCCAGTTGATGATTACATCAGGTGTGACATCATAACCATGTGACACGCCGTTCAACCCCTCCCCTTCGGACCAGCGGTGGTAGGTGCCATCAGTCGGCATGATATTCAGCACCTGACCCTCATAGATGAGTTCTGGGTTGTCTGCCAGCGTATAATAGTTGCCCCACAGGATGGTTTCAGGTTTCAGACCGAACATCTCTGCAATGGCAAAGATATTATCGTCCTTCTTCACCGTGTAGGTAATGATTTCGGTACGTGGGCGAGATGGGATGGTGGTATGCAGCGTCACCAGGCGCGTAATGCCATGATCGTATGCCGATTTGGAAAATGTGTATACTGGTATGACAGCGGGTATTGCCGTGGGGGTTGGCGTGGCCGCCTCGGCGGCCATTACAGCAGTATTAGGTTGGCTGACCTCAGTTTCCTGAAAATGAACATAAAACAGACGCATCCCTACCACTGCCAGCAATATCAGGGCAATGGTCAGGAACGCTGTTCCAACACGATATACGGTCTCACCCAAGCCTGCATGTGAAAGTCTTACCCAGATCAGTGAGAGTCGATTTTCTTTCTTTGGTCCACCCCCAAAAGGTGCCTTTTCGGATTCCCTCGCCTGCTGCGGCGCATCCGGGAATTCGTCGAGATATCTATCATTTGGCATGTTTATCGTTCCAAAAGTAACTCCAATGGTTGTGTGAAAGATGGTACGATGAGAAGCCTTTGGTCAATTTGCATCATAACATTCCATCATACATGCGTCAAGCTGTTCAGATTAGGGTTGGTTAATCCATTATGGCTGGTTTACCTGGTCGGTAACTTCCTGGGCTGCAGTTTGAGGGTCATTTTGGGCTTTAAGCACATCGACCACAGCCTGTTCAAGGGCTGGTCCCAGAGTAGATATCACATCCAAGGATGGCATGAGCTGGGCTGAATATGAGATTTGCTCAACCACCTGCCTCAGGTCTGTGTCCTGCCAATTTTGAAGGGCATCAACCCTTGGAGGCAGGTAACCTGCAGCGGAAGTCCACTCTGCCAAAAATTCCGGCTCAACCAAAAATTCAGCCAGCTGGACGCTCAGGAGGCGCTTCTCGGGATCCTGGCCTGCCAGAGCCCAGCTCCAACCAGAAGCCAGGGTAAATGGGGCATCATCCAGGATAGGCATTGGAGCCATGGCAATGTCATCGGTCCCGCTTTGCATGTTTTTCAGGTACATGGAAGCCCTTGTAACTGCCATGGGAAATTCTCCTCCCATGAAGGCTTCCCACACCTGCTCGTCATTTGAATATTGGGTTAGCCAGTAGGGCATTACCCCAGCAAGGCTGGCACGTTGGTAAAATTCGAGGATATTTGTCAAAATGGCTTCATCCAGCCATGGCCTGCCTTCAGCATCCTGGAGACTTCCACCTTTTGCCAGGTACTGGGAGAGGGTGTAGAGTGCTTGGGGATCAGCTGCCGGGAAGAGCAACACTTCGCCTGGCTCAAGATAATCCTCCAAATTGTACGATCTTGTTCCCAACAGGGAAGGACGATTTGCCAGGACCATTGCCTCACCGGCAAAAGGGATCCCATAAATGCCAGATTTTAAGTGCGCAAGCTGTTGGCCATAATCAAACCAACTTGGGTCATCCATCAGGTTGGTTAAACCATCATAAAGGTAGATCAGCCCTTTTAGGGCTGCAGATTCGAGCAAAGGACGCGGCAGCAGCACCAGATCGGGCAAGGTAAGCGGAGCTGCCGCATTCGCCACCACCAAGGAATCCAGCATTCCCCCCTCTCCATCCAAAGCTTTCACCCTCACTTCCAGCCTGACATCGGGGTTCTCAACCATAAATTCATCCAGGCGCGCTTTGAGCAGCTGGCTGGCCGGGCTGTTGCCTTCAGGGTCAAACTCAGGCGGCACCCAGATGCGCACCATCGACGCCCGTTCACTTTGAGGTGTATCTGTGGTCTCTTCAGGGGCGCTGGGTGTTGCGGGTGTCTCGGCTACTGCGGTCGCTGATACACCGGTGGTAAGCACCAATTGTGGCGTAGGTGTGCCAACCTGTGCTTGATCCCCCTGCTGGGATGGCAGGATGCTGCACCCCACCAGAGACAGCAGGATCAATAATGTCACACAGCAAAGTCGCCAGGTGATCATCGGTTAGGAGGAATACTAAAGCTTTACCGGGTGACTGAGCAGCTCAACCAAAAGCTGTACCGCCTGCAACACATCCTGATAATCCACCATCTCGGATGGCGAGTGAACATAACGACATGGGATAGACAGGCAACCAGCAGGGACCCCGGCTCGGGCGAGCTGCATGGCGCGCGCATCCGTTGAACCCCCTTCCAGGATTTCCATCTGATATGGCAGGCTCAACTTCTCCGCCCCTCGCACCATCCAATCCACCACCCTCCTGTCTGCCAACATGCCTCCATCACGCACCTTGATCGCTGGCCCTTTCCCCAGGCTAACTTGCATGCGCACCTTGGTTCGGCGGGGGGTATCTCCAGTACCGGTCACATCAACTGCCAGCCCCAGGTCGGGATTAATGCCAAAAGCCGCCGTGGTTGCACCCCGCACCCCAACCTCCTCCTGCGCACTAAAAACAAAGAAAAGCTGGTGAGGCGTATTCCTGATCTGGCGCAAGGTCTCAATTAAAACCGCAGCTCCAATCCGGTCATCCATCGATTTTGCCACCAGGCGATCACCCAAATCCATAAAAGAACGGTCGAAGGCAGCTACATCACCGATCCGTACCGGCGCATCCTGGTTGCTGGATAGACCCAGGTCGATATAGAGCTGATCGATCGTAGGGACTTTGGTCATGTCTTCCAATGGCTCCATATAAATGACGCCAATTGTGCCATTCAGGAAACGCACCCGTCCACCAACACAGGTATATGGACGCACACCTCCAAGCGTGGTAAAGCGGACAAACCCATTCTCGTCCACATGGGTGACCATGACACCAATTTCATCAATATGTGCTGCCAGCATGATCTTGATGCCATCAGCACCCCCCTGCCCTTTCTGTGCGATCAGGTTGCCCAGCGCATCCACTTGTAACACGTCAACAAATGGCTCGATTTCCGCCTGGACCACAGACCGAATTTGTGCTTCATATCCCGAAGGACTCGGAATTTCGACCAGTTTTTGGATCAATTGTTTCATACGAGCTCCTCAGTTTATCCTTGCCCGATATTCATGTGCGTATCTTTCAATGCTCAGGCTGGCGTTTTTTGCTCATCTTTCGCCTGTTATAACCTCAGGCTTGATATCGAACAAGGCAGCTGCAATTAAATTCAATGTATTCTGCCAGTCTGACAGGCGTACTATGGAAGCAGGGGTATGGTGGTATCGCCCCGGAACCGAGACAGAAACGCTTGGTACTCCTGCTCGTTGTTTATGGATTACCCCGGCATCCGTCCCGCCTCCTCCTGGCTGCCGTATCTGAAAGGGTATCCCGTGGGTTTCAGCAGTTTTCACCAGGTAGCGTACCAGGCGCGGGTCGTACAGGGTGCTGGAATCAGCCACATAAATCGCCGGACCCGCACCCAATCGGGTGTTATAGTAGGGGTTCTCTTCAACCTCCCATGCTGGCAGGTCATAAGCAGGAGTAGAATCCAATATAAATGCCACGTCTGGATTTAAGGCATACGCCGCTACTCGGGCACCGCGTGAACCAATCTCTTCCTGGACAGTGAACGCTGCCAGCAAATCAATATGTGCCGGGGCATGTTTGACCAGTTCGATCAATGTTGCTACACCCAGGCGGTCATCCAATGCCTTGCCCCGCAAACTATGCCCTAGCCTGGTGAACTCTGTTGCAAATACCGCGCGGTCCCCCACATTTGCTTTTCCTGAGACGGGACCAAGATCAATACGTAAATCGTCCAAGGAAACTGGCTTCCTGTGCTCACCCACCTCGCCAAGATGAAGGGGTTTGATACCGATAACTCCGGGGATATGCTCTTTACCCACCCAAATGGCCTTGGCAGGCAGGTTTGCAACAGAGATCCCGCCTAAAACCTCAAATCGATAAATCCCATCTCCCACATCATTGGTTAACATGAAACCAACTTCGTCCATATGGGCTGCCAGCATCACCCGCAGCGGGTGCGTTACAGAACCATGCCTGGTAGCAAACACATTTCCAAGTCCATCCACCTTAACTTCATCTGCGTGAGTTTTAACTTCATCTACAACAATCTTACGCACCTCACCTTCATCCCCCGATACAGCACAGGCATTTGAGAGGCGCTCCAGGAGCTTAAGCTGTTCATCTCCGATCTTTGGGAGGTTCATTTTTCCGGTCATACTCGTCATGATCAATCCTCCCAGGTTAATTTATCCATAAAGTTTTCGTCCAGCTGGGCAATAAACTCCGCTACCAGCCGCCCCGCCCGGGTAATATCCTTAAGTGCGATCATCTCAACCGGTGTATGCATATAGCGTAGTGGGATACCAACCACCATGTTGGGGATGCCCTCCGCCACCACAAGCATTGCATCAGAATCGGTGGCTGAATATCTTGGCGCAGGCTCGATGGTAAGGGGGATTTCGTTCTGCTCAGCCACCTGCTTGAGTGTTCTATAAAGGAAAGGATGGACAATAGCCCCCCACATCAAGGTAGGACCTTTACCTAAAGGGAATGTCAGGTGACCTGGGCTGCTGGGATCGCTGCCAAAGGTCACGTCGATGGATACAGCCAGGCTGGGATGAAGCTGAAATGCTGAGGTATATGCTCCTCCATATGTGACTTCCTCCTGCACGGTAGCCACTGCCCACACATCCCAAACATGCGGACGTGAGTGCAATATCTCCAGGCAGTGGGTCAGTGCAGCAACGGATGCCCGGTTGTCCAGAGTGTGACCAACCAGGGTTTCTCCACCCGTCTCAATGGGAGGTTGGGCAAAAGAAATTGGGTCGCCCACACGCACCAGCCTTGTCACCTCTTCCGGTAACAAACCGAGATCCACGAGGAGGTATTCCTGAGGCACAACCCCGTTTTGCGCACTGGCAGGTAACAGGCGCACGGGGGTCGGAACAATCATACCGGGCAGATCACGACGACCATGTACTGTCACCATTTGCCCTGGAAGGACACGTGTATCAATTCCTCCTATAGAGGTAACTGTCAGGAATCCATCGACAATAGCATTCACCATCAGGCCGATGGCATCCATATGCGCAGCCACCAGGATGCTTGGGCGCGGCTCAGGCCCAGTTCCCTGCTGATAACCATGCAGACTACCCAACCGACTGACGCTCATCGTATCGGTGATCGGTTCCCATGCTTGCTCAATGATGGGGCGAATCCTGGATTCATCGCCAGATATACCTGGCGCAGAGATCATTTCTTTTAATAAAGGAAGAAGTTCTTTCATATTTTAATTAGGGGTGGTTTAGGTAGGTTTAATATAAAAATCAGGGGTGATTTATGGGTGCTGCGGGAGATGGGGTGGAAGTCTCGGTATCTGTTGGTGTGGGGGTGTGTGTTGGAGTGTCCGTGGTTGTTGGTAGAGGCGTTGAGGTAGAAGTGGGGGGAGGAGTCTGGGTAGATGTAGGGGGAGCTGTCCGGGTAGAAGTAGGAGGAGATGTTCTGGTAAATGTGGGTGGAATGAAAGGTGTATTCGAGGGTGATGGGGTTGTGCTGATTGTGGGAGTTTGAGAAATGGTGGGGGTACCAGTTATCGTTACCGTTGGAGTAATCGTTGGTGTTTGACTCGGGGTAGTGGAACCTGTAGGTGGCAGGTATGTAAAGGTGACTGTGGGTGTTTGAGTGGCAAATACAACCGGCGTGAAGGAAGAAGTAAGCGTAGGTGTAGTGGAGGTTTGCCCGGTTTTTCCTGGCGCCAGAAGAACAGCAACAATACCGGCGCAGTAACAAGGGATGGTGGCGAGAATCACAATAATTAATACCTTGCGCAACCGAGATCTGGCAAATGGGTCAGAATTCATGTTTGAAAACCTAACGAGGGTTGATGATAACATTAAGTGAATAAAATAGCAATCAAGGTATCTTGCAAGCGATGGGCTCCGATACAAATTAAAACTCGTTGGTTTTGTCTTGCGTTTCCATGGGTTATGTGCTAAAATCACGCCGCGCGGTAGTAGGGAAAGCTTTTTCCCCACATACCGCACACTTTTCATAAGGGGTAGCCCCGGTTTAGCACCAGCTTCCCAAATTAATGTAAAGAATCGCTCTTGAGGAGTGGTTCTTTCATCTTTATAGACAGGATAGGAAGATGCCTCCCTCATTCTTGACCAAGCAAGGATTTCAGAAGCTGCAGGAAGAACTGGAATACTTGCGAACAGTAAAACGCCATGAAGTTGCCGAACGTTTGCATGAGGCAATGGAAGGCGGAGAGCTAATTGAAGACGCTGAATACGAAGCAGCCAAGAACGAACAGGCTTTCGTCGAAGGGCGCATCCAGGAGCTTGAAATACTTCTGGCGAATGCGCGCGTCATCGAAGAGACTGCCAAGGAAGACCATGTCCAGGTCGGTTCAACTGTTACCATTCGGGAAGGGAACAACCCTGAAGAAGTCTATACCATCGTGGGACCTGCTGAGGCTTCCCCCCGCGATGGGCGTATCTCAAACGAATCACCCCTGGGGCGTGCATTGATGGAGCATCACCCCGGTGATGTAGTACGCGTTGATGCTCCGGGTGGTTCCTTCACCGTCAGTCTCTTGAAGGTGGAGTAATAAAGGGGCTAATTTCCAGCCCCGCGCATGGATCCCTTGCGCGGGGTTTTTGCTTAATTGCCTCTTAAACAATCGTCAACAGTATGTGGAGCGATAACATGATGAATGAGCTTACCAGCCTTGAAATGAACCGTTTGGAAAAATTGGAGCGCTTGCGCGCCAATGGGATCGAGCCTTTCCCCACACGCACCGTCCGCACTCACACCAGCCAGTCAGCCAGCCGCCTCTTCGAGGCTGCAGAAGCTGCTGCTCAAGGCGAGCAGCCACAGCCTGTGAAGGCAGCCCTGGCAGGCAGGCTGCGTTCCATCCGCCCAATGGGCAAGATCACCTTCGCTCACATAGAGGATGGCGAAGGGCGCATCCAACTCTTCTTGCGGGCCAATGACATTGGCCAGGAGCAGCTCGACCTTTTCAACCGCGAGTTTGACCTGGGTGACTTCATCCAGGCCAGTGGTGGGGTGTTCCGCACGCGTTCAGGTGAGATATCGCTGCAAGTGGAATCCTTCCAAATGCTTGCCAAAGCCATCACCCCGTTGCCTGCCGCCAAGGATGTAGTTGTGGATGGAGAGATCGTCCGCTATGCCCTGCTGGCAGACCCAGAAACTCGCTACCGCCAGCGTTATGCCGACCTAGCGGTAAACCCGGAAATCCGCCAGATCTTCCAGAGCCGGTCAGCCATCGTGACAGCCCTGCGCAGTTTCCTGGATGGACAGGGCTTTTTGGAAGTGGAAACCCCCATCCTTCAGCCCATCTATGGCGGGGCGGCTGCCAAACCATTTATCACCCATCACAACCAGCTGCACCAGGACCTCTACCTGCGTATCTCCTTTGAGCTGTATCTCAAACGCCTGTTGGTGGGTGGCATCGAGCGTGTGTATGAGCTTGGACGTGATTTTCGCAATGAGGGTGTCTCCTTCAAACACAACCCTGAGTTTACCCAGTTGGAGTTCTACTGTGCCTATGCTGATTATCTCCAGGTCATGGAGATGACTGAGCAGATGCTTGCCTTTGTTTGCGATCGTGTCTTGGGTCAGCGGAAGGTAACCTACAATGGCCATGAGCTCAGCTTCGAAATCCCGTGGCCGCGCTTGGAGCTCCGCCAGGGCATACTCAATACGTCGGGGATCGATATCGCTGCTTATCCGACTGCCGATACCCTTGAAGCGGTAATGAGGGAACACGGGATCGAAACCAAACCCGGTGAAACGCGCGGCAAGCTGATCGATCAACTGTTGTCTGAATACCTCGAGCCTACCCTCATTCAGCCAACCTTCCTGTATGATTATCCGCGCGATTTATCACCTCTGGCCAAGAGCAAACCGGGTGATCCATTAACCGTGGAGCGTTTCGAGGGCTACGTGGCGGGAATGGAACTGTGCAATGCATTTACCGAGCTAAATGACCCGCTCGACCAGGAGAAACGCTTCCTGGAAATGGGCCGCGATTACGAGGCTGATGACGAAGAACACCACCCCATGGATGAGGACTATCTGCGGGCTATGCGCTATGGCATGCCCCCCAATGGCGGCTTCGGCATGGGCATCGATCGTCTGATCATGCTCCTCACCGACCACCCCAACATTCGCGAGGTCATCCTGTTCCCGCATCTGCGCTCGCGGGAAGAGTGATTTGTTTGATAGTCTAGCCTGGCAGTGAATACTGCCAGGTTTTTTTTAAAGGGATGAATGGCTGACTCCGTCCTTTTAATGCATCACGGACAAAAACTCCCTATTGAATCGCACCTGAATATTCTATATAATGAAGAGTGCCTTTATGGAGGATAAAAAAGGTGTCAGACACCTTACTGGCAACCAAAACTCGCATCCCGCCTCTCCGAAGCAACCTGGTCAACCGGTCGCACCTGGTCCAGCGGTTAAATGATGGCATTACACAAAATCATTGCCTGACGCTCGTTTCTGCACCTGCAGGTTATGGTAAAAGCACTCTCTTATGTGAGTGGGTTTCGCAGCTTGATTTCCCGGTTGCCTGGCTTTCGCTTGAAAAGGGGGAGAATTCTCCAGCTCGTTTCTGGAATTATTTTTACAAAGCCTTATCAATGATTCCTGGTCTCCATCAGTTGGATATTGACGAATCATTATTTCAGGCATTGCAATCTACTCAGCCACCTGCGATGGATACTCTGCTTACCGACCTGCTCAATCAGTTCTTCAGCTTAAACACAACGGCGCTGCTTGTGCTGGATGACCTGCATACCATCTCAGAAGGTCAAATCCATAAGGATCTCATTTACCTGATTGACCACCTGCCACAATCCCGCCATGGCTTCCATCTTGTGGTTGCCAGCCGGATGGATCCTCCCTGGCCACTGGCTCGCTGGCGCGTGCGTGATAACTTGGTCGAGGTGCGTGTAAAAGACTTGCGTTTCTCACTGCCGGAATCTACCACTTTTCTGGGTGAAGTTATGGGATTAAATCTCACCCACCGCGATATCGAATTATTGGAGCAGCGTACAGAAGGCTGGATTGCCGGATTGCAACTGGCCGCTCTATCGATGCAAAGTCGATCAGATGTCAATGGTTTTTTGGAGGGTTTTTCAGGCACCCATCACTATGTGTTGGATTACCTGCTTGAGGAAGTGCTGGGCCAACAAAAACCCGAGTTTCTGGATTTTTTATTATATACATCCATCCTGGAATACCTGTCTGGACCTTTATGTGACGCAATTACCGGCAGCAAAGATAGCCAGGCTATGCTCATTCAATTGGAAAAATCCAATATGTTTCTGGTTCCCATGGACGATGAGCGTCACTGGTATCGATTTCATCACTTGTTCTCCGAGCTATTGCGTTCGCGCTTGAAGCAGGCACACCCAGAAATTATCCCACTGCTGCATGGCAAAGCTTGCACCTGGTTTTCAGAAAACGGATACATATCCAACGCCCTGACTCACGCTATCGCAGCCAATGACATCGACCATCTGGTTTTATTAATTGAAAAGTATGCGTTTACAATCTTTGATCATCATCAAGCCTCCACCTTCCTGAGCTGGCTGAACACCCTGCCCGAGGCGGTGATGGGTTCTAATCCGTGGCTGCATATTGCCCGCGCCTGGCTGTTAGCTTATCTTGGCCGGTTGGAAGAGATAAAGTCAGCTGTACTTGAGGCAGAAAAACATGCCGACCGAAGCGATCACCGTTTAATGGGATATATCGCTGCCATGTGGACATTAATAGGCGAGTTACGCTCCGACCGGGTAGACGGTCTTCAGTATGCAGGAAAAGCTTTTGAATTGCTTCCACTGGATGATTATCGCCCACGTGCCTTTGTTGGCTATCACATGAGTAACATCCTGGCTTGGATGGGCAGTATCTTGCCAGCAATAAACGCTCTTGATATCACCCTCTCATGGAGCCAAGCCGCAGGCGATTCCGAGATGGCAATGACCGCCAATTTTGAAAAAGCCAGCCTTTTACACACCTTGGGGAGGCTGAAGGAAAGTTTAAGGTTCTATGATGATACGTTTAAAATGGTTGATTCAAACTATCCAGACAAGAAGAACAGGTCATTGTCGGTAGGTTATGCTTATCTAAAACTAAGTTCACTTTACCTCGAATGGGATAATAGGTCAGAGGCATTGCGTTTAGCCAGTGAAGGGATCGAGATCTGCAGGTGGTGGGGATATCAAGATTTTCTTTATAATGGATTGATAAAATATGCCGATGTTCTTCTGGCTATTGGTGACTTGGATGGTGCTCTGAGGACTATCCAGGAAACAAAAATGGTTTTTAGTAATAATCCGATTACTTCGCGAGTGCGCGGGCAGGAAGCCATGATCTACGTAGCCAAGGGGAATATTCAAAGGGCTTCAACCTGGGTAGAGCATTGTGGTTTAAAACCAAATGACAGTGTTGACTATTTTCATCGATATATATATACACATTATTCGACCATCCTCCAGGCTCAGGGAAAGTTTCTGGAAGCTCAGAATGTTTTGGAAAATCTGGCAAACGTACTCGAACAGGTTGGGGCAGTATCCCTGCTACTGGAAATTCGTACCCGGCAAATCATCGTTTCATATATGATGAAAGAGGAGGAACAGGCTTTTTCAATGCTTCAGCACACCCTGGAATTAGCCAAACCCGAAGGGTTTATCAGAGTGTTTACCAGCAAGGGAGACCTGATCCGCGGACTGTTACAGGTCGCTGCAAAACGGGGTATCGAGGTTGATTTTATCAACCAGCTTTTATTGGCATTCAATGCCCCTGCTTCAGCAATCGTCTTTAAATTGCCGGTCTCTCACAAAACCCGATCCAAAACTCCAGCTGCCACCCTCATTGAACCACTCAGCGAGCGCGAGCTCCAGGTGCTGCACCTGCTGGATAGCTCATTGACCAGTACTGAAATTGGCCGCGAATTATATCTCTCGGTAAATACCATCCGCACCCATATCCGTAATATCTACAGCAAATTAGGGGTTAATGGGCGCTTCGAGGCGGTTAAAAAGGCCAAAGATCTCAACTTAATTTAGGAGAGGGGTAGTTTAAACCACAAATCTCTCACCAAATGGTGGGGGATTTTTTATTTAATACCCTACGCAATCACCCATATGGGTGATGACTGCTCATCCATCCAGCACCTATAGTAAAGAAGATGTTCAATAAAATGGAATTTTAAGTGGTGGTGATATGCGACATATGTAAGGAGGAGATAATTGAATCTAAAAATCAACCAAACCCGAATATTCTGTTCTTAAATAAACCTAGATACTTCAGAATAAGGAAATACTATGAATACTCGCCTTTATAAATCTATAAAAATACTACTCGGAGTCATGCTCGTCATGCTTGCCGTTATAACCCTGTCTTCGTGTTCCTCCAAAGCCCAGACAGAGGATTCTTCGTGCGATATTGATATGGGCATGCGAGTGACGATAAATGTCACCGATGTCAAGCCGCAGGTAGTCATCGACCAGCTAGCCACTAATCCTGATTGTGCCATTACGCTTTACCCATTTGTCGGTAAGCATGTCACAGTAAATGTAGAGAACGCAACAGTCTCTGAAGTCATTGGCATCATCTGCCCGCAAATTAGATGCAAGTGGATTTTAAATGAGCACCATCTTACGATCAGACCCTACACGTTCATTGACAAATGGCAAGACAATCAATGGGTGGAGCTTGAGCAGCGTAGAACAATCCTTCGGAGCCGTTTGCCCGAGGGTATGGTCTTCGAAAATGTTCCGTTGAGCGCCGTATTGAAGGAGATCTCAAAGGCTTGCGGTCTCACCATCAAAGCCTGGAAAGATGAAGGTGATCGCAAGGTCACCATGGATGTGAGCGGCATGATTGTAGATGAAGCCCTAAAAGCCGTTATACGCTCTGTGGATGGCGAGGGAGCGGTATTGATCAAATCAGGTGGCCTGTTTGGCTCTTACGGCCAACATTGGCCGTGGGGTTATCCGCCGTTGGGTTATCCATAAAAGGACGCATGTAGTTTTCGTTGTGGTGTTTTGGTAAACACTCCACGTCACCAAAACACCACAACAAGGTCATTAAATATGCCTGAAATGAGATAAGGAAATCGTAACGATGAAAACAAATAAACCAACCACCCGGCAAAGGGTATATAGCGTTGTAAGCCTGGTTATCTTATCTGCCATCCTGATAACCGCATGCGCATCCGCTAGTGATATCAATACAGAGCAAGTGATCGCCTTCACCAATGTGAACTTAATCCCCATGACCAGTGAAATAGTGATTGAAGACCAAACCGTGCTGGTGAGCGGCTCGGATATCATTGATATCGGTCCTGCTGATGAGCTTAAGATTCCCCGTGGATCCCAGGTGATCGATGGCCAGGGTGCCTACCTGATGCCAGGCCTGGCGGATATGCACGCACACACCCGTATATCCACTGGACAGTGGGCTCAGCCCTGGGAGGATCCGAAGATATGGCCGGTTCATCCTTTGATTCTATACCTCGCCAATGGGGTCACCACAATTCGAGACCTAAACGCAATGGATGAATTAGGTACTTATCCCCAGCAATTGCGGGATGAAATTCAGGAGGGCACGCGGGTTGGTCCAATGATTTATACCTCAGGAGAAAAATTGGAAGTCAGTCCATTGGGAGATCCCGCAGGGCTTGTACGCCAGAATAAAGAAAAGGGATACGACTTGATTAAGATATATGCTTACCTATCTGTGGCTGATTTTCAGGCAACAATGAAAGAAGCGAAAAGATTAGGGATATACACCGCCGGACACATCCCCTTTTCAGTGGGTTTGGAGGGTGTACTGTCGGCGGGGATGGATGAGATTGCTCACGTTGAGGAATTGGATTGGGAATTCTTTGAATTTGACCGGAGCAGACAGCTGCAGCCAGATGAGTGGTTTCCAATTCTCATTCAGGCAGTTCTCCAAGAGCTCGATCTGTCATCGAGCAATTATTTCGCAGATTTTGAATCGGAAAATCAATCAACACTGGAAAAGATTGCCAATCAGCTGAGCACCACGGGTGTATCAGTCTGTACGACGGTCAATATCGCTGAAATTATGTGGTTGAAGCAATTCCATCCTGATGCCTTCCTGGCTCGTCCCGAGAATAAGTTCTTGGACCCCAAATATTTGGAAACCGTCCGGCGAGGTAAAGAATATCAACAATTAGAATGCCGAGGTATTGAAGATATTTGTGCCATAAAATATGATTTCGATCGCTGGATATTAAGCGGTCTTCATTCGGCAGGAGTTCAGCTTCTGCTGGGCACCGATGCGCTTGGCGGCATCGGCATCGTTCCTGGTTTCTCAGTCCATGACGAGCTGCGTATCCTGGTCGAGAATGGCTTTACGCCGTATGAAGCCTTGCTCACCGGTACCGTTAATGCTGCCCGTGTGGTTGAAAAGATGACCGGGGTGGGTAATTTCGGTACGATCGAAGTTGGAAACCGCGCCGATCTGATCCTGGTTCGAGGAAATCCACTGGAGGATATCAGTGTCATCCGTGAACCCCTGGGGGTGATGGCAGCCGGTCGGTGGTTTTCAGCTGAACATCTGTCTGAATTAATCGAGATTTCAGGATCTACGAAGTAGGCGAAAGGTATGGTTCGAACGCTGTGATTTTTTAGATACCCTATGCAATTACCTAAATGGGTGATGACTGCTCATCCACTGAGCGAATATAGTATGGGAAACTCCATTAGGAGGAGACTTAATATGACCAACGTACATGAATTTGATCAATCAACTCCGTACCAGATCCGCCTGATAGGTGCCCTCGATACATGCTGGTCGGACTGGTTCGATGGTTTCACCATCACCGTGCAGGGTGATGAGACTCTCCTGTCTGGTATCGTACCCGATCAATCAGCTTTACACGGCATCCTGGCAAAGATCAACGATCTCGGCTTATCAATCGTTTCTGTGACAAAACTGACTCAGGGTGAGTAAATGGAATGAATATGACAACCACCAACTTGCATGCGACTCACTTGCCCAAAAAAGGCGCCTCGTTCCTGCTGTTTTTCATCTTGGAGACGATGGTGTTTGCCATCATCACCTTCTCGCCATATTTATCTGGAAACACCTTGCTTACTTTTCACATGATCCTTACGGCTGCACTTCTGGTTGTGGCAATGTTATTGAGAAGCAGTGAAAATGGCAAAGCCTACTGGCCTGTATTTTACGTTTTCTTCGTAGCTGGAGCAGCGGTTCTCATCAGCACTCTCTTCAGCGACGACCTGCTGAGATGGCTTAATCAGTCGGTCACCACCCCGCAGGGAATTGCCATGGCAAAGTTCTCTGAAAGCATCTTGCGCGTGATCCCGATTTTGGTATTGATGCCTCTCATGGGCTTCAGCTGGCGTTCCATGTATCTCAATACCGGCAGAGTACGCATTTGGCTCCCCATCGCCATAACTGCCTGGGTGGTTTTCCCTGCTTTTGCTTATTTTTCCCTGAGCAGTAACCAGGTCGGCGTATTGGACAAACTGCTGCCGCTGTGGCCCTGGATATTGCTCTTCGTGCTTTCCAATGGGTTCATGGAGGAGTTACTTTATCGAGGGATATTTCTCAAACAATATGAGCCTTTACTTGGTAAAGACCTATCGGTCATTTTGACAGCCATTGTTTTTGCCCTTATGCACACCCAGGTCACTTATGCAGCGCAGATGATCCAATTTCTGGTGATCGTTTTGATCTTGTCGCTAGTCTGGGGATTCTTGATCCAAAAATCAGACAGCTTGTGGGGCGCGGTTCTGTTCCATGCTGCGGCGGATTGCCTGGTGATATTCGGTGCATATGCAAGTATTTAAGGAGATCACATGAATACACAAACTGTTGGATATAAAGCGAAAGCGTTCGAACCTCGCAATCTGGCATTCTTCTTCCTGATTGCCTTTGGGTGGAGCTGGTTCTGGTGGTGGCTCTTGTTCATCTCTGGCATCGTTACAATGCCTACAGGGATTGGTACATCTAAATTGATCTCGGATCTGCCTGGCCAATCATGATTCTTAGTGTGATAACCCCATATGGACCTACAATTGGCGCATTTGTAGTGACGGCAATGACCGAGGGGAGGATCGGTGTGAAAGCCCTCTGGAAGCGCTTCTGGAACCGCAACTTGAGCATCAAATGGCTTTTCGTGATCCTGCTGTTCTTCCCCGTATTGTTGCTGCTCGCCAACCTTGTCGCTCGCACGCTTGATGGTCAAGCCTACCCTTTTCTCACCTGGCCGGATCAACCCTGGATGTTCATCCCTCCTCTCATCGCAAATGGTTTGATCCATGGCGGCTTGAGCGAGGAATTTGGTTGGCGTGGTTATGTACTTCCCCGTTTTCAGGTGAAATGGAATGCTCTTGTCTCCAGCCTTGTTTTGGGAGCAATCTGGGGGGCATGGCATATCCCACTTCTCAAAGCGGGTATGAGCAGCCAAAATTCTGTTGCCGAACTCATATTGTGGCAGACTTTGGTTTCTATTTTCTTCACCTGGGTGTTCAATAATACGAATGGTAGTGTCCTTGCTGTAGTATTGTTTCATGCCATGGCGAATAGTTCATCCGATATTGTGTGGTGTTGCGGCTCTTCTCCCTGGCACTTCTATGGGGTCTATCTGCTTGCTGGCGTCCTCATCGTGATCATCTTCGGTCCGAAAAACCTGGTGAGAGACCAGTCAAAAAAGGAAATACGGTTTTCAATCTACACACAGGGGCTAGCAAAATAAATCTGACCACTCCTTTTCTCACCCAGACTAATGTTCAGAGCAAGAAGTATAAAAACGTCCAGGCACTTCATGCATTGGTCTTGAAGGTTTGTCAAAATTCGATCTACAGCTTCCCCGGCTCCAAAGAAGCTGGAAAAACAACCACCATCAAGCTCCCATCCATCGTCCGATCGGCAAATATCGGCAGGTTTTAGTAAACAAATAATTCTTTCCAAAATCGGAGGTGAAAATGAAAAATCGTCAAAAAGTCTGGTTATGGTCATCGGCTGCTGTTTTATTTGTTGTGGGTTTCATCCTTGTCATGAGCGACAGCGGGGCGGGATGGTTTCTCACCATATTGGGCATCACTTACCTCGGTCTCTCAACTGGCCGCGGACAAACATGGACAGCATACAATCCTAAAACCGCACGCTGGGTGCTGGTAGGCATTACCGTGTTACTCGTCATGCTTGCCATTATTATTGGCGTAGTCTTGCTTTTGAAGTGACAAGTTGGTCTTCATAACTAAAGTAACAAAAGGAGTGTTAGATATGAACCTCAATACAATTCTAAAGAAAGCCTGGCAAATATTGTGGAACTACCAGGCATTATGGTTGTTCGGCGCTATCCTGGCACTGGTTGGTCCACACATGATCTTTCTCAACCCCTGGCCTGACAGGGAGAACAATGACCAGTGGACCAGGATCAAGCTCTCCAATACTACCACCATCCATGTGCCTGGAGCCGACATGACCATCGACCTCACTGCCCCTGGAGGATTCCGCATCATCAATGAAAATGGCATTACCTGGCATGAGTTTAATGATTTAGTGGATCTGCTGGACCGTGAGGTTTCGATCGATCTCTGGCCAATCCTGATCGAGTTTGCCATCATCCTGGGTATCTTGCTCCTGCTCGGAATATTGGCGCGCTATATCACAGAGACTGCCTTGATTCGTATGGTGGATGAAGCCGAAGCGAGCGAAAAACACTTGAATGTGTGGGGAGGCTTGCATAGAGGCTTTTCCCGCCGCGCCGGCCGGCTGTTCCTGCTCGATCTTATGATCGGCCTGGTGGCTGCTGTTGTCACTATTATTGTGTTTGGGTTGGCTGTTGCGCCTATCATGCTGGCAATCAGAATGCACGATGCCATCCTCATCACTGCTGGGATGGGCACAATGGGACTGCTCATCCTGGCCTTCTTGGCGTGGCTTGCTGCCAGTGCTGTGTTGTCCGTGGTATTGCAGCCCATTCGGCGCGCCTGCGCCTTGGAAGAGCAGAGCCTGGCAGCCTCAATCCGCCAGGGGGCGGTGCTGACAAAGCACCACCTGGAAGAGCTCCTCCCGCTCTGGTTGGTCTGGGTGAGCATCCGCTTGATCTGGGTGCCTCTCATCGTCCCAGTCATGCTCCTGTTTATGCCATTTCTTCTGCTAACGATCCCTCTCGGCGTTGCCCTGGGCGGATTCCCAGCTGCCCTGGTGGCAGGCTTCACTGCCCTGTTTATGGATGGGGCTACCCCGTGGATCATGGGCATGATGGCAGGTCTGCCGATCTTTATCGTGGTGATGATTTCGCCCATCCTGTTCGTCAGCGGACTGGTGGAGATTTACCTTTCATCGATCTGGACCCTGGCTTATCGCGACCTGAAAGCCATGGAGATCCCAGTTCAGGCGATCACCTCGCACGCACAGGTAATGGTTACACCAGGGTAAGCATGGGAATGCCGCTTCTATTTTAGGTGTAGAATCTCAACAGATTCTGCAAAAGCCAATAAAAGTGATTTTTGGTTGGTGTAAGGAGAAAAACATGAACCAACAATCTCGAACCCTTTTCTTTATCCTGGCCTCGGTTATCCTCGCAGGCACCATAACGATGACTGCGTGTAAGGTCCTACCGGCAGCAGCACCAACCGTTGTTCCGACCCTTATACCCACACCAACCCGCACCCCCCATCCGACAGCCATGATCGAGAATCGGCTGACCCCTGCTGAGCGCCTCACCATATTCGATGCAGTCTGGCAGACGATCAATGACGAGTACTACGATCCCAGCTTCGGAGGAAAAGATTGGCAGGCTATCGGCGATGTATATCGTCAGAAACTGGAGAAGATTGAGGATGACACCACCTTCTGGCTCGGACTGCTGAACCCAATGCTGTTCGAGCTGGGCGTGTCACACCTTGTAGCTTTACCACCTGGTATGGCTAACGAGCTCGATCGTATGACCTTTGCCACCGGATCGCTGGGCCTGGACGTCCGCCTGCTGGATGGATTAGCGGTGGTTACCCAGGTTGTAGAGGGTTCTCCTGCTGACCAGGCTGGACTGCGATCTGGATTTGTTATCACCTCGTTGGACGGCTGGACATTAGATGTTCTTACCGCTGAATCTCTGCAGACACCGCCATATAATGAGCGCCACAAGCAGGGTATCGCCATCCAGGGAATGCGCGGCATGTTATACGGTGAAACGGGTAAGGCAGTCCTCGTCGAATACCTGGACGAACAGGATCACCCACAGAGCGCCACCCTGCAGTTCGCCGCTCGCATTGGCAGCAGCTGCGACCAGCTTGATCCAGCTACGCCGCCAGCCTGCGGAGAAATCGAGGTAAGACACCTGGCGAATGATATTGGCTACATTCGCTTCTCCGGATTCCTATCGTCAGTGCAGGATGGTGTACTGCAAGCCATCGAAGAATTCCACGATGCTCCAGCTCTAATTATTGACCTGCGCGGTAATCCGGGTGGCCAGTTCTTCGTGCGTAAAGCGATTGCCAGCCAGCTCGTGGGCAGACCAGACCTGTTCATCCGTTATCAATACCGCGACCACCATGAAGAGGCTTATCTCGACCCAGTCACCAATCCCTATCCAGGCAAAGTAGTGATCCTGGTGGATGAACACAGCACCTCATCCAGCGAGGAGTTCTCCGGCAGCCTGCAAGTATTCGGTAGAGCCACGATCGTGGGTTCGCAGACGCCTGGTGTCTGTCTCGTGATGAACATCAAGATACTGCCTTACGGCACCATTCTGGCATATCCCATTGCCCAGTCACAGGTTGCATATGGGCGAGTGTTGGAGAACAACGGCGTCGTTCCGGATATCGAGGTTACCCTGGATCGCCAACAGCTGCTTCAGGGCAGGGATACCCAGCTTGAAGCGGCTCTCAGCTACCTTCAAGAGGCGATAACCAACCCGGAAGAATAAAATTGAAAATACTAATTTACGGTTTATAAGCAATCAGGCCATCCGCTGTTCTGGATGGCCTGATTTGCTATTTATTGTTTATCGATCAAGGAACGGTTTAGTTCTTGAACACCAAGGGTAAGTAGACGACATACGTCTCCACGACGATCTCCACGACGGTTGTTCCCTGGGCCTGGACTGACACCGCAGGCTCGGCAACCGAGGTCACCGTCAGGGTAAAGGTGTCGCTGAGGTCCACGGGTGCTGCGGGAATCGTCACCACAACATCGACGGTCGTCGCTTCGCCCGGGTTCAGCTCACCGGTTGAGGCTGCCACCGTTGTGGGCCACAAGTTGCCTGCGAGCGAGAGCGAGAAGCTGTCAGCCTCGAGGCCGGTGTTGGTCACGGTGAAGGTATGCGTGATGACATCGCCGGGTTGACCCGTCAGTGTCTGCGCCAGGGGCGAGATAACGACGTCCTGAGACACCACCGTCATCGTCAAAGGAACAACGACCAGCGAGGTATCCGGATCGTTGCTGATGACGCACAGGTTTCCAGTGGCAACATCGCCGGGATTGAAGCCAGTGCTGTCAAAGGTAACCCCGATTTCTGAAGATGCGCCTCCAGGGGTTGTACCACTGATAGGCTCGACGCTCACCCAGGGCATATCTACAGTCTGATCACAGATTTGAGGCAGGGCATTCGCCAGTGACATGTCATCGTAGTACAGTGCGCTGGCACTATTGGCGTACAGGTCAACAGCTCCGATGTTCAGGATGCCGCCCCCGCTCATTCCTTCGGTCCATGAGTCTTGGAAGAGCAGGGCTCCGCCGTAGTAGAATGCCTGCGTGTCATTGTCGAGATCGATTTCGACACGGATCTCAACCCACTGGTCATAGATGATAGGCAATGTACCACCCGCTGGGCCTTCATTGGCCAGCTGGTCTGTGGTGCCGTTGAATGCGACTTGCGTTGACCAGTTGTTGGTTACGCCAGCATCATCATACTGGTTGAGCAAGAGGAAGTAGGTCTCACCGCTCAAGATGGACGGGATGTATTGCATCGCGGTGTAATACCAGACACCAGTGTCATAACCTGTGTATTCATGAACCAAGTCGCTGGTTGTCATGATTTCAACAGAGTTCGGGGCACTCAGAGCATAGGTGTCACGGGTATAGGCGGTTGCGGCAGGATCGTTTGCCCAGCCCTTCCAGCCACCCTGCCCATGCAACGAGCTATCGGTAGCGTACGAGTCGAAATTGTCGAACCATGGCTGCACCTGGTACTTCAGGGAGATGTCATCGTAGTACACTGCGCTGGCACTATTGGCGTACAGGTCAACGGCTCCGATGTTCAGGATGCCGCCCCCACTCATTCCTTCGGTCCATGAGTCTTGGAAGAGCAGGGCTCCGCCGTAGTAGAATGCCTGCGTGTCATTGTCGAGGTCGATTTCGACGCGGATCTCAACCCACTGATCATAGATGATGGGCAAAGCACCACCCGCTGCGCCTTCATTGGCCAGCTGGTCTGTGGTGCCGTTGAATGCGACTTGTGTTGACCAGTTGTTGGTTACGCCAGCATCATCATACTGGTTGAGCAAGAGGAAGTAGGTCTCACCGCTCAAGATGGACGGGATGTATTGCATGGCGGTGTAATGCCAGATGCCGCTCGTAACACCTGTATATTCATGCACCAGGTCGCTGGTAGTCATGATTTCAACAGAGTTCGGGGCACTCAGAGCATAGGTGTCACGGGTATAGGCGGTTGCGGCAGGATCGTTTGCCCAGCCCTTCCAACCACCCTGCCCATGCAATGAGCTATTGGTAGCGTACGAGTCGAAGTTGTCAGACCAATTAGCCAGGTTAAGGCCGAAGTCACTGCCATCTTCGAGGATTTCCCAATCAAGCGGAAGTTGACCGTTGTTGCTAATGTTGAGTGGATAGGTTTTTACCAGATCCGCTCGCTGTATCTCATCCAAAACTGCAGGATCGACTGAGATATCTGGAGGAGCTTCAAATGGGAGAACAGACACCGGCAAGTGAGCTACGGGAACAGCGGGATCAGCCGGGGTCAGGTTCACCTGGGCAAAAACCCAGCTGCCAAGAGGCAGGCCGGTCACATCAACCGAGATGACGACTTCCTGGGTAGCTCCTGCGGCCAGCTCAAACGAGACCGGATTAAAGGTCACGACCATCCCAGCTGGAGCATCCGCAGAAAGCGTCCAGGTTTCCGCAGCGTCGAGAGTGCTCTTGACTGTACGAGTCCACGAACAGAAACCCTGGCAGTTGCTGTCCATCAGGCTGGCCTGGTTCAAGGTCTGGGGATCACCGCCTTGAGACGGGTTGGCTGCCTGGTAGTTGGCGGTGCTTTCATCGAGCACCAGTCCGGCCAGGGCAGCGCGGGTCAGGTCATCACGCCCGGCACCGACGTCAAACGGGTCGGCCGGTGTCACGCCATCCTCCTTAACCAGGTTGGCGGTGGAGGCGGTGGTCATAATGGCTGACCGCATCTCTGCCGGCGACCAGTCGGGGTAGAGGGCTGATAGCAAAGCACCTGCGCCAGCATTGTGCGGGCTCGACATCGAAGTGCCGCCGACGAACTCGAACATGACATCGTCCAAATAGGCTGCGAAGATAGCCACACCAGGGGCGGTTACATCGGGTTTGGTCACGTCGAAGGTAGTGTTCGGGCCGCGCGAGCTAGTGCTGGCCATGATATCTCCATTCTCAGGAGACAGATCGGTGGTTGTCTCAGTGATGGTGGCCATGTGACCGCTGCCATCGGCAAGCCAGGCCTTGAGAACTACACCATCATCATAGGTGATATGGACCGCAGGCAGGTAATGTGCATCAGCCGTCAACGAGTTTCCGTTGGCTGCATCGTTGGCGAGCACATACCCCATCGCACCACCTGCCATCACGTTCTGCCCCTTGGCTACACGACCGGCGATGCCCCGGTCGCAGACCACGATTTCGCCATTCGTCCACGTTCCAGCCGGGAACGGCGTCTGGCACAGCGGATCACCATAGTCACCCGCATAAACAATCGGAGCTGGACCATAGCCTGTGCTGATGCTTTGACCGACGATATTCGCCGGCGGGTTGTTGCCGCCGCTCATGTCAATCAGGCTGCTCGAAAAGAGCCGGTTGTGGGTGCTGGATGCAACAGTGGCCAGCCAGGGTGAGCGGTGAGCGACCGTGTTGGGTCCTGGACCGTTGTTGCCGGCTGAAGTTGAAACAAAAATTCCAGCACTCGAAGCACCCAGGAAGGCCAGCTCCACCGAGTCGGCATACGGATTGTTGCCACCGGAGATCGAGAAGTTGATCACATCAACCCCGTCGAGCACAGCCTGGTTGATTGCTGCCACCGAGCCAGCGCCGCCGCAACCACCCGCGTTGCACACATCGTACATAATAAGGTTGGCATGTGGCGCAACACCCGAGATAGGTTTCTCGATAAGGAAACCAGTCGGGGTTTCCCGGGTGGCATTGAGCTTATTGCCAGCTGCCGTACTGGAGGTGTGGCTGCCGTGCCCCTCGTTATCTTCGGGGCTTCCAGGATCACTCGTAGTATATGAGTAAGCACCGATCAGCTTGTCATTGCAAAAGGTGGGATTCGCCACACAATAACCGACATAGACGCCGGGCCCATAAGGATTTGTATGATCATACCCATCACCGCCGATATCGGCGAACGAAGGATGATCGGAGTTGATGCCGGTATCGAGAACACCGACGATCACACCCTCACCCATCGTGCCCAGGCCAGAGGGAACTGCGCTGCCATCCCAAATGCTGGGAGCGCCGATCCAGGCCGGGCCTGCATCGGTATCGGGCTGTTCGATCGTTTCTTTCTGCACGAATACGACCCCATCCATCATGGATACCCGCTTGGCATCCTGGGTCGTCATGCGCACAGCCAGGCCGTTCAGGGCAGCCATATATTGATAGACCACCTCCACGGAGTGACCGAGGGTCTGTTCCATTGACGTGATGAAGTTAGCCTGCTGCCCGGCCAGGTAGTCGAGGTAGGCAAGGCTGGCGGGGCTTTTTGCATCGAGCTTGCTCTCCCCAAGAGCTTCCGGGTTTGTCGCCGTGAGGCCGGGCAGGCTTCCCCGGTAGGAGCTCAGTGAGTCGCCTTCGAGGACAATGATATATATAGCAGGGTCAGCAGTAGAAACCATAGGTTCTGGACGAGCGGTGGTTCCGTCTTCCAGACCCGATGTGACCCCTTTGTCGGCGAGTGCTATCGAGCTCACGGGTAAGAACAAACTGAATACCAGTACAAATACAGACAACATACTAAAGATTTTAACCTTCATCGGTATTAATTCTCCTTTGTGAAATTGGGTGAGTACTACAGCCTGGCTGTACGACAGCACAGGCATTGAAAGAATTTCGTCTTTCACCTCCTTCTCGGCCAACTGGGCCGATCGAAACACCACTTTTATCGATAGGTGTAACCATTATTCTTGCGCATTAGGTAAAAACACAGGTATAGTTGTCCAGGTTGGATCTGCTAACCTTATCCGTGACCTTAGTACCCGATAACCCGGAGCCAGTTTGATCGGCGCCTGCATCTTCTTGATGTCTGGCTTGTCGTGGTCATCCTTGTCGTACTGCCGGGTACCACGGGGTCCAGTGGAGTAGTTGTGTGGGTTAACATATCGATACCACTTAACATGGGATAGCGGCATCAGCACCGTCACGACAACTTCCTGAGATCTTACAAGGGCTAATTCCTGCCGCCTTCATCGTCGATGCACTCCACCTGGCGATGGGAACCGGTTGGGGCATGACTGCCCCCTGGAGTGTATATAAATTATATCGTCTCTTAACACGTTTATAGATGAGTAATTTTTAAGTAATGAAATGATATGAAGTAGGTGGGTATTGGAAAAAGCATGGCGGCTGGACTACCCTTTAAGGTCCGTCAAGAAACTCATTGACCGAGGCAATGTCAGCAAAACTTGTTTCAAGACAAAAACTGGTGGATTCAATTAGTCATTTCAATAATAAGTCACAGTGATTCTATCTTTCCAAATTGCCCGAAGCAAACTTATGCGATAATACTAGGAAGGCCGGTTTCCAATCTCTGTCCACCGAGAGGACTGCCCGCATGTTTTACCTTGTATTCATTAAACCTGCGTGATGAGCTCGATTTATTTATCATGTCCACCCAACCATCCTTCAACACCCCGGTCGAGGCAATTGAGTTCATTCGTGTCTGCCTTCAGCAGGAAGATCCAGCCGTGCTGTATACTGCCTTTACCCAGGATATCAGTGAGTTCTGGAAACAGCGACTGGTTCAGACCTTGTGCGAGATCGAGGCTGCTGAAACATTGGAGCACGTGTTCCTTGAAAACGGGAGGATCATTTCCTTCCCTGAGCAAGAGACAGTCTTGCACCTGGGAGGCCACAGCCCAGGTACGCACTATCTTCATATCAATCTTGTAAAGATATCAAGAGGTTGGGTACTGGAATCCATCCATGTTTGCCGCTAGCTCACCCAGGAGTTGAGATAATGACCACCTTCCCCGTAATCGCTTCCACCTTATCACCTGAGGCGCTCATTCGTGAAATCCTGCCTGGTTTTGGAATAGGCTCACCAGTCGAATGTAAGTTTTACTCCGGTGGTTTTAACCATACCTATCGTGTTAAGACCGTCGATGGCAGCACCTACTACCTGCGCGCTTACCGCATCCGGTGGCGTACTCTGGCTGATATCCAGTATGAGCTGGATGTGCTCGATCATCTTAATCGCAAGGGGTTCCCTGCTGCCAGGCCGGTCCCCTACAAAGATGGTCGATCTTTCTGTACTGTGTCTGCCCCGGAGGGGACACGCTGCCTGGCTCTTTTCACCGAAGCACCTGGACCAGAGGTATCCTATGAGCATGAACCCGAGGAAATTGCCAGGCGTTACGGGCAGGCTGTGGCCCAAATGCACAACGCCCTGGACGATTTCAACAGCCCGCATCCGCGCTTCCACCTGGATCTTGACCACTTTATTGATCAGCCGCTGCACAATATTCAACCGTTCCTGGCCCATCGACCGGATGATTGGAATTACCTGCAGCGATTTGCTGAAACCTTGCGCCAACGGCTCCTGGCAATGCCTGCCGACATGCTTGAGCAGGGAGTCTGTCATGGCGATACACAGGGCTACCATGCCAACGTTGCCCCGGATGGCAGGCTGACCTTTTTCGACTTCGACTGTGGAGGTTTCGGTTACCGGGCATATGACCTGGCTGTTTTTCTTTGGTGTTGCCGCCTGGAAGATGCGATTGCTGTACGCTGGGGACCATTCCTGAAAAGCTACCGGGAAACCCGCTTTGTCCATGTGCGGGATGTACAGGCAGTGCCCTTGTTCGTCTGCGCACGTTATCTCTGGCATATGGGGGTGCATACCCAGAATTCCCCGGATTGGGGCATCGATTTCCTCAATGACAAGTATTTTGACGATCACGTAGATCGGTTGAGGCAGGCGGGAAAAGATTACCTGTAGATAAAATTGGAAATCCAACGTCTTTGGGATACAATATCTCATTCATGGTAAATTAACCGAGACGAATTAAAATCAATGCAGGCGCAAATGTGGAGATGATCTCATGAAGGATCAAACCTACCGGGTGTATGGATATCGTTGGGTGGTGTTGGGCGTGTTCATGTTCGTCAACCTCGCCATGCAGATGCTGTGGATCACCTATTCCCCTATTAATGAGTTTGCAGCCAGTTATTATGGGGTTTCGACCACGCAGATTGGCTGGTTGGCGATGTCCTTCATGGTCACCTACCTTTTCCTCTCCTTCCCTGCCTCGTGGGTGATAGACCGGTATGGTTTTCGAATTGCGGTCAGTATTGGTTCTTTGTTGATGGCTATATTCGCCATCCTGCGTGGGTTGGCAGGGGATAATTACACAATTGTGCTGTTGGGCAGTATCGGGATTGCAATTGGTCAGCCGTTTTTAATGAATGCCTGGACTAAAGTGCCTGGCAACTGGTTTGCAATCAATGAAAGGGCTACCGCTGTTGGTCTGGTCACCCTGGCTAACCTGCTGGGTACTGCCATTGGATTCGCACTCACAACCATCTTCACTGAACAACTTAAATTGTCTATACCAATGGTGCAATTAATCTACGGTGGGGTAGCTGGGCTTGCGGCAATACTTTTCATTATTCTCTCCCGCGAGCATCCCACCACCCCACCCTGCCCACCGGGGATGGAAGTCCGCTCTTTGATGCTCGATGGTCTCAAACAGATCGTAAAATCCGTGCCATTCTGGTTGTTTGTGATCGTCTATTTTGTTGGTCTGGGGATATTCAACGGCATCAGCACCTGGGTGGGGGTCCTACGCCCGACTGGTTTTACTCCCACTGATTTAAGCCTCCTGGGTACCTTGATGATCGTTGGTGGTATCCTGGGAGCGGTGATTATCCCAGCCCTGTCAGACAAACACCATAAACGACAGAGGTATATGATGTTGGGTGTGCTAATGTCAATCCCGGGGTTAGTTGGGGTAGCTTTTGCCAATTCACTCTGGTTGCTGCTTGCGTCGGCCTTTTGGATGGGGTTTTTCCTGATCAGTGTTGCACCCATTGGGATGCAATATGTCGCCGAGGTCACTTACCCTGCCCCCGAGGGCACCTCGAACGGGTTGATCCAGTTTGCCGGGCAAGTATCTGTGATTTATGTCTATATTATGGAGGCAATGAAGAGCCCCGACGGCGCATTTACTCCATCACTGCTACTATCCATCGGGCTGTTGCTGGTGCTGGCAGTGGTGATCACCCAGATGAAGGATCCTCCACCTCGGAATCTATAAACGGTACGACCATATTTTTCAATCCTGGAATTTCCACAAAGTATTTCCCCCTCCCATCCGGGCATATGCCTCGATTGCACTGCGCATCTCGCTCTCATCGGACCAAAAGAAAACAAGCTGCGATCGGTGACAGGCAATCCCATCCTGCCAGGCTTTTAACCCTTGTGGTGTGACCGCCAGCGAGAATTGCCCTGCATCAGGGGGAATCCACTCCTTTAGGTCATTCTTTTCCTGGGTGATATAGGGGTAATCTGTATAATGCCAGAGAGGAATACCCAGCCCCTCGGCTGCTTTGCGTACCAACACATGGTCGCGGTGATGACCAATGGTGAGTGGGATCACCAGCTCATGCTCCTCAGGAAGATTTTTACGTAAAAAGTCCGTTACCGGTGGGATGAGATAAAGCTCGTCTGGCTCCAGCTCTCCCTTGATATCATCGGGGACTTTGATCACCGGGTCGTCTGTGCCGGGGAGGTGACGATAGATGCAGTCCGGCACGGTATAACGTCGATATCTCGCACCTAGCACCTTGCAGGACGCTGCGTCTTCCTGGCTGCGCCTATAAGGTACATCCTCTTCCCCCAACTTAAAGAAAATGTGCAGCATCCTGGCATAATCGGGGAGTGATCTGCCTGAAGGCAAGTCACCTGCGCATATCGTCCAGATTTCGACTTTTTCACCCCGGTTCACAAGCTCCCAGACCAGGCCACCGGCTGAAAGCACAACATCGTCGAAGTGCGCTGCTAAAAAAATCCATTCTTTCATGCCATTCCTCTCCCTTCTGCTGCATGCAACACAACCGGTCTAAAACAACAATTTCTGCATCCTCACCAGGTCTTCCGCAGCTGCTTTGACCTTGATCTTGCGCAGCATATAGGCTGTCATGGCATTAACCTTTCGATCCATCACCCCGGTAAATATTGCTGTGGTGGTGGTAATGGTGACGTCCGGTTCGCTCGCACGACCCCGAAAAATCGTGGCCTCTTTACCATCGACGATCTTGATCAACCAGTCTTCGTTGGTATCTGTAAAGCGAAACAAAACGTTGCGGGTGAATCCTTTCATGCTGGATTGAGTATCAGGATTTTCGAATTGGTCAACAATTCTTTGCAAATAAGGTTGAACATCCACTATGCTATATACTCCTCTTGAGATATTGTCCCTGCAGGATATTATATATTCCTTGAATCAAACCGGTGCTTTGCACCTGAGACATTAACTGGCAAACTATATCATAAAAAGTGGACGGTAATGCTGTGCATCCATAAGTTCCATTCATACTATAATTTCAGCATCACATCTGAGGGTTTTTAGTTGCTGCCAGGTGAAGCTATCAAATCGATTCAAAAACGGGGACTTTGCTGGCATGATATCTTTTTGTCCAAAAATGGTCCCTTAAGCGCCTGCTTATCAACAATGGATAGGACCACAAAACTATTGAGCTTAGGAGGATACATATGCCAACTGAATCTGCATCCCAAGCAATGGCGATCTTGCGTAACCCAGCCACTTTTCAGTGGTATGTGATCACATTGTTTGCTCTTACCGTGTATGTTTATGCTGCTGAAGTGGAGCGGCGTAATTGGAGCCTGGTTTTTGCTGGTTTAGCCTTTTGGGGTATGGATTGGTTCAACGAGATTTGGAATGGGCTGGTCTTTCACTTCACCAATTACGCCCCTGTCTGGGGTGCGCCGGGTCAGACAGCCTATCTTCTACTGATCGGTTTGAACATCGAGATCTGTTTTATGTTTGCCATCGCCGGGGTAGCTTTTTGCAAGATGCTGCCAGCCGATAAAAGCCTTAAAATCCTTGGCCTGCCTAATCGCCTGGTGTTTGCGATTCTTGGCTCGATCTTCTGTGTGATTGTCGAGCTGCTCTTAAATGCAGCTGGGGCGCTGACCTGGGACTATACCTGGTGGAATATTGGTGCCCCCTGGTTGATCTTCCTGATCGGTTACCTGCCTTTCTTCCTGGTCTCATTCTGGGTGTTTGATATGCCCACGGTCAAGCAAAAAGTCATCACCGTTGGCGCCATCCTCGGTTTCGACCTGATCTGCCTGATCCTGTTTGCTGGTATATTACACTGGATTTGAGCTTGCTTACCAGTTGGGCTCGGGTGTGGCGACCTGTAATAGGGATTGAAGGATCCATCCTACCCTGCCACCCCTAACCTCCCGTATCTGAACCCAGGCGTATCCATCCACTTCCTGTGGGTTCCCCAGCAGCTCCACCAATATTTCCTGCATGATACCTGGGTACAGGATCGGTGCATCGAACCCAGGTGCGGACCGGATATATGCACCTTCAGGTGGCTGAATTCGGGCATAGATCGGCACCGGGGTGGGCGTAAAAGTTTCGGTGGGAGTGGGTGTGCGCGTTTGGGTCAATGTGACCGTCGGGGTAAGCGTTGGAGGCACTGGTGTATAAGTGGAGGTCGAAGTGGGTGGAACAGGTGTATGGGTGAATGTGGCAGTGGGAGTATAAGTCGGTACTGCTAGCGGGGTACCAAACCAGCCCAGGGTTGTGCTGAATGCGCTGAAGCCAACCAGCAATGCCAGGGCGATCAATGTGATCACTCCTCCCAAGGTATAACCCAGGATCGTCATCGGGCGAAAGCCCAGGAATGCCAGGGTTACTGCGCCGATCAGCACCGCCAGGGTAAGGTAAATGGCAAACACCACCAATCCATCTGGGAAGAGATGCGGTGCACCACTGGTCAATCCAATGCCAGCCACTGCCAGCGGTGGATAGAGTGTGTATGCCATCGCAACGCTTGGTGCTGAGGGGCTGCGCTCGTGGTGTGCCATGGTTGCAGAGGTAAAGACAGCACCCACCGCCAGCACAATGAAGTTGATCCAGGAAAGCTCCGCATTCATATAACCCAGGATCAGGGAAGATGGCAGCCATACTTGCCCCACCCAGCCAGCTACGAGCCCCACGATAAAGACCAACAGGCTGCCGATCACCATGCCCACCAGGCTGCTGGCAAAGAATTTATAGGAACCCACGACCGTCCCAAGCGCAAGGCCGACCACCGGGGCTAGCAATGGCGCAAAGACAGCCCCCAGGACCACCAAAGCAGGCGCATCCAGTAGCAAACCCAAACAGATGATCACCCCGGATACAATAGAAAATAGGTAGAAATCAAAACTGGGCGATGTGCGTCGCCTTATCTGGTCTAGAACAACGGCGCGTTCATCTGCCTCGAGGGGCGCCAACAAGCGACGCGCTCGCCTTCGCCGCGCCGGTGGCATCAAATCTGGGTCGTCGGGGATATTTTCGGTCTTGGGCAAGCTCATTTTCGTAAAGTAGCGACAATTCTAAGGGGTTTTTCAAGCATTTCTAATGCAGCAGATATATTCGGTGCGATCAGGTCGGCACCCAGCAGGGTCTCCACTGCCGTCCCTTCAGCAGAGAGCACACAGATTCCCAAACCCGCAGCCCTGATCATGCCGGCATCATTTGCACCTTGCCCAATTGCCACCACGGTATCTGCCCCCAAATGCTCCACGTATTTTGTCTTCTGGGTTGCTTCATCGCCTGGCTGGATACGCACAGCCTTTATGTTTAGCTGTCGGTCGATGGTTTCTTGCTTCCCATGCGTGTCAGCGGTCAGTAAATGCAGCGTCAGGCGGTCGCGCAGGGCAGATAACCCCACTTTCACACCTTCCGGGAGTTGTCCATCTACTGCCAGTGTCCCGTTGACATCACACACCAGATGGTACAACTGGACCAGGCCTCGCCCGGGGATGTTCAGCTCGATCATGAATTTATTATACCCCATGAGATTTAAGCATGGTTTTTCCTATCAACTCAATTACTTCACCTTGTAGTACAATACGCCGCGACCACACTGCTGGAGAAACTCCCTTGAAGGGTTACCTGCGTTATACAATCTATGTCATATTGCTCGCCTGCCTGGGTGTATTGCTATCCGCCTGTGGAGTAATCGCTCCACAGAGTAAACCAACCCTTACGCCCTCACCCAGTTTGACTGCCACAGTCACCCCTGTTCCAACGCTGACTCCAACACCAACTTCCCAGCCTCCCATTGCCGTTCTCCTGGCTCCCACAGGAGCCGATGAGGCTTACGTGAGTTACCTGCAAACCACTTTAAATGATATTGTCACTGGGCAAGGCTACCGCTGGCAGGTCAGGCAACAGCTTTTACCAGAAGACCTGGTGGATGAACTACACCTGGTGGTGGCTGTTCCGCCTGACCCCGGGCTGGCACAGCTGGCTGCATCTGCTCCTGATACGCATTTCCTGGCACTGGGCATCCCGGGATTGGATGCTGCCCCCAACCTGACTGTGATTGGCGCAGCTGGTGACCACCCTGACCAGCAAGGCTTCACTGCTGGTGTGATCGCTGCCATGGTTGCCCCTGAGTGGCGTGTCGGGGCGATCAGTCTGGCAGACAATATAGGAGGGCAGTCTGCGCGCACGGGTTTCTTGAATGGGGCTGTATACTTCTGTGGCTTGTGCATGCCCGCCCACCCACCAGTCTATGACTATCCACTATATTTCGAGCTGCCATCAACCGCCAGCAGTGCCGAGTGGCAGGAAGCGGCGAATTACATGGTCGACCATTATGCCCAAACAGTATATGTCTATCCTGGTGCGGGGGATGAAACCATGCTATCCACCCTGGCAGCTTCCGGGGTGAATATCATCAGCAGCGGAGAACCTCCAGAGTCGGTTAAGGATAACTGGGTCGTTTCAATAACCACCGATCCGCTCCCACTCATCCAAAGCCTGGTGGAAGGTCTATTAAATGGCACGATTTCTGATGGGCAGTCGTTGGCGGTGCCTATAGAGTTTACCAACATCAACCCGGCACTCTTTACCCCAGGGAAACAACGCCTGGCCGAACAGATATTATCCGACCTGCAGGCCGGCTATATTGATACCAGCGTGGATTTGACAACTGGCGAATATCGTCCATAATTATCTGAATATGATTAATAAATACAGCAAAAGGAGGTAAAAAATCGAAAATAATAGTTATTAATAACACCATTGCAAAAGTGACCGCTTAAAGCTATACTAGTGATGTCCCATTCGGGAAAATACAAAACTTTTTTACCCAAACTCTCTAGGAGGAGAATCTTTATGTATAAGAAATTTTCTGTAATAATGGCTGTCATCATGATTGCCAGCATGGCACTGGCCGCGTGCGCAGCTAAACCCGCATCCGAAGCCGACTGCGCCAAGCCTGAGGTATTTTGCATTGGTTTGGTCACCGACGTAGGTGAGGTTGACGACAAGTCCTTCAACCAGTCAGCCTGGGAAGGTGCTCAGCAGGCCGCAACCGAGCTGGGTGGCATCACCAACTACATTGAAACCAAGGATGCTAAGGACTATGCCACCAACATGCAGCTCTTCATCGATAAGGGTTATGATCTCATCGTGACCGTCGGTTTTGCCATGGGTACCGCCACTGTTGAAGCTGCAAAAGCGAATCCGGGTGTAAAATTCATCGGTGTGGACCAGGGCCAGTGGGCTGAAGTTGTCCCCAATGTGGCTGGTTTGATCTTCCATGAGGATCAGTCTGGCTTCCTGGCTGGCGCTCTGGCTGCCCAGATGACCAAGACCGGCACCATCGCTGCTGTGCTCGGCACCGACATTATCCCACCCGTGGTTGCCTTCAAGGAAGGGTATGAAGCTGGTGCCAAGTATATCAACCCCGACATCAACGTCATCTCCACTTACCATCCAGGCGGTATGGATGTAGCCTTCACCGATCCCGAGTGGGGTGCCACCACGGCTGCCCAGGCGATCCAGAACGGTGCGGATGTGGTCTTCGGTGCCGGTGGCAAGACTGGTAACGGCGCTCTGATCGAAACAGCGGGCCACTCTGGACTGTTCTGCATTGGTGTCGACTCAGACCAGTGGGAAACCGTCCCCGAGGCACACCCCTGCCTGATCTCCAGCGCTATGAAGCTCATCACCCCGGGTGTGGTTGCTCTTTCCAAGCTTGCAAAAGAGGGTCAATTCCCCGCTGGTAACTTCTATGGCGGCGCTGGTTTGGCTCCCTACCACGATTTTGACAGCAAGATCCCGGCTGAAGTCAAGACCAAGATTAATGAAATCGATGCCGGCCTGAAGGATGGCTCCATCACCACTGGCTACGGTGGGTAATCAGTAACTGATCAATAAAAATACAGCGCACTTTCGAGTGCGCTGTATTTTTTTAAGCGTTATACTGTACGCAATAAATTGTTATGGATTGCACTTTACGCAAAACGGAATTATGGGTAAAATCATCCCATTAACCTTCTATTCATCTTCCTATAAGCGGATAGCTTACGGGAAGCAAATCAGCCTTCGGGAAGAGTGCACAACCTATGGACTCTGATCAAAAAGTCCCAACCCAACCCAAGTTTCTTCGTTCGATTTTGGATGTCATACTTAACGAGAATGTCTGGCGCACCATCCTCGTGCAAGTGGTGGCGGTGTTGCTGGCTTTGCTCATCGGGGCGGTCCTCTTGCTTTTATCGGGAGCCAATCCACTTGAGGCATACGCGGCCCTCTTCAGAGGCGCTTTTGGTACTCCCATCGCCGTAGGAAGAACGCTAGAAAAAGCCACTCCGCTCATTTTCAGCGGTCTGGCGGTGGCTTTCGCCTTTAAAGCCGGTATGTTCAATATTGGCGCCCAGGGCCAGCTTCTTTTCGGTGCCATCACTGCCGCTTTTCTCGGTTTTGCCCTGCATGGCTTACCGCCTTTTATACACATGCCCCTGGCTTTGATCGGCGGTGCGCTGGCGGGTGGCGCTTACGCCTTCATCCCTGGCGCCCTGAAAGCCTACCGCGGGGTGCATGAGGTCATCACCACCATCATGCTCAACTATATTGCCATTAATATCACTGATTATCTCGCCAATGGCCCCTGGAAGGACACTTCCGGAGGAAATGTTGTAGCCCGCACCCCGGTTGTAGACGCCTCAGCTGCTATCGGAAGGCTCGGCCCTGTCCCCATCGGGTTCATCATCGCCATCCTGGCTGCTATTGTCGCCTGGTGGCTGCTGCAGAAGACCACGGTCGGCTTTGAGATCCGCATGGTGGGGCTCAATCCTAGCGCGGCTAGATATGCAGGTATAAAGGTTGCAAAAACCCTGATCCTCACCATGGTGATCAGTGGTATTCTGGCTGGCATGGGCGGGGCTGTTGAAACCCTGGGGGTGGTCGGGCGTTACCAGCCCGGTTTCAACGTCGGACTGGGTTTCGATGGTATTACGGTTGCCATGCTCGGCAAGACCAACCCATTCGGTGTCATCCCGGCCGCTATCCTGGTGGGGGCCATGAAAGCAGGTTCCAGTGAGATGCAGTTCGCCTCCGGGGTCGCCAAGGAGATCACCGATGTACTCCAGGCGCTCATACTCTTTTTTGTCGCTGCCGATGTAATTGTTCTCTCGCTACTCCACATGCGTAAGGAAGAGGGCGAAGAAATCAAGCTAAGCACCGGTTGGGGTAAGCAGTAAGGAGCAAACTATGCAAAGTACAATGCCACAATATTCTACCTGGAATCATTTTTTGACTCGTAACAAGCGTATGCTGATTGGCGGGGCGGTCATCCTGGCCTTGGTCGCGGTTGCTTACATCTGGATACCCATTGAGACCGTTGCCGTGCTGAATGCCACGGTGCGCCACTCCACGCCCCTGGTGTTGGGTGCGCTGTGTGGGTTGATGGGCGAACGCGCTGGGGTGGTCAATATTGGCATCGAAGGTCAGATGCTGATGTCTGCATTCATCGCCTACCTGTTCAATGTATGGACGGGCAACCTGCCGCTCTCGATCCTGGCTGGTGTGCTCACCGGTGGCCTCCTGGGACTCCTGCTGGCCTGGATGGCAGTCACGCTTAAGATCGACCAGATCATTGGTGGGACGGTGATCAACATCCTGGCGGTCGGTCTCACAGGCTACTTTTATGCGACGGGTCTTACAACGGAAGGCAAACTGCGCCCCATTATTATCCCGATCCTATCCAAGATTCCGCTTGTTGGCAAGGTGCTTTTCGAAAACCCGCCCATCACCTATGCTGCCATCATCCTGGTTTTCGTGGTCCATTATGTGTTGTTCTATACCCGCTGGGGCTTGCGTACGCGCTCCGTCGGCGAGCACCCGCGTGCTGCTGATACGGTGGGGATCAATGTCTATAAGATGCGCTATGTCAACGTGATCCTGGGCGGCTGCCTGGCCGGGTTGGCGGGTGCCTTCCTTACCCTCGAATCGGTGGGATCATTCGAACGCGTCATGACCAACGGGCGCGGTTTCCTTGCCCTGGCTTGCTTAGTCTTTGGCAGGTGGACCCCATTTGGGTCTTGGGGGGCTGCCTTGCTGTTTGGCTTAACCTATGCTATCCAAACTCAACTTCAATTCGGTGGGCTAAATATCCCCCACCAGTTCATTGGCATGTTGCCCTATATCGTAACCATCGTCGTGTTGGCAGGTGTAGGCGGTCGTGTCCGCTCCCCAGCTGCCGATGGCGTCCCATATACAAAGGAATAACCCATGACCAACGATGCAATTGCACTCGAAGTACGCAACATCACCAAGCGCTTCCCGGGTGTCTTGGCCAATGACCGGGTGAATTTTGACTTACGCAAAGGCGAGATCCATGCCCTGCTGGGCGAGAACGGTGCCGGCAAGACCACCCTGATGAACATCATCTACGGCCTCTACACCCCCAATGAAGGCGAGTTCTTCATCGCTGGTGACGATGGACTACAAAAAGCTGAGATCCGCACCCCACATGACGCCATCCAGGCTGGTATCGGTATGGTGCACCAGCATTTCATGCTGGTTCCGGTCTTCACCGTGGCGGAGAATATTATCCTGGGGCAGGAGATCACCAAAGGTCCATCCCTGGACATGCGCACCGCCCGGGAGAAGATCATCCAGCTCTCTGAGGAATATGGCCTGGAGATTGACCCGGATGCTGTTGTTGAAGACATCCCGGTAGGCGTTCAGCAGCGCGTGGAGATCGTTAAAGCCCTCTATCGCCATGCCAGGATCCTGGTGCTGGATGAACCAACCGCAGTGCTCACCCCCCAGGAAGTGGAAAGCCTGTTCCGCATCATGCGCCAGCTCACCGAGCGCGGCGTTTCCATTATTTTCATCACCCACAAGCTTAAAGAGGTACTTGCCATCGCAGACCGCATTACTGCCATGCGCCGTGGGCAGGTGGTGGGCACGACTACTCCAGCCGAGTCGGACGAACACAAGCTGGCTGCCTTGATGGTCGGGCGCGAAGTCATCCTGACAGTTGACAAAGCACCCGCCAAGCCAAAAGATATCGTTATGGAAGTAAAAAACCTGAGCATCGTGGATGAGCGCGGCGTGGAATGTGTGCGCGGGGTAGATTTCGAGGTTCGTGCTGGGGAGATCCTGGGTATTGCCGGCGTACAGGGCAATGGCCAGACTGAGCTGGTAGAATCCATGAGTGGACTGCGTCAGCGTAAGTCCGGCAAAATCATTTTAGGTGGCAAGGAGATCCCGGAACTGAGTCCACGCCTCAATGTGGAAGCCGGTCAGGCACATATCCCTGAAGACCGTCACAAGCACGGGTTGGTTCTGGCGTATAGCATCGCTGATAACGAGGTGCTATGCACTTACTATCAACCACCCTTTGCCCGCGGCATCCAGCGTAACCAGAAAGCTGTGATGGAAAATGCCATCGATCTGATCGAGCGTTTCGATGTTCGCACCCCCAGCCCAAATCTTCCTGCCAGCAAACTTTCTGGTGGTAATCAGCAGAAGGTGATCGTTGCCCGTGAGCTAAGCCGCCCGATCAAGCTGCTGATCGCCAACCAGCCCACGCGTGGCCTGGATGTGGGCTCCATCGAATACATCCACCGCCAGATCGTGGAGATGCGCGACCGTGGGATAGCTGTATTGCTCGTCTCAGCCGAGCTGGACGAGATCACCTCCCTCTCCGACCGCATTGCCGTCATGTACCATGGTCAGATTGTGGCTACCGTGGATCCCGACAAGGTCACCCGTGCCGAGCTGGGCTTGCTGATGGCAGGCTCAAGCCTTCCCACACCCTAAAAACTCGAGACCCTTCGGAACAACCCGAAGGGTCTTTTATCTTCATACCTCTCGTGGATTATTAAGTTTAATGTAGAGACGCCCCAATGGGGCGTCTCTATGGCAATGTACTCTCATTCCCACGTCCCCATTAGACGACTTTGGCTACGCTAACGTACGTGAAGGAATTGGGTGAGGCTGGCTATCACCACTTCTTGCTCGGGTGAATAGCTTACTTTCACTATATTAACATACACATGTCCTCTAAATAGTCTGTTAAACATTAATATTTCACCCCCTTTTACGTTTTAAAGCCTTAAAATATGGCTATTTTAGCCATTTATTACGCTTAATCAGCGCAAGTCAAGACATTTCGATGTCTTACCTGCTCGCCTACCCCAAATCCCCCGGTCCAAATGCCCCCGGCAACAGCTCCGATAGCTTTACTTCCAGCAACACTTTCCCTTGGGCGTCTGCGATGAGCACCAGGGTATCCAGCCCAAATTCTGCCATTGCCTGGCGGCAGGCCCCACAGGGAGTGCCCCCGTTACCCGTGACCACGGCAATGGCGAGGAACTCCCGCTCCCCTTGTGACACTGCATGAAAGAGAGCCACTCGTTCGGCACACAAACCGTTGGGATAGGCAGCATTTTCCACATTGGCACCTGTGTAATACTTACCCGCCGGGGTCACCAGCGCTGCCCCCACCCGGTATTTTGAATAGGGGGCATATGCCCGCTCACGCGCTTCTGTTCCCAGCTGCACCAGCCTGGCACGCATTTCATTCGTCAGATGTGTTTCCATCTTGCCTCGTTTCCTGAACAGTCTCGGGTAACTTCTTTGCCCTCACTTTGCGGATGCGCCTTCCGATGACCTGCTCAATGGTCAACACCAGGTCGCTCACCTGCAGGCTCTCCCCACTGGTGGGTACACGTCCCACCTGCTCGTAGATAAAGCCACCCAAAGTCTCGGTCTCTTCGGTTGGCAATTGGCTGCCCATTACTTCATTAAATTCTTTTAGGTCCACACGTCCCTGGAAAATGTACTCACCCTCCGCCACCTGCACGTAAGGTGCCTCCTCGCTCTGGTCATATTCATCCTGGATCTCGCCCACAATTTCCTCGAAGATATCCTCCAGGGTGACTAACCCGGCAATGCCACCATACTCATCTACCACCATGGCCATATGCACGTGCCCGGCCTGCATCTCCTCGAGCAGCTCATCCACCTTCTTGGCTTCAGGCACAAAGGTCGCCGGGCGTAGCAGGCTGTGTAATGAAACGATCTGGTCCCCCTGGCGCCATATCTTCAACAGGTCCTTGGCATATAGCAAGCCCAGGATATTATCCACCGATTCCTCATATACAGGTACCCGCGAGTGACCCGATTTGATCAGCTCATTTACCGCCTCTTGCAGTGGGGTGGAAACCTCCAGGGCAGTGATATAGATACGCGGCAACATGATCTCACGCACCAGGGTATCACCCAGCTCGAAGATCGAGTAGATCATCTGGCGCTCGTCCCCCTCAAGCACACCCCCTTCGTGCCCGGCATCAACCATGCTTTTCAGCTCCTCTTCGGTGACGGTGCTTACAGGTTCCTGGGTTTCACCCTTGCGCCGCCCAAATGCCAGCGGCAGGATTAGAAACGGTGAAAGGATCATGGTCATGGTACGCACAGAAGGTGCCAGGCGCATCGACCAGGCTTCCGGGTGCTGTGTAACGATCACCTCCAACCCCCATTCCAGCCAAAAAACAACCACTGCTGCCAGGAGCAGGATACCCAGCTCTATCAGCACGCTTGAGATAGTCCAGGCTTCAGGGACAAAGAAAGCCAGGAGCAGGCTGGCACCTAAAAACCTTGCCAGCAGCTGCATAAAGTTACTGGCAGCCAGCCAATCCTGCGGAGCATGCAGCAGGGCAACCGTCCGGTTGACCTTCGTTTCCATCTCTTCTTTGAGAGCCAGCAACCGTGCCAGGCTGGCATTGAGGAAAGCCGCCCGGTAAGCGATGGTGAACATGTCCAAGCCTAGCAGGATCAGGATGCCCAGGATCAGAAAGGGTTTCATTTTTCCAGCTTTCGGATTGCCCTGGCGGGCATACCCACTGCCAGCGTATAGGGCGGAATATCCTTGGTAACCACCGCACCTGCCCCGGTCTTGGCACCTGCTCCCACCTTCACCGGTGCCACCAACATGGTGTCGGACCCGATGAAGGCATCCTCACCGATCTCGGTGGGATACTTGTGCTCGCCATCATAGTTGCAGGTGATGGTACCGGCACCAATGTTCGCCTTCGCACCCACGGTTGTATCCCCCAGGTATGAAAAGTGCCCCATTTTGGCACCTGGCCCAAGGGTGGAATTCTTGACCTCACCAAAATTGCCCATGTGTACCCCATTGCATAGATGAGCTCCCTTGCGCAAGTGGCAGTACGGCCCCATCTCCACATGGTCCTCGAGCACCGCCCCTTCCACCACTGAAGCCAGCAAGGTGCAGTTATCACCGATTTTTGTGTCCCTGACGATCGTGTTTGGGCCGATGACACAGCCTTCACCGATCTGGGTGCTGCCATGCAGGTAGGTACCCGGCCACAGGATCGTATCCTGGCCAAGGGTCACCCCTGGCTCAATGTAAACGTTGGCCGGCTCGATCATGGTCACCCCAGCCAGCATCCATCCCTGGTTAATGCGCTGCCGCAACAGGCCTTCTGCCTGAGCAAGGTGCTGGCGAGTGTTGATGCCGATCACCTCGTCCAGGTCTTCCATACCCAGGGTTTGGATGGTATGACCCTCCGTCACTGCCATGCCCGCCAGGTCGGTAAGGTAATACTCTCCCTTGGGAGAGAGTTGGATGCGCTTCAATGCCTTCCAAAGCCAGTCAGCCTGGAAGCAGTATACCCCTGGATTAAGTTCATGGATCATCAGCTGCTCTGCGGTTGCCTGGGCTTCTTCAATAATTCCACTCACCTGCCCATTTGCATCGCGTACGATCCGCCCAAAACCCCGTGTCTCACCGGTGGTCACCGTCAGCATGGTGACCGGACCGGTATGTGACTGCGCTATTTCAACCAGGCGGCTCAGCGTATCAGCCCTGAGCAGCGGCATGTCGGCGTAAGTCACCAAAACCAGGTCGGTTTTTCCCGCCAGCAATGGTTCTGCCTGCATCACGGCGTGCCCGGTGCCTAATTGGGGTTCCTGTAACACATAATCAGCCACATCACCCAACTCCAGGCGCACCTGTTCTGCTCCATGGCCGACCACCATCACTGGCTGGGTTGCTGTCACCTGCCGGGCTGCTTCCAGGGCGTACCACGCCATGGGTTTCCCAAGCAGCCGGTGGAGCACCTTCGGCAGGTTGGATTTCATCCGGGTGCCCTGCCCGGCAGCAAGAATAACCGAGGAAATTTTCATCGTCCCTCCATCAAAGCAAAAACGCAAAGTCGGGGTGGGGCTTCAGCATTTCCAAAGCATCGCACCCGGGAGACCTTGCGTTAATCATACCAGATGTCATATCAGGTAACTAGCTGGGGCATCCGGGCTCGAACCAGAATAAACAGATCCAAAGTCTGCTGTGCTGCCATTGCACCATGCCCCAATTTGCACCCTGTTTTCAGGGCGTCTGGTATTTTATCATATTTTTATCGTTATCCCACGTGGTGGGAGTTGATCTGCACTGATACGCTCAGTCTTTCTCTTCATTTTCTGGAGCCAGTCCCATATCTCGCGCCTGCTCATACGAAATGACATCCTTACTAATTGTGCCATCCTCTTCGCTATTTTCTGCCAGAGTCTCCCAGAATCCATCTACCTGATCCGCACTGCTTTTCTTTGGACCTTTAGAGAATATACGCTCAACATCGGTGAGGGTTTTCTCATCAATGCTGATCTCCGATGGCAGCTCACCCTCGCTCGCTTCAGCCTCGTCTGCCCTGCGGTTTTCTTCCTCCACCATATGTTCAAGGATTGCGTCGAGGTCCTGTACCGCCAGGTGGATCGCCCGGTCAAGCAACCCGAGTTTTTCCGGCTCGATATATCCAATCGTGACCATCAGCAGGACGTTGGACTGGCCAACGGGTGCAAGGTAGATGCGCTCTTTGCCCTTGGTAAAATAAAGCAGGCTTTCATTTTGCCCTGTGCCCAAGGCATCGGATACTTTCTGGCTGGCACGGAAGGCTTCCATCAAGGCAGGAAGCAATGCCGAGCCGGACGTGATCTGTGATGGATTGCCGGCTATTTCCACGACCTGGCCAATATCATTCAATAAAAGGACCGATGAAGCTCTCACCTGCTGTTTCAGGCTGGTCAGGCGCTCGTCCAGCGTGGGCTGGAAGCCCTTTTTGATCTCTGACTTTGCCTCGCTTTCACCCTGGGGCAACCGTTTGGTTTTAACGGCAGTTGGTTGAGCGGTTGTTGCCCTGGTTGTGCTGGGATACATGCTTTCCCCGCCGACAGGGGCTACTCCGCCCTGCTCAGACCATAAGCAACGCTTGACTGCATCCAGAAAAATACCAATTTCAATGGGCTTAAAGAAGTAGGCGTCAACTCCAGCCTGGGTAACTTGCTGGCGAACGTTCGCCTCCTCGACCCCGGTGACCAGGATTATTTTTGTGCCCGGTATTCGCCTGCGGAGGCGGGGCACCATTTCCAATCCCGTCATGCCGGGTAAACGAAAATCCAACACCACCAGGTCAAGTGGGAGCGATGCACTGATGAACAGCGCTTCTTCTGCAGATGGCACATCCAGCACGTCGATCTCAGCACTGAGCGACTTGATGCTTGCGGTCACCATACGCCTGATTTCGTGGTTATCATCCACAACCAAAACCCGATAGGCAGCCATGTCGAATCATTCTATCATGATTTTTATTTCGGAAGCAGCCCGGGGATCCCGGACAAATAAGGGGCACGACATCTCGTGCCCCTACAATGGGAATAATCACATGATATGGAATTATTTCGATAGTAATGTTATCTTATTCCACCCGCCAGCAGGCTACCAGATGATCATTGCTGACCTCGCGGAACGGTGGTTCCTCGATACCGCATACATCCAATGCCACCGGGCAGCGTGGGTGGAAGCGACAGCCTCCGGGTGGGTTCAACGGGCTGGGCACATCCCCCTGCAGGATGATGCGCTCACGGATCAGGGTGGGGTCGGGGATGGGGATGGCAGACATCAGCGCCTGGGTATAGGGATGCAATGGGTTGCGGAACAGCTCTTCACGCGTGGTCATCTCGACCATCTTGCCCAGGTACATCACCGCCACCCGGTCGGAAATGTGCTCAACCACGCTCAGGTTGTGGGCGATGAACAGGTAGGTGAGGCCAAATTCACGCTGAAGCTCTTTGAGGATGTTGAGCACCTGTGACTGGATGGAAACATCCAATGCCGAAACGGGCTCGTCAGCAACGATGAACTTGGGGCGTAATGCCAGGGCACGGGCGATACCGATGCGCTGGCGCTGACCACCCGAGAATTCATGTGGATAACGGCGGGCGTGGTAGTCTTCCATTCCCACCTTGCGTAACATTTCGATCGTGGTCTCAAAACGCTGGCGCGGAGTGCCGACGTTGTGAATTTTCAGTCCTTCGGCGATAGATTCGCCGATTGGCATGCGGGGATCCAGGGAAGCATATGGGTCCTGGAAGATGATCTGCATATTCCGCCGCATGGCTTTAAGCTCTTTACCCTTTAATTGGGCAACATCCACGCCATCAAAGAGCACCGAGCCGCTGGTGAGCTCGATCAATCTCAGCAGGGTGCGCCCAACGGTGGTCTTGCCACAACCGGATTCACCCACCAGGCCAAGCGTCTCACCCTGGCGAATATTGAAACTGATATTATCCACCGCCTGCACCCAGGCAACGACTTTTTGTAAAAGACCACCGCGTACCGGGAAATATTTGACCAGCTCCTTGATCTCAAGTAGGTTTTTCTTGCCATTGGTTTGAACAGCTTGATCAGTCATGGTATATATCTCCAAATAAGTGGGGTCAGGAAGGTTTTAGTGGAGCTTGGTGCCCCTCATAATCCTGGTAGAGCCAGCAGCGGCAAAGGTGCTCAGGCTCAACCGGGAGCAGCTGGGGTTCTACCTGGGTGCAGATGGCTAATTGGTACTCTATGCGCTTCCGGCAGCGGGGTGCGAACTGGCAGCCTGGGGGCAGGTTGACCAGGTTGGGCACTGAGCCGGGGATGACCTCCAGCGTCTCTTTAACCGTACCCAGGACAGGGATGGAGGCCATCAAACCCTGGGTGTATGGATGCATTGGGTGGGTAAACAGGGTTCTGATATCCGTTTGTTCCACGATGCGCCCGGCATACATGACTGCCACCCGGTCAGCCATCTCGGAGATCACGCCCAGGTCGTGGGTGATCAGGATGACCGCGGTATCCATGCGTGTACGCAGGTCGCGCATCAAATCAAGGATCTGTGCTTGAATGGTCACATCCAGGGCGGTGGTGGGTTCATCAGCAATGAGCAGTTGTGGGTTCAATGCCAGCGCCATGGCGATCATCACGCGCTGTGCCTGCCCACCCGACACCTCATGCGGGAATGAATGGGCTTTGCTCTCAGGGTCTGGGATGCCCACCAGGCGTAACAGCTCCACCGCCTTGTTCCAGGATTCTTCCTTTCCCATGTTCTGGTGGATCTGCAAAACTTCCGCCACCTGATCACCGACCTTGAACACCGGGTTAAGGCTGGACTGCGGCTGCTGGAAGATCATGGACATGCGGTTGCCGCGCATATGCACCATCTCTGATTCTGAAAGCTCCAGCAGGTTACGGCCTTCAAACATGATCGTGCCCTCTACCACCTTGCCCGGGACACCGATCAGGCGCATGATGGAGAGTGAGGTCACGCTCTTCCCGCAACCGGATTCTCCCACCAGCCCCAGCACCTCACCCCGCCCGACGGAAAAATCCACCCCGTCGACGGCCTTGACCACCCCGTCCTCGGTGTAAAAATAGGTCTTCAGATTGCGTACCTCAAGCAATGTTTCCTTTTTATCAATCATGAGCGTCCTCTTCTATAATAATATAAATTCTACTCCAAAACCGTATCACCCATGGTTGTCCTAGGGTTTCGTGCAGATCCCCTGCTCCTGCAAGGCGGTTACAATGGGTGCAGTGCTTTTAACGTGATAGGATCCTGAATTGGTGAACTCGCCCGTGCGCCCAAATATCGGGTTTGCCAGGGCATGCCGGCCATCCAATGGAATGATCAGCTTGTTGACATTCTTAAAGAAGGCATACTGGGAGTGGATACGCACCGGTGGGTCATAACTCAGCTCGATCACCATCATCGTCGGGCTGGTCTGGTATTCCTGGTAGGTCGCATCCGACATGCTGAGGTCATCCCACCGTTTTACCCCCGTCAGGCTGGAGTTGACCGCTGCATTCACCGCCTCAAAGGCAGGTTGGCCGGGTTTTACCTGCACATCCTTCCCGTAACAATGGACGGTTATATCCACAGGCACTTCCTTGAAGACAGGCCAAAACCACGTCAGGTCACCGGTGTTCATCGCTGTGACCATGAAAAGCAACCCTCCGAAGATCAGGGCTCCGATCAAAACAGCTTTTAAGCACGACGATGAATTTGGTTTGGCTTCAGGCATAGCCTATCTCTTCAGGCGTGGATCAAGTGCATCGCGCAGGGCATCGCCCATATAGTTGAAGGCCAGGTTGACCACAAAGATAGATAGGCCGGGGTAGAATACCTTGGCGGGCTGGGTCCACATGTCCGTCTGATATTCCGCCAGCATGTTGCCCCAGGTGGGGACGGGCGGCTGGATGCCAAAGCCCAGGAATGAGAGGGCTGATTCGTAAATGATGACCCCACCCAGGCTGAGCGTGGCGGAGACGATGATGGGCGCCATGGCGTTGGGGATCATGTGGCGGGTGATGATGCCAAAGCTGCCCAATCCCATCGCCCGGGCAGCTTCGGTGAATTCCTGGTTGCGCAGTGACAACACCATGCCACGCATCAGGCGCGACGAGCCCATCCAGCCAAAGATGATCAGGATAAAGCCAATAATGAAGGCGCTGCTCCACTCCGGCGGCAGGAAGGCGATCTCAATGCCGCGCAACAACGCCGACATGGCCAGCAATAACGGCAACAGCGGGAGGGTCAACAAAAATTCAACGGTACGCTGGATGATATCATCCAACCTACCCCCAAAAAAACCGGAAGTTGCCCCAATTAATGAACCTAATGTCTCGGCACAGATCGTGACCACAAAAGCCAGCATCAGCGAGATGCGCCCGGCATACAGCAGGCGGCTGAACACATCCCGCCCGATGGCATCCGTCCCCATGAGATATTCAGAGGTGGGGGGCGAATTCTTGACGATAGCGCCATTTTCGTCCTTCTGGCTCTCCGTTGGGTCGTAAGGTGCAACCAGCGGGGCAAAGGCACACGCCAGGATGATGATGATCAGGATGATGCCACTGCCCACTGCCAGCTTATGCCGTTTGAAGCGGGTCCAGACAATGCGCAGGTAACTTTCCTCTTTAACTTTGGCAAGGGATTCTCGATCTAGCTCTGCAACAGCCATCGCTTATCTCTCCTACTTGAACCGGATACGTGGGTCGACCACGGTGTACAGCACATCACCCAATAGGGTGGCCACCACCACCAATATCGCTTCGATGAACAAGATGGACATCACCACCGGCCAATCGCTCGCATTCAAGGCGTCGAAGTACAGGCGCCCGATGCCCGGGTAGGCAAAGATGGTCTCGGTCATGATCGCCCCCCCAAAAATCCCCGGGATCTGGAAGACCACGATGGTGATGATGGGGATGAGCGCGTTGCGCAGGGCATGTTTGGCGATCACCACTTTTTCAACCAGGCCTTTTGCCCGCGCCGTGCGCACGTAATCCTGGCGCAGCACTTCCAGCATGGAAGAGCGCATGTAGCGCGACCAGCCCGCCAGGTAAGCCAGGCTGAGCATGGCTGCAGGCAGGATGATGTGCATGAAGCGGTCCACCATGCTGCCCTTGCTCACATTCAACAGCAATGCCAAACTGCCGGGCTGTGCCTCCCTCACCAGGATTGTGCCTCCTGAGGGCATATAGGGCAGCCCCCATTGTTTGAAGAAATATGAGAAGACCAGGATGAGCATCAAGCCAAACCAGAAGACCGGCATGGCTGAGCCGAAGAAGGCAAAGGTAGTCATGGCGTAATCCACCGCGCTGTACTGGTGCACGCCGGAATAGATGCCGATGGGGATGGCGATCACCAAGGATACTACAGTGGCGGTGATCATCAGGATCAGGGTGTTCGCCAGGCGGCTTTTTAACAAGGCCGTTACCGGTTGACCGGAGGCAAGCTTCCACGACCAGCCAAAATCCCCGCGCAAGATGCCCCGACCACTGCCATGGAAACCTGAGTATTGTTGTAGCAGTCCATCGGAACCGGTCAGCCAGGCAAGTTTAAGCCACATTCCGTCCTCCGGGCGGGGTAAACCCTCACCCTTTGGAAAAGTGTAGCTGGTATCCTGGTCAACCGTCACCGTGGATTGGATCCCGCCTGCATCCTCAATGATGATATCCTCCGCGTTTACTCTAACCACCCTGCCAAAGGCAGTCAGATCCTCCGGCCTGGCAGCCCCGGTGGGTGGATTGACCTGGATACGGTCAGCCAGGAACTGGTGCGTGCCGGCCTTCTCACCCCATACCCATATAGTGTAGCCTGAGTTTAAAAGTGCCGGTCCCGGGTCGGTCCAGAAACGGGCGGCGTTCCACTGGGGTACCTTCTCACCCGTGACCGGGTCGCTGATGACCAGCTGCTCACCATTGGCAGCCAGCTTCGGGTAACGGTAATTCCCTAATCCGAGGTACAACCAATCGGATCCCAACCAGTCGTCCCCGATCAGCCAGGTCAGGTAGCGCAGGAAGACTGGTTTGTCTAGCCCCAAATAAGACTCCAGGCGGGCGATATCTGCCTCGGATGGGCGGTTTCTCCGGTCACCGGTGATCTTCAGGCCTGCCAATGGCCCACCCGGGGCGATGTTGAGCAGGACATAGATCGCCACGGTGGAGAGCAGCACCACGATGATCATCTGGAAGAAGCGGCGGATCAGATAATTGGTCATACTCACCTCCACAACAATAGATGCTATTCAGGTACGGCAACTTTCCATAGCCTCCAGGATGCAGAGGCTGTGGAAAGTTGCCCTACGGATGAATTAAATTGTTTTCAAAGTCACTAGTATTACTATTCATCATGATTTTGGTTCAACAATTATATTCAATTTTTAATAATTATGGACCGGAGATTGATATTGCCACATAAAGGTGTCATCTAGAGCCCGTAAGGGTATACGAGGCGTTCTTTGTCAAAGTTATCTTCAACACAAATGGTGAAGATTGCTTCGTCGCACAAACCGCTCCTCGCAATGACACTGCTTATACTATTCATCACATTTGATTCAGGAATGATGGTGGCAGCCTCAGGGCTGCCACCATCATGATCTTACTTAACTATATGTTTCAGCTAGGTACATGCACTGCAAGAGTTACTGAGCGCAGGAACCGTAGTCAAAGTTCTCGACGTTCCACATCTCGCTGTTGGCGGTCGGGTCCATGATGAAGTTGCACATGTCAGGACGGGTTGCCGCCAGTTTGAGGCGCAGGAACAGGGGTACCACCGGCAGCTCCTCACCAAAGATGCGCTGGGCTTCCAGGTGACCTTCGGTGTAAGCATCCTCACCAGGCAGGGATTGTAACGCCTGGTTGCAGGCGGCATCGTACTCTGCGTTGGTGAAACCAGTCTGGTTCTGGCCAGACCAGCCGTTCTCGGGTCCCATGATTTGGGTGCTCAGGTACAGGTCGCAGGCAGGTTGTACACCGGTCAGCCAGGCGAACTCACCCAGGTCAGTGCGGCGGCCCATCAGCACGCCATCCGGACCATCAGCAAACCACTCGCTGGCGGGGTAGTATTCCAGGTTGATCCCGATACCACAATCTGCCAGGGGTTGCTGCAGGATCTGGGTCACCTGCTGGCGCAGGACAGCGGTGGTGGTGCCATAGTTCATGGCTAAGGGGGTATTATCGGGTACGCCGGTCACGCCCTTGGCAATGCGCGGGGTAGCCGGGTCACCGTCATCGTCCACCCAGCCGATCTCGTCCAGCAGGGCTGCGGCAGCAGCGGGGTCATACGGCCAGCTCTTGACATCGGGGTTGTAGAGAGGGTGGTTGGGGGGGATATAGGTGTCGAGCACGATCGACTGACCGTACAGGGCAGTATCCACTACAGCCTGGCGATCCATGCACATGGCAATCGCCTGGCGCAGGCGGACATCTCCAAAGGGGCCAAATCCATCACCATCTTCATCCCAGCCAGCGAAGGCGCCGGTGTTGATGATGGTATCGATGGGTTTGATGTTGAAGTCAGTGTGCTCCCAAGTGGTGCCGGTGACGAAGGTGGCATCCAGCTGATTAGCAGCCTGCAGCTCAAGCAGCAGCTGAGATTGTCCATCCAGGGCAGTGGTCTGGTCAACAATGTCGCACTCGCCAGCCAGGATTGCTGCGATGGCGGCATTGGCATCACCACCGGTGAAGCGATAGACCAGGTTATCAAACACAGGCAGGCCTTCGCTGGCGCGCCAGTAGTTCGGGTTCTTGTGCAGGGTGATCTGCTCGCCCTTGACCCACTCGTCAATGACATACGGACCCCAACCCAGCCACATACCCTGGGCATCAAAATTGGTCACGATGTCAGCTGGAGTGTACTGCCCCATGATATGCTCGGGCATAGGTTGCCAGAAATTGGTGTAGTAAACCGAGTCCATATAGCCGGGCATACCGGTCCAGACATTGGTCACATCGTCCGCAGCTTCATAAGAAGTAGTGCGCTCACCAGCATAGCGGGTTGCTGCTGGGCTATCCGGGGACATGTACAACCCGAAATTATAAACTGAGTCAGCAGCGGTCATCGGGGTGCCATCCGACCAGAGCAGGTTGGGCAGCATCTTAAAGGTGACCACCATCTGGTCCATCTCGGTAACATTGGTGCCATCATATTCCACGGCACAGTCTGTGGCACGGCATCCAGCGGGGCGCACCATGGTGCCCGGGGCATCCGTGGTCTTGGCTGTCAGGGTCGCCGGGTTGCCATCGTTATCAACCACTGAATCACCTTCCGCAACCGCCACGGTCTGGATCAGCGCATCGCCATCCGCCAGGCTGGGGAGCTTCTCAAGAATGACGGGCTGGTAGTCGAAGGTATTGGTATCGATCGGGCCGTCGTAGATGGCTTGCTGCACCTGGCTGGCAGCCAGCATATTGCCGCCCCAGAGGTACAGTGTGTCGGGTTCCTGGCCCATGCAGACCACCAGGGTGCGGGGGGCTGCTTCGGTGGGTACTTCGGGCGCGGGGGTGGCAGTTACAACCACTTCCTGGATTACCGTTTCACCCTCGGTAACAACTTCCTGGGTGACGACGACGGTCTTGACAACTTCCGTCGGGGTGCAGGCCGCGAGCGCTAAGGCTAAAAGTGCCAAAAAGCTCAGGGCTAAAAATATTGATTTACGGGACATTATTTTCTCCTCCAAAGAGAATTTTGTTTGGTTTGTATTTTTTCTTAATCAAGAATGCTCTTACATTTATCACATACCGTTATTGCCGAAAAAACCACCTCCTTTCAAGGTGTTCAGGTTAATGGATGGAGGATAATTATAACGAATTCCTAACCTTTTGTTAACGTCTGAACTATACTCAAAATCCTCCAATTGGTCAATGGTCATGAAGGTGACCATTGTGGTCATTGAGATGAGGTATTTCCACGGGACTACCACCATCCTGGCATAGCATGGTGCTCCCGCTTCTTAACCCTTTCACCTCCACGCAATGACGTGCGATACACTGGCTACTCCTTGCTCGATAAAGCTCACGGGCAGCCGTCTCCATAATTGAACCATTCCAGGTCAATAAAAATGCTCTCGCTGACTGCCTGTTGAGGGATGCCACACAGGTCCGGTCGACCCATCACCACCCGGTAGTGCCAGTAAAGTGGGAGGGCAGGCAGGTCTTCCGCAAAGATCGCCTGTGCTTTTGCATGGCCATCTTTGTGCTGAGGCATATCTGCCAGTGAGTAAAGCGCATCCAGGCAGGCCTGGTCATACTCTGCGTTGCTATAACCGCTGGCGTTGACCCCTCCCCACCCTTTCGGGTAGTCGGGATAAGGGCCTGGGATTTCACTGGTAAGGTACAGGGAACAAGGCGGTTCTACCGCGGTCATCCAGGCGAACTGGGCCAGGTCAAACTGACGCCCGAACACAGGTCCATCCGGACCAGCAGCCAGGTATTGCTCGGCGGGCTGCGCAAGGATCTCAAGCTGGATACCGCATTGTTGCAGGTCTGCCTGGACCAGCTGTGCCGCAGTCTTGTGCTCCGTATCGTTCGAGGTGAGGTACCCCACGATAAAGCCTGTTCCATCAGCTACTCCCTGAATGCCCTGGGCAATGCGCGGTGTGGAGGGATCATTATCCGCATCCAGCCAGCCCATAGATGTCAGCAGCTCTGAAGCCGCCTGCGGGTCAAAGTCATACTGGGGCGCCTCCGGGTTATACAGAGGGTGTTCGGGCGGGGCATATAGATCCGCCACCTGCATGTGGCCTCCCGAAAGCTGGTCCACCAATGCCTGCCGGTCGATGCACATCGCCACCGCCTGGCGCACTTCGCGTGAAGCAAAGAATGCCGGGCGATCTGCCTCCAATGGGCCGAGGTCAAACGCCAGTCCATCCCAGGCAAAGGCAGTCTGGAAGACCAGCGACAGGCGCTCTTCATCCTGCAGCTTCAATAAATCGGCTGTCTGTGATTCGAGGCCGGCAGCCTGGTCCACCAGGTCGCATTCGCCTGCCAGCACTGCGGATTGGGCTTCGCTGCTGTCAGCCACGAAACGGTAGACTAAATTGTCAAAGTACGGTAATCCTTCGTCCGCCCGGAAATAAAGCGGGTTGGCATGTAAAGAAATGTGGTCTCCCGCAACCCATTCATCGATCACATACGCCCCCCATCCGATCGGCATATGGGAGGATGCTCCATTGCTTGCCAGATCATCGGCGGGGATGTTTGCCCAGGCATGCTGGGGGAGGGGCGAAAAGAACTTGGCCTGGTACAGCCCATCCATGAACCCTGGAACGCCCACCCATTCCACCGTCCGGTCATCCAGGGCCTGATAAGAAGCTGTTCGGCTCACCCGGTCTGGAAGCGCAGACGGAAACAGGCTACGTGCAACCTCATATGAATAGACCGAATCAGCCGCGGTCAATGGGGTACCATCAGACCATTGTAAATCCGGTAGCAACCTGAAACGCACCGCAAGCTGATCCATCTGCACCGGGTCGGTTCCTGAATAAGCCTCGGCGCAGGTGAGCTGGGTGCAGCCACTAGGACGGTAGAGCACCCCATCATCCAGGTTCACCAGGTTCCCCTGAGCATCGATGATCAAGTCTCCCACTCCCACCTGCACAGGCTGGAGCTGGGCGTTTCCATTTGCCAGTGAGGGCAGTTCTTCAAGGATAACGGGGGACGGGGTGAAGTCCTTTATATCGATCGGCCCATCATAGATCGCCGCCAGGACGCTCTGCTCTGATGTGGATACTGCATCATAAAGGAATAGCGAGCGGGGTTCATTGACCAGGCAAATGGTTAACAGGCGGTCTGGCTCCAGGGTGGGGACAGCTGTCGCCGTTGCCTGGGAAGGACTGGATGTTACTGGCGGAGAAACTACGGCTGCCTGGGAAGCTTGTATGATTACTGAGCTTCCACCATCCACTCCACCCGAGCTACACGCAGTTAATCCAAGCAGCAGGACCGCAACAGCCAGGTTTTTAAGGTGCATATTAACTGATGCGTGCCTGGAGACCGAGCTGGAGTGAATTTTCGTTAATCCAGGTAAACAGTGTCTGTGGCCAATCGTTCGAATGTGAAGAGGGGTAGTGTTTTATTCGGGGTCGAAATAAAAGCGTGGTCAGATCAATTTTGTTACGTGAGACTTGCGCTGCTTCCCATAGTAAACGTGCCCTCCCATTCTCTGGAGGACGTTGTCGATTCGCCCAGTTTTTCAACATGTTGCGCAAGAGTACGTCAGATTTTTTATTCATACCTCACCACCTTTGAACCCTTAGAAGGGCCGGCCTTGAACAAGGCATTGCCACCAATCGCGATTGATCAGCGGATTAAGTAAATTCGTACTGCAGATCCGGTAATATCTCACCTGCCAGCAATCCGAGGCTTTGTTTCATTGCCTGGCGACCATAATGCAAGCGTGATTTAACCGTTCCCACAGGGATATCAAGGATTTCTGATATCTCTTGCAAGGAGAGATCGTTGACATAATAAAGCACAACCACACCTCGATGAGATAGGGGAAGCAATGAAACAGCTTGCTGCACCTGCCGCCAGGAGTCATCCATCTCTGCCTGGTATGCGGGGGTCTCCTTGCGCGTGCCCGCCAGCCACTCAGCCACATCCTCCAGCGGACGCAGCCAGCGTTGCCTCCGCTTGACCCAGGTGTATGAAAGGTTGGTGGTCATGCGATACAGCCATGGCTCCAGGGGCCTTTGCGGGTCGATATGGGCGGCGAAGCGGTGCAAACGCAGAAAGACATCTTGCAACAGGTCAGCGGCTGCTTCTGCATCTCCGGTGATGGCCAGTGCCGTGCGGAAAACCAGTCCACGGTGGCGATCGTAAAGCACGCCCAATGCTTCAAGACTACCTCCTTGCAGACTGCAGACTAACTCAGAATCAGAAATCGCTTCCATCATCTCATCACCCGTAAATATACAGGCTTCCTTGAATTACTTACTCCGTTGCTCCTGAAATGGTTCAAAGATTGTTCATGATTAAGACGAAAAACCTCACAGGCAGGATCCGTAACCTGTGGGCAATAAAGGACCACTCAGCTATTCTTTAGGCAAATCATACTACCAACTAGATTATACATCTCTTTTAATAATTTGCCTGGAGATATGTAACCCGATGGATTATACATTAATCCTGTTCCTCCTGGCCCAGGCGCATTCTCACATACGACGCATAACGTTCAGGGTGTACCGCTCCCCGTTCCAGGGCAGCCTGCACGGCGCATCCGGGCTCATGTACATGGGTGCAATCGTTGAACTGACAATCCACCACCAATTCACGCAGCTCAGGGAAATAACCGTCCAGCTCTTCCGGTCGTATATCCCACAACGCCAGCGCCTTAAGTCCTGGCGTATCGGCTACATAGCCCCCACCAGCCAAGGGAAATAATTGACGCACCACCGTTGTGTGCCGACCTTTTGCAGTCGCCTGGCTGACTGTCCGGACCGCTAAACCAAGCCCGGGTTGGATCGAATTCATCAGGCTGGACTTTCCTGCCCCGGATGGTCCGGCAAATACCGAGAGTTTGCCTCTCAACTTCTCTTCCAGCTCCTGGATTCCGAGCTTGCTTTTTGTTGACGTGTACAGCAGTGGATATCCCAAAAGGGCATAATGTGAAAACAGCGCTTCCGCTTGCTCAATGCCCACCAGATCTACTTTGTTTGCAACGATCAGAACGGGGATGCCCTGCTTTTCAGCCACCACCAAGAACCGATCCAGCATACCCAGCCTGGGCTCTGGTTTGGCACAGGCAAAGATAAATACCGCCTGGTCGGGGTTGGCGATGATGATCTGCTGGTACTCGCCCCGTGGTGTGGGCGCTATTCGGGAAAGCAACCGCTGGCGCGGCTCAACTGCATCGATCATGCCTGTTCCGCCATCCTGCGGCGAAAACTCTACCCAATCCCCCACGGCAACAATATCCCCCAGGCGCTTACCCTGTTTCAATCGCCCACGCAGGTGGCAGCTGAAGCTGCCTTGTTGAGTTTCAACGCTATAAAAACCTGACTGGGAGCAAATGATCAAACCACGCAAGTTTGTTTCCAACCTCTACGGTGTTGGAGTCTCCGTCACTTCGGGTGTGGCAGTTTCAGTCACCTCAGGAGTTGGGGTGGCGACCACACCGATTTGAGCTTCCCATGGATAACGCATTTGCGGGTTGCCCAGGAAATAGATTTCTAGAACTCGCCGAAAGATGGGGGCTGCCACAACCGAGCCTTCACCCCCATTTTCAACCAGGACGGCCACGGCGATATCGGGGCGATTTTCCAGCTCGGCAAAGGTATATCCAGCAAACCAGGCGTGTGGATCTGCATAACCCGATTCTGCTGTACCGGTCTTTCCTGCCACCGGGAAGCCCGTGTTGCTGACAAAGCTGTTGATCCCATAGGCATTGGTTCGATAAGCTGTACCGCGCGGGTCCATGACCACACTGACCATGGCATCCTGGACAATGGAAAGATTTTCCGGAGAGATTGGTAAAGTCCCGCGTATGGTTGGGGAGAATACGTATGTAGGTTCACCATCCACCGGGACAATTTGATCGATGACCTGAGGCGTATAAAGGGTACCACCGTTACCCACTGCGGCGATGAAGTCTGCCACCTGCAGAGGGGTGATCATGGTATTTCCCTGGGCTATGGCCAGGTTAAACGCATCCACCTGGCTGGTCGGGTCAGGGATCTGGCCAGCCACATCGCCAATCTCGATCCCGGTTGGGCTACCCAGGCCGAAACCGCGCGCCATATCTGAGATGGCTGTGAACATGCCGCGATTATATAAATCCACCCCGATATGCATGAACCAGGGGTTGCAAGAGCGCATCAAGCCTTCCGGCAGAGTCAACAAGCCGCTGGGTTGGGTTTTGCCATCCTCCAGGTAATGCTCATAGGTCCAATCATTCGGCTCTATGCCTGGAACCTCGGTGAAAAAGTAACCGCATTCATATTCGCTATCCTTGGTATACAACCCGCTTTCCAATGCAGCCGACATGGTGATGATCTTAAAAACCGATCCGAGAGGGTATTGCCCCTGGGTGGCACGATTGAGCAAAGGCGTGCTTTCGGTGTACAGGTCATCGATCTGGTAGCTGTAATTGTAATTTTGCGGCTCAAATAAATTGGGGTTAAAACCAGGGGAAGAGAGCATTGCCAGCACCCTGCCAGTGTCCCGTTCCAGGACAACAATAGCACCGCGCATTCCATCGCTGAGGGCATTGCTCCGCTGCAGCCCCTGCTGCAAGTCATAGTCGATGGTGGTATAGATAGCCTCAGCAGGTTGCGGACTTTTGGCAGCCAGCTGGGTGACGATATTCTTGTTGGGATCAACGACGTAAAGCGTCCCACCCCGCTCGCCTGCCAGCGATTTTTCAGCATAGTATTCCAGCCCATCGCGCCCCACGCGTTCATCGACACGGTAGCCCAGGCGCTTGTAGTAATCCACTTCTTCGGGTTGGATCAGGCTCATATATCCCAAAACATGGGGTGAAATCCCATCATCAAAATAATAGCGGGTTCGGAACGGCTGCAGGATGACCCCTGAGTAGCCTGCCAGGACTGCCTCGCGTGGTGCCAGGGCATCCACGGATATATCTGCCACCGGCAGGTAATATCCAAATGGGCGCCAGGCTTCGATCATTCCAGATAATTTCTCGGGTTGAACACCGGTCAGGCGGTAGATTTCACCAAGGAGTGCATCTTCCTGCTCGGGATCGACGGCAGCGGTATCCAGGCCAATTGCCACCGCATCTGCCTGCGCGACCAGCGCACGCCCATCGCTGGCATAGATGTTCCCCCGGGATGGGATGTCGTAATTCATCATCAGGTTGTTCCCACCCAGCAGCTCGGGAAGGATCAGAGAATCATCCCACTTGATCCTCCACTCACCATCTTCCAGGCCCAGGTTCATCACGGTCGCACGTTCAATATCACCAACCAGGACGCTGTGCAAAAGTACGCTATAACCCACCTGGCCACTTTCCGGGTTTTTCAACGAAGAGAGGATTTCATAGTCCCAACCACTCAGGGCAGCCTCATTTGCCACGCTCTGGTAACGGGCGGTAAAATCGGCCTCGCTGATGGCATCCTGGCTGACTTTGGTCAACAAGGCATACATCTGCGGGTATTCTTCAGCCTTCCAATGATCAAGATAGGTTTTTGCGATCCCCTCCGGGTCGGGAACAGAAGTGGATACCACTTGCGGTTCGGGTAGTGTGGAGGTGGGGACCGAGGTAACCGTAGTAGTTGGAGTCGGGGGCGTTAATGAAGTGCAGCCAATCAGGATGATGGCGGCTGCAACGAGGAACAAAATTCGAGTTTTCATAACAATCTTTATCACTGGTCTTTCAGGGAGGGAGATTATACTACTACCTACACGCATAACCCTAGGGTTTTTCAATTAATATCTGATGATAGACTGGACATTCATAGCCAGTTGCGGAATGGCAGGCCTGGGGAACATCTACTTTCGCAGTAATTCCCAGGCGCAATATGCTTCGGGTCAGGTGACATAATGGCAGTCCCATTACGTTGGTATAACAACCATCCAGCCTTTCGACCGGGTGGAATCCGGCGTGTTGAATGGCATACGCACCCGCTTTATCCATCGGGTCACCACTGGCGACATAATCCTCAAGCTCATCCTCGCGATAGTTTCGCATGGTCACATTCGTAGTGCATAAATCGGACCAGAAGGTGCCGTCTTGGGTGGATAGGATTGCCAGCGCAGTGTGGACCTGATGGGTGCGGCTGCGCAAGGAGCGCAACATCTCCACAGCTTCATCATGACCAGTGGGCTTACCCAATATCCGGGTTTTACCATCACCCTGCCGTTCAATCACGGTTGTATCGGCGGCAATGAGCACTCCATCCACGCCCACCCGCCTGGCTGATGCCATCACCTTGCTTTTCGCCAGGCGCTGTACATAATCCAGACCATCTTCACCGGGCAGGGGAGTTTCATCCACCTGTGCAGCCAGGAGGTCAAATTCCCAGCCACAAAGCGATAACAGCTCCTTCCGCCGAGCTGAATTCGAGGCTAGATATAGTCGAACACCATCACCTGTCTTTGTGACCATATTCGGCGATTCTAACATACTCTCACTCTGGTTCTTTCGATGAAGGAGTTGTAAAATGATGGGCAGGTGAGTTATAGATTTAGAAGAGGAGTCCCCTAATGCGAGAATTACAGGAAAGAATTAGCCGTGAAGGCAAAAATCTTGGCAATGGTATCCTCAAAGTGGATGGGTTTATCAATCATCAGGTTGATCCCGTATTAATGGACGCATGCGGAAGAGAGCTGGCCCAACGATTCAGAGATATTGGCGCAACAAAGGTCCTGACGGCAGAAATCTCTGGTATCGCCCCGGCGGTGACCACCGCTTATCATCTTAATCTGCCCGTGGTCTATGCCCGAAAAACCAAGCCAATAACCATGCCAGACCAGGTTTTCCTGACCCTCAGCCCATCTCATACCAAAGGACGCATGGTTGAATTGATCGTCTCGCCGGAATATCTCGGGCATGGTGAGCGTGTCCTCATTATTGATGATTTTCTGGCAACCGGTGCCACCATCCTGGGATTGGTGCGCCTGGCTCAAACTGCAGGCTCCACGGTGGTGGGCATTGGTGCGCTGATTGAAAAAACCTTTGAGGGTGGTCGGGAGGCATTATCTGTCCTGCAAGTGCCAGTCGTAGCCCTGGTTCAGATCACCTCCATGGAAGGCAACCAGATCAAGTTTGCTGCAGAGTATTAATGGATTCAATCGCCGTCATCGACTTTGGCTCCCAGTATGCCCAGCTGATTACCAGGCGGGTGCGTGAGGCACATGTCTATTGTGAGCTGTTTCCGTGGAATGAAACCCCGGAAAAAGTATTATCTTTAAAACCACGCGGTTTTATCCTCTCCGGGAGCCATGCGTCGGTGTACGACCCCCACGCGCCAATGATTCCCCCGTATATCTTGGAAAGCCGCCTGCCTGTACTGGGTATTTGCTATGGGATGCAGGCGCTTACTTTTGCGTTGGGTGGCCGGGTGGCAGCCTCAACAAAACGCGAGTATGGTCCTGCTGAGGTAGAGACAGAGCGTATCAATCCACTCCTGAGCGAAGGCAAGCGGCTGGTATGGATGTCACACGGCGACCGCATCGAGCAGCCTCCGGATGGCTTTATCACCCTGGCGACTTCGCCCAATTCGCCTTATGCAGCCATAGGAGATGAAAAAAGGCGCTATTTTGGTGTGCAGTTCCATCCCGAAGTCCGTCACACCCAGGATGGCAGCCACATCCTGCGTCGATTTGCAATCGATATTTGTGCTGCCCTCCCTGAATGGACACCCGCATCCATCATTACAGACACGATTAAGCGCATACAGCTCCAGGTGGGCGCGGAGCGAGTCATATCAGCGGTCAGTGGAGGGGTTGATTCGAGTGTGGCTACAACCCTGGTTCACCGCGCCGTAGGTGATCAGCTTGTGGCTGTGTTCGTAGATAATGGCCTGCTACGCCAGGGAGAAGCATTACAAGTAGTGCAGGCTTTCCAGGATACGCTGGGTGCTGAATTGGTTGCGGTGGACGCGGTCAATGAATTTATGCGTGCGCTGCACAACATACTCGAGCCGGAACAAAAAAGGCGCATCATTGGTGAGAAATTCATTCGCATCTTCGAAGCGCAGGCAAACCAGCTTGGCAGACCACGCTTCCTGGTCCAGGGGACCATCTATCCTGATGTGGTCGAATCCAGCGCCCCCGACCGGTCCCAGGCTGCAAGGATCAAGAGCCACCACAATGTTGGTGGGCTGCCGGAGAATATGCAGTTCGAGCTGGTCGAACCTTTACGCTATCTTTTCAAAGACGAGGTCCGCCAGGTGGGTGAGGCGCTTGGGCTCCCGTCTGAGCTTATCTGGCGGCAACCTTTCCCCGGCCCCGGGCTGGCAGTGCGCTGCCTGGGAGAGATCACCCCCGAACGCCTGGAGCGCCTGCGGCAAGCTGATGCGATCTTTACCGGCGAGCTATCACGGGCGGGCTTGTTGCATATGGATGAAAACGAAGGCACTGCTCAGGCTTTTGCTGTTCTACTGCCTGTGCGTTCTGTGGGTGTGATGGGTGACAGCCGCACCTACCAGGAAACGATCGCCTTACGGGCGGTGACCACGGATGATTTCATGACCGCAGATTGGGCACGACTGCCGTATGACCTGCTGGCTCGCATCGCCAACCGGATTGTGAATGAAGTTGCTGGGGTTAATCGGGTGGTCTATGATATTACCAGTAAACCCCCTGCAACGATTGAATGGGAATAAAATTAATACACAATTGATTCCCATCAAACCAGATCGTCTAAGCAACATATCTATCATTTCTTCGTATAGAGTAGTGAGGTTTTAGAAAGGAGAACGCTATGGACTTCGGATATGTACTTAAAAGAGCCTTGAAGATTATTTGGAAATTTAAGGTGCTATGGATTTTCGGAATTCTTGCCAGCTGCGGACAATCATCCGGATCGGGGGGCAGTAATATCCAATACACTTTCTCAAGCGAGGATGCTAATGTATTTCCTCAGATTGAAAACTTCTTCAATCAGCTGGATCCTGCCGCAATTGCGTTTCTCATTGCGCTAGGAATCCTGGCTATCCTTGCAGTGATTATCCTGGCTATTTTGCTGGGAACCATTGGGCGGGTTGGCCTGATCCGCGGCACAATGAAAGCCGAGCAAGGCGCGGAGCGCCTTACATTTGGCGAGTTATGGCGCGATGGACTGGTATATTTCTGGCGAGTCTTTGGATTAAATCTGCTGATCGGGGTCTTCATCTTCCTGGTGATCCTGGCTCTCTTTATTCCCGGTATCGTCCTGACGGGACTCACCTTTGGCCTGTTTGCTCTATGTTTAATCCCCATGACCTGTCTGCTCATCCCTGTGATGTGGGCTGTTTACGTGGTGATCGAGCAGGCAAACATCGCCCTGGTGGTTGAAAATTTGAGTGTTATGAAGGCAATAAGCCGTGGCTGGGAAGTTGTCAGGCATAACATCGGTACTATGATCGTGATGTCGCTGATCCTGATGCTGGGTGTCGGCTTAATTGGCGGGGCAGTGATTGGTTTGCCGCTACTCATCGTAGGTGCCCCGGCATTTGCGGGATTCGTTTCAGGCACCGCAGAGGCGATCCGCAACGGGATGCTTGTTTCTGGCGTGCTCTTTTTCATCTATTTGCCGATATTGCTCCTGCTGAGTGGTGTTCTAAGGGCATACACCACCTCCGCATGGACGCTTACCTATATCCGCCTGACCACCATGCCTGCACTGGAAATGAGCGAAGTGCCTGACCTGCCAGAAGGCATTGAGCCACCCCTAACTTAGGGTATTTGAGTCTTATCAGAACACTAAAGGTCATAAAAGCAGTGATGCAAGATGGTCTCTTGCGTTACTGCTTTTAATTACCTGTATGATTTTCTTTAATTTCATTCAAGATTATAATTAATCAGCCTGGGATAGCCTTCATATTTTGTTCCAGTCAACCTGACTGTAGTGAACATAATGCAATGACAGGTTCATTGAAGGTTATCTATATCCGAAGAAGTAATTACTTAAAAAAGGAGATAAATATGGCAAAGATCATTGATGTTGAAGGAATTGGAACGAAATATACTGATAAATTAAAAAGGTAGGCATCAGTACAACTGACGCATTATTGAAGGCCGGTGCAACACCCAAAGGTCGCAAGGAGCTTGCTGAGAAGACTGGTATCGGCGATGCGTTGATCCTCGAATGGGTCAACCATGTGGACCTGTATCGCATTAAAGGCGTGGGATCGGAGTACTCCGACCTGTTGGAAGCTGCCGGGGTAGATACAGTTGTAGAACTGGCTCAGCGGAAGCCTGCCAACCTTGCTCAAAAGATGGTTGCAGTAAACCTGGAAAAGAAACTTGTTCGCAAGCTTCCTGTTGAGTCTCAGGTCACCGATTGGATCGAACAGGCAAAGAAGCTGCCAAGAGTCATTACCTACTAAGCCTGGAAAAACCTCTTCATTTCATAAAGAGAAACCGGGATGATTATTCGGAGGTTCTCATGCCATCTCTAAACCGCATCCAATTGATTGGACACCTGGGGAAGGACCCTGAAATACGCTTCACGCCTAAAGGCAAGAAGGTGTGTACATTTAGCGTTGCAGTTAGCCGCCGCTGGAAGAGTAGCACCGGTGAAGAAAAGGAAACCGCTGACTGGTTCAATATTGAAGCGTGGGGCCATCTGGGAGAAATTTGCAAGCAATATTTACACAAAGGCAGGCTGGTTTTTCTTGAAGGGCAGCTGCGCACAGATCGCTATGAGCATGATGGAGAAACCCGCTACTTCACCAAGGTGGTAGCCTCTCAGATGCAAATGCTTGACCGAAAAGCTGAAGATCTACCCTCGGTTGAAGGTGAAGAGCCAACAGACGATGAGGAACTTGGCCACGAATAGTGTTGGTTAAAAGAACAGGGATTTGGAGGAGGGTATTTGTTCTCCAAATCCCTGGGGTTACTTCGCTAACGGGATGGTTTCTAGCTGCTCAACAAGCCCGCGGATGACATCCATTCCTCCCTGCCAGAAACCTGCGTTATGCATGTCGATCCCTGCGTCGGATAATATCTTTTCTGGTGATTTTGACCCACCTGCTGACAGCAAGCTAAGATATCGTGGCTTGAATGCCTCGCCTTCGATTTTAAACTGCTTGTACAAGGATAGAACCAACAGCTGGCCAAAAGTATAGGCATAAACATAGAATGGCGTTTGGTAAATATGGGGGATGGATACCCACTCCCATCGGAATTCATCACTCACCTCAACAGCATCCCCAAATTGATTATGCAAATTCTCAAGGTAAACGTTTGATAATTCGTCAACCGTTGCACCATGCTGAACCAGTTCATGCGCCTGGCGTTCGAACACGGCAAAGTACGCCTGGCGCATCACGGTGGCATAGGCATCATCAACCTGCCTGAAAAGCATGGTTTGGCGCACGGAAGCATCACTTTCTGTCCTCAGCAAGTCGTCCACCAGTAACATTTCACCGAATGTGGAGGCCGTCTCTGCCAGGGGCAGCGATGAATGGAAAGTGAACAGGCTATGATCAGCCGCGAGTTGGGAGTGTATTGCATGGCCCAGCTCGTGCGCCAGGGTTGCCACATCATCAGGCTTCTCCTGGTAATTAACCAGAACCCACGGAGTGATTTCTGGCGCAACCGTAGCACAAAAGGCTCCACTCATCTTTCCTCGCCGTACCTCACTGTCAAGGTGGTTTTGATCAAGCACCCGTTGTGCCAAATTTGCGATCCTTGGGTCAAAACGGTGGAATGCTTCAAAAACCATATCGGCAGCAGCGGCAAATTCGTATTTCTTCTCTGTCTTGATCACCGGGGCATAAATATCATAGCGCCTTAGCTGTTCAAGCTGTAACCAACGGGCTTTGAGGCGGAAGAAACGTTGAAAAACGGAAATGTTATCCTGGCATACTCCCAACAAGGTATCGACCACATCATCAGGAATATCATTTGACAGGTTCCGCACTGCCAAAGGGCTGTTAAAAGTGGCGCATATCCAGGTTTTCATTATGCCAATCCCTTACCAGGGTCTGGTACATTTGACCCAGGATGGGAGCATCCTGGCCATAAACGCGGTACAGCTCCTGGTAGGCAGCTGCTCGCAGAGCAGGGTCGTAGTGTCGAGCATAAACCATTAATTCTCCCCGCGTAAGCTCCTTGCTTTCTCCATCCACTTCTATATGGAATGTATAACGATTGGTGATCATGGCGTACAGGTTATTGATCGCCGCACTACCGGTGACGTCCTTGATGTTGATAATCTTTTCTTCGGGTTCCGTCAGGGTATGGGGTTTAAAATGGCGGATTTCTTCCAGCCAATAGCGATAATCTCCGGAGCCAGTCATCAACCTTTCAGCTTCTATGTCCTCCAGGCTCTTCCACCACAGGCTGAAAAACAATGTGCGGTTGGCAATGATCGCCATGCGGCTTTCAACATCGGATTGAAAGGCCTGGATCACCTGGTCCTGTGTGTCAGCAGCAAAACCAAGCCCCGCAAAGGTGACAATGCGGTTAGCCAGGCGTGAAATGGCTTCAAGCATGCGAATGGCATCCAGGAATGCTTCCTGCGGCATACCCGGGGAAAGGCTCGGCCGTAGGGCTTCGAACTCAACCACCATGTCATCGATTTCATCGAACGCGGCTTTCATTTCAGGACTGTCATGAGATGAAAACAGATCAGCTAAACTCCAGGGGGATTGTGTAAAAGTCATTGTCGTCTCCTAATAAATTGGAAATATTTTCTATTTATGGATAACTCACCATTCATGGCAAGGATAAAATCAAACATTAAATCGAATGTGCACGATCTCTCCATCACGTACGATGTATTCTTTCCCTTCCAGCCTTAACCGGCCTTTCGCTTTGGCCTCACTCAAGCCACCCAGTGAAAGCAGCTCGTCATAAGGGATCACTTCAGCGCGGATGAAGCCTTTTTGCAGATCTGAATGGATCTCTCCCGCAGCTTCATACGCGGACGACCCCCGATTTATGGTCCATGCGCGTACTTCATCCGGGCCGACGGTAAAAAACGAGATCAATCCTAGCAAGTCGTATGACAGGCGAATGACCCGTGCCAGCCCAAGCTCGGTAATGCCAAACTCTGTCATAAAGAGCTCTGCATCTTCACTGGATAACTGCGCAATTTCCATCTCCAGCTTGCCCTGCAGCGCGGCAAGATTGCTGTGTGCATGTGGATACTCCACGGGGGGCATTTCCTGCCCTTCATGAAGATTGAGCAGCACCATCATGGGCTTACGGGTCAGGAAACCAAAGCCTGAAAGCGTTTTCTCTTCTTCGGTTGTCAGTGTGATCTCCCGCAACGGAACCTCGCCTGAGAGGGTTTCTTTAAATCGCTCGAAAAGCACGAATTCACGCTCAATGACGGCTCGCTCGCGCCCGCCCCCTTTTTTACGCTCTTCTGCCAGGCGTTCCAGCTTGCGTTCCACCGCGATCATGTCATTAAGCAGCAGCTCTGAGTCCATGGTGGCAATATCGCGCAAGGGATTCACAGTGCCGGATGGGTGGGGTACATCGACGTCCTCGAAACAGCGCACCACATGCAATAAGCCATCCATTTGGGTGATTAAATTGAGTAGTTGACCGGAAATGGCACTTTTACTACCCTCCAACCCGGCAATGTCAGCATAAGTGACCTTGGCATAGATGGTTTTCTTGGGCTTAAATAGCTCTGATAATCGATCCACGCGCCCATCCGGAACGTCCACCACGCCAGTATGGACGTCGAAACGACCTCCGCTGGTGGTCAATGGCTGATGACCACGTGTTAGCGCATTAAAAACGGTGGTTTTTCCAGATTGAGGCAGGCCAATGATTCCAAGTCTCATGCTCTATCTCCCATTTTAGACGAGGTATTATACCCGTCAATATTCTTCTTGGGAGATTATACTGCGGTTGGGCGAAGCCCTAAACTTTCATACCAGTTTCGGGTATAATTTGCAAACCAACTTGCCGAAGTGGCGGAATAGGCAGACGCGCACGACTCAAAATCGTGTTCCGTAAGGAATGAGGGTTCGATTCCCTCCTTCGGCACCAATAGCTTCTATGATGGTAATCTTCTCGATAAATACCCCCATTGAGGGGAAAATACGAAGATTACCATTTTTCTTTTTATAAAGATAGTGTGCGTTAAATTCTATTATCCTTTCGTTGCAGATTCAAAAAAGCCTGTTTCAATCGAGGGGACTGGTGAATCCATGTGATAAGACGTGGGTTAATAGGCAGCATGGTACCTATCTCCACCCCCAGGTGTCCAGGCGATGCCCTCTGGGGTCACTGACACCAAGAGGAAAGAATATTTAATTGTATGCACAGCCGTGTTCACTTTAGGTGAGTGATACCCCCTTATATAACCATGTTTACAACATACAGGGGTAGTTTTATGATGTATTCATATCTGGAGCATTTGTATTGAAAATTGTATACCTGTATAATGTGCTCAAGAATTGGCGGGATTAAAAATACATGACATTTTCTTTTACGATACAGATGAGTAGGTGTGATCCAGACAAAGTTCAGAGATATGGATGAGAGAGAAACCCCACATTTGGAAGAAATAAGGTACATGCTAAAGCTCCTAAAAGATCTCGACAAACAACTACAGGTCTTCGGTTCTGAAACACACCAATACAAGAGCTATCCTCTATCGAATGGCGAAATAGAAAGTTTGGAGAGCAAGTTGGGTGTTCGCTTGCCCGAAGATTACCGCCAGTTTCTCCTGGAAATAGGCTATGGCGCAGGGCCATCTTACGGTCTGCTTAGCCCTGGTGAGATTCTTCGTAATTTGTTCGATGAGTGGTTAAGTGCAAAAGACCCCACCGGGCCTCCAAAGCCGGATCAACCGTTCCCAATGAGTCTGGAACAGGCACAGGCACAGGGCGAGTGGGTAATGAGTGAAGGGCGTCAAGCTGCTGTTAAAATATATTGGCCGACAAACGGCTGTATTCCAATCTGTTCAGAGTACGATTTTTGGCATTATTTAGTGACTTCTGGAGAATTGGCTGGAAGACTGGTAGAACTTTGTGCAGATTCGGTTCCTAATATAGATGAGCTAAATTATTGGTTTCGGCCACCTAAACATCTAGGTATTGGGTGGCAGCAAAGATACCAAGAGGAAACCAATTGGCCTTCTCTTTCGGGTTTGCCTACCTTCCTGGAATGGTACTACGCCTGGCTTGACCAGTGTTTATCGGATTTCGAGGAGTTGAAGCGGAACAAATCCTGGGCCGAGAAGATCGTCGACAAACTGAGGGGGAAGAACTGAGGGAGGGATATGCAGCTAATAATTGAAGTCCTATTGGATGTGTAGACAAAACAAAAGATATATTTATGTTTTAGTATGTGGATTCAACTTGTTAGTGCAACAGACTGATTAAAGAATACTTCAAAAGGTGACATAAAGTCAAGACATTTTCTTGGACGATAATTCAAACGTTTCATGATCTGGATCAATTCTACGTAGTGACAGATGCAAAATTACGCTTTTTGGGAATGTATTGTCGAACTAAGCCATTCATGTTTTCGTTTGGACCTCTTTCCCAGGCGGCATTAGGATGAGCAAAAAAGAAATAGACTTGCAGTTCATGGGCTATCCTTTCATGTTCAGCAAACTCCTTGCCATTATCAGCAGTGATCGTATGAAATCGGTCCGATACTGGCAGGAGCAGGGCAATCATGGCTTTGCTCACCTGGTCGGCAGTACGCTGTTCAACTTTGGACAGCAAAGCGAAGCGAGATTTGCGTTCAATCAGGGTGACAATCCCCTGATGATGTCCTTTGCCAATGATCGTGTCTACTTCCCAATCGCCGATCCGCTGGCGTTGTTCGACAATCACCGGTCGTTCTTCAATGCTCACTCGGTTTGGCAGCTTACCACGACGGTCATAGCTGCCATAGCGTTTGCGTCGTTTCTTTTGGCAGCGTAGATGACGATACAGATCACCTCCCGCCTGTTTGTCCACCAGAATGTGCTGGTAAATCCACTCGTGACTGACTTGGATCGCGTGATGCCTGTGCAACCATCCCGAGACTTGCTCCGGGCTCCACTCCAGACGAAGTTTCGCCTCGATCATCTCCCAAATTTCTGGCATGATCCGAGCTTGGCTATGATTTCGGCGACTAAGTGCCTTGTGATGAGCCTGCTTGGGTCGGTAGCCTCGAAGACCGCTATTGCGGCCCAGCTCCCGACTTATGTTGGCTTTATGCATTTCAATCACTTCGGCGATCTCCGTTCGATTGTGACCCATTTTCAACAAGGCATATATCTGGTATCTTTGTTCTTGGGTAAGCTGCGTGTAGCTCATAAGCACTCCTTTGACTTGGCGGTCTCTAGAGGCTTATCCTACCGCAGCTTACCTCTTTCAACCATCAAAGTTGCACTTGTGAGTTGAATCTAATATATAAAATAGTGTGAGATTGAAGTATAGCAAGAGTGCGTAGGATATATTGTTGGGCGACAATTCGTTCGGTACTTTTACGTAGTAAGATTATTTTATTTCCGATATGATTGATTATTATGCAGTTCTCGAACTAAGCCCCTCCGCTTCTTATCACCAGATTCGAAGCGCCTATCGCCGCTTGGCGTTTCGTTACCATCCTGATGTATCCACGGTTTCTGTGGATATTGCCCAAATGCAGTTAATCAACAAAGACTATGCAATTCTGGGTAGCTCCGCTCATTCGTGCCGATACGATTTCTTGCGATCCTAATAATGGACCAGCCTACCTCTTTCCATCCGACTCGTTCTGAACCAAGATCGTCCAGCACGGCTTATTCGTCAAACCCTCGAACAGGCTCGTCTGCAGGTCAAAAGCAGTCGGGCTACTACGGAGTAGCAGATACTCAAAACGATTGGGTGCACAGTATTATGCTCTTTGGTGGTGAACTCATCTATCATTTGATTAGAGATCTTTTAGTGGTATTTCTTTACCTGATACCCATGGGAGTTTATTTCTACATATTAGGCCGTCTGAGTATCTGGATTTCGCCAGGGCTGTCTGATGCCTTCCATACTCTGATGGGAGTACTTTTCGTTGGGTCATTTATTCTCACCTACATGACCGTCAGGTTATTCCGCAAGCGTATCTTGTTGCGTGACTTCCTTCAGCAATTTCGATTTTGATATTTTCAAATAAATCGTCAGGGTATATGGATCGAGAGCAAATATATCAGGAAATAATCAATTCTTATGGACATACTATAGACCCTCAAGAAGATCACCGTTGGGGTTCAATGTTAGCTCAATGTAGACCTGAAGAGATATTTTGGGGGTGTATGTTTGTATTTCAAAGAGGCAATATAAACTATCAGTGGTTTCAGGCTATCTGCTCGATTAATTAACCAAAATACGACCCTATTATTTGCTCGATCTTGGTGAAGTCTTACGGTCAATGATTGACGTTGGAATGTTTCAGTTCCACAATTACCATATCATTTAGCCAGGGTGTATGGCAAAGAGGCGTCTCTACAAGAACTGTCAATAATGGCAAAGGAATCGCTTCCAGTAAAATCGTTACGTTATCGCAAGATTGAAACTATGGGATGGTGGCTAACAGGCTCAAGTTTAGGCTAAAAGACTATAAAGCCACAAAAGCCGATTTTCCCCTGCGCCTGAGCTACTACACGTATAAGTGTATAATAGATTGACTATGGAACTACTACTTACCGTTGAATACCATCTTGATAAAGGTAGAGGCTCATGGTTGCCATTGGCTTGACAATCCTGATGATTGGCGATTCAATCCGTTTTCAGACGAAGTGGTTATCAGACGACCCGACGGAACTGAAGAAAGCTTTTTAGTAAGTTTTGCATGGGGGTGGGGTCATGGGATTAGTGGTATCTCCTATTCTCTAGGTCTCATATTTTCCGAAGGCACAAAAGAAACAGTACCTATCGGCAGCCAAGTTTTCGTCAGCGAAGGCATTTGGCGGAAGTTACATGGAGAAGTGCCTAACAAACTGGATGCTGCGGAAGTCTAATTACCTATAGATCTTTCTTGAAACAAGTGTATCTACAAGATATCTACTTTATTCTTGGCACGAAAATAAGGAGTATGTCTCATCAATTGAATGGTAAACAACGATAGTTACCTATTGAGAGGAGTAATGTAAATGCCAAACGGTAGAGGAAAGATCGACTGTATATATTGTGTACATTTTGACGCCCAATTCGAGGCTAAGTTACACTTATGTCAAGGAGGAGCTAGCCTGCGGTTACATCAGGTTCTTCTCCCGAAACCGAAGGATGAGAGCAACAATCGAATTTGTGGAAATTTTTCACCAAATGGGTCTTGGTATCGAGATAAACCATTTTTAGAATTTTGAACTCTTGTTACGCAGTTCGCTTGTTTGAAATAGACTTAGACCAGGGTTTTATATGAATATTCTAAATAATCCACCTTCTATCCTAATGTTTAGCAGTCTTCGTATTGCTATTAGCATCACAGATGTTAGCGATGCTACCAGCACATAATGTACTGTGGAGTAGGGATTTCCCATCCGAATCCTCAGTGATACAATGCCCTCATGAAGTCCATCACAAAGCCTCTCGCATAAACGCTGTGATCCAGGTCATCTAGCACAGGAACAGGGGTAAGACTGTGGTCATGTTATGATGGAGAGAATAGGCAGCTTTGTTTATAGCCTGTTATTATCCACAGGGCTTCCAATCCTGTGCGCTCGGGCAAGGTGAGAGTGAAGTCCGAAAACCCCTCTACTTTCTTTGGCTGATAAAATTGGTTGGCTCACTCCTGTATATATTCCCTGGTAATATTCTCAAAATCGTGTTCCGTAAGCAATGAGGGTTCGATTCCCTCCTTCGGCACCAACCTACCCAGAACCACCCGATGATTATGCTCATCGGGTGGTTTCGTTATGTGAATCGTGGTTCAAATCAACGGCGATTAGGCTGCCTTTGTGAAAACATTGAATACAGGCGGTTTTTCGATGTGCTTTTTCACTGCACATAATTCCGCCGAGCGCACCAGGGATGGCAGGTACTTTTCGGGGAATCCTTCCGGGGTCTGTATCTCGATGTCCATACTTTCGATCATGCCTGTCTGAGGGTTCCTGTGTGCCCGTTGAACGATCTTCATTCCATCGGTGGGCAGGTTGCGCTGCCGGCAAAAACCGAGCACGTAAATCCCGGCACAGGTGGCAATGGATGCCAGGAATAACGAGAACGGGGATGGAGCTGACCCGGGATTGCCTTTGGCATCCGCTTGATCAGTCAAAACTGTGAAAGGACCAAAATGGGCGTCTACTCGATCTCCACCCGGAAAATCCACCATCATTTCCATGAATATTATCTCCTTCAGAATAAGTTATATGAATTCAAACCATTTGATGCATCTAGCAGATAAAAGTTACTTTGTGCGTCCCTGGATCTTTAACTGCTTTTACCCAGGTATTGCCACAGGTGGAACGGATTCGCTATCCTCGCTTTTGCGCCACCAAAAGTACCAGTACATGAACACAGAAATGATGTAGAGGATGATCGTGCCGGCAAATGGTGGACCAAAGCCATAGCGCACCTGAAGGATTCCACTGATCGTCGGGCTGATTACCCATCCAAAGTTCCATGCCATGCTTACCAGGCTGGCAACCATTGCCCTCGAGGATGCATCCACCTTTTCCATGACGAAGGTCTGGTAAACGGGACCGCTCATGTTCATCAGGGCTACGCGGATGTAGTATGCCGACGCACTGATCCAAAACAGCGGGGAGAATCCCAAAAGGATCAGAAATGGAATCGATAGCGCCTGGGTTATAACCACAACTTGAATTTTGCCGAATCGGTCCGCTAACGGAGGGGCGATCAGCAAGCCCAGTCCCATTGCCAGTGAACCCCAGGCAAATAATACCCCTATCACCTGATCTGGTTGGTTGTATTGGACGCGGAAGAATACATTCATGAATGGCATGATCAAGCCGGCACCTAGTGAGGTGATCAGCATAGGCAGGACAAGCTTGGTCAATTTCTTCGGGTTTTTGGCAGCATAGGAAATCGGGGCAAAGACCGTCCGTTCTCCGTGCATGAGGCGCGGCATCTTGATCAAGAACAACGGAATGAGCCCCACAGCCAATGCGATTGCCACAACCATGATGGAGGTTCCATATGCCTGGCTGCTGGTTGCGTCTACATTGAGGATTTCTCCTAGCCATGTAGGTAAATAGCCACCAATCCAGTTGCCCACTGAGGCCGAAACCATCTGCATCCCGGAGCTAAAGCTAAACAAATACGTGCGCTCACGCTCTCCACTGTTCTCCATCAGGAACGGGCTCATCGTAACCGCGGCCAGGCTTTGAGCAATCCCCGAGAGAATATTCATGGCATAGAGAACCGGGATGACCGGTACAACGACCATCATACCTATGCTGAGGCTGATGATTAACCCTGAAATGAGCAGAGATGCTTTTCGGCCGAGGATATCCGCCAGGTATCCCATGGGTAGGGCAAAGATCAACGCAGCAAAACTGCTGGTGGTAAAAAGGTTCCCCATCAGCTTCTCATCAAAGCCCAGGCTGGCAATATAGAAATTAAATAGTCAGGCGGTAGATCCCCATGGCTACGCCGGCGATAATCGCATAGATTAAGTACAGGCGCGCGTTCGGCCTGAAAGCCACCAGGTGCTCCCAGTAATCCCGCAAGCCTCGCTTAATCCTTAAAATCATGCGTTACCTCTCCAAATCCACCAAGAGAAACTTTCGCAGTGCCTCAAAAGTCTCTTTGATGGCTGTTTCCCGTACGGTATAGCGCTTTTCCTCCCCAGCTTCCATGGAAATGAATAGCAAGCCTGCCAGGCGTAAAGCACTCAAATGATGAACAACCGTTGGTAGCCGCAGCCGCAATTTTCGGGCGAGTTGGGAAGGAGTTTGGGATTGATCGCTTAAATAGCGCAGGATGAGCAGACGCGTAGGGTCCGAGAGCGCTTTTATCGCCCTGAGCATGGCATCCGGAATCACCTCCCCGGGTACCAGGGCAACATCTGCAGGGCGTGCCCCGTAGAGTACCACCCAGTGCTTCTCAACAATGCAATCATACATTACCAATGGAGTCATCCAGTAAGAAGGAGCAAATAAAACCTCATCTGCCTGTTCGAAGGCGGTAATCTTCACCCCCTGGGATAATTCGACCATCAGGTCTGAAAATTCCAGCTGCTTTTCCATCTCCTGTGCTCTTGCCAGTGCCTGCTGCAAGTACGGTCTTATCCTTTTCTCTTCCTCAGCAAAGAATACTGCCACATATGCCTGCAGTGCTTCCAGGTAACGCTCGCCAAACTCCTCGGGACGTGCCCACCAATCCAGCATGGTGATAAGCTCATTGGAGTGGATGGATCGCTGCTCTTGTTGGTAAATAGAGCTTAAATAACTGATGTCATCATCATTCCATATTTTTCTTTTCCCCACTTCTTTAAGCCTTTGCCAAACACCTGGTGATACGTTGGTGTGATATGCCAGGGTGGGCAATCGCTCGGCAGGTGCAACTTGGCTTAATGACCAAAGCAGGGTTGCCGCCTCCTTGGGTTCAGGCAGGGTTGACACCCACCCGATCGGGCTGCTAAATAACACTTCTTCAGCGTCCTCCAGGATCGTACGCTGCTGCAGGGTCAGGCGTGAACGTACCCCTGCAGCCCAGGCGCCCCGCAACCCAAATTTTTCGGGGTGGTGCAACACGTGCAGGCTGGCAAACAGATCATATGCCGTACCCCATCCCCATTGGATCGCCGGAGCCTGGATTGAGATCATTGCACACCTTAGATACAAAAATCAACGTGATTTTTTTTTATTTAGACAAACGTCTATGTTAGATATATATCTAACTGGAGAATAATCGGATTGTCAAAATCTGTCAATCCTTTCATCTGTTTACAAAAAGAGGAGTATGATTTAATGGATAAACAACATGGGAGAATAAATGGTGAGCAAACTAAAACGAAATGTTTACCTGTTCGTCTTTCTTTCACTTTCTTTATCAGGTTGCAGTGTCATTCAGAACATCGGGAAAGCCCTGACCAGTAGTTTCAAGGGTTTTTCGATCCATTTTCCTTAGCAGGTGGTCAAGGGTTGCCTGTTCTACACCAACCACTTTCCAATGGTGGAGGATTGGTTTGTCGTAAAAAACTATCCCAATGCAAACTGTGGATAACTTGGTAATAACTGTGGATAAGTCGTCTAAATTGTGGAAAACTTATCCAATTATGTGGGATTAACCTGGGTAAACGGCACTCTCCATGTTGAAAGATATTGAGTTATGCACATATTTTTTCGACATAAAATTTCATACCACGCTATACACTTTTGTTACACATTATTTACTTCATCCTTGTGGATACTTGATCAACCAGGATCACCCATATATAAGGTCATTGGATAGCAGGACACTACCTATGGGGATGATGTGTACCGGATATACCGTTCTCCACTTATCAACACTCTCTACTACTAATACTATATATAGATTAATAATAAATATATAGAATAATTACTTCATCTTCCCTCTCCACAAAAGGTAAGGGAGAGAGAAGATGAAGGGTATAGATATGAACAAAGTGGTAAAAACTTGATTAGTTATTGCCCACCAGGGGTAAGAAAAACTCCCAGATTTGCTGCCAGACCGTAATTTCCTTACTTGCCTGATCTGTTCCACATGCATTGGTTGCTGATAGGGAGACTGTGTATGTCATTGCCTCCGGGTAGGTGTGAGTGACCGTGGCGCCTGTGCCAGTAAATGTATCCCCGAATTCCCATTGAAAGTCAATCGGTTCAGTTCCGCTGGCTGTTGCGGTGAAGGTGACTACATCTCCTATGAATGGATCAGCTGGCAGCCAGGAAAAATCAAGACCGGTCACTGGATCGCAAATTGGTTGAAGGGCAAAATCGAGCGTGGTGACCTGGTCGGCTACAATGGTGGCAGCTGCCGATTGGGTGATATAGCCATCCAGGGAGGCAGTGACTGTGTATGTTCCTGCCGGCAGGGTCATGCTGTAATGACCGGTTGGGTCGGTGATGCCCTGAACATCTGCCACACCTGGTGTGGCGGTTACCAGTGCACCCTCTAGCGGAGCACCAGTACCCGCATCAGTAACGTGCCCTTCCAGTAATCCGTCGGTTGATCCACAGCCACCAAACCACTCGACAACGGAACCTAATACATCGCTCCGGGCAGACAGGTTGGACAGTCCTTCAAATGGCCATGCAAAAAATGCACTGTGGAAGGTTCCACCATTCTTGTTCACCGAGTTATTCTGGCCTGTACCGACCCAGCGGAAAGGTGCATTGGGACCGGTCACATTGTCTGACCAGTTGGTGGTCCAACCCGGTGGCATGGACAATGAATAGGGTCCCAGTCCATCACCGATGGGATTACCTGCGTTGCCTGTGACATCACCCCTTTGAACATCATTGGTATAACTGGAGATTCCGAGATAACTGGTGCCAAATGGTGTGAGACCAAACTCATACAGATACTCATGGCTGGATAAGAAAAAGTTTCCGCCTTCATCCAGGTAAGCTCCAACTGCAGCTTCATTTGCCCCGGTGAATGTATTTGAAGACGGTCGACCTGTGGTCCATAAGACATGTTTATAACCACTTAGATCCGCTTCTCCAGGGTCACCCTGTGTGCTTATATCCCAGACGTTATACTCATAAGAAAGGTCATTCAAGGCAGATGTTAAGTAGCTGCGTACATCTGGATTATTTTGATCGTCGTCCACCAGCAGGATGCACGGTAATGGATCCAGGGCAAAATTCTGGATCTGGTTGTGGTCCAGGACTATATCACGCTCCTGCGAGAGATGAAGAGCAGATCTAACTTCCATCGTATAGCTGTCTTCAGGCAATTCCGCCTGGTAAAAACCGGTGGAAGGATCTGACCAGACCGTGATCGGTGAGCCTATAAATTTGATTTCTGCCAACAGGGGTAACCCGCTACCACTCTCAGTGACCGTGCCCGATACGATAGAGGTGGGTGCAGTCACCAGGGCAAAGTCTTGTGTGGTCACGGTATCCGTAGTGATGACTACCCCACTGATCGTGGAAGGCAGGTAGCTGTAGGCAACAGCGGTGACGGTATAGGTATCTTCCATCAGGGTGCGGGTGTAATAACCGCTGAAATCTGTGGTTGTCGAATAAGAGTAACCTCGGCTGTCTTCGGCGGTCACTGTAGCGCCTTCAATCGGATCTCCACCCGCTGCCGCGGTGACATGGCCGTCCAGGTTTCCGATCCCACTGGGGATCAGGCAGTTGCTCATGTGAGCAAATGTACCAACGGATGCTTTGACGTAATTGGTGAAGTAAACCGGGTCGGTATGTGCCGTGGTATCACCAGATCCATGATAGTAGGGGTTGAAATCATCAGCTCCTTCGATGCCAAGGATGGCAGGGTATCCATATTCGAGAAAAGAGGTGTGATCACTCGATCCATAAAATTGAGTACCAATCACCGGAAGTAGGTCTATATTATATGCATCCACTACATCTGCAAATAAGTTCGCCAGGTCAAGCGAAGGTGGAACTGACGACCCATAGCCGAGGTAAATTGTTGGTTGACTATTGATGGTATTCCAGGCGATCATATCCAGGTTGAGATAACCGACGATATTCTCCCCCATATTGTATGAGCGCTGGGCATAGGCAGCGCTACCGTTAAGCCCTTGCTCTTCCCCTGTCCACAGTGCAAAACGTAAAGTACATCCCCACTGGTATTGAGACAGAATGTCAGCTGCCACTAAAGTGGCGACTGAGCCACTGGCATTATCATCTGCACCAGGGGTTCCCTGGACGTCATCGATATGGGCACCAATGACTAAGATATCTTCGGGGTTGGTCAGTCCTGGTATCTCACCGATCACGTTTGGATAGGTTACACCTTCCCATTGGTGATACTCAACATCGAGACCCAGGTCAGCCATATGCTGACCAACGTAATGCATGGTTTTCTCAATGGGTGTGCCGCTGTAAGTATAGCGTGAAGTGATGGTATACGAACCCCCATCCACCCATACCGGTATCTCCCCTGCCAAACCCTGGTCATATTGATAAATTTGATCCGTAGCGACCTGGTCCATCATCCCCTGAATAATAGGGTCAGGTTCGACCACATCAGGAAATACTTCATTGCCCAGTGCTGCCGGTAATGGCTTGGGAGTAAGGCTGATGGCACGTAACTCGGCTCCAGCCTGGGCTAGGGCATCCACCTGCGATGGGTTCATCTGCAGCAGCACGCCATTGGTGATTTCAAGCAGGACCCTCCCATACATCGAATAATCAGGAATTGCCCGGCTTGATCGGGTCTCTGCAACATAATACGGGCCTGAGCGTAAGTCAGTGTCAACTACTTGAAAACTCAAGCCTGCATGATCCAATGCTCGCTGGCCAGCTCGGTCAGCACCTGTCAGCAAGCCTTCATCAAGCATGGCATACATGGGTAACTCTGTTGAAGCAAAACGGCTTATATCATCTGGTGAGCCAATATTTACATATATCAGCGCTTTAGAATCCGATGATATTGGCGATGTTGCCCTGGCATTCCCGGTCAGGGAAACCAGTAAAATCAAAAGCAATATAACGGTAAAGAAACGGTTTTTCATTAAACGCCTCCAATTTTTGAGCATTTGTAACGGGATTGAAATCAATACACATATGAACATTGAGCCATGTGTTTATTGCTCAGAAATGCCTGGCAGACAAGATGGACCCGTTTTGCTTGACATACCGTTGGAAATTATATACTATATTATCACCCAAATTAATCCAAAATTAATAACACGCACATTCACGCTCCTTCAACAATATAGAAACCCTGCATAGGTCTACCAAAGGAGAAATGACATGTCAAAAATAAAGGTACTTCACCTGGCTGTAGCTTTATTGATTGTTTTCAGTCTGTTTTTCCCGGGCGGTCCTGTGCGTGCGCAAGGTGGACCGGCTGAGGACCATGCGGGGGGGCGTGATAAAGGCGTCGAGCTTACCCTGCGTGCTGATGGTGCCCCTCTCCCGGGTGGCACTGCAAAGCTATCGATTGAAGCTACTCCCCTGCTCGATGCCCCTGAGCTCGAATTCCACTGGGTCATCCCTGAGGCCGTGCAGCTGTTGGAGGCCGAATATGACACTTTCTCAGACGCCCCTATGAATCAGGCGGTCGCTTCCCAGCGCACGCTCAGTTTCCCCACCGCAGGGACTTATAAAATTGCTGTCTCAGTTACCCTGCGCATAGCACCAGAACAAACCTATGGTACTTCAGGCGTGCTCTTTTTCATCATCGACCCGAATGGATCACGCGTCACTGATAAGGACCCGGATGCCCATCGCCCGGCACGGAGCGGGCCTGAAAACGAGGTCATAGTTTATAACACACCAGCTGATAGTACTCAAAACTCACCCAATGATGACCCTTGCTTCACCATCTTCGTGCATGCCACCCGGATCGAATACCCGGTCACCAAGGATGGCTACGGCACACCATACACTATACCCCTGGCGGGGGTGGGGATTGAGTTCCGCGAATCGGACACGGTCTTCGATGATTCCTATGGGACGCTGGGTACGGATGCCAATGGCTTTGTTGCCGGATCTTTCTGCGATGATGATGGACCGTTCGGTGGTGATCTCGAGATCTACCTGCGTATCACAGCAGAGCGCGGTGACCCGATTGTTTATGTTGAGGATACATCCTATTTCGATGAGAAGTATGAATATGATACCGATGTGCAATCATCAGGGGGTGGCACGCTCGATTTTTATATCAACCTGGGCTATAACTGGAGTTCCATCTTCAATATTGTCGATGCTGCCTGGCTAGCGCGTGAGCTTTGGCTGAACAGCGGGGGGAGCTTCGATCATGAGACGGAGATTCACTGGGAGCCTGGATATGGAGAAGATGGCTCCTATTACAATCCAACCTGGGAAGAAATTACCATCGCTGACAATCCCTCCAACCCCGACCAGTGGGATGAATTGCCCATCATGCATGAGTGGAGTCATTCTGCCGATGACTATTACAGCTGTGACGAAAACCCGGGAGGTGACCATAGCTGGAATGAAATCATCGACTCTGAAATGGCCTGGTCTGAGGGATATGCTGATTATTATCCGAGTGCAGTTCGCGCTGTGTACGGTTTCCCTGATGCAAATTATTATATTGATGTCGATGGCGCTGGTACAGCTCATAAAAAGAATCTTGAAACCTGTTATGACTGTCCAGTGACCATTGAGAACGAAGGAGCGCTTGCCAGGGCCCTGTGGGATTTAAATGACAGCGGAATTGACGGACGGGATGGTCAGGATCAGGTCGGTTACGGGCACGCTGCAATCCAGTCCGTGTATATTTCTGATGTGTTTTACGATATTGCTTATGGCGACTTCGATGACACCTGCAACTTTGATACCTATATGCGCGGCTGGATCGATTATGGCAACCCGCACGACTATCAAACCGCCGCATCAGTGAAGCAGAATACTGGCTATACCCTCACGCCTGGCAAGCTAATTGCTGAAAACTCAACGGATGCTTCCATTACGAGTGACTACAGCGCAGTGGATATCTATCGCTGGTGGAACCAGCTTACCTACGTGGCCGATAACTCCTTCAGCATGAATGGTCCCAAGTTCAGCGCCATGCAGACCCTTTTCAAGGAGGCAGTCAATGACCTGGGTGGTGACCCGATAGGCACCGAATTCACCCTGGAGCTATTCAACAATACCAACATCGCCAATCAGCCTGCCTTCGCCGGGCAATTCTACCCCGAGAGCCTGATCGAGCCGATCAACGCCCTAACCACCATCTCTGATGCAGACCCCAACTGTGAAGTGAATGCCTTGCTTGCCCTTGCCCAGGCGGTGGATGATAAAGAAAAAGGCGATGTCTGGTTGTTTACCGATGGCGATACCACCCAGAGTCCCTCGGTGGAGAATCTTCGCCAGGTGTTGAATGAAAACCAGCTGCGCGCTTCAATGGCACTGATGGGGTTATGCGCAAAGGGTGAAAACACCACACCCCCAGGACCGGTCTCAACAGAGATGCTTGAGGGTCTTGCCCCCGAAGAACAGCAAGCCTTGATGTCTGAACGCCTCACCCATGGCCAGGCACGCGGAGAACTTGGCTTAATGGCAGACGATGTCCCGGGCGGTCTTGTGCCTTACTTGCTCACGGCAATCAATAGTGGCGGGCAATTCCTGTATGTCGACGAGAGCCAGGTGGAGGATGCAGCCGATATCCTGCTTGCCCAGATCACCAACAGTGCCGGTGCCGGTCGATGGTCCGATTACGTCAGCGACCAGGCTACCTATCAGTGGGATTATCTGGATTGGGAATTCGAGTGGATCGATGCTCGCCTTGGGGAAAATCGGGGCAACCCGACAGACACCCAGCAACTGGATCTGATCCTCCCCTCCCCGCACTTCGAATATTACAATCATGGACCTTTTAGCGTGGCGCATGTTTTCGAAGATGGCTATATAACTTTTGGCAACTACAACGGCTTTGCATCCAACAACACAGAGCTCCCGAACCCTGCGGTGCCTAACAACGTCGTCTATCCATACTGGGATAACATCAAGCCTTACTGCCCACCCGGCGAGGCATCCTCCGCTGCCTGTCAGGGTTTTATTTACACCATACAGGAGGGCGACTGGTATGTGATCGAATACGACCAATACCAGTACAACCAGAACGAGCCGCTCATCATTAATACTTTTGAAGTCCTGCTCAACCTGGAGACAGGCGAGATCCGCTACCAGTACCAGACTGGGCCAGCCTGTGCAGAGAGTGCCACGATCGGTCTCGAAAACGGTGAAGGCAACGACGCAGTGCAGATCAGCTACAACGATGAAAACTACGGATGCGCCGACACCGGCTATAAATTTACTCCTGCCCCTCCTCAACCAAGCAAGACCTATGCAGTGGCAGTAGACAGCACCATGGAAGCCATTGGCTTCCTGCTCACTGGCTACAGTGGCTCCTTTGAGCCTTTGGCAGTTACTACCCCAGATGGGGCCCCGGTCAACTGTGCGACCCCCGGCACCCTGTGCCTAGACCTCGACCTGGTGCAGTACGTGCAGGTTAATACGTATGATCGCGTTGGTGACTGGCATGCCGTGGTGGATGCGGGGAATACCGGTTCAGGCACATATTCATTCACCAGTTTTGCTACCAGCCCGATTGCCGTGGAAAACCAAAATGACCACACTCTGCCTACTGGCACGCAGCAATTACTGGTCGAGGTGACTGGGCAGGTGGATAACTGCGAGCTGACTGGGCTCTTCCATGAACTGGATGGCTCTCCTGTCGGCTACAGTATCGGCTTCCATGACGATGGCATGCACAACGATGGCGAAGCCTGTGATGGCGTGTACGGTTCCGGGTCGTTCTACCTGGGTGTGGGTAGTGTTTATCTAACCCTGAAAGGGTACCATAACGGCGAAGAGTTTGTACGCATTGACCCGGTGCCATATTCCTTCCAGCCGATTGAATTCACTTCGCTGGGTGATGGGGCTAATTTTGGCGGGGTCACCGAGCTGCAGTTCCAGCTCTCCAACAATAGTCTGGTTGATCATTGTTACTGGGTCACCTATGATGCCCCTGAAGGATGGTGGATTGATTTCGGATGGCTTCCTATTGCCTGCATGGATGCCGGTCATTCTGCCACCGTCACTTATGATGTCTACATGACCGACGGCACGAGTAACTACCTGCACAGTGGCACCACGGGGATCATTACCATTTCATTAACCGAAATAGAAAAGGGCGAAATCAGCGATTCAGCCAGTGCACGCATCACTCGCCATCGCCCGCCGTACAATATTCATATATTTAACCCCACCAACTACCTGCGACCAAATGGTGATTCTGCTGTCATAGAATACTTCGTAACCGACATCCAGGGAGTGGCAGTTGCTGATGGGACCACGGTCCAACTCATCGCCAACACCGGTGAGGTCGACCCGATGATTGTCCAAACGGAACAAGGTTCCTTTACCGCTACCTACACCAGTGGTTCCTACCTGGGCACGGCTATCATCATGGCACAGACTGATAATGACGTGACGGCTTCAACCGAGATAGAGATCATCAACCCTCTGCCCGACCAGATCACGCTATCCGTCTCCGACAACCAGCTGCCTGCCGATGGTATTTCGACTGCAACTCTGGTTGCCACGGTGCGGGATCAATGGGGTGACCCTGTGCCCAACCAACTCGTCCAGATTGGCGTGGAAGGTGACGGGCAGATGGGGACGCTCACGGGCGGTGAGGAGGTGATCATTGGTCATACCGACGCTTCCGGGCAGATGAGCACTGTTTTTACCAGCGGGCTGGAGGTTGGGGTGGTTGGTGTCCGTGCTGAGCTATTCTATGATGAGGGCAGTGGAAACAATGTAGTCGACCACGATCGCAGAGTGATTTTTATCGGTGGTAACCTTTTCCGTCTCCCGCTGGTTTTCAGGCGGTAGTCAGCGCTCAAAAATATAACCAGGTGGCTCGATCGAGCCACCTGGTTTCGTAAACACTCGTTTTAGGGTCCCTATTTGTTGAGTAAGGGCAGGAAGAATTCCCATATCCTTTGTACTATTGTAATATCCTTATCTACCTGCAATGTGCTGCAGGCATTGGTGCCATATAACTCAACACTGTAGGTATTCGCCTCTGCATAGGCGTGTGCGACCGTGGTACCCGTGCTGGTGAATGTATCCCCAAAACTCCATTTGAACTCAACTGGCTCAGTACCGCTGGCTGTAGCGGTGAAGGTAACTACATCACCGATGAATGGCTCAACTGGCATCCAGGTGAAGTCCAAGCCAAACACAGGCTGGCAGAAGCCTTGTAGGGCAAAATCCAGGGTGGTGATTTGACCTGCGGTGATGGATGTGATCTGTGAGATGGGTAAATAACCATCCAATGAAGCAGTGACCGTGTAGGTACCTATGGGTAGGGTCATGGTGTAATAACCACTTGCGTCAGTGATGGCTGGATATACTGCTCCCTGCCCGTCATCTGCACTCATGCTTACCCCCTCAAGGGGTGCCCCATCCTCAACCGCGGTGACCTGCCCACCCAGGATGCCGGTGGAAATGCGGCAGCCGTTCATGTGGGCAAATGTACCTACGGATGCTTTGACAAAATTGGTGAAGTATACCGGGTCGGTATTGGCAGGGGTATCTCCGGGACCGTGATAATAAGGGTTAAAGTCACCACCCAGCTCGTCCTCGATTGCCAGGATGGAGGAATAGCCAAAATCCCAGAACGAATTATGGTCGCTGCCCCACGTATCTGCACCAAACCGGGTCAGCAGGTTGATATCATAGGCATCGATCACATCAGCATAGAGGTATGCCAACTGCTGGGATTCTGGGATGCTGCTCGAATAGAAAAGATTGATATAAGGGTCAGAACCGATCGTGTTCCAGGCGATCATGTCCAGGTTAAGATAGCCAATGATATTCTCTCCATTGTTGTATGCCCGCTGGGCGTAGGCATAACTTCCATCAAGCCCCTGTTCCTCGCCGGTCCAAAAGGCGAAGCGCAGGGTGCAGCCCCATTGATACTGAGACAGGATGTCAGCTGCCAGGAGAGTCGCCACCGAACCGCTGGCGTTATCATCCGCACCTTTTGTACCCTGCACGTCATCAATATGTGCCCCAATAATGAAGATATCATCAGGATTGGTTGAGCCCGTGATCTCACCAATAACATTGGGATAATTCAGCCCACCCCATGTGTGATACTGAGCACCCAGGCCAAGGCTTTGCATATGCTGAAAAACATAGTGCATGGTTTTTTCGATGGGTGTCCCGCTATAGGTATAGCGAGAAAGTGATGGTATACCAGTCGCCATCCACAAAGACAGGCAACTCACCTGCCAGCTCACGATCGTATTGGTAAACCTGCTCCTGGGTAACCTGGTCGATCATCCCCTGCACGATCGGGTCAGGGTCGATTAGATCTGGGACCCCACCCTCACCTTGAACTAAAGGCAACGGCTTGGCAGTAAGCGTGATCTTGCTTAATTCCACCCCAGCCTGTGCCAGTGGGCCAACCTGTGATGAGTCCATACGCAGGAGTACTGCATTGGGGGTCTCAAGCAAGACCTGGCCATACAGGGAATAGTCCGGGGCCTGGAGGCTGGATCGGGTTGCTGCCAGGTAATATGAGCCTGATCCCAATACAGGGTCGAGCACCAAAAAGCGCAGCCCGGCTTCCTGCAAAGCCTGCTGGCCATTTGGATCTGCACCTGTCAGCACGCCTCCATCCAACCGGGTGTAGATCGGCAGCCGGGTTGAGCTAAAGGCACTCACTTCGTTTGTGGAGTTAAGTTTTACATATACCAGGGCTTTTAGGTCTGCCGTAGCCGTGGAGGTCGCCTGGGCATTGCTGGGTAGCGTAACCATAAAGACCATGAGAAAAATAACAGTAAACAACCGATTCTTCATTGAGCATTCTCCTTATTTTATTTACTTGTGTACATCTTACATTCGCCCCCCTCTTTTTAAGTATATTGCTCTACAACAGTTAATTGGTCTGCGGTCGTTACCCGTCGCAGGAATTGCGGGTATTTCATCAGGAATATGGCATCATTCTCTCTTTCCATCTACCCCGCATCAGCGAGGCAGGGTGGGGTGATTACGAATGGATTTCTTCCTTTCAGTGTTAGCCCATATTTTACATCTTTAATTCAAATATAGGCTATAGCTGCCTTACTTTTGGGAAGCGGAAGGCAACAAATATACTGTATACCAGGGATATTGATGCACCAATGGCGATGGAAAATGGAGCACTGATCCAATCCGCAACAAACCCGGCTTGCAAACCGCCCAGTCGGAACATGGCTTGGAAGGTCATGGAATAGATGGCCATCACCCGCCCGCGCAGTTCGTCGGGAGTGACAAACTGTAATAATGTATTCGCCAGCGCATTCTGCCAGACAAAGCTAAAACCAATAAACAGGGTTATCAGTAAGGACAGGGGAAAACTGGATGAAAATGAGAACATGAGTAAAAAAAGAGGGAATACCAGGTTTCCAGCAGTAAACAATCGACCACGCCTGGCGTTTATAGGCAGCGAAGCAACCACCAGCGCACCAATGACAGCTCCGACACCGATCATGGAATACAATAATCCAAGCGGTAGCGCTTCAGGAGCCTGGCAACCGGCAAAAAGACCGTTTGAGTTACATAGGGCAGCCACCACTGGCAGGGCACTCTGATACAGCACCTCACTCGCAAAAACAGGCAGCAAGGTGTTGTAGGGCATGGACAGAAATGCGCTTATGCCTATCAGGCTGATTAGTATGAGGATCGTCTGGCGTTTTAGGATAAACTGCAAGCCACCCGCCATGTGTTTCAAGGGTTTTGTTCCGCTTTCAGCGGATGGCATGGGTTTGGGCAAATTACGCATCATCAACAGGCTGATGATGACGGCAATAAAAGTCAGTCCATTTAAGAAGAATGCATTACCCTCGCCCGTGGTGGCAACCAGCACTCCAGCCATCGCCGGGCCGATGGCGCGGGCCCCGTTGAACATTGCAGAATTAAGACCAATAGCGCTGGTCAGGTCCTCCTTGCCTTCGATCATATCCACTGTGAAGGCTTGCCTGGCTGGTAGATCAACCGCAATAACCGCCCCGAGAATAAATGCCAGCAGATACACATGCCAGATTTGAACCGTTCCACTCCAGGTGAGGAACGCCAGCAGGAATGCCTGTACCAGCATGATGCTCTGCGTGACCAGGAGTATTGTACGCCGGGGGAAGCGATCGGTGATCGAACCTCCCCAAAGCGAAAGTGGAATGAGCGGTATGAGCCCTATAAAGCTGATGATCCCCAGTGAAGCGGCAGAACCGGTGAGACGGTACACAAGTACCTGCTGGGCCATGGTTTGCATCCATGTGCCAACCAGGGAAATCCCCTGGCCAATAAACCAAAGCACGTAATTGCGATGTGAAAAAGCGCGGAAAGTTGCAGGCAGATGAAAGCTTTTCATCATTACTGCGCTAACTTGGCAACGGTTACCCCTTCACCACCCTCATTATCCCCGCCCGACTCGAAGGATTTTATATGCGGATTGTGGCTTAATGCTTCGCGGACAGCTAAACGTAGTTTACCGGTTCCCTTGCCGTGGATGATGCGCACCCAGGGCAGACCGGCCAGGTATGCTGAATCCAGGTAGCGGTCAAGGGCGTCCAGGGCTTCCTCGCTGCGTTGGCCACGTAGATCGAGCTCGATCCCGGGAGACTCTGCATAGATATGTTTGCTGGGTGTATGCGTGCTTTCACCCGCTGCCTCCACCTTGGCGCTGGGACGACCAGCCGCCATCAGATCGCGTGCAGTGGGCAATCCTTGAGAGGTGGGAGTGGAAGGGGTTTCTTCGCCGATAATCTGCAGCTCAGCTAACCTTGCCCGGATGCGCAGGATCCCCACCTGTACTTCAGCTTCCTCTTCACTCAGCGAGGTGACCACGCCCTGGGTGTTTAGAGAATGGAGGCGAACTTTATCGCCCAGGCGAACAGCTCGCCTCACGGGGGAGATAATGGTTTCGGGGGTTCGGCGTTCCACAGGAGCCATGACGGCTTCCTGTAGTTCTTCAACCTGTTCTTCCACCTCTTCGATGACTTCCAATGGCTGTCTGGTGCGGGCTAACTGGCGCCGTACTTCCCTTAGTTCATCCTCAACAGCTTCAACCTGTTCTTCAGCCTGGCGACGAGCTTTATCCAACACCTGCATGCGCTCATCTTCAATTTGTTCCAGGCGTTTGGCCAATTCATTGCGCATAACTTCAGCTTCGTGGCGTGCGTTTTCAGCCGCTGCCCGGGCTTTACGGGATAAATCTCTTTGGCGATGGATCTCATCCAATAAATCTTCAGCACGCAAATCAGCTGGACTGAGCTCTGAACGGGCTGATGTAATAATGGGCTCGGGCATACCCAGGCGTTGAGCAATCGCCAGGGCATTGGAACGTCCTGGCAGGCCGATGGTTAAGTTAAAAGTCGGTCGCAGGGTTTCCAGGTCGAATTCAACACTGGCATTTGTCACCCCGGGAGTGGCATGTGCAAATGCTTTCAGCTCGGGGTGATGGGTAGTGACAAGGGTGGTAATGCCTCGCTCAAGCAGATGTGTGAGTAATGAACGTGCGAGCGCTGCCCCCTCCTGAGGGTCAGTACCTGCACCCAATTCATCCAGGATGACCAATGAGCGGCCGTCGGCATGAGCCAAAATGTGGATGATATTGGTAATATGCCCGGAAAAAGTGGAAAGGGATTGCTCGATGGACTGCTCGTCGCCGATGTCAGCATAAATATCATGAAAAATGCTGATCTCGGATCCAGAATGTGCTGGAATATGCAGCCCTGATTGTGCCATCAACGCCAGGAGCCCTATCGTTTTTAGGGTGACTGTCTTCCCACCCGTGTTCGGACCAGTGACGACCATCGCATAAGTCTGGGCATCCAGCTCTACATCTATGGCAACCACTGTTGCTGGGTCGAGCAGCGGATGGCGTGCCTGGTACAACCGGATGATCGTTCCTGGGTGGCGACCGGATGGCTTTGAAATGGGGTGTAAAACGGGCTGGTTGGCTGATATCGCCTCGGAATATTTCGCTTTGGCAAAACACAGATCCAGGTCTGCAATTCGTTCGACCGTATCGAGGATATTACCAGCCTGCAGGCCCACTTGTTGCGAGAGCTCAGCCAGGATACGGCGTTCTTCGTCCCGTTCTGCAAGCTGAAGTTCGCGGAATTCGTTATTATGCTCAACAACGCTCAGAGGTTCAACGAATAAGGTTGCCCCCGAAGCAGACTGGTCATGGACTACCGCCCTGATGCGACCCTTAAATTCTGCCCGCAATGGGAGCACATAGCGCCCATCCCGTTGGGTGATCAATGCCTCCTGCAAGTATGGCGATGTATGTGGATCGGCAACCATACGTTGCAGCTTGGTCATCAGCCGATCATGAGCAATGCGCATGTCGCGACGAATGGTCCCAAGTGCCGCAGAGGCACTATCCATGATCTCACCCCGTTCCGAGATGGCATGGGTGATTCCATCCACCAAGCCCAAAGAGGTTGGGATCCGGGTAGCGATTGAATGAAGGGTAGGAAATTGCTCCCCAAGGCGTTCAAATGTTCGTGCGAGGGTTCTTGCCGCAACCAGGGTAGATTTTATATCAAGCAAATCGGTGGGAGCAAGCACCCCACCATGGGCAGCCAGGTCCACTGCCTGGCGAATATCACGTGCCCCTCCTATGGTGAGGTCCGGGCGGGTGACAAGCATCTGTACTGCTTCGCTCGTTTCAGCCAATCGGAGACGGGCCTCATCGATATTGTTGGTTGGTTGGAGTTTCTGTGCTTTCTCAATAGAAGCAGCAAAGGCACAGTAACCTGCCAGGCGATCCAGGACCTTTGGGTACTCAAGGGTGTGTAGGGTTTTTGCGTCCATATGAATTTACCCGGGCATATTCAGCCGACAATCAGGGAGTTTACCACAGGAGGTAGACTCGGGGAGGAGTGATTTGACTTATAATCGGGTCAGATCAGTCTAAGGAGAAGATGCTATGCAATATACCTATGCAGTATTAGGCGCAGGCAGGCAGGGCACGGCCGCCGCTTATGATATGGCCCGCTGGGGAGATGCCAAAAAAATTACCCTTGCAGACAGGGATTTAACCATCGCTGAACGTGCTGCTCAACGTGTGAACCAGCTGATTGGTTCTAAAATAGCTGAAGCTGTTCAGGTCGATGTGACCGACACGGCCTTACTAGAGCAGGTGCTGACCGGTGTGGATGCTTTCGTCAGCGCAGTGCCCTATTACTTCAACCTGGATATCACCCGTGTGGCAGTCAGGGTTAAAGCAAGCATGTGTGACCTGGGTGGCAATACCGAAATAGCCAGGCAGCAGCATGCCTTTGACGCCCAGGCCCGGCAGGCAGGCATCAGTATTATCCCTGATTGTGGTCAGGTGCCAGGTATGGGCACGTCGTTGACGGTATATACCATGGGGCTCCTGGACGAAGCCACTGATGTTTATATGTGGGATGGCGGCATCCCACAGAACCCTCAGCCTCCATTCAACTATCTGCTCACATTCCATGTTGCCGGGTTGACGAATGAATATGCCGAGCCAGCCATCTTTCTGCGCAACGGCAAGATCACCCTGGTGGAGCCGATGACCGAGCTGGAAACCGTGGAGTTCCCCGATTCTGTCGGTACCCTGGAGGCATTTGTTGCCGGTGGTGGTACCAGCACCATGCCATGGACTTTTGATGGTAAGCTGCGCACGTTGCAAAACCTCACCTTGCGCTACCCGGGGCATTATCAACAGCTGCGTGCGTTCTGGGACCTGGGTTTGTGGGACCTGAAGCCAGCAAAGGTGGGTGATAATGAGATCGTGCCGCGAGATGTTTTCCATGCATTGTATGAACCCAAGGTGACCTTCCCGAACGACCCCGAGAAAAGCAAGGATATCGTCCTGGTGCGCGTGAAAGCCATTGGCAAGAAGGGCGGTAAACCTGCCCAGGCAGTGGTTGAGCTGGAGGATCGGTTCGACGAGGTAACTGGCTTTACCGCCATGGAACGCACCACGGGGTGGGATGCAGCCATCGTGGCAGAGATGATGGCGCATGGGTTGACCCCCCGCGGTGCTGGTGGCGTGGAAAGCCTTGTACCGGCGAAAGAGTTCATTAATGAGCTACGGAAAAGGGGCTTTCGCATCAAGGAACACGTGGAATAGGAGCGGAATTTTCTCAGCGTGAAATTCTCTGGGGTGTGGTTGTTCCAGGTTGGAATATTCCTTATGGGATTGGGAGGTATGCTTTTTAGTGCTCGCCTGGTCAGGGCCTCCGAGCCAGGCATGGACGAATGGTATATTGAGACAATCACCGTGGACAGTGTGCCTTTGCCGGAAGGCATCAGCATTCACCCTTGCCCCCCGGAGGTTGAGACACAGGGGTGCCTTAAACTGGCGAATAACACCGAGACAATCCTCTATATAATGTCATTGAATTATAAAGACATTTTGGTGATGCAGACGCCCGACCCAAACTGGAAATCACGTGTGAACATGGCACACGAGGCGGCTTCGTATTTAGTGTCATCCAGCCGTCCCCTGTATTTGAACATGGATGCATTAACCGACCTGGATGGTAACCTGCTTGATAAAAACGTACAAGCAGTTAACCCCCCGCCTGAAAGCGTTTCCATTCCCAGCCCACAAAGCTCTGAGCTGCTGTTGGTATATGATGGTCAGGTGATTGAGGTGCCATTCACCGTCAGCTATGCGCTAAACAAAGACTTTGGCCATGGCTCAGGAGCATCTCAGACCTTGACGGAAGACGTACCGGCGACAGAGATTCGCCAGTGCTACTGCCACCTCACCAGCGGTCGTATCTGAAGCACCTGCGGAGAGAAGCACTGTGATCATGATTGGACTGGTGGGAGTGGCAGCCCTTTTCGCTGCAGGTTGGCTGGTGTGGAGGCGGGTGGGTCAACAAAAATAAATGGCTCGGGTTTAGCCATTAATAGGTCGATAAACTTCCATGCTTTCGGGCATACTTCTCAGCTTGTCGGTAAAGCAGGTAACCCAGAGGCGGCATGATCAAACCGAACAGGGTGACGATAATGAGCTCAACAGTGAATGGCGCCAGCTCGGGAAAACCGGGCGGGAAACCCATCATTGTTGAGCGGAATGCATCCACCCCATAAGCGGGGGGTAACAGGCGTGAAATCGACAATATAAAAGGAGGCAGCGCAGAGAAGGGGAAGAAATTTGCGCACAGCACCAGTAAGGTAAACTGGAGGAAGTTTGCCACAGTTTGGGCGGTCTCTTTGATGCGTAAAGTCAGGGCTGCAAAGGCAAAACCAATCCCGAATGTGCCTGAAAGCGTCATCACAAGCAGATATAACCCCATCATCGGGTTCTCCACTGGCAGCTTTCCAATCATCATGGTCATCAACGCTGCTGCGGTGACACAAAGTAGACCGGTCCATACCATTGTATTGGTGACCCGGGCTATTAGGCTGGCGAACTTGCTCGCGGGTGATAAATAGAGCTGCTCCAATGTCCCCTGTAGCTGCTCATTGCGAATGTTGTATCCAATGGTCCACAGGGTATCGCTCATAAACATGAAAAGGATGAACCCATAGACGACCACCCCAGACGGGTTCCCTGTACTTGAGCCAGCCTGATTACCGGCTGTTGGGGTGACCCGAAAAAACATACTGCCTCCCAGGGTGAAAACGGCCACGATTAAAAAGGTTTGCCCAAACGAAGCGATAAAGTTCACCGGATAGCGCATCATGACGATGAGCTCTTTACGAGTCATGGCCAGGAAAGCACTCACCTCTGCTACCAGATGTGAATTGCTATTTTTTACCCGGGATTTTACTTCATCGGTCATCTTTGTCCTCAGAATTGCCCCACGCCTTCGTTTCGGCGCACGCTGGTTTCAGCACGGGTGAATATCCAATAACCAAGCAAGGGGGTGACAAGCATAAAACCCCATAAGACCGCCAGGTCCATGTACCAGCTATTGAAGAAATAACCCACTCCGAGCAAGGCTGAGCGTACACCGTTGGTCATCCAGGTGGGCGGGAAAAGCAAGGCGATGAATTTGAGCAGGGGCGGGAATATTGCGATGGGGAAAAAGATACCCATTAAAAAGCTAACCCCCCACTGCATCAGGTTTACCAGGGCGTTTGCCTCTTTTACTTTCAGAATTAATGCCCCGTAGAGGAGCGTAAGGCTATATAGCGGTATTAAGCCTGCCAGGATGAATACAAAAGCCAGGAGCACCTGTCCTTCAAATGGATTAACGCCCAGAACGAGAGAGCCCAGGAAGTATGCTGCCAGGGCAGAAAACAGACCCCGTAAACAGCTATATAAAGCAGTTCCACCCACTACCCAGAGGCGGTGAGTTGGGACAAGGTATAAAGCCTCCAGTGTGCCTGCCTCCTGCTCCCACCGCAACCAGTAGGCAACATGCCAGAAAGCAAAGTTGACCAGGGTGAATACACTGGTGCCAATGAGCATGTACGCCACATAGTTTGTTGTACCGGTGTTGGCATAGAAGGTTGCTTCTGGGTTGGAACCGGAGGCGCGCCCAAGCAGGATGGGCATGTAGGCAAAAACAATGGGAATAAAGATATCCATTACGAGTTGCCCTGGGTAGCGGGTGATGGTTGTCAGGCGCATACGAAAGCTGGCAAACAAGACTGAGAAATTACTGCGCAATGCCATGGGCTCGTTTCCTATTTGTTTTCAATGCGAGTATCTTCTGCAAGGGTACGTCCTGTTTTGGCAATGAACACGTCCTCCAGGGTGAGCTCTTCGGGGGTGATTTTTTGGATTATCGCTCCCGTGTGAGTAAGAACCTCAATGAGCTGGGGAAGGATCTCACGTCCACTGGCAGTCACTACTGTGAGCAGTGCACCCCCGTCCTGGGCAGTTCGTGTAGCCCGCAGCACGGATGGTATTGTGCGCACCGCATCGGCAGCCCTGGCAGGAATGACACCTTCAATATGAGTCACTCCTTCACGCTGTAAGGATGTTTTCAGCTCATCGACAGTGCCCAAAGCCAGTAGCTCCCCTCGATCGATAATGGCTACTCGATTACACAACGTCTCCGCTTCAGACATGATATGGGTGGTATAGATGACTGTTTTTCCTTGTGCGTTCAGCTGGCGTACAATGGAGCGCAGCTCACTGGCTGAAGGCACATCCAGGGTATTGGTTGGCTCATCCAGGACCAGTAAGGGGGCGTCATTGATCAGCGCTTTTCCAAAAGCCAGGCTCATCTTCTGCCCGGAAGAGTAGGATTCAACTGCACGATCAGCAATCTCTTCCAGTTTAAGCTGCTCCAGAATTTGGTTCGCACGTTTACGGCGTGAGGATGGCTCCAGGTGATATAAGGCACCAAAGTATTCCAGGTTCTCGCGCCCGGTCAATTTCCAATACAAACCGCGTTCACCCATCAGCATACAACCCACGCTGGCGCGGACTTTGTCCTCTTCCCTGGTTACATTGTAGCCATTGATCCAGGCATCACCATTGGTAGGTATCAACAGCGTGGTGAGGATTTTGATTAAAGTGGTTTTTCCAGCTCCGTTGGGTCCTAAGAGGCCAAAGATTTCCCCCTGGTTCACTTCCAGCGAGACGCCCTTCAAAGCTTCCACAGACCGCTTTTTGGATTTAAACAATCCTTTACGGGCACGGACTTCATATGTTTTGCTCAGCATCTCAGTACGTACAGGGCTTGTCATATGCTGTAGCCTCAATGTTCAATAGAATTATACAGTGCTATCCAACACCAAATAATAATAGTTCCTAAATCCATACGGAAAAGCAATTACCCTAGGCGTTTTCGCTCTTCATCAGCCAGCGTCGGCTCCAGCTTTTTGAATAATGCCGCAGGTTGCTCCAACCGTTGACCCGGTTGAATATTGGATGGTTCCCAGCGTCCACCAGATTCCGGAGGACGGTATCGAAGCGTATTGTGAGAGCCCAGCTTATCTTTCTGAGGTTGCACATATTGCTCGCCAAATATCGGCTGGGCGTAACCCAGATAGGTGTTCAATCGCTCACTTGTGAAGGGGATAAAGGGTGCAAACAGAAGTTTTAGCGAGTCGATAACACGTATGGCGGTATAAATGGTTTTGGCAGCAGCCTCCTTATCGGTTTTGATCTCAAACCAGGGAGAGGTTGTATCAAGATACTTATTGACTTCCGATGATAAGCGTAAGGCCTCACTCAATGCCGCGCGTAAACGAACAGCTTCCAGGTGTTCTCCAACACTTTGAAAACCGCTTTCCACGACCCTAATGATTTCCTGATCAGTTGGGCGAAGCTCACCTGGATCAGGTACCACACCATTCCAATGCTTGTAGGCAAAGGATAGCACCCGGTTGGCAAGATTGCCCCATGTTGCCACCAGGTCATTGTTATTGCGGGCAATAAACTCAGCCCAATCCCAGTCTGAATCCCGTTGCTCAGGCATGTTGATCGTCAAATAGAAGCGCAGCGCGTCGGGATCGTAGCGCGTGAGGAAATCCAGGCCCCAGACTGCCCAGTTGCGGCTGCCGGAGATCTTCTGCCCTTCCAGGTTCATAAACTGGTTTGCGGGCACATCATAGGGGAGGTTTAGTGGGACACCCTCCTCGCCGGTGAAGATCTCAACAAAATCCTTCCCGGCGCCTTTAAGCTGGGCCGGCCACATTGCTGCGTGGAAAAAGATATTATCTTTACCGATAAAGTAAAAAGCCTTTGCGGAGAGCTCGGTCCACCAGTCGCGCCAGGCATCTGGTTGCCCCGTGATTTGTGCATATTCGATGGCAGCAGAAAGGTAGCCGATGACCGCTTCAAACCAGACATACAGGCACTTACCCTCCCAACCATCCACCGGGACAGGTATGCCCCAATCCAGGTCGCGCGTAATGGGGCGCGGGCGCAGCCCCTCGCTCTCAATTTGACCAAGCGATTGTCCCACCACTGTCTCCCGCCAGTAATCTTGCCGCGCTTGCAGGAACTCTTCCACATCAGGCTCTAATTTTGAGAGATCAAGGTAAAAATGGTTGGTATCGCGTAGCTCTGGGGTAGAACCATCTACTTTGGAACGTGGATTAAGCAGTTTCTCCGGCTCCAGCACACTCCCGCACCGGTCACATTGGTCTGACCGTGCTCCCTCATACCCACATATGTAACACGTCCCTTCCACGTATCGGTCTGGCAGAAATCGTTTGGCATCCGGAGAATACCATTGAGGTCGCGATTCTGTATAGAGATAGCCATTCTTGTTTAATGCCAGGAACATGGTTTGAGAAACCCGGAAGTGGTTTTCGGTGTGGGTGGTAGTGAATAGATCATAGCTGATACCGAGTTTTTGGAATAATTCAATGAACTTGTTGTGGAAGTGCTGGTACACTTCCTCCACCGGGCGTCCTTCGCTATCCGCTTTAAGTGTGACGGGTGTGCCATGTGAATCGGTTCCGGATACTACCAGGACGCGATCTCCCTTTAGACGGTGATAACGGGCAAAGATATCGCCGGGCAGGTGAGAGCCGGTGATATTACCGACATGTATTTCAGCATTGGCGTAAGGCCAAGCAATGGCCACGAGGATATTATCGGACATTTTTAGCTCCTTTTACTGACCACTTTGTATATCAAGGTATTATCACATAAAAAAAGGCTGCCGATTTTGGGCAGCCCTTTAGTTTACACTCTTATTGATTATCTCTCAAATCCAGAGTCGGTTGCCCAGGCGCGCTCAATCCTACCCATCAGGCACATGGAAACTGGTACATAGTACGTAGCAATGAGTATAACGACCACTTCAGCCAACCTTTCTGATGATTGAGTGAGTGTACACGGGCGGGATTGATTTGTCAAGATAACCGCATTAGCTGCGTTAGCTGATTCACGCACACACGCTCTCTTACAGATATTCTCTCAGCAGCCTTGCCCGGCACGGGTGGCGCAGCCTGCGCAAGGCTTTTCCTTCGATTTGGCGAATACGCTCACGGGTCAATCCGAACTTATGCCCCACCTCTTCCAGGGTATATGGATGCCCATTTTCCAACCCGAAGCGTAAGCGTAGGATTCGGGCTTCGCGAGGAGAGAGCGTGGAAAGCACCTGTTCCACCCGGTCACGCAGCATATTCTCATAAGTTATCTGGGCTGGAGATGGGGAAATGGTATCTTCCACAAACATACCTAATTCCGAATCATCTTCATCACCCACGGGGCTTTCCAGTGAAACCGGGATCCGTGCCACTTCGAGCATCCATTGGAGCTTGTCATGCCCGATCCCCATCTCAAGACACAATTCCTCTTGGGTTGGTGGACGTCCAAAGGATTGCTCCAACCGGTGAGCAGCTTTATACATCATCCGTAGACGGTCGGTCATGTGAACTGGTATGCGAATAGTGCGACTTTGGTCGGCTATCGAGCGTGTTATTGTCTGTCTGATCCACCAGGTGGCATAAGTTGAGAACCGAAAGCCACGTTGGTATTCGAACTTTGATACAGCTTTCATTAATCCCAGGTTACCTTCCTGGATCAGGTCAAGAAAAGCAACTCCACGCCCAATATATTTTTTTGCCACGCTCACCACCAGGCGGGTGTTGGCTTTGATCAGGTGTTCGCGTGCTAAAATCCCATCCTGGACGGTATTTTCCAGCTCTCTACGCAGCTTGGAGGAACCTTTTCCGTTCATTCTGGCAAGGCTCGTCTTCGATTGCTTGGCACGCTCGATCCGCTGTGCCAGGCTCACCTCTTCCTCCAATGTTAGTAAAGGAACACGCGACATTTCCTTGAGGTATAATCCCACGCTATCATCAGCAGAAATATTTTCGAGACCAGGTAGCAGTGAAGATTCAAGACCGGAGGAACTATAATCCATGGATGAACCATCAAGCTTGGAGAGATCCGGTTCTGATTCAGCCTCTTCTTCAATGACAATTTCCACGCCCTGGCGATGAAGTGTTCCAAAAAGCTCCAATAGCCGCTCGTCATCTTCACCATCCCATGGGAAAACTTCCATGATATCTCCGGTGGTCAGGTAACCCTGCAAGTCCGCTTTTTCAAGAAGTACGTCGAGTCCTGCGAATTGTTGTGGATTCTGATTTGACATGACTTCCCTCCTGAGAATGACGCGCTACCCATCCAATAACTTCTTCAATGAAGCTAACCTGGGGTCCACGGATTCGTCCTCATGATTACACGTGCTTTCATTGAGGTTGTTCCCACAGATCGGGCACAGACCTTTACAATCTTGCCGGCACAGTGGGCTGATGGGTATTTCCAACAAGATATATTCGCGAAGAACGGGAGCAAGGTCGATAAAGCCAGATTCTGGCATCAACAAACCCGAATCCGTCACATAGCGTTGAGAAAAGGCGTACAATTCGGTGAAATTTATATTAAGGGATTGCAGAAAGTCGGTCAGACAGCGAACGCATTCAAGTCCGATCTGGGTTTGCAAATCCGCCTGCAGCAGGATTCCTTGAGGTGTGCGTGTAGCCCGGACAGTACCGCTTAGACTACTTAAATACAGGTCTGGTGGGATATTGATTTGTGGGAGATCGAAGGGAAAATCCCGGTTGAAGCCAGCAGATTGGGCAACAACGAACCCGACATTCAGGCGTAATGGAGAATGTGGATCAGACACTTTGGTTTATTGAGCAAGCTTTGAAAAATGCTTTGAAAAACGCAAAGTAATTTATTATAACCGGCAAATATTATAACATATTTTGTTGCCACGGGTAGAGTAAAATTGATCGCTAACGCCTATATATGGTGTTTTAGCACTTTGCGGATAGCCATATGTAAAAACGGAGACAAAACGATGCGCTTATTACTCGCCACCAATAATAAAGGGAAATTAGCGGAGATGCTTTCCCTGCTGGAAGATCTTGATCTGGATATTGTCACACCGGAGAGTAGCGGAGTTGATTTGAACGTGACGGAGGATGGCAGTACATACGAAGAGAACGCATCATTAAAAGCGGTTGGGTTTGCACAGAAATCTGGCCTGGTGACATTGGCAGATGATTTGGGTTTGGAAGTGGATGCCCTGGGTGGCTCACCTGGGATTCGGTCAGCCCGTTTCTCACCGTTACCCAAAGCGACCGATGCTGACCGCCGAGCCTACTTGCTGGGATTATTAAATTCATACCCTCGCCCTTGGACTGCACATTTTCACTGCACGGTAGCAATCGCAATCCCAGGAGGTGATATATTCTATGCCCAGGGAGATTGCCCAGGCGAGATCATTCCTATTGAACGCGGAACCAATGGTTTTGGCTATGACCCGATTTTTTTGCTCCCTGAAATTGGTCTGACCATGGCAGAATTACGCATGGAAGACAAGAATCATCTCAGTCATAGAGCCCGCGCAATTAGGGCAGCAATACCGATTTTGTTGAATATCGATCAGAAACCACCAGGCGCATAAAATTTTCTACCCCGAGATGCTTTCCAAGCCGGGTATTTTAGGTTATCATAATGCCGATGAACCAGCTTAGCTATACCCTCCTCGTAGGCTTCATTGCCGTTGTTGTGGGTATACTTATTTGTTTGGTTGTCTTGAGCGCTTTGGGGAAATTGCACAAAGGGGGCATTTTACAAGGGCAGGGCAAAGGGGGTAAGTCCCTCCAGGACATCGACTATCGCCGGTTGCGTGAAATTTATACTCTTATCTCAAAAGTAACTGCTACATTGAAATATCAGCGGGTGTTGGAAATCGCATTGGACCTTGGTTCAAGGGTACTGGCAACTCCCCATGTTCCTGCCGAGAACCTGGTGAGTGCGGTACTCCTTTTCACTGATGCCGAGTTTGAGCACCCGGTATTAACTGTTGGTTCTGCCCGGCATTTTACCCAGTCCGATTTGCGCGCTATCCTTCCCGGCACCAGCGGGTTGATCGGTGAAGTGATCGCAGAAGGAGTGCCCGCAAGCAGGACTGATCTTGCCACGGATCCTGAATTAAGTCGTGTCGTTGCACTACGATCCTGTAAGGTTGCCTATTGCCTGCCATTACGCGCAGGCCTGGATACCTATGGAGTATTGCTTTTTGCGCACACAGATCCACATTTTTTCACTCAATCCAAGTGTGAACTACTTGAGATCATTACCCACCAGTCGGTGATCGCCATTCAAAATGCCCGCTTATATAGCGATATCCAAAAAGAAAAAGAACGCATGATTGAGATTCAGGAACAGGAACACAAAAAACTTGCCCGCGACCTGCACGATGGACCTACTCAGTCAATGGCCGCAATTGCGATGCGCCTTAATTTTGCCCGTCGTCTATTGGAAAGGGATCCACAGGCTACAGCAGAAGAACTCTCGAAAATCGAAGAGCTTGCCCGACGAACTACAAAAGAAATCCGCCACATGCTCTTTACCCTGCGTCCCCTGGAGCTTGAATCGCAAGGTTTGATCGGCGCCCTGAAAGCAATGGCCGAAAAGACACACGAGACCTACAACCAAAATGTCATTGTGGAAGCCGAAGAAAATGTTGTTTCTCAACTCGAAATGAGCAGGCAGACCATCATCTTCTATATTGCAGAAGAAGCGATTAATAATGCATGTAAATATGCCCAGGCGAATCATATTTGGATTCGTATGAAAGAGCTGGAGAAAGACATCGTGCTCCTGGAGATTGAGGATGACGGTGTCGGTTTTGAGAAAAGCGAGGTCGAATCGCACACCGAACAACGTGGCAACCTGGGGCTTAAAAACATGAAAGAACGCACTGATATGGTGAACGGTATATTCAGGTTGGATTCGGTGGTAGGCAAAGGTACAACGATACGCGTGGTCATTCCATTAACAGAACAAGCTACGGAACGATTACGCAGGGGCGGGTCATAATTAATGCCCATCTCTGGAAATTTATATTACTCGTTTCATAGCGAAGAGGAAGTTGAAAATCCTCCTTTGGTGTTGATTCATGGTGCAGGGGGTATGCACCTGTATTGGCCTCCTGAAATTCGTCGCCTGCCTGGATATAGCGTGTACGCGGTTGATCTTCCTGGTCATGGTAAATCCGAGATGCGCAATGGCCAACAAACCATTGGAGACTATGCTGGTTATTTGGTTCAATGGCTGGAATCCATTCAACTACGGCGGGCGGTATTTGTGGGTCACTCGATGGGTGGTGCAATTGCTCTGGTATTAGCTCTACATCACCCGGAATACATTGTGGGATTGGGGTTGATAGGGTCAGGGGCGCGTTTACGTGCGCACCCGGATTTATTAAACTATGCTGCCGACCAGACGACATTTTATAAAGCAGTGGCTCTCCTGGTATCATTTTCATTCAGCTCAGGCGCCTCACAGCATTTGGTTGAATTGGCAACCAAGCGAATGGAGCAAACTCGACAAAGTGTATTATATGGGGATTTACAGGCATGCAATGGTTTTGATGTGATGGATCGTTTGGGATCGATTCAACAAAACACATTGGTAATCTGTGGAGAAGAAGACCAAATGACCCCTGTGCGCTATGCCCAATATCTGGCTTCGGCGATACCAAACGCACAGCTCAATGTTATTCCTAATGCAGGGCACATGGTCATGCTGGAACAGCCGCGCCTTGTTGCCGATACGCTGCTTTCCTATTTGAAGAATGTATTATTTCACCCTGGTGAGGGATTTTAATATGTACGTGGCAATTGAAGGCGTCATCGGGGTCGGGAAAACCACCTTGGCTCGCATGCTCCAGCCTGTATTCCAATCGGCTTTAGTTCTGGAGGTTTTTGAAGAAAATCCATTTCTCTCAGATTTCTACTCCGATCGCCAACGATATGCATTTCAGACACAGATTTTTTTCCTTCTCAGCAGATATTACCAGCAGAGGCGCTCTGTACCCGAGCTGCTCAAGCGTGGTGAACCGTTGATCACAGATTACACCTTTGCCAAGGATGCACTATTTGCCCGCATCAACCTGATTGGTGATGAATTGGAAATGTATTATCGTGTTCATGATGCCCTGGCAGAGAAAATCCCCATGCCTAACCTGATCGTGTACCTGCGGGCTGAAACAGCTGTGCTTATGCAACGCATCGCCTCACGCGACCGACCTTATGAGCGCAATATGGAATTGGAATATATTGACCAGTTAAATCGTGCTTACGACTCATTTTTTATCGAAAACCAGGCCAGGAACGTAACTGGCAATGTGGCAGTGCTTACACTGGACACCAATGAATTGGATTATGTTCGCCGAGTTGAAGATCTAAAGTGGGTAGAGAACCGTATTCGACAGGCATTAAAACAAGTTCCTTTTCAAGCTTCTCTGCCACTGATCGATGAGATTTGAATCTTAGTTGAGCTGCCTAGGATATCTATGCTCCAAGAAGAAAAACCAACCAGGACGCCCTTTTTTTATAAGCCAGGGGAAAAATATGCGAATTAATCGAACCATGCTGCTTAAAATCGCCAAAGATACCGTAGATAGATATGTGAGTTCTGATCACACATTGTTGGCTGTCTACTTGCAAGGATCGTTGCTGGGAGATTCCCCCTTGATCGGCAACACGGCTGATATTGACCTGTTCTTTATCCATACCGATGAAGTTAAAGTTGAGCGGGAGATTATCAGAGTATCCGACGAAGTGCACCTGGATATCTCGCATCATGTGCATACGGTATACCGTCAACCGCGCGAGTTGAGGGTGCATCCTTGGCTGGGCCCGGCAATGTATGGGTGTAAGATCATGTATGACCCACAACATTTTTTAGATTTTATCCAGGCTAGCGTGCGAGGCCAATTTGATAGTCCAGTGAACGTGCTAAACCGTGTGCGGAAACAAGCCGGACACGCCAGGGAAATGTGGGAATTGTTTGAATCTGATCCACGCCTACCTGGACCACAGGATGCTTCTTTATATCTGCATGCATTGGAACATGCCGCAAATGCTGTGGCAGGACTGAGTGGCCCCAACCTTACCGAGAGACGATTTTTGTTGGATCTGCCTGCAAAGGCGAAGGCCGTGGGTAAAGCCGGCTTATACAAGGGGTTTTTGGGATTATTGGGTGCATCTGCGGTGGAGGCAGATACAATTCGTTCATGGCTGCCTGAATGGGCTAGTGCATACGCCGCCCTGCTTCCCAGCACAGCACCCATGCGATTACATCCCTTTCGCTGGTTATACTATGAACGCGCTGTGGATGTAATTCTTGATAGCCCGACCCCAGGTGATGCCTTGTGGCCATTTTGGCGTACCTGGACACATACCATACATGCCTTACCGCCTGATTATCCTCATCGAGAAGCCTGGCAAAAAGCAGGCGAGCAGCTTGGACTGCTTGGGGAAGCATTTTCTGAGCGGATCACGGGATTGGACGCTTACCTGGATATGGTGGAGGAGATATTAGAGACCTGGTCACGCGATAATGGAGGCTAGTCAGTCCGATGGTCTTCAGGGTATCCGACTCTACGCTCTACCAATCATAAAAACCCAAATAAAACCACCCTTAATGTAAAATTAATTACATAATATTAAATAATAGCAATATATATAGCATTATGTGTTTCACGTGAAACGTTTTTAATAATATCTTCATAGAATAAAGTAAATATAAACCGTGTTTCACGTGAAACCAATCATGATGTAGAGAATATGTTCCTTGCTTGGCATGTGCAATGGTTTACTGTCGATTACTCAGCCCATTGCGGGCTCATATTCTTGCCACGCCGCTGGCAGGATCGCCTTCTTTCGAAAATGTATGCACCGACCCATTTTTTTGTCTATAAGCTTTACCCTCGGTTGACTGGTTTTGCACGACCTGATACGCTGGTGTAAAATATACGCCAGAAGGGAAATAGTACATGAAGATCCTGTTGTCCGATATCGGGCCATCTCCCCAACCTATACGAAAAACCTGGGATGAAGAAAGAATGAAAGAGCTTTGTTGGTCGCTATTGGAAGAAGGTCAGGTTGAGCCCATTGGTTTGTACGAAGCCAATGGGGGTTATACATTGGTCTGGGGGCACCGAAGGGTGGAGGCTGCTCGTCGTGTCGGGTGGACGGATATTGACGCCCTGATCGTTCGGCAAGATGAAATTGATAACCTGATCCAATCTGGTATTGAAAACCTGTCCGGAGAGGAAATGGCGGCTGATGATAAGGCGGAATGGGCGCAAAGATTGGTCAATATGGGTTTTAGCCAGCATGAGATTGCACGACGAACTTCAATACCAGCTGCGACGATTAACCAATGGCTGCAATACAGGCGTGAAAAAGAGGCAGGCGTGTACGTGCATGTACAAAACCAGGCTAAGGACGAAGGGGTGATAAAGACTGTGAAGATTGCCCAGATTCTCGGAGATGACCTGGATGCTAAGAAGGTTGTTGCTGCAAAAGTTTCTGCTGACGGTTTAACCCAGATTCAAACTACCGAAATTGCCCGCGCCTACCATGATGCTCCAACGCCCGAGGTAAGGCAAAAAATTATTGCCTCTTCAGTATTATCAGGCGATACTGCCATAGATATCTTGCGTCGTTCTATCGCCAAAGTTGAGTTTGACAGGGCGCGCTTGGCTCACCAGGGTCAGGTGGGTGCAAAAGAAGGGAAAGATAAACAAAGCAAAGACCAGGATTTTGGTACAGCAATTAAGCAGCTTATGGAAGAGATGAAGCTGCTCCACCGAACAACAAATAAGATGGTAACCTTTGTCAAAGATGGTGGGTACTCGCCCGCGGCTTTACGTTTTACGATTCGCAAAATCGATGAGCTTGTCAGTGAATTGCAGGCGTGTAAGGATTATTTACAGGCGATAGAATAATAATCCATCAGGTTACATTCTTTCCTGAAAAAAATTGACAATTGTCAAAAACCCGATCGCCCGCCCTATCACCTGTCCTTCAATTAGCAGGATTATCCGTAAGCTACCCTGGATGATCGCGGTGCTGATTAAGTGGTTGTTGAAGATATATATTTGTGCAGCGTTGTCCGCCACTGGCTAGTTTGATGGCTTGGTAACTGCCTGGCTAATGGAATAATCCGGTTATTGCCCAAAATTTACCACTCTTGGTTTGTGAAAACCCCCACCAGGCATCATGATGATTGATTCAAAGCCTGAAACTGCGCCTGCTAAACTGAATGTTAGTAGCGGTAGCAATGAATAATTACACAATACCCCATACTTGCATCTACGACGCTATTGAGGAGCTTAAGCGGTGTATGACCATAAAAGCTTCTTGAGCTGCCAGTACACACAGGTATTAGTGGTTGAACCACGAGACAACAGTTAATTTTCCAGGCAGCTTATCACCGAAAGAGGCATGGGAGCATATACTAGTGCTCATGGTTATCTTCTCTCTCTCCTCAACCAGGAATAGCGGAATATGAGCTCCCCAGAATTTGGGCATGTTTCGAGAGATGATGAGCCCCAGCATCACCGCAAAATTAATTTCAGGCAGGCTAAATTGTCGGAAACCGATAAATCACCCATTCCTCTTCCTATATTGATCAACAAATGCCCGCCCGACTTCTTCATCTGTGTATCCCAGGCGGCTAGTCTCATGAACCAACGCGGTGATTAAATTCATTAACTTTTCCTGCCGGATGGTTTGCATTTCCTCTTCACCTGGCGTGCTCGCAACGAAGCTGCCTTTACCGCGTTCGGTGATGATCACCCCACTGTTGACTAGATCACGGTACGCCAGGGCAACCGTGTTGATATTAACCGACAGCTCCATGGATAGGTTTCGGATTGTGGGAAGCTGGTCACCGGTCGTGATTTGGCCAGCCTGAATCAAGCCTGTGATCTGTTCTTTGATCTGGTTGTATATGGGTACTCGGCTGTTTTTATCGATCTGGATATTCATATTGCGTAATCTATATCGTTCAGATTTGATATATTGTACCATAACTATAATACAATAGTATTATAGCATAAATGTGGATGATCCCTGGCATTCCTTCTCAAGCCAAGAAATCCTCAGGCTTACATTTGGCTCCAGTATTTCTGGCTTTTTTGTGCCCTTACAATTTATAGCCGATCATACGCAAGAACCCCTTGCGCCAGGCAATATCCTCCTCCCCTTCGATGCCCAGGGGTGAACTGCCATCCACCACCCCCAGGATACCCCGCCCAAGCTCCGTTTCAGCGATAAGGACTTCCACCGGGTTGGCTGTCGCACAGAAAACTGTGCAAACTTCAGGAACCGCTTTGATCGCATTGAGCACATTGATCGGGTAATAACCTTCTCCAAGGAAGACAATAAAACTGTGGCCAGCCCCAATTGCCTGGGCGTTCTTGCGTGCCAGATCGATCATCGCCTCATCTGTACCGCTCCAGCGGATCAGGCATTTCCCTGATGCTTCACAGAAAGCCAGCCCAAATTTGATTCCCGGCACAGTGCATACCAGGGTTTCGTGTATATCTTCGACCGTCTTAATAAAGTGCGATTGCCCCAGGATGAAATTAATATCTTCAGGCTTTTCAATTTTTACGCTGATCAGGTTCATTGAATTCTCTCCATGTAATCTAGTATATCTTATTTGGGATGAAACCTTCCGTCTTGATTGCTATCTGAAGACTGGGGGAAGCTCTGATAGATTGTCATGCCCTATAGGGCGTGGTAGAATTCTGTAAAACATTCAATTAATCCATCATTGATTTGCGAGACTGGCGTTGCTGGTGTAGCACGGGAGTCTTTTCCCGTTTTCAGGAGGTTGATCGTATGGAAGGACAAACAAACACATTTACCGTTAAGAAGGGCTTGGCACAGATGCTCAAGGGAGGCGTGATCATGGATGTGGTCACGGCTGAGCATGCCAAGATCGCCGAGGACGCGGGAGCAGTTGCAGTAATGGCGTTGGAGCGTGTTCCTGCGGATATCCGCGCCCAGGGTGGGGTAGCTCGAATGAGTGACCCGGAGCTGATCCTGCAGATTATGGATGCCGTATCTATTCCAGTCATGGCAAAATGCCGCATCGGTCATTTTGTTGAAGCCCAAATTCTGGAGGCCATTGGAGTCGATTACATTGATGAATCAGAGGTCCTGACCCCTGCGGACGAAGAACACCATATTTATAAACACGATTTCAAGGTCCCATTCGTCTGCGGCTGTCGTAACCTGGGTGAAGCCTTGCGCCGGATCGGGGAAGGTGCTGCCATGATCCGTACAAAAGGTGAAGCAGGTACCGGCGACGTGGTTGAGGCTGTCAGGCACGCACGTACCGTAATGGGCGAGATTCGCCATCTGCAAAATCTCCCGGATGAAGAGCTGATGGCATTTTCCAAGGAAATTGGGGCTCCCTATCACCTGGTTGTTGAAACACGCCAGGAAGGCCGAATGCCAGTAGTGAATTTTGCTGCTGGTGGTGTGGCAACACCAGCTGACGCTGCCTTGATGATGCAATTAGGTGTGGATGGGGTTTTTGTTGGATCGGGTATCTTTAAATCCAGTGACCCTGCCAAACGTGCGGTTGCGATCGTCAAGTCAGTCACCCATTACAACGATCCTTATATCCTGGCAGAAGTGAGCCGAAACCTGGGCGAACCCATGGTCGGGCGTAATGTGTCCACAATGCCTGAAGTGGAGCGGATCGCTGGACGTGGTTGGTAAATGCGGATTGGTATTTTAGCTTTACAAGGTGATTTTGCTGAGCACCGTGTGATGTTGTTGGGTTTGGGCATCACGGTTGTTGAAGTGCGCCTACCCAAGCAGCTCGAAGACCTTAATGGCTTGATCATCCCGGGCGGAGAATCGACCACGATTGCCAAGCTGGCAGTTAATTATGGTTTGATGGAGCCATTACGCAAGTTTGGCCATGCCAAAGCCATATGGGGTACCTGTGCAGGGGCGATTTTTCTGTCCAAGGATGCCCATCGTGACCAACCTCTGCTCAAATTAATGGATATCACCGTGGAACGTAATGCTTTTGGCCGTCAGGTGGATAGTTTTGAAATGGATATAGCTGTCCCGGTCCTGAAAACAATAGATCCCAATGAGAAACCTTACCATGCGATTTTCATTCGTGCTCCATTGATCGAGTCTGTACAGGCCGGGGCAAGGATTCTGGCTAAACTTCAGGATGGTCGTATTGTTGCTGCTCAGCAAGGTCACTTATTAGCCACTGCATTCCATCCTGAACTGACTAAAGACGACCGGTTTCACCGCTACTTTTTACAACTAGCCGCATGAACATTCGCCCTTTTAAATGGCGTGATATATTTCTTCTGAATAGTTATCGCAGGAAAGGTCTCTTCCTGGATTCCATGCGTGTTTTAATCCATGGGCAAGCCTTGATACCCATGGGTGCATTTCTTACCTATTGGGGACCATCAACCAGGATCTTTACCTATCGGTGTGATGTGAATACCAGAAGACCGCTCATCGGACAGGTTACCTATGTGAAGGGTTCTGCGTATGCGCGGCTTTCCTATCTGGCACCTGAAAATGGATTGGAAGCAGTAGATTTATCAGCCCTGTCAGATTTAATGGCCATGCAGGTAGGAATGGAAGGAGCATTCCATATCCTGGCAGACGTGGATGAGAGCAGCCCGGTATATCCCTTGTTACGTCGTGCAGGATTTGCGATTTATGCCCGGCAGCGCATTTGGCGGTTGGATGGAAAGACAATCGCTGACGAGGACCATGTTTCCTGGAGGCCTTGCAGGTCGGGTGATGTACTTGGTGCGCATTCCCTATACTGTAATGTGGTGCCGGGCTTAATTCAGCAGGTGGAACCACTCCCCAAACGGAATTTGAAAGGTTTTGTCCATTTCCAGCATGGTGAATTACGCGCCTTTGTTGAGTTGAAATTTGGGCGGAATGGGATTTGGGTTCAGCCATTTGTACATCCTGATGCAGAGGACTTCGATAGGCACCTGATACAGTTGTTACGGCAGCTACCAGGTAGGAGTGGTCGTCCATTATACATCTGCATCCGCTCCTATCAATCCTGGCTGGAGACAGCTATAGAAGAAACAGGTGCTCAATCTGGACCTGATCAAGCGTTGATGGTACGCCATCTATCAGTAAACCTTCGGGTAAAACAAGCCCTTCCTGTGCACGCGATCAATGGAACACGTACTGAACCAAATGCTCCCATTGCCCAAATTGAAGAATCCCGGCACATGGAGCAATTAGAAGCAGAAAAGCATCCAAGAACCGATTCTGTATCCTGAGTTAAAAAGGTTCCCATATTATGGGATCCGTTGGGAAGAATATGACAAGAAAACGAATTACTGACAACCTCGATGTATTACTGAATGTTCTACCACCTCAGGTGGTTATTCAACTAACGAGCATTAACCGGTCGGATGATCTCCTGGAAGTTATCCTTGACCTGGGACGGATACCTACAGCACGTTTTGTTGACCGGGAAGAAAATCTCAGCCAGGTTGAGGTCACCCATGAAGACATCGATTATGTGGTCGAGCGTATCAGCACCTTCGATACAGACAACCGCGCTGGGATGGAGCGAACATTGCATCGCATTGCCGCCATCCGTAACCGACGTGGCAATATTGTTGGGTTGACCTGCAGGGTTGGGCGTGCCGTCTATGGGACGACTGATATCATCCAGGACTTGATTGAAAGTGGTAAGAGCTTGTTACTGCTGGGCCGTCCTGGAATTGGAAAAACAACCATGCTACGAGAATCTGCACGCCTCCTGGCAGAGAAAAAGAGAGTGGTTATTGTTGATACCTCCAATGAGATCGGTGGCGATGGTGATGTTCCGCATCCAGCAGTCGGTAACGCCAGGCGTATGCAAGTCTCAACCCCTTCACTGCAACATGAAGTGATGATCGAGGCAGTCGAGAACCATAACCCAGAGGTGATTGTTATCGATGAGATCGGAAGGGAATTGGAAGCTGCTGCTGCCCGTACCATCGCTGAGCGTGGCGTACAGCTCATTGGTACTGCTCACGGCAATTCACTGGAAAACCTTCTACTCAATCCCACTTTGTCAGACCTGGTGGGAGGGATCGAGTCGGTTACGCTCTCTGATGAGGAAGCACGTCGGCGCGGTACCCAGAAGACAGTGCTTGAGCGACGTTCTCCGCCCACATTCGATATCCTGATCGAAATTCAGACCCGTGATCGATTGGCAGTACACATGGATGTCGGCAATTCTGTGGATGCAATGTTGCGTGGATATCCAATCCCACCCGAATTACGTTACCGTGATGAGAGTGGTGAAATACACATTGAACGTCCCGCCCCACCCGCAAAACGTGGCATAGGTGCCCAGGGTATCAGCCGTCAGCCGATGGAGTTTGGCAAGGAGCGCAGCCAGGTGCCTGTTGGAACCCGGCCTCGCTCGGAAGAATCGACCGGTGAGCACGAGCAGGACGAAACCCCTCAGACAGTGTCCTCTCTTCAGCCTGTGCGGATCTATCCGTATGGCGTGGCACGTAATCGACTCATCCAGGCTGCCAAATACCTGGGTGTTCCAGCAGTGGTGGTAAATGAGCTGGAGGCTGCGGGGGTTCTTGTAACGTTGCGATCCTATTACCGCAACCGTCAACATCCTGTGGTTGATGCTGAGAACCGCGGAATGCCCATCTATGTATTAAGGGCAAACACGGTTAACCAGATGCAGCACTTCCTGAGTGATTTATTCAGCCTTTCCACTACGATATCGGAAGATCGAGGCGTGGATCCAGCCATGCAAAGTACACAGTCTGCCATAGACGCAGTATTGAATGGAGAGCGGTATGTTGAGCTGCCTCCTGCCACAGCATACATTCGCCGTTTACAGCATCAAATGGCGCGCCAGGCAAATCTGGTATCCCATTCCTATGGCAAGGAACCTTATCGGAGAGTCAGGATATACAGGGATTAGCAGATATGTTTATCACCCTTGAAGGCCCGGAAGGTAGTGGGAAGACAACGCAACTTCCAAAACTGGCAGATTATCTACGCCAAAGCGGTTTTGATGTTTTGGCCACCCGCGAACCTGGTGGAACATCCATCAGTGAACAAATACGGACAATTCTACACAACCTTGAAAACAAGGAAATGAATCCACGTACAGAGATACTTCTGTTTCAGGCTTCACGTGCTCAACTTGTGGAACAGGTCGTCCGCCCCCACCTGGCTAAGGGTGGCATCGTAATATGCGACCGATACGCCGATTCGACATTAGCCTATCAGGGTTATGGTCATCAGATCGACATTGAGTCGCTAAGGGTGCTGGTTAATTTCGCCACAGGGGGTTTAAAACCAGATCTAACCCTTTTATTGGATGTGGATGTGGAAGTAGGTTTACGCCGCAAGGAATTGAAAGGTGAGTGGAACCGGTTGGATGCGTATAATTTGGAATTCCACCAGAGAGTACACCAGGGGTACCTGCAACTTGTTCACGCCGAACCGGAGCGCTGGGTCGTGATCGATGCATCCCAGTCACCCACCCAGGTACAGGCTGATATGCGCAAGGTGGTGATTGACAGGTTGCGAATCAATAATCAGCCCAAAGAAACTTAATAATCTTCATCCCCTCCCAGGTTATTCATTCCCCCCTCCAGGTCTGGGATTGCCTTCTCTATGTCCTCCGGGCTTTGTCCAGACTCCAGGCGATCAACGACCTCATTAAACTCAGGTCCAACTTCCTCACCCATCTCATTACCCATTTTGCGCATCATTTTACCTAGGGCACGCGGATCATTTTCAAGACCATCCAAATTGGTTGTATCAGTAAGAGCATCGAGTCTGCTTTCTTCGGATTTAGCGATGCGGATGCGCCCGATGCGCCTCTGGACCTGGTCGCTTGTGCAACGAGGGCATTGTATGACCTTTGTTCCGTATTCCTGGTAGGTTAGGAACACCTCGAAACGATTTTTACAATTCAGACACCGATACTGGTAAATTGGCATATTTGAACTCCAAAATTAAGATGCTTGCTGGCAAAATCTCCCAGCCTGGGCAAGGCTGAATTATAATGCGTGTCAGCGGAGTTTTCTATGAGCGAATTTGATTTTAAAATGCCTCACCAGGAACCACTTTTGATCGTTATTTCCGGCCCATCGGGAGTGGGTAAAGACACGGTTATCCAAAGGATGAAGGAGCGAAATCTCCCCATTCACTTCATTGTGACCGCAGCAACCCGCTCTCCGCGTCCTAACGAGATCCATGGGAGAGATTATTTTTTTTATTCGCATGACGAATTTGCAGAGATGATCGATAAAGGCGAGCTGCTGGAGTATGCTATCGTCTATAACGATTACAAGGGGATCCCCAAAGCCCAGGTAAGGGACGCTTTATCCAGTGGAAAAGACGTGATCATGCGCCTGGATGTGCAAGGTGCTGCTACAATACGCAAGTTATGTTTGGATGCTGTGATGATCTTTCTGACGGTGGAGGATGAAGAAGATATGGTTAACCGACTTCAGGAACGAAAGACAGAAACACCTGAAGGGCTAAAATTGCGTATTGCCACTGCCCGCCAGGAGATGACCCAGGTCGAGGCGTTTGATTATGTGGTGGTCAACCGCGAGAATCACCTTGATGAAACGGTGGATACCATTGTTTCGATAATCGTTGCTGAGCATCATCGGGTAGATCAGCGTAAAGTTACACTATGAACCAGGAAAACCAAGCCCCATACGATACTACCCCTCCCTCCGTGATGCCTGCGGGTCAGCTACCCGCGCGTGTAGTCTTCCGTCCCTATGTGACCTATGCATTAATTGGCATCTGTGTCGTGGTGTATCTGATTCAGCTTGCCACTCAAACCGTATTTAAGATAGATATCCCGGCACAATGGGGCGTCAAGGCCAACAGCCTGATTTTACAAGGTCAGGTCTGGCGATTAATCACCCCCATGTTTTTGCATGGGAGCATACTTCATATTGCCGTGAACATGTATGCCATGTTCAATATCGGTCCAACCTTGGAAAGGTTTTATGGTCGCAACCGCTACCTGGTGTTGTTCTTATTAAGCGGTTATGCTGGCAACGTGATTTCATTCATGTTTTCCCCATACCCGTCCCTGGGGGCATCAACAGCCATTTTTGGCATGTTGGGCGCAGAAGGCGTGTTGATTTATCAAAATCGAGAGATTTTTGGCAATATTGCCCGCCGGGCATTAACTCAAATAATTACAATCGCCGTAATAAATTTGGTCATTGGCATGACACCGGGTATTGACAATTTTGGACATATCGGGGGCTTGATCGGGGGAACCCTGTTTGCCTGGTTTGGGGGTCCGTTATTACAGCGCCAGGGATTATTCCCGCCGTATACCCTCAAGGATGTACGCAGCACCCGTGAAGTGATTATCGCTGCTGTTGGTGTAGGTGCATTGTTTTCATTCCTGGCACTTGCGATAACATACCTGCGCATCCGGTAATCCTATCCCCAATTGGGTATCCTTTTCTCAACGAAGGCACTGACACCCTCCTTGTGCTCTATTCCTAAGCGGGCTATCTCCTGGATATGGGCTTCGTAATCCAAAACCTGCTCCAGGTGGGGGTAGATTGCTTTGTTAAAGTCCCGTTTGGTCAATCCCATGGCATGAATTGGTCCCAACGCAAGTGACCTGGCCATTGCATCAGCGCTAGCCTGTAAGCTATCTGCCGGAACCACGCGGTTGACCAGACCCCAGCTCAATGCTTGTTGGGCGGTTATAGCTTCATTAGTGAAAGCCACTTCGGTTGCCCTCCCCAGGCCGATCAATGCTGGCAGGAAAAGCGAGACGGCAGTATCAGGTGCCAATCCCAGGCCAAGAAATCCGACCACAAAGCGGGCATCATCACCGGCGATGCGCATATCACAGGCTAAAATCATACCCAGGGCTGCACCGGCTGCTGTGCCGTTGATTTCAGCCAGCACGGGTAAACTCAGCTGGCGGATTTGAATCACCAGTGGATTATAAGTTTCAAGCATATGCTTGCGGTAGGATATTCCTTCTGCCTGTAGCATTTCATAAACATCCTGACCACCGCTGAAGGTATCACCAGCCCCTCTGAGCACTACCACTCGCGCCAGTGGCTCATGCGCAGCATGAACAAAAGCCGTTCGAAGTGCCTTGACCATCTCCAGGTTAAAAGCATTGGCTTTTGGGCGGTCCAGGGTGATCGTGAATACATTATTTTTGAGCTCAGTATAAACAGTCTCTGCCATAATGAAATCTCCCAGGGTTATTGTATCCCTATATTAAAAAAACAGGCGGGTTTCTTCAACCAGCCTGTTCTTGTGGTCTAATGAGTAAGAATTACGGGGGTGGCTCCTGGTCGTCATCATCTTTGTCAAATTGGTCATCATCTGGTCCGAATTCCAGCAAGGCTTCTTGCTCCGTCAGGCGCACCCACAGCAAGATAAGTTGTCCATCGTCCACCTCCACTGTTCGGGAGGCTACAATGGGTGTTTTATGGATCAAGCCATCCGCGGCGCGAAATTCCAGGTGGATAGAGTGCTGATCACGCCAGGCGCGATAACACCGCTCTACCAATGAGGGGCCATTAAATGTGCGCAAGCGCGTCAGTGCCAGCTTGTGCAGCGAGGGGCTTTCATTCAGACCCAATGGCCAACCCTCGTGTACATCTTCAAAATTCGGGGGTGGTCCTTCAATTATCGTGATCTTGTCATCCATCTGCAGCTTCCTTATTGCCGGAATCATACCATGAAAGCCTGGGAGAATAGTTTTTTAATATATGTTTATTCCTGAGTTGCCAAGGGTATAATGGTCGCATGTATAAATTGATCATCCTGATCGAATCGACTTCGATCCCCGGATTTCATAATTTCTGGCCGCGTTTCTTGCATGCTGCCGAAAATATTCCTGGTTTACGCCGTGAGGCAACCAGCCGGATCAATCAGGTGCTGTATGGTGATGTTCAATATGCTCTGGTTCACGAGCTTTTTTTTGACACTTTAGCCACATTGCAAGCGGGATTATCATCTCAATATGGAAAGGAAGCTGGACGAATTCTACAGGATATGACCGGGGGTAATGTGAAGCTGCTTATTGCTGACCACAGTGAGGATGAGCTGGAAAATATCCGAAAATTCAAAGAACTGGACCAGGATGCAAAAAGCAAGGCTGGACGCGCTTAACCTAAAAGAATATATGCAGTCAAATGCAATTCCAGGCGAGATTTTGCACCTGGAGGTACCCACACCTACAGTGGAATCTGCAGCGCAGGCTGTGAGTGCTGATCCCAAGCAAATCATCAAGTCCATCCTTTTTATGGTGGATGAAAATCCAGTTTTGGTGATCGCATGTGGAAAATCGACCATCAGTCGCCGAGCTATCGCTGATTACTATGGAGTGGGGAAAAAGCGGGTGAAACTCGCCACACCTGAAATGGTGTTGGAATTAAGCGGGTACGAGGTAGGGGCAATGCCTCCTTTTGGTCATTGCCAACTTCTGACTACACTGATTGATTCAAGGGTGCCTGACTTACCAGAAGCCTATGCCGGGGGCGGAGCCGAAAACGCACTGTTGCGCCTCGATCCCCAAGAAATCCTGAGGGTCACCGGGGCAAAAGTGCTGGATTTGCTTGAGTAAGTCATGGCGAAAAAAAAGCAGAGCACAACCACCAGTAAATTTGGCACACCCGGACGTAAAAACCACGATTCAGCGCCTTTTTATCAAAGTCGCCTGTATCACGATCAGCCCCAGGAGAACAGCGGCGAGAATGTTGAAAATCCTGTCCCTGCAGAATGCCTTGACCGTATTTTTTGCAGTTCCGCTGAAAACATGTCTGAGCTGCCCGATAACAGCATACACTTGATGGTGACTTCGCCGCCTTATAATGCGGGTAAAGAGTACGACGAAGACCTGACCCTGGTGGAATACCTGGGTTTCCTGGATAAGGTGTGGGCAGAGGTGTTGCGTGTATTAGTTCCAGGGGGAAGGGCATGTGTGAATATTGCTAACCTTGGGCGCAGGCCTTATATCCCTTTGCATACATGGATCATCGAGAGCTTGCTCCGTTTTGGGTTTTTGATGCGCGGTGAGATCATCTGGAACAAAGCTGCGAGCGCCAGTCCTTCCACGGCCTGGGGGAGTTGGAAATCTGCTGCCAACCCCACCTTACGCGATGTGCATGAGTACATCCTTGTCTTTTCAAAGGGCGTTTTCAAGCGCGAGAACCCGCTACGAAAAGCAAACACAATTTCAAACGATGAATTTCTGGAGTTTACCAAAAGTGTATGGACTTTCCCGGCGGAGCAGGCGGGAAAAATCGGGCATCCAGCTCCATTCCCGCTTGAACTGCCCCATCGTTTGATCCAGTTATATTCCTTCATGGATGATGTGGTGCTTGATCCATTTATGGGTAGCGGGCAAACCGCCATTGCTGCACTGAATTTGAAGAGGCATTATGTTGGCTATGAGCTCAACGCTGAATATGTCAGCCTGGCAAATACCCGCATTATGAAGGAAACAGGTTCCAGCTAATAGCACCCGGTTTCAATCAGCTTTATATTCGCTTCTCAACAATCCATATATTAGAGAATTACTATAAGTCCCATCTGGGTTGAGTTTGTTTTCCCGCAATATTCCCTCCCTGGTCATGTTACAGCGTTCGGCAACCCGGATGCTGCGCAGGTTAGTTTCATTACACGCAAGCCGTACCCGATGAGCGTGAAACTGTCCAAAGAGAATACCCAGCGTACCTTTTACAGCTTCGGTCACATATCCCTGCCCCTCATGCTCCACATCTGCAAAGTAACCGATCTCAAATTCCGGTGTTTTCCAATCTATCGGACCGACATATACTTGGGCAACGAATACCCCCGACATTTTATCAAAGGCACCGATGAAGAAATAGGCACGCTTTATCCAGGCATTGGCGAGCTCGCAGACCAATTCTTCAGCACTTTCTTCGCTGGCAATGTTATACGCGGCATTCTCAGATTCATATTGCTGTAAGTGAGCATGATTCTTCATGCTCATGGCGTAATACCATTTTCCATCTCCGGGCTGGTAGCTGCGTAAATGTAAGCGTTTTGTTTCAAAATGGCTTGGGAACTCAATGAGTGTTTTATCCATGGGCTACTCACTTTATTTGATATACGAAGAATCGATCAACCTGGTTTGAGCACGCAGATCAAATCTGCTTCAGTCAGCTATGGATATTATATATACTTTATAATTCAATCATAATACTGGATGTGAGAACTTAACCCGCAGATCATTATTACACTTTGGGAGAGACAGGAAAACCCTCTACTTAATGTTGAGCAACAGCATCGATTGGATATTGATAAATGATTAAAAAGGATCGATCGGCATTATCAGGCTGGCTTATTGGATTATTTTTAGTGTTCGTCCTGGTTGCAGCTTACTTTGCCTACCCATGGCTGCGTACCAAGGTCGGGCGGATGCGACGGTTAAGCGAGTGGCTGACTAATCCCTCGGTGCACCAGGACTGGTCAGTGAAGGTTGGCACGCGATGTGGCGAAGCACCGTTTATCCTGCCCACAAGCGGATATGTAGGTTTCGTCTGGGGTGATTCATTTCGCCCCGGTCATCAGCATCAGGGAATCGATGTCTTTGGGGGAGAGATACCGGGTAAAACCCCGGTGGTTGCAGCACATGCTGGTTACCTCACCCGTTTGCCCGACTGGAAATCGACGGTTATCATTCGCATTCCCTCGGATCCACTGGATTCGGGTCGCCAAATATGGACCTATTACACCCATATGGCCAATAAAAATGGTATCTCAACCATCTCACCTGACTTTCCGCCCGGTACAAGTGAACAATTCGTCGAGGCAGGCACTTTCCTGGGTTATCAGGGAGATTATTCCGGGGACCCTGACAACCCGGTGGGTGTCCACTTGCACTTTTCCATCGTGAAAGATGATGGTTCCGGCAGATTCCGCAATGAGCTGGAGATCAAGAACACCCTCGATCCCTCACCCTACCTGGGCTTGTCGCTTAATGCCAGCCAAAACCCGGAAATGGTGGTGATTTGCGCAAACCCAAATGATGGACCGTGAGATTTTATCGTGTGTTTGGTTTATTGTCTCTTGCATTCGATGGAGATAGGGTATGGATGACTTTGCAGGTAAAGTGGCTTTAATTACTGGAGCTGGTCGGGGCATCGGGCGTGAGATTGCCCGGGGTTTTTCCTCCTTGGGGGCGATAGTGGCGGCCAATGATATCAATCCGATCAACCTGGATGAGACCATCGATCAAATCCTGCAAACAGGAGGCAACGCCAGGGCATATGTCTTTGATATTGCCAAGCGCATGCCCATTGAAGGCATGCTGAGCCAGGTGTTGGATCATTTTGGGCGGATTGATTTCCTGGTCAACTGTGCTTCGGTTGAGCCAGGCGCCAATGTCCTTGACATGGATGAGTGGGAATTTCATCGCACGTTGGATGTGAACCTGGGTGGACCATTCTTCTGCATCCAGCAGGTTGGACGGGTAATGCGCACACAAGGCAGCGGCGCAATCGTCAATCTCATCTCCACCCATGCACGAGGAAATTCATCGCAGGGTCATGCAGCCCACTTAGCCAGTCAATTTGGGCTGATTGGCCTGACACAGGCTGCAGCCCAGGAGCTATCTGCATACAATATTCGTATCAATTCGGTCTGCCGAGGCTCAAAGGAGCTGGGATCAATTGCTCTGCAACACTGGGGTACGGCTGCTTTTTACCAGTGGAAAAAAACCTTGCCATACAGGCCACAGGGAGACCATCCGGAGCTGACCAACCTGGTGTTGTACCTGTGCTCCAATGCCTCTGCGTCCCTGACAGGCCAGGTCTTGTCTATTGACGCTCAGGAACAGGATTTATGACGGTGAATGCAGGGTGACCCATGGAAGAAATTATTGCCTACCGCCAGCAACTTTTATCTGCTTTGAGAAATGTGGCCAGCGAAGTCTCTCAGCTGGGATTAGCAATACCCTGTGACGATTGGTATATTACCTCTGGGCTGGATGTAACTACGCCTCATTACACCCTGGCCCATCTGCGTGAGCTCGAAATCCAGGTTTTCGGCTTGCAGTTGCGCCGTTTTCTGAGTGAAGATACCCTGTTGCTACCGCTTTTTGATGATGTATCCTGGATGGCAGAACATTATGATCCATCCGAGACTGCCCAGGCAATCGTGGAGAAATTTACCTGCCTGCGCAGCCAGGAGGTTCTTTGGCTGGAGGATTTATCCCCGGAGAGTTGGAATCGATCTGCCAGGCATCCATGGTGGGGTGTGCGAACCCTACAGTGGTGGGTGGAGTTACAGCTGGACTATTCTCATCAGCATTTGCGTGAGCTGTCGGCATTCTTTTCTGTATGACTTTCCATAATGACGTATAATTTAAACATCCAATCCCTGAAACTCTTATTCAAAACTCTGGCACTGTGAGGGCATATGTCCACCACTTATGAAACAATTTTGATTGAAACGATTGATCGCGTCGGGCTTGTGCGGATCAACCGGCCTAAAGCCCGCAATGCTCTCAACAGCACCGTCTTGCGCGAGCTAAATGATGCCCTTGAAAACTTTGATGCTGACCCACAAATTGGCGCAATCGTCATCACGGGCGATGAGATTGCCTTTGCTGCTGGAGCTGATATCAAGGAAATGACCGAAGCAACTGCGGTGCATATGCTAACCCGCAGTCACATTCCCCAATTTGATCGTATACGAAGCATTCATAAACCGATTATTGCGGCTGTATCAGGATGGTGCCTGGGAGGTGGAAACGAGCTGGCGATGGCTTGTGACATGATCATTGCCTCAGAAACCGCGCGTTTCGGTCAGCCGGAGATCAACCTGGGCGTAATTCCCGGTGCAGGTGGTACACAACGCCTGACCCGTGCAGTGGGTAAAGCCATTGCCATGGAAATGGTGTTGAATAACCGCACACTCACTGCAGAGGAGGCACGGCAGTATGGGCTTGTTAACCGGGTTGTGCCGGTGGAACGCTACCTGGAAGAAGCGTTGCAACTGGCAGCTGAAATTGCCGCCCGTGCTCCGCTGGCAGTTCGCCTGGGGAAAGAGGCGATTAATCATGCTTTTGAATCCTTCCTGAGCGATGGCCTGGATGATGAGCGCCGTGCCTTCTACTTACTCTTCGCCTCGCAAGACCAGAAAGAAGGAATGCAGGCGTTTGTGGAAAAACGAAAGGCCTCCTGGACGGGAGAATGACCGATCATGTTGACCTTTCGTGATTTTATTTCAGGAATAAGAAAACTCGAGATCGATCGCTCGCTGCCGGTTGTTGTTCATGCCTCGCTCGCCGCGTTTGGAGAGGTCCATGGCGGAGCAGAAACTGTATTAGGTGCGCTTCTCTCCTCTTTCAATACGATCATCATGCCAGCCTTCACGTACAGAACGATGATCATCCCTGAGCTGGGTCCACCTGAGAACGCAATGATCTACGGCAGTGGAAAGGATACCAACCGGATGGCGGAAATCTACCGTCCTGATATGCCATCCGACCCGATGATGGGTGTGGTTGCGGAAGCCTTGCGCAGTCATCCAAAAGCGCAGCGTTCCAATCATCCCATACTCTCCTTTACAGGGATTAACGCCGCGAAAATCCTGGAATCCCAGACGCTTAAGGAACCCTTGCTTCCCATCCAGGGGATCAGGGATGCTGCTGGATGGGTGCTGCTCATGGGGGTGGACCAAACGGTCAACACGAGCATTCATTACGCTGAGTTGCTTGCGGGTCGAATCCAGTTTGTTCGTTGGGCACTGACGCCCACGGGGATCATTCCATGCCCGGGGTTCCCAGGCTGTTCGGATGGATTTGAAGCCGTTACACCTCAACTAGCTGATGTCATCCGCAGGGTGGAGTTGGGAGATGCGGTGATTCAGGCTATGCCGATGGTTAATTTGGTCGATGCGGTAGGTGCAATGCTTAAAGAGAACCCAACTGCCCTTTTATGTGCGCGGGAGGATTGCGAGCGCTGTAATACCGTCAGGGCATCGGTTACATTTTTATAGCGCCTGGTTATTGACTGCAGCTATTGATATTGGAATTGTCGCCCTGCCCTACTACGTCACCGTCCCGATCGCCCAAAAGGTATAAATCACTGCATTCTGGCAGAAATGGATGAACCAGGGCACCACAATTCCCTTTGAACCCAGCATACAATTAGCAAAAAGCGCTCCCAGCAAGCCAGCGATTAAAACACCGGGTATTCCATCAGGTGCACCTCCAAAGTAGTGGGCAAACCCAAAAAATGTTGCCGTGAGCCATATCGCCTGGCTGGGTCCAAGCGCCTTCTGCAGGTCTCCCAGTAAAGCAGCCCTGAACTGCGTTTCTTCCGAAAAGGCATTTGTTGCAGCAAAAAGGAGCGCAAATGGAATAAGGGGTAATACCTTCGCGAGTACATCAGCCGAAGGAAGATCATTCATTCCAAAGAAGAGCAGGGTAAGTGGTGCAATGCAAAGTCCCAGGATCAATCCCAGGCTTCCCCAAGAGATTGAGCGATTGGTGGCTTGCTCTTCGGGCTTCCCGGGTCTTATCGGCGCACCAAGCTGACCTCGGGTTAGAAAAAAATCCTTCCGTTTTTTGCCCATCAACAGCAAAACCGCGATCATGATGAATGCAACCGCCAGCTTCAACAGCTGGAAGCCTGCCATGGCAGCTAACCAACCAGCCTGACCCTGCCACTGCTGATAAATGTTGCTTGCCATCAGCCAACTCATCCCCTTAAGTGACAGCATCAGGACAAGCAGCAGGATGAAATAATCACGCACTGGTTGGATGGGTTTCCATGCCAGGCTGATCAAGATGATCACCAACAACAGGATAATCTTTACCCAGAACAGCCAGGCAGGTGGCTCACCGCCAAGAGCTTGCCAGATGGCGTTGGGTAGATCGGAGACCAGGAGGACTACCGTCCAGGTGAATATACTTAAGCCTGAAGAGAGAGCTTTGGGGGCGGGTTGTGACGGGTCCATTTTTCATCCTCCTGGCATAGAACCAGTTCGAATTGTCATCAGCGAGATATATATTTTATATACGAATTTGGGTTTTTGCCACTTTGTGATGTAACCATTTTCTGATTACTGTAACCTGAGTAAATTATTTGCTCCTGCTCATTGACCGTCGATTTATAGCTTGTTATACTGTCATAGGGAGTATAAAATCCTGGGCTGGCATCGTAGTTTTGGGCTAACAACGCATTATCAGGAGAGTTATGGATAAGAAGCTGGCGTTTGTTCTCAGTGGAGGAGGGGCGCGCGGGGCATTACAGGTAGGGGCATTGTATGCCTTGTTGGAATGTGATCTCCAGCCTGATCTGATCATGGGTGTGTCGATTGGAGCTGCGAATGCTACCTGTCTGGCATTAAATGGCTTTTCGAAAGAAAGTCTGGATAATCTTGTATCTATATGGCATCGCGCCAGGCTGGCTGATTTGCTCCCGGCAAACTATATCTGGTTGACAGTGCGCGCCATGTTTGGACGTTCTTCCAAGGACCCTTCCAGTCACCTGAAGAATTTTTTAATTACCAATGGTATTACTCCCGACATCCGTTTTGCGGATATTCATACACCCAGGCTTTACTTTGTCTCATCGGATTTGAATACGGGGAAGCCGATCATCCATGGAGAGCAGTTGGATGATAAAGTACTGGATGCCTTATTGCTTTCCACGGCGCTGCCCCCCTGGTTCATTCCTGATAGAAAACAAGGCCGTTATCTCATGGATGGTGGGTTTGTAAGTAATTTGCCGGTTGAATCAGCCTTGAATATTGGTGCGACAGAAATTGTCGCCCTGGATTTGATTGACCCGCGTGAGATGAGCTTTGTTGGAGATGGAATTCGTGGCTTTGTGGACCGGATGATCTATTCAGTCGAGACACGCCAGAAGGATCTTGAGCTGGAGCTGGCAAAAGCGCGTGGAATTCCCCTGCTTTACATCGGCCTTTCTGGGGAAAGACAAATTCCAATTTGGGATTTTCAATATACCGATGAATTGATCACCAGAGGTTATGATCTTGCCCGCCAGGTGATTAATCGTGAACGGATCAACCATCCTGTCCTGGCGCATGTGAAATAAATCCAGTTTTCTTCCAGGCCGCTCCTCTTTATTGCCCCCGTGTATACTTCAGGTTCTGTTATATAATATTTACATACCAATCACCAAGACCGGAATTCTAAGCAACTCATCAGTTTGTTAAAGGAGGCTTTCACGATGCAGAACCCTCGTTTGAAATCCTTTAATTACGCCATTGGCATGTTTGGCACCTCCATCCCCATCAATATGCTGAAGACCTATGCGGCGATATTCTACGTCGACAGCCTGGGGATGACTACGCCACAGTTTTCCCTCATGCTGCTGATCTATACATTCATAGATGCAGCCGATAATCTCGTTTATGGTTTTCTCTCCGATAGGACGCGCACGCGCTGGGGACGTCGCAGACCGTGGCTGGTGATCGGGACTCCGTTATTGGTCCTGGGCTTCATCGCCTTTTACAGTCCTCCCGCTTTTCTGGCAGGCAATTCGCTGGTGATCTACTGTATGCTATTTTATATATTTACCGGCACGCTCGATTCGGTGATCAATGCAAATTATGGCGCCCTATTCCCGGAGCTGTTCAAGGAAGACACCAGCCGGGCAAACACGAACGCTCTCCGGCAGGCATTTCAGCTGGTTGCCATGATTATCAGCATTGCACTCACTCCCATGGTGGTCAACAAGCTTGGGTATAGTCTTACCTCCATCCTTTACGGTCTGCTTGGTGGTGGAGTAATTTTATATATGACCTTCACCAGCAGGGAGACACAAGTACACGCTGATGAAGAAAAACCAAGGCTTTGGAACAGCATCAAAGATCTATTTTCCAACCGGAAATTCTGGGTGGCTGGATTTACCAATGCTTTTTACAGTGCCGCCATGTCATTAGTCCTTGTTTCGATGCCTTTCTTTGTTAAATATGCCCTGGGTCTTTCTGAGAGTCAGACGACATTCCTCTTCGGTGCGGTCCTGCTCATCGCCATTGGCTGTGTTGCCATATGGGCCAGGTGGGTCCGGAAATACTCGTTGATGCCGGTCTGGAGGGCGGCGCTGGCCACCCTGGCAGTGGCTTTTATCCCGCTGTATTTTGCCAATTCGTTGGTCACAGGCATTGTTTGTAGTGCCCTGGTGGGCTTTGGCTTTGCTGGGGTGATCACCACCATGGATCTAATTGGGGCAAAGATCATGGATGAGGATACCCAGAAACACCACCTGCGTCGGGAGGGGATCATCTCGAACGCCCTGGGATTTATGAACCGTTTGAATGGCTTGTTTACCAGCCTGGCATTCTATCTGGTATTTATCCTGTACCAATATGAGAGCGGTGATAATCCAGGACCTCAGCCCGATCAGGCCTCTCGCTTTCTGCTCACTATATTTCCTCCGGTTCTCATGGTCATTAGCCTCATCTGTTCGTTCTTTATTGACTTCAAAAAAGCCGAGAGTACACCGGCAGTTGCTGAAATTGAATAGACAGGATGGTAAAAATGGCACTCTTGCACATCGATCACGTACCCGAAACAGTAAAAGTAAATTCGCCCCTGTATGTCATCCTGCCAGAACCGGTGAAAATGGCAGGTGTGCCTGTTTCCAGCTGCAAAGTACTTTACCTGCTGCATGGACACAGCGACGACGGGAGCGCCTGGCAGCGTTACACTGCCATCGAATCAATGGCTGCGCTATATGGCCTGGTGGTGGTCATGCCATCGGCTGGTCTAAGCTTTTATACCAACCAGCCCAATGGGCAAAATTATTTCACCTATATCACCGAAGAGCTACCCCATTATCTTGAATATGTGTTCGGGCTGTCACATCGCCGTGAGGATACGCTTATTGCCGGTAATTCCATGGGCGGATATGGAGCTTTCAAGGCTGCTTTCCTTCACCCCGAGTTATACTCGGCTGCTGCCAGTTTTTCGGGATTGCTTTCTCTTGCTTTTCTCAGTGTTATCACCGATGACCCTCGGCTGGTCGAATTAAAACACCTGTTTGGAGATTTATCAAAGCTGCCAGGTAGTCAGCATGACCCCGACACCTGGATAAAGAACGCCTCCACGCATCCAGCCGATCTGCCACGCTTATATGCTTCTTGCGGGCGACAGGATGACCTCTACCCCCTCAATACGCTATTTAATATGGCCTGCCAGGCGTCTGGCATCACCCTGGATTATCACGAAGAGGATGGGTTCCACGACTGGTTTTTCTGGAATACACAAATACAGCGCTTCCTGGCAGATAATTTAACCCCGCTGTAGGATGCTAAGGAAAATATGGGCACAGACTCGCACGATCATATTCCATTATTCATTGAACACGACAGGCAGGGGACTTACTTCACCATCCCATTCACCATGCCTGCCAATACCGAAACCTTTACCCTGGCCTATTCCTATAAACGGCACCATGAAACTGAACACCGGGTGGAGAATGGCAGTTTTATCTCCCGTAAAGAGGTCAACATTATTGACCTGGGGTTGATTGCCCCGGATGGGACGCAGGTGGGAGCTTCTGGTTCTGATAAACTGAATATTTTTATCAGCGAGACCTATGCCACACCGGGTTACCGCCCATGCAGACTGGTGCCCGGTGAGTGGTTGATCATTGTGGGAGCATACAAGGTGGCTGATGAAGGTGTGGATGTCCTGTATGAGCTCTCGTTCACGCCAAAATTCATGCGCCTGTATAAAGGAGATTTACACACCCATACGCTGGCTACAGACGGTGTACTCCGTATAGGAGAATTGGCGCAGCACACCCACAGTAACGGCCTGGACTATCTTGCCATCACCGACCATAACCTGATGGTCTCGACCGACACCCTGCTTGAGCACCCAGACCTGACCTTGATCCCTGGGATTGAGTGGACCCATTACCAGGGACATGCCAATTTCCTGGGAGTGGACAGACCGTATGATGAGCCGTTCCTTGCCAATACAATCGAGGAAGTTCAGGCTCGTTTTGCTTCCGCACGCTCGCGAGGTGCATTCATCAGCATTAATCACCCTTGTGATCCTGTTTGCCCGTTTTTATTTGATATGAATTCGCTTCCTTTTGACTGCCTCGAGGTTTGGAATGGGCCGATGCGCGGCTCAAACCTGCAGGCGATTGGGCTTTGGCATGGCATGCTCATGGCTGGCAAAAAGGTGCCCATCTGCGGTGGAAGTGATTATCACCGTGATTCCCTGCTTCTCTTTCCTGGTGGTCCAACTACATGCGTTTATGCCATGTCATCCAGCACGGCTGATATCCTTTCAGGGTTAAAGCTAGGACATGCGTATATAACCTACAGCACCCATGGTCCGATCCTGGAGATGACTGCAGGTGATGCCATTCTGGGTGATAGTGTGGAGTTCACCAAAGTGAAGCAGCTGGAGTATTCGCTGCGCGGTTTAATTGCTGGAGATGTGGTCCAGGTGGTCACTGCACAGGGAAGCACGACCCTGACCAACGCGGAGACGGATGGAGACTTGCATGGGGTATACCTGATGCCTTCTGCAGGATTTGCGCGTATCGATGTCCTTAGGAGCTTCCTGCCAGGTTTACCATTGTTACCAGCCCTGATCTCCAACCCGATTTATTTTGATGGATAGAAATAGTGGCTACATTTCCAGGCTGATAATGGCGACCCATTTACCAGGGTGTTTTATTGCACAGGAGCCTGGCAGAAAAACCTGTCATATACATGTGGAGCCCAAACCAGCGGTGACCAACTGGACACCTGCCTTATTTCTTATGGATATCCTCTTGTGTTAAAATTAACAATGATCACCACCAACCCCGGCATATCATCTATCAGGCTTTGTGTTTAGATATGCACCGTTTTCTCAACAGTATTCGCCAGCGCTACCAAAAGATGAACCTGACCCAACGGCTCATCTTGAACCTCGTGTTGGTAGTGATTGCCATCATTGTTTTCATCGGTATACCGACCAATCTTGCTATGTGGCGTGCAATTGAAAGCCAGGTGTGGTTGCGTGTCCAGGATGCCCAATCATCAACCCAGGGACTATATACCGCAGAGATTACTCGACTCAAGAAGCTTGCAGGGTTGATCGCCGGTCGTCCAACCCTGTATAACCTGGTCCAGCAAGGTGATGTGGCAGCCATGGAGCCCTACCTGGAAGCTCTCAAGCAGGAAAGTGGCAATCTGGATGTTGTTCAGGTGATAACACCCGGTTTCATCGCCGGCGACCAATTGGAAGGTTTACCTGACCCACAGGAATTTCTCACCGGACACGAACCTTATTTTGCTGATATTGTCACCATGGGTAATCCTGAACGACCGTACATCGTGGGTGTCAGTCAAATTCAATCCACCGAAATGAACAACCCTGTTTTGGGATGGACCCTTGTGGCCCGTGAGCTCAAGAAAGACTATATGGTCACGCTAGAAAACGAAACCGGTCTGGCACAAAGCCTGATCGTCAATGGTCGACGGGTTGCAACCAGCCTGCCTGTTGCTCCTGATTGGTCCCTTGACCCCGAATCAGCCTTGAGAGTCGCGAATACTGGTCAGGCTTGCTGCACCATGGGTGCCGCATTGGATCAAACTTATTACGTCGGATTGATGCCGCTGAGCGATTCCATGGGAAATGTCCTGGCCTTAAGCGAGGTGGCCCTTCCAGGAAACTCGATCCGGCAGGGTATGGTCAATACGATTATCATCTCAGCGGGTTTTAGCTTGCTGGTCATGCTGCTCGGTTCTCTCCTGGTGGCACGACAGGCTCGTTCCATTACGGATCCCTTGTTAAGGTTGAGCAAGACTGCCGATCAGATCAGTCAGGGCAACCTGGATGTATCCCCTCCCGTTGAAAGTGGCGTGCCTGAGATCAATCAGCTTTCCCGCCATTTCGAGCTGGCTCGCCGCCAGCTACGCCACACCCTATCGGTGACACAGCGGGAAATGAAGCATGCTGAGCGATTATTATCCTTGCTGCCTAGAGGGGTGGTCGCCCTTGATGAAAACGATCGCATCATCTTCTTTAATCCGGATGCTGAAGAGATCCTGGGTTACGATCGCCGGGACGTGGAACGCCTTCATTACACCCATATTTTTCCACCCGCTCCCGGGGAAACTGTGACAGTTGGCGAGCTGTTGCAAAAACCTTCTGATGGCTCGATAAAACAGCGTTTAAATGTCCTTGATGCACAAGGAAAGCCGCTCCTTTTATTTTTCACAATATCGCCGCCAGATAATAACCCTCCCAGTGGTTATGGTTCTGAACGTGTGATCGTTATACGGGATGTCACAGAAGAGGAAGCGGTTAACCGCTTGCGCTACAATTTCCTGGCTAATGTTGCCCATGAATTCCGTACCCCGCTATCGGGCATTGCAGCTACCACTGAGTTGCTGGTTGAAGAAGGTAGTGACCTGACACCAGAAGAGTTGAAAGAGCTTGTGGATACTATCCGTTTGAGCACTTTGCATTTGCAAACCCTGGTTGGGAATCTCCTGGAAAGCACCACCATTGAAGCAGGATGCTTCCAGGTTCATCGTCGACCGATCAACCTTCGCGATGTGATTGATGAAGCTGCTAACCTGATGTCTCCCTTGTTGAAGCGCCGGAACCAGGACCTGGTAATAAACATAAAAGATGAGCTGCCCACCGTTTGGGCGGATGCCAACCGGCTGACTCAGGTGCTGGTCAATTTATTGTCCAATGCCAGCAAGTTCAGCCCAATGGATGGAAAGATCGAGCTGAACGTCGATCAGGACCCTGAATGGATTACAATAGCGGTACTTGATAATGGTCCTGGGCTACCCACGGACCGCTATGTTGACCTGTTCAAACGCTTTGTGACTGCCAACCAATCACATGATACCCAATATGGCATCGGTCTGGGGCTATCAGTGGTAAAATCGATCGTTGAAATGCACGGTGGGCAGGTTGGTGCGGAAAACCTTCTCTCGGGGGGTGCCAAAGTCTGGTTTACCATTCCCATCCAGCCTAATGAGGAGAAAGAGAACCTATGACCAAGATACTTGTCGTCGATGATGATCTAGCCTTATCTGATGTGCTTGCTTTTGCCATCCGCCGGGCAGGTTTTGAAGTAGTCAACGCTCATGATGGCTTGACTGCCCTGGAGCAATTCTCCAAGGAGAACCCAGAACTGATCGTACTTGATTGGGGCTTGCCGCGTATGGACGGGTTGGAAGTCTGCACGCGCATCCGCAATGAATCGGATGTGCCAATTATCATGCTCACTGTGCGGGATACCGACGATAACGTGATTGCTGCCTTGGAGGCTGGGGCTGACGAATACATCATTAAGCCGTTCAGCCCCCGTCAGTTGATTGCTCGCATACGGGCTTTGCTACGTCGGGCAGTTAAGGAACCACAGGAGATGCTGCAGGCTGGTTCGCTTAGCTTTGATGCAGAGAGGCGGGAAGTTCGTGTTGGGGCTGGTGCCCCAATCCGTCTGACCCGCCTGGAGACACGCCTGCTGCGCGCCTTGATGCAGAATCCCGATCGGGTGTTAAACAACGATACCCTGATCCTGCGAGTATGGGGTCCAGAAGGTGCCACCAATGAAATGCTCAAGCAATTGGTGTATCGTCTGCGTAACAAACTGGAAACAGAATCCGGTGCCTCCTCGCTGATTGAAACCATTCCCAATGCAGGGTACATGTTAAACTCTCAAAAAGCCAGTCTGGAGAAGTAACGGACAAGTAATAATAATTTATGGGGGAAAAGTTGTAACCACATTGTAACCAGCGGGTGCTTGTGGCTGTGACCTCCTTCGGGTATAAACTAGATAGTGAATAATTACGCAATCAATCCAGGTTGGGCCATAAAGTTTGCCCAGGCACTATCTTGAAAAGGACTCACGAACAACCGGAGGTAAGTATCCATGTCAGCATCTATTCAAACGAAACCTACATTGATCTGTCGATACCCAATTGCAAGCTCAGATATGTACTATAACGAAGTTGGACAAAGGGATGTATTTGCCCGCGATGATCTCCTGCATGGCTTTCAAATTTGGGGAGAATTGAGCGGAGCCGGAGAAGAAACCTCCATTTCGTTTTGCGAGATTTTCCTTGAATATGCAATGTTCTGCCAGACCGGATTCGACGAACCTCAGGCCTACGCCCTTATGGAAAGCTTTGGCAGTGGGATGGGACAGGCCGTGGCAGTATATATGCTTGATAATATATTCCTGAACGGCATTCCCAACCCCGGGGTGTGTGCCTTGGAATGCATATTGGAGACGTTGAAGGTTGATTTCACCATTCACCAGATTGGTCCTGAATTACGCTTTATCATCTGTGATTGCCCATTTGAAAAGACCGCCGGGCTAACCGGTCTTCCCCAATCCGAGTTGGCACATGTTGGGTTAAATGCGATGTGCCAGGGCTTGTTAAAAGTCATTCAACCTGAGCTGCCCGTTGCTTCACCCGTTGACGAGCGCTACGATCATATCTTTGCCATTCATACCGAAATAACCATGGCTGCATGAGGTGACCACGATGTTTACTACATCTTCACATACGCTCAAAGATGTCAAACAACCTACCAAGGAAGTATCATTTGATGCCCTGGTACCTGCTGAGATGGCAGTCAAAGCTGCTGAAACCGGGGTTAAGAAAACTACCCTGGACACCGTCCGTATGTTCCTGCTGGCTGTCCTGGCGGGTTCCTTCATTGCCATGGGAGCTATCTTTGCTACCACCGTCAGTGCAGGCAGCTCAGCCCTGCCCTATGGAGTTGCCAGGCTTTTAGCAGGTATTGCCTTTACCTTAGGCCTGATCCTGGTGGTTGTTTCAGGCTCAGAGCTGTTCACCGGTAACAACCTGATCATTATTGCCTTTGCCAACCGGAGGATCACTTTGGGAGCCCTGTTACGGAATTGGGGTGTGGTTTACCTGGGCAATTTTGTTGGGGCAGTGCTTACTGCTTACCTGATGTTCCTGACGCGCCAGTATACCTTTGGCGGTGGCTCAGTTGGCCTGGCGGCATTGACCGCTGGGGAGGCGAAAACCAGCTTGGCGTTTGCCCAGGCGGTGGTTCTAGGGATTTTTTGCAATGCCTTGGTGTGCATGGCTGTCTGGATGTGTTATAGCGCCCGCAGCACCATAGACAAAATCCTGGCGATTGTCCCACCTATTGCAGCTTTTGTTGCTGCAGGTTTTGAGCACAGCATTGCCAATATGTACTTTATCCCCGTTGCTATTTTCATCAAGTCTATGGGTACTCCAGCCTTCTTCGAAGCCATCAATAAAACACCAGCAGATTTTCCTCACCTTACCTGGAACAACTTCTTCCTGGTGAACCTGGTGCCAGTGACCATCGGGAATATCATCGGTGGTGTGGTGATGGTAGGTTTAATGTATTGGTTTATTTACCTTAGCAAGGCTAAGAGTGCTGCTGCTACCACCGAAACCGCCCAAAGGATCGCGGCAGCCACGGCTCGGCCAGAAGTACCCGCACCAGTTTTCTTTGTCACCCGTGAGCCGCCTATGCGCCCGCTCGAGATTCCAGTGCAGGCAATAACGGGCAAGGGAGATGAGAAACAAACCCCCAGCCCGCGCTTATAATAAATCCGCTTATAATTTACCGCTAGACAGTTTACGGGGAAGGCAATATGTAAAGCCTTCCCCTGTTTTGTTTATTTTGGTCATACCCCGAACAGTGGTTTCAGTTGCCTCGCCCATTCATTAATTGCATCCCAATCCCGGTGGTCGCCTTCCTCCCATACGCCGAAGAGTACGCTCAGGCGAAATTTCAGTCGTTCGCTGGCTGAAGGAACTTTGCTAATGTCAAGCCCACCAGCAAAACACCCTTCACTCACCGGGTTCACCAGCGCTCTCACGGGTGCGAGCCAGGTGGTAACATTCTCGCGGTAATTTTCCCCTTTGCGCATGGCCAGCGTCATGCACACAAGGAAGGCAGCAAAGGGCACTTGCTTAAGCTCCGCCTGGTGGTCGTGGACGAATTCCATCGCCTGTGGCAGCCATGCCCTTGCATTAATACCACTCCCTGCCACCACGGAGCGGTATCCCACGAGGTCTTTCACCTCCTGCATGGGTAGCACATCCACCTGTGTGCCATCTTCTGATATAACTTTTCCGATTGCTTCTGCCACACCAGGGGTCCAACCCGTTCGGGTGGCATAGGTTACAAGGATTTTTTGGGTCATTTGTGTAATTCCAAGGGACAGTTTCGAATTTTGGGTCTACGCACAACAAGCGGCGAGTATAACAGCAAAGTGGATGATTAACAATATATCGGCTGGTTGGTCTGATGCTTAATTGTAGAAAGGAAAAACAATGCATGCCATTCAAAAGGACTTTCAGGGCCGATAACCCTTCGCTGGAAACCATGCGTTGTCTTGATCGTTCACGCTGAACAGTTCCTCGTGACAGGCAGGCAGTATCAAGCTTACCTTGAAATCTACATCGTCTATGCACATACTCAGCGTCAGGCTGATCAGGCGAGGGTATATTTTCTGGCTGAGGCAGGCTCAGAATACCATTCACCAGGCGGTTGGTTTAGAAATCTTTGACTGCCTTCAGCTCCACCGGTGGGTAGACCTGTCCCGATACTGGCGGCATGGGGTTGTAGACCCATTCCACTTCCACCACACCAGCCCTTACCCCACCCATGCGATGCAGGCCGAGATATTTGCCACGCAACAGGACATCCTCCATAGTGAGTGCCATATTGAAAACCGCAAGTGGTGCTCCAGGTGGGATCGCCTGTAACTCATCTGTATAGACTGAGGTTGAGAACAGCACATGCTGTGAGTCCAGGGTTTGGGTCTGGATGGCAGGGATGATAACCGGGTAACCATCCGCACCAATATAGGAAATGAATTTTAGGTTGTCGATTTTGTTCACGAAAGCCCGCGTCCAGGTGTTTAGCACAGGCTGTTTTCCTTGTTTCTTCCCCAATGTTCGTGCCACCATCGTTTGCACTGCCGCAAAGATGATCCTGTTCATCGGCAGGGGTAGTTTTCCAGTGTGAGAGAGCAGGTCGAGGTAATAGACGGTATGGACTCCGAAATAGGCGTTGTAGCGGAACATGGGCACATTATTGTAATAATCGTACTCCGCTCCACTTTGCACGGAGTGGTTGAATTTGGCTTTTCCGCGCCAAAGATTTTTATCCAGGCTCATGATGAGAAAGCCTGCTCTTGGGTTGGTCAGGAGGTGTTGTTTCGACATTCCTTCGGTGAATTGGCCAAAGCATAGTTGCATCGGGCTGCACGCCATGAGGGAGGAAATTAGCGTCACGTGTGGCATACCCTCAGGTGTGATGGTGGCAAGCAGGCCGACTTTCATGGCCGGTTGAGTGTTCTGGATATCGATTTCGGAAAAAGTGGTCAGAGTTGATGTTTCCATGGACCTCTCCTAAAATATTTCTTCAAACCGGGTTGCACCGGTAGCCAGGACAAGCTCCGGGAGAATTCCGGAGGCTTTAGCAACCTGTTCGCACCGCCGTAGTTCGGTGGCGGTCATGAGTTGCATAGTAGCATACTCCCATTCCAATCCAAGGCGGGTGTACTGGTCGCGGCACAGGTTATTAAATGCACATAATTCCCAGCGTGAGATCACTCCATCCATCTGATCTGCGAGATAATGCCCGATGGCAGTCAGGTTCTCATCGGTAGCAGTAGCCCCGGGGATGAGCGGGGTGCGAATCCATAATTCCATTCTCCGGGAATTCTGTTGAATGATTTTCCGGATATGTGCCAGGTTTTCCAGGATTTTCTGGTTGGTAACCCCGGTGAACTTACCATGCAAGCCCGGGTCTAGTAGTTTCATGTCAAAGAGGATCAAGTCGGTATAGGGTAGGAGCCTGTCAAGGGTATGGGTTGAAGTTAGGCCACAGGTATCGATGGCAGTGGAAATCCCATGTTCTTTCAAGCCGCGCAATAGTGCTTCGGCAAAATCTGGTTGAAAAGTTGGCTCTCCACCGGACAGGGTAACACCGCCGCCAGATTTTTCATAAAAAGCTCGATCTTTGTAAAGCTCAGCCAATACCTCTTCCACGGTTACAGTTCTTCCCAGCCTCTCGCGCGCACCGGATGGACAGGCCTCGACACATTTCCCGCAAGCCTCGCACCGTTCGTGGTCAATGAGTAAACCCGCCTCAGTCATTTCCAGGCATTCGTTTGGGCAGGCCTCCACGCATGTCTTACAGCCGATGCAGCGTACCGCGAACCATTGGGTTTGCAGCTGTATCGAAATGCTCTCGGGGTTGTGGCACCAGGTGCAGTGCAGCGGGCAGCCTTTGAAGAACACCGTGGTGCGTATGCCTGGCCCATCTTCAGTGGAGAGGCGCTGTAGGTGCAGGATGCGACCAGTGGTCATTGCATCTGGTGGCTTTCACGGGCGATGATCTCATTCTGGAGCTCACGCCCAATGGAGGTGAAGTAGGCATTGTAGCCGGTGACACGCACCAGCAGGTGCCGGTAGTTTTCCGGGTGAGCCTGGGCATCTCGTAGCAGGTCAGCATTGATCAGGTTAACTTGCAAAGCCGAACCACCATTTTCGATATAGCCTTTCAGGAATCCCTTGAACTTCTGGCGATGTTCTGGATCGCGCAGGATGGATGGATTGAAGGTCATTGTATGGCTGGCGCCATTGGGGAGAAGGTTCAGGTAGTCATCCCAATCTCCGCGGCCATCAGCAGCTTTACCCCCCAGGGCTTTACCTACCGAGTTGACGTTTGATGTCGGTCCATTGATATCCGCACCGTTGGATGGGCACAATGCGTTCGATAGGAATTTCCCGCGTGGCCGCCCATCAGCACTGGCCGGCAGGATGAATGAATCAGCCACCCAGTAATTCCAGGACAACATACCGGGTCTGAATTGGCGCTGGGTGGATTTTGTCTTGTATTTCCAGGTCTCTCCGGCCCATAATTCCATCACCTGGTGCGCCATGGCATCGGCCGGATCATCATCTCGACCATACTTCGGGGCTTTGTGAAGTGCACGCGCCTGGAGAATTTCATGTCCTACCCAATTATCCTTGAGTGCCTGGACGAGCTCAGCCATCGAGCAGATTTTTTGATCAAAGACCAGGTACTTCACCGCCAGCAAAGAATCGACCGTGGTGGCGTACGTCACCGCTTCGATGGTAACATAACCCAATTCAGCGCCCCCTTCTGTTATGTCCTTTCCTTTCTGGGCACAGCCTTTGACCAGGCAGGAAACATAGGGCGTTGGTGCGAAGCGTGCCCGGATGGACTCGCTTTGCTCATAGGTATCCGCAATACGGCGGATGATGTGTTGGGTCTGAATGGTATAGGCATTCCAGAATTGCTCCCAGGTTAGGAATTGAGTTGCATCACCGGTCTCTGCTCCCCAGCGGGTGGGAGGGTCGCACTTGCCGGTCATCGGGTCGGTAAACGGGATCAGGTCGTAGCCCCCGGTCAGGGCCAGCTCCACTGCTTTGAGCAAATTCAGGTTGGCATCCACAGTGCCGGAGCGGTCGTTGCCAACCATCGTGTTTTCCAGGCAGCCAACCGGGGCATAATCAAATACATTGTTCTCGTTGATGAGATGCGTCACCCCCGATTTCTTTGCTTGCAGCATCATACCAGCCATCGATCGTTCATCGAAGTTGAGCAGGAAGGGCGAACCCTGGCTGGAAGCGATCATCTCCACCACGCGGTCAAGCAACTTGTCCGGTGATCTGCGGTGCAGGCGTACATTGGGTTTTGGCTCCAGGATGGGAGACATCTCGTCAATCACATCGAGCAGGATGTATGTCAGTTCATTTGACATATCCAACCCACCCGCTCCCATGCCTGAGATGGTGAAGAGCTGACCATATCCTGCTGTAATCCCCTGGTTGCCTCCCGTGCGGATCATCCCATCGTATGCAGTGTTGCAGTGCAGCCAGAAACATTTCAGGATCTCTTTGCCAAATTCCGGATCCATTCCATCACGAATAGATTTTTCCCAGCATGGATATAGGTACTGGTCAAGCCGCCCAAAGGAGTCACCCGGGCCAGGGTAATTTTCATCCGCCATCACCAGCATGTGCGTCAACCACAGCGATTGGACTGCTTCCCAGAAATTCTGTGCAGGTTCCCATGGAACACGCGTCAGGTTCTCAGCCATTTGAAGCAGTTCGTTACGCCGTTGTGGATCACTTTCCTTGTCTGCCATTCCCTGGCATTCCCTGGAATATTCCATTGCTAGATCACGCGGCATGGTTGCAGCGGTCATCATTGCGCGTAGCTGTGCGCCTTTTTTGCTGTTTTTATCCCCTTGGGATAACGCCGCATAAGTGAATTCGAGCTCGGCGTGAACAGCTTTCCACCCTTCACGGATGATACAACCGTAATCAGGGATAAGGTGCCCGGAGGTGGCGCCAACATTACCAAAGCCATGGTTGTGAAACCACAGCATGGCTGCGCGGCTGCCGTTGGGGCCGTATACCAGGCTGTCTCGCTCCTTGGTCTCTTTTTCTGTCAGGCAGGTGGATGTCTGGATGTTGAAACGCCCGCCTGCCAATAGGTCGCCAGGCAGGATTTCACGTGGTAGATAATGCACCATGACCTCGCGGTTGAACCAGGCGCGGCGCTCCGGCAGTGACCACTTCCAGAAATCGGGATGCAAATTAACGGGCCGCGCCATCTGTTTAAATGATGAGCGAAAGGTCTGCAAGAATGTATACGTTTCGGGAACGATATAGAAGGTCAACTCGTTATATTGAAAATCCCAGGGTGTTCCTGTTGTCCATGAGGTGTACTCGTTGTTCCAGGTACGATTAACCCCCTCGAAATAATAATCTCTTAACCATTGGATGCGTGGCGATAGGTTGGTGGGTGTTTTGATGGAAAAGCGAGCAGGAGCACAGGTCGTTGTGGTCATTGGCATTCTCCAAAAAAAATCAAATTGTGGCAGTTGTGTCAATCTATTGCAGGCGCTCTCAGGCCAGGTATCGTTCGCTTGATGAAATACGTGTGAACAACCGGGCTATCAGGTTGTAAAACATGATTTTGTCTGCACCTTTATACAATGTATTGGTTGAGGAATTATATCGCTAAGGGCTGTGATAATGGTATATCAGTCGTAATTATTGCATGGCTGCTGGATATTGCCTCTTGACAAATGAATATTAATGTTATATACTTCATATATATTGAAGTATATAAAACATAAAGTATAAATGATAGGAGGGTGCCATGTCTCTCATCCGCAAACTAAAACCAGATCGTAATATTACCGGGGTTTTAATTCCGTTGTCAATGCTGCCAATTTTTGGGATCACTTCCTTGATCTTTGGGCTTTCGGCTGGCATACTGGTCCTGTTGGTGATGATCGGGTTGTTTGGCTTGTTCTACTTGTATGTCTTCATCCGCACAGGCAACCCGTACTTGCTGGTGATATGTGCGGATTGTGTATTCTTTGTCTTCATGTTGGGCTTGATACTTGCAAACCTGGTTGAAGCCGGCGATGAAGATCCAGGTAATCTCTTTGACAATCAGGAATATGCCATGGCATATTTTAGCGGCATCATTTTTTTTGGTTTCATTCTAATTTTCCTGACCCTGACGCGTAAACTGAAGTGGCGCGGGCGCGAGATTTTCGAGCTGGCAGCCGAGCCCATCGAAGAAACTGGGAATGGTTATACTTCCAGGCCGCGCCCGGTCGGCAGGGTGGATTACAGCCTTGAACAGATGCATAAATTTGCCATTTTCTGCGGCCGCCATCTGATTGCCCTGCCTTACACCACTTCGAAGAACTTCACCCTGGTGCTGGTCAAGAACTCGGAGGAATTTCCACGTCTGTTGGGGCTGAGTGGCGATTACCGCGATGCTTCTTGGGTCAACTTTGACATCGATGGTGAAGTCTCGGTGCATATCTCGCAAAAAGACTACCTGGATTACCGTGAACCCCTGGCTTTTGACCAGCTTTGCACCTCTCTGGGACAGGTTTTTATTGACTTTTTCGACCTGTACAACCGGGGCGAAGGCGTGCGTGCCATTGACCGCATGGATGACCTCAGGATCAGCGTTCTCTCATAGGTGGGCTATCCATGGATTTTCACACTGCAGCAAAATATGCTTCCCTGCTCTCCAAAGATTATGCCGAAGACATCTTCCGCTTGCTGGTCAATTACCAGGCCATCTCAGCTTCAGAAGTTGCCACCCGTCTCAACTTGCACATCAAGACTGCCCAGGATTTTCTCGAATCACTCGAAGATCTGGGTGTCCTTTCCAGGGAGGAGATTCTCGAGAAGAAACGCCCCTACTACCGCTATGCTCTCCAGCAAACCAGGCTCGTCATCGATATCGATCTGATGCAGGTCAAAAGCGAACCGTCTGATAACAGTCTCTCCTCCTGTATTCGCGAGAGGGAGAATGCTGGGGCGCGTTTTTCGGTAGCGCGCAATGATGACTACATCACCAGCGTGACTATCTGGACGGGCGAGGGCCGGTCAAGGGAAGAGCGAAAGATAAAACTAACCACCCCACAGGGCAGGTTCCTCTATCACCTGCCATTCCCAAAAGCTGAGCCATTAACAGTCGATATGATCATGCAGAAAGCTGGAATCGAATTGAGTCTGGCACCTGAGATCATCGACCTGGTGCAGCTGCTTGAAACGCACCATGTGATTGAATCAATACCGGAGGCATGAAATGAAATATAAAGTTCACCGTTTTGACCTTAAGATGACCACCGACCAGTACAGTCTGGAGAAATTTCTCAACAGTCTGGAAGGTGTAATCGTCGCTATCATCCCCAACGTGACCCTTGGATTTTTCTGGGCTCACCGGGTGGATTTCTTGCTTATTGTCGAGAAGGTTGGTTAAGCAAAAAGACAATTATTCGTCTGCTCCCTGAAGAAACGCCTGGGCATGGGGGTAAAAACATGATAATGCCAGGAAATGTTCCTGCTTTACAAAACGCCGGTGAACCTGGTGTTTTTTTATCGGTTTCTATTTATTAAATAGTATTAAGCAGTATGATTTTGCATATAGCCCCTTGACAAAAAAAGCAAAGCATTTATAATGATTATATATTTATAACTATTATAAATTATGATGTCAACCGTGTCTAATTATTCATTCGTTCTTAAAAAAGCCGGACTGCGGCTAACCCCTCAACGGCTCGCCATCTGTGAGCTGCTGTGTGAGACCGATACCCACCCTACCGCAGCCGAGATATTCGGGCTCTTACGCGCTCAGTACCCGTCACTCTCGCTTATGACGGTCTATAACACGCTCAACACGCTCGTTGATCTGGGGGCGGTCAATGCCTTGGGCAATGCCGGGGATGGGACGGTGCATTATGACGGAGATACTTCTCCTCATATCAACCTTGCCTGTGTCTCCTGCCACAAGATTGTCGATATTATCTCTCAAAAGGTGGCTGAGCTGGATACTGAGATAAGCAGTACTTCGGGGTATAAATTATTTGGCACCCGCCTGCTGTATTATGGGCTGTGCCCCGATTGCCAGAAATCAGTTGTAGTTTAGACTATCAGGAATACGGAGCAGTGAATAGAAAAACACAACCTTCACACAGATACGCATGGCAACTACAGCATAAACGGAATCGAAATAATTTGATGACCGGGCTTGCATGCCCAAGTGGAAAGCAGTGTCGTTCAACACAATGAAGTAGAACTGAATTAACCGGAAAGAAAAATTTACAATATACTGGATTTTACAAAAAAGGAGAAAATATAATGATTTCTAAAACAATGGAACAAGCCATCAATGAGCAGATCAATAAGGAGCTGTATTCTTCATACCTTTACCTGTCGATGGCAGCTTATTTCGAAGGTAAGAACCTGCCTGGTTTCGCCAAATGGATGGTTGTTCAGGCGGATGAGGAACGCGAGCATGGGATGAAATTCTTTGAGTATCTTGTCGACCGTGGAGCCAATGTCGAGCTCAAGCCCATTGCGGGTCCAGCAACAGATTGGAAGACCAGCCTGGATGCATTCAAGCAGGTCCAGGAACATGAGGCATTTGTCACCGCCTCCATTAATGCCCTGTACGAGCTGGCCCTTAAGGAAAAGGATTATCCTACCCAGATTTTATTACAGTGGTTCATTACGGAGCAGGTGGAAGAGGAAAAGAATGCTGCTGAAATTGTCCAGCAGCTCGAGCTGATCGATGCCAAGGGGACAGCAGTGTTGATGCTTGATCACCAGCTTGGCAAGCGCGGAAAAGAGTAGGACATATACAAAGAGCATGTCCTATACCCGGAGGAAATCCCTCCGGGTTTTTCTGTTAACTAACCAGTAAAATTCTCCCAAAGCATTGGGTGTAGTACTTTTTGGGCTTGGATTGTTAAAAAGTAGCGGATATCTGCTTATGGTGTTTCTGCTCGGTTGGAAAGCATGGGAAATGGCACGCGCCCAGCGTAAAACTGCCACCTCCCGATCGCTTCGGCTGCCAATATAACCAGGAAAATGGGTACCGTCAGCCATAAACGATCAGCCTGTGGTACAAACACGATTAAAAGTACTCCGATCATTCCCAAAACCAGCAAATTTATTCTCATCCTGCCTGCTGTGTCACCAACAGCAGGTTGTGCTGTCAGCATCAAGCCCATCTCCGCCATCATTCCGATCCCGGCAAGGATCGACCATCCAGGGCTTGGTGAAGCGAGCTGTACCCCAAGAGCTCCCAGGGTCACTGCAGTCAACAGGAAGGCTGCGGGGGTGCGCCAGCTGTTCCAGGCAGGGACTGCTCTGAGGAGGTAGATCCGGGCTGTGGAGTAGATGAGGCCAAGCCCCAACACAGCCATTAGCCAGGGCCTGGGAGAAACTTTCCACAACAATTGTGCTCCAGCCTGGACTGCCCAGGCGGCTCCAAACAAACCTGCCAGCAGCACTTCCCGGCTTAACCACGACTTTTTAAGGTGGACCACCGACCGCCAGGCATTGCGTTTCCTACCCAGGTGCAGGAATGAAATTAATCCCCCCAAAGCCAGAAGAATACCGATCGCCAGCAGCAGTGGCAAAGGGATTGGGGAAAGCACCAGGCTGAAAACCGCCATACCTGCTGCCGCCTGGGTGAGCAGGGTAAAGCCAACCAATGGCAGCTCGCGAATAGCCGCAACGCGATGGAACTTCTCCCTTGAACGTGGTGGTTGGAGCTCTTCCTGGTTGGAAACTGCCTTCGTTAGTGAGGAATCCATCCCTGCGTGTGGCTTGATCGCCAAATGCGGTTCGGTGCGCGAATAACTAGGCAACGGGAAGGGATGTTCGGATCCCTGGCAGTTGCCATAAATTTCTGCCAGTATTTAAAGATTCCAACGCTTCGATTTTATGGTAATCCAGCACCCGTAACGGGCAGGCTGCAACGCAGCTCGGTGGCATGCCGGCATCGATCCGGTCATAACAAAAGTCGCATTTGGTCATCGTGCCTGATTCGGCATCATACTGCGGTGCCCCATATGGGCATGCCCAGGTGCAGTAATCGCAGCCCATGCACCTGGACGAGTCAATCAATACGATCCCATCCCGGCGGACGGTATAGGCATCCGCCGGGCACACCCCAGCGCACTTTGGATGGGTGCAGTGGTTGCAGGCCAGGGATATATTATAGGCAAAAACGCTATTCTCCCAAGCGCCGCCAGAAGTGTGCCATTCACCGCCAGAGACTTCGATCACCCGCCGCCAAAGCAACCCAACCGGGAGTTTATTTTTATCCTTGCAGGCTTCCTGGCAGGTCTTACAGCCAGAACAGGCACTTGCGTCAAAGGTGAATGCGTAGCTCATCGCTTGAACCATTCACTCCGCAGGCTCATGGTTTCCCCTCATCTCTTGTCTTATTTTCCGGGTAGGATTTCTCAACTTCCACCATGATGGTATGCTGCGTCGAGCCAAATGCCAGAGGGGTCCAGCGGTGGGATGTGAGCACATTAATGCACCCTCCACGATCAAGGCCGTCCGCGTCCGGGTTCCACCAGGCACCCTGTGGGATATCCACTACACCCGGTAGTATGCGCGCGGTCAGGCGGGCATGGATGACCAGCTCACCCCGTTCGTTCCAGACATGCACCAGGTCGCCATCGTCAATCCCTCTTGCCGCTGCATCCAGTGGGTTGATGAAGATCCGCTGGGGAAAAGCCTCCTGAAGCCAGTCATTATTGGCGTGCGTGGAGTGCACCCGGGCGAGGCTGTGATGCCCGATGGCTTGCAGGGGATATTTTTTCGCCCCGTTTCTACCTGGGGTAAGGGATTCGTCGTCATCTTCCGTGAACGGATTTTCCCATTCCGGGATGTATTTGGGCACAGCAGGGATTTCATCCGGTCTACCCATTTCATATAGTGCCTTGGAAAAGATCTCGATTTTACCGCTGGGGGTCTTCAACGGGTATTTTTGTGGATCACAGCGGAAATCGGCAAAAGCGACTGCGGGTTGGGTGACTGGTTTTGAGTAGGCACCCAGATTCTGCTCGATGAATGTTTCCAGGTCGGGCAGGTCTGGAAAACGCGTTTCCCGGTAACGGTCAAGGCACCATTCCACCCAGGCTTTTTCATCCCGGCTTTCGGTATAAGCTTCCCCAACACCTAAATGGTCAGCCAGGTCAGCGCAGATGCGGTAATCACTCTTAGACTCACCCAGTGGCTCAACCAGTTTGGGTTGTAAGATAACCTCATCTCCATACTTCCATCCATCCTCCACCCCCCAGGTTTCAAACTGGGTGCAGGCTGGGAGGACTACGTCCGCATATTTTGCCGTGGGGGTCAGGAAGTTATCCTGGATTACGATGAATTCAACTTTTGACTCGTCCCTCAATATGGCTGCTGAGCGGTTGACATCGGCATGCTGGTTGATGAGGCAATTGGTGGCTACACCATAGATCAGCTTGATATCGGAATTCAGGCGTTCCGAGCCGATCACGCCATCAGCGGAGGTCATCTCATGCCCGCGTAAGACTGCTTCGCTCCACAGGAAGACCGGGATGCTTGCTTTGACCGGGTTCTCCCCCGTGGGGAAAAGCGTCCAAAAAGGGCCACCATCTGGGGCCTGGGTACCCAGTCCGCTTGCCCAACCGCCGGGTATCCCCACGTTGCCAGTGATGGCAGCCAGCACACAGCCAGCGCGCACCACCTGTTCTCCATAGGCGCGGCGCTGCATGCCATAGCCCTGGTAAAGCACGCCAGGCTTGATGGTGGCATACTCACGTGCGATACGGGAGATGGTTGCTGCAGGGACAGTGGTGATGGCTTCGGCCCATTGGGGTGTTTTGGGAACCCTGTCGCGCACACCCAGCAGATAGTCGGAATATGATTCGGCCGTCTCAGCCCCGGGTGGCATCTGGGAGCTGTCCCACCCGACGCAATGCGTGCGCACGAAATCGGCATCGTACAGGCCTTCGGTCAGCATCACGTACGCCATGGCGCTCATCATGGCTGTGTCGGTACCCGGGCGGATGGGGATCCACTCATCAGCCAGTGCTGCTGCTGAAAGCGAATGGCGTGGGTCGATGCAGACCACTCTTGCCCCATTCTCGCGCGCCAGCTTGATGAAATAATCACTGTTGGTGCCATCGCGCATTTCGGCAGGATTCCAGCCCCACATGATGATGTAGCGGCTGTTTAGCCAATCCTGGCGTTGGTTGCCGGTGACCAGTGTTCCATAAACGGTGGGAGTGGCAATATTGATCGCACCCCACGAATAGGAATTATAGATCCCCAGGCAACCGTCGAACAGGTTCATCAGGCGGCGGGCGGTATGAGAACCGTTGAGCTGGTTGTAGCTGCCCGTACCATAGGGCACGAACAGGGCTTCATTGCCATATTTCGATTTGACGCGCTGCAGCTGTCCGGCTACGGTTTCCAAAGCCTCATCCCACGTGCAGCGTGCGAATAAACCTTCACCACGTTCTCCCACCCGTTTGAGCGGATACTGCAGGCGGTCGGGATGGTACTGTCGGCGTAGATAGGCACGCCCACGGGCGCATGCCCGCAGCTGTGGAGTAGCCAGGTTGTCCGGGCGGTCATCCGTATCCAGGCGGGTGATCCTGCCATTTTCTACCTGGGCGATGAGCAGGCAGCGCCCACCGCAGTTATGCGCCGGGCAGCCCACCCGGATATGGGAAGTCTTATCGATGTTGGATTGTTGAGATGAGTGTGTGCCGGGTGAGGACTTAGCCTTTTTGGGATGGAGCCATTTCATGACAATAGTATAAAGTATCTGGCAGGCAGAGAGAAGTGACAGAGGTCACATAAATAAAAAACCCATTTGCGATCTTCATGGGGAAGGAACAGAGCAGTAAGGCGAGAATTCAGATATTGCCTGCGCCAGCTCATTCTCCGCTGAAAATAACACGGTGAAGCTATCAATTTCGCAGATGAACAGTTCATCTGATAGCTTCTCTTTGGCAACCGTGATATATTCCGGGTCGGTGAGTATGTATATCGTCTGCGCATCAGGTCTATCGGCTTGCAGATCTTCCCATACTTTTTGGCGGTATTCTGTGAAAGCTTGCTCATCGGAGCGGGCAAAATACCCCAGGTTGAGGGTTAACTGATTTCTCACTGCGTACATGGCAAACGCCTCATAGGGAGGTCTCAATTTCTTCGCCGGAATGATCACGACATGTTCATTGGTCTGTGCTGCCGAGCTCCAAAATTCTGATTTCAATGGAGATTGGTAACTGGTTATTCCGCTCAGCTCCTTGGGTTGATAGAGCGGTTGTATATCGATAAACTGCAACAGCACAGCCACCACTAGGATAGGGATCGGATATCTTACATAGCGGATAATGGCGATGATTCCAAACAGGACCAGGAAATAAAAGACCGGCCAGATGAACCGGCCTGAGGAACGGAAAAGACTGAGAAATGTAAATATAGGATCGGGGAGTTGTACATCCCATAATGGCTGTGCATCGAAAAATGCCCTGTTGGAGAGTGAATAGAGGATATAGGCGATCGCAGCTATACCAAAAGGTACCAGAAAAGGCAGCCTGTGGCGTAAACCCTCCTTCTCCAGGAATAAATACACCGCTGCCGGGATGATCAACAGGCTCCCCAGTCCCAAATAACTGAACCCTTCGAATTGCGTGTCCACACCTGTATCTCTTCCCCTGATGAAGTTCGAAGAATACTCATATGGGTTGATGAATCCGTTTAAATTCCAGGAGAAATTACCGTAACCACTCACCGAGAGAGACCCGTAACCATAAGCTGAATAAGCCGATACCATATCCGACCAGGATAACGGCCAGGACGATCGCAACGCAATCAGCCAAAATATTAAGCATTAGCTTTGAGCTCATTTGCTCTTGTTTATAGCGAAAATACATGCCGATCAGCCACAATGGCACAAGCATGGGGATGTAATAAATATTGACCAGCGTTGCCACGGCAAAAAGGCATATCCATGCACCACGCCATAATTTACCCCGGTACTGGCGTATGATGAACCAGATCGCCAACAGCAGGATCCAATGGGCGGACAACGAGCTATGATAAAAAGCGCGAAATATCATTACCGGTGAAAGGACAAGCAGCGAAGCACCAAGGATCTTCAGCAAGTACGATCGGGTATATTCGTGTAGGATCAACAGCCCCACCAGCATCTGACCGATCACCGAGGACAATTCCCATACCCCAAAGTACTGGTGGTTTGCCTTAAACCAGGGCGATAGCAGTTTAAAGGGTATTGCCAATAATGGGATCGAATCCATAAAGGTCACCGAAGTGCCAATTGGAAAACCATAAGCCGTGATCTTTCCTAAAGGAAATTGCCAGGGTTCCTGGCGAAACCACTCCCAGCCCAGTTGATGTTGTAATACATCCCCACCGGCATTATAGATCCAATTCACGTGTGTAAAGTACAGGTGATAAGGACCATATAACATCCAATACCAGAACCCTCCAAAAAGGATGGCCAAAACACAATGAATGAGAAAGGTTTGGAGCGATTGAGATATTCGCAGGCGAGGGAGGTGTTTCATGGAGTATAAACAGAACTATCAGCGTTCATGCGCAATAATATCGTTCAGGTTAAGCTGAATTGCGAACGGTACCAGGATTACAGTCCTCCATATACTGCGATGATTGTAGCATATATTCCGACCTGCCCATGGCAGCCTACCACCCCATCTACCTCACCGGCCTCGAGTCCTCTCCACGGGGATGAGAAGGCCGGAAAAATGAAAACCCGCCTGAGATGGCGGGAATAGTGCCCCCAAGGTGGTGTTGTTTATACGGATAATACAAGGGTGAGATGGTTAAAGTGAGTCTTGATAAGCCTGTACTGCCTGTCGCGTGGTATACCAATTCCTTCCCCTTTTTGTGGCTTCAATGCGACCCAGGCGCGCCAGCAGGCTGAGATATTCCTGGCTATAAGGAGTACCAACACAGGCATCCCGCAGCAGGATCCATTCCTCTTCGCGTTTGGGAGATTTGATCGTTGGTTTACATGCTGCAATATAAAGATTGAGGCTGCTTTCCACCGCACGCCCGACAATGTTTTCCAGTGCATTGGTATTTCCTGAATCCGCCTTTGCCAGCACAGAATAATACTGCCTGCGGTTTACACGCAGGATGACAGTGGGGGGATACCCGCTGCGCATGAGCATCAGGTTCATGACCAGCCGGGCGGTGCGTCCGTTCCCGTCGATAAACGGATGGATCGCCACCAATCGATGGTGAGCCTGTGCGGCGAGAATAACAGGGTGCATTGACCCTTCTGCGCTTGCGACCCAATCGCTCCATTCAGCCATGAGACCGTTTATCTGCCAGGGTTCAGGTGGGGTGAAAGGTGCGCCTGCAATGCGGACCTGGGTCTTTCGATAACTGCCGGCTTTCACATCGTCAATGTGTGTCAGGATGAGTTTATGGATTTGACGAACATGGAATGCAGTGATGGGTTCGGTATTATTGACCAGGTCTTCAACGTATTGAATGGCTTCTTTGTGGTTGGTCACCTCGAAATGCTCGCGCAGGGATTTTCCACCAACGGTCAGTCCGGTTTCAATGATCAGGCGCGTTTCCTGGAGTGTGATCGTACTCCCTTCGATCGCATTTGAGTTGTAGATCCATTCGATGAGAATTTCATCCCTTAATCGGTTGATGGCAGCAGTTGGAAGAGGACGGAGCCCATCCAATTGGGCCTTCTTCGTTTCTAGGCGCTTTAGTAATCGGGTTTCGATCATCTCGGCCTCTATCGGTATCGGATTGAAACAATTATACCATATCCGATACATGTAACCCAGCCTTTCACAATGTATTAGTCATTCGGGCTGGTGCCCCTACGAAGATGTGAGTCGAACTGCGCGATTGGGGAAAAAGTACTTCAGTAATATCTATCTGAATGATAATTCTACATTCTGGAATCGTCAAGTAACGCTAGCGTTACCTATTTTATACCGAATGGATTTGTCAATCAACTCATAATCGCTTGGTCGCAGATCCGACTCCTGCCGGGCCCACCTATCCATCGTTATATGACAAATCCTTGCTGGCGGTTAGCTTGGGGTTCAATGTGGTCACGATCTGGTATGCGTGGAATTGGAGTTGAGCCTTATAATTAACTAATGCCCGCGCCGATTTTAGCCACCAAACTTTATATCCCCCCACCTCGGCCTAAAGTTGTCCTCCGCCCCCGCCTGATCGAGCGGCTGAACGAGGGCCTCTCTGCGAGCTGCAAACTGACCCTCATCTCTGCCCCCGCCGGCTTTGGCAAAACCACGCTGGTCAGCGAATGGGTCGCCGGTTGCGAGCGACCGGTCGCCTGGCTGTCGCTGGACGAAGGGGATAACGACCCCACCCGCTTTCTGACTTACCTCATCGCTGCTTTGCAGACGATTGCGGCGAATATTGGAGAGGGGGTGTTGGGGGTGCTCCAATCCCCTCAGCCACCGCCAATCGAATCGATTCTGACAGCCCTGCTCAATGAAATCACCACCATCCCGGACAATTTCATCCTTGTCCTGGACGACTACCATGTGATTGATTCCAAACCGGTTGACGAAGCCCTCACCTTTCTGCTCGAGCACCTGCCGCCACAGATGCACCTGGTCATCGCCACCCGTGAGGATCCCCATCTGCCCCTGGCCCGGTTACGCGCCCGGGGCCAATTGACCGAGCTGCGCGCCGCCGACTTGCGTTTTACCCCCGCCGAAGCCGCCGAGTTTCTCAACCAGGTGATGGGTCTGAACCTCTCAGCGGAAGACATCGCCGCACTGGAAACCCGCACCGAAGGCTGGATTGCCGGCCTGCAACTGGCCGCGCTTTCCATGCAGGGACATCAGGACGCCGCCAGTTTCATCCAATCTTTCACCGGCAGCCACCATTTCGTGCTGGACTATCTGGTGGAAGAAGTCCTGCAGCAGCAGTCCGAAAGCGTCCAGACTTTCTTGCTGCGCACTTCCATCCTTGACCGCCTGTGCGGCCCGCTGTGTGACGCTGTTTTGCTTGCTCCTTCTGCTTCCGGGCAGGAAACCCTGGAATATCTCGAACGCGCCAACCTGTTCATCGTCCCCCTGGATAACGAGCGGCGCTGGTACCGCTATCACCATCTCTTTGCCGAATTGCTGCGGCAGCGGCTGCACCAGAGCGACGCTTCGCCGACAGAAGAGGGCGGGAGCGTGGCCGAACTACACATCCGCGCCAGCCAATGGTATGAAGACAATGGCCTGGAGATTGAAGCTTTTCAACATGCTGCTGCCGCCAATGATATTGAGCGCGCCGAGCGCCTGATCGAAGGAAAGGGAATGCCCCTGCACTTTCGCGGCGCGGTGGTCCCTATCCTGAACTGGCTGGAGTCGCTGCCGACGACGGTACTGGATGCCAGACCCTCGTTGTGGGTGATGTATGCCTCGGTCGACTTTGACAATCGGCCAAACGACCGGCGTCGAACAGAAAGCTACAAGCGGCTGAAGCGCGCCCTGCAAGGCGCCGAGCTGGACGACAAGACCCGAGACCTTATCGGACATATTGCCTGCCATACGGGCCACGTTGGCTGTCACTCAGCATCAGGTAGAAACCATCATTGCCCAGTCGCGCCGCGCCCTGGAGTATCTGCACCCCGACAACCTGCCCGTTCGCGCTGCCACTACCTGGAAGCTGGGATATGCCTATCATCTCCAGGGAGACCGTGCCGCGGCCAGCCAGGCCTATACCGAAGCCATATCCATCAGCCAGAGCGATCGGGCATACCGTCTTCACCATATTGGCTACAATCGGCCTGGGCAGCATACAGGAATCAGAAAACCAGCTCTCTCTGGCGGCCGAGACCTACCGGCGCGCCCTGCAACTGGTTGGCGATCAGCCGCTGCCGTCTGCCTGCGAAGCGCATCTTGGCCTGGCCCGCATATTCTACGAATGGAACGACCTGGATGCCGCCGAACAGCACGGGCAACAGAGCCTCCAACTGGCGCGGCAGATATGAACATACGATTGACAGATTCGTTGTCTGTGAAGTGTTTCTCGCCCGCCTGAAACTTGCCCGGGGAGATGTGGCCGGCGCGGCCGCCATGTTGGCGGAGGCCGATCAGTCCGCGCGCCAGCATAACTTCGTGCATCGGATGCCTGAGATTGCTGCCGCCCAAGTGCTTGATCCTGCTTCGCCAGGGCAATCTGGCGCAGCCGCTCATCTGGCCCAGACAGTATGAACTCCCCATCAGCCAGGCCCGGGTACACCTGGCCCAGGGAGACCCGTCCGCAGCGCTGGCGGTGCTGGAGCCATTGCGCCAAGCAGATGGAAGCAAAGAGGTGGGCGGATGAACGGCTCAAGGTGATGGTTCTGCAGGCGGTCGCGCTCCATGCGCATGGCGAAAAGGACAAGGCCGTGCAACTGCTGGGCGAAGCGCTGGCGCTGGCAGAGCCGGGCGGATTCATCCGCATCTTTGTGGATGAAGGCGAGCCGATGCGATTGTTGATTGAAAAACGATCGCGCAATCGAGACCATCCGCTGAGCGATTATGTGGACAAACTCCTGGCAGCCTTTACACAACCGGTGGCTGCGCCAATATCAGCAATCATCCATCAAAAATCAGACATGATAGAGCCTTTGAGCGAACGCGAGCTGGAAGTGCTCAAGCTGCTCCGCACCGAATTAAGCGGCCCGGAAATTGCCCAACAACTGATCGTGTCGCTCAACACCTTGCGCACCCACACCAAAAACATTTACAACAAACTGGGGGTCAACAACCGCCGGGCGGCCATCCGCCGGGCTGAGGAACTCGATTTGTTCTAACTGACCCCAAACCACCAACTCCGGCCCCGACAGGTGTCCTCAAACCATCTGCCGGGGTTTTTTGTTTTTCACCAGAAATCACCACCTCAATCACATCATGTGGTGATGACGCCTCACCACATTGGGCAGTATCCTTTGGGCAGATAAACAACGAAAGGAAAAATACGAGGCGCATGATGAGTGACAAACAAACATACGATGAAAAACATAACCAGCATCAGTACTACGAAATCCGCCTCAAGGGACACCTGGATGACCGGTGGGCTGAATGGTTTGAAGGACTGACCATCACGTTGGAAGAGAACGGCGATACGCTCCTAACCGGCCCTGTAGTCGACCAGGCCGCGTTGCATGGCTTGCTCAAAAAAGTTCGTGATTTAGGTATGCCATTGGTCTCAGTCAGTCCTGTTGAATCCGGATCTCCGACTCCCTCGGGACTGGCCAGGCGGATCAGTCAGATGTCAAATAGTAAATGATATTAGCTACTTGGAAATAAGATTTACCTTTGATGACATTTCTAGCCCATTTCAACCCCCGGTAGCCGGGTAGGGACCACAATTTTATTCAGGTCCAATTCAAGTAAACCCACCCACATCGTTCAAAAAAGGAGATAAAAATGAATACGATCAAAGGAAGTCCCCTTGGGACAAACAAAGCGACTGCAAGAAATCTGCTAGATATGAGGATAATCCTTGCAGTGCTATGGGTAGCTGAAGTGTTAAGTTCTTTAAACGGGGATACGTATCGCTTAAGTGATCCGGTTGCGTTAAAGTCTTTACTTGAGAATACCGGATCTATCAAAGCAACCCCAGAATTATTATTGGTCATGTCGATAATATTTGTGTTTCCCATACTTATGAGTACCTTAACCCTGATATTGAAGTATTCCGTGAGTCGTTGGGCAAACCGCATCATAGGCATAGTCTATGCTGTGATTATTCTTGGATTTTGGGTTTTAGGTTTTGTATTGCAATCCGCTAGTTATGAATTCGTTTGGTCAACTGCACAACTTGTGTTTGTCTTACTCGTTGTTTGGTATGCCTGGAAATGGCCTAATCCTGAAGGTTAGCCCGGCAGATGCACCAGATGGCATATAGTAAAACTCATCCAAATCGTTCAAAAAAAGGAGATAAAAAATGAATACAAACAGCAAGACCATCCAAATGAAAGAAACGAAAGTTATACTTTCAACATTATGGATAGTTGTAATGATTAATATGGCTTATGCGGATATTCTTTCATTACATATCCCTGGGATCCTAGAGGAATTGGCAGTATTCGCAGGGGAGACTCCAATCACTCAACTTATGTTGATCGGCGCAATAATGACGGAAATTCCGATTGCTATGATCCTCCTCTCTCGAGTATTGATGTATAAGGTAAATCGTTGGGCTAACATTATCACAAGTGTAATTACGATTGCTTATGTTATCGGTGGTGGAAAACCATATCCTCATTACATATTCATAGCAACTATAGAAGTTGTGTGTATGTTACTCATTATCTGGTATGCCTGGAAGTGGCGCAACCCCGAAGCCCAGTCCTGATCGCAACTTTCTCGAACAAACTAAATTTGGAGGAACCTATGAAGGCAATTGTATACACTGAGTACGGCCCAGCTGATGTCTTGCATCTCAAGGAGGTGGAAAAAACCACTCCGAAGGACACCGAAGTGCTCATCAAAATCCACGCGGCAACCGTTACCACTGGAGATTGCAATGCTCGTGGCTTCACATTTGTCCCGCCCGGCTTCGGACCGCTGCCGCGCCTGATGTTTGGTCTTAGAAAGCCCAAAATAACCATCCTTGGGACTGAATTAGCCGGGGAAGTCAAAGCCGTCGGAGAAGCTGTGACCCGGTTCAAAAAAGGCGACCAGGTTTTTGGCATTGGCTCGGATCGTTTTGGTGCCTATGCCGAGTTCACATGCAGGCCCGAAAAAGGGGCGTTAGCCATAAAACCGGCTAACCTGTCCTACGAGGAAGCTGCCTCTCTTCCATTTGGGGCTGGAACCGCATTGTACTTCCTGAGGGATAAGGCCAAAATTAATCGCGGACAAAAAGTTCTGGTCAATGGGGCTTCCGGTGGGGTTGGTGTTTATGCAGTACAGCTTGCCAAATACTATGGGGCTGAAGTGATCGGGGTATGCAGCACCGCCAACCTGGAATTGGTGAAGTCGCTGGGCGCCGATAAGGTTATTGATTACACCATGACAGGATTTCACCCAAAACGGCGAGACTTACGATGTCATTGTAGATATGGTAGTAGGCAAAACTTCGTTTTCTCGCTATAAAAATTCTCTCAAACCCAAAGGGCTATATCTCGCAGTCGCTGGGGGACTGCGCGAGATGGGCCAAATGCTGTGTACCTCCATGAAGGGAGGTAAGAAAGTAATCTTTGGGTCGCCAGCCGAAAGCAAAGAGGATTTAGTTTTTATCAAAGAACTGGTAGAAGCAGGAAAGCTCAAACCGGTAATTGACCGGAGTTACCCACTGGAGCAGACTGCCGAAGCTCACCGCTACGTGGAAACGGGGCACAAAAAAGGTAATGTTGTTATCACAGTGGAAGAAAATCACAAAACACAAGGAGAGAAATATGAACGTTGAAGAAACTGGCCATTGAATTTGGTACCGTGTTCGTCGTAGCCCTGTTGACTGTTGCG
>CAWGGJ010000008.1:0-1200779 GCA_963822175.1 uncultured Chloroflexia bacterium | reverse complement strand
TATTGGATTGCCATTATATAAATAAGTCAATCAAAAATATATAAAGCAATGAGAGATTAAAATAAATGGCTTGCTTGATAGCAAGTCATTTTTATTGATTTTCAACAGTTATTTTTAATGGCGAGGGTGGGATTTGAACCCTCGTTCCCTTGCGGGAAACACGCTTTCCAGCCGTGGGTTAACGCATTGCTACACGGTGTAGAATTTTTTTTACTCGAAAGTATTTGCCCAAGTTGCCTTTTGGTGAATTATTAATATGGAAATTCTCTTTTTTGATTTCCCCCAATCGTTGGCTACAATCCACGATCTTTGTTCAACCACTCACGGTTATTCCAACTGACCGGACATCCACCAACTCTATTGAAGGAAAGCTCAGGATTATTGGATTGCACAAGGACCATCAAGCGTCGTCCAAAGAGTAGATGATATCGTGCTTGAAAGGCAAGGATGTCTAGCACTATTTCTGCGTCATTAACTGTCATTGGAACAAATCGATCATATTGATAAAAGACAAGAACACGGCCGCTATTTTCTGGAATCTCAAGATCGTAAAGACAATCGCTCAAAGCATCCAAATTTCGTCCAAAATAAGCAGGAAATGCAAGCTGTGTGGAGATAGCATCGTAAAAATCATCATCATTCAGCCAATCTTTGCAATCTATCGGGTCAATTTGGTAATCATGGTCACGAAGCCAGGATAAGTCATCCTCAAGAATTTCTCTGCGATAATAAAGAGTAATCGGACCATTCTGTAGCAACCGCCAATCAAGTTCATGCATACGAGCATCGATATATAGAAAGATTGCCATATATTTCCTCCTGAATCAAGACTATATTAGATAATGAAAAGACAATAATCAAGAAATGATTAATTATATAAAGATTAATCGTTAAATACAGGGTGTATTAATAAAATTATATCGTTAAATAAATTTCGATGCTCAGATGTTGAAGATTTGCTAGTAATTTCTTTGCTCTTGACGTCTGTATACTTCGAATGTTAAAATAATCTTGCTGATTGTTAAAGAATTACATGACGCACGATTACTCTAAATTAGGTCACACGCTCTTTTAAAATTTTTTCAAAGGTAATTCCACGGTTACCTTATATGTGTGGGGTGTTTCGGGGTGGGTATAATAGATTCATGAAGAAAGCCCACTCTATCGAATAGGCTTTACTCTGGCGAAGCGGGAGGGATTTGAACCCTCGTTCCCTTGCGGGAAACACGCTCTCCAGGCGTGTATGCTAAACCAAATTACCATTCTATTAGTCGGTCTTTCTTAATCCTCTCAAATCTATATCTTTTTATTATATAATTGTGCAAATTAAACCAAAGGACTATCCATAAAACTTCGTTGGATAGTCCACAAATAACCACTCTATATTGGGAAATCACGACTAAAAATCGCAGTATTTTTTTAGTGGCGAGGGTGGGAGTTGAACCCACGACCTGAGGATTATGATGCCCCTGCTCTGCCAGCTGAGCTACCTCGCCTTTTATGAGAGCGGCAGAAATATACTACGCTCTTATTTTTTTGTCAACTATATTTCCCGATCGATAATATAGCAAGCCAGATCTTCCAGTGCATTTCTTTCTTTGGATACTGGTAATTTCATCAACATATCCAATCCACGGTGAACAGATTGTCGTGCTTCGTCGAGTGACAACTCAATCGCACCACCTTCCCTGATTGAAGAGAGTAATCTGCCCAGGCAATCTTCATCGCAAAAACTACTTTCAAGAATATTCTTCATATCCGTATCATTCGGATGGTTTTCAAGATAATATAGTACCGGTAAGGTGATCAAACCTTGCCTGAGATCACTTGCCACTGGTTTACCCATGGTTGTTTGTTCACTGGTGAAGTCTAGAATATCATCAATGATCTGAAAAGCCATCCCAATCTCGTACCCGTATTTTTTTACATAAGAGACAACTTCATCGCTTGCATTACTCAATTTTGCGGCAGTTGTTGCTGAAGCCTCAAATAACGAAGCAGTCTTTGCATATATCCTGCGGTAGTAATCCTCACGATTCGCAACCCACCGGCTGCTAAATAGCTGGGTTATCTCACCATTAACAATGGTCGCAAGTGTATCAGCGAATATTCGCATCACTTCGACGGATCCTGTATCCGCAGCAAGTTTTGCTGCTTTGGCAAAAATAAAATCACCAGTTAGTACCGTCGCTGCAGGTGACCATTGTGCATTTAAGGTGGGGATGCCTCGGCGTATCATCGCTCCATCAATTAAATCGTCATGTACCAGGGTAGCTGTATGGAGTGACTCTATTGCTGCAGCAAGTGTGACCAATTTGTCAGGGTCACCGCCCAACATTTTTCCAGTTAATAATGTCACAACTACTCTGATCCGTTTACCACCCGAGCTTAATAAATGGTGCAAGGCTGCACCAACAGCTACATGGTGGCCGTCAGACTGAGCCCGCATTCGCTCTTCTACCAGTTCGATCCGGTCTTCAATTGGAGCGGTGAAAGTTGCATCAATCAATTTATTTCTCTCCATCTAAATAACTTATCAGCTTCTGATGCTGAACTTTTAGCTACATTATCTAAAGTTTCATTCTTTAATTCTGCGATTTTTTCTGCCACAATTCTAACATTAGCTGGTTCATTTCGCATACCTCTGTAGGGATGGGGTGAAAGGAAAGGTGCATCTGTTTCAATGACAATGGCATTTAACGGCAAGGATACAACCACTGAATGAAGCAAAGTAGAATTCTTAAAAGTAACTGGTCCAGCAATTCCTATTTTAAAATTATGTGAAACCATATCTTCTGCAAAATCTAGATCACTCGAAAATGCATGCAATATTCCTGGATATTCTGCAAGTTTACGACCATTTGAAATTAATCTATTCTGCCATTCTAGAAGAATTTCACGAATATCGTTATTTGCCTCACGATTATGAATAATCACAGGCAAGTCCAATTCTTCCGCTAGATCCAGTTGCTGCTGGAGAATGGATTTCTGAAGCTCTTTAGGAGCTCGGTTTCGATAATAATCCAATCCTATCTCACCGATCGCAACTACTTTTTCTTCGCCAGCCAGGTCCCTGATTTGAATAATCGAATCCTTGGACCAATGTAAACTATCATTCGGATGAAAACCTACAGCAGCAAATACTTCAGGAAAAGAATATGCACAATCAAGAGCAGTTCTGCTGGTTTCAACATCAACTCCAGGATTTAATATCCTGGTTATACCAACCTCCCGCGCTTTTTCAACCACTGCAACACGGTCCTGGTTGAAATTATCAAAGTTGAGATGGCAATGGGTATCAACTAGTCCTGAGAGGTCACTGGACTCCACTACTTCAAACCTGCCACCCGCAATCCATCATCTAAAATTGATTTTACGTTTTCTTCATGGGTGGTTTCGCAATATACTCTCATGATCGGTTCTGTCCCTGAGAAACGGATGAGTAACCAACCCCCGTCCTCTAAATTAAATTTATAACCATCCGTGGTGTCAAGGCTGGTCACCCTGACGCCACCAATTGTCGTCGGCTTACTCTCCAGGATATTTTGTTCTCTCGATTTACGGTCCCCCGTAAAGGGAGTATCAATTCGATCATAATAATGTGCACCAACTTTGTTAAATAAAGTTTGAAGCAACTCGGAAGGTTTTTGGCCTAGGCGCACCATCATATCAAGGAAATATAATCCAGCCAGAATACCATCTCTTTCTGGTACATGATTCCTGAAAGCGTAACCCCCTGATTCTTCACCACCCAACATGGCGTTGGTTTCTAGCATTTTTGGTGCAACGTACTTAAAACCAACCCCAGTCTCATAAACTGGAACATCGTATAATTTACCCAACTTGGTTAACATATTTGTGGTTGATAAAGTTTTCACTATCGGTCCACGTTCTTTTCTGACCTCGAGAAAATAATATCCCAACAAACCGTATACCCTAAGTTGGTCAATAAACTTGCCTGTCTCATCACCAATTCCAAGCCGATCAGCATCGCCATCTGTGATTATCAATACATCTGCATTCTGTCGCACAGTTTCTTGTAATCCAACATCGACATTTGGTGGGATCGGTTCCGGCCGCTTCATTTCGGGAAAGATGGGATTTCTATGGTTATGTATCTCAGTTATCCTAGTTTTTCCCCCATTCAGCAGGTGCGGAAACCAACCAATGCCATTGCCCCACATTGGTTCTATTAGGACATTCAAACCGGCATTTTTGATCACCTGTAGGTCAACCAGGCGATTTATTTGCTCTAAGTAAGCAGGATTTGGGTCAAAAAAAACAATCCTACCCTCTTCAATACCTTTTTCAATTGTTACTCGTTTAGTTTGTTCTCCAGAATTGGGGATGTACGATTTAATTTTGGTTAAGCCTTCTGGATCGATTGCACCACCATGTTCATCGCGTACTTTAAATCCATTATCTGTGGGAGGATTGTGCGAAGCGGTGATGTTAATTGCACCAACGGCTTTTTTATTGATCACAGAATATGAAATTACCGGGGTTGGTGTAGCCTTATCGGTTATGAAAACCCTGAGATCATTCCCCGCTAGAACTTCAGCTACTGATACAGCAAAATTCTCTGAATGAAATCGTTGGTCATAACCAACCACAACCCACTCATCTCGTAAACCCTTGTTTAATAAATAATTAGCGAAACCTTGCGTACACCGCCGAATATTTGCAAAAGTATAGTCTTCAGCTATTCTTCCACGCCAACCATCTGTTCCAAAATGAATAATTTCAGGCATAATGCCTCCCTTGAATATCGAACATGACGGGTAATATTATATCAAGGGATATTAGTGAGTGGAATAGGTTCGGTAGAGATGATATAATCCCGGATTGCGAAATAATAATCCGGGAGGTTTATCATGGACACACCACTAATTCAAGAACTATTAGGAAACCTTAAAGGCTCAGTTTCTTTTGCAGAACAAAAGACGATCATAAACGATCGGCATTTACTGCAGGAAAATATATATAAATTGGCAGAAATATCAGCATTGGGCAAAGGTGCTCAAAAAGGTGCATCGCAATATATCATTCGTCGAGTTTCTCAAGCTTTCGGAACCATTCCTTCTTCAATCAATGACTTATACCTGGCACGCGGACGAGGCGAAGTGCCATGCAGCTTCACTGTTCCAGCAATTAATCTTCGTATGCTCGCATTTGACTCAGCCCGGGCGGTTTTCAGGGTGGCAAATGAAATGAATGCTGGGGCGTTCATCTTTGAAATTGCACGGTCTGAGATGGGATACACAGATCAAAGACCAGCTGAATATGTATCCAGCATTCTCTCCGCTGCTATTGCTGAGGGATATACTGGACCAGTCTTTATCCAGGGTGATCATTTCCAGACATCAGCAAAACGATATTCATCTACTCCTGACGCAGAAGTGCAAGCGGTTAAAGAGCTAATCAAGGAAGCAATCGCTGCTGGTTTTTATAATATTGATATTGACACATCTACACTTGTGGACATAAATCAACCAACTGTACCTGAACAACAGAAATTAAATTACAGCCTGTCGGCGATGTACTCTGCATATATCAGAGAGCTCCAACCGAACGGAGTGCAGATTTCTATTGGTGGTGAGATCGGAGAAGTTGGTGGGCATAACTCGACTGAAGAAGAATTACGCGCATACATGGATGGCTATCGCGCGGAATTAACCAAAATTTCACCTAAATCAGTTGGATTAAGTAAAATCAGCATTCAAACTGGCACATCACATGGTGGAGTAGTATTGCCTGATGGATCGATTGCAAAGGTTAACCTTGATTTTGGTATCCTGCTCAAGCTAAGCCGAGTTGCCCGCTCTACGTACAGCATGGGTGGTACAGTTCAGCATGGAGCATCAACGCTTCCGGAAAATGCATTCGGAAAGTTTGTCGAATCAGAAGCAGTTGAAGTCCATCTGGCTACCAACTTTCAAAATATGATCTTTGATCGTCTTCCTGATGAATTAAGATCTGAGATCTATTCATTTCTTGATAAAAATTATGCTGCAGAACGAAAGCCTGATATGACTGATGAGCAGTATTATTATAAAACTCGAAAAAATGCGATCGGACCATTCAAGGGTCAAACCTGGTCATTATCTCCGGCAAAAAAAGCGGAAATCTCTCTTGCTTTAGAGGACCAATTCCGAAGGTTGTTTGTTTACCTGGGCATGCAAGGTACGCGCTCATATATTGATGCGAAAATTAAACCGGTGATAATTGAGCCTGAACTTAAATCTTATTTAGGTGAGGCAGTAGGAGAAGAAGAAGTATCCGATCTGGCAGATTAACATGCCTGCATCAGACCAGGGAGTTAATTATGATCGTTATATGGTCGTGCCTCGGACATTGATCTTTCTGACTAGAGGCGAAAAAGTATTGTTGCTTAAAGGAGCGCAGAAAAAACGACTATGGGCAGGCCTTTATAATGGCATTGGTGGGCATATCGAGAAGGGAGAAGATGTCATATCTGCTGCTCGACGTGAATTATTCGAAGAGACAGGATTAACTTCACCCAATCTTATGCTTCATGGAATCATTACTGTTGACACTCAAGTCAATCCAGGTGTTTGTATTCTTATCTTTAAAGGTGAATCTTCTGAAGGAAAGCCAAAATTAACAACAGAAGGTTCTCTGGAATGGATAATTCCAGAAGATATTAGCCACCTTCCTTGTGTTCCAGACCTTCCACTCCTTTTGCCTAAGATATTAAATCACCAACCTGATTCTCCACTTTTTTATGGCCATACCAGTTATGATATTGATGGGAAAATGGTGATAAATTTCCCTTAATTCTAATTCTTCTGCCTGTAAATATAACAGCATACAGGATGACTCGTATGCTGTTATTATTTTTTAGGAAATGGAATCAGTTTTTCTCCCTTATTGATCATCCGACTAGAGAAATACCTGCGGATATCAACCCTGAAGACCAGATGTAGTTGATCAATTATTTGTTGTTAAAATTATCAGAATTCCGATTATTCTTTAAATACCTGCACTATCCATGCATACTTCATATAACTACCTGAAGTGGATAATGATGCAATAACTGCAATTACAAGTCTCAAAACAAGGAGAGAAAAAAACCACTGGATTTGAAAATAATTCAGTTGTATAGATTTGGTTGGGATATTGGATATAATCAATATAATGAACAGATTGTAAGTGGAATCAGATGACCGACAAACCATCTATATATATCATTCGCGCTATTCAAGATTTTCGGAAAGCCAGGCGTAAGGCGTCATTAAGAGAGATAATTGCGCGCCTGACTGGTCAATCAACCGAATTATTATCCTTTGAAGAGGTTCGCCAGAAGCTAAAAGCACAGGTGAGCTCGAAAAAAGTTTTAAAAGATATTCCAATCAGTGCCATTATCGGAAGTGTGAATCGATATCAAGATTTCGATCGCAGTTTTTTACCTCGGCGTGATAGCATAGAAGCACGCTGGGCAAATGTCGATGCTGCCAGTCAGGAAATGTTGGGCTTACCCCCCATTGAAGCATATCAAATCGATCAGGTATATTTTGTGAGCGACGGAAACCATAGGGTTTCTGTCGCAAAACAACTTGGCGCAACAGAAATTCAAGCTTATGTAACTGAGTTACATACACGTGTCCCGCTAACTGATGATGTTAGTCCAGAAGAATTAATCATCAAAGCTGAATATGCTGAATTTCTTGAAAATACAAACCTGGACAAATCTCGACCAGAAATAAACTTTACCGTGACAGAACCCGGTCAATATGAAGTCATCGAGGAGCATATTGCTGTTCACCGTCATTACATGGGGATTGAACAACAACGCGAAATTTCATACCCTGATGCAGCAATTGATTGGAGTGACACAGTCTATACACCTGTCATCAGCATTATCCGCGATAAAGGATTGTTGTTGGATTTTCCTAATAGAACCGAGGCGGATCTATACCTTTGGATAGCAGATCACAGGGCAGCGTTAGAGGAAGAGCTAAAAGGACAGGTTACAATTACCAGTGCAGTACAAGATCTTACTGATCATTTTAGCCAACGTTCTGACCGGGTTATCTCTCGCATTGGGAATAAGATCATTCGGACATTAGTGCCAGACACCTTCGGTGCTGGACCACCGACCGGTGAATGGAGGCAGTCGATATTATCTGCGAATCGCGAAACCCGATTATTTTGTGAGATCCTGGTCCCGATCAATGGACTTGAAGACGGGTGGAATGCTTTAGACCAGGCTATTGTCATTGCCAAGCGCGAAGAAGCTAGAATTCATGGATTATTTGTATTCAGTAGTGAGGCAACACCTGAAGTACCCAGTATTGACGATTTACAGATAAGATTTGCCCAAAAATGTGAACAGAGCAGTGTCAAATATGATTTTCAGATAAAGTCTGGTGATATAACAGCAAATATTTGTGAGATTGCGCGTTGGAGTGATCTGGTGGTAATAAATCTTACTTACCCACCTGAAGCCAATGCGATTTCTCGATTGCAATCAGGCATTCGGAACCTGATCCAAAAGTGCCCACGTCCAATATTGTTTACCCCTCAAGTCAGTAGACCTTTAGAGAATGTTTTGCTGGCTTATGATAATAACTTAAAAACCCAAGAAGCTCTATTTATCGCGGCATACATCGCAGGTCAATGGGAAATTCCGCTTCATGTAATGACCATGGGTGATAAAAAAAATGTGTATGAAATTCAAGGTACAGCTCAAGCTTATCTAGAAGAACAGAATATCCAAACGGATTTTGTTATTTCTATTGAAAATAACTGCGTGGATGAAATTCTCGAATTTGTAGATCGTATGCGAATTGACTTGATTTTGATCGGTGGGTATAACCGTAGTCCTTTGATCGAAATCATTCAGGGTAGCGATGTCGATGAGTTACTAAGCAAGGTAAGCATACCGACCCTGGTCTGCAGGTGAATATTCTTTTGTAATAAACTTATAGTTCTATCATCCGGTAACGAAATGCATTTACTACCCTGGTTTTTTGATATTGGGTTTCAGTAACCGTATCCGGCCTGTAGACATGGACATGTCCGTGTAGATGGTAATCTGGGTGAAATTGGTTGAGTAGCCAGAGGAAAGCTTTTATGCCTTGATGTGGTAAATCAGGTTGATCCTGGATACCAAACGGTGGGGCATGAGAAATAAATACATTTAAATATTTCCCTGTATTAATCCGATTAATGATCAATGATGGGACAAGTTTAAATACATTTAACCACATTCCAAATTGAGAATATTGGTATTCACCTTCTCGGTATCGCAAACTCCCTTCAACTCCGGCAAAAGTAAATCCTTTAAACCTTCTTACCCTTCCGTTTAAATCTACCGCACCCGTAGAATAATGGAAATTATCACCACGATTCTCCAAAGGCTGTGAATGATTTCCATGGACATAGAATACGGGTATATCCAATGCACTGATTATGAATTCGAGATAGTATTGCGGAAGGTCACCACAACCAATTGCAATCTCAACATCCGAGAGCGTTATCCGGATTTTCGGACTATAAATCCAATCCACCACAACATCACTTACCGCTAATATTTTCATTACCAATCATCAATTTCAATCAACGTGTATGAAGCCAAAATTGTATTAAGCAAAACTCTTTGATTTAATTAATAAATCTGTAAGTGCTTGTTCTAAATTCGGAAATTTAAATACAAATCCTTGTGATAATAATTTATTGGGAAGTACTCGCTGTCCCTCCAAGACCATTATTGCAACTTCTCCAAGAATGATTTTCAATAAGAAACCGGGGATGGGAAAATAGTGAGGTCGCTTAATGACCTTCGCAATCAGCCGTCCAAATTCATCATTTGTAACTGGATAAGGTGAACAAAGATTAAATACATCACTTGCATGATCATTATGGATTAAAAACCTGATCGCTTTCACTTCATCTGTAAGATGTATCCAAGAATACACTTGCCTACCAGTTCCAATTCGTCCACCAACAAATAATTTATACGGTAACACTAAAAGGCGAAAAGCACTACCTTTATTAGTTAATACTACACCACTCCGAATAATCACTCGCCTTACCCCAAGCGCTTCGATTGGTAAAGTTGAAGCCTCCCATTCTTTGCACAGGTTGGCTAAATAATCGTTTCCCCCAGCATCATCTTCTGTGAACGGTTTATCTTGATGAACTCCATAGAATCCTACTCCAGAAGACTGGATGAATACTGCCGGTTTACGTATCGCCTGTTCGATTGCCTTGGTCAGGACTTTACCGGAATCGACTCGACTATGAATCAATCGCTCTTTTCTGGCTGCTGTCCATCGAGCTGGGATAAAGCCATCTCCAAAGAGATTCTCACCAACCAGGTTTATGATCACGTCGGTATTTTCAATCTCAGTGCTCCATTCACCTAAAGTTTTTCCATCCCACTGGATAAATTTGGCTCCCCCTGGTATCCTATTCGTCAAATCAGGACGTCGACTAAGGATAGTCACCTCGTCTCCATCGTTGATTAATGCTGATACTAGGTGACTTCCAATTAATCCACTTCCACCTGCAATGATTATACGCATAGCGCTATTCGCACCACCTATTCTTTTTCCATCTGTTAGGTATCATCAACTTAAAAATATCATAATCTTATATATGTCAGGAGCACGATAACTTGCCTGTAATTGTACCCTCTAATGATAAAATTGCCCTGTTATGCCACTTGGGTGAATAGGTATATATGCTCCGAGATTTATTCTTACTTGATCCGAATATCGTTTTTCTTAATCACGGCTCTTTTGGAGCTTGTCCGAGACCGGTGTTTAAGAAATATCAATACTGGCAAAGATTATTGGAATTGCAGCCAGTAAAGTTTTTAGGGTCTGATCTTGAACCATATCTCCGGCAGGCGCGTCAGAAATTGGGTGATTATATCCATGCCTCGGCTGATGATATTGTCTATATTCCCAATGCTACCCACGGATTAAATATTATTGCACGATCACTTCATCTAAATCCTGGTGATGAAATACTTACCACGAATCATGAGTACGGAGCATGTAATTTCACCTGGGAATTCGTCTGCAGCCAATCCGGAGCAATATACAAACAACAAAAGATCTCCCTTCCTGTTACAAATCCAGAGCAAATCATCGATCAATTCTGGCAGGCAGTAACACAGAAAACAAAGGTTATTTTTATCAGTCATATAGCATCCCCAACATCACTCATTTTCCCTTTAGAGCTGATTTGCCAACGCGCACGTGAGCATGGTATTTTGACAATAATCGATGGTGCCCATGCTCCCGGACAAATACAAGTCGATTTGGGTTCATTGCAAGCTGATTTTTATATAGGAAATTGCCATAAATGGATGCTTAGCCCAAAAGGTGCTGGATTTATATATGCTCGGACTGAAATGCAAGATTTGATCGAACCATTGATCGTGAGCTGGGGATACCAGTCAAGGCATAATGTCCCTCGTGAGTCCAGGTTTATTGATTATCTGCAGTGGAGTGGAACAAAAGATCCAGCTGCGGCGTTATCCGTTCCAGCAGCAATAGAATTTATGGAAAAATATCATTGGGTTGAAGTGCGACAAAATTGTCATAAAATGCTGCGAAGCACAATGGAGAAAATAAGCGAAATAACCACTTTACCTTCTTTATACCCATTGCATTCGGATTTTTATCAGCAGATGGGTACCATACCCATCCCAAGAGTGAGAGATTTAAGTGAATTAAAGATCAGGTTATATTCTGAATTCAAAATTGAAATACCGTATATTGAATGGGAAAATCAACATTACCTTCGGCTTTCTGTCCAGGGGTACAATACCACCGAGGAAATGGATCTGCTGGTAAAAGCGCTGAAAGACCTGCTGCCAAAGATGAAAGAAGTATAATTTAGCAGCGATTAGCCTTAATTTTGTTAAGCGAATGCCTTATGCCAATTCTTGAGGTATGGGATCTCCAACTGAATGTCGACCAGGTACTACGAGCCCAAGGAGCAAACCCTGGTGATATCCGATTACGTCGCCCAGACTTAGTGAAAATTAACGAAAAAGCGATCTCGATTGGGAAACATTATCTCCACCCTCAAGTACTTTATAGTAAATTTCCCGTAGTAGGTTTTATCCATGAAAGATTGGAGCTAGATATAGGTAATTTAAAACCAGGAAAACATTTCCTTTCTGGTAAGTTGGTTTCTCAGCATCTTGCACATGCACAGGAAATCCTGGTAATGATTTGTACTATCGGAGGAGAGTTGGAGGATCATATTGCCAGTTTATTCAAGGTTGATCCGGGTCTTGCGATCGCTCTTGATGGAGTAGGTTCTGCAGCAGTTGAGGATTTGGCAATCCAGGCATGCAATTATTTTGAAAATCAAGTAAAAAATGACGGCTTGACCACTTCACTACCGCTGAATCCTGGTATGTTAGGTTGGCCAGTCGACCAGGGACAACCTCAGATATTTTCGCTAGTTGATTGTGAAGAGATTCAAGTATCGATCACTGACTCATGGATGATGGTCCCGGTGAAATCGTTATCCATGGTGCTGGGTATTGGAGACAATCTAACTACTGATGGAATTCCATGTGAATATTGCAGTTTAAAAGGAACATGTAGATATCAAAATCATTATGCCTGATAAGAATGAATTTACCATCAATTTTCAACCTGTTGGGAAACGGGTAATTTCAAAAGCCAAGGATTCTCTCCTAACAACCGCCCAGGATGCTGGGATTTCATTAGCTTCCATCTGTGGTGGGGTAGGTATCTGTGACAGCTGTAAAATCCGTTTGATACAGGGAAAGCTGTCTGAACCAACAGATGAAGAAAAAGATCTCTATACGGAGAATGGGCTTAATTCTGGATTTCGCCTGGCATGCCAGTCGTACCCGGAGAGTGATTTAACCATTGAAATTCCTCCAGAATCGCTCACGGCACCGCAAAGGCTGCAGATTGAAGGACAATCCCTACCCATTCACATTGATTCCCCAGTCATTCCTGTTCAGCTTTCACTAACAGAACCGACGATCACTGATCTTCGAGCAGATACCAAACGACTGACGGATGGACTTGCTCAAAAAGGTTATCAGCCTCCAATTGACATAAAGTATCCTGTACTTGAAATCTTATCCCCGATGTTACGCAAGGAACACTGGCAAACAACAGTGGCTATGCGCAATAGCTCAGTTGTGGCGATATTGCCAACAACGGTGTCATTGCTTGGGCTGGCGGTTGATGTAGGAACCACAAAATTAGCGGCTTACCTGTGTAACCTTGGTACTGGTGATATCCTGGCTAAGGCTGGTGCAATGAATCCGCAAACTGCCTTTGGAGAAGATGTCATCAGCCGTATTAGTTATACAAATAACGTCGTCAATGGTAACAAAACTCTCCAATCCAGGTTGATGGAAACATTGAACCAGCTGATCCAAGAATTATGCACGTTGGCCAGAAAGAACGATCCTACAATTTCAGCAGAGCATATTGTTGAAGCTGTAGTGGTAGGTAACACAGCTATGCATCATCTTTTTGCAGGTTTACCGGTTCACCAGCTTGGGGTAGCTCCGTATGTGCCTGCCATTAGCGAAGCACTTGAGCTTGATGCACATGTCATCAACTTGAATATTGCACCAGGTGGAATAATCTACCTTCCCCCGAATATTGCCGGATATGTAGGTGCGGATCATGTCTCCATGTTGTTGGCGACTGGAATATCATCAGCCACTAAAACCACCATAGCTCTCGATATTGGGACGAATACGGAAATATCCCTGCTCCATAATAATCAGCTGTATTCATGTTCATGCGCATCCGGACCAGCCTTTGAGGGAGCCCATATACAGGCTGGCATGCGTGCAGCTCCCGGGGCAATAGAACGCGTTCAAATGATCAACGGTGAAATCCGAATCCAAACAATCGATAATACTGACCCCATTGGAATATGTGGTTCTGGTATTTTAGATGCCATTGCATGTATGCGTGAGATTGGCGTTATTGATCAGCGAGGATCCTTTATTACATCGCATCCATTAATAAGAACAGCGTCACAAAATCGAGAATTCGTCCTTGTTGACCATCGAAAAACTGGAAATGGTCGTGACCTGGTAATCACCCGTAAGGACATAAACGAGATACAACTTGCCAAAGGAGCAATCCGCGCAGGGGTTGATATTTTATTGGATAGCGCAGGTATTACTTCAGAGAGTATTGAAGATTTTATCATTGCTGGTGCATTTGGAACTTATATCAACATTCCCAGCGCAGTTCAGGTAGGAATGTTTCCATCACTTCCATTGGATCGATTTCACCAGGTAGGAAATGCTGCTGGTGCAGGCGCCAGGCAGATGTTGTTGTCTATGGAACAACGGCGCCTGGCAGAAGAGATCTCCCATCGCGTGCATTATATCGAGTTATCTGCGCATCCAAACTTCACCAATATATTTACCAAATCATTATATCTATAATCAGAAACGCCTGCGAAATACATCACAGGCGTTTCTGCAAAATTTAGATAGAGTGTAATGTTTATCTTAGCGTTAATGGCAGGTAAATATTCTTAATCTCTGCTAGAACATCAATACCATAAATCTTTGTCATGGGGATTCCAGCGCAATTTTCTGCGGTCAATGTGACGGTATAGGTTCCCGCATCAACGAAGCTATGGGTGACTGTTTGACCAAGTTCGATTGCACCATCACCAAAATCCCAGCTATAACTAATGGGTTCAGTTCCAGATGCAACTCCAGTGAAGGTGATGATCTCTCCCTGCTTTGGAATTGTTGGCATCCAGGTGAAATCTACATTTGTGCATGCCACACAGGTTAGGGTTAGTGAATAATCCTGGGTTGATTGGACACCTTCCCATATCGTGACACTAACATCCACAACAGGGTCATATCCCTCTGCCTGGGCAGAAGTTGTGTACCAGTCAGCACACAGGGGAGCGGTATATTCGCCATTTACATCGGTTGTAAATGTATATACAGCACCACCTGAATATGCCTCAGCAGCTACGGTCGCACCCTGAATGGGTGCCCCTGAATCTGCGTCACTAACCACGCCTGATAGCATACCCTCCCCACCAGTAGGAGGTGGTGTTCCAAACTGCGGATAAAAAGTTACCGCCATATTATCCGCTAGAAGGGCAGGATCATTGTAGGCATACTGGGTCGCTTCAGTCCCGGTTGAATTCTCAACCCCTGATACAACATCAGTTGGATCGCTAACCGTGAGGTATTGAATGGTTATATACTTTGTCACCATATCCAGGATAATTTCGAAGGTTTCAGGATTACCACTTGGATAATGTTGGACCTGGTACCATTCGATGACAAAATATCGGTTATCGATGTACTTGGTATAGATATTCCCTTGGGCACCATTGGCAGGATTGAGATCAGTACTGAAAGCATATACTCCATTATTAGGTGCAGCCGGATCAGGAATTGGACCACTCCATTTATTCGCGCTACCATCCAAGGAAAATTCGGTAATCCCATTCGAACCTACATAAATGTTGTTATATGTGTTTCCAAAGAATGTGAATGGTGCCGGTAGTGTAACCAATTTATATGCATCATCTCCCATTGGCTGAGGAGTACCACCTGTGACTGCATCCAACCAATTGAACGCTGTTCCACAAGCGCCGTCCACCGTCCGATGCATATAATAATTATTGATCGGGATCAGGCTGAAATCTTCGATTAGATTTTGCGTTACATCCACTTCACGGGATTGACCGGTATGTCCGGGACTTGAAACATCCATCCACCAATGCCCCTGGGCAACATCAGCCTCATAAAATCCTGTCAAAGGATCTGTTTGGACAACAAGTGGAGTCTTGTCAAATACGATTGATGCTGATAATGGTTCTCCACTCTGATCATCCGTTACACCACCTGAGACTAACCAAACTGGAGCAGGATCTAAAGCCATGTCTTGAGTCGTCTGAACTCCTTCGATAACTTCAATCCCAGAAACTAAATTATCAATGTATCCGTAATGACTTGCACTCAGATCATAATTTCCTGCAGGTAAATCCAACAAATACTGTCCATTCTCGTCGCTTACCCCAGAATACTTCCAGGATGTGGACACATCAGTGATTGTTAAGGCAACACTTGAAATCGGACTCATCGTGGATGAATCAGTTATCGTACCTTGGAGAGATCCAATATTCACATTCTGGGCGGCAAGGACAGCCTCATATATATTCAATATTCCCCATCCCCAGACATCATTGGGGTGATCAACATAAGGCGTACATTGGCTGCTGATCTTTGGCTCGGCATATTGTTTCAATAACATCTGTAAAATATCGATCCTGCCAGCCAGTTCTGGATTGGCAGAAATCAACAGTGCGACTGCACCCGTGACGTGTGGGCATGCCATACTTGTACCCTGCATCGTTGTGTACGAATTGCCTGGAACGCTAGATCTCACATTTACCCCTGGTGCAGCAATATCGGGTTTCATCACGTAATCGTGCCCAAATATGGCTGGTCCACGGCTGGAAAAGGAGGCGATTGTATCCCCCTGTGCAAAAGCCGCAGCTGCTGTGACCTCGGACCATTGACCAGGATTGGTGATCGTGCTGCAGCTAGGCCCAGTATTGCCAGCTGACTTCGAGAAAAATATGCCCGCAGCGTATAAGGCCTGAATGGCAGGGTGGTAATTCGTCCCAGCAGAGCTCCAGGAATTGCTGATCACGTGTGGTGCCAGATCAGGCCTCGGGTTATTTCCATTCAAATCAGTTGGAGCAAGAAAAAATTCAAAGCATTCAAATGGTCCTACATACGGCGATCCGATCCCAGGGCAGGCGATCCATTTTGCACCCGGTGCCATACCTATCTGGTTTGCTCCGCCATCATCGCCAACAATGGTACCCATGGTGTGGGTACCATGAGTGTCATAATCCATCGGCACCTGCGATCCACTGGTGCCATCCCACCAGTTATAGTTGTGGTCTGCAACAGAACCATTCCAACCACGATATTCGTTGATCAAAGCTGGATGATCCCACTGAACACCCGTATCCAGGTCACCAATGATTGCACCTGTACCATCCACGCCTATCGCCCAGGCATCATCTGCGTTTACCCGCACGATATTCCACTCAATGGCATCTGTATTTCCATATGGAAGTGGTCCAAATTCATTTCCATATCCACTGATAATTGATTTTCCTGTCTGCTCTGTTATTGGTGGTAATGGACCAAATGGTGAACCATATGCTCCCAAATTGTTGCCCATTCGATCAAGATATGGTTGTTGATAGAGCTCGATATTGGCAATTCCTGGTTGTTTGGCGATTTCTTGCAATAGTTGCAAGTCGACTGTCACCATGAACATGTTCTGTATCCAATATGCGCGGTACTCAGCGTTTTTTGCATCCAGGAAAGCTTTTATCGGCGCTTGGGTTTCATTAGCCACCCTTGTCAGCTCCTGATACACAAAAGTACCTTTTTCAATCTTGGTATCAAGTTGCCTTGCTTGGTTTAAATCGGCTTGCGTATTGAGAATGACTAAGACTCGCGCCACACCTTCCTTTTCAAGGGCAATATAAACAGCAGGTTCGATTAACACATTACTTACTGAAGAAATGTTCTTGGTTGCCTTAACCTCACCTACTCCTGCAACCAAAATTAAAGAAACAATCGCAAATAGATTTAATCCCAACCACAATATTCTTCCAAATCGCATATTTCTTGCTGACATTGCATTCTCCTCTCTTGATTTTTTTTAGTGTAAATTATTGAATTATTTTATGTTTCCTTATTAATCGCTAGAATATTTATTCCTTAATATTTTACAACGATAATTCTTTTAGTAAAGCCAGTGTTTCACGCTTGCCTCCCAATCCGGATTCACCTCCAGGGCCAACACAGGATGGACATCCATCTTCACAGGAGCAGGATCCAACCAACTCAAGGCTTCTTTTCATCAAGTCCGCATGGATTTCAAATAACCTTTCACTTAAACCGATTCCTCCTGGAATCAAATCATATAATATCACTGCTGGTTTTCCATCCGCTAAAGATGATTGTGGATCGGAATGAATTCCAATGTCACCAATATCGCACATTAAAAAAGGGGAGCTAAATTTCCAATGGTGAATGCCAGGCCTGCTAATCCACTGCGTACCCGTACGGCTGTTTCCACCTTGCGATGGCAGGAATTACATAATGTGATTAAATTCGCCAGCTGGTTTGCCTGTTGGGCTGATTCGAACATCCTGAATGGTATTTTATGATGCACATGATGGGTCTTTATACCCTCTGATTCACCGCATAATTGGCACCGGAAGTCATCGCGAGCTCTTGCTAAATCACGTTGTCTGGTCCAAGTTGGACCATAATCATTTGGAGCATTTGACCATAAACCTTCATCACGTAATTTCCCAACCGTATCATCCGATAAAGCCAGCCAATAACCGGTAGTCAATAGCTCATTCGGAGGTAAAAGCAAGTTTTCTATCCCAAGTGTTTCATTGGTGTGCCATCGTATTTTCCGAAATCCAATCACCTGCGTAGTCACCAATATCTCGCCATATGCTTTTTCACCACCGGGAATGGGAGCATAGGCTAATCTCTCAACCTGTTGGACTGAAGTTTCCCTTCGCGGCTCTGTGTAATAGTCAACGTTGCTCGGTTCGAGAACTGCAATATGGTGTTCCTGATCTAAGTCTTTTACCAGATAAGTTGCACCTTCATGCAAATAGATCGCACCCGGATGTGCCATCCATGATGCGCTTGATCCATCGACTACACCAATCGTTTGCATCTTCGTTTCCCCATCACCGTTGGTGTTAGGAACCTGTAATAATACCGTTTCTGTGGAAGCACTTCTAAGCGAGACGTTTTGAGCAGGATACTTATCTGCCATCCAGAAATATTTGTTTCCTGAACGATGAATCATTCCCTCGTCTTGAAGATATTCCAGCATCGGCACCAAATCTGATGATTTCATTGATCCAAAAGACTCTCCCTCTGTGAATGGAAGCTCAAAAGCTGCACAGCGTAGATGACCCAACAAAATCAGGAGATTTCCAGGATTGATCATTCCATGCTCAGGTGAATGTCCGAAAAAATATGCGGGGTGCTGAGCCAAGTACTGGTCTACCGGGCTTGGTGATGCAACCAAAACAGCCAGAGATGATTTATCGGCCCTTCCCGATCTACCTGCCTGTTGCCATGTCGAAGCTATCGTACCAGGATATCCGATCAAGAGAGATGCTTCCATTTTACCAATATCGATTCCCAATTCCAGGGCATTCGTTGCGACGACTACACGCACATCTCCTCTTCTCAACCCTTCTTCGATCTTTCGCCGCTGTCCTGGTAAGTATCCCGAACGATAACCGCGGATACTTTCATCAGAATTCATTGATTCCTTACCTTCTCCAGAGATTGTTCCATTGGACATCTCCCTGAGGTAAGTAAGGATGATTTCTACAGTTCGTCTTGCCCGGCTAAAAATAATTGTCTGAATATCATAATTTAATAAATCCTGGGCCAGGTTTACACCTGCCTGAATAGCACTTTTACGTAATCCCAAGCTCTTATCAATGATTGGCGGATTATAGATCAGGAAATGCTTCTCTCCTTTTTCAGCACCATCATCATCGACCAAAGTAATAGGTGCATTGATTAGCATCCGACCCAGCTCCTCTGGGTTTCCAATCGTTGCGGAAGTAAGAATGAATTGAGGTGAAGACCCATAAAAAGTAGCGATCCGTTTCAGACGTTCGATCACATTAGCAACATGTGAGCCAAACACACCCCTATAGGTATGTATTTCATCCAATACGACAAAACGTAAACTACGGAAATACTCTGCCCAGGCAGTGTGATGGGGTAATATACCCGTATGAAGCATATCTGGATTACTGATAATCAAACGCGCCTGGCTTCGTAAAGTGGACCGCACACTTACCGGAGTGTCACCATCATAAATCGCACATTTGATTGGATCCGACTTATCGGCAGAGTCAATTGCGGAGAATTGACTGACAACTGATTTTAATAAAGAAAACTGATCTTGTGATAATGCTTTGGTTGGAAATAAATATAATGCGGTCGAGTTTTTCTCCTTCAACAAGCAATCCAGGACAGGCAGGTTATAACATAAAGTCTTTCCGCTGGCAGTACCTGTCACGATGACCACGTTTTTTCCTTCTTGCGTAGCCTTCCAGGATGAAGCCTGGTGTGTATAGAGCGAGGTTATGCCACGAGCAATTAATGCTTGCTTAAGATCAGGATGAATACTTGACGGGAAGGAATAAAATCGGGCGGGTTTTCCAGGTAGAATTCGCCATTCGATCAGGTTCGGTCCTATCTGAGGATCAGTCTTCCAATGAGCTAACAAGGAGATTAAGGACATATCACAGTAATTATACTCAACAGGATGAGATTATTTCTTTTGGCGAGTATAATTGGAAACCATGGAGAAATACAAAAAGCTTCGATGGGGATTATTAGGTACTGCCAGAATTAACCGGGCATTGATTACCTCCCATACTCTCGTCAAAATCCAGTGAGCTGTTGGCAGTGGCAAGTCGATCATTGGCAAAAGGAACTGAATATGCCCAAACCTGGGGGATTCCTCGCGTTTTTTCCAGTTACGATGCCATGCTTTCAGACCCGGAGATTGAAGTTATCTATAACTCATTACCCAATAGCCTGCATGCTGAGTGGTCCATAAAAGCTATGCGAATGGGGAAACATGTGTTATGCGAAAAGCCTATTACTACCAAAAGCACGGATATGGATGCTGTCATAAATACTGCCAGGGAGACTGGTATGATAATTACTGAAGCATTCATGTATCGTCATCATCCTCAAACAATCATGGTCAAACAAATGATTGACAATGGTGATATTGGTAACCTACTTTATATCCAAGGTTCTTTTTGTTACACCAACACACGTTCCTTCGATCCACGATTTGATCCAAATTTGGGTGGGGGTAGCCTCTGGGATGTTGGTTGTTACCCGATAAGTTATTCTCGGTATATCATCGGAAAGCAACCCATTGAAATTGATGGTCACCAAGTGACTGGTCCAACCGGGATCGATTTGTTATTTACTGGTCATATGCTATATCCAGGTGAGGTAGTGGTTCAATTTGACTGCAGCTTTATTACCCCATTTAAAGTTGAAATGGTGTTTACGGGTGATAAAGGAAGAATAATCATCCCGGAACCATACAAACCAGGATTAAAACAAAAATAATTCTCGAGAGTGATGGTGAGAAAAAGATAATTCAAATAAGGGGTGCAGAGCTTTACCAGGGTGAAATCAATGATATGGAAGAAGCGATAATGCGGAATAAACCAACCCGTATCTGCCTAGATGAAAGCAAAGATAACATCTTGACCATTGAAGCACTATATCACTCCGCAAAATATTCAAAACGCGTCTCTATATAAATTGGCAATCACAATAGTGGAGAATGGCAATGATATTTCTAAATCAAGATGCAATTGCAGTCAATATGCTCCAAGGATTGAAGCGTAAGACATTAGCGCAATGTCAATCCATGATGATATGTGAATTCACCTTTGATGCAAATGTCACCATCCCGATACACAGCCACCCACACGAGCAGGTCGGTTATGTGGTAGAAGGTCGGGTTATGATGACTATCGCCGGGCAGGAAACTGAGCTTGGCCAAGGTGATAGTTATTGTGCACCATCCAATATACCTCATGGTGCTCATACATTGGATCCAACAGTCATTATTGATACCTTTTCTCCCCCAAGGGAGGATTATCGATGAATATACTCGTAACAGGGGGAGCTGGTTATATCGGCAGCCATACCTGTGTTGAGCTACTGCAAAATGGATATGATGTCATTGTTGTCGATAATCTGTGCAACAGCAAGGAAGAATCTATCCGAAGGGTCCAGGAGCTTACCGGAAAGAATTTATCTTTTTATAAAGTTGATTTATTAGACAAAAAAGGACTGCAGTCTGTTTTTGAAAAACATAGTATTAATGCTGTGATCCATTTTGCAGGTTTAAAATCGATGGGGGAATCAGTTAATATCCCCTTGCAATACTTTCATAATAACGTGACCGGTTCACTGATCTTGTTGGAAGTAATGAAGCAAAATAATACAAAGAATATTGTTTTTAGCTCATCAGCGGGAGTTTATGGAGATGTAAAATCGGTTCCGATTTCGGAGCAATATCCCCTTTCGGTGCTCAACCCCTATAGCCGGACCAAACTAATGATCGAGGATATACTTCGCGACCTATACCATGCAGAACCGGAATGGAATATCGCCATATTGCGTTATTTTAATCCAGTTGGAGCACATCCAAGCGGTCAAATTGGAGAAGATCCAAATGGTGTTCCAAATAATCTCACTCCATATGTTGCCCAGGTAGCGATCGGACGGCGACCGTTTGTCCGGGTATGGGGAGATGATTATCCAACCCCTGATGGAACAGGCATTCGGGATTATATCCATATTATGGACCTGGCTGATGGACACATAAAGGCTCTTGAAAAATTTAAACAAGAGCCCGGTCTTGTGACCTATAATCTGGGCACAGGTCGAGGGTATAGTGTTATGGAAGTGATTTCTGCATTTGAAAAAGCATGCCAGCATAAGATTCCCTATAAATTCCATGACCGCCGACCAGGAGATGCAGCAATATCCTATGCCGATCCGACCAAAGCCAATCACGAACTTGGCTGGTATGCCCATAAAACCCTGGAAGAAATGTGTGTTGACGCCTGGCGGTGGCAGGTCCAGAACCCTGACGGATATTCCTGACCTTGATTTCTTAATACTGATTGGAGCTAAAAATTATGACCAAGAAAATAATTAAAATCTTATCTATCCTTGTCATTATCGGTATTGTACTTTTAGTTTTAATCCAATTCATCCCTTATGGTAAAAACCACACTAATCCACCAGTTGTTAGCAGTCCAAATTGGGACAGTCCACAAACCCAGCAGCTGGCAAAAAGAGCATGTTTTGACTGCCACAGTAATGAAACTGTTTGGCCGTGGTATTCAAAAATCGCGCCCGTATCATGGCTACTCTATCATGATGTTGCTGAAGGTCGAAGCAGGTTGAATTTTTCTGATTGGTCAAGTGGCTGGCCAATTGAGTCAGGAGAACTTGCAGAAGTAATCAATGAAGGAGAAATGCCACCTGCTCAATATCTGTTGATGCACCCTTCAGCCAGGCTTAATGCAGCTGAAAAAGATCAGCTGATTACTGGATTACTGAATACATTGAATTGCTAACAGATAAATATGTCCAAATATATAGCTGCAATTGATCAAGGAACTACCAGCACCCGGTGTATGCTTTTCAATCGTGCTGGAAATATTCTGTGGTCTGCGCAGAGAGAGCACCGACAAATTTATCCCCAACCTGGATGGGTCGAACACGACCCATTGGAAATCTGGCAGAGCACACAGGAAGTTGTTAAAGAAGTTTTGAATAAGGGAGAAATCAAGCCAGGCGACATCGCATCGATCGGTATTACCAATCAGCGAGAGACTACTCTGGTTTGGGATAAAAATACAGGAAAACCTTTCTATAACGCTATCGTGTGGCAAGATATGCGGACCAAGGAGATTTGTGACTCTCTGGCATCTGAAGGAGGTCAAGATCGATTTAGAGAAAAAGTAGGTTTACCTCTCACAACCTATTTTTCTGGACCAAAAATTGTTTGGTTGCTAGAAAATATTCCTCAACTGAGAAAAGCCGTTGACCATGGTAATGCGATTTTTGGGAATATCGATTCCTGGCTCATTTGGTGGCTAACTGGTGGACCCAATCATGGCATCCATAAAACCGATGTAACCAATGCCAGCCGAACGATGCTGATGAATTTGACCAATCTGGACTGGGATGAGAATATCTTGAATGCAATGAATATACCTCGAAGTATACTCCCGTCGATCCATCCATCTAGTGACCCAAAAGTATATGGCTATACAACAAAAACCGGTCTTTTTAATGATGTTATACCAATTTGTGGGGATCTTGGTGACCAACAAGCCGCCATGGTGGGACAAACATGCTTTAACATAGGCGAAGCAAAAAACACTTATGGAACAGGCTGTTTCATGTTGTTGAATACGGGTATGAAAATAACAAAATCCACCCATGGTTTATTGACCACCCTTGCTTATAAATTTGGGGATCAACCAGCGAATTATGCATTGGAAGGCTCAATTGCAATAACCGGTGCCCTTGTACAATGGCTTCGGGATAACCTTGGTTTAATCAATAAATCATCTGATGTAGAAGAATTAGCACGTAGCGTGGAGAATAATGGTGGCATTTATTTCGTTCCTGCCTTCTCAGGCCTCTATGCTCCATACTGGCGATCAGATGCCAGGGGTGTGATAGTCGGCCTTACTCGCTATATTAATAAAGGGCATATCGCACGGGCTTGCTTAGAAGCAACTGCCTATCAAACCCGTGAAGTACTGGATGCAATGAAGGAAGATTCTGGAGTCAGGCTAAGAAAGTTAAAAGTGGATGGTGGAATGGTTTTCAACCAGTTATTAATGCAATTTCAAGCAGATATCCTCGGTGTTACTGTTGTCAGGCCAAAAATTTCTGAAACGACCGCGTTAGGTGCTGCATACGCTGCAGGTTTGGCTGTAGGGTTTTGGAACGGCCTGGAAGACTTACAAAGTAATTGGCAGATCAGCCAAACCTGGATCCCTGAAATGGGAAAAAATCGTAGGGACTTATTATTTAGCGGTTGGCTGAAAGCTGTCAGTCGAACTTTCAATTGGATTGAGTAGTTACTTTTTATCGGTTCACTAAATATCTATTCACTCTTATTAAACAGAGGAAAATTCATGCGTCATATCGAAACAGATGTCCTGGTGATCGGTGGTGGTGCTACCGGTACAGGAGTACTTCGCGACCTGGCTCTGCGTGGAATAAAATGCCTTCTGGTCGAGAGGCGTGACCTGGCATATGGTACTACAGGCAGGTATCATGGCCTGTTACATAGCGGAGCAAGATATGTGGTTAAAGATCCCCTGGCTGCTAAGGAGTGTATTGAGGAAAACCGTATTCTACGAAAGATCATGCCTGGTTGTATCGAAGATACTGGTGGCTTTTTTGTCCTAACTGCTCAGGATGACCCGGACTATATATCACCCTTCATAGAAGGTTGCCATACCGCTGGAATACCCGCTGAAAACGTAGAGATTCGCCAGATGCTCAAAGAGGAACCATTGTTGGACCCAAACATTCAACAGTGTTTTCGGGTTCCGGATGCATCAGCTGACTCCTTTCTTGCAGCGGATATCAATGCACTTTCTGCCCGTCAAAAAGGTGCACAGGTTTTAACCTATCACGAAGTACTTCACCTTACCAAGTCTCAATCATCTTCCTCATCTCAACCGACTGTCACAGGTGCTTTATGCCATGACCTGGTAAAGGATGAAGATGTCCAAATTGATGCCAGCATGGTGATCAATTCATCCGGCGCATGGGCGGGAATCATTGCCGCGACAGCTGGTATAAATTTACAAATGGTAGCTGGTAAAGGAACCATGATCGCTTTAAACCATCGTATAGTGAACACGGTCATTAATCGTTGCAAACCACCTTCAGATGGTGATATCCTGGTTCCTACACATTCGGTTGCCATCATGGGTACCACAGATGTCCGGGTTGACGATCCCGGTTATTATTCGATCGAACCTTGGGAAATTCGCCTGATGATAGACGAAGGTGAGAAAATAATTCCTAAACTTAGAGAATTCCGCATCCTGCGAGCGTGGGCTGGGGTACGTCCACTGATTCAAGAAACAATGACAGACAGTAACAGGGACATTAGCCGGGGTTATACCTTGCTCGATCATACTGTACGAGATGGAATAGAAGGGATTGTCACCATCACCAGTGGGAAATGGACGACATATCGAAAAATGGCTGAAGTTACAGTTGATAAAGTGTGCGAGAAATTAAAAATCGGTCGCACATGCACTACCCACCTTGAGATTTTACCATCCCAATCTGAAATTAAACAGCATGGAAACTATCTTGGATTTCGCTTGGAAAAAATCGAGAAAAATTTATCTTATGGTCAGCTAATTTGTGAGTGCGAGTTAGCCACACTTGAGGAGGTTGAGCAAGCAATCATTCAGTCGGATGCGGTGACTATTGATGATATTCGTCGTGATGTTCGCCTGGGAATGGGACCATGTCAGGGTGGATTTTGTAGTTACCGGGCAGCCGGTTTACTGCATGATCTACGGCATCCAGCTGTGGAAGAGACCAATGTTTCACTGCGTGATTTCCTCCAGGAACGTTGGAAAGGAAATATTCCAGTTTTGTGGGGCCAGCAACTCCGCCAGGAAAGATTGAACGAGCTTATTTATCTCGGAAATCTAAATATGTCAGGCTTACCTGGAAAAACATTATCCAGAGTATCACCTGAATTATATTCAACACCAGTCAACGAGAATCAACACCCCTTGGAAGTACGATCTCAAGAAAAAAATAAGCTGATTACTCATTCAATACATAATCCGGTTGATGTCGTTGTAATTGGGGCAGGATTGTCCGGTTTGATCACTGCCTGGAGAGCATGCCTTGGTGGTAATAATACACATTTGATCACTAAGGGCTGGGGAGCGCCTTATTGGGGAACGGGGTGTATCGATATAATAAAGCATCCGATTGATGAAACCAAACCTGCATATCATTCACTAAATGAGTATTTAGAACAATTCGTGTTAAGCAAACCCAACCATCCATATGCACGTGTTGGCTTGGATATACTCACACAAGCTTTAAATTCATTCATTAGTCTGAGTGAAGAAGCGGGTTACCCTTATTATGGCTCATTAAAATCAGAATTCTCTCTTCCAACAGCATTGGGCACGTTACGCCTGACTTGCCTTGCACCTATGACAATGATTGCCGGAGAAACGAGTTTTCCAACCCCAATGTTGATCGTCGGTTTTAGTCAATTTCATGATTTTTTTCCATCACTCATCGCTGATAATCTCAATGCGCAAGGTATCCTGGCTCGTGCCATCAACCTTGACCTGAAGTCTCTCCGTAATAGCAAGCTGGTAAGCGGAATTATGTTGGCGCGATTATTTGATGATCCTGAATTCCGCCAGGAAGTAATCGATATGGTTAAGCCAAAGCTCGGTGCTATTGGTCGAGTAGGCTTTCCTGCGGTTTTGGGATTAAATAACTCTCCACAAGCAATAAGACACCTAGAATCATCTCTGGGTGCTCCCGTTTTCGAGATTCCTGGTTTACCACCATCCATTCCTGGAATTCGGCTTAGTAGTATGTTGGTATCTGCCATTCAATCACATCATGGCGCTGTTTTTACTGGAATGGCTGTATCCGCTACAGTTGTTGAAAATGGTGCTATCGCTGCAGTACTTTCAGATGCTGCAGCCAGACAAAAATCCCACCCTGCGAAGACTTACGTTATCGCTACCGGCGGTACCCTAGGAGGTGGAATAACTACCAATGAGAATGGCTATGCGCAGGAAATCGTTTTCTCGCTCCCTATCAAACTCAATCATCGAAGATCTGAATGGTTCCGGGACAAGTTTATCTCAGCAGAAGGACACCCGATCCATGCAGCAGGTCTTTATGTAAACTCAGACTGCCAACCGATTGATGAAGAAAATCAGGTTATTTATCCCAATTTGTATGCTGTTGGGGATGTAATTGGCGGTTACGATGGGATTCATGAGCGATCTTTGGATGGTATTGCCCTTGCGACCGGATACAAAGTCGGTGAAGTCCTTGCCAGTAGAAAAAGGCTATGACAGTAAACGCTGAGTTAGCATATCCATCAAAGGATGATGTTCTGTCACCAGAATTTTCACTCGACCAGTGCATAAAATGCAATATTTGTACTACCGCATGCCCAGTTTCAGCGGTTACCGACTTGTTTCCAGGACCCAAATATGTAGGACCTCAAGCTGCACGCTTCAGGCTAGATGATCAGCCTTCTCCGGATAAATCGGTAGATTACTGCAGTGGATGCAGGGTTTGTGATATGGTTTGTCCAACCGGGGTAAGAATTGCTGAGATCAATACTCGTGCCAAATCGGCGATGGTTGAGCATGGCAATATTCCTGTCCGTTTACGATTGAGGAATAATCTTGTTGCTCGCGCTGAGCTCCTGGGGAAAATTGCACAACCCATATCACCCCTGGCAAATTTCGCTCTCAATCTGAAACCAGCCAGGTGGTTTGTAGAGTATGCCCTGTCAATACACCATTCTGCACCATTACCAGCCTTTAGCAAACAGCGATTTACCACCTGGTTCCGAAATCATCCCAAACCTATAAATCCTAAAAGAAAAGTTGTTTATTTCCATGGCTGCTCAACACAATATTACGAGCCGCGTGTTGGTCAGGCTGCCGTCAGAGTTCTGGAAGAGAATGGCTTTGAAGTAATCGTTCCACCCCAAAATTGTTGTGGATTACCATTACTTTCCAATGGTGAATTTGGTGCTGCGCGAAAATACCATAAAAATAACGTTCGATATCTGTCTGAATATGCTAGGCATGGGATCCCTATCGTTGGCACCTCTACAAGTTGTACACTCACACTAAAAGAAGAAGCTCCTGATTTATTAGAGATGCACGATACTAATACCAGGCTTGTAGCTGAGAATACCTTTGATTTTAATGAATTCTTGATGATTTTATACAATGAAGGCTCATTAAATCTCGGGTTCAAACCGATTCCCCTGACACTTGGCTATCATATTCCATGTCAATATCGGGCTCATCGTATTGGAAAGCCTGGTCTTGAGGTGATGAGTTTAATTCCAGGCTTGAATATTATAGATAGCCAGGCTTCCTGTTGTGGAATTGCTGGTACTTATGGTTATAAAGCCGAAAAATATAATATTTCCCTGGATATTGGAAAATCACTTTTTTCCTTTATTTCACACGAAATGGAACAAAGCCCCGTGGTGGTGTGCGACTCTGAAACATGTCGCTGGCAAATTACCCATGCCACTGGAAAGCCTGCTGTCCATCCGGTTGAGTTGATCGCCAAGTCATATGGATTACCTGTAGATGGAGCCTTGGCTGATCTCTAATGTAATTTTTGGTGCTGTGTGCCACGTAATTCATTAAATTTTCTAAAACATTATCCTAAGCAATTTAAGCTGATGTTTTTTGGCATGCTGATCAGCACAATTGGATCTAGCATGATTTGGCCATTCCTCATGATTTATGTAAGGAAACAAGTAAATATGCCCTTGACCCAAACTGCCAGCCTGATGACGATTAATGCCACGGCTGGTATCATCGCTGCCTTGATTGCCGGTCCTTTCACTGACCGGATCGGTCGTAAATGGGTCATGGCAATCAGCCTGGCTGGAAATGGCGCGGTTTACTTCTTTATGAGCAATGCTCATAGCTATCCAAACTTTGCTATACTGCTGGCATTGAGCGGAACCTTTAACCCACTATACCGTGTAGGTGCAGATGCAATGCTTGCTGACCTGATACCAGGAGAAAAAAGACCAGATGCGTATGCACTTATGCGCCTTAGCAATAATGCTGGAATAGCCATTGGTCCCATGCTGGGGGGATTTCTCGCAACAATATCATATAACATTACCTTCTTCTTGGCTGGCTCAGGAATGCTAATTTATAGCCTGCTAATTGCATTTTTTGCGAAGGAAACTTTACCCCAAACAGGTCTCCCCACCGAATCTATAATTAAATCTTTCGCTGGCTATATGCAAGTTTTACGTGATTCCAAATTCTTATCATTTATTGGTGCATTTGTCTTAGCTCAGATGTGTGCTGTGTTGATTTGGATTTTAATGCCGGTTTATGCCAATGAAATCTATAAAGTCCCTGAGGGTCAATATGGTTTTATCCCAACGACCAACGCCTTGATGGTGGTTTTCTTCCAGGTGTTTGTTACACGGATTACCAAGCATTATCGTCCTTTGCCTGTTATGGCACTTGGGACGGTGTTTTATACATTAGCTGTGGCCAGTGTGGCAGTAGGTCATTCATTTATGGGATTTTGGATCAGTATCGTGATCATGACGATCGGTGAACTTATACTTATGCCTACTGCCTCGACTTATGTTGCCGGAGTGGCACCAGTGGACATGCGTGGAAGGTATATGAGTATTGCAGGCCTTTCATGGAGTGCTGCAGCAGGCATCGCCCCACTTATGGGAGGCTATCTGAGTGATAATATCTCACCTGTAGCGATCTGGTATGGTGGCGTTTTGATCGGCATCATGGGCGTCCTTGGCTTCATATTGATATCGAGAAAGGAAATGAGATTAAAAGCAGCGAATATTTCAGAATAAATTTCACAAACAGAGTAAAATTGCACAATCATCTATCCCTGGTTTGATCAAGGTGGCATATGAAAACATCTTCACGATATCCATGGGTCGTTGTCACAATCTTCTTTTTCTTCACTCTCCTTCATCAAGCAGATAAACTGTTGATTGGTCCATTAACAGAAAATATTATTAAAGAATTTAATATCACCAACACTCAAATGGGTGCAGTCTCCACGGGTGCGTTGGTTGTAGGAGCTTTATTCTATCCTTTATGGGGGTATTTATATGATCGCTACTCTCGTCCAAAACTGCTTGCCCTGGCATCATTTATCTGGGGTTCTACCACCTGGCTTAATGCAATCGCCCCTACTTATCCAGCGTTTCTAGCAACACGATCATCAACTGGGATCGATGATTCAAGCTATCCTGGTCTCTTCAGCCTGGTATCGGATTATTTTGGTCCCAAATTGAGAGGGAAAGTTTATGGGATATTACAATTTACCCAGCCACTTGGTTATCTACTTGGTATGGTACTTGGATTGATTCTGAGTGGTGTGATCGGATGGAGGGGTGTATTCTATATCACGGGCTCACTTGGAATTGTTATGGCATTCGTAATTTTCTTTGGGGTCAGGGATGTGCCACGAGGCCAGAGCGAACCTGAGATGGCTGAAATTGATGTGCAGGGGCATTACCAGTTTAGCTGGAAAACTGCTAGAGACCTGTTTAAAAAGCCTAGCCTACTGTTGCTTTTTATCCAAGGCTTTTTTGGTGTCTTCCCATGGAACGCCATATCCATTTGGTTCTTTTACTACCTTGGGTCGGAACGTGGTTTCGATCCTAATACACAATTGATCGTCATGGTAATTGCAGTTCTGGTACTTGCTGTAGGTTACCCGATCGGGGGTAGTCTTGGTGATTTCTTCTTCAAACGAAACAAACGCGGTCGTTTGATCGTATCAATGATAGGCGTTCTATTAGGAGCGCTTTTCCTCTATTTCACCCTTAATGTTCCTGATGAGAATGTATTATTGTTTACTGTCCTGTTAGCTTGTACTGCACTCTTCATGCCATGGGCAAGCCCGAATGTTATATCAACGGTTTATGATATTACACTTCCCGAGGTTCGGAGCACTGCGGTGTCAATTCAATATTTTATCGAATCATCTGGAGCAGCTGCAGCTCCGTTTATTGTTGGAATTGTCTCTGATCAAACTTCTTTGAAAAACGCCTTTCTTGTAATTTGTATATCTACATGGCTTCTGTGTGGCATTTTCTTCTTCATTACCTCTCGATTTATCAATAAGGATATTGATGTACTCAGAGGTGAGATGGCTAAGCGGGCAAATAGCGAACGCATGTCCCACCAAACTACCCAAAAGGAAGTAGCATAATATGAAAATTGCCATCATCGGAGCAGCAGGTGTTCGTACACCTCTAATATTACGCTCGATTATTGCCCGACAGGATAAGTTGGGATTGCACGAATTAGCTCTGATGGATATCGACGAGGATCGTCTTGAATTAATCGGGGCGTTAACGTATCCGATTGAACGATCCCCTGATACCAAATTCCGTATTCTACGAACTTCTGATTCTACCCAAGCACTCAAAGATGCAGATTTTGTCATCACCACTTTCCGCGTAGGCGGGATGGAATCGCGGGTGATTGATGAACGGGTGCCTTTAAATCACGGCTTGCTCGGTCAGGAGACAACCGGTGCAGGCGGATTTGCCATGGGTATACGCTCCATCCCTGTCCTACTTGATTATGTAAACCAGATGGGTGAATTGTGCCCAAAAGCCTGGTTGATCAACTTTGCCAACCCGGCAGGTATGCTAACCGAGGCTGTAATCCGGCAATCTGGTTGGAGAAAGGTTGTAGGTATATGCGATGGACCTGCCTCAATGCAATTGGTCATTGCAGCACTTTTGCAAACAAAACCCGAAGATATTTACCTTGATTATTACGGATTAAATCACCTTGGATGGATTAAACGTATCCTGATAAACAATCGGGATCTTATGCCTGAAATTCTGGAATATATAAAATCCACTGGTAATGTACCTGGGTTACCTTTTGACGCTGAATTTATCACCAGCTTAAACATGATCCCAAATGAATATCTCTATTATTACTATTATTCCAATCAGGCTGTAAACAACATCATCAATGCTGGAGAAAGTCGTGGCGAGCAAATTGTTGATTTAAATCTTCGTTTATTGCATAACCTTAAAGATAACTATACAGCCCATGACCTTTCCGGGATGCAGGAAACATATCAGGCATATCTAAATGAGCGTGGTACTACATATATGGTGAAAGAAACCGGGAAAGCCCATGATTTATCGATCATTGAGCAGACGATTTCAGAATCTACATTTGATGAAGGATATGCCGGTGTTGCCTTGAACCTGATTGAAGGATTAATCGGTAATAAACCGTCGATACAAATATTAAATGTTGCAAACAACGGGGCAATTGCAGGGATGGATGATGATGACGTGGTTGAAATTCCAGTATTGGTTAGGCTGAACCATTTACATCCGATGGCTGTAGGAACCATCCCGGAACATTGTTTGGGTTTAATGAAACAGGTCAAGAATTATGAGCGCCTGACCATAGAAGCTGCGATCGAGGGATCATATCAAAAGGCTCGCCTTGCCCTGACGGTTCACCCATTAATTAGAGATTTTTCTGTAGCAACCACAATATTAAACGAGTACATCTTCCAACACGAAGGCTATTTTCCGGATTTAGGGTAAATGTCATCAACATTTGATGTCATCGTCGTTGGCAACTATTCTGTAGATCTCATATTTACCGGAATGCCTGAATTTCCACAGCTTGGAAAAGACGTGGTAGGTTCTGATTTTAAAATGACCCCTGGTGAGGCATTTATCCCAGCAGTTGCCATGCACCGGCTTGGACTAAAAGTCGGATGGGCAACAGATTTCGGAAATGACGATTTTAGCCAATTTGCTTTAAAATCTGCCAGGGCAGAAGGTTTGGATGAGTCGCTATTTGTTTTCCATGATCGTCCATTCAGGCGTATATCTGTCTCAGCCTCATTTCCTGGAGATAATGCTTATTTAACCTATTATGATCCCGACCCACAACTGCCAGCTGCAGTTCCAGCTTTAAGAAAATCACGCGCTAAAGCATTATTTATCCCGGGTCTTTATTATGGACCATTTTTAGAGATCGGCATAAACATGATCCGAATAAAAAAAATGAAGCTTGTGATGGATGGTAATTCTTCCAGCGGTAATATTATTGGAAACTCTCGCCAGAGTAAGGCTATACGAAGTGCACTTAAATATGCTGATGTCTTCCTGCCCAATGCAAAAGAAGCAAGGCGGTTAACTGGAGAGGATGACTTGCAACAAGCTATTTATAAACTAGCAGAATTATGCCCACTGGTGATTATTAAAGATGGGAGTAAAGGTTCACTTGCATGTACCGCTAATAATCTTATCCGAATACCTGGAATTTCAATCAAACCAGTTGATACGACCGGCGCAGGTGATAATTTTAACGCAGGCTTCTTATATGCCTGGTTGAACAATTATCCAATCGATACCTGCTTAAAATGGGGCAATATTACTGGCGGATTATCTACCTTGGAGATGGGTGGCACAACCCGAAAGATAACTATTGAAGAAGTGCTGAAAGTTCTTTCCTCACAATATGCTAATTCTATTCCAATAACATAGAAATCGGTTCAATTGGAAGGATATCCGGGAAAGTAAAATGAAAATCATTGAGATTGAGCCCACCAGCCAATACCGTATCCAGCAATTCATTGATCTGCCATTTCGAATTTATAACGGAATTGACCAATGGGTCCCACCTCTGGTGACCGACACAAAAGCAATATTCGATCAAATAAAAAATCCATTTTATAAACATTCTTCGGCTTCATTCTTTCTTGCAGTGACAGATGACGGATCACCAATTGGCAGACTGGCAGTACTCAATAATCGTAACTACAACAACTTTAACCACACCAGAACAGCATTTTTTCATCTTTTTGAGTGTTATCAAGAACACCATGCTGCTATTGGGCTGTTCAATTCAGGATTTGAATGGGCACGTAATCAAGGTTTGGACTCAATTACCGGACCCAAAGGATTTTCTGCCTTGGATGGGATGGGGTTGCTTAGTAAAAGGATTTGAGCATCGTCCAGCCTTTGGTATTCCATATAACCAGCCATATTATCCTGAATTAATCGAATCAGCGGGATTTCTTCCAAGTGGGGATATTGTCTCCGGATATCTGGGAGAGAACATTCAATTCCCAGAGAAAATCCACAAAATTTCCGAATTGGTCCAACAAAGGCGGGGATTACATATTGCCAGATTCAAAACACGGCGCGATTTACGAGCGCTTGTCACGAAACTCAAAGATTTATATAATGGAACTCTCGAAGGGACAACTGGAAACGTACCATTGACTGACGAGGAAGCAAAAGCAATGGCGGACCAGCTCATTTGGTTTGCTAACCCTCGCCTGATAAAAATAATCATGAAAGACGAAGAACCAGTCGGTTTTTTATTTGCCTATCCAGATATTTCAGAAGCTGTCCAGCGAACTAAAGGGCAAATATTCCCTTTGGGGTGGATTGACTTCCTTTTGGAAATGCGAAGAACAAAATGGATCAATATCAATGGCGCAGGCATCCTTGAACACTATCGAGGTTTAGGCGGTACGGCAATATTATTCAGCGAAATGTTTAAAAGTGTTGCTGAGGGTGGCTATAAACACGCAGAAATTGTTCAGATTGGGATCGAAAATGATAAGATGCTGCGTGAGCTGCGGGAATTGGGGATCGATTTTTACAAGACACATCGCATCTATCAACGCGCTTTATAGAAATCAAATTGAAAATTTTCGTTTATTATGAAATGGTGGCCAGATGGCAGGCAATCCAATGACCTGGCGAAATCTCACGCCATTCAGGGATGTCTACTGAACACTCTTCTACGGCAATCGGACAGCGTGTGTGGAACCGGCATCCACTGGGAGGGTTGATCGGGCTGGGTATCTCCCCACTCAAAATAATACGTTGGCGTGCACGATCTTTTTTCGGATCTGGGATCGGCACGGCTGATAATAATGCTTGTGTGTAGGGATGCAATGGATTTTCGTAAAGCTCGTTACGTTCAGCTAATTCTACAATGATTCCCAGGTACATCACCGCTACCCGGTCACAAATATGCCTGACCATGCTTAAGTCGTGGGCGATAAAAAGGTAGGTCAGGTTAAATTCGTCCTGCAAATCTTCAAGCAAATTGACAACCTGCGCCTGGATAGACACATCCAGTGCTGAAATCGGTTCATCACAAACAATGAAAGCTGGGTCAGAAGCAAGTGCACGCGCTACACCGATACGCTGTCTCTGACCACCGGAGAACTCGTGCGGAAATCGGTTGATCAAACGAGGGCTTAATCCCACCTTCAACATGAGCTCATGCACCCTCTCATCGCGGGCTTTACTATCTGGTAACAGGTTGTGCACCCGTAATGGTTCGCCAATGATGGCACTCACCGTCCAGCGTGGATTGAGAGAAGCATATGGATCCTGGAATATAATCTGTGATTTACGTCGAAAATTCTTCATCTGGTCTTTGTTGGCATCTTCCAGGGAGATTCCGTTGATGACCACCTTACCAGCTGTGATTGGGTAAAGTCCGATAATAGTACGCCCTGCAGTGGTCTTCCCACAACCACTCTCGCCCACCAGACCGAGTGTTTCACCTTGCTGGATCGAAAACGAGATACCATCAACAGCTTTCACTGAGCCAATCTCACGTTCAATGATAAGACCCTGGTGGATGGGAAAATGCTTTTTAAGCTGGTCTACCTGGACCAGTGGTTGGGTAGATAGTGTGCTTGAAGGTACGGCGTCAGTCAAAGGTCTACTCCTGTTGTCACCGTTCATTCCCGGTGGTCACATCAAGCCAGCAGGCTGCCTGGTGGTTGAGTCCAACCGGGATCAATGGCGGCATTTCTTCCTTACAGTGATTGAAGGCGAATTGGCAACGCTGAACAAAAGGGCAACCCGTGGGAGCTACCAGGAGATTGGGTGGTGCACCAGGGATCGATTGCAGGCGTTTGTCGCGTCTTCGGTCCACACGTGGTAGGGCAGCGAGCAGTGCCTGTGTGTAGGGGTGGCGTGGGTCTTCATATAGATCATCCACCTGAGCTTCTTCGACGATAAAGCCGGCGTACATCACCAGCACTCGCTCAGCAATCTCAGCCACCACGCCAAGGTCGTGGGTGATCCAAATCACAGCCATGTTCATTTGCTCACGTATGCGCAGTACCAGCTCAACGATCTGCGCCTGGATCGTCACATCGAGTGCGGTCGTCGGTTCATCTGCGATAAGGATCGATGGCGTGCAGGATAACGCCATGGCGATCATCGCCCGCTGACGCATCCCACCCGAGAATTGGTGCGGGTAATCCACAAGATGTTGGGCTGGGTCAGATATACCCACCTGTTCGAGCAGCTCGATGGAGCGTTGGTTGATTTCCTCTTTATTCAGCCCGAGATGGACGCGCAGAGGCTCACCAAGCTGCCGACCAATACTAAACACCGGGTTAAAAGCGGTCATCGGATCCTGGAAAACCATTGCGATGTCTTTGCCTCTGATGTCTTCCATCTCAGATTCACTCAGCTTAAGGAGATCCCGCCCTTCGTAGAGAGCTTGCCCACTGGCAATCTCACCTGGGGGAATGGGGATCAACCTCATAATTGACATCATGGTGACCGATTTTCCACATCCGCTCTCTCCCACGATACCGATCGCTTCCCCGTGGTTCAAATGAAAGGAAACGCCATTAACCGCATATACCGTACCCTCGGCGATGTGAAATCGAGTGCGTAAATCATTAACCTCTAATATTCGTTCCTGTTTCATATGCGGTAACATCCTTAAATTAAACAGCCCGGCTATGCGGGTCAAGTGCATCGCGCAGGCCATCACCCAGGAAATTGATTGCTAGTACAGTCAGGGCAATTAGGATTCCAGGAAAGAACCACAACCACCAGGCTGTTTCAATATAATTATATGCACCTTCCAGCATGTTGCCCCATGTGGCGGTCGGTGGACGTACACCAAGCCCCAAAAAGCTGATATAAGCTTCCAGTGTAATGGCAGCAGCTACACTGAGGGTAGCAGATACGATGATAGGTGCTGAGCTATTGGGAAGAATATGGCGAATAATGATATCGCGAGTGGATGTGCCAGTGGCACGTGCAGCTAAAACAAAGTCATTTTCTTTCACTGAGAGAAACTGCGCCCGCACAATGCGCGCCAGGTAAGGCCAGCTAGTGATTGCAATAACAAAAACGATTACCAGAACGCTGCCACTAAAAGTGCGCCCCAGGATTTTGATATTCGGAATGGACTGAGCGAAATATCGAGCGATCACCAATAACAAGAATATTTGCGGAATCACCAACATTGCTTCGGTAATGCGCATCAGGATGCTGTCCAATTTTCCCCCAAAGTAACCTGCTGCTGCGCCAATACTAACCCCTAAAAACACTTCAACAATCATGGCGGTTAAACCGATGATGATGGATATTTGTCCCCCATAAATCGTCCTGGCCAGGATATCCCTCCCTATGGTGTCGGTTCCATAGGGATGCTCCCAGGTGGGGGGTTGTAAAGCATTTCCAGTTTCGGTCCGATTGGCATCCGCTTCGCTGAAAAACAGGGCACCCCCGAATGCGTAAATTACAATAAGAAACAAGACTACCGTGCCAAATATTGCCATCCTGTGTCGGCGAAAACGCCGCCAGGTTAGTTGCCCTAATGAAAGCGGTGGGGTTTCCAGCTCATCTGGGCTTAGTATGGGAATCCCTAGTTTTGGTTGTTGTAATCCGGATTCAGCGACGTTTTTCATTTTATTTATACCGGATACGGGGATCCAACCAGGCGTAAGTTACATCAGCGATAATTTGGAAAATGATTACAGCAAAGGCGATCATCATCATGATGCCCATCACCACAGCAGTATCCGAGCGGGAGACATGATCCAGGAATAAACGACCCATGCCAGGCCAGCCGAAGATGCGTTCTGTGACGATAGCTCCTCCTAACAGGAAAGGTAAATCCAGAGCAACAAGTGTAACGATGGGTAATGCAGCGTTTTTGAGTGCATGAATATAAATTACTTCTGGATGGGGTAAGCCTTTAGCCTTAGCAGTACGAACGTAATCCTGTCCCAGGGTTTCCAGCATCGTGCTGCGGATGTAGCGGCTGTATCCAGCAATAAATCCAAATGAGAGCGTAGCTACTGGAAGTACCATATGCCAGGCGACTTGCGCAGGTGTCTGCCCGGCTCCTGGTTCAAACATTCCGACCGTGGGAAGGTAGGGTAAACCCCATTTTCGAAAGTTAACCGAGAATAGATACATCGCCAGTAGAGCAAAGAAGAACACAGGCATTGAATATAAAACAAAAGTTGTGGCTGTGATAATGTTATCTATCGCCGTATATTGGTGTAGAGCTGAGTAAATCCCAATCACCAAAGCGCCCAGGACGATAATTACTTCTGCGGTTATCATCAACAACAAGGTATTAGCCAATCGTTCACCGATAACTTTAGTGACGGGTTGACGATTGACCAGCGAGATACCCCAATCACCACGTAACACCCCCTTTCGTGTGCCAGGGTTATCAGCGTCTATATAATTTCGAGGATCTAAGCATTGAACGATTGGCGTAAAAAAACCAGCATTTGGTTTTGGAATTTCTCCAACCGGTCTGGTCCAATCGTTACCAATCAACCAGTAGACATACTGAACACATCCTGGTTTGTCCAGCCCAAGCTGGCGGGCAAGGCGGATTTTGTCCTCGGGTTTTGTCACCTTGCGTCCACCCATGGTTGCTAATGGGTCCCCCATGTTTTGCATCAGCGCGAATAGAATTATGCTAATGATGAAGAGTAAAGGGATTGCTTGTAGCAGACGGCGGATGATATAGCGAGTCATTGTCACCCTCAAGAAATATGTGCAGGCGGGGTTCCCGCCTGCACATAAGCGTCATTTATCTTTATGGGGTTAAATCCCATTCAGCTATGTTAAAGAAGGGGGTTGCCCCTGACATCTTCACATTAATCATCCGATCGCTGAACCCGAATAGGTCTGGATCCTGCCACAAACCAATCCAAAAAGCATTATCAAATATATAACGCGTTATTTCGTAAAAGGTTTGCTGGCGTTCTGCGAAATCCACCTGGGACCTCTGGCTTAAGAAAAGCGCGTCCAACTTTTCATCACACAAACCGGTGGGGCTGGTGCCTGCTGGATTCTCATCCGAGGGGATATCAGAACAGTTCCAAATGGCCGTATTGGGATCTGGAAAGTCAGGTGAATCGGAATATTCGATCAGATCCAACGAGAAGTTAGCCGATGGACCGTCATCCTGATAACTGGAGAAAAAGAGATCCGCGTCAAAGCTCTGCAGATCAGTACCGATGCCCACCGCAGCCAGGTCCTGCTGGGCGACTGCCTGGGTGTTCTGACGTACTTCGCGGTTGGTGGTGCCATACTTTAATATCAGCTCGACGCCGTCTTTATCGACAGTACCGTCGCCATTGGTATCCACCCATCCGGCTTCAGTAAGCAGTGCAATGGCTTTATCCGGGTCATATGGATAGGGTGTGATGGTTGGATCGATCCAGGGACTCACATCCCAGTCGGTAGCAGCAACTCCGGTCAGACCTAGCAGCAAGTCCTGCACCAGTTTTTCCCGATTGAAAGCATAGGCGATCGCCTGGCGTACCCTTACATCCTTCAGGGCAGGATTGCCTTTTTCCTCATGCATATTGATATAGATACCTTCATTGTATCCGGAGAAGGAGTTCAAGATGGTGATCCCAGCTTCCTCTAGCTGAGGTACATCGCTGTAGGCGAAGAAGGTACCGATATCTCCGTCACCAGCAATCAGGGCAGCAATCATCGAAGCGTCATCTGGCACGAATTGGAAGAACAACTCATCCAAATTTGGACGACCAAGCCAGAAGTTATCATTAGCTACAAAGCGGGCAAAGCTACCTGACTGCCACTCATCGAATACAAACGGACCGCAGCCCACCGTCGGAGCTGTGTTCCACTCGGCGGTGTCAAGTGTGCCTTCTGCATCAAAAACTGGTCGCAGAATATGTTCGGGAATGATCGGGGTTCCGCTCGTTGACCCGCTGAATAATGTCGCCAACCATGGAGCAAAAGGCTCAGTAAAGGTGATGACCACCGTGCGCTCATCAGGGGTTTCAAGGGACTCGATTTGGTCATATGGTGAGCGCGTGTTCACGGCGTTACTATCCGACATAATCATATCGTAAGTGAACTTGAAATCTGCAGATGTGATTGGTTCACCATCCGACCAGACGATATCATCGCGCAGTGTGAAGGTAAAGGTGCGTCCCTCATTTGTAAGGCCTCCATTTTCAACCGATGGCATCTCGGTCAACAAATATGGATAGGCATTGTTCTGGTCGTCAAACAGCCATGGTGTGCAAAGGTAAGCAGGATAGATGACAGAGACAAACCACATGTTGGTGTAGATGGGGCTAAGTGTATCAAACTCCTGGGTCCACACAAATGTCACCACCTTCTTTTCAGCTGGTGGAGCTTCGGTCGGCTGCTCTACCACTGGTGCCTCAGTTGGTTGCTCTACAACTGGTGCTTCGGTCGGTTGTTCTACAACAGGTGCTTCAGTGACAACCGTTGTTGGCGTTGCAGTTGCACACGCAGATAATATCATTGATGCAATCATCAAACCTGTAAACAATATATGTTTACGTAGCATTAAATTCTCCTCCAATTATTGACCTATCAAATATTTTATTGAGTTTTTTATATTTACAACTTGAAGTGCCTTTGCGTTCAATAGTGTGATTATTCTGTCTGCCACCTCCTATCCAAGGATTATTATTTTATGCAATATAGTTTTGGATCTATTTTATTTATTATAGTATCGATTATGAATTTATGGTTAATAATTTCGATCCCGTTTTCTAGCGTATAATTAATTTATGCCCATCAATCACAAAAATCAAATCATTGAAGTAATCGATCGACAATCAGAGAAATTATGGGATATCAGCACCCGTCTATTCAACGATCCTGAAGTTTCTTTACAGGAATACAATGCTTGCCAATTACTATCAGCTAGCCTAAAGTCTTCTGGTTTTTCGGTGGAAACTGGCATCGGAGGATTGGATACTGCATTCCGAGCCTCGCACGGTAAAAATACTGGTCCTATCATTGGCATCCTTGCTGAATATGATGCACTGGTTGGGTTGGGTCATGCCTGTGGTCACAACTTAATTGCAGCAGCTGCCATCGGTGCTGGCATTGCACTGGCAGCCTTAGTACCCCCACTCAATGGCCAAATCCAGGTTATCGGCACACCAGCCGAGGAAGGCGATGGTGGCAAGATTATTTTAGCCAATGCAGGCGTTTTCAATTCGGTTGATGCAGCCATGATGTTCCACCCTGCCAGCAAGAATATGGTATCGCGGTCCTCTCTTGCCTCCTCTGAGTTGCGAGTTGAATTTTTTGGTAAGGCATCGCATGCAGCAGCTGCGCCTGAAGAGGGGATCAATGCACTGGATGCGATGATTTTAACTTTCAACAATATCAATGCATTACGGCCAACATTTGGTCCAAAAGACAGGGTTGCCGGGATCATCCTTGATGGTGGTACAGCATCCAACATTATCCCAGCTCATACCTTAGCAGAGTTTACCATCCGCAGTCTTACAGCGAAGCATCGAGATGAATTGGTTGATCAAGTCATCGCATGTGCTCAAGCCGGAGCTCAGACGATAGGATGCCAACTCGTCCATAAAGTGGTGCCTGGATATAAAAATATTATCCCCAATAAATTAATGGCGGGCTTGTTTAAAACCAACCTGGAATCACTCGGCAGGATTGTCGTTGATCCTGATCCCAATGAGCGCATGGGATCAACCGATATGGGTGATATCAGTCATTTAATTCCTGCAATACATCCCTATCTAGCAATCGCACCTGAAAATGTCGCCGGTCACACTATAGAATTCCGTGATTATTGTTTATCCGATACCGGGAAGGCTGGCATGCTGGATGCTGCCAAAGCGTTGGCAATGACAGCTGTAGATCTGATCATGGATCCAGGTTTGTTAATAAGGGCTAAGGAAGAGTTAGCTGATACTCAAAAATAGTAAATTCATAACGATAAAAAAGTCCTAGGAGGAAATCACTATGTCCGGTCATTATCTTCAGAGTTTAATGGGAGAGCAAGAGAAGGTCATCCATTCGACACGCCATCATTGGTTTGTTCTTGCTGCTTCGATCGTTTTAGAAGCAGTATTGATTTTAATAATATTTATCGCAACTCTTTTAATTTCAATCTACCTTTCAAACCAACCTACATGGCCAATCATCGCAGTTATCGGATTTGTCCTTCTTTTCATTCCTGTAGCAACTGGCACACGAGATATCATGAATTGGTTCAACCACCAGTTCATCATCACAAATCGTCGCGTAATGCAGATATCCGGAATTTTCAATAAAAGTGTGATCGACTCCTCCCTTGAAAAAGTGAACGATATCAAAATGGATCAATCTGCATTAGGTCGGATGTTCGGATATGGAGATATCGAGATATTAACTGCCAGTGAGCTGGGTGTAAATCTCTTTAAGAAAATAGATAACCCAATAAAATTTAAAACCGCCTTGATCAATGCCAAAGCCCAACTTGAACAGACTGGTCTTAATCCTATAGAAGGAACCACTGATATTCCAACAATGATCAGCAAACTGGCTGAGCTGCGTACACAGGGAGTGCTTACAGAAGATGAGTTTCAACAAAAGAAATCCGAGCTACTTTCCAAGTTATAAATATGTCCAAGTTCCATGCATATGACGAATTAACCTGGCCTGAAGTACGCTCTCTTTCCCGGCATACTCCACTGGTGCTTCAGCTGGGAAAGGGATACTCAATGACCCAGGTAGCGGACGCACTCGGAAATCCCCCCGATATCTTTCTACTTCCAACCTTCCCGTATGGATGGCAGGGAAGTGGTCTACCAGTTTCGGAGCCGCTTTTAGAAAACTATATATCTAACATAATAAATAGCCTCAGAGATGATGGCTTTACCAATACGCTGGTTGTCGTGCCACCAGGCTTAAGTCTATCAGTTACTGCCCCGTGGGTTGCATTAACTCAGGCGCGAGAAATCGTAATGATGCTGTTTTACCACCGGATGCCGACCGCGATAAGGTGGTATTTATCCCGATTGGTCACACCGAACAGCACGGATATCACCTTCCTCTTTCGACAGATACATTGATCATCGACGCAGTAGCCCAAGGTACCGCGAACCAGTCACAAGATTTATCCACTATTCTGCCAGTAATGCCATATGGTGTCAGCACTCACCGGCAAGCTTTTGCGGGTACATTGAATTCAGGTGGGAGGGCATTCGAAGACTTTTGGGTGGGGGTGGTCGACGTTTTAGCCGCACGGGGTTTTTCACGCTTTTATTTCATCAACGGGCATGGAGGGAACAGCTCATTTATCAATAACGTGATTAAATATTCTGGTGAGAGACACCGGCGGATATTCTGTGCTACCGCCTGGCTTTATCTGTCCGGTCCAGCTGGATTAGCTTCACTCGAGAAATATCGCCAATCCAACCTTGGTGGAATGGGCCATGCTTGTGAGTTAGAAACCTCGTTTATTCTTTATTTACAACCTTCTCTTGTTCATATGGAATGTGTTGTTGATGAAACTGATTTCATCACCACCCCGTCATACTATATGGATTGGGTGGAAGGTGGTGCATTAATTGCTAATCCTCCCTGGGATGATGATACAAAAACAGGCGCATACGGAGCCGGCAGCTATGCAACAGCTGAAAAAGGGAAAATCTGGCTGGAGGTGGCAATTGCTGAAAAGGTGATGCATATAAAGGAAATTCACGAACAGCATAATCGCCGGGAGGAACGGCGTAAAAACGGATTTGGTTTGTGGGGGGAGTGAAACGCATCATGTTATTGTGAATCTCTCAGAAAAAGCAAAATACTGGAATTTATGCTTTTTTTGACGATCAGAATGGAAGTATTATCAGATTTAGGAGATAAGCAATCATCAAAGGTGTTGCAACCTAGTGACCTGCCAATATAATTGCCCGCAACGTCAAATACTACCCGAGAATCATCATGTTTACCTATGGTATAATCCCGTCGCAATTTACCAACAAGCCACCGTAGCTCAGCTGGTAGAGCAAGCGTTTCGTAAACGTTAGGTCAAGGGTTCGATTCCCTTCGGTGGCTCTCATCGGGTCAGAAATAATTATGATCGTTCGTAACTCCCTTTTTGATTAAATCTCACTACTACTTCCCTATCGTCTGAAGCCTAATTCCAGTATAATTCCAGCATGCCAAAACCCACACCTCCTCTTGTGATCGGTATTGCTGGTGGCACTGGATCGGGAAAAACCACCGTCGCCAAGGTAATCATCGACAGGGTAGGTAAAGACCACATAGCATTGTTACCCCATGATGCCTATTATAAGGACCTGACGAACCTAGAACCGGCCCAACGCATTACGATAAACTTTGACCATCCCGATTCCCTCGAAACGAGTTTGCTCATCGAGCACATTAAACAACTCAAGGATCTTAAATCCATTGAGCTTCCAGTCTATGATTTTAAAACTCATAGCCGTACCACTGAGACAATCCATATCGAACCCCAGCCTGTTATTCTGGTTGAGGGAATCCTAATCCTGGCTGAAAAAGGATTGCGCGACCTGTTTGATGTGAAGATTTTTGTTGACACTGATCCTGATATCCGCTTTATTCGCCGCCTTGAAAGAGATATAGTTGAGCGCGGTCGAACAAGTTATTCAGTGGTTCAACAGTATTTGACAACAGTTCGCCCAATGCACCTGGAATTTGTTGAACCTTCCAAGCGTTATGCCGATGTGATCATTCCCGAAGGTGGTTTGAATACAGTTGCCATGGACATGGTAGTAGCTCGACTTGAATCTCTTCTGCGAAGTCACCAATAAACATAAATAATAAGAAAGGAATATATATGCCGTACCAACAATGGTCAGCCCCTCCTGCTATGGAGATTGATCCCAAAAAAACTTATACTGCAGTTTTACATACAGATAAGGGAGATATTACGATAAAGTTGTTCGCAGATAAAACACCAAAAACCGTAAATAACTTCATCTTTTTATCACGCCAGGGATTTTATGATGGCACGATTTTCCATCGCGTTATTGCAGATTTTATGGCTCAAGGTGGAGATCCAACTGGCACAGGTACAGGCGGACCAGGTTATCGATTTGCCGATGAATTCCAAGCAGATCTACGCCATGATAAGCCAGGTGTTTTGTCCATGGCAAATGCAGGACCAAATACAAATGGTTCTCAATTCTTTATTACTCATTTAGCCACTCCCTGGCTGGATAAAAAACATAGTGTTTTTGGCCAGGTTACAAATGGAATAGACGTCTTGCTATCCATCCCTCCACGAGATCCTTCGAAGCGTGATGCTCCATCTGTTAAATTACAATCAGTGACAATTCTTGAGCAGTGAGTGTGATGAACTCAAAGTGGGTGCAAATTGCCACACGAGTTGTCGCCTTGATGTTTGTGATCGCGATTAGCTTTTACATATTTAGTATTCGTGATAGGGCTCAGGAGTTTGCAAAATATAGTTACCCGGGAATATTTTTACTTTCCTTCATGGCATATGCAACGGTTTTTTTACCAGCTCCAGGGATAGCAGTAGTCTTTTCAATGGGAGCGGTGTTTAATCCGTTAATTGTTGCGCTCGTTGCAGGAGCAGGAGCAGCATTAGGAGAACTTACCGGATACCTAGTAGGTTTTAGCAGTCAACCTGTGGCTGAGCGTGTAGATGTTTACCAGAAAATGGTTGCATGGTTATCTCGGTATGGCTCTATAGCTATATTAGTGTTCTCAGCAATTCCAAATCCATTTTTCGATTTAACCGGCCTTGCAGCAGGTGCATTGAAGATGCCAGTACATAAATTTTTGTTTTGGGCTTGGCTCGGTGAAACTTTAAAAATGCTCACTGTATCTTATGCAGGATCGTCCCTTACTTTTTTGCTCGGTAAATGATCGGAGGCTCTTATGGTCGAAATGAATGCTTATGATTCATATCTCAAACAACATCTTGAATCTAGTATCTCAGAGTTATCCCGCTTTTGTGAACAACCAAGTGTTGCTGCGCAGAATTGGGGATTAGGAGAATGTGCTGATCTTGTTGCGGTGATGCTGAAATCCAGAGGCTTTGAGGTCGAGATTATGTCCACGGGAGGTGCACCAGTTGTTTATGGAGAGAGAAAAGGGCAAATGGCCAAAACCTTACTTTTCTATAACCATTATGATGTCCAGCCACCTGAGCCACTAGAATTATGGGACAGTCCACCTTTCACACCGACTTTACGAGACGGTAAATTATATGCCCGTGGTGTGAGTGATGATAAAGGTCATCTAACCAGCCGTCTTCATGCCATTGACGCACTGTTAGACATTGATGGAGAGCTTCCTTGTAATGTAAAATTCGTGGTTGAGGGCGAAGAGGAAATTAGCAGCGTCCATCTGAAGGATTTTGTAATAAATAATGTTGATAAGCTCAAAGCCGATGCGTGCATATGGGAGTTTGGTGGGGTTGATCATCGAGAGGTACCAGTTCAATATTTGGGACTCCGTGGTATTTGCTATGTTGAGCTTTCAGTGGAAACAGCAAATATTGATGTTCATTCTGGATTAGGTGGCTCAATTTTTCCAAATGCAGCCTGGCGATTGATCTGGGCTTTAGCAACATTGAAAGGTGAAGACGAACATATCCGAATCCCCGGACATTATGATTCCGTGTTACCTCCTAGCAAAAGAGATCGTGAATTGATGGAAGCCATGTCGGAGACATCCGATGAATATAAATCACGTTATGGGGTTGATCATTTCTTGAAGGAATTGACAGGTGGGGTTAATCTGCGCATAGCTGAAGCATTTGAACCGACTTGCACTATTTGTGGGTTAACATCAGGTTACCAGGGTGCTGGTTCAAAGACGGTACTACCTGCCCGTGCATCAGCAAAAGTAGATTTTCGCCTTGTTCCCAATCAATCTCCTGAGCAAGTACTTAAATCTTTACGAACTCATCTGGACAATGAAGGCTTCCCTGATGTCAAGATTCAATTTCTGGGAGGAGAAAAACCTGCCCGTACTGATCCAGATGATCCATTTGTCTCTTTAGTAGTCGAAACTGCTCGTTCTGTATATGGACAGCCTATGCAAATCGTACCCATGAGTGGAGGTTCAGGACCCAACCATGCATTTGTTCATTATCTCAACTTACCGGTAGTTACTGCTGGGATTGGCTACCCTGGTGCACAGGGCCATGCACCCAATGAAAACATCCGTCTGGACCTGTACTTACAAGGTGCCATGCATATTGTTAGGATATTAAAAGAATTCAGTGCTTAGATCAGATGCCCATGGGAGGCTGTCATGTTAGTTCGTGACCGAATGAATCAGCCGGTGCTCACCATTGCCTCGGATATGCCTATTCATGAAGCACTTGGTATCATGAAACGCGAGCATATTCGTCATATACCAGTCCTGCAAGATGGAAATTTAGTCGGGATTGTAGCAAACGAAGATCTTGTTTATGCATCTCCTTCACCAGCCACTTCTTTAAGTATTTGGGAGATGAATTTCTTATTGAGTAAAATTACCGTCAAAGAAGTCATGACGGAGCGTGTTATAACCGTGGATGAAGATACTCCTATAGAAGATGCTGCCCTCCTAATGGCTGAACACAAAATCGGTTGTATTCCTGTAATGAAAAATGAAGTGCTCGTGGGTATCATCACGGAGACGGATTTGTTCAATATTTTTCCAGAATTATTGGCAGTTCATCAAACAGGGATACGCGCGACCATGCTTGTGAAGGAAGAACCCGGTCAGCTGGCGAAGGTTACCAAGGTAATTGCTGAGCATGGAGGCAACTTTATCTCCTTTGTTCAATTTGCTGGGAAAGATCAAAATAATCGTCTGGTAACCATCAAAGTAGATGGATTGACATTAGAGACTGTTCAAACTTGCCTTGAGCCTATCGTTGTAAGATTGGTTGATATTCGGAAAAAATGACCTAATAGTCGACTTATTTTTGTGCACGCCTTTGCTCAGATAATAATTCATGGCCTGCGGAACGTAATAACTTCCAGGCAGATTCAACCGCAACAATTTCCTCCTGTGTCTCTGGTAAGAGCCCATAACGCACCCGCATATAAGCTTGAGTAATTGTGTCAACTTCTGGGGTAAATTCTGGAAACAGCATGTCCAATTTTGAAACAAATTCCAACGGAGTTAGGGCATCTGGACGAGGTTGCCCTATTTTCGCACATAACTCAAGAAGATCGGTATATACCTGCCTAATTCTGGCTGCAGCACGAAGTCGACGACGTTGATTAAGATCGATAAGCTGTGTCATCGATTTTGTGGCACTGTTCCACCCAACCAAAAGCATGGCTAGTAGAGATTGAAGCAAATTCCCACTGTGTAAATTCGACTTTATTTCACCTTGTTCTCTGCGTCGTTCACGATCTCTCCACAAACGCACGCCCATCCATAACAATATGAATAATACGATTGCCACAATTATTCCGATCAGAATAATAGTCCTTACGGTGGGTGCCAATTGCGAGATTATGGGGGCAATTCCAGATTTATTTACGAATGCCATCAATTTCTCACCTAATCCCCTCACCATATCGTTGATCATTTGAATACTATTTCCTAAATTTTCAATTGCCTTTGAATCCTGGATCAAGTCACTGAGTATCTTTATCAGGTATGCTAAAACAGGATTAAGGATGATCCATAGAAGAATAATAATTGAACCAAATAATCCAAGAAATATCGCTCCAATCCAAGAAAATTGTTGGGCGATAACCCCACTCAACATTGATGCTATTCCAACTACCAGTAGAGCTGCCAAAAATATACCGACAAACCAAGAACGATTAAATATATTTTGCTTGCCACCTCGAACCATACCCACTATGGTCATTCGTGCAGTAGACATAGCAATAAGTGAAGCAAATAGGAATAAGTAAAAGAAATCACCAGGATTTTCTCCTGTAATTAATGTAGTAATAAAAATAAATAAAACAAAGAAAACAATCCCCAACAAGAAGTGGCTTTTCACCGTTGATGGACCAATATGCTCCTGAGCAATAGATAAACCTCGCCAAAAACCAATTAATACAGTGAGGATAATAATAAATTCAGGTGGAATGATGGATTGTACATCTGCAAAACTACGAATTGGCCGAGTAAGCAGCTCTGTTAGTGAAACGGATTCCTGAGCATATAACATTGTTTCTATTGCGATAAAACTAACAACTACCAGGAATGCAACCATTAATGCCCTGCGGATTGATTTCTTCAGTTTTAGATATTCCATTAACCTTACCAGTAAGTAGGAAAATAAAACAATGCAAGAAAGGGAAATCAATACTCGGAGTGATTGAATGGCATAAGTTTCCGGTGTGAGCGATCGAAACCATGGTGTGATCCAGCACGAATCCATAATTATTAACATAAAGATCGTAATTTCGCGCCACGGAATTATGTGTATCGGTGAAAGTTGTTTCATAATACTGCAGACGGTTTAAAAGGTTGGTGAATGATCCGAATTCCAGGAATCAATAGCGGTGCCTCTTCTGCCAACGTAAATAATGTAATTCTCCTTTCATGATGTTTTAGTTGAACAAGGGTCTGTGCCAGTTCTAGACTTGTGACGGCAGTCAATATCACCAGAGTTGCTCCATACTGCACGCGTGGAATTTCTCTCAATAAAAAGCGCTCAAAATTACCAGTTACCACCGATGTCACACCAGCCAATGCACCAAGCAATATGGCTAATTGCTGTGGGGATCGTCCAGGAGGAATTCTAAATGGTTGGTCGGCATGAGCCAGGCATCCATTTGCGACCAGACCAACTTTATAGCCATCATGAATGCCTTCATATACTAAAGTTGCTGCAACCTTGATCAAATGCTCTAGCAACTCGGGATATACACCTTCCCAATGGCGAGAAAAGGTGGACACGTTCATACACACCATCATTACTTGTCCATTTGTTGGTTGGTACACTTTAACTTGCAACTGACCTGTTCTCGCTGTTGCTGGCCAATGCACTCTTCGAAAGCTATCTTCTGGCTTATATTCACGTACACCCATTGGGCGATTGGGATCTTCAAAAAGCCTCCGTAGTGATTTACGATCACCAAAGGGGTCTTCAGCAGGAAAATCATATTTTGAAAGGGGCAGTATAGTCGGAAATACGGTTATATATTGATTACGCGTAGTTTCATCTGTATTTTCAAAAATTCCAAATAGGTCACCAGAATCTAATCGTGCAGGACCAATTTGAAAAACTCCTCTCTTGCGAAGAAGTAAAATGTAATTTCGTTGGGCTTTTTCGTACCATCGAAAGCTAAAAACATTGGTCAGGATTCCATGATCCTGAATATGGCTAGGAGCTAAAACATCTCCTGATTCCGGACCAACTGACTGAGCCCAATCATCCTGGATCCGTAACCATGATATAGGTAATAGTTTTCGATTCTCTACCTCTATTTGAAGAGTGATCCTCTCACCAGGAAAACCGCGTGTGTAATGGAATATTCTTCGGTATATCACTCCTTTTAAAGATTGCTTTTTCCACCACCAGGCTACGCCAGCAATAACCATCAAAGACGCAGACATGGTGATTAAAAATGGCTCTTTAAGCACAATACCAAACATCATCAACATTAAGAGTATTAGTAATCCGCGTTCGCGCATGATCGCCCTAATTCTCAACTGGAACTGGAACTGAATCAACAATGTCTGCTACTAGTTGCTTCGGTTGCCTTCCTCGAAGCTGTGCCTGAGGGGATACCATTAGTCTATGCGTGAGAACATGTGGAGCCATGATTTTTATATCATCTGGTAATACGTAGTCTCTTCCGTGAATTCCTGCCCATGCCTGCGCGGAATGATACAGTGCTAGGCTTGCCCTTGGGCTTGCGCCAAGTTGAATTTCATCATTCTCACGAGTTGCCCTTGCTATACGCACGATATAATCACGCACAGTGTTCTCAACCCTGATGTTCATGCGCTCAGCCTGTAATTGAAGGATTTCCAAAGGTGTTGTTACTGGGTGTAACTCAGGTATCTGGGTAGTGGATCTGTATCGTTCAAGAATAGAACTCTCCTCTTCTTCAGTTGGATAGCCCATTTCAAGTCGAAGGAGAAATCGGTCGATTTGGGCTTCAGGTAATGGAAATGTACCTTCGAGTTCAATCGGATTTTCTGTTGCCATCACCATGAATGGTCTTGGTAGTGAATGAGTGACACCATCGATCGTAATTTGCTGTTCTTGCATTGCTTCTAATAATGCTGATTGTGTACGCGGTGTAGCACGATTAATTTCATCAGCTAGTACGATTTGGGTCAATATCGGACCAGGTCTGAATTCAAATTCCTGTGATTTTTGATTAAACCAGTTTATCCCAGTCACATCTGAAGGCAGAAGATCAGGGGTAAATTGAATACGTTTAAAGGTGCATCCTAACGAGGCAGCCAATGCTCTCGCAAGGGTTGTCTTTCCAATACCTGGCACATCTTCGATCAATATATGCCCTTCGCATAAAACACCAACCAATGCCAGATTGATTACATCATCCTTGCCAACGATAACTTTTTGTACATTATCTCTAATGGTTTGGCACGTTTGCTCGATCATGAACACCTCCTGGTAACAATATTATAAAGTATCTGGCATTAATGGCATATAAATGATCTGCGGTGGGATTGCCTCCCTGGTTAATTACCCCTAACCACGCCCAGGGTTCAAAAACCGTTGCTGGTATAATCCTTACATGAGGCCTATTGTTGCCCTGGATATTGAAACAACCGGTTTGGACCCCCAAAAAGATGCCATTATCGAAATTGGAGCGGTGCTTTTCAACGAACACCGCATTGAAGATGAGTGGTCGACTCTCATCAATCCCGGTAGAAAGATACCGCCTTTCATTACCCAACTAACTGGAATAAATGACCATATGGTGGTCGAATCACCACCAATTCAGAAAGTTATCCCTGAATTACGCCAATTTGTTGGAGACTTTCCTATACTCGGTCATAATGTGGGATTTGATCTATCATTTCTACGGAAGCATGCTCTTTTCAGATCGAATGAATCCCTGGATACTTATGAAATTGCATCTGTTCTGCTTCCAACTGCTGGACGCTATAACCTTGGTGCGCTTGGGCAATTATTAAATATCCCCCTACCTGCAAGCCACCGGGCGTTGGATGATGCACGCGTGACCTGTGCCGCGTATCGATTGCTATACGAAATTGGCATGGAATTACCTCTACAACTGCTTGCTGAAATTGTCAGACTTAGTGAAGGTGTCGATTGGCTCGGTTACCCGGCTTTTTATGAAATGTTACGGGCTAGATCAAAGGAAACCATCTCCGGTCGACAGGTCAGGCAAGGATATTCAGGACCGATTTTTGATGCATATAACAGCAGAGATTCACAGCCAATATCACCGATTCCACAACAATATCCATTAGACCCAGATGAAGTAGCATCAGCATTGGAGATTGGGGGAATATTTTCTCGTCACTTTCCTAACTATGAGTATCGGCCACAACAGATTGAAATGCTCCGTGAGGTAACCCGTGCACTGTCAGAAAATCGTCACTTGATGGTCGAAGCCGGAACTGGAATTGGAAAAAGCATGGCATACTTGTTGCCTGCATCACTCTGGGCACTTAAAAATGGCCAACGAGTGGTTATCTCTACCAATACAATCAATTTACAAGACCAATTGATCAACAAGGATATCCCCGATCTACGTGCAGCTATGGGCATCAATCTTTCTGCTGCAGTGATGAAAGGGCGATCAAACTACCTTTGCCCACGCCGCCTAGAAAATATGCGCCGTCGAGGTCCGGACAATGCAGATGAAATACGAGTGATTTGCAAAATCTTGGTTTGGTTGCAGAAAACAGAGAGTGGAGATCGGAATGAGATCAATTTAAATGGACCTATCGAACGTGATGTCTGGATGCGCTTATCAGCGGATGATGAAGGGTGCACGTCTGAGAATTGTTTAAAGCGTGGAGGGATTTGCCCATTTTACCGCGCTCGTCAGGCTGCCATGTCTGCACACATCCTTGTTGTCAATCACGCATTACTGTTAGCGGATGTTGCAACCGGAAACAGGGTATTACCAGAATATGATTATGTGATCATCGATGAAGCCCATCACCTGGAAGAAGCCACAACCAGCGCACTTAGTTTTCGAATTACGCAATCTATGATCGATCGGACAGTACGTGAATTGGGAGGACCAAATTCTGGTGTATTAACGAAAATATTGACCCTTCTTGAGGGCAACCTTCCCCCTTCTGATTTTATAATACTTAATCAATATATTCAGCAAATCACTGATCTAGCTTTTCAGTTTCAGACGACCTCACAATACTTCTTTAAGTCCATTGACCAATTCCTCTTAGAACAACGCGAAGGAAATGATATTGGTTTATATGCTCATCAGGAGCGAATTCTTCCAGCAACTCGAACCCAACCATCCTGGGTAGATGTTGAAACTGCCTGGGAGGAAGCCGAATTAACCCTGAGACCACTAATTGAAATCCTTGCAAAGCTTATCCAGGCACTTGGAGATATGAAGGAAAGTTTTCCAGATGAGGATGATGATATGATCTCAAATATCAGTAGCATATACCGAAGACTTGGCGAAATGCAAACCAATATGGATGGGATGGTGTTCGAACCTCGCCCTGATGCCATATATTGGTTTGAAATCAATCCCACTGGAAGGCAAATTTCTTTGAATTCTGCACCTCTACATGTTGGCCCATTGATGCAAAAATATCTATGGCATGAAAAATCATCGGTGATCCTCACTTCTGCAACACTTACTGCAGGTGGTGAATTTAATTATCTTAAAGGTAGGCTAAATGCAGACGAGGCTTATGAATTATCTGTTGGCTCTCCATTTGACTATGAATCCTCAGTCTTGCTTTATATCGCCAATGACATCCCTGAACCAATGGATCGACAAGGTCATCAAAGAGCGATTGAACAGGGTATCCTAAAACTTTGTAATGCAACCGGTGGCAAAGCATTGGTGCTTTTTACTTCTTATGACCAGCTAAAACGGACATCGCGTTCGATCAGCCCACTTTTATCGCGCAATGGCATCCGTATATATGAACAAGGTGAAGGTGCCTCTGCTAATACCCTTCTTGAAAACTTTCGGACTGATGACCATGCTGTATTATTTGGCACTAGAGCTTTTTGGGAAGGCGTGGATGTACCGGGTGATGCTTTATCTGTGCTTATCATTGTTAAATTGCCGTTCGATGTACCTTCAGATCCAATAGTTGCAGCTCGCGCAGAGACCTTTGATGATCCGTTCGGTGAGTTTTCATTGCCAGAAGCAATATTACGTTTTAGGCAAGGGTTTGGAAGATTGATTCGAACACAATCTGACCGTGGGGTTGTGGCGATTTTTGACCGGCGCATAATGACAAAGCGCTATGGTCGGTTATTTATTGATTCACTCCCGACATGTACAACAAAAATAGGTTCTGTGAATGATCTCCCACATTTTGCTGTCAAATGGTTGAATATGTAAATATTATTTTTGGGGACATTAATAAGAATATATTGCATTGATTATATTATCATTATTTAATCATTCATTTGATCTTCTATAAAAAACCAATAAAGTACTTCCATAGTGCCTTTGGTCAAATTCAACCAGATTTTCTAACTTCAGCTCATCACCGATTAGTCTATATTCTATTGGATGGATCTGAACGATCACCCAGGCATCGCCTGATAACCAGTCAGTGTTCTTGTCGAGAATTATGAGTGCTCGTATCCACATTTCTTTATATTGAGGAGGGGCAATAAATACATAGTCAAACCGTTTGTTTGGAAAACCTTCCAGGAAGGAAAATGCATCTGCCCGGAGCATCTCAGATCCTTCTTGAAGGTTTGTATTTGTCAAGTTTTCGCGAATTATGGTAAATGGTCTTCGGTTAAGTTCAATAAACAGAACATATTCAGCCCCCCTGCTTAGTGCTTCGATTCCTACACTCCCCGTTCCGGCAAAAAGGTCTAGAAAGGTTGCTCCGAAAATATCAGAGCCGATAATATTAAATAATGCCTCCCTAACTCTATCAGTTATTGGCCTGGTCGTCTCACCTGGAACAGACCGAATTCTCCTTCCCTTTGCTATGCCTCCGATGATCCGCAGATCAGTCACGCGGAGCAACTCTGGATGGCTGCCAGGATATTCGCTCTGGGTGTCGTTATAGGTAACACACAGCCCGTCCCAAGAATAAATCGTTGGTTTTGGGTCGAAATTATGGCATCACGAGTTTCAGCTCGAACCTGTTCTGGTGTCCCCAACACCATGGTATGGATACGCTGGAGACCACCACATACCACACCAGAAAATAATTCCTTCCCTTCAGCAAGGTCAGGATACGTTTCCCGATCATGCCAATTGATAACCTGAACTGGAAAATCAACAAATTCTTTGAAAAAGATCTCTTCTCCATGAAGATGCAGCATATTTACCCATTTTCCTGATGATAGTTCCAGTAGAAATAGGTCGTCTCCACGACCAAATTTCTTATATTCTTCCTTTGAGAGAAGTTGATAACTTCCATGCTGTATTGCGTAGAAAATCCCAGCCATTTTTGTGTGACAGATAGCCTCAATAAACCTGCTGGTGCTCTCGGTAATAATCTTTAATCCTTCCAGGACTTCATCAGGATATTCTCTCAAGTGGACTAATAATTGTTGTCCGCCGACAAGGTTTTTTGCCTGTGCTAATGGGCTAAATATCGTTTGGAGAACAGGAACATCTTCACCAAGTGCATTACATACCATTTCCAGACAGGATAACTGCTCTCCCAGATACCCCTTATATGGATCCAAGATAGATAATCTTAACCAGTCATCTGGTTTGTTGATCACTCGGTGAACGTATTCTCTTGTGCCTTCTGAATTACCATTCCATACATCCTCTGTACCCCAATCCTTCAAACAAAAAGAAGATGCAGGTGTCACCTTTACTAGATCAAAATGATATAAACGTTGGAAACTAAGGATTGATTCGGCTAAACTATCTGGAGTTTGATCATCGACCGGAAAGTGACGCCACAGAGCAACAGGCGTTTTTTCTTGTGATACTCCCGATAAACATCGCTCAATCCGCTGTCGGTGTGTTATTCTATGTGTTTCCAAATCTCCTTCTCCAGATTCCAATCGCCTTGATTTATTTCATTCATATGACCAAGGGCAAGTTTTCTCAACATATCATTTTTGGTTGAATCAGCACCAGGGTTCGTTACAATCAATTCAATCACGTGATTAAATGCAGCAACTGCTTCCTGCTTACGATCAACAGCCTTATACACCATACCGAGGCTATAATAGGAATCAATATGGGTGCTATCTAGAGAAATCGCTTTTTTCAAATCAGCCTCTGCTTGAGCATATTGTTTACGTGCATAATACGCCATACCACGCCGTTGTAATTCATCTGCAGTTGCAGGCTCTCCCATACTGGTAGGATCCACTGGCATTGACTTAACCTTAAATATTTCCTTCTTAGCAAACAGCTTTTTCATTTTATAAATCTCCTCTAATTATGGATTAATCAGCATTCGGTCGATAGTTTGTTTTATTTCGTCTTCTTCTGTAGATTGCTCACTGATAAACTTTTTAATAAATTCTGACCGTCGCATACGAAGAGACATCGGCGCAACCATATAAATATCCTCATCTGTTACCTCCAGCCGTCCATCTAAAGCTGAATATGCTCTAGCAGCTTCAAATAGAGTAACTTCTGCTCGTAAAGAGTCTATCTTTAATTTCTGTATTAAATCCAAACCATGGTTTGACACACTTTCTGGTATTTTTACCTCTCGAAGGATGTCTCTGGCAGTTTGTACCTCGTTTTGAGCTAATTTTGTTTCATCACTATATTCTAGCATTACTTGGCGAGGATTTGCAGCATATGCATGGACTCGTTTATATGCTTCCAGACGTTGGTTTACATCCTCCAATCCCTGAACTACTACTCTGAGCCCAAAACGATCCATAATTTGTGGACGTAGTCGTCCTTCCTCAGGATTCATAGTTCCAATCAGGACAAATTTAGCCCGAAAAGTTGCAGCCGTTGTTCCTCGTCTTACAGTATAGGAACCATAAGCCGCTGCATCTAGTATGGCATCCACAATCTCATCTGCGAGTAAATTCACCTCATCGACCAGTAACAGGTTCCGGTCAGCATGCCCCAGAATTCCCCGATGCAGTCGGAGTCGTTCATGGCTGGATGCACTTTCATCCATTGCACCAATTACATCATCCAGGCGAGCATTAAGAGGCAGTTCAACTAAACGGATATCATCCATTACCGCTAATGGTTCACCCATGGCATACTTTCGAGCACAGCTAGGGCACACAGCATCAATACCGCCGGTTTCAATATCCTCAGGCAAGCAGCCATAATAACATAAGCTACGTGGCACCTCAGGAACAAGATCGACCAATCCACGAATTGCAGTGGTCTTCCCAGTTCCTCTTGGACCGATCAATAAAACTCCTCCGATAGCTGGATTGATTAAAGACAAAAGAAGAGCATATTTCATCTCAAACTGCCCGACCAAGGCTAGAAATGGATATGGTAATATCTCAACCAACCCACTATCTTGTTGAGCTAACGATCCCTGGTATTCTTTTCCAGAAACGTGCTCAATAATCTCTTTCAATGATCGATATGAGCTTTCGACCTGTTCAGGTGTTTTGGTATCACCACTATGCTGAGGAGTATCGTTAATCATAGGATATACTCTTTAATCCATGTCCTCTCGTAACTCACCGAAGTCGACCGGCGGTAGTAAATCAGGTCGATCCAATAACACATCCATCTCTCCAAAGGTTAGCTCTGGCATCATGGGTGCCAAGGGATGCATCACTGGTGTGGTAATCTTCAATGTAAATGGAGGTATTACCTCAACCATCGGTCGGGTATAACCATCAGCTAATTTCCTTAAGATGCGTGGACCATTTGCTAGCCAACCAACGTAATGCCCATGGGTGGAATAAACAAATCGTTCAGGCGATATCCAACCAATCCAGTCACCTTCGCAAGAAAATATATATGGGTAGGCTAAAAAGGCTGCAACATCCCCTAAGGTGGTAAAAATGGGTACTAATGTAGTATCAACCATCTTTGATCATTCTCCCAAGATTATACCTATAACCAGAAAATGAAACGAATGCCGATATCTTATTTTTATCATTTTACATCACTATATGTCCAATAGCGATTAACAAAGAAATTCCAAAATAAGACGATCCCAACAGCAATTGCCAGAGTTAAATTTTCACCTGACACATCTGGAGGCAAAATCAAAAATCGTTCTGGAAGGGCAAGGAAAATATTTGTGACAATCGGCTCTAAAAACTTAAGGATTGGGATGCGTATGATCAGACCAGAAACATTTACAAGAAAAAACTGGAAGAATTGTCCCATGATTGGTTTAGAGCGGGAATCCGGATACGTCCAATATCTGTTCCAAAAAAAGTTACTAAAAACCGCACAGATAAATGAAATTGTTCCAGCCCAGACATATGGAATACCAAAAAAGCGGTGTAGAAGGTTTTCGATTCCAAAATCAACAATAGCACCAATTAAACCAACCACCAAAAAGCGAAAAAATCGTGTTCGTTCGCGCGGATTGTTTAGTATCGCTGTCATATCAGTCCGATTTTCTGGCGAAAATATGGGATAGTTCTAAGCAATCCATTTTCAAGACTGACCTTGGGTTCCCAACCGAGTATGGTGCGAGCGCGGGTAATATCCGGTCGCCGCCGTTGTGGGTCGCTATCTAGTCTATCACTCGGGGTAAATAATATGCCAGCCTGATTTCCAATAATTGCATTGATCTCTTCAGCAAATTGGAGGATTGTCATTTCAGCAGGGTTACCAATATTAACCGGCATATGTTCGTCACATAATAATAATTTGACAATACCTTCAACGAGATCATCAACATAACAAAAACTGCGCGTTTGCTGACCGTCTCCATAAATGGTTAGTGGCTCATGCCTCAATGCTTGTTGGATAAAATTTGGAACCACTCTACCATCATCAAGATGCATCCTAGGTCCATAGGTGTTAAATATACGAACGATTCTGGTATCTATTCCGTGAAATCGATGGTAAGCCATTGTCAATGCCTCAGCAAATCGCTTGGCTTCATCATATACTGAGCGTGTACCTATCGGATCGACATGTCCCCAATAGCTCTCGGTTTGCGGGTGTTCCAGGGGATCTCCATAGATTTCGCTTGTACTGGCCAACAAAAACCTGGCTTGATTTGCTCTGGCAACACCGAGGGTATTATGAGTTCCCAAGGCACCAGCTTTCATTGTCTGAATTGGCAAGTTTACATAACCGAAAGGAGACTTTGGATTTGGACTTGCCGGAGAGGCAAAATGCATCACAGCATCTAATTTGCCAGGTACAAATATAAAATTCGACACATCATGCCTGATAAACGAAAATTTCTGGTTGGTGGATAAATGTGCTAAATTTTCTGGGCTTCCAGTAATGAAATTATCCATACCAACGACTTCATTGCCTTCTGATAAAAGGCGTTCACAAAGATGTGAGCCTAAAAAACCTGCAGCGCCTGTGATCAAGATCCTCATATTGAGCTATCTCCAATCAATCCGATTGGTTAAACCATCTCCAGTGATTTGTTGAGATACACCGGTTGTCGTATCAACCAACCAGATATTTCCATTATAAATAAAAGCAATTGCATTATCTCCATTTGGAGTCATCGGTTCTGGAGACCAAACAACATGCTGCGGGTTTAAACCCACTGCGCCTTCTTCTGGAAATAAGCTTATCTGGTTTGATCCATCTCGATCCATAATAGATAAACGATAACCACTCGTCTCGCTTTGATCGGGAAATATCGCCTGTAAATATGCAATTGAGAAAGCATTCTGGTCTAGGTTTGATCCATCTGATAAGTTGATAAAGCTTGCCTGATTTTTTATTGGCGAAGATACCGGGTAGGCAAACATTCCAACATTTTTCACAAGATGAATTGGTGATTCCCCAGATAAGGGAATCGCGATCAGGTTAAATTGCTCTATTGATTCTGAGTTTTGTCCATCTGTAGTTATATGATCAACACTGTAGATAACATTCCCATCTGGTGACCAAGCAGTTCCAGGAATCCAGGCCCAGTTTGCACCTGTCTGGTATGGCTTTATATCAAAAATCGATGCTACAGTTCCTTCTGGATTGTCTATGATCCCAACGCTATCAGGTCGCGCAAACAAAAAACTCCTTCCATCTGGTGCCCATGAAAATTCCATCCCCCACCAACCATATACTCCTCCCGAGTTGGGTTCTAAAATCATCTTCTCCGGATCGATATAACCATTCGGGCTCACAACTCGTTCATATAAGTCATTATTCGCCTGCCAACCTGGTGCAGTTTCCCGCCATTCAACTGTTGAATACGCAATCAGTGAGGAATCTGGACCAAAATCCGCAAAATGGATCACATTATTCACTTTCAGGTCAATAAGGTTTAACGGTTCGCTATCTATAGTGGCAACCCAAAGAGAATTAATTGTAGTATCAGTGTCTGAAAATCTACTAAAGACTAGGCGTTCACCATCCTTCGATAATGAAAATATTCTCCCGTCCAGGTCACCCGTCGATACGACCAGTCGTCGGTTTCCAGTCGAGTTTTCTATTACCCAGGCATTGCCTGCAGATAAATATGCAAGTCTTCCAGGAATTTTTATTGAAGCAAATGATGACCGGCTTCCAATCATTAGCACTTCGGGGATGGCCTCTTGTAAGATTGTGGTTTTTACAATATTATTAGATACTTCAATATCATCTTCAAAAACTCGGTGAAATGTAATTTCCTCCAATCCATTCACACCAGGCTGACTTAACCTTCTTTCTCCATCTGGTAAGGCTTCGTTTCGCAGCTCCTGGTGCGCATACGGAATAATTTCCTGCTCAATATAATATTCCTCACGCACCCGAATCACTTTTACTTGAGAGCCATCCGAAAGCACTGTATAAAGTGGTGGTTCAACGCGGTCCAAATCTCCAAGTTCGATTTGGGCAGAGTTAATTGCTTCCTGGACAGTGCTCCCAGATGTCGTTTTTATCTGGATATCTTTTTTATCGGCATAGATGTTGACTGTGATAAGCCCCTGTGTCACCTGAGGAGGTGTGCAACCCCATGTCACAATTCCAAATAACAGGATCATCAAGGACTGAAGGACGATAAATTTAATCCGATGGTATAATCGCAAAGTTCACCTGATATTGATTGATAACTGGTCTTTAATCAACTAAGCATCCATTATAGCATGACCGACGAAACCCTCCCGGAATCCACTTCTGACAGGACCATCTCTCGAATTGAGGCCTTGCTGTTTGTTGCCGCTGGAGCAGTACTTCCAAATCAAATTGCAACAGCTTTAAATCTACCTTTACGAGTCATTGACAATAACCTGGAAATTCTTGAGAAAAGACTGGCATCTGATACTGATCCCCATGGGTTACGCCTTCAAAGACATCATGGACGAGTGCAACTCACTACATCTCCTGAGACTGCGGAAGATATCGAACGCTTCCTGGGATTAGAAATATCCAATCGATTAAGCAAGGCAGCATTGGAGACTCTGGCAATTATTGCTTATCAACAGCCTGTAACAAGACCTGAAATTGATGCTGTTCGTGGTGTTAGCTCCGATGGTGTATTAAAAAGCTTGCTTAGCAAAGGCCTGGTGCAAGAGATTGGTAGGGCTGAACGACCAGGTCGACCGATTCTGTACACTACTACTTCCGACTTTTTACAGCATTTTGGTTTGAATTCACTAGAAGAATTACCACCTTTATCACTTGATTTAATCACCTCCCCTTCAACCCAGGATTTTCCGGAAGATCAATAAGACACAAAATTCTAATATCAACCTGATAATGTGGATATATTCGACCATTTCCTAAAAGAATTTCACCTGTCAATCTAATAATTTTATATCTTTCCATACAATCCTATTTACGAGTGGAATTGGCTTAGATTTTATAAATTTTATTCACATAAGTGAGTTCTGTTTGCAAAAAATAATATACCTGGAACAGATTACTTCTTCTCTTCCATTGTTCATAGTAAATCAATTTTTTTCCAATGTATTTCCATAATATTCCGTAACTGTGTATGGTAGATTATTCACATTCTTGGCTGGTAATACAATGGTTGGTTGCAATAAAATCATTGATCACCTTTGCTTGTGGTTTTTAATTCCCTTCCGGCCTGACAAATCCAAAAAATCGTTCATGCCTGGATGCGGAGCATGGGGGACGATCCTACTAAGTTGGATGATAATCTGTAAAACACCCTGTCGATGCTCTCAACAACCCCCACACCAACCATCTTCAGCAATACAAACGAATAATATTCAGCCAAATCATCTTGTGACCCATTTCGCACATACCCGTTAATAGCTCGAGAATGCAAAATTATCCGTCTCATTTCCCAGGTTCCAAATGCCAATGCCTGGATGATCTTTCAAAAATTGGGTAATCGCTCGCAGCTTTTTTTGCATCAATCACTATTGGATCTGATTCCGGATCCAAATATCCGTTATCAACAATTCAACTATCACTCACCACCTGCCTTACATATTTTGACCGCTCTCCGATCAACATCCATTGTGAAGCCCAATTATGTCCCTTCATATGGCCAGTGAAAAAGGTGAAATCTAATTCCCGGATTCTACGTCGCCCATTTAATGGAAGAAAGGCACTTTTAGAAAATAGCCATATTTTGGGGCAAAATGAGGCCATTTAAGCCGATTATTAATCATTTTTCAACCAAAATCACCGCTTCTTGACCCTTTTTTGAGATATTCAACAATTGTTAATCAGGTTCATGTCTTCACCCTTTGGATGAAAAGGAAAACCTCCGATTGAAACGGGATGTTAAAATCTTGAGGCAAAGAAATCTGCGCCGAAAAGAGGATATTGAAGTGATCAATAAAATCGAATTCTCAGCCAGAAATCTCACCTCCAATGCCGGTTTATTGCTCTTACTCGAGCATGCCAGTAAAAATGGGGTTTTTGACCTGATTGATCACGACCTGGTTTTTGAGAATGCATCCACCAACAAAATCAAAATGAACCACATCAAGACCATGCTCTGCGGTAACTTCATTGGAATTGACAAACTGGAACGGCTGAAACTGCTGCAAAGCGATCCCCTGGTCAACGAGTTTGCCATTTCGATCAAAGAACCGGAAACGGTATCTCGGTTTTTGGGAAACTTCAGCTACAAAACGACCCAAATGCTGAGGGAAATCAATTTCAAACTCTTCAGAAAGCTCCTGAGAAAGAGCAAGCTCAAATCCATCACCAACGATATTGACAGTAGTGTGGTAAATGTCGGAGGCCATCAGGAAGGGGCAGTAAAAGGTTACAATCCAAAAAAGCCAGGAAACCGCTGTTACAACCTCCAGTTTGCTTTCTGTGATGAGATCAAGGCCTACCTGACCGGTTATGTCAGAAGCGGGGACACTTACACGGCAAACGGCACAGCAGAAATGATCAAGGAAATCATGACTCACCTCAGAGATGAGGGGTTGGGAATCACATTTCGCATGGATAGCGGGTACTTTGACGAGGACATCCTGGAAACCATTGAATCATTTGGGTGTACTTATGTGATCAAAGGCAAAGAGTATCCGACGCTGGTTGCGCAGGTGACCGATCCATCCATTGTTTTTGTTACTGGTGAAGAAGGGCGGGAAACCGCCGAGATTACCGCAGCCCTGAATACATGGGACAGAGCCAGACGGTTTGTTGTGTCCCGTGTATTGAAGGATGAAAAAGACAGAAAACAATTATCCTTTCTGGAAGGCGAAGAATACGACTATTTCTTTTTTGTCACCAATACAGAACTATCATCAGTAGAAGTGGTGGAGTTTTATGAAAAACGAGGGAACTGTGAGAACTATATCAAGGAAGCCAAATACGATATGGCGGTTGGACATCTGTTACTCCAATCATTTTGGGCCAATGAAGCAATCTTTCAGTTGATGATGATGGCCTACAATTTGTTCCTGCTGTTCAAGATAGCCTTCGCAAAGCGAACGGAATACCGGCAGCAAATCAAAACCTTTCGGTAGAAATACATTTTCCTTGCTGGAAAGATTATCCGAACTGCCAGAAACGTAGTGATGAAACTTTCTGAGAATTATCCTTATCAGGAGATATATGAAAAAAGCCTGGCCTGAGAAAACACACTTTTTCATTTTCCAAACTTTTGTTTGCATTTAAATCGGAATTGAAAATTGATTTCAGGTATCCAATTTTATGAAAATGGAGTGCCAAATATTAAGCAAAATGGAGGAAATTATGCTAAAGTTAAGTAGGTTCTGCTATAACCATCACCTCTCTGGGGTGAAAATGTTGGCAAAATTTATTCGACGTTGAATCCGGGTATTAGGTAACAGATTAGGATTTTCGAAGAATTCCTTCCTCGATTCGTTAGCCCGTAAAACAAAAATAAGAAAGGCGATCTGATACTATGGAAGAGATTGTTTTCAAACCCAAATATCGCCCCTTATTTATAATCTCTGTACCAATGTTATTACTTTTGGAGGTTTACGTTCTCCAACAGATTTTTCTAGAACATGATACCAGTTCGATGAATGTTTTTAGCGCGGTACTCTTTGGGGTTTTGATCACTTTTATGCCGTATATGTATATTCGGCGTATTATATTTGATCAAGACGTGTTTTTGGTAGAAAGATATTTATGGCCGACTAAGTCAATTGGCTATGCAGACATTATGGATATTGGCTATCAAATTCGCCGTAGAGGGAACCTTGACCCGAAATGGTCCGATTGGTTTGATGGGTTCGCCATTTCGTGCCAGGAGGATGAGACTGTCCTTACTGGAACGGTATCTGACCAGACCGCCCTGCATGGCATTCTGTACAAGATCAACAGTCTGAGTCTGGCGCTCATCTCGGTGAGCCAATTGCCCGATTTGCAAGCGAGTGCTTTAAATGTAAAGCCGTAGCAGGGATAGACTTTCCGATCAGGAGTCCCATATGATAAGCACAAAAAAAACTATTTTCGGTTGCACGTTATTCCTTGCACTGTCAAGCCTTCTAGCTGCTTGCCAGGGAAGCGGAACGGCGATGAAGGAATTTGATGTACAGACGGCGGATGTTACGTTACACGGCCGGATCGCAGGCAATCCAAAATCGAAGTGCGTATTGATTGCTATCAATGGCGGGCCTGGTTTGACCAGCAACTATATGCTGGATCTGGAACGGTTGGCTGGATCAGGTTGCGCCGTTGTGACCTACGACCAACGAGGATTGGGAAAATCCTCCCAACCTGATAATCCCGATTCGCCGCAAAGCTATACGCTGCTAAAGTATGCCCAGGATGTGGAAGCCATCCGGCTGGTCGTTAAAGCAGAACGCGTCCATTTGTTTGGCCATTCGTTTGGGGGGATCGTGGCGATGCAGTATGCCATACTTTATCCGGAAAGAGTGGCCTCGTTGATCTTTTTCGGCGGTGGTCCACCTACCTGGGAGGATATCGAAGTTTGCGATCAAAGTATGATGGCACGGGTCCAAGCGCTGATGCAGTCGGGTGTTATAGCCCCTCCCGCTGAAGGAGCTAGTTTTGGGATGGAACAAATTCTACCTGCGTACTTTTCTGACCCCACCTTCACCTTCCCTGCAGCTTCCCTGGGGGGGCCACCGGAATTCAACCAGAAGGTTCGTGACCTGACCTGGACAAATTTAGAGGGTATGGATTTCCGTGAGGAGCTGGCGAAGTTACGAATGCGGGTGCTCTTGATGTGGGGCAGGGATGACCCCTTTAATATCGCCACAGCAGAAGCCACCCGGGGCGCGCTTGTAAATGCCCAGGTTGATTATGAAGTCATCGAAAAGTGCGGTCACTTCTGGCATGAATGCCCGGAGGAATTCTATCCGCGCCTAAGTGAGTTCCTAAAGGCGAAGTAAATGGAAAGGAATAAAGTTGATGGATCAGATGTCGTGGTAAGAAACCAATTGTCGCACGAATGTCGTCCTTACGACATGGTGTTTCAGAGCAGGATTTCTATAATGGGAATAACCAACGAATGGAGTAAATTATGAACTAATACATGGAATCATTCGATCAATACCCAGGAGTGTCCAGCTATGCCACATGAAACCATCCCCCACCCCGCCTCGTTCCCCGATGAGCTCGCTGATTTCCGCTAATTGATTTTTTTACAGGTTGCAATATCACATACGGTGATCAGGCTCTCCATGATGGATAAAGATTTTTCATCACATGCCGGCTGAAGATCATCCTATAATGTAAAGATTCTCACAAGTGAATATCCCAATTCCTTAATGATTTAAATTCATTCCTCACCTGCCCTGGTCAAAATCTGACCACCAGGACATTGCTTTTTCCCTCGGTTAATCATTTCCACCTATTGTAAGTGGTTTATCCATAAACCAGCGAAAGCGATATCTTTATCTATCACGTATAATTAGATATATTATTTTAAAGGAAGCTCGTTTAAATTCTTAATATCCTGGTCAGATACTAATTAGAATAATGACTCTAATACCCACACTTCTCCCGCTTCCGCGTCACATAAATTTTAAAGAAGGTTATTACAAGCTTTCTGGGAAGAAGCTTATTCTATTGGATTGTGATTTTCCTCAACAATTCCTTTATACTGCAGTATTAGTTCAAACTGCTCTAGAGAATCAGCTTCGATTGAATTATGAAATTAATGTTAGCAAAGCTGTTCCACATGAGTATGTTGGAATTACACTCAGAATCGAACCGGATTTACGTACAAGTCCTCAAGGATACTCATTAAGCATATCATCTTCAGGTATTTTATTGCGCGCAAAAGATGGACAAGGGTTATTTTATGGATGCAACACCTTAGTGCAGCTATTCAATTTTTTTATATCATCTCCGGCAAAAAATAATCTACCTGATGGAGCGTTACCTTGCCTTGAGATAACTGATTGGCCAGATTTTATTCATCGTGGTGTCATGCTCGACATCTCACGCGACAAAGTACCAACGATGGAGACCTTGACTAATCTTGTCGATTTATTATCATCCTGGAAAATTAATCAGCTGCAGTTATATACCGAACATACCTTTGCTTACCAGCATCACCCTGAAGTGTGGGAAAATTCCTCGCCATTGACAAGTGACGATATACTAAAATTGGATGAATACTGTCGCCAACGCTTTATTGAGTTAGTTCCCAATCAGAGTTCGTTTGGACACATGGAGCGATGGCTGAAACACCCCCGATACCAGGACTTAGCAGAAGCACCAGGTGGATTTATGTTTCCATGGGGACATTATAGTGGGCCGTTTAGTCTATGCCCTCTTTTACCTGGGAGCATTGACCTGATCAGTGGTCTTTACGATGAGCTTTTACCCCATTTTTCTAGCCGTCAGGTTAATGTTGGTTGCGATGAAACATTCGATATAGGACAAGGTCGTAGTAAAGATATTTGTTCACAGGTTGGAGAAGGCCGAATTTATTTAGATTTTCTACTAAAAATATATCAAGAAGTAACCAAACGTGGTTTCAGGATGCAATTTTGGGGTGACATGATAATTAATTATCCTGAGCTCGTGATTGAGCTTCCTAAGGACTGTATTCCATTGGAATGGGGATACGAAGCTGATCACCCTTTTGCACAGCATGGAGAAATATTTGCTCGGTCGGGATTACCATTTTATGTCTGCCCAGGTACTTCTTCCTGGAATTCTATTGCAGGTCGCACAGATAATTGCATCCTTAATCTTGGTAATGCAGCCATCAATGGCATTAAAATTGGAGCTGATGGATATTTAATTACAGATTGGGGTGATAATGGTCACTGGCAAACATTAGTTGCAAGCTATCTGGGTTTTGCAGCTGGGGCTGCCTATTCCTGGTCATACTCCGCAAATCAGAGCGTAAATATAGCTGAGCTACTAAACCGATATGCCTTCCAGGATGATTTTGGCATATTAGGTAACCTGGCATATGACCTTGGGAATGTTTATCGTATGGTTGGCATCCAGCCAGAAAATTCTTCTGCGCTTTTTAACATCTTGCAACAGCCTGTTCACCAACTGCTTGGAATTAATGCCCCTGGTATATCAGTCAAGATTCTTGATCACATACTTGAAATTGTCGAGCAGTTGTCTATGAATTTACCTCATGCGAATTCTAATCGACCGGACAGAGAACTAATTCAGCGCGAATTTCTCCTTACCATAAACCTATTACGCCATGCCTGCCAGCGAGGTTTATTTGGCTCACGAGAGACCAGATATTCGAAAACTTTCCTTTCTAATGAATTAAAAAATATCGTTGCTGATTATAAAGAGATATGGCTAAAACGGAATCGCCCTGGTGGATTAATTGATAGCCTTGCTTATTTTGATATTGCCATGAGAGATTATTTATAAAAACAGGAGAACATTATGGTAGCAGCAGCTAATAAATCAAAACCTGCTTGGTTGGAAGATGCAGTTTTTTATCAGATTTACCCGCAATCTTTTTATGACTCCAATGATGATGGTATTGGAGACATCCCTGGAATCATTGAAAAACTGGATTACATCCAATCCTTGGGAGTCAACGCATGTTGGATTAATCCCTGTTTTGAATCACCTTTTCAGGATGCGGGTTATGATGTTGCAGATTACTATAAGGTTGCCGATCGTTATGGCACAAATACCGACCTTAAACAATTATTTGAAGAAGGCAGAAAAAGAGGTATTCGCATCCTTCTGGACCTGGTGCCGGGACATACCTCTGTTCAACATCAGTGGTTCATGGAATCATGTAAACCCGAGAGAAATAAATATTCGGATTATTACATCTGGACCGATGCCCATTGGAAGTGGGAAATTCCTGGTTACAGGGTGATCAGTGGGTACTCCCAGCGTGATGGTTGTTATCTCACCAACTTTTTTTATTCACAACCAGCGCTCAATTATGGCTTTGCTAATCCTGATCCAGCTCAGCCCTGGCAGCAACCTGTGGATGCACCAGGACCTCAACAAATGCGGCAGGAACTTAAGAATATTATTCGCTATTGGCTTGACATGGGTGCCAGTGGTTTTCGGGTGGATATGGCATTCTCTTTGGTAAAAGCCGATCCAGGTAGTCGCGAAACGATCAAACTGTGGCAGGAAATTCGTACCTGGCTGGATTCGGAATATCCCGATGCCTGCCTGATTTCTGAATGGGGTGTGCCTTCACGCGCCATCCAGGCTGGATTTCACATGGATTTTTGCATTCCATTTGGTATGCCTGGATATACCTCTTTACTCAGGAAACCATATGGACCTGGCCCAGGAACAGATCCATACGGATTTAGTTTCTTTGATCCTTCAGGACACGGGAACATCATGGAATTCCTGGACGACTATATGAACCATTTCAGCACGATCCAAGGGAAAGGTCATATTGCACTTCCTAGTGGCAATCATGATATTAATCCTCGGCTAAGTAAAGGGCGCAATGCTGACGACCTGGAGCTGGTTTTTCTATTCCTGATGACCATGCCGGGTGTTCCTTTTATCTGGTATGGTGATGAAATTGGTATGCGTTCATTCGATCACATGGTTTCCAAGGAGGGTGGATACAACCGCACTGGTGCACGCACCCCGATGCAGTGGTCAGATTCAGAAAATGCAGGATTTTCAACAGCAGACCCATCCGAATTATATCTCCCTGTAGATATTGCAATAGATCGACCATCTGTTGCTCAACAAGAAAATAATTCGAGTTCTTTGCTTCAACGAGTGCGGGAATTAGTGGCTATACGAAAAGACCATCCAGCCTTACAGGCATCTGCGCAATTTAAAGTCTTATTCGCACAACCTGGTATTTGTCCGTTAATCTATCAACGCAGCGATGAACATGAAACTTACATAATTGCGATTAACCCCTCTACACAGACTGTTGATGCTGTTATCCCCTCCATTACCGGCACAATTTTGCAAACACTATACGGATCAAACAACGCAGTTATCCTTGAAAATAATAATTGGAAAATCCGCCTCCCTGGTAGATCTGGGAGAATATATCGTGTAGAAAAATCATAACCTGACTATGTTCACTTATAATTTGGAACAAATCCCCTTTTCGAGAAGCTGGTCGTTTTTAATTATTACTGCTCATAACTCAAGCAGATCGCCACGCCTGCTATAAAAAGTCTGAGATTAATAATCAATGCCATTCCTTAAAATCTTCTCACCCATTTTGTGAAAAATTACCATTTTGCCTCTCCTTTGAGTGCAAGTGTGGAAATTGATAAACCTTTCTTTGATTAACTACCCACCTCTCATCCTACGTATGCGACTGCGTAAACGAATCCGTAAAGCAATGAGTGCTGATTTACAACATTCAATAAAAAACCGTTTGGATAATTACTATGTCCCAATATAATTCATTGCTCGAAATTGGTGGCCAAAAAACATGGAAAATGCCCCAACTGCCAGGATTGAATAAGCTTCCTCCCCGCCCTTCCCTGATAACATTCCCAACAACTACTGAAGCACTAATATTTAACCGTGGAATCTCACCTTGGTATTTGAGCTTGAATGGCACCTGGGATTTCATGATTTTTTCACGCCCTGAAGAAATCTCTCAAGAAGGACTCAACAGTGGTTCTTGGTCTACAATTCGAGTACCTGGAAATTGGACAATGCAAGGTTTTGGCCGCCCACACTATACAAATGTGATGATGCCTTTTCCTGAACTGCCTCCAGATGTACCGGATATTAATCCAACCGGTGTATATCGTCGTATGTTTCAAATTCCACATACATGGTCTGGCAGGCGAATTGTCCTTCATTGTGATGGCTGTGAAGGAGCATTATATGTTTACCTGAACGGACAGCCAATTGGAATCAGCAAGGACTCACGCACGCCAGCTGAATTTGACCTAACATCATGGGTGAGGCTAGGTGTTCAAAATGAATTGACCATGATCGTCATCCAATGGTCTGATGCATCATTCCTCGAAGACCAGGATCATTGGTGGCAGGCTGGTTTGCAACGCGATGTATATCTTTATTCCACCAGTATTCCGTATATCCATGATGTTTTTGCGATCGCCGATTTAAGTGATGACTACCGCAACGGAATTCTACGGGTAAAAGTAAAAATCGGGATGCCTGCTTATTATCCCAAGGATTGCTTGGTAGAAGTTCTATTATTGGACGCTGATTTAAATCCAGTGATTAAAAAACCAATGAGTTAGGCATTTGGTGCATCGGTTGACAGATGGCTGGCACCATTATTCCCATCAAACGAGGTTCAATTCGAACAAGTAACCACTGACCCGTACCATTGGTCTGCTGAATCCCCGTACCTCTATTCCATCATTATCACTTTGAAATCACCTTCAGGCGAGGAATTAACCGCTATAAAAGTAGGCTTTCGGAAGATAGAGATAAAAGACAGAATGTTATTAGTGAATGGAAAGCGAGTCATGATCAAAGGAGTGAATTATCACGACCACGATGATCAGACCGGAAAAGCAATTTCACCTGAACTAATTAGAGCAGATTTACACCTGATGAAGCAATACAATATCAATGCTATCCGTACAGCCCATTACCCAAAGATTGATTACTTTTATGATGAATGTGATCAACTCGGATTTTATGTCATAGACGAGGCGAATATTGAGTGCCATGCCTTTTTTGAGGATATCTGCCGAGATCCTCGTTATACCAATGCATTTGTGGATCGTATCTCCGCAATGGTTGAACGCGATAAAAACCATCCATCAGTGATTCTTTGGTCCTTGGGAAATGAGAGCGGATATGGACCAAATCATGATGCAGCAGCTGGATACATCCGAGGTATTGATCCATCCAGACCTCTCCATTATGAATCTGCGTTGGGAAATAATTGGCCAGGTGGTAAGTGGCAGGGTGGAGGGTTGGTTACAGATATTGTTTGTCCAATGTACCCAACCATCGATGATATTATAAATTGGTCTACTAACAATAAGGGCGAGCGTCCACTTATTTTGTGTGAGTATTCCCATAGTATGGGAAACAGCAATGGAAGTCTGGCAGATTATTGGTGTGTCTTTGATAAATATCCCGGTGTTCAGGGTGGATTCTTGTGGGAATGGATCGATCATGGGATAAAGCAGCATTCTAACTCCGCACAACCTTACTGGGCTTATGGAGGTGATTTTGGTGACAAGCCTAATGATGCCAATTTTTGCATTGACGGTCTAGTCTGGCCAGACAGGACACCTCACCCAGCCCTGTACGAATTCAAATATCTGGCTCAACCCTTTAAGGTAGTATTGATCAATGGCTCAACGGGAAAAATCCGTATCCACAATAAACATGATTTCATCCCTTTAGATTGGCTGGCTTGTTCATGGGAATTGATACGCAATGGTGCAATAATTAATCACGGAGAGTTGCCTGACCTTGACATTGCTCCCGGAAAATCAAGAATTTTCGAGCTCCCTATCACTGGTATGACCAGAGATGGTGAGGAGTATTTTATTAATTTTCATTTCAAACTTAGAAATCCAAGCAATTGGGCTACCGCTGGTCATGAAGTTGGCTGGCAACAATTACAAATAAGAAAAGCCAGGCATTACAAAAATGCACCCAATTTTATTCAGACAAATAGGTCTCCCTATGAGGCATTTAATTTCGATGAAACGATCAAGCTATCGATTGACTCATTCAGCGCTAAATTCAATAAACATACTGGAGAATTAATTGAATTTGGAGCAGAAAATACTCTTATATTGAGAGGCCCATATTTAAATGTTTGGCGGGCAGCAACCGATAATGATGGCATCAAACTCTTATCCGATCGACCAGATGAAGCGTATAAACCATTATCCCAATGGAAAAAACTAGGCTTTCCAGATATAAAATATCAATTGAAGTGGATTCGATTGATTACCCGGTCTGGAAAGCCTGCAACCGTTTCTGTAGCACATATGGCATCTGGTAGGGGAAATTGGGATGATTTTTTTCACATCCATCGATATACTCTCCTACCATCCGGTAAATTGCTGGTTAAAAATCAAATTTCAACGGGAAAAGGGATCTATGATCTCCCCAGGATTGGTGTTACATTATCACTTGATCCATCTTTGGAAAACCTTGAATGGTATGGACGCGGTCCTTGGGAGAATTACGCAGACAGAAAATCTTCTGCCATGATCGGGATTTATAAAAGTACGGTTAGAGAACAGTATACTCCTTATATCATGCCTCAGGAACACGGCCATAAAACGGATATACGCTGGCTAAAATTATTGGATAAATATGGGCATGGATTAAAAATCGAAGGTCATCCAACATTTGAATTTTCTGCCAGTAATTATTCTTCAAATGATCTTTATTCAGCCAGTCATACATATGAACTACAGAAAAATGAACTCATATATTTATTTATTGATAAAGAAATGCGTGGGCTTGGTACCGCTAGCTGCGGTCCTGATACATTGGACCAATATCGCCTTTTAAAAGCCAACTATACTTTTAGTTATACATTGCAGCCAATATCCAGGTCTGATTAACTACACAAGGGAAATATGGAATCTATCCTTAAACAAATATACTCAAATATCCTAAATGGTCAACATAAAATTGTGGCTGAAAATGTCAAGATTGCTCTTCATATGGGCATACCTGGTAATAAAATCATGAATGATGGGATGATTTTGGCAATGGCGGAAGTTGGCCGGCTTTTCGAGGCGGGAGAATATTATGTTCCTGAGATGCTCGTAGCAGCACGGGCGATGCAAGCCGGAATGGACGTATTAAAGCCTTATCTCACCAGCTCAGAAGCTCACCCAGCGGGGAGGATTGTCATCGGGACCGTGAAAGGGGATTTTCACGATATTGGCAAGAACCTGGTCAAGATGATGTTAGAAGGATCCGGGTTTGAGGTGATCGACCTGGGAGTTGATGTCGATCCGGAAGCATTCATTTCTACAGTAACCAATCAACAAGCAAATATCATTGCCATGTCAGCTTTGATAACTACCACTATGCCAGCAATGCATACGGTGATTTATTTATTGGAAAAATCCGGCCTACGCCCACAGGTCAAAGTCTTGGTCGGTGGAGCTCCTCTGACCCAGGATTTCGCTAATCAGATTGGTGCAGATGGTTTTGCACCAGATGCCAGTAGAGCCGTCTCCTGTGCAAAAGATATTTTATCCGAACGAGCTAATACACAGACTAAATACAATATTGATTTATAGGATATAAATCTAGCTAAACAATATTTGGAGTAAATTCATGGCACTTACAAAAGAATGGCTAAGTCGCATAAAACATTGGGATACTGCGTTATGGCATTTGTGTTACAGGCCAATAGCCAGTCTTGAATTATACGGGTTCATAACCAGCAAACAACTTTCTCCTGAACAATCTTTAAAGCACAAATTTCATCCAATGCCTGTTGGTACAATCTGGGGTCAAAAATGGCAATATGGATGGTTCAGAACAGAAATTACTTTGCCTGAATCTGCTACCGGCAGGCGCGTAGTCTTGTGTATGAATCCAGCTGCTAAATTTCCTGAGGTTGGCGAATGTCTGGTTTGGGCGAATGGCAGCATTATTGGATCGACTAGTTGGGCAAGGAAGGAAATTACTTTAACCAAGAATGCAATCCCAGGTGATAAATATTCAATCTTAGCTGAAGCGTATGCAGGACATGGGCCTATGGTTGTTGGTGGTGGACCACTCCTCATAGGACAGGAATCTGTTCCAGAGGTAAGAAAACCTCAAGTAGCAGTTGGCGACAGCAGTTTCGGGATTTGGCGTGAACAGATTTACCAGCTGGCATTGGACTTTTCTACATTGTTTGAGCTCCGAAATCGACTTGACCCAGCAACACTTCGCGTTTCAGAGATTGATCAAGGACTTAAGGATGTAACCCAAATAATCGATCTTGAATTGGCAGAAGTAGATGAGCTCCAGATGATTAAATTAGCTCGTGAGCGATTGCGTCCATTACTTGATTGTGTAAATGGTACGACTGCACCTACGCTATATGCTTTTGGTCATGCCCATCTTGATGTCGCATGGCTTTGGCCATTGGCAGAAACAGAGCGGAAAATCGCCCGTACAGTAATCAATCAGCTCTCACTTATCGATGAATACCCTGAATATCGATATCTACAATCCCAGCCACAGTTGTACGTAATGTTGAAGAATCGCTACCCAGAGTTATATATGCGATTTAAGCAAGCAGTGATGGCTGGCAATATAATACCCGATGGTGCCATGTGGGTTGAAGCAGATACAAACATCACCGGTGGAGAAAGTCTAATCCGCCAAATCTTGTACGGGAAACAATTTCTACGCGAAGAATTCTCATTGGACACGGAGGTCATGTGGCTTCCAGATGTCTTTGGGTATTCAGGATCTTTGCCCCAGATTATGATTGGTTGTGGATGTATAAGCTTTGCCACGCAGAAGATCACTTGGGCTTACCACGGTGGTGATCCATTTCCATATAACACATTTCTATGGGAAGGAATAGATGGTACGGCTATTCCTACTCATATTTTCACCGACTACAATAGCCCGACCCGACCCGGAAGTCTATTGGATCGCTGGGAGACACGCTTACAAAAAGATGGTATTCACAGTATGTTACTGGCATTTGGCTGGGGAGATGGTGGAGGTGGTCCAACACGCGACCACATCGAGTTTTTAACTCGGGCAAAGGATCTCGAAGGCCTTCCACGGGTAAGGATAGCAACACCTGCTCAATTTTTTATGGATTTAAAGCAAGACGGTATGCCAACAGAGAAATATGTGGGTGAGTTATATTTTCAAGCCCATCGAGGTACATATACATCCCAAGCAAAAACTAAACTTAACAACCGGCGTAGTGAATTTGCTTTACGTGAGGCGGAATTCTGGGGTAGTCTGGCCAGTATCATTAATGGATATAATTTTAACTCGAGCACATTAAAATCAAGCTGGTTAAAATTACTCCTCAACCAATTTCACGATATCCTCCCCGGTTCATCTATCCACCGTGTGTATGATGAAGCAGCAGAGGCTTTTGAACAGATTATTTCAGAGGCAAAAAGATCATCTCACGCATCAGCATCATCATTTGCTAATAATGATGATTCCCTTACTGTGTACAATTCACTTTCTTGGGAGCGAAATATATTCGTTGATATGCCTGAAGGAACTCGATTTGTCACAGTTCCAGCATGTGGTTGGACAACGATACCTAAGATTGATCCCCCCGAAATAAAAAATACGAACCAAAAAATAGTTGTAAAGGCAACAAATACCTGTCTTGAAAACGGTTTACTTTCTGCCAGATTTAATGAGAGTGGTGAATTAATAAGCTTGGTGGATAAGGAAACCCAAATCGAGTTGCTTGGTGGTGCAGCAAACCGTTTTTGCTTATATAAAGATATCCCTGCCTGGTTTGATGCCTGGGATATTGATAGCATGACTGAAAACTTGCGTGTTAAAACTGACGAACCCGTCCATTTGGAAGTCATGCAATCTAATCAATTTATTGCCCGTCTGCAGCTTACTCGAAAAATCCATCACTCCACTTTAAGCCAGATAATTAGTTTACAAAAAGGCAGCCGAAGGATCAACTTTGAGACCATTATCGACTGGCAGGAAAGTCATAAACTATTAAAAGTTGCATTTCCATTTAATATCCACTCTGATGAAGCGATCCACGAAATCCAATTTGGGCACATAAGACGACCGACCCATCGATCAAGACCATTTGATGCAGATCGTTTTGAGGTTTGCAACCATAAATGGACTGCCATCGCAGAAGAGAAACGTGGGGCAGCAATATTAAATGATTGCAAATATGGGGTTAATGTTCTCGGTAATAGCATCAATCTTACACTACTTAAATCGTCGTTAGCTCCCGACCCCACAGCTGATAAAGGTATCCAAACTTTCACCTATGCACTTTATTATTGGAATGGCAGCTTTGGCGACTGCGATGTCGTAAAAGAAGCATATGAATTGAATAGCCCGGTAATGATTTTTCCTGGGGCAGCTGGTGAAAAGTCAATATTTAGCCTTGATGCAAACAATATCATTATCGAAACAGTAAAACCTGCTGAGGATGGTTCTAGGGACCTTATTCTACGTTTATATGAATCGAAACGCTCATTGACCAATTGCCTATTATCCACATCTTTACCAGTACAAAACGTCACTGAAACAGATATGCTTGAAAGATTTCAAAAGTCTTTACCGGTAAAGAAAGGTAAAATCATACTTAAGTTTCGACCATTTGAGATAAAAACATTACGCCTCTCCATGAATGATTATCACAGATAGTTGAAAATATATCAGAGTTGAGGGCATAACCATACTATGGAAGAAAGATTACAAAAAATACTTGCGTATGCTGGATTTGGATCACGTAGAGCATGTGAGGACATGATCTTAGCTGGTCGGGTTACCGTAAATGGCCAAGTAGCCAGAATTGGATCAAAAGCTGATATGCATAAAGACCAAATAAAGTTGGATGGGAAATTGGTTAAATTACCTGATTCCTATCAGTATATTGCATTGTACAAACCTAGGGGTGTAATATCTGCTGTCACATCTCCCGATACTCGCCCAACAGTTCGAGATCTGGTTCCAATCCAAGGCAGTTTGTTTCCTGTCGGGAGGTTGGATGTAGATAGCGAGGGATTGATCCTGTTAACCAATGATGGTGATTTAGCCAACAAGCTAACTCATCCGCGCTATGGTCATGAAAAAGAATACAGGGTTTTGGTAGCGCGTCACCCCGATGAGAAACAATTGGCTGCCTGGCAACATGGCGTAGTTTTGGAGGATGGGTACAGGACTTTGCCTGTACAGGTAAATGTAGAAATACACTCAGGAAAAGGAACCTGGTTGCGGGTGGTTATGAAAGAAGGGCGGAAACGACAGATTCGGGAAACCTGCCAGCAAATTGGTTTGCCGGTTGTAAGCATAATACGGGTTAGGATTGGAAATTTGCGCCTTGGAAATATCAAACCTAAAGAATGGCGATATCTTACTCCTTCTGAGATCAGGGATTTAAAAGAAATAACCTCGTCCGGCTCGATTCCCAAACCCAAACGTTCATATAATCAACGAGCTACAAAAAAAACATCGGGAAGCCATTGATCTACATCCTGTCAGATTTACTTAGCATTTGCGTTTATTGATAGAGAAGTAAATGCCAGCATCTCGACCTCCACTATTGGATAAGGAATCCTTTAGTTCGCTATACACACGTACATACCTCATCATTTTTCGATTTATCTATGGCATTCATGGTGGGCCGACTGAAGAAGTGGAAGATATAACCTGTGAGACTTACATGCGTGCCTGGAAAGGAAGAACAAATTTTTCGGGAGAAGAGCAAGATGCATTACGATGGCTATTTACAATCGCCCGCCATCTGGTAATTGATATACATCGGAAAAAGAAAACTCATCCTGAGGAAAGAATTGACGGATTGGATGAGAGTGATTTTGGACCAGATTTCTTATTGAAAAAACAAACTCCTGAAGAGATTACAGTTAGCAATGAAGAATATGCACACTTATGGTCATTACTGCATAATTTAACCATGGAGAGGCGTGAAATGCTGGTTTTACGTTACATACTTGGATGGCAGGTAAAACAGATTGCTGAATACCTTCAGATGGAAGAAAATACAGTTTCCGTATACATACACAGGAGCCTCGATCAAATAAGGCATGAGTGGGTGAAGCTATGAATGATAATATTGGAAAGCGTCAAATTCCACAAAGCCCAGACATAAATCAGATCGAAGAAATGCTAAGCCATTTTTCACCGCAACCTACGAACCGTTACTATAAAAAAATGCAAAAAGCACCATGGCTGGATATAAGCCAAGATCATAAGAATTTATTTAATTCCAAACAACCTTATCAAAAATTAATTTGGGCATCCGTTATTTCGCTATTAGTCGTGGTTTTAGTCAGTGCCACATTTTTCCCCTCATTGCGGGTGATCGCCAGGCAAATCATTTATACATTCATTTCTGGACCTTCTGATCAACTAAATATCCAGGTAACGTTAACAAATTCTGGAGACCTGTTTAATTTTGCAGCACCAGAAAATTTTTCGCTTAGCATTAATGAGGTAAATCAACAGGCTGGTTTTTTGGTGAAAGAAATCTCCTCTTCATTTAGGGATCTAAAATTGGTTGGTGCTCGGTTTGATCCCAGTTACAATGCCGCCATCATTTTATATCAAGGAGATAAATATAAATTATTTCTTTCACAGCGTCCTGTAGGAATTAATGTTGATATTTTCAGCATCGGACCAAGTGCCGAGGTAAATCTGGTTAATATCGGAGGTATTCAAGGTGAATTTGTTGTGGGTGGCTGGAAAGCGATTTCAACACAAACTGTTCCGGATACCTTAACTTCAGGCACTCAAACAAATATAAACGCAATATGGGATAATGACCTGCCACAGTCCACCCTCAGATGGCAAACAAATGGATATGTCTATGAATTACGCACAATTGGAGAAGGAAGTCCTTCACAATCAGTATTAATTACCATTGCTAATGAGTTAAAATAATCCTCTCTAAAAATACTTATCAAAGGAAATTATATGGAGAATATGCTCCCATCATCGAGTGAACCAAAAAAATCCTGGCTTGACAACCCGATTTTTTCTACTCCATCGATCAACGTTGAAAAGCTTATTTTTGCAATTATCATCATCCTTGCAATTTTTACCCGGTTATATTTGTTGGAACCACGGGTCATGAGTCATGATGAAACATCGCACACATATTTTTCCTGGTTGTTTTTTAAAGGTCTTGGCTATGCGCACGATCCAGTAACACATGGCCCACTTCAATTTCATCTTGTTGCTCTCTCGTATTTTCTTTTTGGTGATAGCGACACCACTGCACGTATTCCTGCCGCACTTTTCAGCATTGCAACTGTTGCTTTTATGTGGAATTACCGTCGTTATCTTGGCCGGGCAGGAGCTCTTGTAGCAGCACTATTATTTACCATTTCACCGTATATGCTTTATTACGGTCGTTATGTGCGCAATGAAGCCTTTGTAGCTTTTTTTGGCGTGGTGATGGTTTGGTCCATCCTTAGATATATTGAAACAGCCAGACCAAAATATCTTTATATTTTAACTACAGTAACAGTCCTTCATTTTTGTACAAAAGAAACTTCGTTTATTTATGCTGCACAAGCTCTATTATTTTTAGCGATATATCTGGTCTATCGAATAACTCAGCGGGAATGGTCTCAAGAAAAATACCGCTTACCGTTCTTATTAGCAATGATTGTTTCACTTGCTGTTCTCGCTGTTGGTTTTTTGCTCATGACGCTCGGTCAGAAGTTAACTGGATCTGAAAATCCACAACCGCTTTACCCATCCATGGCATCAATTCCCTCAATCATTCCGATCCTATTGATAGGTCTTGGAATAATTGGTGTAATTGTAGCTGTGTTTTTAGTGATTGCTGGTTTTCGTCTTTCTCGAATTCGAGAAGAACGATCATTTGACCTGCTGATTTTGCTTGGAACACTGATCCTGCCACAACTATCGGCGTTTGGTATTGATTTATTGGGTTGGAAAGTACCAGTCAATGCTGCAGAAGTAAATACTCTCGCCATGCCCGACCTGCTCAGGATGGCACTGGTGGTTGTTCCGATCTTCCTTGTTTCGATTGTTATTGGTCTTTGGTGGAATTGGAAACAATGGCTGATCAATGCTGCGATCTGGTATGTAATCTATCTTGTCCTTTACACAAGTATGTTTACCAATGGGGCTGGTTTCTTCACCGGTTTAGTTGGCTCACTCGGATACTGGTTAGCCCAACAGGAAGTCCAACGAGGGGATCAACCATTGTATTATTATGCGTTGATACAAATACCAATATATGAATATCTTCCAGCCATAGGCAGCATTTTAGGCATAATCCTGGCTCTCATGGGTAGAAAAACTGTCTATGATCCTTCGTTTAGCGATGAAATTGAAGCCAATGATGATCTTAATATAACAAATGAGACGACTGACAACAAATCAGAGGATATTGAAATTTTCCCAAGTGAAACAGTAGATAGGTTTGAGCAAAAATTAAAACCTGTCCGGATAAATCCTCCTGTTGTGGGCTTGCTCATCTTTTGGTGTTTTACCAGCCTTTTGGCATATACTGTCGCTGGTGAAAAAATGCCTTGGTTAACGGTACATATAACTCTGCCCATGATCCTACTTTCTGGTTGGTCGATCGGATATCTGATTGATACTGCGGATTGGAAAATATTCCAAAGTAAAAAAGGATGGATCACAGTTGGACTTCTATTTGTTTTTGTTACCTCATTGTTAAGCACACTTCGTTCATTGCTCGGAAATACACCTCCTTTTGCAGGGAAATCGTTAGACCAGTTAGCTGCTACTAGCGAATTCATGATCTCCTTACTGGTAATGATTGCCAGTGCAGTTGGCTTGATTTTATTGATGAAAGATTGGTCGCCTGGTCTCATTCGCCGTGGATTAGTCCTTGTATTTCTTGGATTTCTTGCGATATTAACTGCAAGGGCAGCGTTCATGGCATCCTATGTAAACTATGATAGTGCAGAAGAATACCTTGTTTATGCACATAGTACACCCGGAGATAAAATAGCTCTCCAGCAGATAACCGATATCTCACGACGCCTAACAGGTGGTTTAGATTTAACTGTTGGATATGATGACAAGACAACCTATCCATTCTGGTGGTATCTGCGAAATTTCCCCAACCAGCGATTTTTCGGTAATGCCCCTACGCGGGACTTGCGTGATGTTCCAGTTATCTTAGTCGGTCAGGATAATTTTGGTAAGATCGAAGCTGTAGTTGGTCAGGCATATGATAAATTTGACTACCTTCGTATTTGGTGGCCAAATATGGATTACATGAACCTGAACTGGGAAAGAATCCAAAATGCAATAGTTGATCCACAAATGCGAGAAGCACTCTTTCAAATTTGGTTAAACCGTGACTATACGAAATACGCTCAGCTTACTGGACAAGATATGAGCCTTCAGAATTGGAATCCTTCAGAAAAGATGCGTTTATATATTCGCAAGGATGTCATTTCCCAGTTATGGGATTACGGCTCCTCTACATCTACTACACCTATCCAGGCTGATCCATATGAGGGTAAGCAAGTATCTTTAACTGCAGATAAGATCATTGGAACGCCTGGAACAGCAGATGGACAATTCCAAAATCCACGTGATGTTGCATTGGCACCGGATGGAACACTCTATATATCCGACACATCGAACAACCGCATACAACATCTGGATGCTGAAGGTAATGTTCTACACGTTTGGGGATCATTTGCAGATATTTCTAAAGGCGAAGCACCAGGTGGCACATTCTTTGAACCTTGGGGGATCGCAGTTGGAAAGGATGGCTCGGTGTATGTTGCTGACACCTGGAACCATCGGATACAGCAATTTTCAGCTGATGGATCTTTCATTAATATGTGGGGATACTTTGGTCAGGCAGATACACCATTTGCCATCTGGGGGCCGCGTGATATCGCCATAGATTCTAAGGGTAATTTATTTATTACAGATACAGGAAATAAACGAATTGTTGTTTATGATCAAAATGGAAATTATGTAACTCAATTTGGTACAGTTGGCATGGAAGCTGGTCAATTTGATGAACCGGTTGGTATTGCAGTGGACGAGGATGGGCTTGTTTATGTCGCAGATACCTGGAACCAACGTATACAAGTAATGGTGGCTGATGCAGCTGGCACTTACCTTCCATTGATTAGCTGGGATGTTGTTGCCTGGTATGGACAATCCCTGGATAATAAACCATTTGTAGCAATTGATAACAATGGTAATCTTTATACAACCGACCCTGAAGGCTATCGGGTTCTTCACTTTACAAGCATAGGAAAATTCATTAATTACTTTGGTGATTTAGGATCTGAGCCTGATGGATTGAATCTTCCTACTGGAATTATTGTTGACGAAAATGGTGGGTTGTGGATAGCAGATACAGGGAATGGACGAATACTGCACTTTAGCTCACCTCAAGAATAGACGCGTTCATTTTTCTAAGCCCTCAGATATGATCCAAACTCTGAAGGCTTTGATTTTCCAGACGTCACGCTGAAGATAAATCTTGGCTATCTTAAGATTTGAGAGAAATACTAATAAGTTTCAACTCTTTGCATGACATATCTATGTCTTTACCAATTTGACAATTCATATATATCCTTAGGTATATCCACAGATCAGTAAACGAGTATTCAATGACCAATAATTATTATTTTCGTGACCCCTGATAGGTTATGTTCGTCAAAGGACGGTTCCGTACCTGGGTGGTATAATCTTTGCGCTTATAGCAAGACCAATTATCCTCAAGTGAGGAGTATTAAGGATGAAATTACACGAATATCAATCTAAACAAATATTTTCACGATATGGCATTCCGATACCAAAAGGCCGGGTTGCAACAACGGCTGATGAAGCCCGAAATATTGCAATTGAACTCGGTGGTCGGGTGGTAATCAAATCACAAGTTTTAGTAGGTGGTCGGGGTAAAGCAGGAGGTATCCGTCTTGCAAAAGATCCTCATGAAGCAGAAGAAACTGCAACCCAAATTCTACGCATGGAAATCAAAGGTCTTCCAGTCAGGAAGGTACTTGTTGATGAAGCCGCCAGTATATCCAAGGAAATCTACCTGGGAATCACAAATGACCGCGCAGCTCGTAAACCGGTCATGATGGCATCATCTGCGGGTGGCGTAGAAATTGAAGAAGTTGCCCGTACCACTCCAGAAAAAATCATCAAGTCACATATAGATCCCTTGCTTGGGCTCAAGGATTATCAAACACGAGACATAGCAATAGGGATTGATCTTCCTAAAGAGCATTGGAAGTTATTCAATCAAATTGCAAATGGCTTATGGCGTGCCTATCAGGATACTGATGCTACATTAGCAGAAATCAATCCGCTTGTGATCACTGGCGATGATCGGCTGATTGCTTTAGATGGCAAAATGCTTTTGGATGATAATGCCCTTTTCCGCCATCCAGACCTGGCAGACATGCGTGACCTGGATGTTGAAGCCCCTGCAGAAGTTGAAGCTCGTAAGTACGGACTCTCTTTCATTAAGTTGGATGGAGACATTGGTTGTATGGTCAATGGTGCAGGACTCGCAATGACCACCATGGATATCATCAAACTGTTTGGTGGTGAACCGGCAAATTTCTTGGATATCGGTGGAGGCGCAGGTAGCGATAAAGTTGCTGCTGCCATGCGGATCATCCTGACTGATCCAAATGTACAAGCTGTCCTGTTTAACATATTTGGTGGTATCACTCGCTGTGATGAAGTCGCTCGGGGAATTCTGGTTGCATTGGATGAAGTTAAACCAAATGTCCCCATGGTAGTTCGATTAGTTGGAACAAATGCTGAGGAAGGCCGAAAGTTACTCTCAGACGCGAACATGATAACTGCTGATACATTGGCAGATGCTGCTCAAAAAGCAGTAGCTGCTGCCAAACAACAGAAGGCAGGGAGATAGAGCTTATGAGTATCCTGATAAATAAAAATACTCGCTTAATTGTGCATGGAATAACTGGTAATGAAGGTTTATTTCATACCACCCAAATGGTGGCGTATGGCACAAATGTAGTTGCTGGTATGACACCTGGCAAAGGTGGTGAATGGGTGATCAATGGAAAAATACCAGTTTTCGATTCAGTTAAAGTAGCAGTTGAAGCTACTGGAGCAAATACAAGCTGCATTTTTGTCCCGTCCAGATTTGCAGCTGATTCAATCTACGAGGCAGCGGATGCAGGAATTTCGTTAATCGTTTGCATTACTGAGGGAATCCCTGTACAGGACATGATGCGCGTCAGGAATTATCTTGATCAGAAAAAAGTTCGCTTGGTCGGACCAAACTGCCCTGGCCTTTTTAACCCCGGGTGAATCTAAAGTTGGAATCATTCCTGGCAATATCGCCATTCCTGGAAATGTAGGTGTTGTATCACGGTCAGGAACCCTGACCTATGAGGTGTTATACGCACTCAAGCTACTTAACCATGGAGTGAGCACGTGTGTGGGAATTGGTGGCGACCCAATTAATGGTACCAATTTCATCGACGCTTTAACCATGTTTGAAGCTGATCCACAAACGGAAAAAGTTGTTATGATTGGTGAGATTGGTGGTACCGATGAGGAAAAAGCTGCTGAATACATCGCCAGTCATATGACCAAACCTGTGGTCAGTTTCATCGCTGGACAAACAGCCCCACCTGGTAAGCGAATGGGGCATGCGGGTGCAATTGTTGAGGGCGGTTCGGGATTAGCAACAGACAAAGTTAAAGCACTTCAGGCAGCAGGGGTTCGCGTAGCAACACATCCTGAGGAAATCCCGAGCTTACTCTTTAACCAAATAAATAAGGGGAACATACCTTTCATTACAAATAGGTATGTTCTCTTTTAATTAATTATATGTTTTTAAGGAGTACGGGTTAAATAAATTTGGATTACGGTAAAATCACCGACTGGATTGTACTGAAGAGAAAGGGCGATGCGATCACCATTGGCATTACTACGTGTTATTTGCGCCATATTTCCAACAATACTATCCGGATTATTAACAACATCCCAGCCATAGTTCGGAAGTTCCGATATGTAAAAGTCTCCGACATCTTCAATGGATCCATTTGCTTTATACGCGACATTATTCTGATTTGCGACTTGTACATCAGTTGAATCAGGATAAATGGGTACATCTTCTGGAACACCTGAAGGTGCTTGGGTGACTACGTCAGGAACTTCGGTTGCTAACACTGTTTCTTGCGTTGCCTCTGGATTTTCAACCGGTGCCGTAGTTGTCTGGCCTTTACTACATCCAACCAACATAATCAAAAGAGTTAACACTAATACTAATAGAATGATGTATTTGTTTGATTTCATCTATTCCTCCATACTTACCCTAGTGGCGATACCATTCTAAATCAGGTTTATAATAAATACCATACTAAAATTAATTCAGTTCATCTAAACAACAAATAAATTTACAAAGAGGCGCAGGATTTACTGCGCCTCTCTAATTAACTATACAGATATATTAAGAATGTGCTAGGAGGTAATCTACTGCTTGACCAACTGTCTTGATTTCTTGTGCTTCCTTATCGGAAATTTCTCCACCAAATTCATCTTCAAATTTCATGATTAATTCAACCAAGTCTAGTGAGTCGGCTTCGAGATCTTCACGAAAACGTGCTTCCGGTGTGATTTTTGATTCATCCACTCCAAGTAAGTCTACAATAATAGCTTTTACTTGATTGTAAACCTCATTTCGTTCCATAGTAATATTCCTCCATTCATTATTTTGTGCGTGATACTGCGCAATTGTATCCTCAGATTTCAATATGTCAAGCCTTAGAAGGATATTGTTGACATGAATACTCCAGACTGGTAATATTGTTCAATCATCAGGAACACTATACTATGGAAGAAGTTACGCCAATAACACGCAGGAAAACAGACCATATTAGGATAAATTTAGAAGAGAATGTTCAATCTGGTCTCACCACGGGACTGGAACGATATCAATTTAATCACCGTGCATTACCAGAAATTAACCTGAATGAAGTCGATGCAAGTTTAGTTATTCTAAAAAAGCATCTTGCTGCACCGATCCTAATCTCCTCAATGACAGGAGGCACACCTGATGCAGGAAAGATTAATACCATTTTAGCAACCGCAGCACAAGAAACCGGTATTGCGATGGGTGTCGGGTCTCAAAGGATTGCGATTGAACAACCCACCCTTGCAGATACATTTAAAATCCGATCTGCAGCACCTGACATCCTTCTTTTTGCTAATTTGGGAGCTATCCAGCTAAATTACAGCTATGGTGTTGAAGAATGCCAACGTGCTGTCGATATGATTGAAGCAGACGCATTAATATTGCATTTTAACTCTCTTCAGGAAGCAATTCAAAAGGAAGGTGATACACAATTTGCAGGATTAATCAATAAGATTGAAGTAATTTGTAGGTCGCTTCCAGTTCCTGTCATTGCCAAAGAAGTTGGCTGGGGATTTTCCACTCAGGATATTTCTTTATTAATGAAAGCAGGTGTGACTGCGATTGATGTAGCTGGCGCAGGTGGAACTTCATGGTCACAGGTTGAAATGTATCGAGCAGAAAATGAACACCAACGCGAGCTTGCCAAAGCTTTCATTGATTGGGGAATACCGACTGCAGATGCAATTATGAATGTTGTCCATACAGCACCAGATTTATTGATCTTCGCATCAGGTGGATTGCGCACCGGAGTTGATATTGCCAAATGTATTGCATTAGGAGCATCGCTGGGAGGTATGGCAAGCCCATTTTTAAAAGCAGCGGCAATCTCTGTGGAAAAGACGATAGAAACGATCAACTTGATAAAATCTGAACTCAAAGTATGTATGTTTTCAACCAGTTCAAAGACTATTGAACAGCTGCGACAGAGTAAATTGTTGAAGAAATAATTTGTGATGGTTGAGTCTTCAGAAAACATCCTAAGCAGTTATCTTGTTGCAATTGAAACAGAGCTTCAGCAAGCATTAATGCCTTCGATTAACTATGGGAATCCCCTTCTTCATGATATGCTCACGTACCACTTGGGGTGGCAGGATAAGTATGACAATAATAAAACCAGTGGAAAACGTATTCGCCCTTTATTAACACTCCTGACATGTTCGACAGCTGGTGGTGATTGGCAGAGAGCTTTACCCGTTGCTGCTGCAGTAGAACTCGTCCATAACTTCTCATTAATCCATGACGATATAGAAGATAATAGTGCGCTTCGTCGTGGTCGGCTGACCGTCTGGAAAAAGTGGGGGATTCCCCAGGCAATTAATGCTGGTGATGCAATGTTTACCCTAGCGCACTTACACTCGATCCGATTAGCAGATCTGATTTCTCCTTCGGTTGCAATTTTAGCAGCGGAAATCCTGCAAAACGCCTGTTTGCAGCTAACACAAGGCCAGTACCTGGACCTGGAATTTGAGAAAAGGGATGATGTATCCATCGATGATTATTGGTCCATGGTTGAAGGGAAAACAGCTGCCCTGATTTCAGCGAGCACTGAGCTTGGTGCACTTTCATCTCTATGTGACGGGCTAATGCGTAATGCATATCGTAATTTTGGAAGATTGCTTGGTTTAGCCTTCCAGGTTCAAGATGATTTTCTCGGTATATGGGGTAATTCCTTAATAACTGGGAAATCTACACAAAGTGATTTACTGACCAGGAAAAAAACACTGCCAGTAATATACGGCCTATCAAAAAACGGATTATTTGCCAAACGCTGGAAACAGCCCGTAAGAGCAGAGGATACCGATGAATTAACCTATATTTTAGAAAATGAAGGCGGTAAGGAATTTACTCAGGCAAAGGGTAACGAGTTGATCAATCAAGCATTGTTAGAACTTGAGCGAGCTAATCCACGAGAGATTTCAGGAAAAATACTAAAAGAGTTGGCAATAAGCCTTTCAACACGTCAGATATAAATTACGCAATTTTTTAATCATTATATAAATATATTATCCACCAACGCTAAATAAATTCTTTAAATACTTGGTTGCCTAATAATCGCCCCTTTTTTGTTAGCCGTAATATTTCCATATCCACCCATTCTACTAAACCAAGATCCACCAAACGGTCAATTTGAACTCCAAATCGATGATGAAGACTTACATGAAATCGATTCTGGAATTCCTGTTCTGAGACCCCTTCTGTAACTAGTCGTAAACCCATCATCATGGTTTCTCCAATTTCTGTTTCAATATCAATTGGAATCAGTTCCACTGTTGCTGGCGAACAAGGAAAGATATACTTTCCTGGTAATTGCTCCGGTCCTTTATTCATTCTCTTAATATATGATGATGGAGAAGAAATATTGACTGTCCGTTTATGGTTAATAAAACCATGGGCTCCAGCCCCTAGTCCTATATAAGGCAAAGAACGCCAATATTGCAGATTATGCTTACATGAATAAATGTCTCCATTTTCACTCTGCCGTGCCCAATTTGAAATTTCATATTGAATATACCCTGCTTCTGCCAATTTTTTATCCGCAGCTTCATACATGTCGGCAGCCATATCTGGATCCGGAGCAGGAAGAATACCTGCTTCTACTTTAATCGCCATGGGTGTACCAGCTTCAAGGGTTAAGGCATATAGCGAAAGATGTTCTGGGTCAAGTTTTAATGCAGCTTCAACACTTGCCATCCATGTGCTCATTTGCTGATGTGGTAACCCAAAAATCAAGTCTAGATTCAGATTCGTAAATCCAGATTTCCTGGCCCATTTCACTGAATTGATGACGTCACCAAATGAATGCTGCCTCTCTAGTAATCTAAGCTCGTCATGATTTGCCGATTGCATCCCTATGCTAAGCCGGTTGACACCTAGTGAATATAAACTATTAAGATATTCTTTTGAAATTGTTCCAGGGTTTGCTTCAAGTGAGACTTCAAGAGATGGAAGAAGAAGAAAATGTTGTTTTAATGAATTAACTACCATTTTTATATTTTCGATGGATAATAAAGAAGGAGTGCCTCCGCCAAAATAAATGGAATGTACCGGTAACAGCTCATTTGCTGTTGCTGTCAATATATCAATTTCTTGGCAAATTGATTTAGAATAGGACGAGATCAATTCATTCAAACCTGCATAGGTATTAAAATCACAATATCCACAACGATGCAAGCAAAATGGAACATGGATATATATACTTATGGATTGCATTTTCACAGTATATCACTCAACAAATTAATCACCCTCCAGTTATTATGACTATTGCATTTATCCGATGGGTAAAAAAAGCTGGTATAATGCGCCAAGTCTGGTAAACCTCCCAGGCGTAAATGAATATGACTCTTGAATCTAATACTTCCCCCACCAAATTATGTCCTACATGCGGTACACGCGTGAAGCTTGACGCTGTTCGCTGCTTAGTATGCGGTGCTGATCTTGCCAACACTGAAAAAGAAATCCAATCCTCAAGGGTTGTTCAGGGTAGCCGCATGCCAGGAATTACCCTCAGCTTACCTGCAGCAATTGGATTATTGGCATTATTCCTTGGTATCGGTGCTGTGATCGTGTACTTTGCCCTGCGACAAGCCCCTGAATCGATCGCTGCTTCTACAGCAACTGCAACGATTACTTCAACACCAACTGGTACACAAACAGCCACTGTTACACCTTTGCCAACATTAACCAATACACCCGAACCAAGCCCAACACCTGTTACCTATTTGGTGAAAGCTAATGATACTTGCCTTGGGATTGCTGCTTTTTTTAATGTATCAGTTCAAAGTATTGTGACTGCAAACAGCCTCCCTGCAGCATGCGACACGTTGTACGTCAATCAACCTTTACTCATCCCTCAACCGACACCGACCGCGACTGCAATGCCTTCAGCCACATATAGCCAGGTAGAGCAAACCGAGGCTGCCTGTGAAAAGGTTCAAATAATAGTGCAAACCACGGATACTTTAGGGAGTATTTCATCGAATTACGATGTACCGATGGAAGCAATAAAAGAAGAAAATGGTCTTTCTGGTGATACTGTCTTTTTAGGACAGCCGCTAATTATTCCTCTCTGCCGGCGAAATGCTACACCTGGGCCAACCCCAACAGCAACGTTACCTCCACCTTATGCATCACCCAACTTATTGCTTCCTGCTAATGGTGTTCCGTACACTATTGCAGATGATTCGATTACGTTACAGTGGGCTTCTGTAGGTTCCTTGCTTGACAATGAAGCGTATCAAGTGACGATTGAAGATATTACAGCTGCACAGGGACCAACCCTTATTGATCAAGTTACTGATACGAAATATATAGTCCCCTCAACGATCCGCCCAACAGATGGGATTGCCCACATATTTAGCTGGTATGTTGAGACAGTTCGGATAAGCGGTTCCGATGAAAGTGGTAATCCAATCTGGACGACAGCTGGATCTGCTAGCCCTCCAAGGTATTACAGCTGGATAGGTCGTTCAGGGGGTATCACCCCGACGCCATAGGATATCAAACAGCGGTGATTGAAATCACCGCTGTTGTTTAAATGAGTAGATTATGATTAACTAGCTTTTGCAGCTATATCTTCAAGCATTGCTGTTGTGAGTGATTTTGGACGTTCAATCGGCTGACTGAGTGCTCTTGCCCAAACTGCATTCGCAGAAACCCCTAGGATGCGACTTACACCGAATATCACCGTGTAAAAATCAAATTCTTTTATCCCGAAGTGGTATTGCAATGAGCCACTGATTGCATCCACGTTCGGCCATGGATCTTTTGCTTTCCCATGTTCTCGTAAGACATCCGGAACTACTTCATAAACTAGGGCAGCTAACTTAAATATTTCATCCTCGGGAAAGTACTTCTTGCCAAATTCGAGCTGTGCAGTATATCGCGGATCTGTTTTACGCAGTACGGCATGTCCATAACCAGGTATCACCTGGCCTCTATTTAGAGTATCCCAGGCAAATTGTCGTAAAGCCGACTTGTCATACGAGCATTCACCGCATGTCTCCATTACACTCAAAAGCCAGTGTAAACATTCCTGGTTTGCCAAACCATGCAAAGGTCCAGCTAGTCCACTTAATCCTGCTGAGGCAGCATAATATATATCAGAAAGTGAAGATGCAACCAAATGGGTAGCATGCGCACTAACATTTCCGCTTTCATGGTCTGAATGAAGCAAAAAGTATAATCTGGAAAGATCTTTATACAAAGGATCTTTGATTCCCATCATGTGAGCGAAATTTCCTCCCCAATCCAAATTTGGGTCTGGGGAGATAATATCGCCATTTTTATACTTTAGTCGATAAATAAAAGCTGCAATTTCTGGCAACTTAGCTATCAGGTTTAGACTATCCTCCAACATTGGTTCCCAATAAGAATCTTTCTTTAAACCTTCATGGTATTGCTTGGAAAATAATGATTCACGCTGCATGATTAATACAGCAAGGGTAAATAAGGTCATTGGATGGGTATCAGTTGGTAACGCACGGATAGCATCAAACACATATTGAGGTACTTTAGACCTTCTTGACCACTCAAATTCAACTTCCAAGGCTTGTTCTAAGGTTGGGATGTTGCCGACCAGGAATAGATAATATAGTCCTCCTGCATATGGCACTTCAGCGCCTTTTGGCTTAGGTAGTTTTTCCAAAACTTCTGGAATTGTATATCCTCGAAACCGAATTCCTTCAGCTGGGTCTACATATGAAATGTCAGTAACCAGTCCCTTAACATCCCGCATGCCTCCATAAACCTGGCTAATGGTTACCTCACCAACCTTCACATCACCTTTTTCTTTTATTAGAGTCTTTACCCGTTCACGCCAACCTGGTAATTGCTCTTGAATTTTTTCTTTTAATATCATAAGTATTCCTCCAGAACTATATTTTCACCAAATTACGCAATGCATCTGTCGTTTGACGAACGGCATCAGCAGAGAGTTTAATGTCTCTTCCTCGTCATGATTTAGATCATAAATCACAATCTTTTCAATCCCTTTTCTACCCAATTGCACTGGCACTCCGAAGAAAATATCCTTAAGGCCGTATTCACCATTCAAATACGCAGATGCAGGTACGATCAAATGCTTGTCTTTTAAAATTGCATCTACCATTTGAGCAACAGCTACTGCTGGAGCATAATATGCACTTCCGGTCTTTAACAAGCTAACAATTTCAGCGCCACCTTTCCTGGTTCGATTTACAATTGCATCTAGCCGATCCTGCGGTAGGGCATCTTGTAATGCTATCCCAGCGACATTTGAATGGCGCGTCAATGGCACCATTTCATCACCATGCCCCCCGAGCACGTAACATTGAATATTTTCGACCGACACGCCTAATTCTAATGCAACAAAAGTACGCATTCTAGCTGAATCCAAAATCCCAGCCTGGCCGATCACTCTTTCGGATGGCAAATTACTTAATTTCATCGTTAGATATGCCATCGCGTCCAATGGATTGGTTAGAACAATATAAATTGCATTCGGAGATCGCTTAATCGTCTCCAATGTTGCTTTACTGACGATTTCAGCATTTGCGGTAAGCAAATCATCCCTACTCATCCCAGGTTTGCGCGGTAAACCTGCCGTAATAACGATCACATCTGAGTTTTCAGTTGCGTCATAATCATTCGTCCCAATGATTCGTACATCTTTACCTATCACTGGCATCGCTTGCTGAAGATCCAATGCTTTTCCTTGAGGCATACCTTCTACAATATCAACCAGTACAATATCACTAAGTTCTTTTTCTGCCAGCCAATGAGCAGTGGTGGAACCAGTCATTCCTCCGCCAATAATAGATACTTTATTATTCATTTGTTCCTCCGAATTGTTATGGAATATTTACCGCAATGGGTTGGCTTTCTTCTTGAGCTTGAATAAAACGAATCGCTTGCATTGCAGCAGCTGCGCCCATACCCGCTGAAGTAATTACCTGACGGTAATTTGGATCACCAGCCTCACCTGCAACGTACACACCGGGTATATTCGTAGATAATTGAACATCTGTCATAATATAACCTCGTTCGTCCAAATCGATAGATCCGAGGAACAATTGTGTGTTTGGTTTATGGCCAATAAATATAAAAACTCCATCTGTTCGTAGCTCACTTGGTTCTTTAGTCACTAAATTCAATAATCTAACCATGGATACTGCCTGCTCACCAACAATTTCTGTGATAGCAGTATTCCAGATAAACCTGATCTTTGGGTGATTAAAAGCACGTTGCTGTAGGAGCACACCAGCACGTAAACTTTCCCTGCGGTGCACAATTGTTATTGATTTTGCATATCTGGTGAGGAATAGGCTTTCTTCAATTGCACTATCACCTCCTCCGACAACAACGACATCTTTCTCTTTAAAAAACCAGCCATCGCATGTCGCACAGTAGGATACTCCTTTACCAGTTAATTCCTTCTCACCAGGGACATCGAGGTGGGTTGCTTGAGCGCCTGTAGCAACAATCAGGGTATCAGCAATATACTCAGCATTGTAAGTCTGTAATTTGAATGGACGTTCCGACAGATCTACGGTAGTTGCTGTATCGTATTCAATCTGAGCACCAAAGCTCTCAGCTTGTTTTTGAAACAAATCCACTAGTTCCTGCCCTCCAACTCCTTGAGGGAAACCTGGATAGTTTTCTACTGTACTTGTAAGGGATACCTGTCCACCTAACTCCATGCCCGTTAATACGACAGGTGCCAGATTTGCCCTGGCTGCATAAATTGCAGCTGATAAACCAGCTGGTCCAGAACCTAATATCAGCATTTTTACTTTTTTTGATGGTGTGATCTGATTGGGGGAGATATTGTGGAGATTTAAGTCCATATGACTTTCCTATAAAGCTATTCTATGTATTTTTATACTGAGTTTATTGATATATGATTTGATGCAACGCATCTCAAAAGGTTGCAGTTGATATGTTTACTTTAGTAAAGTCCAAAATAACACAAAAAAAGCAGCAATTCCAAGAAACCAGCTTAATAAGTCCTGGTTCGCAATAAATGATTGGACAAATGCCATCAGGAAGGCAGCAAAGAAGACACCTCCGGCTACCTTTGATACCGCTCTTTCAAGCCTACGGATGTTATCAGATAATTGGGGGTCACGAATATTTAACTCGCCTCTGTCGAGCTTTGATATAAGTGCATCAAACCGGATTGGTAATTTTAATACTTTTAACCCGATATCTCCTGCCTCTTTTAACCAATAATTCAAATCATGTTTTGCTTCCTCAGCAATTAGCTTTTGAGTAAAAGGTCCCAGATGTTCAAATACATTTATTTGCGGATCTAAACCAGTGCACATACCGGATAAAATACCAACTGCCCTGCCTAGGAAGATAAGATCTTGTGGTAATTGAAATGGCATATTATAAAGAAGGTCACGGAATTCATACGAAAAATCACGTATCTCATCCATATTAATATTGGATAATTCGTCCATGCCTTTTCCCCAAAAACGTTTAAACATTTCTGCTTCAGCTTTTTCTAACAAAGCAATATCAGCGCCAGGTAATAAAATGCCTAAAATTTGATACGCCTTTATTACCTTGGAAGAGTCCTGAAGGCCGATGCCGATCAGGAGCTCGCGAAGACCATCTCGAAATTCTGGTCGCATCCTTCCAACCATTCCAAAATCAATAAATGTCAACTTCCAATCGTGGTTGTCTGATCTTCCACTTTCTGATTTATTTTTAGGCATTACAAATAGATTTCCAGGATGAGGATCGGCATGGAAAAAACCATCTTCGAATATCTGTTTTAAGTATGTGTCTAATAACCTTGCGGCAACCTCTGTTCTATCTATTTCTGCAGATGTGATTTCGTTATAATCAGTGATCTTGATCCCCCTGACATCTTGAAGAGTTAGCACTTTCTTGGTTGTATGTGACCAAACTACTTTAGGAACTAAAACACCAGGGTGATCAGAAAAATTAATCGCGAATGTTTCTGCATTCCTGCCTTCAGCCAGGTAATCAATTTCCTCATATAGGACACGGGAGAATTCAGCAATTAATTCCTGAATATTCACTCTTTTTCGAATGGGTGGATACCTTTTTATCCAACCACCCACTGTGCGTACCGCTGCCAGATCGGTAGCAATGATGTTCTCTATCCCTGGTCGTTGGATTTTAACCACCACCGGATACTCAATTCCATCATCTTCATAAGGTCCTTCAATTGATAAACCAAAATTTTTAGCTTGGTCAACAGAAAAACAAAGCGTTGCCAAATGAGCCTGACCCAATGATGCTGCAGCCAATGGAATTGGATCAAATTGTTGAAATTTATCCAGAAGAGGCATTCCAAATTCAGCTTCAGCAACCCCTCGAATTGCTTCAAAATCTTCTGAAGGTACCTCGTCCTGTAACCCCGCTAGCTCAGTTGTGATAACTTCAGGTAAAACATCAACCCTGGCAGAGAGAAATTGTCCTACTTTAATCAGTACTCCACCCATATGTATGGCAAGTGAACGATATCTGCTGGCAATTTTGCGATAACGTTCCGACCGCGTTCTAGACGACCATTTTGCTAGACCGATCCTAGGAAATATCAGATCCCATAATATTATGCTAACGAGGATACGAGCAAAAAAAAATATTATCCGTCGATAGCGGGTTCGAAGCATATGACAAAATCTCTTAAATTATGAATACCGAACAATTGCAACGACGCAATAACTGATCCGTCACATCATCCAACAAAGTTCCATGCCATCGATCATGACCTGGCTGATAGTGTGCTCCGATCACTAATAGCTCGTAGACTCCTTCGTTCAACACCTTTATCACTTCCTCAACAACTAAACCTTGGCGAATTATTGGAATGATTTCATTTTTTAACCCCGCATTCCGAAGCTGCTGTATTGCATTAGTAAGTTGCGAATCGCGTTGATCTTTCATTTCTACAGTCGAATCTTGCGATTCAAGGTTGGTATGTAAATCCTGTTCTCCTTTGGTTTCTACTGAACGTACGTGCAGTAAACCGACCTGTGCTGAAGTGTTGCTTATCCATTCCCCACCTAATTTCATCGTCATCGATGATGGAGCTTCTGCTCCAGTGCACACCAGAATTTTTGAGAATTTTCCGGGAAGATTTCTTGCCACAAGGAAATGGGTATGTAGTTTTCTGGATAATTTCCCAGTTGTTGATCCTAATTTAGGATGTAATAGCCCTAATTGACTTCCACCCCCACCGACAGCAACAATATCATAGGATGACTCCAGGGCTTCACTAATAATTTCTTCGATGGGATTACCATTGCGAATTTTTTTGTCTATAAGATAATTCTTCCCAAAAATCTTCTCAATAAAATCCATCGATGATGTCAACTTTTCGGTCTCACTATCGGATTCACATACGCCAAGTACGGTTATTTGTGTTTCCAGTGGAAATCCCAGTTTTATTACTAATTCTGCTGACTGAACAGAACTAGAAGATCCGTCTGTACAAATTAAGATTTTCATCAAGGGCTCCTGGTTGCAATAAGGCTCTACTAAATAAACAACGAATTTCGGTAGTATATTTTACCTTGATTATCATCTATCAATATGAGGTAAATTACTTAAAACATCATGCATCCAAGACTTTGGAATGTGGGATATTGTGAGATAATTGCGTTTGTTTTTCAACACATATATATCCTGAAAAATCCTGAAAAACATTATTGAAAACTATAAAATAAAATTTTGAGAAAATATATTATTATTAGAATAAGAACATAGATGTAACCATATGCCTGAATTTGAATTTATACCTGTTACCATTCCTGGTTCTCCTGATTTCAGTGATCTACCTTGGCAACTTCCATTAAATGAATGGCAAAAAAACAAAGCACACCTGGAAGAGGTACAACGTGGTATTTCACGTCACCCCGTTGTGTTTGCCAATTATTCAGGGAAGCTTTTTGGGATAAAAGAGCTTCCCATTAATATTGCTCAAAAAGAGTATGAATTGTTATCCCAGATTTATGGATTACAGCTTCCTTGTGTAAAACCAATTGGATATGCAAGCATTCGGAGAAATTTCCATCTGTCCAGTATCTTGTTTACCGAGTATCTTGAAGCATCTGTGCCATATCGTTCGTTGTTTATCAGCAACGCTATTAATAGATATCAAACTCACTTATTGGATGCAATATCTGGTTTATTAGTCCAGCTTCATTCAAATGGTTTCTATTGGGGTGATTGCTCACTTTCAAACATATTGTTCCGTCGTGATGCAGGTACATTACAAGCTTACCTGGTTGATGCTGAAACTTCAGAATATCACCTACCGCGCCTATCACCAATGCTTCGTTATCATGACCTGGAAATCATGCAGGAAAATATACTCGGTGAGCTTTCGGATCTACAAACAAGCGACCAGATCGAATTAAATTATCCCTTACAAGAAACTGGAGCTTATATACAACTGAGATATCGAAACTTGTGGGAGGAAATCACCAGGGAGGATGTCTTTATTGAAAACGAGCAATTTCGTATCCAGGAACGCATACGAGCATTGAATTCATTAGGATTTTCGGTGAAAGATATCGAGCTAAAAAACGAAGATCATGGAAATACTTTGAAGTTAAGAATTTTTGTTTCAGATCGAAATTTCCATCGCAATCAATTAATGGAAATTACCGGTCTTTTAGCCGAAGACCATCAAGCACAACAAATTATGAATGAGATCTATGAGCTTAAAGCAAAACTAACCCAGACATATCCCGATATTACCCTGGCAGCAGTTGCATATCATTGGTTGGAACACTTTTACAAGCCAGTTATCGAAAAATATTATTCAAGAACTGATAATAGCCAAATGCACAATAATACTGATCCCATTGAGCTATATTGCCAGGTACTTGAACATAAGTGGTATCTTTCAGAACGAGCCCAACACGATGTTGGTCACCAGGCAGCCGTTGATGATTTTATTGCCAACTTTGGCTGACCTTTTTACATAATTTTCAAAGAGTTCTACATTTCGCCTACCTTAAAAAAATCAACGGATAAATAATATAAAAAACAAGATACACCATATATAATTAGTATCTCCTGTTTTTGCAAATATTCCTACTGATAAACCCGAAACCTTTTCCAAGAATCAAGAACGCAGTCCAATCTACTATTTCGGTAATTTTTCTAACAAAATCCTGTTTTCGGTTCAGGTAGTCATAATCCTATAACTGTCCCCATAAGTACTTATAAATGATCTCGAACCAGGATTCGGAAATCAGTTTTGAACTCATCAGCAATATCCTGGCGAATTGACTCACTAAAAACAACCTGCCAATTCGATGTAACAATTTTTGGAAAAAAAATATCCCCAGTAATATCTGTGTGGACAATTGTCAGGTATATTTTATCGGCTATATCAATAGACTGTGAGAATATCTCACCACCACCGATGATAAACAATTCAGTCTCTTTTTTCTCTTCTGCAAATTTTTTCGCTGCATCAAGAGTATTCACAACCAGGCATCCTTCAGCCTGAAAGTCCTTTTGACGGGAGACAACGATCATCACTCTGCCTGGTAAGGGTTTACCAATGGTCTGGTATGTTTTCCTTCCCATAACGATGTGGTGTCCAAGCGTAATTTTTTTAAATCTCTTTAGATCAGATGGAATATGCCATGGAAGCTGGTTGTTTTTACCAATCCCACCCTTTTCATCCATGGCCACAATTATGGATATGATCACACAGAGATCTCCGCTTTAATATGAGGGTGGGATATGTAATCGACTAACTCAAAATCTTCATACTTAAAATCGAAGATTGAAGTTACACCGGGATTAATTTTCATCCTTGATAGTGGAAAAGGTTCACGCAACAGTTGGATTTTCGCCTGCTCAAAATGGTTTAAATACAGGTGTGTATCTCCCGTGCTTTGTACTAACTCACCAACTCCCAAGTTGCAAACCTGGGCTACCATCATGGTAAGTAATGCATATGAAGCGATGTTAAACGGAACGCCTAGAAATACATCTGCCGAGCGTTGATAAAATTGGCATGAAAGTTTTCCATCAGCCACATAAAATTGGAATAGTAAATGACAGGGTGGTAAAGCCATCTTCGAAAGTTCGCCAACATTCCAAGCATTCACAATTAATCGCCTGGAATTCGGTTCTTTCTTTATCATATTGATGACTTGGCTGATCTGGTCAATAACATTCCCATCTGCTGTTTTCCAGTTTCTCCATTGAACACCATACACCGGACCTAGATCACCAGCATCATTTGCCCATTCATCCCAAATTCCAACACCATGCTCTTTTAGATATCGGATATTACTTTCCCCCCGTAAAAACCAGAGTAGTTCATATATCACGGATTTTATGTTTATTTTTTTGGTGGTAAGCAAGGGAAATCCAACACTAAGATCAAATCTCATCTGATATCCAAAAACAGATAATGTCCCAGTTCCAGTTCTATCATCCTTTCTGATACCATTATCAAAGATATATTGAAGTAAACCAAGATATTGTCTCATAAATCAATTCCTATCATTTAAATGGCCTTCGGACTATTATTGAGAACTTCTAAATTCTTCCCTGGTCGAATTAATATCCTTATGAATTTGATTGATTAACTCATCCACGCTTAGAAATCTATGCTCCCCCCTTAGTCTCGAAAGGAATTCGAGTGATAGTCTTTCATTATATATATCATGTGTATAATCAACAATATGAGCTTCAACGTGCGATGTTAGATCAGTACTCTGAAATGTTGGGCGGACTCCAATATTGACCGCAGCAGGCCATACTTTTCCATCGATTAGTGTTTTACAGGCATAAACACCTGCAGCAGGAATTAGTTTTTCAGAGCCAGTCTCTATATTGGCAGTAGGAATGCCAATGCTTTTTCCCCGACCGTCACCATGAACTACATCCCCTTCAAGATAGTATGGCCTTCCTAAATACCGATTTACGCCAACAATATTACCTTCCGAGAGAAGGGTTCGAATTAAACTAGAGGACACCTTTTGACCATCAATGATAATTGGCTCAAAAACATGAAGTTTATATAGAAACTCTCTCCCTAAAAGCTCAAGATAGTTAATATCCCCTTCCCTGCCCTTACCAAGGGCAAAATCATTACCTACCCAAAGCTGTTGGAATCCAAGATGCATCATCAAGTAAGCAACAAAATCTCTGGCATTGGATTGGGATACTTCATATGTAAAAGGATGACTGATAACTATGTCTGTTCCCAATTCATCCAAATACTTAACTTTTTCTGGGACCGTAGTTAAATAGAAAGCTCCAGTTCTACCTCTTAGTACTGCTGCTGGATGTGGATGGAAGGTTAGGACAACAGATTTTGCACCAACCTGATGAGCTTGATTATTTAACTCTCGAATAAGTTGTTGGTGTCCTATATGAACACCATCAAAAGATCCGATGGTCAACCAGGTATTCTCTAAATTAACACCATCAAGGGAAGAAAAATGCTGCACCATGGGGCGTCAAACATTATTTCAAGAAAAAAATACTTTTCGCGGTTGCCATTCATTGGTAACCTCGTCAAGCTCCATTAATGCAACCAGGTCACCTTGTTGGCTGATCCCTCGTACCCATCCCTTGGTTTGACCATCAGCTGCAATTCGATGCCCGTGACGGATAAGCTCAACCTGGTCCCCATCTAATTCAACCATGGTCCAATCCCCGAGGGCTTCAGCAGCCGGAATCAGGAATTTGTACCAGTCACCGACATGGAAAGCTTCTTGTAACCGGCGTAAAGGAACAGCATCACGCAGGGTGAATCGACCACTTTTTGTCCTTCGTAAACCGACCAAGTGAGCTCCGCACCCCAATGCTGCTCCCAGATCATTAGCAAGTGATCGAACATAAGTGCCTGAAGAACAGAACACATCGATCACCGCCTCAGGAGGATTCCATTCAAGCAATTCCAAACTATAAACCTTGATCGTTCGCGGTTGAAGTTCCACTTCTTCACCTTCTCGAGCCATTTCGTACGCCTTGCGTCCTTGCACTTTAATTGCCGAGTAGGGTGGAGGAATTTGTTGGATTTCACCGATAAATTGCTGTAATGCTTCTTCAAATTGTTCCTCGGTTATGTGCTCAACAGATTTGGAGGATGTAATTTTGCCCTCAGAATCAAAAGTGTCCGTTGTACTACCTAGGTGAATAGTAGCCTGGTAGCGCTTATCAGATGCCGATACATACTCACTCAGCCGGACTGCTGGTCCAATTAGAACTACCAGTACACCCGATGCTCTTGGATCTAAGGTGCCTGTATGCCCGGCACGGTGGATATTGGTGCCACGTCTGATTATCTGGACTACATCATGTGATGTTAATCCGACTGGTTTATCTACGACTAGCACACCTGACACAGCATTTTTTAGTTGATCTTCATAAGATTTATTCATATATCTATCGTCCCCGTTAATCACTAGGCTTTGTTTTCTCCATGAAAGAATATTTCTCAATTTTCATATAATCTTGAGTAAATGTTAATGCTCGTACTAACACCTCATTCAATTGTCCTTTAACATCCGCTCCAGCAGCCGCCTTGTGTCCCCCGCCCCCAAATTTTTGAGCTATTTCCGACACATTTAAATCTGTCGGCATACTCCCACATAAGCGCCAGCTAATTTTAACATATCCTGCGGGTTGTTCGGTCAATATTAAGGCTACTTTTGCATTTTCGATCGCTGATAATACTTTTACCAGATCGGCATCATCCCGCGATGGATATTCTGAGGCTTCCCGCTCCTTTAGGGTCAAAGTTGTCCATACTAATCCATCTTCCATTTTTATTTTTGATAAACCCGCGCCCCAATAACGGGCAGATGCTAACGATTGCTTAACAATTGTCTGATGATATACATCAGCCAAATCTCCACCTAAGTCAATTAAATCTGCTACCATCCGCAGAGCTTTTGAGTTAACATTTGTTGTTCTAAATCCGATTGTGTCCGTGACAATTCCAACCAATAATGAATTAGCAACTGGTTTGGTTATATGTAAGCCAAAATCAGTTAAGTACTTAGCTAAGATTTCCGTAGTAGCTATTGCATCACTTTCTACAAGATTAGTCTTTGCAAATATTGTATTCGTTATGTGATGGTCAATGTTTAGATCAGGAATTCCATAACCGTCCAAAACGGGTCCGGTCCGCTCAACCTCTGCAGAATCAAGAACAATAATATAGTCTACCGATCCAATGGGATTAGTTTTGATGAGCTCGCTTCCTTGCAAAAACTGAAAATTTTCTGGCACTCCATCACTCAAAACCATTTGAACATCTTTTCCAGCTGCAATAAGTGGTAACCCAATACTCAAAACTGAACCAATCGCATCACCATCTGGACGTTGATGTGACACAACTAAAATCTTCCTGGCATTTTCAAGTTGGTTATGAATTGTCTTGATCAATTCATGATTTCTATCCATTATTATCCGTCGCCTTTTTCTTCTTTTTTACAACAGCTTGCTCAGGAACGTCTTCTTCATGGATAGTTTTAATCAGGCGTTCGATCTTATCGGCATGTTCTAAAGTTGGATCCCAATGAAACCTCAATCGAGGGAATGTACGTAAATCCATCCTGTGAGCCAATTCGCTTCGTAAAAATCCCTGTGCGTGTTCTAATGCTGATAGCACTGCTTGAGAATGCTCAGATCCCTCGATGGTGCATACATAAATATCAGCAAAGGCTAATTCCCGGTCAACCTTTACATCAGTGATGGTAATACCCTTCAAGCGTGGATCGCTACTCTCCATTATTAGGATTTCAGAGAGTTCTTCCCAGATCCGCTCCGCTATTTTTGTCAGTCTTGTTTTTGAAACCAATTTAACCTCTAATGCTATCAAGCCGCTGGCACTTTTTCAACCAATACACATTCAATGCGGTCACCTTCCATAAAATCACTAAAATTCCGAAGGGCTATACCGCACTCAAATCCCTGCCTCAATTCACGTACATCCTCTTGAAGGTGTTTTATTGAAGATATTTCACCAACTGCAACGATCTCTCCATTTCGTAATACCTTTGCACGTGCATTCCGCCTGATCTCACCATCAACAATATAACATCCAGCTATATTCCCGACCTTGGATATACGAAATACCTTCCTTACCTCTGCATGTCCAAGTACAGTTTCTTTATCAACCGGTTCAAGCATTCCATTCAATGCTTTCTCTATATCCTCGATCATTCTATAGATAATTTCATATAACCGAATGGAAACACCTTCCTTCTCAGCCAGGCGACGCGCAGATACATCTGCCTGAACACTAAAACCAACAATGACGGCTTTCGATGCAGCTGCAAGCATTACATCATTTTCGGTTACATTCCCTGTCTCAGCGTAAAGAATGTTTACTTTGAGTTCCTCGGTACATAAATCCTTTAATGATGAAATGAGTGGTTCTAAAGATCCTTGAACATCTGCTTTGACGATCAAACGCAGCTCTGGTACCACACCTGCTTTATATTGATCGAACAATTGTTCAAGGGTTATTTGAGCTATCTTGCCTGAAGGGCTAATTTCCTTTAATTTTGTTACCTCAGCTGTAACTGCTTTTGCTTCACGCTCTGATGCTACCACCTGAAATAAATCACCTGCTTGTGGCACCTCACTCAGTCCCATAACTGAAACCGGTGTGGATGGTCCAGCTTTTCTTATCCTTCGGCCGCGGAAATCAAATAGGGCTTTTAGTTTTCCATATGCCTTCCCTACTACAACCACGTCACCGACTTCAAGGGTACCATTCTGTACCAATAAGGTTGCTAATGAACCTTTGGTACGATCCAACTCGGCTTCAATAACTGTCCCAATCACTTCTCCATTTGGATTGGCATGAATATCCATATTATCCGCAACCAGAACAATAGCTTCAAGCAAATCCTCTAAGCCTTCCCTTTTTTTTGCGGACAATGGAACAACAATTGTATCCCCGTCCCAATCATCAGGAACCAGTCCAACCTCAGCTAGTTGTTGTCTCACCCGTCCCGGATCGGCGTTGGATTTATCTATTTTATTCATTGCAACAATGATAGGGACTTTTGCAGCCTTAGCATGTGCAATCGCTTCTTTGGTCTGTGGCATGACACCATCATCTGCGGCAACCACCAATATGACAATATCAGCCCCTTGTGCTCCTCGAGCCCGCATGGCAGTGAAAGCAGCATGACCTGGAGTATCCAAGAAAGTGATCAAATGTCCGTTATGTTCAGCTTGATATGCCCCAATATGCTGAGTTATCCCGCCAACCTCTCCTTCGGCTACATTCGTTTCCCTAATGGCATCTAGTAAGGTTGTCTTCCCATGGTCAACATGACCAAGGATCGTAACAACTGGAGGGCGTGCTTCCAGGTCTTCAGCGGATTCTCTCGCAATGACTTTTCTCCACTGTGGTATTTCTCCCAGATCCTGTTCACTGACTTTTGGACTCTCCGGAACTGCATCAAAACCCATCTCGGATGCCACAATAGCTGCAGTGTCAAAATCAACCTGTTGATTAATGCTGGCCATTACGCCATTCGACATCAATGCCTTGATAACATCGATGGGACTTGTTTGCATGATCTGTGCTAAATCACGCACCGTTATACTGGTGGATATTTCTATTTTCTTTGTATTATTTCCATTATCGCTCATATGGTACCTCTTTATTTTCAATCTATATGACCCCTATGAGCGGGTGAAACCTTGATCACTCGTTCATCATAAGCGTCTTAATCCGGCAATGACGAAGCAAAATTGCTTAGTTGCTCGCGTTCTTCTGGAGACAATTCAACCTTAAGAGCGCTTGATAGAGCACCCTTCAATCCCCTATCCCAACAAGAGCGCAGAAGATGAAGATATGCTCCTCTGCCCGCCAACTTACCCGTCGGATCAATAACAATACCTTGCGGGCTTCGTACTATTCTAATCAGTGAACGCTTTGGCAATACTTCCCTACAAGCAACACAGGTACGCTGGGGAATATGCCTTTTTTTACCGGTTTTTCGGGGCACATGGCCTTCTTATATATTATTAGAAATTCCAATCATCTTCCCAACCACCGCCGCGTTTTCTTTTTCTCTTCACGAGGGTGATGTCACGATCGGGATCATATACCACTTCGACAAATTTCTTCTTCTTTTTCTTCTTCTTTTTACCTTTTTCGTCGAGCTCTTCCTCTTCTTCTTCTTCTCCAGCTTCTTGTACACCAAGGATCTCAGGCCTCAAGGTAAAGATCTCATTGAAATCAATCGGTTTTTCTTCTTCTGCGCCTTCACCAATCAAAGCAGGAGCGGGTTGTTCAGCAACAGGTTCTATCTCAATACCTTCTGCAGCCGGAACTCCTTCTTCAACTACTCCTGGTTCTATTTCGGCTGCTTCAACAGGTTTTAATGCCTCAATTTCCTCGATAGTAGGAAGACTAATCTCAGTAGGAACTTCTGCTTCGGGAACCAATACTTCTTCCACTTCCACAGGTATTTCCTCTGCCTGTGGAACAGGAAATGAGATATTTCCAATTTTTTCCTTTATCTCATCCATGGCTTTCGGACCAATACCACTGATGCCCAATACTGCGTCTTCATCCAACGCTAATTGGAACATTAGGTCCCCAATAGTCTCATAACCTGATGAGCTTAGAAGATCAAAAATCCTTTCTGATAATTCCAATTCATCAAGCGTCATCTTGAACGCCGATTCTGGTATCTGAGACCGAGTTTCTTTTCTACGTGCTTCATCAGCCAATTTTTCTGCTGTTCTGCGATGAATCAATCCACGCTCCACTCTATCTACGAATTGGCTCATGAATTGATATTCCTCAGGAGTGATGGGACGTCCTTCAGCTTTCTTAGCAAGGATCGATTCAACTCTGGGAATATTCTCTGCTTCAATCTCTGCCATCGACGCAAATTCGTGATCACTTTGTAAACGATGAACCGAATCTGCAGCGGCTTCAAGCAGAGATTTAATATCAATCCGCCAACCGGTCAATTTGGCGGCCAGACGTGCGTTTTGACCATCTCGTCCGATCGCCAGGCTAAGCTGATCATCCATGACTACCACGGTGGCTGTTTTTGTACCCTTGGCGTGTTCGTTCAAATACACACCAGTTACCCGGGCTGGGCTAAGTGCTTTTGCAATATACGAGGATGGATCAGAATCAAACTCAATAACATCAATTTTTTCATCATTTAATTCTCGGACAATTGCCTGAATCCTGACACCCCTGATGCCCACGCATGCACCAACCGGATCAACTGCAGGCTGCAATGCAGCCACGGCAACCTTCGAGCGTTGTCCAGGCTCACGAGCAATTGACCGGATCTCCACCAACCCATGATAAATCTCAGGGACTTCATTTTCTAATAGGCAACGCAAGAAATTGCGATGTGAACGAGAAAGCACGATTTGGGGTCCGCGTGGTGTTTGCTTTACCTCGAGTAATAATGATTGCACTCGGTCGTGCACCCTGAAATGCTCACCATTGATCTGCTGGTTGCGCGGTAATACACCTTCTGCCTTCATGTCCAATCCCAAGGTCACTTGTTGCGGTGTGACAGCTTGAACCACACCACTGACGATATCGCCGACCTGTTTCGCATAATATTTCATCTGCGAATCCCGTTCAGCTTCACGGATACGCTGTTGAATCACCTGTCGTGCTGTTTGTGCAGCTACTCTGCCGAAATTCTTCGGTGTAGATTCAACTACGACCATGCTGCCAAGCTCGGTTCCTGGATCTACCTTAAGTGCATCTTCCAGAGAGACTTCAGTTCGCTCATCCTGAACAGAATCCACGACCTCTTTTTCTGCATAGACAGTAACTGATCCAGTCTCCGGATCAACCTTTGCTTCCACCAATTGAGCACTGGATGCATTGACTGCCCTTCGATAGGCAGAAACCATGGCAGCTTCGAGTGCTTCCAGGACTACATTTTTCGGCAGCCCTTTTTCCTCGAGGACCTCATTAAACGCCAACATGAACTCGTTTTTCATTCCTTAATAATCTCCGAACAGTTTCACCAAGGGATTGGCCTTATACGCAAGAAAAGTGGGGGTTGCCCACTTTTCCACGTCGCCATACACTAATAACTTTACGAAGTTTATTTTAACATGGAAACGGGTAGATTGCAAGGTTTTATGCTCATCACAACAAATAAATTCATAAAATATTTATATTCCCCAGATGGAGTGAGCCACTTTAAGCATGTGATGCCAGGCTGTGTTCTCCTTATAGGGGCAAGGATATGGATCAGACCATTCTGTTTCCAGCATTGCAGACAACACTGCCAGGCTGCAGGCCTTTCCTGCATTAAGGTCATAGCCTCCTTCAAGGAATAAGGCTATTCGTCCATCACAATGTGTGCCAGCCCACATGGATAATTTTTTTATCAATTTTGCGTATCCATCTGCTGTCAAAAGAAGTTGACCCAATGGATCCAGCCAATGTGGATCGAACCCATAACTTACTAGCAGCATCTGGGGTACATTTTTATCCAGGAGGGGTATGATCAGCTCATCCATAATCGCAAGGAAAGCACCATCCCCAGATCCAGCCGGGAGTGGAAAGTTAGCTGTCCAACCTTCGCCCGGTCCACTTCCGATATCTTCCACCCGACCTGAACCCGGATAAAAAGGTGATTGATGGCAAGAAATATAGAGCACATCATCCCTGGTCCAGAATATATCTTGGGTCCCATTACCGTGATGAAGATCTAAATCTATAATTGCCAATCTTTGAGCACAGTGATTATTGATCAAATATTCAGCTGCAATGGCAATATTATTTAATAGGCAGAAACCCATCCCCTGACCACGCATTGCATGGTGACCAGGTGGTCGGGTTAAGGCAAATCCGCACGCTGATTTTCTCTCCCAGACTGCAGAAGCAATTGCAGCGGCTCCTCCAGCTGCCTGGTGGGCTAGAGACCAGCTAGCAGGTGTAGTATAGGTATCCATGTCAAGATGACCAGCTCTCTTGCATGTCATCTCCAATACGCTTAAATATGCTGGGGAATGAATTGAGTGAAGTAGATCGTCTTGAATTTCTACGGCTGGAATCTTTGGATACACATCCCACATGCCGCAATCTTCAAGCGTAGTTAAAATTGCATCAACGCGTTCAGGCCGCTCAGGATGCCCAGGCTCAAAATGAGCTCCATGCCCATCCGGGTAAAAAAATACTATTTTTGCCATCAGATCTATTGAATGCCTATCTTCATAGCAATAGTACTATTGTCTATACGAAATTAATGTAATTTGTAGTAAATTTCGACGAATCTGAGTAATACCCACGGTATTCTTCCGGCAGCAATGATGCAATTTGATACATGATTTCGTCCGTCATCACTGTTCTCAGGCTCCGGTCTGGTTTACCAGCTGGAAAGATTACCTTAAATACCTTTCCAACACGAATGTGGAAATCGGTCCTTTTTAAGTGATTTAAATTTTCATGAATTTTCTCCCCACCATAATAAACCAGGGGCATTATTGGTGCATCACTCAGATGAGCCAACATGACAATTCCCGGTAACCCTCTCTTTAACTTGCCATCACCACTGCGTGTACCTTCTGGAGCAATTGCAAGCATTTTCCCTTGTTTAAGCGCCTCCAATGCAGCACGTATTGCATTCGAGTCAGCCTCGCCTCGCTGTACGGGAATACCATCCCAGAGGTCAAACAAGAAACCCATAACAGGGTTATCCCAGGTTTCAGCTTTAACAAATCCTGTAATTTTGCGAGGCTGCAGATGGGTATACACGACAGGTACTTCGATAAAATTGATATGATTGCTAACAATGATCAATGGACCTTCTGCAGGGACATTACTCAGCTGGTTGCCATCGACTTTGCACAGAATTCGGGTTAGGGCTTTAATTGAGCTAGTAACGATAGAGTATGCCAGGCTCATGCATCAATCGGTCCACAAAAGATCTTGATCGGCTGTTTTATTACTTCTACCATTAGTTCCTTACCCGCAACACATATTGTTTCCCCATCAGCATGTGTCGGTAATACACCAGACAATGCAATTACGTGAACTTTCCTGGCTCTACCTGTCGTTATCACCGGGTGGGATGCCTGTGTTCCCTTCATAAACTTTGGTATCAATCCAAGGATACCAATCCTGCTTGTTTGGCCGGCTATGCATAAGTCTAGAAGACCATCATCTGTGAAAGAGTTTGGTGCCATCATAAATCCCCCACCCATTCGCCTCCCATTCATGATCGAGACCATTAAGGATGGTTGGGTAATGACAGTATCATCATATTCGATGCGTAAATTTGGTGCGTGGAAAAAAAGGAATATCGTCCGAAGCGCTGCCACAACATAATTCGTAAAACCATGCAAATGGGTCAGCTTAGCTGCTTCAAAACCAACCACAGCATCGAAGCCAATCCCGACCCCATTGCCAAAATAACGACCATTCGGATAGTCCCCACCAACAACGAAGCCAACATCCATGCAACATGGTTGATCACGTTGAATAATTTTAAAACCAGCATCAAGCCCTGCAGGGATACCGAAACCGTAGGCAAAGTCATTTCCACGTCCCACACCAATAATCCCCATGATTGTTCCTCTAAAATCACGGTTCCAGGCTTGCATCAATCCATTCACCACTTCATTAGAAGTTCCATCACCGCCAACCGACACAACAATACCGATCCCCTCAGCAGCAGCCTGTTGAGCCAGGTCAATTGCATGTCCGGGACGTTCAGTGGTGATGAGGTCATAATCTAGATGATTATCCGCGGCTAATCGATGGATCTCTGGTATCGCACGACCACCTGCACCCTGCCCTGCTGTTGGATTAACAATAAACCTGTACTTTTTTACCATTATGGACACACCTCTGGAAGGTTACGATAGCTAAAAAGCATGATGGGTCTCTCGGCTATTCGATCAATTGTTCCCGTTACCTGATAACATGTATCCACCTCACCTTGCGTCCATACCAGGTCATAAGTTACCAGATAAAGAGACCCTGGTTCAGTGCTAAATATCACCATAAAATAGTTTGGCTTGGTGACAGTTTCGATCACTGTACCCTGTACACATAGCGTTTTTCCTACATCTTCCAAAGTGATCGTCAAGGCATCCCTGCATACTGAGGATGAAGTAGCGGTGAGCTCAGGTGTTATCGTTGGGGGGATGGGTGTTGGAGAAGGGAATAGTATTGCTGCTTGCGTGTTTGTTGGACGGACCGTAGGGCTGGTAAATGGAGTACTGCTGGGTAGTGCAGGCTGACTTATTTCCAAAGATGGTGTCAGGTTCACTTGCTGGTTAGGTGTTTCCTCCGCCTTTACCAGTCCGGCAAGTTTAGTCTCCAGCATCCCTCTTCCAGGCCCGCTCAAGAAATACCATATTAGGATGAGTAATAGTAGTATGACAAAAATCCCACCTACTAATTTTAAATTGACGCGTTGAAATATTTTCTCTGAGGCAGGCATTGCTTCGCTTGCAGGAAGCATATCCGAACGTAATGCGCTGACAAGGTCTTCAGTGTTGGATGTATGCTGTTTCTCAGTATTTTTCTCTTCTGTATGATGAGAAGGTTTACCTTCTTGGTCGAATGACTGTTTCACCATTGATCACTTCTCGAGTGTAAGGTTGAGTATGACTAAGTATAGCATTAATATCCATTTTGAATAAAAAACCCTGCGAGTGTTTCCACTCGCAGGGATAGTCTTTATGTTGCTCGTCTCCCAAACCCGGGATGACCCAGGCAGGGATGTGAGTTTATTTATTCATCAACGGCAGGAAGAGCTGGAGCGGATCGACGATCGCTTCACCTTCAAAGGTATCACAGCCTTCCGTATTGCACACTTCCAGGGTCACCGTGAAGGTTCCAAAGGTCGTATACTGGTGGAACATAGGCTCTGGCGATGTTCCCGAATGGGAATCACCATCTCCGAAGTCCCAGTTGTATACATCTGCTGGAGGAACACCCTCATTTCCGTCAAAGGTGAAGACCGTTGTATGACCAACCACCACGTGACTTGCAGTGAAGTGAGCTTCAGGCATTTCTGCTGCTACAACATGCAGGGTGACGGGCACAACCACAGTGCCGACATTCGGATCACCGGTCTTGACTCTCAGCGTTCCAAAGTAATCGCCTTCAGTCAATCCAGCTGCATCGAATGTTACTGCGACGTCCACGGTGCTATCGGCAGCCACTACACCCTGTGTCGGATCCTCACTCAGCCATGGGATATCGATGCTGGCAACATCACCTTCCAGACGGAATGCGATATCCTGTTGAGTTGGACCAAGGACAGTCCAATTCTGCCAGGCGGTACCATAACCAAAGGCACCACCCGGATTGATGAACTGACCAACGCCGTTATTGAGTGTATCAGCGGGTTGTCGGCCATATTGACCGCCACCACTGAATGGCATTGTCGGATAGAACACCAGCCACCAATGACCATCAGGAACTGTCACAGGTACAGCCAGGTTAAGCGTTGCATCCGACGGTAAACCACCACTACCATTGGTGATTGTTACCTGCGGGTCAGTGGGTGGCAAAGTGATGGACCAGACAGCACCACCACTGCGTGGATCACCATCAGGGATACCGCCATTATCGGCAAAGATCGCCCAGGTGAGTGATTCGGCGCTCATCAGAGAGCTGAAGCCGTTCCACCCATTCCCAGGTACAAAGATCACGCTGACGTCCCATGGCTCAACATTGACAAAGTCATCTGCCAGGAATGAATCATAGTCATCGAAGTCAGTGAAGTCCTGGTTGACGTAAGCGTTTTGGTTGACCGAGCTTAGCGGCTGATCCCACAGCACTGCCTCAGGATTGGCAGCAGGTGCAACAGCAACGAGTGCACCAGCAGGCGATGAAGCAGTCAGATTTGCATTGATACCAGCCTTGAGGTTGAAGTTGATATTGGCAGCTGGTACATTACCAAGCCCAAGGCTGCCGAGCATCTCGGTGATCTTGAAGCTGGCATCTCCGGCACCTGAGTTCACAAGCGATAACGTTTGTGTAGTCTGGGTGTCGGGGGCAAGGGTGGCTTCCAGGGCAGTCGGGACGACAGCCACACAAGGCGCAATCACGCCGTAAAGCGAAGTCCTGGACCGTGGTTTGCTGCGGTGTGATCACAACCACCGCCGACGCAGCAAGATGCCCGTCAGCAGTGACGTTGATGGTGTATGTGCCATTAGCCAGCCAGGTTGAGTAGTGACCATTTGCATCAGTTACCAGGGTTGGTCCACCGACGATCTCTACAGTGGCACCTTCGAGAAGAGATGGATCCATTTCGCAGTAACCGAGTGAGTTTACAGTGCCTTCCACTCTACCCCAGTCAGCCGGACCATTGACGTTCATGACCGCAGGAACAACGAATTTCTTATTGACGGAATCATTGGTCTTGATCATGATCTCGGCCATGTAGGTTCCAGGTTGGGTGACAACACTGGCATCGAAGGTTACATCGATAACCTGCGTTGCCCCATCCGGAGCCACAGTGCCAGCAGTTGGGTTTTCGCTTAACCACAGGGCATCACCACCACCAGTGGCTTCAACCGAGTTCTGGATGACCTGCTTCAGGAATGCATAGTCATTGGCGTCCATCCAGTAGCTGGAGTAGACCGAATCGACGTACCAGATGAAGTTGCCATCGGTCGTCTTTCGGAAGAAGGCTGGCCAGCTTTCGCCATTTACGCCAACCACTTCGGCATCCGGATCGGTAACACGGATCTGGTAGTAGCCAGCCGAGGTATTCGCGTAGTTGTAGCTGTCAGGTAGTCCGGCTGCCAGTGGATGTGTTGGATCAGTCAGTGTCCAATTGGGTTGGCCGGTGACCTGCCAGCAGTAGTTATTGACGTCATTCTGGACAAGGTAATCGTTCATACCTTGAGCAAATGGCTGGTAACAGGTACCACCCAGGAAGATCAGGGTCTTGCCTTCATCGATCACGTCTGTGCGCAGTTTCTGGATATCGGCTATCTCAGCCAGACCACCATCCATAGCCACGAACACGACGCTATATGGACTGAAGTCAATGCCTGTCCATGGGGAACCATAGTAGTAGTCATAAACATACCCAAGCTCATTCAGAGCGCGTTCAACAGATTGACTTGTGTCGGTCGTTGTAATGAGCAACATCTCGGCTGCATTAATGCGAGATTTGAAGGGTTGTACAGCAGCATTTGAGCTGGCACCCATCGGTGTTACAGTTTTCCCTGTGGGCATCGGAGGTTTTTGAGCCAGCTTGGGAGTGTATCCCTTGTCCATGTCAACTACCGTAAAGGTTCCTTCGGCTGCACCGTTGTTGGTCAGGGTTAGCTGCTCAACTGCTGTTGCGCCGAGATCTAAGGTCACCTCAAGGCTGGCAGGATCTTCACTCAAGCATGGTTGTGTCCAACGCAGGTTGAAGTCCTGGACCGTCATCTGCTGACCTACTATGACTACCGTGGCAGTCCCAACCGTGTGACCATCTTTTGTCACCGTGAGGTTGTACGTGCCATTTTCCAGCCACAGGAGGTAGCCACCGTTGGCGTCTGTCTCAACGGTCAGGCCACCCTCGACCGCTACCTGAGCGCCTTGTAAGGGTGCCGGGTTGGCATCGCAGTAGCCTAATCCGGTGACAGTGCCGGAGAGCTGCCCCCAATTGGCAGGAGCGTTGACATACATTGTCACGTCAACCGTGAAGGTCTTCGCCACAGGGTCATTGGTCTTGGCCTTTACCTGGCCAGTATAGGTACCCGGCTGGGTAACCTGGCCAGCATCGAAGGTCACATCAACGACCTGTGTATTACCACCTGCTGGGACTGTCTCTCCACTTGCACGGATAAGCCAGTTACCTGCCATAAAATCATCAATTAACATCCAAGTATCATCTGGAGGTAGGAGAGGTGGCTCAGGTGGTGGTGCGGTTAACCACCATCCTGCCCATGAACGTTGCTGGCTGGCAGTGGTATCCAACGCAGCGGGCCAGTAGCTGGTTCCAGGAACTTCCAGGGCAACCACACCCACGATAACATCTCCAGGGCCATAGAAGGTCACAGGGTAGGGCAGAGTGAAAGAATCCCATTGATCTAAAGACTGGACTGTAACTGGGAAGGAAGCCAGGAAGTTTGCTCCATTTGCAGGATCAAAATTACCGCTGGTGTTTTCATACAACACTAACTCCATATTATCGCCAACATTCACCAGGCCAAAACTCGGGAAAAATACCGATACCTCAGTGATGTTCAATGGGAAGAAAGATGGATCCGGTGTGAAACGGTTGACGAAGACAAATTCCCAGGTTCCACCTATACCTATCGATGTCTCCGGGCTACCGTCGTCCAGCTCAAGTTCAACCGGGCCGGTTGGTTGCCAGGGTCCCGCCTGAACGCTTCCACCCGGTACTGCGATGGAATTGAGAGTAACACTACCAGTTTGACCCGTTCGTGGTGCAGTACCTTCCGTTGTTTTCGAAACACCAAGCGGCCAGTAGCCCGGGATCGTTCCAGATGCCGGGTTTTCACTCAGCCACAGAGCATCTCCACCACCACCGGTGGCAAAGCCGAGCGAGTCGACTTCAGCTCCACCGGGGAAGGCACCAACCAGGACCGTGTTACCAGTCGCCGGGTCAGCAATGCGCAGCTCGCCCTGGCTGCTGTATGCGGCCAGGTACAGGGTTCCGGAGGTTTCTTCATAGTCCATACCCTGGGCGTAGTTGGCATTGAAACCAATGTAACCAATGACCGTGCCAGCACCTGTTGCCGGGTCGATCTGGACAAGGTTATCATTGACGATATCAACACCGAACATTTCGCCACCAGGGGTGACGGCGATGTCGATGATCGCAGGGGCATTGGTGATCTCGCCGACCTCGGTCGAAGCCCCCGTTGCCAGATCTATTGTGTACAGGGTGGATCGGCTGATGTTAGTTGTGGAACCATACATCGTCCCATCAGTAGCTCCAGTCAGACCTGTCCAGGTTTCACCGGCTCTTGGTGTTGATGGACCGATGGTAGTTACAGCACCAGTGGTTGTGTTTACTGTGTACAGTGTATTGGTGGCATAATCGATCACATACAGGGTGCTGAAGTCACCATTGATGAAATCACCGGCGAAGTACTGGTTGCCGGGTAGTCCTGCAACAACAGTCCATCCACCTGGGTTGTCATTGAGGAATGTCACCAGGTTATAGCCGGGATACACATCCACCGCGAAGGCAGGTTCACCCACCAACTGGGCGATCGCCTTACCTAGCTCAGCACCACTGATCGAGGGGGCATTCGGGGCACGTCCGATCGAAGTCGGGGTTGTGTCCGGAGTGCTCGGTCGGGTGGCAGCAGGCAGGAAACCCTGTCGCATAGGTGTGTAGCCATTCTCGAGGTCAGACATCTCGAAGGTTCCAGCGCCAGCACCCGTGTTGGTCAGGGTCAGCTGCTGGGTGTTTGTTGCACCCATATCCAGGGTGGCTGACATGGTGAGGGGATCTGCTGTCAGGCAAGGTTTGTCCCAGCGAAGACCGAAATCAACCACCACATTTCCACCAGGAAGGATATTTGCAGTCGTTGATTGACCGAAATATCCAGTCGCTGAAACTTCTATGGTCAGGGGATTTTCCGCAGAGTCGAGCCAAACTGCCCAATGGCCGTTTGCATCGGTTAAGAGTGTCCAGCTGTTACCAGTTGCACCAGTGATCTCTACTACTGCATCCTTTAGAGGAAGCTGTTCTTGATCACAGTAACCGAGACCCATCACTGTACCTTCGATGCGGCCCCAACTCTGGGGAGCTTCGACGTACATGTAAACGGGTACTTTGACTTTTGGATCACCTTTGACGGTCAGCTCAGCAAAGTAACTACCGGGCTGGGTCACACCAGCAGCGGGAGAAGCATCGAAATTAATGTCCACAGGCAGGCTTCCTTCAGCAGGTACAATACCTGCTTCAGGAACCTCTGACAGCCAAGGAACATCTGCCGGCACGGCAATCCACAGGATGGCATTATGCAGCACATCCGCCATCTGGCCGGACCACTGGAAGGCCTGGCCCACGTAGCCGTTGATGGTTGCCACGCTGCCGTCGTCCTTGACCGCCACGAACAGCTCGTTGTCCTGCCAGCGGGCGACCTCGGTGGATCCAGCGGTTAGTGCTGTGACATAGCCGCGGTACAGGTCGCAAACATCTGTTATACCATCCATGATCGGATGTCCAGCATCAAAGGTACCCAGGCATGAGCTCATATAGCTCATACCTGCAGTCGTCATAGCTGTATAACCTTCGGTGCGGAAGCGTCCCTGGTATCCCCAGTTGGGATCAATACCAAACTCCAGGTCGATGACCTTACCGCCCGCATCGACATAATCTGCCAGTACGTTCCCCATGCCGTTGGAATCGGCGAACATGAAGTTCGACCAGACCACGACGACGTTATAGGCCAGTAGCTCGTCCAGCGATGGCGTGGCGTAGCGTGCATCGAACAGAGTCACCGAATCCAGGTCGCCATAGGCCACGAGCATGTCCCGGATCGGGCTGTAGCCGTCGTTGTCGTAATCGGCGTTCAGCAGGAGGACATTGGTCTGGTTAATCCCCCCAGCTTTCGGGGTTATGGTAACCGTGCTGACTGGCCGTGCCTCATAGCCATTGAAAGCAACCGCTGTGTTGGCAGGTACTGTCGAAGGACCAGCTTTCAAAGCAACATTAACTGATTGTCCACCCAATGGCAGGTAACCGCCATCGCGTTCCTGGAACTCAAACGCATAATCCCAGGGTTGGCGATTCAGGATGGTAGCTGGTTGGCTAAAGGTGGTGCCCAACGGAACGTTGACATTGATTGGCGAGGGGATAAAGACCACCGCTGCCTGCAGGTAGAAATCCTGCCAGGTGCCAAAGCCGGAGACGATATTCACTACTGCACTTTCCGGAGCATAGTCCGGGGCGGTTGCAGTCAGGGTGTGCTCACCGACGTCCAACCACAGCTCATAATAACCATTGACATCGGTTGTGGCGAAGGAGGCATCCTCAGCGGTAACAGTGGCACCGACAATGGGTGTGCCATTGTCAAAGTCGTAAACGTAGCCAAATGCCCAGCCACGCGGTGTTAGAGAGAAGTCCTGGACAGTTGTCCCATCTTCCACGACTACTACATCCTCAGCCGATCCGGTAACATAATGTGGGTGACTGGCGGTTATATCGAAGGTACCTGCAGCAACTGTAATCTGATAAAAACCACTTGCATCGGTAATATCAGACCATGCGCCACCTTCCTCCCGAGCTGCATTAACCGTCGCACCGGCAACTGGTAACAGGGTAACTGCATCAGTGACCGTGCCTTGCAGGGTACCAGAGCCACCATAGGAGATGGCCAGGTTCACTGCTGCATAAGCGTCAATGGTGCCCCAACCCCAGTCGTTATTCGGACCAACTTGATAGTCACCACCACAGTTCGAGCCGGGCTGACCAGATAAAGGTATCACGGTTTGCTGGATGATGTCATAAGTTGTTTGAATCTGTCCGCGTAATGCCGGATTGGCAGACCAGATCAAGCCGATCAGGGCTGTGACGTGCGGGCCGGACATGGACGTTCCACTCCAGCCACCCTGGTAACCACCACCAGGCACGGATGAACGGATATTCTCACCAGGGGCCATGAAATCTGGGAAGTAACCGCCATCCAAAGAGGATGGCCCACGGCTGCTGAATCCGGTGATTGTTCCGGGCATCACACCACCGCTATGCTGCACCGAGCCGGTGGTGAATACTTCCTGGTAGTCTCCCGGGCTGCGTAGTGTCGTACATCCAGCGCCTTCGTTACCAGCTGAAACCTCAACAACGGTACCAGCAGCAAGGAGAGCATCAACTGCGCCACGGAACACATTATTACCACCACCCCAGTAGCCCCAGGAGTTGTTAACCGAGTCGGGTGCATAAGCCGGGGTTGGGTTGGCACCGCTCAGATCCCAGGGAGCAAGGTCCCACTGGAAGCAGGTGAGGAACCAGGCATCCTGGCCGCCACCACCATTATCCATGTTCTTGCAATGGACTGTGCGAGCTCCAGGAGCCATACCGATTTGGTTACCGACGCCGTCATCGCCCACCATTGTACCGGTGGTGTGAGTGCCGTGTCCGTGACCATCGTCTGGTACAGTTGGATAAGTTCCAGTGGCATCCCACCAATTGAAGTTATGATCAATCTGTGTACAATCAGGTGGATTCAAGCACCCACGGTACTGGCGAACCAAAGCCGGATGGCTCCAATAAAGGCCAGTGTCATTTCCCGCAACCACCGTTCCTTGACCAGTGTAACCCATCGTCCAAACATCATCTGCATTAACAAAGCTGATGTTGGATTCAACAGCTGTGGGACTGTTTGGAGCATCAGGGTTGATCATTGGTTCTTGTAATTGGAATGTATGATTTGCGCTGATCGTTGCCACATCGGGCCGCGCTGCGATCGACTGTGCCAGATCAAGGGTGCCGTTTTTAACCAGGATGGCATTGACGATATAGAAGGCTTGATAATCTACGCTCTGGCTATCCAAGTAGGCACGTAGGTCAGCCTGTGTGCGATCTGCAGTCGCAGTTAATGTATCGAACACATATTGACCCTTTTCAGCCTTAGTCTGTAACTGGTAGGCAGCACTCAGATCCGCCTGTTCGGTCATCATAATAATGAAGTCCGCGGATCCAGAATTGAGCTGGCTCAGAAGCAGCGATTCAAATTTCGCTGTTGGGTTATCCGCCAGCGGTGCTTGTAATGCATTGGCCAGCGCACCGTCTTTCATGGCGAACCCAAGGAGCATGCCAGTTAACAGAAGGAGAGAAAAGGTGATTTGTAAAAACTTTCTCGACATGTGATTTTACCTCCAAGGTTTTGTAAGAATTTTTGTAACCAAAGAGCAACAAGAAATAAATATCAATATTGATATTCTTCTCGAAACACTATCTCCCCCAGGTTTCGATTGATCAACACCTCCTTCCTATCCGGTAACTTTATGATGGATAATATTACTTGTGTAAACAAATAATCATGATGAAATCAGCCAGCTCAAAAAGCTGCCTGTATTTTCAACAATTAGGATGAAAGCATTAAGTAGGGATAATATCGCCCTCAGGAAGTTCACTATTGGAGTTGCGGTAATGTAGCTTTGTGTACTACTCATGAATTCCTAAGCAGAGATTCACCAACGTGTAATCATATCACAGTTTATGTTAGAGACAAATAAATTAATCGATGAACTAATCATATTTCACCCAAAATAAAGAAACTCTATTTCCTCTAGGTATGAACTATCGAACATCTAAAAACTAACAATTTATGAATGGAAACGGTTAATCTTCTCTCTTTACTTAAAAATAATGTTGTTTCAAAGGAAAAATCCACCGTCTACGCTCAACCCGATCATTAAAAGAGCGTGCATAAAAATATTATATTGAAAGCTGTTCGTTAATCGATCGAAAAAGAGGTTCACTTAATTGTTACCAATAATTGAGAGTCAAATGATTAATTTCCAGTAATAACCATTAATATGATGCATATTGAAAATTAATCATACCACATTATATCCAGTTTGAGCTTAATAATGAAAAGAATTTTCCATTAATAATTAATTATACAATATTTATTGAGATATTTATCACAAGTAAAAGATGCCTGTGGGAATACGACCCACAGGCATCCATCGTTACCTGTAAAACATTTACTAGTGAGTAAGTATCAGCTTCATCCCTTATTGATCACAGGTAACCAGAAATTGAAAATATCTAGTTCAGCTGTTGTCGTGATCTCGACGTCATCAGAAGCTACTGGGTCATTTACTGATGTCGCGGTAAGGGTGAAGGTATCAAATGCCCCATTTCCAGCATTTACAGGTATGGTCACATATACCGTCACATCCACGCTTTCTCCAGCCATCAGTTCAAAGGTGGATACAGGCAGTTCAACGACCCAGCCTGGGTCAACATTGCTATAGGACAAATCAAAGGTATCAGCAACATTACCCATATTTGTCAGTTGTAGCGTATATTCCACCACATCACCTGGCATGCCGGTTCCACTGGATGCTTCAGGCTCAAGCTCAACCCCATACTCAGGTAGAACAATGCACAGGCTCAACGGAATAAAGAATGGATTTGACATACCCGGATCATCGTGGACCAACCCAAGGCTGGCATCGTAGCATTCTCCCGGTGTCAGGCCGCTCGAGTCAAAGACAATATCAACATCGAAAGTGCTGTCAGGTAAAGTAACACCGCTGGTGGGCACTTCGGTAACCCAGGGGACATCGGACCATAAACTACCCAGTTGTCCATCCAGAAGAATGGCATCCAAGCCGACCTGTGCTCCATCCAGCCCGTAATATTGGAAGGCGATACGCACAGGTACTCCTGGAAGGAGGGGTGTCAGATCAAATACCGAATTTGCCCATGCCCAGGTGGTTGTCCAATCATCATCTGCTTTACCGACATAAATGTCGTCCCCTGTGCCTCCATCCCAGTCACCGACAACGATCCAGATATTAAGATCACAATTGTCGTAAGTATCGCGGCACCAGTACAGGCTGCCAAAGGACCAGAAATCCAGGATTCCAGATTGGAGCATCAATTCTGGTGATAGGAGTACCTCATCTTGTTGTTCCAGAGACGCATCGTACTCAACATCGGCAAGATATGTACCTTCATAAGGAACAACAGCAGTTTGGATCTTCCATGTCTGACGTGGATTAGTTTGAAGAAGCATCCAATCAGTTGGAGGAACGATTCCGGATTCAAAACCTTCCTGAAGAAGTACTTCCTGGGGTGACATTGATGGTGCCGAACCGCCTGGATTACCGGCAATATTTGCTGCCGTTTTCCCAAACGGATCTCCACCAATATAAACTGGAACTACATTTTCCGCCCGTACTGTCGCGGTTGTTTCATGTATTTCCCAGTTCAAATCGCCTGCCCCGTTATTCATTACGGATAAGGTCTGCGTTAATTGAGTATCGACTGCCATCGTGATCGTGAATGAGGTCGGAGAGACGTCCATGCAAGACTCAATATAACGGAGAGCAAGATCAAGTGTGGTGGTTTGCTGGCCTACGACAACTGCCTGCCCTGATGCATCTTGATGTCCTGGTGCACTGGCAATGACTGTGTAGGTATCAACTGGCAGCCACTGGAAGTAATACCCCGTGTCTGGATCACTTGTCACTGTCCAGGTCATCCCGGTACTGTTTTCGATCACTACCTGCGCTTCCAAGGGGTTGCTTTCTACATCGCAGTAACCCATACCAGTGATCGTTCCTTCAAGCCTACCAACGTCGCCTGGAGGAGTGACGTGCATGATTATTGGTACGATCACCGTACTATTGTAGGGATCATTGTTTTTAATCTGCAATTCACCAGTATAGGTACCCGGTTCAGCAACGACACCGGCATTGAAGGTAAGATTGATATCCAGATTTCCACCCGCCTCCACACTACCGGAGACTGGTTCTTCTGTGATCCAGGGAAGGTCAGTCACTGCGATGAAATTGAGTACGCGATCGATCACCTCAACTTCCTGGGCAGGATCTGCAATATATTGGAAATCAAATGCAGTATAAATGGCACGATAACCCAGGCGATCAACCGCCACACCACCCTGCTCAACGGAACCCTGGAATTGGAATATCGGGATTCCTTCAGCCCTGGCTGTGATCCCATCTGGATATGGGTCGGCGGATAAATCAAGGGTCAAACCAGCCATCAGGTCAAGTCCATCGACATAATCGTACCACCATCATCTATGTCATAGATCGATTGCAGGTAGGTGTCATAAAAAGCATAATCATGTGCGGTAATATCCCAGGTCATTATCCGATATAAACAGTGAGCCACCAGCATCCAGGTATGCAGTGAGCAAAAGCTCGCTTGCTCCTGGTGCACCTGTTGTTCCAGTGGTTCCTGCATGAAATACTGCCAGGTATTCCAACAGCTGCTCGACCGTCATTGCCTGGAACTCGGCATCAGTCACTTCCAGGTAGGTATAACCCAGGGTGACAAGTGCAGACTCCATGGCTGCTGCAGCAGCAGTATCATGCGCGACGACCAGGATATCTTCACCAGCAGCATTCGGGAGGAATTCTCCGTTTCTCTCATGTATCTCGAAATTCAACGCTTCAACGCCAAGATTCGAGATGTTCATTATTTCGACAGTCGATTGGCCTAATTCAACCGTCACTTCAAAGCTGGAAGGATCGACCACAATATTGGCTGCATCCCGGACCAGGACAAAATCCTGAGTAGTGGTTTGCTCGCCAACAACCGTAACTTGAGCTGTCTGAGGTAGATAGCCAGCTGAGCTGGCTGAGACAGAATAGTCTCCTTCTTCCAGATAGTATTGGTAATATCCATCCGCATCCGTTGTGAGGGTCCACGTCATTCCATCGCTGGATTCGATGAGGATATCAGCTACCAGTGGCCCACCTGGCCGATCGCTGGTGACTGTGCCTTCCAGTAAACCTTGCGTGGCAGTAGGTAAAACTGTCATCATAACCGGTACCAACTTTACGGGTAAGCCACCTGAAGTTGGTTGCATGCGCAAAGTTCCATGATATTCACCCGGCTGCTCGATCCCTGCAGCTTCAGTGGCATCAAAGGTTGTATCCCAGATGAGATTTCCGCCGTCAGCAGGAATTGTCCCACCGGGTATACTTTCACCGAACCACAATACATCACCCCCATCACATGGAGCTGAATTCGGAAACACAAAGCATATCGCCATGCTATCTTGGATCACCGGCTGGTTATACGAATATTGCAGGTAATTTATCCCTGTCTGGCGAATACCCAGCAGTGGCGCTGGCACCATAATCATAGGATCCATTACCAAACACCACATCGAGATACTGGTACTTGATATTATTCGTTGTCTCGTACAGGATCAGCTCAAAGGTTGCATTTCCCACATTGCTGTAAGTGCGGTCGGTTGTACCATTCGACGATGAATTGTCGATATGGCGCTGTTCCGACGGTCTTATAATAAACATCACCTGTATCGGAGTCAATATCATCCCAAAAAGGAGCAAAAATGTTATTGTTGTCGTGCTTCCCAGGTCACCATTGGTGACACCGACATCGCCTGTTGTGGTGTTAAACAAAACGCCACCATTGTTTCCGACCCGGAGATCGGTTGCTGCCGTGCCATAAAAGTTAAAACTAAATGGCAGGGTGACGTTGGCTTCACCGTCATCGGCTAATCCAAGCGGAGTGCCATCGGTCGCATCCACCCACTCAAACCGTGCCCCACCGGGTTCATTTGAATCGACATAGGTATATCCAAATGGATCTGGGCCACCGCTTCCAGTGATCGCCTGCTCTCCTGTCAAAATACCACTCTCGAGCTCAATGAACTCGAAAATATATTCTTCAGGCAGGTTGTTTGTGGCTGCCGTTTCCACTAATCCCGTTTGACCAAGGGTTACGCACTGCATGGATCGGGTCCGGTACAACAGAGATGGCTGCCAACAAGGCAAAGTCTTGTTGTATGCTTTGACCGGAATCGATGCTTACCGGAGCGACCTCCGGAGCATAATCCTGCATGGATGCTGTAACCTGGTAGTTCCCTTCATCCAGGTACATCTCATAGTATCCAGTGCCATCAGTTAGAGCACTGGTACCGTTATCAGCAGAAACTGTCGCACCATCCAATCCGAAGCCATTATCAAAATCGGTCACGAATCCATATAGTAAACCACGTGGTTCCAGGATAATGTCTTGGACTGTGGTCGCATCTTCTGAAACCACCACATCATTGATCGTTTGATCTTGTGTAATGCGGATGGCTTGCGGTAACATCGAATGTACCCGCTGCTACAGTAATCTGATAAAAGCCATTTTCATCCGTAGTATCCGCCCAGCTTCCACCTTCCTGGCGAACTGCACCCACGGTGACTCCAGAAACTGGCGATCCTGTTACGCTATCTGTTACCGTGCCTTCAAGTACACCGGCTCCGCCATAAGTGATAGCCATTTGCACAGCTGCTAAGGCGTCAATGGTGCCATAACCCCAGTCATTATTGGGACCAGTAACGTAATCACCACCGCAGTTCGTGCCAGATTGACCGGTTAACTGGTGCTACTGTTTGCTGGATGATGTCGTATGTGGTTTCAATTTGCCCGCGCAATGCCGGGTTGGCAGACCAGATCAAGCCAATGAGGGCGGTGACATGCGGTCCTGCCATCGAAGTACCACTCCAGCCACCTTCATAACTACCCCCAGGAACGGATGAACGAATATTCTCGCCCGGCGCCATAAAATCTGGGAAATAGTCCCCATCGAGGCTTGATGGTCCACGGCTGCTAAAGCCGGTTATGCTTCCAGGCCAGGCGCTGGCATGATTGATCGAGCCAGTCGTAAACACTTCCAGGTAGTCGCCTGGGCTGCGCAGTGTCGTACATCCTGGTCCTTCATTGCCTGAAGAGACTTCAACCACAATACCAGCGGCAAGGAGAGCATCAACTGCGCCGCGGAATTGATTCTGACCACCACCCCAGTAACCCCATGAATTATTGATCGCATCCGGGGCTAGATCTGGTCGTGGATTTTGCCCAGCCAGATCCCAGGGAGCCAAATCCCATTGAAAGCATGTCAGGAATGTCCCGTCATCTCCACTTCCACTATTGGTCATATTTTTACAATGCACAGTCCGTGCACCAGGGGCCATACCTATTTGATTGGCACCACCGTCGTCACCCACCATGGTTCCGGTTGTATGGGTACCGTGACCATGGCCATCATCTGGCACATTTGGATAGGTGCCAGTGGCGTCCCACCAGTTGTAATTGTGATCGATTATTGTGCAATCGGGAGGATTCGTACAACCACGGTACTGCCGAATAAGAGCAGGATGATTCCAATATAATCCGGTATCATTACCCGCCATGACCGTACCTTGACCGTCGAAACCCATCGCCCATACCTGATCTGCTTTTACAAATGTGATGTTAGGTTCGATTGCCTGTGGTTGATTCAACGTATCAGGATTGATCATGGGTTCATCAAGTTGGAATGGATGATTAGCACTGATTCCAGCCACTTCAGGTCGTGAAGCAACCGCTGTAGCAAGCTCCAGGCTGCCCATTCTCACTAAAATTGCATTCACAATATAGAAGGCCTGGTAATCAACCTCTTGTTTATCCAGGTATGAACGAAGATCTGCCTGAGTACGGTTTGAAGTATTGACCAGGGCATTATAGACAAAAGCACCCTTTTCTTCCTTGGTGAGTATCTGCTTCGCAGCACTCAGGTCAGCCTGTTCAGTAAGATTAATAAAGAAATCAGCTGGGCCAGATTCAAGCTGGCTCAGTACCAGCGATTCGAATTTTGAGGATGGAATATCCTGGGCAACAGCCGGTTGAGCCGCTCTTGCCTGTAGTATGCCTGGACTAGTGAACCCAAGCAACATTCCCAGGATTAAAGCAGAGAAAACATTCTTTGTAAATACTTCATGAGATCCTCCTATTTTCATTAATTGTTAGTGAATATTTTTTTAGGGGTACAGAAACAATTACCAGATAGAAAAAAGCTAATCTTCTCAATTCACCTCCTATTTTCTTGTGAAGATATACTAATGGAAAATCAAGATTCATCTAATATCTAATTAATCATACCATAAATGTAATGAGACCATTTCTCCCTTACTTGGTTTCGTTTTTACGATATTTATTACAAAGGAAAGACTATCAGGGGAAGAAATATTACAAAGGAAAATTACGAAGATCTGGCCAACATTAGAGCAGGTGATGGGACTCGAATGGACACCCTCCACGGGTGCCCATGAATTGCTATCAATGTAGAGCGGGTGATGGGACTCGAATGGACACCCTCCACGGGTGCCCACGAATTGCTATCAATGTAGAGCGGGTGATGGGACTCGAATGGACACTCTCCACGGGTGCCCATGAATTGCTATCAATGTAGAGCGGGTGATGGGACTCGAATGGACACCCTCCACGGGTGCCCATGAATTGCTATCAATGTAGAGCGGGTGATGGGACTCGAATGGACACCCTCCACGGGTGCCCATGAATTGCTATCAATGTAGAGCGGGTGATGGGACTCGAACCCACGAATAGTAGCTTGGGAAGCTACTGCCTTACCACTTGGCAACACCCGCGTATGCGTTGCTGATTATAGCCAGCCAATAAATAGATGTCAAGGAATGTAAATCCATAGTGTATAATTTTGAAGACATGCCAAATCCTGAACTCAACGAACTAAGCGATCGCGAGCTGGATATTTTAAAACTCGTCGCAACTGGGGCGGGTAACAAGGAAATCGCGCAGAAATTATTTATCAGCTCGAACACCGTTAAAGTACACTTGCGGAATATTTTTTCTAAAATTGGGGTTTCATCCCGAACCGAAGCTGCAATGTATGCAGTTCGGGCTGGCCTGGTGGATAGCTCACCAACAACAAGCATCATTGACGAAGAAACTGAAATTAAACCAATAACAACCCTCGAACAAGTCGAAGAAACTCCTATAGTTCCAGCTATCAACGATTCCACTCGAACCGAAGGGCGAAGATTACCACAATGGGTATTTTTATTTTTTATTGCTGGCTTTATCGGCTTGATCATTTTGGGATTAAGATTGAGCCCAAGCCTGGCATTACTTTCAACATCCACTGCTACCTCCCTGCCACCGGTGAATACACCCACTCCGCTGCCTCACTGGCGATATTTAAAACCTCTACCGACAGGCCGCAGTAATTCAGCAGTTGTGGCGTATGATAATCAAATATATTCCATCGGTGGGATAACTGAGCAAGGAGTATATGGAGGATTGGACCTTTTTGACCCTCAGACCAACACCTGGACAAGCCTATCAGGTAAACCTCATCCAGTATTTGATGCCCGTGCAGCAGTCATCAACGGATTGATATATGTTCCGGGCGGTTATCCTGATGCAAATGCCCTACAGCCGATAAATATACTCGATATTTATGATACCAGTACAGATAAATGGCACACGGGTGCACAATTGCCCCTCCCGCTATGCGGCTACGGATTAGTAGCATTTGAAGGACAATTGTTTATCTTCGGGGGCTGGGATGGAAAAGGATACCGAAATAATGTCTATTCTTATGATCCTACAATAGATGCCTGGTATGAACGAACATCCATGCCCACGGCCAGGGCTTATCCTGGTGCTGCAGAAGCTAGTGGGAAGATATATGTAATCGGTGGCATCTATAATGACCAACCAGTTAATGTAAACGAAATATACACACCCTCACATGATCAGGATGATGCCAATCCATGGGAAACCGGTTTCCCAATCCCTGAAATCCGCATGGGAAACCAGGCAGTTACCATTGCAGACACGATCTATGTTTTTGGCGGGGATTCTGAGCGGTCAAATCGCTATGGCCTGATCTATTTCCCCCAAACCGATGTATGGAGATCTCTGGAACCTGCGCCTAATCCCATCGGCGACTTCTTTGGCATGACTTCGATCGGTACGAACCTCTTCTTCTTGGGTGGCAAAATCGATACATCATTAAGTGATCAGAACGTCACTTACCAGGCAATTATCACCCTCTCAATCCCAATAATCATCAAATAATATGTTGGTTGTTGTGCAATAAATAATCAAGTGAGCGTCAAATCTTGATGATGTGAATTCACAATTTTATAACGACCCCCCACCAACAAACAAATTTTATAAGAAAGTCCAAAAAAAATAAGGGAGACATCGTTGGTCTCCCTTATCGTTACGCTTTTTATTGATTGATCAATTAATGGTCTATTGACCGTTGTAATCTTCAGCCACAAAATTCGCTGGTGGGTATGAAAGCAGTGAAGAAACACGAGCTATAGTGACCAGTTCTGAACCAACAGGACCGGTTACAACTGCAGCACCACCGAAAGAGCCATCCGGCCAATAACCGAATTCAGCTAATCCAGCATCGAATGCACTTGAATTAACTTTTCCACCACTTGGCAAACCTCCTACACCTACAGTATAGGTATGAGTACCGGCGATGGTGCCATCTGGTTTAGTATAATCAATTGTGATTACGTCACCTGCTGCGAGGTCATCACCAACATTCTGGATGGCGATATTGGTTCGTTGACCTTTTGTAACACTATATCCAAACCAGTTAGCATCACTAGCCCAACGAACATATGGCATAACACTTGTCTGAGATCCACTGCCTACGCCATTGAAAGCCGTGCTTAGGCCAGCACCATAACCTTTTCCAATGGCGATGATATTCGTGGTATCGCTTGTAACCACAGCAGAACCATAAGTACCACTTGGCATTGAGTCACAGGCTACAAAACTAGCCTTAGCGCCGGGGCCAATGTTGTTAGTGGCATCATAAACGTTCCCATTTTGGTCACGGAATTGGACGCTGACATTTGTGCTTTCAGTCAGGCTCGCATTCTGAACCGCGTAGGATGTATTTTGACCGCCAAATACATTACACAATGCAGAGGGCATATATAGTAAGTTAGCACCGGATGATACACCTTCAAATGCCTTTAAACCATCTGCAGCGATATTAAGTTCCATAACACTGGTTACAATAGCACCGTCACCACCGCCAACTTTGGTTGCCAGTGCAACTGCTGAGCCATTAAATGGAGTCGGGAAATCTGCAAGAGCGCCAACATCAATATAGAAGGAAGCGCCTGATTCAATGGTTTGGTTTACAGTATACTGGGGAGCTGCACTGGTATCATAGAATGTAACCAGGACATCGTTGGCAACGCTATCCGCATTCTGGATGGCGATGATCGAATTTGAATCAAACGTATTCTTTAATACCGTTCCGATCAAAGATTGAGCTGCTCCAGCGCTGAAGCCATTGGACAGGGCACGATTTCTAACATCGGCAACACCGGATGGAATCTGAACCAACGTTACCAGCATGGGTTGATCTGACTGCATGATGGCATCGCCCATAAATCCGGCCGGAACTGGGGCTATCGTCCCAACATAGACTGACGTAGCTGCATTAGGAGCAAGAGCAGGAAGGGCAAATACGATTGGGCTTGTCTGATCAGGACCATCATAGAATAACAGATCCAAGGTGGTTGTTGTTGCATCACCTACATTCACATAGGTGATAGAGGTGGTGAAGTGTGCGCTGTATGCCTGGGCACTGGCACTTCCAACAAATACGGACATCATGATTGTGAAAATAATAAGAATGGTTAGTAACTTTTTATTCATAGATATATCTCCTTTTTTATGGTTTTCTCTAGATTTGTATAAATTATACATCTCACCCCCAATTGGACAATAACCCTTAAGGGTGATTTTTTATAATTGCTTTTCTTACAAAAATCGGTTACCATTCATCTACTTTTACTTCAAATTGGAGCTTGGACAATGAGTCGAAAACTAATCAGCTTATTTTTGTTATTAATAATATTACTCTCTGCATGTAATAATGCTACCCCTTCAACCGTTAACCCAAAAGTATTACCGACCGTAACTCCCCCCCCACCTCCCGAAACAGGGAAGGCAACAATCATTGGACAGGTCACTCATCAGGATGGCAGCCCTTATATGAATGTAATCGTTCGCCTAGCGAATGTTGCCCGGGATGCAGAAGGAAAGGGTGGAGCATACATCCTGGATATTGGGCGTAGTCCGGGAACCTATACGGATGATTACGGTTATTTTAGCATCGCAAATTTCGATCCAGGTGATTATGTGATCGTCATAGGTGACATAGAAGTTCCTGATTTATATGAAGTCATTCAAGAGTCAAATGGAGATGCCAAGGTTTGGAGCTTCCCGGCTGACCAGGTAACTGATGTTGGGGTCCTAAGTGTAAGCGTAATAATTCCAACACTTGTTCCAACGAGTTCATCTCAATCTTATCCTGAACCAACTGCATATCCGTAAAACCACTGTATAGTTTACTGGATTAGTGGCTAGAATTATTGATTATTTCTCTAGCCACTAATCTATTTTTATGCTCCCTCTCATCGCATAAAGAACTCATTTGAGATTAGCTTTAATTCAATATAGCTATTTATGATATTTCTTCGGGATCAAAAATCCTAGCCACATATATTATCTATATTTCCACCCTTTCTCAGTTAATATTTATTGACGAATGGAAATCAAATTATAGGTATTTGTCTATCTTGCGGGCTTTGTAGCTATAACTGCATAATTCTTACAATGCCCACCAGAAATAAATTTATACCGGATATCCAACCAGGTAAAGAAAACGCTTAATAATGCGAATTGCCCTTTTAATAACCCGAGCGGTGCAACTAATAACCAACCAATTATGCCTCTTCCATACATTCGAGGAACTAAAGGAAGAGCTTTTGTTGCTTCTTTGAGTTGATACGATAATGTTCCATAATATCCTTCGAGCCATTCTATAAATTCGATCTTCAATCCAGCACTTTGGAAAATATGCATCAATCCATACTTGGTATATCGAAAATAATCAAATGGTATCTCATGTTCTGCATAGTATAACGGGGTCGTGAGCCACAATTGACCACCAGGTTTGATAACTCGACTGATCTCATCGATCACGCGTTGTGGATTGGTCATGTGTTCCAATGTTTGTGAGCAAAAGACTAAATCGTAATAATCTGATCTTACCGGAATTTTTTTTATATCACTGATAAAACTGAGCTTGCCATAAACCTTTTCGACCTGGCATAAATCGGTAGCATTATAAAAACCGTGAGAGAAATAATCTTTATAGGGACAATCACCTGCTCCCGCATCAAGCACATGTCCATCAACGGGTAAAGCTGCTGCCGCCCTTTCCGCAAAGATTGATAAGTATTTCCGACTTGAATTCATTCTCCAAATCTTTTTTATTATGTCAAACATCTTACTTTGCTTTCATCTTGGATATCAGGGTAAATTACCTAAAAGATCATGGATGCGATTATCTAGATTCTTATGATTTAACCACCCTCCAGTGTTTTTACAATTATAAAAAAATTGATACACCTGTTGATGGATTTTAGCAATTTCATCAATACGAAATAAATTTACTCTCCCAGAAGCGATTTCTGCAAACTCCTTGGACCGTTGCTGGTTTTGATAACACTCAATCACACCATTGGCTAAAGCATTAGGATCTTCTGAAGGAACAAACCATGCAGATATGCCGTGTTGCAACAATTCCCGGTTTCCTGGTATATCGGTCGCAATAATGGGTATCCCAGCAGCCATGGATTCCAGCACAGCGGTTGATAAACCCTCCCATCTGGAAGAACAAATGAATAAATCCATCGTAGATAATAATTGTTCCACGTCAGGACGTGGACCGGTAAACAATACCCTATTTTCTATTTGTAAATCGAAAGCTTTCTGTTTAAGAATCTCCGCATCTTCACCCTCGCCAATAATAACAATATAGGCAGATTTTATGGTCTGTATTATCTCAACAGCAGCATCAAGTAAAATATCGTAACCTTTTTGCCTGGATAAACGTCCTACCGAGCCAAGGACGAAAGCATCATCAGGAATGCCATTTTCGCGCCGAATTATCAAGCGATCTTTATTATGGGATTTAAAACGATTGATATCCACAGCGTTATAAATCGTTATAGCTTGTCTTCCTAATCGCTTGGCGATCCTACGCTGATCTAAGTTCTGTGTAATAAATTGACTGACCCCAATTTCAGCATCAAATGCCAATGGATAAAGTAAATTGGTGAGAAACAACCGCCTGAGTGGCTTTCGGCTCCATTCCGTACGAAGTTCATTGTGCAAGGTTCTCAAGATTACCGGTACTTTTCCTTCAAAATTTTAATAATAATGCAACAATATCTCCGAAAAGTGAATGACTGTGAACAATATCGATCGATTCTGTTTTTAACAACGACCTTAGATTACAGTAAGCACGATAAAAAGAAGCATAGGGTCGTCGAGGATTCCAAGGTGCACAAGTGAAGGCATGGATGCCTGCTGTATTAAGTTCTTTTATTCGATCAGCTTCAATTTGGGTTCCACGATTCCACAAACCACAAAGAGATATACGAAATATGCTTGGATCCAATGCCTTTCCAAGACCCACAACAAATCGGCTAATACCTCCTCCAATTGCCTCTATATCAAAACTGAATATTATCAGGAGGATCCGAATTCGATTATCCATTATTTTCTCGAAGCCATATTTCGTAATCTTGCCTTACCAGTCCACCCACCTTGGATGCCTCTTCATAATATCCTGGTACCACCTCATCGATCTTAGCTTTCCAATACTTATAATTATTCCATAGATTTGATAAAGATGCGATTAATGCATTCCCATTTACCTGATCTATATTGATGAACAATTGCTCAATCCCAAGCATTTCTGCAAAACCCTGGGTTTTATGTAAATACCCGATTGCAATAACTGGAATGCCTTCAGATATTGCAAATATATTCGAATGCATCCTGGTACCAATAAAGACATCCATACAGCTATAGACCGCCTTGATTAGGGCCAATGGCAGAGGTTGTTCTATTTCATATATAGAATTTTCCAGTTCTGGTAATCGTTCCGCAACCCTATGTGCAGGTACTCTATCATCCTGGCTTGCATATGGTCCGACCACTTGAGGAAATAAAATAACTTGGCCATTTTTTTCAGTAATAAACCATTTTATTGTTTCGACGCAAGCTTCTTCATACTCGAACTGCCTGGAAAAACTCGTGTTCTGCGCACCCCAATTTAGGATTGTCATCCCCATTAATGGCCGTCCATTCTGTAGATCAATGCCCAAATCTGATAGCCACTGAATTCCCATTTGTTTATTTGAGCGAGGTAGAGCAAAAGCAAGATCTGGCACGAGGTGTACATGTCTCCGGTCAACTCCGATTGATTGGATGGTGCGAAGAGATACAGGCTCTCTTACCATAACCAACCTTACACGGTTCATCATCCAGCGAATAATCTGTCTTTCCCAGGCATGTTTAAATGGTCCTATCGATTGGGGTAATATAAAAGTTGGTTTTTTAGCTAATATTGCCAAGGCGATGGAATAAACAGTAAGTAATAAGCTGATCCCCCTACCAGAGCTATATAAAAATCCACCAGGTTCACTTAAGACAATATTTGCGCGTATATAAGCGTCTATTGTTGGCCTTAGTCCCTTTGGAGTTAGAAGAAAAATTGGTTTATGAAAAAAACGTTGACACAATACTGGTAACAAAGTTGCGGGAAGCAACCAGAAGAGTTTTCTATAATCCCATCGTAAGGTACCATCTGAATTCTTTGGATGCGTCCAGGCAACTAGAGAATCTACTTTAGGCAAATCCTCCGGAGAACTAGCAGCGTCATCGATACACAAGGTAATTTTGCTATATTGGAAATTTGATTGAAATTGCTGTAAAGTGACTTTCAAGAGCGCAGCATCTCCTAGATTTTGGGAGGAGTGAATATTAATGATCAAGATATTTTCAGCCATCTCGTCCGCCACACATACCAGGAGTATCCAACAAAAAGTATTATTTCTGTTATCACATAAACAAACGCAACCCCATTGATCCCATATTTAAAAACAATAAGGAAATTTAATATGATATTTATTGTAGCTGCAATGACCTGGATCTGTATACGTTTGGCCTGTTGATTTGTAGCCACCATGATGGTAACAAAGGCAAATGATCCACATTTGAATAATAATACCAAACTGAGTATTTTCAAGGCAGATACAGAATCCGTATAGGATGGGCCAAGAAGTATTGGAAGTAAAGGCGCACCAAAGAAAAAGATGAGTGTCAATCCAACCCCAATAGTTAATGAAAGGAATATCGTTCTAATTGAAGTTTTTTGTGCTTGTTGTGGATTATGTTTATAAAGGTTACTTAAAACAGGTAACATGACCATATATATCGCCATCGGGGCAAGAAAAGCCATATTTACCAACCCAACGGCGGGTGAATAAAGCCCAGTTGCAGTTTTACCAATTGTTATCGAGATTATAACCACGTCTGCCCGCATCGTAATCATTGCAAGAAAATCAGATGATGCAAATGGGAATGCGCTTCTGAGTGCTTGCTTTGCAATCTTTTGATCAAATTTTATTCCAACATTTCGGATCAAGAGCAATATTGCCACTAACAATGCAATGCTGGAAACGCCAACACGGATCATGATGTATTTTTCGGGTTGTCCAACTCCCCAGAATATCAACAACATTGTTAATCCAAACCAGATGGAATCAGCAATTGCTTCCAAGATTGCTGGGACCTTGTTATGTAACGCTGCTTTGAAGGCAGTCAAAGTGGTTGCTATTAATGTATCTAACCAGATTAATAAAATACTCCATAACATCAATTTGATCGGATATGTATCCTGATTTAATAATGGAGTTATCAGGGCAAACAAAATCATCCAGATAACCCCAAAAACAACTTTTATACCAAGAACACTACCCGTCAGCTCTGCTAGCTTGTGGTTTGTCCTGCCCCCCTCTCTTAAAAGCCATATATCCAAACCCAGGCTAAATATGATTGATGCTAAACTCGTTATTGCTATACAAGCCGCGTATTGCCCATAAACATCAGCAGATAATTGACGCGCAGTAAAAAGCAATGCCAATGCCGTCATGACTTGGGCGATTACCGACCCAGAAAGTAGTGTGGCGATGCTTGCGATAATATTTGATCGGTTGGGATTAACGTGACTTACCATAAGAAATCGCAAGAACATCCTGGTAAACTGCTTCAATTTTCTTGGAAAGGTTCTCCCAGGAATATTTTTCTGCCTGCTGAAAACCAAGATTGCGTAATGAAATTGCCATTTCAGGATCAGCTAAAATTCGGATGATTGCTTCAGCCAGAGAATTTGGATCGCCAGCTTGAGCGATTAATCCTGCTGGAGGGTCCCCCATAACCATTCTCCTATCACCAACATCCTGTGTTATAAAAGGGACACCAGCTGCCCAGGATTCAAACATTTTTAACGGCAGGCTGCTCCTACCCACAGCATTATCTATCACTGGTTCTACAGCAATATCTGCCAAAGAATAATAATTCGGAACTTCAGCACCTGGAACCCGCCCGATGAAGATGACGGATTGATCCAATCCAAGCCAACGTACTCGAGCGACCAGGCGTTCATACTCTTCTCCACCGCCAACGATAAGCAGGATTGCTTGCGGATTCGCGGTACGCACTTGGAGGAATGCATCCAATAGAATATCAATAGGATGGCTTGGCATACTTAAACTACCTATATAAACAATTACCTTCTTTCCAATTAAACCCGTATTCGCGCGGATTTCCTCCACCTTAGTTTTATCGATTTGGGAAAAACGATGCCGATCCGCACCATGAGGGAAATAAATGACTCGTTTTAGATCCACTCCCGACTTTAATATCATATTTTGTAAGTACGTGGTGTGCACCGTTACAAGATCTACACGTTTGGGGAGCAGGGATTCGAAATATCGAACCCCAATCTTCTGCCAATTTGCTCCGAAATGTATATTTGCCATCTCAAAATCATCACAATCAAGAAAGACCAATTTGCTTTTCATGTATCTCGCAATCAGTCCGGCAATCCCATTCATCGGATGTGGTTTACCGAGCTGGATAATATCTGCCTTACTGCTCCAGGCAGCTTTAATAAGCTCAATCGTTGCTCTGGTTGATACCTGAATTAGCTTGTGTGCTGGAAAGTATATCTTTTGATTGTTCTGCTTTAACACATGCATTTGAGCGATATAGTGGACATATACGCCATCCCTGGAGAAATCTCTTACCTTGAGTGACGAATAATTTGCGTGTAAAGTAGCAATACTCACTTGATGGCCTAGTTGAACCAATCCCCGAGCCCATGGAAAATAACGCCCTACTCCCGCAGGGCTTTCTAGGTCTTGGGTCAGTAAAAATAATATTTTCACCCTAATAGCTCAAGTAAATGTGTTTTATATCTATTACCGTTATTTGCCAGGTCATATTGCTCAATAAATAATTTATAGCCATTTTTTGCAATTTTTTCCCGTAAGGATGGCTCGTTCCGCAAGGTGATTATTGCCTCGGCAATTGATTTTGCACTGGCTCTTTCGCATAAGTAGATATTCTCCAGGTGTGTGCAAACTTGGCGAATAGCCGGTGAATCCCCACTGATTAATGGCTTTCCAATAGCCAGGGTCTCATATATTTTGTTCTGAACCGTCATCAATGATTGAGGCGTAGTGCCAAATGCACCCAGGCAAACATCTGCCTGGTTATATTGTTTAGATAATTCCTCCTTTTCCATCCACTCAATAAACCGTACATTCGTTAGCTGGTTTTGGTCAACAAATCGCCTTGCATTATCAAGATCTGGTCCTTTACCAATTAAATTAAAATATATATTAGTTTCACCCATTAATAATCTTGCTGCTTCGACGATATATATGACACCATGATTAGGGATAAATGTGCCTGCATATAAAACCCGAAATATCTCCTCTCCACTGGGATCATGAGGCATTGGGAAAAATACGCGATTATCTGCACCGGTTGGCACCAGACGAAATCGTTCAGCTTCTATCCCATAATTTTTTGTGAACCAATTTACATATTCACTTGTGTCCAAAATAAGTAAACGCGGAAGTTTTACTGCCAGACCCTCCAGCCAATGCATCAACTTGATCGAAAATTTATTGGCTTCATCCAATCCTCTCTCAATTGAGATCAGGTAAATGGACATGAAAATATCCCATACTAATGGTTTATGTTTACGCCAGGAAATAACCTTGGCGAGAAAAACATCAAATTGACCTGGATATCCAACAATTATGATATCAAAATCACCTATTGTATTAAATTTATTTAGTAAGCGCCAATAAGTACTTAAAAAACGCCACCAAAATGAAGGCTTCATCCAACCACTTCTTGCCACCTGAACTCGATCTTCTATCCCATGCCATAAAGTCTCGTGACATTCAATGACTGTTACCCCATTTAATCTCAAACCTGCAATCATCATTTGATTACGGCTGTAATTTTTCCGATATGTACCAAAATAACAACAGGTTAACGACCGTTCACTGGTCACAAGCATCCTCAACAGCGTAGATATATACCCGATCCTGGTGGTATATCTGTTTAAGTACCGGACTTATCTCTAATTCTGCTGGGGTAAATAAAGGTTTACCAATATTACCCACTGACCCCTGTTCCTGTCCAATGTATATATGAGTAATTCCGTAATCACATAGTAAATTTATCCCAGCCGTAGAAATCAGGCTTGTTTGTTTCAATTTAGCAACCAAATCAACTAAACTCATAGAATATCCAGGGGTAATTGGGATTTCGTTTGATATTGCGTATTGAGGTGGCATGGTATTTTCTCGATTTGCCAGTAAAGGTATCCACCAACCAGCATCAGTGCCTACAATATTTGTTACCCAATTAATATGTGTTCCTTCAACCAAGAATAGCGATTTGGTTTGTGTATTCTCTTTGATCCAATCCATAGCTCTGTTGTCCGGTCGTGTGACCAATGCGTACGTATCGGCTTTAGTAATATCTCTTTGATTCCAGGTTCCATATGCAGCAAGGCAGATGATTATGAGGAATACCAATATCCAGCCATATCTCCATTTACCCGTCCATGTGAACAGCTGGCTGGCAAAATATCCACATAATATTGAAACAGGTATATAAAGTGAGATGATCACCGCAAAGGATTGGACATAATGTACCCAGGGAATATTCAATAGTATCAATGAATACAGCGTAGCCATTCCAACAACCCATATTCCAAGGGAGGCGGTTTTCCAATCCTTCTTTATCAGTGACCATAACCATCCGAAGAAACCGAAAATAGCTATTCCTAGTGGGACATAATGAAAGACGCTTTTCCAAGCCTTGTAATCTTGAACGACAAAATTTACCAGGGTATCCGATTTAACCTGATACGAAGCGTAATTGATTAAATTACTATTTTGTAGGCGAATTCCCCAAGGCAAGAATAATAGGATACTAATCACCCCGATTACTACCATAAAGAACAACCCATTCAGCCACGAACGTTTATTAGTTTTCCAATAACACAATCCCCATCCAATCATCCAGGCGATAACAAAAGTAAGAATAATAAATATCATCCGAAATTCTGCCAGTAGCATACCGGTTATTGTTCCCGCAGAAATGATGATTTTCTTCCAAGGCATTTTTATTATTTTGTTTGAATTTGGGTTATGTTTGGTGTATTCCAACACATCCCAAATCATCCACATGCAAACTGGCAGAATTACCTGCCCAGCAAGTTGGGCATACCGACCCCAATTTATATAATATGCTGGCATCGGAGATAGCAAACCTGCAACTAATACTGCTGCTACACCTCCAATCCGATTCCCATTCGATAATCTCACTGTGATGGGGTAAAGCGCCAGGGCAGCAAAAATAGATAGGAATTGCCCTATATAAAGCACAGATAACTGACTACTCACCAGGGTTACCCACGAAAATAGGGCAGCAGCAAGCGGAAAACCAAAATGCATGCTGAAAGTTTTATATTGTGCATATGGCAACCAGGAAGAAAATAAACCATGATTATCGGTTATCAGTTGTGTAATTACAGTATGGTGCAGTGAATCATTCCACATGGGCACATCAAGGTTACGCATTGCCCAGAAACGGGAAATAACCAAAAACAGCAAGATAGTGAATAATGCCAAATATGAGACGGACTGTGTGGAAATTTTCGTCCAAAATATATTTATATTATGAGAAATCCTATTTGCTTGCGTAAATTTCCTAAAGTTATATCGATTTTTATACCCGAGTAGGCAAACAGATATTAATACGGGAAGAAAAGCATACCATACACCCAGTTGGACACGCAATAAATAAGTAAATAAAACTAGTAATGAATACAGGGAGAGTGAAAGCCCAATTGACAGTGGGATTTTCTCGGGAAAATACAAGTCACTCCAACCGTTCCATAGATAGCTCAATAAAGTCCATCCTGGTAATGTGAATAGGATAATAGCAATTAAAAAGTATGCGAGCCATCTACATAGTTCACCAAATATGCCCTTAAATACTAAATCTTGACCATAGCCAAGTGTAAATACTAGTTGAGCATCTTCTGGTTGATGGTTAGTATAGGCAGCTCCATTTTGATAAGCTGTAGCTTTACCGGAGGCAATTTCAAGGCTCCCTTCTCCATCAAGTTCTAGAAACCCATAATAGTATTGATTGCTTGAATTTTCGATATAAGGGAAATTGAAACGATAATATTCCTTTAGATTATTGTTTTGTAATGGTAATTGAACAGTCTCAATGTCAGTTGCAGAGTTTGGATCTGAGCGTAGGTGGAAAATTAATAACCCGCTTGCGGTAGCCTGTGGAGCGAGTAAAAAACGAACTTCCTGTAGCCCATCGTAATTGGCAACAAATGTTTGCCCGACTGATGAACCGGAATCTATCGTCATCCATTTTTCGTTTGTAATCTGGCTTGAAATGACCCATGACGAACAACTTGATAAAAGAAATAATAATACCGGGCTTATTATAAGTATTTTTAAAGATCTAACCTTCATTGATGATCAACCAGAGCCACTATTATTCTCCGGTGCATCCCTTCGACCAGCTTCAAGCAGTCGAATCCGGTATAACAATTCTTCCAGGATTTTTCGATTAATCCTATTAAATCAGCTACCAATCCAATTAGTAATACCTGAAAGCCAACAATCAGTAACACCGCTGCAAGCACCAACGATTGCAGATGCCCACTTCCCTGACCAATCATATAAAAATATAGAAATCTTCCCCCTAATGCAAACCCTCCCAGGAGTAGGATAAATCCTAATATTGTAAAGACACGTAAAGGACGGTACATGGTATATGACCGGACGATCGTTGCACTTGAGTTTGCTAAGTAATGTGGAACACTCCGTATCAATCTTGATGGACGAGTTTGTGGATTGGTCCGGATTTTTACATATTCCACAGGCATCTTGTGCGCTCCAGCCTGGATCAATGTTTCTAAAGTATATGAATAATCATTTAATACCAAGGTTCGTAGTGCTGCTTCTCGGGTCAGGGCACGGAAACCGCTGGTAGCATCCGGAATTTCTATTCCAGTAATTTGCCCAACCACCCAGCTTCCAAGCCTTTGAAGGAGTCGTTTAAACGGAGAAAAAGCCTCCAATGTTGCAACCCCCCGGTCACCGACAACTAATTGAGCTTTTCCATCTAGGATAGGTTTTACCAACAAACGAATATCATCTGACCGATATTGGTTGTCAGCATCTGTGTTCACAATAACATCAGCGCCTTGCTTGATACATGCATCAAGGCCAGAGGTAAAAGCAGCTGCTAAACCCATGTGACTTGGCAGAATTACTAAATGGTGGACACCTATAGAACGCGGAATATCTGCAGTTCCATCGGTGCTCCCATCATCAATTACTAAATATTCGACCGTATCAAACCCATCCAGTGAACTTGGAAGTGATTTTATCGTTTCTGAAATTACTTGCGCTTCGTTATGGCATGGAATTTGGATGATCAGCTTCATATTGCCAAAAGTATACCATTTTTATCTATTGTAATTTTAACTGTTCCCGTTATACTATTACTGGATGAACAAACACCTGTTCGATTCCATGCCATTTATACCGGGTTCAGATCTGGATAATCATGAACCGTTGTCACAATTCCTTCCACCGATTTATAAAGGTGTAATTTCGACATGGCTTCAGAATAATATTCCGCAAGGTTCATGGATCTTAGATCCTTTCTGTGCATCGCCTCGGCTTGTAGTTGAAGCTGCTCGGGCGGGTTACCGACTTCTCGTAACAGCCAATAATCCAATTGCCAGATTTCTACTTGAGATGGCTGCAGATCCCCCTACGCAGGATGCTTTGAAGGCTTCATTAACTGAACTGGCATCATCTTACAAAGCTGAAGAGCGAATTGAACCGCATATTCGTGCTCTATATAATACCCGCTGCGCCCGTTGTGGTCAGGTTGTTTCTGCAGATGCATTTTTATGGGAACATGGGAATCCTTCGCCGTATGCGCGTATTTATACATGTCCGACTTGTGGTGACTCTGGTGAACATCCATGTTCACCCTATGATGCAGAACGTGTCAGTCAAATATCCAATGTTGGATTACATAAAGCCAGGGCATTGGAGCGGGTGGTAGCATCTAGCGATCAAGACCGAATTCACGTCGAGCAAGCATTGTCGGTTTATCTTCCTCGGGCATTATATGCATTGATCACAATCATCAATAAGATTGAAGGATTAAATATCACTTCACTCGAACAAAAACATCTAGCAGCCTTATTGCTCTATGCATTTGACCAATCCAATTCCATGGTGAAACCTTTTGGACAACACGAGAGGCGTCGTCAATTAACCATCCCACGCCATTTCCGTGAGAACAACGTCTGGCTAACCCTGGAAAAAGGAATAGATATTTGGAGCAAAGATACGAGTGGTGGAAATAATTCCAAGGTTCCTGTGTTTACCTGGCCTGAAGTACCTCCACTTTCGGGAGGAATTTGTGTATTTGAAGGCAGGCTTATCTCCATTGCCAGTTCATTATCAGACTTAAATATTAGATCTGTCTGTGCAGCAATTCCACGTCCAAACCAGGCATTTTGGACATTATCGGCATTATGGGCAGGTTGGTTATGGGGTAGAGATGCAGTTGGTGCTTTTAAAAGTGTTCTGCATCGCCAAAGGTATGACTGGGGGTGGCATACCACTGCTCTCTCCTCAATTTTTACACAACTGGTTAATCTACTTGATCCATCGACCAATATTCTTGGTTTGATAGGTGAGGCAGAACCGGGTTTTGTTGCTGCAGCATTGGTAGCAGCACGATTTGCAGGTTGTGGCCTACAAGGTATCGCCCTACGCCCCGAGGAAGAACAGGCACAAATTGTTTGGAAGTGCGAGAATAATCTTGAAGCCGAACAATCTGGCATATCGCTTATTGATCAGGGCGTCCAAGCTGCACAAAGCTATTTAGAGACCCGGGGTGAACCGACAAGTTATTTTAATACGATTACATCAGCATTTGTAAATATCATCCAACTATGGAATCCTGGATTTGAACGCCTCACTGACGATAATAAAAGTAATGCCGATGACCATTTAAGGATTTCCGATTCCACTGACAAAAAAGAACCATCGCCTACCTTGGCTTACTCAACAGTATATAATTCTGCACGTGAAGCATTATCCTATCGTTCAGGATTTTTGCGATTTAATCTCCAGGATTTGTCAACAACAGAAGCTATAGATAGAAATCCTACTGTACAAGGATCATTATTCTCACTTGATATTGGAAAAACTGCCAGTGATGATGGTGACGCTGAGAGCACAGAACAATCAAAACCTGAAATTTCATCTGTTTCTGAAAAGGAACGTCCGACCAGATCATCTGATATTTCTGAATCAGTATTTTTATGGCTACGCACAATCGATAGAATTAACCGAATATCGATTACGGATAATTATGAGACTACACTGATAAAATATTTAAATGACCACCCAGGATGCAATGTTGAAGAGATAGACGCAGCGATATGTGAAAGTTTTCCGGGGTTATACACCCCGGATCCAGAATTTATTCAGGTCTTTCTAGAATCCTACGGGGAAAAAGACGGATCGGTTGGTAATTATTGGCACCTTCGTGCTGAGGATATCCCGGAAGAGCGAGATAAGGATCTAGAGAATGCATACTCTTATATCCACCTGATAGCCGAGCACCTTAATATGGAATGGATAGACCACAAATTTAATCAGGTTAAGACAGCGATTTCTTGGGTAGATAGGCTTGGAGAATTTAATTTTCGTTTCTTTCCAATCGTCTCAGCTACCATGGGTGAGATGGTTTTCTTCAGCGAACAAACTTCATCCAGAAATTTCATCGTAATACCTGCCAGTCGTGCAAACATGGTAATTTATAAAATAAGTAGGGATCCCCGACTGTACAAAGCATTTAATCCTACGCTTGGAAATTGGCGCTTTCTAAAATTCCGTCATCTTAGATCTTTAGCGGAAAATCCCTTGCTTAACCGCGAGAATTTAGAGCAATTTATTTCTCTTGATCCAATAACCTACACAACGCCTCAATTGCGATTGATCTAGTTCAATTATGGGGTGGAAACGTCAATTTATGGAGTATATGTTGGTGTTGGAGTCTCTGTAATCATAAGAGTCGGGGTTAAGGTAGGAGTTGCCAGAGGATTTAATGTTCCTGAACCTATTGGTGTTTCTGTAGCTACAGGTGTTGCTGTAGCTACCGGCATATCTGTAGCTACCGGTGTATCTGTAGCCACCGGTGTATCTGTTGCTACCGGTGTATCTGTTGCTACCGGTGTTGCTGTAGCAAAGGGTGTTTCTGTATTCGTTGGTGATGGTGTTCGTGTTGAAGTAGGAACCATTGTCATTGTCAGCGTAGGTGTGGGAGTCGATACCTGGATGTTGAGGTGAATTTTCCGTTCAGCGAAACCTCCACGGATGCTATTCATAGTAATACGTAGGGTTATCAAGCCAGGATTAATCGAGTTAATATCCCAACTATAGAATTTTCCATGTTGGCTTACGGGCTGATTCCCCTCAGCTATCCCAATCCATTCGGCGGGATTATCACCAACACCATACTCTAATTTAAATTTTTGAAAATCAGTAGAAACATCAATCTTTCCAAAAATATCTAAAGGAGATATCGTTATTGTTTGGCCTTCAGTCGGAGAAGAAATTTCTATGATCGGGTGGGGATCATCCGATTGGCATTCCCGTGGTGGTGCAAACCTGAACGGTTCAGTAAAACCCATATCCCTTGCCCATGCCTGTCCTTCAGGATCATTCTGAATCCACCCAATCGCCCAAGGATCAGTAATATTTAATGCATATTCCTCCTTGGTAAATTGACTACAAGCAGAAGAAGCACGTAATCCAGTCCAGGTATCATATACTACCTTGGTCCACAAATCTAGCGAGCTTGGTAGCGGTAATTGGTCATTTGTAAAAACCTCCAAACGTTGTTCAGGACACCACTCAGACGGCTCTGTTCCAGATATCCCACATATGATTTTATCAACGATCCCACTGGGTCTTGAAAACTGAGTCGGATTATTATTGGTCAGTTTTGGAATAGCATATTGCATGAATTTAGACCAGATAGGGGCTGCGCCGGTCAGTCCTGTAACATCCTGCATCGGTTCATAATCTGCATTTCCAACCCAAACACCCACAGCTAGATCTGGTGTATATCCAAGGGTCCAGTTATCTCGATAATCATTTGATGTACCGGTTTTTGCTGCTACCTGGAATGGCAGGTTCAATACTGAAGTAGCACCGAACATCGGGCTTCTTGCTTCATTATCAGAAAGAATTGATGAAATTAAGAAAGCATGTTCCTTTCGTATGACCTGATCACCCGTCAAAGGTTGATTCTCAAAGACAATATTGCCTTCATGATCTAGTATGCGCGATATGGCGACACGGGGTACGGTAATTCCTCCATTGGCAATTACTGAATAAGCTCCAGTCATCTCTAATAAACTCACCTCCCCACCACCAAGCGTCAGTGATAGTCCATAGTCCGAACGAGTTAGAGAGGATATCCCAAGCTTTTGCGCCATTGGTATCATTCCATCTTCGTTTGGGGTGTTGGGATCATCATATATCCCGGCAAACTCAAGGGCTTTTACTGCAGGGATATTATAGGAATTTGCCAACGCAGACCGAACAGTAACCGGACCATGAAATCGACCATCATAATTGACTGGTTTATATGGTGGACGTGGATCATTTGGATCTCCAGATGGAGGAAATTCAGAGGGCACATCCCAAATCAAGGATGCAGGCGTCCATCCTTTTTCAAACGCTGCAAGATACGTGATTGGTTTAATTGATGAACCTGGTTGGCGAGTGGGACTTATTGCCATATTTACTTGGCCATCTATTGCTTCATTATAAAAGTCAGCTGATCCGACCATCGCCAGGATCTCACCATTCGATGGATTTATGGCGACCAATGCTCCATCATTGGCATTGGAATTTGCCAGGCTATCCAGCTGCTCTTTTACCAGCCTCTCTGCTTCTTCCTGTAAACCGGGATCAATGGTGGTGTAGATTGAGAATCCTGATCGGTATATTGTTTGTGCATCAAACTGGGATTCCAGAATGGAGCGTATATAGGTGACCCAATGCGGGTATCGCATCTGAACAAAAGGTGGATTAAACTGATAATCTTCTAATGCTGTATATGCATCGACCGCCTCAACCGCATTAACACAAATCCTTTCCGAACTGTTGCTAACATAGATGCAGCCTTGTTCATTACTTGCTTCATACATTAATGTTAAAACTTGTTTTTGTCTTTCTCTTGTTACTTCTCGATTATTGTATACGTCATAGATTGATGGAGCTTGTGGTAAACCCGCCAGAAATGAAGCCTGGGCAAGATTAAGCTGATTGGCGGGTATATTGAAGTAAGTCTCTGAGGCAGCTTCAACACCATAGGCCAGGTTACCATAATAGAACTCGTTTAAATATAATTCGAGTATCTGGTCTTTTGTGTATCTACGAGTGATTTCAGCTGCCAGTAATGCTTCTCTGACTTTACGTAGATAGGATTGTTCATATCTTTCTTCTGGGGATAGTATTAAATTCCTGGCGAGCTGTTGGGTAATTGTTGATGCTCCAGATACTGTCTCACCTTTATTAATATTTTGCCAAAATGCCCTAACAATTGCAGTCCAATCAAATCCTGGATGACTATAAAATGATTTGTCTTCTGTAGCGATCGTCGCTGCAACCAGCAAAGGAGATATTTTATCGAGAGTAATAAAAGTTCGTCGTCCCGCAGATGGATCTAGGATTTCATAAAGCAGATTCCCATTACGATCATAAATTCTTGTGGTTTCGAATGATGATGCCTTTTGTTGCAAGTCAGCAACACTGGGCAATGTAGCTGCAATTTTATAATATTCATATAAAACAAACGAACCCCCTGCAATCAGAATAAAGATTCCTGCTAACAATGCAAGAATCACCATTCGAAATAAACAACCCATGCCTTGTTTTGCAGATATCGAATGATGCTTTTTTTTATCCTTTGCTGGTTTACTAACTTTTTTTGAGGAATGACTGATATGCTTACTATCCGGTTGTTTTGTCTGTGCCTTCAGGGAAGAACTTATAGTAACTGGTGGATGGTTATTTTGAACCGAGCCTTTATTGGTTGGTAGCTGGTTAGTTTTCCAGTTCCGTCCTGGTATTGGCATACCGTACTCATCAATAGGAAGTGATATTTTGCCCTGTTCATCATCCGTTTTGATAAGCAAATTGGATTGTAAACCACTACTTGCAATAGTAATATCAATCGACGGTTCTACTGATGAATTTTCGATTTCCATATTTGGACTTGCTACACATGGAGCTAGTGGTTTAGCACTTTGCTCAGTTGTCGACTGTTCTTGTGCATTTAAGTTAGTTTCACTCCCAGGTGATGGTTGGTCGTTGGCAACTTCATTTCTGGAAATTTGCCCTTGGTCATCGATAGTATTGCTCTGGGATTTGTCAGAATCCAGCAACTTGTGAAATCGCTTTGAAATTTCTTTAAACTCACCATCAACCGGAGAATTAGACATAGTTACTGTGTCTTACTGGCGACCAATGCAGTCCAGGTACCTTTCATCGTAACATCATTTTTTTGATTTTTAACAGACAGCTCGATAATGATTAATCCGCCTCCCAATCGAGGGAACGGCTTGGTTTCAACAATTTTGAGCTCTACATGAATAGTATCCCCAATATAAATAGGAAGTGAAAATTTCCAATTGTTGATTTCTCGAAAAGCGATAACCGTACCTTCTAAAACACCGGTGCGCATCGCCAAACCAGAGGCAATCGAAAGTACTAACAAACCGTGTGCGACTCTTTTCCCAAATGGAGTATTCGAACTGAACTCCGCATCTGTATGAATTTGGTTATAATCACCGGATAACCCTGCAAATGAGACGATGTCACTTTCAGTGATTGTCCTGCCAGGTGTGATTATTTGTTGTCCAATTTCGAATTCTTCAAACCACATTCCACGTTGTGCATTTTGTATGCTCATCAAATCCTCCAACCAGAAAAATTATTCCCATGATAAATTAAATATGAGTGAAAATTATAACATGCGCAAGAAAACAGACTATATATACACTATGAATAGGTCGTGATTTATTTATGCATAACTGGAACTACACTCCAAATCGATCAATATCCCTTCCATTAGCTGCAGACGCCCGTTTAGGTCAGACCTCATATATCAATGACCATATATGGGAATTTAAATTGGGCGACTCCGATCCACCTGCGATTTCATTGGAAACAACTTTTGGACTGAGAGCGCGCTTGTGTCGAATATTTCCTCGTTTTATTCAAAATGGAACTGTAATTAACGATCCAGCACATTTTTTACATCCAATAACCATACATCAGTATCATCCAAACTATCTTCAAGTATCGTTTAAACCATTCTCCACTATTAACGTCAAGCTTGAGTATTGGGTTCCCGGATCTCAAATCATTGCCAATAGAACGACGTTGACCAATACCAGCCGTGAAGCATGTGATATACAGTTGGAATGGGCTGAATTGCTATTACCTTCCCCAAATGGGTCAAGAATGGCAACTAACGAAATTGAGATGACTACTACTTTATCTGGAAATACTGGTGACTTGGCACCAGTTTTATTCCTGACTGGTGGAGCCAAGCCAGCCAAAAGCCCTTTTCCATCTCTAACTGTATCCTACCACATCCCGCCTCACGCAAAAGAGGAATCACGTTGGGTTCATGCTGCCTTAGCAGATACAAACAGCTCATATAATTTAACAAAAGAAGTGATCAACAAAAATTGGAATGCAGATTTTGCCCGGATTACTAGAGTAAATTCCCAACAATTGGAAATATATACTGGAAATAATGATTGGAATACAGCTTTATTCTTATCCCAGAATATCGCTTACCAACTCATTATGAATCCAACACAGAATTCACATACCGTTTCATTTGTAACAACCAGAAAACCCGATCAAGGTTATTCTTTGCGAAAAGATGGCTCAGAATATAATCATTTATGGAATGGTCAAACACCTCTTGATACATATTACCTGACAAATTTCTTACTACCATCTTCTCCGGAATTGGTAAGAGGAATTTTGGATAATTTTTTAGATGCGCAAACCACTGACGGTGAAATAGATTGGAAGCCAGGATTGAGCGGACAACGCAGTCATATACTTGCGACTCCAATTCTAGCAGAGATTGCTCTTTGTCTATACGAATATACCGCTGATATTGCTTATATTAAGTCCATATTTCAGAAATTATTGGATTTTTTTCAATCCTGGTTTACCAGGACTCATGACCGCGATGGTGATCTGATTCCAGAATGGGACCAGACTCTTCAAACTGGTTTTGAAGATCTGCCCCTTTTTTCCCGAGAACATCCCTGGTCTTTAGGAATGGATATCTCAACAGTTGAAAGTCCTGATTTATGCTCCTATCTTTATCGAGAATGCAATTCATTAATATCTATTGCGAAGCTAATAAACAGTGATCAGGCAGTTGACCAGCTTGAACCAGTATCTGAAAGATTGAAATTATTTGTGGACCAATCCTGGAATGAACAATTCGCAGGTTATCTTTACCGGGATCGTGATTCACATATCTCACCACCTGAAATAACTCTCGGAGTCATCAGGGGTACAGGTTTTATTGATGTTCATCAGGAATATCAAATCCCAATCCGCCCAATTATGAAGATAGAATCTTCAAAAGAAGCCACCCGTCCAGCTCAAATATTTATTCATGGAAATGGAGTAACTGGTACTCATCGTGTGGAACAAATAGCAGCTAATAAAATCCGATGGCAGTTAGGTACGGGTTATGTCACCAGTGAATACACCTATGGTTATATTGAGCATGTTGAAATAAACGGAATCCAACCTGATGATTTAGTGACTATATACACAACAAATCTCACATCAATGGATCAATCCCAATTATTTCCACTTTGGGCAGGAATGTCCTCGAATGAGAGGGCTAAGATAGTTATTAATCTCACTATCGTAAATAAGAAGAAATTTCTTAGCCCTCATGGATTACGGACATGCTTTGATTTTCCTGGAAAGACTAAAATTCCGGAACAGTATTTTGGAATATACCTGCCTTGGATAGATATGGTTCTAAAAGGACTTATTCATTACGGCGAGAGAAATAAATCTGCCGAAGTTTTCACACGGATAATGAAGACAGTTACCCATATTCAACAAAACGATTTAGCCTTTTATCAATCGTACCATTGTGAAACAGGAAGTCCCCTTGGAGCGAAAAATACGATTACCAGCTTGATACCTATTGGATTATTTCTAGATATCGTTGGAATAAAAATCATAAATTCATCAAAACTCGAGCTAACTGGCCACAATCCATTTCCGTGGCCAGTAACAATAAAATATCAAGGATTGACTGTTATTAAGCACGATAAAAAGACCTTGGTAATATTCCCGGATGGAAATAACCTGACTCTTAATAATAATCAATATCACCAAATCAGTAGAGAAAACTCCATAGTCACTATTAATTCAGCATAAATGGCTCGGCGAATTTGATTTTGAACAAAATGGTGTAGAAATAGAATACTAATATTCTTCCCACAAAAAGTGTGGGTTGAGGATCATATACATAATAGATTATGGAGTTAATGTTTTATCCATGCTAGTTTGAATTTTGACAACCAAGACATAACAGATATAATCTGTATATTCAAAAGACTTAAAATCGATAACCAAAATATCTGTTCATTGTAAGGAGGAAATATGGATTGGAAACTAAATCCTGATGATGTTAGGATATTTAGCGGGCGTTCTCATCCTGAGTTGGCAGCAGCAATTGCTCATCATTTAGGTATCCCTTTAGAAGCGACCCATTTTTCCCGCTTTAGCAATGACAATTTATACATCCAATTGGCAGCAAGTGTGCGATCACGTTCAGTTTATATCGTCCAATCATTGATACCTCCGGTAAGTGAGCACCTGCTTGAACTCTTCATGATGCTCGACATTGCCAGAGGCGCAGGAGCGCGAGAGATCCATGCCATTATTCCATATTTCTCATATGCCCGGTCTGATAAGAAAAATGCTCCTCGGATCTCAATAACCGCACGGCTAATTGCAGACTTGCTTGAAACTGCAGGTGCAACACATGTTATGACTATGACGCTTCATTCACCCCAGGTGCACGGATTTTTCCGAATTCCAACAGATCCATTAACCGCCAGAGGAATTTTTGTTAATCACTTGAGAGAGCTTCAACAAGCAGAGAAATTTAATGGGGAAAATACTGTTGTAGTCGCTCCTGATTACGGAAGAGCGAGTTCTGCAGCAAGGTTAGCACATCAATTTAACCTTTCATCAATTTCTGCAGAAAAAACACGCATTTCTGATACGGTAGTCCAAATTGGAGATCTAATCGGTAAACAGGTGTTTGGTTTTAAGCGCGCAATAATATATGATGACGAAATTGCTACAGGTGGTTCTGTCATTACCCTGAGTCACTTTTTAGTGAAAGCGGGAATTAAACAAATATATACTGTATGCACACATGGGTTGTTCTTTGGTGATGCATTAACTCAATTAACTTCAATTCCTGAAATTACACATCTTATAACAACCGATACAGTTCCAATTCCAGCCGAAAAAAGACCTGAAAAATTAACCGTTTTATCTGTTGCCCCCCTGATTGCTGATGCTATATTTCGAAATTACACACGCCAGTCAATTGGACCTTTATTTGATTTTGGAGACGAAGACTAGCATATCTATTTCATTATCATTCGTGAAATTCTTCCACTTGATATATTAATACTTCCAGTTTCTTTCTTCGCCATAGATCAGGTGAAGATCCCATTTTCATACACAATTCCTCCAGGAATTCCTCGGGATCCGAGATTTTTTCCCAGACTTGTGGAAGGAATGTAGCCCGGCGTATACCATCACGAATGACAACACCATCAATTTTGGGTCTTAGTAATTTTACTAAATCTGACGGGCTGTCATAATTTAATATCTCCGGACGGGTTAAATAAGATATCTCTATCTGTAGTTCTTTAATTTCAGCTGCCTGGACAGGAGGAAAACGATAATCTTGGAAAGCAGCAGCTATTGCATGCTCGATAACGTCCTCTGCCAGGCTTTGATAAGGTTCAAGTGCGCCAACACATCCGCGTAAATTTCCCCTGATTGTTAATGTAACGAAGCTTGCCCCCTCCTGCTTCAGGATCGGAGCGAGAATTTGAAGATCCAATTTTGGTAGTGGTTGATTATATAAATAATTCTCAATCGAATGTCGCGCAAGTGATAATAAAAATACTCTATCACTTTCTGATAGGTGTTCTTCTGGCATCATACATGCACTCTCCATCGCATAAAATATCATATAAAATATACTTTTTCGCTGATACATCGTCAAGTGTTTTTACATATAAAACTCTTGTCATCTATTGTTAATTAAGGTAGTATCAAGCCAATGGATAACGAATCAACCACAAACGATATAAAAACCAAATCAGAGACAACCCTTCAACCAAAAAACACATCGGTTGGAATGTTTCATCAACTCCAAATGGTCATTGTGGTGGCTATTGTGATTGCCACACTTTTCACAGCATGGACTGAACCTGGACTTCTTCCAGGTGGTTTATCTGAAAAGATATCGCAGGCGATTTCATCACAAAAAACTACCCCCCAACCTGAAATACCAACAACAACTCCGCGTTCAGTTCCACGAATTGGCATTGTTGCCGGTCACTCAGGAAACGATTCGGGTGCGACTTGCTCAGATGCTCTTGGAGGTTATCGTGAAGTTGATATTAATTTAAGTGTTGCAGGCATGGTCAGAGAGGCACTTGTCAGCCAAGGGTATGATGTAGATCTTTTGGCTGAATTTGATCCTCGATTGAAGGATTATAAAGCCCTGGCTTTATTATCCATTCATGCAGATTCCTGTGAATATATCAACGATCAAGCTACTGGTTTCAAAGTGTCTGCTGCGATCTCAACAAAATACCCCGAACAAACAGCAAGATTAACAAACTGTCTCAGGTCAAGATATGCTGATGCAACGGGAATGCAATTCCATTCGGGCAGTGTGACAAGCGATATGACTCAATATCATGCTTTTAATGAGATTAGCACTGATACTCCTGCAGCGATTATTGAAACTGGATTCATGAATTTGGACCGTGAGATTCTCACCCAACATCAGGATTTACTTGCCAATGGAATCACCTCTGGAATATTATGCTTTGTTCGCAATGAAGATATTACACCTACCCAGATACCATGAACGATCATGTCGATCCACTTCGTGAGGCACTTGATAACGCTCGGATATCCTATCACCAAGGAAATCATAGCAAGACCAGATATTGGGCTCAAAAAGCGATAAATTTAAATCCAAATATTGAAGAACCCTGGTTATGGCTTGCTGCAGTTTCTGCACCACGCGCCAGTGTTGTATATTTACAAAAAGCACTCAGTATAAACCCAAATAGTAAACGAGCGCGACAGGGAATGCACTGGGCGATTAATCGTGTACGATTACTGCCGTCTCCACAACCACCAGAAACAATTCGCTATCAAGCTCAAGCATTACCACGTCCAGCTGGGTCTGCATCAAAGCCAACTATTCAAACCAAGTCACATATAAGCCTTCACTGGTGGGTCGTAATTTTTGTTTTATTCGCTGTTATCTCCAGTGCGCTAGTTTCACCAGCATTGGGATTTTATTACAATTATTTCTTTTCAAAACCCGAATCCTTGATTTCAACTCATGCAGGCTTGATCAAAGCATCCAATACTCCTACACCGAGCAATACTCCAACAATTACACCATCACCTACGCCTACCGAAACCCCCACCCCCACACCGACTGATACCGCCACCCCGCTTCCCACAGATACTTCAACACCAACTTTTACTCCTTATCCAACAGATACACCTTATCCTACGTCATTGCCAACAATATATGAGCCACCTGAATCGAATGGCGAAGGACGTTGGATAGATGTGGATCTGACTTATCAAATGGCATATGCTTACGAAGACAATCAACTTATAAATTCATTTGTTGTTTCGACGGGTACCTGGCAACATCCAACTGTAACTGGTCAATATTATATTTATGTAAAATATGAATACGCTGATATGGCTGGACCGGGATACTATCTACCCGATGTCCCATATGTAATGTATTTTTATCGTGGATATGGTTTGCACGGCACTTATTGGCACAATAATTTTGGCACTCCAATGAGTCATGGTTGTGTGAATTTTTCCATCCCAGATGCCGAGTGGCTTTTCTATTGGGCTGATGTGGGAACATTAGTCAATGTCCATTATTGAATTGTGTGATGGCACATAAAAGCATACCGAAATACATAACTCGACGAGAATTCCTTAAATTGGGTAGTGTGGGGATATCTGCTGCAATTACATTTACTGCTCCACCGATAGGTAAGTTTTTAAATTTACATCATGACTGGCAAGATAAGTTAAATAATATCCATCAGGCATTGGATATGAAGAATTCCGTAGAATTCTTGGACCAAAATCAACAAGGGCGAGTTTTGAATGCATCCGTTGATGTATATGATGCTCCGACATTTAGTGGCAAACTCGTAAACACCTACTGGCGTGACTGGATTCTGCCTATCACAGGTATTACGATTGGTTCAATAAAGGATTTGTTCAATTTAGTCTGGTATAAAGTAGGTGATGAGGGATATACACACTCAGGAGCGATACAGCCTGTACTTACTTTACCTAATCCGATTGTCGAAGAAATTCCTCAGGATGGCGTTCTTGCAGAAGTAACGGTCCCATTCACTGATGCCCATTGGGATCCAGGTGATGATAATCCCGTTGCTTACAGGTTTTATTATGCGACGACGTACTGGATAACTGAGTTTATAAGAGATGATAAAGGAAATCCCTGGTATGGGATTCTGGATGATAAATGGGAATACATGTATTACGTACCAGCTCCACATTTACGATTAATCCCACCCGAGGAATTGAGTCCGGTGTCTTCTAATGTGCCATCAAGCATGAAGCGGATCGAGGTGTATCTTCCCGAACAAGTAATGATAGCATATGAATTTGATCATCCGGTATTTATGGCTAGAGTAGCCACGGGTGCGGTTTTCAGAAATGGTGATTTCTCAACACCACCTGGTAGGTATATAACATTTCATAAACGACCTTCCCGTCATATGGCTCGCGGAAACCTGGCTTCTAATGGCTATGATCTACCAGGAGTCCCATGGAATTCATATATCACTGAGGAAGGTATTGCAATTCATGGAACTTATTGGCATAATTATTATGGTCGGCCACGAAGTCATGGCTGCATTAACCTTACGCCTCAAGCAGCAAAATGGGTCTTTTTATGGACTATGCCGTCTGTCCCCCCCAACGAGGTGAAGATCTACGAAGATACAGGAACTTTAGTAGAAATTATCGCTTAAAATAACACTATATGTTTTTTTTATACCAAACTGACCAGTATTTATTATTAATAGCTGCACATTCTGAATGGTCACTTAAGTATATATTATTATCAGAGTCATTTAATGCTGAACTGCTGTCAGAAACAAGTAAAACTCAAAGTTCATACATATATCTACACCGATGAACCACAAACAAGAGAAATGCTGAACATTTTACGAAAGTATACTAATTCTTCATCAATTGAATTGATGATATAGATAATATAGATATGAAAAGGATCGGTGGTTTTTGAGGTAAAAATAAATGTATAATGAATCTTAATGGATAGTAGAATTATGACAGTCAGGATAATTCACTTGGGGTTCTTGCTGATATCTTACCCACACCAGCATAATTACACCAATATTAAATGGATTATCGTCTGATGGAAAATATTATTCAGATTATTGCATTTCAAAGTATTGGCATAGAAAAGCAAACTTTTAATCCTTTTTATTATGAGTAAATCTTGTACTTTATCTCAGGTAAATATCAGAAATTTGACCGCTACCTGGGGATTGCAGTTGCGAATATTTTGGCTTATCAAACCAATTATTGGTTATTAAATCGAGATTTCTATGACAAATCAACCGCTTTTTCAAGGTTTGATATTTGATGAAAATGACCAACCCGTTGAGGTGGTTAACGTAGGTGATGAACCTTGCTATGTCGTGAACGATGCTGGTTTTCGCCGGCATATACCTTCTGAAAATGTGGATCGTCAGATACTTCTAACGATGAGTAAACTAGTAGAAGGCCATGAAGACGAGTTAGCCAACCAGACAGCGAAAATGCTAGGGCAGGATGACATTTTCTCCAAGGCATTGATCGAAAACCAGCTTAAAAACCTTGAACAACAATTCGAAACAGTGCTCAAAACTGGGATTCCTGAAGATGGTAGAGCCTATATGGGAATGATGGGTTTTCGAGTCAAGATAAACGTACACGGAGATGTGTTGGAAGTAAACCAACCGGGTACGATTGCCCCGGAAGATGAATGAAGTTATAAATATGGCATCAGAGTTTATAAGAATTGTAACTGAATCAGATTTTGAGTACGAGGTAATTGCTTATTCAAATCATATCCCCGTGATTGTTGATTTTTGGGCGGAGTGGTGCCGTCCATGTAAAAGCCTCACTCCCATCCTTGAAAAAATCACCGGAGATGCACAAGGATTGTTTCGCCTGGCAAAAGTCAATGTCGATGATAATCCAAATCTAGCTTTACGTTTCAATGTACGTTCTATTCCTAATGTAAAGGCATTTCGTGATGGACAGGTAGTTTCTGAATTCCTTGGATTACAACCGGAACCGAGGGTAAAAGAATTCATCCGCAACATCGCCCCCAGTCAAATCGACTTGTTGCTTGAAAAAGGTCAAAGCCAGTTGGAGATGCAAGATTGGCAAGACGCAGGAACATCATTCCGTGTATTTTTATCGAAATCGCCAAATCATCCAGCTGGATTATTGGGATTATTAAAATCGAACCTCATGCAAGGTGATTATACCGGTGCAAAAAAAATAATGGATGAATTTCCACCAAGCCCTGAATATGCACACATGGAAATAATGCGTCCTTTATTTGTGGCATTAACCAATGATCTACATGGTGATGATTTCGTGGATGATCCCATTGAAGCATCTTTTCATAATGCATTGACACTGATCATCCGTGGTAACCTACCTGCAGCAATGGATGGCGTGATAGATATTCTTCGCTTGGATAAACACTATCATAATGATGGAGTCAGGAAAATATTGCTTGGTTTATTTGAAATACTCGGAGATAATCATCCGCTTACTCAACAGTATCGCAGGGAATTAGCATTAGTTCTATTTTAATTAAAATTAAAAGTGTATTGCACTCGGTACAATACACTTTTTCTAATAATAAAATCAGCTGGCTTTCGTTTCTGGCTTTTTCCAATCCGGAGCTGCCCGTTGAAGCTCTATGCGGGAAACCTGGTTAGATTTCCCACAATGAGGGCAATGAACATTATAATGTCCCAAATCCTCACTATATAACTGGTCCAATGCAGCATGGACTACATCCTTATCAAGACCAAACGGGCGGTGACAATGTTGACATCGAATTTGCATATGACCACTCCTTTCTACATAAGGTTATGCCATGACTAAATTCTACACCCAAACTGGTGATGATGGATATACAGGTATCCTTGGTGAAGGAAGAACGCCAAAGTATGATCATCGAATTGAGACTCTAGGAGCACTTGACGAAGCAAATGCTGCTATCGGCCTGGCTCGGTCAATGTGTCAGGCACCTCAAACGAATCTAATTTTGTTAGAAGCCCAAAGAGACCTGTACCATATCATGGCAGAAATCGCATCCTTACCTGAAAACGCTGCTCGATTAAGGAAAATATCTGCTGAGCGGGTAAGTTGGATGGAAACCCAAATTGAGGTGATCAGTAATGTTGTTTATATTCCATCTGAGTTCATCGTTCCTGGTGATTCACAAGCTGGTGCAATGATCGACCTGGCGCGTACAATAATCAGACGTTCCGAACGACATATCGCGTATTTACTGCATCATAGCGATATCGAAAATAAGGAATTATTGCGTTATGTGAACCGATTATCATCCCTCTGTTTTGTTCTCGAGTTATTGGAAAATCAGGCAGCAGGGAAAAATAAATCCACTCTCGCTAAAGAATAACAAATCGGGATATTTATAAAACAAAATGAGAGAGTGGTTCCAATCACTCTCCCATTAAGTTTATTATTATTTATATTGGCTATCCACCAGTCGCCAGGGCTGCATCAATAGCTGCTTTTATTTCATCGTAGGTAGGAACTGCACCAGGTGTAACGAACGAACCATTCAATAAGACAGATGGCGTGCTATTGACTCCTGAATTTACACCTTGTTGATAATCTAATTCCACATCAGCTGAATATTTATCGGCGCTAAAACAACTATTGAAGGCAGTCATATCCAAGCCGAGTGATTCCGCAAACGCTTGCAGTCGTTTATCATTATAAGAACCCCCATTTTCGACCACTCCCTGGTTTGTGTACAGCATATCATGATAATCCCAAAAACGACCTTGCTCCAACGCACACATACTAGCATTTGCTGCCTGATGAGATTCTTTTGTCACCGATTGTGAGTCAAGAAATGGAAATTGCATAAATACATAGCGTACTTGTCCATCAGTGATATAACTGGATGCTAATAGCTCTTTTTCAATTGATTCTGTATAACTCTTGCATGCCGGACATTGAAAATCTTCATAAACTTCGATGGTCACCTTGGCATCAGGATTCCCGATAGCCTTGCCATCTTCCAATGGACGTGCTTGAGGTGTGATTTGTACGAAAGCACCGGCAGGTTTAAAGGCATTGTAGATCGAAGGAGAAGCAAATAATAGGATGACAACGAGGATAAAACCACCGACCCAAAGCAAAGTGTTCATCCGCTGTTGGCGCTTCTTCTTTGTTCGCTGAGCTATTATGGCATCCCTTTTACTAATAGTCATATACATCACTCCCAATAAAAAATCCTAAGCCAGAATTTTCCCATGAGAATCATTCTTTGTCCAGTAATAAAATTCTCATTTTATATGTCTATCGAGCCAGTCAAGTAAATACTCAAAAACTAGTTCTTTTTCAGGCTCGTTGTGAACTTCGTGAAACAAACCTGGCCAGATTTTTAGTGTACAATCACCCTTTATTTTGTTCGAAAATTCACGGCTTCCTTCCGAATATCCGAGTTCATCCTTCTCTCCATGCATGTACAGCACTGGCAGCGTCCATTCACCGGCATGTTGATCAGACCAGCTAATCACCTGAAGTGCACTTTTTCCCCACCCAACTGTAACCTGGTGATGAACAAGCGGATCCTTAATATATCGTTCAACCACTTCAGGATCTCGACTTATGGTTGATGGAACTAAGCCAGTCTGAATGGTCATTGCCGGCGTAAGTGATCCAAGTATTTTAGATAGCAATATTTTTACTTTTTGTTCCTGAAGAGAAGTTTTATTACTCAAAGCAGTGACGATTACACCAGCAAGCTTAGGTTTTTTAGATAATACATAATAATTAACGATCAATCCACCCAAACTGTGTCCATATAAAAAGCATGGTTTCCCAGGGAATTTATCCGCAGCTTCCTTTAATAATATATCTGTGTCCTTTAGATAATCATCAAATGATGATGCATGACCTCTCTGGCCTCCAGATTTTCCATGTCCACGTAAATCATAAGTCAAAAGTGCATATCCTGCTGAACTCAATAGAGCAGCCCAGTGTTCATAGCGACCACTATGCTCACCCAGCCCATGGACCAGGCAGATAACACCTTTTATTTCCTCGTTAGGTTGCCATCCCTGAAAATATAAACTTAATCCATCAAATGATTTTCGCTCGAATTCAAAGTGTGACATAAATAGCCTCATTTTTAAACGAAATATTGGTAAACCCTGTAGGTTTCACCCGTTTTTTTAAATCCTGCACGCTCATAAAGCGCTATAGATGACTGGTTGCTTTGTTGGGTATTAACCGTAACGTGCAATACTCCTTTCCGTCTGAATTCAGTAAGTACATCATGGACTAAGCAATAACCGATGCCTTTTCCTTGATAGTCGGTTTTAACTGCCAATCGGGCCAAATGCCCCCCAATTGTACTTGAAGTACTGTATTGATATCCAACAATTATCCCATCCATTTCAGCAACCCTTGAAATGGAAGATTGTTGGTAGGCAAGTTCTAATGAATAAATGGAATTTGCCCATTCCAAACTAAAAGCAGAGTTATCTATATTCACAACATCCGGAAGATCTTCTAATCCCATTGGGCGTATTTTTATATCCAACTGGTTAGGTCGGGGAATACTACCCATGTTATCGGTCATTAACACGATAACGCTATCGGTGTGATGGAAATCACTGGCTTCAAGTATCTCATTAAACCAGCCTTGCAGGGATAACGCAGCTGTACCTATAACTCTAGCCTCAGTTAACTCATCGATGGCAGCACCCCAAAGCAACCTCCATGCCTGTGATGAGGTTATATTATTGCTTACCGCAAATAATCGGATCCAAGTATAGTCAGGTAGCTCGGGTGGACAAGCTAATGCTGCAATTACTCCACCATTTAGCTCAATGAGTGGGTAGGGCTTACTTCCGATCCAATCTAATGGTGATTTCCAATCCAGGTGTTGGTGAATATGTGAGCCAAAATGGATTAAATTGGCTAATCGAGATCGATCAGAATTGAGTGCAGTTCGAATATTGTAATCGACCTCGCGCATGGGTAATCCAAATTTTACTGAACTCGGAGCAAGGTTTTACCTTGAGACCAAAGTTCTTCTAGCCGGTAATAATTTCTCTTTTCTGGTGAAAAAAGATGGATAATAATATCGCCGGCATCAAGTAAGACCCATCCATCTCGTGGTTCACCTTCCACATTCACTGGAAGGTGATAAGCCTGATGTAAAAACTCAACTACTGATTTTGCTAATGCATTTAACATCCTATCGCTGGTGCCCGAACATACTATGAAGTAATCAGCAAATAATGCCTGCTTCTTGATATCTATTAGCACCATATTTTCACCCTTCTTCTCTTCCAGGTGATTAATGATTGCCCGTGCTATGTCTAATGTTTCCAGATTTCACCTCTTTATCTTATTTACTTATTCAAGCAGTGTTGCTGAGAATAACCTTGTATATTCTGCCCCTTCAGGCGTTAAGTCACTACGGTATAAATGAACTTGTTCCACAGTTGTCGCGCCTAAAAATCCTATCCGGGTTTTTTCGAGAGTAAGTGAAATAGTTTTTCTATCTTGTGACGTGGCGTTACGTGAAACCCTTCCAAGGGTTAAATGGGGTGAGAATGCACGTTCTTCACGTGAATATCCTAATCGGGTCGTTGCCACTTCAATCGCATTTTGAACCGCGGTTAATTCTTGTGGAGCTTGAATCCCAATCCATATTACCCTCGGTTGATGAGCATTGGGAAATGCCCCTGCACCACCAACAGTTATCTCAAATTGGTGATGAATGGATACCGCAGACTGGATCATAGCCGTGAGGACTTTTATATTCGACAAAGATACATCACCAAGAAATTTTAGGGTTAAATGTATATTTGTGACTGGCACCCACCGAACAGGAACTTTAGCCAGCTGAGACTTGTAATTCTTGGATACCTCTTCCAATTTTTGCTGAATTTCAGGCGAAAGGTCAATCGCAATAAATGCTCGAATCACAGACATCGGTCAATAATCCAAACCTTTATTTCTAATAATTCTATATGCTGGAGCACAATTTTCGAGTGTGGTAGTTTTCAATATTTCTTATAAATCATGATGCTCAAGAATATAACGATCTGCTCTACCTACCTTTAACTTTCAAACCATAGCATAAGTCAGGAAAGAATGCAAGGGCGATTTATTATTTCTAAATCATGGATTATATTTTTGGTAATCACCAGGTGTATCCAAATCCATGATGACACTTGCTGTATCCACATTTATATAACTGATACTCTCTTGTTTCTTATTCAAATAATCACGTAAAGTTTGGTCAATTGTGAGGTTGCGAAGCTCACTCCATAAAGATCGATCTATTAACCAAGGGTGACCGCGATGCATTTTATAACTGGGAACGATGATTTTATTCCTGGTTAATTGATACCGATCCATAATTGCACGAACCACCTCAGCTTCAACTTGAGGTTGATCACCAAGAACAATCATAGCAGCTTCAGAGTAATCACCCAGGCACTGAAGCCCGACCCTGACGGAAGATAACATCTCGCCATGAAGATAATCTGGATTTGTGCAAAAATTTAAATCAAATTTCTGTAAAGCATCTTCCAGCTCTTTACGATTGTCACCAGTTACAACATAAATATCAAATAATCCTGCCTCCAGGAGGGTGGCAATGACACTACTGATCACTGTAGTATTTCCCCAAGGTAATACCAATTTCATGGAGCCCATTCGGATGGATCGACCTGCCGCTAAAACGATAGCCGATATCATGGATACAACCCATTATCGGGAAATATTTCTAGAAATTTCTGGTAATCTTCAGGACTATCGACGTCCATTAATTGTCTAGAGTCGAGCCAGGATACCCACTCGACCGGGAATTTGGAAAATAAAGCTCTTCCCCCAACATCACCCTTCAAAGCAAGAAGATCACTAAATGTATTAACATCAAACAAGACGGGATTTCCGCGTTGTCCATCAACTTGAGGTGCAATGATCGAACCCATGCTCTTCTCGTGTGCTTCAATTAGACTATTTATAAGCAAGGTTGATACTTGGGGTTGATCTGCTTGGAAAAATATGGCTGCGCCTATATTCCTTGAAAGCGCGTTTACACCAGCTATTATTGATGTACTCACTCCTGTTTTCCATAGATCGTTATTTACTATGCGCACAGGCAGGTTAGATATCTCTGATATCACCTTCTGATCGGAATCTCCTACGACAACAATCACTGGTGATAATCCAGAATGTAAAGCTGCAAGAATAACATGGCGGATAAATGTTTGCCCCTTCCAATCTAGAAGCTGCTTGGGATAACCAAACCGACTGGAACCACCTGCTGCCAAAATGATCCCTGCAACGTTTTCTTTCACTGCAAAAATCCTTGTCGAACCAAGACTTTCGTCATTATTGGAAGCTTGGACATGATTTCCCTGAATAAATGAAGAAATGATGATCGAATGATAATCTTTTTTCAGCTGATCTGCGATGGATTTCCCTTGCGCCTGCAGCTCTACCGTATCTGCCTGGTTGAGTAATACAATTCTTCGTGCGTTTATTGGAATATTTTTTAATCCACCATTTTTGTTACGCAATATATTAACAATCACTTCCTCGGAAACCTGATCACCAACTTTTTGACCAGATAACCTGGCGAATATTGCCGGACGATGAATCCATCGGTCTGATATTCTTTTTCCCAAACCGTTTAATCCTGCTACAACCACGACGCTCTGGGTAAAACCAGGAATGGCTGGCTCATGTTCAGCAGGTGCTTTTAATGGACGGGTACGTGAACCATCTGCTTCAATAAGGAGGGACAAACAATGATCTTCTGCAACCATTCTTACTTTTTCAAGTGACCCAGGGTCCAATCCTGTCAATCTCTCATTTTCTTCTTCCCCAACCAGGAGCACCACACCTTGTGGTAAATTCTGAGCCAGTTTGAAAACATCTCCTTCAGTATTTACCTGAAATATATGATCACTAAGCTCTGCCTGCCAGGAACCGAAATGAGTGGTTGAAGTTACGAGAACCGTGTTATTTAGACCGGCATTCTCTTGTACTGCTTTCAGTTCTCTAGCCAGTGTAAACAGGGCAGTGGTTTTTCCTCCTGCTCCAACGAATGCCAGAGGTGTTCCCTTAGAATATCTTAGCGCTTCAATTAACCGCATGGCTTCTAACTGATTTACGGTATAAATTCAGTAAAACGACCGTTTTCATCACTATAAAGGTCTTATTTCCATAAAAACGGTCTTAGCTCGGGTTTGGATAGGATAGCTTCAAGTACTCCCCCACCTATCGCAAGCGCTTTGTCGGATACATGGGTGCATAATTCTGGATTATTACGCGGATCAAGATCACCAATTTTCATTCCGGAGGATAGATCAACAGATGGATGAATTAAACCTCGCAGCATTCCTGCAAATGGTGCAATCACCGGCTGTCCATTGATCTCAGCGACAGCCTCACCCTCTTGAATCAAATCCCCAATAACCTTGAAAGGTAGCAGATGTCCATCATTGGAGGCATACAATACCCTTTCGGATTGTCTATTCCCGACCACCTCCGGGACACCGCTATCGGTTGCGGCTGGGCTATCCCACAATACCCTACCCAACCATGGACCACGTTGGGTCTCAACTACCGCATGGCAATTTGTTCCACCGATAAATCCTGGCCCTAATCCGATATATAGCTTGGCGGTGTGCCTGAGGGCTTCGGGGGCAGATTTTAACATTCGTGCATCAACGATAACAGTTGGATGGATTGATTGGATGGATTTTCCCTCAGGATCCGCCAATACAGGAATCCGTTCTTTAGATAAAAGCTGTAATATCCGTAGTGGATCATCGATATCATTGACGCGTTTTGCCGTGATACCTTCTATGGTTGTTTCGCCAGTAAAAATTGCTTCTCCAAAACTAGCCAATCGCCTGACGGTAAGCGGCTTTGCCAGCTCAGTCATAACAATCTTGAACCCGGCGTGATGTAAACGTAAAGCCACTCCAGATGCCAGGTCACCACCCCCGCGTATAAGAACTATCATAGCCTGCCCAAACCTTTCAAAACACGTTCCGGTGTCAATGGAAATTCATAAAACCACACTCCTGTTGCTTGATGAACAGCGTCGATTATCGCCGGTGCAAGCGGTAAGAATGGCATTTCGCCCATCCCACGGGCACCATACGGTCCTAACGGATCCGCGTACTCCATCACCACCGACCTTACCTGATCAGGCACATCCTGGACAGTCGGGATGAGATAATTCGACAGTTGAGGGGTTAAAACAAAACCATCACGCTGGATAAAATTCTCCAGGATCGCATATCCTGAGGCTTGCACCACAGCACCTTCAATCTGACCTTGTACCAAAATAGGATTAACCGCTTTTCCGACATCATTAACCGAAATGACTTCTAATATTTTTATTTTTCCTGTTTCGATATCTACTTCTACTGTCACACCCTGGGCAACGTATCCATAGGCAAAATTTGGTTCTGATTTTCCCGTCTGTGGATCAAAGGGAGTTGTTCGAGGTGGTTTATATTGATAGGTCACTTTGGCAGGGCGTTCTTCTGCCTCCCACTTCTCTAATGCCTGTAAACATGCCCCTTTAATTGAATTTCCTGCCATAAACGTCATCCGTGATGCTGAAGCACTCCCAGAATCAGGAGTAGCTGCTGTATCGGATACGATAAGGTGGATTTTTTCAATTGGAACTCCCAATGTCTCTGCTGCAATTTGCATCATTACCGTGTGTGCACCCTGGCCAACATCAGCCCCTGCATGACGAAGTACGACATGATCGATCTCAGCATCGCCATGGATCTCGATAATTGCTGTGGATTGTTCTGGAGCACCAAACGAAAAACCAACATTTTTAAATGCACAACTGAAGCCTGTACCACGCAGTAAATGAGGATCACTGGATGGTTGATGAGCTATAGTTGATTGCCTCATTTCTTCCTTGCATTTTTCCACCACCAAACCAATCGTCACCCCTTTGGGAAGCGGGGTGCCAACAGATAATAGAGCACCTTCTTTAAGTACATTGATGCGTCGCATCTCAATTGGATCAATATTTAACTTTTCCGCCAGGCGATTCATTTGGGTTTCCGCTTCAAATGCACCCTGTGGACCACCGAAACCTCTAAAGGCACCATTGGGCAGGTTATTGGTGTAGACCGCGTAAGAATCAACTTTTACATTAGGGATCTCATACGGACCTGTGCACATCAAGGTGGCATTACCCAGTACCTTTGTTGATGTATACGCATAAGCCCCACCATCAGCAATAACCTCAACTTCTGCTGCGAGCAATTTCCCATTCTTTTTTGCACCCCAGCGGGTTCTCAAGATATATGGATGTCGCTTATGGTGTCCTATGATCGATTCTTCGCGACTCCAGATAATCTTAACAGGTCGCATAATTCCTCGCTGTTGTAATCTCAATGCAGCCAGGGCTAATACGATCTGTACCGACATATCCTCTCGCCCGCCAAATGCTCCCCCAATAGCGGGATAGATCACACGAACAGCGTCCAATGGCAAGTTTATTGCATGAGCTATTTGTTGCTGATCTTCGTGTGTCCATTGACCTGCCACCTGTACAGTAACTCGACCTTCCTCGTCAATATATCCAAGTCCAGCTTCAGGTTGTAAATATGCATGTTCCTGGCTGGGGGTTCGGTATTCCCCTTCAATAATTACATCGGCATTAGCAAATGCTGTATCAACGTCACCTTTGCGGATGCGATAATGGCAAAATATATTCGATCCTCTGTCTGGATGAATTAATGTTCCATCATCATCCATGGCAGCTTCCATATCAGTGACGATCGGTAATTCTTCATATTCAACCTTGATCAAATCGCGCCCGCGTGTAGCAATTTCTTCAGTCTCTGCAATTACAAGTGCCACCTGGTCCCCAATAAAACGGACTCGATCTGCAAATGGTTTATTTGACCCCGGTCCACATAATACTGGCTGATCGTTCATGATCAAGCCATACTCATTGACAGGAACATCCTTGGCGGTGAAAGTAGCAATAACTCCTGGTAACGCATCTGCTTGAGTAGTGTCTATCGAACGTATGATTGCATGTGGTCGGGAAGCAAATAAAATCTTCATATATGCCTGATCAGGCAGATTGATATCACCCGGGTATCTTGTTTCTCCGGTTACTTTACCCAGTGCATCCACACGTTGAATAGGTTTGCCTATTACCGTCATAATTAACTCCATGAGTGCATCATGATATTTTGATTGCTTGTATAAATATTATACTCTGCAAGCATATGAGACAACCATTTTATATTGGAAGGCAGGAATTTTAAGCAGAAGACATGTAAATGCCTTATTCCGCTGGTTGGGGTGATGCACGACTGAGCATAGCATCATATTCTTGCTCTAACTCCTGGCGGAATTGCTGAGTATATAGGCGATAATAATGTCCATGTGCACGCAACAACTCTGCATGGGTTCCGATTTCTGTGATGCTGCCATCTTCGATGACAATAATCCGGTTTGCTCGCTTGATAGTGGATAATCGATGTGCAATGATAAAGCTTGTTCTGCCCTGCATCAGGTTTTCCATACCGCGCTGAATGAGTGCTTCTGTCAGGGTATCCACCGAGCTGGTTGCTTCATCCATTATGAAAATATCAGGTTCTGCTAATATTGCCCTGGCAATACTTATTAATTGCTTTTGTCCAACCGAGAGCAGGTTTCCCCCTTCGCCTACATCTTGTTCGTACTTTTTTTCAAAATTTAGAATGAAATCATGCGCCCCTGCAAGTTTGGAAGCTGCCTCAACATCATCATCTGAAGCATTTAAACATCCATAACGAATATTCTCCCTGACCGTTCCTGAAAATAAGTGAGGGGTTTGCAAAACTATACCTATCCGAGATTGGATACCATGTAAGGTGAATTCTGTGTAATCTCTTCCATCAATTCTGATAATCCCACGCCTGGGTTCGTAAAACCGACATAACAAGTTGACGATCGTGCTTTTTCCTCCACCGGTTGGTCCAACTAAGGCTATCATTTCTCCCGGTTCTACCCTCAAAGAAAAATCTGTAAGTACTGGCTTACCATCCTCATAGGTAAAGTAGACATGGTCAAATTCTATGGTTCCCTTGATCGTTTGCGGATCAATTGCACCTGGGCGATCGAACACTTCCGGAGGTGAATCAAGTAAGGTAAAAATGCGCTCAGCTGAAGCTATGGAGTGTTGCATTTCTGCGTAAACGCGTGCCAGGTCCTGGATTGGCCACATCATAAAGGTCAGGTAACTCACAAATGCCTGAATTCCTCCAATGGTCATAATCCCAAGATTGGCTTGTAAACCACCATACCAGACGATAAATCCTAACGCAACAGCAGAGATGATCTGCACGGTGGGAAGGAACAAAGCTGAAAGCCAGGCAGCATGGTAGCTGGAAGCGTACATTTCATTGGTTAGAATACTAAATTCTTTTAGATTTTCAGATTCTCTCCCCAATGCTTTAACTACTCTCACACCACTAATATTCTCATTGTATGACCCGGTAATTTTGGAATTTGCTTTGCGCGACTTACGAAATTCTACCAATATCCGCTTGCGGAACTGGACTGCGATAACAAGCAGGATGGGTACTGCCAGTAACACAATTAACGCCAGCCTCCAATTGATGATCATCATGAAAATCATTGAAGTGATGATATTCATAACTGCCCAGGTAGTATCAACTAATCCCCAGGTGACCAGCTCCGACACACGTCCCGAGTCAGATGTAACCCGTGCCATCAGCCTGCCAACCGATGTTTGGCTGTAAAATGCCAATGACAGGTCCTGTAAGTGGTTGAACATCGACTTTCGTAAGTCGTATTGAATACGCTCTCCCAAAACACCTGACAAATAAATAAAAGTAAATACAAACCCGGATTGGACCAGAATGAGACCACCATAGAGCATCAAGATACGAATTAATGCTTGCTGGTCCTGTGCAACGATCCCTTGATCAATAATCCCCTTGTTCAAATATGTAAAAAAAGCATCCAGAATTGAGGTGAATGCAATCGTGAGCCAGAATCCAAAAACCCATCGCCGATGAGGTTTGGTGAGTCCCACGATACGACGAAAGGTTGCACCTGTTATCTGACTGGTATATTCATCTTCCTCTAGCTCAATATCTGCCACTTTTTACTCTTTCGACATGCCATGTGAAATTTCTAGCTCCAACTCATCATCGATACGTGTCTGGAGATCGTATATATTTCGATACATACCTTCCTGTATAAAAAGCTGCTCATGCGTTCCTTTTTGGATGATCCTTCCTTTATCCATCACCAGAATTAAATCTGCATTCATCACGCTTTGAATACGATGAGCAATGATAAATGTTGTCCTTTTTGGGGTTATTTCCATCAGAGACTCACGAATGCAAGCCTCTGTTTCTGTATCCACTGATGATGTGGAATCATCCAGGATGAGTAAATGGGAATCCTTCAAGATCGTCCGTGCAATAGTTACCCTTTGCTTTTGACCGCCCGAAAGGGTTACACCTTTTTCACCCACCAGGGTATCGTATTCATCGGGAAAGGTAAGGATCACCTGGTGAATGGCTGCTGAGGATGCCGCTTCCTCCACTTCAGATTGTGGAACATCGCGGCCCATGCCGTAAGTAATGTTTTCGCGAATGGAGCGTGAAAACAGGAATGGCTCTTGATCAACGATTCCAACCTGGCTTCGCAGATATTCCCGGGGATACTCGTTCAATTCCACCCCATCCAGTTTTATACTGCCTGTGGTGTAATCATAAAAACGAGGAAGTAAATTCACCAGAGTCGTTTTACCAGATCCAGTAGAACCCAATAAAGCTACCACCTGGCCTGGTTTACAGCTAAAGCTGATATCAGCCAGGACTGGTGGGTTATCTTCATAAGCAAATCCTACCTGATTAAATATGAGTTCACCTTCAATGGGTTTGGTTGGTTTGTAATTCCCTTCAGTTAATGGTTCGCGCTTTTGCTTGATGATTTCCATTACACGCCCATATGAAACCAAGCCCGTTGATGTTTGGACGATTAATCTGCCAAGATTTCGCATCGGCCATATCAACCATCCAACCAACCCAGCATATGCCATGTAAGTACCTACAGTAATTTCACCGTTTATTGCCATAGTTCCTGCAAACAAATAGCCGAATAATAATTGAAAACTGCACGCGATATCCGAGACCGGCCAGAAAAAAGAGTGCATAATCATTAATTTTCGACCACGTATATACTTCTCCCAATTCTCTATATTAAACTTATTCATCTCATATTCTTGCCTGGCGAAAGCTTTTACAACACGTACGCCTGCTAAATTTTCTTGGAGCGTCGTAGAAAGCACTGCTTCCTGTTCCTGATAAAATTCATATGCTTTGGTTACTCGTTTAAAAAACCATATGGATGTCATAATGATGATTGGTACAACAACAATAGAAATAAATGCTAGTTTTATATCTAAATTCAAAATGGCAACGAAATTTATTACAAAAAGTAGAATTATCCTGCCCACTGCAATCGCTTGGTCACTGTAAAAACGGCGTAATGCATCAACATCGGAAGTACATCTCTCAATCAACTCGCCTGTGGGAGTTTTATCATGGTAAGAAAAATCTAACCTTTGTATATGATCATAAAGATAATTTCTAAGCCTACGGGTAATCCCCTCAGCAGTGTAGGAGGCAAGCCTTCCAGAAAAATAGGTAAAACTTCCTTCTATTGCCGCCAAACACACAAAACCAAATGCAACAATAATCAGGGTTCGGTTCAAATTTCCACCGAGGCTGTAATTTGCCTGATCAAGAACATCATCAACAAAATAGCGTAGCAGTAGGAAAGTTGCAGTCTTCGCCAGAGCAGCGATGGCAAGGCAAATCGTTGCTACAATGTAATGCAATTTAAATCCAGTCATCATTCGCCACAAACCCTTGATCCGGTTTGGGGTAAATGCCTGGCTAAAATCATACTCTTGAGCTGGCGCTCTTTTCATCAACAATCACACTCCAAACATCAATCCTATAAACAGTTCAATAGTTTACTTTAAACTGCAAGGAAAGTCAAAACTTGATTATAAAAATAAATAATAGATTCTCAGGATTTCTGCACCATTCTAACCCCTAATAAAATGATTACACCTCCTAACAGGGTTATGCTTAGCATGTATTCTCCTAAAACCAACCAGGCAACAAAAACTGCTACTAAGGGTTCCAGGTAAAGAAACGCGCCTATCTGCGTCGCAGGTACTGCTTTGAGTCCGTCATACCAGGCTATATAGGCTAATCCAGAACAAAATATTCCCAGAAAACCGATGCTCAACAAGCTGGTCCAGGTTAAATTCTTGATATCGGCAACATTCCGATTGTTAAAGAAAAGAACCGAAGTAAACAACCATCCGATCAGCATTACAAAAAACATCATTTGCGTAGCAGGGTGTTTCTGAAGCCCTCGGGCTGAAAGGATGGAAAAAACCGCCCAATTGAGAGCGCTGATCATGATCAAGATATCTCCAGGCTCACCAAAGTGATTATTTATAAGTGCGGGAAAATCACCCTTGCTGACAACCAGAATAACACCTATAGCGGCCAGGATAATACCAATGATCTGGATCCAGTTTATCTTTTCACGCAAAAATATCCAGCTAAGGATAGCGATAAAAATGGGTGTGGTTGCAACGATCCAGGCAGTGGTTGAAGCTTGAGCAGTGACCAAACCAGTCGATTGCAGCCACTGGTGGAAGGTAATTCCTAAAAATCCTAGAAGCGCAAAATATAGCAACTCCTTTTTTTGGGGGAATTCGAATTGATGCCTTAACATGGTGGCAATGCCGAGGATGAATACTCCGATTGCAAAGCGTAACCATACAACCGTGACCGGTGCCAGATCTCTTAATGCCAGTTTGGTAGCTATAAACGATGCCCCCCAAACGATCACAGCGAAACTAACCTCAATATAAGCGATAACCCTCTTCCTTTCCATGAGTAAGGATTATAACGCCGGACGTAATTCATATCTGCTTCGAATTGGTACCTGACGCCTGGAATTATTCTCGATGGGTCTTGACCCAAAACCATGCTGCTATTACACTATCTGCATCATGAATAAAATTCATTTGATAATTATCCAGAGGTAATTATGTTTGATCTACCTGATTCTGAAATTTTATCCACAGCATTGGAGCATAATTTTTGGACCTGGTCTGCTCAAGCCAAGGTTGCGCCGATACCTATTACACACGCCAAGGGTGTATATTTTTGGGATGTGGACGGAAAACGCTACCTTGACTTCAACTCGATGACCATGTGTGTAAATATTGGCCATGGAGATGAGCGTGTGATCAATGCAATTATTGAACAGGCAAAAGCATTACCTTACGCTGCTCCAGGTATGGCTACAAAACCACGTGCTATCCTTGGGAAGTTATTGTCAGAAATTACGCCTGGAGACCTGGATCATTTTATGTTCACCCTTGGAGGTGCAGATGCCAATGAAAATGCGGTCAAATTGGCACGCGGTTATAGCGGGAAACATAAGATTCTTGCCCGTTATCGTTCCTATCATGGTGCTTCTGCGGGTGCCATGGCATTGACGGGTGACCCAAGGCGCATCCCCTGGGAACCCAATTTGATGCCCGGGGTAGTCCACTTCCTCGATCCGTATCGCTACCGCTCAACTTTCCATCGCACCAATCCTGATATCTCGGAAGCTGATTTCACCCAGGATTATCTCAATCACCTGGAAGAGATCATCCAATACGAAGGACCCAATACGATTGCAGCCATCTTGTTGGAATCCGTCACAGGTACCAATGGAATCATCATTCCACCAACAGGCTATATGCAAGGTGTGCGAGACCTGTGCGATAAATATAACATCCTGCTTATTGCAGATGAAGTAATGAGTGGATTTGGGCGCACGGGTGCCTGGTTCGCTATAGACCACTGGAATGTCGTACCCGATTTAATGACCATGGCAAAAGGTTTAACCTCTGCTTATGCTCCGTTAGGCGCAGTGGCAATGAAACCGGAGATCTTTGCTGCATTCAACGATGTAGTTTACCAGGGAGGGCTCACTTATACCGCCCACCCAATTTCATTGGCAGCTGCAATCGCCAATATCAATGTAATCAAGGAAGATCGACTTATAGAGCATACCCATGAGATGGGTCCGATCCTCCATCGGCTCCTGACTGATCTTGGTGAGCAACACCCTTCGGTTGGTGAAGTAAGGTCAATCGGTCTATTTGGGATCATCGAGCTTGTGCGCGATCGTGTTACAAAAGAACCAATGACCCCATGGAATAGTAGTAGCCCAGAAATGACAGCGTTACGCAAGGAGCTACTCAAAAATGGCTTGTTTATTTACAGCCATTGGCATACCTTGTTGATCATCCCACCCTTGATCATTACCGAAGAACAATTGAAAGAGGGATTCGCCATCCTCGATAAAGCATTATCCATCACGGATAAATCAGTCTAGAATCACTGATACACCTCATAAATGTTAGGAATGAAATATATCGCATTGATTTTGTCTTGCCAGGTAATTCATGGTTGATTATTTATGAAATTTGCGCATCAAAAGAACCGAACAGAGCTGCCACCTGCATTTCTTTCAAAAATGGCTGCGTTATTAGGCAATGAGTATGATGAGTTTGTCTCAAGCATGCAACAGCAACCTTTGGTGGGATTAAGGGTCAATACATTAAAGATATCTGCTGAGGATTTCTCCCATATTTCTTCATATTCACTTTCACCAATACCCTGGTGTTCCTGCGGTTTTATCATACATGACCAAAAACTGGAAACCGGGTCAATAACACCTGGGAAACATCCTTACCACACTGCTGGGGTATATTATTTACAGGAACCCTCCGCCATGGCTGCTGCGGAAGCATTATCACCTCTACCGGGCGAGAAGGTGCTCGATCTTGCCGCTGCTCCTGGAGGAAAAGCCACCCACCTGGCTTCCTTGATGAAAAACACTGGCGTTCTGGTGGCAAACGAGATCCATCCAAGGCGGGTGTGGAATTTGGCAGAAAACCTCGAGCGGTGCGGTATAACCAATGCTGTAGTGACAAATGAAACCCCCCAGAGACTCGCTGATCACTTTGGTGAATATTTCGATCGGGTGATGCTTGATGCTCCCTGCTCGGGAGAGGGGATGTTCCGCAGAGGCGATATTGCTCGCAAGGAATGGAAACCTGACCTTCCATCAAGTTGTGCAATTCGTCAAACCGGTATTATTGAGCAAGCATCCAGGATGGTTAAAGCAGGGGGTTACCTTGCTTACACAACTTGTACCTTCTCACCGGAGGAAAATGAAGGAGTCATTGTCGGGATTTTTGCATATACACCCTGAATTCCAATTATGCTCAGATATACAACTTCCAGGTTTACTACCAGCACATCCTGAATGGATCGGGCTGCCGCATTCTTCTAACCTTGCCCAGGCAAAGCGTATATGGCCCCATAAATGCCCAGGTGAAGGGCATTTTATTGGTGTATTACGAAAAGATGGATCAGTTGAGAAAAATAAATTATCAAATAAAAGATTTAAGAGACTTGAAAAGTCACGCAGGTCAAAGAACAATCCTTACATTAATTCTGCGGTGGATGAATTTTCTCGCTCGACTCTGATTAAGCCATTTATTCCCGAACGATTAAGCCTGGAAGGATCATACGTCTACCAAACGTCCGATGAGACCCCCATTCTTACCGGCCTCAATATAATTCATCCAGGATGGTGGCTTGGAACAATCCAGAAAGACCGATTTATCCCATCTCATGCCATGGCGATGGGAATTCAAGCTGAAATGGCTTTACAAACTATACCGTTGAAGTGGGATGACGAACGTGTTCCAATGTATCTTGCCGGAGAAAGTTTTACCTTTCCCGGTGAGAATGGATGGGTTTTGGTCACAGTAGATGGTTTTCCGATCGGTTGGGGAAGAAGGGTACAACATATGATCAAGAATTATTACCCCCACGGTTTACGAAAACCGTTGAACACATTAACGCAAATTAATTAAACAAAAGTCTATAGGACATGCAATCGTAGCTAGCCTAGTCGGTTCTCTCCATCGAAATTCGATTTTTCTCCATCAGAAATATACGCTTTAATACTGCAACAGTTGAGGCATATGTCGAGTCCATGCCAAAATAGGACAGGCTCCCTGCACCAAGATTTTTCCCCTTCCCCATTGGGTTATCTGAAACATAGTGGATGATACCCAGGTCAAATGGTACTTCATAGAGATTTACAATTTCGTTTACGGGGTGCCTTTGGGGACGAAACATTTCATAGATTGCTGATAAATAAGGTCCAGCCTCCATCTCAATATCTGTATATCCTTCTCGATAAAACACATCCATGTAATGTGGATTTTGTAAAAATGTACCTCGCACGGTGACACATTTTTGGTTATCGAGAACCGTACCATACATTAAATATGGTGTTACATGCGATGCAGTAAAGCAGTTTTGAAAGAGGTATGTGTTTTTTGAGTGTTCATCATGAACGACATTAGGTATTTCAATATCACCGACGGCACAGTTCAATGAAGCAGATTTCCCCATTATATATATGCCGAGAATTTTTTCAACATGCTCAGCGACTTCAGATAATATATTGTATGCTGCCATTCCCAGCGGGTAATCGATATTGATCAGGATGGCATCACTATAACCAAGGAATGATAGATCTCCATCCTGGAGGCGAGGATCTAGAGTTTCAGCGCAGATACGGTTGAGCTCAATGATCTGTGCGTCTACATCAAAACTATGTTCACTCGAAACCTTCAGTATTCCACAATCATTCTCAGCTTGTAGTTGAGCATTAACAAAATCTGTTGCTTGTTTTGTCTGCTGAAACTTCTTCAGGATGTAGTATAGAAAATTTTCCTGGCTAGAGACAACTTGTTGCGCAAGTATATTCTCCCATTCATGTTGAAGCTCATCATTATTAGTTTCCTTCATATAATCAATAAGCTTCTGTTTGTACTTGCGTGCATAACCTGAGAGAAGGTTAACCAGACTATGTGGATTGCTGGAGATGAAATAAACCGGTCTTTTACTCAGCTCCGGGCATACCTGCGCTATGTGCTCCCACCAGATATCTGTTGCACGGCGATATTCAACCAGCGAGCCACTTAAAAGTTTTACTTTTATTTTACGGGGCTCAGCAGTAATTTGCTGTAAATTGGTTATAAAGTTTTTTCCCCAAACGGTTTTTAATCGCTCAATGTCCTCAACCGGACAATGTAATGTTTGAGCCAGGAGAATAAACTCATCTTCGCGGAGTTCTTTTTGTCCTTGATCAATGAATGATATTAAACCTTTCCTTTTCAATAAGGCATGGATTTTGTTCCATTCAATTTGATATGCAGTAAGGATTGGTATGACATCATCAATATCACTCACGCTGGCGATAAAACAAGCCAGGGTATCCACACCATTGAAAAAGCATCGCCTCCGACGTGCGACTGCAGCAACAGAGTCCCAACCTTCGATACCTTCATATCCTGACTGGGAGAATACCTGCGGTCCTTGCCCCAGGACGATCAGCTGCACCTGGTGAATACAATCCGGGAGCCTGAGCAAGCAATAAAGAAATGCCGACATATCCGGATCTACATCGCGAGCTTTTGAGTGCAATAGTGATTTCATCCCAGCATGGGCTTCTTCCAGAGTACGAATTTGCACTTCCGAGGAAGAACGTAGCAATGAATAATAAGTGCGCTGGTATAAATCTATTTCTTCAGATGCTGTGCTGGGAACTGTCCGTTCCATTTAGCCTTCGCCTTCGTCATTTGATCGGGGGTACGTCGAATGGGCCATAGCGTGGTGGACCTGCAACCCGGTACATCATTGCATAAATAACTGATAATATGCCGAATCCAATCACCATCAAGATAGCTGTAAGGAAGAACTGAGCTCCAGTTAAGTGATGCGCAGCTGTATATTGATTGAACGCAGCGAAAATCTGGTCGATTTCAGCAACATGTACAGCCTGGATTGTAAGTGGTCTGGTTAGAGAATATGGAATTGGTATAGGCATTTTATATTGCAGAATAATCGCAGCTGTATACCAGGCCATGATCGGTATCAGAATAATAAACACACAACCAATCCCCCGCCAGGCAGGATGAACTTTCCATGGCCGTTCTTCTTTCTCTTTACGGAATTTTTGTGCTGAGAAACCCATATATCACCTCCACCAGCTTTAATGGCTTAATGCAGCTTGTTCAACAGCAGCTACAATTGAATAATATCCTGTGCATCGACATAAATTCCCACTTATGGCTTCCTTTATTTCATCGACGCTTGGTTTTTCGAATTCATCCAATAACATTACTGAAGACATGACAAATCCAGGAGTACAATAACCACACTGGACTGCACCTTTGTCTATAAATGCTTGTTGCACAGGATGCAATTTTCCATTCCGCATGATTCCCTCGATAGTGACGATATGCGCACCATGAGCACGCACGGCTGGTACGAGGCAGCTCATCACAGCCATTCCATCCATAAAAACTGTACATGCTCCACACTCGCCTTCGGCACAACCTTCCTTTGTTCCAATCAACCCAGCATCCTCGCGAATCAATCGAAGCAACGATTTATTTTGTCCAGAGGAAAACTTATATTCCTTTCCATTAATCGTGGTCTCAATTGCTGGTTCTGATCCAGTTATATGATGGAGGGAGTGATTCAATCCTACAACTTCATTAAAATGATAACCGTGTTTATCTGAGCATGCTCTCAATAATACAGGCTGCCTTGGGTAGCCAATTTTCTCTTCACCTTTAACAACCGCACTTAATGCCCGTTTAACGCAGACCCGAACCATTTCCTGGCGATACTCCTGCGAGCTACGAATATCACTAATTGGTCGAGCAGCGGACATTGCCAGCTCTGCAGCTTTTAGAATTGTGGCTTCTTCTGGAATTTTGCCACACAAAAACTCTTCGGCTTCCTCAGCATGGATTATCACTGGCGTAACCGCTCCCAAGGTAATGGAAGCATGTGAAATTCTCTCTCCATCCATTGTCAGTATTACAGCACAATTTACAAGTGAGATCGCTTGAGCTTTCCGCAAACCCAGTTTATAAAATGTCCCCCGCTCATTGTTATTCAGTGCAGGAAAATTTACCTCCAACATCATTTCAGCAGGCTGCATGACGTTGACCCTGACACCTTTATAGAATTCTGACAGCGGTATTTCACGGGTTCCATGCACAGACTTAAGAACAACATTCGCGTTTAATCCGATAAGGGGTGGAATTGTATCATTCGCTGGGGAGGCTGTTATCAAATTACCCGCAATAGTGCCTCTATTCCTGATTTGAGGGGCACCAACCTCCCAACATGCTTTTGCCAGCGGGAACGCTTGTTCGATTATGATTTTCGACGCTGCACACTCCCCATGGGTAACAAGAGCTCCAATGTGAACGTGGTTGTTTTCATCTAGCTTAATTTGGTTCAATCCTTCTATCCGTGAAACGTCAATTAAAGTATTAATACCTTTTCGTACACCCCGTTCAATTTCCAACATCAGATCAGTGGCTCCTGCGATGATCCTTGCTTCTGGACCTTTTTCAGCAAGAAGCCGGATTGTATCTTCGATCGAAATCACACTATAATAATCTTGCCACATATAATCTCCGTTATTGACTGCGTAACTTGATGATTTCTGCCATTATGCTCACGGCGATTTCTTCGGGTGTCTCGGCATGAATATCCAGACCAATCGGTGAACGAACTTTCTGTAGCATTTCAGGTTGTATACCTGCCTCAATCAGTTTTTTTGTCGTTGTTGCCCAACGTCTTTTTGAGCCTATCACACCGATATATGCTGCTGGCGTTTCCAATACGAATGGTAATCCACGTATATCTACATCCACTCCGCGGGTGGTCATCACGATATAAGTCCAAGGAGTGATATTTAATTGCTTGGACAAATCCTCTAAGGGGATAGGAAAAAATTGATCGGCATCCGGTACTGCTACCGGGGTACAGAAATCGGCTCTATCATCGCATATAGAAACAAGAAATCCAAGCCATTTCGCCAGGTGTGCGACTGCTTTTCCTACATGACCAACTCCAACTACCACCAGCATTGGTTTCGGGATGATTGGTTCCACAAAAATCTCCAGTTGGCCTCCACAAACACCTGGGTCACCGCGTTCAGGTTCAGCCATATGTATATTCTAATAATCTCGGTTTTCTGTCCAAAATTGCCTTCAAAGCTTCTTTGATCACCCTGTTTTCAACTTCTCCACCACCAACCGTTCCCATGATATGTCCATCGGGATAAACCAGCATTTTACTGGTTGTGTGCCGCGGTGTTGAGCCATGACTGCTAACAATGGTACATAATGCTGCAGCATTATTGTTATTTTCAATCTCAGCCAATGCTTGATAAAGCGTCATATTGTCATCCATCTAAAAAAAAAACAGGTATGAATTATTCCTCCAATAAACCTAAAACCACCGGTAGTAATTGTTTCTTCCGTGAAACAACATCATTTGCTTGAAGGGTACCGTCCGGCAAGTGGGGGTATGGGAGATCATCCAATAGAGGAGGTGGGTTAACTAAAACTAACCTGCTTGAATTTCCCACTACGTCCGTTACCATGAGCATTGCAAAATCAAGTCCACGTTGTTCACGTAGAGTATTAAGTGCGCTTTGTACTCTTTCAAGGTTATCTGCTAATTGCAACAGGTTAGTTACTTCGGCTTGGGCAATGGCGAAATTATATCTACCTGCCTGGTAAAGTTTTAAATCGGTGGTAACAATGTCCATTGCGTCTCGCGATTCCAACCCTACACCCGCTTGAATTATGGATTTTCCAAAGGATTCTATCGTCTCTCCTGGTAATGGACCCGGTTTCTTAAATGCCCACCTACCAAGACGTTCGCCTGCATGCTTATCACGTGGAGTTGTGGTTGGTGAGGTGAGGATCAGCGTATCAGACAACAATCCCGCCAGAAGCATTCCAGCCAATGCAGGAGGGGCACTCAAGCCGGCATCCTCGATTCGTTCGGATATCAATGTGCTTGTACTCCCGACAATATCAACAGTAAATCGAATTGGAATATGTGTAGAATGATTGCCTAGCCGATGGTGATCTAATATTTCTAGAAGCTCAGCTTCTTCCAGAGCGCCTAATGCCTGGCCAGGCTCATTATGGTCTACCAGGATCACCTTTATGCGAGGAGGATTAAGCACATCACGTTGATATGTGACACCCAGGTAATGCCCTTTTTCATCAACCACAAGAAATTCATTATATTCTTCTCTTAGTATACGGTGAATCACATCCCTTATGCGCATGCTGCTTTGAAAACTTGGTACTTTTTTATCACATGCTTCCAGGCAATTCTGATTAAGCAGCTCTGTGATCTGCATTTCCTTCCGTTCGGGGTAAGGTCCGACCAATCTGCTTAAAAACTGGAATAGGCTAAACCCTGTGATTAATCCGATGGGCTTTCCATCATCAGATACCACTGGTGCCACTCCTCCAGTGCGGCTGGCAATCACCCAGGCATCTCTCAACGAGCTATCTGAACTAACAGTATCCAGTCGATGGCACACTGCCTCAAAACGGGGAGAAGCATCAGTCAGAAGAAATGGAGGATCCAATCCAAGCCGTTTCAATATCCATGTCGTTTGTGGGTTGATCGCACCAGCACGTGCAGCGACTGTTTCCAGACTATCCCGTTCCTTCAATAGCCAGGCATAGCCCATTGCTGCTGCAACTGAATCCGTGTCAGGATTTACATGTCCAATGATATATATTTTTTCCGCCATTTAGTAATCCTGGTATTTAAGTATGATAAATGACTACACGCAAAGTTCGCTCTTTTATTTTTCTCTCTTTTTATTCTGCTTTCTTATTGCAATTTTTTCTAATTGCTCGCCAAACCTTCTCAGGGGTAATTGGATTATCATCAATATTTACCCCAATATCGTTATTTAAGCTGAGGCTCGCATCTAAAATGGCATTTGCAACTGCAGGAGCAATACCATCCATGGGGATTTCTGCAACAGCTTTTACACCAAATGGGTGGCTTGGTTCAAAAGTTTCGACAAATATCGTTTCTAGGTCAGGCACCTCGTGTGATTGAATAATGTGATAATTATGAAAATCTTTTTCCCGCGGAACACCCATATCATCATATACCATCTCTTCACAGATTGCATAACCGAGAGCCTGTGTCATGCCACCCTCAATCTGCCCGGAGGCAGTCAATGGATTAACGATGATGCCTGAATCTACGGCAGATACCAACTTTTCTACATTTACCTGTCCAGTTTCAACATCCAGGATTACTTCTGCAAATTGAGCTGCAAATGGAGGTGGTGCAACAGGAGAATAATATGATGCAACTGCCATGATCTGTTCTTGATCTGTATGATGTAGAGCATTTAAGGCAATCTCAGCCAGGCTTATCCTACGATTATCCGAGGAAATGGCACACGAATCAGCCAATTTAATATCATTCGGGTCAATTGCATGGTTGGAATCAGAATTTGTATTAAATATCTTTGCAGCTCTATCCTTGATGCGTTCTGCGACCTGCTGTGCTGCCTTAATAACAGCATTTCCTGATATATAAGTGGTACTTGATGCATATGCACCTTTGTCAAATGGAGTAAAGTCTGTATCAGAGGAATAAACTACCACATCCTCCAACGGAACACCTAAAACTTCTGCTGCCATTTGACCGAGCACGGTATCCGATCCTGTACCAAGATCTGTCGCACCAATTAGTAAATTGAAAGAGCCATCATCATTCATTTTAATGCTTGCTGCGCCCATATCCAGGTAGGGGATAGCCGTACCTTGGAGCACTAATGCTCCACCAATTCCCCTCCGCAGGTGTGGCTTGCCGTTAACAACATGCCACTCTGCATGGTCATATTTATCATCCCAGCCAATGGCACTTCTTCCTTGTTTGGCACATTCTTCCAGTCCACAGGTTTGGATCACCTCAGGGCGTGGCTCCCTGCCCTCACTCCATGCTGTGCTGAATGGGTGTAACTCACCTGCTCTAATTGCATTTTTCAACCTGAAATCAATTGGGTCCATCCCTAATATTCGGGCAATTTTTTCCATGTGCCGGTCTAGAGGCCAATACCCCTGAGGCACGCCATATCCGCGATAGGCACCAGCAGGTGGATGGTTGGTATAAACAACATCAGCATAAAAACGGATATTGGGAGATTGGCGATATTTTCCATCACCAACGTACATTGCCATCGATTTGTGACCCGTATTCCCCGTCACTGTTAGCGCGTGACAGCCATACGCACCTGTATCCGTTAATGCATACATAGAATTCGCAGTGATCGTGCCATCATTTTTAACACCGGTCTTCATATGAATTCTCATCGGGTGTCGGGAGCGTGATGCAATAAATTCTTCTTCACGCGTGTATTCAAAGATCACTGGCCTCCGAGTTGCAATGGTGAGATGAGCAGCCACATCTTCGATCAACACTTCCTGCTTCCCACCGAAACCACCTCCAATGCGTGGTTTGATAACCCGGATCCGTTTGATGGGCAGACCAAGTACTGGCGCCAGGATCCTCCGCGCATGGAATGGTACCTGAGTACTGGTACGGATGACCAAACGGTCATCTTCATCCCAATAGGTGACGACCACATGCGGTTCAATATGGGCTTGCTGAACTTTTGGAACGGTATAATCAGCTTCAATAATTTTATCTGCATCAGAAAATCCCTTCTCTACATCACCAATATCAATTCGAATTTTCGCAGCAAGATTTCTTGAAGGATCAGATTCTGAAAAGTTTACATATTCTACTTCATCATGCAGGATGGGTGCACCAGGCTGCATAGCTAGTTCAGGATCTAAAAGTGGTGTAATTAGTTCATATTCCACTTCTATCAAGTTTATGGCTTCATTAGCAATCTCTTCTGTCTCCGCTGCAACAAAAGCGACCCGATCGCCAACAAAACGAACCTTATTATCTAAGGAAAATGTATCCAATGGTCCAGGGATTGGATCCGATTGCCCTGCAGTGGAATAAACAACCCGTGGGATGTCTTTCCAGGTGAGTACTGCAGCAACGCCAGGTAGTGCACGGGCTTTGGCAACGTCGATATTTTTTATGCGCGCATGTGCATAGGGGCTATGCAAGACCTTAGCAACCAGCATCCCCCGAAGATCAACATCTGCAGCAAATGCAGGCTTTCCCAGAACCAACTTTATTGCATCCACCTTCGTATCAGGCTTGCCAATTCTCTGGAAATTATTTTTAGTTTTACCAGCTATAATTTTCGGAAGTGATTGTCCAGAATAAGCACCAGGGGAGATGAATTTAACAGTTTCATCCGTTGCGAATTTTTGGTCTGAATAATCATGTGCTTTACGAAGTATTTCAGCAGCTTCCATGATTGCCTGAACAGGTTTCAAGTACCCTGTACAGCGGCAAAGCACACCAGTTAGCGCTTGCCTCACCTCTGCCTCGCTCGGATTTGGATTTTTATCGATCAAATGCGAAGCAACCAGGACCTGGGCAGGTGTACAGAATCCACACTGGATAGCACCATTGGCTACGAACGCCTGCTGGATTGGATGTAAACCCTGATTACTTCGCCACCCTTGGTCAGGATGCTCTCCCAATGATTCAATGGTTTGAATAATATGATCTTCGGCTTGTGCTGCCAGCAACAGACATGAATTAACAGGTTTCCCATCCATAAGGACGGTACATGCACCACAATCGCCAGTTTCGCATCCATGTTTAACCCCAAAATAACCCAGCTTTCGCAGTAGTTTCAGGATAGTTTCACCAGGAGTAACATCCACAATGAAATCCTGGTGGTTAATATTAAGCTTCACTTCCATAAGTCACCTGTTTTGATAATAATTTCGAGGCGCAAAAAATCCAATCAATGCTGATAATCCAATAAGTATTAATCCAATCACTCCAACCATTAATGTCTGGATAAGGAATAGCAATCCAAGAAAACTGGAGAGAAAATCTGGAAGAGTCCAGGTGACTGTCGCTCCATTGATAACGAAATGTATGAAAATCGGTATGGAAAGGATGGATAAGGTTGCTAATATGAAATTTAATGTCGTGTTAGCAGCTAATCGAGGTCTGAATTTATAGGCTTTTGTTCCTAGTAACATAAAAAGCCAGGCAATCACTAAAGCAATAAATGTCGTCAATCCTGTAGAAAGGATCAGCGAAGTCGCATCTGAAACCGAGCTGAGCGAGTAAGTTCGATGGTCGATCAATACATATTTAATATTGAAGGCAACCAGGTAAATCAAAATGCCGAGTAGGAACCATGAGAAATATGGTTTGGCGCGCCATGCGGCCAGGTTTACAATCAAGATGATAAAGAGGATTGAAACGATACCTCTGGGAAGCCGTTGGTCGCTCAATCGTGATTCACGAGCGGCATCCATTGCTTCTTGTGTGGCAGCAACAATATCGCTACCAGTTTGAACGTTTACAGGCTGCCCAATTGCTGTTTCATAGACTGTGGCAAGCTGTCCTTGCTGTTCAGTTAGTACTGTATTGATTTTATCCACCTGCTCCAAAGAGATAGCCAACATTTCAACGCGTGGTTTACCTTGGTTAGTAGCCGGGATATCGGTTCCTAAAATGGCTGCAATTGTCGGTACAACATCAACCATATTGATATCACCATAATTCCCAGGAATCACACCTTTCCCCACCAATACAAATGGTTCCACGAGCACGACGGGATCTTGCCCTCCATGTCCGCCAGGATCGATTTGTCCATGGTCACTCACGATAAAAAGCGTATCCTGATTTAGATCCACATTGGAAGCGATTTCTTCAAGTAATCCATCCACCCTTTTTGCTGCGTCATCCCACCGAGGATCTTGTGGTCCACCTTCGTGATGTCCAGCAAAATCAACCTGATCTAAGTGAATTAATACTAATTGATATTTTCCCTCAACTAGCCAAGGTAAAGCAGCATCGGTTACCTCTCGATCAGCGACCTGATCTTCACCAGAAGTGTAATAGCTGACGGTAACAGCTTCCTGTGGGACAAGTTTTTCAAACCAATAGAAGCCAGAGATTGCAGTGAGTAAGCCTTCGCGATGGGCCGCAGCATAGATATTATCCTGGGTGAAGGTTGGAATATCAGCATAATCTAAATTTAAGGCAGGTCCGTCATTTATATCTGGCCAGGCTCCGGTTAACAAGGTCGTATAACCGGGCTCAGAATAGGATGGGGGACGGCTATGCATAATGGCAGATGCGCCACCTCTCTTTAACTCATTTAAAAAGGGCATTACTTCTTCTTTTATCGATGTGTCATAACGTAGCGCATCGATCAACACAATGACTACAGACCGTGAGATTGGCTTACCAGTTGCTTCACCGGGTGCAGGTGGTGTTTCACGTAAGGGTGATCGGTAAGCATACATTGAATCCATCAACGCGGTTGCCCAAAAATATGAGATCCCAATAACGACAATACATATCAATATACCAATTATGAATGTGCCTTTTTTCTTCATTATTCTTCACCACGTTTTACTTCTGGGATAATATCATAATCCAGGTCTCTTCTTGCTTTTTGACGCAATCTATCAATAGGCTCCCGATCTCCAGTCTTCCGATCAATATAATACCATGTCATCCATCCATTACATGGTGCTTTCAGGATGTATCGCCCAACAGCATGAATTGAGCCTGAATAGCCACCATACTTTATATGGCCATCAGGTAAAACAGATGCCTGATCAGAATCGTGGTTATAAAAGAACAATAACTGACCTTCCATGATGTAGCCTTTTTTTACAAGCATGGCAAATGGTAATCTTTTCTGTTTATTATTTTCTGGGACGGTTGTTAATTCGTTCAAACCACTATTTTGAGCAACAGCATCAATTCTAGCTTTGGCAGAGGAGATATATTTGGTATCTGCTTCAATTCCCACCCAATGGCGGCCATACTTTTTTGCAACAGCACCAGTAGTACCACTTCCAAAAAATGGATCCAGGATAATATCTCCTAAGTTCGAGCTGGAGATAATCACACGCTTTAATAATGCTTCAGGTTTTTGTGTTGGATGAACTTTCTCCCCATTTATCTTCAAGCGCTCTTTACCGGTGCATCGAGGCAGAAGCCAGTCACTCCGCATCTGTAGACCACCATTTCCCTTGTTATTCAATGCCTTCATTGCCTGGTAATTAAATGTATACTTACTTCCTTTTATTTTTTGAGCCCAGATGAGGGTTTCATGTGCATTCGTAAATCTCACCCCGTGAAAATTTGGCATTGGGTTAGTCTTCACCCAAACAATATCATTCAAGACCCAAAATCCAAGGTCTTGGAGGATCCTCCCTACCCGAAAAATATTATGATACGAACCAATTACCCAAATTGTTCCTGAATTTTTTAATACTCGTCGACATTCTGTCATCCAATTAAGTGTAAATCGGTCATATGTTTCAAAATCCAAGAATTGATCCCAAGTTTCTTCTACGCCATTGACCCGGGTGGAATTCGGTCTCCAAAGTTCTTTATCAAGTTGCAAATTATAAGGAGGGTCAGCAAAAACCAGGTCAATTGTTTTTGAAGGGATTGATTTAAGTATTTCTAAACAATTACCGATCAATATTTGGTCAACGGGTAAATTAGATGAATTCATGAAATCATCGCTCTTCCTGGTTAATAATGGTTAGTACGAGTCCACAATATGACAACCAATAGTACTAATCATTCAGATATATGTTTATTTATTGTTCAACTGTATTAAACACCTCAAGCTTAATAATCCAGCCATCTCCTGTCGATATTCTCCACTCGCCCATTCATCATCTGAAAGGCTATACGCACTCCTGGCTGCATACCCAATCCCATCGGAGTTTGGTCCATCCAAAGCCAATACAGGAGAGTTGCCCCACCCACCCAGTGCAAGGCGTGTTCTACCTGAATCCCATTGTGCTATCGCCACACAAACAATGGGTAGATCGGCTGGAGATCTGGCGATATACTCATAGGCTAAATGTACATTGGACGGAATGCTTACTAAGGTGATCAACTTACCAGGTTTGGATGCATTACGAAGTGGCAACCAATCGCCAATATTTACTTTTATTGGTTTTTTATCCAACTCCTGAAGTTCAATGGTGGCATTGAGTGCCAGCATTACCGTTGTAAAAGGTGATCGACCATCAGCTGTAACTAATCTTCCAGCGATTGTTGCCATCTGCCGTAAATTGTAATTTGCCTCAAGCTCAATGACCTTATAAAAATCTACAGGTAACCCTTTAATCCCTATAAGTTCTTGTAAAGAGGTCGTTGCACCAATATTTATCGTTGTTCCTTTTTTAGAAATTGTATTAAGCCCTAATGCCTGTAGATCGATTACTGCAATTTTTTCTGATGAAGCACGATTAAGAACGGTTCCTCCTCCGAGAGGATAACTGACTGGTTCTTCTCTTCCGAGTAAGATCAATGCTTCGTTTAGGTTTTGTGGACGCTGATATTCAATAATCATACTTACCTCATACTTAAAAAAGTGGAATTAATCTGGATCTACCATCCAGCCGATGGTTTCAAGATCCACATTTTCGACCAAATCTTCCGGTACATTCACTAACATTCCATCAGCTTCAGCCAATAATTCACCCTCTGGGCCAAATATCTGTCCGGAAGCAGTTGCAGTTCTCTCCCTGCTATCGATTGCGTGACCGATAATTCTTAGTGGTTTTCCAACCGGAACGTTTTTCCTATACCGAATATTCAACCTGGCAGTGAACATAAAACGTGGCGGAAAGCCACCCATATGGGTTCGCCCTATCACTTCATCCAACATGGCGGCGACGACACCACCATGTACAACCCCTGGATATCCTTGGAACTGTTCTGGAACAGTATATTCTACGGTAACTTCTCCAGGAGCTGTCTCATGGAATATTAAGTGCAGTCCAAAAGGATTTTGTCTTCCGCAAACAAAGCAATGATTTGAGTTTGGTTGTTTCATCAATTTCCTACTCGATCAATAAGAAGGTGGTATATATCCTGTCATCCATTAATTTTATAAACCAGGCTAAATCCTTGGTATTTGTTTATCTCTATTTATTTCCATCAATTCATAACCCGCCAGTTCCAGATCTTCAGGAAAATCAATATCTAGCGCTACCGAGACTCGCTCACATATTTCCAGCCTTGCTCCCACTTTCTTAGCCTGAGCGCAGTGTCGATGAAAGGAATCTGGACCAAATTCGTATTTGATTAATCCAGGGGGTGATATTAATAGAGCATTTGTTCCTTGGTGGTGCCTGTCTGGAGTAATTACGACCACTGGAGCCCCTTCAGCACGACGAACAACTTCTCGAATATCATCCACAGAGAGCAACGGCAAATCAGCAGGAACGATAAGTACTCCCTGAACAGAGTGACTCAAGGCAACCATGGTCGCTCTGGTTAGCGCAATATTCAGTTGTGGTGACCCTTGTTCTTGAACTGTACGAGCGCCATACTCACGGGCTATTGTCAGTGCCTCGGGATCTCGGCTGACCACCAGTGAATGTTCGATCTCAGGAACTGAAGCCAGGGTTTCAAGTGTGTTTGATAAAAGATAATGATTTAATGCCGTACGCGCTTCAAGGCTGAGAACACCTGAAAGGCGGGATTTTCCTCTTCTTAATGGTTTTACTGGGATGATCGCCCATAATGTCATTAGTTCACCTTTGGTCTGCGATCTACTAATCCAATGATTTCCTTTGCTAATCTTCCTCGGTCAGGCCGATCTTTCATCAAGATATTCGTTATATGGGTCTCAATACCAATATTATTGATACTGTTTGCCATCAACTCGTCAATACTATCAATAACTAGTAAGTCAATAAGTTTCCTATAATGTTGGGCAACAGCCAGAGCAGAAGGTTGTATTCCAAGTTCAGAAAACATCTTTGCTGCTGGTCCTTTGACCGTTTGATTGCCGATTATGGGCGAAACAGCAATTATATAATGGTCTTTGAGTGCATTCTGAATGCCTGGTATTGAAAGAATTGGATCGATGCTCACCCACGGATTTGATGGACAAATTATAACAAGATCGGAATCTCTGATAGCATCCAGGACACCCGGTGCAGGCTGTGAATCATTTGCTCCATTGAATTTAAATCCCTTTACCAATGGGACACATTTCCGATGGACAAAATACTCTTGGAATTCTAGCTCTCCATCTTCGGTAATTACTAAAGTATGAACATCGTCATTGCTCATCGGCAGAACATCAACCTGTATACCCCAGATGTGACAAAACTCCTTGATAATCCTATCCAGCGTCCAACCAGCGTTGTAGCGAGTGGTGCGGGTAATATGTGTGGCGAGATCCGAATCACCTATCTGAAACCAATCTGGCATCCCCATCTGTTTTAATCCATTCATCACATTCCATGTCTCGTTTTGCCGGCCCCAACCTGTATCTGGATTAGCAAAACCTGCCAGTGTGTAACAGATCGTATCTAAATCTGGTGAAATCCTCAAACCCATGTGGTTAAAGTCATCACCGGTGTTACCAATGATGGTTAATTGCCCAGGTTGCAACACTTGAGCCAATCCATCAGCCATTTTTGCACCACCCACTCCTCCGGCAAGTGCCACGATTTTATAATCAGTGCTCATATGATCATTTACTATGTAATCAGGATTTTCCGACGTTAATCAGATATTTTTTTCGGAAGAATCTTATATGTGACACGTATTTCATCAGGTAATCCACCTGTATATTTTGCCGATCCCCTATACTTAAATGCCAGGGCGTCGATATGTTCACGAGCACCCAGAGTGGTAATTTCAACTACTTCTCCACGAATTTGAACATATCGATATGGATCCTTGGGATCAACAATCACTATTGCTACGGATGGATTACTCCGCATATTTCGATCTTTAACCCTTCCTTTCGCAGAATTGATCAAGATGTGAGTTCCATCAGTATTAAACCAAACCGGTGTTAACTGAGGCGTGCCATCCTTCATCACCGTTGCGAGGCATGCAAACGCTTTGGTCTCATCTTTGATCAGGTCTAAATAACTTTCAGGGATCCAGGTCATAACTTTCATCCTTTCTTTCATTTACGCGCAATATAAATCGCTCGCATTTGATCCACATTAATAAAGTTTACAATAGATCGGATTTCATCTTCAGTACATTGATACAAAATTTTTAATTCACAATCTCTTTTTAATAAGTCCACAGTGCATAATACACCAACAATTCTACTCGTCGCCAAAGTTCCTACCCAGATATCCACACCACTCCCGTCAATCGTTGTTGTTTCTTTTAAATAACCATAATCAACCGGATACATAGTATTCGGAAAACGAGGATGGATTGAGCCTTTTTGTCGATCTATCACAATCTCGTTGGTATCTATTAAATCCTGTAAATAATCCCAAAAATCTCTGCTCATCGGAATAAATCCTGATCTTTTGGTCGTAAAAGCTCTTTTATACTTCCCTCTCTTAATGCATATGGGAATCCCCGTACATGTACTATGGGAGTTGCTTCATCTGATTGACCCATGACTAATGAAGCAGCTGCGGCTAATTCATCTGCAGCTCCTATTGTGGTGTATTTAAGGGTATATCCGAATAGATCAGTTTTTCCCCGCATATCCACTAATCCTGGAATACCAGATAAACCAATCGCCACGCCTACAACACCCTGGCGCCACGCTCGTCCATGTGAGTCAATGATCATCACACCAAGGTGAGCTGCGCTGTATGCTTCAAGTTTTTCTCTGATCGCCTGAGCTGATGCATCGGGATTTTCTGGTAGCAATAATACCCATTCTTCTTTATTATCTCCAGATCCTGCAACATTCGAATGATCTATGCCTGCATTTGCACAAATAAAACCCAACCTATGTTCAACGATGACTGTCCCAACACGTGTGCGGAGCACCTGGTTGCTTTCTTGTAAAACTAATTCAATCAGGCGGGGATCCTTTTCAATGCTATTTGCCAGTTTAATTGCTTGAATTGATGGTAGGATCGTAACCAAATTCACCCACCTACCTTCAGATTTTGATACAATTTTTTGAGCTATCACCAGGACGTCACCATCCTGGATAAGGAGATTTGCGTCCAATAATCCTTTCAAGATGACCTTGACAAGATCATCACCTTTACGAACCAGTGGAATATTGGGTAGAGGTGTCAGAACCAGATTCATTATCAAACCATTAATTACTTCTTCGATAATCCAGTAATCATCAGGCTGGCATCTTTGATCCCATAATATTTATTGATGCTGATTAGGATGGATGTCAGTCCCTCAATAACAGTCGCATTTTCCAGTATTCCAGCATAGTAGCCCCGCATGCCTGCTTCATTTGCAAGCGTGATTACCTGTTCAGCTGCTTGAATATCATCCGAGCAGATCAATATATCCGCATCCACAGGTTGACCTATTTCTTTGTGTAAGATTTTTGCTGGCACATTTTGAAATGCTGCTACAACCCTAACGGAAGGCCCTAACCGATCCTGTGCTTGTTGTGCTGCACTCGGTGGAGCTGGAGGGCGGGGATTACGGAAATCAACCCGCGATGTAGCATCAACAAGGGTTTTCCCTTGCAGCCGATCCTTCAAAATATCCAAAATCTCATCATGTGCTTCTTGGACAACGGTTAAGACACAAATATCAGCCTCCTCAACCGCCTGGTGATTTTCCATTCCAAGTACAGAATCCACACCTAGTCGAAGATTTATCACATTTGCAGTCTCTTTAGCTTTTTCTATCTGCCTTGAACCAATAATAACTCGATAACCTGCAGCAGCCCATCTACTCGCAAGCCCGGATCCTTCCTTTCCGGTTCCACCAATTATCGAAATGGTTAGATGGTTCATAGATTAAAAAAGAGATCTCCTGTTCGGTTTATGGGAATTAAAATGCACAAAGTAGTTAGAAATATCAAATTATCTCCAAAATCTATTAGTTTTCATGAGCAAATTTCTATATAATCCAGCAGCGGAGTAATTTTCATTTTTACAAATTTTTAATCGAACACTGTTGGGTGATTTGGATCTTGGTGACACGTAAATGCATCTAATATATGGCGATATTTTGTTCGTTCACCGGAGAGGATGCTGGGCATATCATCCAGGGTAAAGAATGATACTTCAGAAGTTTCATCACTCGGCCTGGCCTCCCCATCAATTAGATCACAAAGGAAAACAATTTTAAAAGCATGAAACAACTCCAAAGAACCCAGTCGATTTGCATCATAAACGCCAATAACTTTACGGGCGGCAACTCGAAACCCAGCTTCTTCGAACACTTCTCTTTCGGCAGCATGCGAAGGCAATTCTCCAACATCTGCCCACCCACCGGGTAAAGTCCAACCACCATCTGTACGTTCACGAACCATCAGGACGCGATCAGCCAGAAACAGTGCACCCCTTACATCCACACGTGGAGTGGAATAACCGATTTGGGTTTTAAATGTGTCCAAGACAGGTAAATATTCAAGGTTTGAGTGTTCACTAACAATCTCGGCAGCAATCTCCATCAAGCGTTCATATCTCTGACGATGATAGACATCTTCAGAATAGTGAGCTCCAGTTTGTGCTAACGCTTGAATTTCACGCGCCCATTCAAGCCATTGCGAAATTGTCATGTTTCAAAACCAGTAAATCTATAATTAGCAGATAAACGATTAGTAGGGGAATTGATTTGCCATGCCTTTTTGTTCATTAATTACACTCAATTAGATAATATTCAGATCGGGAAACAATGAGACTTCAACGCTTTTTTGCAAACCAATTAATGAACATTGGAATATTTAATCAAATATCTCTTATATCTTATTATTTAAATTCAGATATAAATAGATGGTTGGAATCAGGTAATATTTTTTCTTGCAAGTGATTATGTTGGTGTCCAATAATTTCTATTCAATAATTATTCAATTTTCCTGTATGCTCAAGTAGCAGGATCGGTGGTACAACCGCTAAAACATTATGAAATAATTTTAACACAGAATAGAAAATGCCTGAAAAATCACGTATAATCAAGCCTTGGTTTATCAGATGAGGTAAATATTGTCCAATATTAATCGATTTTTACGAGTACATTCATTTTATCCGCTCATTTTATCTTCCCTGATGGCATGTTCATTTTTTGTGTTCAGGGTTTTTTACAGCGAAACAAGGAATTACTCTAATTTGCTCTGGAATTTATTTCTTGCATGGCTGCCATATATCATCAGCGTGATTGCAGCTTCTATATATTTCACAAATCGTAATCGCTGGGGCATTATTCTGCTTCTGGGTATCCTTTGGCTTGTCTTTTTCCCAAACGCACCCTATATGGTGACTGATTTCTATCATCTGGATTCTCGCCCACCAGTCCCACTTTGGTTTGATATAAGTTTGATCGCACTATTCGCCTTTACTGGATGTTTTCTTGCTATCGCATCATTACGTAGTATTCATGTGATCATGGAAGGTTATCTTGGTAAATTCACGGGTTGGTTTTTTGCATTATTTGCGTTAGCACTGGCAAGTCTCGGTGTATATTTAGGACGATTTGGACGCTATAATAGCTGGGATATTCTCTTAAATCCTAAATCGGTCTTAAAGGAAATTGCTAATAACTTTCTTAATCCTTTAGATAACCTTGGATTCGTTGGTTTCACCCTCATGTTTACCTCTATACTTTTGGTTTTTTATTTAATGTTCGTAAACGCCTCGTATCCATCCGAAAGTCCAGGGTCTTAATTTCACAAGGCGCACCTACAAATATAGGTAAAGGTAAAATTATTGATTATGTCAAAAAACACACTTATAGCTCGAATAAATAATGGTGAACATCTGATTGTAGACGGAGCGACAGGTACCAACCTTATCGCGAGAGGGTTACCCGGAGGCGTAACTGCTGAAACATGGGTTTTGGAACAACCAGAGAAGATAATCCAGCTTCATCAGGATTTTATCTCTGCTGGAGCAGAAATCATCTTAACCAGCACATTCGGTGCTAGCTCCATTCGGTTGAAAGGATCTTCGTTGGAAGGGAAATCAGACCGAATCAACCGACAAGCGGTGGAGCTTGCTCTGGAAGCAGCGAAAGAGTCGCACACCTATGTTGCAGGCTCACTAGGCCCTGTGGGACAATTGTTAAAACCTTTAGGGCCATTGACTGTTGATGAGGTGATGAATAGTTATGCTGCACAAGCACATTCTCTCACCCAAGCAGAAGCTGATCTCTTGGTTATTGAGACCCAATTTGACATGGGTGAGATCAAAGCTGCAGTTGCTGGTGTTCGCTCCGTATCTGACTTACCACTTGTAGTATCACTGAGCTTTGACCGTGGACGTCGAACGATGATGGGGATCAGTCCATCCCAAGCAGGAAAGGAGCTTGAAACATTACCGGTTGATGTGATAGGTATCAATTGTGGACGAAGCCTAGCTGAAAATCTACAAAACCTGATTGAGTTAAGAAATACTACCAATAAACCAATCTGGTTTAAGCCGAATGCTGGCTTACCACAAATAGATACACAAGGTTTAACAGTCTATGAAACTACTCCGGAAATGATGGGAGCACAGGTTCAAGCCTGGGTTGATGCTGGTGCACAAATGATCGGAGGTTGTTGCGGAACAAGCCCTGACCATTTGAAAGAAATAGCAAGAATTATTAGGAAACAGTGATTATACTCAGTTTTATATTTATTACAGACATTTCATTGTTCTATTCATATTTATTACATATTGCTTAGGAACAACGATAATGAGTGGCAAAGTAAAAGCGATCTATATTGCTCATGAAAAGGGTGAACCAACAATTTCAGTCGATCGGGTTCATGTTCTCCCAGGACTAGGAATTGAGGGTGACAGGTATTATAAAATATTAGGCGATCCTGATAAACCTGGTAAACCTGGTCGTGAACTTACCTTGATCGAATTAGAAGCTATTGAATTACATGCGAGATATCGATGGAGTGAAAATCACCCCTGAAAAGACAAGGCGGAATATTATCACATCAGGAATTGCCTTGAATGACCTGGTGGGATGTAAATTTCAAATCGGAAATGTTCAACTCCGCGGCGTGCGTCTCTGCGAGCCATGCCAATACTTGGCAGACCATACAGATATACGTGTACTACAATCTATGGTCCATCGAGGTGGGTTGAGAGTTGAGATTATTACAGAAGGTAATATTTATATCAATGACATTATTATAAAAAATGAGTAAGGAGAGTTTATGACTGAAACCCGTTTTGCTGCGATTCAATATGCACATGATAATTCTGCCCATTTCCTGGAGGTACTAAAAGATTTCGCTTCAATCGCGTCGATCTCAACCGATGAGTTTTCCAAAGCTGAGATCCTCCATGCTGCAGATTGGCTTACCAAACAATTGCATGATCTGGGGATTAATAATATCCAGATTTTTCAAACCCCCGGACATCCTGTAGTTTATGGAGAATGGCTGGGTGCTGGAACAAATGCACCAACAGCACTGATCTATGGACATTATGATGTGCAACCAGTTGACCCCTTAAACTTGTGGGTCACAGGCCCATTTAACCCAGTCGTGCGAGGTGACTATATTTTTGCTCGAGGTATCACTGATATGAAGGGTCAGGTAATGGTAGCATTGGATGCCATAGAAGCCATCATGAAAACAAGCACTCTTCCAATCAACTTTAAATTTCTGTTTGAAGGAGAAGAAGAAATTGGTTCACCAAATCTCGCACCATTCCTGGAAACTCACAAGGAATTATTGAAGTGTGATATCGCGATCAATCCGGATACCGGTACTATATCTCCGGATATTCCATGCATTACATATGCCTTGCGAGGGCTGGCATATATGGAAATCCGTATAGATGGTCCAGACCATGACCTGCATTCTGGGGTTTTTGGGGGTGCGATCCTAAACCCTGCCCAGGCTTTATGTGAGATTATTGCTGGGATGCACGATGATCAAGGTAAGGTGACATTACCTGGTTTTTACGACAAAGTAAGACTGATAGATTCAGAAGAAAAATTGGAACTCTCCAAACTTCCAATTGGTGATCAATATTACCTTGAAGCCACCGGCGCATCAGCCTTATATGGTGAAGTTGGATACACCACACTAGAAAGACTCGGATCCCGCCCAACATTGGAAATAAATGGCCTCTATTCTGGGTTCATTGGTGAAGGCGCAAAAACAGTTCTGCCTGCCTGGGCGATGGCAAAAATATCAACCCGCCTTGTACCGGACCAGCTGCCTAGTGATGTGTACCAACAAATGCGCACATATCTGGAAGCACATGCGCCAAAAGAAATACGCTGGAGTCTGACTCCCATGCATGGTGGACCTGCGTCAATATCGGATCGTAACTCGAAATACATCAAAGCCCTGGCAAATGCCCTTGAAACTGTATGGCATAAACAACCTGTTTTTAAACGCGAGGGAGGAAGTGTTCCCGTTGTATTAGATTTTCAACGAATTCTTGGAGTGGAAACGGTCAACACGGGATTTTCGATGCCGGATGACAATATGCATTCTCCGAATGAGAGACTACACCTTCCAACATGGTACCGAGGGATTGATACCTTTATACACTTTTATTTTAATTTAGCCCAAGAATAGTTTTTATATAATTATAGGTTGAAAATGACAGAAAAATCTCGCTTCCCATTATACGGGGGTCAGGCAGTGATTGAGGGTGTGATGATGCGTGGCACGAATTCAGTCGCTATTGCTATGCGCACCCCACAAAATGAGATAACCATCCATAAAGAGCCTCTGGGGGCAATGTATAAGAACAAGATAATCAAAATCCCGTTTTTACGAGGTTTGGTAATGCTGGTTGATGCGTTGGTACTTGGAACGCGCGCTCTCACAATCTCAGCCAATACCCAAACTGGAACAGATGAGAAAATTGAAGGCCCTCTACTATATCTGACATTGTTCTTCTCATTAGCGATAGGTATTGGGCTCTTTTTCCTTGCTCCTGCTGCATTAGGGCAGTTATCTGAGAGGTTTTTGGGTCTTAATTCTTGGTGGGGAAATTTACTTGAGGGATTTGTTCGGCTGGGCTTATTGATAGGCTATATCTGGGCAGTTGGCCATATTCCGGATATCCGCCGGGTCTTTTCTTATCATGGTGCAGAGCATAAAACCATAAACGCATATGAAGCCGGTGCTGAACTATCGCCAGAGAATGTAGAAAAATTTTCAATCGAGCACCCCCGTTGTGGAACATCATTCCTTCTTACTTTAATCTTACTGTCCATTCTTTTCTTTTCGATGCTAGGTCCAATTCCATTTTGGTGGAGGATGGCGAGCAGGATCATTTTTCTGCCATTCCTGGCGTGCATTGCCTACGAATATATTCGATGGACAGCAAATCATTTAGATTCAAAACTTGTCCGCATGATGATTAAGCCGAACCTTGCTCTACAACATCTAACTACCCGCGAGCCAACAAGGGATATGCTTGAAGTATCAATTGCAGCCTTTAATTCCATGCGAACAAGTGAAAATATACCAGTCAGTTTATAGATAGGATCTTCGAAAATATAACGGCAGGCAGGCAGCAGACTACTTTCGTTTTTTATTACTCACCCAAGATTTGAATGATAATCTCCCTTTTCCTGGGTTTTGTATCAAAATCAATATAAACGATCTGCTGCCAGGTCCCTAGTGTCATCCGCCCTTCAACAAGGGGTATCGTGATAGATGTCTTTAGCAAAGCTGACCTTATGTGACTATGCCCATTCCCATCATGCCATGCTTCGTCGTGTTGATAGTCGAATTCGCTTGGGACAATTGCATTGAATATCTGCTGTAAATCTATAACCACACCGGGTTCATACTCTATCGTCGTCACCCCACTTGTGGATGATGGGCAAAATATTGTTACCAGACCATTTGTGAGATTACTTGAATGTAAGCAATCGATTACTCGTTGGGTTATATCAACAATATCCGTATTCCCCTGGGTGGTTAAAAAAATATGGTTTAGTTTAATTTGCATAGATTGTTATGAAAACCAATTACTCAGATGTCATTACCTGGTTCCGTCCTGCCGATTTTGCAGCATACATTGCCTGGTCGGCTTTACGGATAATTTCTTCACTGGTTGTGCCATGCAACGGATAAACAGCAACGCCAGCTGAAAGGGTTGCATTCAATACCTCGCCTTCATATATTAGTACCTGGCTTTCAAATTTTGTTCTCCAGTCATTGGTTCTCTGCTTTGCTACTGCTAATGATGCTTTTGGCATAACCACAACAAATTCTTCACCACCAAAACGACACGCAATATCACCTGCCCTTACCTGTGCTGTTAATAACTTACCTAATTGCTTCAACATCATATCACCAACATCATGTCCGTAAGTATCGTTAAATACTTTAAAGTGATCAAGGTCAAGCATGACAATACTAACAGAATATTTATCCCTTTCTGCCCGGGATAATTCGCGTGCTAAAGTTTCGTCCAAGAATCTCCGGTTATAAAGACCAGTTAATGAATCTCGAATTGCTTGTTCTTCAAGTTCTTTTTGTAATTTTAATAATTTATCTTCTGCTTTTATTTTTTCTGCTAATTCCTTTTGAGCATCAGAATATAATCTGGCATTTTCAATTGCAATCGCTGCCTGGGCTGCAAATGCAAGCGCAAATTGTGATTGTTCCTGAGTATAGAAATTTGGAATCTTTTTATCAAATGCCAACATCCCAATTGCTCTGTCACCAACGATCATGGGTACACCCATCCAACCTCGGTGCTGATATTTGGCATGGACACCAGCCCGGAATGAGCTATATGTCGTGTATGCATCTCCAACGATCAGTGGCATTCGCGAACGCATTACCCTTGCGTTTGGATTATCATCTGATGAGAGTTTAAATGACATGCCAATTAAAGAATTCTGGATCTGAAAAGCCATGTACTGCAATGATCTCTAATTCATCATCCCTACTAAGCCAAACAGATGCACTATCATATGGAACAACTTGCTGGATTTCACTTAATATCGTATCCAATACCCTCGAAATGTCTAAGGTCGAGCTAAGCATTTGCATTACCCTGTTTAACGTCGCAATTTGATCTGTACGTCTACTCAATGCATCTTCTGCTCGTTTTCGCTCTGTGATGTCTTGCTTAATAGCAATAAAATGATTTATTTGTCCAGTGCTATCTCTTACTGGTGCTATAGTTTGCTCTTCTGTGATGATCGTTCCATCTTTCCTGCGATTTATTAGCTCGCCGTGCCATACATTTCCATTCAAAATCGTGTTCCATAAATTCTTAAAAATCTCTTGCGGAACTAATCCGGATTTTAATATGCGTGGATTTTTTCCCCTTACTTCATCAGCACTATATCCTGTCATTCTTGTAAAGGCAGGGTTCACCCATTGAATATTTCCATTTCGGTCTGTAATTACAATTCCATTTGCTGCGGCTTCGAGTGCGACACTTTGTAGACGTAATTGTTCTTCCGCTTCTTTCCGAATTGTGAGATCGCGAATTATATTGGTAAAAAAGCCACCGGATGGTATTTTTACAGGACTCAGAGCGATTTCGATCGGTATCTCACGCCTATTTTTCCTTATTCCATTCAAGGGTAAGCTGATTCCAGGGCGGGTTTCTATTTCATCAATAAAAGCCTTTTGATACTTATAATATGCTTCTCGATAACGTTCAGGGATGACAATTTCAATTGAGTTACCCACCAGCTCATCCACAGAATAACCAAATAATGTTATTGCTTGATTATTTACCAGTATGATTTTGCTATTTTTATCGGTTATTATGATCGCATCAGGCGCTCCCTGGAAAAGAGCTTTAAATCGCGCTTCTGAGTCACGCAAGGTCGATTCCACTTCCCTGTATTGAGTGATATCTCTCCACACAAGCATCCTTCCTGTGGAATGACCATCCTTATCTTTCAAATTGGTCGCACTCACACTAAGGGTTTTCGGTGCATCACCATTAATTCTTACTTCGGTTTCAAAGTCATGGGGTATCCTGAATGATTCAGCAATACCTGGCCAAATGTCCACAATATCCTTTAATGATTTATTCTTCGCTGAATGTTCAGATAATCCCAGCATGTTTAATGCAGTTGAGTTTATGTTATAAATTCGGTCCCTTCGATCTAGAACAATTACCCCCTCACTCATCTTATCCATCACAACATCGCGTGATAAGGAAGAGGACTCAAGCAAATCGAAATAAAATATTCCCCATATATATATCAACCCACTGATAACCAACCCAACCATGAGTAGGATTGATAATTCAATCCCTGGAATAAGTTGCGTTTGATACAGAAAATTGCTAACTAAGGGTGGAACGACGCCGATTAAAAGCACCAATGCCCTGGCACCGACCGATTTTGGTGGCAGAATGGTTCGACGAATCAAGGTAACAACACCGATAATCAGAATTAAGTAGAAATAACCAGCAAAAATGGCAGACCACCAGTTATTATTGTAAATGAGTGGAGCCCCAGGTATATTTGAGCTAGGAGTAATCCGTAGCCATAACCAGTGATATCTATCTTCGGTGATAGCAATTAGAATAGTTAATATCGGTACAACCAAGAGTAAAATTACCCACCAGTGTGATAATTTTTCTTCCTGGTGGGTATACTTTAAAATAAACAAAAGCCAAAATGCAGATATGAAAGAAATGCAAATATACTGCATTTTTGCCCATAGGATTTTCTCAGGGATCAGGATAGATGCAAATTCCAGACCTGAAAACAATGCCCATCCCCCGACGGATAACGTAACGAATGTAAAAAATATTATCCCCGGAGTCTTCCACCAACGCGAGCTAACAATCGCCATTGCAATTGCGAAGGTGGCTGTGAGCAGTGAAATTAATACCTCAGATGTAAACTGCCAGGTCAATGCTAAGTCCTCTGTTTATTGACGGTCAGATATTATCACAGATGATACCTTACAAACCTGAACCTTTTGTAATATCTCTTTACAGAATTGAAAGCAATCTATGAATAAAAGCAATGATGATCAATTCATCATGACATTAATTATAATGATTAAGCATCATCTGTATCTTCTTTGTAAACGTTATCATCACTGGATTAATTACATAAAATTATATAACAAATTTGTTAGGGTATACCTAGCGATCTAGATGATTGTATCCACAACTGGTTTATCACCGAAGTATGAGTTTACCCAAATCTCTCATAGATATTCCCCCATTTCTGGATATGATCGATAAGGTCATCCGCAATAATATCTATTTTGCATCAATTACGCTTTTCAATCCAACTAACCATTAAGCAACACACGGTTTGCATTGTCATAATATACGGCTTTGAGTATTTCGTCGGGAAGGTTTATCCCATAAATATACCATCTTCCTTGTTGGGGTATCTCCGAAGTGTTGTAATTAAAATATTCATCAGCTGTCTCTAAAAAGCGATATGATAATCTATACGCGTCCAAATCTGGTCCAAAATCGGAACCGAACATAATCCGATCAGAATGATCAATGAAAAATTGCTTTGTGGAGTATGGCTGCCTCCCTAATTCTCCAATTCTCGCACTGATATCGATGAAGAAATTTTTACATTTTCCCATTAGGTCAGCTACCCATTTCAGGTTTTCAGCATAGCATCCCACGTGGGCCCCGATAAATATTGTTTTCGGATTTTGCTGGATCAGGTTTGCAAAATCTTCCATGATCGTCATAAATGGTGGATAGGGTGGGCTGGTGAATTGCCAGTCAGGATTTTCATTCAATTCTTCCCACCGTTCGTTTTCCTCATCCAAAGGATCAAAAAAAGCTACTGGATCAGCCACATGGATCATTACAGGTAGCTTTAACTCTCCAGCTGTTTCCCAAATTGGTTTCAATCGAGGATCATCTACTTTCACTAAATGATCCCGATGATCACGGACACGTAACCCAAAATTCTTCCAGATCTTTAACCCTTGTGCTCCCATTTTTGCCTGGATGTTCAACCTTGTTGCAGCCCACTCGGGAAAAGCATCACCAAGTGTATTCCACAAATCCCAGTTCACTCCCCCAAATACTTGAAATCGATCCGGATAGTTGTTTTTTAATTTTTCAAGATGAGACTTCAAGATTTCCTCACCCCAACCACCGTCTAGATCTACATACTTAGTAATACCAGCCTGGTCTAAGACATCAACTAGTTCACTGGTAGGTCTGTGAATCCATCCACCGCCAAATTCATTTCCCAGGTGATTATGGACATCAATCACTGAAAAGCGTGGTTTGGTAATATTCGTTGATTTTGTAACTAATTTTGATTTAGGTCGGTATGATTTGAGTAGCATCGATAGTCTTGTTTGTATTATACGGGTAAATCCAAAATTGCTGGGTTTTAAACCATATAAATCGAAAATATATCATTTATTTCGACCTGGAAAGGGTGTAACTGATATAAAAAAGATGACGATTATTTTGTTAGGTAGAAAACAGTGAATTTTTCCCGCTAAACAATGACAACAGAGAGAAAAATTCTTCCATGCCTATATGTAAATCATAGATAACTCATCAGATGGGAATAGATCATTTTAATTTGGATCCAGGTGGTTCTCTGTTGGTTCTGGTGTCTGATTATGTTCTGGTGTTTCCTTACTATCTTCAGTATCATCAGGCCTCATCAGGAGTATTTATTTCATTACCTGGATTTTCGGCTGTTTCAACTTCTTCAGGAGTTTCCTGACCTTCGTGATCATCATTTTCACTCAGATTAATCTCAATGGCAACAAATGAACCATCATTTTCAATTCTATGTTTCCCTGAGACAGTATCTCCAATATTGATATTCCCTTCAATTTCAGTATTACTATTTACATGATAAACAACGCCATTGATTGTCCAATAACTAACATCAATTTCATCTACTATACCAATAAATTCATAAGTATCATATTCTTCATATGCGCTTTCGAATATGGGTGTTGGAGTTACTTCCAGGGTTAGATTTTCTGTTGGAGATTCTGTAGGAAGCCAATTCTTTTGAATAGCCAAGACAAATAAACCTTCATCATCTGAACGAATTAGAATAGTTACCTCATCACCAACGCGAATTCCTGTATCTATGTGAACATACGAAGGAATATTGAATTTGAATCCAGAGATTTGCCAATCATTACTATCAATTTTCTCAACTAACCCAGTAAATTCATATTCGCGAAGATGAATTTCATCTGCCAATACCTGACCTTGTTTTGTGGTTTGTCCTTCTACTTCCACCCGCATCCCGGGCCCTATTAATGAAACTCGCTCATTTCCAATTATGATCGTTGTATCCGGTTGGATAACAATTGGTATACCACTGACATTCCATTGCGTGTCTTCAGTAGATAAAACTATGCCTTCAAAACTGATTCGCTGTTCACGTGCCATGGCAAAAAGCGCATTTACCTCTTCTACACGCTGTTTGCTGTATCTATCCTCATACTCGTGCCTTATTTCTCCATTCGCAGCAAGGTAAATCTTAATATCTTCAACGACTCGTTTTACTGGGTATAATGCTTCTCCTGGGATGGATTTCGCGGATGTTATCATTAATCCACCTGAAATGAATATCAGCACAACAGCAATACTTACAGCCATTATTATCTTTCCGGTTAAAGGGCTTATTATGCGTAGTGAATTCACAAACTGTAGATAAGTCTTTGATATCCAGCTTGTCAATGAGAGATGACCCGGTTTTTTTGTATTTCTATAAATTGATGCTTGCAACAATATCTTACTTTCGTTTACTCTCATTGAATCTATAGGTATTTGTTCCAAGTCAAGACGTTTCAATATTTCAGCAGTTTGTAAAAGGTTACGTAATTCATCGGCAAATTCAGGATATCGAATAATGCATTCTTCCAACGAAACTCCAGCATCGATGGATTGAAGGCATATATCTAGAGCATTGATAAGTCTTTTTTTCATATTCGGTTACTGCCTAAATATCGTCGTAAAGTAATCAATGCTCTAAATTGAAGTGCTTTTATCGAATTGGTATTTTTTCCCATTAATTCTGCCGTTTCTTCGATGGATAATCTATTCCCAAACCGTAGGGTAATCACAAGTTTCTGCGCATCGGTTAAATTTTCCATTGCTAATTGTACAGACCGTCTTTCTTCTTCTTGATCTGTTAGTATTGCTGGATCCTCCTGTATCAGGAATTTTTCTGGAAAATTCTCAGGTCTATCTTCCAGGTTTTGCGTTGGATGAGAATATATATTACGAAAATGGTCATTGACGATATTTGCTGTTGTTCGTAGTAACCATCCACGCAGGTTTACCGATGGTCCTCGCCTATGGTGTACCGCCTCTAGCAGACGCATAAACACTTCTGCAGCGATATCTTCAGCTACAGCTTCATCATTTACCCGAAAACGAGCAAATCGAAAAACATCAGGGTAATATCGGTTGTGAATCGCAGTAATGATATGGGGATCAAGCGAATTTAAACCGTCGATTTCCGAAGAAGCATCTACCATTAAATCTATGGTTTTCTCCAATTTGATGAAACCAAATATTCTTATTTGTTCCAAAGATTTGAAAGTATACCATCTTCTTCGTTCCATCTTAATAGTCGTAGATTCACCATATTAGTTACGCTGATGTACTCCGATATAGAATTTTTTCTATTGAAAGAAAAATTTTATATTATCCAACTGACTTCACCAATCTGATGGATGACATCAATAGAGCAGCGTCGCATAATAAAACGCTGCGATGATATGGATGAATGCAGCGATAAATAATGCCATTCCAACGGGTATATGAATTGCATGCCACAATCCCAATAAACGCCTGGTAAACGCAATCGATGCCAGTTGTCGGCGAAGATTTCTTTTACGTTTCAATAATTCATTTAATTGCTTTGCTTGTGCACGCACTTGTCTATTCATCCGGCTACTCACTCTCCACCATTTCAACCTGGCGCTCCATTCTTCAAATGCTCTTCCGAAAACAAGCTTATCCCCGCTGCTGACAGTTGTTGATGAAATTCGTCTGGATAAATCTTGATATATATCCGGATGCGAGGACAGCCATGTTTGAAGCTCATTGTCAACAAAACGGATTTGTTGTTCCAATTCGTTTGCTTCAATCTCTATGCCATCAACGTTTCTTGGGACTGAAGTATAGATATATCTGCCTAAAAATCCACTGGCAACAATAATAATTGTTAGCAGCATAACCAACCCTGCTAAACCATTAAATTTCCAGGAGGTGTGCAATAAAACCATATAGGGTCCAACTAAACCAGTAAAAATATGAAATTGTAACCAGGTGGACATTTTTCCCCACCGGGCTGTGCGACTACGTTTTCGTAATGTATATAAAGTTTCTGTGGCTAACATCAAGATAAAGCCGATAATCCCAATTCCATGACCAAAAAGGTCACTTGCTCCTGGAATACCCCCTAACATTATCACAACAAATATATAAATTAAAGTTATTGCAGTTATGACGATAAAAGATAACCACAATTCACGATTTGATTGCTGCATACCCAGGTCTTTCGCTTGCCAACGATATCCTTGTCCAGAAGTCTGTCAACACCTCTGTAATTGCTTTATCTGAGAGCATCATCCTGTCTCGAATTGGCGAGATATCTATTTTCTGTACGATGATATAGTGTAAAGCTCTTGACAGTGACTGATCTCCCATCAGAAGTGCCCCGACAATATTTTTCTCATTCATCAAAACCCGTAAACGATTAACAGTAAAATTCGATTGAGCAGCAATTGCATCGGGCATCTCGCGCCACCCTTCACTATCACCGCGGACAATACCTATGGTATCAGCATCTACATCACGGCCGCCCAGCGCACCAATAATTGTCGTTGTCAGGCCAGCCAGCCGAGTAACATTAAACGGTACACCCTTATAATATGGTATTTTCTTTCCAGACATATTAAGGCCTGCAGTATATCCTTGCTTTCGAGCAGGCGCCCAAAGAGAATCCAGGATGGCTTTCCCAACAGTGGGATCAAATACTTCGGCTACATCCCCCGCTGCAAAAATATCTTCACAATTTGTTGATAAATATTCATTGACAGATATACCACGAGCAGTTTTGATCCCACCTGTTTCAGCTATCCATTTCCGTGGCTGTATACCAATTGCTATTCCAACAATGTCGCAATCAAATTTTCGTCCATCAGTTGTTACCACACCACACACTTGCCCTTTTTTCCCTAGAATCTCTGCAAGTTCAGTTTGGTAATGGATCTGTACCCCCTCTTCTTTAAGAAGATGTTCAACCAGGTGAGATTCGGTCTCATCTAAAACATTCGACCAATAACGATCCCCGCGCAGAAAATAATGGACTTTCAACCCACGGGCACGGAATCCTTCTACAAGTTCCAAGGCGGTAATACCGCCACCGACAATTATTGCAGTACGTCTACGATGGGCGAATTTGAGGATATGGCGGGCGTCGTCAAGATTGTCCAGTTTTACAACACCTTCAAGCTCAACGCCAGGGGTTTTTACCTCCGCTGCATGTGCACCAGTCGCAATCAATAAACGATTGTATGCCAGAGATTGACCATTATGCAAAATGACACGATGCTCCTGCGGAAGAATTTGTTTGGCTTGTGCCCTAATCTGCTGTATATTTAATCGCTTGAATTCATTGTCTCTAAATGGGAATAGGGAAGCCTCTGTGATCTCCCCTGTCAGGTAATACGCCAAACCTGGGCGGGAGTAGTATCCTGCAATTTCTTCACATATTAGTGTTATCTCACCAATTGGGTCCTGGCTACGAATAGCCTCACTAGCTGATATGCCTGCAGCTCCAGCCCCAATTATCAAATATTTAGTCATGATATTACTTTACTTTTCGTTTATTACTAATATTGTTCTTCGCTTATTTAATCCTCTGGAGATTCAATATCCATCAGGGTTAACCGGTTAATCATCTCGTCTTAAAGAGATTTGTGCCTAAATCGTAATCATTTTATTTACTTATCAAATATATTTGACCGTTCGAACCTCAAGACTCCTCTTGGACACCTAGCCACGCATTCACCACATGTCAAACAACGGCTGTCCTTTATTGGTACACCTAACCAGGCGTGCCGCCGAATATTAATCTCAATTGGGCAATGGTAAGAGCATAGTCCACATTGAACACAACGTGCGGGTTCAGGTACCACTTGTCCTTGGACAATCACCTGGTGTCTTGTATTTGTACTTTTTAACCAATCTTTTAAGCTCATATTATTGCAATATATCCTTATAGCTATATGTACCTATAGCTGATCCATGGCATGTTGAGCAGCTCAAGTTGTTTACAATCCCATTGATTGGTGAACCAAGGGCCTTATCGCCCCAATGGTCAGTATTGTGACAATTTGAGCATTGTCCCTGGTCATGTTCATCAGGCCTGTCTTTAAGGTGGCAGGAAATGCAATCGGTCAATCCGTCATGGCTGAAGTTTGCGTCTGACCAGGTGTTGGTATTATGGCAGGTAGAGCACTGTCCAGGAAAGTGATTCCCTGGAGCATCTCCTGAGTGGCAGGATACACAATCGGTATAACCATTATGATTAAAGATCGCCCCAGCCCATCCACTTGTATTATGGCAGTTAGAGCATTGACCGGGATAATGCCCAGACGGTGCATCCCCTGAGTGACAGGAGGCACAATCGGTATAACCATTGTGATTAAAGATCGCTCCGGCCCATCCACTTGTATTATGGCAGTTAGAGCATTGACCAGTATAATGCCCAGACGGTGCATCCCCTGAGTGACAGGATGTACAATCGGTATAACCGTTGTGGTTAAAGCTCGCCCCAGCCCATCCACTTGTATTATGGCAGTTAGAGCATTGACCTGAATAATGGTTGGCTGGAGCATCACCTGCGTGGCAGTTGGTGCAATTGGTTTGTCCAGCATGGTCAAACCCTCCTCCTGCCCACCCATTGGTGGAGTGGCATTGTGAACATTGCCCACTGTAATGGTTGGGTGGAGCATCAGCTGCATGACAGGATGCACAATCAGTGAAGCCTGTGTGATTAAACGTTGCATTCGCCCAACCCAGGCTGGGATTGTGGCAATTTGAACATTGACCAGGGTAATGGTTGGCTGGAGCATCACCTGCATGGCAGTTGGTGCAATTGGTTTGTCCAGCATGGTCAAACCCTCCTCCTGCCCAGCCATTGGTGGAGTGGCATTGAGAACATTGCCCACTGTAATGGTTGGGTGGAGCATCAGCTGCATGACATGATGCACAATCAGTGAAGCCTGTGTGATTAAACGTTGCATTTGCCCAGCCCAGGCTGGGACTGTGGCAATTCGAACATTGACCTGAATAATGGTTGGCTGGAGCATCACCAGCATGGCAGCTGGTGCAATTGGTTTGTCCAGCGTGGTCAAACCCTCCTCCCGCCCACCCATTGGTGGAGTGGCATTGAGAACATTGCCCACTGTAATGGTTGGGTGGAGCATCAGCTGCATGACATGATGCACAATCAGTGAAGCCTGTGTGATTAAACGTTGCATTTGCCCAGCCCAGGCTGGGACTGTGGCAATTCGAACATTGACCTGAATAATGGTTGGCTGGAGCATCACCAGCATGGCAGCTGTTGCAATTGGTTTGTCCAGCATGGTCAAACCCTCCTCCCGTCCACCCACTGATGGAGTGACATTGGGAACATTGCCCACTGTAATGGTTGGGAGGTGCATTCCCTGCGTGACAGGATCTACAATCAGTGTATCCTGAATGATTAAATGTTGCATTTGCCCAGCCCAGGCTGGGACTATGGCAATTCGAACATTGCCCAGGAAAATGATTGCTAGGTGAATCCTCGGCATGGCACGAGATACAATCCGTCTTTCCGCGGTGATCAAATCCATTTCCAGCCCAACCACTCGTTGAGTGACATTGTGAGCATTGACCACTGTAATGGTTGGATGGCGCATCCCCTGTATGACAAGAGCGACAATCTGTGTATCCTGAATGATTAAATGTTGCATTTACCCACCCAAGCCCAGGATTATGACAATTCGAGCATTGTCCAGGGTAATGATTTATGGGGACATCATCTGCATGGCAGCTGGCGCAATTGGTTTGTCCTGTGTGGTCGAACCCTCCTCCTGCCCACCCACTTATGGAATGACATTGATCGCATTGTCCAGTAAAATGATTCGGTGGAGCATCAGATGCATGACAGGATTTACAATCATTCAAACCTGTATGACTGAAAGTCACATAAGTCCAGTCATCAGGAATATGGCAATTTGAACATTGACCGGAAAAATGATTGGAAGGAGCATTTTCTGCGTGACATGATATACAATCAACTGCACCTGCGGCATCGTGGCTAAAATTGATATTTTTCCAATCCTGCGTGGTATGACAGGCTGAACATTGACCAGAATAATGGTCGGAGGGAGCAATATTCACGTGACACGAAATACAATCTGTTGCCCTGGCTACTTGATGATCAAACTGAATATCTTCCCACGAGATCGCACTATGGCAGGACTTACAATCACCAATGAAATGAGGTGTTGGTCGTTTCAAAATGTGACATAAAGTACACGTATCTGCTGTCCCGACATATTTCCCTGATTTATGACATCCATTGCAGGTTAATAATGCATGCTGGCCGATAAGTGGATAAAATGCATGCACAGCTCCTGGGCTTCCTGGTGGAAAAGGAACCAACCCACCAACGGCAGCCACAACCACTGCCGGTTCACCTGATACACCCTGATCGTCTATGGAAATCCCAGAAAGCCTGCTTAGTTCACTATTCGGTACCCCATTTGTCCCTACCATCAATAATAAAGTTTGGATCTTGGTCAAGAAAGTTTGATAAATGGGTTGATTTTCAATTGGAACAATACTAAGAAGTTTTAATGTCGCATCCACTTGTTGAGCCAGATATAACAATCGTAATCGAAGGTCATTACCTTCTGACTGAGAAACCATTGAAATTGCCTGTGTAGCCTGGTCGATTGCTTGATCCAAATACTCCAGAGCAACCAGTTCATGTTTTGTCCCAGCCCTTCTATTTAAATCAGAAATACGCCGCTCTAGAAGATCCATCGCAAAACCAGCCCTGTGAACAGGATCGGAATAAATCCTCATTATGCCCTGTTCAGCGGAATTTTGTAGTGGGTAAAGAATATTCCCAGGGCGGAATGGTGCAATCACAGCAAGGGCGACCCCAGAGGTTAATAGGAACAAAATGATAAATCCGGTGATTAAGCTGGACCTAAAAAGAAATGTACGCACCACGCACCTCCTCACCAATACAAAACATTCGTCACGGAACCTGGCTGCTTTCGTTTATGCTTCCATCTGGATGGCATGTCTGACATGCTGGTAGATCCTGAGCCTGGATCCCTTTCGATAGATGGCTTTGTAAGATTTCTTCTGGTTGATGTTCATGGCATCCATAACAGGTAAATTCTATATATGTTTGTCCATGGCAGGCGTTACATTGAAGCTGGAGACTTTGATCACCAAAACCATGATTCAAAGGAAAAATGTGCTTTTTCAAACTTGCTGGCGTCCATCCATCTGAGGTATGGCAGTCATCACATCCTAAGCCAAACACGCCTTTGTGAATTTCCGGTTCAACATGACATTTCCAACACTCGGTCGGTGTTCCTCTAAACGCATTATCGGTATGGCAACCTGTACATTCTGTTGTTGCATGCTGTCCATCTAAAACAAAAAAATTAGCATGGTCAAAATTCTTTAATCTGTCTACACCATCGTGACAAACCAGGCAATCAGATCCAAATAGATCCTGATGCTCTACCATAAATTCCTGATCATCGGTAATATGGCAATCGATGCATGTTTGCATCTCAAAATGTTGTAAATTATCTGGATGACAGGTAGCGCATGTAATGGTTTGGCCTGCATAATCCTTCTGATGCAGCACAAGGCTAAAGCCTGCGTTTGCCAGATGATTAAAACTTTGGTCATCAATTTTTGCGGGTGTCCACCCCCCAGCAGTGTGACAAAGATCACAGGCTTGTGTAAATAAACCTTTATGCATCCTTGATTCTTGATGGCAAAGTTGACATGCTTGAGGGGTTTGCTGGAAATCTTCGTTCACATGGCAATCACGACAGTTTACCTGGGCATGTTTCCCGATAAGAGCGAATCCAGTGCTAGTATGATCAAAAGCCATCATACGGTCTTGGCCATCATGACAGGAAAGGCAATAGGGACCCTCCGTTTGCAAATGAGTGTTCATAACAAGGGAATCGTTGTTAGCATGACAATCCAGACAGGATTTATTCTCTACATTGGAGAAGTTTTGATCTTGATGACATTCTGCACATTCCATCGGAGATGCATTGAAATTAATTTGATGCCAATCAAGGCTAAAGCCAGTGATAGAATGGTCAAATAAGCTGAACGATGCCCTGGTGGGATCAAAATCTTTTCCTTGATGTTCAGGATGACACAAGGCACATTTGCTGATACCAATTATCTGACTATGCAATCCTGTTTCACTATTAAGCTGCACTTGGATGTTCTGATGACATTCGACACATTTATCTGCAATGGATGACTTTATTGGTTCGTGGCAATAGCTGCAATATTTCTCAAATTCCGAATGTGACGAATAACCTTTTAATATCACCCCAAGACGGGTTTTACCAGTCAGCTGACCAGGAGAAAATGCCAAGCCACGGTCATGCCAAATAGAAAAACCCAAACCAACAAAAAGAAGGCTCGTTAAAATTAAACCCAGTATGGACCCTAGAGGGTTCAAACGTTTCATCTAGGTTACTTGTCGTGTAAAATGTCTTAAAGTTACGAGTGAAATATTAGTATTTGAATAATAAACACCACTTTTGCTTACCTCTTATGTAGAAATATACAGTATTTTATGGAAATTAAGCTTCCTTTGTGGTTAAATTACAGGATGTCAGCTACAATCATCCTTCGAAACAATGAATATGAGATAAATCCTGGTATGACGGTGCGTAAAGCGCTCCAGAAATTACACATCGAGCCTGATAGCGTTTTAATAACTCGAAATGGAGAATTGCTTACTGACGACGAGATTATCCAGGAAAATGATCAAATAAAGTTGGTGCCAGTCATATCCGGTGGTTAATAATATTTTCGAATAATGTAAGGCTGGATTTCCAACTCCAAAATGACAGGTAACTGTGAAAATCTATACTTCGATTTTTTATTTGGACATAACTTATATTTCCCTTACGGTAATGGTTGGCCCTGGTGTGCTGCTGAGATTTGCCTTGGCTGATTTTTGAATAAATACTTGAAGATATTAATATCTGTAAAAAATTATCCTCAATTTCATGCTAACTTTCGACAAAATCCAAGAATATCGCACGCATACTTTTTGTTTTGACCAGAAATACAGGGTGAAAACGAAGGACGAAGCGGTCAAATACGTAAATCATCGCGGCTACATATATTTTTGGCCAATAACGGGCATCACCTTGCCAAGCCTCTGGGGAGCAGTATCCGGTGATAGACCGGTCCCGAATGAGCACGATGATCCTGGTCATATTACCTGGGACTGGAAAGATTCGCTCCTAGGTAAACATGTCTGGTTTTATGGAAAGATCCTCAGGAAAAGAGCCACCATAATTTCCATGGATATTGCTCCTTATTTTTATGCCCTGACGGAGAATTACGGCTCTCCAGAAGACGACTACCTCACAAATTATGAGCAAGGGCGCATGACCCAGGAAGCTAAGGCAGTGTACGAAGCATTGCTCGAATTTAGCCCGATGGATACGATCGCTCTACGAAAAGCGGCTCACCTGGCCAGCCATGAAAGTGACAGCCGTTTTAATCGAGCCCTGATCGATTTACAGGCAGATTTTAAAATTATGCCAGTGGGAGTCATTGAAGCAGGATCGTGGCATTATTCCTTTGCTTATGATATTGTTGCCCGCCATGAGCCTTCATTGCTCGAAGCAGCTCGTTTCATTGGTGAAATTGACGCACGTCAGAAAATTCTCGAGCTGTATTTCCGTTCTGTCGGTGCTTCCCAATCGCGAGATATCCTTAAGCTGTTTGGTTGGAAGCCTGCAGACAATAATTTTGCAATAAAACGATTGGTGGAAAATCAAATCATTATCGATCATCAGCAAATCAAGGAACAGGCAGGAGAATGGCTAGTGCTAACCGAGTTGTTGTAAGGAATACTTAATTCTAATAATTAATTCCTGTAGAATAGCATTTTAATTGGATTAAAACTCTGAAAACAATGGATGCCAATAATTACCCCGGTAAACAGACATGTATGGGTATATCCATCCTTTCGCTAACTTTAGAAATCCTGCAAATCGGTTTCCCTCCAAAAATCACTTCCAATTAAGCCTGGATGCATCCTGAATTACTTCGATAATCCAATTTATCTTCAATTTATTGTTATGAAAACCCAGGTAAATAGTTTCTTGCCTTTATTGCCCGCGTGAATCCAATCAATGGTACATATTTTTTATATCCCATTCCACTTCAAACTCGATCTACGATATTTAAGGCATCAAAATTTGGCAATATATAGTAAACCGATGTAGAGTAGGGACTTGGCTTACGAAACAAAATACTATGCTGGCTATGCGCATTTATCTATATTATTTATTATGCATCCAATATTTTTTAAAAATCAGTTTAGCAGTAAAAGGGTCACCCCGTCTAAAATAGCTGCTTATACAATTTACCTCACTAATCAAATTGCACTAGATTTATTTATCCAGGAATTCACTTTAATTAATATTGGAGCTGATTCTTTAGGTGATGCGGTTATTTTTTAGCTCTACGAAGTCTATATGGTATGATAAATATCATTCAGTGAAATTACCCTACTGGAGAACCCTTCCTCACCAGATATCTGTGATTTACCGATGGATTTTCGTCATGAGTAAAATTGAAAATAATCACGATTTGATAGAAACATCGAAGAAAACTGCCTTGATCACTGGTGCCTCAAGTGGATTAGGTGCTGAATTTGCCAACCAGCTGGCAGCAATGGGTTTCAGCCTGATCCTAGTTGCTCGTCGTGAAGATCGACTTCAACAACTCGGTGCGTCAATTCAAGCTAACTATGGTGTTGAGACTCAAATTCTTACCGCTGACCTATCCAATCAATCAGATATCGAACGCGTGATCTCGGTTATTAACCAAACATCCAACATCGAAATGCTGGTCAATAATGCTGGATTCGGACTCAAGAATGGATTCCTTCATGCTGATCCTGACCGGGAGCTCGCCCAAATGCAAGTCCATATGATTGCTCCAGTCTTACTATGCAGGGCAGTATTACCAGTTATGATCTCTCGTAATAAAGGAGCGATAATAAATGTATCCTCTATGGCTGGCATCATTCCTATTCGAAGTAATTTATATGGCTCTAGTAAGGCTTTCCTGATTATTTTTACTGAGTCATTAAATGATATGCTCCATAATAAAAACATACAGGTACAAGCCCTTTGTCCAGGTTTCACATTCACCGAGTTTCATGATACACCCGAGTATACGAACTTTTCCCGAGAAAGTATCCCGGGTTTTTTATGGATGACTTCAAAACAGGTCGTAAATGAATCTATAAAATCGTTACAGAGGAATAAAGTGATATGTATCCCTGGTCATTTTTATCGATTTGCAGGGGTCCTGGCAAGGAATAGTTTTACTGCTGGATTGATAAAATATGCTGGAAGAATAGTTCTACGCAGGAGAAAATACCTGCATAGTAATTCATACGGAGGTTGATATGGAGAACCATAGGATCAATCAAGCGAAAATCATTACCATTGAGCGCCACATACTGGAAGAACAACAAATTCACCCGGAAGCTACGGGGGTACTGACCAATATCCTGTATGACCTCGCTTTGGCAGGCAAATTCATCGCCAGTCAAACCACCAGGGCTGGTTTGTCAGAAATCCTGGGTGCTACTGAAGATATTAATATCCAAGGCGAGACTGTGATGAAACTTGACCAGATTGCTGACCAGACAATTTTTCGTCTAAACGATCATACCGGGCGTATTGCAGTCATGGCATCCGAAGAACATGAACATTTACTCCCCATTCCCGATGGTCTCCCTGTCGGGAAGTATGTGCTACTTTTTGATCCTTTGGATGGTTCATCAAATATCGATTATAACGCCACGATCGGTACCATCTTTGCAATTTTTAAGCGATTATCACCTGAGGGTCCTGGGAATCTTGAGGATTGTCTCCAGCCAGGCAATGCCCTTGTTGCGGCTGGATACATGATCTATGGCTCCAGCACAATGTTGGTCTACTCTAGTGGATCAGGAGTACAAGGTTTTACCCTAGACCCAACCATTGGTGAATTCTTACTCACACACCCGAATATCCAGATTCCCAGAAAACCAAAATACTACTCAGTAAATCAGGGGAATGAAATTTATTGGAGCCAGGGAGTTATTAAATATACCAATTGGTTACAGGGAAAAGATGGTAGTCGCATGCCCCTTTCGCAAAGATATATTGGCTCATTAGTTGGTGATTTCCATCGCACATTACTTTCTGGAGGTGTGTTTTATTATCCAGCCGATAACCATGACCCGGAAAAACCTATCGGGAAATTGCGACTCACCTATGAGGCTGCGCCATTATCATTTCTCGCCCATCACGCAGGTGGTTATAGTTCTGATGGTAGACATGCGATCCTTGATATCCATCCCACATCGTTACACCAACGAACACCCCTTTTTATCGGGGATCGCTACCTGGTAGAAAAAGCCGAAGAATTCATCGCAGCATTTGACCAATAAAATACCCCCTTGACAAATCGTACAAATGTTCTATAATCAATACAATTAGAACAATTGTTCTATGTATAAGTATCGAATTGTCAAGGAGGATCATATGAATAGCTCTGATAGCAAGGTTCAAAAAATAAAGCATCTTCCAGCAAAAATAGGAAATTCCCGTGGTATGTTGTTTGGACTACTGATCGTCGGTGCGCTGCTGGCGTTCGAATTATTTAACTACACTACAACAGAATTTGCCCTCAACGATCTACTCGGAGGATTGCGGTTTGCTGGAATTCGTTGGGCAACCATCCTGGCAATTGCCTTTTGTGGGATTGATTTTGCGGGTATTGCCCGATTATTTACTCCACAGCAAGGTTCGTATGAAACGAAAGAAACCTGGTATCTTTTTGCTGCATGGCTACTGGCGGCATCCATGAATGCCATGCTCACCTGGTGGGGGGTTGCACTTGCTATCAGCAATCATGAGTCGTTGGGTGGCACAGTCATTGCTCGGGAGACTTTAGTCCAGGTTGTGCCGATTTTTGTCGCCATCATGGTTTGGTTGATCCGTGTTTTGATCATCGGTACATTTTCGGTTGCTGGTGATCGCCTCTATAGCCAGGCCGAACCATCATTTCATAGTGCCAAGCCTACTCCAACATTAAATTCTGCTGATGTCGTAACTCATTCTTCCCAACTGCAACCATTAAGTTTTCATCCATCTCCGAAATTGCAATCCCAGACCAACCATAAGACAATGTCTTCCCCGAATACAACATTTCATCCTGCCGGGATGGCTGCACAAAAAGGGAATGATAATCAAAAACAGCAACAATTTTGATTGTATGGATAGCATTCACCCCAACCACCCCATACTTACCAAGAATTCAGGTCCACTGTGAGGAGAGTAAATATTTACCAAAAGAAAACGCTGCGCCTTTTTTATGGCGCAGCGAACCAATATTTTTCCTAATTTCTAACCAACTACGACATATTCTTCAACACCGTATTCAAGACTCCCCCATTACGATAATATTCTACTTCGATTGGGGTGTTGAGCCTGGCGACAGCTTTAAAAGACACCATGCTCTGACCCATTTTATGCATTTTTATTTCCACTTCAGCACCGGGCATTATATTCTCATCAACACCTTCAATAGAAAACACCTCTTTGCCGGTAATCTCCAGCGTATTTGAATTCTCACCAGGTAAAAATTGGAGGGGAAGTACACCCATCCCCACCAGGTTGGATCGGTGGATACGCTCAAAGGATTCAGCAATTACTGCTTTTACACCTAATAACCTGGTTCCTTTGGCAGCCCAATCTCTACTTGAGCCAGATCCGTAATCTTTTCCAGCCACAATAATAAGCGGAATTCCTTCCTCGATATATTTCATTGCAGCATCGTAGATGCTCATTTGTTCACCATCAGGCAGATGAATTGTAACTCCTCCTTCAATTCCCGGTATCATGCGGTTCTTCAACCTGATATTTGCAAATGTACCTCTAGTCATCACCCTATCATTCCCGCGCCGCGAACCATATGAATTGAAATCGCGTACCTGGACGCCATTCGCAATAAGGTATTTACCTGCGGGACTATCTGCAGGAATCGATCCGGCAGGCGATATATGATCAGTAGTAATGGAGTCACCTAAAAGAGCCAAGACCCTCGCACCAGAAATTGGTTTTATATAGGTATTTTTTGGTGAATAATCTAAAAAAAATGGAGGCTGTTGAATATATGTAGACGAATTATCCCAAGGATAAAGTTCGCTACTATTGGATGTAATCGTATTCCAAGTCTCGTTGCCAGAGAAAACGCTTGAATATTTTTTTATAAACATATCTGAAGAGACATTTTCAGAAACAACCTTTGTTATTTCATTGGTCGATGGCCAGATATCCTTCATGAATACGGGATTTCCGTCAGGATCATAGCCCAATGGCTCATTAAGTAAATCGATTTCCACGGTTCCTGCCAGGGCATAAATAATTACAAGCGGAGGTGATGCGAGGTAATTCGCTCTCACATAGGGGTGAATTCGTCCTTCGAAATTACGGTTGCCTGATAATACGCTAACAGCCACAAGGTTTCCACTGGTGATTGCTTTGACCACTTCACCAGGTAAAGGTCCGGAATTTCCGATGCATGTGGTGCACCCATAACCGACTACATTAAAACCCAATTTAGCTAATGGTTCACTTAACCCGGCTTTCTCCAAATATTCCGTCACAACCCGCGAACCTGGGGCTAAACTGGTTTTGACATACGGTTTGACACTCAAGCCTTTCTCTACTGCTTTCTTGGCCACAAGTCCTGCTGCCAGCATTACCGAAGGATTGGATGTATTTGTACAGCTGGTGATAGCGGCAATTACCACAGCTCCATGCGACATTTTCAATGCATGTCCATTCGCTCCAAATTTCACCAATTTCCCCAATTCTTCATCTTTTAACTCAAATCCACCATCCTTAATCGGTGCCTTTAAAGTAGAGATAAATGATTGCTTTACGTTTTTAAGTGATACCCTATCATGCGGTCGTTTTGGTCCAGCCAGGCTTGTTTCAATACTTTCCAAATTTACTTCTAATGACTCGGTATATTCAGGCTCAGGAGCATCTTCTGTATGGAATAATCCCTGTTCTTTGAAATATAACTCCACCAGGTCAATCGTTTCTTTCGAACGACCTGTCATCTTTAAATATCGCAATGTTTCATTGTCAACTGGGAAATAACCAATAGTAGCGCCATATTCTGGAGCCATATTAGAAATCGTCGCCCGGTCAGGTAAAGACAGGTATGATATTCCTGGTCCATAAAATTCAACAAATTTATCAACTACACCTTTTTTACGCAGCAGCTGTGTTATCCACAGGGTGAGATCTGTTGCAGTAATACCCTCAGAAAGCTGTCCATATAGCTTCACCCCAATAACATCCGGTGTCAGCATATCTATCGGCTGACCTAGCATGGCTGCTTCTGCTTCAATTCCACCAACTCCCCAGCCTACAACTCCCAGCCCATTGATCATCGTGGTATGCGAATCAGTACCCACCAGTGTGTCAGGAAAGGCGGTAACACCATCAGAGCTTTTTTGTGCGATAACCACCTGTGCCAGGTATTCCAAATTTACCTGGTGAACAATTCCTGTTGCAGGTGGAACCACTCTGAAATTGCTTAGAGTGTTCTGTCCCCAGCGTAAAAATTCATACCGTTCCCTGTTGCGTTGAAATTCAAGCTCTGCATTTCGCATCAGTGCATCGGAACTCGCAAAAAAATCAACCTGAACCGAGTGATCGATCACCAGGTCAACCGGGACAAGTGGATTAATTTTTCGCGGATCGCCTCCCATTCGAGCCATTGCTTCCCGCATGGCGGCAAGCTCAACGATAGCAGGGACTCCGGTGAAATCTTGCATGATCACCCTGGCTGGTCGGAATGGTAAGGCAGCTCTGTGCCCTGGATTTGGTGTCCAACCTGCAAGGTTGATCACATCTTCTGGCAATATTTCTTTTCCATTACACTGGCGGAGGACTAATTCAAGCATGATGCGTATGGAATATGGAAGTCGCGATAACCTGGTTCTACCTTCCCTTTCCAACCTGTCCAAACGATAGATATCGTATCTACCATAATAGGACCTTATTACATCCTTAGCTTGAAATAAATCATTATTCATACGTACTCCTTAATTAATCCATTCACAAAGCGGGATGAAATTATAGCCCTAAAATTGAAATATATCTATTAATCCGTTGTGAGAATTACGAACAACAATCTTTTGCATCACGAATATTATCTTACAGAAATTATACAGGGTTTGAATTCATTCCACGGCGGACCAAGGCATCTGTCATACGCACAACACGGGTCATATATGGAAAATCATGAACTCGAATTATATCCGCACCGCGATCAATTCCGATTGATACTGCTGCTGCTGTACCTTCCATCCGCTGGTCTGGAGGCAAGTTTAGAGTATAGCCAATAAAAGATTTCCGTGATGGTCCTAATAATACCGGAAAACCAAGCTCGCGGATTTCGTGTAACTTATCGACGAGTTCCAGATTCTGCTCAACAGACTTACCAAATCCAATCCCTGGATCAAGAATGATTTGGTTATCTTGTATACCTGCATTACGAGCGATATACACAGATTCCATCAGCTCACGTTTTACGTCTTGTAAAAGGTTTTCATAAGGGATACCCACATAACGCCCCCCCAATCGTTCCTTTATCTCAGCATGTGCCCAAGAGCTTCGGTTGTGCATCAGTATCACAGGCACTTGATGCTTTGCAATTATCGCCGCAAGGTCCGGATCAGCATGCAAACCCCATACATCATTAACTATATGCGCTCCTAAACCTAAGGCTTCATCAGCTACTCTAGCTTTATACGTGTCTATCGAGAGTAACACTTCGGTTTTCTCCGCAAGCATCTCTATCGCTGGAAGCACACGATTCATTTCATCGTCAGAACTTACCTGTAATGCCCCAGGTCGAGTACTTTCTCCCCCGATATCCAGAATATCAGCTCCGTTTTCTATCATTCGAAGAGCTATTTCCAATATTAAGTCCAGATCGACTTGATATTTATCTGTTTTAGATTCAGATTTCAATAAACCATCCCCTGAGAAACTGTCTGGGGTGAGGTTTAAAATCCCCATGATATATGTACGCGATCCCCATGTAAGTGTATGCCCATGAATGACCAAGGATTTATTCATAATTCAATCCCATCATTTTCGAAGTAAAAGTATTAGCCAGATTTTTGAAATATTCCCATATCAACGGTAAGAAATCCGTGGGTTACACAACCAGTCTGCCTGAATGTTTTAATACGATCAACGCATTCATACTCACAAATGGATTGGAATGTATTTTACTTGTTCCCCCCCAATCCACTTTCGAATGTCCCGATAATTTCATTTCATCCAGACGGTAGTATTTTTCTTCGGCAGGAAAACCCCCATCAGACAACCACTTACTCTCCAACAAATCCAGGCTTTCCTTACAACGTGTATCTTGAATAAATCCAGCTTCAGCCATTACCTGTAAGGCGAATAAGGTGTCATAATGCCAATAATTCGGATAATGTAATTTTATGAAGTGTTGGTCAATGATCGATCCATCCGTAAGTCGACGCATGAGGTGGCGTTTGAGAAATAATTCTGCTGCCCGATCAACAGCATATTTCGCTTTTGGGTCTCCGGTAAATTTTAAATACCAGGCTAGTCCGCGAAAAGGAATAAGGGTTTCATTAAACGATGATACAGCCGCTTCAGGACGTTTATCACAATTCCATCCACCATCATCCCATTGCCATTTGATCAACCTTTCAGCCAATTCTTCTGTCCGCTCATCTGCGATTCCCAATGCTAGCGAATAAAAGACACAATTCCCTTCTTGTGAAGCACACCGCCTAACCCGTCCATTTATTGTTCGGATATTTTTTTGATGTTCATCTGATAACAACCATCCATAACACTGTTCCAATAGTGGTTTTAGAGATAAATCACCCGCCGGGTAACCCAGATCAGCGAGAATCGATAAAACCCAGTGTGAACCAAACCATTTATCGTATGGATGAACCATTGTATATTTATCACTGCTTAGATTAGCTAATAGTCCCCTGATCACTGGAGAAGTGTATCTATTTTCGATAAAACTCCTGGTTTCTGCCAATGAAGGCTCATATCCCATCAAGACTTGATTGGCCTTCCAGCTGATGATGGGTTCAGGATGGTTTATCAGGAATTGCAGGTAAGTCTTAAACATCATCTCCATAGTGTTCCTCTGCGTCCTTAATGCCCAATAAAACCGCCAGGACTTCGTCAGGAATATCAACCTCCGGTAATTCCTGGCTACCATATCCTTGGCCTGCCCGCTCTCGTAAAGCCTGCCAAAGAAGCTGGCGATCATCAGATTGAACGACCAGGTCGTTTACGGTCTTCGCCCGTAATAAATATTCACCTGTGGTATAGAGGAATGTAATTCTACGCCAGGTTTCAGCCAAGATGGTTTGAGGCAGATATTCCAATGGACCAAGCTGAATTTTATAATACTCTTCTTTTGCACGCGGATGGTCCAGCTCAGTTTTTAATAACTCTGCCCGGGTGGTTAATTCATGCCCGCGCACAGGTGCAATTTGCTGAATTCGCCATTTTTCATCACCAAACGCCCCTGTTTGGTAAAATGCTAGGTAATCCACCGCAATGACTTTCGGCGCAGTTCGAAGTGGAATTCGGTACCACCCTAAAAGCCTGGCAATTTCCAAATCCCTTGGGTTATTAACCACAACAACGAGAGCCAATGATGTGGGGTAGATCATGTCTATTATTAAAATAATCCCTGCATCAGCGTTGAATTCTTCGATCAAAGCATCAATTTCTGGGACTTGTTTTTGAACATCACTCCAATAATCCGGGTCGTACCATTGGGATTGGATTTCAGAATATGTCTTTCCTTGCTGTTCTACCCAGGTGAAATATTTAAGATTGTGAACCCGCTTTCGATCTGCATAACTTAGTTCAAGCATATTATCGGTTGATTCACCCATCAGATATCTGGCAAAATCAGCAGCCGCATTAACTTCACGGTATTCACCAAATTCCTGATGCATCTCATAAAGTCTACTTCCATATAATTCCATTGAGTCGGTCAGAATGGTAAGGACAATATCATGCTCCCCAAACTCATAATATTTAGCCAGTTTGATTGCTGAAAGCACATTGGATATGCCAGAAAAACCAAGCAAATCCAATTTGCTGACCATGATTTCTGGAACGCCGATTTTTGTCAAATATGCTCGGCCAGCAGGTTCGTTGAATAGACGGGCTAGATTGACTATCGCATTGTCATCGATCGCCACGATTAAATCCGTATTTTTGACATTATGGATCCAGGGAACATGCTTATCACCGATTCCTTCGATCCGATGAGAACCAAAACCATTTTGAAGGAGGGTTGGGCATTGCAATGCTTCGCTTGCGACAATTTTACTGGTGGGGAAACGTTGTTTCATGTAGTCGCCACTCCCAATTGTTCCAGCTGAGCCAGTCGCAGATACCATACCACGATACTCATCTTTGGGTCCCATGACCTGGTTCAATACTTCTTCCATGGCATGGCCGGTGATCTCATAATGCCAGAGGTAATTACCAAATTCTTCAAACTGGTTGAAAATCATCAAATCCTGGCCGGAATTCCGTAATTCCCAGCATTTATCAAATATTTCCTTCACATTAGATTCACTTCCAGGTGTTTTGATCGTCTCACCAGCGATCTTTGAAAGCCACTCAAATCGTTCCTTGCTCATACCTTCCGGTAATATGGCGATTGATTCACATCCCAACAAGGCGGAATCATATGCCCCACCTCGGCAGTAATTCCCGGTAGATGGCCAAACTGCTTTCTGCGTGGATGGATCGAACTGCCCTGTGATCAGGCGGGGAACCAAACAGCCAAATGCTGCTCCTACTTTGTGTGCTCCTGTAGGGAACCACTTCCCTACCAAAACGACAATCCTCGCAGGGACACCGGTCAATTTGGAGGGAAGCTCGATGAAATTAACCCCTCCAAATTCTCCTCCCTTCGTTTTGGGTTCATTATGCCAGGTTATACGGAACAGGTTGCGTGGATTCACATCCCACAACCCGATCGTGCTCAGCTCATTCTTAGCCCGTTCAGGAATCAAGGCGGAATCATTCATTTGCTTATAGGTGGGGATGATGATATTCTTCTCCCGCACACGCTGAATTGCTCGTTTTCTCCGTTCCTTATTAATAGATAAATCAATTTTCATGAAGATACTCCTTATAAATCTTTGGTTGGTGCTTCTCTGACGATGTAAAGAGGTCTACCTTTAGCTTCATCATATAATCTACCGATATATTCCCCTAAAATTCCTAGCGATATTAACTGTACCCCTCCAAGGAAGAGAACTGCAATCAAGGTCGTAGCCTGGCCGACAAATGCATGTAAACCTGCCATGCGCAGGATGATTACTATGGGTATGGCAATAATGCTTATTCCGGCTGAGAAAAATCCTAAGTACATTGCTAATTGGAGTGGAAAATATGAAAAACTGGTGATTGCGTCACTGGCAAACTTGATCATTCTTTTAAATGGATATTTCGTCACCCCCGAGAAACGAGCAGTCCTTTTATAGGAGACGCCTGTCTGCTTAAAACCCACCCAGACAGACATACCACGTAAAAAGCGATGTCTTTCCCGCATCCCATTCATAACATCGACAACCTTACGGTCCATCAAGCGGAAATCCCCTGTATCCATAGGTATTTTTACATCTGTAATTCGATAAATCAGGCGGTAAAAAATCGAGGCAGTGAATAATTTAAACCAGGTTTCTCCTTCCCTCTCTGATCGTTGTGCATAAACCACCTCATAACCTTCTCTCCATTTGTTTATCAGGTCAAGAATTACTTCCGGAGGATCTTGTAAATCTGCATCGATGATCACTACTGCCTGCCCGCGTGAATAATCCAACCCTGCTGTAACAGCAATCTGATGGCCAAAATTCCGCGCAAAGATTACCGGCTTAACCCGCTCATCCTCAGAAGCAAGCATTCGAAGCTTATCCGTTGAACCATCCGTGGAGCCATCATCAACCAGCAATAATTCCCATGTCTCCCCGGTTTTGTCCATTGTTTCTGTAACCCGACGGTATAACTCGGTGATATTGCCTGCCTCATTAAAAATCGGCGCAATAATTGAATAAGTAACCATATTTCTCATGTTTTATTATCTCGAATTGATGTTTATCTGTGTAACGTTCTCGACATTGTTTTCTGACAATTTATATCAACGGTATGCTTTCTTTAATGCTGCTAATGTCGGCTCAATAATAACTGGTTCAGGCACTGCTTTCATCGCCGCACGAACATCCTTTAATCCACTTCCTGTATTAATCACTAAGACAGGCTCATCATGGGTAATCAATCCGGTTTGAAGCGATTTCACCATACCAGCGTATGAAGCGGAACCAGCAGGTTCTGCAAATATCCCAATTTTTCCTAACTGAGAGATAGCAGAAATTATCTCTTCATCAGTGACAATAATATATCTTCCTCCGGTTTCTCGAACCGCTCTTAGCTGCACGAACTCCGTCGCGGGGAAGGTCAACCGAGATACTGTCAGCAATGGTCTGGGCAGCAACAGGTGTTATGATTTCCGTTCCAGTGAAAAATGCATTTGCTATTGCTGCAGAACCTTCAGCTTGCACCCCAAAAATGCGTGGTGTTCCATCCAACCAGCCTAATTTAACCAGGTCACTAAATCCCTTATGCAGCCCCGATATGATATTGCCATCACCGACGGAAACAAAAACACACAGTGGATTTTGGTTGATTTGGGAGGTAAATTATGAGCATCCACTCCCAGATTTCAAGTGCTGCAGTTTTCTTTCCCTCAGCGGTGAACGGATTGAAGCCAGTATTACGACAATACCAACCAAATTCAGCTGATGCCTGTATGGATAGATCAAAGGCATCATCATATGTACCGTCTACCAGATAAACTTTTGCTCCATAGATCATCAGCTGTGCGATTTTTGCCGGAGGCGCGGTACGTGGGGCAAAAATGACTGCTTTTTGACCAATGGCAGCAGACATGCCTGCCAGCGCTGCACCGGCATTCCCGGTCGAGGCTGTAACAACAACTTCTGCACCGATCTCACGTGCTCTTGCTACCACGATCGCACTGGCTCGGTCCTTAAATGAGGCGGTTGGATTCCGACTCTCATCTTTAATCCATAGTGAAGTAAGACCAAGAGCCTTTGCCAGTTGAGGCACCGAATAGGTGGGTGTCTGTCCTGCTACACGAAGAGGAGTGCCAATCCCACCAGGATCATTAACCGGGAGGATCGGTAAATATCTCCATAGAGATCTTTCATCCGAACCATAATATTTCTCTTGGTGATAAGTCGATTGTTTATTGCCTTGTAATCCAAATTAACGTTTAAATTTCCCCTATCAATTGGACAAATGTAAACAAAATCATCGATTGAGAAAGTTTTTTTACATAATGAACATTGGTATCCAATGAATTTGGGATACATTGTTATATTCCTTACATTAATTCATCAATACGTACAAATGGATGTCATTCGGTATCGAATGGGACACCTAACGATGCAGGTGGCGAGGCATTTAAAGCGCGCAAGACACGGGCAATGACACGTCGTGTTGAAGGGTTGAGACCTGCCAACACTCGATCAACCCATTCTGCGTTTCCAATATTGACAAATAATAAGGTCAAGATCATCAAGGGGAATGGAGCAACCTGGAGCACCTGGGAAGGGATATTTGGCAATCGGGGTTGAAGGACCAAACCCAACCATTGTAGAAAGGAAAATAGATATGCTCCAAATGCTGCACGAAGCGGATTCCAACCTCCAAAAATTGTAATTGAAAGTGCTATCCAGCCTATTCCATCCAACCCGGAGATGGTGCCTTTCCAGCCCTGCTTTAACGCTAAGTGAATATGCCGGGCCAGCCAGACCGACCAGCATCCCTCCGATTATCGTGTATGCGTAGCGCAATCGATTGACATTGGCTCCACGGGCATAAGAGGCGCTTGGGCGTTCACCGATTCCACGTAATATTAATCCTGGACGGGTCTTGTATATGTAAAAATATGCAGCAAAAACTAACAAGATGCTCAGATATGTAATGATATCCTGGCGGAAAAATAATGGACCCAGGATTGGAATATCTTTTAAAATTGGTATTGGCATACTTGAAAGCCTGGGACCTGCCATACCCATATAGGGGTTTCCCAGGAAATATGCCAGGTCACGACATAACAACGCCAGTACGAACCCCACTGCCACTTGGGATTGACGTAGAGTGATACTGCACACTGCTACGACCAATGCCACCAAACCTCCTATAATCATGCCGGTAAGAAATCCTAATACAAGGTTATCGGTATTCACTGCAACGGCAAAACCACCCATCGCTGCCAATAAGATTGTCCCATTGACTGAGAGATTTATCACACCTGCCCTTTCAGTGATTGTTTCACCAATAACTGCAAAGAGTATCGGCGCTGCGGCAGCGATTACACCAGCTAATCCAAGAATGATCGCATTGTTATCCATCTATTATGCTCGCTTTTTTATCATTCTTTGACGTACACCGTCTACAATAAGCACGAACAACACCAACATTCCCTGCAAAATGCCTGAAAGTGTTGAGTCCAGTTTTAATACGATCGGCAGTTGGATCCCTCCGATATTAAGCGCGGCATAAAAGAAGGCAATTACTGCTGCCCAAATTGCTTGATAATTGACCAGCATAGCAACCATGAGGCCAAGGAATCCATAGCCACTGGAAATTGAGGGGATCAATCTATGGTAGACAGCTACTACCTGGACCGATCCAGCCAATCCAGCGAGTAATCCACAAATCATGAAGGATAGCATTAAATATTGCCAGGTAGGAACACCAAGAAGGAAGGCTGCCCGAATATTTTTACCAACTGCTTTTATTTTTAATCCAAAATAAGTGCTTTGTAATAGAAAAAATATCGCAACAACTGCCAGAACTCCAAGCAATAAGGACCATACACTAATCCTCAACCCAGGTAACTGGGGAAGCCATAACGATTGCGGAAAAGGTTCAGTTCCACTCATTGATCCCACCCCAGGGCGTTGCCATGGACCAAATATTAACCATAATGTTAATGTCGTAGCAACAAAGTTTAAACCCAGGCCTCCGAAAATCTCGTTCACACCTCCGAATGTTTTCAATGCGCCAGCCAAAGCTGCCCAGAATGCTCCTCCAATCATTCCCGCTAGAATACTGATGGCGATAATAATTGCCGGTGATAAAGATGTACCCTGGAGTAATCGCAGCACTCCAGTTGTGAAAATCGCTCCAAGGGTTATTTGTCCCTCAACTCCAATATTCCATTGTCCCGCAGCAAATGTGACCAGTAAGCCAGTTGTAGCCAAAATTAGTGGAACCCAGACAACAAGGTCATTTGAGATATTGTTCAATGAGTTGAATGCCCCTCGGAGGATCTGCCAATATGTTTCCAATGGGGGTGCACCAGCCAGAATTAATATTAAAGAGGTGAAGGAAACAGCAAGTACAACTGCCAGTAGCTGAAAAGCGATATTTATCCAGGTAGAATTCGACCTACGCATCTTGTTTCACCATTATATTAATTTCTTCCCAACCTTTTCCACCAATGAGTTGACCGAGTTGGTCTACATTTGTACTTTCTGCATCAAGCGGAGGTGATACACGGCCACTAAAAAACACAAGTATACGATCACTATATTGTAAAATTTCCTCCAGGTCGGATGAGATGAATATAATAGCTGTCCCATTGGCACAGCGTTCTTTAAGTTTTCCCCATATATAAATGCTTGATTCAATATCCAATCCACGTGTTGGATGTTCCAAAAGCACGAGTGATAACTTTTTCTTCATTAATGCAAGCAAGGCTCGCTGTTGGTTTCCCCCAGATAGATCTTCTACGGTAGACATCGGTTTACCTTTAATATTGAACTCGGATATTCTTTCACTTGTAAGCGTCTGCCCGTATGATAGATCCAAAAAATAATCTTTTTCTTCTTCTGCAAGTAAAAAATGCTCGGTTAGTGTCATTCCAGAAATAAGGCCTTCTTCCAACCGGGATGCTGGTACAAAAGCGATATCATTTTCCAGGTACTTTCGATATGGTTTACCCGTTATATCTTTATCACCAATATACATTTTTCCGCCTACTGGGCGAACCAAACCTCCACAGGTTCGGAGAAAAAGATCTTGTCCACTGCCTTCCATACCAGCCAGACCAATCACTTCACCTGACTTTACCTCAAGATTACCAAAATTTACGTGCAGACGATAATCTTCCATCTCCAATTGTTCTAATTTAAGGGTTGTGTCTCCGAGAGTACATGCCTGCCGGTTTCCTAACGTAATCACCTTGCTAAACATCATTTCCACCAAGTTATCCGTTGTGTAGGGTGGTTTTACTTCTCCGATCAATCTCCCCTGCCTCATCACAGCAATTTTGTGGCATAGTAATTCCACATCTTCAAGCTTATGCGAGACAAAAATGATCGTCTTTCCATCTTCTGCCAGACGGTGCAGCGTTACAAACAATACTTCTTTTTGAGGAGCGCTGATCCCGGTCGTTGGTTCATCCAGGATTAGAACCTCTACACCCATCCACAACAAACGCATGATCTCCAGTTGTTGGCGCTCTCCTACAGTTAGAGAATCTACATAACTTTCTGGAGCAATAGAAAATCCAAAACGCTTTTCTAAATCCAGCAACTCTGTTTTAATCTTTCGTTGATCAGGAATCACCCCACCAGCATGACCTAATATAAAATTATCAATGACCCGCATGGGTGGAAAATCTAATGGATCTTGATGCAGCATACCTATTCCATAACGAATGGCATCGACAGGTGATTGAATGGATGCTTCTTTCTCATCGAAGACAATCTGACCTTCATCAGCCTGGATAAATCCAGATAGAACTTTCATCAATGTACTTTTTCCTGCGCCATTTTCTCCAAGGATACCTTGAATAACACCGCTCGGAATGGTTAAATTGATATCTACATTAGCATGGACTGCTGATGGACCGTAACCGAAGGTTTTGGAGATGCCTTTGATTTCAACAATCATCTTCTTCATCCATATCTATAGAAGGCAGGATTGACTAAATTCAATCCTGCCTTCATAAAAATTATCGGTAAATTCGGTTATTCCTGGACGCTCTGACCTTCCATTCCTTCCAGAAGTTGAGGTAAGTACCAGATTTGTTGATCAGTGGCAGCAACACCGTCAGCCAAATATTCAGTACCGTCCTGCAAATTCAATGGCCCTAACCAGAGATTAAGACCTCCGGCTAGCTCACCGATAAATTTATCAACATTAGCGCTTGCTTCCTCACCCAAAGCTGCACCTTTCACAAAACCCACAGCAGATGTATCTGGGTTGTTGATGTCTGTCCAATCGGGTGGATTCCACTCAAAGGCAGAGGCAAATTCACCATTCTTTGCCATGGTGATGTATTTTAAGTATGCTGGACCCCAATTAAAATAGGGTACTCCCAGGCAAACCTCCGCACCTTCTTCACAGGAGTTAATATAGTCATACGGGATTGCCCACACAGTTGTACCAGCAGCAGTTAATTTCTTGGCTTCAGCAACAGCCTCAGTGGTGTCAATTCCAGAGATAACAACATCATATCCACTATTGTAGAAATCATCCGCGACCTGTGTTGGATCTGATGTAACACCCGGGATATTGAACCAGAATCCAATCCAGGTAACCTTAAAGCTCAGATCGGCAGCATCTTTCCCAAGATAATTGGTCCAGCAATATTTCGCACCCAGGTATGCAGAGGATGCAAGACGACGTGTTTCATCATTAATAAGTGGACCAAGATATCCGATTTTACCTGTTTTTGTGGTTAATGCAGCCGTACAACCAGCAATCATTTTACCGTATTCCATCTCACCCATAATATTGACCATTTTCGGAAGATCAACATAGGCTTCTCCATCTTTCCACGATTGGTCACCAGATGCCATGATTACGGGGATATCGGGATGAGCTTGGGCGAACTCTGTGGAGCTGTCCTTCATATCATCTGAGTTAAATATGACCAATTGTGCACCCTGGGTGACAAGCTCTTCAGCAAGCTGGGCAGGTGTTGTACCTGGGCGATCGGCATTATTTACTTTATCGATATATATCATCTTCGATCCAGGTAACTTCGCCTCCACGTACAATCCAGCCTGATAGTGAGCTTCACTCCATCCATGATCATTATACGGACCGACCATTAACAGGCCAAAGGTGAATGGCTGCTCAGCGGTTGGTTGTGTCACTGCAGTAGGTTCAACAGGCGTAGTTGGTTCTACCGGTGCAACCGTTGGTTCGGTTGTTGCTTGTTGACAAGCTGAGATCAATAAAACAAAAACAATCATCAGAGATGTGATGACCATTACTTTATTTTTATACATAGATAACTCCTCCTATATAATATATTGATTATTAATTGACCGATTTCTTATAGATGTGGGATTTATCTGGCGATACACTACCTCCTCCGAAAAGAGTTAGGTTGCTATCAAACCTTGTAGTGCAAAAACAGGCATCCATAATTTTACACTACAAACGGTATCTCAAGGCACAATCCAGGTGCCAGTCTCTCCTCGTAATGCACGTCCAATATTAACAGGGTTGGTAATTAATGCCTGCTTGCCACCTTCTTCTAGATACCATATGATCGCCTGGATTTTTGGCGCCATGGAGCCTTTGGCAAAGTGTGTACCTTCTGCTAAATACTGCTTTGCTTCAGCCAGAGTCATTTTATCCAACCATTTCTCATTTGGCTTGCCAAAATTTATCGCCACTTTTTCCACCGCTGTAGATATCAGGAACAGGTCAGCGTTGATCTTACTCGCCAGCAAGCTGCAGGCAAAATCTTTATCAATTACTGCAGCTGTGCCTTTATATTGGCCTTTACCTTCGTCGATCACTGGTATACCTCCGCCACCGACCGTGATCACCACAACGCCGGCAAATAAAAGTGCTTTTACTGTATCCAGCTCTACCACTTCTTTGGGAAGTGGTGAGGCAACCACACGGCGCCAACCTCGCCCAGCATCCTCCACTACTGACCAGCCCATATCATTAGCCCGGCGTTTTGCTTCTGTTTCATCCATAAAACCACCAATCGGCTTCGATGGACTTTGAAAAGCCTTATCATTCTTATCAACAAGCACCTGTGTAATGACAGTAGCCACATTTTTCTTAATCTTTCGTTTAAAAAGTTCATTTTGTAAGGTTTGTTGTAATGCATAACCGATTGCTCCCTGGCTATCTGCACCACATACATCCAATGGAACTTCGTGCATTCCTTCCACGCGCGCGGCAATTTCTGATCGTCGCAGGATGAATCCCACCTGGGGGCCATTCCCATGCCCTATCGCAACATCCCAGCCTGCTTCAATCATGTCGGCGATATGAAAGGTGGTTTCTTTTGCTGCCAGATACTGGTCTTCAACAGTTTTATGCTTTTCGTCCAGGATCAACGAGTTACCACCAATGGCTACAACAGCTATTTTTTTTGATTTTTTATCCATCTTTTATCCTTTTACCTCATGGTTAACGCCATAACAGCTTTTTGTACATGCATTCGGTTTTCCGCTTCATCATATACAACAGATTGAAGACCATCAATTACACCATCAGAAACCTCGATATTTCTATCAGCTGGTAATGGATGCATGTAGATAGCATCAGGTTTGGCTAATCCCATTTTTCTTTCGTCTGTGATCCAATGCTGATATTTACTGATGATTTTAGCACCCTCATCGGCATCCGGGGTATGCACCATTGCACCCCAAGATTTTGCATAAATAATATCCGCATTTTTAAAAGCCTCTTCCATATCATCCATAACCTCAAATCCCGTTCCAAATTTCCTTGCCTGCTGCCGGGCTTGCTCCATAATTTCAGGCATCAGCTTGAATTCAGGAGGATGAGCCAGGATTACATCCAATCCAAAACGTGGCATTTGAAGGACCAATGATTGCGGGACAGACATTGGTTTTTGATATGAAGCTGCGTATGCCCAGCTTACTACCATTTTTTTCTTTCGTAAATCACGTCCTTTCTTTTCTACAATGGTCATTAAGTCTGCCAGGCATTGAAATGGATGGTATATATCACATTGCATATTTAAAATAGGAACCCGGGATGCTTTTGCAACTGCATTCAGATACCCATTTCCAATGCCCCAATCCACATGGCGGATAGCAATTCCATCATAATATCGACCAAAGATTTCACCAATTTCCTTTGGGGTATCACCATGAGCAATCTGTGTTGTTTTACTTTCAATAAAGGCAGCATGCCCTCCTAATTGCGCCATTCCAGCCTCGAACGAACCACGTGTGCGTGTACTGGAAAAGAAAAACAACATTGCTAATACTTTATCGCGTAAATATGGGTGTAGCTCACCTAGCGCTCGTTTGCGTTTCAGATCAAATGCCACGTCCAATACTGTTTCAACTTCTTCCATTGAAAAATCCAAATCACCTATTAAATCGCGATTTCTTAAGTCTGTTTGCATTCCATATTCTCCTTCTATATTATTATTCGTCAGCTAATTATATAAATATTTTAGCAGAAGTATAGTTAATATTATCAGTTCTGATATTTCATAACCTTAGTTTTAAGGTGAACATTCCAGTCGTGAATTAACCTTCGCTAGAGCATTGTCTTTTTCCGAATCATTAATTGTGGAGGCATCTATTCGCTGCCACAACCGACATAACAATGGTGCCATTGTTGGTGACACATTTAAAGATTCTTCTGTGAGATCATAAGCTCGATCCCATTTTCCAACATGTGCATATCCTTCAATAAATGGAAAACGTTCTGCAGGATCATTAGGATAGTCGTTTGTATTAAATGCTTCATCACCTAGTTTTGCCACTTCTTCCCAATTTCCTTGCTGCCTGGCAAGATCAGCTCTTTCAAAATAATAACACCATCCATGGGCTGGTTCAGGGGCATACATGTTATCAGGTAGGATATCAGCTGCATCGCGACCATCTGGATTGATCCATTCAGTCGATGATAATGCAGCTGCTGCCTGCATATCCATTGGAAGCATCCGGTTATCATTATCTAATAATTTATCCAGAATACGGAGACACGAAGGCGGGTCGTAAAAAACCGAAATAACCTGAGACGTGTTACCTTTAAAATTAGCTGCCAGGTAATTAACCAATATTGGAATTCCAGGATTTAACGAACCGAGGGATTTTCCTAGCCTTTGAGATGGGTATAGCAGTAAGTATGCCATTTGTTGCGAATTGTTTAATGGTGCCCAAAACCAATTTAAAGGTGCAGTTAGTGAATTATCACTATAATACGTGACGGGTAAATCATTTACCATCACCGTTGTTCCAGGTGCTAAATCTGGCACCCTCCACGCAAGCTGCCAGAAAAATCGCCGTTGTGTTTCCCAATCCCTTCGAAATTGATTGGCAACCTGAAATTGGCTACCGACCGCAAAACTGACCAATATTGCCAGGATAACAGATTTCATCCACAATCGGATTGGAAGTAATCCCAGAATACCTACAATGATCAAGCTTACACCGAGCATAAATGGCAGTGTAAACCGATCGCTCGGAAATCTTATTGTCGGAGGTAAATCAATCAGCCACCAGGGAACTCCTCCAAGCAAACATGCAACCAGTCCAAGAAAAAGGGTAATACCAAAATTGTCTCGGTTAACGAATTTATCCCGTTTGAGTAATAAAAACCCTAATGTTATTAATCCTGAAAGGAAAATAAGGATTATCGTGACGATTGTTGTTCGCATTCCCAATTCGGAAATCACTGGTGGTTTAAACACTTCTGTCCAGGCATTCACTAAAACAACCCAAAGACTGTTTCCAATATCACTGACTAAAGATATGATCGCATTGAAAGGTGATTCTCTAAAATTATCAAACAAAAGCATTTGGTAATTGTTAGTCTGAAAACTAAAGAAGAATACTCTCCATATTGCGACCATAATCCATAGGATTAGATAGGGTAGCCAATTAATAAACATCACTTTCATTCTGTTGCGATGATCCAGGTTTTTACCAGCGAGTGCTAACCAGATGAACAGTGGTCGTAATAATTCGAGAGCAAAGAAATATTCTAATGCCAAGAGGTTATAAAGGCACAGAAGAAGTGCAATTCCGGTGAATGACCATACTTTCCAGGCAGGTTTTTGTGGAGATGTCCGATAGAGTGCTTTAATATTTAGGTAAAGAGAGAACAAGAAGCAATCAAGAACAAAGAACATGTTGCTATAGATTATTGAGATATGTTGTTGCTTGAATCCTGGATAAACCAAAAATAGAAGACTGGCCCATAGAGCAATAATTTTTTGCTTATTCCACACCTCACCCAATAATAACCACAATATTACTGCCCCAAGCCATCTCCACATAAGGGCATTAATCTGCCATGACAAGGGCTGATTAAATAGGTTAAAGGTTATCTGATAAAGCACTCCCCAAAATGGTCGATTGGTGGAAAAATATCGCTCCAAACCAGCTGATCCATAGATATTTTTTATATAAGCAAGGGGAAAGTCGTCCCAGTAGAATCCGAGTCTATTGATCAGAAACCCATAACAGACGATGGCAATGAACAATAAAAAGATTGGCACAACAAATGGATGTTCAATCCATCTGAATAATTTTTCATTGATCTCTTTACCTAGAGATTTGACTGACACAGAGTTTTCAATTCTCACTACTAGAATTTTTCAATGGTGTGAATCTCCCCGCATTTCAACAAAAACATCCTCAGAGATTTGTTCCCGGACGATGTAAATTGGCCTCCGTTTCACTTCCTGAAAGATATAGCCTACATATATTCCAATAAAACCTAGGGTTATCATCAAACTCCCACCGACACATAGTAGAACGAACATTAATGAGCTCCAACCGGGAGCAAGGTTCGACTGATGCCCGGAAATCCAAAAACTAAGAACGTAAATGATCTCGATAAGTGCAAGAAGGATAAAGACAGCCCCAACCGATAACCCCAGATAGAGCGGTATGAGAGAAAAGGAAAATGTTGCATGGGCTGCCAGGCGGAACATTTTTCCTAGTGAATATTTAGATTCCCCGCCAATACGGGGAGGCTGGTTATATGGCAGGATAATTGACCGAAATCCCATCCAGGCTACCATGCCTCGCAATAATCGATGATATTCTCTCATGTTTCGTAATGCTTCTACAACTGGCTTTTTCATTAATCGAAAGTCTGCTGCACCCGCCTGGATATTTGTATCCCCAATGGAATTGATCAGACGATAAAATAGGTTCGAAGTTGTTTTCTTAAAGAATTCGGTCTCATCATTCAATCTTTTAGCAGTCACCACATCATATCCGGCTTCTGCCAGCTTGATCATTTCAGGTATCAATTCAGGAGGATGTTGACCATCACCATCTAAAGTGATCACAAAATCCCCATCTGCCCGGTCGATTCCAGCGGTCAATGCGGCTTGATGACCGAAATTTCTGCTTAGTTCTAAGACAATAACGCGGACGTCATTTTCTTTTAGCTCAAGTAGCAACTTCTGGGTTGTATCTGTCGAGCCATCGTTGATGTAATAAATAGTAAATTTATAACGAAGGGAATCAATCACTGACCTCATTTGTTGGTGGAAAGCTACAATAGTCTCTTCTTCATTAAAAGAGGGATAACCAGGTCTATTAAAAGTGGGGATTCGGTTTCGGTTTCGGTTTCCACAGAATTATTGAGAAAGGGTGCTTCAGATGAGAACAATTATCTGAAGCACCCTGATCATGGTTATTCCATTGCACCCAGTACGAGAGCCAGTAATGCCATGCGGACAACAACACCATTAAAAGCTTCAATCCAATAACGTTGATGCCTTGTGTCATCCACATCAGGAGGAAGTTCATCCATTCGTGGAAGCGAGTGTAGAATAATGGAATCCTGGGGAGCTTTTCGAAGTAGTTCCCTTGTGACCCTATAATTGGCCGGTGTCATTCCTACGGTTGCCCCACGCTCATCACGCGCTTTTGTATAGTCGGGCTGAACAACCGGTTCCATGTAGATTACATCAGCTTCTGCAATTGCCTGGTCTACATGCTCAATTTCTTTGAAATTCAAGTTGAGATCAACAAGTTCTTTCTTGAAATCTTCAGTCAAGCTCATTTCTGGGGGAGATACATAGAATGCATTGATATCAAATTGAGACATTGCATAGGAAATGCTATGCATCGTTCGCATCCGCATATCACCAATGAGCAGGAAATTCAAGCCATCTAAAGTGCCTTTTTCATTCAAAATTGTGTAAAGGTCAGTCAAAACCTGGGTCGGATGTTCGCCCCAACCATCGCCAGCATTGATCACTGGAATGCTTGCCCATTTTGCTGCCTCGTGGGGTGCTCCTTGTTGAAAATGACGCATCACCAAAACATCACCATAAAATTCCAACATTCGCACGGTGTCTTTGATGGATTCTTGGTAGAAATCACCCGCTCGGGTGTTTTTAACATCAGAGAAACCCAATACATGCCCACCGAGACGATGCATGGCTGCCTCGTGTGCCAGGCGAGTGCGTGTACTTGGCTGGTAGAATGCCGTGACCAGGGTCTTATCTTTAAGCAGATCCGCGTTTCTCCGATCTCGGGCAAAGGGCAGTAATTCATCCGCTACATCAAAGACTCGGTAGTATTCCTCTCTGCCAAAATTTTTAAGTGACAGGATATCCCGTCCAGTAAAACTACGCATATTATTTTCTCCTATTCTAGTATGTTTTATTATTTTTACCTATTATGCCTATACGCAATTACCTGATATTATTTATATACCAACCTTTCGAATGACATGGAAATTAAAATAACCAGGCAATAAATAACTAAATGAGTAATCCACCACCTGCCCATTAATTGTATATAGATATGCGATGAACCGCAATAGGACATCGCCACGTTGTATTCGCAGCGCTTTTGCTACTTCAACCTTAGCCTGTACAGCATTAATCTCACATCGTGACGAGACGAGCGATGGCAATCCCCGCTTTAATAACAGGTCTAATACAGAACCGGTAAATTCCATATCTAGCTCTTCGATTGGAATTATATCCTTCGGCAATATGTCAATTAAATAAGCCACCGGCCTCCCTTCTGCATGGATCACCCGGGAGACGCGCAAAACCTGATCTGCTGGTTGAATGGATAATGCTTTTGCAACTTCATCATCAGCCTGGCATTCTTCGATTTTCAATTCACCCATAGACACGATTAATCCGATTCGCTTGGATAATGTCTCAATGCTTTCCAGCACTTCCAGTCCCGTATCTATCACCTGGGATGGATGGATCACGAACGTCCCTGAGCCCTGATGCCTGTAGATTAACCCCTGGGTTTCAAAGGTACGCATAGCTTCCCGCAAGGTTGCTCTCGAAACATTGAGCTGTTTAGCAAGGTCTGGTTCAGTCAATAAACGTTCACCTGGGGGGGTATCCGCAATGACCTTTCCAAGTTGTTCATGCAAACGTTGTGAAATTGAGACACCATTTTTAATCATTAATTCCTACCTTATCTCTCGAATAACGGTGTGAACGCGAAGTTATTTACATTTACAAGACCAAGATCAGAGATGCGTAATTCCGGAATCACAACCAGAGCTAACAGACTTAATTGCATATTTGGATTATTCAATTTACAACCACAAGCCTTAAATCCATCGAGTACAGAGCTCGCTTTTCTTGCCACTAAATCAGCACGTTCCGTCGACATCAATCCGGCTATGGGCAGCTCCACCTGGCCGATTACCTCTCCGTCACGGATTACCACCTGGCCTCCACCAGATCGTGCCAGCTCATTCGCTGCTTTTGCCATATCGCTATCACTCGTTCCGACAATGATCATATGATGGCTATCATGAGCTACTGTGGTACCTATCGCACAGGGAACATTTAAGCCAAATCCATTGACTAATCCAATTTGTACCCCACCCGTCGCTTTATGTCTTTCCACAACTGCAACTTTGGCTATATCATTGTTAATATCAGCCAGAACTTCTCCATTGATGGCCATAACAGGCAGTTTCAAATGTTTTGTCGGTGCCTGATTTTCAATAATCCCTATGACATTTGCGATAAAATTGCCATCTCCTGGAGCAGTCAAGTGGAAATCCTCTGCTCGTAAGGGATGTCCCAAATGCACAGAGTTCACAGCCCAGTCAGGATACTTGTATGGAGGCAGGTCAATGGTTAATTTCCCATTCTCAGCAATTACCTTGCCCCTGGCGATGACGACATCAACGACCAGATCAGTCAAATCAGGAGCCAGCAGTACATCACCATATCTGCCTGGCGCAATCATTCCTACATCAAGGGATACACCAAAATGCTCAGCAGTGTTGATTGTAGTCATCTGGATGGCTGCCATGGGAGATAATCCATGAGTTATGGCTTCCTTTATTGCCCGATTGACATGCCCTTCGCTTACCAATGTTTCGGAGTGGGAATCATCAGTACACAGGATGAACCGCCTTGGGTCAAGTCCAAGTTTTGTGACCGCCTCAATTTGAGCAGCAACATCATGCCAGGCTGAACCCATGCGCAGCATCACTTTCATGCCCTGGCGCACCCTCGCCAGTGCATCTTCAAGTCGAGTACCCTCATGATCATCTTCGGGTCCCCCGGCAACATAACCGTGAAATGGCAATCCCAGGTCTGGTGAGGCATAATGACCACCAATAACCTTACCGGCTTTACGCGTCTCGATCATTTCCGCATGCATCTTTTCATCGCTCAGAAAAACACCAGGGAAGTTCATCATCTCACCCAGGCCAATAATCCCAGGCCAGGACATTGCTTCTGCAACTTCTTTTGGTCCCAAACTGGCTCCTGGCGTTTCGAGTCCAGGCGCTGATGGAACACAAGAAGGCATTTGAACCCATACATGAATGGGTTGTTGTGCAGCTTCGTCGACCATAAGCCGCACGCCATCCAGGCCAAATACGTTCGCAATTTCATGTGGGTCAACAAACATACCCGTTGTACCGTATGGTATCACCGCCCTGACAAATTCCGTAACTGTCAACATTCCAGACTCGACATGCATATGACCATCAAGCAAACCAGGGATTAAGTACCTCCCATGTGCATCGATGATCTTTGTTTCTTCACCAATCGTATGAGAACCATTTTCTCCGACATAGGCAATTCTTTCGCCTTTTATCGCGATATCAGTATTAGGTATGATTTCACCAGATTGCACACAAACCCACCGACCATCGCGAATCAACAAATCAGCTGGTTTTCTCCCCATGGCCACGTCAACCAGGGACCTGGTTGTATCTGAATTAATCGCTACCATTCACCAACCTCCGTGCAGCTTGATTGTGTTTCTCCACCAACTCTGGCAAGTCCAGGTTCACCAGCTGACCCTCTTTTACCACAGCTTTTCCGGCAACAAACGTGTAATCCACCTTCACCGGCGCGCAGAATACGATTGCAGAGACTGGATCATGCAAACCACCAGCGTACTCTAATCTTTCTAGTTTGATCGCAAAAAAGTCAGCACATTTACCTTTTTCAAGAGAACCCAGGTCAGGTCTGCCCAATACAGCCGCACCACCCAATGTAGCGATTTCCAATGCCTGGCGTGCCTTCATAATTGGATATTCATTGTTATCAGATTTTGACGCCCCCATTAATCCTGCCCTGAGACGAGCAACCATCATCGCCTGCCGGATTTCCTCAAGTAAATTAGAGCCATCATTGCTTGCAGATCCATCAACCCCCAGGCCAACCTTTACCTTGGCCTCTAGCATATCCATGATCGGGGCTATTCCAGAGGCAAGGCGCATATTTGAAGTCGGACAATGTGCCACACCGCTACCAGTTTGGGAATATATCTTGATTTCTTCCTTGTTTACATGAACTGAATGCGCAAACCAAACATCATTTCCAAGCCAATTTAGATGCCCCATCAGTGCAACAGGTCGGAAGCCTGATTTCTCCAGGCAAAAGGCTTCTTCATCCTGTGTTTCAGCCAAATGAGTATGCAAGTGGACCCCATAGTGGCGTGCCATTGCCGCACTTTCGCGCATCAAGTTGGCTGTCACACTGAAGGGTGAGCATGGTGCTAAAACAATATTGATCATTGCTCCAGGTCTTGGGTCGTGATATTGCTCGATTAAGCGCTGTGAATCCTTTAGAATAAATGCTTCATCTTCCACCACATGATCAGGAGGAAGCCCTCCACTGCTTTCACCCAGGCTCATTGACCCGCGTGAGGCATGTAAACGCAAGCCAATTTCGCCAGCTGCGAGGATTTCATCATCCAGGCGGGAACCATTTGGGTAAATGTATAAATGATCAGAAGCTGTGGTGCAACCAGAAAGAGCCAGCTCAGCCAGTGCGGTCTGGGTTGAAACCTGGATGTCAGCAGCTGTCATTCGACCCCAAATTGGGTAAAGTGTCTTCAACCAATTGAATAGATTTGCGTTTTGCGCTGCTGGGACCACACGGGTGAGTGTTTGATAAAAATGATGATGCGTGTTGATTAATCCAGGTACGATGATATGTCCTGTCATATCCAGGATTTCGTCTGCCACGTCGGGTAGTTCACTGGTTGAACCAGCCTGTTCAATAAAACCATCCCGTATAAACAGACCACCATCAGCGATTTCCCTGCGCTGGTTGTCCATTGTCACTAAAATTGAAGCATTTCTAATCAGTAGTGTAGCCATAACACCTGGAATTGTTCTTTAATAGAAATAACTTGTCAGACAACTATATTTTAGCAAATTTGTGATTAAAAGTCTATTGTCAGACAACTTGGCCAAAGAGAAAGACTGTGGATAAATACCTCCACAGTCTATTATAGAGCAGATTATATATTTCCAGACTGGATTTTTGCGGCTTTAACCGTGTTTCTAAGCAGCATTGTAATGGTCATTGGACCAACTCCACCCGGATAAGGTGAGATCCATCCAGCTACTTCTTTAGCCTCATTGAACGCCACATCTCCAGCCAGGCGATATCCTTTTTCAGAAGTTGGATCATCCACCCGGTTGGTGCCCACATCGATCACCACCGCTCCTGGTTTGATCCAATCTGCACGAACCATCTCTGGTCTACCAACAGCAGCAATAAGCACGTCAGCACTACGGCAAATACTAGGCAGGTCTTTAGACCGGGAATGGCATATTGTCACAGTAGCATCCCGTTTCACCAATAATAAAGCAACCGGCATTCCAACAATATTCGAACGGCCGAGAACTACCGCATTCGCTCCTTTGAGATTGAAACCAGTTTGATCAACCAGGTAGATACAACCATCCGGTGTGCAGGGCACAAATAATGGCTCGCGTCCCTTTTGCGCCAGGCGACCAATGTTGATTGGGTGAAATCCGTCAACGTCTTTTTCAATACTGATCGAATTCAATATTTTTTCATCATCCAGATGGTCAGGTAAAGGTAGTTGCACCAAAATGCCATTTACCTTTGGATCTGCATTTAGCTGTTTGACTAAGCGCTCAACTTCTTCCTGGGTTGCAGTCTTCGGAAGCTCGTACCCAAAGGAGTCGAGCCCATATTTCTCACAAGTTTTGCGCTTCATTTTTACATATTGCTGAGACGCAGGATTTTCTCCCACCAGAACTGCTGCTAAACCTGGACGAGGCAATCCTTTTTTCACCATGGCGTCCACGTCTGCACCAATCTCTAAAAGTAATTTTTCAGATATGGCTTTTCCATCGATGATCTGGGCTGTCATAATTTCTCCTTATTTTTAGATAGTATTAAAATCAGCGGGTTTGTGAATAAAAACTAGGTCCTATAGAAGGACACCGTTTCAAATTATCCATGAAAGTGATATATTTTACAAGTAACATTTATCATGAATTCCGGTAAAATATCCACTATCCTGGCATCAAAGGAGTGTACATTGATAAAACCCAGAAACCTATATCAGAGAATATTTATACTCATTATTTCTATAATGCTTATCAGTTGCAGCAGTGATAATGGCGATCCAACTGCTGCCATTGAAGCTTATATTCAAGCATTGAGCGATAGGGACACAAATAGGGTCAGTAATTTGTCCTGTGCAGATTGGGAGCAGAATGCCCTTGTTGAAGCAGATTCATTTACCTCTGTGGGATCATCAGTTGAGAATCTTGCTTGCAGCGAGGAAGGTAAAGAAGGAAGCGACAGTATTATCTCGTGCACAGGTACACTTGTATTGGATTATAACGGGGAAGCTCAAAAGATTGATCTATCCAAGCGGACATATATCGCTCGCTTGGAAGATGGTGAATGGCGTATGTGCGGATACCGGTAATTGAGGATTGATAAATGTTAAAGAAAATATTCTCGCGTGAGAATTTTTATGCCATTTTACTCTGCCTGATCATAATTGCGATCATCATTCTGACCTCTGATCAGTCACCCTTGTGGATATATCAGGGATTTTAGCAAAGTAAAGCATGCCCTTGATCATTGTGTTTAATCCATAACCAAGTGACCCTCCTACCATTATTAATTTTAGTTGGATTTTCGCTAGCTATTGGATTCCTTGTCCATGGCCGTGGGCGTAGCTGGGTGCTATTAGTTGCCAGTATCCTGGCAATTTACTGGTTGCAGCCTTCGCTTCCAGTCCGTCATCTTGATTTTTGGTTGCCAACATTTGTATTGGTGCTATCAATAGTTGCCTGGGTTCTTACAAATCCCGAAGAAAATAAAAATTATCGCACTAATTTGATCGCAGGTTTGGTGATCATTATTGTTATCCTTCTCATTGGTTTGACCCGCTACCTTGGGAAATTCTGCTGCCTGACACCCTCCAGGCCACCATCCTTTTTCCAGCTTATCCTGGTCATTGGGATTATTTCGATCTTATTGTTTCTCTTATCTCGTTTTGCTAGTGGACATACAGCATGGATTAATGGATTTTCGATATTAATCCTGGTTATATTCATCTTGATGAAAGCAGAACCTCTCACCAAAATGACCAGCATGGGACTTCGTTTTGTAAATGGTCAATCACCGGAGTTAGCATCAGCGCTCGATATTCGCTGGTTGGGTTTTTCATATGTCGCTTTTCGCTTGCTGCACACTCTCCGCGACAGATTAAGTGGAAGACTACCAGGGCTTACCCTGCAGGATTATGTTATTTATATCATTTTTTATCCAGCTTTTCCTGCCGGACCTATTGATCGGGTACAGCATTTTGTTCAAAATTTACACCAGAGTTATAAATTATCCTTGGATGATGCCCTTTTAGGAGGGAAAAGAATCCTGATCGGGATATTTTTAAAGTTTGTCCTGGCAGATGGATTGGCAGCTATAGCTCTAAACACTGAAAATGCAAACCAGGTAAACTCAACAGTTTGGCTTTGGTTGATGCTCTATGGTTATTCCTTCAGGATATTCTTTGATTTTTCGGGCTACACTGATATAGCCATCGGAATGGGTTCCTTACTTGGAATTCAATTGCCAGAAAACTTCGACAAACCATATCGTAAACCAAATATCACCCTTTTTTGGAATAGCTGGCACATGACCCTGGCTGGCTGGTTTAGGTCCTATTATTTCAATCCAGTTACACGTGCATTACGGTCTCAGCCTCGTAATATCCCCTTGCCGCTGATTATCTTCTTTGGTCAATTGAGCACATTTATTTTGATCGGTCTCTGGCATGGCATTACGTGGAACTTTACCATCTGGGGGATTTGGCATGGGTTGGGATTATTCATCCACAATCGTTGGACAGAGTTTATTCGATCCAAACAATCTCCTGGTGATAGTCAATCAAAATTTAAACCATTGATCAGGGTGGCAAGTATATTTCTGACCTTTAATTTTGTCAGCCTTGGATGGGTGTGGTTTGCACTTTCCACACCTGAACAATCCTGGCATGTATTACAAATGTTATTTGGTTTGATATAAAAAAATCATGGATAATGGAAATATCTCTAAAAATATATCTCTTAAGAGAGTAGTTATTAAAGGTGTGCTCCTATTTCTCTTAGTTAACTTTCTATTTGTCACCATTAATCCCCTACCCATCCTGGGACATGTTTCTGCCTATAACTGGATCTTACCAGGTCGAGCTCGCTTACCTTATGGAGAGCGACCCGATCAAGCATATAACATGAGTTTATATAACTTAGAAGCAATGTTCTCTTCGCATGAACTGAGCTTAGGTGATAAACCAAAGGATGAGTACCGTGTACTTCTCATAGGTGATTCATCTGTATGGGGTTTCCTGCTCAAACCTGAGAATACACTGGCAGGCTTCATTAACTCTGCCAAAATCCAACTGCCCGACAATAGGACCGTAAAAGCATATAACCTGGGTTACCCGACCATGTCACTTACTAAAGATCTAATGATTTTGAGTAATGCTCTGAGATACAAACCCGACTTAATCATCTGGTTGGTGACGCTTGAATCTTTACCCAAAGAAAAACAGCTTGATTCACCTCTTGTCCAGAACAATGCGGAGACAGTTCGCAATTTAATCAATTCATATTCGCTAAATCTCGATTTAAATGATCCAAAATTGGTTATTAAAAGTTTCTTGGACTCAACATTGATAGGCCAACGGCGCGCAATTGCCGATATTCTTCGATTGCAATTATTAGGTATCCCATGGGCAGCGACTGGGATCGACCAATACTACCCCCCAACCTATGAGCCACCTCAGAATGACCTTGAAAATGACAACACTTTTCATGGTTTACAACCCCCAGAGCTAAATCCAACCGACTTATCGATGGATGTTCTCTCTGCGGGAAGCGAGATGTCTCAAGATATTCCAATGATTATTGTAAATGAGCCGATATTTATAAGCGATGGGGAAAACTCCGATATCCGGTATAATTTCTTCTATCCTCGCTGGGCATATGATCAGTACCGTACTTTACTCGCTGATTACTGCATCCAGAAAGGCTGGCAATGCCTGGATGAATGGAACCTGGTACCGCCTGATGAGTTTACCAACAGCGCCATACATATGACCCCCCAGGGAACCCAATTATTGGCTTCAAAGCTAAGGGATGCAATAATATCCCTTAATAAACCTAGATAAGATGTGCGACTAAAAAAATCCAGAATAGGCTTCTAAAGGCTGCTTGTAAATCTGAAAATTTGTTATGATTATTTATATTACGGATTAAACCCAACCAGGAAGAAACAACTTGATCGACCGGACCAATACCAGGTTGGTTGCAGAAAAATATATTAAAAAGGAATAAAATGACATCAGAAATCATCCAAACTCTTTCCACCTACATCGCCACCCAGATTTTAAAGCAACCCAGGCGGGTGATACAACCAGATGAACCCTTACTGTCCAATGGTCTGGTGGATTCGTTCAATTTAGTGGATCTTTCTTTATTTATAGAAAAGACATTTAATGTTGTCATCGATGATACAGAGTTGAATCGAGAGACATTTGACACACTCACTCAATTAGCAGAAATCATCCAATCCCGCATCTAAATCTTCACAGCATGACAACTTTAGCTCACCAGCTTCTAAATTTATATGAAGCAAAACCTAATGCAAATGTGCTTCATATGCTATTGCATAAAGAACTGGATAGGACTGTAACATACACTGATTTAATTCATGGCTCGGCTGCATATACAGTTGCTTTACAAAATGCTGGAATTAAACCCGGTGAAGTAGTTGTCCTGATCCTTCAACATAGCATGGATTTGGTATACAGTTTTTTTGGAGCAATATTGAACGGCTCAATACCTGCCATCATGCCATTTCTGACAGAAAAACTATCCCCTGAACAATATCGCTTTTCCTTAACTGCCCTATTTGATATCACTGCGCCTGCAGCTGTAATCACTTATCCAGAATTTCTGGATGAAATCCAAAAAGCAGTCAAGCCAGGGAGCTCAATTCGAAAAATTATTGCTTCTGACCAAGTATCACCAATTGGAGAGCTCTCAGCTGATATATTCAAGGATGGACTCAAGCGCGTACCAGCTGATATTGCACTGTTGCAGCATTCCTCAGGGACAACCGGACTTCAAAAAGGGGTTGCGTTATCCCATCAAGCGGTTTTTAATCAGCTTCGAAGCTACTCAACTTCACTTGCGCTTGATCCATCAGATGTAATCGTGAGCTGGTTACCCTTATATCATGATATGGGATTGATCGCAGGATTTATCCTACCAGTATTATCAGGGGTACCATTGGTTCTACTCTCTCCTTTTGATTGGGTTCGTGCCCCATATAAGCTGATGCACGCAGTGTCCAAGTATAGGGGTTCATTATCTTGGTTACCTAATTTTGCTTATAATTTTTGTGCGCAAAAAATTCGCCAACGCGACCTTGAAGGTATTGATCTATCCTCTTGGCGGGCAGTGAGCAATTGTTCAGAGCCGATGTATCTTAAAAGCCACCAGATGTTTTTGGAACGCTTCCAGCCATACGGTCTGCGTCCGTCTTCATTGACTACTTGCTATGCAATGGCAGAAAATGTATTTGCAGTGTCTCAGGGTGGAATAAACGCACCTGTCACCATCGATCGTATAAGTCAGCGTAGCCTGTTGATTGAGCGCATTGCAAGACCTGCACATAATGGAGAAGAATCAATCAATATGTTATCCGCTGGTCTTCCATTGGATAACACTCGAATCTGCATCCTTGATCAACATCACACTCACATGCAAGACCGGCATCTTGGAGAAATCGCCATTTCAAGTGATTGCATGCTGACCGGTTATTACAACCGGCCTGATTTAAGTGAATTGGCATTTCGAGACGGTTGGTATCTCACTGGTGACCTTGGATATATCGCCGATGGAGAAGTATATGTCACTGGTCGTAAAAAAGACTTGATCATCGTCGGTGGGAAAAATATCTATCCCCAAGATCTGGAATTCCTGGCTGGTGAGGTTAATGGAGTGCATCCCGGGCGGGTTGTTGCTTTTGGAATCCCGAATGAAACTGCAGGCACTGAAGATGTGGTTATCATCGCTGAGGTAGATGTAAACAATACCCACAAAGATAATATAGATCTTATTGATTCACCTGAATGTCAAAGGATCGAAGATGAAATTCGAAATCGAGTAACCAGGGGATCAGATATCGCCTTGCGCTATGTAAGGCTGGTAAAACGAGGCTGGTTAATAAAGACAAGTAGCGGTAAGGTAGCAAGGAGTGCAAACCGGGAACGCTACCTAACTGAGCTTATGGTGGATTGATTCCATAAGGACGCCATGCTGGATCAAAATCATATGCTGGATCAGCAACGATTGCTCCCCGATCGATACCATTCGTGCGCATGATATTAATGTCATGACTACCAGAATACCAACTTGTAAATAATAACCAATATCCATCGAAGGAGTAGCTTGCATCTGTAACAAGCGTGGAATTCGGTACTTCAACCGGTACCGCACCATCTTCGGTGTATGGTACGGCCATAAGCACAGTGTATCCGGTTGTATCTGAGAATATTGATCGTGTAAAGATAAGCGCTGACCCATCCGGCGACCATGCAGGTCCATTGACTATATAATCCCCACCTCCTTGGATAAGGCTTCGCCTATTATTGCCATTTGTATCCATCACCCATACTCTGTTATCGCTGTTCACATAAGCGATCTGTGACCCATCAGGCGACCAGGCAGGTTGGGAAATTGCCCTGGTTTCGTCTTCCACCAAAGATTTCACTTCATAATTAGCAAGATTAATGATATAGATACCTGGAACTCCACCCTTACGTAATGAAGTAAAAGCAATTTGCGAACCATCAGGAGACCAGCTTGGATCATAGTCACCACCTGGTACACTGGGGAGAGGAGTAAGTCCTGAGCCATCTGCGTTCATAATGAACATGCTAGCACCAGGGTATGATGTCATGTTCCTCTTACATGGGGAGATAAATATTATCTTATTACCATCTGGTGACCATTCTGGTTGGCAAACACCTTCAGATATGTTGGTAATCATCCTGAGCCCACTGCCGTCAATATTCATTAACCAGATTTCTACAGCACCAGAACGAGTCGACACAAAAGCAATTTGTCTACCGCCTCCCAATGGTGTTGGTTGAGGAGTGGTAGTCATTGTAGCAGAAGGCTGAGTGGTGCTGGTGCTGGATGGAAGAAGTGTGTTTGTCGATGACGGCGAAGGTGAGCTGGTACTCGTCGGAGTGAATGAGACGATTTCCGGGAAGGGCTCTAGGGTCTTTGCTATCGATTCAATGGTTGAGGTATTGGTCGGTATTCGTGCAGGGAGAACAGAAACAATTGCTTGTTTTATATAATCCGGTCTTATTAAGTAAAAACCAAACCCGCTCAATAACAAGAGTGGTAATAATGCCAATAGGAACCATGTCAATACAGATTTTCTTGATTTTGGTTTTGCTGCTGGTAAATACTCATTACTCTCATCTTCGTCCAGAGGCCTGGTTGATCTTTTATCTTTTCTTGCTTCCTCTACTGTGGATGAAAGCCTAGCCTCCCGGTGCTCTTCACCACCATCTTCAGGTAATCGGTCATGAATGGTTATTGGAGGGGGTTGCAGGACCAATTCAAGGGGAATTTTTCGTCTTGAAATGCTTCTTGCTTCCATCAAAGCATATCTTAATTCCTCTGCCGTTTGATAACGATCATCAGAACGAACCGCCAGGCATTTTTCAACTAAATTGGTAATATGCTCAGAAACTTTGGGATTATGTTTTTGGATGGGAGTCAACTGACATCTACCCATGGCTCGATCAAGTCCATCTTCAGGTAGCACATTGGTTAAGGCAGAATATAATGTCGCTCCTAAAGAATAAATATCTGACCGTGGATCAGTACGTGCGGTTCCATATTGTTCAGGTGGTGAGTAACCTGGCGTCATCGCACGCGCACCAGTGTTGGTTGTTTCTCGTCCTTCAACCAGTTTTGCCAGTCCAAAATCCACCAGGAATATATGTCCACCTGGGGTAATTCGCACATTACCAGGTTTTATATCCCTATGGAGAATCATCGGCGTGCGAGAATGCATATATGACAAGGCATCGCTGATCGCAACTCCAATGATGATCACTTCCTGTTCCGGGAGAGGTCCGAGGCGGTCTAATCGCTGGCGAAGGTCCTCACCTTCAATGAAATCCATCACCAGATATTGCCCTAGAGGTTCAATGACAAAATGGTCGGAGACTCTTGGAAGATTTGCCTGTCGCAATCCAGCCAGGATGGTTGCTTCCAGCCTGAATTGTCTGGCGTATTCATCAGTAGTAAAGAGATTTTCCTTGACGGCTACCTCAACACCGAGGTTTTCATCAATCGCTCGATACACGGCTGCCATACCACCCTGACCTAATACTTCCTTGATCCGGTAGCGATTATTTAATAGAGTGCCTGGTTCCAGCGTCATTGGTATTATTATAAATTAGTCGATGGTTTATGCGCAGGAGTTTTATGACTTATTATGTCAAGACCTTTGATGAAAAAACAAAACCCTCCCACTGTATGAATCCAGAGTATACATTCCCCACGTTGTGGTGATAGATGTTTCAATTACTAACTGGATTCCCATTGACCTCAGATTGTCCATGTAATCTATGCAGGGAAATCCACTCCACAATACAGTTATATTCGGGTGCATTATTGATTCGTATGTGCTCATCAGGATCAAGAACAACAGCTCGATCGAATATATATTTGCATGGATGTCTTAGCTTAAATTGCTTACCCACACGTCATAAACATATAGATTGAAGAGAAATTCAGTGGCAGGCGATGAACTTGGATTGTCCAATTAGATGTCTAAGTTTTTTACATCACGGGCATGGGTTTGAATAAACCTTCTCCTTGGTGGCACTGCAGAGCCCATCAACATGTCGAAGGTTCGGTCAGCCTCAGCAGCATCATCGATGGCAACGAGTAAAAGCGTACGGACATTTGGATCCATCGTCGTATCCCAGAGCTGTTCAGGATTCATTTCTCCCAGACCCTTATATCGTTGAAGTGAAATGCGATCAGTTGATACGCCCATTTCTTTGATAAATTGGTCCTTTTGAACATCGCTGTAGGCGAATTTTATCTGGTTTTTGTATGCGATCCGGTAAAGAGGCGGTTGAGCAATATAAAGGTGGCCATCTTCTATCAATGTTGGCATGTAGCGGAAGAAAAATGTCAGTAACAACGTCCGGATATGACTTCCATCCACATCTGCATCTGTCATAACGATGACCCGCCCGTAACGCAAGCCCGTGATATCAAAATTATCACCTATACCAGTGCCTAAAGCCGAAATCAATGCTTTTACTTCATTATTCGCCAGGATTTTATCAAGACGGGCTCTTTCTGTATTTAATATCTTACCCCGCAATGGCAAGATTGCCTGAAAATGCCGATCCCTACCCTGCTTGGCAGACCCTCCTGCTGACTCTCCTTCCACCAGGTATAACTCGGTTTTTTCTGGATCGCGTTCTGAGCAATCCGCTAATTTTCCGGGAAGTGTTAGGCTTTCCAATGCTGACTTCCGAATTACTAGGTCCCGGGCTTTCTTTGCTGCATCCCGCGCTCGGGCAGATGTCAGGCATTTCTGGATAATTGTTTTACCAGCAGATGGATTTTCCTCCAGGAAAGTGCTGAACACATCACCTACAACTTGCTGGGTCAAGGTCTGGACCTCAGGATTCATCAACTTCACTTTGGTTTGGCTTTCAAATTGAGGATCCGGATGTTTTATGCTGATAATTGCAGTCAAACCTTCCCGTGTGTCGTCACCGGAGAAGTTTGGATCGTTTTCCTTCAGTAATCCACTTCTTCGGGCATAATCATTAATTGTCCGTGTGACTGCGGCACGTAATCCAGTTAAATGCGTACCGCCATCTATGGTATTTATTGTGTTTGCAAATGAATATACCGATTCTGCATACGCATCAGTGTATTGAATTGCAGCATCGATGGTGATTCCGTCAACTTCTTTTTCAGCATGCACTACGTGATGCAACACATCCCTGTTTCGGTTCAAATATCGAACAAAGGAGGTTATTCCACCCTCAAAGTAAAAAGTCATCTCACGGTCGATTCTATCATCACGGAAATAGATCGTGACTCCCCGGGTAACAAATGCCATCTCACGGAACCGTTGAGAAAGCGTGTCAAAACGATAATCAAGTTCTCCTTTGAATATCTCTGGATCAAATTTAAAGGTTGTTCGCGATCCGGTCTCCTTTGGAGATGATTTTCCAATGACAGTCACTGGACCTTTTGGATACCCACGTTCATACCTTTGGTAATACTTCTTCCCATCGCGCTGTACCTCAACCTCACACCATTCTGATAATGCGTTCACCGCTGATACACCGACCCCATGCAATCCACCTGAAACTTTATACCCTCCGCCCCCAAATTTACCACCTGCATGCAGGACAGTCATCACTACTTCAAGGGCTGATTTCTTCATTTGCGGATGGATATCTACGGGAATACCCCGACCATTATCAGTAACCGTTACACTGCTGTCAGAGTTGATGATCACCTCTATGCGATCGCATACGCCAGCTAACGCTTCATCAATTGAGTTATCCACCACCTCGTACACCAGGTGATGGAGCGCCTTAATATCAGTCCCACCGACATACATGCCAGGGCGTCGACGAACTGCCTCAAGACCTTCCAGTACCTGGATATCTTTGGCATCGTACGATAATGGTGTTTTATCATCAACCACAAAAACCTCCGGGGTTCATCTCGTCTGTGATGACATTTCTTTTTGAGATTTAACTAATTTGAGTGTTTCTTGCACCCAATGATCAGCATCTCGATAATAAACAAAACTAGCTGCCAATAAGGCAGTTGAGATAAAGGCATGTCCACCGACACCAACCAGGATTAACCAAGATGTATCTGGTGGTGTTTTCCATAACATATCCAATCCCTCGCTTATTACCAATAATGACAAAATGAACAGTGATGTCGTCGGTAATGTCATTCTGGTTATTATCATACTTTTTTGGGCGGATATGAGTGCGTTATTATGATTAACAAATATACCATGAGCAGAGAATATCAATGGTACAGCCAGCCACAATAGAATTCCAATATATAGAAAAACTGCGAATTGACCTAAAGGTAAACCGAATAAGGTGATCGCAGTTATTGCACAGCTTGAGGGTATGCTGATCACAATAAAAAGGATAATTAGGGCTAATGCCAGGCTAATGACTTGAACGGAACTCCAGGACCAATTTTTTAAAACCTTACGTAAGTCAATCTTTCCATCCAGTGCTGTTTGAACTACTAAATTGTAATAAAAACACCCAGCAACAAGACCAATTACTATTAACCCAACGACGATAGCAATTGCAGCTACAGGACCAGTTATATCCTGTATTTTTGGTAATCCATTTGGGATTTCCGAAGGCAATCGAGACGCCATAAGGCTGGGTATCCCTACCGGGATGGTTCTTAGCAAGCTTAGCAGGTTGAATTGAGAGACCAATACTCGCAAAACATCCGCACTGCTGTTTAATAATTCTCCTGATTCGCTCGTTGCCAAGTCTGATGATGAAACCATCGCATTAAGCATATTATTTATTAAACTTTTCACTTGCATGTGCGGACCTAACCATATCAAGAGATCAACTGCGATGGGGATGATGATGACCACAATCTGATTGGCAACAGCATCAAATCCCTTTCGCAATGAGGTGATGATATTGGGGGGAGTTGGAAGATCTCTTGTCTCAATTTTATCCATACGGCATTCCATTTTACCATAGAGGCTTAGAGGTGATCACCGGTTGAGCAGTGTAGATATCATCATGGTAGATTTTTGAACTTTATTATAAAATTTATATATGAGAGAAAACAAGAAAGGTATAAATTATCTGTTCATTAGTGCGTCCCTTGTGTTTTTTTTGCTCATCATTATCACACTGCCAGTCTTTGCAAGATCATCCATGCAGGTGCCACTAACCAATAATGGTTCATTCACACCAACTATATTTCTATATTACTACACGCCAGGATATCAAGATGGGTCATCCGCATCAAGCCCAAGTCAGGAGACACATCCCCCGTATCAATTCCTGGTTCATTCATCTGCATATACAACTTTGATATCTGATACGGTAACACCATCTATAACAGAAATAATAACCCCAACATTGACTCCTACTTCAACCTATACCCCCACTGAACCATATACTCCTTACCCGACAGTATTTTTTTATTTACCGATGCTTGTTCATGATTTTTTTAACCCAACTAATACACCTACTCCCACCAATACACCCACATCAACCTATACTCCCAGCCCAACATACACTCCCAGTCCGACATATTCTCCCAGTCCAACACACACACCCAGTCCGACCCCTCAACGACCTGAAAAGGTTGTCTTCTGTGATGATATCAGTGAACCGATTTATATCCCTGATAATAATGCGAACGGTATAAATAATGATATATCCATTTCCGATGGGAGATTGATAGCAGGCATGAGCTTATATTTGGATATCTCCCATACCTATGTCGGCGACCTTGAAGTCACTCTGTCCAACCGTACCACCGGAGATTGGATCACCGCCTTGAATAGACCCGGTGATCCAGCTGGATCATGTTTTAATAACAACATCACCACTATACTGGATGATGGGGCTGCGCAACCTGCGGATGATCAATGCGCCTCAGCACCTCGTGCAATATCTGGAATATATCTCCCCAGTGAAGATTTAAGTACCTTTTTGGGGAAAAGTGTTTCCGCCACCTGGAGATTAAATGTATCTGACCAGGACTTATATGACGATGGCTGGTTGAACCACTGGTGCCTTGAGACCTTACTGGCTGATACAATGCCTGTTCCTAGCCCCACTCCCACACCATTCACTTTCCCCTCATCAGCGTATGTCTATGGAATGTCGGGGCAGGATCAACAGTTAAACTTGGATTGTGAATCTCGATCAGCAGTAGATTGGGCAAAACATTTCGGCTTTAATATCGACGAGTTTGATTTTCTATACAACCTGCCTATATCTGATGACCCAGAAGCAGGTTTTGTTGGTAACCCAGATGGAAATTGGGGATATATACCTCCCAACGATTATGGTGTTCATGCATTGCCGGTTTCTATGCTCCTACAGGAATATGGAGTCACGGCAAGTTCCTACCACTCTCTTCGCTGGGATGACCTTCGTGCAGATATCGCCGCTGGTAATCCGGCCATTGTTTGGATCATTGGAGGTAGTTCATATAACCTTGCTAACGGTATACCGCATCTATACACAGCTGCATCTACCGGTGACACGACAGTTGTCGCACCTTATGAACATACAGTCATAATCGTCGGTTATTCACCGACCACCGTAACCCTTCTGAATGGCTCAAGATTTATTGAAATTTCAATCGACCAATTCCTTGATTCGTGGTCTGTGTTGAAATTCATGGCAGTCCTTGCACGTCCTTAAATTTGTTCACGTATCTAGTAATCCAAAACTTCCAATGCTAAACGATATCGACCATAAATTATTGGGTATGGATATCCATAAACAAATAAATGTTACTAAGCATGGCAAACCATCAAGTAGGTTATAATGACCTGTACCCTTGACGATTAATGTTATTATCATTAGAATTCATAAAATTTTGCGATGGAATGGGGGATTTTCCAGCAGCCAGGATAGCTGTCTGCTGCTATGGATTTATAGAAGAACCTAAAACATGATATTGATTAGATATCTAGAAGGAGGTGCGCAAATATAAAAAATTAAGAATGAAAAACCACTCGAATAAATATCAAATAAATTAATCTTGTCTATCTCTTGGAGGAGAAAAATGAGTAAGCGTATTTTTTTGTTAGTCTCACTTGTAATAATTGCGACAATGGTCCTTACTTCTTGTGGACCGAAGGCTTATGAGTGTACTGATTCAATAGGCTGCGTCACAGTTGCCCCAGATGAGCCCGTCCATGTTGCATATGCAATGGTTATATCTGGTTCAGATGCAACCCTTGGCATCGACTCTCGTAATGGTGCAGAGATTGCTGTCGACGATCATGGTGGAAAAGTACTTGATCATGCGATTAAGTTTGATGGCGAAGATGAGCTATGCTCTGCTGAAGGCGGACAGGCTGCCGGAACCAAGCTAGCCGCTGATCCCACAATTGTAGCCATCATCGGTACTTCATGCTCGAGCGCGGTACGTGTGGCTATGCCATTATGGTCTAAAGCTGGTTTTACAGTCATTTCAGCATCCAATACAGCCCCCGACCTGACCCTGCCGGGCAACGAGAACAACCACCCAGGTTATCTGCGTACAGCCCATAGTGATATTGTCCAGGGTGCTGCTGCCGCCCAATTTGCTTATGAAAAATTAGGCGTAAGAAAAGCAGCAACCATTCATGACGGAAGTATCTACGCAGAATCATTACAGCAGGTATTTGCAGATGAATTCACCAAACTAGGCGGCACTATTACCGCGCAGGAATCTGTAGCTGCGGACCAGACTGATATGAGCGGTGTACTCACAAGTATCGCTGCTGGTTCACCTGAGTTCATCTATCACCCGATCTTCATCCAGGCTGGCACTCAACTGATCCTCCAGGCAAGGCAAACTCCTGGTTTGGAAAATGTTTTACAAATGGGTGCAGATGGTATGTTCTCACCGGATGTGATGGAAGGTTCCGGTGATGCCGTTGAAGGAGTTTTTGTTTCTAGCCCTGATACATCCACATTCGGCCCAGATTATGAAGCCAAATTTAAACCTGCTTATGTGGCAAAATTTGGTTCCGAACCAATCAGTATCTTCCATGCTCATGCCTATGACGCAATGAATATGATCCTGGCCTGTGTCGAAAAGGTAACTGTTAAAGATGATGATGGCACATTGCATATTCCGCGCCAGGGTCTGCGCGATTGTATGTATTCTACTAAAGACTTCAAGGGCTTAACTGGAAACCTTACCTGCTCTACCACTGGTGACTGCGCTGATCCAAAGATTGCGGTCTACGAATATCATACAGGTGAATATCCTCCCACGAAGGTCTGGCCGTAAAAAATAGTTCGAACTTCGACCCATCTTACTTAAGGAGGGGCGAGGCAAGCCCTCGTCCCTCCTATTTATAATATTTGGAGGCCCATATGCTAAAGAGATGGCGCCAGACTCTTACTTTGACGGATATTGTAGTATATGCGATCGGGGTAATTATTGGAATCGCAGTTATCTACGGGACGATTCGGACATGGCGTGCAGCTGAATACACTCCTGAACAGTGGATAAACCTAACCATTGACGGATTGAAACTTGGTTCGATTTACGCCTTGATTGCCTTAGGATATACATTGGTCTATGGCATCCTGCGTATGATCAACTTCGCCCATAGTGAAGTATTTATGAGTGGTCCATTCACGGCAGTATTTCTTGCCAAATATCTTGACAGCATCGGTTTTTATAATACGTATCCATTGATTAGTTTACTCTTGGTCACGCTCTTATCAGCTATAGTCTCAATAACGATAGCCCTCCTGCTTGAAAGAATAGCGTACCGCCGGTTGCGGTTTGCACCCAGGCTGGTACCACTGATCACAGCGATTGGTGCCTCTTTCTTTTTACAATATACATTTCGTGGCTTTTATGGAACTGATCCAGAAACATACCCGACGCTGGACGTTCTAAAAGGTACATGGACAATTGGATCAATCACGATCCCGAAAACAGATCTCGTTGTAATCTTATCTGGTTTCTTCTTGATGCTAATACTGTATCTGATCGTTCAACGCACAAAGACCGGTAAGGCAATGAGGTCTGTGTCAGAAGACAAAGAAGTATCAGCATTGATGGGTATCGATGTTGATCGGATCATCGTATTTACGTTTGGATTGGGTGGTGCATCCGCAGGGATAGCTGGGATTTTATATGCTTTGATATACCAACAAGTAAATGCTTTTATGGGTTTCATCCCAGGATTGAAAGCTTTTACTGCGGCTGTGCTTGGAGGTATCGGTAATGTTGTCGGTGCCTGGCTAGGAGGTACCCTGCTAGGATTGCTTGAATCTCTTGGACCTAACTTGTTCTTGAGTGGACTTGGCGTTCCTGCTGCCAACCAACTAAAAGACGGCATTGCCTTTGCCATCCTCGTTTTTATTCTAATCTTTCGCCCAACAGGAATATTGGGTGAGCGTATAAGCAAGACGAAAGCATAAGACGATGAATATAAAAACTGAGACATCATCCATCTGGAAGAAAGCTTTCAATAATGGCGCAATTTCTGGAGCGCTCTGTCTTCTTGTCATACTTGTAGGATTAGTCGAATCCTTTGGGGATACATATATTATTAGCGGGGTAATCACCCTGGGCGAGATTATCATGATGACCCCGGTCATCGCTTTTACATATTTGCTTTTACGCAGTACTCCTGATTCTTCTAAAACGACCATGGCGGGAATTGGTGCAGTAATTGGATTAATTTCTGGTCTGATGATTACAATGCTCATCCTTCTTGGCCAGGTCACTAACCTGCGAGTGATGTTTGTAAATGCATCCCCATCCCTTTTTAATTTGTTGATGCGCGGGGTTCCCCTGCCATTGGGAGCCCTTGTTCCACCTTTAGAATTAATACTTGTTGCATTGTTGACGTTTGGTATCTATTTGATCCCTTCCCGCGCACGCAGCGCAGTGATCCAAGGTTTGCTTTGGGTGGTTGTTTTGGGAACCCTTAGGGACCAGATTTTGATTATCGATCTCTTTAAAATCCAACCATTCTCAATTGTCTTGAAAAGGGTCGTCTTTGCAACCAGCGGTCTGAGGCCATTAGGTGCGCTACTTGTTTTTGCGATTACGGCTGGATTGGCATACTTCTCAAGTGGTCGGAAAAATCGTCCGGCTGTGATTAGATCACAGAAAGTAATAAAAAGAAACCGGATCATATTAATCTCTATCCTGGCTGTGATTGTTCTATCTTTGCCATACGCCCTGGGGATCTTTTATAGCGAAATCCTGGATACTACAGGATTATTTATCATGATGGGTTTAGGTTTAAACATCGTGGTTGGCTTTGCCGGATTATTAGACCTTGGATACGTGGCTTTTTATGCCATCGGTGCATATGCGGTGGGAGTTCTCACCTCACCTGGGTTGGGTCTTTTCCACTTAACCTTCTGGCAAGCCTTGCCCATAGCACTATTTGTTGCATGGCTTGCAGGCATCATTTTAGGCTTGCCAGTATTACGCATGCGCGGAGATTATTTAGCCATCGTCACTTTGGGTTTTGGTGAAATTGTCCGCTTGCTCGTGTTATCGGACTGGTTGAAATCATTTTTAGGAGGCACACAAGGAATTCAAAGTATTCCCCCGCCGACCATCGGTCCGCTTAAATTTGATAACTTACAACTTCTATACTACTTGATCCTTATTGGAATCGCAATCGTCGCATTCGTCGCCTGGCGGCTCAAGGATTCTCGCTTGGGACGTTCATGGATGGCTATCCGTGAGGATGAAGATGTAGCTCAGGCTATGGGTATCAATTTGGTAATGACCAAGCTATTAGCCTTCTCCACGGGTGCTTTGTTTGCTGGTCTGGCAGGCACTCTTGGAGCTGCTAAATTGACCTCAGTTTATCCCCACAGTATGACCTTTATCATATCCATTAATGTTTTGTCGGTAATAATTATCGGTGGGATGGGTAGTATCCCGGGTGTATTTGTCGGTGCGTTAGTCATGGTGGGATTACCCAATTTGCTCACTGAGTTTCAAGAATATCGCTATTGGTTCTATGGATTAGCATTGGTTGCAATGATGCTCTTCCGCCCAGAAGGATTATGGCCAGAAGCGCGCCGGAAGTTGGAACTTCATGAGGTAGAGGATACGGCTGGCCTACCGATCAATAGTGAACCACCTATCAATGAGACCGCAAGCGCGGGTCAATAGGGAGTATAACCATGGCTATACTTGTCGCAAAGAAAGTTACCAAGCGTTTTGGTGGTCTGGTTGCTGTCCGAGAAGTTGACCTGGAAGTCAAGGAACATGGCATCCAGAGTATCATCGGCCCCAATGGTGCAGGTAAAACAACCTTCTTCAATTGTGTTACCGGTTTTTACAACCCTGAGGAAGGTGATATTCTCCTTGAAGGGAAACCGATAACTGGTCTTTCCACCGACCGAGTGGCAAAACGAGGCATCTCCCGTACCTACCAGAACATCCGCCTGTTTAAAAACATGACAGTAGTGGAAAATATCCTGGTAGGAATGCATCCCCACCTACATTCTAACATTTTCGGCGGAATCCTTCGCACTTCAGGGACACAAAAAGAAGAAGCTGATGCATTGGAAGAAAGTTTACGCCTACTGCGCTTTATGGGGCTTAGCGGAAAGGGTGATCTTCTTGCTAAAAACTTACCCTATGGTGCACAGCGTCGGCTTGAAATTGCGCGTGCCCTGGCCAGCAGGCCCAAGTTGTTGCTCCTCGATGAACCGACAGCTGGAATGAATCCCAGTGAAACACAGGAAACCATGCTATTAATAAGGAAACTTCGTGATGAACTGGGAATCACAATATTGCTTATTGAGCATCAAATGCGAGTAGTGATGGGCATCTCAGAATTGATCACTGTCCTAGATTATGGTGCGAAAATTGCTGAAGGTTTACCAGCGGAAATCCAGCGTAATGCCACCGTGATAGAAGCCTATCTTGGTCGTGGCAGTGCTGAGGGTGTTATGGCTTCATCACAACCAGAACAAACTCCCGGATCTGCACCAACTGCTTGATGGAGTAAAAAATATGGCTCTACTAGAATTAGAAAACGTCCACACATACTATGGCAATATCCATGCCCTGAAAGGGATCTCCATCAACGTTAATGAAGCAGAGATCGTCACCCTGATCGGTGGGAATGGCGCGGGAAAATCTACTACATTGAAGACGATCAGTGGCTTGTTGCATCCCAGACCCGGTGATATCCGCATGGCGGGAGAAGATCTGACAAAACTCAAGGCTCATGAAATAGTGATGAAAGGCATTATACAGGTACCTGAAGGACGGCAGGTTTTTGGGCGGCTAACTGTTACTGAAAATCTTGAAATGGGTGCATATACCCAAAAAGACAAGAAAAAAATTGCTAATAATATGGAAAGAGTATTTACCCTCTTTCCACGTCTAAAAGAACGCCGTTCACAATTAGGTGGCACATTAAGTGGTGGCGAACAACAAATGCTTGCCACTGGCCGGGCGATGATGGCCGACCCTAAGATCCTACTACTGGATGAGCCTTCCATGGGGTTGGCACCAGTCCTGGTCGATAGTATCTTTGATACGATCCAGGAGCTGCATCGGGAAGGAACGACCATCCTGCTTGTTGAGCAAAACGCCCGGGCTGCTCTAACTGTGGCTGACCGAGGCTATGTTCTCCAGACCGGTGAAATCATCATAAGCGGTACAGCTGAAGAGCTTAGAAATAATGAGATTGTTCAGAAAGCGTATCTCGGAATCGAATAATAAACTGCATCAATTTGGTCCAACTTTGAGAATATTAAGTGCGTGGGTGGTAGAATTATCCCCACGCACTTAATTTAAGGAAATTATTACCCATGGATATCCCAAAAACATCGGAAATAATAATTATTGGAGGCGGGGTGATGGGTGCCAGTATTGCCTATCACCTGGCTTTACGTGGGCAGAAAAACATTCTTCTCCTTGAAAAAGAAGCGTTTTTCGGTACAGGTGCTACAGGACGATGCGCAGGTGGTGTGCGATATCAATTCAACACAGAAATTAATATTCGTTTATCGCTTGAAAGTTTACCCATGCTTGAAAGATTCAAGCAGGAGATTGGGCAGGATATTAATTATCAGAAAATAGGCTATCTGTTCCTGTTGACCCATGAAAATGATGTTTCAATATTCAAGCACAATGTTGAATTGCAGAACCACTTGAACGCCCAAACTGAATGGTTGAGTGGCGATGAGATTCGAAAACGACTACCTATGATGCGTTTAGATGATGTGATTGCAGGTAGCTTTAATCCCAAGGATGGTCTGGTGGATCCAAATAGTGTAGTTATGGGATATATCTCTGCTGCACAACAGTTAGGCTGTCAGGCACAAAACTCATCACCAGTCACCGGTATCCGTACCAGGGCAGGTAAGATCCTCGGTGTAGAAGTCTCTGGACATTACATCTCTGCACCAATCGTGGTCGATGCAACGGGACCTTGGGCAGATCAGACCAGCCAGATGGCAGGGATTCATGTACCTGTGAAACCCGTTCGTCGGCAATGGCTAACTACAAGTGCGTTGCCTATGCTTCCACCTGATTTTCCATTTGTTATCGACTTTGCACAGTCCCTCTATTTCCACCCGGAAGGACGTGGTTTACTAACTGGCATGTCCAACCCGCATGAACCACCGGGTTATAACCAAAACATCGACCCAGATTGGGAATTAGTGCATATGGACGCAGCCATAAAACGCCTGCCAATTTTAGAACATGCTGGATTGGCCTCGCGTATGGCAGGCCTCTATGAAGTTACACCCGATGCACATCCCATTTTTGGTCGAACACCAATCGACGGTTATTATATCGTCACTGGTTTTTCCGGGCACGGTTTTATGCATGGACCAATTGCCGGTAAATTAATGGCTGAAATTATTCTGGATGGAAAAGCTACCACGGTGGATATTTCCATGCTAGACCTGGCTAGATTTGAAGAAGGTCGACTGGTTCATGAGTATAATGTAGTATAAACATATATTGCTATACGCATGACCTGGTATTAATGGATTAGGTCAGACATACTTCAAGGAGTTTTAGTGCCAACCGCAGAAATCATCACCATTGGGACCGAGCTATTACTTGGGGAGATCGTTGACACAAATGCACGCTTTCTCGCTCAAAGTCTCCGTGATGCAGGGATTGATGTATACCGCATGACTACGGTGGGTGACAATGTCAAACGCATAGCACAATCCATTCAACAAGCCATGGAACGATGTGACATTGTTATCACTTCAGGCGGTCTTGGCCCAACAGTAGACGATCCCACCCGCGATGCTGTTGCACTTGCGGTCGGTATGCCAAGTGAGTATCATCCTGAGCTATGGGAACAAATTAATACAAGGTTTCTCAGGTATGGACGCGTGCCAACCGAAAATAATCGTCGCCAGGCATACATCCCGAAAGGGGCTATCGCCATAGAAAATCCAGTAGGCACTGCTCCAATATTTTTTCTGGAGCATCAATCCCATCTGGTGGTTTCCCTGCCAGGAGTTCCCCGTGAGATGGAATTCCTGATGAACAATGAAGTGATTCCTTACCTGAGAAAGCATTTTGACTTACATGAATTGATCAAAACTAGAATTATCCATACTGTTGGTGTGGGTGAATCTCAGATCGATGACAAGATTGGTGATCTGGAAGAGCTCAGCAATCCAACTGTGGGACTTGCTGCCCATTCAGGGCAGGTGGATGTACGCATAACAGCAAAAGCGGATAGCCTTGAACAAACCAAAGAGTTAATTAATCCGATCGAAAATATAATAAGGAACCGGCTTGGAGATTGTGTCTACGGAGTAGACCAGGATACTTTGGAAGATATCGCACTTCAAGCTGTTGGAGACAAGCACTGGACAATTGTTGTTGTTGAAGCAGGTTTGAATGGAATATTGATACGAAGATTGGCCTCAGTTCAAGGACCTTTCTTGAGTGGCCAGTTGCTTAAAGAACCACCACTCGTTGATGAATTATCCGGTATAACTGATTCCTATCGCCAAACCCAACATGCTGATGTCGGATTTGGTGTTGCAATTCTTCCTGAAGCTGATAAACTTCAAGTGCAGTTGACCTTAATCACACCTCATAAAAAACAAGAATATGTTCGTCCCTACGGTGGACCACGAGAATATGGTCCATTATGGGCATTAAACCAAAGCCTAGACATTATACGCAGGATATCCTATGACACTTGATGCAGACTTAATCTTAAATAATTCGCTATTATTAACCATGGACATGAACCTGACGATTTATGAGCCAGGCGCAATTGCAATTAAAGGCAACCAGATCCTGGCTGTGGGTATGGAATCAGAAGTGTGTACACAGTATTCTGCTAATCAGACCATAGATTGTGAGGGTAAAGTACTGATGCCAGGGTTGATCAATGCCCACACCCATGCTGCCATGACATTGTTGCGTGGTTTGGCTGATGATCTACGCCTGGATGTGTGGCTCATGGGATATATGATGCCTGTTGAACGTCAATTTGTCTCATCAGATTTTGTTCGCCTGGGCACAAAACTGGGATGCGCTGAAATGATACGCTCAGGCGTGACTTGTTTTGCAGATATGTACTATTTTGAAGATGATGTAGCCCAAGCTACAGCTGAAGCAGGTTTACGTGCCATCTGTGCCCAGACAGTGCTTAAGTTTCCTGGACCCGATGCCCGTGATTATGAAGAGGCATTTGAAAAGACTTGCATCTTCCTTAAGAAATGGTTGGGGCACGAATTAATCGTGCCTGCAGTTGGACCTCATTCACCTTATACATGTACCCAGGAAATCCTGCAGTCAGCTGCAGCAATTGCGAAGGAGTATGATGTTCCACTGCTCATTCATTTATCTGAAACCCGCCAGGAAGTAGAAAACAGTCGTAAAGAACATGGTATGCCAGTGATCCCTTATGTCAAGAAACAAAATGTCCTGGATGGAAAAGTACTGGCTGCGCATTGTGTTCATGTAGATGCTGGTGAGATTAAAACATTACTACATCACAAAGTAGGGGTAGCCCACAACCCCTCATCGAACTTAAAACTGGCTTCTGGATTCGCTCCAGTGAGTAACATGCTTGATGTTGGTCTCAAAGTCGGAATTGGCACCGATGGACCAGCTTCAAATAATGACCTGGATATGTTTGAAGAGATACGATTAGCAGCCCTTTTATCCAAGGGCACCAGTGGGGATCCAACCACATTACCTGCACCGATGGCATTGATCATGGCCACTCGTATGGGAGCTGAAGCATTACAGTTAGGAACTCTCACTGGTTCTCTTGAAGTGGGTAAACGCGCAGACTTAATCCTGGTGGACAATGCTCGCGTACATAATTCTCCCAGGTTTAAACGCGAAACAGAAGCGATATACGCGCAGTTAGTTTATTCAACCCACGCAAATGATGTAACCGATGTTATGGTCAATGGGCAATGGCTGATGCAAGCTCATCAGCTTATGACACTCGACGAACACGAACTCCTTGCCAGGGCTGCTGAATACGCCAATCAAATTGATTCATTCCTGTTGGAGCGTGAACACTCTGTGCTGTCAAAATTAATTGCCATAGGTGGAGCCACGGAAGAGGAGAGTTATGAAGTCCAGGTGAAAGTCGCCCTGGAAGATCCCTCAGTGGTAATCTCTGGGGTAAACCATCCCGGGATCGAGATCCTGCATCATCGCCATTACCATGAATTTGATACCTATTTTTCATTTGCTGATACATCGCAAGGTTATTTACGTTACAGGGAGGACGAGGCTATTGGATCCGAAGATCAGGTAAGTAGTGTGCGTTATCGCCTGACCTTGCTTGGACCGACTCGGGAAGGTAATTTAGAAAGTGATGCACTATTATCCCGGAGCCGATTTATTGCTCCCGCGAATCATAGTCTCCGATTTTACCAGGAGTATTTTAAACCGTTACAAGCGACAGTAATCGAGAAACATCGTTTGCGCTGGCGCATCCTTTATCATGGATTGGAATTTTATATTAACCTTGATCGAATGGATAACCCTGCTTTAGGTCATTTTCTTGAGGTTAAAAGTCGCACATGGAGTCGGAAGGACGCAGAACATAAAGCACTTGTTGCTCGTGAGCTGATTCAAAACCTCGGAGTTGCCAATCCAACCCCCCTCACCCAAGATTATATAGAGATCGTCAGTTCACAGTTATCGAAATAATGACTGAGATATCCACACCGGCTTCTACAAAAGAAGACAAAGTAGATGTCACTCGGTTTCATTTGAACCGTGTGCTAACGATCATAAGTGCCCATTTTATTAATGACACATATTCTGCTTTTCTTGCCCCTCTACTTCCAAATTTAATCGAAAAATTATCACTTACCTATACTCAGGCAGGCTGGCTTTCTGCAACCATGCAGCTGCCATCTATATTAAATCCAGTTATTGGCTACCTGGATGACAAGATAAATTTGCGCACACTAGTGATCTTTGCCCCAGCAATCACTGCGACAACGATGAGTTGCCTGGGAATGGCACCAAGTTTTATCAGCCTGCTGATCATACTGTTTATTACTGGATTAAGCATCTCTGCTTTTCATGCACCATCACCCACAATGATTGCGCGTGTCTCTGGACATAAGGTAGGTAGAGGTATGAGCTTCTACATGGCTGCCGGAGAGCTAGGCAGAACCGTGGGTCCACTGATCGCCTCTTGGGGGATTCTCACTTTCACATTAGAGGGTATGTTTCCGATAGCTATACCGGGATGGATTGCTTCAATATTTATTTATATTCGCTTCAGAGGAATTCCTGTTCATGTTGAAAAACAGACCGGGTTTAACGAGGTAATGCCAATTGCCCGTAAGCTATTTCCACCTATGGTCGGGATCATATTCTTCAGGAGTTTCCTGATCACTGGTCTGGGTCTGTATCTACCAACCCTATTGGAGAGTGAAGGGGCGTCCATTTGGAATGCAGGAATTGCCCTGGCAATATATCAGCTTGCTGGCGTATTTGGCGCCATGTTGGGAGGAACTGTAAGTGATCTCTATGGACGTAAACCAGTTCTTTTCAGTGTATCCTTGCTTGCACCAATCACTGTGCTGATGTTTTTGAATACCTCTGGATGGCTCATCATCCCTGTTTTGGTTCTTGCTGGTTTATTTAGCTTGTCTTCTCAGCCAATTCTGTTGGCAATTGTTCAGGATCAGCTTCCAAATCATCGATCAATTGGAAATGGCATTTTCATGGCGATTAATTTCATTTTCCTATCATTATCTGCAGTTGTCATCGGTATGGTTGGTGATAGAGTTGGCTTACGCCAGGCATTTACATGGACAGCGATAGCAGGGCTGGTGAGTGTGCCATTTGTTTTGTTTTTACCATCCAACCCAACAAGGCAAAAACCTTCTCAAGCATTGCCTGAAATAAAATAAATAACAAATATATGGATGACTTATCTGAATTTATTATTGACCTGGCAATTCGTACTGGAGAAATTTTACAGAAATTCTTCAGTCAAGCCGGGATTCAAGCTTCACTAAAACCTGATCATACTGTTGTCACTGAAGCTGACCTGGCTGCTGATCAATTAATTACGAATGAAATCCATAAGTACTTCCCTGAACATGAGATAATCAGCGAAGAATCATCTTTTCATTTTAAAAATCTCCAGTCTATAGTATGGATAATAGATCCTTTAGATGGCACAACAAATTTCAGCCTGGGTCTACCAATCTGGGGCGTATCCATCGCCTGTCTTCTAAATGGTTATCCTGAAATTGGAGTTGCATATTTCCCAATAATCAAAGAGCTTTATTCTGCCAGGCATGGTCATGGGGCTTTTTTAAATCACGAACGAATAGCTACCAGAGCACCTGATCCAACTCAACCGATGTCTTTTTTTGCATGTTGTTCCCGTAGTTATCGTCAATTCGATATCAATATCCCATACAAACCTAGAATAATGGGGTCAGGAGTTTATAACTTTTGCTTGGTCGCCAGAGGCGCAGCATTATTGGGTTTAGATGCTGCTCCAAAAATCTGGGATTTAGCAGCTGCTTGGTTACTAGTAGAAGAAGCAGGCGGCGTGATATCCGCAATCGAAGGTCCTTCCCCATTCCCAATCTTTCATCATTGTGATTACAGCAGCACTAACTATCCAACTCTTGCTGGTGCCAATCCAGATATTTTCGCATTTGGTCAGCGAAAAATTCATCGAAAATCATGAGATACTAAGCTTATTCATATGTTAATCGTATGAAAGCTATTATTGGTTATTTGTTCTTCGTATAATTTAATTTCACCATCTAATGTCAGAGATCCTCAAAATTTTCTTATCAACCAAGGAGGAACACATATATGGAATATCGCTATCTAGGAAAATCAGGCTTACAAGTTTCTGCACTCTCCCTGGGTGCATGGGTTACCATGGGTGGCCAGATAGGCGAGGATACAGCTTATGAATGCATGCAGACAGCATACGATTCTGGGGTAAATTTCTTCGATAATGCTGAATCCTATGCCCATGGAAACGCTGAAACCACCATGGGGAATATCATAAAAAAGGCTGGGTGGAAAAGATCAGAACTTGTGATTTCGACCAAGCTCTTTTGGGGTGGAAATAAACCTAACCACACTGGTCTATCACGCAAGCATATTATCGAAGGTGCCAGGGCGTCACTCAGGCGCTTGCAAATGGATTACGTTGACCTGATTTTTTGCCACAGGCCGGATATATATACGCCAATTGAGGAAACTGTTCGAGCGATGAATTTCCTCATCCATGAGGGTATGGCTTTTTATTGGGGAACCAGCGAGTGGAGTGCCGATCAAATCATGAATGCTTATTCTATATCCAGGCAGAATCACCTGATTCCACCAATAGTCGAGCAACCGCAATACAACATGTTCACGCGGGAAAAAGTAGAAAAAGAGTATCTTTTCCTATATGAAGAAATAGGCCTTGGAACAACGATATGGAGCCCACTTGCTAGTGGATTATTGACTGGTAAATATAATGAAGGCATACCACAAGGAACACGGGTATCCATAAAAGGCTATGAATGGTTGCTTGAAGATTTTCAGAATGAAGAAGCTAAAAATAACATTGAAAAAGTAAAGAATTTAATCCCTATTGCCAATGAGCTTGAAATGACAATTACTCAGATGGCGATAGCATGGTGTTTAAAAAATCCTCGTGTGAGCACAGTCATTACCGGTGCTTCAAAACCTCAGCAAGTAATTGAAAATATGAAAGCGTATGATCTCCTGGGTAATCTTACACCAGAGGTGATGGAAAAGATTGAGACGGTTTTAGGGAATAAACCAGAACCTATTTCAGATTATCGCTAAAGAACCAGCAAAAAAAATTAGTGTAAAAATTCAAAAACAACTTAACCAAATTTATCTATTTATTCTTTAGGTAGTAAGTATTATTAGCGAATTGGTTGCCTTAGGATGGTTTGAAGTTTTTCAGGTTGTGTTTTACGTGGATCTCCAATGTAAATCTCGTGGTGCTTACCATTCGTTTGATATCCGTTTGATTTTATGAATTTGTGCATCTCTGCTATTGTCGGGGCTTCCTGGTCATAAGGACCTGTGTACAGGATTTGAACAGCAAGACCTTCATGGTAAGCCTCAAACCTAAGATTTGCTAATGATGCCAACTTTTTTTTCTTGGTAACATCCGTTTTTACCTTTTCAACCCACTCTGGGGTCACCCAGTCTGGTTGCATGATCATCATGGTCCATTCCCAGCGATATTTATTCACCATGGAAAATTCATCCATGTTTTCCATCCACCATAAACCTTCCAACGGAGGAACGATGTGATCAACTCCTTGGGATTTGAAGGCAAATTTTAGTCCATAAGACATCGAATAAAGGCATTCAATCGCTTCTTTATACTTTTCGGATTTATTTGGATCGCCCACACCATCTATCATTAGAAAATTCATTGGCCCTACTTCAACAAGGTGAAAACCGACTTTTGAAGGGCTGTATAAATATTTGAGAGTTTGCTTAAAGTCAATTTTTGATCCCACGGGTATCATCCTACCAGATATGTGTCCGTTTTTTAATTATATGCCAAATATAAGTAGCAGGATATTTTATTTGAACTCATTCTCGTCAATTAGGAATATATTTTTTATTTACATTTTTTGCCAATGCTGGCTATAATTGTCTATGTTATCTCTTAACTTGGAGGAGCGCTCTGGATAACCAACGCAAAACTCATAGTTTAGAATCATCCGTAACTCAGAGGAAATACACCAGCCATTTACAGCCTGGGGTGATTCTAATTGACCGATACTCGATCCAGAATGTTGTTGGTGTTGGTGGGATGGGTGCAGTTTATTGTGCTCGTGATCTCCATTTTCCAAATGTTGTCAAACGGGTGGCGGTCAAGGAAATGATCAACACTGTCCGTGATCCTGCGATTCGTGACACGATCATCAAGAATTTTGAACGTGAAGCTAATATACTAGCGACATTAAATCATCCATCTATCCCTCGTATTTATGATTATTTTTCACAGGATGATCGATCCTACCTGATCATTGAATTCATCGATGGGAAGGATTTGGAAGCAATTTTGGCGGATTCCACAGATTTCCTGCCAGAAATCCAGGTGATTAATTGGGCAATCGAGTTATGTGATGTTATCAGCTACCTTCATAATAACAAACCTGAGCCCATCATTTTTAGAGACATAAAACCTTCAAATATCATGATCAATCAACATGGTCATGTGTTATTGGTTGATTTTGGTATAGCCAAGACATTCCAGACGGGTCAAAAGGGTACTATGATTGGTACCGAAGGTTATTCGCCGCCCGAGCAATATAAAGGGGATGCTACACAGCGGGCTGATATCTATGCCTTGGGAGCTACACTACATCACCTGCTTACGAAACGAGATCCTCGATTAGAACCCCCGTTTTCTTTTGATGAGAGAAAGATTCGCTCGATAAATCCATTAATCTCCAGTGAGTTGGAGGCGGTAGTATATACTGCTCTCCGCTATAATCCCGATGAGCGTTATTCAAGTACTGAATTAATGCGTGAAGCATTGCTTGCTTCTGCAAAAAAGACCGGGTTGCTTCATAAACTCCCAGCCTCGATCAAGCCAGTGAGTCACTCTCCTTCTGATATTTCGTCTGCATGGAAATTTGAATGTGAGGATGAAATTCGCGGCACACCTGCTTATTTTGGTGGTTCGATATATGTGGGTGCATATGATAATAATCTATACTCATTAAATGCATCTACAGGAGAATTTATCTGGAAATTTGCCACAGAAGGTGGCATCGTTTGTAAGCCCTGTATTTACGAAGGGAATATTTATATAGGTTCAGAAGATCAGCGCTTATACTGCATCAATATTCGCTCGGGCAAGGAAATATGGTCATATTATTCGAATGGGGCTATACGGTCTTCCCCATATATCGCAGAGGGACACGTTTTTATCGGATCAGATGATGCATTTCTCCATGTGGTCAATGCAATTAGTGGCCGACGTGCCTGGCGGGTGGATGCAGGAAGCGCGATTCGCTCTACGGCTTTATCGGTTGGAGAATATGTATATTTTGGCACTGAAGCAGGTGATCTATTTTGCGTTGACCTGAGAGGCAATGTAAAGTGGCGATTTAAAGCTAAACGTGCTTTAACCTCGTCACCCATCCATGCAAATGGGATAATTTATATCGGTTCAGTGGATACGATTCTTTATGCCTTGGATGCGAAATCTGGATATATCATCTGGCGTTTCCGCATGACGAAAGCCACCATCTCAACTCCATATATCGAGGAAGATTACATTTTTACGGGGTCGGTTGATTCACACATCTATTGCATCGACATCCATACAACCAAGGAGATTTGGAGTTACGCTACCGATAATCAGGTAACCAGCTCTCCCATTACCTTCCAGGATTCGGTATATTGTGGATCAGTCGACGGGGCGATGTATTGCTTGGAATTTCGCACTGGTCGGTTGCGTTGGAAATTCCAAACTGGGGGACCGATCACAAGTTCGCCAATCATTGCCAATGGTGTGCTTTACTTTGGTTCAAACGATCATAGATTATATGCCATTGTCTTATGATCCCCGAATAACCACAGTGGAGGGATGGTGACATCAATATTAAAAAAGATCTTCAATAGAAAATCTTCCACAGACGATCCACCTGCCAAATTTGATCCAGGTGAATTTAACTCATTTTCATCTACCACGGTGTCCACTGTCGATCAGGAAGACGATAAATACATAACGAAAACCAAACAATATCACCTGGATACTCCCCAATTAATTGTCGGTGTTTCTCAGTCGGTAGGAATTCAGCGTGACCATAATGAAGATACCCTCTTTTCACTAACATCCAATTTGGCATCCGATGAGGGTAAGAAGCAGTTTGGTCTTTTTATTGTTGCAGATGGCATGGGAGGACACGAAAATGGAGAAATTGCCAGTAGTATAGCTGTGAGTGAATTAACTTCTTTTGTAATCAATAATATCTATCTACCAATATTATCTACACAATCCAACCATACCCAATTATCCATTCATGAGATCTTGAGGTCGGGTATGATCCATGCGCATCAATCCATTAAAAAAGAAGCAATAGGAGGAGGAACAACTCTTACTGCTGTATTGATCCTCGGCGATCAAATGATAAATGCTCATGTCGGTGATAGCCGGCTCTATATAATTGATAAAGAAGGAAATATTCAACTCCTCACCCATGACCATTCTATGGTAAAACGCCTCGTAGATATCGGGCAGATTTCACCAGAGCAAGCATCGACCCATCCACAACGGAACGTCTTGTATCGTGCATTGGGACAAGGCGATCCCTTCGAGCCGGATATTGCTACCTTTCCCTGCAAACCTGGTAGTATACTTGTTTTATGTTCTGATGGACTTTGGGGGGTTGTGCCTGAATTAGACATGAAAGATATAATTCTCTCCACACCTGAACCTCAACTTGCTTCCCAAACCCTCATACAACGGGCAAATGCAGCAGGTGGACCTGATAATATATCGGTAATTATTATCAGAGTCCCAGAGTAAAAATGATGGATAAATCGACCCTATATGACTTTTTAGGATTACCCCGTGATGCATCCCAGGAGGAGATACGTCATGCATATCGTCAGCTTGTCTTAAGGCTTCATCCAGATAAGAACGTAAAACCAGGCGAGACTGAATTATTTATTGATCTCCAACAGGCTTATGAGCAATTAGCTGATCCTGCAAGGAAAGCAGAGTATGACAAACACCTAGCATCAGAACCGGGTTTTGTATCGCCATTGGTGATCAAGACGCACTACAGCCAATCATCTCTATTCCCATTGGACGAACCTCAGCTTCTTTATTCTTTATTAGAATTAAACCTGCATCCAGATACCGGCTTATTGATCTCATCTACTCCTTTAAATATCTCGCTTGTTGTCGATTGTTCAACATCGATGAAGGGAATCAGGTTGGATACGGTTAAACAGACTGCGATAGACCTGATACGCCAATTGCAACCCAATGATATATTTTCATTGGTAAAGTTTAATGACAAAGCTGAATTACTCATCCCTGCCGGCGTTTTATCCGATGAGAGATCGACGGAGATGAAAATCCAATTGTTACAAGCTGGGGGTGGAACAGAGATCTATAAAGGGCTAGAAGTGGGTTTTTCACAAGTTAATCAGTATCGATCAAGAGCAAGGGTAAACCATATCATCTTGATCACAGACGGGCGAACCTATGGTGATGAAGCGAATTGTGATAATCTGGCCAATCAAGCTTCTGCATTGGCGATTGGCATCAGCACGCTTGGAATTGGCAATCAATGGAATGATAAATTCTTAGACCATATATCCTCAAAAACCGGTGGAATCTGTAAATACATATCTGATGTCAGCGATATTCGCAATATCATCCTGGGTGAAATCACGCGCTTGGGATCAAGCCTGACCGAACAGATCAACTTCACTTTCCAACCATCCCAAAATGTAGAATTAAATTCAGCATTTAGACTGCAACCAGATGCATCACCCCTGATTGCTGATTCACCCATCACATTTGGTTTCATGCCACCAGCAGGTACGATGAACATCATCTTGGAATTCGTAATCAAGAAAGTCCCACAAGATCTCAAGAAATTTACATTCGCGAACGGTTTTATAAACTACGAAATTCCGCGCCATCCAATTAAAAAAAGATATGTACAACGTCTGGTATTTGAGCGGGAAATAGCAAGCTCACCAAAATTGGATACGCCTCCTGCTATAATCCTAAATGCCATGTCGTTATTGTCGCTCTATTATATGCAGGAACGCGCCAGGGAGGAAATGGGAAAAGGAGATATAAATTCTGCCACCCGTCATATGAAAAACCTTGCCACCCATCTCCTAAATAAAGGGGAAGAAAACCTGGCTCAATCTATATTAGATGAGGTAGCATATATTCAACAAAACCAATCTTTCAGCGAAGACGGAGAAAAAAGGTTAAAATATGGTACTCGCTCATTGCTTCTCCCAGCAAGGATAGATGAGAGCTAATTATGATAGTTTGTCCAAATTGTGGTAATAAGGAAATGCCAGGCGCACTCTTTTGTAAAGAATGTGGAAATCAGTTTTTAAATATAAGCCGCGACCCGACCATCACAATTCCCAGCAGTCTAATGGATGATATACATCAAAAAGTAGCAGATGATGGAGAAAAGGTAGTACCACCCACACCTGAAGACGCCAATCTTTCATTATTCCTGGTTGACCTGGGTGAAGTTATCCAGCTTGAAGGACTAACTGAATACACCATTGGCAGGTCAGCTGAAGACCAGCCTTTATTACCGGATGTTGACCTGGCACCATACCATGCGTATGATTATGGCATTTCACGGTTACATGCCTCCATAAAAATAAGTTCTCCTTATGCACTTTTGACAGATTTTGATTCTGCAAACGGCACACAATTAAATGGACAAAAAATAACCCCAAATAAACCCTATCCAATTACTCATGGAGACATTTTTATCTTGGGGAAAATGAAGATTCAATTGCTTGTCAATCGATAAGGAAATTTGGAAACATGCCATACTCTATCATCATACACCCCACTGGAGAAGAGCCCATCATTGGAGAGGTTGAAGAATTACCGAAACCGACAGATATATCGGTTACATTGAATAGTCCTCGACGATTGGATGGCAAGGAGTTGCATTATTTAGCTGAAAATGTGCTCACGGTTATCTGGCCGATCCAACGGTTGAACTTCATAGAAGTCTTGCCAACCAAAGCCGAGGAAGAAATCATTGGTTTTGTGCGCGAATAATATTATGTTACCCGATACACGCTATAAAAATTATAGAATATTGGTCGTTGATGATGAACAAAGGATGGCGAAATTCATTCGTCTGAACCTTGAGCATGATGGGTTTCGGGTTGTTGAAGCTTTTACCGGCACCCAAGCCATGGATCGCTTGCGTACATCACTACCTGATCTGGTGCTTCTGGATGTGATGCTGCCTGATCTGGATGGTTTTGAAGTGTTAAAAATGATACGCTCCATCAGTACTGTGCCAGTCATCATGGTGACAGCCAAGGGTGAAGAGGAGGAGCGAATCCATGGTCTCGAGCTAGGTGCGGATGACTATGTAACAAAACCCTTTAGCCCCCGTGAGCTGGTCAGCCGTGTTCGTGCAGTCCTTAGGCGGACAGAACTGACCACGGACAGCACACACGGATTGATCGAGGTCGATGAACGATTAAAAATGGATTTTGATCGTCACGAAGTATGGTTGGATGGTAAGTTAATCAACCTGCGCCCAACAGAATATCGCCTTTTATATTACCTGGTTCAGAATACAGGCTGGGTAGTTTCTCATGATCAAATCCTGACTAATGTTTGGGGATACGAGTATCGCGACCAACCTCATTATGTTAGGCTATACATAAATTATTTACGTCAAAAACTGGAGAAAGATCCAACCAATCCAATCTACATCTTAACTGAACGTGGCTTGGGGTATCGGTTTGTAGACTTCAGGCGGGATCATCCTATCGATACCTTGGGAAGCACTCAAAACAATCAAAATGATGATGCCTCTGAGTAATGTTTACGGGTATAGGATAAATAATGGCGAATAAACAGCGTATTTTACTAGTTGATGATCATGAGGTTGTCCGGCTTGGCCTGAAAGCCTTGCTTGAACGCCATCCAAGTTTTGAGGTTGTAGCTGAAGCAAGTACAGCCCGTGAAGCTGTTGAACGCGTGGCTGCATTCTCACCTGATGTCGTTGTGATGGACATTCGCCTTCCAGGTGGTTCAGGAATCGAAGCCTGCCAGGAGATTGCAGATAAATATCCAGAAACAAAGGTGATTATGCTCACCTCCTATGCAGAAGATGAAATGTTGTTTTCTGCCATAAGAGCTGGAGCTGCCGGGTATGTATTAAAACAGATCGGGGGAGAAGACCTGGTGCGTGCGATCGAAGCTGTGGCTCGTGGTGAAGCGCTGCTTGACCCGGCTGTTACTCAACGAATTTTCCAGGAAGTCCGCAAAGCAGCCAGGGAGGAGGAAGCTTCTGCATTTTCTGCCCTCACCCAACAAGAACGGCATGTGCTTATGTTAGTGTCTGAAGGTAAAACCAACCGTGAAATAGCCAAGGCACTCTTTTTAGGTGAAGGCACGGTCAGGAATTACGTCAGCAGCATCCTTTCCAAGCTGGGTGTGAGTAATCGGGCTGAAGCAGCTGCTTATGCTGTTGAGCACAATTTAAAAGATTACCTATAATATTCATCAAGATCAATAAAAATCGTAACCCATTAATTCTTTTGGTGTTTTCTATTGTGTCGATAAGGATTTTGTGGAAATAGACCGATTTTCCTCTAGATATGTTAAAAGAAAAACCCAGATACTATCTGGTATAAATCAAACCTAATTCATTGGAGGCAAAGTAACATGACTGAACAACCCATTAATACTGAAGTGACCAGTGATGATAAGCTATGGACATTGCTAGCATACATCCTATCTCCGCTTCTCCCCATTATTATTCTGTTTATGGAAGATAAGAAAAATCGCCCCTATATACGGGCGCACAACGCACAAGCGCTGGTGATGGGTATCATAGAAATTATTTTATCCATACTCCTCGGTTGGACCATCATCGGTGGATGCATTCCCGCCATCATCTGGATAGTTATGGTCGTCTGGGGTGTCCAGTCATACCAGGGAAAATACGTCACTATTCCAGTGGTGACGAATTTTGTTAAAAATCAGGGTTGGGCATAACCATCAACGAACTCGAACAACCCCGTCATAAAAAAAATGACGGGGTTGTTAAATAATATGGGAAATTTGCCATGGATCAAAATGAAGTCGTAAATCAATTACCAGCAACTGTTATAAATCCCGAACCCCCACTCTCTCCGGATGATGAACGCACCTGGGCGATGCTGGCACATTTAAGCGTATTACTTAATCTGGTTACTGGTTTCCTTGGGATAATTGCAGCCCTCATTATCTATCTACTCTATAAGAATCGATCCAGATACGTCGCTTATCAATCCATGCAGTCTTTTGTGTTCCAACTCGTCTGGTGGTTCGGCGGAGGTATTTTGGCAGGTATAACATGGGCTCTAACTGGTGTCTCTTCACTGGTGCTTATCGGACTCCTATGTATACCTTTAGCCTGTGTGATTTCATTATTACCTTTAGCAGCAATGGTATACGGTGTCGTGGGAGCCATTCAGTGTAATAATCATCAGGATTTTAAATATTGGCTCATTGGCGATTGGGTACGTGGTGAATTGACCAGACCTTGACTTTTCTTCTACCTGACCGTAGAATTAGCCCTCGAAAATATTGGGAACGAAGAAGAGATCTGGATCTATCCAGGCACCGAAGGGGCAAACCTGTAGCAGATCAAATACAGGCGAAACTCTCAGGTAGAAGGACTTTGTTCCATTCAATCTCTGAAATGTCGATAGGGTTGTCATAATCGACACCATGGAGCAAGCATCCGGGAAGGAATCGCATCTCTGAATGCATTTCTCCAAGTTCATGACAGAGGCGCATGGTTTATACATGTGCTTTTTGTTTTTAAACAGTGACTATTTCACCTTGTATATCTATAAGTTCGGATTAAAATTTATATCACACAAAAAACAGGAGGCTTAAGTATGAATATCCCCGGAAATTTAAAATATACAGAAAGTAATGAATGGGTACGACTTGAAGGAAAAACTGGTACGGTTGGCATATCCGATTATGCCCAAGACCAACTATCAGATATCGTTTTTGCGGAAGTAATCGTCAACGAAGGTGATGTGGTAAATAAAGGTGATACCATTGCAACAATCGAATCTGTAAAAGCTGCTGCAGATGTGTACTCTCCCGTAACTGGTAAGGTTACTATGGTAAATGAGGCACTTAGTGGTACACCTGAAGTAATTAACACCGATCCATATGGGATAGCCTGGATTATAAAAATTGACCTCAGTGATCTCGATGAAATGAATGCACTTTTGGATTCTACAGCATACGAGAAACTAGTTCAGTCACAATAATAGGAGTAGTCATGTTTATTCCCCATACAGATGCTGATAGGGAAGCAATGCTTCGAGCTGTCGGCATTGAAAAGCTGGAAGATCTATTTGATGATGTTCCAGAAAAATATCGCTTTCCTGATTTACACCTGCCTCCAGCGCAGACCGAAATGGAAATTTCAGCTGAGCTGCAGGAGATGGCGAATGCAAATGAGAGCACAGGCGACCTGGTGTGTTTCCTGGGTGCTGGAGCCTATCATCACTATGTTCCAGCTGCGGTAGATGCAGTCATCAGGCGTGGAGAATTTCTCACTGCCTATACACCTTACCAGCCTGAGCTTTCTCAAGGTACATTGCAGGCAATATTTGAATATCAGAGCAATATCGCTGCACTTACCGGAATGGAAGTCTGTAATGCGTCTCATTATGATGGAGCCACAGCCGTTGCAGAAGCAGTAAATATGGCTTATGCTAATTATCGTGGAAAAAGGAATAAAATCGTCCTTTCACCGGCATTGCATCCTCAATATCGACATACCGTGCGCACTTATACAAAATGCTCACCAATCGTGCTGGTAGGGGATGATCATCAAACTGATTTGAAATCCCATCCAGATACGTTGATCAATCTACTTGATGCTGATACAGCGCTGGTTGTGGTGCAATATCCGGATTTCTTCGGCAGAGTATACGACTATACGAAACTCGCTGATGCAGTTCATGCCCATGGCGCATTACTAGCCATATCTGTCAACCCAATTGCTCTTGGTCTATTCAAAGCTCCTGGAGATATGAACGCGGATATCGTAATCGGTGAAGGACAGCCTTTGGGAATCCCCCTCTCCTTCGGGGGACCTTACCTGGGATTATTTGCCACGCGTAAAGAATTTGTCCGCAAGATGGCGGGGCGCCTTGTAGGTGAGACAATTGATAATCGGGGACAGAAAGCATACGTCCTCACCCTGACAGCCCGCGAACAGCATATCCGCCGAGAAAAAGCAACCTCTAATATTTGCACCAACCAGGGAATAATGGCTCTTGCTTCCACGGTGTATATAAGCTTGTTAGGTAAAAATGGATTAAATCAGGTTGCTGAGCTTTGCTTCCACAAAGCACACTATGCTGCTGAGCGAATCGCCATTTTGCCCGGCTATTCTCTCTGGTCTCCAACGACTTTTTTAACGAATTCGTGATCCGTTGTCCAATTCCTGCTGCAGAAATTAATGATATCTTGTTGGAGCATGACATCCTGGGTGGATATGACTTGAGCCAGGATTATCCTCAATTATCAAATCATATGCTAATTGCTGTGACAGAGATGAATTCCCGTGAACAGATAGATCAGCTGGTGGAAGTTTTATCGGAGGTGACCAATGGGTGAGCCACAATTATGTGATATCTCGGTAAGTGGTCGGCAGGGAATAAATTTTCCCAAACCCGATGTGCCCACCTATCCTTTACCCAAGGAATTTATCCGTGAGGATCTGCCCTTACCAGAATTATCCGAGCTGGATGTGATTCGTCACTATACACGCCTTTCTCAGCTGAATTACAGTATTGATACCGGATATTATCCACTTGGCTCCTGTACGATGAAGTACAACCCGAAGATTAATGAAGAAACCGCCAGGTACCCAGGATTTGCATTATCTCATCCACTCCAACCTGTTGAAACTGTACAGGGTAACCTGGTGGTGATGTATAACTTGCAGGAAATGTTGAAGGAAATTGGTGGCTTTGCTGGAATCACTCTACAACCCGCTGCCGGTGCTCATGGGGAGTTAACCGGGGTACTTATCATCAATGCTTACCATCAATCACGGGGGGACGCCAAACGCGACAAAATCCTGATCCCTGACTCAGCTCATGGGACGAACCCTGCTACTTCTGCTATGAGCGGAATGAGGGTCGTCGAGGTTAGATCAGATTCGCGTGGAAATGTAGATCTTGAAACTCTTAAACTGGAATGTGACGATACCTTAGCTGGCTTGATGCTGACCAATCCTAACACCCTGGGACTTTTCGATGAGCATGTCGAAGATGTAATCCGGTTGGTGCACTCTGCAGGCGGTCTGGTTTATGGAGATGGAGCTAATTTAAACGCTCTGCTTGGGATAGTCCGCCCTGGTGACGTGGGTTTTGACGTGATGCATTTCAACCTGCATAAGACCTTCTCCACCCCACATGGCGGCGGTGGACCGGGTTCCGGGCCGGTTGGTGTGGCTAAACACCTGGTGGATTTTTTGCCAACACCTGTCGTTGGCATTATTGAAGAAGGGGATGATGAGATGCCCCCACTTTATGGTTTTATCACTCCACCTAAATCGATTGGGCGCATGAAATCTTTTCACGGTCATTTTGGCATGATTGTCAGAGCATATACTTATATAAGCATGCATGGCGGCGAGGGACTACGTGCAATCTCTGAATACGCAGTGCTGAATGCCAACTACTTATTATCGCTCATCAAGGGGACCTACCATTTGCCATATGACAGGCTATGTATGCATGAGTTTGTGGTTGAAGGCCAATGGGCAGATGCACCCGAAATTCATGCCCTCGATATCGCTAAACGCCTGATGGACTATAAATTCCACCCTCCGACTAATTATTTCCCTCTCATCGTCCACGAAGCATTGATGATTGAGCCAACAGAAACAGAAAGTAAGGAGACTCTCGATGCATTTGCCGCGGCATTAATTAAAATTGCTGATGAAGCACACCAGGAGCCTGCTCTACTCAAAGAAGCACCCCATATAACACCAGTTGGCAGGTTGGATGAAGTCAAAGCTGCCAAGGAGCTGGTATTATGCTGCGGTGTTTCTGCAATAGATAAATAAATAAGTTCAAAAACCCTGGTTTCAACTGGAGGCCAGGGTTCTTTGTTTGTATTTAATATATACTTTTCAATTTGGGATATGAACTCATGACTGTATCCAATGATCCTGTTAATTATTATGCATCTCATGGTAGGATGACCGATCCAGGAATGTACACCTACCTTTTGGCGAATATTACTGTAGACATTTCATCCCTATGTCAAATAGTACAAAATAACATGATCCATATCTTCTGGTTGGAAAGGTATGGAGTTTCGCTCACAGAAGAACAAAAACAAACTGTAAACTTACGCAAGGTATCTGAGAAATTAGCTCTTATTCAGGCGGGAAAGGCGGACTCATTATCAGCAAAAAACAATATCGAATTTCGGCAAGCCGGAAATTGTCGTGATTTTAGCCTTTTGCTGACCGCCATCCTTCGACAGCAAGGCGTTCCTGCACGTGCACGTTGTGGATTTAGTAAATATTTCCTGCCAGAGCATTTTGAAGATCATTGGGTATGTGAATATTGGAATACAGATGAGAACCTATGGATCATGGTTGATTCACAGCTGGATTCTCTCCAAGTTGAGGCCCTGGATATCCGTTTCGATCCGCTGGATGTGCCCTCGGACCAATTCGTCACCGGTGGTCGGGCGTGGCAGATGTGCCGAGAAGGAATCGCCGATCCGTATCAATTTGGGATCTTTGACATGCACGGATGGTGGTTCATTTGGGGAAATGTTATCCGTGATTTCCTTGCTTTAAACAAAATCGAGATCCTGCCCTGGGATTGGGGTTGGGGATTTCTGACTAACGATCTTAATGATCCGCTACCGCCAAAATTTGAGTTGGCCAAATACGATGATATTGCAAAAATATCAGCGGATCCTGATATGCATTTCCAAGAGCTCAGGTTATTGTTCAATAAGGAGCCTCGTTTCCACCCTCCATTCGACCACTGATGAAAATAAAAGATCATATCTCATTACATTTTTGTTGGGTGATGATTAAACTCCTAATCTACCATGGCATTACTTAATGTTACAATTGCCGTTTGACACCTTTATCGGTTCCATACCAGATGGAGAACTCCAACACTTCAGAATTTGAGTTCGTTCCCCCCCGCCCCACTGTCGAGATTCATTTACCTGATGGGCGGGTTATTTGTGGCCCACGGGGAGCAGCCGTGATGAAATTTCTCTCCCTTCTTGAAACGGCAGAATCTGCTCCTATTGTCGGTGCAATTGTTAATGATGAGCTACGCGAGCTGACCTTCCCGATTAACATGGACTCAAAAGTTACCCCCATTTCCATGGAAGATAACGATGGCATGCTCATCTACCGCCGTTCGCTGACTTTTTTATTGGAATCAGCATTTGAAGAGCTTTATCCCGATGCAACCCTGATGATAGATCATTCAGTTTCTTCGGGTGGGTATTATTGTGAAGTTAAAGACCATGCTCCTCTTTCTGATGAAGAGTTGGCAGGGTTATGTGCGCATATGCGCTTCATCTCTGATGAAAATCTACCTTTCACCAAGCGCGAAATACCGTTGAAAGAGGCCGTAGCCTACTTCGATGCTAAGGGATACACCGATAAAGTACGCTTATTGGCCCACCGTCAGAAAGATTATCTGACCCTTTATCGGTTGGGCGACCACCAGGATTATCATCATGGATACATGGTACCATCTACCGGTTATCTGCGTTGGTTCAATTTGATCCCCACCAATGGTGGTTTTACGATCAATTTTCCCCGACGAAATCTGCCGACGCTTTTACAACCCATGCCAAATTATCCAAAGTTGCTGGCTACATTCCGGCGTTATGGACAATGGCTGGATCGCCTCGGAATAGCCAGTGTTGGGGCATTAAATGATTCCATCGATGCTGGGCGTATTCATGAGATCATCCTTGTCTCTGAAGCCCTCCACGAAGAGCATGTTGCAGATATAGCTGAGCAGATCACCTCCAGGTATGAGCAGTCCGATCCCACGAAGACCGTACGCATCATATTAATTGCTGGTCCTTCATCAAGTGGAAAAACCACCCTCGCTAAACGGCTGACTATTCAACTGCTTTCCCAGGGGATATCACCATTCCCCTTGGAAATGGATAACTATTTCGTGGACCGGGATAAAACACCAAAGGACGAATATGGTCAGCCTGATTTTAAATCACTCGGAGCAGTCGATACACATTACCTTACCCAGGATTTACGCCGACTGGTGGCTGGAGAATGTGTGCGCATGCCGGGTTATAACTTCAGAACAGGCCGTCGTGAACCTGGTGAGGTGATCAAGCTTCAACCAGGGCAGGTTATCATCCTGGAAGGCATCCATGGATTGAATCCGGAGCTTTTACCGAACTTCCCTATCGAACAAACTTTTCGTATTTATGCATCCGCCCTTACCCAGCTCAATCTTGACCGGCATAACCGTATCTCTACTACCGATACGCGTTTGGTACGCCGTATCGTTCGGGATGCACGGGAGCGGGGTTATACCGCTCGAGAGACGATTCAACGCTGGGAGTCAGTCCAAAGAGGAGAAAAACGAAACATTTTTCCATTCCAGGAGAATGCCGATATCATGTTCAATTCAGCACTGGCTTATGAGCTCTCCGCGCTGAAACCCTATGCAGAACCCTTATTACGCCAGGTTCCGTTTGGCACGCGTGAGTTTATTGAAGCCAAACGCATGCTGGCTCTTCTGGAATGGTTCCAACCAGTTTCATCTGATCTCATCCCGGACAATTCAATTCTCCGCGAGTTCATCGGAGGTTCCATCCTGAAAGAATTTAAGCTGTGGAATCCAACAAAGTAATTCTTCGGATAGAGTAATATCCATGGAATCTACCGAAAAATTCATGCGTACCATCCGGGTGCGCAACGAACAACAACTTGGAACGTTAGGGCGTTTGCTGGTGGCTGTAGCTGATGCAGGTGGGGATGTGGGAGAAGTCCGGCTGATCCAGGAAACTTCTCGCTATACGCTGCGTGACATTTCAGTATACACCGAAGATGAACCACATATGGATCGTGTGCTCCAGGCAATGGAATCCAACCCAGGCACACGCATACTGGCTGTTCGGGATGAAGTATTGGAGCTTCACCAGAAGGGTAAAATTGCTATTCGCAGCCGGATATCGGTGGACAGTTTATATGTCTTACGTCGAGTGTACACGCCTGGAGTGGCAGAGGTGTGCCTTCGAATTGCCAAAGATCCCTCACTTGCACGCCAGTACACCGCCATCAGCCATCTCGTTGCAATCGTTACCGATGGAACTGCAGTATTAGGATTAGGTGACATCGGTCCAGTAGCAGGCATGCCAGTCATGGAAGGTAAAGCCATGCTTATGGAGACACTGGTCGGATTATCCGGTGTCCCCATCCTGCTTAACAGTAAAGAACCCGATAAAATCATTGAGACCGTACAAACCATTGCTCCTACTTTCTCAGCCATCCAACTGGAAGACATCTCAGCGCCACGTTGCTTTGAGATCGAAGAACGACTTCAAGCACTGTTGGATATCCCCGTAATGCACGACGACCAGCATGGGACTGCTGTTGTTGCAACCGCAGCCCTCATGACCGCAAGTCGAAGCACCAAAATAAGCCTCGAGAAAGTGCAGATCGGTCAGATCGGTTTAGGCGCAGCTGGAAATGCAATCGGACGAATGTTGATGAAACTTACAGGAAATCCAGTGTTAGGTGCAGACCTATCGGAAACCGCACTGGTATACTTTGAGCGTTATGGGGGTAAACGTTCCAATCTCATGGAGATCATGTCTGAATGTGAAGTGGTGGTCGCAACCACTGGTGCTGCTGGTCTCATCAAGCCTGAAATGATCCGTACAGGACAGATCATCCTGGCATTATCCAATCCTGTTCCTGAGATCGATCCTGATCTCGCCCTAAGAGCGGGAGCAGCCTTCGCCGCAGATGGAAAATCAGTGAATAACGTGCTCGGTTTTCCAGGTATCCTGAGGGGTGCCGTTGATTCTTACGCCACCCATATCAGTCACGAGATGTACCTGGCAGCGGCAACTGCAATCGCCGACCTGACACCACCCGATGAGTTGGTTCCAAATCCGTTGGATAAAAACGTGCATAAGGCAGTAGCCCATGCCGTGGCACAAAAGGCCATTGAGCAAGGAATAGCGAGGGCTGAATTTGTACCATATGTTGAGGATTAACACGCATCGATCATACTTTAATAATTTCACACCAACCAAATTTCTAATTAGGAGAATCCTGGATGAAAAATAGAACACGTTTATTTCTACTCACCATCACCATCGGAACATTGGTAATCATGGGTGGTTTGTTTTTGGATATGTCCCAACCATCCCAGGCATCCGATGGACCATCAACATCCATTTCTTTGGGGGTAGATCATTCGGAAGAGCTGGTTATTCGATTTTATTATGATAGCCAGGAACAATTGAACGCTGTTGCAGGTGAATTGGACATCTGGGAAGTCCAACGACTACCAGGCATTGGTTCTAATTCTGGCTATGCTGTGGCTGCAGTAATTCCTGCTCAGAAGGACTGGTTAGAGGTACAGGGATATAAGGTTGAAGTTGATCTGGAGAAAACTGCTGAGCTTCAATCACCCACTGCCAAGCTTGATGAACGATATTATTATTTTGATAATTACAACAATAACGCAAATAATTTCTACATGGTGAATTTTCTCCAGGATACAAACACCAGCTATCCGGGGATTACCGAGCTTCTCGATGTTGGTGATGCCTGGTTGTCCACTCATATGGGTTACCATCGCGATATGTGGGTGATGCGCATTAGCAATGAAGACCCTGCATTTGGAGATATTGAAACAAAACCACCATTCTTCCTGTTAGCCAATATTCACGCCCGTGAAGTTACCACCCCTGAAATGGCTATACGATATATCAAGTATTTCACCTCCGGGTATAACGGGCAGGGTGGCTATGGGGAGGATCCTGATGTTACTTGGCTTGTAAACCATCATGTCGTTTATCTCCTTGTTTCACAAAACCCGGATGGGCGGGTTATTAATGAAGCAAACACAAGTGCATACTGGCGAAAGAATGTGGATAATGATGACGGATGCACATCAACCTATGGGGTCGATTTAAACCGCAATAGCAGCTTTAAATGGGGTTGTTGTGGTGGTTCTAGTGGAAATGCATGCAGTGATATCTATCGGGGACCAAGCCGGGCTTCTGAGCCGGAAACTGCTGCCTTTCAAGCCTTTATAGCCCAAGTATTCACAGATTGGAATGGGAACAATGGTGATGACGAAATCGGACCGGCCTCACCTGATAACGCTTCTGGAATTTTCATCACCTTGCACTCCTATCAGGATGAAATCCTCTGGCCATTCGGGTTTGACCAGTTTGGTGCACCTAATTTCAATCAACTACAGACCATTGGACGTAAACTGGCTGTCATCACCGGGAGAATGAATCCCACTGGTTTTCTTTATACTGTTGATGGATCGACCGATGATTGGGTGTATGGAAAATTGGGGGTTGCATCGTTCACCTATGAGATTGGTCCAACCTACGGATCTTGTGGAGATTTCTTCCCGGCATATGGCTGCCAGGACGGCATCGATGGTCAGCCGCGTAACTTCTGGGCAGAAATGGGACCATCCTTTGTCTATGCTAATAAAATTGCAAGCTCTCCCTACATCACTGCCTACGGACCCGACACACAGGCAGTATCAGTCAATCCGATCGAGGTACCTGGTGGTTTACCAGTTGATCTGACGGCAACAGTATTGGATCAGCGTTACGGCGGTGATCCTTTGCAACCCCTCATGGCCGCTGAATACTTCATCGATGCACCAGGTGCAGATGGCACAGGTATTGCGATGTCTCCGGCAGATGGAGCCTGGGGAGAAACTAATGAGGCCGTGGAAGCAGTCGTGGATACATCTGGTTTCTCTCAAGGACAGCATTACATCCTTGTTCATGGAAAGAACGATGATGGTTTCTGGGGTCCATTCACAGCAGTCTTTCTCACTGTTACCACCCCATCATACGGAGTGATGCTCACACCAGAATCAGCTACTTCTCAAGCAGACCCGGGTATGACCGTCAATTATCAGCTGCAGGTCAATAATATCGGCTTGACTGCTGACAGCTATGATATTTCTATTGTCAGTAATTGGGAGGTTGCTTACCCACCTTCCATCGGACCCATCGCCCCTGGTGAGAGTGATACATTTGATGTCCAGGTAACAATCCCTGCGGATGCCTTGCATGGTGAATCAGATGTAGCCACCATTACTGTTACTTCACAGGCGAACCCAGAAACTACCGATTTATCAGCAGTGACAACAACAGCCAATTACTACGAGCTTTCTCTGAGCCCAGTCACTGCACAGGCGAACGGTTATCCAGGCAGCCAGGTCGGCTATATCCTTCAAATCACCAACCTGGGAAATATTACGGATACTTTCGATATCCTGTCTACCAGTGTGTGGAATATCACCCTGCCACCAACTGTGGGACCTATCCAGGGTGGTGATAGCGCTGATTTTAATGTCATTGTGGATGTTCCTCCATCAGCTGAACCAGGTGACTTCGATTCTGCCACCATCACCGCAACCTCGCAGGGGGATGGCTCAAAGATGCAAACCTCCTCCCTTACCACCACTGCAATTCAAGCTGGTCCTGTGGTTGACCCTGCCAGTGATGCTGATTCCGGGGACCCAGGTACTCAGGTGGTTTATACACTCCAATTAACCAATCACAATTATCTCCCCGATACTTTCACCCTGAGTATGGACTCTGTCTGGGAAGTGGAATACCCGCTTACGGTCGGACCCATTCCTGCCGATTCGAGTTCCACTGTACAAGTAACCATTTATATTCCTGTAGATGCCGCAGGAGGAGCAGCTGATACAGCAGTTGTTACCTTTACTTCTTCTATTCCAGGACTTCCAACTGCGTCTGCAACACTGACTACGACTGCCAATACGATTTATAGTTTCCAGGCATTACCCGTAGAGGATACTCTCACCGGGTATGGCCGAGGCGCAATCGTTGAATATACTGTCATGGTCACCAATACTGGAAACATCACGGATACATATAATATCGACGTGCTTTCCAGTGATTGGACTGTTGACGTGCCTACCCAAGTAGGACCGATTGCCAGAGGTGAAACCGCATCGGTAACCATATTAGTACACGTACCATTCGATGTTGCGATGGGTGACACCAATGATGCCTGGTTATCATTTATTTCCCAGGGCAATTCACTTGGCCACCAGGTTCACCTCTATACCAATACGTTCTGGTACAGTAATTTCCTTCCGCTTTCACAGAAATAAAAAGCAGAATCAATCCCGCACACACCCCACCTTTCACCTGCCTTCGAGCAGGTGAAAGGTGGAATCAAAGAGGAGTCTATGAAAAAGAACTTGTTATCGATAATTGTTTTAATCTCAATGGTCCTGGGTATGGTATCGAGTGCTGCTGCAACACCCATATCTGGTTCCATATCTGCGCAAACGACTGACCTGCCTGAAGTGGAGCATGTCATCGCCCGGGTTTATTACTCCACACAGGATGAGCTAAATACCCTGGCTTCTCGCTACGACATTCTACAAATAAACCAGGACCAGGATATTGCCTATATTTTAGTTTCTATGCAAGAATTTAGCTCACTTCAACAAGCAGGTTACCGGCTGGAGGTTGACCAGGCAAAGACTAAACTCTTGAACCAGCCTGCTACTGCATTGCCAGGACAGGGACCGGATACGATCCCAGGATTTCCGTGCTACCGTACCGTTGAAGAGACTCAAACCAGCATGCAAGCTATCGTTACAGCACATCCGGATTTGGCACAGCTGTATGACATCGGAGATAGCTGGACCCGTATACACTCAGGATTTCCAAATGGTTACGATATCATGGCATTGCGTTTGACTAATGAAGACCCTGATTTCGGTGATATCGCTGACAAGCCAACATTCTTCCTTATGGCAGAAATCCATGCACGTGAATATGTCACCACTGAAGCTGCCATGCGTTATGCTGAGTATCTGGTTGATAATTATGGCATTGACCCGGATATAACCTGGTTATTGGATTATTACAAAGTCTATATAGTGACTTTAACCAATCCAGACGGACGGAAAAAAGCTGAAGCTGGACAATCGTGGCGTAAGAACGTTGATTCGGATGACGGGTGTACTGATCCATACAGCTGGGGGGTGGACCTAAATCGGAACCACACGTTCTCGTGGAACAGAGGCGGCTCAAGCCCTTATGCCTGTGATGAAACCTATATGGGTCCTTCCGCTGGATCTGAGCCAGAAACGCAGGCAATAGAAACTTATATCAACACCTTGTTCGCTGATCAACGGGGACCAGGAGAGAATGATCCAGCACCAGCTAATACGACCGGCCTGTTTATTACCCTGCATAGCGCCGCCGGCCTTGTCCTTTGGCCATGGGGCTTCAAATCCAGCCCAGCTCCCAATGGCACTCAATTACAGACATTAGGACGCCACCTGGCGTATTTCAATCAATATAATCCACAACAGAGCTACCAGCTTTACCCGACCAGCGGTACATCCGACGAACATGCCTATGGTGTGCTTGGCATCGCTGCCTATACATACGAGATGGGGACCGAGTTCTTCCAGGATTGTGGCTCCTTTGAAAGCATTGTTTACCCCGATAACCGGGATTCGCTGTTGTATGCTTTCAAGGCTGCCCGCCAGCCCTACATGGACCCTGCGGGACCAGAATCCCTTACTGTCATTGCATCACCGGCTGCTGTAAGTCCTGGTGAGCAGGTTTTACTAACTGCTAGTGCGACTGATATCCGCTTTGCTGGTGGAGAACCGACCCAGAATATTGCAGAAGCCCGTTACAGCATTGACAACCCGTCCTGGATCACCGACACGGTCACCTATCCCATGGTTGCCAGTGATGGTAGTTTTAATAGCAAGACCGAGTCCATCCAGGCGACGATCGATACAACGGGTTTAACTGCTGGAAGACATTCTATCTTTGTTGAGTTTAAGGATGCCAATAATAATTGGGGTGTTCCAAGCGCAACATTCTTGTACGTTGTGGAACCCGGTGTCTCACCGGTTATCCAGGGTTATGTCCGTGAGGCTGGCACGAACCTCCCATTGGCAGCCAACATCACCGCCGGGCTATTCACTACTTCCACTGATCCCGCCACAGGTTTTTATAGCATGACCGTAATCAGTGGTACTTATAATATCGTTGCTGAAGCAGCTGATTTCGCCCCAGGATATGCCAATGGAGTAATCGCTGAGAATTATCAGACGATCGAGCAGGATTTTATCCTGTATCCCTATTGCACGATTTTTTCGGATGATGTGGAGTCAGGTAATTTAGGCTGGACTGCCCAGTCTCCTTGGGCGATCACCACTGCAGCCTCGCATAGTCCAACTCATTCCTGGACGGATAGCCCAGGAAACTACGGAAATAACTTGAATGTCTCCCTCACCTCACCAACTTTTGATTTTAGTGGATACTCTGGAATTACTCTAGATTTTTGGCAAAAGTACATTACTGAAGCAAATTGGGATTATGCTAATGTTCAATACTCCACAGACGGCAATAACTGGAATACAGTAGCCTCCTATAGTGGAAGTCAAAGTAGCTGGACACAAGTAAACCTATCCATTCCCGGATTGGATGAGCAGGCGAATGCCCAAATCAGGTACAATTTCACCACCGACTCAAATACTGTATATGATGGCTGGTATGTCGATGATATAGCTATCATTGGTGGAGGACCCGGTTGTGTTTCAGATATGCCACCTACAGCTGATTTTTCAAGTGACAGTCCAGTTGTGTTGGGCCAACCGGTTAATTTCACCAACTTGACCGCCGGTACACCTCCCATATCTTATATATGGAACTTTGGGGATGGCTCAGGCACATCAACTGAAGACAACCCTGCATACACATATAGTTCCTCGGGTACCTATACCGTTTCTCTTTATGCTGAGAATTTGTTCGGAACGGATACGGTCACGCATACGGTCACCATCGAGCCAGTCGTGATAAGTGCTGATTTCTCCAGTGACAGTCCGGTAGAACTTGGAGAACCTGTTCATTTCACCAATTTATCTGGTGGTAACGTACCATTATCCTATTTGTGGGATTTTGGAGATGGAAGCGGTACCTCAACTGAAGAAAATCCTGTATATACATATGAAATGGTAGGCACTTATACGGTGACGTTGGATGCATATAATGCCGATAACCATGATACAGTCAGCCACCCTGTGAGCGTTGTACCTGTAGTAATTACTAGCGTGGATCTATCCCAGTTAACACCGGGTCCAATTTTCCCAGGCACTATAGTGGAGTTGAGTGCAGACCTAGTACCAGACAATGCTGGTAAGCCATATAATTACACCATCGATTTCGGTGATGGCACTATCCTTTCCGATGTAACAAGCCTGGATCCACAATTATTCACCCACGCCTATTCTTCTAGTGGTGTATTCATGGTTCAGATCTGGGTGTGGAACGCGGGTATGATCGAACCGGTTACTGATACTCAAGTAGTTCTTGTATCCTACAATATTTTCTTACCATTAACCACCAAGTAGGTATCCCGGGTGCTGTAAATTTCGGGTACAATTTACAGCACCCAACACTAAATCTTTTTTCGGAGGTGTCAATGACCAAAGCAGCCTTACGCGAGCAACGCCGAGCCCAACGGATTGCCAGACGGAACCGTCAACGAATTATGATAGGGATTATCGTTGCATTAGTTGTTGTTGTAATTGGGTATTTTGTGTATCGAGATTATTCAACCAAAAATCAGACATATCCAATAGGCACGTTGGACACTACTCCACCAGCACCTTCTGCAAATGCAGTCACCACTGCATCGGGTCTTATTTATGAAGACTTGCAGGTTGGAGATGGAGCAACTGCACAGGTTGGAAATACTGTTTCAGTTCACTATACCGGATGGTTGCAGGATGGCACCAAGTTTGACTCATCCCTGGACAGGGGACAACCTTTTGAATTTACCCTTGGAGCCGGTGAGGTCATTCCGGGATGGGATGAAGGCGTTCAGGGGATGAAAGTGAACGGAACCCGTTTGCTGGTAATCCCTCCAGAATTGGCCTATGGTTCTACAGGATCTGGGTCAACGATTCCCCCCGATGCAACATTGACATTTGAAGTACAGCTTCTCGATGTTAAATAAAAAAATCGGGCGTGTCTTGATCACACGCCCGATTTCCTCATTTTCCTGCAACGATCATTTCTTTAAGTAGGTTTCCTAAGCGCTCTATACCAATTTTGATCATATCTGGATTGGAATACGAGAAGTTAAGCCGCATGGTGTTTTCTCCACCACCCAGGGCATAAAATGATGTGCCTGGTACGAATGCCACCTTGCGTGTCACGGCAACTTTAAATACCTCCGAAGTATCCATTCCTTTCGGTAGCATACCCCATAAGAACAAGCCTCCCTGGGGTTTTGTCCATTTCACACCGGGCGGAAAAAGCTCTTCCATCGCATCCAGCATGATGTTCCGCCGCTCTCCATAAATCCGCCGGATCAGCCATATATGCCGATCCAGGAACCCACCCCGTGCCACCTCAAAAGCCACGATCTGGTTGAAGGTTGCGGTATGTAAGTCGGCACCTTGCTTTGCTTGCACCAGCTTACGGATAACCTGTGTCGGTGCAACAACCCAGGCAAGTCTCAATCCTGGCGCAAGGGTCTTGGAAAATGTGCTCAGGTAGATCACGTTTCCACGATATTCATTGCTGCCATTTCTGCGAAATTCGTTATCCATGCTAACAATTGAAGGAAGGTTTTCACCTTCATACCGCAATTGTCCATATGGATCGTCTTCGATAATCGGTACCCCATAACGGTCAGCGATTTCAATCAATTGTTGCCTACGTTCCAGTGAAAGCGTCACCCCGGTAGGATTTTGGAAGTTCGGAAGAACGTAGATGAATTTCACTCCACTACGCAGGGCATTTTCTAATTCCTCTGTAATCATACCATTTTCATCCATCGGAACCGTGACGTACTCAGCACCGTAGGCATTCCAGGCTTGCAATGCCCCCAAATAGGTAGGCTCCTCCACCAAAATGCGATCACCAGGATTGATAAATACCTTCCCGATTAAATCCAAAGCCTGCTGGCTTCCACTAGTGATCAGTATATTTTGCGCAGTGATGCTTATTCCGTACCGACCAGTGTGCCTTGCAATCATTTCTCGTAGAGGCAGGTACCCCTCGGTCGAACCATATTGCAATGCCTGGGCACCCCACTCCTTTAATACTTGTCCACAGGCTGCATTGAATTCATCCACGGGAAATACATCCGGTGCTGGTAAACCTCCTGCAAAGGATATCACTTCTGGGTCTTCAGTCAGCTTGAGTAATTCACGAATTGCAGAGCTGGTCATCCGCTGCGTTCGTTGGGCATAACGATGATCCCAAGGTGTTTCCATCAATTCACACTCCTTTGATTTATATTTGAAAAAAGAGACCGGTATATGTTTTTACCATATTGACCGGTCTCCAACACTCACAATTTCGGGAAACGTCGCAGGATATGAGCTGGTGAAGGGAGAATAACCCGCTCACCTACCTTTAGTGCACCCAGGATCTTACTGCTATCTTTTGGTGCACCTTGATAAATATATATGATCGTACCTTTCTCTGATATTTTAGATTCAACATATGCCTGGCCGGTCAGATAGCCGTCTTTATCCACAGCACAGCTGGTTACATGACCCACCACTCGTCCACGCCAATCCACTACCGGATCGCCCAAATGAGCCATTCTGACCCCTTTTTCATCAAAACAGAACCTGACCAGCTCGCCCTTGCGTATTTTTTCTTTCTCAATAAATGCTTCTCGTCCCACAAACCATGGCTTGTAGGTTTTTACATATTGACCAAAGCCTGCCTCAGCGGGACCTAAATTTAACTCGCCTCCCATTTCATGTCCATAGAGGGGTAAACCGGCTTCTGTGCGTAAAGAGTCGCGTGCACCTAATCCACAAGGTTTGATGCCGTATTGCTCTCCAACTTCAAGAAGTGCATTGAATAAATCATCAGCTCGGCTTGGGTGAACAAAGATTTCGTAAGAGAACTTTTCGCCAGTGTAACCAGTCCGTGAGATGATCAGCTCAAAACCACCCATGGAAACTTCGCAGATTCTAGTGCGTTTGAGGTAGCGCACGCAACAGCGGGTTTCATCATCACAACCCAAGCCTATCAGGATTTGCCTGGCTCTTGGCCCCTGTATTGCGATGTCTACACGCATATCGCTTCCTTCTTTAGGGTCTTTTAGATTGCGCAGAATCGCATTCCGGCCAAATACCTTTGCCCAGGGTCGCTTATTATCTACCAGTACCTTGCCATCCTTTACCGCATTCAACCATGCCCAATCTTTATCCGCATTGGCTGCATTGACCACCATTAACATTTTTTCAGCCCCCCGTTTGTAAACGATCAAATCATCGATCACATTGGCATCTGGATCTAGAAAATGGGTATAGCACGACTCGCCCACAGCAAGGTAACTCACATCATTTGCCACCACACTATCCAGGAAAGCGGGCCCATCCGGACCTTCCACCTGGAAAACACCCATATGAGCCACATCAAAGAGGCCTGCAGTCTGCCTTACAGCAAGGTGTTCCTCCATCACGGATGTATACCAGACAGGCATCTCCCATCCTGCATAAGTGATAATTTTTGCTCCCAGCTTCTTATGTGTATCGAATATCGGGGTGCGTTTCAGGGATGCATCATTTTCCTCCCAGTTGAATTTTGGTAGCGCGGCACCCTCACCAATATCCATGCCAATAAAGTAGGGCTTTGGTGCGATCTTATCTCCAATAAGTGGCTTTACTGGATCAGCATCCGAAACTTGAATTACGGTTAAACCGGGCAGTTTCTTTAAGACATCTTGATCAAATGCCACGTAACCATCCGAAAGATCACGTAACCAGGCTGTAACGATCCCATACACACTGGTGGGAATTGTCAACCTGAACTGGTAGGTTCCGGTGCAGGTCAAAGTTCCATCTACAGTGCCATCTGGTGTGAAAAGTTGGGTTGGTTGGCTTTCACCCGGCATTAATACCTCTATATCGCTACTCAATGCCTGGCTTAAGAATAACCGTACCCGCTCCCCTGATAATTCAAGCACTGTCCACTCTTTTCCATTTGGCTTATCGTCAATGTAATAAAAATGCGGGTAACCATGCTTGCTGGCTTTAAAATCGATGCCAGCACTTTCTGCCAAATTCCGTACACTTATTTTCGCCTCTTCAAGGGTACGAAAATCTACCTTTGCTCTGCGAAGAATACCATTCGCACCCATTCGCCCATGAGGTTTCGTTGAAAGCAAGATATCTGCGATGATATCTGCCAGTTGTTTCATCTCAGGCTCCTTGAATCCCCGTTGGGTTACCCACGGGGTTCCCATACGGATGCCTGAAGGATCTGCTGCAGATTCATCTCCTGGAATGGTATTCCGGTTCACCACGATGCCAGCAATATCCAGGATACGGGAGGCCATATCCCCTGATAATCCAGTACCGTCAGTTCCAACGATCGTATTGCACGCAAGGTTCATCAGGTGCGTATTAGTGCCACCATAGGCAATTTTTAAGCCCCTTTGTTGTAAATACTCAGTAAAAACTGCACAGTTCTTAATTACCTGATGTTGAAGCTGTTGGAATTTCTCGGTCTTCGCTACTTTGAATGCAACAGCCATCCCTGCATAAGAATTAACATGGGGTCCGCCTTGCTCTCCGGGGAAGACAGCGCGGTCAATATCCCGGGATATCTTCTCATCGAAAGTCAGGATGCATGCTCCCCGTGGACCGCATAATGATTTATGGGTGGTAAAAGTGACAATATCTGCATATCCGACAGGTGAAGGGTATGCACCAGCAGCAACCATTCCCGCAATATGGGCAATATCAGCGAACAGGTATGCGCCCACAGCATCAGCGATCTGGCGAAAACGTGCCCAATCAACTGCCCATGGATAGGATGAATAACCTGCAATGATAAACTTTGGTTTATTTTCTCGAGCAAGTTCTTCCACCGTATCATAATTAATACGCTCGGTCTGGGGATCTACAGAATAATGGACTGCGTTGTAGAATTTACCCGAACGATTAACCGGTGAGCCATGTGTCAGGTGGCCGCCGTGAAGCAGGTCCATACCCATGATCGTTGAACCTGGCTCGACGAGAGCATGGTATACCGCATTGTTGGCTGGTGCTCCCGACAAAGGCTGTACATTTACATAAATATCATCTGCACCAATCAGGTTATTTGCAAAAAGCTCAGCACATCGGCGTCGGGCAAGCTCTTCAATCGTATCTGCATATTCCACACCCTTGTAATAGCGTTTATCTGAATAGCGGCGAAAATTTACTAACCGATCAGGAAAATCCAGGATTTCATTTTCACTCATCCAACGCGTCTCTTCACGTGGATAGCCTTCGGCATAGATATTTTGGAACGCAGAAGACAATGCTTCGCGCACCGCCATGGGTGCCTGACTTTCACTTGGGATCAGGATTAGTTTTCGATACTGCCGCTCGGCTTCTAATTGAGTTAACTCATAGATGGCGGGATCCAGCTCAGCCAGATTTCCGCGAAATAAATAATCTTCCATTCTTGTCTCCTGGGTGCATAGTGATTGTATTGCCAGACAATTTAATTGTAGTCGTTTGGTGTGGTTGGGTCAAGTATTCACTGGTTTTTTTGATGGTGCACGCATTGTTGGTAGATGAACCTGGTAAATATTGAATTATTTTGGATTGATTATATTACACATACTTTCGTGATTTCCTAAATAAAATCTCAAGCAAAATCTGGTAATCAGTAACGTTGCTCAAAATCAACTTGATATAATAATGGCTTTCCATCGATCAAAAGTTTATAGTTCTCAATGAATAATGATGCAATATCGGGTGGAAAATTTTTTGCAGCTGTATGACAGGTAATAAATGTATTAGGAGTAGTCCAGAGTGGATGGTTTACGGGTAGAGGTTCTACCATAAAAACATCCAGTACGGCTCCAGCGATCGATCCGCAATTTAATGCATCCTCCAGGTCATGTTCATTCACTATACTTCCTCTGCCAATATTTATCAACCACGCCGTGATAGGAAGCGACGATAGAAAGCTACCATTAATAATTCCCATTGTAGATGGAGTACCCGGCAAAGTGCACACCACATAATCTAACCCCTTAGCAAATTCAACCATTCTATCTTCATGGAAATATTCATCCACATCTGGACAGGTTTCACTTTGCCGAGTGTATCCACAAACCTGCATACCAAAGTGATGAGCGGTGCTTGCCAGATGTGAGCCGATCGTTCCGACACCCATCAGCCCGATTCGCTTGCCCACTAACGTGGTATTGGAAGTTTCATCCCAGGTTCTATCGAGCTGAGATTGCCAGCGGTGAATAATCCTGCGCTCAATAAGTAAAATGTATCCAAAAACATACTCTGACATCATCCTGCCATATACATTGCGGGCATTGGTGAGCAAGTAATCATGCCTTAAACCGGGTGAGAAAAGAGGTTCTACGCCAGCCCATGTGCTTTGTACCCAGGTAACATCAGGCAGGTCGTTGATCACCTGGCAAACCAGGGATGGTTCTCCAAATACCAGATCACATCCTGACCCAAGTTCAACAGCCATGGCTGAATCACTGACCGCCTGGATTGATAATCCTGGCAAGTGGTTTTGCTCAATTAATTGCTGATATATCTCGTAGTCTTTGGATATTATAAGGAGTTTGTAGGTAATACTCGTTTCCTTGTTTTTCATTTTCCTGGTGATGATTCAATGCTTTACAAAATAGATCTCACAGGCTTCATCAATCAGCGCTGGTGTTAATCGAATTATTCGGTTTTCGTAATTGCATAGTGCAAGAACAATTGTCAGGAGATCCCTCGGATGCACAGCCTGGAATTGCCTATGGTCATTTCGATACCACTTTTCAATTAAATACTCATAGCTGCTTTCGTCATAAGAAACACTGGTCTGATTACAAACCCGCTGGAAAATTTGTTTATAACTTGATTCATCAGGGTTGAATATCCCCACCTTCATTTGAATGCGACGGAAAAAGGCTTCGTCAGCAAGATTAAACGGATCCAGGTTGGTGCAAAAGATTAATAACGCTCGAAACGGGATGACAATTGTCTGTCCTGTGCGCAGTCTTAAGAAATCCACACCGTTTTCGAGGGGCATGATCCACCGGTTGAGCAGATCAACGGGGCTGGCCTGTTGCCTGCCAAAATCATCAATTAAGAATACCCCACCGTTTGCTTTTAACTGTAAGGGCGCCTCATAGAATTTAGCAAGGGGATCAAATCTCAGGTCAAGTGATTCAATTTTCATTTCACCACCAACGACCACAGCTGGACGTTTGAATAGTCCCCAACGACCATCGATCGGTCCTTTTTGGTCCCGCTCAATTTCCTGATGAAAAAGACGATCATATATTTGGATGATTTGACCACCTGCTGTGATTGCATGCGGCAACCAGATGGGATCTGTCCCGCTTATTAATTGTGAGATAAGCATTGAAATGGTCGTCTTGCCATTTCCTGGGGGACCGTAGAGGAATAATGATGCAGCTGAGTTAACAGCCGGTCCGATCTTCCGATGAAAATCGTGAGGTAGGACCAAATCTTTCAATGCTTCTTTCACCTGTGCTGGTTTTACCAAGCGGGGACCGGTTGTTTGAAGCTCTATTGCTTTCGTATATTGCCGTACCGGCACTGGTACAGGACCTACATATTGGCACCTCTCCATCGCTTCCCGGGCTCTATCCTCACCTGAGCCGGTTAGTTTGTATACGTAGTTGTATGGTCCATACGTAGCGGAGGATTTTGATACTTCTACCATATGCTCCTTACGCAGCCAATCCAAGAATTGCTCCAAAGCATTTGGTACCCGCGTTACCTGTGACATTCTGCGAAAATCGACATTTCCTTCCGTATAAAGGAGGCGCAGGATGATATCAATTAGGATATTCTGTGGGATTTCAAGTTCCTCAGCAGAATTTGGCTGTGCAAGGATTTCCTCAAGCGTCACATTATCCGGCATGTTTTCCTCCTAAGTGGATTGTCAACAACTCATCCATAGCCATTATACAATGAACAGGAGCGTATAAGCTATATACGTAAGCAGAATCAACAATCCGCTAATTGTTAAATCTAATGAAAATATTTATATAAAGTGTCGAATTTTTACATCGAGGAACCAGCAAATTGAGGATAATAGATAAAGATAAAGAGTTATTAGCTTCTTTAAGCAACTCTCATCTGATATTAGATTGAGAGATCATAAAATCCAATTCATAGATTAGCCTTGTTCGTACGCATCAATGAGATTATCTATCTCCAATTTTCGCATCTGTAGCATAGCACTGGTTACCCTGGCGACTTTCTTTTCGTCCTAGTCGCTCATCATGATCCCTAAAATCGTTGGGATAATTTACCAAGAAACGCCAAATATAGCAGTAAGCCAACCACACTGACCCTTCTACTTACCTTCCAAAGGGCCACTCCCAGTATTGATCCAATTAGTCCTGGTTAACGCAATTAACGATTATGGAGATGGCAGTAATATTTTTCTCGAAGGTGCTTCTGTTGAAAAACCAACTGCCCGCTTCCGGACAATATTGTCAGTGAGTAAGAATAAATTCGTAAAGCTAACCCTTCTTCCACACGGTTGATGTCACATCACCTCCATGCCCTGACCAATTGGTGTGGAAATATTCTCCCCGGGGTCGATCAACTCGCTGATAGGTGTGGGCACCAAAATAATCGCGTTGTGCCTGTAGTAAATTGGCGGGCAGGGACTCAGTACGGTATCCATCAAAGAATGACAACGCGCTTGACATAGCCGGCACCGGTATTCCAGCTTCTACTGCTCTCGCAACTACATTACGCCAGCCTTCCTGGGCGGACAAAACTTGATCCGAGAAATAAGGAGCTAGTAAAAGGTTTTCAAGAGAGGGGTTCTGGTCAAATGCATCTTTTATTTTCTCTAAAAACGCTGACCGAATGATGCACCCGCCACGCCACATCAGCGCGATTCCACCATAATTCAAGTTCCAGCCATATTCTTTGGCCGCAGCTTTAAAGAGCATATATCCCTGGGTATACGACATAATTTTTGAAGCATAAACAGCCTGCTCTAGATCCTGGATGAATGCATCGGGATTAACCTTTATTCGTGGAGATGGTCCCGATAATACTTTAGCAGCATTGGTTCTTTCATCTTTCAATGCAGAAAGAGCACGTGCAAACACCGCCTCAGCCACCATGGTCAGCGGAACGCCCATTTCTAATGCTGAGATACCAGTCCATTTTCCAGTTCCTTTTTGCTCAGCCACATCCAGGATATTATCTAATAGGGGTTTCCCGTCGTGGTCTTTAAATCTCAGGATATCACGTGTGATTTCAACCAGGTACGACTCTAGAACTCCGTTGTTCCATCGACCAAAAATTTCGTACATTTCATCGGCTGATAATCCCAAACCATCCTTCAAAAGCTGGTAGGCTTCACCGATGAGCTGCATATCACCATATTCAATGCCATTGTGCACCATCTTGACATAATGTCCTGAGCCGGTTTCACCAACCCAATCACAGCATGCATCCTCGCCACCATCGGAGCGCGTGACCTTGGCTGCTATAGCCTGGAAAATTGGTTTTATATGTTGCCAGGCTGCAGGCGAGCCACCTGGCATAATAGATGGACCATGTCGTGCACCTTCCTCCCCTCCAGATACTCCTGTGCCAACAAAGAGTAACCCTTTCAATTCAACAAATTCACATCGGCGAATAGTATCATTGTAATTCGAATTTCCACCGTCAATGATGATGTCTCCAGGCTCCAATAATTGAATAAGCATGTTGATGAAGTCGTCCACGGGTTTACCAGCCTGAACCATCATCATTACCCGCCTTGGCTTGATGAGGCTGCTGATCAGTTCTTCAAGCGAGTGCATGCCGATGATACGAGAATTTTTTGCACTACCGTTTAAGAAGTCGTCCACTTTTGATACGGTCCGATTAAAAACCGCCACTCTGAACCCATGATCATTCATGTTCAACACCAGGTTCTGTCCCATCACCGCCAGGCCAATTAATCCTATGTCTGCCTTATTCATATTTACCTCAATAGATCAGAGATTCGATATATCTTATGAATATATTACATATGAAAATCAATGTCGAAATTGTATTTTCATTATCAAATGCCCAATACCATGCATTTCCAATAATATACCATTCTCTACCAGATTATGGGTTTAATTCCAATAAATATATTAAATGCGATTACCCTGCAATTATTGAGTGTACAGATGCTAATGGGGCAAAGCATACTGATCATGCCAAATTGGTGAATTTAACTGTGGTGTGTTATATCTGGTAGTCAATAATTATCTTGAAAATGGATCGAAGCTGTCTGTAATAGTTTATCTATCCAATTCGTTAACCAATATAGATGTATCCAAGCGAGCAACGAATGGAATTGCTATTAAGACTGGACCACAAACAGATAGTAGGTGTGTGATCGCTGGAAAATTTGACAATATCGATTTTTATAAATTATCAATTATGTAAGGTGAATTGAAACGACTTTGGGAATAAGACGATATATAATTTTCAGTAATTAATTAAAGGAATCGCAGATTTTGTTTTTATTTAGTATTGTGCTATTCCGGATTTGCAACACTTAAGCTGATTTTATAGAATTTCAGGAATGTATCCCGATCAGGGGGAATTTCCACTGTGCCTAATTGCTAATCATCATCCGATTAAGTGACTTATGTCGGAATGGCGGAGCTTTTTTTAAATTCTGGTCTGAGAATCATTTGGAGTGGAGATTTAAGAGATATAACCCAGATCTAAATTTTACAGATACAACCATCAATAGACATCCAAATTTTAAGTGTTGATATATAAAAATTTTTTTGTACCCAAATACTAATTTAAGTACTGACCATAAAGGTCGTCATAGCAGTCAGAAGCCTGTGCGCCTGTAAATATAGAAATCGAAAAGGATTGGTGTTAGGATAAAAACTAAACCATCGGAACTCAGCCTTTGCTATCACAATATATGGGGTGATTAAGTCCTAGGTGTCCATCATTTCCAACAACCATACTGACACAAACCATTGCGACTGGGTTGAAGAAGGAATCGCAACCACAGCCCCATCCAAATGGGGAGCATATCACTATTGATTAGATTAGTAACTCTGGATATCAACCTAATTCCTGTACACCAACATTTCTTCATAGGGAATATAGATAATTGTGAAACGCAATTATAAGTAGAATCAATTAGTGCCCACCCGGTGAGTTGATTGTCCTTATTGACAGATGATGTAGCTTTTGATATATTAATTTAGAGTAATTGCCCAAACAAATATATTCATTCTATGTAGAAATTGCGATTTAGGAACGAATGAGTCCCATTATTATCAGTAGAATATTGGTTGAAAAAAATTTTGGGTGTTAATAATTCCAACAAAATGCCTAACGTAAATCGAGACCCCATTCGGATTGCCATACTTGATAACCATGCTCTTGTCAGGGCTGGTATACACCTATTAATTAAAAGTCAACCAGGCATGGAAATAGTCGGAGAAACAGGGAATCTAAGCGAAGGGCTTGAAATTTTAGGTACCCTAAATCCCGATGTTACCCTGCTCGAGTTGAACCTTGTTGGCCAATCAGAATTCGAGATTGTCCCATGTTTAGTAAAAGTTTCTGAACGATCTCGGTTTATATTAGTTACAGGTATAAGTGATTCCCAGGTGCTTCAAAAAGCCGTTGAAGATGGGGTGATGGGGGTTGTTTTCAAGACCCAACCGCCAGAAACTCTAATAAAATCAATCCAGAAAGTACACGCTGGTGAGGTCTGGCTCGAAAGATCGATGATTGCTAACGTACTTAACCGCCGTTCCCGAAATCAGACACCTATAGATCCAGAAAAGGATAGTATTGCTCAACTTAGTGAACGTGAAAAACAGATTATTCAATTAATTGGGCTAGGTTATAAAAATATGAAAATTTCATCTCAATTGTGTATCAGTGAGACGACAGTACGCCACCACCTAACCTCAATATATAGCAAACTGGGGGTAACTGACCGGTTGGAATTATTAGTATTTGCCCACCGGAATGATTTGGTAAATCCAACTAATATATAACTGAAACATTTCCTTTGTCATGCAAATAAAAATAAATTTCTAATTCCCCGGAAAAAAAATCTATTCCTACGTAGTTTATCATATCAATCCTCACCCAAGGCACATTTGTGTTAATTGTATAGCATGATTGTGTTTGCTAATACTTGCCTTTAAATAGGCTTATTAGCATATCAATCTTTAGCTAATATGACGATGCACAATTAATGATTTTCTAATATTATTAATAAAAATATAAGAATGTTCAACCTAAGGTACATTCTTTGCAGTTATCGCTGATAAAAAGGGCTAAGGATCTATATGTACACTACAACGGACAGGCGTGCAAAACCAAGAGTCAGTTGCGATTACCCCGCAATTATTGAAGGTATTGATGTTGACGGAACAAAATATTATGATCATGTAAAGCTCTGTAATTTAAGTGCTACTGGTTTGCTTACTATAGCGAACCGTTATGTAGAGAATGGATCACAGATAAATGTAACTATTACTCTTTGCAATTCGTTAGTAAATGAGGACTCACCCAAATTATCAACAAATGGAATTGTAGTACGAACTGAACCACATCCAGATGGAACTTACAGGGTTGCAGTCAAGTTCCATCATTATAGATTTCAATAAATACTTGGAAATGCAGAGTGGTTGAAAGGTAGGAATTTTAAGTCCTAAAACGTATTGTAAATGAAATCCAGGGGAAGGGCAGATGAATTTGATGACGAAATTATCTTCAATTCCGAAGTTTTTACAGTTGTAAATAAAAGCTGGTCAACAATAACAGGTTGGAGATAACCTAGGCATAGGTAGGATCCGACTGTTTACAAATCTTTAAATAAACATCGATATAAATAATCTTGTCGGTATGGCGGAGCATAATTAAATTCTGGTTAGAATACTGAAGAGAAGACGAGAATGAAAGAGATATACCAGATCAATACACGAAAGAAAGTGCAAGTACACATTCTCGTCATTGCATCTATAGATGTTGTAGTTTTTTTGGTTACGCAGATTTTATTGTAGTTAGTGAAAGCCACACTGACATCAGAATCGATCTTTAGACATAGATAATCATCAATCGTACATGCTAACAGCTTTGTTGGTCGATATTAATTGTTATTGTAAAGGATAGCGATTACGATTACGGACGAATAAAATCAATCTAATTTATATATCCCAATTAATAATTATCGATAACAAATTTTTTATCGATATAGCTGAGTTCGATTTATCTCATGGATTTGATCAATACATAATACATTCCTCAATATTATTCTAGATAATCGCAAAAAATACTATGGATATCAAGTACTACCTGGCAATTCTTAATAGTAATAAATGGGTAATATTCATCACAACGGTAATAGTAATGATCGTTGTCATTGTTGGAACCTTGATGATCACACCTATCTATTCGGCTTCCAGTACCTTACGAGTAGCAACTGCCTCAGGCAGTTCCGTATCTTACACAGATATTTCATACGCTGACCGCTTGATGAATACCTTTTAAAATGCGATATATCTTGAATAAAAAAGCATTTTTCATCCTGTAGATGGGATAAATTATCAGCCAGATCCATGGAAATCGATCAAAACCGTTGCAAACGGTTGCAAATGAGACCAGGACTGAAGCAACCATAAAAACAGCATATCCCCATATATAGGATTACTAGACATAAAAACTCCTACATATAGGGGTTTCTGTGTGGGCGGTGAGGGACTCGAACCCCTGACCTCCTCTGTGTAAGAGAATTCAGGGGTATTTCCATCCTTTTCACGCCGTCAATAGGGCGGTAAAGCGTCCAATGATCACAATCAGTGAGTTTGCGCTATCCAGGTTCTATATTGGGGTTGCAAATGGTTGCAAATGGGTTGAAGAAGGAAAGGCAGCCTGCAGGCTTGTCTAGGGGGGTATAAATAAAAACCTTGGCGAATTATAGTAATATTTCTACGCCTGAGTATAACTCTAAATAATCTAGTCATTTTTCGAGCATACCTATTTATATTTAAGCCAGTACATAGCACGGCTGATTATTCCAGATAAAATTAAATTCTATGCCTTCCTCATTCGCATTAGCTAACAAGTTTGTTAGTAGGACCTCAAATATCTCATCATGAATTTCGGCTAGTTTTATCCAATCCATAGACCTTTTTTTTTGTAAATACCTAGCTCTTGTATAGAGCGCGCTATATGTGGAGGATCACTATATCCAATATTATTTTCAAGTATATACTTTACTACTCCTCGACGATTGCTCAATAGATCGCCCATCCGTAGATTATTCAGGTTGGTGGATTCGTTGATAGCTTTTGCTAAATTATTAATATAATCCTCACTAACTTTCGCTTGCTCTATTGAGCGTGTCACGTATAGCATTTTGTCAATTTTTATGATAAAGTCTGCATTCCTTGTTATTGCCTGAATGTATTTCTTGATCGCTTTTTTTTATAGTCTGGCAGGTCCGACTCTCGGACTATACGTAAACTATCAAGTAGCTCATCATAAGGCTTTTCATTTTCGATTGTTATATTCAGCCACCCACCTTTATCTCATGAAGGGGAAAACGCACTAATCCGGTCACTTATAGTGATGGTCCTTCTATTCTTTTCGAAAATCCTGTCACTTATAGTGATGGTCCTTCTATTCTTTGCGAAAATCTTGTCACTCTGTGTGGTATGCACTTTGTGTTTTCTCTTTACTGATTGAATTAAGAATGATCTTAATTATTCTATCGGTTTCTTGGGTTTGCAGATTTTCGCCACAGTACTACTCCAGTAAAAAAAAACTTGCGCTTACTAGTAAGCGGTTCGACTGTAATATTTGCTATGATAGAATCGTCTCAGTCATTAAGCCAACTTCCCCCCTGCTTGAGGGTCAGGGTCGTGTCAAGTGTCCGAACACTTACACGCCTGCTTATTTTTCATAATAGTCGACATAATACTACATCTTTTGATTTTTGTACGATTGTTCCCCAATAGCGATATACGTTATTGATTGTTCAAATTATACTTAGCTTCTTACCAGTCATTTTGCTTTGTCTAAATAACCGTATGAGCTACTCTTCATTATAACCATATAGCTTTAGATGCTTATCGGACTTAGATCTGTCGTAACTCTCAAGGTTATTTATTTCCTCCCAATGTGGATTATCTAATCCGCACAGAATCGCACTTGCATATTTCCATTTGATTTAATATATCCCACGTTCTCTATTAAATATTAAATATTCGATCGCTTATTTACACAGAAACGATCCTGGAATCATATCATGCGGGATCAAACCAGGTTAATAATCTCCTGATATTTGGATTATTTTCGGAAAAAATGGACTTATCATTGTTTTTTATGGAAATGGCCAAATTCCATTCATGAAATCCTTTACCATGGCTCTTATCTGATTAAAAATCCGCCTCAAGGATAAAGGTATAAACTTTTCTGTACGGGTCATAGATATGATTTGCCGTAAACAGTTCCTCTGGAAAAGAATCGGCCATTATATGTTCTTTTGTTACTACTTGGGCAATGCAGATCAAGCTATTGATATCTTTAGGGCTTAGATCAGTTCGGACAGAAGATATAAAGCGTGCCACCAACCCCGGGATTTGGGGGATCATTTCTGGAGTGAGCAATTTTTCCCGAAGGGCATTCATGATTATTCTCTGGTATTTAATTCGCTGAAATGTGGACGGTATTCGGCTTCGTACTATCGCCAGAGCAAGTTCTCCATTCAAGTGGTGAGTTCCCACTGAAAGGAATAAATTCGACTCAGGTGTATCATCGAATTCGTTAAAATAAATTGGAGATTCGACCTTGATATCCACCCCCCCTACTGCATCGATCATCCTCACAAATATTGGCATATCCACAGTGAGATAATGGTCCAAACGCAGGCCAAAATTTAGATCCAGTGTTCTCGCCAATAAACCTGGACCTTCACCAGGGCCATCATAATAGCCCATGCCTGGAGTGCCGAAAAAATATGCCTGGTTGATCTTTCCGTGTGTGACTCCATAATGATCCGAGATACCCGGGATTTCTACCCATAAATCGCGTGGAAAATCGATAATCATTACCTTGGGGGTACTAAAATCGATATACATTATATAGATCGAATCCGCCAAACCATACAGGTTCCCTCGCTGATCAGCTCCAATCACCAGAAGGGTCATTGTTGCTGGTCCGTTGCACATAGGTTGCTTGGTTGCAATTGGGGAAGGTTGGGGTGTCGATAGGATGGCTAAATTTGCTGCCTGGGTTGTCGTTACTGGTTTGTTCGATATTGGAGACTGTTCATTTGATTTAGGTGATACTGAAGAGATAGGAAAAACAGAAGTCACACTAGGTGTTATTGTCGGCAATTCTAAACTAGTTCCAAGAGGCCTGTTCCACTTAAACATTGAAACCGAAACCAAGGATATTCCACCTAGAGCAACAATCAAAAGTACCCCAAAAATTACATGTTTCTTCATCATTCTTCACGAATCCATCGAAATTCTACTCCAATACTTAATATCCAGGTTCAACATTTTTGATAGGTTTCCCAAGGGAAATCGATGTTACACAAACCTAAACCATCGCACTAGGTTCTGTTCGACTGGCATTATTGGCTTATGCTCATAGCTAAGATATTTATTGTACAGCCTATTCATCAGAATATTTTGACCTTGTTCGTGATTCTTAAATTTGGGATCGCTTTCAATTATACCTATCAAGAGGTGGATGAATTTTTCTGATGGCACATTTGTGCCATATGTAGGTCTTAATGTTCTAAGAAAAGTATCTAAAATATAGGCTATATGGTCTGTCATTAATTCGCTATTTTGACGATGCGATATTATAACTTTTCTAATATATTTATGATTGTATATAACTGGATTAACTAATCCATTTATAAGTTTGGGATAAAACACTAATTGCATGGGTGCGATATGTATATAACAACTGATCGAAGAGTGAAACCAAGAATAAACTGTGATTATTCTGCTATTATTGAGGGCACTGATGCTAATGGGGTAAAGTATATCGATCATGCTAAACTGGCTAATTTAAGTGCCAGCGGTTTATACATGGTAGCCAATAGTCATCTAGAAATTGGAGCAAAATTATCAGTAATAGTTAATCTAGCTAATTCGTTAACAGATACAGATGTACCCAAGCTAGCAACCCATGGAATTGTAGTAAGGACCGAACCACAAACAGATGGAAGGTGCGGGATTGCCATAAAATTTTGGAAATATCGATTTTTATGATTTATCAATACTGTAAGGTTAGATAAAGCGATGATACGTATAATACATTATATGATTTTCTGTGATTTATCAGGGGAATAGCAGATTTAGTTTTTATTTAGTCTTCTGCGATTCCGGCATTGTAGTACTTAAGCTGATTTTATAATAAATATCGGGATTGTATCCCGATGGGAAATTTCAACTTTGTTGTATGTTAATCACCATCCGATTTAGTGATTTATGTCGGAATGGCGGAGCATACTTAGGGGCTTTCATTACTTATAAGTTATGTCTCAAAAACAGGAGAAGATTACTATCAATAACTCGATAGATCTATATCTGAGTCGGCAGGCAGCAAACCTATCTCGTTATGTCCTGGAACAATCGCTTTTTTTCTTGACCGGCTGGATCCCAACCATCGTTGGCATAGGGATTCGGGGGATACTTTACCGTCTAATCTTGAGGATGAACGGATGGGCAGCTATTGAAAACGCGGTTCGACTTCGCTACGCAAACAACATTACCTTACAGCATGGTGCATACCTAGATCATGGATCTTACTTACATGCATGTCCGGGTGGGATCGTCATCGGTCCAGGCACAATTGTGATGCACGGAGCGATCCTTCATGTATATAATTTCCGCAATCTACCGCATTCCTTCATCCACATTGGCCGGGATTGCCTTGTGGGTGAATATTCGGTTATCCGTGGTCAAGGAGGAGTGACCATCGGTGACCGTGTTTATACCTCTCCACTGACGCAGATCATTGCCGTGAACCATGTCTTCGACGATCCTGCGAAGCCGTTTATTGACCAGGGGATCACAGCTCAGGGGATTACCATTGAAGACGATGTCTGGCTGGGGTCGGGGTCAATCGTCACCGATGGTGTACATATTGGGAAAGGAGCAGTTATTGCTGCAGGAGCCGTGGTTGTCGATGATGTTCCAGCCCACACGATTGTTGGCGGAGTTCCCGCAAAAGATATAAGGGAGATCACAGGTGAATTTAGCAGAAAACATAACCCAATCTATTATCCAAACCAAGAATAACAATAAAAAAGAAAAAATGACGACATTAACGATTGTTATTCCCGCGTATAACGAAGAAAGAGGTATTAGAGATATCATTTTACGAGTGATGGGGATAGAGAAGGATCTTTCTGAAGCAGGTGTCGGTTTACTAGAATTACTTGTTGTCGATGATTGTTCACGTGACCGGACGGCAGAGATCGCTGAGGATATTTCCAAGGATAGTCCTTGTTTGCATGTCATCCGGCATAAAAAGAATAAGGGATACGGTGGTGCATTAAAGACCGGATTTTCTCAAGCTTCTGGAGACCTGGTAGGTTTTCTGGACGCAGATGGAACCTATCCTCCCGAATATTTTCCTCAGCTATGCCTGAAAGCAATGGAAGGTGCTGACCTGGTAGTAGGTTCTCGCATGTCTGGTGAAGCAAGCCAGATGCCGGTGACAAGGCGGATCGGAAACCTTTTCTTTGCCAATCTCTTAAGTATCCTAGGCAGACAGCATGTCAGTGATAGTGCCAGCGGGATGCGTATCTTTTCACGCAGCATCCTTAACCAGATATACCCGCTTCCGGATGGGCTGAATTTGACACCGGTGATGAGCGCTCGTGCTCTCCATGAGAACCTGCGGATCGCAGAGGTACCCATACCATATAGTGAGAGGGTCGGAAGGTCAAAATTAAGCGTCGTGCGGGATGGGACAATATTCTTACAATCAATTGTCTGGACAGTGATGTGCTACAATCCGGTGAGGATATTCGGTCTGCTTGGCCTGGTAGGATTTATTATTGCCGGGCTGGTTATGGTTGGTCTTGTGATCGCCAGGCTGAACGGTGTTACAACCTTGAATCCTTGGATCACTGCTGCCTTGTTCCTGGCATTAGTAGCCAGCACGATTGGTGTCAGCCTGTTCACCATGGGGGCCACGTTTAATTACCTTGTGGCAATTTTCTATAAACGACCGATTTGTCAGGGATTATTTGGTAAGCCAATTTTCAAGCCACCTCTTGATCATCACTTTGGATGGATGGGGATTGCCCTCTTATTTTTTGGACTACTCATTGCAATGGTCGTCCTCCTGCAGGGATGGGAGATTACCCGACTCTGGTTGTACCTGATGGGAAGTGCAACAATGGTGTTGATAGGTATCCAACTCACCATCTCATGGCTGTTAATGAGAGTTCTGGATGAATTAAGCCAGCGCGAGATCGAAGGAATGAATGGAGATGGGAATGGGAATAACTAAGAATCTCGGAACAAGAAAGACCCCACCACTTTCAACTGCCAGGTTTCCTTCTGCGGATGCAGCTGTTTTAGAGCGCGCAGTTGCGCGAATAAGGGAAAGCAAGATTGACATCCTGTTGGTGAACCCTCCTGCACCGGATGGGGGGATCTGGATACGCTCGCAACACAGGGTTGGACGACGCTCCCGCGAAAACATGATCTGGCCTCAGGTAAGTCTGGCGCAGCTTGGGGCGTTATTATCCCCTGATTATTCAATTGAAATCGTGGACGCAATCGCATTACGGATGAGCTGGGAAGAATTTACCAAACTCCTGCATGACCGTCAAGCGCGTTATTACTTGACTCAAATCGCTGCACCCACACTTACCAATGATATGTATGGGGTCTTTCTGGCGAAAAGCCTTCGGGCGGTGACAATCGGTTTCGGCACACATGTAACCCCCATGGGATCTGAGACTCTGCATGCCTATCCTGCCCTCGACTTTGTGTTGCGCGGTGAACCCGAAGCATCCTTAAGGGAGCTGATCGACACCTTCGAGAAAGCCCGAGGGAGATGGTCGATACAGGAAAACCAGCACTTAATTCGATCCGGTGAAGCAGGTGGAGCCGGAAGCGCATGCCCGCATGTGGAAGATCTGGAGTTCCGAAGCTCCCGACTGGCAGCCTGCCTGGGCTATCCCGGGGGAGGCAAGATCGCCTGCAAAGACCCCCAAGGAGTTCACCTCCCCAACGGACAGCCAGTTGAGGGCCATCCGAGGACTGGGCTGGCGGTGCCAGGGTGAGATCGTGATTAATCCTGACCGACCGTTCATGAGATCCCTGGATGATCTGCCCATCCCCCTCCATCACCTGTTGCCATTAGATTGTTACCGAGCACCGCTTGTGAAAGGTCCTTATACCTTTATTGTGACCGGCCGGGGCTGTCCGGCAGGCTGCAAGTTCTGCATCAAGCATGTCAACTACCAGTATTCGGTGCGGCTTCGTTCGCCTGAAAAACTGGTGGAAGAGATGGCTGTGCTTTCCGACCTGGGCATCCATCACGTTCAAATGTATGCTGACCTGTTCACCGCCAGTCGGGAACATGTCATGGAACTGTGCGAACTTATCCAGAAAAGAAAGCTCAACATGACCTGGACCTGCAACAGCCGGGTGGATTTCGTTGACCAGGAGATGCTGGGAGCGATGGCAAAGGCAGGGTGCATGCTGATCGCCTGGGGGATCGAGAGTGCCAACGAAGCGGTCTTGAAAAAGGCGCATAAAGGCTACCGCCTGGAACAAGCTGGCGAGGCACTCACCTGGGCGAAGCAAGCTGGGATCATGAATTGGGGTTATTTCATCATCGGCCTACCGGGTGAGACCGTGGAGAGCATCCAACAGACGATCGCCCTTTCAAAGAAACTCCCTTTGGACATTGCCCTGTTCCATGTTGCCGCCCCGTACCCGGGGACACCGTTCTTCTTCGAGGTCATTGAGAACGGCTGGTTCCGACCTGGAACTAATTGGGAGGAAGTAGATATGGATCAGGGCACAGTGCTTGACTATCCCGGATTGAAAGCTGAAGAGCTCTTATTCTGGCAAAGGCGGGCTTTCCGGGAATGGGCGCTTCGTCCAGGTCCCATGCTCACCTACCTGAAGAGCATGAATACCTGGCAGGGTTTTAAGAGCGCACTCAATATTGGATTACAGACAGTGGGGTGGTTGAAGGGATGATTAAGATTTTTATCCTGGTACATTTTTTTACAATCGTGATATGTATCAATCAGTAATTCTTTTATTAAGATGAAAGTAGATCAATGACTACTTTTCAGGGGAATTCTATTATGAAAACAAACCTTCGGAAGTTTCAAGCTCAGCAAAGAATCAAGAGGTTACTCGATATCTTGATTTCCACTGCAGGACTAATTTTCCTATCACCATTCCTAATAATTATCTCTATCGCTATAAAACTCGACTCCCCAGGTAAAGTTATCTATTCACATCGACGCATCGGTAAAGGCGGACAACCATTCCATCTATATAAATTCCGCTCGATGATATATGGGGGCGATGATAAAGGATACCTTGAATACTTACGCCAACTAATCGAGAGCGAAAAGGATGGAAATGGAGATGTGCTACCCTACAGGAAGTGGAACGGTGACACTCGAGTGACACGGATAGGTAACCTTCTACGGAAGTTTTACCTAGATGAACTTCCACAACTTATAAATGTGCTCAAAGGAGAGATGAGCCTGGTTGGTCCACGTCCACATGTCCAGATGGAAGTAGATTGTTATACCAAAGATCAGACTCGCCGACTATGTGTGAAGCCAGGATTGACTGGCTTATGGCAGGTAGTGGGGAAAGAAGACTGCACTTTCTGTGAGTTGCTACAGCTTGATCTGGATTATATTGATAATTGGAGCCTCAAACTTGATATCCAACTCATGTTTTATACGGTTATCATTATGCTAAGAGGGGGAGAGGGCTTTTGGGCACGGAAAGTTAAGGAAATACCCAAACAATTCCTAATTGGTGAATTCTGGTCGAAATCTGATATGTCTATATCTAAATTAAAATGAAATAGATAAAGTAGGATAAAGTTGATAATATATATAATTTTCGAATAATTCAAAATAATAAGTGCAATATTTTTGGTGATATAGTTTTAAATATTCAAAATATATTTAACTTAACTATTGCATTTTTTTAAATATCTGCTATAATAATTGCAGAGGAAATGCTAATGACCACTCTGAAGAATAGCAGATATTATAGAATTATTCATTTCATCAGCATCGTATTCACGTCTGTCTTGTTAATCTTCTCTGGTTATAAGATCGCCCAAGCTTCAAATAATAATAGTAATTCACAACAATCTACACAATCCTACCAGGAATTTGTTTCAACCCAATTATATTTACCTATGGTTCAGAAACCCTTTCCGAAACAACCAATTATGAATATTCCCTATTTTGAGGGGTCGGAAGTCAATTACCATCAGGCAGCAGTTTCATGGTTTGGACAAGTTAGAGGTAATGAAAATTATGCTGATATCCGAGTAGGATATAACGATGAAGAAATCTTTGTGCGTGTATCATCCTTTGATCGTTTACTATGGTATGACCAATCCCCAGATATCTATAATTTGATGGATTGGGATGCTGTCACCATCTATCTTGATCTTAATGGTAATAACGGATATGAAGTTGGTACAACTATGTTTAGATTTACCAGGCAGCTGCAATGGTGGGATGACCAATTAAACCGGCAGATTTCATACCAAGGCAATAATTCTGGTTGGAACCCTGTATCATTGACCTTTTCTACCAGTTATGGGTGGAAGGGTAATGCTCCTAACGATTTAGTGGAGGATCGTGGACATGTAATCACCTTTCAAATTCCATTTACTAGCCTTGGATACACTGGTGCACCTCCAGCGGGTACTAAATGGGGAGCTGCGATTACCCTTCATGATCGCGATGATAGCGATGGATATACCTACACAGAAAAGCATTGGACACAGAATTTTGATGCTTCACGGTCAGTGACATGGGGCCAATTTTCCTTTGGATACCCAGTATATACACTCCCTCCTGCAACCAATCCACAAGAATTCACCATTCGCAATGGTTTAAACGGCGCAAATGTTTACGATGGGGTCGTAGGAGGCAATTCAGTATGCGGGCAAGGCTTAGATTTCTGGTGGCAATGGGGAGATTATATCTACCCCGCGACCGATAATATGACCGTCCAAAACCAGGGGAACATCGATGATTGGCCTTGCTACTCAAAATTTTACCTAACATTCCCTCTAGACAGTCTTCCGAACAATCAAGAAGTGATCTCTGCGACTTTAACTCTTCACCAGTCAGGTCAGTCGAACGGCTTCCCCGACGATCCCCCGCAAGCGCTCAACTCCTTGATACAGGTATCGGCAATTTCTCAGGGCTGGGACAGTAACAATCTCTCATGGAATAACAGTCCGCTTCCCGTTGAAAACGTAAGCCAAGCCTGGGTCGGGTTTATTACGATGCCCGAATTAGGAAAAGCCTATACATGGGATGTGAGTCGTGCAGTAAATGATGCTTATAGGACCGGTAGCCCATTACGTTTGGTCATTTATTCTGCTGATTTATATGGCCCAAATGGGAAGTATTTCTTCACATCTGATCAAGAATGGGAAATAATGCGTCCATCATTGACCGTTGAGTTAGAGCAGCCTTAATAAGGCTATAGCTAAAGCACCTGTCAAAGCCATTTATAGATTGGCAACTCAATCCTGATTTCCACCCTCATTAAATAACCTGCGAATACTTGTCACCGCGCCAAAGCTTCACAGGTAACAACTAATGATCGCTGATATATCACTCTGTGGTCAAATATGGGAAATTCCAATCTAAACCAAACAAATCAAAATTATTGAAATATATTAGATTTATCAATAGGCAACATAAGGCGATATTTCTTTATTTGAAATTATCACTTGGTGAATCCGACAACACTATATTCCTGATGATGGAGAGTGGGTATTGAAAGAAAAAATCTTGGTTACTGGAGGAGCTGGATTTATTGGCTCACACCTAGTAGATGCTCTGGTCGGAAAAGGTTATTCTGTGCGAGTGCTCGATAATCTAGAGCCCCAGGTACATGGCAATTTGCGAGAGCAACAATTATGGCCAGAATATAGTAATCCTGATGCAGAATATATACGGGGAGATGTTCGCGATTTTGATCTTGTAAGTAAGCTGATCAAGGATGTGGACGTAATATTCCATGAAGCAGCGCTGGTGGGTGTTGCTCAGAGCATGTACGAGATCACCCGCTATACCGAAGCAAATGTAAGCGGTACTGCCAACTTACTACAGGCAATAATCAGTTGTAAGGAACATCATATCAGAAAGATGGTGGTCGCATCTTCAATGTCGATTTATGGAGAGGGAGCATATACCTGTATTATGCATGGGAAGGTATACCCGAAACTCCGTAGCCAAAAGCAATTGGAAGATCGAGATTGGGAACTAAAATGCCCAGTTCCAGGATGCAACGAGCACGTAAATCCATATCAGACTGATGAAGATAAACCTCTCCATCCAACCTCTGTGTATGCTACCAATAAACGAGACCAGGAAGAGCTTTTCCTATCAATAGGTAAAGCATACTCAATCCCTTCGGTAGCACTGCGTTACTTCAATGTGTATGGCACACGACAAGCTCTGAGTAATCCATATACAGGGGTAGCGGCAATATTCTCTGCCCGGCTGCTAAACGGGAATCCCCCAGTCATTTTTGAAGACGGATTACAGTCGCGCGATTTTACCCACGTGAGTGACATTGTGCAGGCGAATCTGGTGGTGATGGCGAATACTCAGGCTGATGGCGAAGCCTTCAATGTGGGTACAGGGCGCCGTCTGACTATCCTGGAGATGGCAGAAGCTCTTAGAAAACATATGCAGTTCGAAGGTAAACCGGAAACTACCGGCTTGTTCCGTGCTGGGGATATCCGCCATTGCTTTGCAGACATCAACCGATTAGCTTTTCTCGGTTATATGCCTCAGGTGCAATTCGAGGCTGGGATCTCCGAGCTGGTGGATTGGGTACGCACTCAAACCTCCGCTGACCATTTTGATCAGGCGCACGGTGAGTTGAAAGAGAGAGGCTTGGCAGCGTGAGTGCCTGAGATATTGAAAGTTGCTTTTTTAATCCAATATTAGAATCACTCTAAATAAAGCTTTATTGACCAGCAGATTGGATGGCTAGGATCAAATTCTGGATATAGAAAAGATCACCGACCGGAGCAGCTGGAATATCAATATACTTGGTCAGCTCCTGGTAAGGTTCCTGCAAGATCATCGCTTTAGCTGCAAACATCGCTTGGTAGTTATAAAAATGGTTTATTGAGCCTTCTTCAAAATCTGTTTCGGATTTTGCCTCAAACCAAAAGGGTGCGAGAAACTCATATTCATTCACAGCTTGATCAACTTGGCTGTATGAATTGTCATGAAGGTATTGGGCTAATTCTGGAACTAGAAACATAAAATTACTTGACACACTTAACGACCTGCAATAACGATAGTTCGGATCTTGAAACCACTTATCAGGATTATCTTTCGAAAACGTGTTTACACGTAATGTTAATATTCGATCGTATGTTTGCCGTATTTCTGTGCTTTCTGGATATCCAGCTAACTCCTCCAACTCCAAGTAACCAAGATATCCTGCTATATAGGCATTATGAACACTGGAATTTTCAAGTAGATAGTCATCAGATGGTACAGCCTCGAGCTTGTTTCTACTAGCATTATAAATTTCCGGAGCTCCTCCAAAAACTAGGGCATACTTCCATAATGAATAAAAAGAAGTAGGTGAAAACCCCCAACCATCAAATTCATAATTTTTCGTTTCAGGTCCCATCGTTAATACGATCAGTTTCAACTTCAGGTGGAAGAATAAAGGTTTCCCTTGGAGCTCCGTCCTTCCAACCTATATGATTGTAAAGGTAAGGTGGAAAATTCGAAAACTCCGTTTGGATGTAATTTCTTGTTTGTTGTTGAAGATCGGTTGGCAGGAATGGAAGGGATTGTAGTAGAGTAATTATGGTGTCGCCGGGATTATGCCAATATTCTAGGAGATCATCACCACAAAATATTGACTGAAGATCTAGTAAACCGGTACTGAAATAACCAGTTCGCAAATGGCCAGAGGAAATTATTTTCTGGATTTCTTGAGCGAGTGTAGACTTTAAATCTTCCACTGATGGTATATGAATACTTGGATCTTGATAAGGAATAATTTCAGCCATTGGTAACTGAACTGGTTGTCCCGCTTGTGGAGCAAAAGCAATCAAACTGTTACCTCGATGCATGTATACTTTCCCGTGATATGGGATTGGTGGATTTTGTAAACCTCCATTACCATAGACCCCATTTCGACCCCCAAAAACACTTTCCGAATAATACATATTATAGCCAGGGATCATATCACTGAGATTGTAATTGAAATATTTCCATTCACGATTTGGATCCAACTATCTGTTGCTGGTCGTATACCTGCTTGATATCTGTCAAAATAGATAGTATTCGGCTTGAGAGATATCAAATGCTCCTGATTCGCGATCGCAGCATAAATTCCAATAAATTAGATTTCCACCTGCAGAATAAGCCATTGGCTCATCGACTGCACTCCAGTCAGAGCTCACCACACTTAGAAAAGGAGTTCCTAATTCCCAACCAGTGACTTGTCCTCCTGCAATCCAAGGATCGGACATATAATTGTTGGATTGATAAAGAATATTATCACTTCCCACTACTGGTGGGTAACGATTTCCACTATGGGTACCAAACCATAAAATTGGTGCATACTCTGGTTGACCATCTCCATCAAAATCGGTGGTATATTCATCCCCTGTAATTTTATTGAGAACAAAGTATGATCTTCGCCAGGGTTTTTGCTCAAAATACTCGGTTATCGGAATTGTACTTCCGTTTTGAGTGACTTCTGATTGGCTTGCGTTTATCGTAGGAGTATTTTGTGCCCAATCTCCTGGTTCTGACCCGAGCGGACCGACCAATGTACCCCTTGGATCTAGCGTATGATTTGGATATATATCATCACGTTCCATCATCAGTAATCGTAAATACATGCTCCTGGCCTAACACAATCACGATAATTATTACTTCCTGAAAAAATCACCCAATCCTCATATATTACAGGCCACCAGGATTGAAAGCCAGAACCTGGTAATTTCTCGGATTTCCAAACCAACGCCCCAGTCTGTACTTGTAGTGCATATGCGTAGCTATCTTGCGACGCAAAATATACTACGCCATCTTTGTATGCTGCAGAATAATCGATAGGACCTCCTGTCTGATACTTCCAAGACAACTGACCCATCAATTGACCGGTAGCATGGATGGCATAGAAAAATCCATCGCGATTTCCAAGCAGCACCAAACCTTCTACAACTAGGGGATTGGTGTCAAAACCAGCGTCAGCAGAAAATGTCCAAAGTCTTTGACCTGTATAAGCATTAATTGCATGGACCATCTTATCAAATCCACCCACATACACAACTCCATTTACAACTGTTGGTGAATGACCTAAGGGCAGCTCAGTAGGATATACCCACTTCTCAGCACCTGTTTCAGAATCCAAAGCATACAAACCATTTGAGCTTGAAACAAATAAAGTAGAGTAAGCGGTGATAATTTGTATTTTTGGGGGGATATAAGACTCAAATGCCTTATACCATAGAGGCTTTAATTGACCCGGAACACCTTCAGGAACCCAGGATGTTCGTTCAGGATTTGCCCCTAGCATCGACCAGGATCGTTCTCCGTAATTAATGATCGGAAGATAGGATCTATAAGTAACGTTTTCACCTTCCACTATTTGTATACTAGAAGCATCAGAATTGTGTGTCAAGATCATTAATACTAGAATGAGAAGAGCAAAAATAAAGGCTTTTATAATTGAAAATCTCTTACACAATATTTTTAACATTGGGAACTCCATTGTAATCCTAGTTGCAAATTCTACACCAAAACTGTCTCTTAATACATAATTCACGAGTTAATATTATTTTTGTTGAAATATGAAACCTACCATAATTATCCAAATTTTTGAATGGTTTTCAATGATATTAAGCATGAAAATTAATCATAAACTGGTTTTTGATTATTCGAAATTCAATATTATGTCAGGAAAATCTGTTCGTATTTTAGATTGCAGCTGAACAATGAATAATGTAATCATTAATTCATCCGTAAGAATAGATAAATAATATTCTCGTTCCTCGGTTAAATGATTAATCAAATAACAATTGGCCTAAAAAAACACAATCGGCTTTCCTCGCTCTTTCTCGCTCTGTTTGGAATAATCCTTCTAGTAAGCTTAGGAGTGTATAACCAACCTAACTACCCTCCCATTTGGTTAGACGAGGGATTTGTTATTCAAGGAGCAATGAACTTAGTCCGTTATGGTGAATATGCAATGAAATCCGTAGAGGGTTTCAGAATTCTAGACCAACCACTGATAGCAAATGGTCCAGGTGTCGTGCTACCAATCGCTGCAACGTTTAAATTGTTCGGTGTTGGAATTCTGCAAGCTCGTCTGGTAGTAGCAGCTTTCATGACTCTATCGGTACTATTGTATTTCTTTTTAGGTAAGCGTTTATTTGGTTCTAACGTTGCTTTCATTAGTATTTTATTGTTGCTTGCCATTCCGAAGGAGGGATTTATTATACACGGTCGGATGGCAATGGGAAATGTACCAGCACTAGCGTACTTGTTAATTGGATATTTATTCTGGCTAAGGGATATTGAAAATCAAAAATTGATTAATTTAACTTTTTCTGGATTTTTCTTCGGAATATCAATCATCACAAAAACCCAAAACATGATTCTAGTTGGTGTATTTATTCTTACTGCAATACTCGATTTTTATTATTACAAGATATATAGCTTGTAAACGTTATATTCAGGTAATCATAATAACTTTAGGGGTTGTAGCAATCTGGTATTTCGTTCAGGCAGTTCTCGTTGGAATTGATAATTTTCCCGGTCATCTAGGTGCTATACAAGCAAGTAGCCGAGTAACAGTTTTTCTATTCAGTCTAGCCCGTATCCCACGTAATGTATGGTATTCGATATATTCTGGAGCACCTATATTTATTCTTCCAGGTTTAGGCTATTGTTCCTGGTTATGCAGGAAGCAGAATATCTCGAGCCTTCGGCAGCTACCGCTGATATTAGTAGTAATCCTGTGGTTAACCTGGTTTATTATAGCTTCGATCGGTTGGCATCGTTATGCTATGGATGCATATATTTTTGCAGCTTTGCTCAGTAGTAAGTTGCTTGTCGACAGTATACGATTTCTAGTTGATAATCATCAAAATAACACGCAAAAGAAAAAATTTCTTCAATGGATATCAGTTGGTTTTATAGTTATAATGCTGATCGGTAGTTTATGGGGGTTAACCAATCAAGTAAAATCAATAACAATGCAATCTGTTGATTCAATTATCCCTTTTTCGAATTACCTTAAAGAAAATATCAATCCCGATGTAGTAATTGAATCTTGGGAGTGGCAAATCGACCCATTGGCAGATTTAACTTACCACCATCCTACAAATGATTGGGTTGATAAAGGAACTTTACTGCTCACATTTGGAAAAGAATTTGATAAAGTTTATAACTTCTCCATGTATGATCCAGAGTATCTTATTGATGGTCCAAATTCGAAATCGGTGAACCTTTATACAGCAGAATTGTCTACAGGAAATTTTTCTCTTATATTCAGCGCTCCTCCATATGATCTTTATAAAGTAAATAAGCCTTAAGCAATTATTTCGCTAAAATTATATGCAAAAGAAATATCTCATTCTTATTTATATCTTTACTATTTGCACTTTGTCTTTCATTCCATTCATAGACAGCTCTGCCCAAGGCATGGAGATCATTTGGGGCGAGCCAGTGAATTCTATCAAATTCAGACACAAGCTCTACCTATCCTGCGGTAATTGGTGACCCATTCGGTCATGTTCATGTATTTTGGGGAGAAGACTATCTGGGAGAACCGTTAATCCGGAAAATCCATGTGAGTTAAGCAATACCATTATGTATAGCTGGTGGGACGGTAAAACCTGGTCGACACCCACGGATTTATTTTTCACTTCTAGTCAGGGACGTTTAATTTTCCTTATGCTGCTTTGGATCCCTGGGAATATTTTACATCTGGCGTGGCAAGGTTACGAAGGCATTTACTACAGTTCAGTTCCAGTTCAGGATGCCTGGAATGTTAAAGCATGGGAGAAAGCCCAATTAATTGCAAAGTATCGGGGAAGTGGACCGTTCATTTACTCAGATTCAACTGGAATCCTTCACTTAATTTTTTCAGCATGGAGATAACACTGAAACTGGTGAATCCGATCGCAAACATCTATTATATGAATTCTACCGATGGTGGTAATTTCTGGCCCACTCCGATTAATAATCAGTCAAATAAATGAAGATTCCGATTATACGGCATCCCACCCAGAGATTGTTAAGGATACTCAAGGACGCTTGCATGCCTCCTGGTATCAGGCTGAACCCCCAGATTATAGAGGTACTAGTGTGTATTATACGAATTCTTCAGATAATGGAGAAAGTTGGAAGTACCCTCAGCAACTTGGTAGACGTACATTGGCGGAAAGGTGGGCAAGTATGCCTGAACTTGCCCTCCTGCCCTCTGGGGAATTGCATTTTGTTTGGGTTTGTGGAGAAAATGCGGGGCGTTGTCACCGTTGGTCAAAAGATGGTGGCAATACATGGTCTGCAACCACCAGGGAATTTGGCGATATGATAAGCCTGGCTGGGTGGGACACAATGGTGATCGATGGCGATGGAGTACTATATTGGATCCTACAACTTCGTGAACCAGGTGCAGTCTATTATTCATATTGGGATGGAGAAAATTGGTCTCCTCTCAAGGTAGTTAATGATGGTATTCTGGCTGGAGGACATTATTTGCGATCGACTCTTCATAATGGAAATATAATTGACTTAGTTATGGTACACCAGGGGGAAAAAGAAATCTGGTATTTACAAGGAAAAACAAAAGCAGCCTCAATAATTCCAATAACGATTACACAACCACCTCCTACGGCCGATGTTGTAAAAACAGATCCTGGTCTACCAAAGACAGAAATTCAATCCGTTGTTGAAACAAAAACTCCTTTACAACAATTACCGACGATAACATCTCCGGAATCCCCAAATCAATTCATCTATATAATCCTTCTTTCATTCCTGATATTTTTTTTGGTGGTGATAATAATTAAGTTCTGGATCTCACGGATAGCGATTAGATAAATTTTGGTCTTTTTGTTTTCTAATCTTAGCTGGAATAATAATTGTGAATTCCCCAAATACAGAACAAACTAATTCCAAATCCGATACCACGATAATTACAACCAAAAGCAAGGGGATTAAAATCCCATATATACGGATCAAACCTGGGCGAAGATTTGTCTCCCTGGGAATCAGAGAACTTTGGGAATATAGGGGTTTAATATATTTTCTCGTCTGGCGAGATATTAAGGTTCGTTATAAGCAGACGATTATGGGAGCTTCTTGGGCGATCCTTCAACCTTTCTTTACAATGATTATCTTTAGTGTTTTTTTTGGCAGATTAGCTGGAGTCCCTTCCGATGGCATCCCATATCCGCTATTCAGTTATGCTGCCTTGGTCCCCTGGACATTCTTTGCTAATGGAGTACAAAATTCGTCGAATTGTTTAATCAATAATCCCAACCTGATCAAGAAAATATACTTTCCACGAATGGCTATGCCGATTTCGGCGATTATTGCAGGCCTGTTAGATTTTGTTCTCGCATTCAGCCTTTTAATCCTTATGATGTTGTACTTTCGTTATATACCAGATGAAGGAATTCTGTGGATACCTCTCTTCTTGATATTAGCGTTAATCATCACACATGGCGTAGGATTTTGGCTCTCTGCCATGAATGTTCAATTCCGTGATGTCCGATATGTCGTGCCTTTTCTCATCCAGGCATGGTTATTTGCCACTCCGATTGCTTATCCAAGTAGTTTACTTTCTGGTCCCTGGAAAATAATATATGGTCTAAACCCTATGGCGAGCGTGGTAGAAGGTTTTAGATGGGCATTATTAATACAGATGCTCCCCCAGTATATATGGTTATATTATCTTTTATTGTCGCGTTGGTACTTTTTATATCAGGTATGTACTATTTCCGCAAGACTGAGAAAGTATTTGCAGATATAGCTTAGGGATTTTATAAAATGGATGATACCGCAATTCTTGTGAATGGGCTGAGCAAGCAATTTTTTATCGGAGGACCACAGAAATCTTTTGATCGCTTTAGTGATCAATTAATTGACTTTTTAACTACCCCTTTCCGTCGAGCTAAGCTACTTCTCCGTGGAAATGCATCAGGGATTTCAGGTTTGAATGATAAGATCTGGGCTTTAAAGGATATCTCTTTCGAGATTAAGCGAGGAGAAGTTATCGGGATCATTGGAAGAAACGGCGCTGGAAAAAGCACACTACTAAAAATTCTCTCCAGGATAACGGAGCCAACTGAAGGATTTGCAGACATATATGGTCGGGTAGGATCTTTACTTGAGGTTGGAACTGGTTTCCATCCTGAATTAACCGGTAAGGAAAACATTTATTTAAATGGATCCATTTTGGGTATGAGGAAAGAAGAAATCACACGGAAATTAGACGAAATTATCTCCTTTGCAGAAATTGATCGATTTATTGATACGCCAGTGAAGCACTATTCAAGTGGAATGTATGTCAGGTTAGCTTTTTCTGTCGCTGCGCACATGGAACCTGATATATTACTAGTGGATGAAGTATTAGCGGTCGGTGATTGGCTTTTCAAAAAAAATGTTTAGGAAAAATGGATGAGGTCAGTTGGTCAAGTCGGACTGTCTTGTTTGTAAGTCACAATATGAGTGCAATTTCGAATTTATGTCCGAAATCAATTCTACTAGATGCCGGAACTCTACTAACTTATGACGTAACTGAAACAGTAATTCAAAAATATATACATAGGAACAACAATAATAATAACAATATCGCAGAATTTCGGCCCCATTGGGCAGCTCCCTATATAACCAAAATAGAAACTATGAATTCTATTGGTATCCGAATGGATTCTTTCAATCTCGGCGAGGAGATAACTTTAGTTGTTAGTTTTTCCTGCCCCCCGAATGCACCATTAACTAAACCTGTACTTGGTGTTGTAATAAACCATAACACTCGTGGAGTTGTCGGAGGGGTAAATATGAGAATGACAGGATTTGATTACCCCAAGGATAAATATATCAATGGTTGCATTGAATGTAATTTAAAAAGGACCCCACTTCTTCAAGGAATGTATACTGCTGATTTGTACATCGGTGATTTATACGGTGACGTTGATGCCATAATTGGTTATATATCGTTTTCAATCGAAGAAAGTAATATTTATAATTCTGGTAAGGTTCCATTTTCAAATTTAGGGGTTATTTTTATAAATCCCGAGTGGAAGATTATAGATTATGAATAATATATATACTCCAGCTTTTTACAATGCAATATCAGACTGGTCTGTAAATTCTGCAAAGGTTATTGTTCCCTTGGTAATGGATTTGATAAACCCGAAATCGGTTATTGATGTTGGTTGTGGAGATGGCAGTTGGTTAACTCAATTCAAACAATGTGGGGTTGAGAAGATAACTGGTTTAGATGGGGATTATATGACCAGTGAATATTAAAAATTAAAGATAATGAGTTTATTAATTGCAATCTAGAATATCCACCAACTATTAGCGAAAAATATGATCTTGCGGTTAGCTTGGAAGTTGCAGAACATTTACCTGAGCAAGCAGCACAAGACTTTACTGATTTTTTAATGAAACTTTCCGATGTCATCCTGTTTTCTGCAGCAATCCCTTACCAACAAGGTATGAACCATATTAATACCCAATGGCAAGATTATTGGCAAACGCTATTTGAAAAGAATAACTATTTGCCAATATTAACCCTCAGGAAAAAAATCTGGGATCATAAAGACGTGGCTTTCTTTTACAAGCAAAATATATCTGTATACGCTAAAGAAGAAACAATAAACCAATCAGTAATACTTTTACACGACTATCAAGTTAGCAAAAACATTCCAATGTCTATGGTTCATCCAGATTGTTACATCAGTACTCCAGAAAAATCCTTTTCAGAAGATATGACATTTCATCTGAAACGAAGAGTAAATAAGATAGTAAATAAGATACTTGGTAATAGGTAATGTTATTGCTGCGAGCATGATTTTCAGTAGACATAATAGTGGTTAGCATCAACACCCGATTCGAATAAAAATTACATAGGTACTTTCACGAGTAATTGGTAAACTGATACTTAATGATCAAGATCTACCATTTAGTCGACTAATACTCGTGAATTATTTTTAGGTTATATTGAACTTGCTTGTTGATGATATGTGAAATTTATATTCCATCCAGCTATTCAAAAAAAGGCAATAAAGCTGTCAGTAAAAAGATTTCGTGAAAATGTGTGTCATGGAATTAGTAAAATTTTGGCAGAGAATCTGAGAAATTATATTTTATCATTTGTCGGCTCTAATCGCTAAAACCAGGTTTTGAATATAGAATAAATCACCATTGGATTATCATTGTTTTGTCTGCACATTGATAAATACTATGGTAATAGACATATGAAAGAGGCTATCAAACCAATGCGAATTGCTTACACCATAAACAGTGGTGTCGATTTTAATTCTCAGAATGCTGTCTTGATCTGGCATAAGGCTATAATAAATCGATTGCGACATATCGGTTATGAAGTAACGCTTTTTGCCTTAGCACATCACTGCGTAATCTACACCAATAATTGGGATTTAAATATTAAAGGGAAATTGGGGATAAGTAATTGCAAGTTATTTCTTCTATTTGAGAGTATTGTTCGTAAAACCCAGAGTATATTTAATATACCTTACTTTGGTCTTTTTGATAGTTTTAGGTTTACGAAGCATGCTGTATTAACCTAAAGGAATATGACATATTACATGATCATACTGGCTTATTAATTTGGGGTAGTGTCCTTGCAGCGAAACGAGTAACAAAAACTTTTATTGTAGATTTAGAGGCTGATATTTTTAAAGAGAATAGTCTCCAAAGCAATCCTATGCAAGGAATACAGAAGGCCTACGCGTTTAGTATTTAAAATAACTTTACAAGCAGCGGATGCAATCGTAGTATTATCTAGAGTCTTGAAGAATAATTGGTTAACAACTGGGGATAAGAGCAAGTAAAATTTTCATTATTCCACTCGGTGTTGACATCGAATTATTTACCCCATTTGAAAATGAAAACGATCTTAGGAAACAACTTGGATTAGAAAAAGATGATTTATTAATTACCTTCATTGGTGGATTTTATCCGTGGCATGGAGTAGATAATTTGATTGACGCTTTTACACAGATTGAATTTAGAACAAACAAGGTAAAGCTCATGCTAGTAGGCGATGGAGCTCTTATGCCTAGTATTCGAGAAAAAGTACAAGAATTAAAACTAAATGATTTAGTGCTTCTTATCGGACAAGTCGACCATTCCGAAATTCCCCGGTATTTACATATTTCTGATATTTGTGTAGCACCTTATCCTTCGATGCCATACGAAATATGGTTTTCACCCTAAAAATATTTGATACATGGCTACAGGAAAAGCGGTTATTGCCAGCCGTTCCGGACAATTGAAAGAAGTTATACAGGACCGAAAAAACGGATTATTGGTTGAACCAGGTGATGTTAAAGGATTGGCTGTTACAATTACCTACCTCCTCAATAATCCCGTTGAGCGAAAGATATTGGGTGATAACGCCCGAAAACAAATAGTAAATAATTATTCCTGGAATACCTACAGTTCAAAATTACTATCAATTTATAAATCCGTACTTTGAAAACTGGGATATCATTTATTAATCGTAAAAGTATGAAGATACTTTTTTTATCTAACTTCTATCCACCATTTGATTTAGGAGGATGTAGCAATTAGCATGTGAAGTCGCCAATCATCTCCAGGAACGTGGCCACCGAATTCATGTGTTAACAAGCAATTATGGAAATAATAAAAAAAACAGGAAAAGTAATGACGAAATAACCCGTTCATTATTTTTGCAGAGTAATATTTACCATTACCAACCCATAAATTTTTTTCTCCAATACAACCAACACGAACGATCAAATCTAGCAGAGTTGCGTAGGACAATAAGAAATTGCTCACCTGATATAACAACGGTCTGGGGAATGTGGAATTTGTCTCGAGCTTTACCCTACTACATAGAACAATGGATGGCTGGCTCAGTTGTATATTACATTGCTTCGACTTGGCCGATTGAAGAAAATGCTCACGAAATGTACCGGAAAACACCTGCGCGTCATCACCTAACAGAAATAATAAAACGTCCTCTTCGTAAATATGTAAAATTATTATTGCAAAAGGACGGATATCCTTACCCATTGGAGTTTCGATATGCTAAATGTGTCAGTAATTACCTAAGAGATAGTTTAGTCGATGCAGGGAAACTACCAATTTCCTCCGGTGTCCTATATAACGGAATTGATCCAATTCCTTTTTTACTTATTCCTGCGGAGTCCGAAAAAGAACACGATATTTTACGAGTATTATATTTCGGTAGTTTAACACCTAAAAAGGAGTCCATACAGCAATTCAAGCAATGGATATATTAAAAAGATCAGGAAAATATAATGAAGTAGATTTGACCATCCTAGGTAGTGGACTCCTGAATATGAGAGTTTTTTAAAGAATTTAGTTAAGGATTTTGGGCTCCAGGATAGAGTACATTTTTGGGGGAAAGTTTTTAGGGATGATATACCATCTTGGTTAAGTCACTTTGATGTTTTCCTCTTCACCTCGAAAGGACCTGAGGCTATGGCTCGAACGGTCATGGAAGCAATGGCAGCGGGCCTTGTGGTAATAGGATCCGAAGTAGGTGGACAAAAAGAAATTTTGTGTAATGAAGTCAACTCGTTAACATTTCAACCTGAAGATGCATACGGATTAGCAAAACAGATCCAACGAGTTATTCAAGACCCAATCATAGAGTCAATCTGGCACAAAACGGTAGGCAAACAATATTGGAGCGATTTACATTAAACAGGATGGTTGATGAAATGGAGACATGGTGGCAGGACGTCCTCGCTTACCCGATCTAGACTGATTGAGCAAATATTTATGCGCCTTCTATTCCTCTCGAATTATTATCCTCCGCATCATTTTGGTGGATTCGAAGAACTATGTGAAGAAATAGCTAATTATTTAATAAAGCGAGGGCATTCTGTCACTGTTCTAACCAGTAATTATGCAGCGAACGGAAAAGAGTCGGAAGAAAAAAATATCTTCCGTTTATTGAATCTCGAGATGGATATCCGACCATATTGGTCTAGCTTTAAATTTTTTTGGGGACGCCAAGATCGGTTACAAAAAGATATCCAAACATTCGAGAATGATTATTAATAATACTAATCCAGATTTACTAGTTGTTTGGGGTGCCTATAATATTTCACACTGGTTACTCTTCAGGGCAGAACAAATCTTGCCTCAGAAAGTCGTTTATTATTTTGCAGATTATTGGCCGACCCTTCAAGATGCTTATACCCAACATTGGCAGGGAAAAGGAAGGAGACGATTTACTAGACTTCCGTTTACATTATTAGCCCGGGCGGCGTTAAAAATCCTTCAACATGAGCGCCTAGCTCCCGCATTAAAATTTGAAAATACAATCTGCGTTAGTAGGGCTGTGAGGGATGTTTTAGTTGATGGGGGGTTTCCCATCCAACATGCGCCAATAATATATAATGGGATTCATTTTGAGGATTTTTATAAAGCTGCTGTATTTAGAGCAACCCGAAGTCATCAACCGTACTTCTCCTTACTATATGCGGGTCGCCTGACACATGAGAAAGGCGTTCATTTGGCGATTGAAGCGGTCGCAGGCCTAATCCCAAGAGGGCAGATGGTTAACCTAGAAATAATTGGCCACGGGCCCACAAGTTATATCAAGTATTTAGAAAACCTTGTTGATAATCTAAAAATTAAAAAGTATGTGAATTTCTCTAAACATGTCCGTCGCGAAAAAATGCCTCAAATACTTGGATCTCATGATATCCTTTTGGTACCCTCTCTATGGCCAGAGCCATTACCTCGTATCATACAGGAAGGTATGGCTGCTGGGTTGGTGGTGATTGGTGCACGTATCGGAGGCATCACAGAAGCAATCGACGATGGTGTGGATGGCTTATGTTTTTCTCACGATGATGTTGATGATTTGATTAAAAAGATAGAAATCTTATGCAATTCACCAGATCTATATAGCCGTCTATCTAAAGCAGGTATCCAGAAAGCTGCGAGCAAATTTGATATCAATAGAACCGTTGACGAAATCGAAGCCTTTCTTAGTAATGTGGCTTCTGAAGCATGATGAAAATTCTATTTTTATCTCCCTGGTTTCCATATCCAACTGAAAACGGCTCCAAGATCCGTATATATAACCTGATCAAAGCTCTATCAAACAAGCACGAAATTCGGCTGATCTCCTTCGTTCGGGAGGGCGAAAATTTTGATCCAAAAGGCCTTCAAGGAGTCTGTCAATTGGAAGCGATCATTCCTTGGAGAGAATTTTCTCCAAACAGCTGGAAAAGTATTTTAGGTTTTTTTAGCCCAACCCCACGTTCTATTGTGGATACTTTTAATCGCCAGATGGTAAAACAATTAAAGCAGTCATTAAAACAGGAACCCACCGATCTGATTATTGCATCACAAATAGACACAGCTATATATGCTGGTCGAAAATTGGATATCCCTTGCATCTTCGAAGAAGTGGAATTTGGATTGATTGCTCAGAGCTGGACGACCTCAAATTCATCCTTAGTTAATTTACGTAATCAACTGAATAAGAAAAAAGTAAGAGCTTTTGGCAAACAGTTGGTGCAACAGTATGATGCTTATACCGTCGTATCAGAGAAAGAGCGAGAATTATTAACCAGGTTTGTAGATGGATTAGGGCAGGCGCACGTAGTTCCGAATGGTGTTGATCTGGAGTATTACCGTCCTGGTTTGTGTAATCCTAGCCAAATTCATTGATCTTCAATGGTTCTCTTACCTTCAGTGCCAACTTCGAAGCGATGAATTATTTTTTGCGGGACGTTCTTCCGTTGATAAATTTGCAAATACCCGAAGTGACATTACAAATTACAGGAAGGATAATCGGAATCGACCTATCCCGATTGCCTATAAATAGCAATGTGAGATTGTCGGGTTTTATACCAGATATTCGCCAGGATGTTGCCAGTAGCTGGGTCTGCGTTGTCCCGCTACTTAAGGGCGGTGGCACAAGACTAAAGATTCTTAGGCAATGGCTCTTGGCACCCCGGTTGTAGCAACCCCGAAGGCTGCTGAAGGCTTAGAAGTTATTCCCGATAAACACTTATTAATTGGTGAAAATAACATAGCTTTTGCACAACAAGTGTTTCGCATTTTACAAGATCCATGTCTGCGAATGAGTCTGGCTGAGGCTGGACGCAAGCTGGTAGAAGAACGATACGGCTGGGAAGCTATTGGCAATAAATTTGAACAGCTTGTAAAAGCAACAGTCCAAAATTACCAATCTCAATCTTCGCATGGATAAATCTAGGTTAATAAATCCTGGAAATAACCGGACTATAGATCTGAATAAATGAATAAAAATTTATCGTTTTTTTTCTTGTGGGTTGATACAACGATACACCTACCTGAATTTCGAAGGCTCCCGGTCATATTCGGGGTTCTCTTACTGGCCCTACTTTTTGGGAAATTTGTAAGCCTGTCCTTGGTGATATTCCTACTGCTCTTTGTTGTTGGTGTCGCCGTGTTCCTGTTGTTACATCGCCAGCCTGCCTGGGGGATTTTAGCTATGATCCCAATTGCATTCTTGGGATATTATCCTATCCCAACAGGTACTAATGTGGCATTATATGCTTCATTTATAGCCGTTCCTGCACTGACTATTGTGTGGTTTCTTCCTGGAATGCTATATAAAAAAAATATCAAGTTTGTAAAAACGGACGTGAATCTACCTGCGGTTATTTTCATAATGGTTCTAACCGTTTCCTTTGCAGTTGGTAATTTTGCCTGGTTTCCTCAAGCGATGGAAAGAGCAAGTATCATCGCACAATTCGGTGCTTATGGCCTATATGCCTTTTCGATCCTGCTTATGCTTCTGGTGGGTAACAGCTTGCCCAATATCCGCTGGCTTAAAAGAATGACCTGGCTTTTTATTATCTTCGGTGGTTTGTTCATTCTCGCTCAAATTATCCCTAATGCTGGGCCTTATATATTACGCCTTTTTCTACCGACAACTTATTCAGTCACTCCAATCGGCAGCATGTTTTGGACCTTTTTTGCCGCGATGGCTTTCGCACAAGTATTATTCAATCGCAATCTGCGTCGGATCTGGTTGGTGTTGCTGATCATCCTACTGGCAATAGAATTTTATCTCGGATTTATCAAAGACCGAGATTGGGTCTCAGGCTGGCTCCCTCCTTTAATCGCTGTGATTACCATACTCTGGTTACGCTCATGGCGTTGGGGGTTAGTTGTCACCCTCGTTGGCGGGCTAGGTATTTACTTTTTTTTCCCCGAAGTGTATTCCTCTGTACTTGCGAACACCCAGGACTATAGTGCTATCTCGCGTACCTGGACCTGGTCCATCATGTACGAGATCATCAAAGCAAGCCCTATCCTGGGTCTCGGGCCGGCAAATTACCATTTCTACACGCCTCTTTTTCCAATCAATGGGTACTATGTAAAATTCAACTCTCACAATAACTATTTTGATATTATTGCTCAAACCGGGTTGTTAGGCTTGGCAGTGTTCACCTGGTTGATTTATGCAATTGCCCGCCTTGCATGGAATCTTAGAAAAATGGTCCAAGACCCTTTCAGTAGAGCATATGTATATGCCTGTATCGGCGGTTTGGTGGGAATGCTTTTCTCGGGTCTGTTAGCGGATTGGTTCCTCCCCTTCCTATACAATATTGGGACAGCTGGTTTCCGCTCCAGCATCTTTCCTTGGATGTTTTTTGGTGGATTAATCGCTTTGGAAAAAATTTCGAAAGAAACGACAGAATCTTCTGCCATGAATGGAAGTATCGCAGGTAATTCTTTATTTGATTTACAAGCATGAAACCGGATATTAGTATCTCTATTGTCAATACGAATAATCGTGACATAACTCTGCAGTGTTTAGATTCAGTTTTAATACAGCTAATGATCTCAAACTAGAGGTGATTGTTGTCAACAATGCATGCACTGATGGTAGTTCCCAGGCCATAATGCATTACTATCCAACAGTAAAGATTATCGAACATGAACAGATGCTTGGATTTTCAACCAATAATAATCTGGCATTCTCAAAGTCATCTGGTCGTTTTCTAATGCTATTAAATGATGACACTGTCGTAAAACAAGGAGCATTTCAAGAAATTGTTAAGTTTTTAGATGATCATACTGACGTAGGTGCTGTTGGCGCGAATCTTCTCAATCCTGATGGTTCACAACAGCTATGCTATGACTATACACCTCATCCAATTTATGATGGCTTTCGTCCAGTTTCAGAACTTATTCTACCAGTACCAAAAAGCCATGGAAGGCCGCTGAGGGTCGCAAATGTATGCGGAGCTTGCATGGTCGTACGCGCTTCTGTCGCACAACAAGTTGGTTACCTTGATACTCGTTTCGATCCTTTGTATTCTGAGGAAGTGGATTGGTGCTACCGGATAAACAAGGCAGGTTGGAAGATCTTCCATCTTCCATCGGCAGAGGTTATTCATCTGGGAGGGGCAACAATGAATAGAATACCAATCCGCCGATACGAGAGAATTTTTGAGAAAAAAGCACTATTCTTTCGAAAACATTACGGAAAAGGAGCTGTTATTGCCTATAAATTATCGATATTTAGCAATAATTTACTAAAGACAATCCTTTGGATTTCTTTATGGGGATTAAAAAAGGACGGTGCACATGATGAGGTTTTAATACATTGGAATATGGTACGCCGAGCCTTGTTTTTATAAAGCCTGATGAGCCGTATCCTTTTTCTCTCACAGCTAATTCCATTCCCACCAGATGCCGGTCCAAAGGTACGCTCATATTATGTGTTACAACATCTATCAAAAAAGCATCAGGTGACTCTTCTTGCCTTCTCAAGACCAGATGATACTGTTGATGCAATCCACCACCTTAGAGAATTTTGTGAAGAAGTTGATGTAGTTTTATTACACCGCGGCTTTATTCAGAATTTATCTGCATTAGTGTTTAGTCTAATAACTGGTGATACATTTACAATTCGTAGGGATTATGTACCCAAAATGTGCCATATGGTAGATAACCTAATATTGACCAAACACTTCGACTTTATCCACTCCGACCAATTATGGATGGCACAATATGCTCTACGTGCAAAAAAGATTTCTCCAAACATAAAGACTGTAGTAGATGAACATAACGCCTGCTACAAGATATTTCAACGACTAGCTTCTGGAGAGAGGAAATCCTGTTAAACGATTGTTTCTAGAATATGAATGGCGCAAGCTAAAGAGCTATGAAGCCAAGGTTTGTAATCAATTCGACCATGTGGTCACAGTCACCAAAGAAGACCAAAATACCTTTAAAAAGCTTGAGCCAATCTAGCTATGGGAAAAGGGTTAATAAAATGTCGACCTTGACAGGTAAATGTTTTACTACGATACCTATATGTGTCGATACACAATCCATTCCCCCAGTAAAACCACAACTCGAGTCACTTGAAGTTTTGCATTTAGGAACAATGTTTTGGTTACCAAACATTGAAGGTGTACTTTGGTTTGTTCACCGGGTTTGGCCAAAGGTGCTTGAACAAATTCCACAAGCGATATTCACAATTGCCGGGAAAAATCCTCCAGCAGAGGTGCAAGCACTTTCTATCTGTCGAAATGGAAAATCATCGATAAAAGTGCCAGGTTATGTTCCAGACCCCCTACCCTACCTTGAACGGACTGGGGCTTTTATTGTACCCTTGCTATCCGCAGGTGGAATGAGGGTAAAGATCATCGAAGCATGGCGTTGGGGTCTACCTATCATTTCGACTACTATAGGAGCTGAAGGCATTCATTACCTGGCTGGCGAAAATATATTGATTGCTGACGATCCCGAATCCTTTGCTCAGGCAGTGACAAGAGTACTCCGTGAACCCTCTTTGGCTGAGAAACTAAGAACCAATGGCCGACTGTGGGTTGAAAAGAACTATGACTATAATTCAATCTATTATGCCTGGGACGAGATTTATCCTTCCTGAAATTCCTAGTAAACAGTGAAAAATAAACATACTACCCTGATAATAACAATTATATTGGTTGCTGTTCTATTAAGGCTGGTTACTTCTCTATATCTCGGAGACACCTTATTAGGAGCTCAACAGAAACGTATCCAGGATCAGGTCACATATAATGCCCTTGCACAGTCCTTACTTGCAGGAAAAGGTTACAGTTTTACGAATGACTGGTACCCAGGCTTCACCCAGGCAAATCACCCCACAGCGCACTGGTCATTCTTATATCCACTCTATCTTGCAGGAGTTTATGCAATCGCCGGATATCACCCAATAATTGCCCGGATTCTTCAGGCTGTAATTGCAGGAGTATTGTCGGTCTGGCTGGTATACCTGCTGGGAAAACGTTTGTTCAGTAAAACGGTGGGACTAATCGCTGCCGGATTAACAGCTGTTTATGCATATTTCATTTTCTACGATGCAGCATTAATGACTGAGCCGTTCTTCACGGTAACCGTATTGGCAATGCTGGAATTGTCACTTGCAATAATTGACAAGCTTAAAGAAAATGAGCAACATAAGCGGGTTTTTACACCGGGCATTTATTGGTGGTTTGGATTAGGTATTGTTTTGGGGATTTCGGCGATTCTTCGTCAAACTATCTTACTCTGGATACCATTCCTGTTTTTATGGTTTCGCTTTAGCTGGACGTGGACGAATACACCTTTGGGGTCCTATTCTAACCTCAGGGATCATAATATTGTTAATATTACCCTGGACAATTAGGAATTACGTGAATTATCACGCTTTCCTTCCACTAAATTCTAATGCTGGTTTTGCACTATATTCTGCAAACCACCCTTATCATGGTACTCATTTTGACCAGGATTATGTGGCTCCACTTCCATCTGATTTAATGTCATTAGGGCTTAACGGAGCTCAATGGAACACAGCTCTTATAGTACGTGGCGTTGAATTCATACTTCAGGATCCGGGTAGGTATTTATTATTGAGCCTAAACCGCGTAGGGTCTTTTTTAATTTCTGGTTCTCACCAGAATCCGACCTTGCAAGCAACCTGATGCGATTGCTTTCGTTCGGTCTTTACTTGCCATTTTTCTGTCTTGGCTTGATTCTCTCTCTTCATGATTGGAAACGTTGCTCACTCATTTATTTATTTGTAATCATCTTCTCGACGTTACACATTTTGACCTGGGCTAGTATTCGTTATCGGTTACCAATTGATGCTGCTTTGATGCCCTTTGCAGGATTGGCGATTTATAGTCTTTGGAATTGGATATGGGGTCGAATTACTCATATAGTCTCTTGATCAGAAATTCCAACTAGACTATATATTCTCATTAGAATAATTAAAGGACAAATTTTATGAAGACTCTCGTAACCGGTGGAGCCGGTTTAATTGGCTCACATATTGTCGACCTGTTGATCCATAAAGGACATCAAGTTCGGATATTAGATAATCTTGCTAAACCAACACACTTATTAGGGAAACCAAACTGGATTGCGCCTGAAGCGGAATTCATGAAAGGTGATGTACGAAACCGTGAAGAGCTTGACCGCGCCCTTGAGGGGGTTGACTGGGTATTCCACCAGGCAGCAGATGGCGAATTCACCAGCGCCATATCGCATTACTTTACCAATAATTCACTACCTACAGCGATCCTTTTTGAGTTGATACACGATAAGCATCCTGTTAAGAAAGTAATTGTTGCTTCATCACAAGCAGTACTTGGAGAGGGAAGGTATCAATGCCGAGAACATGGAATTTATGCACCAAAACCTCGGTCCATTGAACAACTGTCTGATCGTAATTGGGAACATCACTGCCCGGTCTGCGGCATAGAGATGATGGGAAGTCCATGTGATGAAACTCAGGTAGATCCCTTTCTTCCATATGCAATGTCGAAGTATTGGAATGAAATGCTTGCCCTTAACCTTGGCAAGCTCTATCAGGTGCCAACAGTTGCATTGCGCTATTCACTTACATATGGCCCTCGGCAATCATTGTTCAATCCCTATACAGGTATCTGCTCTATCTTTTCGACTTGTATAATGACTGGTAAACCACCAATTGTCTATGAAGATGGTCGTCAAACACGAGATTTTATGTTTGTTGAGGATGTCGCAGAAGCGAATGTTCTTGTTGCAGAAAAAGAAGAAGCCAATTACGAGGTATTCAATGTAGGTACAGGCATTGGTACTACAATTTTAGATTTTATTACCTGTCTTACAAAAGTATACGACAAGAGTGTAAAACCTGAATTACGCGGTGAATTCCGACCTGGAGATGTACGGCATTTAGTGACTGACGCTTCAAAAATAAGGAAACTTGGATGGAAACCAAGGGTATTAATTGAAGAGGGCATATCACGCTATGCGAAATGGATCCAAAATTTTGGCTCAATCGAAGAATATTTCTCTGACGCCGAACAATTATTAAAAGCTACACGAGTAGTCATGCAAAGTGACTAGAAAATACCCAGGAAATTTAGTTTGAGTCCATTACGGATACTTTTTGTAACCCCATATGTACCATCAAGAATGCGGATACGTCCGTTAGCTTTTATCCGTGAATTAGCCCGACATGGTCATGAAGTCACATTAGTTTGCCTTGCCCAACCAGCCGAGGAAATTCAATACTTAGAAGAGGTTGCCCAATATTGCCAAGAAGTTCGCTGTATACCAGTAAAAAAAACCGAAGCTTACCTAAATTCTTTATTATCTCTACCGACTAAAGTACCAATATCAGTAGCTTACTGTAAATCAAGTGCCGCAAAAAAAACCATCAATCAGATAATCACTAAAGTCATTGATTTTAAAGAATGGGATCTTATACATACAGAATTTATCCGGGCTGTACCATACACTGAAACCATTAGAGAAATTCCGAAAATTTTTGATGCTGTAGACAGCCTGTCTCTCGCTTATCAACGAAGCCTTTCTGCGCCTTACTTATCTTGGCAAAAGCGAGCAACTGCCTGGTTTGAATTAGTAAAGATGAAACATTACGAGCCAGAAGTTGTAAAATATTATGACAGAGTCTTGGTAAGTTCGCCTAGAGATCGGATGGTTCTCACAGAAGATCATTTAAATGTCCTGACACTGCCAAACGGTGTAGATCTGGATTATTTTACTTATTCTGAATGTAAAAGGGATCAATTTTCTATAGTATTTCTCGGAAAAATGAATTATTACGTAAATGTTTCCAGTGTTTTATGGTTCTATAATCAAGTATTTCCAATAATACGCAAGAAGTATCCACAAGCGAAATTTAAAATCGTAGGTAGAAACCCCAATAGGGCTATCCGAATGCTATCAGAGGATTCCAGTGTGGAAGTAACAGGAACCGTTGCAGATGTGCGACCACATTTAGCCAATGCTACAGTTGCGATTGGACCAATGTTGACCGGATCTGGTATACAAAACAAAATCCTGGAAGCTATGTCGGTCGGGACTCCATGTGTAACCACATCGATCGTGAGCCAAGCATTACAGGTTCAGCCAGGCAGGGAATTACTAGTTGCTGATTCAGCTGATGAATTTGCGAGATGTATTATTGAGTTAATTGGAGATGATGACAAAAGAAGTAACCTGGGCTGGAATGGAAGAAAATATGTGGAACGGTACCATAAATGGGAAAATATTGGCACACAACTTATAAACATATATGCTGATTTATTGCATACAGCTCAAAGGTAATTCTAACAAATAATGTCCACCCGTCATTTTCTACTAGAAATAATTTATCCGAAGAACTCGGTAAATACGAAAAGATCTCTTCGAGAATGGCATAAAACGTTATATCAAGAGGAGACAGGGTTATTTTACGATAAGTGAAAATATTACTAATGTTTATAAACTTCATAAATCCACTCGTATGTCATTCAAAGCACTTAACAATTCTGATTGTCCAATCTAATTTTTAAAATGAGTTTATCGAGTATAACCATAAATATCAGGGCTAATCATCAGTTAGTTGTAAGAATCTGGAGGATGTATGGATAAAATAAAGATCGGAGTTATTGGCTGTGGTTATTGGGGTCCGAATCTCATCAGAAACTTTGTCGATAATCCCTCATCAGAGGTGTTAATTGTTGCTGATCTAAAGGAGGACAGGCTGCAATTTATAAAGCATTCTTATCCAAGTATAAAGACTACGAAAAACTACTTGGACCTCTTCCAGCAAAACCTAGATGGGATAGTAATTGCAACCCCACCGGCTTCCCATTATCAGATTGCCAAAGACTGCTTACTGCATGGTTTACATGTGATGGTAGAGAAACCTCTCACCTTGAATTCAATCCATGCCGAAGATTTAATTGAGCTAGCTGAGCAAAAGAAGCTGGTGTTAATGGTTGGCCATACCTTTGCATACAATGCTGCCGTCCGGGCTATGAAGGAACTGATGGATAGTGGTGAATTAGGCAAGATTCACTACCTGGATGCTGCTCGCTTGAATCTTGGACTATTCCAGCGAGATTCAAACGTCATGTGGGATCTCGCGCCTCATGATCTCTCGATTTTGATCTACCTTACAGGCCAACTACCCCTGGCAGTCAGTGTCCATGGACTGGACTGTGTATTCGATGATATTTTTGATGTTGCCTATATGAACCTGGTATTCCCTGATAACGTAATGGCTCACATCCATGTGAGCTGGCTTGATCCATGCAAGGTAAGGCGTGTAACTGTTGTAGGAAGCAAGAAAATGGCTGTTTACAACGATATTGAAAATCTGGAAAAGATAAAAATATATGATAAAGGTGTGGAATCTCCTGACTATACAAACACTTATGATGAGTTCCAGCTTTCTTACCGTTATGGAGATATCCTTATACCAAACATCCGCCTTGTCGAACCTCTTAAGGTTGAATGCCGACACTTTTTGGAATGTATCACAAACCATACCAAACCCACTAGCAGCGGAGAAGATGGTCTGTATGTGGTACGAATACTTGAAGCTGCGCAAAAATCATTAACAAATCATGGTCACATGGAAGAACTAAAATGGTAACCGGTGACTTTGTTCGAATAGCTCCGGATGTCAAATTGGGAAAAGAAGTTAAAATCTATGCATTTGTAAATATGTATGGCTGTGAGGTTGGTGATGAGAGTAAAATTGGAACTTTTGTTGAAATACAAAGGGGAGCTAAAATAGGAAAACGTGTCAAGGTATCGAGTCATACATTTATCTGTGAAGGTGTAATAATCGAGGATGAGGTCTTCGTGGGGCACTCAGTTACTTTTATCAACGATCGTTATCCACATGCCACAAACGATGATGGCAGCGTTAAAACCGATGTGGACTGGACATTGGAGAGGACCATGGTTAAAAAACGTGCGTCTATTGGCTCAGGTTCTACAATCTTATGCGGAGTTACTGTTGGAGAAAATGCAATTATTGGTGCAGGAAGTGTCATAACTCATGATGTTCCTGATGGAGCTGTTGTAGCAGGTAATCCCGCCCGTTTTTTACGTTGGGTAAATGAGAAATAAGACCGATAGCTCATTACTGAAAAATAAATAAGGAGATAATCAATGAATATGAATATTCCACTTGTCGATCTATATGCTCAATATGAACCTCTCAAAAACGAAATATTTGCTGCCTGGGAAGCTGCCCTGAAAAGCATGCGGCTATTTTTAGGTCCTAACGTACAAGCTTTTGAGCAGGAATTTGCAAATTATTGTGGCGTTGCAAGTGCAATTGGTGTTAGTGATGGAACTAATGCAGTCCACCAAGCATTGCGAGCGGCTGGAGTTGGCCCTGGACATGAAGTCATAACTGTATCCCATACTTTCATAGCTACAACTGAAGCAATTTTATTAACTGGAGCGAAACCTGTATTCATCGATATCCTCCCGGATACCCTTCTCATGGATCCTTCACAAATTGAAGCTAAAATCACACCTCGCACAAAAGCCATTCTTCCTGTCCATTTGTATGGTCAATGCGTCGATATGGACCCGGTTTTGGACATCGCAAAAAAGTATAATCTATTGGTCATTGAAGATGCTTGCCAGGCACATGGCGCAAGTTATAAAGGACATAAAGCAGGTTCCATGGGTGATGCAGCTGGATTTAGCTTTTACTTTACAAAGAACCTCGGTGCATATGGTGAAGCAGGTATGGTCACAACAAATAATCCCGATATTGCACGCAAGGTGAAGATGATCAGGGACCACGGTTCTGAGAAGCGATATTATCATGAAATGCTTGGATGGAATGGACGGCTAGATGAACTTCAAGCATCTGCTTTGCGAATCAAGCTAAAGTATCTAGATAAGTGGAATGACATGCGCAGGAAAAATGCTGAACATTATAAAGAAGCGTTAGAAGGTTTGGATATTGTCCTTCCAGCTGTTGGCAATGGAAATCAACATGTCTACCATCTATATGTGATCAGGGCACTAGAAAGGGATGCTTTACGGGAGCACCTATCTTCTCATGGTATTGGTACAGGTATCCACTATCCAGTGCCAGTGCATTTACAAGAATGCTACTCTGAAATGAGTGAGGGCAGAGGTAGTTTACCAGTCACAGAACAGATTACTCAGGAAATATTATCACTACCAATGTATCCTGAATTAACAACTGAGCAGATTGACTGGGTAATTGATAATATTAAGGATACAGTAAAATAAACAATAACCATACAATAATGATAAGTATATTTTTTATCCTGGTTTATAATTAACTCTATTACTAAGTTATGATATTCCATTTTGTACTTTCATTGGTTGTATCATCAATATATCTATTAGGTCATATGAAAAACGGGGTTGATTAATGGAATTGCGTCAATATATCGGAGTAGTCTGGAAGTGGTGGTGGCTAATCATACTATCCGTTTTAATAGCATCAGCATCGAGCTATTATGCCAGTAAAAATACTACTCCTCAATTTAGAACAAAGACCACTCTGATGGTTGGCAATATCATACAGAATCCTGATACAACATCTTCTCAGATTTATACAGGCCAGCAATTAGCTAGCACGTACGCTCAGATGGTTCTGCGTGAACCGGTGTTAAAAGCCGTATCAGAAAATCTAGGCTGGGATGGAGATTGGAGATGGATATCAAAAAAAGTAAAATCAAGTACGGTTTCACAAACTCAATTGATAGAAATCTACGTTACAGATAGTGATCCAACGATAGCAAAACTACTTGCAGACACAATAGCACAGCAGCTTATTCGTCTTAGCCCATCTGGGGAAAACCAGATAGACCAAACACAAATCGAGTTTATTAAGGTGCAATTAACAGATTTAGACAATAAAATTCGGACTGCCCAAGCAGAAGTAGCAAGTTTAAAAACCCAATTAGATGCTTCTAATAGCTCAAGGCAAATTCAGGATCTTCAAAATCAGATTGATATTTTTGAGACGAAAATTACCAATTGGCAAGCTACATATGCTGAGCTGTTAAAATCCATCGAGGGCGGCGATGTAAATACTCTCCAGATTATTGAAGAGGCAGTAATTCCTTCGACACCATTTTCCCCGGATATTCCAAAAAATGTTTTATTAGCTGCATTGATCGGTTTCGTTTTGTCTGTGGGAGGTATTTTCCTCATTGAATATTTGGATGACACAATTCAATCTTTAACAGATACTCAACGCTTTGTGAATTTACCTACGTTGGCAAAGATAGGTCGCATTGATGGAGATAAAAATGACAACAAATTAGTGGCATTGAATTCCCCCCTATTACCTGTAGTTGATTTATTCCGGATGCTTAGGATGAACATACAATCTATTTCCAATTGGCAATCATTGCGAACAATTTTAATAACTAGCGCAGAACCATCCGTTGGTAAAAGTTTGACGATATCAAACCTTGCGATAGTTATGGCCCAATATGGTAATCGGGTAATCCTAGTAGATGCTGATTTACGGAAATCTGAAATCCATAATTTGTTTGGTATAAACAATGAAATTGGATTAAAAAATCTGATTAGCAATGCCCAAATGAAAGCAACGACTTGTTTGCGAGAGACACAATTACAAAATCTAAAAATACTTACCTGTGGTTCAGGCAAAATCAGTTCCATCGAAATGCTTGGTTCTGAACGGATGAAAAGTATCATAAAGGAGTTAAGCTTCCCTTGCAGATGTAGTTCTTTACGATAGCCCACCCGCATTAATGTTTACCGACCCATTTCTTTTGGGAAAACTTATAAATGGAGTGATCATTGTATCCCAAGTGGGGAAAACGCGAACTGATCTTCTCAAGAGAGTTATTACTGATTTACGAATGGCAGGTATTAACCTACTGGGAGTTGTCATACAAGAACGGAAAAGTGGGGAAATGTATAGTCATCGGTATTACCGGCATTACTCAGAGAAATCAAAACAAAAAAAGGGAAAACAAAATATAAACCCGTAAAGAACTCACATCAATTTACTCGGATTATTATATTCTTCTAAAAATGCTATATTGATTGGGGAGTAGTTTTTTTGATTTCTTAATCAATATAGTATCGTATTTTATACACACGCCGATCCTTCAGAACTAAATTATACATTTTCAAGTTATGTTGATGTGAATTAAATTTAGTTCAATTGTAAGTGGCAGATTTTATTCTGCTGGGGAAATCTAAAGTTAAATTGATTGCGTTTGAAAATCTTTAAAATAAGTAATGTCTAGGCTTCTTTACAAATTGGATCTCATTTTTGTTATAAAGTCATACTGAAAGAATGTTATATCATCCAAATTAATAGGGAGATATCATGGTAATAAACTATTAATAAATGTTATTATTTTATTCTCTCATTAATGCAATAATATGAATTCAAATACATCGAAAATTTTGAGGAAACTGTTATGTCTATCCGGATTCATCCAAGTGCAGAAGTAGCAACGAATATCAAAATTGGAGAAGGAAGCAGCATTTGGCACCATGCACAGGTACGTGAAGGAGCATGTATTGGAAAAAATTGCATAATCGGCAAGGGGGTTTACATTGATGCTGGCGTATCGATCGGGGATAATGTCAAGATTTCAGAATTATGTGTCGGTTTATCATGGTGTTACACTCGAAGATGGAGTGTTTATTGGACCCCATGTCTGTTTCACGAATGACTTGCGACCACGAGCAATCAACCCGAACGGTTCGTTGAAGAATGCAGATGATTGGGTGCTTTCCACCACCTTGATTCGCAGTGGTGCAGCGCTTGGTGCCAATTCTACAATCGTGTGTGGAGTGACCATCGGTCGTTGGGCATTAATTGGCTCAGGCAGTGTAGTTTCACGGGATATTCCAGACTATGGGTTAGCCTGGGGAAATCCTGCTCGACTTCACGGCTTTATTTGCCCTTGCGGATCTACTCTTGAAAAGATCACTAAGAAGGATAGCCATGTGATAGCGGAATGCCAAAAATGCCATGAACGAGTGGAAATTAAAATCCAGGATTGGGAGAGATTGAAATGATCAATATGGCCAAACCACAAATTGGTGAAGAAGAAAAAAAAGCTGTGCTTGAAGTGCTCAATTCAGGCATTTTAGCCCAGGGACCACGAGTTAAAGCCTTCGAGGAAGCATTTGCTAAGATGTGCGGAGTAGCCTACGCAGTAGCGACTTCTTCAGGAACTACCTCGCTACACACAGCATTATTAGCCCATGGTATTGGTCCCGGTGATGAAGTGATTACCTCGCCATTCACTTTCATTGCCTCATCCAATAGTGTCCTTTTCACCGGTGCCCGTCCGGTATTTGTGGATATAGATCCCGCAACTTATAACCTTGATCCTCGACTTATCGAAAAGGCCATCAACCCACGGACAAAAGCTATCTTGCCCATACACTTGTATGGATTAAGCTGTGACATGGATTCCATTATGACGATAGCCAGGGACCATGGTCTAGCTGTGATCGAGGACGCCTGCCAGAGTCATGGAGCGACTTACAAAGGTAAACGAGTGGGTTCCTTCGGTACGGGAACATTTTCACTCTATCCAACCAAAAATATGACCTCCGGTGAGGGTGGCATGATTACCACTAACGACACAAGAATCGCTGAAAACTGCCGGGTAATCCGACAGCATGGGATGCGCCGGCGTTATTACCACGACGAGCTCGGCTTCAATTTCCGCATGACTGACATTCATGCCGCGATTGGCCTTGCCCAGCTAAATAAACTGGATCGTTTCAACAATATACGGCGAGAAAATGCTGAATATCTCAGCGACCATCTGCGAGGTGTGGTCACACCTCATACGCCGCCTGAATGCCAGCATGTCTTTCATCAATTTACCGTGCGTGTAATGGGGAATAAGCGCGATTTATTAAGAGAATACCTTCTTGCACATGAGGTTGGCTCGGAGGTATATTATCCGGTGCCAATCCACCAGCAGACTTATTACACCCAGGTATTGGGATATTCCCAGAGCCTACCGGTGACAGAGCAAGCTGCCAGAGAAGTACTCTCATTACCTGTGCATGCTGGTTTAATCCAGCCTGATCTGGATAAGATTATATCGACAGTTAATAGTTTTCCTCAATAAGGTTTTTATTTCTACACCAAAAATAGCATAGCTGATATATCCTGATTCGGATTGTCACCTTACTTGTTTTATGACCAATGGACTTATATTTCGGAATTCTATTTATATCGGATTAACCTCAAAGAGCGACTATTGAATATAATTCGGATTTTATGAGAAAAATATTACCCTTTATCGTAGTCCTCATTGGAGTAGTCCTATTAATTATTGGAGTCTTCGCGGATAAGCTTGGGTTGGATAGATATCCAGGTTTAGGTTTAAAGCAGCTTTCATTGGCATTCATTGGAGGATTAATAATCATAGGTGGGATTTTCCTCCTCCTTCCACCGGGTCATCGATTGCTTCAGCGATTAAATAATTTGCCCACCGACTCGAGTACTCCAATAGAGAAACTATGGAAAGTAATGCTCATGAGTGCATGGTTTGGCCTGGCTACTGGCCTGCTCGAAGGGATAGTATTATGGATATTCCGGCGGTTGGGCTGGCTTTCAGGGATTTATGCATATCTTGGCGGCTCTCTGGAAATTATCTGGATATCTGCTTTTTTCGATCTTATTTTATTCCTGATTATTGGCCTGGTAATCTGGTTCCCTAGTTTGTTTATAAAGCGCTTCCCTGTAATTATTTTGGGAATTTATTCATTTTCAATTTTATCTATCCTTGATTTGTTGATACTCTTTTTCCATCGTTGGCTGACGATATATTTGGGAATTTTTTTGGCCGCTATTCTCGCATTTGAATTCTCCCGCTGGTTGATAAAGAGACAAGAGAATGCACTAATATTCTGGCGGAAGAGCTTGCCATGGCTCGGCGGAGTGGCTCTTTTCGCCATAATCGCCATAAAAGGTAGTTTCTGGCTTGAGGAGAAGATTGCAACTTCTCGCCTGTCTGAAGCGAAACCAGGATCCCCAAATATCATATTACTCGTAGTAGACACCTTGCGTGCCGATCACCTTGCAAGTTATGGGTATCAGAGACAAACCAGCCCAAATATCGATCGCCTGGCTAGTGAGGGTGTTTTATTTGAAACGGCTATCTCACCTTCTGATTTTACAGCTTATTCGCATGCAACAATTTTTAATGGTCGGTATTTACATGAGCAGTATGATTTTGATGAAGGATTAAATGACGTTGATCCAACAATTGCCGAAGCATTGAGGACCAATGGATATCGAACAGGAGGTTTTTCCGGAACGCCAGAGATCATCAACCGGGTGGATGGTTATGGGCAGGGTTTTATACATTTCGATGATTATTATTCATCAACAAATGGTTCAGTCAGTGGTACTCTTTTAAGCTGGACGTTTGAATATGAATTTTTACACAACTTATTGGGTCTGCAATACAGGACGAATCGCGTTCTCGCTGAGCAGATTAATCGGAATGTCTTCCAATGGCTTGATCAGGGTGACGAAAAACCATTTTATCTTTTCATTAATTACTTTGATGCTCATGATCCTTACATCCCGCCTCAACCCTACCGCAGTATGTTCTCAAGCAAGGAAAATCCCGGTGGTTTAATCAATACCGATTGGGATTTAGATCACCTCTACCTGCCTCTTACGACTGCACAGCTCCAGGATGAGGTCGATTCCTATGATGGTGCAATTGCCTATGTGGATCACTTTATTGGAGAGTTATTAAAAGGATTGGATGACCGAGGAAATCTCGAGAACACTGTGGTAATTGTCACTGCTGACCATGGCGAAATGTTCGGTGAGCATGGTTTAATGGGTCATGCAGGATCCCTTTACCTGCCGGAGATTCATGTGCCGCTGATCATATGGCAACCAGCTTTACTCCCTGGAAATGTTCGCATAAACACGCCTGTCTCCCTTACGTCTCTATCAAATACAGTCATGGATATATCCGGTGTAGATGCGAAGAAAATTTTTCCCAGTCCTTCTTTACAACGGCTTTGGAACAATCCGAATAGTTCGCCTGATTTTCCAGCCCCAATATCTGAGATCACTCAGCAGTCATGGGTTCCTGAACAACACCTAACCAGTTCTGGAGGGTTAAGCTCAATCGTCACACAACAATATCAGTACCTGGTTCACGAGAAATTTGGAGAAGAGCTGTATGACTGGGTGACAGATCCGGCAGAGATGAATAACCTACTCAATGATGCGGATGTAATTGAGTTGATCAGACAGATGCGGGATGCTCTTAAACCCATGCCCAATAATTAGCGATTTTGCACCATGAGACCCAAGACAACCACAACGATGCTAATAAAAATTTTTTCAATAATTATTCTAGTTTTTTTTGTATTTGTCGCACCCATACAGGCAGCAGACCAGAGCATATGTGATCATCCAGCCAATCCAATCGTAGCGGAAAACTGTAAGCCAGGGACTAATGGATGGCGTATTACCCGGCGGTTGGGTGATATCGAAGGATTTGCCTCTGCTACCAGCCTGAATCCTGGGGAGACTATTAAACTTTACATCAACACTACTGGACCTGAGTATGACTTATTTATTTATCGCAGCGGTTATTATAGTGGCACTGGTGGGAGACTGATGCACGAAGCCAAGGGGATTCGGGGACAAGCTCAGCCTACCTGTCAAACAATTCGTTCGACCGGCTTGGTTTCATGTAGCAATTGGTCCACTAGCTACGAACTGACCATCCCAGCGGAATGGATTTCCGGAGTATATTTGGTCAAATTGGTCAGGTCAGACAGTGGCGGTGAAAATTTCATTCATTTTATAGTCAGAGAAGACCAGCGTAGCTCAGACATCCTCACCCAGCTTAGTGTCACTACCTACCTAGCATACAATCCTTATGGGGATAAAAGCGCCTACTCATCGTTAAGCTGGGACTATTGCCCGACGGTGGCTGATGCTCCCCGAGCAGTCAAGGTATCTTTTGACCGGCCGAACAGCTGGCCACCCGTCTTTCAGAATTCTTATTTCTGGACAGATTACCCGCTAATTTTCTGGCTTAAGTCGCAAGGCTACGATGTAACTTATCAGACAAATATCGATACTCACCGATCAGGGAAACCTTCAGAAGAAAACTTTTTGCTTGACCACCGAACTTTTCTCTCGTCTGGCCATGATGAATACTGGTCACAGGAAATGCGCGATGCAGTGACCTCAGCCCGGGATGCTGGTGTGCACTTGGGAATCTTTATCCTCTAATGTCAGCTATTGGCGGGTACGCTTCGAACCTGATCCCTGGTCGGGAGAAGCAGAACGGGTGATGGTAGTTTATAAAACGACAGAAAGCGGACCACCTGATCCCTCGGGTTACCCAACAACGACATGGCGCGACAAACTAGGAGTTAATAACCCTGAAAATGGGCTAGTGGGGATCCAATACATTGGTGATAACGATGTGCGCTACTTTCCCTTGCGGGTGAGTGCAGAACAGGGAAAAGATGGGATTTACCGCAACACTGCCCTTCAAGGGCTGGAAGACGGTGAGCTAGCTGATATTGGAACACACCTGATCGGCTGGGAATGGGATGCGATGACCGATAACGGTAAAACCCCACCAGGAATTACGACACTGGCAGGTTCACCCACATATGGTGGCTTTCTGATCGATGACGGACGGCGTTATGAGTATAGAGAAGCTATAGCCAATGTAACCCGCTACACCGCACCCAGTGGGGCAATTATCTTTGCCACCGGAACGAACAACTGGTCATGGGGATTGGCAGTTTATGAACCTAATCGCATCATCCAGCAGGTCACAGTTAATATGTTGGCTGACATGGGTGTCTTCCCAGCTACACCATCGGCAACGCTTGTGCTGGATACGGCGAGCGGAGAGCAGGTGTTAGCTGGCAATTCAAGTGACGATGCGTTATCCCAAAGCGATGCTCAATTGAGCGCGGAGTTACAAAACCTGCTGCGTAGCTGGGCAGTGTCAGATTTTACCGTTGAAACCGAACAGGCAAGCGATTTCATCTTGATCAGTCAGGAAAATCAAACTGGACCTGATCCAACCATTTCCGACTTGCAGATCCAGAGTGGGATGCGAGAAGCAGTGGTCACATGGCAGACAGATATCCCGGCAGACGGTGGAGTGTGGGTTAAGCTGGCCTCCGGGCCGGTCGACTGGCAGATCGCTGGGACAAGCCCAGGAGCACGCCCGATCGCAGCCGAGGTATTCCATGAGACGCTGATGATCGACCATTCCTTAATAGTTTACGGGCTGCAGCCGGACACCCAATATTACTATCATGTGGTGTCTCGGGATAGCATAGGTAGAACCACGATCAGTGAGGAGCACAGTTTTACCACCTTAAAGGACCGGGTCTCGGTGCAACGGGTGAAAGAACTCCTCCGTCCAGCCTACCGGCAGGTCCATTGTGCGACTGGGGCTGGACAGGCTACCTTGGTCGGGATCGGGGCAGGCATAATACTGTCTATAGTTTTTATAAGTGGCATCATCCTTCTTTTTCGACACCAAAGAAAACAGGCAGATCGCAATTGATGGCAGAAGAACCTACAGGTAACACTTACAGACCAAATCATATGGACAAACTGCGAAAGTATCACTATTGGCGGGCAATCGGGCTGATCATTCTTGTATTTTCGGCAGTGTTCCTGCTTTTTTATAACTTGCAGTTGAATCCGCGCCCATGGCATGATGAAGGAGCAGCTCTCACCTTGGCGAAAACACTGGCACAGGATGGAGTCTATGCCGTAAAGAGTTCTGAGGGTTACCAAACCTTCGGCCCGGTACAGAGCGTTGGCCCAACTGTTATTTTTCCAATAGCCGGAGTATTCAAGATCTTTGGAGCAGGCTTAATACAGGGTCGCTGGGTCACTTCGAGTTTTGCTCTTATAACCCTCCTGGTATTTTTCTTATCTGGTCTACGGCTTTTCGGTTGGACAACCGCTTTTATTTCGATCCTGATACTGTTAGGTTCACCTGCGGCGAGTTTTCTACTCTATGGAAGACAAGTACTAGGAGATATCCCGGCGCTCGGTTTTTTCCTGGCGGGTTGGTTAGCCTGGGCGGAAGGCTTGCGCCTGAACAAGCTCTGGCTGTATTTTCTGTCTGGAATCCTGCTGGGGGCAGCGATGGTAACCAAGAGCCAGTATCTGCTAATTGGTTCAGCCACCATCGGACTCTTAGCAATCCTGGATCTAATCTATTTCAAGCAGAAAAATTATACAAAGCTACTCCTGGTGGGAGCGATCGCGGTGACCTGCATAGCGGCCTGGTATGGGTGGCAATATTTCAACTTCGGACCGGACACATTCGCCGAAAATGCTGAAAAACTGCGCCAATTGGCAAGCACTACAACGGGTTTTTACCTGCCTTCTACTATCACAGCCTTGCGCGGGATATTGGGTGCCGGGACAGGCCATTATTATCTCTTTTGGGGATTTCTTTCTCTTTTTTATATAGTGGTCCAGTCGCTCTCACCTAAGCCAGAAAGCCTGTCTAGGGCATTTCTGATCTTGTTTTCAATACTTTGGTTACTTTATTACACTATTTGGATTGTTCCCTGGCCGCCTTATTTAGTAGCGCCTTCAATAATTATAGCGTTATTTGTGGGGAAATTATTCACGGATCTGCTGAACGGTGTGTTGTCTGGCTGGCCTGAGCTGTGGTCTGATCTACTTAAGTTACCAGCAAATCCTCCTGGTCTTTCAGCAAAGTCGTTGACTGTGCTGGGAACCCTGGTCGCCCTTGTATCGTTCAGCCTGTATACTGGATACCAGGTTTATAACCTGGTTCAGGCGGATGTAATCGACAGGGTGGGAGTAGAAGAAAATATCTTCCGCAGCGCACGTCAATTCCAGGCACCGGGTGCGGTGGCTGAATACTTAAATCGAGTGGCAGGCAATGAGGTAGTAATCGAAACCTGGGAACGTGAGTTGGGAATCCTGACCGATCTGGATTATCACTACCCAGATCAATCGCTCTTAACCAAAACCCATGCAGCTAGTTACCGCGGCGGTCCTTTGGACTACCAGCTCGGCAGCCAGTATTTTCTGAATGTTAATCCGGATTATCTGGTCGAAGGGTGGTGGGCGCGAACTTTTCAAATATATGATCCAGAATTCCTGGCTGAAGACGCAACCTTGATCGCAAGAATTGGTGAAGGGAATTGGCGATACGATGTATATCAAATCTCAAACCACTGATAAAGTAAAGGGGGTCGCAAGCGATCGTTACGTTTGGTTGGATTTGATCAAATGGATTGTAGTGATCTGGATCTTCATCAACCATTTCTCAGAACGAATATTTGGCTATCCGTATATCGCCAATCCAACACCAGATTGGCCGCCATTGGCTAAACGGATTGCTCAACTAGCACCGATACAAGGATATGGGTTAGGGGGAAATCCTGCTCAATCTCATTCGATATATCGGCTGGTTCGGCGATCAGGGAGTACAGCTTTTTATTATCATCAGCGGATTTGGTTTGACTTGGGGATTACTCAACCACACGGGTCTTCAGCCTTTCCCGCTTGGCCGCTTTTATACAAGGCGGAGCGAGCGGGTGTTCCCATTGTGGTGGGGTTAACCGCTTTGGTTATTTGGCTGTATCTTCTTTCAAAGGAAAAAGGCATCATCTCGGATTAGCCGCGGCATTGTATTCGGATTTAGGCTTACTGCGTTAATGGTCTTTTCACCGCTTGTTGATGATATTCATTTCGTTTGGTTATTGTTACCGATTTCAATCATGCTGTTAACGATATTTGATCTTTTCAAGGGAGTTCGCGAACTGCCACTGTTAGTTATTGGATCTCTGACTGTAATGTACTTATCCGTCCCAAGGCTGCATGACGTTATCTACAAGGGATATGATCTTGCTGTTGCAGGTGGACTAGTCGATAAGCAGTATCTGCCATTGACCGGAGCATATCTATATGGATTTAATCATGCTATTCATTCTGTATATTTCTATAAGAAAACACAAAGTATTCAATAAGTGTCTTTAGGAATTTCCTCCAGGTTATCGGCTTACGACGTGGGCATGCCTTTCTCTTGGATGCATCTTTATAAAACTAGATAAGGTTTCATCTCCAAGGCTAGATATCAAATAAATCCATAACCCGCTTCCTGGTCAACAAGCAGTACTACATCATTGATTAAGAAAGATATCTCGCCTACGTAATAGTAAACTTTCACGCCCCACTCTGTTCCTTGCATTAACAGGTTCTCTCCCAAGGATCAAACAAGATATTATCAACCAACATTTTAATCTTCATTTGATCAGTCTTTATAAATATCTGATAAACCTTAATCTCCACTTCAAGGCTCGGTATGATTCTAGAATAATTTCCTGAATTAGAACATTCATTTAGAAAATATTTTAAATTTCTTAAAACAAATCTTTAAGTAATATCAATTAATATGGTTCAGCAAAATCAACCCAACACAGTATGAAAATTCTGCTCTGCAACAAGTTAGAGAAGATCGATTTCTTCTTGACAATTTCAATTCGTGGTTATTTGAAGAAATTTCTCCATACATGGGTAAGCGTATACTTGAAATCGGGTGTGGATTGGGAAATTTTATTCGAATTCATCAAGGATAGGGAATTTGTTCTTGGGATTGATATAAATCATAAGAGTATAGTCAGTTTAAGAACTCAATATCGTGGTTTCTCAAACTTAGCATTTGAACAAGCAGACATTACAGAAGAAAAAACTCTCCAATACGATTCGTTTTGTTTTGACACAATTGTCTCTATAAATACATTAGAGCATATTTTAAACGACGAATTAGCTTTAAAGAACTCTTTTAAATTACTTGCTCCCAATGGTAATTTGATACTCATTGTTCCTGCCCATCAATGGCTTTATGGTACTATGGATTCATCCATAGGTCATTATCGCAGATATTCAAAAAACGAACTCCATACGAAGCTACAGAGTTTGGGTTTCAAAGTAAAAAAAGAAAAATATATCAATATGATAGCAGCAATTGGATGGTTCATTAATGGCCATATTATTAAACAAAGAGTGCCTCCCAAAAACCAGTTAAGGATCTTGAACTTAGTCTCTCCTACTTTACAAAAATATGAACAATCAATAAAAACACCATTTGGGATTTCCTTATTATCAGTTGCTGAACGAGAGTAAGTAGCAAAATATGCATGAAATATTGAAATACCACAAATATATAATACTTGTCATTGGATTATCAATAATATTACGCATAATCATGTCAGTATATATAGGTGATACCCTTGAAGGAGTTCACCAAGTATGCGTTTACGATCAAGTTTCTACTCATAATCTGGCTATATCATTAATTACTGGAAAAGGTTATTCATTCGAAACCTATTAGTACCTTACATTCAACCAAATATTCCTACTGCTTGTTGGTCCTTCGCTTATACACTTTATCTGTTGACAGTCTATTCGGTTTTTAGTGTTCATCCACTAGCAGCACTACTCATCCAAGCAGTTATAGCTGGGACATTGTCGGTTTGGCTTGTATACAGGCTTGGGCATCGACTATTTGGAGAAACAGCTGGCTTGGTCGGTGCGGGATTAACTGCCGTTTACCTATACTTCATCTTCCACGATGCTACTTTTAATGACCGAACCATTCTTCATCATATGCGTGTTGGCTATGATGGAATTGTCTCTTGCTATCGTTGACAAGATGAAAGAAGAAAAACAATATATCAATGTATTAAGTCCGGGAGTGGGATGGTAGCTAGGGCTGGGTGCTGTGCTAGGCATAGCTGCCTGGCTTTGCCAAACGATTTTAATATGGCTACCATTTCTATTCTTATGGATAGTCTGGATTGGCCAAGGTCAGATTCGGTTAGGAGGTCCAGCTGTAGCATTAGGAATAATGATGCTCGGCATAATCCCCTTGACTATTAGAAATTATAATGTATATAATTCATCCCTACCGCTTAACTCGAATGCCGGTTATGCATTTTATTCCGCTAACCATCCTGAACATGGCACAAACTTTATGGTTTATTCGGAGTACCTGGTCGAAGTATGGTATGCACGCATGTCTCAGATTTATGATCCAGAATTCCTGGCTGAAGACGCAACCTTGATCGCAAGAATTGGTGAAGGGAATTGGCGATATGATGTATATCAAATCTCAAACCACTGATAAGGTAAAGGGGGTCGCAAGCGATCGTTTCGTTTGGTTGGATTTGACCAAAGGGCTTGCTGTAATTCTGGATCTTCATCAACCATTTCTCAGAACGAATATTTGGCTATCCGTATATCGCCAATCCAACACCAGATTGGCCGCCATTGGCTGAACGGATTGCTCAGCTAGCACCGATACAAGGATATGGGTTGTGGGGAATCCTGCTCAATCTCATTCGATATATCGGCTGGTTCGGCGATCAGGGAGTACAGCTTTTTATTATCATCAGTGGGTTTGGTTTGACCTGGGGATTACTCAACCACACAGGTCTTCAGCCTTTCCCGCTTGGCCACTTTTATACACGGCGTAGCGAGCGGGTGTTCCCATTGTGGTGGGGAGCCCACCTTTTATTTATAGCTTTCTGGCTGCTCACCGGCTGGGGTCTCTCAGCCTTTAATATAAATACGTATCTAAGCACCCTTGGTATCCGTTTCACCCCGGAATTATTTTACTATTTTTCTCCGGCCTGGTGGTATATCGGATTGTTGATCCAGCTCTACCTGGTTTTCCCGTTGTTGTGGATGGGTTTACGCCGAATTGGACCAATCTGGCTACTGGTGATTGCCTGTCTAATTGCCTTTCCCGCCAGGGCATTTGGACTGTTGAATTTCACCACTTATATGGACCCCTGGCAGCGAGGAGCTATCTTCATTACACGGCTGCCTGAGTTCGTTTTTGGAATTAGCCTTGCATACTGGTTTTATCAATCCAAGGAGAAAGCTGATCAGAGCTTACGTTCATTCAGTGTAATCCTGTTGGGGATCTTGACCTACGCTCTGGGGATGGTTTTGTCCCTCTTCCTGCTCGGAATGACTTTCGCACCCTTTCTTTTAGGTGTGGGAGTTTTCATCCTTTTCTACAATATTCTCAAACGATGGAAGATTGGCGGAAAAATCGGAGAATGGATCGGCCAGCATAGTTATTCACTATATTTGATCCACCATCCGATCATAATCCTAGTCGTACCCCTTGGTATCACTGGCTTGGTAAAAATGGGCATGAACGCATTACTGGCAGCTGGTTTAACGTTGGTGGTGGCTGTATCCCTTGAATGGGGAGTGAATCGCATTAAGGGGTGGCTTGTTCGACCACGCCGATGGTCGGATCGGATAAAAGTATTACTGGGAATATTTTCAATTGGAGTCGTAATAATAGTTGGATTGGTGGCAGGTGAGCTATTAGTTAGAGCTTACGCGCCTCAAGAAGTACTTGGATGGGGAGAAAGACCTTCCTTAGAACCGGATGTAGCTTTCGGTTGGAAGTTAACGCCTTCTCAAAAAACCCGATTAAGATGGGAAGGGTATGATTATGTGGTTACAGCCAATGATCTTGGTTTCCCAGGACCCGAATATCCAGTAGAGAAAGACCCAGACACCTTCCGCATTATGGTTGTAGGAGATGCCTTTAGCAGCGCTGAGGGAGTAGATACAGAAAACGCCTGGCCGCGACTTTTAGAGAAGGAACTCAGGAAGCGATTGGATCAGGAAGTAGAAGTACTTGATTTTGCGATTACAGGTTATGGCCCGAACCAATACGCATCAGTAATAGAGACGTTTGCTCCGCAATATAAACCGGATTTGATCATGGTGGAGTCTTTTGTGAATGATTTTCAAGATGTGTTATGGAGTGATACGGACTTTCAATTATCGATTGGATTTAACCAACCAAATCCTCAAAGCATTACCCAGATCCTTCGCCTAGTTCATCTTCGCCGTTTAATCCGTCTACAGCTAATCGAACCGCTCAATGAATTGTTACGTGATAGACCACGTGAACATGGATATTTCCTGGGCAATTATCAATTCTTAGAGCGTGACCATCCAGAGTTAGAAGGTGAGGGGAAGGATAAAGTCCGAGAACGGATGAAGCAAATTGATGGTATGGCAAACCAGATAGGGGCAAAAATAGCTGTTATTCTGGTTCCTGCACCAATTCAGGTCTGTGAAAAAAACCAATTGGCTTACGCACCAAAAAATATCGACCTGGAGGATACTACCCGTTTCGACCAGGATTTACCGCAGAGGATGATGGCAGAGATCACAGCTGATTTGGAGATTCCATTGTTAGATTTACGCCCAGTGTTGAGTTCAGCCCAGCCAGAATGTCTTTACCGATCTGATAATATGCACTGGACGTTAGAAGGACATCAGGTGGTGGCAGATTCCATAACAAAATGGCTTGAAAGAGAAACATTACTTAGCAATGGTGATTAGCTGAGGCATTTATGAATTTCATTCGACTCATTTTTATTCTATTTGGGATAGGATTGGTTCTCATCGAATATCTGTATCAGCGTCGGAAAGGTGGTTCCTTTAGACTCACAAAATCGGTGCTTGCAGTGATCTCTGGATTATCAATGCTGTTGTTAATATATCTATGGCTTAATCACCTTCGTTTTCCACTTCATTTGGACTTGATGGAAGGGGTAGTCTGGCAGCATTTCCAAAGAGCGGCAAGTTTTACGAGTGTATATCCAGCGCCAACCCCGGAATATGTTCCCCTGGCTTATAATCCACTCCTTTACTGGCTAGCAATTCCATTCAGTTGGGTTTTCGGTGTAAATATTGTAACCTTGCGAATGGTTGCTATCTTGGGTACGATCGGATCTGGTGTAATTCTCTATCTGGTAATCATGCGAGAAACAAGTTCACGGTGGTGGTCCCTCATCACTGTTGGGCTATTTGCATCTGCTTATATGGTCATGGATGCATATCTTGACACGGCGCATTCAGACTCTTGGCTATTGTTTTTCTCCTTATTAGGCACATATTTAATATACCTGAATCGTTCTAAGGCGGTTAGCTTATTGGGCGTGGTTGTATTAGTCCTCGCTTTTTGGTTTAAACAGCATGGTGCCGTCTTCGCTATTGGTGGATTAATCTACCTGACGTGGCAGGATGGATTTCGAAAGTCACTAATCTATTGGTTTATTGCTGTGTTACTTGGACCAATTATTTATATCTTCTTAGGCCAACCTATATTCGGCGAGTATTTTCACTTTTTTACCTGGACTGTTCCGCGTAACTGGACTGAGTTTAATTTCGGAACAGTACGCCATTATCTTGGCTTTATCTTGAAATCCTACCCGATTCTGGCATTATCAGGCGGATTACTAGTCCTGTGGCAATACATCTGGGACCGAAAACATCTGAATATATGGCATGTTCAGTTTATTTTTGCGCTTCTGACTGGTTTCATGGGAAGTCTTGATCCAGGTTCTTCGAATAATGTATTCATTCCGATGGGTACTTGGTTTATTCTGGTTGGCTCGCTCGGTTTATATAGATTCTCGACTGCCAGTAAAACGTCACGTAAATATGGGCTATTTTATGTGGCAATATTTCTCACTCTTGCCTTGTTTATTTATAATCCCAGAAATGTGATAATTTCCTCACAGGCAAAGGCTCGTTATCAAGATCTTATCAGCCTATTAAGAAATCTGGATGGGCCTGTGTACGCTCTTACGCTGGGCCAATTGGATAAGGACTTTGTCCTTTACCCAGCAGCGCATTGGGTAGCACTTGAGGATATGATCCGGGGTCCAGGCAAGGACACAAGTAACCATCCCAATACTAGACAGCTCCTGAATCCTGTCATCAACCCAATAGGAAAAGCATATATCCTCGCAAATTGGCCTCTCGAAGTTTACCCATGGATGGCTTTTCTGGCAGATTATTACGTTTTGGAAACAGACTATGGCGAGCGATTCATTGAATTGCGTAGTTTACCTAAACGCTTCGATCATGGTTGGCCACGCTATCTCTATAGATATGATCCAGCCCAGGCAAAAAATCAGGGAACTCAATAAGAGAATGCTAAAATATCGAACTCATATCCAAATGATAATCAGGCAATGCACTGAAAAGGGAGCTAAACTCTCTGAGAATATTGTTTCTGGATCACTCCACATAATTCAGGTTTGATCTAGTCGATGCAGGAGAAGAACGATGCAAAACAAACGTAAAATTAAACTGACTCGTCGAGATTTTCTACACAGTGGGATGGTGTTTTTCTCAGGAGCGGTATTGTCGCGCTTCAACGAAATTTGCACTGCCATCAAGACTCAGAAGCGTATTTATCTTGCGTTGGACGACCACACTGATTATTTCTGGTCAGCAGGTGAAGAAACCTATAAACAGGCATTCCTTGAGATGCTTGACTACTATTTGGACCAAGTCGACCAAACCCAAGGAAACCCACCCGATTTCCAGGGACGCTGGAATTGCGACGGAAGTTATCTGGGTGTGGACCTACGAAAATAACAGGACATCCGGCCAATTTGAGCGCTTGATTGAACGCATCCGGGATGGGCACATCAGTATGCCTTTGAACGCGTTAGTATTGTGCCTGGGAGGTGCACCACTGGAAGCTGTGCTCCGTGGTATGTACTATGCAGGAAATCTGGAACGGAGATATAACCTTCGCTTCCACATGGCGATCGCCATGGAAAACCAAACGCTTCCGTTGGCTTGATCAGCCTATGGGCAGGATCAGGGGCAGAGTATTCCTGGAAAGGCATATGTGGCTGTGATACAGTTGTATCCAACCCAGGAGATCGAGAGCACGATATTTATTGGGCAGAAGGTCCAGATGGCAGCCAGATCTTGATGAAGTGGAATTCCATGCTGGATACTGAATAATCCAGAGCATGGGTGGATATGCCGAAGCGCGCTATCCAGCAGCGGTGGTGGATTATGTCGATTCAAACCCGGACTTTATAGCCCGCTACCCATATACTGTCATAGGGGCGTTTGGAAAAGGCTGGGATGATCTGAAGACACTGACAGATGAATTTATCACCGTGGCGCAAGATAAAACTACACCGGAGCGCCGGGTGATCGTTTCCAACCAAAAAGATTTCTTTGAGGATTTTATAGCTACCTATGGAGCTGAGATCCCTTCTGTAGCATGTAGTTTTGGGAATGAATGGGATTTGTATTGTGCAGCCATTAGCGGAAGTCTCTGCCAGTGTTAAACGTTCGGTGGAAAAATTGCGCAGCGCGGAGGCTTTAGAAACCCTGATCAGCTTGTTCAATAAGAGCTCCATTGATTAAATAAACACAATCAGAGAACAGGCTTGGATGGATCTGGGCTTGTTCTGGGAACATAATTTTGGAATGGTATAATCCACCTTCCAGCGTCTGATCAACGAACGCATCGCCTGGCAAAAACGGCTGGCAAATGAGATTAAGGATTACGTGGATGGGCTAGCTATTGCTGCTTCTTCGCAGATGGGGCACTTGATCCAAAAAACCGGGAATAATTTGCGATTTTACGCTTTCAATCCACTGAGTTGGCAGCGAACCGGTATGACAGAGATTCCATATGCTGATACAGATCCCGTGCATGTGATTGACTTAACAACCGGGGTTGAGACTCCTTCACAGGTTGTGGTTATTAGTGGTGAACGCCGATTGCGAATTCTTGCCAGTAATGTTCCAGCGATGGGGTATAAAGTCTTTGAGATTCGGGCAGGAGAAGGGTATCCATACGAAGATGCAGCGACTGTCAATGGTAACATTATCGAGAATGATATGTACCGGATCACATTGGATGGACGGGGGGCAATCACCAGTCTTATCGACAAGAACAATTCTGATCGCCAGTTTGTTCGAGTGATCAATGGACGGGCGATGAATGATCTGGGACCCGGAAACGGCACCGTGCAAGTCGAGAACAGCGGCCCGGTTTCAGTAACTTTGATGACCACTCAGTCAGCCCACTGAACCCATATCACGCGCCTCACCTTTATTCGAGATGCATCCTTTATTGAAATTCAAAATGATATCAACCAAAATTTTGACAGCGTTCAAACCTGGGGCTTTGGGTTTGAAATCGACAGCCCGGATGTGTGGCACGAAGAGGTAGGGGCTGTGATACGAGCCAAACTGATCAGCGAGAGGTGGTCATTATTCAGACCGGACTGGCAATACCCGCTATGACTGGCTCACTCTCAACCATTTTGTGGATATGAGTGGTGGTGGGGTTGGAGTTACGCTCTCCAACGCGGATTGTTACTTTATGAAGTTAGGAAATAGCACAGTTAACACCTTGGACACTTCAACTCCCCAGATATCAGTTCTGGCTGGCGGGCGGGTGGTCATAGGGGATAAATGGTCTTCCTGGGCAGGGCGGAGATACCCATTTCTTGCAACGCTTTTCCCTACGGACACATGCTGGCTACGACCCGGTGGAAGCAATGAAATTTTCCACTGGAGCACCAAAATCCTTTAGTTTCAGGTATAGTGACCGGTGGTAATGTCTATCCAGATAAGTCTTACTCTTTCCTCTCCATCTCCAATCCGAATGTTCTTCTGTGGGCATTAAAGCCTGCTGAGGATGGAATTGATCATGGGATTATTGTCAGGTTATGGAATCTCAGCGATAATCCAGTAGATTTTTCTTTGGCTTTAAAAAATATTTTTATCCAAAGGGCATTCCAGACATCCCATATTGAGACACCAATTAGACCAGCTACTGTTCAAAATGGAATCCTTTCCGGTTCATTAACCCATCAGCAGATTGCAACATATCTGATTTCAATATCCGCTTATCCTCAGATCAATCTTCCCTTAGTCCATAAGAAATAACAGACTGTTTTATTATCGGAATATATGGTTTACAACACCATAAATGTGACTTTGTCACGCATTGTTGGTTTCTTCCATCCATCTTATTCAACAAACGAAGTGAAATTCAATATCAATGAATAATTGGGAATCCTGAGCACGAAAAACCCGTGTTCCAGGATATTCAGGAAATTAATGATTCTCAATGGAGGTAAAAATATGACTAGATTACGCACTGGCGTTATCGGCTTGGGAAGGATGGGCCAACACCACTGCCGAATTAATGCTAGTTTACGTCAAGCCCAATTCGCTGGAGTTTATGACATTAACCCTGATATTACCGCTTCAATTGCACAGCGTTTTGAGGTGAAAAATTTCGCCTCAGTTGATGAACTCCTTTCTCATGTTGACGCTGTCACCATTGCAACACCAACTCCAACACACTTTGATTTCCTTCTCAAATGCATAGATCATCGAGTGCATATACTGGTTGAGAAGCCCATTACCGAATCACTCACGGAGGCGGAAGAGTTGGCTGAAATAGCTCGTGGCTATGACCGGGTTATTCAGGTAGGTTTTATTGAGCGATTTAATCCGGCTTACCAAGAGTTAAAAAACGTTCTGGAAGGTTTATCTGTGCTAGCGGTTAACTTTCGACGCTTAAGCCCTTTTTACGGTAGCAATACTGATGTCGATGTGGTCCTGGATCTCATGATCCACGATCTTGACCTTATGTTGGACCTTGTTGGTAGTAACCTCTCTTCATTATCTGCCTGTGGATTATCCCCTCTAGGCACTGCACTAGACCATGTCGTCGCGCAATGCTGGTTTGATAGCAATCAACTGGTCACGCTGACTGCGTCTCGTATCACAGAACAAAAAATCCGCTCCATCGAAGTCACCGCGCGTGAAGCATATCTCGAAGCTGACTTGCTGAATAAGAGAATATCCGTCTTCCGTGGATCTAAGGGAGAATATTTAAATCAGAACAAGCATGGTGTGAAATACCGCCAGGAAAATATCATCGAGCAGATTCTTGTCCCTAATGTTGAGCCGTTGATGGTTGAGATCCAACATTTTTTGCAGTGCATCATGGGTGATACAAGGCCATCAATCTCCGTAGAAAGCGGGGTCAATGCGCTACGCCTGGCATACTCAATTCGTGAGATGATCAAAGAAACGAACACAGCAATCAATCCCGTTGCGATGAAAACACAGTAAGTCTTCAATAAAAAAAATCTGACTAATTAATTTCATAAAATCGGAATGAAAATATCAATTGTCGTACCCTGTTACAACGAAGCAGATAATATAACTAAGCTGCAGAAGGAATTTTCCCCAATAATCCTCGAATTACTTATCCCCCAACAATCTAAGAGGGCTGGAGAAAAATCTGTCGAGGTTATTTTTGTTGACGATGGCAGTCAGGATGGAACCTTTGATTTATTGCAAGAGGTTTTTTCGGAAAAGGAGCATTCAGGATTAGCCCTTCGATTTGAACAACATAAGGTTAATAAGGGTCTCGGTGCCGCATTGCGCACAGGATTCACAGCTTCATCCGGAGAGGTAATCGTTACTACAGACAGCGATGGTACCTATAAATACTCTGAAATTCCACTCCTCCTGGATACTTTACTGCCGGAAATCGATATTGTTACAGCTTCTCCCTATCACCCAAAAGGTGATGTGGTAGGTGTTCCAGCTTATCGCTTGATACTTAGTCGAGGGTCGTCATTTATATATAAACTCCTATTGGACAGAAGTGTATACACATATACCTCATTATTCCGCGCTTACCGTCGACAGGTTATCGATGACATCGCATTTCAATCGGATGGATTCCTTGCTGGAACAGAGTTAATGGTAAAGGCAATGATGAAAGGGTATAAAGTCGCAGAATATCCAACAGCTTTATATAAAAGAGAATTTGGAGTCTCCAAAGCTAAGCTGATGCGCACCATCCTCGCCCATCTCCTCTTTCAGGGATGGATTCTGAGGTGGCGGATCCAGCAGGGCTCTGGTCGATTATCCAGAAAGAAGGCGTAGCCTGATAATGACAAATGAAATTACAAATTTAGGAGAAAGTCAAATGAGCATTTCTATTGTTTATATTCTGATCAGTATTGTGGGTGGTGCCGTTGGTCAAATCCTGTTAAAGGCAGGTATGAACAACGTTGGGGAAATCACCCTTTCTTTAAAGACAATTTTCAATGTAATTTGGCGTATGCTGACGAATCCCTATGTATTTATCGGACTGTTTATATATGTATTGAGTGTTATCTTCTGGTTGGCAGCCCTATCCAGGGTGGATTTGAGCTACGCATATCCCTTTGCCAGCCTGAGTTATGTTATTATGTTCCTTGCGTCGTGGTTCTTGTTGCACGAGACAATTACACCAATGCGAATCTTTGGGACGCTGGTCGTAGGTTTGGGAGTGTTCCTGATTTCCAGGAGTTAATGCGATGAAATTTGTCTCTGTGGTTGGAGCAAGACCAGAGTTCGTGCAGGTAGCAGTATTGAGCCAGGTCCTTCGGTGGAAACATGATGAGATCCTGGTTCACACCGGACAACATTATGATGTAACGATGTCGCAGTCCTTCTTTGATGAATTAACTATACCTGCACCAGATTACAATCTTGGGGTTGGATCTGGTTCGCATGGAAACCAGACTGCTAAGATCCTTGTTCTTATGGAGGATGTCCTTAAAAAAGAATATCCAGACCTGGTAATCGTTCGGGGAGACACCAACTCGACTCTGGCAGGAGCATTGGCTGCAGTCAAATTACAAATCCCGGTAGTACATATTGAAGCTGGAGAACGTAGTTACGATTGGCACATGCCGGAAGAGATAAACCGCCTCGTGGCAGATCGTCTTGCATCATTGCACCTGTGCGTGAGCCGGAATGCGATAGCTCAACTGGCAGAAGAAGGTATTCAAGATAGTGCTGCCTGGGTTGGTGATGTGATGCTCGATATCCTGATTCAAATGTTGCCTATAGCCCATCAAAAATCGAAAATTCTCAACACTCTTGATATTAACCCGAAAAGTTATACTCTTGTCACGATCCACCGGCCAGGAAATACAGATGATCCGCTAAGGATGCAGAAAATCATAATCGCGCTGAATGCCTGCGGAGAAAATGTGGTTTTTCCAGCACATCCCCGCACTCGGGAAGCTTTGAGGAAATTAAATATTCAATTAAACCCCAACATTAAATTCATAGAGCCAGTCGGCTATCTTGATATGCTTATCCTGGAAGAGAATGCAAGGATAATCGCAACTGATTCCGGGGGCGTTCAACGTGAAGCCTATTATCTAAAAATACCATGCCTGACGCTCCGGGATAATACTGAGTGGAAGGAGACAGTTTCCACCGGTTGGAACCGCTTGGTAGGTGTTGAAACTGATAACATATTAAAACATTGGTTTGATTTTCAGCCACCATCCCAGCATCCTTCGATTTACGGAGACGGTACTGCAGCTCATCGTATCACCAATATCCTGAACACTGAACATTGCATTTTTGGCAAGCCACATCATATATATCCAGGGAAAGCATCATCATGGATTTCCTACACTGCTGGAGGTGATAGATGAGGATCGCTATTATTGGAGGGGGAATAATGGGGATCTCAATAGGCTATTATCTTTCCCTACTGGGTGCTTCTGTCCATATTTTCGAGGCTTCGCCCGTATTAGGTGGATTAGCTGGACGAATTAAACTCGAAGATGGTACTGAAGTGGATAGGTTTTACCATACCATCCTTTCGAGTGACAGCCATATAAGACAGCTATGCCGTGATTTGCAAATTGAAAATCAACTTCGGTTCCATGAAACCCAGATGGGATTCTCTTATCGTGGCAATTTGTTTTCAATGAATAATATAATCGAATTTCTCCGTTTTCCCCCTCTGGGTTGGATGGATAGATTGCGGTTAGGTTTAACTGTTTTATGCGCCCAGCTAGTTCGTGATTGGAATAAATTGGAAGAGATCAGTGTGGAAAAATGGTTGGTTCAGCTAAGTGGCCGACATACTTATGAGAATATCTGGCGTCCAATGTTGCGAGCGAAATTCGATGGTGGTTTTGAAAATACTCCTGCTACCTACATTTGGTCACGACTTGTAAGAATGAAATCAACTCGGGGTGGAGCCATTCAAAAAGAGGAAGCTGGTTATCTCACTGGAGGTTATGGAACACTTATCAAAGCAATGAAGGCAAGTATCGAAAAAGCAGGGGGGAGCTTTGCTCTTAATCAACCCGTCCAGGAAATTGCTATTGAAAATAATTGTGCAGTAGGTCTATGCCTAAATGGAGATTGTATGAATTTTGACCTGGTTATTGCAACCGTTCAAACTCCGCTATTTCGGCGTATGATCCCCAAAGCTAGCCAGGATTATCTTGATTTTCTAAATAAGATGGATTATTTAGGGATAATTTCCGCCTTGGTAGTATTAGATCGCCCACTCACCAAATATTGGACGCTTTACATCACTGACGAACACATTCCCTTTACGGGTATTATTGAGACTACAAGCTATATTGACCCAAACGATGTTGGTGGTCATCATCTGGTTTATTTGCCGAAATATACTTCTCCAGGTAGTAACTGGCAGGAAAAAACTGATGGCGAGATCAAAGAGATTTGGCTGGATTTTTTGAAGGAAATGTTTCCTCAATTTGATAGGCATTGGATTCGATATTTTCTAATTCACCGTGAACGTTACGTTGAACCACTCCACAATATACATGGAACCGGTAATATTCCACCAGTGAAAACGCCGATAGAAAATCTATATTTAGCGAATACAACCCAGATTTACCCAGCATTAACGAATATTGAGTCCATCTTACACTCTTCAAAAGAAATTAGTTTTAAACTTATGAGCAATAGATAATAAATCATATACATAAATATGATCTATTAAAATTCACAGTATCATATTTAATCCTCATATTCATTTCTGAATTAGAAACTTATCAACTCAATTGTAGTAAGCGGAAGAGTATTTGGAGATGGATGGATCTGGGCAACAATAGTTTATCCAATAGCTTGAACAATTACTGTGATTAAAACCCGCTTTTTGCGGGTTTTTGTTATTAATGGTGAATATTTTTACCCCAAGGTAGGGTTATTTGATTATTAATATTTGAGGATTAGAAATTTTCGGAAGGAAAAAAACAAAAAACTTCTTTTACTATATAATAGAAGGGACAACCCAAATGATTTAAGCATAAGTTTACCAGCAAAGGTGAGGTTCCTTTCCTGCGTGGAATCATCCGAATGATCTTTGAGTAATTGGGTGATCATAGATCATTGTACCCATTTCTTCAGCGTTCCCGAAATTATCTAGCGGACAGGTGTATAAAGTAAAGTCCCCATCGTCTACCCGAACGCTTTTACTTAGGCGTACAACCACCTGCAAAAAATCAGGCATTGTGAAGATGTTCCAGCAGGGTCCGATTTCACATCAGCATGTATTCCTTTTGCATCGGTGATGAATTGGATTTAATTGTGTTTTTCGTAAATTGCTATCCCAATGGCAGCGGAAATACTCCTGATAAATCCTGCACTCCAAACGTATCAGGAAGAAATGAGACACCTGGTAAGGTTTAATTTTGTCTCTATATGGTACTCCCTTATTATTGCAACACAATTTTTTTTACCGGTCAAGCAGGCTGAGAGGCTAGCATCATAGCGGAAGGGTTTATATTGTTTTTCCGATGTAAGTCTTTCCGCCAACGGAGAGATAGGTGAAGCCTTGATCAACCAGAACCTGGTGATCCGAGATCATCCGCTTGCCATCAATAACCAGATATGGAGGCTTTACACAATCCAAAAGGACCGAAGTCAATCCGCGAAACTCCTCCCAATCTGTTGAAATATAAACAGCATCTGTACCTTTCAGAGCATCCTGCGCTGAGTTGTGATAACTGATGCGCTCAAACAGTGAATTTTTCTCGGGATTCAGCCAGTAGCTTTTTGCCTGCTCATTGGCCAAGGGATCATACGCTCGAATTTCATTAACGCCTTTCCCCAGCATGCTTTCTACGGCTTTGATGGCAGGTGAATCGCGCATGTCGTTGGTGCGCTTTTTAAAAGCCAGCCCCAATAAGGCTACTTTTTTTTCATTAAAATTATATCCGGCATCATGGATGGCTCTGTCCACCATGTATAGCTTCTGGAATTCGTTGACCTTGTATACCGCATCCAGCAGCTCGGTCCGTTGATTATGGATGTTGAGCTGGTAGATCAGGGATTGGATGTCTTTACCCAGACAGCTGCCGCCGGCACCATTGCCTACGTATGAACCCCAGGTGCTGATACGCGTATCGGAGGTAACCCCCTTGCGTAAGTCACCCATGCGAATGTTATCGAACGTTTCGCATAAGCGGGCACCGACCCCATTCCAGAAGGAGATATATGTCAGCAGCAAGGTATTTGCGACATACTTGATCGCCTCCGCGGTCTCCGGGGTGGTTTCCAGGTACTCGATGCGCACATGGTTGACAAACTGCGGGTAGATGCGACGGAGCACCTCAAAATCATCGGTAGAATCAGCCCCAACCACCACCCGATCAGGTCGCTGGGATCCCTCTACAGCATTACCCTGAGCCAGGAACTCCGGATTCGAAGCCACCCCAAAATCTGCAATTCCATGCTCCGTAAGGATCCGTTCCATGACGCGTACCGTGCCGATCGGGACAGTGCTTTTATTGATCACTAACACCCTTTTCTTATCTTTTCGGTGGGCTAATGATTCGGCCAGCATGTGAGCAGCCCCCTCAAAGTATTTCAGGTCGGTTGAGCCATCTCGCTGAGGAGGGGTATTAAGGCACATGAAAAATGCATCTGCACCTTCGATCACATCATCTAATTTGGTGGTAAAGAACAAATGACGATTGATCACTTCAGAGACAAGAGTAGCGAGACCAGGTTCATTGACATAACGCTCGATCTGCAGTCTTTCACCAGACTTGTATGCCTTGATCCGCTTTTCATCAATATCAAAAGCGTGTACCTCGTGCCCATACTCAGCACACACCGCAGCATGCGGTAAGCCAACATATCCAGTCCCAACGACAATGATTTTCATTTGTACCTCTCCTGATCATGAATTCGAGAAATCCCGATAACAGCCTTCCGGCCAGCCTGCCTTTTAGAAGATGGTCTCAAAGTTATATAATATAACACGCAATCAGATGGAATTACAAAAGGAGGAATATCAATCTTCACCCACACCTTCAGGTAAATATATTTCTAGGGTATGAATTAATGAGAATCAATATGGATTATCCATAGGTCATTTTCTTGTCATACTCGTGGTTGCAAAATACACGCCAATCTGACTCCGCAAAATGCTGCAGTTGCGTCATGTCCCTTCCATGTTGCACACCAAAGCTTTTTTCCATTCCCAAGAATACTCGGAAAAAACTATTGAGAATTTCTATCCATGATTCCAGCCTGCGCGAAGGATCAAGTAGCCGCTCGATTAATCATCATCAGAATTATGGCAGAGTTGCAGAAGATGGTTGTTAAGGTAAACAGCAACCCGAATATCATGGATGGATATGATCTAGAGACCAGGTAATTAGTGACGCTGATATTATTGGCGACAGCATTTGAAGAAAATCAGCACGGTGGAACTGAGATCTAATTCACATCTTGAGCAGTCGTAATATAGAGAGGTAAATCGCTGGCATAATGGGCGGGATTACCACGCAGGAGGTCTTGCTCAGGCATGGGGTCATCCCACGGGCTGGGAATGGAATTGAGACTCCCATCATGGATCACTCATATCATGTACAGTCTCTGGTTTTTTACCGGACTTGTTACAACCACCCATCCTGGGGCACTATCCATGCAGCCCCACGCTTTGACTGCCTATCTGTATGCCAAGTTGGCATTTCCGGGGATTAATCGTGGATATTTCAATCGATAAAACATTGGTTAATTTTTCTGCTGGGGCTGTACCTGCTTATTTTTCTGGATTAGGTTTATACTGGCGGTGGCGAAGACTAAATACGAATATGGAGATCGCTGCATAATCATTGATCTATCGAACGTAAGATGGGAGGAAGGTTATGTCATAAAAATCCAGTTATTTGGTCAGACCATTATTAATTTGGATGAGTACGAATATTCTAGGTATTTTAGCCGCAGCAACAATACCCATGATCTTTACTTCATTCGTGAAGTCAGTGAACAACCTTGTGGTATCGGTCTTTATCAACTTTTTGCCCATCGGTCTCGCCCAGTGGCTGGCGCTTCGGCGGGTCTCTCGTATTTCTTTTTTGTGGGTCCTCATCCTCCCCGTTGGTATGCTGATTTTCTTTTTCATCACCGAGCTCATCCTAAATGGGCTGATCGCCTTGAAGATGAATCCATTGCGGCCCTGACCACCGGATACCTGATGATTGATTTTGCGGTCGGGTTGTTACTGTGGTTCCTGTTGCGACGTCGATTTTTGGGATCTTCACTGTGGATATTGGGTAGCACGGCAGGGATCGGTTTCAGTTTCTGGTTCATCCTTGCGACAGATCTGATCAATCGATCCGGGATCATCTCCTTCATCGTTGGAGTTCTTATATATACCATCACGACTGGTTTGATCCTTACACGATTACTCACCCAAAACGCCCTATCCGAGATGAACAGATCTATCCCTCCTGACCTTTCGGCTGAATAATCAAAATCCGGTACAGCAAGCGCCGGAAAATATGAGGCGTAACAACAGAACAGTGAGGAAAAGAGCTGCCAGGAGTGGGGTTGGATATTAGGATGTTTGGAGAATGGTGCAAGAGTATCGAAGGCTTGATGATCGATAAATAATCCGCAGATCAATCTTTGACGACCAGGGTCGAGGCGATCACCCACCCGATCTCTGCTACCGGCACCAGCCAGCTCACCATCGAAAATTGTATTCCCACCAGGATTATGACCGGTAAAAACAACAACGGGAGGAATAATCCGGCAAGTTCGATTTAACTGGTGTTGTCGCTCGAGGTGAGTTTACTTTTAAACGTTGCCCAGGTCAGCAGCCCAAAACCCACCAGGTACAACACGATGGCAGAAACGATCAGGACCTGCTCAACGATTAACCTGGAGGAGAATCCACTCAGTTTTTCTGCTACTTTCAGACATTTATAAAACAAACCCAGTAAGATCCCGCCCAGTGCTAACCGATAGAAGATCTTTCCACCCGCTTGAGCGCAGAGGTGTCCGGCTATGCGCAACTTCACCCCTAGTTGCGGTCCCAGCACGAACGTGAGCACCATCGCCACGAAGGGAAGGTATTGTCTGAATACCTCCTGCAGGCTGGGACCCGGCTCGCTGAATGGCAGCGACCCTCCCATATATACCCCCAAGTATGCAAATGGAAGTCCCCCAAAAACCGGTACTGCCATCGCCAGCAGTATTGTAAGAGAGTGGCGAGGGTTGTCTTTAGACTCTACTTCGTATATATGGTGTCTTATTCTCTACTAGTTACCCATATTTAGGGGTAGGATTGTCTATAGGGTCTATAAATTCTATGGGATGATTCTGGGGTTGCAAATGGTTGCAAATGGGCAGAAGAAGGCGAGGAAGCCACCAGCCCTGTCCAAAGGGGGAAATATTAGAATCAGCTTGATTTTAATATAACCCTTGTTATTTTTGGATAGGGCAATTATGATATATAGAAAGGTGACATGTCGGTAGGTGAGATATGACGAATATAGATCGTTTTCTTCCTCTGCAAGAACCGACCTTTTATATACTGCTCTCATTACGAGGTGGAGAGAAGCACGGCTATGCTATATTGAAAGATGTCGCAGAGCTGAGCAGCGAGCACGTGAAGCTGTCTACCGGTACATTATATGGCGCGCTTTACCGGCTCCTCGACCAGGGTTTGATCGAGCAGATTGATCCGGATAACAAGGCGCGAGGGAAGAAGGTATACCGGTTAACGCATTCAGGGTTGGAAGTCTTCGACGTAGAAGTAGGCCGGATGAAACACTTATTGCGTGCTGTGAACAAGAAAGTTGAGGCGATCGGAGGGCAGCAGCTATGATGTGGATCATGAATTTGTATTCCCTGACACTTAAATTCTATCCGCAGCAGTTCCGTATTCGCTTTGCGGTAGAGATGGAAGAAATCTTCCATACCGAATTGCTAAAGGCAGCCGAAAAGGGAGAGTTGGCTGGTTTCATCCTGCGTGAGTTGTTACAACTGCCCGGCAGCCTGGCTGGCGTGTACATGTGGTCGATGAGTGCAGGGCAAGGCAGACAGGTGGCGGTTTCAAGCGTGGGGGGTGGAGGAACTAGCGGGGTAAATCCTCCAGGTGAAGGATGGGGCGCAGCATTCATGGGAGGATTGCCGCATCTATTAATGGGGATCATTATTGTGAGTTCTGAAATTATTTTTGAGACCAAAGTTCTTAATCAGAATGTTTTTTACCTTCTGATTATCTGTATTTCCTTATTGTTAATTGGAGTGTTGATATTTAGTATTTCCAAAGGCTGGAAAAGTTGGTCAGCCAGTTGGATTGTATATATGTTCGTTGTGACCATTTTGGTGCTGAGTATGGTAGCGAATGCGCTCCCTCATTCTATTATTGCAAACAATGCCTGGGTATCTGAAGTACAAGTTTTAGTAATCCCATTGGTCCTTGCCTACTTATTATATAAAATCACATGCAAAAATCGATTGCGTGGGTTACTGGCAGCGGTTCCACCCATGGCAATCTTATGGTCATTTTTTCTGGAATCTGTACCAGCCCCGCAGACATCATTGGCATGGGGTTGGATGTTCTTGTTAGCGTTCACTGCTACGGTAATGATGCTCCGTACGAAACGGTTCTCGGTTGCACTCGGATTAGCTATGGCGGTTCCAGTACTCGGGGGATTACCGTTTGTATACTTAGGCGTTTACATGGGCGGGACGCTGCCGTTCTATGAACCAGGACCCGGCCTGCAGGAAGTAATCAGGCAATACCTACCCTTCCTGGCAATGGTACTGACTATCGTGCTAGGACCACAGCTTGCGGTGAAGCTGCGCGCAGTGGGACATGAATGTAAAAACGTGGGTGGAAAAATCTTCTACCGCTTAGCACTGGGTGGGATTTTACTGGGGCTTGCGATGACGATGATGCAATGGGATGATTCCCTTAGTAACATGCACATTCCGCAAAAAGTCATGCAGGTTGGATCCGTCACATCGGTGATACTATACCTGGTGGGTTTCGTGTTATTAGCGTGGTCGGTGAAGCGTAGTGAAGCGATATTGGATAAAAAATTTTTAGCTCTACAATTGGTGGCGCTGTTCATCCTGTTGCCATTCGTACCAATGGTAATACTGCTGGCAATCCCCTTTGGGGTAGTGAACTATACAGAGAGCTGGTTGATTTCCCTGGCTGTGTTCGGATGGGTGTTTGCTGCTACATGGATGGTAATAGAGTAAGATAATAAACCAGACTATATACGAACGCGTAGCCTGCAAAGGACCATTTCAGCCGCATTATCGTTGGATAAAAATGTATTTAGAAACCATTGTAAATCCGTTTATTATTGCACACACTGGATAGATCACTGCTGGTTATATCAGAATCGCCCACAAAACCGGCCTCCAGGAAAATTTACCTGAGGCTGGTTTAATAATGACTCAATAAATTTGCGCTTCAGGCCGGGTCGAACCTCCCTCCAAAGAACTGTCGGGACCAGGCACAACCGCCTGATCCGAAGTCTAAAAGTATTTTATCTACCCTATATACGCAGAAGATTTACGTCTATGTGGTACCCAATATGGGTATGTTACTATCTACTGTCTCTAGGTTTTCCATACTGTTGCACCGTATCTGCCCCACAACTGCACCAGTATGAAGCGAAGAAGGACTGCTTGTAGCTCTGTCCAAAGGGGGAATATATCAGTTGATGTGTTGTGTTGAGCTAACTATACCCCCGTGTAAACATTCAGGCCAAATATCGTGCATTTTCAGGTGATTTTGTCCAGTAATGTCCAATATCAACTTCCTGGGTTGCAACATTACCACTATTTAGCTTTGTCTGATTTTTATCTGGAAGCGAAACGAGATTCAGCTTTGACGAGCTTGGGTCCTGTCAAGAGAAAACCAACATCAGGTATTTCGTCTCTTTGGAGCCTCTCCATTAGTTCATCCGTTAGTTGGGTCAACTTCATATAGATCGCTAACCTAGCTCTCGGTGATGTTTTTTCGGATAAACCATCTTGAATAATCTTTTCAAATATTTCCATCCTATGTTAAAGGATCAACAATAGCTGCTCACGATTGTTTGTATCAATGAGTGCCTGTATGTCAGCAATGGCCTGGGGATTATTTTCAACAATGTAATAAAACGAACTTCGTGGCATCCCTACCTCTCGACACGCATCAACCACCGTCATGCCGCTATTCATATACTGGATGACCTGGGTAACTGCATTTATGCGAGATGCTTTCGTTAGTGACTTCATGAGGGCATTGTATCATTCATTGCAGAGGATTATCTTGAATATTTCCTGTACTAAACGCTCCGGTTCTTCGATTGCGCCTCAGAGCCGTCTGCTACTACCGGTTGTCTGCTCGAAAGCCTCCATTCGGGTGAGTTCGAGGCATCATAGCTGATTCGCGAAATCATTAATTATCGCTCGTCCGAAAATCCAGTAGCCTACTTTAGGCTACCGGTTCACACCTTCCATGTTGTAAAGCTCCATCACCCAGCCAATAAACTCGGGGAATGCTCCTTCCCCGACGAAGACCCACCCTTCCTTGACATGAATGTAAAAAGAGCCTGCCAAATAGTGATCGTGATCCGAATTGTATCCTTGAGGAATCTTGTCCAGGTAGACTGTGGCGTAACCAAACCAGACATGAGGTTGTGCATCACGACGGTTTGGCTCTGCGCTAACGTTCTCGATGCGGATCACCTCGGCACCGCCGAAACCCTGGCTGTTGTTCGCAATTATGGCTTGTTCCACCGTGGGGTAGACCCCCGCGTGTTTTGCCAAAGCTAATTGGGAAGCTGCATAGATCCAGCTACAGGCAAAAAACAGCGGAACCATCACCACCAATCCCAGCCCTACCCGGGCAAGGCGAGGCAAGTGCCGGTCATCTTCCCGGTTGGCGTCCTTTTGCACCGGGGTAGACATCCTGGGCTGAGCATGTCCTAAAAGGAGCCACAGCCCCAGCCCGGTAATTGCCCCCGGAAGGACGAAGACCGCCAGCTCGGCCAGGCTGGTATAGGTCCTTCCAGCCACCAGAATAGATCCAGCAGCCAGAACATCGATGAAGATGATCCAGAAAGCGTTTGGCAGAAAGCGCCGTAAATAGAGCCACTGCGCTAGGCCAAGCGCTAGGCCAACCGACACCAGCATAGCTGCCATGATCAAGAAGGGATCCCAGTTTTGCGCGGAGGATCCAAGGAGAACAAGCCCAGTGACGAGACCGCCGAGCAATACGCCTGCGCCGGTTACCAGGAACCACAAGCGCGCCCGCGGCAGGAAATTGCGCAGCAGATACCATTGGACCAAGGACAGAGCAAGCGCCAGGCTGATCAGAAAGCCAAGCCCTTCCGCTGGGAACAACTTGGCGGATGGCCAAAAGCCCGCTTCAACTCCCAGGTTGTTCAAACCAACAAACAAGGCGGCAAGCACTGGCGTGGTGATCATCGCCGCAGGGATTGCTGCAGTAGTGAGCAGCGTCCAGCCGGTAAACCAAAGTGCTCCAGAAGTCCCTGCCGGTCGGAGAACCTGCATACCGCCACCTTCCTTTTGAAGTTGATCTTCCGGAACCATTGCCTTCTCCTTTCGAACCCTGAGCTCGTGCCAGCATTCTCGAAGGATGGAGATTACGAGCCCCATGATTTCTTGAAAAGCTACGCTAAGCCAGCTGAACCTCGCATGCCGCTCTGCCTCATGCATACGGCTCAAAAATACCGCCCGGATCTCGGCAGAAAACTCGAGGCGAAAACGGGGCGGGTAGAGCCCCAGCAGACTTTCATACAGGTGTAGGACCAGGCTTTGCAGATGTCCCATGGGATTGTCCATCTTCATTCACTTGCATTCGAGCGCGCAGTAAGGCGAACCAATCCTTCTAACCGCTTGGTCTCCAGTACGAAAATGCGACGGCCAAGATCTGAAAGACTGTAGAGCTTACGCCCCCGGCTGACCCCGTTGGATTGATTATCTTCCAGGCGCTCGATCCAGCCATCTTCCAGCATACGCCGGAGTGCGCTGTATAAGGTGCCAGCTGCCAGGACAACCCTTCCAGCGCTGATTGCCTCCACTTCCTTGATAATAGCGTAGCCATGTTTCGGCGTAGTCGCAAGGCTAAGAAGAATGAAAAATGTAGTTTCGGTAAGCGGCAGGTAATCCTGTGCTTCCATAGTCACTCCTTATATAGCCAAACTATATATCGTACAACTATATATTATAGTATTTCAGGGAAAAAGTCAAGTTCACAACCCCTCTGGTTTTTCCCCTGCTCGTTTGAAAGCTAGTTATATAAAAGGGATGAGAAGACCATAAGTGAACATAAGGGGTGATCAATATTTTATACTTTCACCAAGTATCGATGACCAAATAGGGTATCGCCTGGAACCCTGTGGTGATTTGGTAGATATCTGGTTGCATCCACACAAATCCAATCCAAGGATAATCGCAGGATTTTCATCGCTAAATCAATCATCAGCATGGATCAGGTGATCACATATTCATTTGTGGATCCAAGCTTGCAGTGAGAGTTCGAGTATACAGTTGGTTATAGTAGCGATATTCACCTCGTAAGCAAGATCATTATCGATGCCAACCAGCAATTAGAGGAGTCTTCGATGGAAAATCCGTAGAAGTTTTATATGTCAGGATGGGCGACAACGGGCTTGTCTATCACGGGTGCTGGTGGTGAGAATTGTATTTATAATTTAGGAATTGATCGACAAGGTCACGACTACGGTTCAAAATGCGCACCATGCAGCGGGAATTAAAATCCTCATTTTCTTCAACTTCAGGTGGATCAATAAATGACTGTCTTGAGCGTTACCGATGAAATTCGACCAACCGTTTGTCTAGTGAATTGCTAGTATTAAAAATAATTCTAGATTAGCATTCATGAAATATATTATCGAACATCCAGTGCTATTTGTAACTCTCCAAGAATGAGACAATGTATGTTCATTCTTGGAGAGTATAAAGCAAGGAAGAATTTATACATCCTGCCTCAGGGTAGAGTTCGTTTGGCCTTTGATTGTCTCTTAAAAGTCATCTCCACTAGAATTTTTATCACTATGTTTTGCAGAATCCAAATTGTAATTGATAGGGACTGGTCAATATTCGGCTGGATTCCTCTGCCAACGCGTCCTCAACAAATATTATTTAACTGTTCCGCCATTTTTAAAGAGCATGCGCTGCTGACCACCTACCGTCTCCAATGCCAGACCACCGGCATCATCCGAACCACCTGCCACAACATTCTCTAACAGGGCTAAATATTGTGTATCTAGCGAAGCGGCACCACAAGATGCCAGCGTGGACGCTCCAAGTGTGATAGTAAAACCATTATCCTGCGAGTAGGTACCATTGATGAGATTGCAATCAGCTTTCCCTTCGAAAGTGCCATCCGGTTTGAAAGTAATAGCGTAGTTTTCGGGTGTGGGCACTACCGCCTTCTCCCCCGTTGACTGGTTCGTCACACTTACCCATTGCCAGAGAATGCCCTGGATCGGATTCTCCGACAATGCTGGGGGTACGTAGGTAGATGCATCAACAGCAAGGGCTCCATCACTGGTACGTAGCTCCAATACCATGCCTTCGATCTGGTAGGTTGCAGAGGACTGCAGTGCCATCAGGAATTGGGATTCCTGGTCCATGATGCCAGCAGGATCACTGCAAGCTTTCATCGTGGAAGCCAGAGGACCGATCTTGATCTGGTTTCCGGTTAACGTGTAAGGTCCGCTATATGTGTTGCAGCCGGCATTTCCCGATACATTTCCATCCTGGCCAAATTCAATGGTAAGGGTAGTCCCTGCTAGCACACTCGTAACTGCCTGTTTTCCGTTGTTATAACCGATCACTTCCCATGCGCTACCTGTCAGAACCTGAGGTTGCGCTTTGTAGACTAGGAGGTTCTTGTTGTTTCCGTCGCTAAGGATTAATTCGGTAACCGAGGCTGTGTATGCCTTGACCCCCCCTAACGCCTTCAGGTAGGCTGTTTCCTGATCCATGATCTCCTGGGAACAAGCTATTCTGGTGGAGGAAAGGGTAGAAGAAATTTGCATACTGGTTCCAGAGGTGGTATACGTACCGCTATACTGGTTGCAGCCAGCCGAGCCACTTATTTTTCCATCAGAAGTGAATTGTGCTGTAATGCCAGATCCTGGTACAAGCTCCTTATCCATTAGGGTAGATAAAGCCCATACCGGAGTGGTAAGGTTTGCATCGGTTGTTTGGGTGCCCCATTGATAGCAGCCGGCAAGTAATGGTAGGCATGCAATGATCGTTATTGTGAATAATATTTTTTTCATGTGAAACTCCTTATAAATTCGTTTTTTTTTATCCGGGGGATGCTGCTTTTTTGCGATGCAACACTCGTATCCAAATGATGTATTTCTATATGCCGATGATTAGTATCAGTGAAATTATATCAGTGTCTTGGCTCAGAAATCCCAGCTCTACCCTGGGTGGGGTACTCCTTGATTAGATTCTGCTCTTAACTCAGCTTCAGGAACGTGAACAATACCAGTGGTGTCCCAATCGTAATATCAATCACTCGATTCAGATTGTAATACCTGAATACAAGCTGTAGATGGAATGTACACCACCCGGTTGGGCATTAGCAATGCCTTAGGGTATGCTGAACACAAGTGACCGATCCAAAAATTTTACTTGGAACCATCCTTTGTTCAGGACATTAGGACATTCAATGGCTTCTATTACACTTGGTGTATACGATCATTTGATCCCTGGGATACAAAACGAGGTTGCAGATTTTATTGATGACCTGGTTATAACAATAAAACCGCGTATGTATGCACCGGAATTGCACCCGATTTTACCTACTGACTGAACATACCTCCATTTTTAGTACAAATAAAAAGAAAATACCCCTATTTTATGGGGCATTTGTGTGGGCGGTGAGGGACTCGAACCCCCGACCTCCTCTGTGTAAGAGAGGCGTTCTAACCAACTGAACTAACCGCCCAACGCGCTGATTATACACTACTTTCCCTGCTCCGAACTATGCTAAAAAAGCGGTAATCCGCAAGTTCGTTTGCATTTTTCTGCAATTTTGTGATACACTTTGAATTAAATTTGGATTAATTGGAGGAGATTATGACTTACGAAGAACGGATTCGTCGTGATCGACCGACAATGTCGAAGAGCTTTGCCAAGCTTGCTGATTTTCTGCTTGACTCATATATCAAAGCTTCCTTCATGACTGCCAGTGAGCTTGCTCATGCCTTAAACCTCGATGCAGCCACTGTAGTGCGGTTTTCTCAAGCTCTGGGATATAAAGGATATCCGGAGCTTCTGCGGGAGATCCGGGATAAAGTCCGCCGAAACCTGCTCTATCAACCCCAGGAAGCCAAGGAACCCGATTCACTCCCAGCCGTGGTGACCTCCTCCGTTGAAAGCCTTAGCCTTGAGCTCGAGCAAATGCGCTTGATGTTGGATATCGATGCAATCGAAAAACTGGTCAATGCGATTGATAAAGCCAGACGTATCATTCTCCTTGTTGAATCTCCTGCCCAACCAGCTGCCTATAACCTGGTCTACTTCCTCGAGCAAGGTGGCTTCCCTGTCTATATCGCCCGACCAGGCGTCATCGATTTTGCCCGCACCGTGCACACTGCCAGCCAACAGGACCTCCTTATCGCCATTGACGTGACTGGACAATCTCCGTTCATTTCGCGTTCACTGGCTGAAGCCAAAGCCCGAAATATCCCCACTGCAGCAATCGTTGGGGCTGCCTCCCTGCCAACAGCGCGATCAGCGAGTGTTGTTTTAGCTGCTGCTGAACACCCATCACCTACCAGTGGCATGATAGTTATCAGTGCCATTATTTATATCCTGGTTGAGGCTCTTCACTGGTCTTTCTCACTGCGCTTCTCTGGTGCTGAACAGGCTATTGCTGAGCTGGCAAGCCGGATTCAAGAAACTGAAGATTAACCCAAATACTCATGCGCCTGATTCGATATCAAGCAAAAAAAGAACCAGCCCAATATGGTTGGGTAAATAACGATAAGATTGGTAGAATCGACGGCTCTCCATTTGGAGAGTTTCAACGTTTAGAAGCTTCACTGCCATTAGATTCTGTCCAACTCCATGCACCAATTGTTCCCGGCAAGATCATTTGTGTGGGGAGAAACTATTCCGAGCACATCAAAGAACAAAAAGCCGATACCCCAGAAACACCGCTACTGTTCTTTAAACCTCCTTCAGCAGTGATTGGTCCGATGCAAACAATTATCCTTCCCCCGCAATCACAACAGGTGGACCATGAAGCTGAATTGGTTGTGGTGATAGGCAAACGAGGTCGCTGGATACAGCCTACTGATGCATTCAGCTATATCTATGGCTATACTATCGGGAATGATATCACTGCCCGCGATTTACAGCGCCGGGATGGGCAATGGACACGCAGCAAGGGATTTGATACCTTTTGCCCTCTTGGCCCTTGGGTGGAGACAGAATTTGATCCCACAGATGCCATGATAACCTGCCATGTTAATGGTGAGCTTCGTCAGATGGCATCCACTCACGACATGATTTTCCATGTTGACCAAATCATCGCCTTTGCCTCTTCGATCATGACCCTGGAGCCAGGGGATGTGCTAATGACTGGTACTCCTGCTGGCATAAGTCCATTACATCCAGGTGATGTTGTCGAGGTAACGATTGAGGGATTGGGAAAATTGCCCAATCCCGTTGCGATGGAAATGCACTAACCGTTACTTTTATGAAGCTTGATATTCATACTGCAGTAATCACGATCGTTGCGCTCTTAGCTGTGCTTGCTGCTTATGGTCTTTGGGCAGGGTTCCGCTCCATTCGTAAAGCCCGTTCTCTTAAGTTCTTTCGTATGCGTCGTGACCGTATGGTCTCCGGTTGGAGACTATTGTTCTTATCGATTGTCTTCATAATCAGTGCTGTGCTTATCCAGCGGTTTGCGGAACCCATCGCCTATCATTATTTTCCACCTACGCAAACCCCCACGTTTACCCCCACCATAACCTCTACACCCACAATCAGCTTAACTCCCACGATAACCCTTTCACCCACCATCACACCTACACCCTCTGTTTCGGATACTCCTACGATCACACCTACCCCGCACGTCCCATTGGCGATTGAAGACCTGTTTACCAGCACGACAACACCTAGCCCGGATGCAGTGTTCAGCCCACTCCAGTTTGCTCGGGATCTGGATGAAAATTTTGTTCCCATTGAACCTGCCATAGTTTTTCAGAATCCAGTAGGCCATCTATATGCCCAATTTTCATACGACAAGATGACTCCTGGAGCACAATGGTCTGCGCTATGGTACTATGGAAGTGAGTTAGTATATTACGAGTCAGCCCCGTGGGATGGTGGAACTGGTGGTGTTGGTTACACCGATTGGAATCCTGAGCCGTATATGTGGCTGGTTGGGGAATATGAAGTTCAGGTATTCGTTGGTTCGTCCTGGAAAACTTCGGGACGATTTACGGTTGAGGGACAACCACCGACAGCCATCCCAAGCATAACCCCCACCCCAACCCAGACAACCACAAGTACCAGGGCACCAACCCTAACATTGCGTCCATCCGACACCCGGATACCCTCTCAAACCCAACCTCCGCTTCCTACATACCAGACACCCACATTTCTCCCTGAAAACACTCGTGCTCCAACAAGCACAATAACACCAGTGACACCAACAGCCACTAACGCACCCACACACACTTCCTCACCTACACCCCCTCGTACACGCACTCCTTCCCCAACGCCAACTCGGACGCGCACCCCTTTGCCTACGCAGTAGGCATTTTTACTTTACATTTTCAACTATATGATGAGCTATTTTTGCAGCAACACGGGCATTATTACGCAATAATCCCAGGTTGGCTTTTAAGCTTAATCCTCCAGAAAGCTCACTCACCCGGCTCAACAGGAATGGAGTGACTTGTTGACCATGAATATGATTTTTCTCAGCTTCTTCCAATGCCTTGTTCACTGCTGCTTCGACGAAATCTGCATCCAAAGCAACTTCGGGTGGAGGTGGCACCACTACCAGGATCGAGCTTTGCAATTCTAATCCCCAATGTATTTTTGCCAGCTTTGCGACCTCTTCAGGTGTGTCTACCCGTGCACTTACTGGAAACCCACTGCTCAATGAATAGAAGGCAGGAAATTCATCTGTTTGATAGCCAATGACTGGAACTCCATATGTCTCCAATACTTCCAGTGTCGCAGGGATATCCAGGATAGCTTTTGCCCCGGCACAAACGACCACAAGCTGACTCCTCGCCAGTTGTGCCAGGTCTGCAGAGACATCGAATGGCGCGTGACGATGCACTCCTCCAATTCCACCCGTTGCAAAAACCTTGATACCCGCAGATTGTGCAATCGCCAATGTCCCTGAAACTGTGGTTCCCCCGTTCTTATTTGCGTGTATTGCTGACGAAATATCACGCACACTAACCTTGACTGCATCCTTTGAGTGAACTAGTTCTTCCAATTGCGCTGAATCTAGCCCGATACATATTTTCCCATTCAAGATTGCAATCGTGGCAGGAATGCAACCTTGTTCTCGAATTTCCGCTTCTACATCCTGGGCTAGTTTTATATTTTCCGGAAATGGCAATCCATGCGTGATAACAGTAGATTCTAAAGCCACGACTGGTCGCCTTTCAGATAAGGCTTTCGCGACTTCATTACTTATCAAATACTGTGAATTATCCAAGCTGGTCATATAATTTCTCCAGAGAAAGATCCGGAACAACTGCTCCACGATATGCCAGGGTCATGGATTCTGCTGCTACTCCTAAACGTACTGCATCATCGATCGGCATTTGGTTTAACAAGCCAAATAATACTGCCGCTGTCAAGGCATCACCTGCACCTGTTGGGTCAATGATATTGGTTCGGACGGGTGAGACAAATCCGCTCGTTTCGGAGGTAGCATAACACACTCCCTCTTCTGCCATGGTTACAATCGCAATTTCAACACCCTGGCTTACAAGGCACTTGGCAGCATTAATTGCTTCCCTGCGAGTATCGATTCTAGTTTTCGATTGACACAGTATCGATGCTTCACCTCTGTTTGGTACCACCAATCGCATCTGATTTAGGTAAGGGTTCAATTTAGGGGCTAAGGCTTCTGAGGTCGGATCTGCGCAGACTGGTAATTTTTCCTTGCGAGTAATCGACATGATCGTCCGTAGGGCTTCCTTGGATAGGTTTAGATCAAAGAAAACCATTGAGGATTGCGTAAACAAATCTTCATGCGCCCTTATATATTTTGGTGATAGCTCAGCCAAGATGCGCATGTCATCCAAACCATACTCCAGGGTGCCATCCATATTGATCACTGCCAGATAAGTCCCGGTGGGGTATTGCGATGAACGTAGGATCGCATCCACATTGGCACCTGCGTCACCGATTGCCTTTACCAAGTTCTCCCCCGCTTCATCACTCCCCACGACGGTCAACAAATTTACTGGCGTACCGAGATGCAAGAGGTTCTCAGCAATATTACGGGCTGCACCCCCAAAAGCGTAGCGAATTTGGGCTGGGTTTGAGGTATGGGGACGCAATTCACCCTTTAGCCTGCCCACCATATCCATTCCTGCAGCACCAATCACAAGAACAGGTAATTCAGAAGCAATGTACGAATCTGTCATATGAAAATCAATCTTAATGAATACTACAATTTTACCGGAAAATTTGTCATCGGAGAGAAAATAATTAATATTGATACTTTTAATATTTTTCACTTATACATCTTCATCCGGAATTATATTGATATTTGGAGGATGAAATCAATCGATTTCTCGGTGTGATTTATTTGATACAATAAGCAGATAGAGGAATCGGAGGTATGGGATGACCAACTTTCATGGAAAAGGTAAAGTAGTCCTGATTAAAACAGCTCCTGCTACGGTCTTGGAGGATATCCAAAGATTGATGAAATTAGCGGGATTCGAACAGAATCTACCGAAAAATAATCGCACTGGCCTAAAAATAAACATCTCATGGCAGACCTGGTACCCGGCCTGCTCATCCACACCCTGGCAAATTGAAGGCGTCATACAATCCTTACAGAATGCCGGTTACACTGATTTGGTGGGTATTCAAAACGATACCGTTGTGGTCAACACTTCCCATGCAGAACAAAATAACAAGCATAAATATATAACTGATAAATATGGTGTTCCCTGCATTTATACATATGACCCTGCTGTGAAGTGGATCGAGTACCAGCCTGTCACTCCGTTCCTGGTGTTAGATAAGATTTATCCCGAAGGATTATTCATCCCTGAGCCGATGATCGGGATGAATATCATTCATTTACCCACGGTGAAGACCCACGTATTTACCACGATTACAGGAGCGATGAAGAACGCCTTTGGTGGGCTATTGGGTCGCAACAGGCACTGGACGCACGGCAAGATTCATGAGACTTTGGTCGATTTACTGCAAATCCAGCAGGATATCCATCCGGGAATATTTGCCGTCATGGATGGGACATTTTCTGGTGATGGTCCCGGCCCGCGCGCTATGCGCTGGCACGAGACTGATGTTTTGCTTGCTTCAGCGGACCAGGTTGCCATCGATGCAGTCAGTGCCAAATTACAGGGCTTTGATCCATTAAGCCTGGACTTCATCCGCCTTGCTCATGAAAAAGGCATGGGCATAGGTGATCCGACACAGATCGAGATCCTGGGCGAACCAGATCTCGCCAACTCTAGCTGGGGATTTATCCGGGAGGATACATTTGCCAGCCGTGGGCAGAAGATGATCTACCATGGATGGCTGCATCCTTTTGAAAAACCACTGTTGCGAACACCAATTGTTCAATGGGCATATTTTGCCAGCAATTTCTACCACAATGTTTATTGGTACCCATTCGTTGGACGTAAACGTGTTCAGGCTGCATTGCAAACCAAGTGGGGAAAGTTGTTCCAATCCTACGGGGATGGACAGGTGGTCATGCCCGGTATGGAGCCAAAAACGGTTATCCAGGCAAGTGCTGGGATTGCCCTCTTCCTGGCAGTGTTAGCTGCGATTATATATCGCCTAGCTCGTCGTAAAAATTGAAGATCATCAAAAGCAGCCATCTCAGCAGAAAAACGAACCAGCTGTAATGATCAAAGTTGAATTCCATTGTCATACCTGTTACTCTAAAGATTCCCTGGTCAAGATTCCTGATTTGTTGGCTGCATGTAAGAAAAAAGGTCTCGATCGTCTGGTCGTCACTGACCATAATAATATCCAGGGTGCTCTGGAAGCCGTTGCTCTCGACCCTTACAGGTTTATCATCGGTGAAGAGATCATGACCCAGCAGGGAGAGTTGTTGTGCGTATTTGTGAAAGAGCATATCCCGGCTGGCTTGCCTGCGGTAGAAACCATTGATATCCTGCGCACCCAGGGAGCATTCATCTCTGTATCCCATCCATTCGATGCCTTGCGCAAAGGTCATTGGGATGAAAATGACCTGCTCGAAATCCTTCCCAGGATCGATGCCATCGAAGTATTCAACTCCCGCTGCATGGATCCACAATTTAATAAACGTGCAGTCGAATTTGCAAAACAGTATAATTTGATTGGAACAGTTGGATCTGACTCGCACAGCCTGGGTGAAGTTGGTACTGCAAGCCTCACCCTGCCCGATTTTGATGACACTGCAAGTCTGAAACAGGCTTTACAGATGGCACACCAGAACATCCGTCTCTCTCCACCCTGGGTGCATTTTTACTCTCGCTATGCAGCCTGGCGAAAGAAAATTGCAGCATAATTCCTTGACCAATTCTTCAAATCAGGTAGAATATACCCCACGGGGCGGTGGCGGAATTGGCAGACGCAGCAGACTTAAAATCTGCCGGTAGCGATACCTTGTGGGTTCAAGTCCCACTCGCCCCACTCGAAAACCGTACGCATGCCGTGCGGTTTTCTTTTATAATCTATTCTGTATATAACCGCCCAAGATCAAATAACCTGCGGAGGCCTATGACAACATCCTTATACATCCCAGAATCTGCCATGGCCATCAGCGCTCATCCTGATGACAATGAATTCACCTGTGTTGGAACGCTAGCCCGTTGGGCTAATGCTGGCACTAGGGTAATCTATGTCCTTTGCACCAGCGGAGACGTAGGCATTGATGAACCGGGTATGACCCGCGAAAAGGCCACCCAGATCCGTGAAGCAGAATCGCTTGAAGCTGCCCGAATTGCTGGAATTAATCAGGTAGTTTTCCTACGCGAGCCTGATGGACTTCTTCAACCCACACTGGAGCTAAGAAAAAAAATCGTTCGCGAGATACGTAAACATAAACCGGAGGTCATCCTTGTAGGTGATCCAACTATTGTCTGGTCGGGTGATGATTACATCAATCATCCTGATCACCGGGCTGCTGCTCAGGCAGCATTGGATGCTGCTTTTCCTGCGGCTGGTCAACCTAACTTATTTGAAGAACTTTCTGAAGAAGAGCTCTCCGCACATAAAGTCCGCAAAGTGTACGTTCATGTCTGGGATAAAGCAGATGTATTCGTTAATATTGAAGAAACCATCGATATCAAGGTTGCCTCCTTACGCGCTCATAAAAGCCAGATGAAGGACTGGGACCCTGAACCGATGATCAAGCAATGGGCCTCGGATACCGCCAAGGGAAAGGAAATGAAGTATGCGGAAGGGTTTAAAGTCGTAACCCTGGTGGATGACGAAACCTGGGTGAAAAGAAGCAAAAAAGATCCTGAAAATGGTACCTAAGGTTGTCATATAGTTTTTTTCGAGTGGATTTGTTATCTATTCCTGGTGCATATATTCAGCCTAAAATAATTCTATAAATTTTATGCTACAATCGCCCCCATAATGTATCACCTCGTTTTTATGGGTTCACCAGAGTTTGCGCTGCCAATTCTGCGATCATTGACCAGGCACTATACAGTCGTTGGTGTTGTCACCCAACCCGACCGGCCTGCTGGGCGCGGGCGGGTGCTTACACCACCACCGATAAAATCACTGGCAGATGAATTACACCTGCCGGTCATCCAACCTCGCCGATTGAGCGAACCCGATGCCTTGGAGCAGCTCCGGTTCTGGGCACCAGATCTTATTGTTGTCGCTGCGTTTGGTCAGATCCTTCGCCAGGATGTGCTAAATTTACCGCAGCATGGATGTGTGAATGTTCATGCCTCGCTTCTACCACGTTGGCGGGGTGCTGCTCCCATCCAAGCTGCCATTCTTAATGGTGATGAACAAACAGGTGTCACCATCATGAAAATGGATCCAGGCGTGGATACTGGTCCAATCTTGAGCCAGCGGCCAGTGCCAATAGACAGGAATGACACAACAGGTACACTTTTGGCAAAAATATCAAACATCGGTGCTGAATTACTACTAGAGACTTTGTCGCTATATCTAGAAGGTAACCTGGCTCCACAATCTCAAGATAATTCCCTTGCTACCTTTGCGCCTATGATCAAGAAAGAACAGGGTATGTTGGATTTTTCACAACCTGCCAGATACCTTGAACGAAAGATCAGGGCCTTTGATCCATGGCCTGGAACGTATGATTATTGGAATAACCAGGTTCTTAAGATCCATCGTGCCCATGTTGTTGAGGCGCAATTGGCTCAGTCCGGACATAAGGTTATTTTCGAGGGTTGGCCTGCCTATTCCACCGGTGAAGGCATCCTGATCATTGATGAGCTTCAGCCCGCAGGAAAAAATAAAACCAATGGTAAATCCTTCCTTCAAGGCGCAAGAAATTGGGGAAAAGAATTTAATAGTTAATTATGGATGATCATACACATGCACAGGTGGTTTATCAGCTCACATTGCTCAGGCATGGAGAATCAATCGGAAATTTTGAAGGCCGGCACCAGGGTCAGGCAGATTTTCCCTTAACTGAGCGTGGACGCCAGCAGGTAAATGCCCTGGTGGACCGATGGATCGCTGAGAAAAAGACCTTCGACCTGGTCATCTCCAGCCCATTGGCACGTGCCCGGGAAACCGCTGAGATCATTGCATCGAGTTTAGGAGTGCCGCTTGAGCTTGACTCGCTCTGGATGGAACGCGACAATGGATTGATGGCAGGCTTGAGCGAAGAGGAAGTACGCGAAACTTTGCCCCAATCAGATTTTATCCACCCGTATCAGCCCATCGGTCAGACGGGAGAGAGCCAATGGGAATTATTTTTACGCGCAGGAAGAGCGGTGCAAAGCGTACTTAATCACCGACCAGCAAGCTATCTTGTAGTATCTCATGGTGGTTTGCTCAACATGTTTTTTTATGCCATCCTTGGAATCGCCCCCCAACCGAATTTTCACGGTCCACGTTTCAGGTTTAATAACACAGCTTTTGCCACTTTACAATACAATCCGACCTCCCACAGATGGTACATCCTTGGAGTGAATGACCAGTTGCATTGGAAGGTAGAGGACGAACCTTGATTCACTTCATAACTCTCCTACGCCATGGTGAATCTGAAGGGAATATATCTGGTGTTCTTCAAGGACAGGCCGATTATCCTCTGACCAAGACTGGTATCGAACAGGCACAGCATTTGGCATCCACCTGGAAGGCTCAAGATGTAAAATTCGACCTGATCATCAGCAGCCCTCTCCTACGTGCTTCACAGACTGCCCAGATCATCGCAACCAATCTGGGATCTCCGATTTATTATGAGCATGTGTGGATGGAGCGTAATTTTGGAGTATTGCAAGGAAAATCACTAAAAGAAATAAACCAACATATACCGCCTGTGGATTTCTTCCATCCATATAACCCAATTGGTGAAAACGGTGAAAGCCAGCTGGATCTCTATTCAAGAGCCAGCCTAGCTTTGCAGAACATCCTTCGTTTACCTGCTGGATCCTACCTGGTCGTTGCTCACGGTGGTATTTTGAACAAAGCGCTTTATGTAATTATGGGGATTACCCCCCAGGGTCACTATAACAGCCCGATCTTCCACTTTGGGAATACCGGCTATGCGCAATTCCGCTTTAATTCATCGACACACCAATGGGCTGTGATCAGCCTGAATAACCAACTCAAGCCTAATTTTGCAGAAGGGAACAACAATTGGAAGAGCGATTGAATTGGCTCATTTTTGGCGCTGGAGCCATCGGTACATATATTGGCGGGAGCCTGATCCTGCAAGGCCATAAGGTTGTATTTCTTGAACAACCACCTGCGCCTATCGAAATCCTTGAGCGTGGTCTGAGATTAAATATCAGCGGGCAGGAGCATCGCATCCTACACCCGGATATCCGCGCAACAATACCAGAAGCACTTGACCAGGCTTCATTCGACGTTGCTGTTTTCACCTTAAAATCCTACGATACACTATCTGCCCTGGAAGCGATACGCCCCTATTCTGAACAGCTTCCACCTGTGTTATGTTTGCAGAATGGGGTCGAAAATGAGGCTGCCATGGAAGCAGTTCTAGGAAAGGGCAAGGTGATTGCTGGAACGGTGACCAGTGCAGTTCGTCGTCGCGATGCTGGGGATATCCTCCTTGAACGCCTGAGGGGAATCGGTGTCTCATCCAGCCATCCACTTTCATCTCGAATCGCCCAGGCTTTGTCCGAGGCAGAGCTTAATGCACGTTTATATCCATCTGCACCAGCGATGAAATGGTCAAAGATGCTTACCAATTTACTGGCAAATGCCTCTTCGGCTATTCTGGATAGTACTCCATCTGAAATTTTATCTCACCCGGGTTTGTACGCATTGGAAGTTGCCCAATTACGCGAACTCATCGCAGTCATGCATGCCCAGAACATAAAAGAAGTGGATCTTCCAGGTACGCCGGTACGAGCGTTCGCCTGGGCACTTTGTAAGCTTCCACCTAGTCTTTCCCGTCCATTCATCTCACGAATTGCTGCGAAAGGCCGTGGAGAGAAGATGCCTTCCTTCCACATTGACTTGCGTTCCAACCGTGGAAAAAGCGAAGTGGATTTTCTGAATGGTGCTGTGGTTCGATTCGGTGAACGCCTGGATATCCCTACCCCGGTTAATAAATGGCTGAACCAGACTTTATTAGGATTAACAAATAGTAGTATACCTATGGATACTTACTCTCATCAACCAGATAAATTTATTACCGATTGTAGCAATTACACCGAACGCATATAATTATCCCGCCTAGTTTATTATCCCATAGTATAAAGGCAATGGTTTTACCGGTTGCTTGCTCCATCGATGTGCCGCAAGCATTTTTTGCCTTGCTAACTTAAACCTACCCTCATCGTTGGCATGGAGCGTGAATAATACATCTCCAGCTTGAACCCAATCCCCCACCTTGTGGTGAACGATTACCCCCACTGTATAATCTATCGGATCACCCTTCTGTTCTCTGCCTCCGCCAAGGAGACAGGAAGTCTCCCCTGCTTCTCGGGCATTGATCTCAGCCAGGTACCCGCTTTGCGGAGATGGGATATCCCTGATAAGCCTGGCCTTTTCCAATAAAGCTGGCTCATCCACATACTTCAAATCTCCGCCCTGCGCCAAAATAAATTCGCGGAAACGAGCAAGGGATTTACCAGTCACCAAGGCATTCTCTGCTATCTGCTTGCCTTCATTTTCCTCCCTGGCAACCCCACCAAGTGCAAGCATGTAGCCGCACGCCACCAAACAATGTTCCCGAAAGTCCTGCGGTCCGCCACCTTTCAACGTTTCAATGGCCTCCTGTAGCTCCAGTGAGTTTCCTATCGCAGCACCCAAAGGCTGGTTCATATCCGAAAGGATGGCCACGGTTTTTCTGCCAACCTGTTTACCGATTTCCACCATCAGCTCAGCCAGTTTTTTGGCATCCTCAAGGGAGGTCATAAAAGCCCCATTACCAACCTTTACATCCAATAAGATCGCCTGTGCTCCAGCTGCAATTTTCTTGCTCATGATGGAGGAAGCTATCAGTGGGATGGACTGTACAGTTCCGGTCACGTCCCGCAGTGAATAGAGTTTGCCATCTGCTGGTGCCAAGTCAGCACTTTGACCTGTCAAGACGATACCGATGGTTTTCAGCTGGTGGATGAATTCCTCGGTGGTAAGATTGCTACGGAATCCAGGGATGGATTCGAGTTTATCCAGGGTTCCACCACTGAAGCCCAATCCCCTGCCAGACATTTTCCCCACCGGCAACCCACAGGCAGATACAGTCGGGGCTACTACCAGGCTGGTTTTATCTCCCACTCCCCCGGTTGAGTGCTTATCCACTGCAATTGGAACTACATTTGTAAGATCAAGTACATCACCCGAATGAGCCATTGCTAGTGTTAATTGAGTTGTTTCCTGGGTGCTCATGCCATTCAACATGATCGCCATCGCAAGAGCAGAAGCCTGATAATCAGGGATTTCACCCTCGGTGTACCCGCGGATAAAGAAATCTATCTCTTCTTGAGAAAGCTCTGCCCCATCCCTCTTTTTGATGATAATATCCACCATGCGCATTTTATTCATTCTCCCAATTCATTGCCCCATTATAATCCAGCCTAGTTTTAATGATTTGCTAAGTAGAATGACCAGAACAGATAATCTTACCCTAGGAGCATCTTTACTGTTCTCCACACCTGGTCGAACATGTCCACAGTCAACCGTCCCGTGAGTGTGTTTTGTTGGCTTGGGTGATAGGAGGCAACCAGCCAGGGCAGTCCACCACTAGGCTGGTAAGATTCACCATGCCTGAATGTAAAACGAGGCAATTGAACTCCCATGGACCGATAAATCAATAAAATATTGTCAAATGCAATCCTCCCCAAAGCGACATACCCTTGCAGATTGGTCATCAGATCGATTTCCTGCTTCAGGTAGGGTAAGCAATTGGTGATCTCTGATCGGACAGGTTTATTATCCGGTGGAACACATCTGCACACCGCTGAAATCAACATATCATGCAGTGTCATACCATCGTCTATCTTCAGTGAGGTTGGCTGGCTGGCAAATCCAGCTTTGTGTAAGGCAGCGAACAAAAACACCCCTGAAGCATCGCCGGTGAACATTCTCCCAGTGCGGTTGGAGCCATGCGGTCCAGGAGCCAATCCCACCACCATGATTCGACCATTGATATCGCCAAACGCTGGGACGGGTTTTCCCCAATATTCCCAATCCTGATATGCACGTTTCTTCTTGATTGCAATATCTTCCCGATAGTTCACCAAGCGAGGACATTTATTGCAATTGATAATGGTCTGATTTAGTTCAGCGATATCCATGTTGTTTTATACCTGTTTTTACTATAAGTCAATAAATGTCATATGATCAACATGGCATCACCGAATGAGTAGAAACGGTAATCAGCATGTTTAGCAACCTCATAGGCATTCAAGATCCTCTCCAACCCTGCAAAAGCGCTAACCAACATGATCAGGGTCGAACGCGGGAGATGAAAATTGGTGATCATTGCATCCACCAGTTGAAATTTATATCCAGGCAGGATGAACAAATTCGTCGGTCCAGTATATGATTTCAACCGGCCATCAATAGAAGAACTCTCAAGGGTACGAACACTGGTTGTCCCAACCGCTATTACCCGGTTACCCTTGTCCTTGGCCTGGTTGACCCGTTCGACAGTCTCGTGGCTTACCTGGCACCATTCCGAATGGATTTTATGCTCCCTCGGATCGCTCTCATTGACAGGAGCGAATGTATCCAATCCCACATGCAACGTAACCGTACAGAATTGGATTCCTTGACTGGCCAACAACTCTATTAAATGAGGAGTGAAATGCAATCCAGCTGTTGGGGCTGCCGCTGACCCTGAGGTTTTGGCATATACGGTCTGGTAGCGCTCAGGATCGTCCAAGCGGGTATGAATATATGGGGGAAGGGGTACATGTCCAATATTTGGAAATATAGATTCTATTGGTTGGGAAAATTGTATTAAGCGTTCTGGACCATCCAAAACATCGATGATTTCAGCGATTGTGAAATGCTTTTCATCATTATTGCTAGTTTCCACTTGAAGCTGTTTACCAATGGTCAGCCTTTTTCCGCCAACCAGTGCTTCCCAGGTTTGCTCATCCCACTTTCGCAGCAACAGGATTTCCACCCGACCACCGCTTGGGAGTTTTCGAGCAAACAAACGTGCTGGGATAACCCTGGTCTCATTCGCCACCAGGACATCACCAGCGGTAAGGAAATTACCGATATCTTTGAAGATTGCATGCTGAATTTCCCCGGTATTTCGGTAAAGGACTAATAACCGCGAACAATCCCGCGGTTCAAGTGGAGATTGAGCAATAAATCTATCAGGCAATTCATAATCGAAATCAGCTGTACGCAAATAAACCTGCCCTTATTTGTGCCCAATGAATTGGGAGATTATGGTAAGGATGACACTTAAGACGATCGAGAGAAGGATGGATGTGGCTAATGGGATCAGACAGGTGATATTTTTGCCTTGAATAAAAATATCTCCAGGTAGCTTACCCAATGGGATATTTATTCGCGATGCCAGGTATGATATCCCTGCAAAAACCAGGAATATAACCCCTAGAATAAGAAATAACCTGGTGAGATTGGGAACCATATACTACTCTGTTGATAATCACAAAATGCCAGAAATCTTAGAATAACTTTACCTGTCTGTCTTCAGGTATGGCAATCCCCAGGTGCTCATAAGCAAGCGAAGTTGCTACGCGACCATGTGAAGTGCGCTCCAGGAAGCCCAATTGCAACAGGTACGGCTCAACCACATCCATGATCGTATCCGGCTCTTCACTGATCGAAGCAGCAATGGTATTTAAACCAACGGGTCCTCCCCTGTATTTTTCTATCACCGTCGAAAGAACCTTGCGATCCAATTCATCCAATCCCATCAAGTCGACGTTTAACAGGTCTAATGCATTTCGTGCAATTTCGCGTGTGATCGTACCATCTGCACGCACCTGGGCAAAATCCCGTACCCGACGCAGTAACCTTAAAGCCACACGCGGTGTGCCTCTTCCCCTCTGCGCAATCTCATCGACACCTTGATCATCGCTATGAACGATAAGGGTTTTACAGGCACGCGAGACGATCATGCGCATGGCGTCAATATCATAAAAATCCAGGTGATATACAGCACCGAACCGGCTTCGTAATGGTGCAGAAAGCAACGCCAATCGTGTGGTTGCACCAATCACCGTAAAGCGAGGCAATTTCAGGCGGATGGAACGGGCTGAAGGACCTTTGCCGATGATTATATCTAATGCATAATCCTCCATCGCAGGGTACAGAACTTCCTCTACCACTCTTCCCAAGCGGTGAACTTCGTCAATGAATAAGATATCTCCCACTCGCAGATTGGTCAAGATTGCTGCCAGGTCTCCTGGTCGCTCTATCGCTGGACCAGATGTGACCTTAATGCTTACCCCCATCTCGTTTGCCAACACATGGGCCAGGGTTGTCTTGCCCAACCCAGGAGGGCCATAAAATAAAACGTGATCCAATGGATCACCACGCTGCCGGGCAGCTGCAATTAATATGGCAACGTTCTCTTTTACCCGTTCCTGGCCGATCAGGTCTGCTAAAGTACGTGGTCTGAGCGCCAGGTCCAGGCGGTCATCCGGCAGCGATTCGGGGTTTAGTAGGCGTGTGGGTTTATCATCCATAAACGTGATTATAACCGATACAGAATACGTACTATAATTCCATCACCTTCATTTTGGAGACGACACAATGCGAAATGTACTTCCTTCTCTTCACCCCCTTGTGGCCCATAAATTGACTTTACTTCGAGACAAAAATACCGAACCAAAGAAATTTCGAGAGTTAATCCGGGAAATATCAACATTGCTGGCATATGAAGCGACCAATGATCTTGTACTCCATCAGACCAGCGTGACCACCCCACTTGCAACAACAGAAGGAAATGAATTATCCGAAAAGATAGGCCTTGTGCCAATTCTACGCGCTGGTTTGGGTATGGTAGAAGGAGTTTGGAATTTAATGCCTTCAGCAGAAGTATGGCATATCGGTTTATATCGAGATGAAAAATCACTCAAACCGGTAGAATATTACAATAAGCTTCCGGTTGATCCAACGGTATCGGTATGTTTGATCCTTGACCCGATGCTGGCAACCGGGGGATCTGCTGTAGCAACAGTGGATATCCTCAAACGTTGGGGGGTGAGAAAGATTAAGTTTGTTGGAATTCTTGCCTCACCTCAGGGAATTGAAAACCTGCAAAATAACCATCCCGATGTACCCATTCACTTAGCGGGTATTGATCAATCCCTTAATCAGAATGGGTATATTCTGCCTGGCCTGGGCGATGCTGGAGACCGACAATTTGGCACAGCATAAGAAATTTCCAATCATGCGCTGTAGAAAATGTGGTGTAAAAGCTAATATTAATATGCGCCAGCACAAACTGGCACTCTGCGGTACTCATTTCCTGGAATGGCTGCCAGGCCAGGTGGAACACACCATTCGCCGTTATCATATGTTTTCCCACCAGGATAAGCTCCTCCTGGCAGTCTCGGGTGGAAAAGATTCACTATCCTTATGGGATATCCTGCAACGGCTCGGTTATTCGGTGGATGGTTTGTATATCGGCTTGGGAATTGAGGCAGATGTGCAATACTCGGAGCGTTCCCTGGAGTACACACGCCAATTTGCTGCTCAACACGATCTCTTCCTTCACGTAATCGATATAAAAAAAGAGCATGGAGAAACCATCCAGGAGCTGGCTATACGCACCCACCGTGGACATTATAAACCATGCTCGGTTTGTGGTTTGACAAAACGTCATGTAATGAATCGCATCGCACGCCAATACAGTTACACTGTCTTGATCACCGGGCATAACCTTGATGATGAAGCTGCGATCCTGTTTGGAAACACCCTCAACTGGCTGGGTCCCTATCTGCTTCATCAGGCTCCTGTGCTGGAAGCCGATAAGCCTGGTCTGGTTCGTAAAGTAAAACCGCTGTGCCGTATTTATGAAAGGGAGATGGCTGCCTATGCCCTTTTACGTGGTATCCAATATATCCAGGAAGAATGCCCCTTCGCCACAGATTCGGTATCGATTTACCACAAAGAAATCCTCGACAAGATTGAATCAGACCGGCCGGGTGCAAAGCTTAATTTCTACCTGTCGTTTCTACGAGCGCGAGAGAGCGGGTTGTTTTCACCTGCGGCCGATGAACGAGCTGACATGCTTCATACCTGCCCCGGGTGTGGTCAGCCCACATCAGCTCCAGGATTATGTGCTTTCTGCCGGATGTTCGTTACAACTGATGAAACCATTGCTAATTTGAATGGAAACGAAACATGACCACTGCTGGTAAGGCTACGCAGGGGAGCAACCATGGATATCGCTACCTGGATTTCATCACTGCTATATTTGTCACTGTCCTGGTGGTGAGTAATATTGCTTCGTCTGCCAAGATCGTTGATTGGGGGATCAATATTCTGGGTATGAATATGGCATTTGATGCAGGAACACTGCTCTTCCCAGTGAGCTATATCTTCGGTGATATCCTGACCGAAGTATATGGTTATAAACAATCCAGGAGAGTCATCTGGATCGGTTTCTTCTGTTTGGGGTTGAGCTCCCTGGTATTTTGGATCGTTTCACTTTTACCTGGTGAAGTCACCTGGCAGCAATACGCTGGGCAGGATGCCTACGATGCTATCCTGGGTGGAATGAGCAGTGGTGGCATTGTCCTTGCCAGCCTGGCTGGATATTTAACAGGCGAGTTCTCTAATTCATTCGTACTGGCCAAAATGAAGGTTATCACCAGTGGTCGCTGGCTATGGACCCGTACCATCAGCAGCACGCTGGTTGGGGAACTTGTGGATTCAACTGTATTTATCTTGGTAGCTTCGCTGTTCAGTGTATTTCCATGGAGTTTGTTTACCACTTTGGTGATGACAAATTATCTGTTTAAATGCTCGGTAGAAGCACTCATGACACCAATCACTTACCTGGTGGTGAATAGCTTAAAAAGGCGTGAACATGTCGATTTTTATGACCGTGATACGAATTTCAACCCGTTTCATATTTAATTAAATTCAGGCGAGTGCAAACCACTCGCCTGAAGAAGATACACTGGTAATAATTATGCCTGTTCCAGGTATCGTTCGACTTCCCAGTCGGTAACTTTCATTTGGTATTCCTCGATCTCTTCTAATTTAGCACGGGTGAACGTTTCGAATATTATCGAACCAAGGGCTCCTTTTATCACCGCATCCGCATCAAGCTCCTGCAGAGCTTCCGGTAACGAGCCTGGTAACTCTGAGACACCTAAGCCCTTCCGTTCTTCAGCAGTCAGCTCGTATACATTGACATTGTTAAGTGGTTTTGGACAATCAAATTTTTTGTCTATCCCATCCAAAGCAGCTGCCAGCATCGCAATGAATGCCAGGTACGGATTCGCAGATGGATCCGGGCAGCGAAGTTCTGCCCGCGTTGAATTATCCCGGCCCGTAGACCACCTGGGTATGCGGATGAGTGCTGAGCGATTAATCTGCGCCCAGCCAACGTACACGGGTGCTTCATACCCTGGTACCAGGCGTTTATAAGAGTTTACGGTAGGTGCAACAATGGCAGCTAATGCGCGTGCATGAGCCAGTTGCCCGGCTATGAAGCTGTATGCTATCGAAGATAGATGGAATTCATCTTTCTGATCTGCAAACAGGTTATTTCCCTGTTTATCAAAGAGCGACTGGTGAACATGCATTCCCGATCCATTGATGCCGAATATGGGTTTTGGCATAAAAGAAGCAATCAATCCATGTTGTGCTGCTATTGCCTTTACCGTATATTTTAATGTAAGGACATTATCAGCAGTCCGCAAAGCATCATCGAAACGAAAATCAATCTCATGCTGACCCAACGCTACCTCATGGTGACCAGTCTCCACTTCCAGGCCCATCCCCTCCAAAGCATCCATGAGCTCAGTACGCACTCTCACAGCTTCATCGTTGGCAGAGAAATCAAAATATCCTCCCACATCATGTGGAACAGGATGAATTCTTTCATTTCCATTCCCACCCTTGAAAAGGAAAAACTCAGGCTCTGGACCAACATTATATTTCCAACCCCGCTGTGTAAGTTGACCCAGCATACGTTTTAGCGTTCCTCTGGGATCACCAGGGAATGGTTTACCATCGGGTTGATAGATCTCACAAAATATGCGCGCCCGCCGTAGCTCAGGAAGTGTCCAGGGGAGCACTGCATAGGTGTCGATGTCCGGTACCAGGCGCATATCGCTTTCCTGAATTCTTGCGAAACCTTCCACCGAAGAGCCATCAAACCACATACCATCATCCAGGGCGTCAGATAAACGCCTCACCGGGATATCCACACTTTTTACTGTCCCTGTGACATCAGTAAATTGTAGTGAGATAAATTTCACTTCATCTTCTTTTACTTTTGCTAATAATTGCTTATTATCCATAGTTTCTCCACTCTTTTCCAACAACACATAGTTTTATTGCGGTTATATATTATTTATGCTCCGAAGTAATACAGCTGATGCAGTGAATAACAAATTCAAAACATTACATCCATCAGCCAGGTTATCTTATATACTTTCCCAGGCAATTGCGGGCAATTTTATCACAACCTTCTGGCATGGTGGGGGTTTAAGAAATGTGAACCGATAGACGAAATGGATATTTGATGGAAAAAATTTCAATAATTACCGACACAGATTCAAGCATCCCCTTTGACTTAGCCGCCAGGTATAACCTATACCAGGTACCTGTGACCGTTCATTTTGGTGAACAGAGCTATGAGGCAGTTTATGCAATCAATGATGCTGATACTTTCCGCCGTATAGATAAAGAGGGGAAATTACCCACAACCGCAGCTCCATCACCAGGCAGATTTACTGCTGCATTTAAGAATGCCTTTGATGCGGGTGCAGAGAAGCTAATTTGTGTGTGTGTGAGTAGCGCAGTGAGTGCCACATATGCTGCAGCTTTAACCGCATGTGATTCATTTCCCGGCCGAGAGATACACGTGATCGATTCTGGCAGCCTATCCATGGGACAGGGCTACATGGCCCTGGCTGCCGCCGAAGCAGCTTCTCAAGGGGCTACGGTAAACGAAATTATCGCATTGATTAATTATTTACGAGAGAAGACACATTTATTTGCTGCCCTCTCAACCTTAAAGTATCTGGTTATGGGTGGTCGGGTAAACAATATTGCGGGTGGAGTAGCGGCTGTATTAAGCCTTAAGCCCATCCTCACTATTCGGGATGGAAAACTTGACCTATTGGAAAGGGTGCGAACACAAAAAAAAGCCTGGGAAAGGGTTATAGAACTTTCTGCACGTGCTGCTGGCAAGCACAAGATTGGAAAAATGTGCATCCTGCATGTGAATGCTCAACAAATGGCACAACAATTTGAAGAAGAAATTCGGAACAGGATGCACTGCCCCGAAGAAATATTATTTGCAGAAGTCACACCAGGTTTATCCGTCCATTCCGGTTCTGGGATGGTGGGAACAGTTTTCGTTGTTGAATGAATCAATGACAGTAATTACACTTCTTACCGACTTTGGGCTTAGGGATGGATATCCTGGTGTCATGAAGGGTGTCATATGGAAGATCGCTCCTGATGTCCAGATTGCCGATATCAGCCATTCAATAAAACCTCAAAACATCTTCCAAGGCGCTCTGGCATTGGCACGCACTGCACCATTCTTTCCACCTGGCACGATCCATGTGGTGGTTGTTGATCCAGGAGTGGGTACAACACGCCGTCCCATTGGGCTTCATCTTGGAGAGCAGTATTTTATCGGTCCCGATAATGGAATATTCTCCCTGGTTTTGGAAAGGGCAGAAAACCAGGGAAATGCGATAACAATAGTCCATCTGAATCAAAGCACCTATTGGCTGCCGAATATCAGCCGTGTCTTTCATGGAAGGGATATATTTTCACCATGTGCAGCCTATCTAGCCCAAGGAATTGCATTAGAGATGATGGGCACCTTGATAAGCGATCCAGTTCGGCTCCTCTTTCCTCGCCCTGTGCCCATTTCAGGCGGAGGCTGGAGAGGTCAAATCATCGAGATAGATTCCTTTGGAAACGTATCCACAAATATTGATCAGCTTCGATTAATGCCTCTGGGAGATATTCGAGTATGCATCGGCGGGCACCAAATCGATGGACTCGTGGGTACATTTGGTGATCGCCCTGAAGGTACATTGGTAGCCTTGTACGGCACTTCGCAGGATCTAATCATATCGATCGTTAACGGCAATGCTGCTCAAACGTTGAATGTATCCATTGGTGATTATGTAGATGTTTATCCCGTAAAATGGAGTTCATATTAATGTCCGTGATTACACTGACAACTGATTTTGGTATGGGTGACCATGAAGCGGGAGTGCTCAAGGGTGTCATTTGGCAAATCGCTCCTAAAGCAAAGATCGTCGACCTTAGCCATGATATATCTCGACACGATGTCATGGAAGCTGCCATCCTGCTCTGGCGCGCTGCTCCCTATTTCCCTGTTGGGACTATCCATGTGGTAGTGGTAGATCCAGGTGTGGGTACCTCACGTCGTGGAATCGCAGCTCAAATAGGCGATCAATATTTTGTCGGACCAGATAACGGACTAATCACTTTGCTCCTAAATAATGCAGAAGAAAGTGGACAAATATCAGAGTTCATTCATTTAGATCAGCCTAGATACTGGTTATCTCCCGTATCCAGTGTTTTTCATGGACGGGATGTTTTTTCTCCTGTTGCAGCCTATATTGCATCTGGAATCCCATTAAATAAGTTAGGCACTCAAATATCGAATCCTGTCAGGCTTAATATTCCAAGACCTTCTCGCACCCCACAAGGATGGCTTGGCCAGGTGGTTCATATCGATCATTTTGGAAATTTATCGACGAATCTCAACGCTGATCATATCAACCAGGCAAAGGAGGTGAGTTTCTCAATCAAAGGGGAACAGATTACCGGTTTAGTGTCCACTTTTGGCGACCGTCCGGTAGGAACAGTGATTGCTTTGTTGGACAGCAGCGGCTCCCTAGCCATATCAGTAGTCAATGGAAGTGCAGCCCAATTCCTGGATGCAGGGATTGGTGATAACATTGAAGTGATTCTCCAATAAGATTGGTTTGATATGGAATCAGACCCCATTTCACCTGCTCTATCGATTGATAATCTTAGCTTCCGCTACCAACGTCGCGATGAATTAGCATTGCGTGAGATCTCCTTCAAGGTAAATCCCGGCGAAATACTGTTAATCGCAGGATCCAGCGGTTGTGGTAAAACCACGCTGATGCGTTGTATCAACGGGTTGATTCCTCGCACCTATCACGGCGAGCTGACCGGAGAAATCCAGCTGTTTGGTAAATCTGTTTCACAGATGAGTATGCCTGAGCTTTCACAACAAGTGGGTACAATCCTACAAGACCCAGAACGACAGATCGTTGGTAGCTATGTGTTAAATGAAGTCGCATTCGGCTTGGAAAACTTGGGGCTCCCGAGGGATGAGATTTTACGTCGTTCAGATGAAACCCTAAATTTTCTAGGCATTTCTCATCTGAGGGATCGCGAGACATTTTCAACATCTGGTGGTGAAAAACAAAAGGTAGCACTTGCGGGTGTACTTTCTATGCGCCCCCGTATATTGTTATTGGATGAGCCACTCGCCAGCCTGGATCCGATGTCATCTCATGAAGCCTTACATTTTTTTCGCTGGCTGGCAAATGAAGGGATTGCCATCATGATCGTCGAGCATCGAGTGGAAGACGTGCTAACCATCCACCCTGACAAGGTGCTGTATTTGGAAAATGGAGAACAGCTTTATCATGGTGATGTAGATGGCCTGGTAAATGTTGTTGACTATCATCGTATAAAGCTTCCTGCACCCACTATCCTTGAACGAGCAAAGAACGAACCAGCACCCTTATATAAGTCGCTACTACACCCGGTCTCAAATCAGAAACCACTGATCTCTTTCGAAGATGTGTTTTTCCGTTATTCAGCCATTTCTTCAGATGTTTTACACGATATTAATTTCAAGGTGTTCCCGGGTGATATCATTGCCATCCTGGGTCATAACGGAGCAGGAAAAACCACGTTAGTCAAACACGCTTTAGGACTTTTAAAACCTACCCAGGGAAGAGTCTTGTTGGAGGGAAAAGAAACCAACAAAATAACCGTTGCACAGGCAGCTAAAACCGTTGGATATGTATTCCAGAGTCCCACTCAAATGCTGTTTGCCCCAACCGTCGCTGAAGAGCTTGAATTTGGACCACGAAACTTACGTTATGACCCTGCAACGATCAAAAAGAATGTGGATTGGGCGATTCACACCGTACACCTTGAAGAAGAGCTGCAGACACCACCTCTAGCTCTTTCGTTTGGCCAGCAAAAACGTATCAGCCTTGCTGCAGTTTTATCAATGCGTTCCCGAATTTTAATGATGGATGAGCCAACTGCAGGGCAGGATTATTGGAATTATCTATCATTTATGGATGCAATCCTGCAAATGCCTGGCTTTGACGCCATATTATTTATCACCCATGATGTCGATCTGGCAGTCATCTACGCCAACCGGATAATCCTTGTTTTTGATGGCACTATTGTTGATGATGGTCCTCCCAATAAAGTTTTAGCTGATGAAGCACAGCTATCTCGATGCCGGATCCTTCCGACATCATTATTGAAACTTAATCAACAACTATTTCCAAAAACAGGGCATTTTATGCGCGCTGAACAACTTGCGCATGTGTCATAATCAAATATTCAATCTGATAAAAGGAGAAAAACAAATGAAACAGAAACTTTGGCAATTCGGTACACGTGAAGTGGTTTTTGCAGCCATCGGTGCAGCCTTGTATGGCGTCTTATCCTGGGTGACCAATATCCTTGCTATTCCAGGTTCTGCAAATGTATCTGTTCGCCCGGCTGTAGCTATTCCTATGTTCTTTGGGGTGGCTTTCGGCCCTATTGTTGGCTTTATTGCCGGATTCCTGGGAAATATCATCGGTGATTTGCTTTCAGGTTATGGTTTTTGGTTTTGGTGGGATTTGGGTAATGGGATTTAGGCATTAATCCCCGGCCTTATCTTCCTATCCATCGTTAATTATCGGGATTTCGGATCCATTATGAAAGCAGAGATCATGGTCATCTTGGGAATCATAGCTGGTATGGGCTTGGCATCACTATCTGAAATGTGGGTTTCAGGTGTAGATTTTGTCACTACCTTGACGGTTAATTTCATACCAGCCTTCATCACCAACGCTGTTTGGGGATTGATCCTGGTTCCTATCCTGATGGTGGCATACTCTGCCGTCCAACAACGTTCAGGTCGGTGATTTTAGGTGATCACTTGGGAATCTCCCAGGTTTCAAATCTGGGAGATTCATTTCTAGATTCTCATGCTTGTTGCATTTTCTTACCACTTCCGCAATAGCTTGATGGAGAAGATCGATCCACGCACCCGGTGGATCTTCTCTCTACTATTCCTTTTTACTATCACCATGTATTGGGATATGCGTTTCTTGTTGTTCTTCTTTGCTCTTGCCTGGATATGGTATTCTCTCGCCCGGGTTAGCTTTAAGGAGACCAAGCGCGCATGGCTCATGGTAACACTCCTTCTATTCTCGATGATCGTTGTCAACACGATTATTTCAGGTGGTGGTGCAGCTGGAGTTGTTCAAGGACCTGGACACGCGATTTTTTCGTTTACGTTTCCGATTTTCAATTGGGTGATTGATTACACCCTGACGATCGAACGTGTTTGGTACGCTCTTTGCCAGCTTGTACGTGTTTGGGCAATCTCTGCTATTTTCATCATTATCCCCTTTTCAATGGATCCACGCCTATATGGGATTACTTTTAGGCGATTGGGATTACCAGATCGATTCGCTTTCTCCATGGAATTGGCTTTCCGCTATGTTCCGACGCTTGCCCGTGATTTTGCCGTGACCCTGGATGCTCAGAAAGCACGTGGGTATGAGATTGAACGTGTCGAAGGTGGATTGCTCACCCAGGTTCGGAAAATTGCTCCATTGATCATCCCCGTGACAATTGGATCGATTCTTGGTGGGGAAGATATGGTCAATGCGATGGATCTACGCTGTTTCGGACTGCGTTTGCGCACATGGATACAGCAGTTAATCTACCATTGGTATGATTACGCCATCATTGCATTTGGAATCCTTCTATTGGTTGTTACCATCATATTACGATATGTATATCATATTGGTGATTTCTGGGTGCCTCCTGCAATAATTCCTGGATAAGCTTTTCTTAAGCCTGATTACTTGCCAAATCATTCTCCCTGCGGTATCCTTAGCCGTTGGGAGTGGTTGAGTTCCGGTGGGCTCCCCGGTCTTCAAAACCGGTGGCGGGTCGCGTTGCGGGCCGCGGTGGGTTCGACCCCCATCCACTCCCGCCTGTTATTGTTTTGACCATTGAATAGGACGGATATTTATATGTTACCAGTTGAAAATGATATCTATACTCCCATTGTGGGACGTTATATGCGTATCTTCGATACGACCTGGGGGGATGAAAAGAAAGGCTATATTGTTCGTTACCGTGGGGAGCTTACCAGCCAGGATTCCTCCAAGGCTTATGATCAGCTGGCTCAGGACGTTCGCAGCCATGGGTTAACGCCTCTATTTCGGATTGAGGAAAACCGGCATGTGATCGTTTTGATCAATGGCATTATTCAACCCAAACCGACAAAAATCTGGGGAAATATCTTGTTTTTCATCCTGACCGTGATCAGTGTCATGTTTGCTGGAGCCGTAAGCTATACCGGGCACTTACCATCGCAATTAAGTGATTGGTTTAGCTTTTTAATCAGTGGTTTACCTTTTGCAATTGCATTAATGACCATCCTGGTTTGCCATGAGTTTGGTCATTATCTCGCTGGAAGATTCCACAAAACCACGGTTACTCTCCCCTTCTTTATCCCCTTCCCAGTGAGCCTTTTCGGAACAATGGGTGCATTTATCCAGTTAAAGGAGCCTCCGAAAAATCGACGCATCCTGTTGGATATCGGCATTGCAGGTCCATTGGCTGGGATTATAGTCGCCATTCCGATCCTGCTGCTCGGTTTATACCTATCACCTGTTGAAAAAATTCCGTTCCAGATACCCGTTGGGCAAATCTTTGAAGGTAACTCCATTTTATATCTGGGCTTGAAGTATATCGTAAAAGGTCAGTTGCTTCCTGAGCCATTCAATTACTCGGCAATGAATCCTTTCATTTATTGGATCAGGTATTTTTTTACTGGGACACCTCTTCCCGGTGGCGGCTTGGATGTCACGTTGCATCCAATTGCCTGGGCTGGTTGGGCTGGATTACTAGTTACAGCACTCAACCTCATCCCTGCTGGACAGCTGGATGGTGGTCATATCATGTATGTTCTGCTGGGTAAGCATACATCGAAATTATTACCTGTCATCCTGGTTGCATTGATCCTGCTGGGTACAGTCTGGGAAGGTTGGTGGTTCTGGGCTTTTTTGATCTTTTTCCTGGGTCGCTATCATGCCGAGCCCTTAGACCAAATAACTCCGCTTGACTCAAAACGAAAAATCCTGGCAATCGTGGGTGTGATCGTCTTCTTTCTCGTTTTCATGCCTGTCCCCCTTAGCTGATGGCTTTTTAAGGTCTGGCTTCTGTCAGTACCTTCACATGGTCAATTTCACCCGCCAGGCTATAGACCGTAATAACGAAATTTGTCTCTCCAGTCGATTCCCATTTGCGTGACCCGACGATATCTCCATTTACATCATATGCTACTGCCAGCGCCCATACCTGCGACGGCACAGAATTATAGTCTCCCAGCTTAACTTCACCCTTCAGTTCAGCCTGACTTCCATCCTGGCTTATCGCAACCTGATCAATTTCCGCCTGCGATTTTAGATACCGCGGATCATCCTCTACCACTTCAAGCGCGCTGAGTAACTGGCTCTGTGATATGATTTCTTCTGGAATGGGTGGACTGAAGTAAACCATCAGTGGAATTGTGTCACCAGGTTTAACCAGGTTCAGTGTTGCGTAAACTGTCTCATTAGAAATATTCACACCTTGCTTTGTAAAAAGCCCGATCCACACAGAGATGTTTTCTACGCCTGTTTTCAGTTCATTTCGCACGGCAACAATGCACCATACCCCTCCTTCCCCCGACCGGTAGCAGCGAGGCTGGTCAACATTCACCTGGGCAGGAGTGGGGGTCGGCAGGATTTGAGGAATTTCTCCATTGATCGGGATGACAAGGCTGGTCCCAACGCTTAGGAATTGGGGATCCACAGCAGGGTTTGCTGCTTTTAAGTCATCCAACGATACCCCATATTGAAATGCGATCCCCAGCATCGTTTCACCTTTAACTACCGTGTGAGCGAATGGTGTTGGTGTCGGAGCAGGTGTGACTGGTATGACAACCATTATTGTGGCTGTCGGCACAACTGGATCAGGTGTTAGAGTGTGATACGGCGTCAGTATCCCTGTTGCCCTGCTGGTTGGTGTTATTTGAGGAGTAGCCTGGTTGCAGCTACTCAATAACAACCCGAGTGTGATGATCAATTTCGCAATACGATTTGCCATAATGACTGATTATACCCAATCTATAAATCCACCTCACAAACCTTCTGATTGGGAAAATGTGGTTTACAGCTTGTATAATATGGGGATGATTAATAAGCTCCAGACCTGGTGGAAACTCCATAAAACAGGAAAATTGATCACAGCACCTGAACTCTTTGTGCTTGTAATCTTGATGGTGTTTGGATCATTTTTAGTATTCAGGATCCCACTGGGAGCCGGGTTTGATGAGGAGACGCATTTGCTCCGTGTCTGGGAGATGGCGAACTTTAATTGGATTCCCAACGAGAAGTTAGCCACCGATTTGCATTTTCCCTCATTCTATTGGGATTTTTCATACCGCCGCCAGGCAATCCTCGAGCCAGTTGATCCAGGTTTCTGGGAGATCTATGCAAGCACCCCCATCGATGCGTTTGGATTTGTGGATGAAAACTTGACCACACGCTCCGTCTATTCTCCCCTATTGCTTTTACCTCAATCTCTGGTTATGTATTTTCTCGGTCGTATGCTTCATTTGCCAGCTCTCACCGTTTTAATTGCCATGCGAATGGCAGGACTGATTATTTATACATTGATGGTCTGGTTGGCAGTCCGCATTGCACCATTCGGAAAATGGACATGGGCGATCCTGGTCATTGCTCCCATGGCAATCTATCAGGCAGGCACAATTTCCACAGACACAATATCCAATGGAATTGGTTTCCTTTTTGTAAGCAGTTGCCTGTTTATCGCCACGCGTCAAAATATTCGATGGAAGGAATGGTTGCTGTTATTGTTTCTCTTCTTTGTGCTTTTCTCTGCAAAAGTCAACATGACAATTCTTGCGTTCTTGCCATTTATCATTATTCCGCCTTCCCGCTTCAGGATGAAAGCAGGTTACCCATTGCTGGTTATTTTCACATTATTGCTTGCCTTGATTGAAGTGCTCGGATGGAACATTATCGCCTATTCTCGGTTTTTTACTGCCCTCCCTGGATCAAATCCTATCACCCAGGTTCAGTATATCCTCACCCATCCCTTCTCGACAATCTGGTTAGTGATATCTGATCTCGGCCTGCATCTTATTAATTATGTACAAGGGTGGATTGCGGATTTCGGTTATGGTTATTGGGGTTCTCCATGGATTATTTATCCCATTTACCTGTTGATCCTTATTGGGTCGTATTACATTAACGATAAAGCAAAACCCGATAAGCGCACTCGCCTGGGACTCTTTCTCGTATTTGGTATAAGTTTCATTGGCACGATCCTATCCCTCTATATTTTTTATAACCAGGTCGGTAGTGCCCAAATACAAGAAGTACACGGACGCTATTTTACAGTTATCTTCCCATTACTTCTGCTCGGATTGGTTGGCCTACATAACCTTCCAATAAAAATCGATCAAATAACTTTGACACGTATCACAATTGGGTTAGCAATAATTGGCATGGCGTTTTACACGACAGGAATGTACCTCGCATTTTATGTGCGTTGTGGTACATCATTCTATAAAGCAGGGTTATGTTATCAGCCAGTTTATAAGAACTGGTCCCCAAATTCGAAATATTTTCAACCACTTTCATCATCAATGAGCCTTACCCAATGGTTCATCCCAAAATGCAATGGGATGAGCACTTTGCGAGTTTGGATAGATTCTGCTGACGCAGATAAAAATGGTACAACAGAATTCATTATAAATGACGAAGATGATGATGTCATAAAACTTGATCAAATTGAAACCAATGCTAATCTGCCCGACCAGAACTGGTTCACACTCAGCTTTCCTGATGACCAAAAATCAGGTGGTAAGTGGTATACCCTTACAATAAAAAATGGCTCCCCTGAATTCGAAAAAGGGATACGGGTGGCTTCATCACTACGAGCAGAGTACATCGATGCCCCGCTTCTACAGAATGGTACTGAGATAGAAAATGATGCGATTTTTCAATATGGCTGTATCGCTGGATGGCAAAAACTGATCAAGGATACCGGCTCTTTGATCACTAAGAGATAAATTATCATTATCTGTTTTTTGAGTTTTTCTGCGGAATTGAAACATTAATCATCCCGTTACAAACTTGCTATCATGGGCAGGCTGTGCTAAACTCAATTCAATAAATCAATGGCTCAAGAGAAGATGTATAAAGCTGCCCTGGAGGCTATCGAACAGGGCCAAACCACCAAGGCGCGTGAGCTGTTTACCAGCCTGTTACGTTCTGATTCATCCAAAGCAGACTATTGGCTTTGGATGAGCACCCTTGTTGATACCACTCAAGAACGCATTTATTGCCTTGAATCAGCACTGCGTGCTGATCCTGATAATGAAGCAGCAAAACGTGGCCTGGTCATCCTGGGAGCCAGGCAGGCTGGTGATGAGGTTGTTCCGGTACCACCTATCAAGCGAAATTGGGAGAAAAACATTGGAGATGTCATCGAACCGCCGAAATCGTTTTTTCGACGTGTTTGGGATAGTCCAATCGCCCGACTTGTCCTAGGTGTAGGTGCTGCCATCATAGTTATTGGGCTAATACTCGGCAGCGTCTATGCGACAAGAGATAAACCAGAAGAGGTTGTAATCTACAAAGTCTCCCCATTCCCCACCCGAACCTTGACACCATCCATTACACCGACGATCACGCGTACAATGGTGGCTCGCACGCGCACTCCTACTGTTATTGGTCCCACACCCCTCTGGATGTTTCTAACCGAAACCTATACGCCTGTTCCCCTCTATGTAGATACACCTCACCCGATCATCGAGGCGTATCGTACAGGTATTCGTTCCTACGAGAAATCCGATTGGAAATCAATGCTGGAATTCATGCAACAGGCAGTCACAGCAGAACCCAGGTCACCGGACTTGTTCTATTACACAGGTGAAGCTTATCGCATGATGGGTGAATATCAGGAAGCGGTACGTGCCTATGGGGAGGCGCTCGAGATCGATCCGCGGTTTGCTCCAGCATATTATGGACGTGCCCTTGCCTACGAAGCCATCGATCCAAACGCAGATCTTGAAGGTGAACTTAGTTATGTAATTGAGTATGATCCGAATTATGTAGACGCCTATCTGGCAAGAGCCAGGATCCGTCTCAAACACGGCAATCCCGAAGGTGCGATCGAAGATCTTCTTGATGCTGAAAGTCTCTTTCCAGAAAATCCAATGATCTATGTCTTGCGGGCTCAGGCTTACCTTCAATTGAACGATCCAACAGTAGCCCTGGAGGATGCATTGCATGGGTATGAGCTGGATCTCACCTCCCTCCCTGCATATCTCACGCTTGCCCAGGTATATACGGCTCTTGAGGATAACCAGAAAGCGCTTAATTATATTGATATTTACCTCCGCTATATTAAAAATGATGCGGATGGATGGGCAACTAAAGCTCAGGTGGATTATGAGCTGGGAAACTTTGAGCAAGCCTTATATGCTGCCGACCAGGGAATAGCTGCAAATGAAAATAATGGACCATCCTGGTACTATCGGGGTATAAGTAATCTTGAAATGGGTGACCCGCGTACAGCGGTCAATGACCTGATAAAAGCTGTAAATTTAAACCTAAACAATTTCGATTACAGCGTCGCCCTTGCCAGGGCACTTTGGGCAGATGAGAGATTAACCATGGCTGCGCGTCAATTAAATAGTGCCCAGGACTTGGCATCCACTGACACCCAGCTCGCTTTACTTTATTATCTTCGAGCTCAGGTTTATGAACAGGCAGGTAATTTAACCCAGGCTCTGCAGGATTGGCGTAGTCTTTCAGCACTGGCAACAGCCCTAGGGCTTGAAGATTGGCGGGTTGTTGCTGAGGAGCATATATTGCTCATTAATCCGCCCACCCCCACCGATACCCCGACCCGTACGCCTATCCCAACTCGTACACAAACCTCCACCCGGACGCCTCGACCAACCATTACAGCAACTCCCACCGATACAGCAACTTCAACCAACACACCGACTCCCACGATCACCCGGACACCCACCCCCACCCGTACACCAATTGATTAATGGCTTTCCTGGTGACTTCTGGCATGCTCACGTTAGAGTTATGTTAGAACATAAGCACATATCTCTTGTCATCATGGCAAGGTCGCGCTATAATGCGCCGAGTAAAATAAGGGTAGAAATTTCAAGAGGATTAAATGCCTGTTTACACGTATCGATGTGAGAACTGTGGGGTTCGTTTTGAACGACTGCAAGGGTTTAACGATCCCGTCCTCACACGCTGCCCTGAGTGCAATAAAAAAACTCTGCGCAAGGTATATACCCCGGTAGGGATCGTCTTCAAAGGTTCTGGGTTCTATTCCACAGACCATCGCTCCGCCTCTGGCTCCTTCAGCCGTTCATCCAAAGATAATGAATCAGAAAAAAAGGACGAGCCGGCGAAACCTAAGACCGAAAAACCATCAGAAGAAAAATAGTATAGAAAATGAGACAACTGTGGATGCTGAATAAGCATCCATTTTTTATATATAAGCATTCCAACTTTCATGTTTGCTAATAGCAAATCGACTTAGCAATTTTTGCGAAATACCATCCGGTTCTTGGGGATGTAGGATTCAAATACCATCTCCCTTGTGGGGAACAGGAACCTAATTACAATTAAATAAAAGCTCCTCAACTGAGCGTTCTTTACGAAATACCCCAGGTTTTGGGGGGTATAGAGCGCTCTTTGCAAAACACCCCCGTTCTTGGGGGGTGTAGGACTCGAATACCATCCCCCCTGTGGGGACCAGGAACCTAATTGCTATTAAATAAAAAGCTCCTCGAGTGAGCGTTTTTTGCGAAATACCCCAGGTTTTGGGGGGTATAGAGCGCTCTTTGCGAAACACCCCCGTTCTTGGGGGGTGTAGGACTCGAATACCATCCCCCCTGTGGGGACCAGGAAACTAATTGCTATTAAATAAAAAGCTCCTCGACTAGGACTCGAACCTAGAACCTAGCGGTTAACAGCCGCCCGCTCTGCCGAATTGAGCTATCGAGGAATAAAGCGGGCTGATTATAAGCTCAAGCGAATACCATGTCAAGTATTTGCCTTTTCAATCAGGCTGGATCAAATTCTCTTCGTTGCCTCTTTTATATGCTGCTCTACCTTCTCGGTCAGCTGGTCTGGTGATATGGGCTTCAGGATATAATCTATCCCCCCTGCCTCAAGTCCTGCCTTTATATCCTCATCTTGCCCTCTGGCAGATAAAAAAATCACTGGGATTGAGGAAGTTCCCCTATCGGCTTTCAGAATCTTACAGGCTTCATACCCGTTAATCTTGGGCATGCGAACATCCATAATGATCAGGTCTGGTATACTCTCTTTGACCAGGCTTAATAATTCTTCTCCATTACTTGCACCCTGTGCTTCATGCCCTGCAAATCTCAATGCAAAGATGACTAGCTCCCGAATATCTCTTTCATCATCTGCAACCAATAGTCTGGCCATTTTTTGGTCAATTTAATCCACTTTCTTATCGGCGGAAGCTCCAACCTCACTTTTTTCCATCTCTTCCAGGATGCTATATAACAGCTCCAACAAGACTTTCTTTACCGATTCCTTATCTTTAGCCACACATGGAAGCAGCTTTACCTGTGGGCTCAAGCGCAGCGCAATCCGCATGTCATCAATAGCCCATGCATCCTGATCGTCCTGTTTATTGGCGGCGACCACATAGGGTGTTGGGGCGTATGCTCGAAACGTTTCGAGGATATTCCGTGCTTCACGAAACGTTTCAGGTCGCGCGCTATCTACCATGACAACAAAGCCCAACATTCCTTCGGATAATATTTCCCACATAAAATCGAACCTGCGTTGTCCGGGAGTTCCAAACAGATACAGTACGAGGTTCTCATCAATGGATATTCGTCCAAAATCCATGGCTACAGTGGTTTGATCTTTCACCCGCTCAGCGTCTGATGATATCTTTCGTTCGGTTGATACAACGTCGATTTCACTCACCGAACGGATGAACTCGGTTTTTCCTGCATTGAATGGACCTGTGACTACCATTTTTACTGTTTGCATAAGGGCATCCCTATTCTCAATCGTTACCATCCATCATAAAGAACGGATCCGGCTTATGATGCGGAATATCAATGATTTTTGTTCAGTTTTACTCCCTTGAGGTGGTGCAATCCGAGGTTGGATGGGTGGTAATGGTGCACCCTCTGGTCTAACCATTTCTACCAGACCAGCCTGAATGAAGCTGTAAACAATCTTTCGTATTTCCAGATCGTTTTTATTTGTGGCTCTGGCTATCTGGCGTATTGTGTTTTTGGGATTAATGAATGAAATGACTTTCCATTCATCAACACTCAGGTTCAAATTACGCAGATTAACCCCCGGTCGCTCGCTAAATTTCAGTGCCATATCCAGGCTGGGGATTTCATCCTGCAACTGCTCCCATTCACGAATTCTTCGGGTACCTTCGATAATAAGATTCTCAAGGTTGATACGAACTGTGATCTTATCTTTAGGCGGCAATAATTCGCTATCAAAGTGAAAAATACCATCTCCCCAGGTAAAAAGACGATTCACCATGCTGATGTAATGGGTTTGTAGACTGTTGAGGATTTCCTGTTGGCTTAAATAATTGGAGTTGATTAATAACAGCCCCAGCTCTTTATCATTCATTGCCCCTGCTTTTTCATTGATCACCCGCACCTGGGCAGCGTTTAGTTTCTTGGCTCGATAGAGTACCATGGTTAATCCTACTCCATCTGCATTATCACGCGCATAAGATAACTTCCCCTCTCGAAAAGACACATACATCTGTTCCGGAGAACGCTCAATAATGAGCGTGCCCGTCTTTCGAGCCACATTTACCAAATTGAGCAATTGGGTAATTGAAAAATCGCGTAAATTGCCCTTTAATGCCATTTTCAGGCCTCCTGCTGCCCCTTATTTTAAGAGGTGAAAAGATTATACATTTAAGCCGATAATGCGTCAAACCAATCTTTAATGAAATTCCAGCCCAAGCTTGACAAATTCGTAAAGCAGCTTATACTGGAGATAGAAAATGAAATTAACCGCACGGGGAGCCTGGTGTTGCCAGGCTGAGAGGAGATCCTTGAGTTCTCGACCCGCGAACCTGATCCGGATAATACCGGCGGAGGGATAGCAGCCAAGATTAATCCCTCAGTCGGTGATGCTGAAGGGAGTTTTTATTTTTATGAAAAGAGCCATCATTTTTGCGAATGGAAGGATGGAAAAAACACCAGAAATCCTCCCTATAATCCAAACTTCCGATTTTGTGATTGCTGCAGATGGTGGAACACACAATTGCGAAGCTCTGGGAATTAAGCCAGACCTCATTATCGGGGATTTAGATTCAATAGAACCAGATGATGTTACGTCCTACCGGGAGACAGGTGTCGAAGTTATCAGGTATCCTACCCATAAAGATGAATCTGACCTGGAGTTGTCCCTTGAATATACTTTTGCCCACGGGTATACGGAGATAATCATTATCGGAGGGTTAGGTGAGCGATGGGATATGACCATGATCAATATTCTATTAATGGCACACCCAAAATATTCTGGTTTAAATATTCGGCTGCTGGACGGAACGCAGGAACTATTCTTGATTAAATCAGGAATGCCAGTCGACCTCCCTGGCAAACCTGGAGATACGCTTTCTCTCATCCCTCTAGCCGGTGATGCCTGTGGGATCAGCACCCATGGTTTGGAATATCCATTAAACAACGAGACACTCCAATTTGGAGCATCACGAGGGGTCAGCAACGTTTTTACGGCTGCAAGCGCTCAGATAAATTTCAGTCAGGGATTGATATTGTGTATCATAAACCGGGGGAAAAATATATAAGTAACAAAAGAAGGAATGAAGAATATCATGAAAATACGGTTTTTTTACTTAATCATTGTGATCATCCTGCTGGTCTCTGCTTGCGGGCAAGCCACAGGGTTACCTGCGAATTCATCTCCCACTCCACGAACTTTGACGATTATGACCCATGATTCGTTCGCAGCGTCAGAATCGGTCATTGCTGCATTCGAAACAGCCAATAATATCAATCTACAATTCATCGCTTCTGGTGACGCTGGTACTGCTCTCAACAAAGCCCTCCTGTCCAAGGACAATCCATTTGCAGATGTATTTTACGGTGTAGATAATACATTTCTTAGCAGAGCTCTCTCTGAAAATATCTTTGAGCCCTACAATTCGCCTGTTTTGGCTGATATCCAGGATCAATACAAGTTGGACCCGAAAAATCGTGCACTGCCTGTGGACTGGGGGGATGTCTGCCTGAACTATGACATCAAGTATTTTTCAGATCATAACCTCCAACCACCCGAAGACCTCGAAGACCTGCTAAAGCCTGAGTACAAAAGCATGTTGGTGGTCGAGAATCCTGCCACATCATCTCCGGGCCTGGCATTCCTGTTGGCGACGATTGGACATTTTAGTGCTGATAATTACCTGGATTACTGGCGTGGTCTGGTAGATAATGATGTACTTGTGGTTGATGGTTGGGAAACTGCTTATCTTACACAATTCAGCCGTTGGGGTGGAGACCGTCCAATTGTTGTATCCTATAACTCCAGCCCAGCCTTTGAAGTGATCGAATCACAAACTCCTGATACGATCCCGCAAACAGCAGCGATCACAAGTGACGGCACATGTTTCAGACAAATCGAATTTATTGGGATTCTAAGTGGGACGAAAAACCGCGACCTGGCTGAAAAATGGATCGATTTTATGTTGTCCACCTCCTTCCAGGAGGATATGCCTGAACAAATGTACGTCTTCCCAGTCAATTCCAATGCAAAATTGAATGATACCTTTCAAAAGTACCTCTCCATACCTGAGAAGCCATCATTTGTCAGTCCTGACGATATTGCCGCCAATCGTGAAAACTGGATCAATGCATGGACCGAGGTTGTATTGAGATGATTTTTAAACATCGCAGGTGGTTAACGATCAGTCTGCTCTGGCTAGGACCACTTGCTTTCTTAGTGATATTCTATTTCTACCCCCTTGGTAGCATTCTGAAGCTCAGCCTGGAACGATCACAGCAGGGAATATTTTCACCTTTTGTAAATGCAATCTTATCACCCATCACCTGGCGGGTTTTGAGCTTTACACTTTGGCAAGCTCTAATCTCTACCATCCTTACCCTTGCACTAGGACTCCCCGGAGCATATTTATTCGCCCATTACCGTTTCCGTGGTAAATCAGTATTACAGGCATTAACAAATATACCCTTTTTAATGCCTACATTGGTTGTAGCAACAGCATTCAATGCTTTTCTTGGTCCGAACGGTTGGATGAACTCTGGTTTAACCAGTCTTTTCCATTTGAACAGTCCTCCTATCCATTTCAACAACACGCTGACCGCCATCCTTGTGGCACATGTCTTCTATAACACCACCATTGTTCTACGCATGGTGGGTGATTTTTGGTCTCACCTCGATCCACGCCTTGGCCACGCTGCCCAGATGCTGGGAGCAAATCGTTGGCAGGCTATCCGTCTGGTCATCCTACCCATGTTACTACCAGCCATCACCGCTGCAGCATTGCTCGTATTTATTTTCGATTTCACTTCATTTGGAGTGATCCTCATTCTGGGTGGTCCTAGATATGCCACCCTGGAGGTTGAAATATACTATCAGACTGTCAGTTTATTCAATCTGCCCATGGCAGCAGTCTTATCCATGATCCAGTTGGGTTGCACGCTTGCTTTGACAGTGACCTACACCTGGCTAACCAGGCGTTTAAGCATCCCGCTGGCACTCAAATCACATAAGGTTACTCAACGAAGATTGACAACACTTCGTAGCAAAATTTTGGCTGGAATTCTCATAACTATTCTCATGACATTACTGATCCTCCCGCTTGCTGCCCTCGCCTTTCGATCTGTAACGATGCTTGAGCCAGATCGCGGTGAGCAGATTAACACATCACAGCGTTTGAGTCTTGATTATTATCGCCAGCTCAGCATCAATCGCCGGGAATCAATATTCTATACACCCCCATTATCTGCAATCGGTGTTTCTTTTGCCTACGCATTTGCCACGATGGTGTTTGCTTTGGTCCTAGGTTTTCCAGCAGCTCTGGCATTATCCCGTGACGTAAATTCACCACTCAATCATGGTTTGGATGCACTTTTAATGTTGCCCTTAGGCACCAGTGCTGTCACCCTTGGATTGGGTTTTATCGTCGCCCTGGACCGCCCTCCCCTGGATTTACGCGCTTCATGGGTTCTTGTACCCCTGGCGCATACATTGGTTGCATTTCCATTTGTTGTTCGCAACCTTACCCCCGCGTTGCGCAGTATTCGCCCTCGATATAGACAAGCCGCATCCATGCTGGGTGCTTCTCCAGGTAAAGTATTGCGATATGTCGATACACCATTAATCGGTCGTGCAACGATCGTCGCGGCTACATTTGCTTTTACTATTTCTTTGGGTGAATTTGGAGCGACCTCATTGATCGCGCGGCCAGAATTCCCCACCATCCCCATTGCCATATATCGGCTTCTATCGCGTCCTGGTGAAGTCAATTATGGCCAGGCTTTGGCTTTAAGCACCATCTTGATGCTTTTTGCCGGGATTGGAATCTTACTCATCGACCGCTTGCGCATTGGAGATATCGGCGAGTTTTAATCAAAAAAATACAAAGGAATTAGAAGGCTCCATGACCATCCTATCGATTCGGAATATATCAAAATCGTATGACCAGACCAAGGCTCTCGAAGGTGTATCCTTTGAGGTTGAATCAGGGGAAATTGTCTCACTTCTCGGTCCAAGCGGATGCGGAAAATCCACTTTATTGTCAATAATCTCCGGTTTGGAGATTCCAGACAAAGGTGATGTTTCCTGGGATGGTGTCTCACTGGGAAACACACCACCTCATCTTCGTGATTTTGGCCTGATGTTCCAGGATTTTGCGCTCTTTCCCCACATGAATGTCTATGCGAATGTTGCTTTTGGCTTGAAGATGACCCATATGAATCCGGATGATATCAAACTCAGGGTTGCTGAAATGCTAGAATTGGTCGGATTACCGGATTTTTCTCACCGTGACGTCAACACTTTATCTGGTGGGGAGCAGCAAAGGGTTGCCCTGGCAAGGGCTTTAGCCCCACATCCCCGCCTGCTTATGTTGGATGAGCCTCTGGGATCATTGGATCGCAACCTGCGTGAGCGTTTAGTGATCGATCTGCAACAGATACTTCGCCAAATGCACCAGACCGCCATTTTCGTTACCCACGACCAGGAGGAAGCTTTTTCCATTTCCGATCGTATTATCTTACTCAATTCAGGACACGTGGAGCAGATCGGGACTCCTCAGGAGATCTATTGTGATCCCGCTTCGTTATTCGTGGCACGTTTTTTGGAAATGACCAATATTTTGCCTGGCGTTATCTCAAACCAGGATGGAGTACAACAAGCAATTACTACCGTGGGTAATTTTACCGTTGATACTTCATTATCAGGTGACGTTAGCATATTGATTCGCCCGGATAAGGCCAGTTTGGAAAATTCTGGAAAAATATTATTAAGAGGATACATCAAAGAAGTATCTTTTAGAGGTAGCCAGCAAAAAATTACCTTCGTGACTAATCAACTACCTTTGACCTTTGAATTTCCCTCAATGGTTGTATTGCCTGAGTTGAATTCTGAGACAACCATCAGCCTGGATCCAGTCTCTGCGATAAAAATATTTCCCGGGTAAAATCTGGTGAACAAAATGAGCAGACTTTCTCCTATACACACTACTAGTTTAGGAAATATTTCAACGTTGTATAAGTGAAACTATTGTGGTTGATTCAATTTGGAGTTTACTATGAAGAAAATTAGTCTATTTCTCATACACATCTTCATGATCCTGATGACTGCTTGCGCCCAAGGTAAGAATGCGACTTCCACCCCAATTTTTTCCAACGGAATTGAAGGATATGCAACCCAGGGGCCGGTTTGCCCTGGACCAGTGCAAGTTGGAGATTCCAACTGCCAGGACCAACCCTACCAGGCAACCATTGCCATCCTCAATACTGAGAATACTCTCATTACACGATTTCAGACAGACAATAACGGTTATTTTAAAATACCATTGAACCCAGGTTCCTATATTCTCCACCCAGAATCCGGTAAACCTATGCCTTATGCACCAGATCAGGCCATATTTGTTTTAGAAGGTCAATTCACCCCAGTATCCATTCAGTATGATACTGGAATACGCTAAAACTAGAAAACTTGAATAGATTTTTATTATTGCTAGAAAGTTTCCTTACCCACGGATTAAATCCGGGCTCCTTCACGGTTGATTCTGCGCAAGATCCACCAGATGATTAATGCCCCTCCCATTACCATGATCACTCCAATTAATATCGGCATGATCGCAGCAATGATCGACAATATTGTCGATATGACGTCTTCGGCAATACTGACAGGTACATTACCCGCTCCAGCAGTTGTGGCAGTGACTGCTGGTCTTACCGCCAGCGATTTGACAGTATGGACAGTTCCTGCAACCAGCAAACCCATGACCATCGCCAGCACTGGATGGACGTCTGTGATGATTTGTGCTGATGCAGCAAACAGGAATGCACCCGCAACTGGCCGGATGACTGTTTGGATCATGTCATTCACATGATTGATTGCCGGAGCTTTATCAGCGAAAAATTCCACACCTGATAAGAACACTAAAACTCCGATTACCCACCAGCTTTCTAAAGTATCCCAAGGTGAGCTTAAAGTAATTAGATCAGTAAACTTAGACAATAAAGCTACCACCAATAGAGGTATATACGCGTTTAGCCCTGCGCTGGCTGATAAACCAAAGGCAGTTAATATATCCATTGAAAAATCTCCTCAATCGTCTGACAACCTGATAATGAATGGTATTAGTTAAATATCAATCCATTCCATGTCCCAGTAATTATAAATCGAATTAAATCAAACAGGGCAATCTGGGTTATGGCTGTTAAAAATCCTGCTACCAAGTAAATTTTAATTTGAGCCAGCCCGGTGAACTGATTCTCTTTTCCAAGTATTCGTATCCAAAGAATCGTATAAACCATGGTAAGGAGGAGTAACACACCGGCAGTACTTATTAAAGCAGCAGGTAGCAATATAAACACAGATTGGGTTAGGACGAGTATATCCACCAAAATCCCCAAACAGACCAATAAGAAAAACTTTTTACCATTGTCAATTGCGGGATGCGAATCCGGATCGGTAATTATGGAAGCCCAAAAAGCAGGATATAACACGATAGCAATGACCAATCCCATTCCGGTTCCGGTAAACAAACGCAGTGTATTGTTAGGTACGTAAAGGTGAGGCATTCCTGGAAATAGCCTGAGAAATGGAGGCAGGTAAAGGTACGAATTCAAACCATCAACGAGAAAGATAATGACTATAAGGACCATGCCAGCAATAATTGGTTTAGGAGGTACCCCTGATTTACGTTTACCAAAAATTGCCAGTATACATAAGCCTGTCGCTGCCCCAAGATATTGACCAGTACAACGAACACATAAGGGTAATTGCAATGCTCCTACATGAAATGATCGGGAGTCAATCCGGTGACAGACCGCATAACCAATTGCATCAGCTTTCCCAAAAATCCCTGGAGGTGTCAATAATAACCAGATGATAAAAATCAACCCACCAATAAGGTATATTGATGGTATGGAGATGGATCTAAACAAATGTAGAATATTTTTGTGATGAGTCATTCGAACAGATTGTTGTAGATTGATGTCAAAAAACAAGGAATGGTCAATTCTCCTTGTTTGGGGTATGATTGCCGTTTGATTTATATCATGGAGGCATTATGATCAAGCATATTGTAACCGGATTATTCCTCACCATCTTGTTGGTGGGATGCAGTCTACGCGATTCACCGGCTACAACCATTCCAACTTTACAACCCATTGTTTTTACTTCCACACCAAGTCCACTGCCAACAGGGACGAACACACCGACTTTAACCCCCACAGCTACAGAGACACCACAAGCTACTTCCACACCCTCACCTGTTGCATACGGACCATCGAATTTTCCCGAAAATATTAACCCGTTGACAGGTTTGGAACCAAGTGATACCAGCTTGCTTGAGCGTAGACCAGTGGCAGTAAAGATCAACATCGTCCCGCGTTCATCCAACCGGCCTCCCTGGGGTATCTCATATGCAGATATCGTATATGATTATTATCATAATGATGGATACTCACGTTTTCATGCTATTTTTTATGGCGAGGATGCTGACCTGGTTGGTCCCATCCGTTCTGGTAGGCTGTTAGATTATGAACTCGTTCACATGTATAAGAGTATTTTTGCTTATGGCAGTGCCGATGCGTTGATCAACCAGCGTTTATTAAATTCCGATTTCTCAGATCGAATAGTTCTAGAAGGATATTCATCAAGCTGCCCACCCACCGACGCAGCACCATTATGTCGTTACTCACCTACCACATATGATTTCCTATTAGGTGATACTGCTGCACTGAGTGCATATGTATCTGCGCGTGGGGTAGAAAATGACCGCCAGAACCTCGATGGAATGTCATTTGATCCTCAAACCCCGGAAGATGGCGATACTGGCGAACAGGTCTTTGTCCGCTATTCTGGTGATAATTACACCCGTTGGGATTACAATCCTGCATCAGGGCAATATCTCCGTTTCCAGGATAATGTCTTTGATACAGGCCAGGGAGAAGATTACGCGGCATTAACAGATCGGTTGAATGACGACCAGGTCAGTGCTGCCAATGTCATCGTCATCCTTGCCCGCCATGAATATTATCAGCAGCCACCGAGTGAGATTGTCGAAATTCAATTAAGTGGTAGTGGGACAGCATATGCATTTCGGGATGGCCAGATGTACGAGCTTCAATGGAATCGACCAACAACAGATTCTGTTTTGTACCTGACATATCCCGATGGATCCGCCTTCCCATTTAAACCAGGAAAAACCTGGTATCAGGTCGTTGGGATTTCTACTCAGGCTAATCAACAAAGCGATGGTGTCTGGCGGTTCAACTTTTTGATGCCGTAATCCTATTTCGGCAAAACCTTGTTTATTCTGGATGAATTAATTATTGGCAAAGATCCTGGAGGATATGTTTAACTAACCCTGGGCCTTCGTAAATAAGACCTGTATATACCTGAACAAGCACTGCCCCGGCGTCCATCATCCTTTGGACGCCGGTTGCGTTGAATATCCCACCTACCCCGATCACTGGCAGTTTTCCATTTGTACGTTGATGGATTTTTCTCACCATCTCCAGGCTGCGCTCAAATAATGGCTGCCCACTTAACCCACCACTTTCGTGGGCTAGCTGAGATTTTATTCCATCCCGGGAAATTGTGGTATTCGTCGCAATCACTCCATCCAGTTTATGTGCCTGGATTACATCCAAAATATCATCGAGCTCTCGATCGGTCAGATCAGGAGCGACCTTGACCAGCAATGGTGTCTTTTTTGAAATATGTTGGGTTAATCTCTCCCTTTCTTCGATCAATACGCCAAGAAGCTGAGATAAAGCCTGCCTCTCCTGCAAACGTCTAAGTCCAACAGTATTTGGCGAGCTGATATTGATCGCCAGGTAATCAGCATGCGGAGAAAATGATCTAAGCAATTCGAGATAGTCTTCGCCTGCTGATTCCAGGGGCGTATCCTTATTTTTTCCAATATTCACACCCAGTACAAGGTCTTGTGGTCTGTGCTTAATTATTTGAGTTTTAACAAATCCCTGACCTAGACCTGGAAATCCCATGCGATTGATCAGAGCCTTATCAGCTGGCAATCGGAAAATTCGTGGCTTTGGATTCCCGGGCTGTGGTTTGGGTGTGACAGTTCCAATCTCGATGTGCCCAAAACCTAAACACGCCAGTCCACGCCATCCTGTTCCATCTTTATCATATCCAGCAGCCAGCCCGATCGGATTTGGGAATTTAAGCCCAAAAGTATGAACAGGCTGCTTTGGCGCTGAATACAATTGGCGTATTAACCAGCTGACCGGCGGTATGATTCCAGCCAGGCGAATTAGATCCAAGGTTAAATGGTGTGCTTGCTCAGGATCAAGTTTAAACAATAAAGATCGAAAGAGAGGGTATACCGTCACTGGTTTTTACTTAAAAATTCCCGCACATCATCGATATGTTTTTTATGGACTTTTCCGGTATTTTCATAATAATCAAGCAGGCTGGTCAAGGTGGTAATGCTGTGAAGCTTATATCCCGCACCCGCGAGTGTTCGATCTGCACCCGATTGCCGGTCGATCAATACCACGACATCCTCCACGACTAATCCTTCCGAGGTCAGTTTTTCAATTGCCTCAAACTTACTTCCCCCCGTGGTTGCCAGGTCATCAATAACTACAATGCGTTCACCCTGATGATATATTCCCTCAATCTCGGCCTTTGTCCCATAGGTTTTTGCCTCTTTGCGAGGATAAATCATCGGCCATCCTGCTTGGATGGAAATGGCAGTTGCAATCGGGATTGCTGCATAGGGTAACCCAGCCAACCGGTCGAATGACAATTTATTCAAAATCGAAACGAATGCTTTAGCTATCTGATCGAGGAATTGCGGAAAGGAGATCAGCTGCCGGAGGTCAATATAAATTGGGGAGACAATTCCTGATTTTAAAGTAAATTCCCCAAACTTTATGCATCCTGCTTCCAGGAGATTATCTGCCAGGCGAGTAAATTCTCTTGCATGGATATGATTTTCTTTAGGAGTAGCAGAAGTGTATGATTTTTGATGAACCGTATTTCTAAATTCATTAATCTTCTGTTGTAGGGCTTTAGCTGCGTTCGCTTGGTCAGAAGAACGTGAAATGCTACGTGATACAGGGAATAATAATCCCAAACCATCAGGTCTTATTCCAGACTCGATCGCTGTTTGTAAATCACCACCCTGCGGACCCACACCTGGTGCCAATATCCACATATCTGGAGCGAGCAAACGCACATGTCTTAGTGCTTCCGGTTGTGTCGCACCAACTACCAAACCCAGGTTGTCTCTGGTGTTCCAGCCACGAGCTAACTGTGCAACCTTTTCATATAAACGGAGTTTTTCAACACCTGAAGCACTAGGTGTCGATTCATGCAGCAATAAATCCTGTAAATCAACTGCCCCTGGATTTGATGTTTTACACAGTAAGAATACACCTCGCTCAGGATCTACAAGGAAAGGTTCGATAGCGTCATTACCCAGGTACGGATTGATCGTAATGGCATCTGCTTTCAACACTTGAAATGCAGACCTGGCATAGGCCTCAGCCGTAGAAGCAATGTCACCCCGCTTGGCATCCAAGATCACCGGAATATCATCGGGAACAGCTGAAATCACCTGTTGTAAAATGTTATACCCGGTGAAACCAAATGCTTCAAAAAAGGCAATATTCGGCTTAAACGCTGCAGCATAGTTAGCCGTATTCTCAATTAAAGTAAAACAAAACTCTCTTGCGCATTCTGCTGTTTGTATTTTAAGATCATCAGGATGTGGATCCAATCCGATGCATAAAAGCGAATCCACCTTTTGAATTCTTTGACTTAATTTTTCAAAAAACGACATGCTTATGCCTTTCCTAGAACCATCGCAAGAAGTGCCATTCTGACGTACAACCCATACTCCATCTGTCGGAAGTAAGCAGCCCGTGGATCGCTATCAAATTCCATGCTGATTTCACCTACTCGGGGCAAGGGGTGCATGACGATCATGTTTTGTTTTGCGATCTTCATCATTTCTGGAGAAATCACATAGGATCCCTTGACACTCTCATATTCTTCTTCACTGGCAAAGCGTTCTTTTTGCACTCTGGTGACATACAAAACATCGGTATCAGGAAGGGCGTCCTCAAGTTTGCTAAATTCATTTTGTGCCATGGTGCGAGGTAACTCTTCGATGATCTCAGGAGGCATTTTTAAAATCTCAGGTGAGATGTAGTTTAATCGAACATTATAGAGGGAGAGCAAACGCGCCAGCGAATGAACCGTGCGACCATATTTCAAATCGCCTAGCATGGTCACTGTCAGACCATCAATGAAGCCCATTTCTTCCTGAATCGTGAATGCATCCAGCAGAGCCTGGGTGGGATGTTCTCCTATCCCATCACCAGCATTGATAATTGGTTTTTTCGCAGCTTGTGCTGCAACTGCCGCAGATCCGGTTTCAGGGTGGCGTAGAACGATCACATCGGCATAACATTCCAAAGTCCTTACCGTATCCGGGAGTGACTCGCCTTTTGCAACCGATGAATATCGAACCTCATTGATCGGGATCACACTGCCACCTAGGCGTTCCATGGCTGATGTAAAGGAAGAAGATGTACGCGTTGATGGTTCATAAAATAGATTTGCCAGAATCTTGCCTTTCAACAGGTCGAAAGTTCCAACATGATCCACCATCAAATGCATTTCATGGGCGACCCCAAAAATGTATTCCAGGTCAGAACGGGAAAATTGCTTGACAGATAAAATGTCTTTCCCATACCACGGAGCAGTACGTTGGTCACCAAATGGCAGGTGCGGGTTATGCTGGCGTGCTTTATCTGTATTCAAGATCATTCTTATTCTCCTTATGTGTGAATATTCTAATTTGTTTTATTCCCGGATATTTTTTCCAAGCCCGGGTTGGGCAATAACTTGTTGGTCAAAAAATACCTCTTTACCGCGCAGGATCACCTTTCTCACACACCCTGTCACTTTCCTTCCTTCAAATGGCGTCCATCCACAACGCGTAAAAGTATTCACAGCATGAATTTCCCACTGAACATCTGGATCTATTTCGACCCAAGTCTCAGGTTGCTCCCGAACCATGAAGATCTGCCTGGGTTTGGTTACCATTCTTTGGATAAGGTCATCCATGCTCAACCTGCGGTCTTTAACTGCAGTTAGTAATAAAGGCAGGGCAGTTTCTAATCCAGGAAAACCAGGTGGTGGATTCTTTCCGTCTTTCTCTTCCACGGTGTGAGGCGCATGGTCGGTTGCAAACACGTCAATCACATCCAGATTTGCCCATAACGCATCCTGGTCAGTTTGAGATGCAAGACACGGTCTTACTTCACTCCGCCCGGCACCGATGGATTTCGTGTCAGCAGCGGTCAAGAACAAGTGTTGCGGGGCAACCTCGCAGGTCACTTTTATTCCCTTCTCTTTAGCTAAACGGATAAGTAATATTTCTTCACGTGTAGAAACGTGTGCAATATGAATTGCACGATCAAATATGGCTGCCATCAGGATGACTGCCGCCATTGTCCGACCTTCTGAATGGGCGACAATCGGTAAATTTATTGGCCAGTGTTTGAAATGCTCCATCCAAAGTGTCATATCATCCAGGCGCAAGGGTCCATATGTTTGGTCAAGATACATCTTCAACCCTGCGGACTTTGATCCTAACGGATAAAGAGAAGCCAAATTGTCAGGACCTGCCCCGAGGAATTGTGCATAATCACACCGAGCTTTGGATCTGGCAGCCATCAATGCCATCTGTAACGTTTCCTCATTGGTTATTGGTGGCCGGGTATTTGGCATTGCCAGGATTGTAGTAAAACCACCTGCCAGTGCTGCTGCGGTACCTGTATCCCAATCTTCCTTGTGCGTCCCACCCGGCTCACGCAGGTGAACATGGGCATCGATAAGGCCAGGAATTTTGAGAATCATACTTTGCTCACAGGCAAAAAAATAGAGCCACAAGGGCTCTCGATGTAGATAAAAAAAACGCCCACTGGTGCAAGTGCACCGGGGCGAATTTTATCAAGAAGATCGCGTAATTTTTGTTGTTCCATTCCGCCCGATTTTACAGCGAATCGTCCACATGTCAAGGGCAGAATAAAGGATTCTTTTAGGATTTCACCAGTTGATCTCTCCTAAGATATCAAAAGCCTGGAAATCAGTCAAATCCAGGTGTAATGGTGTGACTGATACATAACCCCGATCCAGGGCTCCAAAATCGGTTCCCTCATCAGGGATGGCAGTCGGTGCATCTCCTCCGATCCAATAATACTCTCGCCCGCGTGGGTCTAATCGTCGATCAAGACGATCACGATATACCCGTAATCCCTGCCGGGTCACAAGGAAACCCTTGAGCTGATCTTCTGGCAGATAAGGGATATTTACATTAAGTAGGAGATGGGATAATTGACTGCCTTTTAGAACCCCAGTTACAACCCGGTTTGCAACCCTTGCTGCATGGGAATAATCTAGAGCTCCTTGATACTCTTCCGGCGCGTGAAGGGAGAAAGCGATCCCGGGAACTCCGCCAATGGCTGCTTCCATCGCAGCAGTGACTGTACCCGAATATGTCACGTCATGCCCAATATTCGCATTTGGATTGATCCCGGAGACAACGAGATCAATTTTTTTAGGTATGAAACCTAACAATCCAAGCGCAACACAATCCGAAGGAGCTCCGTCAGATGCCCACGCAGGTGAGCCGTCTGCTAATTGGGTTTCCTTGACCCGCAATGGGCGATGCATTGTTTTTACATGCCCTGAGGCAGACCAATTATGATCAGGTGCTAAAACACTAACTTCCCCAATGCACCTCATTTCCTTTGCCAGGGCGAGAAGGCCTGGAGCGGTTACTCCATCATCATTCGTGACCAGAATATGCATGTTGAAATTATAACAACAAATTAAACCCTGTCTTGTGCCAACCCGATATTCGTCCTATCCCAACAAGTCTAAATCTACCTTAATGGTAAAATGGATTCATTCATATAATTTTCTAATTATATAGCCAGGAGAACACAACATGAATCCGACATTAAAAAAAGTAATTGCTGTGTTGATGATCATTATTACAGCAATAGGTATGCTCATAAGCATTTTCTTTTTGTTCCTAACCTGGCGATTACGCGAACCAGCCACAGAAAAACTTCAAACAGCATTTAAAGGTACTTCTTCAATACTCCAAACAACTATTGTGGGACTTGATGTGATGGATCAAGTAGTCACCAATGTTTATTCAAGCACTATATATATTTATGATGCAACGGATGCTCTGGCAAAAACGATTGAAAACACCGATCAATTTGTTGAGTCAGCAGGATTATTTATGGGGGATGGATTTAATACAACGATTTCCAATACCCAGAAAACATTGGAATCAGCCCAATCCAGCGCACTTGTGATCGATAATATCCTGACAGCTTTGTCCAGTGTTCCTTTGATTGGTATTAACTATAATCCTGCCACACCATTGAGTACAGCATTGGGTGAAGTATCTTCCAGCCTTGACCCTTTACAAGAATCACTTAAAGGGTTCCAGGAAAATCTGGTTTCTACTCAAACAAACTTACAGGTGTTTGTCACCCAGCTTGATTTATTAAAAACGAATATTAATGAAATAAATAAGAACCTGGCAGCTTCAAAGGATGTGATCGAAACGTATCAAACACAAATTACCAATTTAAAAACCTGGGTTGATGATGCGGTTTATTCCCTGCCTTCTTGGGTAACCATATTTTGTATTATTATTACGATATTCATTTTGTTAATATTTTTTGTCCAGGTAGCGATCATGCTCCAAGGAATATACTTGCTCAAATCCCCAGTTCTTGAATTGAAGCAAACCACATCTCTCCCGGATTCCCAGGTCTTCATAGAAAGCAATAAACAAAATGAAATGGATGATCGGAAACCAACAGGAAACGAGTAATATTCGTAGAGTTCATAAGAAAGATGGAATTAATACCTTATGATTGAAGTTGCAATCATGGTCGAGGGACAAAATGGACTAAATTGGAAGCGCTGGCAGCGAATTGCCAGCGCTGTAGAGGCAAATGGATATATTGGATTGTTTCGCTCTGATCATTACACAAATGCCGACCCACCCGACCTGGACTCACTTGAGTGTTGGGTGTCACTTACCTGGCTGGCAAGTCATACACAACGAATTGAATTTGGTCCATTGGTGAGCCCGATCTCTTTTCGGCACCCAACCCAAATTGCCCGGATGGCTGCCTCAGTTGATGACCTATCTGGTGGTCGATTAACACTCGGTATAGGAGCTGGCTGGCAAGAACGCGAGCATTCGAATTATGGCTGGGATTTATTGCCATTAAGGGATCGCTTTAATCGGCTTGAAGAAGGACTGGAAGTGATCAGCCGATTGCTGAAAAGCGACCAACCAGTAGAATTTTCTGGTAATTACTATCGTATAGATGAAGGCATTCTCCTTCCACGTCCATTACGCCCGGGCGGACCACCTATTCTCATTGGTGGTAATGGGAAAAACCGCACTTTACCACTTGTATCCCGGTTCGCGCAGGAGTGGAATGCTGTGTACCTTCCTCCCGACGAATTTACTAGATTAAACGCAAGACTGGATAAATATATTATCCACGCGGGAAGGAAACCTGATGAGATTCGTCGTTCATTAATGACAGGTTGTATATTCGGTTTAGATCAAATGGAAGTGGAAGCAAAGGTAAACCGCCGAACAAAAGGTCAGCGCACACCTACCGAGCTGCGACAGCGTGGATTGATCGTTGGCACTGCGGATGAGATCGTGGACCAATGCAGGAAGTTAGCTAACCTTGGCGTTCAACGGGTTATGCTTCAATGGTTGGATTTGGACGATATTGCGGGTTTGGAAGCCATGGCAGATGGCATACTTAACCGGCTTTCTGGTTGATCTTCCCATCGATTTTTTTTGGGAACCTGATCGGAGGAAGGGATGAAAATTGATAAACATCTATATATTGTGATTTTTATCTTAATCTTTGCAACATTAGCCTGTTCCATCTCTGGTATCCGCCAACAGGCACAGACAGTTGAACAAACTGCACAGGCATTAAGTACGGAATTTGGTGGTATTGTTACTGCCAGCGGTTCTTTAATCGAGACAGCTCGAGCCCTTGAGACACAACACCCGGGTATCATGGAAACAGCTAAAGCGCTGGCCTCCCAGGGAGCGCCTGTCATCAGTACAATTCAGGCAGTGGGCACATCGAGCCCTGGCCTGGTGCAGACTGCCCAAGCTTTCATCAACAAGGAACTCCCTTCTGGAATGCCTCCAGCAGATATTCCGATAATCAACCCTGATCAGGCACAAAATTATTTTGGCTCCAGTCAATACACCATCTACTCCACACCCACCGATTTCAACCAGGTTGTAGATTTTTACAAAACCGAGATGCCCAATTATGGATGGCAATACCTGCCTGGTGATTCTCATGAATATGATAATGCTGCGCAGTTAAACTATTATAAAGAGACAGGGGTAGCAACAATTAATATTTCATACAATCCACTTAATTACACCACGGCAGTGGTCATCAGCATCATGAAGTAATGAATAATGGCTGATCTAGATACATTCTTCAATCCGAAATCGGTTGCGGTAATTGGAGCTTCGACCAACCCCGAGAAACTTGGCTATGCGGTCGTAAAAAATTTAAAGGATGGTGGATATTCATCCAAGGGAAAGGTCTATCCAATTAATCCCGGGGCAACTGAAATACTCGGCTTTCAAGCCTACGCATCTGTGCTAAATGTTCCTGAAAGTATAGACCTGGCAGTTATTGTCATCCCCTATCCCAATGTACCGGATGCTTTACGAATCTGTGGGCAAAAAGGAATCCCATCAGCTATCGTGATCAGTGCAGGCTTCCGGGAGGCTGGCCAGGAGGGATTAGAACGGGAGCTGGAGCTGATACAGATCTGTCACCAATATAACTTGCGGCTGATTGGGCCAAACTGCCTGGGAGTCATTGATTCATTTACTCCATTGAACGCATCCTTCGCTGCTGGTACACCGCCATCAGGTCCAATGGCTTTCATGTCACAATCTGGTGCGCTGGGGACAGCTGTTCTCGATATCGCCCTGGCTGGACGCCTGGGATTATCCAAATTTGTCAGCCTCGGAAATAAAGCTGATATCTCTGAGATTGATCTGCTACGGGCATGGGTAAAAGACGAGCACAGTAAAGTGATCCTGATTTATAGTGAAGGCATGCCCAGTGGGCAGGAGTTTATCCGCGTTGCTCGCGAAGTCACCCGCGAAAAACCTGTTGTAGCCATTAAAATCGGGGGTGACCCAATCCGGCTCTCGAGCGGTTTCCTCCCACACCGGCTCTCTGGCTGGTTCTGAGCAGGCATATCAGGCTGCATTCCAACAGGCAGGTATCCTTCGAGCTGAATCAATGGAATCACTGTTTGATATGGCACTCGCCCTGGGTTACCAACCTCCGTTGAATGGAGATCGGATCGCAATCATCACCAACGCAGGCGGACCAGGTATCCTGGCAACAGATGCATTGGAAAAAAGCGGGCTCAGCCTGGCGAGGTTTGAGTTAACAACGATCCATGCCCTGGAGCAATATTTACCGGATGCTGCCAGTGCTGCCAACCCGGTGGATGTATTAGGTGATGCCCGTGCCGATCGCTTCCAATTTGCACTTGAACAGGTGGCAAATGACCCTAATGTGGATGGAATCATGGTTCTGCTTACACCCCAGGCAATGACCGACATCGATGGTACCGCCAGGGTTGTCGGTTCACTATCCAAAACAATTAAAATCCCCATCCTGGGGTGTTTCATGGGGGAAGCTCGTATTCAAAGTGGAATTAATATCCTGACATCATTCGGTATCCCTAATTATGCATTTCCTGAAAGAGCAGCCAATGCATTCCGAGCAATGTCCAACTACCGGATTATTAAAACGCGTCCAACACCTGAGTACTCCCACTTTGAGGTTGACACTGCTGCGGTCAAAATGGTATTTGAGACAGCGCGCTCGGAAAACCGGCTGAGTATCGGTGATGCTGAATCACGCGCAATTTTGAAAGCATATGGCTTACGTATCCCCCGCTCCGAGATCGCTGAGACACCTGAACAAGCTGCCATTATCGCAGGGAAAATCGGTTATCCGGTCGTGCTTAAAATCGCCTCTCCCGATATTCTCCATAAGACTGACATTGGAGGCGTTAAAGTTGGTCTGCAAAGCTCTGAGGATGTTCGGGATGCATTTGAGCTGATGGTTTATCGTGCACAAAGGTACCTGCCCGAGGCAAGGATTTGGGGTTGCCTGGTTCAGGAGATGGCACCTGGAGGAGGATTAGAAGTCCTTGTGGGGATGAACAGGGATCCTCAGTTCGGCCCTCTGGTTACCTTTGGATTAGGTGGAATTTATGTTGAAATTTTGAAGGATGTCACCTTCCGGGTAGCACCGTTCTCCAACCAGGAAGCCGAAGAAATGTTGACCCAGATTCGTGCCCACGCTCTTTTGGATGGCGTCCGTGGTCAGCCACCCGTTGATAAACCAGCGATCGTGGAAACTCTTCTTCGTATATCACAGCTTGTCCAGGACTTCCCAGAGATCATTGAAATGGACATTAATCCCCTTATGGTATATCACCAGGGTGAAGGTGCTCTGGCGTTGGATATGCGCCTGGTCTTGAAATAATCATTAATGATGGATTGTACTGACTGCTCTTGCAACTAGAAGATAGCTTGATGAAAGGGAATATGCGATGAAATCACTATATATTACTGGCGCCGAAAGATACTCCGGGAAAACTGCCACTTGCCTGACATTGGGGGTACGTATGCAAATGGATGGATATCGCATCGGGTATTTAAAACCCGTCAGCCTGCAGCCATGGCGGATCGGAAATCGAATTGCAGATGAAGATGCTGCCTTTGTAAAACAGATACTAAATCTGCCGGATGAGCCCTGGGATCTTTCTCCCGTCGTCATCACCCCTGATTTCCTGCGTTCTCGATTGATCGATCCCAACCCTGAAGATCTGATGGAAAAAGTGTTGAAGGCATTCAATGCTGCAAGCGTGGATAAAGATATGTTGATCCTGGAAGGTGGAGGCAGCCTGCGAGAAGGGTATGTTGTTGGCTTACCTACTGTAGGTGTGGTAAAAAAGCTGGGGAGCCAGGCTCTCGTGATTGCCAAATACCGCGAGGAAGTACGCATGCTGGATGATGTCTTATCGACCCAGGCAAGGTTGGGAGAAGCCTTTTGTGGGATCCTCATCAATCGCGTCCCAGACGATGCCATGGAGTTCGTCACGAAAATAGCGGTTCCATTCCTGGAGAAAAAGGAGGTTAAGGTATTTGGCATCTTACCTGAAGTGCGTGGATTATCAGCACTGACCGTCGGTGAGCTGATCAAGCTCCTGGAAGCAGAAGTCCTTACCAAGTATCAGCGGGCTGAAGCCCTGGTGGAGAACCTGACTGTAGGTGCCATGACCGCTGATGCTGCCCTCAGCCGCTTCCGCAGATCCTCCAACAAAGCAGTGATAACCGGTGGAGACCGAACGGATATTCAGCTGGCGGCTTTAGAAACATCCACCACCTGCCTTATTCTCACCGGTAATCTACGTCCAAGCCCCCTGGTGATCAAGCAAGCTGAGGAATTTGGTATTGCTGTTTTATTGGTCCGTACGAATACCATGGAAACGATTGAACAGATCGAAAAATTCTTTGGGAAAACCCGTCTTGGTCAGACCACAAAGTTAAAACAATTTCAAACCCTCCTGGATACATATTTAGATAAAGAACGCTTTTACCACTCACTTGGATTGATCAAGTAGATAAATTTTACCTAATCTAAACAAATTACTACCTGGGCAGTCCAATGTCCAGGTATTTCTATTCATAACACAGCTCGCTAATCCCTATCTGTTGTTTATAATCCTTCCAACTCGGTTGCTGTTGCGTGATACAGTGAATATTACCGCCACCGAGCAAAATTTCTCTTGCTGATACACCAACCACCTTGTGGTCAGGCATCAATCGCTGCAAATTGAATTCATATGCTTCCTGGTCATGTGGAACATCGAAAGATGGGACGAATGCCCTTCCATTGCAGATGTAAGATCGTCACTTTGTTAACCTCACTCATGGGAACTCGTTTTGTCCAATTGAAATCATAACGCATGCGGTTGACTATTTCATCAGCCTTCTCATCCTTGTTCTGTGCATCCGGTCGCTCGGATGCCAATGATCAAAGATAAAGCGTCATCAACATCGTTTCCGATACCTCACTCTTTTTTTGGATTTTTTGCTCGCTCATAACCGGATTCCTGTGAAAACCCCAGCCGTATAATCGTTATTCTTCTATTCCTGCCCATCACGATTATAAGGCGGTTAATTAACCTGGTGGAGTATAATCTTGAGGATTTTTTCCATACCCATCCAATCAGTAATTAATTACCTAAATAGGAATAAGACATGAATGTATCAGAAGCCATCCGTCTTAAAAGAGCGGTCAGGATATTTAACGACCGGGCCATTCCCGAAGACATAATTCTAACCATCCTTAACGCAGGTCGAAGAGCACAATCTTCAAAAAACACCCAACCATGGGAATTCATCGCCATCACAAATAAACCCACCCTCAAATCACTTGCTGATTGTGGAGCATATGCTGGACATCTTGCTGGGGCTGCCATTGGGGTTGCCATCGTCCACCCAGACCCTGGTGAGAAATTCCAGACGATGTTTGACATCGGCCAGGCAGCAGCATATATGCAATTGATAGCCTGGGAGCTGGGAATTGGATCGTGCCTGGCATCAATATATGATCCTGACAAAGCCCGAGAACTTCTGGGATTCCCTCAAGAATTGTCCTTACACATTGCAATATCATTTGGCTATCCGCAAGATGCGGATGTTTTAACCAATCAACCTAAGAAAACCGGCCGTAAACCACTCAGTGACATCCTCCACTGGGACAGGTGGTAATTTCACCCGGTGCAACTTATTTGGTAATGTTGCGTAAATTAAAATGAACCACGAATAATTCAGCATTGGTTCACAGGAGGATGAATATGTCACCAGATGAGCGCAAAAAATTACGCCGATCAAGGCACAATCGTATCTTTGCAGGTGTATGTGGTGGGCTGGCAGATTTTTTCGGGATCAGTGCCTTTTGGTTTCGCCTGGCATTTATGCTTGCCCTGCTACCCGGTGGTGTGCCTGGGTTCCTGCTTTACTTGCTTTTTTGGATTGTTATTCCCAACGAATAAATCCAAAATCATAACAAATTAAAAAAGAGAGACAATTTTCCAGCGTCTCTCTTTTTATTTCCTCACTCAATTTATACCTGAATTTCACGTTCAGCCATGGCGATTCGTTTTCCCAAAGCAGGATGGGAATATAACAACCACTCCACCCAGGCTTCAGGATCAGCATCTGCAAGATTTCTGGTTTGCCAGGCGTTTTAACGCAGATGCATAAGCCACTCCATTGTGAGTTAAAGACAGTGCATATTCATCAGCCCGGCGTTCACGCCAGCGCGAAAAGCCATTTTCTATTGGCATGGTCACCATACCAAATAACCCCAGCACCAGCACAAATAGGGGAAGTGCAGCAATATCTGCAACACTTTCAAAATTGAAGTACATCACGCCCCAATTCAATCCAACTGATGCCAGATATAACCCCACCATGGTGGTGAGGCTGCCAAACAGGATACCTAAAGGAATATCCTTGTTCACCTGATGACCCAGCTCATGCGCCAGGATGGTTTCAATTTCATCCGGCGTGAATTCATTGAGTAAGGTATCTCCAACAATTATTCGCCGTGTGTTCCCGAGTCCTGTCAAACCTGCATTCGCTTGTTTCGTCCGTTTGCTCATGTCAAACTTGAACACACCCCTGACGGATGTACCCGAACGTTTTGCCAGCTCCATCAACCGGTTAGCCAGTTCTGCATGCTCATCCCCAAGAGGAACAAATTTATTGAATAATGGCATCAGCACAGTCGGAGCGATATTTGCCAGGATCACATTGAAAACCAACAATATCACCGCTGCCCACAACCACCATAAGGTGGGTGATACACGTAAAACAGCATAAATGATTTCAATTACGATCATCCCCACCACCCCACCCAGCCCAATTCCTTTCACCTGGTCCATTACCCATCCAGATCGATCCTGGTTTGATAATTCAAAACGGTGAGGTAATATGTAACCCTGGTAATAGGACAGTGGCAGGTTGATGATGAATAATATTCCACCAAAGACGACTGAAAATAAAAAAACCAGCAGCCATTCATTGGTGGTAAATTGGATCAGCCAGTCTTTCAATTTTGTTGACCAGCCGAACGCCAACCATGCCAGCACGTACACCCCACTGATGAACAAATCCACGAGCATCAAACGCCGGTTGATGCGTGCATATTGCTTAGCCCGCTTTTGTCGCTCAGGATCTAATTCGGTGGATAGATTCATCGACTCCTGGTCCATTCCATCACCATCTTTCTCTGGTTATCAGTCTCAGGAGATTTCTCATATTTTCCTGGCATATCTTTGCGTAATTCCTGGATCAATAACAGTGCATTTTCTCCCGCGTTCCCGTGCCTCGCCAGGTAGCATCCAACTACGGTACCGGTTCGACCTTTACCACCAAAACAATGCAGATAGATATTTTTCCCCTCAGCAATAGCCAGGTCAATCGTATCCAGGATTTCAACCATTACCTTCGGAGTTGGTCTGCTAAAGTCATGGAGCGGAAGACGTTTATATAATACATGGGCGTGTACTTTACTTGCCTCTACATATAATAATTTCTCATAAGGTCGCAAGCCATATTCACCAGCCTCGGTGAGATCCATGAAAAAATTGATGCCTTGATTTAATAACCAACGTAGTTTTCTTCTTGCTTCACTATCATTGAGTGCACCTGGATACTCTCCAGCCCTAAAACGATCAGGCACGACCCAGTAAGATTCTTCAATGGGGATTGAATTCATTTCAGCGGGCATTATTTCTCCATATCCATCGTTTCATCTTGCATCCCTTATTTAGGATTATCTTCACCAATTCTACTCTATTGACAGCTTTAATTTACCAATTTACCAAACACTTAACTATAGAGGGTGAACAAATGCTATACTAATCTTTCACCTGATCATAAGATCGGGGGATTATCCTAATCATGCTTGTTTCTCAACTAACCTCTCGTAAAATTTTTCAAACCTGGTGGCCATTGGCTGCCAGCTGGTTATTGATGGGCATCGAGTTACCAATAATTAGTGCTGTGATCGCTCGTTTAGAGTATCCTGAAATCAGCCTTGCTGCTTATGGTGGGATCATCTTCCCCCTTGCATTAATAATCGAATCTCCCATCATTATGCTTTTAGCTGCATCTACTGCCCTCAGCAAGGATTGGGCATCCTTTTCCAAAATCCACCGCTTCATGATGATTAGTGGTGCGGTTCTTACCCTTGTTCACATTTTGATTGCATTCACTCCGCTTTATTACATAATCGTAGAACAATTGTTGGGTGCACCCCAGGCAATCGTTGAACCTGCCCGGATAGGCCTTATGATCATGACCCCATGGACCTGGTCGATTGCCTACCGTCGCTTCCACCAGGGGATGTTGATCCGCTTCGGCCACTCCAAGACTGTAAGCACCGGAACATTAATCCGCTTGAGTGCTGATCTGCTTGTGTTGGCGATTGGGTACGCTATTCACGATATTTCAGGAATTATTGTGGCAACCTGTGCAGTCATCGCCGGTGTAGTCAGTGAAGCGATCTATGTTGGTATTATTTCCCGACCAGTCATAAAAAATGAAGTAATACCTGCCCCAGCTGTTCAGACGCCCCTAACCTGGCAAGCTTTTTTTTCGTTTTATAATCCTCTGGTCCTGACATCACTCCTATCATTACTCGTTCAACCCATTGGCGCTGCTGCATTAAGCCGCATGCCACACCCCATCGAGTCATTAGCGACGTGGGCAGTGGTGAGTGGCTTCATCTTCATGTTTCGTAGTGCAGGGATTGCTTATAATGAAGTTGTTGTCGCATTAATGGATGAATTCCAGGCCGTAAAAAAGTTGTGGAAATTTGCAGTTAACCTGATTATCATCTTAACTGGAATTCTGGTTGCTGATCCTGGCAACGCCAATATCAAGTATTTGGTTCCAAACGATCTCAGCTTTGCCCGATAACTTGGCTATCCTTGCCCAAACCGGGATTTGGATCACATTACCTATGCCTGCCCTTGCGGTGCTGCAATCCTGGTACCAGGGAGCTTTATTGCACAGCCATAAAACGAAGGGGATAACAGAAGCAGTGGTTGTTTATTTAATCGTAAACTTTGCCACGTTAATTTTCGGAGTCCTATCGGGAAAAGTGATCGGTTTATATATCGGCCTGACTTCATTTGTATTAAGCACATTAATCCAGACTGCCTGGCTCTGGTACCGCAGTCGACAGGTAATCGATCATGTGCATCAACGGGATGAGATTGAGTTTTCGATCCCACCCGCAGAGATCGTCTCATAATAAGTGATCCTTTGGATTAGTATCTCAAATAAATGGAAAAGTCTAAATGGCAGAAAATTCACCGAATTGGCTCGAAGTTGCTCACAAAGTCCTACTCTCCAGGAAAATGGATCTCCTGGAGATAGAACAGCTTACCCCACAAGGCTTCATAAAATATCAGTTTTCCTCAGCCGGGCATGAGCTTGCACAGGTCCTGCTTGCCCAGGCTCTTACCCATCCCCATGATGCAGCCACGGTTTATTACCGGTCCAGACCATTTCTTCTTACGCTAGGATTACGCACATCAGACGCCCTGGCAGCTGGGATGGCACGTGCAGCAGGTCCGTCCGAAGGACGGGACACGGGTGTTATGTATAATCTTCCCGGCAACGGAAAATTAACCGTCCTGCCAACATCCGGAAATGTTGGTGCGCAATACTCTCCCGCAGCAGGCTGGGCGCAATCCATTCGCTATCACTCCCAGGTGCTGGAGGAACCGGAGTGGAATGGGGCAATCGCAGTTGCAATAGGTGGTGAAGGCTCAGTAGCGGCCAATGGTTTCTGGGCAGCATTGAATATTGTCACAACATTGTGGTACCCCTTCCTGTTCTTCATTGAGGATAACCAGTATGGTCTGTCGGTGCCTTCACTATGCCAGACACCCGGTGGAAATATTGCTGCAAACCTTGCTAATTATGAAAACCTGAAAACAGGAGATGTTGATGGCACTGATCCAGAATCAACCTGGTTAGCGATCCAGGAGGCTATTGGATTTATCCGGTCGGATGGCGGGCCGTTTCTGTTGCGATTGCAGGTTCCGCGCTTGATGGGCCATACCTATGTGGATACACAAACGTATAAGTCAGTTGAACAGCGTATGGAGGAAGCATCGCGTGACCCCCTACCACAATTAAAGAATTACATGATTGCACAGGGCATGATCGATCAACCTGGTTGGGAGGACCTTGAGAAAAAAGTAGATCACGAACTTCAAGATGCAGTAGAGATAGCAAAAACAACACCAGGACCAACCCCAGACTCAGCGCTTGAGCATGTATTCTTCGCCGGAAAAAATCCAATACAAGGAGGTCTACGGCCTGGAGGACATTTCCTGCCTCTTGGATCACCCAATCCACAGCCTGCTGGTGCACGCATGAATTTCATCGATGCCATACGGCGTACATTGGAAGTTGAGATGGAGGAAAATCCTCGCATCCTGGTTTTTGGTGAAGATGTCGGTGTGAAAGGTGGTGTGCATGGAGCCACTCAGGGAATGCAATCCCGCTTTGGTGAGGATCGGGTCTTTGACACTTCATTGAACGAAGATGGCATCATCGGCCGATCGACCGGGATGGCTTTAGCAGGGTTACTCCCTGTGGCTGAAATTCAATTCCGCAAGTATGCAGACCCTGCCCATGAACAGCTCACCGATCTGGGAACATTACGCTGGCGAACTGCCAATCATTTTGCTGCCCCGGTTCTGGTTCGAATGCCGCTGGGCTTTGCAAAAAAAACCGGGGATCCATGGCACAGTGTTTCAGCCGAAGCAGTATATGCTCATTTCATCGGTTGGCGGATTGCCTATCCTTCCAATGCTGAAGATGCGGTAGGTCTATTACGTACAGCCCTGCGTGGAGATGACCCGACCTTCTTTTTCGAGCACCGTGCGTTGTATGATTCTCCTGAAGGGCGTCGTCCATATCCAGGAGATGATTATTGCCTTCCGTTTGGCAAAGCTGCGAAACTCACCGATGGGAATGAGTTGACCTTGATCACCTGGGGAGCAATGGTTTACCGCTGCCTGGAGGCGGCTAAAGCTTTCCAAGGGCGGATAATTTTGCTTGACCTGCGTACCATACTTCCTTGGGATATTCCTACAGTACTGGAAAGTCTTCATCGCACTGGTAAGATGATGATCGTCCATGAAGACACAATAACCAATGGATTTGCGGGTGAAATTATTGCCACAGTGAATGAGCAAGCCTTTTCTGACCTGGATGCCCCCATCTCACGTATCGCCACTCCGGATATTCCCATCCCCTATAATATTGATCTCATGGAAGCAGTACTACCCAGCGTTGAACGCATTAAAAACGGGATACAATCATTGTTAGATTACTAACCATATTTGTATAAATCTATCTTTTCAGATATTATGAACCAATCATTCAATGATGAGTAAATAAATAAATCATAGTAACAAGGAGAACCAATATGGCAATGATAAAAGTTGAAAAATTCATTCAAGCCAATCCATCTGAAGTATTCCTCTACTTCACTAACTCCACTGCACTTAGAGATTGGATGTGTGATGGTGCTACCGCTGACCCCAGGGTGGAAGGTCGGCTATATATGTGGTGGAATGAAGGTTACTATACCAGTGGAGAATATCTTAAGTTGGAAAAGGACAAATTCGTTTCAATCAAATGGTTCGGGCGTGGAGAGCCACATGCTACCCGGGTAGATGTCAGGTTTAAGAAGAAGAAAGCGGGAACACTCCTAAACCTTACCCATCGAAAATTAGGCAATAACTCAAAATGGATTGACATCGGAAAAGAATATGAAAAAGGATGGACGAAATCTCTGGATAACCTGGCATCTGTCCTTGAAAATGGTGCAGACCTGCGCATCACCACCCGCCCGATGCTTGGTATTTTCACAGATTTGTTTAATGCCGATATTGCCGGTAAACTGGGGGTTCCTGTAGTAGAAGGGCTTCGTTTAAGCGGGGTAGTCGAAGGCCTTGGAGCACATAAAGCTGGATTGAGGGCGGATGACATAATCATTGGATTGGATGGCCAGGAGATCACCGGTGCTGCAACCTTTAGTGGATTTATTCAAAGAAAAAAAGCCGGGGACATTGTGAAGGTCACCTACTATCGCTGTGCTGAAAAGAAAACCACCAAGATGACATTGTCAGGTCGCCCCATTCCCCTGATTCCACATTCAGGGTTGGAATTATCAAAACAGGTGGAGCCTGTTTATAAAAAATATGAGACAGAAATCGAATCACTTTTAATGGATGCTACAGAGGAAGAATGTAACCAAAAACCAGCGCCCCCGGAGTGGAGTGCAAACGAAGTCCTGGCGCACCTGATACATAGTGAGCTTGGTTTTCAAAATGTAATGAGCGATATTATCGGTGGTCATGAAGGTTCCTATGATGATTGGGGTGGAAACATTCAGGCTCATATCGATGGTACTGTTTCTACATTCGCTACCAAGGTTGAATTGTTCAAAGAATTGAAGAATCATAATGCCGAAACACTTAGCATGTTGGCGCACATCCCTCCAGAATTCTTAGATCATAACGGAAAGTTTTGGAAGCTTGCGTTTCAGGCTCATCAAAATTCTTATCATCTCCAGTCCCATCTGGAACAAATGCAGGTTGCCATCAAGTCTGCAAGAAAATAACCTTCACTATATTTCACAGTAAATGGACCCATGGTGAACAATTCTCATGGGTTCATTTAATTAATTTATAATCCATTCAGATATGCCTAGTCGATCAAGAATCCAAAAAGGTAAAATCTATGTATGATTTTAAACTAATCAGCTCACAAACCCTCTTTGACAATCCATATGCCAGGGTAATCGTGGATACATTGGAGTATGAAGGTGTTCAACGGCCATATTTCTACCTGACCAGTCCTGTGGAGGCGGTTGCAACAGTAAGCCTCACACAGCAAGGCTGCATTATCCTTACCCGTCAATATCGCCATCCTGTTCGCCAGGTAATCTATGATTTACCAGCGGGTCATCTGGAACCTGGTGAAGACCCCCTCATTGGTGCACGTAGGGAATTCGAAGAAGAGACTGGATATTTCCCCCGGCAGATTGAAAAGCTGGGATATTACAATCAATTTCCTGGGATTTTACGTGCTGCCACAAACTTATTTTTTGCTACAGACTTGGTGCAGACCAGCCAACATCTCGAGCCCGGTGAGGTACTTGAGACAGTCCATATGCCTCTAAATGAAGTCATTAGTATGATTATTAATGGAAATTTCATCGATGGTTCGCTTCAATTGGGGGTATTATTAGCACTTCAAAAAGGATTGTTGGTTTTACCAACTAAATAACCATTGGTTCGAAGAAAAAAATTAAGATAGAGGATACTATGGAATATCGAAATTTAGGACGCACGGGTCTAAAAGTCTCAGAGTTGTGTCTCGGCACAATGCAATTTGGTTGGACTGCCGATGAATCTCGATCACATGAAATTCTTGGGGCAGCCTTTGATGCGGGTATCAATTTCATAGATACTGCTGATGTTTACTCCCGCTGGGTAGAGGGTAACCCTGGTGGAGTGGCTGAGACGATCATAGGGAAATGGATCAAACAGGCTTCGATTCCGAGAGACCAGCTGGTGCTGGCAACAAAAGTGCGTGGCAAAATGGGGTCAGGACCGAATGACGAAGGTCTATCACGTAAGCATATTATGCAGGCAGTAGAAGCCTCCCTGCGACGTTTAGGGGTCGATTACATCGACCTTTATCAGACGCATTTTTATGACGAGAATACACCGATCGAGGAGACTCTTGGCACCCTGAATGACCTCGTTAAACAAGGAAAGGTGCGCTATATTGGTTGTTCCAACTATCCTGCCTGGCGTCTATCTGAAGCACTCTGGACCTCAAAGGTGAACAATATTGTTCGCTTTGATTCCCTTCAACCACATTACAACCTTGTACATCGGGACGAATTTGAACGTGAGTTGTCTGAAGTCTGCCGTACCTACCGCTTAGGAGTGATCCCATATTCACCTCTTGCAGCTGGATTTTTATCTAATAAATATGTACGGGATCAGGCAGAACCGGATTCAGCCCGTATTAATGGAGTTCGACGGCGCTATTACAATGAAAAGAGTTGGGCGGTACATGAAGTTATCAAGAAGATGGCGGAGCAAAAAGGTAAATCCATCTCGCAAGTCGCATTAGCCTGGCTACTCACAGATCCATTAATTACCAGCCCAATTATTGGACCACGCAACCTGGAACAGCTTAAAGATAATCTTGGAGCTATCGAATTTAAATTGACACAAGAAGAGAAAAATCTTCTCGATAGTGCCTCAGCCTGGCAGGAAAATTGACCCAGGGAATTGCAGATAAATCATGAATCGAAACCTAGCCCAAGCCTGTCGAGGATAGTTAACCACAGGTTCCTCTGGCCCTGGTTTTGGTCAGCTTGATCGAGAGATTTACGGGTGATGTTTATCACAATCGTCCGGAAGGGTTCTGGTGGGAAGGCCATCGGCTTTTTACGCACCATTTCCAATTGAGTTCGCTCGGTAGATTTTCCATCGAGGATTTCCAATAGCACCTGCGCTCCAAAGCGGGAGGAACCGACCCCAAGGCCGGTAAAACCTAGCACATATGCAGTTCGCCCAGCATGTGTTGTTCCCCAAAATTGACAGAAGCGTGAGCAGGTATCAATTGCTCCACCCCAGGCGTGGCTGAATCTTAATCCCTCAAGCTGGGGAAAATTGATGAAAAAGTGTTCAGCCAGGCGACCGAATACCTCGGGATTTATTTCCAGATGTTTCCCAGTCCCATTGTTCCGATAATAAACAGCGTCGTATCCGCCCCAAAGGATGCGTCCATCCAGGGTCATGCGGTAATAATGGAACTGGTTGTTGGTGTCGCTTAATCCCTGGCGACCCTGCCATCCAATTGAGGCACGCTGTTTATCGGATAATGGCTCAGTCACGAGCACATAATCGTACACAGGAACAATATACCTGGAGATATTTTTGATCAGCGGTTTGAAAGCATTTGTAGCAATGGCAACCTTTTTTGCGTTGACCTTGCCATACGGTGTGCTCACTTTAATTACCTTGTTTTCATCGTCTATCCGGGAAACCGGTGTGCGTTCATATAACCTGACCCCCAGGTCCAGGCAAGCGTTGCGCAGTCCCCACGTTAATTGAGCTGGATTAACCATGGCAACCCCCATGGGATTAAACAATCCACCAAGATACAACGGTGAATCAACGATCGACCGAGTTTGATCGCGATCAAACCATACCAGCTTCTCGCCGTAAGCAGCAGCTTCTTCCGGAATTTTGATTAAGTCATCCACCTGGTAGGGTTCTGTTGCAACAAGTAACTCCCCGGATCTTAGGAAGTCACATTGGATTCCCAATCTCTTCACTGTCATATCTATTGCCTCAAGGTTTGCCTGGCCCATCTGTGTCAAAACAGCAAGCTCATTTTGCCAATGCTCTCGCCCATTCTCAAATCCATGGGTCAGAGAGGCAGCAACAAATCCACCATTACGGCCACTAGCCCCGATGCCAGTCTCTTCTGCTTCCAGCAATACTACGTCTTTAGATTTATCAGCCTCCTTTGCCAGGAAAGCGGTCCACAACCCGGTAAAACCCGCCCCAACTACCACAAGATCTGCAGTGGTAGTGGTGGTCAAAGCAGAAGCAGGTAGTGGACGGGCTGGATCATCCAGCCAAAACGGAATTGGAGCTGCATCAGCCAATGACTTAAGTGTATCTGGATGTGGGTGGCGGGGAAATGGCATGGAAACCTCCAAGGTCAAATCGTAAATCAATATCAATTATATAATTACTCTGTCCGAATCGTACTGTGATAATCAGATTGTAAACCCTTTATTCTAAAAATATCTTCACCCTTTTATTAACTTTTTTCTAAAGGAGCTATCTTATGACAGAGACCTATGACCTGAAGTCCGTAAAGCTACCTCGCATGAGTGGGATTATCTTGCAAATGTTCACAAACCTGTTGGAAAGTCCACTCACCCGTTGGTTGCTTCTCAATAACCTGTTAAAACAAGGTGGTTTCCTGGCTATGCGTGAATTGCAGGTCGATGAGCCGCCATCCTTTTTTCCCCCGGTGCCACGATCAGGTTACCCTGTTGCAGAAGGTCGGAATAATCAGGTATTGGATGATCTGATATACATCAAAACAGGGACACAAGAAGGATTTCATTTCAACACGATTTTGGATTATGCATCAGCATATCGAAATGGAACCATATCTCCTGAAATGGTTGCTGAACGCATTTTGGCAGCGATCGATGAAAGCCAGGCAAATCATCCATCTATGAACATATTTATTGCCTGGATGAAGGATGATTTGTTAGCCCAAGCCCGTGCAGCAACCGAGCGGATTCGATCAGGTAAGCCTTTAAGCATTCTGGATGGTGTTCCCATTCCGGTTAAAGATGAAGTGGATATGCTCCCATTTGGCACATCCGTGGGGACTCGTTTCCTGGGAAAATCTCCTGCCAACCATGATTCTACAGTTGTTGCGCGAATGAGATCTTCCGGTGCTCTTATGATTGGCAAATGCAATATGCATGAAATTGGAATCGGTGTTACCGGACAAAATACCCACTATGGCACCGTTCGAAATCCATATAATCTCAACCACCATACTGGTGGAAGCTCAAGTGGATCAGCAGCTGCTGTGGCAGCTGGATTTGGCCCAGTAGCAATAGGTGCTGATGCTGGTGGTTCGATCCGCCTGCCAGCAGGTTTTTGTGGCCTGGTTGGTCTCAAACCCACCTTCAGCAGGGTGAGCGAATATGGGGCTGCCCAGCTAGATTGGAGTATCGCTCATTTAGGCCCGATTGCCGCTACCGCATATGATGCCGCAATTGGTTATGCTGTCCTTGCAGGACCCGATCCTAAGGATAAGCTTACCCTAATCCAGCCAGAGATCACATTCGATGGTTTTAATAATCTCGACCTGAGCAACGTCAAAATTGGGATCTTCTGGCCATGGTTCAGGCATGCAGCCCCGGAAGTAGTAAGTGGTTGCGAAACAATGTTGAAGGGTTTACAAAATCTGGGTGCGCAGCTTGTCGATGTGGAAATCCCCAACCTGGAATCAGCCCGGGTCGCACATATCGTCAGTATCACTTCGGAGATGAATGCTGCGTTGGAGCATTTTTACAAAATACATCACAAAGACTACAGTTATGAAGTGCGCATCAATCTCTCATTGAGCAGAGCCTTTACACCTTATGACTATATACAAGCCCAGCGTATTCGGACACGTCTGGTAAATTCAATGGAGCAGGTTTTTAAGCTGGTGGATGTAATTGTCACCCCAACCAGTGCGGTTACTGCACCTGTGATTGAGCCAGATTCTATTCCAAATGGGGATTCCGACCTGACTCAGCTCACCGAGATCATGCGTTATTCAACACTCGCAAACCTGACTGGTCATCCTGCGATATCATTTCCCGCTGCATACAATTCACAGGGACTACCAATCGGTATGCAGGCAATCGGGCGATATTGGCAGGAACACACGTTATTACGCCTTGCTTATGGAGCAGAATCTATCCTTGAAAGAAGAAAACCGCAGATTTATTTTAATCTACTTAGCTAAAATATTAATTTCCAATCCATGCCATTAATATCTTTCGATATCAGCCAATATTTATTGGGCCAATGATAATAAATACCAGCATGGTCGAGAACGAGATCGTCTGTGGGCTTTTTGGCTTGATGATCGCTGAACCTGTATAAAGCACATTCATAGAACATTAACTCGACAACCATTGACACCTTATCCTACTTGTTGATAAAATCGCCCATTACTAATCAATATAAGCCAATTTGATCACTTTTGGAGTAAATAATGACACTTCCTGATGAAACGATTACCCAATCGGTAAGCTTGACCCAACCTGCAGCGGCTGCAATCCGAGATGTACTCCAACAAAAGAACTTGCCAGGCTATGCCCTACGCCTATTTATCTCTGGCGGCGGTTGCTCCGGATACCAATATGGGCTTGCTCTGGATAGCAATATCCGTTCAGAGGATAAGGTATTTGAGACCGAAGGAATTAAACTGATTGTCGATGAAGTGTCAATTAAATATCTACAAGGCGCTACAGTCGACTACGTTGATGGCATTACCAGCAGCGGTTTTAAGATTATTAACCCCAATGCAATTTCCGCTTGCAATTGTGGTCAAAGCTTTAATTCTAGCGATGAAGATGCATCAGGTAGCTGCGCCGGTTGTGGGTAAGAAATAACATACGTGACTAAAAAGATCATGAAGGAAATCCTCATGACCTTTTTTTATCGACCACGGAATACAGAGATTATCAGGCCAAACAAACCTACCACACCTAACCCGATTATGATGAAGCCCATAGGCAAACCGGCTGCAACATTCACCTGTGGTGCAGCAGTGTAGGTAGGAATCGAGAGCGGAGGCGGTTGGGTATATGTAGGCAACCTGGTTGGACCGACTTCAATAATAAATTGTGCAGCCAGGGTAGGATCAATAGTGGGAGTTACCCGTGGAGTTGGTGTAGGCGGTGGAACAACGATAGATAGATCACCGCCAGAAATCGACACCAAGTACGCATACACCCAGGCTACTCCACCATCTGCAATCGGGTAAGCAATTTCAATCCAATCACCTCCCACCGAACGACCCAATGCTGGTACCTTTTCTCCTTGCTGCAGTACACCCACAATCGGATAATCCTGGCTGGGACCAGCACGAACATTGATTTGTTCCTGATCTTGATTTACCGTTACCATGGTACCAAAAGGACTGCTGGTCACCGTGGGGATGGACACCGTTGGTTGCTGAGCAGAAGCATTTAGACGAACAGTGGAGGTTAATCCAAACCATGATACTCCACCAATGATCAATATTGATAATAATAACCAGATCTTAAAGTACCGCATCATCGCTCCAAATCAAAATATTCCCATATATAATCTTAGGTATTTTTATGTATGGCGATTATAATCTACTCTACCTTCAATAACTCTTCGCAGCTTGCCTGTTTGAACAAAACAACTTCAGTCAGCCACTTTCGTAGATGATTTAGGAGCATTCATATGGAACAAAGAATATATCACGGAAATTTAACCATTCAAGATTTGGGTGAAGCCCTGGTTGCACAATTCAACCGGGGTAATTTACGTGCTCAGAAGTATGGAGATGCTGATCGTTCAATTGTTCAAATCACATCTAGACCAGGGTCAAATACTGGTGGGGATACGGCTATATCAGTGATCCTGCAAAAAGTGGAGGATGGTGTGGCAGTTCGGGTGGGACAGCAAGCCTGGTTGGGCATCGCTGCCAGCCTGGGAACGACTGCATTGGCAGCGCTGAAGAGTCCTTTTAATATTTTAGGTAGGCTGGATGATTTGGCACAGGACATTCAAAACCTTCAGATCGATGATCAGGTCTGGCAAGCCATTGATAATATAGCTCGAGCAGCGGGTGCTTCTAAGGAGTTATCCGCGAGACTGCGGCGTACAGAATGTCCCTATTGCTTGGTAGCCAACCCAGTTGGAGAACCAAGTTGTATCGCCTGTGGCGCACCGCTTGGGGAGGTTCAACCAAACACATGCCCATCATGTGGATTTGTGCTCAAACAAGCTGAAGTAATTTGCCCTAACTGTAAGCGTGCTCTTCAATCAAACACTTCTGATAGAACAACCTAGTATTACCCATGTCAATCGATCACCTTGTTGATAATTATCACAGGTTGATTATATATATATAACTATTTTTATTTATACAAACGTTTTTGAAGTTTTATTATTCAGCGTGTGCCTAGCTGCATCATGGCTACACGCAAGTGGGGTAATAAATCGATGTCTGATGGTGTTGAAGTGGGTACAAAAGGCATTGAATACTGACCGTTTTGACGGGATTCAAGCCTGTTGAACAATCTCTCCAAGGCAGGTAGTGCTTCCAGGTAGCCAACCAGTCCTATAAAGTAAATTGCTTTTTGCCTGATTGGCAAAGGATTTTTCCACTGGTTTAGGATTTCTCCAAGATACTTACCGACATATGGACAGGCATTGAACAGGTGGTAAATAGATTTTTCCGCCTGTTCATCGGTAACAGCAACCTCAAGAAGACCATAAACTGTAGCTTCATTCATATTATGAAGATAATAAACAATTACTTTCCTTACTACATCGGGAGTTGGTTTACTACTTGGATCATTGATTAATAATTCAGCCAAGATGAATACAGCTCTCCTGCGGATATAGATATCCATATCATTGAGACATGTGGCAACCATATAGGCTACTAAAGGTGACACTTTTTGTGCACCCAGCTCTAATATCATATCAATTCCCCTCTGCCGGGTAGATGCATCCGGGTAGGTTAGAAATTCCGTCGCTTGCCATACTGCCGGGAAAAGCTCAACGATGGACGATAACGTTTCACCATAATCAAATAATGGCAGCTGCAGGAGGGGTATGTGATCTGTATCCATATTTCTTTGTGATCAACGGGTGAAATCAAGTATATCTTAATTTTATGCCAGCCAGAGGCCTCCCCAGGCAGGCAAATTTAACTCTATACTACTATTTGAGATATAGAATTTCTGACTTAAATCAAGTAAGTTACAAATTATCCGGCCATCTTCCCAGCCACATTCATTTGTGTTCAATCGTAGCTGCAGCTCACGCTCGCTGGCATTCATCACCAATAGGATTTCTTCGTTTTCACTCTTACGAATACACGCATAACAAGATGAGTTATTGAGATTTTCCATTCGGCTGTACGTCCCTCGACGTAGTGCCTGATGGCTTTTCCGTAACTCAACCAATTTCTTAATATAACTGTGTAGTTCGGTATTCCACTGGTGTGTATCCCAAGTGAATGCCCCCCGGCATCCAGGATCTTTCCCACCGGTCAATCCAATCTCATCTCCGTAATATATCGCTGGTGCTCCTGGATAAGCAAATTGGAACAGGTATGCCAATTTGGTTTTATCAACGTTATTTCCCATCCTGGTAAGGATACGTTCCGTATCGTGTGATCCAAGAGGAATATACATGGAATACACATTCTCAATTGGATAATAGGATGTCAACCCTTCCACTTTCTCTGCAAATTTATTTATGGTTAAGGCATTTGTGGCCAATAATCCGACTAATGCTTCCATGATTGGGTAATCCATCAGACCATCAAAGTGTCCCTCCCCCACCCAACGCTTGTCAGGAGACCAGATCTCACCCAGGATATATGCATCAGGGTTGATAGACTTTACCACCTGCCTGAATTCCATCCAAAAACCATCGTCATCGATCTCGTTCGGTACATCCAGGCGCCATCCATCCGCTCCTTGTTCAATCCAATACCTGGCGACCTCCATGATATATTGTCGTACTTTCGGATTGGCGGTATTAAATTTAGGCAGGCTTTTCATCTTCCACCAACCGAGGTAATCCTCAAAATCTCCCCTGGAATAGGCATTCACTGGAAATTTCTTGATGTGGAACCAATCCTGGTATACAGAATATTCCTGATTTTCCAGTATATCGTTGAAGGCAAAAAAACCTCGACCACAATGGTTGAAGACCCCATCCAGGATAATTCGGACCTGGTTACGATGAGCATGATCAACCAAGGCATGAAAATTGTCCATATTGCCAAGCTTGTCGTCAATTTTATAATAATCCGTGGTGTTGTACCGATGGGTTGAAGTAGCTTGAAAGATGGGGTTCAAATAAATAGCAGTGATTCCAAGGTCGAGTAAGTAATCAAATTTCTGAAGGATACCTTGCAAATCTCCTCCCTGGAAACCCCAGCTGGTGGGCGCCGAACCCCAGGGTTGCAAATAGGATGGATCATTATCAGGGTTCCCATTGTAAAAGCGATCAGGAAAAATCTGGTAAAAGATCGCATCCTTTACCCAACCTGGTACACTCATATTTATGGCATTTCCTTCATATCAGTTAAGGCATTGGTGATATTGTCTGCAGCGGTTTGTAAGGCGGTCACCGGGTCAGCTCCTTCATAGAAAACAGTCTTGATGACCTTATCCAACTCATTCCAATAAATAGAAAGCACTGACTCATCCTGTGTGATTGGGTATGGTGCTCCTCCCTCGAATGCTGTCATCGCCAGTTTTATGAGCGGGTCGCGTGGTTGGGTGGTCATTACTGAAGGGATATCACCAACCTCAGCAAAGCGCATCTGCACATCGGGTTCAATAAGATACCCCATAAAAGAAAGTGCGGCATTGCGATCGTTGCCGGTGGTATTGGTATTTAGAAAGACACTATCCGTTTCGACCCATCCGGACATATGACCAGTACCATAAGCAGGCCAGGGGTCAATAGCCAGGTTTTCCACACCAATGGATTGGGCAAGTAATGTAATGTTCCAACTTCCATCAATGATGATACCGACACGAGACTGCTTGAATTTTTCCAAATCCCAATTAGTATTGAAAGTCACAGCACCTACCTGGTCATACACTTCCAACATGTCAAGCCATTCCAAACCATATTGATCGTTAAATGCTGGATAGCCATTTTCATCCATCAAGTGACCACCTAATCCGATGATCGCAGGTGAAGAAAAATATGATCCCCGTTCAAGATAAGTTCCAACCGTGCCGCCATGCGTAGCTTGCTCAGCTAACTTTGCCATGTCATCCAAACTTCCCGAAGCTGAGGAGATTAATGTTTTATTGCGAAACATCAACAATCCATGTTGTGAAAGTGGCAGGCTGATGAGCTCATTCTTATATAGACCGGATGATAATGCAGGTGGGCTGATATCATCCAGGTAGTTTTCTGGAACATAGGGAGCGAGATTGGTGATCAGATCTTCATTGAATAATGCTGGACCCCATTCGGATGGCCCCAGTAACAAGTCGGGACCTTTCCCAAGGTATGCAGCTTCATGATAGGTGTTATACAGATCATCCAATGGTACATAAAGTAAAGTAAACGTCACATCTGGATATATTCTTTTAAATGATTCAATGACTGATTGCAGAACATCGGTCTTGGTAGAACTGTACGAATGCCAGATTGTTACCGAGCTCCCTGCAGGGGGTGGAGATAATGGCGGACGTGGTGGCTGCTCAGTTGGGGTAACGATGGGAGTTCCAGATACTGGAGTCGGAGTGGGTGATCCAATCTGGGTAGTAGAAAAAGTTGCGCTAAGCGTAGGTGACTTAGTGGGTGTTCGTGAAGGTTGTGGAGAGGCTGGTGTTGAGCTGGGAAAAGAAGGGGAGGTGCTGGTAAACTGCGGTCCTGGATAACTCTGGCTAGGCTGGCTGGTCGGATAAGCTCCTGGACCAGGATACGCTAAGGGTGGTGTGACGCTGGGAGTCACTGTGGGTGTATATGTATTAGGTGCCTGGCTAACTTGGGGTTGTTCGGTTGGAGGTTCAGGACTGGCTGTAGAGGTAGGAATAAAAGTTATTGCATCTGGGGTCTGGACTGAGGGTTGTGGGTATGCAATGCCTGTATCTGGAGTGGTAGTTTGACCTACAGGTTGTGGATAGGCTATATCAGGAGTGGGGATAATGGCTGTTTTGGAAGGTTCGATCCCAATCAGTGTTGATGTCTCATCAGGTGTCGCCCCTATAAGCGTTTGCGTTGGTAACGTTGTATTGGTTAATATTGGTGAATCAGTTGTGGTGACGCGCCTACATGCCCCAATGAATATCACCATCGACAACATCAGGCCTATAAGGATCAGTGGAATAGCTTTATACCGCATGATCAAATCAATTTACCACAATCTGCCCGTAAGCTACCATATGCCCGGGAAGATTGATCGCGAAGTAAATTCAATTATACTATTGACCCTTTGCTAACATTCCCACCCGCGCAAAGTCTGTCACGGTCAATTCAGTCTGAGTAACCTGACTCGGCGTATAGCTACTCAACCAGGTTTCCTGAATACCTGCTTCTGGCCAGACAAGGTCGATCACCCGCGTATGATTGGTATCTGCCGGAGCACCACCAAATCGCCATTGTTCGGCATTTTGGTTGACATCTCTGACACGCATGACGCCTCCACTTGGATATCCTTCCTGGCTGAGAACCATGGCAACATACTTCCAGGCCCCCGGATCATCTCCCAGGATTGATCGTGGGATGCGTACAGTTACACGTTGCTGTCCTGGATCAGGCAGGATTTGGAAATCACTGCTGGTGGCTATTCTTTGAGGTCCATCTTCACCCGGGGTAAAAATTCCAGGTTCCCATCCTTCGACGGTGATGGCAAAGTCCCACGCAAACCCTTCCTGTAATGCCAGGTTTCGACCAGGCAGGAAGTTGGTTCCACCCTGACCATTCCCATCTGTATCAATATAGATATCGAAGGTTTGGGTTGAGAGACCATTCGGAGAACCCCATGGATTATCCACAGCACCTCTCATGGTGAATTTGAAAACAATGTTTTCAGCATCCGACCCAACCTGGAAATTTACAATATCATAGCTACCTGCTGGAAATACCGCATCAGAAGGATAGGTGTATGTCCCCGGACCATAATCGTCCTTTTCAGGATCTGTGATATCCAACACCAGTTCCATCGTACCTAAATCTGGGACAACCAGGGCCGCTGGTCCACTGCCAGGTAAGACGTCTGTATCAGTAACAGTGACACTTCCAGCTAGATCGACTTGCTCCGAATGGATGGCACGCAAATTGATCCGATCTCCGGTTTCGGCATTCCCCAGGTCTTTTAATGGTATCGCCAGCTCAATGATATTCCCGCTTGATGCTGCCATATCAATGATCGTCGGCTCTCCCCATGAACCATCTCCATTGGCTGGATATAATATGGACGAGGCAAGATTGCCATCAAGGAACTGGATCTCTGCCAGGCGGTTGGCTGGAAACCCTAACAGCGTCCCATTATCACTAAAATTATTGGTCGGATCAGTTCCTGGCACCTGTAAATATAGTTCAAGATTATTTGTCCCCGCCGGGGGCTGGTATTCGGTCGAGATGGTGACTTTCACGAACAGATTGGTTGGCGAAAATCCGTATGCCAGGTCCTGGAAATATGGCTGACCTGAGGCCATGACACCACCAGATGGAAGATAAACCCCTCCTGCATCCCATTCACCAGCGCTCACCTGACCATCTACTGTGACAGAGATCAACCCACTGGAGGCAATATCTGCAGAAATCGGGGTAAGCGGAATGATCGGGACATCCAGGGTATCCGGTGCATCTTCACCGAGTGAAATATAAACTTGTTTCAAGGTGTTGCGGAATTGCTGGTCGAATGCTTCATCGCTGCCAGAATTCTGGTCTGAACCAAACCACCAGAACCAGTCGGAACCTTCGGCAATGTACATATAATTCCGGGCTTGCTCCAATGCTTCGGGAGTCGTCTGGCGGATACCAGAAATATATTTCTGCAACATCTCGCGCGTCGTCGCCAGGTGATCCCAGGCAGTATTTTCCTCAGCCTCACCGATCCAGGTGGTGAAATCGTGTTTGATCCAGGAACCAGCCCATAACTCCTCGATCTTGGGCTGGTCGGGGGCAAAAGCCAGGAATTCACTGGGAGTAACCGTACGGATTAAAGGATCTTCACTCAGACCCTTGTATAAGCTGTTAAGAAATTCCTTCCCATCATTATCATAATTCTCCCAGGCATTTTCCCCATCCAGGATAACCGACACAAGGTGCGGTCCAGTAGACCCATCTGCGATCAACTGCTCGCGAATGGCATGGATCCTGTCGATGAAGTCATTGGCAGCCGCGCTACCGCTGACACCGGAATAGGTGAAACCAACCTTATCGGAGATCACAATATCTCTAAACACCATCGCTACAGGGCTGCCCTGCTTGCTTTGCACATAATAAGGTCGGTACAGAGTGTCAGCCTCGTTCACCACTTCCTTGCTATTGCGGGTAAAGCTATCCATCCCCAGGCTGGCAGCCAACACCCCTTCATCCGATGCCATCCATTGAATACCTGCCGAAGAAACCATATTGACAATTTCCTGGGCTACTGAACCTTCAGCCGGCCACATCCCTCGTGGGGACACCCCGAAATGATCCTGGTACAACCTGGTGCCCAGTTGGATCTGGTCGATGGCATCCTGGCCATAGGCAAATTCCTTACCAGGAAGCTCCATCTCGGGGTTCGCGACCAATGCTAGGCGGGTGCTTACCAGCAATGGCAGGATGGGGTGAGCGTAGGGTGTCATGGTCACTTCGATCTGGCCAACATCCTGTAACTCACGGTGAACTGGGATGACTTCTGATATCAAGCGTAAGTGTTCCGAAAAAACGATCTGTTTATCAGATTCCTCAAAATTCGACCCCTTGGCAACCAGGCTGGCTAAAGGTTCCTGAGCCAGCCAATCGGGATCAGTCCATGCCAGGTTGAATAAAACCTGTAGATCAAGGTAATCCTGGGTGTTGTATTGTTCTCCAGTGTCCCGTTTTTGCAGTAGTTCCTGGTAGCGCGGAAATCTCTCAATGATCTTGCGGTTCGTATCGAAGAAACGATCCAATAGAAATTGTTTTTGTTCCCCGGTCAGTTGATCAGCTGGAACTTCAGCAGTTGTCCAATAAAGATCCTTTGCTCCAGCCTGAAGATCATCCAACTGGCGGATCAGGCTGGGTGTCAGGTTGAAGGTGACATGGATATTGGGGTAATTTTTGAGCATGGCTGCCATATCCACATAGTCCTTGGCGGCATGCACTCTCACCCATGGTTTTTCATAAATTCCTGTTTCGGGATCCTTGTAGTATACCGGTTGGTGTTGGTGCCAGATAATTGATAAATAGATCGGCTCTTCAGCTATTGCAGTCGGGGTATGGGTCGGTATAGCAGTTGTCATCACGGTGGGCTTTTGGGTGGCACCCGTTGTGGCGGTTGGGATGGGCTTTGGCTGGCTACAGGAAGCCAGGGCAAAAACCATTACCACCAGGATGTAAATGCTGGTCTGAATTCTTGATTTCATTTTATCCTCGATCCTACTTCTTGGGCTCGTAAAGGATGATACCGTTCGAGCGTGTTCCAAACCAATAGCGTCCAAGACTATCCTCCGCTATTGACACCGTCTCTGCACCGTTATAACCTGTGAAACCTTCCCTGAATATTTTCCATGTGCTGCCATCATATTTTGCCAATACTCCCCCTGCGCTATTCGGGAGCGATGCTGCGATCCAAAATACTCCTGGCTCGAGCTCAGCCACGCTTTCAATGGTCGAATAGGGCAGGCTGGAATTACTGACCCGAAGATGGGTCCATTGGTTGCCATCCCAGAGGCTGATCCCGCCCCCACCAGTACTGACCCACAGCCTATCCTTCGAATCAAATACCAAATCCGATACCCCTCCCACCCCCAGGTCGATATCGTTACGGGTGAAACTTTCCCATTCACCTGTTGTGGTGTCAAATGATGACACTCCGTGAAGCGTACCAAACCAAAGCCTGTCACGATTTGGTGAAGGTTCTTCTGTAATCGAGAAAACTGCATTATTAACCAGGTCTGAATTCTCTTCGGTGTATGCGCTCCATGTGTTGCCATCGTACCTGGCAGCACCATCCAAGGTCCCAATCCAAATATTATTTTGACCATCCACAGCAATGGAATTGACCTGCTCACTGGCCAACCCAAAATCTGGAGCTCGATAGACATCCCATTCCTGCCCATCATAACTGGCTAAACCAGCATCTGTTCCGAACCATAGCACGCCATCCTGGTCCTGTGCAACTGAAAGAACCCTTTCATCTGGAAGAGGTGAGTTCCCAGGATTGAACACCTGCCAATCATCCAGTACCTCACTTCCGCTGGCTGCTTTCCATATAGCCACTCCTCCATCAGTCCCGATCACCATTCGACCATCCGTCAATGCCACAATTTCGTTAATACTGTCATTGGGTAATCCGGACCTGCTGGACGTCATATCAGACCAACCGATCCGGTTGATCGCCCTGCTCACTTCTGTTGCTATGACTCCAAAAACCAGCAACCCCATCAGGATAGCTCCAAACACTATGTACCGTCGTTCAGGCCGCGGGAACATGTTGTGAAACCATTCCCAATACATTTCCTGTTCTCGTATTTTTCCATAAATAAATTTAACAGCTGTTGATGCAGCCAGGCAAATTGCTGGGAGAATCACCAAGGTATATTGAGGCCATTTGGTAGGCCATATTAACAATGACAGCATACTTGTGATCGCCCAAACTACCACCCAACGCCTATGTTTCCAATCCAGCCAGAGACCAGGCAACGCCAGTAAGAAAATCACACCATCAATACCCATATAGAAGTAAACTTCCGGGTGCCAAACAAATCCAAAAGAGCGGGAAATCCACAGAAATGGCTGGTACCATGGATATCCTACCTCCTGTACATGGGCTCCTTGTGAATATTGAGCATGAAAGGTGAGTGATTCAACCAGGCGTTGAATGGGGTAATGCCATAGATACGGATCAAAAGCAAAGAATGTGATTGCTGCGATCACAAAATATAGCAGAATATTGCTTATTCGTTCCCGTTTTTCCCAAATCAATAAGTATAGGATAACGAAGATGAAGGGGAAATAACTGTATTTCCCCGCGCCGGTGATTCCAAGGGCAAAAGCTGAGAGAAAGAGCCACCAACGACGATTTGGTGAAGAGCTCTTAAGCAGATAAATCGACAATAATCCAGCGAAGAGAGGCAGAGCTTCAAGATATACCTGGCTGGTATATTTAACTGTCAGAGTTTGCACAGCCAAAAATCCACCCGCGAGCGGGTCCATTAATGCAACAACCAGCACCGCCAGGGTTCCGAATACCACCGAAACCATCCTGGATAAGAACAACGCCTGTTCCCAGATCACACCCTTCCCCAGGATCAAAATCGCTAAACCGTAGAGTAATTTAACCAACGGGGGGTGTTCACTCGTCCCGGCATAGTCGATGATCCCGTTGATATCACCATCCTGGATCATTGCGGCATATTTATATCCATCTTCCAGGTAGACTGGCTCATCAAAATCCACGGGGAGTTGCCAGGCGCTCCACATCCGCAACAACAAACCTGCCACAACAATCAGCAGGATTAATTTCCGCCTCGTCCAGAATGGTTTTTTCGGGTTTATAACAGTTGTGTCTTCCATGGAACAAATTGACTTTACTTAATGCAAATATGAAATTACCGACTGATCAATTGGTAGATGATCATTTCATTGGCAGGAATCTCAATCCCTGGATCATATGCATCGAATCCACCATTTTGATTGGAAATCAGATCCGGAACAACACTCTCCCCTTCCAAGGGGTATAACCCATAGGTTCCCGAAAGTGGTCCCTGATTGAGTGATAAAGTGAAACCCTTTATTGGTTCTTCACTGAGGTTGATCAATACCATCAAGGTTTCGGCTTTACTTGCCCGTAAATAGGCCAGGATCGAAAAATTTTCAGACCGAATGGTGTAATAATCACCTACTCGAAGAGCTGCATGGTCATTTCGCTGCTTAATTAGATAACGGTACAGGTTCAACAAGGAGTTTGGGTCTTCGTTCTCGGTCTCCACATTAAATTCTTCATAATTACAATTCACAGGCTCCCAGGGTAATACGGTGGAGAAACCTGCATATTTATCCGGTGACCACAGCATGGGTGTGCGTATATTTTCATCCGGCTTTTGACCCGTCATGCCAATTTCTTCCCCATAATACACGAACGGTGTTCCAGGAGCGGTCAACAGTATCTTGGCAGCAAGCGCAGCCTTCACCCTGTCCCCTGAATAAAAGCTCATCACCCTTTCCTGGTCATGATTGGTCAGGAAGGTCGCATAGGTCCCACGAGGGAATTGTTGGAAACTGGAGCTCAATCCTGCGTTTAAATTAATAGCATTCCGCCTATCGACATTCTTAAGGATCTGTGATGCCATATCAAAGTTAAATACCTGGTCAAAATTTTTGTTATTAATGTAGTCTTCAGCGATGAAATTAGATGAATAGACTTCACCAACGGTGAACGCCTCGGGATCGATCCCTTTATAAAATGTATAAAAATCCGCCCACCATTCAAGGGTTGCTGGTGTGTCCTGCTGGACCTTGCCATCCTCAATAATATAGCGAACAGCATCCAGGCGAAATCCGTCAACGTTTATGTCCTCTAACCAAAACTGTGATATATCCCGGATCTCATCTGTTACTGCCTGGTTCGTATAATTTAAATCAGGTTGCCCGATCCAAAATATGGCATAGTAATATCCGGTAACTGTTTGGTACCAGACCTTTTCTCCCCATGGTCCAGCATATCCAGGATCAGTCGTAGACCATACATACCAATCTCTTTTATCAGACTGAGGTTCGTCCCTTGACTCTATGAACCATGGATGTTTGTTAGACGAATGGTTGTAAACCATGTCGAGGATCACCCTGATCCCGCGCTTATGGCATTCCTCTAACAATCGTTTAAAATCATCCATCGTCCCATAATCGGGACTCACACTATAGTAATCCGTCGTATCGTATCCATGATACGAGGCTGCTGGATTGACTGGCATCAACCAGATGCCTGTGATCCCCAGGTCGGTGTTAGTAGTTGGGTCACCATCGTTCAGGTAATCCAGCTTTTCAATGATACCGTTAAAATCACCGATCCCATCTGCGTCGCTGTCATAAAAGCTGCGCACAAAGATCTCATAAAAAACAGTGTCATTCCACCACTCATAACCATCTGTCCCTTGTGGTAAGCCTGTGACCGGTTGAACCGGGATCGGTTGGATCTCTGTAGGCTTAACTGTCGCTGTTGGAGGCAGAGTCGGTTGGACTGTGACCACGGAAGTAGTTATACACGCCGTGATAAATTGAAATAGGAGAGGAATGACTGCCAGGAATAGTATTTTTTTATATGACATGGTATTTCTCATCTAGTTTATTCACCATACAGGTTTTCCAGCCCTCGCCAGATATCGTCTCTCCAGGCAGTGTAATTGTGCCCGGCATGATATTCACGGTAACCAGGGTGGTAACTTTTCGCATCGAGTAATTCCCACATTCGCCGATTAGAATCTAGCAAACCTGGAAGATCATACATTCCGACATCCATCCAAATATTCAGCGGTAGCTTTTGATCTTGCTCCAGTAGATCAAATACAACCAAATCTAACCCCGACCAGGAAAACGCACCGGATTGGCTGAGGACATTACCAAAGACTTGTGGCAATCGAACCCCAGTATACAAAGCCATCAAACCACCCATTGATGCACCAGCTACACCATAACAACCAGGGTTTTTATTTATATCCAGCAGGTTTAATTTCTTGGACGCCACTGGCAATACTTGGGTCATTAAAAACACGTTGGTAGCATCACTGCAAGAATATTCGAGGTGCCTGTATTTTTGCCCCCCATTATTTATCAAGGCCAGCGCGATGGGTTGTATTCTGCCTTGAGCGATCAGGTTATCTACAATGATATTTAGTTTTGCTCTTTTTAAGTAATCCTGCCCATCCCATACCACCAACAAGGGTACGGGCTGATCTACTGGTGGCTGGTATAGGTGAAAAGTCCGGTTTTTCCCGGTGAGTAAATATTCCGTGGGAGCCTGGTATGTGGATACGATTCCATGGGAGATTTGAGCATCTTTTTGCACCAGGTCGGTTGGTTCATACTCCGGCATGGAGAAATATTGATTGAAACCACCCATACCGTTGGAAATTTGGCGCGGATTATAAGGATCAACAATGTTTTCCTCACCTGCTGAGAATGCATATTCAAGATACGCATCCGCAGGCAACTCTATCTGGTAGGTCCATACCCCTGGTTTGGTTTCCTTCATTTTCAGGACATCTCCAGTGTCCCATCCAGTAAAATCCCCAACCAGGTTGGGTGCCCTTTCTCCCAGCCAGATAAAAGTTGCAATATTTCCATCGATCAAGGGGGTTTGTTCTGCTTTTAGTCTTTTATTTATTGATTTTGTCATACTGAGCTGCTCCATACGCTCCTATACACCCTTATTTATGACCACACCTCCCAGTGGAGCCAGGGTTACCTTGGTACTTTCCACCCGGACATCCCCAGGATCTGTTTGTATGAGGATTTTATCTCCTGGCTGTATCAGGTCGATTTTTTGTTCAAATACAGAGAAGTTGAGAGCTACCAGCAATTCACCATGCTCACCGCGTGAATAGACTAATTTGTCTTGATCGGCAAGTACAACTTGACTCTGTCCACGTGTAAATTCAGGATGATCCCTACGCAACCGGATCAATTGGCGGAAGTATTCCCACAGGTTAATATCCTGTTGATCCCCCCAAAGCATGGGCAGGCGTGATTCCTCGGGTAATCCAAGACCATCCTGCCTCACATCCCGCTCCTGGGAAAGCCCAGCCTCTGTTCCATAATAAATGATCGGTGGTCCGCATAATGTAAACTGGCACAAAGCTCCCAGACGTAATCTCTTTTTATTCCCTCCTGCTGCCCACAGAAATCGATTCATGTCATGGTTGTCCAGGAAAGATGGGCGGGAAAATCCCTTGGGGAAAAATAATTCATGCCTGGTGAGGAAGCTGGCAAAGGTTTCAGCGTTCCAATCGCCATAGGCAAAAGATTTTCGAAACGCTTCCATCAAATTAAAATCAAGGCAACCATCCAGACTACCAGCAAACCTCACCTGCGAATCAGGAGGTTCGACAACCTCCCCAAAAGTCCAGCAGTCTGGTTTCACCTGCCTAGTCACCCGCCGAAAGTCTGCCCAAAAATCAGGCGCTGGTCCAATGGCATAATCGACCCGGTAACCATCCACCCCGAAATCCAACCAATGAGCAGCAGCATCGAGCATATGTTGCCGCGCAGCCGGGTTCCGCAAGTTGAGCTGAGGTAGCGTGGGGACATCGAAGAACGAAAGATACTTTTCTGGCCACTGGGTGAATGTATACCAGTTACTATAAGGACTTTCCGGATCGGATATTGCAGACTGAAATGTGGGGTGTTGATCAGACACATGATTTGGAACCAGGTCCAGGATGATTCTGATATTCCGCCGGTGTGCATCATCCAACAAACTCTTTAAATCTCTTTTTGTTCCAAGCCTGGGTTCAATTTCAAATAGATCGGTGGCATCATATCCATGATGGCTCGGGCTTGGGAAGATCGGGGTTAACCACAGGACATTGACCCCTAATTCGCTCAAATAATCCAGTTTTTCATGGATTCCCCGTAACGTACCCCCATAAAAACCAGATGGAAATTTAGGGTTAAGCCAACCCTTTCCCGTTCCCGGATGGAACCGGTCCACAAATATCTGGTAGATGATCGCATCCGCAGACCAGCTCGGGGCAGGGTCATTTGCTATGTAATTGGCATAGATCGTTCCATTATCAGCCAGGATTTCTTTTCCACCGGTTGTTATCCCCGATAGGAAATACCGGATTACCGTTCCAGATTTTTGCCCGGGAATGGTGGCTTGAAAGCGGTTAACATACCCCCATAACATCGTGTCCCATTCAACACCACTCGTTTCCATCACGCTTGCATTGCCATTGGTGGCCAGACCTGACTGTCCAACTGGATCCGTACCATCGTTCGTCCAGTAAACCCAGGCATGCTCACATGCATACCCCGGTCCTATAGACAACTCCAATAAAATATCCTGGCCAGGCAGGGCATCAAGTGGAAACCGGGCTTGATAATGCGACACCCCCGCACGGAGATTGCGTATATGCTGGAGACGCAACTCCTCCGTGGCGAGGGTGCCAAAGATGAAATCTCTCATTTATCCTTTTACACCACCAAGTGTCAATCCACCAATCAGGTAGCGCTGGAAATACAGGTAAATCAACATGACAGGGATGATGGTCATCACTGCACCTGCTGCGAACAGTCCCCAGGGGACGCTCTGTGTATTTGCCAGGCTGTACATCCCGACCATTAGAGTGCGTTTGGCATCCGGCGCAGGGATCAACACCGATGCAAATACAAACTCACCCCACCCCCCCATAAAGGCAAGAAGTGCCGTCACTGCGAGTGCTGGTTTAGCCATCGGCAGTCCAATCAGGAAAAAAGACTGGATCGGTCCGCAACCATCGATCATGGCAGCTTCCTCGATCTCGACTGGGATCGTATCAAAATAACCTTTAAGCAACCAGGTGGTAAACACCAGGCTCCCGACAACATAAGCCAGGACTAATCCAAACAGGTTGGCATATAAACCAAAAGCTGTGAGGAGCTGAGCTACTGGAACAAGAGAAAGAACGCCTGGAAATGCCTGGATGGCCAATAAAAGGATCAGGCCAGCCGAGCGGCCATAAAAACGAAATCTAGAAAAAGCAAATGCAGCTGAGGTTGCCACCAACATACAGGCTAATGTGGTCAAGGTAGCTACCACAAAACTATTAAGCATCCACCGTGTAAAGGGATACGGATCTCCAGAGAGCATGGTCTGGTAATTTTCAAACGTGAACGAGGTTGGGATGAACATGCTCAACAGGTTCATCGTATATAACCGTTGTCCCGAACGACCTGAAGCCAGGATCACGAACCAGATCGGGTAAAGCGAAAAGAATGTCATTATTCCCAAGAAGATATATTGCAAAACAAGCACCAGGGTTTTTGGACGCCGGCTCATTCGTAGGCTCCTTTCGTGATGCGTGTGATACGCAGGCTGTAAAGAGTCATAAGGAATAGGAATATGAAGATGATCACTGCAAACGCACCTGCTTTCGCGTATGCGTTGTATTGGAACACCTGCTTATATGCATACACCATCACCAGTTCGGTGGCACCGGGTACACCCGCTCCTCTGGATGGTCCGCCTGCTGTGATCGCCCACACCGTGCCAAACATCTGAAATCCACCCGCTCCAATGGCGCTTAAGACAATTGCCGGAACAATCGCTGGCCGGATCAATGGCAGGGTGATGTTAATCAGTTGCTGCCAATACGTTGCGCCATCAATCTCTGCCGCCTCATATTGGTCTGCTGGGATGGACTGTAAAGATCCCAGGATAATCGTGAAGCAGAAGGGGAACGAAAACCACAGATTCACCAGCAGGATCACCCCAAACGCAAGCCCAGCCTGTTGTAACCACGCAGGTCCTTTGATATCGAATAACTTTAAAACCTGGTTGATAGCTCCAGCATCCCGAAAGAAGAACTGCCATATCAACGACATGATAATAAACATCGTTGATGCAGCCCAAGGGATGATCATTGCGGTACGGAAGAATGTTCGTCCTTTGATATATTCGGTATTAAGCACCAGAGCTAATGCTAAACCAACAATGTAGTTGATTGGGACTGTAAGGATGACAAATAGTATCGTTCGAAAAACGACAATGAAGAAATCGCTGTCTGCCTGGAGCGTATTAATTGCTTTTATACCGATGAACCAAAAGGCGATTATCGTTACTAATAATCCAAGCACCCATATTAGTATTCCTGATATAGGTCGGGTAAGCTGGCGATCATAGTACTTATTCACCTGAGCAGCAACGATCAGGGGCACAAAACATATCGCAAATTGAACCAGAGCCAATGAGCCGACCTTGGTCACTAATTGCCCGAGCAAATTACTATAATTCGTTATTATTGGGTCTTGCCAGGTGTATGGTTTGCTAACCCCACTGGACTCTTGAAACATCGGCCAACATGATGGCTCGATGAGGTTGATGATAGATAAACTGCAGTCCGGGTTAGGGTGAAACTGGTTCCGGTTAGTAAAAGAGATGAAAACATTGTACGTGATCGGGTAGATATTAAATAGAAGTATTCCTAATAATGTGGGCCCAATAAAAGCAAGGACCATCAATGCTTTCTTTCGCCCAGACCAAGCAATCATTGCATCCTCCTATCTATAGTTCCTTCTCCTCCGTGGCTATTTTAACCGCTCCAATACGTAAAAAAAGGGGAGGGGCGCTTGATGCGCTCCCTCCCATTTTAGATCAATGTTATTGCATTCCTGCAATGGCTTCTTCCATCGCTGCCTGGGCAGCTGCAAGAGCCTCTTCTGGTGTTTGTGCACCACTCCAGATGGCGTTGGTGGCATCACCAACCGGACCCCACTGGGCGCCTGCATATGGCGTATTTGCCATTGGGATACCCAAGTTGAGTGCGGCACCAAAACCTTTAACCGTTGCCAGTGCCTGAATTTGTGGATCATTCAGAGCTGCACTGTTAGCGGGGATGGTTTTATTAGCCAGTGCGACTGTAGTTTCGTTTTCTTGATTGGTAAAATATTTCATGAAATCCAATGCTGTCTCAGCAGTTCCACGATCAACAGCATTCTTGGTGATCAAGAAGGTCTTGATCCCAACAAACGGGCTACCCATCGGCAGGATTCCATAATCGATTCCAGCAGCTTCCAGGTCTGCAATCGCCCATGGACCAGTCCACCAAGCGGCAGCATTACCTTCAGTGATCAAAGTTTTACAGATTTCATGGCTGGTTTCAGCAGGTGCATATGGTTTGAATTCTGTCATCCATGTTCCAGCAGCAATTCCTTCTGGTGTGTTGAGGTAAACGGTGCCAGCATCATCAACATATCCAGGCATACCAAATCCGAAGTAAATTGCTCCTTCATGGTACGCATCAGCATTACCCAAACCCTGGTTGCAGAGCAGGTATTTTCCAGGATTGGCTTCTGAATAGGCTTTTGCTTTGGCTAACAGGTCAGCAAAATCCATCGGGTCGGTCGGGAAGTCAGCATCACTGGCAACTGCCTTATTATAAACAATGGCGATACCTTCCTGACTTTCCGGGAGACCCCAGATCTTACCCTGCCAGACCACACCATTCACAGCGGCTGGTTCGTAGGTTGAGTTAAGGAAATCCTGGGTCACGCCCAAGGAATCCAGGTCAATGATGTTGCCGACCAATGCCTGGCTACCAATCTGGTCATTCGCCCAACCAATGATGTCGGGACCTTCACCAGCTGGGATAGCAACTTTCAAGGCATCGCTGACATTATCAGGTTTTTCAAGAACGATGGTCACATTCGGGTTCTCTACCATGTACTGATTGATCACAGCCTGGATGGCGTCCAAATATTTCCCATCCCATTGGTGCCAGATTGTTACTGTTACTGCTTCAGCAGGTGGTTCAGTCACAACAGGGGCTTCAGTGACAACCGGTGCTTCAGTTACAACGGGTGCTTCGGTAACGACAGGGGCTTCGGTAACGACAGGGGCTTCTGTTACAACAGGTGCTTCAGTTACGACAGGGGCTTCTGTTGTAGCGGTTGCGCATGCTGACAAAACCATAGCGGCGATAATTACCAGTGTCAGCAAACTCCAATATTTCTTAATCATTTTTCTCTCCTCTTTTTATTTTAGATATATTTTTGGTAAAAATTTTATTTCATCAATTATTGATTGGCGATTTTAGTTAATAGTATTCTAAGAACTGAACTTAATCCTCCTTTCTATTTATATATTATACATCGACCAGGCGATCCAGTGAAAGATTAATTGCCTGGACTACTGCTCCCATACTCGATGCTCGTCGTCCCAACACCGCAGAAGTGATTCTCACCCCTTTCGCCGCGGAATTAAGGCTCCGATCCATGACTGTCTTTCGGATTGGCTCAAGAAGCAGGTCTCCTAACTGCGAGACGCCGCCTCCGATAACGACTACACTGGGGTTGAGAAAATTAACCAAACTGGCGACTGCAATTCCTAAATGCACGCCAGCATCTGTGATGATCTGTTGTGCAACTAGATCTCCTCGTTGGGCAGCTGCTGCAACATCAACAGCATGGATATTATCAGGGGAGATAGCTGATAACTGGGTCCTGCGACCTGCTTCGATGGCTTCCCGAGCTTTACGCGCAATTGCCTGTCCACCTGCCATAGCTTCAAGGCATCCATGATTACCGCAGGTACAAAGCGGACCATTTTCTTGGATCGTGACGTGTCCTATCTCTCCCGCCAAACCCATGGTTCCCCGGTAGATATGACCATCCAATAACAATCCTGCCCCTACACCGGTACCCACTTTGATATATACCAGGTTATTTTCACCACGACCAGCACCATATGCCCATTCCCCTAATGCACCTAGTTCAGCATCGTTTCCAAGCGTAACGGGAGTCTGCCATAACCTTTCAAGGTGACTGCGGATCGGGTAATCATCCCATCCAGGCATGATGGGGGGTGAGCTTACTGTGCCGGTTTCAGCGACAATTGGTCCAGGGACACCCATTCCAATTGCAGATATTTGATTTATGTTTAAATTCACCCGGACCAACAACTCAGATAAAATACTGTCAACAAGTTTTAAACAATGTTCTGGACCTTCTGCCACAGAGAAGGGATATTCTATTTCTTCGAGAACATGAGCGGAATAATCAGCCAGGACAATACCAAGATGAGTTGCCCCCATATCGATACCCACAATATAACCATAACGGGGATTGATTGCCAGTAAGATTGGACGCCGACCACCTGTTGTGGGACCGATATCCATTTCGTCCACCAATCCCAGCCCCTTGAGATCATCGATGATAGTGGAAATTGCTGCTCGAGTCAGGAACATTTGTCGGGCAAGTTCAGCGCGCGAAATGCCACCGGGTGTAAAGCGAATCATGTCTAAAATGATCCGTTTATTTACCGTTTTTCCTACTTTATAACTGAAAGTGGCTGTTTGCGTATCCAATGATTCACCCAACTGATCATCCTAAGGACAATTAATGTTATTATAGCAAAGATTAAATAGTTTGTCAAGTAATTTAACTTAGATTTATTATTAGTTAATTTTATACACAAAGAGGTTGACGATAACCCCATTGGTATTCATAATCTGATGCGATAAGATAGCGTTGAACATACTTACAGATAAACAAATCCGGTATAATTTACCTATGCCAGATGAGCACCTCCTAAAAGGGGTTTTTGCAGCAGCGGTAACACCGCTCAAGCCTGACCTTTCTCCAGATCTCGATGGATTAACCAGCCTGATCCATTTTCTTTCCACGCGAGGCTGCCATGGAGTTCTTGTCATGGGTACTACTGGCGAGGGTCCTTCGTTCTCAATAAAGGAAAGATTGCAAGTGTATAAAACTGCAACAAAGGCGTGCAATGAAATAAAAGGGATTCAGCTTCTAGCAGGGACGGGTACCCCAAGCCTGGAAGAAACCGTCTCACTAACCAAGGCAGCTTTTGACCTTGGCGTGGATGGTGTTGTTGTATTACCTCCATATTATTTTAGGAAGGCATCCACTGACGGCCTATATACCTGGTTTAGCCATATTCTTAACCAGGCAATTCCTTCGGATGGGCCTTTGTTGGGTTATCATATACCACCTGTAACAGGTGTGAGCCTATCGTTGGATTTATTAACTCGTTTAAAGGACTCCTACCCAGATAAATTTAAGGGTGTAAAAGATTCTTCTGGTGATCCCGAATGGGCGCAAGTACTTGGATCCCGTTTTGGATCCGACCTCGTTGTTCTGAATGGTAATGATCGGCTCTTCACCCTTGCCATGCAATCAAACGCTTCAGGATGCATTACTGCTATGGCCAACCTGCTATCCCCCCTACTGCGTAAGGTCTGGGACAATTTCCTGGCAGGGATTGAAGATAAGCTGACTCAGGAAAAGCTGACACGGGCACGGGATGTGTTTGATAAATATCCACCCATGCCACCCTTGATCAAAATTATGCTTTCCAGATTGCATGGTTTCCCACCTTGGAAGGTAAAACCTCCCCTGATGGAATTTGACCCCCCGCTTGCAGACCATGTTGAAGTTGAGCTAGATTTTTTAACGAATTAAACATTGGTTATGGATACTGACTCTGCAAAGCATTCTCCACTGGTCATCATACTCTTAGGTCTATTCGGATTGGCTATCTTATTATTCACCGGGATGATGATCAATTATGCTCGGAACCCCGCCCCCAGCCCAACCAGCTTGAATATAACCCTCATAGCTTCATATACAAGCTCACCAAGCCTGACACCATCCAATACGAGTACGATAACATTAACTCCTCGTCCCACATGGACTTTACGACCATCGTCAACCTCAACCAACACACCGACGCTTACCCCAACCCTAACCCAGACATTAATTCCTACGATCACTGCTGCAAAAGCAGGACGCACAAACCATTTTTATGAGTTAAAACCGTGGGACTTGGCTCAGCAGGAAAGATCAATAGAATTGATGAAAGCAGACACGATCCTGAAGGATTCAGATGCATCATACAGCACGCTTGCCTATTCTGAAGGGGAAGCCAACCTGCGATTCCCTGAAGCGATCAATGCAACGGAGTGGTTATGGGACCGGGCATATAATTTAATCCGGGTTGGCGATCCACAAGCCATGATCTTATATTCCGACCTGTTCCAAGATGCGATTTCATCTGGGCAAGTACGTTCCAGTGATCTATCTGCCTGGTTCACTCAATATGAAACAAGACTGACCTTACATACTTCTCCGTTACCTCCCCAATCCGGCGAGTTAGGGAGAGAATTGATTGAGCTTAGAGGTGATGGAAGTGCATATTTTTGGTTGGTCGAAACACCGAATAGCGTCAATGTATACCCGCTGCTGGATGATATTGACCATTCTCAGCCGCACGAAAATTCGTATTTATACGATGATCTGACAGGTGATACAGAACCTGAGCTGGTTATTTATCGGGCAACTTCACCAGGCAATACCGAGATGATATTACCTCATATATTCGATTTATCTATTGAACCGCCATCTGAGCTCCTGATCGATGAGCAGGTACCGGAAGATTTTGGATTAGAACCTCGTGCAGAAGCCCAAAGTGTTTCCAGTACAGGCAACGCCCATCAATTACTATTAACGAACACCTTGTTGCCTGCGTGTCCCACTTATGTATCCCAGCTCTATAGTTGGAATGGAACGTCATTTGAAACAAGCCCACTACAATACGAGCTGGTCCCAGTGATTGGACAGGAAGAATATTGCGAGATTGTTCTTGAAACCGCAACTTCGTCTTGGGGTCCGCAAGCTGCGATAAGTGTCACATTACCTTTATTGGATGTTTGGCCACCAGAAGTGGATATGCAAAATAAGCCATATCCACCAGATGCCTATGATGAATTGCGATATCGTTTAGGGATATTGTATGCCCTGGCTGGTCAGCCAACAGAATCCAAAAATTATCTAACCGAGATTGTCAATTCACCAACTATTCCTGAATTCGAGTTGGATTGCGCCCGCCCAGCAATTCCTGAATGCCTATCAACAACCCGAGGATATATTCACTGCCTGCCAGCAAGCACAATATTGTAATCTGCAGGATGCCATGCGAACCCTGGTGAAAACAAGTGGGATGGATGATGCATCCCAGGTATTAACACATCTACAAAACAATGGGGTGTCCATTCGATCAAGCGGTATTTTCGATTTTGACCTGGATGGGAAGGACGAACGCTGGGTTATGATCCAACCAACTCCAGAATCAAAACTGGAATTCTGGATCCTTTCAGAAATGCTGGAAGGCATGCAAGCAGTCTTCGTACAGGTGCTAGAAGGTACCGAATCCCTTCCTTATTATCATGAGCCGGCAGGAACCGTGCCTGTGATTCAATTCGAGCTCCACAAGGGTTTCATCTTTAACCGCCTCATTGATACCTTAGAAGCATATATTCAATGGGTAGACGTGGAATATGCCCGGCCAACAACCATCCTTGATGGATATACCCAGGCGGTGAATGACTTGATGAATGGGGTTGATCCAAAACTAATCCAGGAGCAGCTGCTCTCATTGCTTAATTCCCCTCGTTTCAAAGGGGATTGCATTGCTTTCAATATATGTGACCAATTCCATTACACCCTCGGATTTGTCTATAACCTCAATAGTGAAGACGGGAATGCCATCGACCAGTATTTATGGGTGTGGAGATATTACCCTAACAGTCCTTATACTACATTGGCTCGCCTGAAGCTTGATTATTTCCCCTTACCAACCTACACCCAAACCAGACCCCCAACGGTAACGCCTCCTCGTACACCCACTCCGAAACCACCCACCCCATCGCCAACCATCACTTTTACGCCTACGGTAACATCTACTCCTGCACCCACAGGTATTCCAACGGTGACTCAAACAATCACAGCTACACCAGCGAATTAGGTATTTATCTTTTGCCATCGAACTACCTTCCCAAGCAGTGGCGTCTCATACAAACTCTCGCCTCGCCAGGAAACTGGAACATGGCGTTGGATGAGGCGATATTGGAAGCTGTGGAGCAAAATCACTCTCCGGCAACCTTAAGACTCTATGCCTGGGATCCTCCTTGCCTTTCAATTGGCTATGCGCAACCTTGCACGGACATTGATTTTTACCGCCTGGAGTCCAAGGGTTGGGATTGGGTACGTAGAACCACGGGTGGGCGTGCTATTCTGCATACCGACGAGCTAACCTATTCGGTAATTGTCCCGCAAGCGGATCCAAGGGTCTCAGGCGGGGTTCTCGAAAGCTATCGGCGATTAGCTGCTGCATTATTGAAGGCGTTGCACTTTTTGAACATTCCAGCTGAATCACAACAAAATAATCAGGTTGCAACTAATCAAGGTGATGCAGCAGTGTGTTTCGAGGTACCGTCAAATTATGAAATCGTGGTTTATGGGAAAAAATTGATCGGCAGCGCTCAGGCACGTAGAAAAAACGCAGTGCTCCAACATGGTACCTTTCCGCTGTGGGGTGATCTCACCCGCATCACCCAGGTACTCTCATTTTCCGATGATCAAGATCGGGAGGCAGCGGCAACCCGCTTGCTATCACACGCCACCACAGCTGAAAGTGCCCTTGGGGAAATATTAAACATGGAAACTGTCGTTCAAGCGTTTATTTCCGGCTTCCAGTCCGAATTAAATATTGAACTTACCCCAGGTAGCATATCGGATCAGGAAATAATGCGGACCAAGATGCTGGTGAAAGAAAAATATCAACACCCATCCTGGTTGCATCGAATCTAGCTTACTCTCTGGGAATTTTTATTTTTTGGTTATTCTTCTGTCTGGATGAATGAGATTTGAGTATATCCCAGTTTGTGTAACAGGCTTTCTAAATAGGTTTCGGCATTTGTCTGGGCTTGTTTTAAAATTCCATCCTCAAGAGCTGCTCGCCTGATCTGGTTTTCAGCTTCCTGGCGGGCAGCAGTTTCGAGATTAATATCCCCATGGGTCAGCAGACCAGTCTCACGGTCATATACATATGATTGTTTATTATCTAATGTGGATACAAATATCTCGGCCTGTGGTAACTGGACAAGCAATATCCCATCTTCATATACCAGGTCTTCCGAACGAAGCTTGGATAAGTCCACCCCAGCAATAACATAGCCATGCCCGACGAATAGTAACCGGTCTCCAAACAGGCCTGCGAGTGCAGTCTGACCAACTTCAGCGGTGATAACTTTCTCAACCGTGTATTGAATTGTTTCCAGCCGCGCTAGTGGTCGTATTTGGTTTATGATGGTCACAGGGTCAGGGATGATCGTTGGTGTTGGATGTAGAAACTCAGCTACCTGTGTACTTAATCCACTGGTCATATCGCTAATTGGTTGGATCACTCGCTGAGTACTCTGCTGGAAACTAGATACTACCCAATATGCACATCCAATCAGGATGACAGGAATGGCAATCAAAATGATCCATGGTAAGAGGTTTTTGTTTTTATTTTCCATAATATATTATATACTTACAGCCATAATGAATATCGGTTTATTGACAATAAGAATCAGTCTTCCAGGTTGTAAATCACTCAAAGAAAAACGTAGCCGTATAAAACCTTTAATTACTCGGCTTCATCGTGAGTTTAATGTATCTGTCGCAGAAATCTATCTAAATGATATACGTGATAAGGCATCCATTGGTTGCGCATTAATCAGTAATGAGCCTGATTTCTCACAGAAAGCACTCCACACCATTGTTCACTGGATAGAAGTGAATTGGCCTGATGTCATGCTGGAAGATGACCATATTGAAATCATCACTTAGGGAGGTTATATGGATTTACAGCTAAAAGGGAAAAGCGCATTGGTTGCAGGCTCAAGCAGAGGTTTAGGATATGCAATAGCAATGGGGTTAGCCTCCGAAGGATGCAAGGTTGCCATTAATGGGCGCAATACCAAGAGCATCGTTGATGCAGCCTCAAGGTTGCATAATCAAACAAATGCTGAGATTGTACCTATCGCAGGAGATGTGGGATTACCAAATATCCCGGAAAGATTGATCCAAAAAACCATCCAGGCTTTTGGGGGGTTGGATTTTCTAGTGACAAATGCTGGTGGACCTCCTTCTGGAAAATTTGAGGGACTCGATGATACTTCCTGGCAACATGCGGTTGAGCTTTCACTGATCAGTCATGTTCGCTTGATCCGCGCAGCTTTGCCATATCTGCGCCAATCACACTGCGCCAGCGTGGTCACAATGACATCATACTCAGTAAAACAACCAATACCAAACCTCGTCCTATCCAATAGCATCAGGGCTGCAACAGTAGGCCTTACCAAGAGCCTTGCCTTGGAATTGGGAATAGATGGAATCCGATTCAATTCGATCCTCCCCGGTTGGACATTAACTGAACGAGTTCACGAGCTGATGACTTATCGGGCCGAGGCTAATAATAGCAGCATTGAGGCAGAAATTGCCCAGCAGGTAGCAGATACTGCTTTAGGACGCATGGCGGACCCGGTAGAAGTTGCCAATGCAGTGGTATTTTTACTTTCTCCAGCAGCATCCTATATCACCGGTGTTATGCTGACTGTCGACGGTGGGATTTATAAAGGTACTTTATAGTATTGATGAAATCTTCTTAAGTATATTTTTATTTTAGAAATCGAAATGGGACGTCCATCAAGGATTTTAGTAACCTTTGGGTAAGGTTGGGATCCTTCACTTCCATGACTCCTGCCCTCATGATGGCATAGGCCTCCAAATATCTTCCACGTTTCAGCTGCAATGCGGAAATCGCCTGGTAGACATAAGCACGCAATTCATATTCACCAATAGCCGCAAATAGCTCTCCAGATTTTTTATACGACTCAATAGCTTCATCTGGCTGCCCTAACCTTTCCAAGGCCGCTGCCTGGTTCCCGATTGCCATTGCCTGACGCTTTACATCTCCCTTTGATGCAAATATAAGATCAGTTCCCATGGCTAATTCTAGTGCTGATTTTGCGTCACCTGCCTGCAATAACGCTACACTTTGGTTATTTGTCATCTCAACGGCAGATAATTCATCTTTGTTGGATGAAAAACCATCAGCGGCTGCTTTAAACAAATTCGCCGCTGATAGATAATTTCCTTTCGAATATTCAGCTTGCGCTTCTTGAGCAAGCTGTTGAGGGTTTAATATATCCATTTTCTTATAATGTGATCTCTAGCAATCCTTCTGCCAGTGCACGTAATCTTTCAACCTTTAATTCACTTAATTTGACCGCAAGTTCAATATATGGGCGGTTGACCGGTTTGGCAATAAAATTTTGTAATTCCACTGGTAACTCGAGGAATTCATGCATATTTCTCTGCTCCACAAACCAGCTTCCCACTGGGCTCTCCTGATCTTCAAATTGCGAAATTGAGTTATTTAATACCTGCGCCAGGATCTCCAACTCCGGTAATGGGACAGGGATCTCACCCTGTTCGTAGGATTGTAAACTTTCCGAAGAGATACCAGCCTTTTGAGCCAGCTCATCTACCGAAATAACTGCTTCTATCCGTGCTTTTCGGATTAATGCACCGATCATGTTTTGTCGCAATCGTTTTATTTCATCCGCATCAAATGATTTGTCATTTGCATCAATTTTTAATACTTCATTGGACCAAAAGTGCTCCAAAGGCACTTCTAAGTAAAATGCAAGAATCTCTAGCTCTGGTAATGTCGGTGGTCTTTCACCTGATTCCAAGGCTAACAGTTCTTCTGTGGACAAACCCATTGCCTGAGCACAATCATCGAGGTTACGCCCGGATTTAACCCGCACATCACGAATCAATAGACCCAATTTCTTTGCTCGTATTATTTTTCGAATCGGGTTGATCGTCATCTTAACACCTTCCTGACCTATCTAGCATTATTGTTAACTCATATTAGTTGACAACTTAATTATTAGACACTTCCGGGAGAACAGGCATGATGTAACCTACACCTGAACGTGTGACAATATGCTGGGGATTATTTTGATCTTTTTCAAGCTTCTGCCTCAACCGTGAGATACTGACCCACAGGATTTCTTTATCCTTTTGATATTCAACACCCCACACATCCCTAAGCAATTGTTCAGAAGGAATCACACTGCCGACATTTTGAGCAAGCTGGAGCAAAATGCGATATTCTGTTGCAGAGAGGTAGACCATTTTCCCATTAAGGAAAACCTCTGCTTTTGCCAGGTCGATATCCATTGATCCATGGTGAAACATCGATTGAGCAGGAATATTCGTGGGTTTCGCTGCCCTTCGTAAAACTGCCCTGACCCTGGCTAATAGTTCCGTGGCAGAAAAAGGTTTAACGATGTAATCGTCTGCTCCCAGATCCAACCCGCGCACACGGTCCTGTTCTTCACCTTTCACCGTAACAACAATGATTGGCACAGTAGAAAATTTCCTGATACGTTCGCAAACGATGAAACCATCCAATACAGGCATCATGATATCCAATAGAACAAGGTCAGGATTCTCATTAGCAACAATTTCCAATGCCTGTTCTCCATTGTATGCTTTTAAAACCTGGTAGTTGTCTGAAAGTAAGTTTGCTTCGATCAGGCGAACATAACGTGGCTCATCATCAACGACTAATATCTTCTTGCTCATTTGTTCAGCTCCTCTCCCACTTGTTGTGATACTTCACCATCCCCGATGCAAGGTAAGGTGATCGTAAAAACAGTTCCTTTTGATACCGTAGAATTTACTGATATCGTGCCACAATGGCCTTGGATAATCTCATGACAGATATATAATCCCAATCCTGTACCATGTGTTGTTACCATCGTCTCTGGAACGCGATAAAAGCGTTCAAATAAATGTGGGAGATGTTCAGGTTTTATCCCTGGCCCTTGATCTTCGATAGTAATCTCACAGTTACCATTGGAATTCTTTACAGTGATGTTTACCGGTGAGCCTGGAGCATATTTTACTGCATTGCTCAATAAATTATCAAAAACCTGGGTAATTCGGGTTGGATCTGCTTCCACTCGTATCCCGTGGTCTACATTTAATTGGACTGCAAGGGATGAGTAACGGGAGGTGCTCCTGACCACAATCTCACGCAGTATCAGATCCAATCTTATGGGTTGTAACTGCATGAACATGGTTCCTGCTTTTAATCGAGAAGAATCGAGCAGATCTTCGATTAATTCATGCAGCCGGTCAGCTTCTTCGTCAATAATGGTTAAAAATTCGCGGCGCGAATTATCGTCCCATTTTGTATCTTCCCTGAGCAAGGTAGTTGCATAACCTTTAATAAATCCGATCGGAGTCCGTAATTCATGGGATATGGTCGTAATGAATTCATCCTGCATGCGCCTTAACCAGCGCTCAGCCTCTAATTTGGCTACCCGTTCCACCAGGTGATGATTCTCGATCAACTGCGCTGTCTGGGCAGCAATGAACTCCGCAAGGCGAATTTGATCAGGTGCATACGGGGGTCCACCAAACCGTCCAAACACTAACACACCTAATACTTCTTCTCCCGCCTTGAGAGGTAAACCCAAAAATTCCCGCCAAAACAAGCGGTTATTTTCCCATCCCTCGAGTTTTTCCTGGCGCAATGAGGTTTGTTTGCACGTGAAGGTCTCATTCGCCAACACCTCTCCCCACTCAATTTCACCCTCTGCATTTTTTCCACGTCCAACCACCCGAGCATACGACGGATCCAAACCATTCCGATTCTTTGGCAAGTAGAGGACAATATTGTCAAAAATTAGAACATGCCGTGTATGGAGAACGATCAGGTCCAATGCCGTATCTATATTTTCAGTTTGAGCAATGGCTAAACCGATGGCATAGACCGATCTGAGATCTTCAGGTTTTAAGACAACGGATTCGTTTATTTCATCTGTCAAGTTCATGGTTAACGTCGATAATCGGTAATTGGAATTGGATGAATGTTCCCTTGCCAACATCAGAGGTCACGTTCACTTTCGATCCATGTGCCTCCAGGATCTTCTTTACCAGTGCAAGTCCCAAGCCAATTCCACCATATCTTCTCGTACTAGAACTGTCTAGCTGATGGTATGGTTCAAATATTTCTGAAAGTCTTTCTGGAGAGATTCCAATGCCTGTATCGATAACATAAAACTGGGCAAAAGTTTCATCACGCTCCAGTCCAACCTTCACATTCCCACCAGCAGGAGAAAATTTTATGGCATTATCCAATAATTCCATCACTACCCATTGAATTTTTTCCTGGTCAACACGGACAAAGCATGGATCAGTTCCTAAATTGATTCCGAGATTAACGGGTCGCTGATCAGCTTTGGTTTTTAACTGGTTCACTGCCAATTCGATTAATTTCCTGAGATTGGTTGGTCGAATCTGGAGGGTGAATTGCCCACTCGCTTCAAGCGAGAATTGGATCATCTTTTCTATCAGCTCTTCAAGACGAGCCTCAGACCGCAGCATCACATCCAAAGCAACAGCCTGTTCCTTTGTGAGATCTCCCAGGCTGCCTTCATTCATCAGGTCTAAATACCCACGAATATGTGTTAATGGCGTGCGCAACTCATGCGAAACATTGGAAATGAAATTTGATTTCAATTGGTTCAATTCTGCCAACTTGTTTAGTGCTGATTGAAGCTCCTGGGTGCGCTCCTGTACTCTCTGCTCCAATTTAAGGTTTGCTTGTTGCAAAGCTGTATGCAATTGTAGGATCTGTTCCGTGATTACCTGGTCCAGAGTCTCGCGGTCGATCAATTTTAATTCTAATAAAGCCTGTCCAACCAAATGTTGCTGTCCATCAGGACCCGGTCGTTTTGAATATTCCAAGGCTCGTTGAAGACCATCCTGGGTTAACACACCACGCTCGATCAATAATTCCCCAACTCGTGGTACAAGGATTTCAGGTGTGATGGGTACAGATGGATTGAGATTGATTTTTGCGATTACCTCCTGCTCTCCCTTAACCGCTGCCAAAGCCAAATTCACTCCACAATGAGGGCATTCAAGCTCTTGTGGATTAACCTGTTGTCCACAATTCGGGCAAGGTAGTTGAAAATCCATACTCGGCCAATCTATCCTTCTAGTATCATATCCTGACTTATCTCTTAATGCAAGCCTATCAATTATGTAAAGTAAATCCTGGTAAATAACTGCTAAAATGCAAAGATAATGCAGCCTATGTCAATACCTACATCCATGCGATTGCTCATCATAGATCAGGATGCACTTGGGGAAAACCTTGTCAAGCAATCGCTCAATCCATATGGCATTGAAGTCATTAATGTGAATTCAAGTACTGAGGGGATAAAAACCTCTCAATCCTGGAATCCAGATGTAATTATAATTAACACGCTGCAGCCATCTGCAAATGGGTGGAAACTTTGTCAAAGAATCCGTGCCTACAGTCAAGTACCCATACTTGTACTTGCTGCAGTCTCGGATCCAAATTCCGTCGCTCTGTGGCTGGATGCTGGGGCAGATGATTATCTGACACGACCATTTTCCTCCGAAATACTGATTGCCCATCTTCAAAAGTTAACCCGCCGGTCAAAGACCAAGCAAACTCAACCTCTTAATCAAATTATTCAATAGTATCGAGGGTAATTAACCTTTGATTCTTCATCGTCATCGGGTAGAATCAGGAAATATATTGATTCCCAGGAGTTAAGCTCGTGTCCAACCAAAAACCTGAACAACCATCATCGAACCAACAATTTCGGTTGAATGATCGATCAGCAGATACGTGGGAAACTTCCCCAGCAGCACAATCGCTCGAACGGATGATAGCAAATCCACGCATTAAGTATGTGGTTGTCGTGGTACCTGAGGATGCCTGCCCAGCCTGCCAAAATTTGACTGGCACTTATCCAAAAGACCAGGTCCCCCACCTGCCAATCGGTGAATGCTCTCACCCTCTTGGATGTCGCTCGTACTATTTACCATTTCTAGATGAAATATTCCCCTAAAATAACCAGATTGCTCAGACGGGCGATTCTACTCCGCCCGTCTTTTTGTTTAAATTTTCCCGTAGGATGGTATTAGCAAGCTCGATCGCTTCGTCAACAGTATTAATGTCACCCCCAACCTGCGCCTCGCGGATAGATTCCAACAAGAATCCAATCGTTGGTCCAGGTGGTAAATCCAATTCTTCCATGAGCCGATCCCCATTGATCAATGGCCGAGGAAAAACAATTTCATCCTTGTCTTCCCACCACGCACTGAGTAATATCCGCACAACATCCAGGTGTTTCGACCATCTCTCCTGGGGAAGCGTGGGACCATATGTTGCTAAAATATCAGCAAGGGATAAAATACAAATATCCACACCTGCACTGCCAGCGTCACGGAAGAATCGATATACTGCTTTTTTACTGGGTAATTCATTTCCATGCGAAAGCAACGATGGTCGCATGTGTAGCTTGATTATTTTAACCAACCTTTCAATTTCAAGATTGCTTAATTTCAACGCCAATCCGCGATTCTCGGCTATCTTGCTCCCAATGTGCTCGTGTTCTAGAAATCGGATTTTTTCCGTTTCATCCGTGGATTGGGTCTTCAACTTACCCACATCATGATATGTCCCCGCCAGGAAGAGCAAACCACGATGGGATCGGTCTGGATTTAATGTGTTATTAAAATGTTCCTGAAGTTGCGCCCGGAAACGACCAAGACGCAACGCAAGCATACCTGATATCAAATTACCTGCTCTTTCTGGGTCGTATGCAGGTGAAAGTATTTCCAGCAGGTTTTCCAAGCGAGAAAGATAATCCAGGGTATGCTCCCAAACATCCATTATATGCGGAGGGGATTGTTGAATGGATTTCAATACGCACACTTCAGGTAAAACATGCTGCAGGACATTTAATCGATCTAAAATCCTCAACGATGTACTAACATTCGCCTGTGTTAGGAGACGAAAAAGTTCATCGCGTAATCTCTCTGCTGATACTTCGGGTAACAAATCCACTGCTTGTCGGATTAATTGCACTGTTTCTGAAGGAATCCTTAAGTCAAGACCAACAGAAAATCTCACAGCTCGCAAAATTCGTACTGGATCATTAATAAAGGACTTCTCGGAACATGTCTGCAATCGCTTAGCTACCAGGTCTTCTGCCCCGCCAAGAGGATCGATCAGGTTTTCAAGGCTATGGATCTCCACTGCCATGGCGTTCATAGTGAAATCACGCAAACGAAGGTCGTCAATAAGGTCCGATCCCTGAAATGTAGAAAAATCTATACGAATTGAATCACTGGTTTGAACATCGGGTTGATCTGTGAGCCGTAGAACCATTCTGGCCATATTTCTCGTCGTGTCCAGCGGAAAATATGCCGCGCCAAGGTTATTAGCCAGGGTGCGAGCAATTTTCATCGCATCACCATTAGTCACAAAATCAAGATCATAATTGGGACGATTTAATAAAGCATCACGGATTGCACCCCCAACCAGGTATATCGGTTCATCAGCCGGAAGCAGTTCGATGATATGCACCAGCAATGGCTGTCGTAATCTTATCTGAAATTCATCCATTGATTTCAGCTACTAATGCATCTAATATTTGCCAGAACAAAGATTATTCGCCTGGATTGTACTTATCAGTCGCCAGGACCCCAATAAATGGAAGGTTACGATAATATTCATCTGCATCCAGGCCATAACCAAATACAAACTTGTCGGGGATAACAAATCCACAGTAATCAATCGCGACTTCCACTTCGCGGCGTTCAGCCTTATCCAGTAATACGCATACCTTCAAACTTTTCGGTTGCCTTCCGCTTAATAATTCAAGAACAGCTTTAACGGTATAGCCACTATCGACGATATCTTCCACCAACAAAACATGCAGATTGTGAATATCGGTAATAAGATCCAAGGTAATGCGCGATTGCCCTCTGGATCGCCTCGCGCCGGCACCATAGGATGAGACGGACATAAAATCGACCATGTGCGGGATAGAAATATGGCGCATGAGATCGGTCAGGAACATGACACCCCCACGTAAGATGCATACCAGGAGCAGTTCTTTACCTATATAATCTCGACTGATCTCACTTCCCAATTCAGCGATGCGCTTTTGCAATTCATCTTCGGGGATCAATATTTCATCAAGAAATTCATGATAATCCTGCATAGTTCACTCCTTAGGAACTTCATGATGTTGCCGACACCGTGCTTCATACATCTCTGCAGCACCAATAATAACAACAGGCTCATCGAACCTGGCAGGTTTTCCATTGATAATCCTTTGCGTACGCGATGCTGGTTCACCACACACCATGCAGATTGCTTGCAGTTTGTCTACATGCTCTGCCTTGGCCATCAATACCGGCATTGGACCAAATGGCTCCCCCCGAAAATCAGTATCCAGGCCAGCTACGATGACACGAATACCCTTGTCTGCCAATTTTTGGACAATATCGATGATCTGGTAATCAAAGAATTGGGCCTCATCAACAGCTACAACTGTTGTATCCGCATCCAGGTGGGCTAGTAGCTCACCAGCTTGTTCAATAGGTATGGCTTCAAAATCGCTACCTGCGTGAGAAGTGACTTTACGCACAGCATAGCGGAAATCGATGGCTGGCTTAAAACCTGGACTTTCTGTCGTGCGATTGTTGCGCGTCGTAAACGACGGATCAATTCGTCAGTTTTCCCACAAAACATAGAACCAGTAATCACTTCAATTGAGCCTGCATGCTGTGCCATATTCGCCTCCTATACTATACTAGCCATCATTACAGCTTCTCCCGACATCTCGCGTTAGCAAACAGGCAGACGCGGGATACGTCTGCCTGTTAAGTGTAACTGAAATCAGATTAGTTGCAAGCTCAAACGACAATTTCCTGGGCTGCTTCAGGTAACTCGTACCCAAACTGGCGTAAACGTTTCTTCAAATCAGCAAGGGATTTTCTGCCAAACCCATCAACTGCCAGGATTCCTGCCTCACCATTCTCTAAAAGCTCCATAACCTGGCCAACTTTAGTGATATTGGCTTTTGCCAGGGCTTCCGTCGCACGGTTACCTATACCAAGCTCAGCGATCGGGCGCTCAGGGGATGTTCGGGCAGATTCACGGGCTGATTTGTCATCGATATACTGTTGGCGAACTTGCAATTTTTTATAGAAACGATCCACCTGTCCTTCAGTGTCAACGATACGTTGTTCACCAGTAAAAAATGGATGGCATTTGGAACACACATCTGTGTGGATTACCTTCTTGGTCGAACCGGTAGTCCAAGTGTTACCACATGCACAGACGATCTGCGCATCTGGAAAATAAGTTGGATGAATACCTTCCTTCATAATGATTTCCTTTCAAATATTAAACCACTTACTCTGCCTTCGCAGGTAAGACACTGACTCTTTTACGGTCATCACGGATAGTCTCATATAAAACATATCCATCGATGATGGCAAACAGGGTATCATCCTTGCCTACCATGACATTATTACCGGGTTTGATATGGGTTCCGTGCTGACGAACCAGAATATTCCCGGCGAGTACAAACTCACCACTATATTTCTTCACACCCAGGCGCTGACCCTGGCTATCGCGTCCGTTGCGGCTGGAACCGCCACCTTTTTTATGTGCCATTGTCTATCTCCTATTCCTCAGTGATCGCATCAATGCGAACCTTCGTGTATTGTTGCCGATGGCCTGTTTTTGTTCGGATACGCTCTTTGGCTTTGTATCGAAAAACGACAATCTTGGGGCCTTTTACCTGGGCAAGAACTGTCGCCTGAATTTTTGCTCCCTGAATGAATGGTGTTCCTACTTTGACATTCTCGCCATCTGATATCAGGAGCACCCGTTCCATGTCGATTTCCGCTCCCACCTCTAATGGATAACGGTCCACTTCGATGGATTCACCGATGACGGCCTTGTATTGTTTTCCGCCATCTTCAACAATTGCATACTTCATAAGCTTCCTCCAAGCTTCACTTCACCGGAATGTCCGCGTTCCTTTTTTACGGTAGAGCTTTTGGAAAAACCCTACACAACGCAAACATTTGGGGAAGTTGGGGATATGGTTTTTAATCTACCTGGCATTTTACAAGAGAATGCCCCGGATAGGTTCCCGGGGCACCTAGCAAACTTGCCGGTGCATTGAGGGCTGCATTATAATAGGGATATTTTCTCCTGTCAACCCAAACTGGAATAGGAACATTTCTACTTTGGGTTGACACAGTTAAATCTGAGGACTTTTGTATCTTTGGTAATATGACAGATTACACTGACATGAAGGTTTATAATTAAAGATAATCTTGGTTGAATCTATCCAAATTATATAATTAGTTTAGGAGGTATGGCAATGCCCGTTAAGGGATGGATCGAAGTCGACGAAATATTCTGCAAAGGTTGTGAGTTGTGTGTTAATGAATGCCCTCAACACGTAATGGCGCTTGATATGGTAAGGCTGACACCCAAAGGTTATCACCCAGTCATCCTGACCATGGATGGTTGCACCGGATGTGGCATTTGTGCTATTGTCTGTCCTGAGGCTGCCCTTACGGTATATCGCGAAGCACCTGTCAAAACTGCCAAAGTCGAATCAGAAACCTCATAGGAGAATTTCCATGGCAAAAGAATTTTTGGAAGGTAATTTCGCCATGGCTGAAGCATCGGTACGCGCCGGTGTTGAAGCCTACTTTGGTTATCCGATCACTCCTCAAACTGAGCTGCTGGAGTGGATGTCTCATCGCATGCCGGAATTAAAACGCGTATTTCTACAAGCAGAGAGTGAGGTTGCTGCCATCAACATGGTCTATGGCGCGGCATGCACAGGTGCTCGTGTGATGACTTCATCATCCAGTCCAGGTGTCAGTTTAATGATGGAAGGTTTATCCTATATTGCAGGTACTGAAGTACCCATGGTATTAATTGATGTCGTCCGTGGGGGACCTGGTCTTGGGAATATTGCTCCTTCCCAGGGCGATTATAACCAGCTTGTCCATGGTGGAGGGCATGGAGATTACCATCCTATTGTACTTGCTCCAGCTTCCGTTCAGGAGGCGATCGACCTGACAGTCCTGGCATTTGACCTGGCCGAGAAATACCGCAACATCTGCGTGGTGATGGCAGATGGCAGCATTGGCCAGATGATGGAACCTGCAGAACTGCCCGAAATGCGCCCTCTGAGAACCATCACACCTGATTGGGCAACCGATGGGTGCTTGAACCGTGAGCAACGAATCCTAACCTCGATTTTAATCGACCCATCCCTTGAGGAAATCTATAACCACAGGATTCTCGACACCTGGTACCGCATTAAAGCCAATGAGATCCGCTATAAGGGGTATTTCCTGGATGATGCTGAATATGTGGTAATTGGCTTTGGCACTGCGGGTCGCATTGCATTGACTGCGGTCCGTAACGCTCGTGCTCAAGGTATCAAGGTGGGTTTATTCCGACCCATTTCTCTCAGCCCGTTCCCATATGAAAAGATCGAAGAATTGACAAAAACAATGCAAGGCATTTTAGTTACCGAGATGAATACCGGGCAGATGCTGGAAGATGTGAAGATGGCAGTGAAAGGCCGTGTTCCGATTGAATTCTATGCCCGGGTGGGCGGCATCGTTCCATATCCGGATGAAATCCTGGGCGAGATTCGACGCCTGGTTAAAGAACCGAAATCTCTCGATGGTGACCCGCGCAAACGTTGGATGCAGCGTTTGAAAGACGGTGTTATTACTTTATCTTGATGGTGAGGATATAGAATGGATACTCACAAACAAACTGAAATACAGACTGTTTACTCTCGCCCTGTTTCTTTATCACAAACACCCTCCCACTATTGCCCCGGCTGTACGCACGGGATTGCTCACCGCCTAATCGCCGAAATCCTCGACGAGATGGATATTCGTGAAAAGACCATAGGTGTGGCACCAGTCGGATGTGCAGTGTTTGCCTACAATTACTTCACCTTTGACTGGGTTGAAGCAGCGCATGGTCGTGCGCCTGCGATGGCAACAGGCATTAAGCGGGTACTTCCGGATCGTTTTGTATTCACATACCAGGGTGATGGTGACCTGGCTTCCATTGGAATGAGCGAGATCATGCATGTTGCCGGGCGTGGAGAGAATATCACCGTCATTTTCATCAATAATGCCATTTATGGCATGACGGGTGGTCAGATGGCACCCACCACATTGCCTGGTCAGAAAACAACCACCTCCCCTAATGGTCGAGATGTGGAAATGATGGGCTACCCCCTGCATATGGCTGAGATGCTTGCCAGGATGGATGGTGCAGGATATGTCGTCCGCCGTAGCCTGCATGACCCCAAGAACATCCGCCAGGCCAAAAAAGCCATCCGGACCGCATTTGAAGTCCAAAAAAGAGGCCTCGGTTTTTCCATGGTCGAACTCCTCTCGACATGCAACACGAACTGGGGAATGACTGTGCCAGAATCATTGACCTGGCTTGAGGAACGTATGATCCCGGTTTACCCACTAGGGGATTTCAAGGTCTCTTCTGCACTTGATGGTTTAAAGTTCTAGGAAAGGGAAAGCGCGATGCAAACAGAAGTTATTTTTGCCGGATTTGGTGGGCAGGGTGTCCTATTTTCGGGTCAGGTTCTGGCATTCGCTGCCATGGATGCTGGACACGATGTTACCTGGATGCCATCCTATGGTCCTGAGATGCGGGGGGGGACCGCGAATTGTACTGTTGTCATTGCAGATGAAGAGATCGGATCTCCCACGATCAAACACCCAAAAGGCGCTGTAGTGATGAATCTTCCATCCTTGGATAAATTTGAACCCCTTGTGGTCCCTGGCGGCGTGTTAATTGTCAATTCATCCCTGGTGAATCGCGATCCCTACCGGACAGACCTCACATGGGTGATGATCCCTGCCCAGGAAATTGCTGAAACCATCGGACCGCGCCGATTATTGAACATGGTAATGTTGGGTGCATTGCTCGATAAGCTGCCCATCCTGAGTTTGGATGATGTCAAGGCTGCCCTGGATGCACATATGCCTGAACGCCACAAGAAATTCTTCAAAAGCAATGTTGAGGCACTGGACAAAGGCGCAGCTTACTCTCGGGGCGAGCTGGTAATCGAAAAGACTACTACATCCCAGGAAGCTGCAGAAACTATCGCCCCCACATCAGTCTGATAAAACGATTGTAATAAAAATGGGTTGCCAGAGAAAGGCAACCCATTTTTTGTTTTAGAATTCAAGACTTATTTTGCAATCGAATTAAGTGAACGAGCTACTTATCCTCAGCCAGAGCCTTGCCACTGTGTTTCAGTGCTGAATGCGCTGCTGCCAGGCGGGCGATCGGCACACGAAATGGAGAGCAGCTCACATAGTTATTCCCGATGATGTGACAAAATTCGATCGAGTCGGGATCACCACCGTGCTCACCGCAAATACCCACTTCCAGGTCCGGTCTTGTAGAGCGACCATCCTCAACTGCAATTCGCATCAGCCGACCCACCCCATCCCGGTCGATGGTTTGGAATGGATTCTTGGGAAGGATGCCCTCCGCCACATAGGTCACCAGGAAGTTGCGCTCGGCATCATCCCGGCTGTAGCCAAAGGTCATTTGGGTCAGGTCGTTGGTGCCGAAGGAAAAGAACTCGGCGTATTCGGCGATCTCTGCTGCGGTCACTGCCGCTCGTGGGATCTCGATCATCGTGCCGAACTTATAACTAAAGCTGACCTTTTTTTCCTTCATAACATCATCAGCAATCTTAATCAGGCGTGGCTGAATCCACTTGAGTTCATTCACTGTGCCAGTTAATGGGATCATCACCTCAGGTTTTACCACCACACCGCTCAATGTGCAGTCAGCAGCGGCTTCAAATATCGCCCTTACCTGCATCTCAACGATCTGCGGCATATAGATGCTCAAACGAACCCCTCGCAGACCCATCATGGGGTTGCTCTCATGCATCCCGCGTATATCCGCCAGTAGTTTTTCCTTTCCAGCCAGGCCAGCCGTCTCACCCTTTACACGCAGGGTGATCACTTCTTCAAATAGCTCTTCTTCGTTGGGCATGAATTCGTGCAGAGGCGGGTCGATCAAGCGAATGATCACCGGGTATCCGTCCATCGCTTTGAACAATCCATCAAAATCAGCTCTCTGGTACGGCAATAATTCATCCAATGCTGCTTTGCGGTCTTCATTCTTTTCTGCCAGGATCATCCGTTGCACAATCGGCAGACGTTCTTTTTCAAAAAACATGTGCTCTGTCCGGCACAGTCCGATCCCGACAGCTCCATACGAGCGTGCTCGCTGAGCATCCTTTGGGTAATCCGCATTTGCCCATACCTGTAAGCCTTTGGTTGGCCAACCTGGTGCGAATTTCCGCATCCCGGGAGTGGCGCAGATCTCATCTGCCCATTTTAGCAAGGTGAGCAGGTCTGTTTGTTCTTCAAGGCTGGGAGCCGTGGTGGGGATCTGGCCCAGGAATACTTCACCGGTGGTCCCATCCACTGAGATCCACTCACCTTCTTTCACTTCCTTGCCATCCACTGCCATCAGCCTGTTTTCAAGATCGATCTTGATCTGGGAGGCACCCACAATACACGGGATGCCAAATTGACGGGCAACCACAGCTGCATGTGATGTGGCTCCACCTTCGCTGGTAAGTACACCTTTGGCAGCGATCATTCCATGGACATCATCGGGTTTGGTGAACGGCCGCACCATGATCACGTCCTGTTTGTTATGCTTTGCCTGGTGCTCCGCAGTATTGGCATCAAAATAGATCTGCCCTACGGCTGCGCCTGGAGATGCATTTACTCCCTTGGCGTACAGACGACCTTCCTTTTTCGCGGCTTCCTTGGCTTTAGGATCATATTGTGGATGTAGCAATGTATCCACCTGCTCAGGTGTGACACGCAGAATCGCTTCCTCCCGCTTGATCAATCCTTCATTTGCCATATCCACTGCGATTTTAATGGCAGCATTGGCAGTGCGCTTACCGTTGCGGGTCTGCAGCATCCATAGTTTTCCATGTTCAATAGTGAACTCGACATCTTGCATCTCGGTATAGTGCTTTTCGAGCCGATCGGTGATCTGCATGAATTGGCGATATGCCTCAGGCATCTTGGAATTCAGGTGTTCGATCTTCTCAGCATTACGAATTCCCGCCACCACATCCTCACCCTGGGCATTCAGCAAGTACTCTCCGAACATCTTTTTCTCACCTGTAGAGGGATCACGCGTAAAGGCTACGCCGGTGCCGGAATCATCACCCATATTGCCAAATACCATGGTTTGGATATTTACTGCGGTGCCAAGATCATCCGGGATATTGGTTGCCCGGCGATAATCCACCGCCCGTTTACCATTCCAGGATTTGAATACTGCTTCAGTTGCCAGCTCGAGCTGCTTATATGGATCCTGGGGAAAGTCAAAGCCCTGTTCCTTCTTAACCACCGCTTTAAAGGCATCAGTGACCGCTTTCCAATCCTCAGCGGCCATTTCAGTATCCAGCTTGTAGCCTTTTTTATGCTTATATTCAGCCAAAGGCTCTTCGAATGCCTCGTCTGGGATGCCCAGCACAACGGTGCCGAACATTTCCACCAACCGGCGATATGAATCGTATACAAACCTGGCATTATTGGTTAATTTCACCATGCCTTCTGCAGTTTTATCGGTTAACCCGATGTTCAACACGGTATCCATCATGCCGGGCATGGAGAATTTTGCTCCTGAACGGCAAGATACCAGTAGCGGATTATTGGGATCACCAAATTTCTTACCTGTCTGGCGCTCAACCTTTTTTAATGCATCAAGCTCCTGTTCCCACATCCCCTGTGGGAATTTACCTTCTGCCTGGTAGGAATTACAAGCTTCAGTAGTAACGGTGAACCCTGGAGGTACCGGTACATCTGCGCGGGTCATATCTGCCAGCCCAGAGCCTTTACCTCCCAGCAATGCTCGAACTCCTTCCCAGCTGCCACCAACATACTCTTCAGCCAGCTTCACTTCATCGAACGAATAAACCCATTTCTTTTCAGTCATGTCATTTCTCCACATCTATAATTCTCTACAGCACTCTGTAGTAGTTTTCATCCATATAGGTCAAGCCCAACCGAATAGTTTACCACAATCACAGATTATTAATATATAAAAATATTCTGGGGAAAAAAATGGCATATTCGCTCTAAACCAGTTCAAGAATATTTGGGTTGAATAATAACAAGAAAGCCCTGGTTTTACAGATTCCAGGGCTTTAAGGTACCGTGAGTAGAGAGAACTGATTAAGGTATCAGAGAGTACAGAAGCAAGTTAGGAGAGCCTCTTCCCACATTTATCAAAACATTGCTGGTTGCAGCGGCTTTGAGAGCAATTGCTACCGTTGCGGGTAAAGCGCTCGGATGAGCTTCAAGGTAAAGAGCTGCCACTCCAGCAACATGAGGGGTTGCCATCGATGTACCACTAATTGTATTACTCGCGTTATTGCTACCGTACCATGCGGAGGTAATGCTGGAGCCAGGGGCGAAAAGATCCAAACACTTACCATAGTTCGAGTAGGAGGCACGGTAATCAGTATTGGTTGTTGCACCCACAGTAAGAGCTGTAGCTACCCTGGCCGGTGAGAATTTACAAGCATCGCGATTGTTGTTGCCTGCTGCAACGGCATAAGTGACCCCAGCATTTATTGAATTCTTAACTGCGGTATCTAGACTGGTGGATGCACCACCTCCAAGGCTCATATTGGCTACAGATGGATCGACGTGATTATTTGTCACCCAATCTACACCCGCAATAACGCCTGAAGTTGTTCCTGAACCGGAACAGTTTAATACGCGCACTGCATAAAGATCTACACCTTTTGCAACCCCATATGTCAGTCCTCCGACTGTACCAGCAACATGAGTTCCATGACCATTGCAGTCAATTCCATTACCTCCTAAAGCATCATACCCAATCGAAGCTCTCCCTCCAAAATCAGTATGGGTCGTCCAGATGCCAGTATCGATGATATAAACATTGACGCCTGAACCTGTGAGGTTGTAGGTATATTCACTATCAAGACCAGTGGTCTGGTCAATTCGATCCAGACCCCAGGATGGTGGATTTAATTGGCTATTATTGATGCTCATCACCTGGTCCGCTTCCACGTAGGCAACATTAGGATCCTGCCTAATTACTCCCAACGCTTGGTCTGGGAGGATGGCAGCATAACCTACCAACGCGGATGAGTACTGATATAGAACGGTTCCCCCTAGCGCACCCACTGTTTGTACAGCCTGATCAACAGAGCTGGTGGTTATCCCCGATTTATATACCACGATATACTGCCCTTGAATGATGTTTGGTGAATCAATTGTGTAAAACGGAGCAGTCGTTCGCACTGCAGCTACGGCTGGCTGGCTACCAGCGATTACCAAAACAAAGATAACGAGAATGAGCCAAAGCTTTTTCATTTTCAACTCTCCCAGTTCATATTTTGTTTGGATAAAATAGAGCTACTAATATTAATTATACAGTATCTATAAAATACAAATCATTAATCATGCAGAATTTCAGGTGTTGTTGATTCTACACGGAGATTTGCTTGGGAACGAAACTCAAAGAGTATATACTTTATCATCCAGATTAGCAGGATAACAATGGTAACAACAGGTGGGCGGATGACACCAAAAAAATTAAATTTACTGAAAGAAGCAAAAAAGAAAACCAAAGGACAGAACAAGATGAAAATAGTATAAGCAATTCTCGGATATTGGTTTTGTCGTAGGTAATCGTAAAACAATACCACTGGTAACACCAACATCAACGCATCATGCGGATTCAGGTGTAAGCTAAAGAATACTGATAGAAGGATCGTAAAGGCAAAATACAAAATAAAACGCGGGCTATCCTGCGAGATGCCTTTCCTCCATAAAATCCAAATCAAAATCATCCCAGCCAGTAGGAAGATTAAACTGATCATATTGGTTAAGTTACCCTGGGAGTTACCCAGGATATTCGATAACACTCCACGAATGGTAAATTCTGTGTTCGGATGAACCCCCAATTTTCCAAAGGATGATCCAATCGTAAGCAGTGATTGAAAATAATCAAGCCAGGGTTTTACACCAATAATCAACCATGTAGCAATAAACAAGATAACCCCACCGAAAATGGCAGACGCTGCCACTCGCCAATAGCGTTTATTCAAAGTCATCATCGCTGGGATAAGCAGTGTGTGGGGTTTTATGGATAACATAAGCATCCACAGCCCGGCTTTGGTTAATTTCGCGTTTTTCATGGCAATATACACCTGCAGCCAACCGATCAACAAAAATAATGAGAATTGTCCCAGCAGAAAAGTATAGGTTAGTGGCCAAAATGCCAGGATAGTGGTGATCAGCAATAAGCGTTCGCGCTTATCCCAGTACGAGAAGAGCCGATTGAGGCTGATCAATAGCCAGATGAGTAATCCCAACTCGATCAATGACCATAGATAGAATGCACTTTCCAGCGGAAGCAAGGAAATCGGTGAAAACAATATGGCCACAAAAGGTGGGTTGGGGAACAATAAAACCCCACCTTCAAAGGTCAAACCACCCATGAATTGTTGCTGATACTTTGATTGGAGCACTGGATCATACAGGTATTCTCCCTCACCCGCCCTGACCATGTAGAAACCTGTATAAAATGACGTAAAATCTGCTGCAACAAATAGCTTTTGGTTAGCTGCAATGATCCACAGACCGGCATTGACCGCTATCAAAACAATATTTATGAAGAATAGGATTGTGATAATGAGATGAAAAGGCTTTTTTCTGAACCATGAGATCCATGACTCGTTCGTTTCTTCCTCTCCATTCATTAATAGCCGTTTGAGCATTTTATCTATGCATCATCCAGGAACTTCTTCTTCCATTCATAAAGTTTGTTCAATGCCTCGATGGGAGACAAGGCATTGATATCCAAACCTTTTAAATCATCCAGCAGGGGATTCGTATCAGGGAATAATGCCATCTGGTGAGGAATGGCAGGGTTGATTTTTACCGCCTTACCCGATGATTTCTCCAGCTGAAGCATGATCTGTTCCGCCCTTTGCACTACTGGTGAAGGAAGACCGGCTAATTGTCCGACATGAATGCCATAGGATCGGTCAGCTCCACCAGGAATGATCTTGTGGAGAAATACCACTTGCCCGCCTGTTTCACTGACGGCAACGTTATAATTTCGCACTCCAGGCAGCAGGTCGGCCAGCTGAGTCAGCTCATGGTAATGTGTGGCAAAAAGGGTCTTGGAGCGCAATGCTGGATGATTGTGAATATATTCGACCACTGCCCAGGCGATCGATACACCATCATAAGTGCTGGTTCCGCGTCCAATTTCATCCAATATCAGCAACGAACGATTGGTGGCATGATGTAATATATTTGCAGTTTCGACCATTTCGACCATGAATGTTGATTGGCCTGAATAAATCTCATCCTGTGCACCGATGCGGGTAAAGATGCGATCCACGAGACCAATTTTTGCAGACGCGGCAGGGACAAAGCTGCCCATCTGAGCCATTAAGACGATCAAGGCAGTCTGGCGTAAAAAAGTGCTTTTACCTGACATATTGGGACCGGTAAGGATGCGGATCCGCTCACCCTCTTCAAATATGGCATCATTGGTGATAAATCGTTCGCCCTTAAGCGCATGTTCGACAACCGGGTGCCTGCCTTCATGAATTTCCAGGATATCCTCAGTTATCACTTCCGGAAGCACATAACCTCCCAGGGCTGCCACTTCTGCGAGTGACGCTACAACATCCAATTCAGCCAATGCCCTGGCGGTCACTAGCAGGCGTTGTGATGAAGACGACAGTTGCTCGCATACTTGCAGGAATATGCGTTTCTCGATTTCATGAATAGAATCTTCAGCATTTAATACCAATGCTTCATATTCTTTCATTTCCGGGGTGATATACCGTTCTGCGTTGACTAATGTTTGCTTGCGGATATATTCCTGCGGGGCATGATCAGCGTTGGCTCGTGTGATCTCGATGTAATATCCGAATACTTTGTTATAACCGACCTTAAGGGTTTTTATCCCTGTACGTTCCCGTTCGACTGATTCCAGGTTTGCGATCCACTCCCGTGCATGGCGGGACCTTTCAATTACACCATCAAGCTCGGCTGAGTACCCACTTTTTATGACCCCTATGTTTTGCATGGTGGCAGGTGGATCTTCAGCAATGGCTGCGTCAAGCAGGGTCAATTCCTGTTCACAGGGATCAATCTCACTTAATATGGTGGACAACGCAGGTTTATTCGTTGTTTGTCTCGCATCTTCTCTTTCTACCCGTTGATCCGTGAATAGCTCGGAGATTCCCGGTAATCGCTGCAATGTTGCCCTCATGCCGACGAGATCGCGTGGCTGAGCAGTTCCACTAGCCACTCGGGTGGTCAGCCTTTCCAAATCACCCAGGGGCTTCAAAGCAGCCCGAAGCTCCGCCCGTAATATACCTTGGTTGAATAGAAATTGTACACACAGCTGCCTTTGGTGAATAGCATCCACATCCAATAATGGTTTACTCACCCACTGGCGAATCATTCGCTTACCCATGGGGGTGATCGCTCGATCCAACTCACCCAGCAAGCTGCCGTGAACATCTCCGTCCCTGATGGTTTCAGTCAGCTCGAGATTCCGTCGTGTGGATGCATCCAAATTCATAAATTCGAAGGTGGAATACGTACTCAAACTGGTTAATAGTTTTAGGGCGGTTGGCTGGGTATCCTTCAGATACTGGACAATGGTTCCAGCAGCCTGCACTGCCAATGTCATTCCGCGCAGTCCAAATCCATCCAGTGAGGCGACACCGAAATGCTCTATCAGGGCTTCCTCGCAACGGGAAGTATCGAATCGCCAGGCTTGCCACGCAGTCAGGTGACCGGATAATCCATCCGGAAGTTGAAGGTTCTCAGGATACAGGATTTCTGCTGGATGAAGCCTGGATAGTTCAGCACGCACAGCAATAAGAATATCCTCACTTGTCAGCTCAGTCGCAGCAAACTCACCTGTGGAAATATCCACATAAGCTACACCTGCATGGTTATCTTGTATCTGCACGCACACAAGATAATTATTCGCATCTGAGGGCAATAATCCTGACTCAATCAACGTGCCTGGGGTAACTACACGCACTACCTCGCGCGGGAAAATCCCTTTGCTGGGTTGGTCTCCTACTTGCTCGCAGATCGCTACGTGAAACCCACGCTCAATCAAGCGGGCCAGGTAATTCTCCACAGCATGATGAGGAATTCCGGCTAAAGGTACTCGAACACCTTTCCCAACCGGTCGTGAGGTCAGCACAATGTCTAATTCACGTGCTGCAATCTCAGCATCCTGGTCGAATGTTTCGTAAAAATCTCCCAGGCGGAAAAAAAGGATAGCATTCGGATACTGACGTTTGATTGCCAGGTATTGTTTACGAATGGGAGTGATATCTTCGGCTTTAACCATTCATTCTCCGTCTCTCATTCTAGTATGAGCAATGGAAATAGGCAAGTATAAATATAAGATAGGTCGTTATAAAGATTGTGTTTTTTGCATACCAAAGCTATAATTGTCTCACTATATTCCACCGAAAGGAGAAAATCTTATGGCTAGTGTCACGTACGAAAATGTATCGAAGCGTTTTGGAGATGTGATTGCTGTTGGGAATCTCAATCTTAATATTGTAGATAAAGAATTCCTAGTCCTGGTAGGCCCATCCGGTTGTGGTAAGACCACAGCATTGCGTCTGTTGGCTGGTTTGGAAGAGATTACCGAGGGACGCATCCTGATTGGTGACCGGGTGGTGAATGATGTTGCACCGAAAGATCGCGATATCGCCATGGTCTTTCAATCGTATGCCCTGTATCCACATATGACTGTGTATGATAACATGGCATTTGGTTTGAAATTACGCAAAACTCCAAAAGAGGAGATTCGGAAAAGGGTTACCAAGGCAGCTGAAACGCTCGGGATCCAAACCCTGCTGGATCGAAAACCCCGACAGCTTTCAGGTGGTCAGCGCCAGCGTGTGGCTGTTGGACGGGCTATCGTGCGGGAGCCTAAGGTTTTCTTATTTGATGAACCCCTTTCCAACCTGGACGCAAAACTCCGGGTTGAAACACGTGCCAACCTGAGCAAGCTCCACCAACAGCTTCAGACAACCTTTATCTACGTTACCCATGATCAGATCGAAGCCATGACCATGGCAAGCCGGATTGCTGTCATTAATAAAGGTCTTCTTCAGCAGGTGGATACTCCTCAGATGTTGTATGATCACCCGGATAATTTATTTGTGGCTGGGTTCATTGGATCACCGGCAATGAACTTCTTCAAGACTAAATTGGTTCGTGGAGATGGAAAACTCTTTGTCGATGGCGACTCATTTAAAGTTGAGGTTCCTTCCTTCCGAGTCGAATCCTATTCGAAGTATATTGATAAACCTGTCATCATGGGTATACGACCTGAAGATATCCAGGATCCTCATTACCTCCCACCTGAGATCATTCCACAACCAGTTGATGGGCTGGTCGATGTAACCGAGTTAATGGGCAATGAGATCCAATTGTATATCACCACAGGTGAGCATAGCTTTGTCGCCCGGGTTGATCCTCGGACAAAAGCCGTCATGGGTGAGCGTACCCAGGTTGTATTCAACATGGGCAATATGCATTTGTTCGACCCAGAGACAGAGCAGGCGATCAAGTAACTGATTGTGCAATAAACAATAACCAAAACTAACAACAACGTCTCCTTGCAAGAAGGCTTTCCAGTAGGAAAGTTCAACTCGCGGGGGACGTTTATTATGTCAAACAGGAAAGGAAATAAAATGAAACCCACTTATACACTTGTTTTATTACGTCATGGGCAGAGTACGTGGAACCTCGAAAATCGCTTCACTGGTTGGACGGATGTAGGCCTGACCGAGCAGGGTGAAAACGAAGCTCATTCTGCTGGAAAGCAGCTGCGAGAGGCCGGCTATACTTTCGACCTGGCATTTACTTCGGTTCTCAAACGTGCGGTGAAAACACTTTGGATAGTGATGGAAGAGATGGACCTGGAGTGGTTGCCAGTAATTAATGCATGGCAGTTGAATGAAAGACATTACGGTGCCTTGCAGGGATTAAACAAGGCGGAGATGGCTGTAAAGTTTGGTGAGGCGCAGGTTAAGATATGGCGTCGTAGTTATGATATCCAACCTCCAGCCCTTGAGCTGGATGACCCCCGCCATCCCCGTTTTGATCGTAGATATTCTTTACTAACAGATACTGAGCTGCCTCGTACTGAATGCCTCAAGGACACCGTAAGCCGAATGTTGCCATACTGGCACAGCACGATCGCCCCGGCTGTTAAATCTGGTAAGCGCATAATTATCTGTGCACATGGCAACAGCCTGCGCGCCCTGGTTAAATATCTCGACAATATTCCAGATAATGAAATCGTGGAGCTGAATATCCCCACCGGCATACCACTGGTCTATGAGCTAGATAATGATTTTCATCCTATTAGAAATTTCTATTTAGGTGACCCAGAAGCGATCCGTAAAGCCGCTGAAGCGGTTGCCAACCAGGGAAAAGCCAAGTAATATATCGTCGTTGGAATAAGGAGCAGAATCATGCTGCATAGATGGCAGACAGGTATCCTGGTTTTTATTCTGGTATTGGTATTAACCATCCTGGCTTGTTCTGGAACCACAACGATCCCCCAATCACCTGCTTCCACTACTCCAACAAACCAGCAACCAACAAGTCCACCAGCCACAGTGACACCTGCTTCCACTACACCAACAAACCAGCTCCCAACAAGTCCACCAGCCACAGTGACCCCTCCTCCACCTGCTACCGGAACGCCTGTTATTCCATCTCCTACCTCAGCAAGCACGGAGATTCCACCTGTCACTGGTCAAATCAATATATTGGACATCGCTTTCTTTAAAGACGAATCCGACTATTGGTACTTCTATGGATTGGTGCGCAATGACACCAGCAGTACGATTTCTGATCTTCAGATCGAGATTAAATTACTGGATAATGCTGGAACAGCTATCTATAGCTATACGACCTATACAATGTTGAGTTATCTCACTCCAGGTGAAACATCCCCATTTTCCGATTTTACTACCGAAGCATTTACTAACGGAGCTACTGTACAGGCAACGGTGGTTGGGAGTAGCACTACTGATACGATTGATCGAGCCAGCCTTGAGGTTCGCGGTATTTCATTGTGGGCAGATGACAATAATGATGTCTACCTGGCGGGTGAAGTCTTCAATGGCAACCCAGAGCCTGTAGAGCTCAATGCAGTTACAGCCACCTTGATGGATTCATCTGGAAAATTAGTCACTGCCGCTGCAGCTTACACATCTCTTCGTTATATAGAACCCAATTCAAGCAGTCCATTCGTCATGATGTTCGATGCCCCCATTGGCCAGGCTGGAACACTAACTAATTACATTCTGTATTTAGATGGAATAATCACCAATCCAACCTCAACCTATGACCTTTCGCTTTCTGATACTCAATATAATTATCAAGACGTGAACGGTGATTTTCATTTGGCAGGGTCGGTAACGAACAACACCAGCGAGCCGATGATTATTTATCTTGTGGCAGGGGCTTACGACGGTACTGGAAATTGTATCGATGCCAATTATATTTACTTTCTAATGCCAATAAATTCCGGCGAAACCCTCCCCTATGATTTCACCCTTTGGGGAGTAATGGATAATGTTCCCGCTGCACACGCTGCTGCCTCAAATTACAAGGTGATGGTGGATTGGATCTATACCTATGAAGCCTCCTCACCTGCTTTTGTTTTGACCACTGAAGACAATGGTAATACCTTTGAAGGGGGTTCAGGTGTTTTTACGGGAACTGCGATAAATAATTCCGGACAGGATCTGTCATCTGTTATTGTTATTATTTCACTTTATAATGAATCGAGTGGCGAATTAATCGCTACAGGTTCCTCCTTTGTTCCAGAAGCCATGCCAAATAACGGCACAGGTTCCTATGAAGTTACATTGTATCCCCCGGTTGATATCGACCCTGCCGATATCAATATAGAAATAACAGCATTAGGTCAATAATCAATATTTACCCAATTAGTCCCATCGGGAAAATGACATCCCGATGGGGCTTTTTATTATTTGCTCAATAACAGCCGGTGGCGAAATTTCCGTGCCCCGAAGTAAAAAAGCAAACCAAATCCTACCGACAAACCACCCACCATGAGAAAAGTATCCTGCCAAAACCGTTCAGGGAAAAGACGGATCAAGGTGTCGCTGTAATAAAATGTCCAGGTTCCCGCTTTAAAGAATATCTCATGAAATATTCTAAAGAGATAATCAAATATCGTTAATGCCGATAGGATGATCAAACCAATCAACACCAGGACAAGAATACCGCCACGTTCCAGGCCTCTTAAGAATTCAATCTGCCATTTTCCTGCCCAAGCCCAGATACCCAGAACAATAAGTGAAACGAAACCAAATACTAAAACCCTCATTGCTCCAGTCACCACACTTTTTACATCCACCATATGTTGTAGCTCTCGATCGTTGTATAACTGGGTACAATCACTCATGAATTGGCATGATGTCTCTGGGGCTTGTTGCCCTGCTGGAAAATGTAGGTCACCTAGATAAGAAATTCCTGCTGAATTGACCAAGTAATCAACCGCATACCTTCCATAAGTCAAGCGATCTTGTAAGCTAAATCCATAAGGATCTGCTGGAAATCCAGGTGTATGGTATTCGAATTCCAGGTACCATGGATTAATCACCAATCGAACAACCGATAACACGATCACTACTGGAAGGATCAATGCAACGATCCAAGATAGAATTTTATACAGAGTTTTCATTTCAGCGCCTTATCATTCAGGATGTTTGTTGTCATTTAATGTCCAATCTCTTCCAGATTCCCAAACATAACATAGCTCAGGATCATGCTGTTTGTCACCCATTCAATGGGTGACCAGTCGTCAGTATATACCACGCTCTTGGGGGGCGTGGGTTGAAGATTATCCTTTGCCACCTGCAATGATTGCATAAGCAGTTCAGCCGTACCTGCTTCTGCTTTTAGAAGCTCCAGATTCACATTTAGATTCTGAATATCAGTTGGCTGGAGTGTGGCATAGATCATGGAATTAAAAGAACCCGGTACATCCACAATATATACAGATGGGAAAACTGATTGAATTGTGCTTGCTATCTGGTCGACTAATGCCCGATCTGTTGGTGACCTGCCTACATTAACAACCAAAACCCCATCAGCTGTTAAATGGTCTTTCGCTGCCTGGAAAAATTCTCTGGTGGTCAGATGTGGTGGAATATATGGAGGTCGATATGCATCCACACCGATGATAGAGTAGGTTTTCTCACTCTGTTCCAAGCCTACCCGACCATCTTGTGCAATGGCATTTAAATTCGGTAAATTCATATCGAAGTATTTCTGGCCAACTTCAATGATGGCAGGATCGATTTCATAACCATCGATGGGAACATTCCCGAAGACTTCCGTTGCTTGCCGGGCAACCGTCCCTGCCGCCAGCCCTATGATTGCCATATTTTTCACCTGGCTGATATTATAAGGTGGCTGATTAAAAAAGGGGCAACCAGGAATTCCTGCCATGGACCACCATAATTCAGGTCAGTTGAGTTCCAAATGGAATGAATCCCCTGCCCCTCATTCAATCTTAAATAGCGATAACCGTCTTTCTCGATCACCTGGATATAGTTATATGACGATTCTCTCTCATAGATCTCGCCTGCAGTTTTCTTGATCGGTCCACTCCCCCATAAAACTCCCAGTAAACATAAAATTATCGGCATCCATATCCATTTAATCGTATTTCGCCAGCCAGTAGCTTTATACATACCAACCAGTGCGACCATGGTAAGGAACAAACTAAAAATCAGGAATGTCATCGTCGTCCCTACAAGGGGTATCAACACTAAGACCGGCAAAAAAGTACCGATGAAAGAACCCAAAGTCGATACTGCATAAATTTGCCCCGAGATTCGCCCTGCCTGGCGTGAGTCAACGATGGCCAGCCGGATAGCGAAGGGGGAAATCATCCCCAATAACGTCACCGGGATAACGAACAATACCAACACTGCCGTGAACGATCCAAACAGGATACCCACTTTAAGCTGGTCAAATGCATCTGCGGCTAAGCGTAACACCGGGCGGGCAATAAAAGGCACCAATCCGGCAGCAAAAGCACCACAGGCCAGGATCCCATACATGGTCTTAAGTTTTGGTGACCTATCTGCCCAGTACCCACCGATAAAATACCCACAAGTCAAGTAAATCAAGATCAGCCCAATGATGCTTGCCCAAACCAGGTTGCTTGTCCCAAAGGTATTACCCAATAACCGTGCAGCACCAAACTCGATCGCCAGGCTGGTCATCCCTGCACAAAACACGGTAAAGTAAAGGTAACTTTTTTTATTCTCTTGAATGGATGGTAATTTCATAGGATCCATGTTCTTTGTTTTAGTCGATAACGAACGGATTATATCCTACAGCCGAAATTCTCACAAACCTGAAGTATTTTCTTTTATTTACAAATCGTTATAACAATAATTCGTATCTTTTTTTCGCAATTTAGAGATTATAATTTTATGTATATTTGGAGCAATCGTTAATCTTAAGGAGGAAATTGTTATGTTAAAAGAATTCAAGGCATTTGTAATGAAGGGAAATGTTCTTGATCTGGCTGTAGCAGTGATCATCGGGGCTGCTTTTGGTAAGATCGTCACCTCGTTTACCAATGACATCATTATGCCCCCGATAGGTATGCTGCTGGGTAATGTAAACTTCACTGATTTATTCATTTCTTTAGATGGAAATCAATACGCATCACTCGCCATCGCTCAGGCAGCTGGAGCTCCCACAATCAATTATGGTGTGTTCATCAATACCATCATCGACTTTCTGATTGTTGCATTTGTAGTTTTTATGATTATTCGCCAAATGAATAAAATGAAAGAGCAACCCGCCGCGGCAGCACCTACCACAAAAGAGTGCCCATACTGCTTTACCCAAATCCCAATTCCAGCTACACGATGCCCTAATTGCACTTCTGAACTCAAGTAGCACACGGTGATAAATGGTATCCATTAAACCAACAGGCGCACAGATTCGCCAGGATTTTCTAGATTTCTTTTCTGAACAAGGACATACGATTGTCCCATCTGCGTCCCTTGTCCCGGGAGGCGATCAAACACTGCTCTTTACCAATGCAGGGATGGTGCAGTTTAAGGATGTATTTCTTGGAACGGATAAACGACCTTATAAACGTGCGGCAGACTCACAAAAATGTGTACGTGTCGCCGGGAAACATAATGATCTCGAAGATGTTGGACAAGATAATATCCACCACACATTTTTTGAGATGCTTGGAAACTGGTCGTTTGGCGATTATTATAAAAACGAAGCCATCGAATGGGCGTGGCAGCTACTCACTGATGTATGGGGATTACCCAAAGAAAATCTCTGGACAACTGTTTTCCGTGATGATAAAGGCGATATTCCTCAGGATGATGAAGCTGCTGAAGCCTGGTGTAGACAACCCGGTATAAACCCAGCACAGGTATTATTCTTTGGGCGCAAAGATAATTTCTGGGAAATGGCTGATACTGGACCATGTGGACCATGTAGTGAGATCCATCTCGACCGGGGTATCAAGTATTGCGATAAGCAGTCGATTCCAGGGCATATTTGTCGTGTGAATGGGGATTGCCTGCGCTTTTTGGAACTTTGGAATTTGGTTTTCATCCAATATAACCGCCTCAGCGAAACTAAGTTTGAACCACTACCTGCAAAACATGTTGATACAGGGATGGGGTTTGAGCGCATCGTATCGGTACTTCAGGATGTTGACTCAAATTATCGAACAGACCTGTTATGGCCGCTCATCCTGAAAACCCAACAGCTCACCGGGCAAACAGATGAGCAGCGTGAAGCCAACTTCACACCCTACCGGGTGATTGCAGACCATGCCAGGGCTGCCGCATTCCTGATCGCAGACCATGTTATTCCAGGAAATACTGGCCGGAATTATGTCACCCGCATGATCATCCGCCGGGCTTATCGCTTTGGCGGTAAGATTGGATTGAACGAGCCATTCCTTTCCAAGGTAGCGGATGTAGTGGTTCGTAGCTATGGTGACTTCTATCCGGAGCTGAAACAAAACCGGAAATCTATCTTATCAACCATAACTGAAGAAGAAAAACAATTCCAAAAAACACTGGATCGGGCAATGACCCAGCTTGAAAATATGCTCGATGAGGTAATTAAAACCGGGAACAATGTGCTGCCTGGCATAGATGTGGGGATTTTATACACTACCTTCGGAATGCCTTTTGAGATCACACGCGATATTGTCAGTGAACGTGGATTCAATGTGGATAAGGTTGGATTTGACCAATACATGGAAGAACACAGCCGGGCATCAGGTGGTGGCAAGGCCATTGGAGAAATGGGCGGTGAATATGTAGAAATATATCGCCAGCTTATTGCTGACCTGGAAAATCAAGGGATGCTATCTAAAGATGGAGTCAGTTACGATCCATATAGCAGTTTGGAAGGATCAGGAAAAGTATTGGCCTTACTAAGTGGTGGCAATCCAGTAAAAGAAGCAAAAGCTGGCGATGAAATCGAAATCATCCTGCCTAATTCTTGTTTCTATATTGAATCAGGTGGCCAGGTTTCTGATACCGGTATCATTATGTCTGTAACTGGTGATTGGGAAGTCGAAGTGCAGGAGATGCGTAAACCTGCAGCTGGTGTAATTGTGCACGTCGGCCAGGTGGTTAAAGGCAACCCGAAAGTAGGCGATGATGCGATCGCAACGGTGGATATCCAGCGACGCAGAGATATAATGCGCAACCACACTGCCACTCACTTACTGCATGCCGAGTTACGGCGGGTGCTCGGTGAACATGTCCACCAGTCTGGTTCCTTGGTTGAACCGGATCGGCTGCGCTTTGACTTCACCCATCCCGAAGCAGTCACTCCAAGCCAACTTGCCGAGGTAGAAGCTGGTGTGAACCAGGATATCCTTGGTAATTTTCAACTCTCTACAAGGATAAAACCCTATAATCAAGCTGTTAGTGAAGGAGCGATGGCGTTATTCAGTGAGAAATATGGGGAGACAGTTCGCACCATCACCATTGGTGGCGAGCATCCTTTTTCATATGAATTATGTGGTGGCACGCACGTGGATGATACAGGAGATATAGGTATCTGCCTCATCACCAGTGAAGGCAGTGTTGCAGCAGGAATTCGTCGAATTGAAGCAGTTACAGGGCGAAAAGCCTATGAGCTTATACAAAATCGCTTCAAAACACTTAACCAGGTAGCAAACGTACTGGAAAGCAACCCAGAGGTTCTTCCAGAAAAAGTTACTAGCATATTAAATGACTTAAGTAGTTTACGCAAGCAAATCGCTGCCTTGCGGCAAAACCAGACTTTAGTTGAGTTTGATCAAAAACTACTGGAAGTCAAATTAATTGGTGATGTGCGGGTAATCTCTACTAAATTGAATGACGCAGATACAGAGACATTACGGCAGATGGTCGATCGCTTTCGCCAGCAATATCCAACAAATGGAGTAGCGGTCCTGGCCAGTGTCAAGGATGGTCGTCCAATGATTGTTGCTGCCATCACAGATGATTTAATCAAGCTGGGTTTGAATGCTGTTGAGTTGATTAAATTTGTGGCAGCACCTCTGGGTGGTGGTGGTGGTGGAAAGCCTTCCCTGGCTCAGGCTGGTGGAAAGGATGCTACCCAGTTGGATCAAGCCCTGGAAGGCGTTGAAACCTGGGTGAGAGAAAAACAAGTCCATCCCTGATTAGGTTATCAGTGTGATTGCAGAATACCATCAATCATGAGATTCGATCATCTCGCACTCGAGCACGCGATCACCCGGGATGATATCAGCGCAGAATTGATCACCAATCCAGACTGCGTAAGTTACAGGCCTTTGTGAAAACCCAAATCATCCAGCTCAATAAGAATGATGATTACATCTCGGTTCGTGATAAGATGAGCTGGAGTCAAACTGGGCGGATACTCTTGGTTTGGCCAAGGGAGGGGCATGTACTTGAGACACACCTTGAGCTAAATCTGGTCAATCGTCACGCCAACACGCTTGGAGCTCAATTGGCTCTCGTCTCTCGATCTTCACAAGTACGATTTATCGCTCAGGAGATTGGAATCCCGGTCTTCGAAAGCCCCCGCCGTGCGCAGGAGTCTCATTGGCGAATCGGTAGACGAAAAAACCTGGACCTACATCTTCGTGAAACACAGACTCGTAGAGAAGACCTTGGCAAATTAGTTCAACCGCAATCTACTTCCTGGTTAAAACACCCAACAATCCAATTGACTAGTTTTGGATTAAGTGTGCTTGCCTTGTTTATTTTGGCGATTTTTATTCTACCCAGTGCCACGCTTGTACTGTACCCGGCAACCGATTACCAATCCATCACTTTATCACTTAGTGCTGATCCATCCTTAAAAACTGTCAACCTTTCTACGGGAAATGTTCCTGTATACACCCTTGAAGTGGTCGTGGAAGGACGTGATAGCCGTAGGACAACCGGTACAACGATTATTCCAGATCAGGTATCCGTTGCAACTCTTCGTTTTACGAATAATTCCAACCAAAAACAAAATATTCCGGTCGGAACAGTAGTAACCACACTTGGTAACGAACCCATACGGTTTATAACTTCATCAAAGGATAGCATTACTGTCGATCCTGGTGAATCAGTCAACCTCAGCGCACATGCAGTTCAACCCGGTGTATCCGGCAACTTACCCCCAAATTCGCTGGTGGCAATCGAGGGAGATTTAGGATTAGAATTATCTGTAACCAACCTATTAGCATCTCACGGAGGTTCCGATGCTCCAGTTCCTACGCCAAACAATCTGGATTTACGTATGCTCCGTGAAAGTTTAAGCGAAATATTAACCAAAGATGCCTTGACACAAATCCAATCGAAACTACCCTCTGAGGATATGGTCATCACACCCACTATAAGAATTGTGGAAAAATTGGAGGAATTTTATACTCCTGGTGTGGGTGAGCCTGGTAAACAGCTTGACCTGCGGATGCGCCTGAAGTTTCAAACCCAGGTAGTTTCAGGAGAAGTCTTACGCAGCCTGGTTGTTCCCATTATGGATGCAAACATACTTTCAAAATATACACCCATCCCAGAGACTTTGGAACTAAAACCACTAACCACACCCTCGCTTGGTGAAGATGGAAATGCTCAATGGACACTTCAGGCTAAGCGGCAAGTTCAACCCGATATCCCTGCAGGCCAAGCTACAGATCTGGTCAAGGGGTTATCAATCCCATTGGCTATTGAAATCCTAAATAATACTTTTCCATTGGATGAACACACCCAGGTCAGGCTGACACCCAGCTGGTGGCCTCGTTTACCATACTTACCGATCCGCATTCAGGTCATTCAGGCAGAAACCAAGTGAGAATATTAGCTGTAGATCCGGGTGAAAAGAACATTGGGATCGCCATTAGCGATCCGACAGGCACGATTGCCAGCCCTCTGGTGGTGTTAAAGCATATTTCCCGCCGGTTGGATGCGGCAGCGATAGCAGATCTTGCGCATCAAAACCAGGTAGGAATCATTATTATCGGAAAATCCCTGGACGAAGATGGAGCATCCACACTTCAAAGCAAGCAAGCAGATCATCTGGCTGAAGCCATCCACCAACAGAGTGAGCTTCAAGTGTTATTTTGGGATGAGAGTTTTAGCACACAACAAGCCCGGAGCGCTCGAATAGCGCTGAGTACAACTCGTAAAAAACGGCATGGTCACCTGGATGACCTGGCAGCCGCTATCATCCTGCAATCCTATCTGGATGAAAACGTGAAATAATCATATGGCTCAGCATCATCCTCGCTCACGGGTTGTAACCTGCTTCCTTTTGTTCATCCTCTTTGTTTGTATTTTGTTCGTTTCTATCATTTTGGTTCCGCAGATTATTAGCAAGCGAGCAGAACAACTCATTGGAACCCCCACCCCTCAGTTAAGTGCTACCGAGCGCTTGTATCTCTCCACATTGCTTGTCCTTCGATACAAAGACCTTACTCAGCCGATCAATTCCAACGGTTCTGACGTAAGCATTACCATTGACCAGGGAGAATCTGTGCCATCCATTATCGAGAAGCTTTATAAGGCAGGTTTAATATCGGATCCAGGTTTGTTTCGTAATTACCTGCAGTATTCAGGTCTGGATACACAGCTACAAGCTCGTGAATACCGATTTAGCCCAGCAATGTCAGTTATTGACATCGTAAAAGAAATGCAAATCTCCAATTCACCCTATGTAACTTTTAACGATATTACCGGGATGGCGTAGTGAGGAAATTGCCAGCTCATTACCCAGCACAGGGTTAACTATAACCCCCGAAGAATTTCTGCAGGCAGTGAATCAACAACCTGAAGGATACAGCTTTTCTGGTTGCCTGGCTGAAAATAACCTGGAAGGTTTTTTATATCCGTCGAGCTACGTATTACTTCGTGAAACCACGATGAGTGAGGTACTTTCACGGATTTTGATGGATTTTGAAAGCAATGTCACCTCGGAGATGCGGAATGGCTATAGCTCACAAGGCTTGAATCTATGCCAGGCGGTTACACTGGCTTCCATTGTGGAGCGTGAAGCTATGCAGGATGACGAGATGCCACAAATTGCATCTGTTTTCTATAATCGATTAGATGCAGGTAGTACATTGGCATCTGATCCAACCGTCCAGTATGCCTTGGGGTATAACCAGGAACAACACACCTGGTGGACAAATCCACTCACCCTGCAGGATTTGAAGGTGGACTCTCCCTATAATTCATATATATATAACGGACTTCCCCCTGGACCAATTTCCAACCCAGGGCAATCTGCGCTTGAGGCTGTTGCATTTCCAGCCCAAACACCCTACTTCTATTTTCGTTCTGCCTGTGATGGATCGGGATATCATCTGTTTGCTGAATCATTTGAAGAGCATGTAGCTAACGAGTGCCCCTGAATGATGTTATCCATTTGATGAGCTAATTAACATTTGTAGGCTAATATTATTGATTTTTTCTTGATCCAAGTTGGTATCATTTCTACTTATCTCACCAGGTTAAATTCATACCAACATTCCCGTCTCCATATGATTATGGATCAGGTCCATATCATTTACTTTTAGGAAATGTAGGGGTATTTTGTGATTTGTCGTTTGTAGATAGATTAATTACCTGGGATCAGGATTTGACACCTGGGTTGCTTCAACAACCTTATCCTCTGCTTTTTTCTTTGATTTCCGAGACACACGTTGATGATGATTTGCCTCGGATTTTAGAGGTCGTAAAGCTACCTCGAGCACCTGATCGATATGATCTACTAAAACAAGGTGCATCTCATTCCTGGCGCGTTTGGGAACATCGATCAAATCCTTGGCATTTCGTTTCGGCATGATCACTGTCTTTAAACCTGAACGGTGGGCTGACAAGAATTTCTCACGAATCCCACCCACAGGTAGAACATGACCTCTGAGGGTGATCTCACCGGTCATGCCCACGTCTTTTCTAACTTCCCGCCCCGTGTAGGCGGAAATCAACGCAGTACAAATTGTAATTCCTGCGCTGGGACCATCCTTGGGAATGGCACCTTCCGGGATATGTATGTGGATATCCAGGTTTTCATAAACCTCAGGGTCAATTCCAAATTGCCGAGAGCGCGATTTCAGATAAGAAAGTGCTGCCTGAGCAAATTCCTGCATGACATTACCGATCTGCCCGGTGATCTGAAGGTTACCTTTGCCATCCATTAGCAATACTTCCACAGGCATTATCTCACCACCATTTTCTGTCCAGGCGATCGCGGTTGCAACCCCCACTTCATCTTGGCGCTCAGCTTCCAGATTGAAGAATTGCGGAGGTCCAAGGAATTTTTCCATTGCGGCTGGCGTGACCCTGGTTGGATAATGTTTACCTTGGGCTTTTGCCCGCGCAATCTTTCTACAGACCATGCCAATCTCACGCTCAAAATTACGTACCCCAGCCTCATAAGTGTATTCACGGATGATGCGTTGTAATGCCTGGTCTTGAAATTGGAGCTTATCGCCATCCAATCCGGCTTCCTCCAGCTGGCGTGGAAGTAAAAATCGGTGGGCAATCTCCAGTTTTTCTTCCTCGATATAGCCGGGAAATTCAATGATCTCCATGCGATCAAGTAACGCCGGGGGTACAGGACCAATATAGTTGGCGGTGGTGATAAACATTACTTTAGATAGGTCATAAGCCAGTTCGAGATAATGGTCTGAGAAAGTATGGTTTTGCTCCGGATCTAGCACTTCCAATAACGCAGATGATGGATCTCCGCGAAAATCCTGCCCAAGTTTATCCACCTCATCCAGCATGAATAATGGATTGACCGTACCAGCCCTGCGCATGGTCTGTAAAATTCGTCCAGGGAGTGCACCAATATATGTCCGCCGGTGCCCGCGAATCTCGGCCTCATCCCTCACCCCTCCCAATGACAAACGCACGAATTTTCGACCCAATGCTTCAGCGATTGATCGACCGAGTGATGTTTTTCCCGTTCCAGGCGGGCCTACAAAGCAGAGAATTGGTTGTTTTGAGCGCTTTGGTCTTAAACTTTTGACGGCAATATACTCAAGGATGCGGTCCTTGGCGCGTGGCAATCCGTAATGATATTGCTCAAGGATTTCACCTGCATGAGATACATCCAGGTTATCTTCTGTGGTCGTCATCCATGGCAGGTCAAGAATCCAGTCGATATATGTTCGTATGATACCCACCTCTGGAGACATGGCAGGCATCTGATTCAACCGATCGATTTCCTTTAAAGCGCGAAGCATGACTTCTTCAGGCAGGCTGATGCCTTCCACTCGTTTTCGTAAGTCTGATATTTCGCGCACCCATGGGTCAGATTCACCCAGCTCAGCCTGGATAATCCGCAACTGTTCCCGTAGATAAAACTCGCGCTGCGTGCGATCTACTTCACTTTGGGCACGGGTGTGAATTTGATCTTCTAGCTCAAGAACATCCACTTCCTGAGCTAATAAGGCAACCACATACTTTAAGCGTTCAGAAGGATCGAGTAATTGTAGTAGTTTTAATCGCTCTTCCATCGAGGGGCCAATAGTGGTAACAATCATATCAGCCAACCATCCCGGCTCTTCTATGTTCAAAGCATATAAATAGGCTTCATCAGGTAGGCTGCGATTAAGTTGCACACATTTTTGAAATAGCTCCAAAGCAGTTCGCATGGTTGCGTCGATCTCACGATCCAGGCGGGCACTATCATGCAACGGACGCGCTCGTGCCACCATAAATGGATCCTGTTGGATAAACTGGACAACTTTCACTCTGTGCCGACCCTGTGCCAATGCTGAGGATGATCCATCTGGCATGCTGATCATCCGTCCGACAGCAACTTCAACGCCCACCGATATGAAATCCTTCTCCAAAGGGTTATCGATGGATGGATCACTCTGGCATAAAGCGATCATGGTGCGATTGTCCATCTGGGCTTCCTCAATGGCAAGCAAGGATGCTTCACGACCGACGAATATTGGAGCAACCATATGCGGATAGATCACCAGGTCACGTAATGGTAAAACCGGGCACTCGATTAAGCCATCTTCGCCAATTATTGCATCGGGGACCTTATATAATTCTTCTGTACGACGATGGACTGCTTCACCAAAATCGTCATCATCGTCGTGATAATACCAATCGCTATCTTTCATTAATATCTCCTGATATTTACTTTCTTTTCCAAATATTTTCGTGCTTCTGCCACAACAAAAATACTCCCAGTCACCAGAACCACCTCGTTATCACCAGTTAGCTGCAATCCTTTTTCCAAAGCCTCAGGGATATGGTCAACAATGTGAACTGGGTGATTAAATGGTTTTGCCAATTCTACCAATTTGGCAGGCTCAATCGCCCGCGGGTGAAATGACTTAACCACAATAAGCTCGCTCAATACCGGCATCAGCTCGAGAAACATTCCTTGTATATCTTTATCTTCTGAGGCACCAAAGATCATTATGATATGTTTACCTGGGAAATATTCTTCTAGAGTAATGCGCAATTTTTGAGCAGAATCTCTGTTATGAGCACAATCGAGGATTACCGCAGGCTTTCTCTGAATAACTTCGAATCGCCCAGGCCAGAACGCATTTGCAAATCCGTTTGTAATCGCTTCCAGACCAACTTTATATCCCTTTTGGTCAAATATCGTTAGAGCTGCGTATGCAACAGCTGCATTGGTTACCTGGTGTGGTCCTAAAAGTGGTATGGATAACACCATCGGGCCATGACCTTTCATTTCAGGCTGCCAGATACGGAAACTCTGCCCTTCCATAGTGTGTGTTACCTCTTCAAATAAAATATCCCTGCCCACCAGTAATAGTGAGCAACTGCGTTCACCGGCAATTTTTTCAATTACCATGCGAGCTTCTTCTTCCTGAGGTGCCACTACCACAGGTATTCCCGGTTTAATGATTCCAGCTTTTTCACCTGCGATCTCACCCAGGGTATCACCCAATAGGTATGTATGATCAAAGGAAATCGAGGTAATTACGCTTACTTCTGGTGTGATAATGTTGGTGGCATCCAGGCGACCTCCAAGGCCAACTTCGATGACAGCTGCAGTTACGTTTTGCTTATTAAAATACATGAACGCAAGAGCTGTTGTGATTTCAAAAGTGGTCAGTTCAGGGATAGCTTCAACATAAGGTTTTATCTCATCAACCAATTCAGCCAGGTCAGAATGGGGGATGAACTCTCCATCAATTTGAATCCGCTCTGCATAATCATCGAGATGTGGAGACGTATACAGACCGACCTTATACCCAGCATTATGTAATGCGCTGGCACATAATACTGAAACTGATCCCTTCCCTTTTGTGCCTGCCACGTGGATGCATGGGAATGCATTTTCGGGATTACCAAGAGAATTAACCAGGGCTTGCATCCGCTCAAGTTTGAACCTGGCAGGAGAATAGGTCGTGGCTTTTTGTAAGCTGAAATCGACAAAACTATATAGGTAATTTAGTGCGGTGATATATGCATCATTGTCGTCATTCATGGTTAAAAGATTGTAACCGTTAGCTGTTCTCTAGGGAAGGGGAAATGGTTGTTACAGAATTCGAGAAATATCTTCATGGTAGAATAGGCGCGTGTTGAATAAAGCCATTAAAGTGATCATAAAAATAATAAAATATGCTTTTGTTTTGGGATTGGCAATACTAATCCTACCGCGATTGATCACAGCCCTGTATACTTTACCGCGCATCTATGCCGCTAATGATCTACCCACCCAGCCCGTTGCCATTGTTTTCGGTGCTGGTCTCTGGAGGGATGGTACACCCACCAGTGTTTTACGGGATCGGATTAGCACCGCTGCGGAACTATACTTTGCAGGAAAAGTTAAAAAAATCTTGATGAGCGGTGATAATCGCTTCCTGGATTACAATGAGCCTGGTGCGATGTCTGACTATGCCATTAGCCTGGGTGTACCTGAAGATGCTATCGTACTGGATTATGCAGGCCGACGCACATACGATACCTGCTATCGTGCTCGTACCATTTTTGGTGTTCAACAAGCAGTCCTGGTCACCCAAAGCTTCCACTTACCCCGGGCACTATTCACCTGCAATATGCTTGGCTTGAAAGCGGTTGGTGTGTCTTCTGACCGTCGTGAGTACCGTACGGCGTCTCAAGTCTATTGGAATCTACGTGAGCTACCTGCCACATTGACTGCATTCTTAGATCTATACATCCTGCAGACTGAACCTGTTTTAGGAGAACCTGAGCCAATTTTTCCAGAAACGAATCAGTAAGAATAATGCTTATCAATTTACACTGCAAGTTCTGATTATAAGGAGCCAGAATGAACCGAGCTGAAGCACTCGAGATCGTACACGAGTATGTAAAAAATGAAAACCTCGTCAGGCACATGCTGGCTGTGGAAGCTGCCATGCGGTTCTATGCAGCCAAATTCAACGAAGATCAAGAAACCTGGGGAATCACTGGTATCTTGCATGACTTTGATTGGGAGATACACCCAACTTTGGAAGAACATCCACTTGCCGGTGCTTCTATCCTGCATGAAAAAGGTGTACCCGAGGAAATCATTCACGCTGTTTTGAGTCATGCTGATCATACCGGCGTGCCCAGGCAAACCCGAATGGAAAAAGCTCTCTACGCTTGCGACGAGATTACCGGCTTGATCACAGCGGTTGCTCTCGTTCGACCATCCCGTTCCTTATCAGACCTGGAAGCTAGTTCGGTAAAAAAGAAGTGGAAAGACCGAGCCTTTGCTGCCGGTGCCAACAGGGATGAAATAACAAAAGCAGCCGAGGAATTTGATATCGATCTTTGGGAACATGTCGGAAATGTGATCCTGGCGATGCGGACCATTGCTCCTGAACTAGGTCTTGCCGGGTAAACCTGCTAATTTCCGCCGAATTCATAGCTTGGCTTGAATAAATTTCATAATTATTGGGATTTAATTGGACCCGATTTTGGTTGACAAACCAGTGGTATTACGCTAAACTGAGATATCGGCTATACGAATATTCTATACGCAAGCCCTCCTGGAGGAAGCATGTCACCAGAAACCAAAATCCCTTCCCATGTTAATGCCCATACACCCCTTGTCCCTGCAATTAACTTCTGGAGAATTTACCTGAACGACCAGGGAAAATCCCCCCACACCATTAAAGCTTTCATTGCTGATCTGCTGCTCCTAGCAGCCTATCTGCCTCCTGACAGGCCACTGGGTGCCATCACCACGAATGAGCTGAATAATTTCCTTGATTGGATGCAGAAACATCGTGGGGTTCCATGCAGCCCTAAAACTTTAGCCAGGCGTATTACCTCGATCAAAGCATTTTTCCGCTGGCTGTTACAATACGGGGTAATACTGGTCGACCCCGCTGAAAAAGTATTACAACAATCAGTGATCAGTCCCCTTCCCCAGGTACTCACTGCAGAAGAAACGGAAGCTGTGCTAAAAGTGGCCAGCAATTATAGGCATGCAATACAGCCAGATGCACGCTATTACACCCTTCTAGCCCTATTATTGGAGACTGGCATAAAAAAGAGTGAATGCCTTGCGCTCAGTCCCAACCATATTGATTTAGATAAAACCAATGGCCCTCTGATCTTTGTTCGATACGCCAGTCCTCAACACCGCTACAAGGAACGTAATATTCCAATATCGGAAGAGTGGATAAATGCATTTCAAGAGTATAAACAACAATATCAGGTTAGTGACCGGGTGTTTCCATGGTCGCAACGACGTCTTGAATATCTCCTTGAAGACCTTGGTGAAGAAGCAGGCCTTACAAAACATCTTTCCTTTGAGATGTGCCGATGGACCTGTGCTTTGAGTGACATTAAAAATGGTATGGAATCGAACAAGGTACGCCAAAAAATGGGTCTCTCCAAGATTCAATGGCGGGAAGTAAGGCTAAAACTGCAGAAATTAGGTGGTTCAATTACAGAATAGTTTCAGGTGAATGGCTTTTTTAGTGTTTTGATTGAGTCTTACCAGATGGCTTAATCGAAAGCCTGGTACCCACAATATTTCATCTCCCGAACAGACGAGTGGCCAGGATGACCTAATCCGTTTAGGCAGCTTGAGATTGATCATTAAATCAGATAATTTTATTGAATGTCCATTCATACCTAGCGGTTGAACCTTATCTCCAGGTTCACGGGAACGAACAATTAATGGATGTTTCAATTCTCCGATATCCATCCAGGCTTGATAGGGGTCGGAATTAAGCTGACTTTCTTGATATGACAATTCCAGGTCAATGATCTGCTCTACTTCCAATTTCCAGTCATCATTCAGCAAATTCAACGATGGGATTAGTAAAACCCTTCCCTCGCCTGGTGAAACCCTTGGAAAGTCATTCCCTGGCAGGTCTGCATGCCATGCTGCCAACCAGAAATATTGATTCTCAATGATCAACCGTAAACCGGAAATCATATCCATCTGAGTGCTTGACTTGTCTGCCGCAATAAGTGCCAATCCTCGTTCGATACAGTCAAATTCCACATCAATGAGTCCAGGGCGATGATAAGCGATTGCCTTTCGCAATAATAGTCGTTGAATGGAGAGCGGCAGTGATATAAATTCGGTTTTATTAAATTCTAGATATGATTCTCCTTTCTGGATTAATATCGATTCCCAGGAATCCTCAGTTAATTTCTGTAACAACGCGTAGTCATCTTTTACTACCTGTCCCAACCGTAATAATGCATGCCGAATGGATGGATTATAGCTTTCAAGAACCGGTAATAATTCATGCCTGATCCTGTTGCGGAAGAACGATATATCCAGATTGCTTCGATCCAAGATCGGTACGAGAGCATGCTCAACAATATACCTCTGGATATCGACCCGCGATATGGATAGGAAAGGTCGAACGAGCGGGATAACCTCACTCCAAGGATTGGGTAATATCCGATATTCCATTCCTTTCAATCCAGCAAGACCTGAGCCTCGGATCAAATGCATTAATATGGTTTCAACCTGATCATCTGCATTATGACCCACCACAACTGCATGCGCCTTGTGGATTTTTGCTTGCTCAAAAAGGATGCGATAACGCAAAATACGTGCAGCCTCTTCCACTGAAACTAAATTTTCTTGTGAATACCCTAATACATCAGCCTGGCATGAAACTAATTTTACATTTAGCTGGTGGGTTAATTCTTCAACGTTTATTACCTCAGTATCTGCCTCAGGGCGTAGTCCATGATTTACATGGACTGCAATAAGTGGATATCCAATTTGGTGTAATACATGCAACAGACATAAACTATCTGGTCCCCCTGAAACACCGACCAATAAAAGGTCTTCAGGCTGCAATATACAATCGTATTGTAAAATAAATGGTATATTTTTGAGCATCTACAAAGAATTATAGCGTATAATGAATAGGCTATTCTTTCAATGCCCATTTAGTAATACTCTTGTATCGTGATAAAAGTACTAAATTTATTCTAAGGAGTTGGCATCATGGCGGAAAAAATCCTCATCGTTGATGATGATTTGGACACATTGCGATTAGTTGGGCTGATGTTACAACACCAAGGCTATAAGATCATTGCTGCTAATAGCGGAATTCAAGCGATCGCTCTTACGCAAGGTGATAAACCTGATATGGTCCTATTAGATATCATGATGCCTGACATGGATGGTTATGAGGTTGCTCGTAAGCTGCGCGCTAATCCAACTACTACGAATATACCCATCATAATGTTCACTGCCAAAACCCAGGTGGACGATAAAATAGAAGGATTTGAATCTGGGGCGGATGATTATTTAACCAAACCAACCCAACCGCGTGAACTTTTCGCCCATGTGAAAGCAGTCCTTGCTCGTGGGAAAAAACCACAAACCCCAGTAACCACAACACCCGAATCTAAAAACCGAGGTTATGTGACCGGTGTTATGGCAGTTAAAGGTGGATTAGGTGTTTCAACACTGGCATTGAATTTAGGGATCAGCTTGCAATTACGTAGTAAAAAGGATGTGATCATTACTGAATTTCGGCCAGGTGAAGGGAGCATGGCTTTAGACCTGGGGTATTTAAATCCTGAAGGTTTATCGCGGTTATTATTACTCCCGCCCGAAAACATCACCCAGGATGCAATTGATGGCGAATTTTTCTTACATAAATCAGGAGTCAAGTTATTATTGTCTTCCTACAACCCAGCCAATGCAAAATACATCATTTCTGTCGACCATTTTGAAGCGATCGCCAGATACCTGGCTTATATGGCTTCACATATTGTGATTGATTTAGGGCCAGGACTGACGCCAATAACAGATAAAATACTTACCCACTGTGACGAAATCATAGTTGTCATGGAGCCAGTTCCTAATACAATCGTGCGTAGCCTGGAATTAGTGGAGGAACTAGCCAAGAAAGGCTTTGGTGAAGGAAGAATTAATACGGTCTTATACAACCGGGTGAGGACAGAGATGCAATATTCACTAGCGCAGGTGCAAACTGAATATCGACATCCAATCAGTATTGTCTTTACTGCTGCACCTGAACTTACCTACCAGTGTTCGAAAGCAAATGTTCCCCTGGTGATTCAACATCCAGACAACCTGACATCACAGCAGTTCGCCAAGCTGGCTGATAATATATCTAAACGCGTTCGCGCTAAAGAATGAGCAGTTCTTACCAAGAGATAATTAATACCACCAATCTAGCTTCAGACATGCTAAAACATTCCCACCGGGTCGTGGTACTCACCGGCGCTGGTATTTCTACTCCCTCGGGCATACCGGATTTTCGTAGTCCTGGGATTGGCTTATGGACCCGCTTCTTACCGATGGAAGTGGCTTCATTGTCTGCATTTCGCTATGATCCAGAACTATTCTACAAATGGCTTCATCCATTAGCGGTTCATATGTTATCAGCATCACCGAACACCGCCCATGTTGCCCTGGCAAGATTGCAAGCTTCCGGTTACATTTCGACAATAATTACTCAAAATATTGATGGCCTGCACACCCGTGCGGGTGCAAATAACGTCCTGGAGATCCATGGGACATTAAATACTTTAACCTGCATAAAATGCTTCAGGCAGGTAGCATCAAACACCGTCATCCAGGAATATATTAATTACTGTACAATTCCGCTTTGCCAAACATGTGGAGGGATACTGAAACCTGACATAATCCTCTTCGAAGAACAATTGCCAGTGAAAACCTGGTTGAAGGCCGAAGAAGCCAGCAGCCACTGTGACCTGATGCTGATTGCTGGTACATCATTGGAAGTGTTACCTTCAGCCAAGCTCCCCATCCTTGCATTGGATAATGGTGCCCGAATAATTATTATTAATCATGCTGATACATATATTGATGTTCGCGCCGATCTCATTATCAGGGCAGATGTGGTAGATGTTTTTCCACTGATAGCAAGCGAGGTTTTAGATGACTGGCAATAATCCATTATCAGCTGTTGAAAGATATCAGCAATTGTTTACTGTATTGAACGAATTGGCGTCAATACTCAACAATGACCTTCTTATAACAAAGATTGTTGAAGCAGCAGTGGCACTCTGTGATGCTGAAGGCTCCTGGATTTTATTACCTGATCAATATCAACCATTGCTATCGTTAGAAACTGGTTGGTATAACAATAAAACTCTGAACAGGGGATTTACCATTTCAATGGAGAATAGCCTAGAAGGTTGGGTATATTCCCATCGCTTGCCGGTGATGATCAATGATCTACAGAAGTCGGATGATAATTACGGGGGTATGATCGATCTGCCAAACATCGAGCTTCATTCGATACTCAGTGTTCCACTTTATGTAAAAAATAAACCATTGGGTATTCTGGAAGTTGTGAACAAGCGCAGCGGGGATTTTTCACTGCTTGACCATGAGATCCTGGCTTCATTTGCATCTCAGGCAGCAATATGCATCAATAACACATATCGATTTCTCCAATCAGATCTTTTAGCTGAGCTTGTGCATGAATTACGCACTCCCCTGGCATCCCTCAATACTGCCCTCTACCTGTTACAAAGACCTGATTTACCTGAAAGTAAACACGAGCAAATATCTCAGATGATCCAGGCTGAATTCAACCGCCTAACAAACCTGACTACATCCTACCTGGATTATGCCCGCTTTGAGTCTGGCAGGGTTAAATATAAACCGACCTTATTTGACCTGGCACAGCTGCTTAAAGAGAGCGTAGATATAATGCGAATGCAAACAGGGAGTAAAGAAATCAAAATATACCTGGATTTGCCCGCCTATCCTTTACAGATAACAGCTGACAAAGATAAGATAAAGCAGGTTAGCCTTAACCTGATAAACAATGCAATCAAATACAGCCCCCAAGAATGTGAGATTCATGTCAGTGCGAAAGAATCCCCGGCGGGTATATCCTTCAGTGTCCAGGATAATGGTCAGGGTATCCCTGCAGAATATCTACCCCATCTTTTCGAGCGATTTTTCCGCGTTCCAACCCTTGAAAAAAACGCCAAGGGAACTGGTTTGGGTTTAACCATTTGCAGGCAAATTGTTGAAGGACACAAAGGAAAAATTGAAGTTGAAAGTACGGTTGGTATCGGCTCGACTTTTACTGTTCATCTTCCCAAAGAATGCGAATTCATGCCTCACCAGGTCGTAATAACACCTTAAGCACACCTGGTCTGGAAGCGTGTTCAAAAGCAGAGATTCCTTGATCAAGTGAATAGGTTGCTTCAATCAACCGATGTGGGTTTATTTTCCCCTCCGCCAATAATCTCATTGCTGGATCGAATGAACCACAGCGAGATCCAATAAGCGTGATCTCATCCACAACGATCTGTGAAAAATTCACCTGCACATTCCCTTTATAAGTGCTTTTTAAAATAATCCTTCCACGCGGACGGATCGATTTCATTGCTAACTCAAAGCCCCCTGCTGTACCCGTAGCTTCCACCACTACATCATATTTTCGGGTGAATATCGCATCCTCATCAATTACATTAATATTACGTTCAGCCAAGAGCTCACGCTGCCTGGGGTGTCGTGCAACCACGTCAAGCTGACATCCAACACGCTGGATGACCGAAGCAATTAATTGCCCAAGCCGTCCTGCTCCTATCACCAGTACCCGATCACGGGTTTCGAGGCTGGTTTGTTCCAGGATTTCGAGGGCAGCGGCCACTGGTTCAGTGAATACCGCGACTTCATTTGGAAGATGATCTGGAACAACATGCAGATTTACCAGTGGCAGGACCAGGTACTCAGCGAAAGCTCCATTCCAATCGTGGATACCCAAAGTTTTCCGGCGCTCACAATGTCGATTAAGACCTGATTTACAGGTATCACACTTTCCACAAGCAATACTGATCTCACCCACCACACGCTTCTCGATCCAGGCTGGATCGCTTGGCGAACTCACCACCCTGCCAACAAACTCATGGCCAGGTATGCCTGTAAAAGGATAGTACCCACGCACCAATTCAAGATCTGTACTACACAATCCTGTCAGGAGGATTTTGATCAGTGCTTCACCTTCTCCTGGATCTGGTATAGGAACATCCTCACGAATACTTAACGTTTGCTTTTCGAGCCAGATGACTTGCATGCTATCAGATTCCTTCTTCAGCGCGCTCCCTTGCGTCCGAACTGTCGTTCCAGCAAGTCCACTGATAGGTGAATCATCGTTGGACGTCCATGTGGGCAGGTACGTGGAGATTGGCAGGCTTCCAGGTCGTTTAATAACGCCGATTGCTCCTGTGAAGTAAGATTTTGTCCCGCTTTGATCGCCGCACGCTTGCATACCCTGGCGATGATCCTGGCTTCTGATACTGCTTGCAATGGAGTTTCATCTTCCTCAAAATCCTCAACGATCACTCCCACTGCAGCAGTAGGATCCATCCCAGCCAACAGGGTAGGTATCGCCCGGACCAAAAAGCTGCCCCTTCCAAAAAGTTCGATTTGAAATCCCAACTTATTCAGCACTGGAAGCTGTTCCTCGATCAATCGCGCAGCTGCAGGCGGTAAGTCAATACTCACCGGTTTCAGCAACATCTGTGCGGGAATCCGGTTACTGCTGGTCTGATCCGTGGATTGATTGGCTTGACTCCACATCGCCATAAAGCTCTCAAATAAAACCCTCTCGTGAGCAGCATGCTGATCGATCAAATAAAGCCCATCCGGTCCTTCTGCAACTAGATACGCAGATGCAATCTGGCCAACCAGGCGTAAAAGTGGAATAGCTGGTCGTGATAGACTTGTTTGTGCTGTTGATGTCAGTAGCGTTGCTGATTGTGAGTCTGTTGTAGCAGGCGGAGGATATTCCTGTAGGCTTGCAGACATTCCCCAGGCAGGATCTACCTGCCGGGCGTTTGCCTGGTTAGCAGGTGATGCTTGCCAATACAGATTCCCACTGACGGATGGGATTGGTGAATGAGCCAATAATGCCCGCCTGATTGCCCTTTGGACTCCTCGGAAGACCAGGTCAGCATCCTTGAAGCGTACCTCCGCCTTGGTTGGATGAACATTCACGTCAACGGTATCTGCTGGCAGCTGAAGGAATAAAATCGCTAACGGATATCTTCCCACCATCAGTAGTGTATGGTATGCCTGGACCAAAGCAGTTCCAAGTGCAGGATCCTGGACGGGGCGTCCGTTAACAAAAAAAGTGATCTCCCGCCTGTTTGATCGGGTAAGGCTGATCGGGCTGATAAATCCTGTCAGGGATAATCCATCCTCCTCAGCAAGGACACTCAACATCCGCCTGGCTACTTCAACACCATAAAGAGTCGCCAAAACCTCAGACCGGTTACCGTTGCCGCTGGTCAATAGCACAGGTCGATCATCCTGGTAGAGCTGAAAGCGTACCTCAGGATAAGCCAAGGAATACCTGGTGACCATTTCATCAATATGACGGCGTTCTGTGGATATATGCTTCAGGAATTTCAACCGGGCGGGGACATTATAAAAAAGATCTTCTACCAGCACTGTTGTACCAACCGGAGCTCCTACAATTTGTACTTTACCTGCTTTCCCGCCTTCAACGTGGATACGTGCTCCTGTGGGCGATTTATCTATCCTCGAGGTTATGGTCAACCTTGCCACCGATCCAATGGATGCCAGCGCCTCACCTCGAAAACCCAATGTTGCAATCTTATACAGGTCCTGTGCTGATCTTAGCTTGCTCGTTGCATGGCGTTCCACAGATAAAACAAGCTCATCAGCCGGAATTCCACATCCATCATCAGAAATCTCCACCAGCCTTTGACCTGCTTCTTTAATGTGAATTGTAATTTGCCTGGCTCCCGCATCCAGGGAGTTCTCCAATAATTCCTTTACTACCGACGCTGGACGTTCAACAACCTCACCAGCTGCAATCTGGGAGGCTACTTCTGGGGGTAAGATGTGTATTTGCACAGGGGTATTATATAACAAAGGGGTAGCTTTTCACTCAATATCCCGTATAATACTCAGCATGTCTTTCACCAGCCTATACTTCGACTTAGATGATACTCTCTATCCTCCCAGCAGTGGTTTATGGGATGCGATTCGCCAACGAATGAATGAATACATGCAGATGATTATTGATCTACCACTTCCGGAGATCATAAAATTACGGCAAAGTTACCTGGAGCAGTATGGTACGACATTACGCGGTCTACAAGCTCATTACGAAGTGGATGCAGACGAGTATCTTGCTTATGTTCATGATCTTCCCCTTGAAAAATATATCAAGCCCGACCCTGAGCTGCGTAAGATTTTATTTAGCTTACCCCAACGGCGATGGATTTTTACCAATGCAGATGATAAACATGCTGGCAGGGTCTTGAATATTCTTGGTATCCAGGATTGTTTCGCCGGAATCATCGATATTCGTGCGGTTGATTTCGCCTGTAAACCTGAAATAATTGCCTACCAACGGGCACAAATTGTCGCTGGTGACGAAGATCCAACCCGATGCGTCATTTTTGATGATTCATTACGAAATCTAAATCCTGCCCATGAACTGGGTTTTTACACCGTATTGGTAGGGAAAAATGGCATTGAGCCTGCTGCTGATCGAAGCATCTCCAGCCTCCACTACCTCAAGGAAAATGTGCCAGAATTATGGTTAACGGGGGATTGAATATTTCTATGCCTGGTAAAGTCATTACGATGCAAAAAGCAATTGAGCTGGTTGAACCAGGTTGCACGTTGGCGTTGGGTGGCATGACCTTGTACCGGCGACCAGTCGCATTTGTGCGGGCATTGATCCAAAGACACCATCTGTCTGGAAAACCTTTAGATCTGACATTGTTGGCTTTCACTGCTGGATATGAAAGTGACCTGTTGGTCGGGTCAGGACTGGTCACTAAGGTGCGGACATGTTACTTCGGTCTTGAAATCTTTGGGTTTGCTCCCATGTTTACCGAATTTTCAAATAATGGATTGATAGATATTATTGAAGAAACTGAAACCAGCATTTCGATGGGATTACGTGCCCAGATGGCATCAGTAGGATTCATGCCCGGTCTCGGTTGGCTTGGAACTGATCTCCTCCGCCTTCGCCCCGATGTACGAACAATTATCGATCCATACAGTGGGGAAGAATTGGTGGCATTTCCATCCATCCAACCAGATGTTGCTGTGATTCATGCATTGAAAGCTGATCAGGATGGAAATGCACAGATTGGTGATAATAAGGGTGTGGACATCGAACTAAGCCTGACAGCGCACAAGGTGATCATTACCGCAGAAGAGATCGTACCCGAGCTATCCAAAGCTGACCTGGTATCCCCATGTGTTCATGCAGTTGTCCTTGCGCCAAAGGGAGCAGCACCGACCTCCTGCCATCCCTTATATCCACTGGACGCAGAGGCAATTCTCGAATACACAGAACAAGTCAGTGACCAGGTTTCATTTGATGCATACCTTTCCCACCATATTAAATCGTTCTAACCCAATTATGATAATCTTCAAATAATATTGGAATATACTATCTTTTAATTCAGGAGTTCAAATGGAACAAGGTCGTAGTTTTAATAAGATCCTCATCGGCTGTGTGATTGTGGTTTTAATCGTCGGATGTCTGGCATTAGGTTTCATTGCTGGTCGTTTTAGTAATAATCTACCGCTACAAATAGCTTCCAATTCCAGTACTGTGGTATCAGAAGATAATGACCAGCTTTTTAAACCATTTTGGGAAGCGTGGGATATCGTACATGACCAGTACCTGGTTCAGCCAGTTGATGATGAAAAAATGATGCAAGGTGCAATTCGGGGCATGATGGAATCCCTCGATGATCCCCATTCGGCGTACATGGATCCAGCTGAATATAGTGATGCCACCGCTCCGCTTGAGGGATATTCGGGGATTGGTGCCTGGGTCAACACGGAGGGTGAATTTTTGACCATTACTGAACCGATGAAAGATTCCCCCGCTGAGGTGGCAGGATTGAAGGCAGGGGACCAGATCATTGCCATCGATGGTGTTGACATGACCGGGACACTACCTGAGCTGGCTCGGCAAAAAGTTTTGGGTGAAGCTGGTACCCAGGTGATCCTTACCGTTATGCGAGAAGGGGTCGAACAACCATTCGATGTTCCAATCACTCGCGCCCAGATATCCATCCCCAGCACTGAGTATCGTATGCTGGACAATGAAATCGCCTACCTTCGTTTAAACCAATTCAGCAATACGACTGGTGATGAAATCAACGCTGCATTACAAGATTTAATGGCCCAAAATCCCAAAGGCTTGATCTTGGATTTGCGATATAACTCGGGTGGTTTTCTCAATGCTGCGATAGAGGTAGGCTCAGAATTTCTGCCAGATGGGGTGGTAGCATTTGAAGAATATGGTGATGGAACCCGTGACACATTCAACGTATCGGGTGATGGGATCGCGACAAAAATACCGATGGTTGTGCTGGTGAACGAATGGTCAGCATCCGCGTCTGAATTGGTGGCAGGTGCATTACAGGACCGTGGAAGGGCTCAGCTGGTAGGAGTAACCACATATGGTAAAGGCACCGTCCAAAATTGGATTTCATTATCCGACGACGAAGGGGCAGTCAGGGTAACGATTGCCCGCTGGCTCACTCCCAATGGTCGTAATGTCACTGGTGCAGGCCTAACACCCGACGTTGAAGTCACAATTACAGACACAGACGCCCAAGCTGGGATTGACGCGCAGCTAGATCGTGCAGTTGAAATACTTTCACAACCGTGAAGTAATCGGTGATGAAACTTTAGTAAGAATAGAACGGTAAATAATGTAAGGCACAAGGTAGGAGGTAGGAGGTACCAAATGTTATTCTTTGACCCAACATACATGATTTATATGTTACCAGCCATTATTTTGATGCTGGTTACTCAAGGATATGTGAATAGTGCATATCGAAAATGGAGCCAGATAATGGCACGGAGCCGGTTGACAGGAGCCGAGGTAGCTCAACGATTGATTTCTGCCGGGGGATTGGATGTTGATGTAGAAGGTGTTCACGGGAAACTCACGGATAACTATGATCCTCGCCAAAAAGTTCTGCATCTCTCAGAGGGTGTTTATAATAGCTCCTCCGTGGCTGCACTGGCAATTACAGCTCATGAGCTTGGTCATGCCATGCAAGATCGTGATGGATACTTCCCTCTACGACTGAGAGCTGCAATGGTTCCAGCTGTCAATATTGGCTCCTACCTGGGATGGATCTTGATCTTCATTGGATTGATCCTGCGTATGACAAACCTGGCCTGGTTGGGAGTGCTTGTCTTTTCAGGAGGAGCCCTATTTGCCCTGGCAACCCTTCCTGTCGAGCTTAACGCATCCTCCCGTGCCAAACAGTTACTAACCAATACAGGTATGATTGCTGGTGAGGATGAACGACGGGGAGTGAATAATGTTTTAAATGCAGCAGCCTTGACCTACGTGGCGGGATTGTTTGCCGCCGTAATGCAGCTACTTTATTTTATTTCCATGGTCGGTGGAGTGAGCGGGCGGAGGCGGTAATACTGCCTGGATACCAATCTTCAGTTGGGATTAAGCAGTTATCCCCCTCGAAGGTTGGTATAATCCAAAATATGCGAAATTTTATCCTCGCGCTTGCATTGTTCCTGGGATTTATTTTTGTTGTCGGGAGATTTTCCGAGCTTAAATCTATTGCAGAGACGCTTCAAAGAGGAATATGGTGGTATATCGGTCTTGCGCTCATTGTCGAGTGCTTGTGGGTACTTAATGCTGGAGCATCATTTCAGGCAATTTACCGTGCTATGGGGATCCAAGAGCAGATCGGAACATTGGCTCTCATGGTGACTGCTGCAAATTTTGCCAATGTAGTTGCACCTTCTGGAGGGGTTAGCGGGGTGGCAATCTTTGTCAGTGAAGCAAAGCGGAGGAATTATTCTTCTGCCCGGGCTGCAGTGGCAGGTGGGGTTTTTTTGTTATTCGATTATCTGGGATTGATCAGCATCCTCCTGGTGGGTTTAGTCATCCTGATCCGCCGTAATGACCTTACGTTAATCGTGATCATCGCCTCAATCGCATTAATTGCATTAGCCATGTTATTCGCCTATTTGTTGAACCTTGGCATGCAATCAGCTGTTGCGTTGGGGAATGCATTAGCAAAAATGGCACGTTTTTTCAATAAACTCGCTCGTCCTTTGATTCATCGTGATTACCTTTCAGAACAACGGGCACACGAATTTGCTCACGACGCTGCAGAAGGTTTGGTACAAATGCGCAGCCGGCCAAGGGCTATGCTCCTGCCATTATTACTGGCATTTACAAATAAGGCTTTTCAGATTGTCATTCTCACCCTGATTTTCCTGGCCTTTAAAGTGCCAATTTCCATCGGAACGATCATCGCCTGTTTTAGCATTAGCTCATTATTCGTGATTATCTCTCCGACCCCCGCTGGGATTGGAGTTGTTGAAGGTGCTCTTACCCTTGCATTGACCTCAATGTATATTTCATTGGAAGATGCTGCAGTAATCACACTGAGTTTCCGGGGAATCACATTCTGGATCCCCTTGTTATTTGGAATGTTTTCCCTGCGTGCATTGGAAAGAGTGGGAGTAAAACCAGAGTCCTCCGATAATCCGCAGATTGATGTTTGACCAAAGCCCATCCATCGGGTATAATCGAAAATCGTTTTATTAGTGGTTAATTACATAAAAAGGATTTAGGTAATACAGAATGCCAAAGCGAACTTATCAACCCAAAATTCGTCGCCGTGTGCGCGTTCATGGTTTTAGGCAACGAATGTCTACAGCTGATGGAAGAAAAGTATTGAAAGCACGGCGGTTAAAAGGACGATATCGACTAACCGTCAACATGAACAACCACGTGAAGAAGATTAACTGGCGTGGGTGAACCGCAACTTTCGTCTGACACAATCAACCGATTTCAAGCGGGTGAGGCGTTTTGGCAAGTCTTATGCCCACCCGCTTGTTGTGCTGGTTGTGCTGGCAGGTGCGGATGAACAAAAACGTATTGGAGTGATGGCAGGTCGGTCAGTCGGAAATGCGGTACAGAGAAATCGCGCTAAGCGAATGCTGCGTGAAGCTGTTCGAACTATCCTACCCAAGTTGAAACTTAACTGGGATATAGTTCTAATCGCGCGAAACCCAATACTTACTGCAAAATTGTCTGAGATAGAGGATTGTCTGGTCCAGCTTTTCTCGAAAGCAAACCTGATAAGCAATAATAATGAACGATGAAACTTTGCATGAGGCAGAAAATCATAAAGAACCTCGATTGCGTGACCTACCCATAACAATCTGGAACTTGCCGCGGTTCCCACTATTAGCCATGATTCGTGCCTATCAAAAAGTGATTTCGCCTACCATACCTAATGGGTCATGCAGGTTTTACCCAACATGCTCGCATTATGGCTATCAGGCGATCTATAAATATGGTGCGATTAAAGGTAGCCTGATGGCTGCCTGGCGCATTTTAAGATGCAACCCCTTCAACCGTGGCGGCTTTGATCCTGTACCATAGAAAAGATAACCGATGAAATCAAAAAAAATATTACTTTTACTACCCTTTGTTTTAATTAGCATCTTTCTCAGTGCCTGCAACAGTGCAGCATATGCCTCCACAAGCTGGCATGGACTAACCAACGACTCAGATACTGCATACCTGGCTGCTGGTAGCCAGGTGTATGCAATTGATGTTAAATCTGGAAGCGAGAACTGGAGATATCCCGACAAGCCAAATGCAAAAATTACATTTTATACTCCCCCGGTTCTTACTCCCGATGGTCAACTGATTGTACCCAGTTACGATTATAAACTTTACAGTCTCAATCCGAAGACCGGCTCGGAGAATTGGAATTTCAGTGGTTCCAAAAACCGGTTGATTGGCAGCCCGTTGGTCACAGAGACGATGATCTATCAACCATCAGCTGATGGTTTCATTTATGCGATAGATATGAATGGCAAACAAGTTTGGTCGCAGGAAACCGGTGGACCAGCCTGGGCACAACCAGCCACAGATCCAGATTGTGGATGCATATACGTCGCTTCCATGGACCATTCAGTATATTCAATGGATGCCCAGACAGGCCGCATATTGTGGCAAACCCCTGATCTTGATGGCGCATTGGTTGGCGGACCGGCAGTCAGCTCAAACGGAGTTCTGTTTGTGGGGACGTTCGGCAGTGAAATGCTCGCTCTTGACAGTAAAAGTGGGACGATCCTTTGGCGTTTCAAAACCGAAGATTGGGTTTGGTCAGGACCGGTTCTCGCCAATGATGTCCTATATTTTGGTGATCTGTCTGGATATTTTTATGCCGTGAACGCAACTGATGGTACATCTTTATGGCGCATTCAACCGCAGAATACAATTGTCGACAAGCCAGTAGTACTTGATGACAAGATTTATCTAACCACCGAAGGTGACTCATTGTTTATCATTAGCACCAATGGTGACGTGCTTAGCAGTAAGGTGATTGGTGGTCTGATCTACTCGTCTCCAGTTATTACGGGAGATACAATCCTCGTCGCACCGACCAATTTCGATTCACTCCTGGTTGCCATGAATATGGATGCCAACCAGAAATGGACATTCACCCCAGCCAAAAAGTAAGACTAGTTACGTAAACGACTACGGAGATAACTACTTATGTGGAATACGTTCATTCTTTCACCCATGGTAAATGTCCTGATCTGGATATATGACCTGATCCTGAATAATTTCGGATTGGCGATCATCATTTTCACTATTCTCATCCGCTTGCTCACCTACCCTCTCACTGCCCAGCAATTGAAAGGGCAACAGAAAATGCAGGAACTGCAGGGATCCAAAAAGTGGCAGGAAATACAAAAGAAATATAAAGACGACAAGGAAAAACTAGCCCAGGAACAAATGGCAATATATAAGGAAATGGGCATCAATCCTCTTGGTTCCTGTCTGCCATTAGTCATTCAGTTCCCCATCATGATTGGTCTCTATCAATCTATCTCGCTTGCCATGGCTTCAGCACCCATCCAGCTACTAAACCTCAGCCGTGATTTGTATGCCTTCATTCCTGCTTCTGTACTTATCCCATTGAATAGCCAGTTCTTGTGGATGAACCTTGGATTACCAGAAACCTCGTCAACACCTTTTATTTTACCGATTGGTGATGGTTATTCCTATACCAATCTTGACCATCATCGTGGTCATTACCACCTGGCTCCAATCCAAGCTGATGACCCCGGCAGCAAATCCAGGCGACCAGGGTGCCCAAATGTCAAAAATGATGAACCTGTATATGCCCATCTTGATGGGATGGATTTCATACACCTTGGCTTCAGGTTTGGCATTGTATTTTATTATGAGCAATGTCCTTGGTATTGCTCAGTATGCGATCATGGGCAAGGTAACCTGGAGCAACCTGCTTCCAAAGAAAAAAGCTGCTCCTGCAAAGTAAATTCTTCTGCAAGATGAAGGTATTTGGGAATTATTTATGAACCTACAACGTGCGACCATTGAAATAATCGCTCCAACAATCAATGATGCCATCGAAAAAGGACTGGCTGAATTGGATTTGACCCGTGATGCTGTTGATATCGAGATATTAGATGAAGGAAGCCGCGGTTTATTTGGCCTTGGAGCACACCAGGCGCGTGTCCGCCTGATCGTAAAACAAGACATTCCGGAAGAATTCGATACAGAATTATCCTCAACTAATAATATTACCTATGGAGAGACTTCTGAGGACGAACTAACCGTCAAACCTGTTCGCATACCGCCCGCAAACACAAAAGAAGAGATTTCTCTCCATGTCGCCCAAGAAACTGTCACCGAGCTGCTCGCGAAAATGGATATCCAGGCTGAAGTGACGGCTTCATTCGGGGAGGTTGATGACGTCCGTGGAACCCGCGCCATCCTGGTGGATATAACTGGCAAAGACTTGAGTGTATTAATTGGTAAGCGATCAGAAACACTAAATGCGCTTCAATATATATCCCGCCTGATCATCAGCAAAGAGCTTGGGGAAAACCTGACTGTTGTCCTTGACGTGGAAGGATATCGTACCCGCCGTGAGCGGCAACTCCGTCAGCTTGCCCATCGCATTGCGGAACAGGCAGTCAAGACCGGACGGAAACAAACCCTCGAACCCATGCCACCCAATGAACGGCGTATAATCCATATGGAACTGCGGGATGATGCTCACGTCACTACCGAAAGTCTTGGGGAAGAACCACATCGTAAAGTGACGATCATCCCTAAAGAATAGCTTATTCAACAAGATGCTGTCTTTACTAAAAAAGGCAGCATCTTTTTGGTTTCAGGTATAATTTATCCATGTTCAGCCTCTCCCCTTTGGAACCTATTAATTACCTCGTTATTGGCCATTTAACAATAGATCTAACTCCAGCAGGACCACGCCTAGGAGGTACAGCAGCATATTCAGGTTTAACTGCGCATGCTTTAGGTCTACGAGTTGGTATTGTCACCTCTTGGGGAGCAGAACTACCGTTGGGTAACTTGAGACCTATCCCAATAATAAATTACCCCTCCGATCAATCGACGACTTTTGAAAATATTTACACCGAAGAAGGTCGTATCCAAATTATTCACAGTGTTGCTCCACGATTGGACTACCACATGATTCCTGAACCGTGGAGACAGGCACCCATCGTGCACCTGGGTCCTGTAGCCCAGGAAGTTGAACCGGGTTTGGTCAGGCACTTCCCTACCTCCCTGGTCGGTGTCACCCCTCAAGGTTGGATGCGTAGATGGGACAATGCTGGACATGTCCGCCATTCCGAATGGCCTGAAGCTGCGTTTACCTTACAGCAATCCGGTGCAGCCATCCTAAGCATACACGACGTTCAAGGAGACGAGTCCCGGATAGAAGAATTAGCCTCGGCTTCTCGAGTGCTGGTAGTGACAGAAGGGCCCGCCGGTGCAAGAGTTTACTGGAACGGTGATGTGCGTAGGTTCAGACCATCCCAGGTGGAAGAGGTTGATTCTACGGGTGCAGGGGATATCTTTGCTGCTGCTTTCTTCATCCGCCTATATCTAACACGAGATCCTTGGGAATCTGCCCGCTTTGCCAACCAAGTTGCATCTTCTTCGGTAACCCGCGTGGGGTTGGATGGCATACCCAGCCCTGAAGAAGTCAAGGAATATTCGATTGAGGTTCTTTAATGGGCCGGATATATACGATTGCTAACCAGAAAGGTGGTGTCGGTAAGACTACGACAGCAGTCAACCTGGGTGCATTCCTGGCAACTTTTGATCAGCGCATCCTGCTGGTGGATCTTGACCCACAGGCAAATGCTTCGTCCTGCCTCGGTATCGATAAACAATCAGTAAAAAATAGCATCTATGATGTGGTCATTGGAGCCTCTCCAGCCATTAATAATATCTTGTACAACCAGAGATTAAAGCTTTCACTCCTCCCATCCTCACCTGCGCTTGCGGGTGCCGAAGTAGAGCTGGTATCGGTCATCTCCCGTGAAACTCGCCTCAGGGAAGCGCTCCACCCACTGACCGAGCGATATGATTACATTCTCATAGATTGCCCACCGTCCCTTGGTTTGTTGACCCTGAATGGCGTTGTGGCTGCCAAGGATGGTGTCATCATCCCGGTTCAGTGTGAATACCTTGCTTTGGAAGGTATCGGTCAACTGAACCAGACCCTGTCACGCATCCGTTCTGCCATATTCCCCAATTTACGCGTACGTGGGGTAGTATTAACTATGTTTGATGTTCGCACAAAGCTCAGTGCAGATGTTGTGAATGAGATAAATCGTCATTTTCCAAGCCAGGTTTTCAACACCATAATTCCGCGCTCAGTCCGCCTGGCAGAAGCACCTTCCTATGGGCAACCAATCTCGGTTTATGCTCCTGGATCTAATGGTGCGATCGCGTATTCCAACCTGGCGCGCGAAATCCTGGTTGGTGATGGTGTCCTGATTACAGAAACCCTCCAGACATTAGTGAGCTCAGAATGACAAAAAAGACCGGTCTTGGTAGAGGGCTTGATGCCCTGATCCCCAGTGGAGATTTTACTCCTGAATCCCTGCCTGTAACTCCATCCAGTGGCTATGAATTATTACCCATCACAGCCATAAACCGCAATCCGCGCCAGCCACGTTCTCAAATGGACCAGGAGGAACTTGCAGAGCTGGCTGCATCCATTCGTGAGAATGGCATCCTGCAGCCACTCATCGTCACACCTGGTGATGATGCAGGTAAATACACACTAATCGCTGGCGAGCGTCGTCTATTGGCCGCTGGTCTTGCTGGCTTGGATTCCGTCCCTGTGCTCATTCGAGAAGCTTCTGAACAAAAACTTCTCGAGCTGGCGCTGATCGAAAATGTCCAGCGGACTGACCTCACCCCTCTTGAAGCAGCAGAAGCCTATCGCCAGCTGGCAGATGATTTCAACCTGTCACATGAGCAGATCGCGCAACAATTAGGAAAAAGCCGCGTATCGATCACAAATACATTACGCCTGCTTAAACTCCCTGAAGATGTGCGCCAATCTCTTGCTAATGGTGATATCAGTGAAGGGCATGCACGTGTCTTGCTCAGTTTACCAACCACCCAGGCACAATCAGCAGCATTGCAAACCATCATCAAACACGAATTAAATGTTCGCAAGACAGAAGATTTAGTACGTAAATTACTTGGCCAACGTCCACCAGCAGAAACAAAAATCAATCCAAAACCAGATGTAACCTACCTGGAGGAAAGATTGCGTCAACGATTGGGTACAAGGGTAAATCTACACCCACGCAAACAGGGTGGGACATTGGTAATCCATTACTATTCCGATGAGGAATTGGACGCAATCATCTTACGCATACTTGGTCAAACCGACTGACCCCATCTGATATGCTTGTTATTTTCAACGCCAATATCCTTACTCAAAATCCAGCACAGCCCATTGCAACGGCAATTGCGATCGACAATGATCGCGTATTGGCTGTTGGATCAGATGCAGAAATCAAAGATTCTTTCTCCACCAGAAATATTTTAAACCTTCACGGTCAATCAATCATCCCAGGTCTAACTGACGCTCATATGCACCTGGAAAGTTATGCCCTCAGTATGCAACGAGTTGATTGCGAGACCGTCACGCAGGGGGAATGCATCCAAAGGGTGGCAATTCGAACAATGCAAACACCGATGGGTGATTGGGTATTGGGTCATGGATGGAATCAAAATCGTTGGGCAGAAGGATATGGGTCAGCAAATCAGCTTGATGAAATTGCTCCACAAAATCCAATTTACCTTACACACAAATCTCTTCACTGTGGCTGGGTGAATACACAAGCTTTAAATTTAGCGGGAATTGATCACAATACACCCGACCCTCCTGGTGGACGCATTGGACGGACATCGCAATGGCGAACCCGATGGTATCGTATTCGAATCAGCAATGGAAATCATCAATAGGGCCATACCAGAACCCAGTTTGGTCCAGGTAGTTAATTCCATTCAATCAGCCCAACCCATTCTATGGAAAATGGGGCTTACTGGAGTCCATGATTTTGACCAAAGGCGATGTTTTTCTGCTCTCCAAGTTATCCATGCAGAAAAAAAATTAAAACTCCGCATCACTAAGAGCATTCCCCTGGCGAATTTACCTGATGCCATTGACTTGGGATTACGTTCTGGTTTTGGTGATGATATGCTGCGTGTTGGAGCGTTAAAATTGTTTGCCGATGGCGCACTTGGTCCACGCACCGCTGCCATGCTTCAGCCCTATGAGGATGATCCTCAGAATCGCGGAATCTTGACGTTGGATGCTGAGGAATTGTTTGAGTATGGTCGCCAGGCAGCGTCCAATGGCATCAGCCTTGCCGTTCATGCCATCGGAGATCGCGCCAATCATGAAGTTTTGAACGCCTATGCGCAGTTGAGAAAATATGAAGACCTCATATCGTCTCGATCGAAACACCAGCTTCGTCACCGCATTGAGCATGTCCAGGTCATCCATCCTGATGATATCGAACGGATCTCAAACCTGAATATCATCGCCTCTATGCAGCCCATCCACGCCACTTCAGATATGTTAATGGCAGATCGATTTTGGGGAAAGCGATCTAAATTTGCTTATGCCTGGCGAGAGCTCCTAACGCATGGTAGTTCACTGGTATTTGGGTCTGACGCACCCGTCGAATCCCCCGATCCGTTTTTAGGCCTACATGCTGCTGTCACTCGTCGTCGCACCGATGGCGCACCCTCAGAACAGGGTTGGTACCCAGAACAACGCCTGAGCATCGCAGAAGCGATCCTTGCTTTTACTGCTGGACCTGCATATGCAGCATGCATGGAAGACTGTCTGGGAAAGCTTGCCCCTGGTTTCCTGGCAGATTTAGTAATACTGAACAAAGATCCATATAATTGTCCACCCGATGAGCTGAAAAACATCAAACCAACTGCTACGATGGTTGCTGGTGAATGGGTATTCTCGGTGATGGATTAAAAAAGCACTGGATAGTGAATCCAGTGCTTTTGTCCCATCATTTATGGATTATGGCGCCGTGCCCATCCTGATCGGATCTGTTCGAACCAAATCAGCAAAAACGACCAATCTGTTTAGGTATGTATGACTTTCCTGATCCCAATTCACACAGGTGATCAGCGTAATTTGTGGGTTATTTGTTGCCAGCGTTACCGACATATCTCCATCATCAGTAATACGACTCTCCCTAACCGTATAGGTATAAGCATTGTTCTCTGTGTAGAGGATAACAACCTCACCAGCGGTTAACTGGTCCAGGTGACGAAACGGTCCATCTCCCATTCCAGCAACAGTCACATGACCAGCAAGACCGGTATTTCCACCTAATCCAGGCCAGGAGGTATTGCCCATCCATGCAACCTCCTCCCGTAAGCCAGATATCAACCAGCTGACGCCATCATAAGGAACATATTTAACTTCTGTATCTAGCAGAATGCCAGGGATTGCTATCCGCACTATCGGGCTGGTATCCGGTCCTGATTCCCCTGGCTTTGGAGTTATCGTGATCACAGGTGTTGGAATGGGATAATTAGGTAAGGTGACAATTGGTACTGCTTCCGGTGTTGAGTACGCTGAAGCAGGAAGTCTAGGTATATTAGTCTCCGCTGGTTCTTCCGGTTGAGCTAGAGCAAGGCTGCCACTTTCCGTGGGAGTAAACTCGTCTTGATTTGCTTGTTGAAACGATTGCAGTATCCCCAAGGCTGATGTCCCGATTACAAATCCAATGATCACAAATAAACTTCCAATTGTAATCATCCAAAAGGTGTTCTTCTTACCAGTTACCTTTAACCAGATCCCTATCAATAGTAGGATACTGCCTAAAACAAGCAGCAATACAGCTGGCACGATGCTGGACGAGTATACTTTCCCATCTCGCCAATTCAAAGGCAACTCACCCGTGGGTGGCAAAGTCTGGTAAATCACCTTGTAATTAACGCTCGCAGTCATAGACTTGCCAATATCGTAAGTCAATGTCACAACATTCACTATCGTTTCAGTGCGGGTAAGGGTTGCGTTTACTTTTACGCCTGCAACAATGGTGATCTTCTCATTCGGAGAGATATCTCCAATGGTGACCACAAATGAGTGAGCTAGTTTGGTGATTGTCCCTCGACCTGTTGTCACAGTCAGGACATCAATATAAGTCGGGAAGGCATCTATCACGACGTTGTTGGTGGTAACTCCAGTGCCAATATTACCCACTTCAATTGCAAAGGTGAAATTTTCATTAATTCTTGCTTCAGTTGGCTGAACCTGCACTCTTAATGAAGGAACAACTGACAAAGTACCGGTTGCAGTTGGGGTCGCAGTTTTTGTAGGCTGAGTACCTGTTACCGTTGGTGTTAGTGTTGGCTTGATGGTGGGCGTACTTGTCGCAGTTTCTGTTCCCGTAGTAATTGGTGTAGATGTCCCAGTCTCGGTTGGGGCTGTTGTTGCAGTTGGAGTGGCAGTCAAGGTTGGGGATGCTGTTATAGTTTGAGATACTGTTTCGGTTGGGGAGGCGGTTAAGGTTGGCAGATCCGTGGGTGTCTGGGTGAGAGTTTGAGTTATTGTCGGAGTTGCTGTTACTGTATCAGTAAGAAGGAATGAATGTCTTATTGTGGAGCCATCATTCGGATCGCCAAATCCTTGCATCATCCCTTGATTGACAATACCTTCGGCATAGGACACAGATAACGGAATAAGCAGCAAAACCCCCAACATTAATAATCCCAGGATAAATATCAATGGCCTGTTGTTAGCTTTCGAAAGTTTATCCATCCTAACCTTTGATGTCTCCGATTAAGCGAAGAAGGAATAATAAATCACGTATACCTTAAAATATTATAACACCACACACAAGGATTGCATAAATTTATTATATGTAACGAATCACACGATCAAGCATCATAATATAGTAAGAAAATAGCCACCACTAAATTATATACGAGGAGAAATATGCCTGACAAGGTGCTTAACGAAGATTTAGAAAAACAAATCATGGAAATATTTGATGCCCAATTGGTGCATCCAGTAGAAATTATTTTATTTTCAAAACCTGATTTCTGTGATACCTGTGAAGATACCAAAATATTATTGGAAGAACTCTCCAATTTATCAAAAATAATTTTCCTTAAAGCATACAGTATTGATGAGGATCCTCAAACGGCACAACAATATGACGTTGATCTTGCCCCCAGCATTGTAATTGCCGGACATGAACCAGATGAAGTTATTGATTATGGGATACGTTTTGCTGGTCAACCTTCAGGTTATGAATTTAGCTCGCTAATTCAGGCAATCCTTTTAGTCTCACGGCGTGATTCGGGGTTAAAATCAGAGACGCGAAATACACTCCGCAATTTGAAAAGCCCCATAAATCTAAAAGTATTTGCAACACCAACCTGACCATACTGTCCGCAAGCCGTGGTGCTTGCCCATCAATTGGCAATGGAAAATCCCAATATTACAGCTGAAATGGTCTCTGCAAATGAGTTTTACGAACTTTCAATGCATTATAATGTCAGCGGTGTGCCTCAGACTACGATAAATAATGGTAAAGGGGTTGTAGTGGGTGCAATACCCGAAGATGATCTTCTTCAGGAAATAAGCCGGGTAGCTAATTTGTAGGTTTCAAGTAATATGGTTATGCAAAAAGGAAAAATGAAAAAAGGGTTCAGTTATTATATCCCACTGATATTAATTGGCGTTGGTCTGATCGTTTTAGGATTGGTCGCAGCCAAATTAATTTCAGTTGATGGAATATCATCTGATTACACCGTCATTCCATCAGAAGTAAATTATCCTGCCCCGGATCTGACACTGAATAATATCAACGGAGAGCAAGTAACAATCTCAGATTTTCGAGATCAAATTATATTAATTAACAACTGGGCAACGTGGTGTCCTCCGTGCAAAGCAGAAATGCCAACCTTATCCAGGTACTATAAGGAGCATTCGGAACAAGGATTTATGTTACTCGGGATTGAAGCAGGAGATCCCAAAGAAGAGGTAGTAAAATTTGCAGAGGAATACGAATTAACCTTCCCAGTTTTGTTGGATCCAAATACGAAATCTTTGATTTCATTTAAAAACGAGAATTTGCCAAGCTCGTATGTTATAGATCGCAATGGAAATGTTATTCTTGCATGGACAGGCCCAATTAACCGGGAAATGTTAGAAAAATATGTGACCCCACTTCTGGAGCAATGATTATGGTTGTAAAAGTCATTTGGAATGATAAATTATCCTTTACCGGGGTCGGCGAAAGTGATTTCACCTTGCCATTGGATGGTGAAGCATCGGCCGGAGGTGAAAATACTGGATTTAGACCAATGGAATTGATTGCGATTGGTTTGGCTGGATGTACAGGCATGGACACGATCTCCATCCTGAAGAAAAAGAGACAGGATGTGACTGCTTTCGAGGTTCAGGTAAGGGCAGAGCGAGCAGATGAGTTTCCAAAAGTCTTTACGCACATATTCCTTGAATATATCGTAGAAGGGCGTAACATTGATCCAGCTGCAGTTGAACGATCAATTGAGTTATCCGCAACAAAATACTGTCCCGCACAGGCGATGCTAAGCAAAGCCTGTAAAATTGAGCATAAATATACAATAAAAGATGTAAATTAACCCGTATATGTGGAATGGAAAGTATCGGAATATTTTCAAATTTTCGATGTTAAGCAATAGCTGGTATTAATCAATTTAACTGTCTATGATTAAATACTTCAATAACCAACGAATTCATTTTTTTCATGGTGTTAAAGTCTCGAGAAATTATTAAATCCAAAAAAAGAATTCAAAACTGAAGATAATTGGTTATATTGCGGAAATATCGTCCTACTGCAAGCAAGACGAAGCTAGTCTTCTTTGAAGCGTGAATACTTTTAAATTGCAATATCTACTTATAAGCATGATAGGATAATAAACTTCATTGGGATAAAATACACAAATTTATTAGCAAAATGCTTTGCGAAATGATTGCATAAATCACGTATACATGCTATAATCTACTTGTTAAATTTCCCCCCATTACCAGTAACTAGCCTTATTTACTTATCTGACTTCTGCCCTCGATTTATATAATTATGTGATATTAGGCTGTGGTTAGACCTAAAAGATTATCGTGTAAATCCAAAATTTTTACTTTAGAGAAGATACCATATGAAAGTAATTGAATTACAAACCACACCCCTGGATCGTCTCCGACAGATCGCCAGGGACCTCAACGTTCCAAGTGCCAATCGATTAAAGAAAGATGATCTCATTCTAAAAATCCAGCAAGCTGAAGCTGAGAGAGATGGCCTTGAGCTGCGTGGAGGAATCTTGGAAATCATGAGTGATGGGATGGGATTTTTGCGATCAGGTCATTATCAGCCTGGAGCATTTGATGTCTATGTATCTCAATCTCAGATTTGTAGATATAGTCTACGGGATGGTGACCTGATCATTGGTCATGTCAGACCCCCGCGGGAGTCAGAAAAACATTACGGTTTGCTCAAAGTAGAAACCGTCAATGGTATTGATCCTGAAGAGGTTCGCAACCGACCTGCATTTGAAAGCCTGACACCAATTTTCCCTGATAAGCGCTTTAATTTGGAAACTGATCGACATACCCTGGCGACGCGTTTGATCGACATGGTCACCCCAATTGGACGCGGGCAGCGTGGTCTGATCGTTTCACCTCCCAAGGCAGGGAAGACTACCATTCTAAAGCAGCTTGCCAATGCAATATCAACCAACCACCCAGATGTCTATCTAATGGTCGCATTGATCGGTGAGCGTCCTGAAGAAGTCACCGATATGGACCGCTCAGTTGATGCTGAAGTGATATCCTCAACATTTGACGAACCAGTGACCTCACACGTGCGGGTTGCCGAGATGGCTTTGGAACGCGCAAAGCGCATTGTGGAAACAGGGCGGGATGTTGTTATTCTAATGGATTCTATTACTCGTTTAGCCCGGGCATATAATTTGGTTGTCACCCCTTCCGGGCGGACATTATCCGGTGGTATCGACCCATCCGCCCTTTATCCACCCAAGCGCTTCTTTGGTGCCGCCCGTAATATTGAAGAGGGGGGTTCCCTTACCATTATCGCCACCTGTTTAGTTGATACAGGTTCACGCATGGATGATGTAGTTTATGAAGAATTCAAGGGAACTGGGAATATGGAGCTTTTGCTTTCGCGCCGATTACAGGAACGCCGGGTCTTCCCTGCAATTGATATTGAACGGTCATCAACCCGACGTGAAGAGTTATTACTTGGGCCTGATCTTACCCCGCGTGTTTGGTTGATGCGCCGTATGTATGACCAGATGATTGCAGCACCACCTTTCGGGGCTGGAATGGATCCAGCTACCGGAACTGAGGCAATCCTGCAGCGTCTATCCAGGACTGATAATAATCTGACTTTCCTCGAAACCTTAAACGAAGATCAAGACTAATATACTTACTGGTTAAAACCGCGGTATTGATTAAACAGTTATAATAAACGCGGATCTAATTGGTATTGGTCATGAATGAAAAATATAATCAAGATATTAGCCCAACCGAATCAACCAAGGTGAGTAATCGGCGAGAACCAAATGCTATCCTGCTTACCGGCACCTGGATGCTAGCTTTGAGCCTCGTGCTTTTAGCTGGTTATCTTGGATGGCGGGTAAAAACCACCAAGGCTGCCTCACTCGAACCTTCCTCTACTGCATCCAGTCTGACCCAAGTTACTCTTTCACTAGAAAATATTGAAGATAGCACCCTACCGACGTTTGATCGGGGAATTTCTGAAGACGGAATAATTCGTCGCACTTCCCTGCATACGAATATCCCTACCAGACCACGCACCAATATTATCGATTATACAGTCACTACCGGGGATTCTGTGTTTGGGATCGCTCAAGGCTTTAATCTAAAACCGGAGACCATTCTGTGGGCAAATTATGACCAATTGAATGACTCTCCAGATATGCTTAATCCAGGCATGGAACTTAATGTTCCACCTATCGATGGTGTATATTATCAGTGGCAAGAAGGGGACACAATAGATTCTGTTGCAGCAAAATTTGATGCCGAGGTGGAAGATATCCTTGGTTGGGAAGGTAACAACTTTGATCTTACCGATCCACAAGTGGAACCTGAACAATGGATCATGATTCCGAATGGGCACCGCGAGTTTCGCCAATGGCTTGTTCCCACCATCGCTCGGGCGAACTCTGGTGTATCAAAATCAGTCCTGGGTCCAGGTGCATGCGAGGGGGATTATTCCGGAGCTTACGGCTCTGGTGCCTTTTCCTGGCCGACATCCTCCCACGCCCTATCTGGTAATGACTACTGGTCTGGTCATCTCGGTATCGACATTGCAGGATCAAATGGTGATGGAGTGTTCGCCTCGGATGCAGGAGTTGTCGTCTTTGCAGGTTGGTCTAATGGTGGTTATGGCAATATGGTGATGATCGACCATGGAAATGGTTACCAATCCCTTTATGCTCATCTGAGTTCAGTAAATGTTGGCTGTGGTCAAAGTGTTGGTTCAGGTTCATACATTGGGGCAGTTGGCAGCACTGGAAATTCAACCGGTACACACCTTCATTTTGAAACACGCTACTTGGGTGGATTTCTCAGCCCCTGGTACGTGTTACCGCCACCATAAATATTTTATTTTCGTATTATCTAGATGTGATCATTTAAGAAAGGAATACCTATGCCGGATAATGACATGGATTTTAAGACCCAGGTGGTTGCAGAAACTGATAATCTTCATTATCAGATATGGAAAGCTGATGAACCGGATGGTGAAACTACCTATCATTTGGAATTGAACAACGTCACAGTACATTTCTTCACCGAGGAATGGGAAGAATTCCAACAGCTCATTCGATTGCTGGGAAAATAATAATTTCCTAAGATTTTTTACCCGACTAAGGTTAATAATGCGTTAGGGGGATATGGTAATTTGAGTCACATATGGGATCACTGTCTCACAAGGTTCCGTGAGATAGGTAGATACATGTTCCCAATCTATTGAAGCCCTTGCTGCCCAGGCTGTATATAATGCATATGATAAGCATCCTGGCCCGACGTGATAATTTGCAATAGTAAATTTCCACAACTCTTCATAATTGGCTACATTTCCAGCTAGTTGACCAGTGGCATTATAAACAATTTGAGCTACCTGCTCGCAATTGGCAAGCAGGGAATGAGCAGCCAGGTTGATACTTTGATCAATCGTAGTTAGATCTATGCCGTACTCACAACTCTGGCAATCTGCATCCGCAGTAGTTGCCAGTGAGCCTCTCAATAATGCCTGGTATTCAGCATCGAGCTTAAGATAACCCACCGAGCATTGATCTTCGGTAAGTACCAGTGGACAATACTGGTTGTAAAAGGATGGATTCCACAACAGAAGAGCATCCGCCCCGTTATCTGTGATTTGGCCTAATCCATATTCATTAGGTTGACGGAAAACACCTGGCCAAAATTGACTTTCTTGAGCAAACAAATTCTTCAATAACTGTGCAGGTACCTTTGTTTCTAAAGCAATCTGCATAATCTGGTCATCAAATTGATTTTGCCAAATAATCACTTCCGGCATTGCGATCTCAAGTCCACAATTATCCGCATAACCATTCGATAATAAGCCGCCATTAGGACACGAAGATGCATCCACCACCCCTTCAGCAATCAAACGACCAGCAAGATATGCGTAGGGTTCTTCAGTTTCAAGGAATGCTGGGTCTTCAGGGGTGGATAACCAGTCAGGGGTGCCCCCTACGGGTGGAAATGCCTGCCAAACATCGGCACAGGTGGCAATTTCACTCCCCACCCATTGAGTAGAAATCACGTCAATATACCAACCACCACTCGTGGGAGTTGCACTAACCCCACTATCAATCACCCGAACCAGGGCAGTGAATTTTTCGCTCGAATCACCAAAACTGGAATCTGCCCAAAATTCAACCGTCGTTCCAGATAAATTCGTTGGTCGCAACTGGATATCACAAGTTTCACCCTGGCAAACGGTTTCAATTCCATCCATTATTACATGGATGGTTTTGATTTGTTCATTGGGTAGTGGTTCATCGCCAATAAAGTGTAATTTGGGAATTGTTGGACACAGGTTTTCAGGAGCTACAGGATTGCATCCAGTTAAGGACACATAAACCTGTGATGGAGGTAAATTTACTAAAATTTCCTTCTGTGCGGTTGAGCTTCCATAAAAGTATAAATATAATCCTAAACAATCACTGGTGGGTATTTGGTTTTGATCCAACCCATTGCAAGGCTGTGTATATATCCATTGGTTATAGATCTTGGTACCGCAATCAGCCAGGACTTCATCTGTAGTTGGCCATCCTTCATGATCGATATACACATAACATAGGATTTGGTTATCTGACCAGCGTAGTAACCACCACTCGTAGCGTGTGTAAGAGACATTGATGGTTGCCTGACGTATTATTTCCTCATTGGAAGATTCAGCGGCGTAAACAACACCTGTTCCAAGTATCGTCATCATAATGAACAGGCATGCAAAACAAACTCGGAAAAGTCGTATAAGCTTTTCCATCCAACTAAACAATATCATGTATAACCACTGTTGTCAATATTCCTTGCAGCAAAAGTGAGGGCGTGATAAACTGATATTATGAAGGGTGAAGCAACCGTATTGGTAATTGTTCCATCCCCTGAAATGGTCTTGAGAATCCAACAAGAATTGGATAAAGCCGGTGGGTACTTAACTATTCCATTCCAAGGCATTTTGGAAGCACTGGAATATTCCCGAATATCATCTGTTGATGCCTGCATCCTTGATTCCCAACATCCGGATTTTCAAGATCCTGAGGTGATTAATGAACTTAAGGATTTATCACCAAGGTTGCACCTAATCCTGATTCTTGCAGAGCATGGTATCCCACGGTCTCAAATAATAAACATAAAACCAAACGAATTCTTACCAAGATCCTTTACTTCAGCACAATTATTTGCATCACTTCAGCATGCGTCCCCAAAAATTGGTAGACCTGGAACACCTCCTTCACAATTGCACAATCCTGACCCAGTCCAACCACAAAAACATGCTTCAACGATTGTACCAGTAAGCAACCTCACCTCGTATTCCAGATTGGACGAATTTTCATACCTGAATCAAAGGCTTACCAACCTTTCAGATAAAACAGATGCTCTTGAAGTCCTTGTCTTGCGCAGAAAACAGCTCTATACCCATTCAGGAATGCTTCCCCCAGCTGCGATCCAGGAATTGGTTGATCTGATCAATAGCTTTAGTAAAATTTCCTCCCAAAATCTACAAAAGCAAATCTCCCAGAGCCAACAAAGGGTGGGAAATGGTGATATTGTTCGATTCATCCAACTGGAATTTATTAAAACCAGGTATTTTTTGTATGTTGTTTCTTTATCCAGGGAAATGATGCTCGCCCTAGTGTTTGACCAAACTACCCCATTCAGCGTAGTCAGGCGACAAACTGTAAACCTTACCCACGGCTTATTATCACCACCAGAGAATTCTTTGTTGGAGTACCGGACAACTGAAATCGATCGTGGCAATCTGCCAATAAAGAAAACTGTTGAAGAAGTTCAACCTGTCTCTACTATCGATTCCTCAATAAATCAGCCCATGCCTGCAACAACCGAATTACCATCAGTTCAGACTGAAACTGTTGCTGGTAGTTCTGTTCTTCCATTTCCATCATCCTATCAAGCTGATTTACAGCAACAAACAACTAGTGCGGTACCTTCACCGGCTACAAAACCCAATGATTCCGACATTGAGACCAATGCAGGATATTCAACTCAATCTATCGAAGGTGAAATCTCTGATTATCATGAGATTTCTGAATTTGTCTCCCAGACAGCAAGTAAAACACCTGATATTGTAGTTGATGAAACTCGATCGATTACCGATTTAGAATCAGAAAATACGATAGCGCCATTATCTGTTGGACAATATATCACCTATTCTTGCCTGCTGATCCCCCGTATGCCACAGCACCTTGTAAATAGCAACCTGGCGTCTTATTTATTTAAATGGATGGGCCAGCTCTGTTTAGCCTTTGGCTGGCGACTGGAACATCTGTCCATTCACTCCGATCATATCCAATGGATTGCTGGAGCACCACTGACAACATCACCAGCCTTACTCGTTCGTACCTTGCGTCAGAAAACCTCTCGGTATATCTTTTCCCAATTCCCAGCCCTGGCAGAAGAAAACCCGTCAGAAGATTTCTGGGCTCCCGGCTTCTTCATCTCTGGCGGCAAGCAAACCATACAACCACACCTTGTTAATAGATACATTCATGAAATTCGTGAGCATCAAGGTGTGTATAATTCATCTTTATACCAATAAATTAGCATGCCTCCTATTATTTACTTACTCGACGGACATGCCCTGGCATACCGGGCATACTTTGCTCTAACAAGGGGTTCTTCAAACGCCTTCACCACCCATGCTGGTGAACCTACTGCTGGCGTATTTGGTTTTACCTCCATTTTGCTCCGCCTGCTTGAACAGGATCATCCTGATTATCTGGCAGTCACTTTTGATACCGGGAAAACGTTTCGGGATGCTTTGTTCCCAGAATATAAAGCCACACGGGCAAAAATGCCGGAAGACCTCCGACCACAAATGGAACGTATTCGCCAGATTGTGGATGCATTTAATATCCCCCGACTTGAGGTGGAAGGCTATGAAGCGGATGATGTCCTTGGAAGCCTTTCACATCACCTGGCTGAAGAAGGATTTGGTATTAAAATCATCACTGGCGACAGGGACTTGTTACAACTTGTGAACGATCGTATCCTGGTTAATCTGCCTGGGAAAACCCTTGCCGATGCAAAGGATTATTTTACCAAAGATGTCGTTGATTTACTCGGCGTGAAACCTGACCAGGTCGTGGATTATAAAGCCCTGGTGGGAGATAAATCAGATAACATTCCCGGAGTCGTTGGGATTGGTGAAAAAACCGCTGTATCTTTGTTACTTACCTATGGGAATTTGGACCAAATTTATAATCATCTGGATGATATCTCAGAAACCACTCGAAAAAAACTCCAAGCTAGTAAAGAATATGCATACCTAAGTCAAAAACTGGCGACCATTATCACTGATCTCAAAATCAAGCTGGACCTGGATATGGCGCGGACCGAACATTTCGATCCTGCTCGCGTTGAAGCGTTGTTTAGGGAGCTAGAATTTCGATCTTTAATGGGACGTCTGACTGCCTTATACCCAGCTTTTGGAAAATCTGTAGCCACAAAAGATGAACAACTTTCCTTGTTCCCTCATTCCACACCGCCACTTAGTGCTGCACCTGAACAAGAAGGAGAAATCATCGTTCATGTCGTAGATGACGGACAAGCACTTGACAGCCTAGTTCAGCGAATGCAATCCGCAAAGATCATTTCCTTTGATACTGAAACAACCTCCACTGACCAGATGCGGGCAGATCTGGTTGGAATTTCCCTGGCAATGGATGCCAACGAAGGGTGGTATATCCCTGTTGGGCATGAAGGGGAAAATAATCGCCAGTTACCGATCCAACAGGTTATTGATGCATTACGAGACCCGTTAACAAATATCAATATCCCAAAAATCGGTCATAACCTCAAATACGATTTTGTCCTGCTGGCCAGAAATGGATTGCGTCCATCTCCCCTCACCTTCGATACAATGGTTGCTGAATGGTTGACCAACCCTACATCGCATAATTTGGGATTAAAAAATTTAGCCTGGGTTCGCCTCGATTTTCGCATGAACGAAATCAGCAGCTTGATTGGGACTGGCAAGAAACAGATCACCATGGCGCAAGTTCCAATTGAAAAAGCTGCACCATATGCGGCCAAGGATGCAATTGCGGTCATTAGATTACTACCAGGGCTCAAGGCGGAGTTGACAGCAAACTCTGCCATGTCGCTTTTTGAACAGCTTGAGATGCCGCTTATCCCGGTCCTTGCTGACATGGAAATGACCGGCATTACCTTGGATATAAAATTCCTTAAAAAAATGTCCGCTGAGCTTCAAAGTCGCTTGAGTGATATTGAAACACAAGTGTTTGATTATATCGGTGAACGATTTAACCTTAATTCAACGCAACAATTATCCGATGCATTATTCAACCGCCTAAAACTCAGTCCGCCCGATGGCACCAGACGAACTGATTCAGGTCATTATTCAACCTCTGCGGAGGTGCTTGAATCTATGAAGGGTAAACATCCTGTTGTGGATGTGCTTCTTGAATATCGCGAGCTTTCTAAGCTCAAGTCAACCTATTTGGACGCACTACCAGATCAGGTGAATCCTGTAACTGGCCGCGTTCATACATCCTATAACCAGGCCGGAAGCGTCACAGGGCGAATTGCCTCGTCAGATCCTAACCTGCAGAACATACCCATCCGCACCGAATTGGGTCGCCAGGTACGCCAAGCCTTCATAGCTGCTGAAGGTTTCTCCTTGATATCGGTTGACTATTCACAGGTCGAGTTGCGCATTGCTGCTCACATGTCAGGTGATGAGGCGATGCTGGCAGCATTCCGTGCTAACCAGGATATTCACACTGCCACGGCTGCTGCCATCCTGGGAACGACCCTGGATAAGGTCACCAAGGAGCAGCGTCGTAATGCTAAAGCAATCAACTTTGGCCTGTTGTATGGGATGAGCGCATTCGGCCTCACCCGGACCAGTGAGCTAACCCTGGCCGAAGCGGAGGATTTTGTTGAAGCCTACTTTGAGCAATTCCCAGGTGTTAAAGCCTATTTGGATAATATGCGCCGGATGGCTGCAAGGCAAGGTTATGTTGAGACTTTACTTGGACGTCGTCGATATTTCCCTGGACTAAAATCAGGTGGTAATCCTGCTACAAGGGCACGCGAAGAACGTGAGGCGATCAATGCACCAATCCAGGGCACAGCAGCTGATATCATGAAATTGGCAATGCTTCGGGTGGCAGCAGGATTGAAGGATGCAGGCCTAGGTGGTCATATTCTCCTTCAGGTGCACGATGAGCTTGTTCTTGAATGCCCGTCCGATGAAGTAAAAAAGACTGTTAAAATTGTTCGCACAATGATGGAAAATGCCTATAATTTAGTTATCCCCTTGAAAACAGAAGCCCGTTTCGGTCATAACTGGGGAGATTTATCAGTATTGGAAGAATAGGGAGTTTTTATGAGTGGTGATCAACAAGTTTTTCAAAATGCGATGAACCAGGGTCACTCAGCAGCCTGGGACCAGGATTGGGAAAAGGCATGTTCATATTATCATGTTGCCATTGACGAATTTCCTGAAAATAGCATAGCAATTACCAGCCTGGCTTTAGCGCTCTTTGAGCTGCAGAAATACCACGAATCACTTGAATATTACCAGCGTGCAGCGCAATTATCTCCTAATGATTCTGTACCTCCACAGAAGGTAGCAGAAATCTATGAGCGGATGGGAGATTTGGATAAAGCCACTAAAACTTATATGGATGTCGCTGAATTATATGCTCATAATAAGGAGATTGAGAAAGCTATCCGCAGCTGGTCACGTGTGATCGTGTTAAATCCGGAGCACCTGGCAGCTCATACGCGATTAGCGCTAGTCTATGAACGCCTGGAACGCACGAGTGAAGCAATGGTTGAATATTTAGCAATCGCCAGTTTGTTGCAGAGTCAGGGGAACACGCAAAAAGCAATCCAAACAATGAAACATGCCTTACAGGTGGTACCGAACAGCAAGGAGGCCAGCCAGGCACTAGCAATGTTGCAAAGTGGTAAATCACTTCCAGGACCAAGCCGTCCTAAAGGAGGTACAGGACCATTGTTAATGTCTCAAGTCCGCAATGCTGAAACTTCAACCAGTATAAAGGATGAGCGACCTAGGCTAGATCCCATTCAAGACGCCAAACAAAAAGCATTAACTATGCTGGCCGAACTGCTTTTTGAACAGGAAGAAGTGCAGGCTCCACAAACCAGAAAAGGAATAGCGTCCATCGTCAAGGGCATGGGTGATTCGGGGCAAGAACAATTCGATCAAACAAAAATCATCCTTCACTTAAGCCAGGCAATTGATTTGCAATCACATGGTCAGGATGCGCAAGCGGGTGCAGAGTTGGAACAGGCTATGAATGCTGGGTTGGATAGTTCTGCAGCATATTTTGATCTGGGCTTTATCCAATCAAAAACTGAGAAATATGAAAGCGCTGTTCAAAATATCAGAAAATCAGTTCAACATGAATTATTCGGCCTGGGAGCGCGTCTGCTTCTTGCACTGACCTTATATAAGATGGAACTCATAAAGGAAGCTTCGATAGAATACCTGGAGGCCTTGCGGATTGCTGATGCAGAAAGCGTCCCTGCCGACCAGGCTGAGGAATTGATCCAATTGTACGAGCCACTGGTTGAGACATATTCTCACCAATCGGATCAAAAGTTACAAAAAAGGATTTGTGAAAATATCAGCAAAATGCTTATCAGACCAGATTGGAAAGAGCAAATCCGGCTTGCCAGGCAACAAATCCCTGCCCAACCATCCGGTGCTCCACCTATCCCGCTCGCCGAGATGCTTACTGAAGCGACCAGCAGTCAATTGGTTGAGTCACTTGCCAAGGTGAACCAGCTTGCACGAGCCAACAAGGTATTGAGTGCGATGGAAGAAGCCTTTTTTGCACTGAAATTCGCTCCCACGTATCTACCGTTGCATATATCTATCGGGGACTTGTTGGTTCAGGAAAATCGAGTTCCAGAGGCTGTACTGAAGTATTCCATCGTTGCAAAGAGCTATAACGTCCGCGGAGAAGTAAACCGGGCGATCAGTTTACTCAAGCGGGTGAGTGAATTAGCTCCGATGGATCTGGATGCCCGAAACAACCTGATTGAGTTATTAATGGCGCGTGGAAAAGCACAGGATGCAATTCATGAATTTACCAGGCTTGCTGAAACATATTATAGCCTGGCAGATCTTACCATGGCGCGAAAAACATACTCCAGGGCATTTCGCTTTGCCCAACAGGCGAATGTTGGACGGGAAACCAAAGTGAAACTGATGCACCGCATGGCAGATATCGATATGCAAAGCCTGGATTGGCGCAATGCTCTTCGTGTTTACGAACAAATTCGTACACTTGATCCTGATGATGAAAAAGCGCGTGACATGTTGTTTGACCTTAACATTCGCCTTGGGCAATCCAGTCAGGCTATGTCTGAATTGGATAATTACATCAACTACCTACTCAGTGTAAATCGATCAACAGAAGCACTCGAGTTGCTTAACAATAAAATGCTGGAAAACCAAAATCAACCAGCACTGAACCAACGATTGGCTGAGATTTACCGGCTTTTAGGACGTAAAGATGAAGCCATTAACCAGCTGGTGATCGCTAAAGAGATGTTTGTACAAACTGGTAACCGGAAGGCAGCAATAGAGTCCGTAATGGCAATCCTTGCTCTCAACCCGGACAATATTAACTTATATCAACGAATGCTGGTGGAGCTGCAGGCTGAGACCTAGCAATATACTCATCTAGCCACGAAATAAATAATAAAACAATAATACGCAGATTATTGTAATTTAGTGCTTGTTTAAGCATTTCATTAATGAAGAAATTCGCATCCCCCAGTAAACTGAATTTCTAAATGTTAAACTTTAAAATTTCTAGTAAATCATGTCAACAAGATCCGCAGTGTTTTTTAAAATGGCATCTGCACCAGCACGTCGTAACTCTGTTTCATCACCAAAACCACTAAGGACACCTATGGTCTGAGCACCGGCATTTTTACCCGCCAGGATATCAGTAACAGTATCACCGATCATAAGACAGGATGAGGCTGCAACACCCATCTTGTCTGCAGCCCAGTAAATTGGATCCGGATAGGGTTTGGTATGTCTACAGGTCTGACCAGTGGCGACAGCGGTAAAAAAGGAGACAAGTTCGAATTGGAATAGAAACCTAAGGGTGGATTTCTGTCCCCGATTGCTGATTATTGAGAGGGGAAATCGATTGCGCAGCGTTACCAGCATCTGCCAAACACCGTCTATTAGACAATAAGGTTCTGAAGTCTCTCCGATGCCCATTTCATAAAGGCGATCACCTAGTGTAACAATTTTGCCATCCAATCCTAATTTATCTGCGACGCGGTACAGCCAACTTCCAGGACCTTCTGTAAACATGACTAGCTTTCGAGCAACTGGAAGGACATCCTGCTGGTGGAAAACAAACCTAACTGGTTTCAAAAACCTTACCAGATTATTTACAAACTGATCATCTGTATCACTTAATGTTCCATCAACATCAAAACAAATAGCGTTTACCCGACTAAAATCTATGGCCATGTATGATCATTACCCGGTAAGTCACCCAAAAATCAGGATCCCCGCTCCAATGATGAATAATAAACTGAGAAATATGCCAACAACAATCAATATAATCAGGCATGAAAAGAGAATACGGCGATTATCTTCTTTCATATATACCTCCCTCAAATTTTAAACCCCATTCCTGTTACCAGCAATAGCTATTGAATGTAATATGCGTTAGAATAATAACTGTGGAAGAGACTTCATTGATCCAGGCTGCCAGGGAGGGTGATGTGGATTCATTCAACCGCCTGGTCCTGGCATATCAAGATATGGTGTATAACCATGCCTACCGGATGATGGGGGAAGGTGAAGCAGCTGACGATGCAACCCAAAGCACGTTTATATCGGCATATAATCACCTAAGCTCATTTCGCGGAGGCTCATTCAAAGCCTGGTTACTCCGCATCGTAACCAATGCCTGCTATGATGAGTTACGTCGCAGGAAACGCCGGCCGACAGTGCCCCTGGAGCCTCTAGATGATACTGGAGAAGAAGTCGAGTCTGCCCGATGGATGATTGATCCAGCTGAACAACCTGAAGATCGAGCTGAACGGGCGGAACTTCAACGCGCAATCCAGCATTGCCTGGAAAATTTGCCAGTTGAATTTCGTTCTGCTGTGATCATGGTGGATATCCAAGGACTGGATTATTCTGAAGCCTCACAAGCAGCAAAAAAACCGATTGGGACAATTAAAAGCCGCCTGGCACGTGCCCGGTTGCGTTTGAGAGATTGCCTGAATGGATTCGCGGAACTTTTACCTGCCGGATTTCGTCTGGAATGAGGGTGCAAGATGAAGAACCAGATGACATCACGTGATTATGAGCTAATCTCAGCTTACCTGGATAACCAGTTGGGAAACCAGGAGCGTGAGCGCTTTGAAGCACGCCTAAAAATTGACCCTGCGTTGCAGAAAGAGCTAAACACGTTCGCTCAAACCCGATCATTATTACACAATATGCCAAAAATTCGGGCACCCAGGAATTATTATATTAACCCCCAGGTTGTTTCTAAGACCGTAGAAAGTCGTTCTCCCATGCGCTGGGCACCTGCAATGGGGATCGTTTCAGCGGTTGCTACAATCTTACTGGTGATGGTAATCTTTGGTGATACGTTCCTGACTTCCACTACACCGGTTGCATTAGCTCCTTCAGCTCCCGCTGAATCAGTAACGGTTCAACAAGAGGTAGCACGCAGTGAAGGGTCAACCCCATTACCTACCGAAGCTCCCCCACCGGTAATGATGCAAGCACCTGCGATTGAATCTTCAGTTCTTCCTATGGAAACTTTGCCAGTTGATGAAGTTCAAAATCCCACTCCAACTACCATTTACCTCTTCGCCTATCCACCAACTGCCACGCCGATAATAACATCTACCATATTGGGAGATCAAGCCAAGGCGACCGTGATCACGTGTGAAGTATATCTTGCTGGCGGTGCATATCCTACGATACCATATATACTTGATTGTCCCACGCCTACTTCAGAACAATCCTTATCCTTACAGGGGATTAACCCAACACCAGCTGTGACCATCACTGAAACAATTACTCTTACCCTAACCTTAAACACAACACCTTCTCCGGCTCCTACCCTCATCCCAACAGATACTCCGTTACCATTTATTATTCAAGAACCTTCTCCTACTCCATATCCCTCCATTGCTCCATCGGATACGCCTGCTCCGCTAATGAATGCTGCCCCGATCACTGAGCAATCGGCACCATCCGCAAAGCAACTTCCTGATCAGGAGATGGATACTGGCAATCCCACTGCAACACAAGCAGTTGTTGTTGGAGAAAATCCTTCTCCTCTAAATATTAGTTTTATCCGCTATCTCGTACTTGCTGCTGAGATCAGCCTGGCTGCAATAGCCATCATTGCAGGTATTCTAGCGATCATCCTTCGGGTTCGCACCGGCAGATGATAAACGGTACGATCAAGTTTTGTCCGCGTTGCGGAACTGCGGTCATCGAGAAAATACATTCGGGCAGGCTTCGGCCAACATGCCCGCAATGTGAATGGGTATATTTTCCCGACCCAAAAGTTGCTGTGGCTGTCCTGATCAATCATAAGGATCAGGTGTTGTTGGTTCAACGCAAGTATGATCCACAAAAAGGGCTTTGGACTTTGCCGAGTGGATTTATTGATTCGGGGGAAGATCCAAAATCAGCTGCTGAACGCGAGTGTGTCGAAGAGACTGGCCTCAAGATTAAGGATATCCGGTTGCTTGATGTAATATTCAGTCAAGTACACCCCCGTGGAGCAAGTATTCTGATCCTGTATCAGGCAAAGATCCTATCTGGTGAATTAATACCCGGTGATGATGCAAATCAAGCTGCCTATTTTTCTCCTAATGATTTACCACCTTTGGCATTCGCTTCCACAAGGCAGATATTAGCGAAGTATTTATAAATTTGATTTTAATGGTAAACTTAGTCCATAGTAATAAAATCAACTGAAAGCCATGATCGATATCAATTAAATTAAGGAGATGCTCATGCGCGGGAAAACGTTTACATCCATTGTATTGACCGTTATATTTTTCATGCTCGTTGGTTCAGCCTGCGGATCGGCAAAAGAGACAGCAACACAAACTCCTCCGACAGAGGTTATCATCCAGAAGGCACCCACTGAGACCTCTGCTCCCACTCCAACAGAGGTGCCATCAGGTCTCGTTACTTCACTACCCGATTTGAAGAAAGCAACCATCCAGATCGAAGCAGAAGGCACATTTGTCGACCCTGAATTTGGCTACCTGGCCAATTCAGCAGGCCGTGGATCAGGTTTTATCATTGATCCTTCCGGGCTTGCAGTGACTAACAACCATGTTGTCACTGGTGCTGGTTTGATCAAGGTTTGGGTTGGCGGCGATAAAAACAAGGTATACAACGCTCGCATTTTGGGCGTGTCTGAATGTTCCGATCTTGCCCTCATTGACATTGAGGGTGATGGTTTCCCATATCTTTCCTGGTATGACGGACCTGCTACGGTTGGTTTAGAGGTTTTTGCTGCAGGTTTTCCGCTTGGTGATCCGGAGTATACGCTGACTAATGGTATCGTTTCCAAGGAAAATGCCGATGGAGAAACATCCTGGGCATCAGTAGATTTGGTTATTGAACACACTTCGACGATCAATCCTGGTAACTCTGGTGGACCTTTGGTGGATAAAAATGCCCAGGTAGTTGGGGTGAACTATGCCGGTTCGAGCTCAACAAACCAGTATTATGCTATCAATCGGGGTACTACAACCCCGGTTATTGAGCAGCTAAAGACAGGTAAGGATGTTGATTTAATTGGAATCAATGGTCAAGCCATTTCGAACGAAGATGGATCTATAACCGGTATCTGGGTTAGCTCAGTAAAGTCCGGCTCACCTGCTGACAAAGCCGGAGTCAAAGCAGGCGATATTATTACCTCCCTTGAAAATATATACCTGGCTTCAGACGGCACAATGAACGAATACTGTGATATCTTGCGCACTAAAAAACCAGAAGATACCATGGCACTTCAAGTCCTTCGTTGGCAAACTGGGGAAATTCTGGAAGGTCAGCTGAATGGCCGTACCCTGGAAGTTGTTTCAACTTTACAAGATTCGCCTGATCAAACACCAGTGACAACACCTGGAGGTTCAATACCGGCGAATTGCCAAGCCAGTACTGTAAGTGGTTGGCTCACTTGTGTGGATGATTCAGGAACACTCCAGGTCGATGTTCCTGATTATTGGACAGATGTACTTGGCTCTTCATGGAATTTTGAAGGGGAAGATATTGGCGTAGCCATATCTGCTGCCCCCAGCCTTTCGGATTTCCAAAGTTTTTATGATGCAGAAGGCCTTTTCTTTGGGGCATCAGACACATTTGCCAAGTATGGCGGTTATGTACAATTCCTTGACTATTACACCGATGGGTACAGTGGCGATTGCACTCTAGTTGGTCGTTATGATTATAACGATGGTCTATACCGTGGAAAATATGACGCTTATAGTAACTGCGGTGGGGTTGATGGATATGATGCCTATGTACTCAGTGCTGTAGATATCGTAGACCCAACCGCGGCGATCATCCTGCTTGAAATTCAATCCTTCCCGGGTGACAGCGCCACTGTCGAACAGATATGGAGTTCTTTCTACGTTTACTACTAAAAACAATAACACCGTATTAACAAGTCGGGCTCTCAGCCCGACTTTTTTTATTTGAACACTGAAAATGAGACTTCTGCTTCATTGGCGTTACCTGCCAAATCGTAAGCATTTACAATCAATGTATGCTCACCTGGTGTCGATGGCCACAGGATTATAAAAGGCTCTACCAATAGCGTTGATTCCAGAGATCCGTCCAAATAAAATTCAACCCGCTCCAATACGAGGTTATCAGTCGCCTCAACCTGCATCATGATCGAATCCCCCTGGTCAAACTTAATTTCTTCGCCATCAGTAGGAGTTACGATTCTAACCTGGGGTACCGAGTTATCAATGGTTACCTGCACGATATCCCGGTCTACACGTTGATCCTGATACACGACCAGCAATTGCACCACGTATAAACCTTCCAAACCTCTGCTATCCCAGGTTCCAAGGATTGCGTCGTGCACCGGTTTTTCAACGTCTTCACCGATCTGGATCCATTGCTGAGGGTTTAGTCCTTTTCCAACCTGTAATCGATAGTAGGAAAAATCACTCCCTGCTGCAGTGCCGAGAATATCTACAAAACCCGATACCTGATCGAACATCCCTGGGTCGGTGATATTGACCTGAGGGGATGGTTCCTGGACTGCATAGATCACATCGTAGGTATCGGGTGGAGTAGGAAAGCCCGCTTCTTCTGCCCATGATTCTGCCTGCGGCGGCACTACCATGTACACCTTTTCTGCTAACATATCTGAAGGAGTAAATATCGTTGCTAAAGCCTCAGATTCACGATTTATAAAGTATTTCTGGTAAAGGTTATCCACCTGTGTCGGTTCATTTCCGGTTAAAAACACCTCCTGAGCGATCGATGGGCACAGGTCAGACACAAGTAATCCTGAAGGATCACAAACCTGAATTAAGCTGATTCCTTCTGGCACAGCAAAATCCTGAACTGCTATATGCTTGGATGAATACTGCATAATGGCATGCCAGAGTCCAGCAGGGATGTCTGCAGAAAGGCCACCAGTATCATCTTTTTCTCCGCCCATCCAAACCCCAACAACCAGTTGTGGGATATACCCAAGCACCCAGGCCTCATTGCCACCTTCGGTCAACCCTAACTTGGCTGCTGCCGGTCGACCAATTTCCAAGGAGTTAGGATGACCAAGGCTCCGCCAGCGAGCATAGTCATCGCTCAGGACGTTGGTAACCAGGTAAGCTAACTGAGGATTAATGATTGATCGAGATTGTGGAATCGACCAGTCCAACCAAATCCTTCCATCAACTCCCATCACCTTTAGGATGCTTGTTGAGCTTAAGCCATTATCTTCAGCTCCAGAGATATTATTGGGCTGACCTGACAAGATGCCTTGATTTGCCAGTACTCCATAAGCCTGCGCGCCATTGGTCAATGAAATTGACTGAGAGTATAGATCGCTCAATGTTGCTTTTGAACCTGTGTCCAGTTCAGGTGTATCGATCCCAAACCGTTTTTCGGTCAGCCAGACATTATTAATTCCCACTTGCTGCAAGACAGTTGTAGCGGCAGCAAAATAGTCGTTGGCGAATGCCGTCCTTAAACTGACCGGACCATGGTAAGAGCTAATCTGCATTTCACTAGTATCAGCCTGGTTTAGCACCGTCAGCTCATTTTCTCTATTTTGAGGGATATCCCATAACAGTGTTGCGGGACTCATACCACGTGTAAATGCAGTAAGATACAAAAAAGGAGACAAGATCGTTCCAGCAGTATGTTTTTCTGGATACGCTGGAACCATCTCAGAGCTTTCATTTCCTACCAGAGCTAAAATCTGACCTGATTGTGGATCTTGAATAACCAGATTAACTTTAACATCTTGTATTGGACCGTTTCCGTTTAATTGTAAGGTTGGGAGTAATTGCGCTGCTTCACATGTGCTGCCATCGACTTTGGTTAATTGCTCACCATAACCTTTCAACCGATCCACCTGAGCTTGCGAGGCACAGGCAGCTTGCATTTGTAAGTCATAATCCAGGCTGGTTACAATCTCATAACCACCTCTCCGGATTCTATCCAGGGGTATTATCGGGTTAAGCTGCATCAAGACTAAATTAGTAAATGCAGGAGCACGGGACTGAGTTTCTATTTGCTCCCGGAATTTTATATTCTTGAAGAGGGCTTTTTGAGCCTCGCCGGGATTAATCATCCTGTTGGCTAACATCGAATCAATCACTATTTCCTGCTGATCCTGTAATATTTGTGAACCAAATAATGGGTTTATCGCTGGCATCTCGCTAATAGCTGTAAGCATGGAAGCTTCAGATAGATTGATCTCAGATGCAGATTTTCCATAATATGCACGTGCAGCTGCATCTGCACCATAGATAAGATTCCCATATTGAACGCTATTCAGGTACCATTCAAGGATTTTCGGCCTCCCAAATTGAGCGGTGATCTGGGCAGCCAGCAAACGTTCACGAATGTTTCGCTGTAACGAAGGTGGTTCACCGTCCAAAACCAGGTCGGAAATTAGCCGTTGGGCTATCGTCGGATGTGTGCCTTCCGACAATCCAGACAAGGAAAAGCCTGGGCTAGTCCAAAAATCAGGTTCATTAACGGCAATTGTGGCGTCAATGAGGTTTTTAGGAAATTGATCCTTTCCTGCCTGAGTGTCTTCATCAACATACAGGTACTGCCTGCCTGCTACAGCCGGGTTTTCAAGTGTCAGGAGAATATTCTCATGTAACCTGTCATAAATACGTGTGGGTTGGAGCATCGTTCCATCCGGTGGTTCCAATAGTGATGGAACGACTTCCACCGATGGAAGATCGTGGGTGAGGTTGGCGTAATACCAGGACCCAATCAGACCAATTACCGCCAGCATAATACTGATAACGATTCCAAAACTCAGACCAATCTTGAACCATGGATTGCGTTTTTCTTTAAATCTTCGTTGATTGCGAAATTTTATGGTTTGCGGAACTGTGGGCATGGTCTTGAGGAGGATTTTCTCTAATTTTTGCTATCTATCATTGAACGGGATGAGTTAATCGTCATGAACGGGTCTTTGTTTGAGCATCTGGTTCACCGACTTAAGCAGTTCCTGTGCAGATTGCCGAGTTCCATCACTCACCTCCCCCATCATTTGGGCAAGCTCGATCATTCGATCGTCTGCAGCCAGGGCTGTCACATGGGTTTCTGTCCTGCCATCTTTGACCTGTTTTTCAACCCGCCAATGTTGCTCACCAAAGGCCGCCAGTTGGGCGAGATGAGTCACACATAGGACCTGATGTTGCCGGGCTAACTCCCATAACTTTCGACCTACGACCATGCCCACCCGACCACCTATTCCCTGATCAATCTCATCGAAAATCAAGGTTGGAATTCGGTCTGCCTGAGCCAGGACATTTTTTATGGCCATCATCAGGCGGGATGTTTCTCCACCAGAGGCGATCTTCACCAATGGTTTTAATCCCTCTCCTGGGTTCGGTGCGACTAAAAACTCAATGTGTTCCAATCCTGCCGCATCAAATGCCACCTTTCTCCCATCTTGTAATAAGACACCAGCCTCTGATGGATGATCAGAAAAATCCACCTTGAACTGAGCTCCTGACATACTAAGGTGTGCCAATTCCGATTCAACCTCTTTTTCCATACGATCCGCAGCAGCATGCCGCTTGTCAGATAAAACTACCCCTAATTCACCAACCTTTACTATTAATGAAGTTTCCTCAACTTCAAGCTCGCCAATCCGATCAGAAACATGTGTAATTGTATCGAGTTGTCTCCGGGCTTGTTCTGCAAACTGAAGTACCTTGGGAATACTTTCACCGTATTTTCTTTTTAGGTTTTGAATTAAATTGATACGATCTTCAACAATATCTAAACGCTCAGGGTTAAACTCTATCGTTTCCAAGTAATCGCGCAAGGTAGCTACAAGATCGGTTAACTCATCCAGAGAACCCTGTGAACGCTCACTTAATTTCTCTTGCATTGAATCTAATCTGATCAGGTTATTTAAAAGGCTGGTGACTTGTCCCATCAGGTCTGTAATGGATGGAGTCTCGGATGTACCCTCATCTAATATCTGGATCGCCTCCTGGATTAACAGAGCAATCCCTTCTGCGTTCGCAAGGCGGGTCCGTTCTGCACGCAGCTCTTCCTCTTCCGCTTCTTGTAGATGGGCTGCCTCAATTTCGTTGATCTGGTACTTAAGGATATCAATCTGTCGGCTGGCATCCTGTTCAGCAACCCGCAGCTGCGCAAGCTGGTTGCGCACCTGAATTAGCTTGTGATAAGCCGCCTGATATTCTGCTAATTCAAACTCTACGTGTGCATAGCTATCCAGCAATCCCAGGTGCTGCCTGACATGCAACAAGGATAAATGTTCCGATTGACCATGAACATCCACAAGAAATTCGCTTAACTCAATTAATACGTGAATGTTGACATTTCGCCCGTTCACACGGGCAAAGCTGCGGCCATTTCTACGAATTTCTCGCCCCAGGGTGAGCTGATCCGAATCATCCAGGAGTCCTTCCCTTTCAAGGATTTGGTGAATGGGATGCCTCATCTCATCTGGTATTTTAAAGCTGGCTTCGACCAGGGCGTGCTCAGCCCCTACCCTTACCATGGTCGCATCTGCCCGGCTCCCCAGGATGGTTTCTACAGCATCGATGATGATTGACTTGCCCGCCCCCGTCTCACCGGTAAATATATTCAGACCTGGATTAAAACAAGCTCCAGGTGATTAATGATGGCAAAATTCTCGATATGTAATTCACTCAGCATGCCTAACCGATTCGGATCCCTGACAGACGGTAATATAATGTTGATGTCATTAATATTGCGTACATTACCTGGTATATAACGCCAAACAAGTAAAAATTCTGTAATAACTGCAGGCTAATTGGCAGACACCCGACGATCGCCGCAATCACTGCAAGTAGAAATAATCGTTTTGAGCGTCTCCGCCCTGTCACTCTTCGTGCGATTTCTGCGATCACTCCCCCTATGGCAGGTGCTAAAAATAAAGCCAGGACAATAATATAAAATCCAAAACGAACGGAGATCCACGCTCCGAGCAGACTACCAAGGTATGACAGAAAAGCTACAACAATAAACATGATCGGATAGTCATACCACAGGGTGGTTTCAAACACTTTTTGTTGCTGCCTCACACATTCCTTACATCGATATCCTGTCGGTGTCAGAACTGCGCATTTCGCACATATTGGTTTTTCACAATTATTACATCGTAAAGACGTCTCGGTATTTGGATGATTAGCGCAGTACAGTACGGGTGGTGATTCTGTCATGTTCAACCTCTAATGATGATTTCCCGTTGATGGGTTTTGCCCCATGTGGGGAGTAAGATTACGATAAAAATAACCTGGATCTTGAAAACGAATGAATTTTACTACATACGGTGAAGCATATACATGAACCCGATCATCATTTGTTAGGCCAATCGGCACCTGACCATCGACACTGAATACTGCCTGGTGGTCCACTTCGATCGTAATGCTGACTGACGACCCTTCTGCTAAAACAATAGCCCGGTCCAGAGAAAGGTGGGGTGCGACTGGAACCAATAGTATATTACGCAGCTCAGGTGGTAAGATGGGTCCACCTGCTGCCAGGGCATAAGCTGTTGAGCCAGTAGGCGTGGCAGCGATCAATGCATCTGCAACATAGGTTGTTAAAAATCGACCATCGACATGAGCAGTAACATGGATCGGCCTGATGATCTGGCCTCGGCTAACTACAACTTCATTCAAGACATCCCATTTACCAAGTAACGAATCTGCACGCCATTGTTCAGCGCATAGCATCATCCGATTTTCCAACCAGTAATCACCCGATAATATCCGTGGAAGAAATTCAACCCAATGATCACGCTCGATCTCCGTCAGAAAACCGAAACGACCCAGATTGATTCCCAGAACAGGTACATTGGATGGACCTCCGAGGTGACCTGCACGTAACATGGTGCCATCTCCACCCAGGGCGATCAACAAATCGAATTCACCTTGCTTGACTTTACGGTAAATTGCCTCATCATAAAGATATCCATGTACGGTCTCAATTCCTCGCTGATTTAGGAATTCAGCGATCGCACCGGATTCTTTCTCGGTATTCGCAAGCTTTTGATGACCGACGATAGCGACTCTCTTGATCGGGTTATTCTGTTCTGCCATAATTGCCTAATTATATCCTGAGAGACTGATCACAGATGGACCGATAACCACAACGTTTACAACAGCGTGGATTATCATGTGAGCGAGCGACTTGAGAATTGGTTTTTCGTTCCTGCATCTGGCGGATGGTTCCCCTGGTTGATTCTTCCAGGGCAGTTGTAAAATCGATTGCAAATGTCCGGTTGGGATAATGGATAATACCATAATCAGGACGAGTGCCATACTCGTGCTGGACAAGCAGGCAATAAGCTGCCAATTGATAAATATGCGAGTCAAAAGGGGCTGGTGGAGCTTGCCTAGATTTTATCTCAACTGGAATCACCTGTTTTCCTCTTTCAACCAGATAATCCGGTTTGCCAGCCAACCTGATATTTGGATCAAATAATGGTTTCTCTACCTTGCGCCATTGAGTGGTATCACTATAGATCACCCTGCCACCTGGGATCCCAGCATTTTTCTTCTGTCGGGCAGAAATAAAAAATAAAACCAGGGCAACCACTAAGAAAAATAACGATAAGTACAAGATGAACATACAACACCCTGTTCTCTGAACATCCCTTATAAAATCAATTTTATGAACCAAATTGTTGCCATCAGGATGGCCAACAATAACAACCCATAAGCGACGATTTGGATACAGTTGCTTGCCAAAACAACACGCCCATGTTTTTCATGTATTTCTGTCCCCACTGCCATGTCTGCTTGATTATCGGGCTCGTAGCCTTGTTGCTGATACCACCACGCACGGTGGCAAAACTGGTATGTACCTATTTCTGAGGCACGAACGATTTTCATTCGGATTGGTTGTAGGCGTCCAATCTGATTTCTAATTCCTTTAGGTTGTTTTCCAGCCGTTCCTGTCGTAAACTCAGGGTAAGATCTCCTCGTGTCCGTTCGATGATCCCACGGGCAACATCGGTCAATCGCCGTAAGCCACCGGTGATTGCATCGGGATAATCCATGGTGACCAATATGGCATAGATATCATCCATTTCACTCATCAGGCGCTCAGCTTCCTTTGGATTATCATTAAGTAACATATCCAGGCAACGGCGGCGAAGCTCACCAACCGCCTCAGCCAATCCTTGCAAGTAAGTGGCAGGTTCCAATGATAGGTCATGGGGGGTTGGGAACTCACCGTTATTGATCAGTGCATACACCAGGCTGGCTTCAGCAAATTCTTTGAGGGCATCCTGTGTATAACCTGCATAAAAAAGCTCTGGGAAATCTTTCAAGTTATCCCTCAGGGATTGAGCCAACTGACGGGCATCGTCAAGATGCTGCTGGGCTAAATCATGCTCATTGCGGTGGATGGCACGGATGGCATTAGCACAATGGCGAGTGAGCGTCCGGGCTTGGGTGAGAGCCCGGTCACGTTCTGCGGTGCAGATCTCAAACGATTGGTGGATTTTTTCAGCGATATCTTCCAATTTTTGTGGCATGGATCCTACTCTTTTGGAGGTGTTGGCGGACGAAACAGGAAATCTGCCAATGAATTCTCACCTGGGATTTTTATCTCACCAAACGCTTTTTCATAACGACCTAAGTTTTCTGCCAGGGCTCTTTGTAATAATTTTGCTCCTAATGGAGACATAACAACCCTGGTACATACCTTTGCAGGTGTGACACCGGGAAGGAGATGAGCAAAATCAAAGACCAATTCAGAAGGAGAATGTGCAATGCGAACAACATTGGCATAATCCGTCTTCAGATCAGACGGAACCTCCAACGTAGGTGGGGGTGGTGCTGCTGGACGGTTCTGAGCAGGTGTGGACATAATAGTTATTCCTTATACAGAAGCTATAAAGGTGCAGAAAAGTTCTCTGCACCTTTTTGGGGAGTGATTTTAGAATGGTATGCCGTCAGGATCCTCGGCTTGATTTGGACCTTCGCCGGGTGGCATTCCACCGCCGTCGTCTTCACCTCGTGTTGAAAGGAAGCGAACCATCTGGGCATTAATCTCGAACGAAGCGCTCGGTGTACCGTCCTGGCGGTTCCAAATGCGTGGACCACCTGTGCTTGCATCCGGAACAAGCCTGCCTTCGACCAAAACTTTACTTCCTCGCTTGAGATATTGATTGCAGTTCTCTGCATTCTTTCCCCAGGTAGATATGCGAAACCAAATAGTTTCTTTCACTACTTGTCCATCGCTACCGGTATACTGGCGGTTCGTTGCTACGCTGAAATTCGTAACCGCCTGGCCGCTGGGGGTGTAACGCATTTCGGGATCGCGACCTAGATTCCCAACTAAAATAATTGTGTGATACATGGGGATCCTCCGTTCCGATGAGCGGTCTGTCTAATGTTCCGGATGCACACCATCCGGGGCAGAACCTACGGGTCACTCATCGGTCTATTCAGAACAATTGTACTCTTAATCGTGAAAAATAAAAGGGATGATGATCACAAAGGATCACTCATTCTTGAATTGCAGGCAGTAATGATGGAAAGTATTGCTAACCCAGGCATTTCCCAGACCATACGGAGCTAATCGTTGGTTGTCCTGGCACCAAATCTTTTCGTCTTTAAGGGTATAAGTATCACTCAAATAGTGCGCCAAATCCCACGCCAATGGGTATATTTTCCCCCCCTTTTTGATATTCTTAACAATGATGGTGATGTAGGCGCCTTGGCGTAGGGACGGTTGCATCCCAGCGTAGATTTGTATAAGGCGCTCAATAAACATCTCATAATCTGTGATATTCCCAAGGTCTTGTGGATCAGATGAATAAACTACGTCCAGGTCTTCTGCGACACGGCGTGCTTTTTGGTTGGCAGCCCCACGCGCATGCAGCATATCCCAATAGGGAGGAGAAGTAAGCACATAATCAATGATCGGGATTTCATGGCTGGCAGCAATAACATCCAAACAGGCAGCATCACCAGTGATCATCTCGCATTGTAACGATTCTGATCCTGGTCCCAATCTATCCTTCTCTTCAGCTAAAACCTGGCGAGCGATATCTGCATACAAAGGATTCAACTCAATTCCGTATCCATTTCTTCCTGTGCGCAAAGCTGCCACAAGAGCGCTGCCGGTGCCTGCCATGGGATCAAGAATGTTCTGCCCCGGTTTGGTAAAGAAGGTAATAAACTCCATCGCCATCGTCTCGGGGAATTTCGCTGGGTGCCGAAGCACGTTTTTTTGGCGAGGAGGTGGGTTATGAACAAACCAGGATTTCTGGAAAATCAGCCACTCTTTTGGGGATAGATCGTTCAAACGGTTAACAAATGGTCTTTTTGGCATAAGAATATATATTTATATTTATGGAGTAAATGCAGTCTTTCCAGCTTATGGGATTACTTCATAGATGATAAGATTTGAGAAGTTTACCGTTACCGCTTGATTATTCGTGGAACGTGCAAAGATGCCCACCCCTCCTGAGGTTATAAGCGGATCCCTGATCGTAAACTGGTATTGATCATTGACAAAAAAATTCATCTCAGACCCTACCGCAGATATTCCGATACGGGATGAGCTGGGTGCACCCGGTGGTACCGCTCCACTTAACATCCAAGGTTGTGGAGAAGATATCTGCCCGCCATTAACTCTATCCAGGCGAACCTGTCCATCGCAAGAGAGGGAAAATCGATAATGATTGAAGGTCGGTGACACCCTGACCAGAACGCCGTACTCGTCAAGATCCCTGCACAAGCTGGGTTCAGCTGTGATTTCAAGGTAGAAATCAGTAAATACTGGAGTCTCACGGATGCTAAATAAGTATGCATTAGTCTCCCCAATGGCAATGGTCAGCTCATCGTTACCATATGCCACACTGCCTACCTCAGACTGGGTGAGAGTCCAGCCAGATTGAGAGGAGAAATCATCTTCGAGCAGGATATCTCCAATTTCAGGCATCATTTCCGCTGTCGGTGAGATGACTGGAGTTGAAAATTGTGTGGGGGTCACCGTGGGTGGAAACCATACCGTGGTTGGGGTGCTGGTAAAAGTAGGCGAAGGTGTTTCCGTCAAAGGAAGGACTGTGGGAGTAGTTGCAGGTGATATAGAGCAGGCAGATAACAAGCCACTGATCAAGAAAACCAGCCATATATTCTTTATTCCGCCAAGTTTCAGTGCCATTTGATCATTATTATGTACGATCACATCCATAGAATGATGGGAATTAATCCCAAAGGTGTTGTAAAATTGTTTAGTTCATTCTAGCATATTCTTATATAAAATCGCAACCCGTTCACATTACACACAAGGAGAAGGTATGCGTAAAAAAGTCATCCTAATCACTGGAGCTTCTGGCGAAATTGGCCAGGCACTAGTAAAAAGCCTGGTTGAGAGAAATAATACGCCCATCATCACGCTTGATATCGCCACACTACCAGAGAATATCAATTCAATGGTCACTCCTCTTCGAGGGGATATCATGGATAAAGCGTTATTGTCACGCCTGGTCAGTGAGTACGAGGTTGAGACAATCTATCACCTGGCAGCACTGCTATCAACACGTTCTGAGTTTACTCCGGAAGCAGCCCACCAGGTCAATGTAGAAGGTACACTGGGATTGTTGAACCTGGCAGCGGAGCAATCTGAATGGCGGGATGAACCCGTGAAGTTCATTTTTCCCAGTTCCATTGCTGCCTATGGACTGCCCGATCTAGAGACAAAAGCAGCATATACCCGTGTGCGTGAATGGGAATGGAATAATCCACGTACCATGTATGGCTGCAACAAGTTATATTGCGAACAGCTCGGTATTTACTACAGCAAGTACTACCGGCAGCTTGCTGTTGACTTGCCTGTAATGTTGGACTTCCGCTGCCTGCGCTTCCCGGGTTTGATCAGTGCGTTTACAGTCCCCAGCGGAGGCACCAGCGATTACGGTCCCGAAATGCTGCATCATGCCGCACAGAGTAAACCATACGCATGTTTTGTGCGTGAAGATGTGCGAATTCCCTTTATGGTTATGCCTGATGCGGTTAAATCGCTGGTGATGCTGACCGAAGCACCAAAATCTGTGATAAAACATTCTGTTTATAACGTCACAAGCTTCAGTCTTTCTGCGGCGGAATTCCGTGATTGGGTTTTAAAGTTCTTCCCCGAGGCTGAGATTACCTTCCTACCCGACCTAAAACGTCAGGCAATCGTTGATTCATGGCCTGCTGACCTGGATGATAGTGCAGCCCGACGAAATTGGGCTTGGCAGCCTGATTTTGATATCAACCGTTCTTTTTCAGAATATCTGGTCCCCAACATCCGCAGTATGTATAAATAAGAAGAAGAGTGTTTTGATCACAGGATGAAGAGACTTTATTTGTCAATGGATTGAATATATGGATGACCAAATTCTTCCAGAACCAGGTTTGATCATTCTATTTGGCTCAGGAGAAACTTCCCCTACAGGGCGTAAGATCTTCGAGCATGTCTTTCGCTCACTTCCCAATTCACCCAGGATTGCCTTATTGGAAACACCTGCTGGTTTTGAGTTGAATTCACCACAGGTCATCGGTCGTGTAGAGGATTTTTTTAACCATCGATTACAAAATTTCTCCCCACAAGTAGAAATTATCGCAGCACGAAAACGGGGAACACCTTACAGCCCGGATGAACCCCAAATTGTAGATCCCTTACTTCAAGCGGATATGATCTTTATGGGCCCGGGTAGCCCGTCCTATGCGATACGACAGCTTCGGGATAGCCTTGCCTGGTATTACCTGGTTGCGCGCCATCGCCTAGGTGCAGCCCTTGCACTTGCCAGCGCAGCTACTATCGCTTTCAGTGCCTGTGCTCTACCTGTATATGAAATATATAAAGTTGGTGAAGATTTACATTGGAATGAAGGTTTGAACTTTTTCAGGTTATATGGGATGGAGTTGGTATTTATTCCTCATTGGAATAATAATGAGGGAGGCGCAGAGTTGGATACCAGCCGTTGTTTTATGGGCCAGGAACGTTTTTCTAGGCTAATGAGCATGCTCCCAGAAGAAACGACCATAATTGGCTTAGATGAAAAAACCGCACTGATAATGAACCCATCCAGGTGTGAATGCCATGTCGCTGGCTTGGGTTATATCACCCTTCTGCATACAGGTCATAAACACTCCCATCCGGATAGTCTAGATCCTTCAAATAAAAACTTGAATCTATCTACTCATGACATTAACCTTAAACAAATAGCTGAACAGCGTGGTGGTCATGTTCACAAATATAAGGACGGACAGAGCTTTCCCATGGCTGAAATAGGTCCTTTTCACGCTTATCATCCTGAGGCGAATTTGCCACATACCATCTGGCAAAAAGCAATACAAGCAATTAGTCCTTTAAAATACGAAGTTCCTGATTCCCCATCTGATGAAGTAATGCATCTCATTCAGGCCCGTGATGAAGCCCGCTCTAATAGGAACTGGATCGATGCTGACAGATTACGCATACAGATAGAGAAACTTGGATGGGAAATAACGGATACAAAAGATGGTCCGATAGTAAAAAAATTTCAAACATCACCCTAAGTATAAACTGCTTACAAGGAGTCTGGATGTCGCCCTCAACAAAAGTAGGCTATATTGGATTGGGATTGATGGGTAAATCGATTGCCCGGAATATCCTAAAAGCTGGATTTCCTCTTGTGGTACACAACCGCAGCAGGACTGCCGTAGCGGAGCTGGTCTCTGAAGGGGCAAGTGCGGCAGCCTCACCTGCAGAAGTTGCCAGTCAGGTCGATGTTGTCTTCACGAATTTGCCCGATTCTCCTGATGTTGAGCTGGTCGCACTTGGAAACAATGGGATCCTCGAAGGTGCTCACGCAAGATTGATCTTTGTTGACAATTCAACCATCAAACCAGCCACAGCCCGTCATATCGCTGACGTGCTCGGTAAGGAGGGTGTGCAATGCCTGGATGCACCTGTAAGTGGAGGTGATATCGGTGCCCGTCAGGGTACACTGGCCATCATGGTCGGTGGACCAGCAGCAGCATTGGATGTAGTTCGTCCTGTATTTGCTGCTATTGGTAAGACGATCACATATGTTGGTGATTCAGGGGCGGGTCAGATTGCCAAAGCTGCCAACCAGATCATGGTGGCAGCTCAAATGGTGGCAATGGCTGAATTGTTGATCTTTGCAAAAAAAGCAGGCGCTGACCCTCTAAAAGTCGTGGAGGCAATCAAAGGTGGGGCAGCACAATGTTGGACGCTTGATGTTAAACCACCGAGACTATTTTCAGGCAATCGTAGCCCAGGTTTTAAAGCCCATATGCAAGCTAAAGACCTGAATATCATCCTTGAGACTGCCCGTCAATATGGGATTCCATTACCCTCCGCGGCAGTGGATGCCCAATTGTTCAATTCGATGCTTGAAATGGGCATGGGTGAGCTGGATAACTCTGCTGTTTTGGGAGTCATCGAAACACTCGCAAATTCAAACCTGCTCGAATGAATATAGAAATGCCATCCTGGATTAAGCGGTTTTCCTGGTCTTCCGGGCGCGATTACGTTCTTATTACAATCGGTACCTTTCTACAGGCTTTTGCCATCCGCATGTTCCTAGTGCCAGGTCATCTGGTAAGCGGTGGGATTGGAGGCCTGGCTCAGTTAATTAACTTTTATACCGGCTTTCCCATCGGGGTGATGATTCTGATCGGTAATATCCCCCTTTTGATTATCGGATGGCGTCACCTGGGCGGTAAGCGTTTTGCCCTACGCACTGCATATGCAGTAATAACGGTCTCGTTTTTTACCGATATTCTTGCTTTATTTTTACCTGAACAGGGAATTTCATCCGACCTGGTATTGAACACCCTTTATGGGGGTATGATCATTGGGACTGGTTATGGACTGGTATACCGTGGGCAAGGAACCAGCGGAGGGACGGATATCCTGGTTCGCATCATCACCAACTGGCGCAGTATTCCGATCTCCCAAAGCTACCTGATCACCGATTCAGTGATCATATTATTGGGAGGCCTGACTTATAGCTGGTCAAATGCTTTATATTCCATTATTATGTTGTTTATCAGTGGAATCGCTGCTGAGATTACCACGGAGGGACCCAACGTAACTCGCACTGCATTTATCATCACCTCCAATCCCGACCAGGTTTCCCAGTCGATCCTGGTCGACCTGGAACGTGGAGTTACTGCCATCAATGCTACAGGAGCATTTACTGGCAGTGAACGAACCATGCTGTACTGTGTCATTACCCGCTCTGAAGTAAACATCCTTAAGAGCCTCGTGCATGCAGCCGATAAAAATGCATTTATCGTCATCGGTCAGGCACATGAAGTTTTGGGAGAAGGATTCAAGCCTTTACATAAAAACGTAAGTACCTAAGATAATATAAGTACCTGTGTGGCAAGGGTATGGTCAAATAATATATCGAGATTCATATTAACCTGTATACATGCAACCTGTCGGAGAATATTACGTATACTGGATCAGATAACCATACAGGAGCAAATCTGTGAACAACCTAGGGCCTGAAATGCTCGACCAGGTTCAAAAAGGCAGCCAGGAGGCATTCACCCAGCTGGTAGAGATATACCAGAGACCAGTGTATAACCTGTGTTATCGAATGTTGGGAAATGCAAATGAAGCTGAAGACGCATCTCAGGAAACCTTCCTGAGAGTGTACAGGAACATAAAACACTATGATCATGATCGACCATTTTCAACCTGGCTGTTATCCATTGCTGCTCACCATTGCATCGATCAGCTACGGAAGCGAAGAATGAACGTAGTATCTATGGATGAGTTACCTTATATCGATCCACCAGATAGCGCTCCAGGCCCCGAAGCATCATTTTACTTGATGGAGAATCAAAAAAACGTGCAAACCCTGCTTAGATCCCTCAACCCACCCGATCGGGCAGCAGTGATCATGTATTATTGGTATGATTTTTCCTACGAAGAGATAGCACAAAGTCTTTCACTCTCAGTCAGCGCAGTCAAGAGCAGATTGCACAGGGCAAGGCATACACTGGCACATATCTGGCAGGAACAAAGAGCATATACTATTGAAAGGAAAACCAATAAATCACCAGCCTTTTAGAGATTGGTTGCTCTCCGAAGAGATATTAACTGCTGACCAATCACAAGCGCTCCTGGATCATATACTAACCTGTGAATCTTGCAGCAGAATCGAAGCTGCCTGGTTGGAAGTTGAGATGGAGTTTAATAAAGTTCCGCAAGTCAGACCAGCACCGGGTTTTTCAACACGTTGGCAGGCAAATTTTGCTGCCTATCGGCTGCGAAAACAAAAACAGCGGGGATGGCTGACTATTGGATTTACTGGGTTTATTATTGCATTTTTACTGGGATTAATAGCAACACAACTATGGTCATTCTTACAAGCACCAGGTCCTTTCTTAACGACATGGTTTTTATACCTGATCAACATTGTATCCATTTACTTTACCATTCAAGACATCTTTAACTCCATACCCGGTCACTTGTCAATCTACTCATTCATCGGCGCTTTTTTTCTGGTTGGAATGGCTAGTTTCATGAGTGTTCTTTGGTTGGCGACCTATAGAAAGCTTAGAATGGTTCGGAGGCAAATATGAAAACTTTAGGAATAAAAATATTTTCTGCTATATTATTGTCGATTCTAATCCTTGGACTGGTACCATTTACGGCATATGCTGCTTCCCCTTACGATGTTGTCATTGGGAACAGTTATACCCTGGAAAGTGGCAGAACCTTGAATGATGACTTGTTCATCATGGGGGGGAATGCCACTCTGATGGCTGGTTCCATTATTAATGGCACTGTTATCCTCCTCGGTGGTAATTTAAATGCCGCTGGACAGGTGAATGGTGACTTAGTCGTCCTAGGAGGAACGGTGAATCTGGCAAGCACTTTTGTCCTGACTGGGGATCTTATATCCGCTGGTGCTACAGTCAATCGTGACCCAGGTGCCCAGATAAATGGCGAAATCCACACAGGGGAGAACTTTCCACTTCTTGTCCTTCCCGGTGGTATGCGCATCACCAATCCGATTGGAAATTTTAATCCCATCCTGAAAATTGGTGGTTTTTTCCTCCGCCTCTTTGTTTGGACACTAATCGCCATGGTTATCGCCATGTTCATCCCATCCCACCTGGAACGGACCTCCCAGACAGCATTATCACAACCTCTAATTGCAGGTGGGTTAGGTCTTTTGACCATGATCATTGCACCAATGGTTCTCATCCTGTTGGTGATTACAATTTGCCTGATCCCGGCTGCACTTATCGGCGCATTTATCCTTGCAGTGGCATGGGCATTCGGTCTGGTTGCCCTGGGGCTCGAGGTTGGCAAACGGGTGGGTTTGATCTTCAAGCAAGAATGGCACCCTGCCATCTCAGCTGGATTGGGCACGCTTTTATTAATGGTCGTTCTTAGCGGTTTAGAAGCCATCATCCCCTGCGTGGGATGGATTCCAAAGGCACTTGTTGGTTTTGTTGGCCTGGGAGCAGTTTTACTTACACAATTTGGGAGAAATATATCAACCACTACCCCCATACTGCCGGATGAAAACCCGACAGAAGCCTTGCCTGGTTAAGTAATATATTATTATTTAAAAAGAGTATCCTGAATTATTATTGATAACAGAGCTGTAAATCAATCGTTCCACAGCTCTTTATTTTAAGGAAATATGCAAAATCGCTCCAAGAATGATCCCTATCTGACCAAGGTGATACGTCACCATTGTCTTCAACCTTGCATCAGGTAAGGGGTTTATAAACCTATCCCATGCCAGTATTGAATCAGAGATGAAAAATAAGACCGCCCCGAGGCTTACAGCCAATGCTGCCTGCACCTGCCATCCAGACCTTGTCCAGGTCATACCTGCAGAATAAACCATCATGCTGATCACCAAAGCATAGATCAAGACTGGTATCCGTAACATACCCTTGCCCTTGGAATTTAAACCTGCTACCAACTTCGGATACAGCCACCACATATATATTCCCAGCAAGACGATCAGGGCTGCACCCCACATATTGAAATATGGCGGCTGGTCATTCAATCCAATAATGTATGCGATATGTCCGAGCAGGAACGATATCAAGCCAAAGATAAATAAATCACGTGGGATCATCAGGAATATATCCCCTGCCAGGCAGAAAACAACTCCGATCGTGAACCACAGCATCGACCCCCCGAAGCCCCCACTCTGCCATATCCAATAAAGGAGTGCAAGCATGGTCGCTGGTTTAAATATATATTCCAGGGTCTTTGATCTTTTGTAGACCGCAATCCAATTCAATGCAGCCAAAACAAAAACAATGATAAGCGGGTAATAAGTCATGACCAGCCTCCGCACCTATGAAGTAAACATTTGTTTAACCATCTTCTCATCATCACGCCAATTTTTCCTTACTTTCACCCGTAACTGGAGGTAAACCTTTTTCCCATTCATAGATTCGATTTCTTTCCGGGCAGCCATCCCGATCTTCTTGAGCATCTGGCCATTCTGGCCGATCACGATTCCCTTATGGGATTCACGCTCCACGAATATCGTCGCTTCGATATAAACACCCTGCTCGTTGCGCTCGGTATATTCATCGATCCGAACAACCACACCATGTGGTACTTCATAGCGCAGGTGATTCAGGCACGCTTCTCGGATCAGGTCTGCTGCAATATCACGTTCATACAGGTCGGTGACCTGGTCTTCTGGATAGAATTGCTCACCGATTGGTAAGTAGCCGACGATCTTTTGGAGAAGTTCTTCCCGGTTGTCTCCACGGGTGGCGGAGATCAAAATATTATCTCCAGCGGGGATAATCCCTTGGTAAGCTGATTGGATATCATTGATCTGATCGTTCCTTACCAGGTCAATTTTATTGAAAACTAAAAGGATTGTTTCAGGACGCACCATGGAATGGAGCATCCGACCTAAAATCCTATCTTCCTCGGAGGGCATCTGGCTACCGTCCACCATGAACAGGACCAGGTCACAATGTTCCAGGGCAGAACGCGCCCTCGACGTTCATACTCTCACCCAACTTGCTGTGTGGCTGGTGTACACCGGGTGTATCAATAAAAATGATTTGAAAACTCTCGGTGGTTAAAATACCTTCCTGCCGCCTGCGCGTGGTTTGCGGGCGTGGGGATACAGCGGCAACCTTTTGCCCGATCAGGGCATTGATCAGGGTGGATTTACCAACATTAGGTTTACCCATTACTGCAACGAATCCTGCCTTGTATAATGCGTCATCATTCATCATGGTTGAATTCTATCAGATGAATGCGACTACCCGGGTATGGATGTTACCAAATCTACCGGTGAACCAGCTCAAAATATATTTGGAATCTTATTTTTTACCATGATCATCCAAGAAATCCAAAACTATTATATAATTTCAATAAATAATCAAACTCAACTCGAAAATATTATTGACAGGTCTGTAGTTATTGATGAATAGCTAATAGGAATCGGGTTGGTAGCATTCACTATCTTGTTAGAAATAGAAAATAAAATATTTCAGGTTTCCCAAACAACCAAAACAAGCGAAAGGAAAGGGAGTAATGAAACGGAATAAAACTTGGTTGATCGTTACACTACTTGTCATTGTTGTCTGCATGGGTTTGGTATCGATTGGAACAGCATCCGACCAGGAAAATATGAGTTCTCTCGGGAATTGGACCTGTTGGGATGATGGTACGATCGACCCATGCCACAATTTTTCATTATATTCTGTCAGTATGACTTCAAAACAAAATGGCTGGGCTGTTGGGGAGAATGGCTCAATCCTGCATTGGGATGGACAGAAATGGACAATGATTACCAGTCCAACAGCAGAAAATCTGAATGCAGTCCAGATGCGGAACGCAAGTGATGGATGGGCAGTAGGGAGTACAGGTACAGTTCTGCGTTGGAACGGTACGACCTGGTCACCCATATCATTCCCGACTACGAGCAACCTATTATCGTTATCCATTGTGTCAGCAGATAATGTCTGGGTAGCTGGATGGAAAATATTCCACTGGAATGGAATTGAGTGGAGCCAGGTTACCACTCCGAATAACTACAGCCGTGCAATTGCCATGGTTCCCGGAAGCAATGGTACAGACGGTTGGGCTGTTGGCTACAATGGATCAATCCTTCGATGGAATGGTAGTGAATGGCAAACATTTAACACGCCAACTGCTGATTACCTGTACGATTTGACCATGATCTCCAGTACAGATGGTTGGATTGTTGGAGATGGTGGTACTTTTCTTCACTGGGATGGCAGTGCCTGGTCTATTGTCCCGGTCAATTCTGCCAGTCCCATATCATCGGTTTGGGAGATTGATGCAGCATCTGTCGATGACATTTGGTCGATCGGTTTTGACAACGGTGCCAATGTCATCTGGCATTGGAACGGATCTGACTGGTTCATAGGTGAATATAATTTTGACAGTATTGAATATTCGGGGATTACAGTCACCCCTGGCACCAATGGCTCAGATGCCTGGGTGGTCGGAGATAGTGCATTTATCACCCATTGGAACGATTCGAGTTGGATTCCGGTCAATGAACCTTACACCAAGCGATTGCATGCTATTGAAATGCTTTCACCATCGGATGGTTGGATCGGTGGTTCTGCGTGGCCTGTCGCACCAGGTGATGCATTCCATTGGAACGGCATCAATTGGAAGATCAAGAATATGATGGATACCTATGGCCTGGATTTTTATTCCGGACCGGAGGGTACGATCGGCTGGTCGGTGGGAGTATGGGGAGATATTAATAAGTGGGATGGAACCACCTGGACCTCTGTCAGCAGCCCCACACCCATCGACCTGGATAGTGTGGATATTGTCTCCTATGATGAAGCCTGGGCGGTAGGTACTGGTAATGACCCGGATCATGGTTACCAGATACGTGGGGTCATTACCCATTATGATAATAGCGAGTGGATCACAGTTACATTACCCACCACCACGACTTTGCCGTATGATGTCTCCATGCTCTCTTCCACGAACGGTTGGCTGGTTGGAGGCGATGGATTAATCGCCCAATGGCAGGGTAGTAACTGGCAAATCGTTTCAAGTCCGACATCGGAAAGTCTAACTGCAATAGAGATGATCGATGAGACGAATGGGTGGATCGTTGGCGGTAATGGGACTATTCTGCATTGGGATGGAATGTCCTGGTCCTCATTTTCGAGCCCAACATCAGCTGGTCTTCTCGATGTTAAGTTTATTTCCGCAACCGATGGTTGGGCGGTAGGAGAAGTAATCTTACATTGGGATGGTGCAAGCTGGACTCAGGTAAATTCTCCGTCTTCGCAAACCATATATTCTGTGGCTTATGCAACGCCTTATGAGCTCTGGGCTGTTGGTCAGACGGGTTTTATCCTGCATTATACTTATTCACCACAGTTGATCATAAATTATTCAACTGGAGCCCCAGGTAGCTTTTTTACCATCACCGGGACTCAATTCCCACCGGATGTGAATGTAGATTTGATGGTCAATGGATATATGGTAGGAACGATTCCATCAGATACATCTGGAAGTTTCAATTTTATTCTTTCTACGGGCTTAGCTAATGAAGGTTTTTATACGGTCACCGCAAGTGTCAATCCAGGAGCAGCTGTCAGGTTAATTCTTGATCATGATTTCGATGTCCGGTCACAGGAAGGCTCTTATCCAATTTTTGATCTACCCTCTGGTCTTGCAGCAACCAATATAATCAATCTACCGCTGGTTAACAGATGAGTTACTTCCCATGGGATTGCTTATTTATTTATGGGAATAAGCAATCCCATAATAATTTTATAGTTTTATGCCTATTTCTTAAATTAGGCTATTTTGTCACAAGGTTAAACTCAACCCAAGGATTCATCTTCCCCTAATCCCTATATCTTGACCAATTTTAATCTCATGATATAATGAGCGTTTGCATGTTCGTCCTTTGGTAATTATTAGAGAAAATGGTCAAGAAACTAGGGATATAACAAATCGAAGCGTGATGGTTGAATTCTCATCACGCCATATTTATTTTATCTCCCATTTAAACGATTAAGCTTAAACCGCTTTACCAGGAGTGAAATATGGCATCAAACCTGCCAAGCAAGTCCTACGCCAGAATTAATATTGACTTGAAGCTGCCGGACTTGATTGAAGTTCAACTTGAATCTTTTCAGCGCTTAAAGACAGAGGGTCTCGCCGACCTCTTCCATGAAATTTCCCCGATCGAATCATACAATAAAGGGATGAAGTTATACTTCCCTTCCCGAACACCAGAATCCTCTCAATGGAAGCTCAGTTATTGGTTCGGAGAACCCAAACATTCTCTTGAAGAGTGTGTGGAAAGGGATTTGACCTATGCAAGTCCACTATATGTCTCCGTTTTACTCGCTGGTGTAGAAGTCCCCCAACCCATTCAGCAGGATATCTTTCTCGGTGATTTCCCTGAAATGACTGAAAAAGGCACATTTATTGTCAATGGTACCGAGCGGGTTGTGGTTTCCCAGTTAATTCGTTCACCAGGCGTCTATTTTGAAGCACCTGTTGACCGTTCCACGGGTCGTTTGCTGGCCATCGCCAAGCTAATTCCCGATCGTGGTGCCTGGATGGAGTTTGAAACCCGCAAGAGCGATTACCTGACACTGCGCTTCAATCGTAAGCGCACAGTTCCGATAACAATATTCCTGCGTGCATTGGCGGCAGTGAATGATGGATTACCGGATTCGCCATTAAATACTGGAACCGATGAAGAATTAATCGCCTTGTTTCAGGATGTGGATAACAATCCTGATCGTATGTTCATCACATCTTCCTTCCAGCAAGAACCTCATTGGGAAATTACTCATAATCAGACCATTGCTGAAGCAGCTTTATTGGAATTTTTTAAACGCATGCGACCAGGCGATCCGGCGACCCTTGAAAATGCCCGAGGTTTTCTACAAGAGCAGCTGTTCGATCAACGCCACTATGACCTTGAGCGGGTTGGTCGATATAAACTCAATCAAAAACTAGAATTACACGACCGTGTTCCAATCACTCACCGCATGATCACCAAATGGGACATCATACGCCTGGTGCGCCGTATGATCATGATCAATAATGGGACGCAAGCTCCGGATGACATTGATCACCTTGGTAACCGCCGCGCGAAAACCGTTGGCGAGCTTATCCAGAACAAGCTTCGTATCGGTCTCCGCCGTATGGAACGGGTGATCAAGGAACGTATGTCCATCCGTGACCAGGATCAGCTTACCCCGATAACCTTGATCAATATCCGCCCGGTCGTGGCTGCATTACGCGAATTCTTCGGATCAAGCCAGTTGTCACAATTCATGGATCAAACCAACCCATTGGCTGAGCTTCGACATAAGCGTACCTTATCTGCTCTTGGTCCTGGCGGTTTACGCCGGGAGCGTGCAGGATTTGATGTACGCGATGTACACCACTCGCATTATGGTCGTATTTGCCCCATCGAAACCCCTGAAGGTCCAAATATCGGTTTGATCGGTCGCCTGGCTTCCTTTGCACGAGTCAATGAGTATGGTTTCATTGAAACTCCCTACCGCCGGGTGCGTAAATCATTATCCCCAACGGATGAGCGACTGGTTGGCCGCACCTTGCGTGAAGATGTAAAAAACCCTAAAACTGGCAAGGTCATTGGTAGCTCCGGCGAACGTGTGACCCTTGACATGGCGGAAAAAATTAAAAAGCTTGATGTTAAAGAAGTCCTGGTGGTTTCTTTTGTAACCGAGGAAACTGAATATCTCTCCGCAGATGTAGAGGATCGTTTCGTGATTGCTCAGGCGAATACGCCTTTGAATGAGTATAACGAGTTCATTCGCACGAGTATCTCCTCCCGCTACTATTCGGACTTTATCTTTGCCACCAGTGATAACATCGATTACATGGATGTCGCTCCACACCAGATCGTTGGGATCAGTGCAGCACTTATCCCCTTCCTGGAACATGATGACGCCAACCGTGCATTGATGGGTTCCAACATGCAGGCGCAGGCAGTTCCTTTGCTCAATCCGGATATTCCCGCCGTTTCCACAGGTATGGAATATCATGCCGCAATGGACTCTGGTCAGGTGGTAATCGCTGAAGAAGATGGTGAAGTCACCTCCGTGACCGGAAATAAGATCATCATTCATACTCCAAAAAATGACCATGTATATCAGCTTCGCAAGTACCAGCGCTCGAATCAAAGCACATGTATAGATCAACGTCCAGCTGTTGTAAAAGGACAGCGTGTGCGTAAAGGTGAAGTTATTGCTGATTCTTCCTCAACTGAGAACGGTGAGCTGGCTTTAGGCCAGAATGTGGTTGTGGCATTCCTCTCCTGGGAAGGTGCCAATTTCGAAGATGCCATCGTTATCTCCGAACGCCTAGTCCAGGAAGACCGCTTCACATCCGTGCATATTGAAAAATATGAAGTCGAATCGCGGGATACACGCCTAGGACCTGAAGAGATCACACGTGATATACCCAATGTTGGCGAAGAGGCGATCAAGGATCTGGATGAAACCGGAATTATTCGCATCGGTGCTGAGGTAGGGCCAAACGATATTTTAGTCGGTAAGATCTCCCCCAAGGGTGAAAAGGAACTTACCCCGGAGGAAAGATTGCTTCGCGCCATCTTCGGTGAAAAATCACGCGATGTGAAAGATACTTCTCTCCGCATGCCACATGGTGAGCGTGGTAAAGTCGTCGATGTGAAAGTTTTTACCCGCGAGGACAACACTGACCTGGCTGCAGGTGTGGATATGATGGTCAGGGTTTCTGTTGCTCAGAAGCGAAAGATCACCGCTGGTGACAAGATGGCCGGACGTCACGGCAATAAAGGTGTAGTATCACGCGTGGTGGCTGAGGAAGACATGCCATTCCTAGAGGATGGCACTCCAGTGGATATCATCCTGAACCCAACAGGTGTACCTGGTCGTATGAACCTTGGGCAGGTACTAGAAACACACCTCGGTTGGGCTGCCAGCCGCCTGGGTTTCCGCGCAATCACCCCTGTATTTGATGGTGCAACCGAATATGAAATTGATGCTGAGCTGGCACGTGCCTGGCTGATTGATCAAGCCTGGAAGGAAGCCGGTCGAAAAGCCTGGGAAGAGCTTAATAAGATTGAACATGACCCCACCCAATACGAAGATGATGATGAGGTTCGAAATCTCTACCTGGAAGACTGGTTGGGTGAGCTTGGTTATGACGCTTCTCTATTCAAATCAGATTACTCCTACGCTCGTCGATCTGTTCTGCGTGAATGGCTGCGAGTATATGGATATGATCCAGACCTGGTCATTTCATCTGAAGGGATTGTAGTAGATTCAGCGCAACAGTCGAAGATGGATGCCTACTCAATCACCACCTGTCTTCGTCATTGGCTTGAAACACAAGGGATAGATATCTCAAAAATAGATGATAGTGCTATTCGTGGAGAATGTGAAAAAATATCACTTCAGACTGGAATTCCTATACCTATTTTGGGAAAGCTAATTGTTCGCGACGGCAAGTCAGGTGATCCTTATGACCGGCCGGTGACTGTCGGTGTGATGACAATGCTAAAACTTCACCACCTGGTGGAAGATAAAGTGCATGCCCGTTCTACCGGACCTTATAGTCTGGTGTCTCAACAGCCGTTGGGTGGTAAGGCACAATTTGGTGGGCAACGTTTTGGTGAGATGGAAGTTTGGGCTTTAGAGGCTTACGGTGCTGCCTATATTTTACAGGAAATGTTGACTGTGAAATCAGATGATGTACAAGGACGAGTAAAGACTTACGAAGCTATCGTTAAAGGCGAACCCATAGAAGAGCCTAGCATCCCAGCATCATTTAGGGTCTTGGTCAAAGAGTTACAGAGCCTAGGATTGGCAGTTGAAGCAGTCACTGATACTGGCGAAGTGATTAAATTCGGTAAAGATGAGGAGCGCTCGCGTCCACCCAGGTTACAAACTGGTTTATTGGAATTGGGAGAGCATTTTTAAAATCCTTGACGCTCGTATAAGCGCATGGTAAAATCGCATTTCGTTGTCCTTAACATGCTTCGGTAGAAACACTACCAAACCATAAACAATGCAATCAAGGCGAGGCCATCTATTGTTTTGATGGCCTCCCTTAATGGAAATATCAAATAATTCGTATTTTTGTTCGGAGGCGAAGGTGCCAACTGTCAATCAACTAGTCCGAAAAGGACGCAAATCAAAACATGAGAAAAGCAAGGCTCCTGCCCTGTTGTATACACTCAATCTCATGAACCAGAACCGTATCCGTCAGAGCAAAGGCTCACCTCAAAAACGCGGTGTTTGCACAGTCGTTAAAACCATGACACCCAAGAAACCTAATTCTGCCTTGCGTAAGATCGCCCGCGTTCGACTGACGAATGGCATCGAGGTGACAGCGTATATCCCTGGTGAAGGCCATGCCCTCCAGGAACACTCTGTCGTGCTCGTACGTGGCGGTCGTGTGAAAGATCTACCAGGTGTGCGTTATCACATCGTGCGTGGTTCTCTGGATACCGGTGGTGTAAATAACCGGAAACAAGGTCGATCCAAGTACGGTTCAAAGCGTCCGAAAGCTTAATCCAGAAATCACGGAGACTTAGAATGTCACGAAGAAGCAAGCCCGAAAAACATGAAATCCCTGGCGATGTTCGCTATAACAGTGAACACGTGCAGAACTTTATCAATCGTGTGATTCGCAATGGCAAGCGCAGCGTTGCTACTACCATTGTTTATGACGCATTTGACATGATGGAAGAGCGCGCCAAGCGAAATCCACTGGAACTTTTTGAGCAAGCGATCAAGAATGTATCCCCCATTTTAGAGGTAAAACCTCGCCGAGTTGGTGGCGCCACCTACCAGATCCCCATGGAAGTTCCACCCTACCGACGCTTTGCCCTGGCTTCACGTTGGATCCTTCAAGGAGCTCAATCTCGCTCAGGGAAATCATTTGCAGAAAAATTGGCTGGCGAACTATTGGATGCAGCCAATAACACTGGAACAGCTATTCGAAAACGTGAGGAGACTTACAAGATGGCTGAAGCTAACCGTGCCTTCTCCCATTTTCGGGCGTAGGATCATTGTTAAACTTTCATTTGTGAGTATTCGATTGTGGTATTAGGTTACCCGAATGACCCGTTCTTTTCCACTCGATCTGTATCGCAATATTGGCATTATTGCCCATATTGATGCGGGTAAGACTACCACAACCGAACGTATTCTTTTCTACACAGGGAAAACCCATCGCCTCGGTTCAGTTGATGATGGTACCACCGTCACTGATTGGATGGAGCAGGAACGTGAACGAGGAATAACGATAGTTTCTGCCGCAGTTTCAGCTGAGTGGAAAGGTTACCAAGTAAATATCATCGACACCCCAGGGCATATTGACTTCACTGCAGAAGTGCAGCGATCATTACGGGTCCTGGATGGTGGGATTGTTGTTTTCGATGCTGTCCAGGGTGTTGAACCCCAAAGTGAGACCGTTTGGCGGCAGGCTGATCGTTACAAAGTACCACGAATATGCTTTGTGAATAAGATGGATCGCACCGGTGCTTCATTTGAGCGCTCCATTGAAAGCATGCAGCGACGTCTGGGTGCAAATCCAGCCGCAATGCAAGTCCCTATCGGGGTGGAAGCTGACTTTAGTGGCGTCGTTGATCTGCTGACCGAGAAAGCCATCATCTGGGATGATACGCTTGGGACAGAACCGATTGAAAGTGAAGTCCCTGCAGATTTGACCGGATATGTCAAGGAAATGCGTTATCGGTTGATCGAGCAGATTGCAGAAACGGAAGACAGCTTAACCTTGCGTTATCTGGAAGGTGATGAGATCTCAATTGACGATCTCAAGCATGCTCTGCGGAAAGCAACCCTTGCTGGAAAAGTTACACCCGTTTTTTGTGGAAGTTCTTTAAGAAACAAAGGTGTACAGCTCTTATTGGATGGAGTGATCGATTATCTTCCCTCACCGGCAGATGTTCCTCCTGTAACAGGCATTCATCCTCATACGGGTCATGAAGTTAGCCGACCGGCTGAAGATGATGCTTCAATGAGTGCCTTGGTCTTTAAAATCGTCTCAGACCCCTACGTTGGGCGTCTGGCATATATTAGAGTGTATTCAGGTAAGATCACTCAAGGCTCCATGGTGTTCAATCCGACCAAAGATCGGAAAGAACGCGTGGGTCGTCTCCTGCGCATGTATGCTGACAGGCGCGAGGATATCGATGAAATCCTTGCAGGAGATATCGGAGCTGTTCTCGGCCTCAAAGAATCATTCACTGGCGATACGGTGTGTGATGCATCCAATCAGGTGGTCCTTGAGAATATCTCCTTCCCAGAACCAGTGATATCCGTCGCCATTGAGCCCCGCACAACAGCTGACCAGGATAAAATGTCGGAAGCTTTACACAAGCTGTCAGAGGAAGATCCCACTTTCAAGGTGCGGGTGGATGAAGAAACAGGACAGACGATCATATCTGGAATGGGTGAGCTTCACCTGGAAATTCTCGTAGACCGCATGATGCGTGAATTCAGGGTTCAAGCCCGGGTCGGTAAACCACAGGTAGCGTATCGTGAAACGATCACACGCCCAGTGGAAAAAGCCGAATACCGCTACATCAAACAAACTGGTGGACGTGGACAATACGGGCATGTTATCCTGGCAATTGCGCCTGGAGAATCGGGCAGCGGGATTGATTATGAGAATGCGATTGTCGGCGGTGTTATTCCCAAGGAATACCTGCCTGCAGTAGAAAAAGGTGTCCGAGAATCGGCTGAAGCTGGTGTTCTGGCGGGTTACCCTGTGGTGGATGTCAAAGTTCGTCTGATCGATGGCTCCTACCACGAAGTGGACTCAAGTGATATGGCCTTCAAGATGGCAGCTTCCATGGCTTTCAAAGAAGCCATCCATAAAGCCAGCCCCATCCTGCAGGAGCCGATCATGAAGGTGGAAGTTGTGACGCCCGAGGAATTCCTCGGTGAAATCATGGGGCAGCTGAATGCGCGCCGGGGTAATATCATTGGGACCGAAATGCGCCCAGGTAACGCCCAGATGATCACCGGAATGGTCCCCCTGGCAGAAATGTTTGGTTACGCCACCGATCTCCGGTCGGCAACCCAGGGACGAGGCGTTTTTACTATGGAATTTGACCACTATGCTCAGGTCTCTGAGAATGTGGCAAAAACAATACTTGCATAAAACTATTTATTGCTTCTGAATTATTAAGGAGAACGTTTATGGCAAAGCAAAAATTTGAGCGAACCAAGCCCCACATGAACGTCGGTACGATGGGACACATCGACCACGGGAAAACAACCTTGACCGCTGCGATCACCAAGTACTGCTCGTTTTTGGGGCAGGCTGAATACCGGTCGTTCTATACGATCGACAATGCACCGGAAGAGAAAGAGCGCGGCATCACGATCAACATTGCCCATGTGGAATACCAGACCACCAAGCGGCACTACGCCCACGTGGACATGCCTGGGCACCGTGACTACATCAAGAACATGATCACGGGAGCAGCGCAGGTGGACGGAGCGATCCTGGTGGTTGCGGCTCCAGATGGACCGATGCCGCAGACGCGTGAGCATGTGCTGCTGGCACGCCAGGTGGAAGTTCCTGCCATCGTGGTCTTCCTGAACAAGGTGGACATGATGGATGATGAGGAGCTGCTGGAGCTGGTGGAGATGGAGCTGCGTGACCTGTTGAACGAGTATGAGTTCCCTGGAGACACGACCCCGATCGTGCGAGGGAGTGCTTTACTGGCCCTGGAGAGCACGAGCACGGATGTGAATGCACCCGAATATGCCTGCATCAAGGAATTGCTGCGGGTGGTGGACGAGTACATTCCGGAGCCGGTGCGCGAGACCGAGAAGCCGTTCATGATGCCGATCGAAGATGTGTTCTCGATCAAGGGTCGTGGCACGGTGGTGACAGGCAGAGTGGAGCGCGGTGTAGCCAAGAAGGGTGAGCCGGTGGAGATCGTGGGTCTGCGAGAGAAGAGCATGAGCTCGGTGATCACAGGCACAGAGATGTTCCACAAAGAACTGGAGCAGGTACAAGCCGGGGATAATGCCGGTATTCTGCTGCGCGGTATCGAGCGCACAGATGTCGAGCGCGGCCAGGTGGTAGCCAAGCCCGGCTCGATCACCCCGCACACCAAGTTCATGAGTGAAGTGTACGTGCTGCGCAAGGAAGAAGGTGGACGGCACAAGGCGTTCTTCACCGGGTACCGACCGCAGTTCTACATCCGCACCATGGACGTGACCGGCAACATCAAGCTGCCCGAAGGGGTGGAGATGGTGATGCCGGGAGATAATGTGAACCTGGAAGTTGAATTGATCATACCGGTGGCTTTGGAGCAAGGTTCCAAGTTCGCCATCCGCGAAGGCGGCCTGACCGTCGGTGCTGGTGTGATCACCAAGATTATTGCATGATCCATAGAATAATGGAATAGGAAACATGGCTAAACAAAAGATCCGTATCCGTTTGAAAGCTTATGACCACCGCGTTCTGGATCAATCTGCGAAACGCATTGTGGAAACTGCAGAACGCACCGGCGCCAGAGTAGTTGGTCCTGTACCCTTGCCAACTAAGAAAGAAAGGTTTACAATTCGGCGCTCGACATTCATCGATAAAGATTCACACGAGCATTTTGAAATCCGCACACATAACCGCTTGATCGATGTCTTGGACCCAGATTCCAAAACCATCGATATGCTTATGCGATTGAATCTTCCTGCGGGTGTGGACATTGAAATAAAGATCTAGAATAATCACCACCAGGACGGGGCGCTGATTGAAAGGCTGGTTTGATATCAGCCGGGAAGCACCCGTCGCAGAATGGTGGCAGTGTAAGAGCGGACCTACACGCGAGCGAACAAACCCGAGGCTCCACGGTAGACCGGTTGACTGCACTGCGGTCAGGGATGATGCAGCCATGCCCAGGCTGACAGTCCCGAATAATTTATTTGATAGGAGAAAACTGAGATGTTAAAAGGGCTGATTGGAAAGAAAATTGGCATGACCCAGATTTTCGTTGAAGGACGGGCGCTCCCCGTTACCCTGATCGAAGCTGGGCCATGCTACGTTACTCAGGTTCGTTTGCCTGGTAAAGATGGATATTCAGCCGTCCAGTTGGGTTTTGGAGAAGTACGACCCAAACTTCTGACCGGTGGTCAGCTGGGGCACCTCAAGCGCAACACGCTCCCCCCGTTGCGCTTTTTGCGTGAATTTCGGGTAAAGGATCCGGAAGTTACTGAGGGCAACCAGGTGGATGTAGCGCAAGTTTTTTCGGAAGGCGAATTCGTCGATATTATTGGCACCAGCAAAGGTCGTGGTTTCCAGGGTGGTGTGCGACGTTATCACTTTAGAGGCGCACATAAAACCCACGGTACTTCAGACCGTGAACGTGCACCTGGCTCACGTGGATCAACAACAACTCCAGGTCGGGTATACAAAGGTGCTCGTGGACCTGGTCATATGGGTAATCGCCGAATCACCGCTCAGAACCTTAAGATCGTCCTGATCGATAAGGAACGTAACCTGATCGGTGTTAATGGCGCTGTGCCGGGTCCCAAGGGCAGCGTTGTAGAGATTAAGGAAACCAGGAAGCAGTAGCCGGTTTACGGCACTGATTCTCACGTAAGTGGAGAATATGATTATGGAAGTAGATGTCTTGAACATGGAAGGAGAAAAAACCCGCACGGTTGAATTACCAGCGCAGGTTTTTGAAGCTCCGATTAATATAGACCTGATGCACCAGGCATTTGTCCGCCAGATGGCAAATGCACGCCTGGGAACCCATAGCACGAAGGCACGCGGTGATGTATCCGGTGGTGGAAAGAAACCCTGGAAACAAAAAGGTACAGGTCGCGCCCGACAAGGTTCAACCCGTGCTGCCCAGTGGGTTGGTGGTGGTAAAGTACACACCCCACATCCACGTGATTACACCCTGCCCATGCCACACAAGATGCGTCTGGCAGCACTTCGCTCTGCTCTTTCTGCAAGAGCTTCCGAAAAAGCAATTGTAGTTGTCGAGGATCTGTCTTTGGCAGAAGCCAAAACTAAATTAATGGCGCAGGTATTGTCCAAGCTTGTGGGTGACGAATCCGCAGTTATTCTTATCCCGGAGAAGAACCCGGCATATGAAGTGGTCATTCGCTCTGCCAGTAACCTGCCGGGAACCAAGACGCTTCTCGCAAATTACCTGAACATCCGTGACTTGCTCAGCTTCGATAAGATCGTTCTACCGCTCCAGTCGCTGGATGTTATTTCGGCGCATTTAGGATAAACAGGAGGCATTCATGACTACTATTTACGATGTCCTACGTCGCCCGATTGTCACAGAGAAGTCGAACTTTCAAAATGCGAACCTGCACCAATATACATTTGAAGTTAGTTCAGATGCAACAAAAGGTATGGTCAAGGATGCAGTTGAAACACTCTTTGATGTCAACGTTGTGCGCGTCAATTTGATCAATGTTTCACCTAAACGCACCCGCCGTTGGAAGAGTCGCCGTGTAATGGTACGCCGAAGTGGCTACAAGAAAGCCATTATCTCCCTGGCGTTGGGTGACACGATTGACCTGTTTGAAGGAGTGAAATAATGGCTGTCAAGAAATATAAGCCGGTAACTCCCAGTCTTCGTGGAATGACCGGATACACATTTGATGAAATAACCAAGACCAAACCAGAACGCTCCCTGATCATCGACAAGAAGAATCATGCCGGTCGTGATACCACAGGGCGTATCTCCGTTAGACATCGCGGTGGTGGCAGTCGACAGCATATACGCATTGTTGATTTCAAACGTGAGAAACACAATGTTGGAGCAAAGGTCGCTGCGATCGAGTATGACCCCAATCGTACGGCTCGCCTGGCATTATTGTTCTACACTGATGGCGAAAAACGATACATTGTTGCCCCTCTCGATTTGAAGGTTGGTGATTCTGTCATGTCAGGCCCGAAAGCAGAAGTCCGCCCTGGTAATTGCCTGCCTATTTCAAATATCCCTGTTGGGACTTTGATCCACAACCTTGAGCTAAAAGAAGGTCGTGGTGGGCAACTGGTTCGTTCGGCAGGTGCTGCAGCCCAGCTTTTAGCGAAAGAGGGTGATTTTGCTCAAATTCGTATGCCCTCCGGTGAAGTACGCCTGATCCGTCAGACATGCTATGCCACCATTGGTCAGGTAGGTAATCTGGATCACAGCAATATTAAACTAGGGAAGGCAGGCCGAAAGCGCCATATGGGTATTCGCCCGACCGTGCGTGGTACAGCCATGAGCCCCCGTGATCACCCCCATGGTGGTGGTGAAGGTCGACAACCCACAGGTATGCCAGGGCCGAAGAGTCCTTGGGGTAAACCTACCCGTGGTTATAAGACCCGTCGAAATAAAATATCGGATCAATATATCATCCGCCGGCGCGGTAAGAACCGCAGATAGTCAATAGGTATCAGGAGTCGAGAAAATGGGACGATCTCTGAAAAAAGGGCCCTTTGTGGCACCGAAACTGCTCAAAAAAATAGAAGCCATGAATGAGCGAGGCGAGAAAAAAGTCATTCGCACATGGAGCCGTGCAAGCACTATATTTCCTCAAATGGTTGGACATACTGTTGCTGTCCACGATGGGCGCAGACATGTACCCATCTACATCACAGAAAATATGGTCGGACATCGCCTGGGTGAATTTGCACCCACGCGCACATTCCGCGGTCATGTTGCTGAGAAGAAAGTAAAGAAAGGGGAATAACCCATGCCAACTCATGATATTCGTGCACAAGCCCTTTCAACCAATGTCTCTGCCCAAAAAGCACGGTTGGTGGTTGATATGGTACGAGGCAAGGACGTGGTCCAGGCTGTGACCATGCTCAAATTTGTACCTAATTATGCTGCTCAACCAATTTCCAAACTGCTCAATTCAGCCATTGCCAATGCTGAAGAAAACTTTGGTGTTAGCCGAGATGATCTCTATGTTTATCGTATCTATGCAGATGAAGCACCAACTCGCAAGTGGCGGCGCTTTGGACCTCGAGGCAGATTTATGCCCTGGTTAAGACGCTCATCACACATAACCGTCATCCTTCGTGAGCGAGAAGGAAAGTAGGAGCTATTATGGGTCGAAAAGTAAATCCGATTGGTTTTCGCCTTAAGATCAACAAAACCTGGGAAGGGCGATGGTACGCTGAAGGACGTGATTATGTCGATCAGCTCCACCAGGATTTTGCCTTACGCGATCTTGTACGTAAGGAAGCTGCCCGGGCAGGTGTATCTCGGATCGAGGTCGAAAGATTTCCCGGAAAAGTAAAGATCGTTGTCAACACTGCCAAGCCTGGTGTTCTCATTGGTCGTAAGGGTGAAAGCGTAAAGAATCTCCGCCAACACCTTGAAAGCATGGTCGGCAAGAAGATCGACCTTGAGATCAAGGAGATCAAGAGCCCAGATCTGGATGCATATCTTGTGGCGAATAATATTGCAGAACAGCTCGAGCGTCGTATCAGTTATCAACGCGCCATGAAACGTGCCATCCAGCAGGCTATTCGCCAGGGAGCTCAGGGAATACGCGTCGAAGTTGGTGGTCGCCTGAGCGGGGCTGAAATGGCCCGTGTTGTGAATATGCGTGAAGGTCGCGTGCCACGTGCCACACTGCGTGCCGATATTGATTACCACCAGACCCAAGCACTAACCACTTATGGTCGGATTGGTGTCAAAGTCTGGATTTATCGCGGTGAATTATTGCCCACAGTCGAAGAGCAGGTTGAGTCGACTGAGGGTGTTTATGTCAGTGAGTAACGAGGTTTTTTACCATGCTCATGCCAAAAAGAGTCAAGTATCGTAAACAAATGCGCGGGCGCATGAAAGGGAAAGAATTGCGCGGTGCCGATGTCCACTTTGGGGATTTCGGTCTGCAAGCCCTTGAACCCGGATGGGTTACCGCCCGACAAATCGAAGCTGCCCGAAGGGCGATCATGCATGCCTTAAAACGTCGCGGCAAGGTGTGGATACGCATCTTTCCAGATAAGCCTTACACTCAAAAACCAGCCGAAACCCGTATGGGTAAAGGCAAGGGAAATGTAGAGTACTGGGTAGCCGTTGTCAAACCTGGTCGGGTCATGTTCGAGGTCGGTGGTGGTCTTCCGGAAGATGAAGCCCGAGCTGCCCTGCGCCTGGCACAATTCAAACTAGCGATCAAGACCAAGGTTGTGGGTCGTTATGAACGGGTTGCTGGAGGCGAGTCATGAAAATCCGTGAGGTTCGTGCCCTATCCACTGAAGCTCTCGAAGCCCAGATCAATGACACCAAGGAAGAGCTGATGAAGTTACGATTTCAACTGACCTCTGGTGAATTATCCGACTTTACCCGCCTGCGTCACACACGCCGTGTTATCGCCCGATTAAGCACCGTATTGAATGAACGCCTGCGAAATCCTGAAAGCGAGGAGAACCATGAATAATCGCCGACGAATCACTGGTTTTGTCACCAGTAATGCCATGCAAAAGACTGTGGTTGTTGAGATCTCTAGATCCTACCGCCATCCCCTCTATAAAAAAGTAGTCGTCAGTCGAAAACGTCTGATGGCTCACGATGAGCTTGGATGTCAGGTAGGTGACCAGGTCCAGATCGTTGAAAGCAGACCCATCTCAAAAAATAAACATTGGGTCGTTGAGCAGATCATCCGTCATACGGTTGGTGGTGCTGAAGAAATATCGGAGGCATAGCCATGATCCAACAAGAGACAGTGGTAAAGGTTGCTGATAACACCGGTGGTCGCTCATTATTGGTCATCCATGTTATGGGTGGTTCAAGGCGGCGTTATGGCCGTGTGGGTGATATCGTGGTTGGAGCAATAAAAGAGGCTTCACCGCAAGGAAGTGTGAAAAAAAGCGAAGTTGTCAAAGCGGTCATCGTGCGCTGTGCCAAAGAATGGCGCCGTGATGATGGTTCGTACATACGATTTGATGATAACGCAGCAGTCATTTTAGACCTTGATGGTCAGAACCCAAAAGGAACTCGTATCTTTGGCCCGGTAGCCAGAGAGCTGCGTGAAAAAGGGTTTATGAGAATCGTGTCATTGGCACCAGAGGTCCTATAGGTATTACGGTGCAGGAGTATATGCTGTGAGAGTAAAAATTCGTAAAGATGATACTGTAGAAGTGATCAGTGGCCGCGAAGCCGATAAAGGCAGGCGCGGGAAGGTGATCAAGGTTCTACCCGATGAAGGAAAAGTGGTCATTGCTGGCATTAATGTTCGAAAGAAGCATCAAAAACAGGTTCAGGCTCAGGGTCGTACTCTGAAACCAGGGATCATTGAATTTGAAGCTCCGATTGCCATTGGAAACGTCATGTTGGTGTGCCCTAAATGCGACAACCCCGTTCGTGTTGGCGTGCAACGTGAGAATGATGAAAGCCAGCGAGTTTGTAAGAACTGTGGCGCAGTGATCGAGTAATCACTGATGTGGAGCAATTAAGATGACTCATTATTTGAAAGAACGATATCACAAAGAAATCGCACCTGCCCTCGAAGCATCGATCGGCACGGATAATGTTATGCAGATCCCACGCATCACCAAGGTGGTGGTAAATATTGGTGTCGGTGAGGCTCTGGATGATGCCAAAGCCATTGAAGCTGCCGTGGCAGATTTAACCCTGATCACCGGGCAAAAGCCCATTATTACCAAAGCCAAAAAGAGCATTGCTAACTTTAAGCTGCGTGAGGGTCGCCAGATCGGTGTCAAAGTAACCTTACGTGGGGAGAGAATGTGGTCTTTCCTTGACCGGTTGATGAACATTGCATTACCCCGGGTGAGGGACTTCAGAGGAATCTCCCCTAATGCTTTTGATGGACGGGGCAACTATACCCTGGGATTGCGCGAGCAGCTTGTTTTCCCAGAGATAGAATACGACAAGATTGATAAACTACGCGGTTTGGAAATATCCATCGTGACAACAGCCCGAAATGACGATGAATCCAGGCAAATGCTTCAAATGCTGGGTATGCCGTTTCGGAAGGAAGGAATCTAATGGCGAGTACATGCATGAAATACCGTGAAATGCGCCGTAAATATCCCACACGTGTGCGGAATCGTTGCAAACTTTGTGGTCGTCCACGTGGATATATCAGGCGATTTGGTCTATGCCGAATCTGTTTCCGCGAGCAGGCACTGGAAGGCAAAATTCCAGGCGTCGTAAAGTCATCCTGGTAACGAGCGGAGGAAAATAAAAATGTCAGTTTCAGATCCAATCTCCGATATGCTCACACGGATTCGCAATGCCGTGATGGCTGAGCACTCCACGGTAGCCTTGCCCAATTCGAAAATGAAAGCTGCAATTGCGCAAATCTTGAAAGATGAAGGCTACATCAGTGGTTATGAAATTGTGGAAGATAGCAAGCGCCCTGAACAAAAAGTACTGCGTATCCGCCTGAAGTATGTTGGCGAACGACGTGAACGTCGTGCAGTCATCACCGGTTTGGAACGTGTCAGCCGCCCTGGAAGCCGTGTCTATGCAGGCAAGCAGGAAATCCCATGGGTTCTTTCTGGTATGGGCGTTGCCATCCTATCCACACCCAAGGGCGTCATGACCGGTCAACGCGCACGCCAGCTTGGTGTGGGTGGCGAAATTCTGTGCAAGATCTGGTAAGGAGACTAAGATGTCAAGAATAGGTCGTCTACCAGTTGTCGTTCCACCCCAAGTGGATGTGCATATTGATGGAAAATACATCCACATCAAGGGTCCAAAAGGTGCATTGGAATACACCTTCCCTGCAGATGTATCATTTGCTTTGGAGAATGGTGTTATCAATGTCACGCGTCCATCAGACGCTCCATCACATCGCGCACTGCATGGAACAACCAGAGCCCTGATCCAAAATATGGTTACAGGTGTTAGCACAGGTTTTCAGCGGGTGCTGGAGATTAATGGGGTTGGTTATCGTGCTGAGGTGCAAGGCAAGAATTTGGTGCTCAACCTTGGCTACTCACATCCCATTGTCGTCGAACCACCAGCAGATATTGCATTTGAAGTGGATTTAAAAACACGTCAGATCAAAATTAGTGGCCCTGATAAGCAGAAAGTAGGACAAATGGCGGATGACATCCGCAAACAACGTCCTCCAGAACCATATCTTGGTAAAGGCATTAAATATTTAGAAGAAAAGATCCGCCGTAAGGCTGGTAAGTCGGGTAAGGGATAAAAATATGGCTAGCAATCAAAAATCACGTTCTGCAGCACGTTCCCGCCGCCATTTGAGTGTTCGGCAGAAAATCTTTGGAACTCCTTCGCGCCCACGCTTGAGTGTTTTTCGAAGCATCAGTGGTATTTATGCTCAGGTCATCGATGATGAAGTGGGCAATACCTTGGTGTCTGCATCCACTATAGACCCTGTTCTACGGGAACAGGTGAAGGGTCTCAAACAATCTGAGAAAGCCCATCTAGTCGGCAAGACCCTGGCTGAACGCGCACTGAGTAAAGGTATCCAGGCTGTCGCATTTGACCGTGGTGGATATAAGTATATGGGGCGTGTAAAAGCATTGGCAGAAGGTGCGCGCGAAGGCGGCCTGAAGTTCTAATCCTTCGCACATGGAGATAAGCATGACAGACTATCCAACTGCAGATTTTGAATTAAAAGAATTTGACGAACGTGTGATCGAAATAGGTCGTGTGGCGAAAGTTGTTAAAGGCGGTCGCCGTTTCTCATTCCGCGTCACTGTGGTCGTCGGAGATAATAATGGAAGCGTGGGCATTGGTGTTGGTAAAGCCAATACAGTTCCTGATGCAATGCGCAAGGCCTCGGAAAAAGCCCACCAGAATATGCATAAAGTATGGTTATATGGCAGGACCATCCCGCACGAAGTTCTCGGGCGGGTCAGCGGAGCTGAAGTCCTGTTAAAACCAGCCTCCCCAGGAACAGGCGTGATCGCAGGTGGTGGTGTACGTGCCGTCCTTGAAGCCGTCGGCGTCTCGGATATCCTCACAAAATCACTGCGCAGCAGTAATATGCTCAATGTCGTTTACGCTACCATGGATGCATTGGATTCGTTGAAATCCCCCAAGGAAGAAGCTGCCCGTCGTGGAAAAGAGCTCAAGGATGTTGCTCCCTTCTGGGAACGGAGGAAGAATGCCTAAAAAACAGGAAACCCAAGAGAAAATCATCCGGGTCACCTTGCTGAAAAGCGCAATTGGTTTTTCAAAAGAACATAAAGCTACAGTCAAGGCATTAGGATTCAAACATTTACACCAAACCGTGGAACACGTAGATTCTCCATCTTTGAGAGGAATGCTCTACAAAGTTGCCCATTTGGTTGTGGTGGAGGAAAAGTAAATGAAACTTCATGAACTCAAACCACAAGTTGGATCCAAGAAAAATGGCATCCGTGTAGGACGTGGAACATCTGGGCGCAGAGGTAAAACCGCTGGTCGCGGGACCAAAGGCCAGGGTGCCCGCGCAGGAAAACCTGTACGCCAGTACAACCAGGGTGGCAACCTGCCTTTCTTTCGCCGATTACCCTTCAAACGTGGTGAAGGATTTACCCCGATCAACAGGGTTGAGTATAACGAAGTGAATCTTGATCAGCTGGCAAAATTCACCGCTGGTAGTGAGATCACTCCTGAAACCCTTGCAGAAGCCCAGCTGCTCCGTGACCCCAATAATCCCGTCGCAATTTTAGGACGTGGTGAGGTCTCGACAGCCTTGAAAGTAAACGTTCATCGGATTACCGCCAGTGCAAAGGCAAAAGTCGAAGCTGCTGGTGGTAGTGTTGATATCATTAAATCGTAAGGTTGATGACAAGGAGCCCATAACATGAAGCGGTCTGCCTGGCGTTATTTATGGTCAGCACATGATATCCGCAGGAAACTATTAATCACCCTGCTCCTCCTGGCGATCTATCGCCTTGCTTGCCACGTCCCCGTACCTGGAGCAGACAAGGATGTAATGGCTCAGATCATGAGCTCTGGTGGGGCAGCAGGAAATTTGATCAATATCCTGGACCTGCTTTCCGGTGGTACAGTCTCCCGATTCTCAGTGCTGGCAATGGGTGTTTACCCATACATCACCGCACAAATTATCCTGCAGCTGCTCACACCGATCATCCCATCCATGCAAAAAAGGATGGAAGAGGATCCACGCGAAGGTCAAAAGTGGCAGGAAAAATGGACTTATTACCTGGCTGTACCCATGGCGGCCTTACAAGCCATAGGTCAGGTAAATATCTTCAACAACTCAGCCACGCAAATTGGGTTATCACCAGTCATCCAGGATTTTGGTTTATCGAATTTTCTACCATCATTTGCGATTGTGGCAAGTATGACAGCAGGAACAATGTTCGCCATCTGGTTGGGTGAGTTGATCTCTGAATACGGTCTACGTAATCAAGGCCTGTCGCTGATCATCTTTGCAGGCATCGTTGCACGCATGCCAACAACTGTGCAGGCTATCCTCGCAGATGAGACTACTCGTTGGATCGGCTTGATCTTCATGCTGGCACTCACCTTGATCACAATATTCGCCATCGTTGTCGTCCAGCAAGGTCGCCGAAATGTTCCTGTCATGTATCCAGGAAGGCGAATGGGAAGCCGGATGTCCATGCCGGTCAAAGGCACTCTTCCCTTGATGGTCAATATGGCAGGCATGATCCCCATCATCTTTGCGCAATCCCTGCTCACCTTCCCATCCATTATTGCCAGCTTCTTCACAACTTCATCAAACGAGACAATAGCGAATTTTGCTACTAGCATTGTTAATATGTTCGGTGGCACCGGGAATGTATATTGGATCATGTACTTCCTGATGGTTGTCTTTTTCGCCTTCTTCTATACGGATGTATTATTTGCTCAACAGAACTATGGAGAGAACCTGAAGAAGGTTGGTGCCCAGATACCAGGTGTTGCACGTGGTGCTCCTACACAGAAATACCTGACCCGTGTATTGCGCCGTATCACCTTACCAGGTGCGGTATTCTTGGGTATCATTGCCATCCTACCGTGGTTGGTCGGTTTGTTGGTTCCGTTTGGCAAGAATTCAGGTCTTTTATTGACCTCCTCTTCCGGTTTGTTGATCGTCGTTGGGGTCGTGCGTGATACTTTCTTCAGCATCGATGCTGATCTTAAACTACACGGTTACGACGACTCGCTGCTGGTGAGATAAGAGGAGCTGCATGACCAGTTACATCGTTCTTCTCGGTCCCCCTGGTGCAGGGAAAGGTACTCAAGCCGAAGCCATTGCCGCCAGGCTGCACCTGCCCCATATATCTTCTGGTGATATTTTCAGGGAAAACCTGAAAAATCAGACCGAGTTAGGTAAACTTGCTGTCGGTTTCATCAATAAAGGTGAGCTGGTCCCTGATGATGTAACGATTGCGATGATACGTGAACGATTATTAAAATCCGACTGCCAGGCTGGTGCCCTTTTAGATGGATTTCCTCGCACACCAGCTCAGGCGGAAGCACTGGCAAGCCTGCTTAACGACGTCGATGGTCAGGTAAAATCTGTTCCATATATTTTTGTACCTGAAGATGTGCTCATCAATCGCTTATCGGGTCGATGGACATGTCGGGAAGCGGGCCATGTTTTTCATGAAAAATACAATCCGCCCCGTCAGCCCGGAATATGTGATTTTGATGGTTCGGAATTATATCAGCGGGAGGACGACAAAGCCGAAACAGTGAAACGTCGCATCCGCGTGTACCTTGAACAAACCCAACCTCTCATTGAGTACTACCGCCAGCGTGGTGTTTTGGTCGAGATTGATGGTCAACAAGCCATCGATCAAGTAACGAGCAGCCTGTTGGCGGCAATACAGATAGATGGTAACCAATGAGCTGGGAACGTAATATTGTCATCAAAAGCCCGCAAGAAATAAGCGCACTGCGTGAAGCAGGTCGCATTAATGCCAGGGCACTGGATGCCGTACGGCAATTGATCCGCCCAGGGGTCACCACCGCAGAGCTGGATGCAGCCGCGGAGGACGTGATCCGCAAGCATGGAGCCACCCCCACCTTCAAGGGTTATCCAGGTCCATACCCGTACCCGGCATCGATCTGTGTGAGCATCAATGAACAGCTGGTTCATGGCATTCCTGGCAAGCGCAAATTACAAGTTGGCGACATTGTCTCGATAGATTGTGGCTCGACCTTTGAGGGTTTTGTAGGAGATTCTGCCATCACTGTTGGTGTTGGCGAAATCCCTCCACAAGCCCAACGGCTGATCGAAGTAACCGAGCAGGCACTCTATGAAGGCATTCGCCAAATGCGGGCAGGAAATCGGGTTGGTGATGTCTCGGCAGCCATCCAGATCTTTGTGGAAAACGCAGGTTTTAATGTAACTCGCGAATACACAGGTCATGGTGTTGGCAGGCAGATGCATGAAGGGCCACAGGTTCCCAATTATGGCATTGCTGGGCGAGGCCAGGTCCTACGCCAAGGGATGACCATTGCACTGGAACCAATGGTCCTGATTGGAACATCTCAAACCCGGGTGCTACCGGATCAATGGACGGTTGTGTCTGCAGATGGCTCGCTCACTGCCCACTGGGAACACTCCGTCGCTATTACCGAAGGAGATGCACTCATTCTTACATTACCATAATTGGTACTGGACGGAAGGTGCATTGACATGTATAATCAAGACTTTGGCTATTCGGAAACAAATGGTAGTCGTTAGGAGTTAGGTTTATGAAAGTTTCATCATCAATACGAAAGCGTTGCTCAAAATGCAAAGTCGTTAAACGCAAAGGCATTCTGTACATCATTTGCGATAACCCTAAGCACAAGCAACGACAAGGATAGGACTTATGGCACGTATCGCAGGTGTTGATCTACCACGAAACAAAAGGGTTGAAGTTGGTTTGACCTATATCTTTGGCATCGGGCTTCCACACTCTCATGAAATCCTGACGGCCACGGGTGTAAGTCCTGATACCCGGATAAAAGACCTGACTGATGCAGAAGTTGGATTATTACGCGATTACATCGGTCAACATTACAAAGTCGAAGGCGACCTGCGCCGTTCGCTTCAGATGAGTATCAAGCGTCTGATCGAGATCGGTAGCTATCGCGGCCTTCGCCACCGCCGTAACCTGCCTGTTCGTGGGCAGCGTACACGCACGAATTCTCGAACACGCAAGGGTCCCAAGAAGACTGTTGCTGGGCGCGGCCGACGGCGTGGTGCAACCAAGAAATAATCATTAGCGAGGTATTATGGCTCAAACTGGAACAACTGGGCGCCGAAAATCTACACGTAAAACCAAGCGTCTCCTGTCCGCTGGGCAGGTACACATCCTGGCAACGTTTAACAATACGATCGTCACCATTACCGATCCTCAGGGAAATGCCCTCACCTGTGCAAGTGCAGGAGCATCTGGCTTCAAAGGCTCTCGCAAGAGTACACCTTACGCAGCGCGTGTGGCCGCTGAAGCAGCGATGAAAAATGCGCAATCCCTGGGTATGCAGGAAGTTGAAATATTCATCAAAGGACCAGGACCTGGTCGTGAAAATGCGATCAGGGCTGTTCAAGCCTCAGGCATGAAGGTGACTTCGATTACGGATGTGACCCCTGTACCACACAATGGATGCCGGCCTCCAAAGAAGCGCCGTGTCTAATTAACATTTAAATAAGGAAGAGGTAAGAATTTATGGCAAAGTATCGTGGGCCAGTATGTAAATTGTGCCGGCGAGAAGGTGAAAAATTATTCCTGAAGGGTGCTCGGTGTTACTCGCCGAAGTGTTCATTTGATCGGCGCGGTTACCCACCAGGTTTACATGGCAAGAGCGCCCAATTCCGCCGAAAGCGCGAATCTGACTATGCACGCCAGCTTCGGGCAAAACAGAAGGCACGCCGTGTCTATGGTGTGTTGGAACGTCAGTTCCGCCGCTACCATGCCGTAGCACTCAAGCGACGTGGGTTGACCGGTTTGACCATGTTGCAAATCCTGGAAAGTCGGTTGGACAACGTAGTCTACCGCCTCGGGTATGCAGATAGTCGGGCAAAAGCACGCCTTCTCGTGACTCATGGACATTTCATCGTAAACGGACATCGTACGGATGTACCCTCCATGACCGTTGCAATCGGAGATGTCATTGCCGTTCGTCCCAGCTCCCGTAAACACACTTATTTCAAAGAGCTGGTTGACCTGGCAGAAGATCGTAATGTCCCAAATTGGTTAAGCCGTGATCTAAAAGAGCTTGCCGGGACGGTGATACGAATGCCAGAACGGTCGGAAATTGATGCCAACCTTGGCGAGCAATTGATCGTCGAGTATTACTCGAGATAACCCCAGGCGCGGGGGAAGAGGTGATCTGTGTTAGGACTAAGTAACATGGTAACGCCAAAGATCGAGCGTGAAGCTGAAGCTCGCAACTACGGCAAATTCGTCATCAGTCCATTGGAACATGGCTATGGCATTACGCTTGGCAATGCCCTGCGGCGTGTCTTGCTATCTTCCTTGGAAGGAGTGGCAGTTACATCCATTCGTATCGCAGATGTGCAGCATGAATTCAGCGAAATCCCTGGTGTCCGCGAGGACGTTATACGGGTCATGCTGCAAATCAAGCAATTGCGTATGCGATTAATGGATGTCGACACCGCTCACTTACATCTCGCTGTTCAAGGAGATGGAACTGTAACTGGAGCAGATATTTCTGTTAACCCGGATGTTGAGATCGTCAATCCTGAACTTTATCTGTTCACTGTCGATGATCCAAAAGCCAATCTGGAGATTGAATTGACCGTTGAGCGAGGTAGGGGATACTCACCTGCCGACGATCGCACTGGACGTTTACCCATCGGTGAGCTTCCGGTTGATGCAATCTACAGCCCGATCCGGCGGGTGAACTGGGAAGTTAACTCTGCCCGTGTGGGGCAAAGCACGAATTACGATAAACTCATCCTGGAGATATGGACGGATGGCACGACCACCCCAGAACATTCTTTGAGCACCTCAGCCAAGATCCTGATTGACCACCTGCGCCATCTGGCAGGAATCAGTGAGGAAACCCTGGCATCTCTTACCGAGGAAGCTAGCGAAGAAGATCATCTAACCAGTGAAATGATCGAGACACCGATCGAAAATCTCGATCTCTCGGTGCGGGTGTTCAATTCACTCAAGCGAACTGGAATTACCACGGTTGGAGAAGTTTTGGAGCTGCTCGACAAAGGTGAAGAAGCGGTCATGTCCATCAGGAATTTTGGCGAGAAAAGCCTGGACGAATTGCGACTTAAAATGCGTGAGAAAGGCTATCTCCGAGATCAACACGAAGATGAAGCGGAGTAATTGGATATGCGACACCAAGTAGCAGGTAAAAAACTAAGCCGTTCTAAGGATGAACGCACTGCATTACGGCGGATCCTTATTGCACAATTGATTGAACATGAGCGCATCGAAACCACCCAGGCAAAAGCGTTGGCTATCCGTGGACAGACAGAGCGCCTGGTCACATTGGCTAAGCGCGGGATCAAAGAAGGTGATGAGAAGATGGTTCATGCCCGTCGCCTCGCTGCTGCTCGATTGAGCAATCCCAAAGCTGTGATGAAGTTATTCGATGATATTGCACCTCGGTATGCTGATCGACTGGGCGGCTATACCCGCATTCACAAGCTGGGTCCTCGCCTGGGTGATAACGCTGAAATGGTGCTTATTGAGTTTATTGAAGAATAACAGATGGCATGTGGTGGTGGGATTTACCCCAGCATCACGACAGGAACTGTCAGCCATCAATGGAACATTACCAAGTTATCCTCGCCTACGACGGCTCGGGTTTCAAGGGCTTTCAGCGACAGCCAAATAATCGCAGCGTACAGGGTGAGGTAGAAACTGCCTTGCACAAGCTCAACTGGTCTGGCAAATCCATTTTGGCAGCTGGGCGAACAGACACTGGTACGCATGCAACCGGTCAGGTGATCGCTTTTGACCTGGAATGGGACCATGAGCCACATGAACTTCAGCAGGCATTGAATCACTACCTGCCCTCTGATGTGGTCGCAAAAGAAGTGAAGAGAGTTTGTGCATCCTTCCATCCACGTTACGATGCCCGCTGGCGTAAGTATTTATACCGAATTTACTGCCAACCGGTGCGGGAACCACTGCTTGAGCCATATGCCTGGCGGGTCTGGCCTCCTCTGGATCAAAATGCCTTGGACGAAGCTGCCCACAGCCTTATTGGCACCTACGACTTTGGCGCTTTTGGAACCCCACTCCAGCCTGGAGGCACCACTGTCCGTCAAGTTCTGGATGCAGGATGGAAACAGGAACAACCTTATCTCAAATTTGAGATCAAGGCTTGGGCTTTCCTATATCATATGGTGCGACGGTTGGTTTTCACGCAAGTCATGATCGCCCAGGGCAGGCTAAATATCTCAGACCTGTTGCTAGTATTGAAAAATGGCTCGAGTAAAAGGGAAGCAGTAACGGAGGTAGTCCACCCTCCAAAAACGATCGTTCATGGATTAGCTCCAGCCAAGGGATTGATCCTGACAGAAGTGTACTACCCACCAGAGGCTGTTCGTCTGGACGAGGATACAAAATAAGACAGAAAAATCTGTTGGCGTAATCATTTACCGTAAGGTAACGAAATCGCCATAAATTTGGAGAAGGATGACGTGCAAAAGACTTACGTCCCAAAAAAGAATGAAATAAGTAATGAGTGGGTCCTGGTTGACGCCAAGGATAAATATATTGGTCGTCTTGCCACCCAAATCGCCAGCATTTTGCTTGGCAAGCATAAACCCAACTTCACCCCGGGTGTTGAGACGGGTGATTACGTTGTCGTAATTAATGCTGAGCTTATCAAGGCATCTGGTAATAAGATGGAAGATAAGATCTATTACCATCATACTGGATATCCAAGCGGTATTAAATCGGTAAGCCTGCGACAACAGCTGGCGAGACATCCTGAACGCGTCATCCGTAACGCAGTTTGGGGTATGTTACCACATAACAAATTCGGTCGTTCGGTGATCAAAAAGATGAAGGTTTATGCTGGTCCTGAACACCAACAAGCAGCACAAAACCCCAAACCATTGGATTTGGGTGTAGGCGAAAATAAGGAGTGAGTATGACAACTCAGTACTATGAAGGAATTGGTCGTCGCAAGGAGAGCACTGCTCGTGTCCGCATCTCCAGTGGTACGGGATTATTCACCGTAAACCAAAAGACCTTGGAAGAATATTTTGGGCGAAAGGGTGACGTTGAAACCATCATCGCACCTTTAATGGCCGTCGGCGAAGCACCCAATACCTTTGATATCACCGCCGTTGTCAACGGTGGCGGTGTCACAGGACAAACGGATGCCGTCATGATGGGAGTCGCGCGTGCTATCCTTGAGATGAAACCGGATGCCCGCTCGACCTTGCGTAAAGGTGGTTTCCTGACCCGGGATCCACGCGTGAAAGAGCGTAAGAAACCCGGCCTAAAGCGCGCTCGCAAGGCTCCAACCTACACCAAGCGTTAAATCAAATAGCTCCCCTATAATGCGTAAAAACGTGGCTCCCGGGTTGCGTTTTACGCATTATTATTTAAATCAATAATGCAATTGGTATGAATTCTGAGGTCTTATGACATCCATGATCACCTTACTTGGCCTTGGTCCAGGTGACCCCAAGCTGCTCACCCGCGAAGCGATCGAGCTTCTGGAAAGCGCTCCCGAGATCTATGTACGCACAAGTCATCATCCAACCGTGGCAGGTTTTCCTGCAACTCTTGAGGTGCATTCGTTTGATGATTTGTATGACAAGCTATCTAGCTTTGATGATGTCTATGCGCATATCATTGACCAGGTGTTAGATCTAGCAAAACGCCCCCAAGGTGTTGTTTATGCTGTTCCAGGCCATCCATATATCGCTGAAGCTACCTGCCCGGAGATTGCACGCCGCGCCAGGTTGGATGGAATCCCTGTCAGGATCGTCGAAGGGTTGAGCTTTATCGAGCCGACTTTCACTGCTTTAGGCATCGACCCCCTGCCTCACCTGGCAATTGTGGATGCATTACAGCTTGCTGGTGCCCATGTTCCCCCTTTCCCACCGGATGCCCCAGCCCTAATCGCCCAGATCTATTCAAGGTCAGTGGCGAATGATGTGAAACTGACCTTGATGGAAAATTATCCCGATGAGCATCCAGTCAGGCTTGTCCATGCTGCTGGTACCTCCCAGGAGCTGCTGGAAGACCTGCCTTTGCATGCCATCGACCAGAGCCAGGCTATAGGACTTTTAACCTGCCTATATCTACCACCTTTGGCAGTGGGCACTTCATTTGAGGCGTTTCAAGAAATCATCGCTCACCTGCGGGCACCAGATGGATGCCCCTGGGATAGGGAGCAAAACCATCAAACATTGCGTACCAATTTATTGGAAGAAACTTATGAAACCCTGGCAGCCCTGGATGCAGATGATGCTGCTGCCATGCGTGAGGAATTTGGTGATTTAATGCTTCAAATTACCCTGCATGCCCAGATCGCCAGTGAATATGGTGAGTTCAATATCGTCCAGGTTTTCAAGAGCATCTATGACAAGATCATCCGCCGGCACCCGCATGTCTTTGGAGATTGGAAGGTGGATGGTGTTGAGAATGTCCTTCAAAATTGGGAGAAGCTGAAAGCAGCTGAACGTGATGAGGCCAGCAAAGAAAATGGTGGTACTGAAAAAGGCTTGTTGGATGGCGTCGCCCTGGCTCTACCAGCATTGTCGCAGGCAGAAGAAATACAACGCCGGGCAGCCCGGGTGGGATTTGATTGGCCTGACACACGTGGGGTGGTTGATAAGATCAGCGAGGAGTGCCACGAGCTGTTGAACGCAGAAGACCTGCCAGGGCGGACGGATGAGCTTGGCGATCTTCTTTTTACAGTGGTTAACCTTGCACGCCACTATGAGATCGATGCAGAGACAGCCCTGCGTGAAACCAACCTGCGCTTCCGCCAGCGTTTTGCTCACATTGAGAGATCTGCCCGTCTCCAGGGTAAGTCGGTTAGCGACCTGTCATTGGATGAAATGGAAACTTATTGGCAGGAAGCAAAAAAGTTGTAAAATATACCCATGTCCAAAACCATTGTCATCATCCCAACCTATAACGAAGCCAGTAATTTGGCGAAAATCACTTCAGCAATTTATGATCTAAAAGTTGAAGACCTGGAAATCTTGATCGTCGACGATGCCTCTCCCGACGGCACCGGCGATCTTGCCGATCAATTAGCGCTCCAATATCCCGGTCGGTTCCATGTTATGCACCGGGCCGGGAAACTGGGGTTAGGAACCGCATATATCCAGGGTTTCAAATGGTCAATTGAACATGGTGCGGACTATATTATCCACATGGATGCTGATTTCTCCCATTCGCCCAGCTACCTGCCCCAAATGCTCACCCTGATCCCGGATTATGAAGTTGTGGTTGGATCCCGTTATGTGAAAGGTGGCCGTCTTGATGAACGTTGGAGCTGGTATCGCCGGCTGTTAAGCTGGTGGGCAAACTCGGTATGGGTGCGCGTCATCCTTGGAACAAAGACCAAGGATGCCACTGCAGGGTTTAAATGCTGGCAGGCAAAAGCCTTACAAAACATCGGCCTGGATCGCGTTCATTCCACCGGCTATGTATTCATGGTGGAGATGTGCTACCTGGCAGAAAAACTGGGATATCGGATCAAGGAAATCCCGATTTACTTTGCAGAGCGCAGTGTGGGAGACAGTAAAATGGACTCTGCCATTAAAATCGAAGCAGCTTTACGAGTTTTTGAAATTCGCATGCGCTACCGTGGATTGAAACCAAGCAAGAGTTATGTTCAAGAATAAAATCGCCCTCGTCACTGGTTCTGGCCGCGGTATTGGTGCAACCATCGCTTTGCATTTCGCCACACTTGGGGCGGATGTGGTGGTCAACTATTTCCGCAATCCACAAACCGCAATTGATACAGCAGAAAGTATCCGTAAATTGGGACGCAAAGCCCTACTGGTTAAAGCCAATATGGGGGACGTTGAGGATATTCGGCGCCTGTTCGACACCATTGAACAGGAATTCGGTGGACTCGATTTTTACATCCATAATGCCGCGTCCGGATATAACCGCCCGGTGATGGAACAACGAGTCAAGGGCTGGGAATGGACGATGAACATTAATGCCCGTTCGCTGCTTTTTGCAGCACAAGAGGCTGTACCATTGATGGTAAAGCGTGGTGCAGGTGCCATCGTGGCTATCTCGAGCCCGGGTGCTGGACGGGTGTTGCCCGATTATGTGGTCGTGGGTGCCAGTAAAGCCGCCCTTGAATCCATTACCCGCTATCTCGCCGTTGAATTATCACCCAAGGACATTGTGGTCAACGCCATCTCCCCTGGCATGGTCCTGACCGACGCATTGCAGCACTTTGAAATGGTACGCTCAGATATACACCTGACGGAAAAGGCGGTCAGCATCACTCCGGCAGGCAGGCTGGTGAGCCCACAGGATGTGGCTGGCCTGGCAGCCTTCCTGTGCTCGCCTGAAGCGGCGATGATCCGCGGCCAGGTGATCACCATGGATGGTGGTGCTTCTTTATTGGCACCAGGGCTAGAGATGCTCCCTGTTTCACCCGATGAATAAGAACAGATTATTACACTGCATTCCCTCGGTAACTCAATATTCTTTTCTTACCGGCCGTATTTCCCCATTAATTGACCTTGGGCCAGGATATGTCCGTGCATCGCACTCTCAAGCTGGGCTTTTGTAGCTCCTGCTTTAAGCTCCAATACCGCATCCAAAGCATATAACTTAATAAAGTAGCGGTGGGTAGAACCCCTGGGTGGACATGGACCTCCATAACCGAACTCTTTGAAATCGTTAATTCCTTCGATGCCACCTCCCGCTTTCCCTTGATCAAGCCCGGTCAGGTCAGGATTTAGATTGTAAAGCACCCAGTGCACCCATGTACCTCGTGCATCCGGGTCATCCATGATGAGCGCCAGGTTGACCGTGTTGGAAGGAACATTTGTCCAGGTCAGGGGTGGAGAGACGTTTTTATCATCGCAGGTATACAAGCTAGGGATACTGTCACCCTCCATGAAAGCAGAACTGGTGATTTGGATGGACATTTCAGCTTCTCCTGGTAGTAAATTGCTATTTTGGCTTCTACACCCGGCCTGCGTATTGATCAATGCCAGGCTGATCACAATATATAAGAATATTGGCTTCTTAACCATGGAATATCCTGTTAATTTAATACTATATATCAAATTCACATGGATTTCAAGGACTGAAGGTGTTATACGGTTGTTTTTTAATATAAGGCAATCATAATTAACACCCACCATGCAAGCAGGTATTCGTTGTTGCCAGGCAGCATGTAAATAATCCCGGCTGAGTTTACTGACACGGTTTATTCAGAAAGGGTCATTCCATGATTGACTTTGATTATTATAAGTTTATACTTAATATGGTGAACTAGTAGCTGTATAACTAGTAATAGTAGATACCCAGCTCGGTAAAAATGGAAAACAAAACAGATTTTCTGCGGGAGGGATGTATGTCAATAAAATCCAAAAGCCAGAAATGCTTGAATCCTTTCACATTCAACCTTTGGATAAGTCTGCAAATACTTTTGTGCGCAGCTGGAATATGTCTGGTTATGCTGACAGTAACCTTGGTGAGGGCAGGAGACATACGGTCTGTTAAAGCCATTATGAATGAGCTGTTCACATTGGTTTGGTCATCAACTGAAATCGATGATACGTACAGCATTGCTTGGGGTGATGTTGATGGCGATGGTGACCTTGACCTTGCCGTGGGTAATGCCAATCATCCCAATCGTCTTTATCAGAATGATAATGGAGTTCTCTCGAGTAGTGCAGTCTGGTCTTCGGTTGAGAATGATGATACCAACAGTATTGCCTGGGGTGATGTCGATGGCGATGCCGACCTTGATCTGGCGGTTGGTGGCATCGAGCACACCCGATTATACCGGAATGATAATGGCGCGCTGACCACAAGCGCAGTATGGGCATCCGAGGATGCAGGCAGCACCAGCATCGCCTGGGGTGATTATGACCTCGACGGTGATTTGGACCTGGCTGCCGGTAAGTATGGTAGCTCGAACGGGGTTTATCGAAACGATTCTGGGATACTCACTTCAACTCCGGTTTGGAATTCAGCCGAGATTGATAGCACGGTTAGTGTTGCTTGGGGCGACTACGATGGAGATGGTGATCTAGATCTAGCGGTTGGAAATACTGGATATCCGAGCGGACAGCCCAACCGCCTTTACCGAAATGATAATGGGGTGTTAACTAGCAGTGCCGTCTGGTCAACTGACGAAAACGACATGACCAACAGCGTCGCATGGGGGGACTATGATAATGATGGCGATCTTGATCTAGCTGCCGGAAATGGCGGATTTACGCCAATTGGTGGTCAACCGAACCGGTTATACCGCAACGATGCAGGAGTACTCACCACAACTGCAGTTTGGTCATCAAGCGAATCCGATAACACTTACAGTATTACCTGGGGTGACTATAATAATGATGGTTACCTGGATCTGGCAGCAGGGAATGCTTTTCAACCAAGCCGCGTGTATCTTAATGATGATGGAAACCTGATTCCTGATGCGGTATGGTCGACAGAAGAAGGTGACACGACCCACAGCGTGGCATGGGGAGATGTTGATAGTGACGGTACTCCCGACCTGGCAGTAGGTAATGGTCAGCAGAATCGCGTGTACCGCAACAACCTTTTCCGGTATCAGCTCTTCCTTCCACTTACCTTACGCTGATCCAGATTCATGTTCTCAAATAAATAATCTTAATTAAACACCCACCAGGATCGCACGTGTGGGAGCGCCTTCAGCACCACCCAGCTTGAGCGGCAGGCAGTGCAGGGTATAACGCCCCTGCGATACCTTCGATAAGTCCAATCCTTCGATTACCACCACTCCGGCATTGAGCAGAATGGTATGCACAGGCTTCCCATTTTTGAATGGAGCAACCGATAGATAATCGACACCCACCAACCTGACATTCCGGTCCACCAGTAACTCTGCGGCATCAACACTCAACCCTACGAAGTCAGTCTGAAACTCCTTATTTCCATTAGCCCAATAATCAGAATTACGTGTCTTGAATAACAACCTGCGGGTGCGTGGAGGGATATCTGCGTCCATCAAGACCGAGGCGGTGATCAGGTTCACCTCGGGCAGGTGCAGTACATATACCCTTCCCATCAACAGGTCGAGGGATAGACTCTCGACCGTTTTCCCATTGTTCAAGAAATGATCCGGAGCATCCACATGCGTTCCAGTGTGGCAGCTCATCGTAATCTGAGTGACGTTTGAGCTGTCACCTGAATCAATGCTGCTGGTGCGCTGCATGTTGACTGGTGGATCACCAGGCCATACGGTCATTTCTGGGGTAATGGTCAGGGTTATGTCATAAGTCCGCATCACAAACCTCCAATCATTATTAAATGAGTATAGATTAGAGTAAAAAATAATGCAACTTTTCTGGGTGTCAATTTCAGAGTAGAGGACGGGAATGAAAGATAAATAATTACGAGATCAATGATTTCGTATTTACAACAATCAGACCGAAGCAAGAGTTAAAGATCAGTAATCTCAAGCTTGGTCCGTGTAATCCGCTTTAATGCCACAGGATCGATACTTATCCCCAATCCAGGCTTATCAGGCACAGTGATCGTGCTGTCAGCATTAAGCACAAATCGCTCATTCGTTATATCCTCTTGATAATAACGATCGGTCGCAGAAATATCTCCCGGCAGGGTAAATCCGGGAAGGGATGCCATTGCCAGATTCGAGGCTCTGCCCACACCAGTTTCCAGCATGCCACCGCACCATACCGGGATGTCCTGGTTCATACACAAGTCGTGGATCGCCTTCCCCTGGCTCAACCCTCCCACCCTGCCTGGTTTGATATTGATCACCCGGCACGACTTCATCTCTAATGCCTGGCGCGCAAGCCTGAGGGAAGTGATACTCTCATCCAGGCACAGCGGCGTTTTGAATCTACTCTGCAGCTGGCTATGGTCCCATAGATCGTCTTCAGCAAGGGGTTGCTCGATCAATAATAGTCCCAATTCATCCAATGGGTAGAGTGATGCTGAATTCTCCAGGGTGTAAGCAGAATTGGCATCCACTTGTAATCGCAGCTGGGAAAATGCGTTGCGTACTGCGCTGGCATCGCCAACATCCCGCCCAGGTTTGATCTTGATCTTCACCCTCTGGTAACCCAGGTCCAGGTACCCCTGCACCGCCTCAACCAGCTTGCCAGGGGATGCCTGCAATCCTACCGATACCCCAACTTCCACTTTATGACGAACTCCTCCAAGCATCTCCATTAATGATTTCTCCTGTGCTTTTCCCAACAAATCCCAGAGTGCCATCTCCAGGCCGGCTTTTGCCATCGAGTGACCCCGCACGAAATCCATGCGTCGCTGTAGGTCATCAATCCCATTGACCTCCTGCTTCATGATTGCCAGAATGAGAAAGTCCTGCAGGATGTGCATTGCAGTACCGATTGTCTCATAGGAATAACCAGGATCCCAGTCTGCAGGGCATTCCCCATAACCCACCAACCCATCTGCATAGGCTTCCACCAGCACACAATCTCGAGTATGGATGCGGCCAAATGAGGTTTCAAATGCGCTCACAAGGGGCATACGCAGGTGATACAGGTTGATCTGGTTGATTTTCATAAGGTGCTCTCTCCATGACATAAGACGTAAAAACTTCGGGGAAATTGATCACTTGTGCGCACAAAATCTGTCACCAGGTATCCAATTTTAAACAACTCTTCAAAGATGGAGCGGGTATGCATGCGCCATTCCAGGGCAATTTTTAGATCATTGGTTTTTATTGACTGGAAATCAGCAGGTATCTCCACCATCAGGATGGGCTTCTCGATACTGATGTTTAGGTCAACACTTCGGGCAGGATATGGCATCCCGGAATTATCCATTTTTGCCGGGTTGATGATGGTTGCACCACCAGCTAAAAAGTGGGCTAAATTGAGGTAGTTCCGCCTGCGTCGGCTGAGGCGTCGGTTCACCCGGTGAGAATTGACCCACCAATCCACATCGAAGCGATCGGAAGGTAATCCACGGTTAAGAATGTCATCCATTTTGCCATAAAAATTGCGTAAATAATTATTGCATACAGACCCAAGGCGGGTGATATTCAGCCATGCATTCCGGCTGAGCAATGGATCAAAGGTCCATGTGATACGGTCAATCCCCTGGTGACGCACCATTTGCCATTGGGCACGTTTTAGGGCAAAACCAAGACCCTGCCCGCTCTGCTCGAGGCGCACGCCCAGCATACTCGAATAGTGCTTCACGCGTGGACCATCCGGAGTGGAATATATCCCCGGAAAACCGAATACAAAACCAACCAGCTCTTGCTCTACGTAGGCGCCTAGTAACAACCCACCGTTATGCACCGCGGAGTTGATGATATGCGCAGGAACGATATCAGTCTCTTTTTCATTCCACACGAGGCGTTGTAGCTCCTCAACCTGATGCATTTCATCAATATCTTCTATGATCTTTATCGTCCAAGGGTTTTTCATCTTGATTTTAGTGCTTGCGAAACAGAGAGCGCCAAAGTGACGTCCTCCAATTGGTTTGGGTTAGATGATCCAATCGATGATCAAAACGGGATGGCAGGATATTAAATGCACTTGGCAGGGTATTAAGGCTGCAGGTACGATTGACCGCCAGGTAATCCAACCAATATACAGACACTGGCAATCCTGGGAATATGGATTCAAACAGCACTGTCATTGCTCTCAGGTAGGGTGGATAAACATGTACCAATTTCCGCCGGAGATTAATCATATCTAATACGGATTGTACAATGTGATCGAAGGTCAAATATTCTGGTCCACCAACGGAGTAGGTCTGGTTTTTAGTCAGCTCATTATCCAATGCCCAAACCAGGCAGGTGACAAGGTCTTCCACCCATATAGGTTGAAGTAATGTATTCCCATCCTCCGGGACAAAGAAGAATGAAGGCAGAGCATATAATAATCGCGCCAGCCCACTGGTAAAGTGATCATTTAACCCGTAAACAAGGGCAGTCCGGATGATCGTATGATCGATATTACTTCTTCGGATGTTCTCCTCGGCGATCGCTTTGGCCTTCAGCACCGGGTAAGCAGATGCGCGGTCTGCTCCGAGATGGCTGAGATAGAAAAAGCGCTTTACCCCAGCATCTGCAGCAATACGGCTGACGGTTTGAGTTCCCAGGATATCGATATCCATCAAGCTTGCACGAGCCCCATGCCATTCAACCCCTGCCAAATGATAGACGATCTCCACGTCCATCATTGCCGAACGAACGCTGCGTGCATCGGTAAGGTTACTTACCGTCACCTCCAGTGGCACACCACGGGGTAAGTCCGGTGATTTTTTAGAAGGACGGATCAGCAATCGCACTGGATACCCAGCCTCAGACAGCTGGCGCACCAATACCTTACCGATAAAACCTGTTCCTCCAGTTACCAGGATCATGTCGTGATTATAGCATGTGGGTTATCGAGACAGGATATTTAATGGATTGTGAGCACCACTTGTGGGTATCAAAAAAAAGCATGTAGTTTACTGGTCTTCCTTAAGACTATAACGCAACACTTTTTCGTCTACCACCACATAAAGGTTATTCTGGTCATCGAATGTGATCCCCATCGCAGCTCCATTGATCGGTAGTGTGCCCAGATAACGTCCATCGTTGGCGTATATCAGTACTCCCGGGAAGTCAGCAATATAGATTTTTCCCAGATTGTCCACTGCGATCGACCTGGGTGAAGTAAACTGTCCTTCTGCATCACCCATGCTGCCAAAACGTGAAATATATTTTCCATCTGGGGAGAAGAGAAAGACTCCTTCATTAAAGTAACCTAATGCATAGATATTTCCTGTGCCATCCACTGCCACCCGCATGTCCATTTCCGAGTCATTGGTGATATTGTTGATGGCATTCTCCAGAAGAAGGGTGATCCTTCCATTTTGATTAAAACGTATAATGTCATCACGGTTTTTATACCAGGATGCCACAACAGATCCATCAGGAGCAGCAGTGACATCATCAAAACCCCAACCATCCGGATGGTCCATCCTCCCCAATAGAGCTCCTGTTAATCCATCGTAGACGTACAACATGCTCCCCACGACGGTATAAACCAGCCCTTTGCGATCAGCTGCCATCCCTGTCAGGTAAATGTCTCCCGTCTCTTCGCCAGTGGCTTTCCATTGTGTAAGGTATTTCCCGCCTTCATCGAACACCTGGACTCGTCCGCCATTGAATTCACCAACAAAGATATGCCCATTGTTATCCACTGCCACATATCGGGCGTCGGTGAAATAACCCGGTCCAGTCCCTTCCTGGCCAAATTCCAGGGTCACTCTCCCAACGGCAAATGGATTTATCCGCGCCCACACCCCTGCGAGTGGACCTCCCTGGGAGGTCATGGCAGCCAAAATTGGAATCACCGTGGTCAGGAAGATAAAAATGATAAAACCAGTGATCAAGCAGTTCCGCCCACTACTCGATTTCCCTTTTGGTGCCACCATATCTTGGTCGGCATGCAATGGTGGGATATAAGATAATGTCCCTGGTTCTCCTTCAAACAGCGAAGCTGCAAGTGACATCTCCATCCCATCAATGGTATCCTTGGCGTCTTTCAAGCTTGCCCCTGTAATCTCTCGGAACAATTTTATAGCTTCAATTTTCTCCCCGGAATTAATTAGATCCATCAGTTGACGCATCACGCTTGCATCAATAGTCGTGGTTTTCAAGGATGAAACCAATTCCAAATCCTTCATATCGACTTCTTCACCACGCTGCATAGCTTCAACCAGGTCTTTCGCTTCTTTCACCCCAATCACAAATGTAGAGCGTAATAGTCGTATGGCCTCAATTTCCTCTCCTGCAGCTGTTTTCTCACGGATCGAAATCAATCTTTCTGTGAGGTCCACATCTGGGCGGGTATTATTGGTGTTCTCAGTTGATGATTTTAAAGTGGTTGTTGGTTCAAAGATCCGCACCTCCTGCGGGATGATCACCGACGTACGGCAATAGGGGCAACGCAAGGTTGTTGAACCATCTCCATCTATATCCAAAGGGGCAGAACAATTGGGACAGCTGAAACTTTGTGGCATGCTCTCCTCCGACGATACACAATTCATTTTATATCATTTTTCGAAACTAAGTTGGCTGGTCGGAGTTAAAATAGTATATTGAATCCTAAATTGGATCTCCTACATTGAAAAATCAACTGCCCGCCTGGCGAAAATGGATGTATGGTTCTGGTGACCTGGGGTTCAGCATCACCAGCACAATTATCGGGTTTTATTTCTTATTCTTCCTCACGGATGTGGTGGGAGTAAATATCAAGATAGCAGGTTTGGCGATATTCATCGGGCGGACCTGGGATTATATCAATGACCCACTGTTCGGTTATATCTCCGACCGTACCCGCACTCGCTGGGGTAGGCGTCGTCCATTCCTGCTATTTGGACCTATCCCTTATGCCATTTTCTTTACTTTGATGTGGTGGAAACCACCCATCCAGGGTGATTTTGCATTGGTAATTTACTATACCGTTATCTATATTCTCTATGATGCCTCTGCCACAATGATCTACATGCCCTACTTTGCGTTAACTCCTGAGTTGACCTCGGATTACGATGAACGGACATCTCTGACTTCGGTGAGGGCATTCTTCTCGCTATTTGGCAGCCTGGTTGCCTTCACTATCCCACTTATGATTGTGGGGAACCTATCTCCAGAAAATACAAACAACGTATTGATTATGGGGCTCGTGTTCGGAATTGCTTCAGCTATCCCCCTATGGTTCGTATTTTATGGCACTCATGAACGTCTAGAATTCATGAATCAAAAGCTACCCGGTTTGTTGGAGTCAATACGAGCCTCGGTAAATAATCGACCCTTTCTTTACAGCGCAGCCATTTACCTGTTCACTTGGGTCTCGATCGATATTCTCCAGGCCAGCATCTTATATTTCATTATCCATGTGGTCAACCAGGAACAAAATAATATGATTATCATGGCAAGCATTTTCGTTATTGCCATGATCGCCTTACCATTGTGGACGTGGATTTCACACCGCTTGAACAAGCGCATCGCCTATATCATCGGGGTGGCTTTTTTGGCTGCCGTCTTGCTCGTGCTTGTCACCTTGACGCCTGCAACACCATTAACTTTTATCGTATTCTTGTGCATTCTGGCAGGGATTGGTGTCTCTGCAGCCCATGTGATGCCATGGTCAATCATCCCTGATGCCATCGAATATGACGAGCTGAAAACTGGCGAGAGACACGAGGGTATGTTTTATAGTTTTATCTCATTGTCACAAAAAATAGCATCCTCCTTTGCCATATTAATGGTTTCACAAGTGTTGGGTGCAACTGGCTATATCCAAAATAGTACCCAGCAACCCGCCAGCGCGGTACTGGGTATCCGCATCGTCATCGGTCCTTTACCTGCCTTCATGCTGTGCATTGGGATCGTGTTTGCAATGCTATATCCGTTGGGGCGTGAGAGGTATACCCAGATTGCCCAGGAGCTCGAAGAAAGGCGAACTGAGGCCAGCAAGGAAGATTGATGAGCTGTATCGAAATCCGACCGGTCGAGAATATTTCACAACGCAAGCATTTCGTAACCTTTCCATGGCAGATATATAAAAACGATCCTCTGTGGGTGCCGCCCCTGGTGCGGGAGCGAATTAAGTTCATTGACCCCCACCAGGGCGTATTTTTCAAGCGGGGGATTGCTGAATTCTTCATGGCATTCAGGGACGACAAACCTGTGGGGACCATCTGCTGTGCCGATGACCGAGCGACGAATGCTGCACGTGGTTTGAAAGACTGCATGATCGGTTTCTTTGAATGCGTCTCTGACGAGCGTGTGGCTCAAGCGCTTTTTGACCATGCCTGCACTTGGGCACTTGCACACGGTCTAGATGCCTTATATGGTCCTTTCAATCTGGATTATGAGGATGGGTATGGCGTACTCATTGAAGGCAGGGACCGCCCGCCAGCTCTGTTGTGTGGACATACCCCTCCCTATTACCAGGGATTTTTCGAAGATTATGGCTTTCTACCTGCACGGGGGGATAACCTGGCATATGAGATCACCCAGACAATGGCAGCCAAGGAAATTGAGCGACTGTCACGTCTCTCTGAGCGAATAAAAACGCGTAACCGGATCACGATCCGTTCCGCTGACATGAACCATTGGGATGAAGAGGTGGAACGAATTTATATTTTACTAAACAAAGCCCTGGCCCATCTGCCGGATTTCATCCCCTGGCCCCGGGAAAGCCTGCAAGCCTCATTGGAGCAATTCCGCCAGATCGTTGATCCTGAGCTCGTGCTTTTCGCTGAAGTGGATGGAGCAGCTGTAGGTTGGTTTCCAGGTATTCCAAATATTAATGAAGCCCTCATTCATGCCAATGGATTACGCCATCCGTGGGATTACCTGCGAATATTACCCTATATGCGCCGGCAGCCAAAATGCCTGGCAATAAAATCCGTGTTGGTGTTACCGGAATATTGGGACACAGGCGTGGCGGTGATGCTTTTTGACGAGATGGCAAAACGCGCTTTTTCAAAAGGTTATACCTGGATCGATATGTCACTGACCTCGGATGATAATCCCTATACCCCCACCTTGGCTGCCCGCGCTGGAGCCAGGTTATATAAGCGTTACCGGGTTTACCGCTTAAAACTCCATGAAAATAAAAACATCCCCTAATTGGGGATGTTGTAAACTCTACGTTGTTCGCTCAAGCTTGGCGAGCTTGGTTTGTTTTCCACGCTCTTCGGATTCAAGGATGCGCTTGCGGATACGATAATTCTGTGGAGTTACTTCCAACAGCTCGTCGTCTGACAAATATTCAATCGCCTCATCCAGGCTCATCTGCCGGGGTGGTGTCAGGCGAATCTCCATCTCACCCCGCGCTGCACGCACATTGGTCATGTGTTTTTTCTTGCACACATTGATGGTAAGGTCACCGGGTCGTTGGTGCTCTCCTACCACCATGCCCTCATACACATCCACACCAGGGCCATAAAATAAGGCTCCGCGATCTTCAGCGTTCTTCAAGCCATAGGTCGTGGTGACACCGTTCTCCCATGATACAAGTGACCCAAAATCTCGTCCATCCATCGCCCCCACCATGGGTAAATAGTCATAAAAAATTGTATGCATTGTTCCAGCCCCTCGCGTGGCAGTGAGGAACTGGTACCTGAACCCTAATAGTCCACGCGTGGGTATCAGGTATTTCAATCGTACGCTATTATCCTGGGTATCCTGCATATCCAGCATCTGCCCCCGGCGTGATCCCAACATCTCCACCACCACCCCGGTTGTTTCCTGGCTGGTTTCAATGTAGACTTCTTCGAAAGGCTCCAATACTTCGCCACTTTCACCCTCACGGAGGATGACTTCTGGTCGTGAAACCTGGAACTCGTAACCTTCCCTGCGCATGGTTTCAATGAGTATTGCCAGGTGAAGCTCACCACGCCCGGAAACCAGGAATGAATCAGGGGTATCCATTTCTGCCACCCTTAATGCAACGTTGGAACGCAATTCGTCGAACAGGCGCTCACGTAGCTTACGCGAGGTATTCCAGCGACTCTCGCGACCGGAGAACGGGGAGGTGTTTACTCCAAAAGTCATACGTACGGTTGGTTCCTCCACTTTGATTGGAGGCAGGGAGATCGGGTTATCCGCATCTGCCAGGGTTTCACCGATACCAATTCCTTCCAGACCTGCCAGAGCAACAATCTCTCCAGCCTGGGCTGTCTCCACTTCCACGCGTTTTAGTCCTTGGTGAACATACAGGTAGCGTGCCCGTTCAGGAAGCACCTGCCCAGTCACCGTGATGCGTGCCAGGGGTTGACCTACCTGCATCTGCCCGGCGAAGATTCGCCCCACGGCAGTTACACCCCGGTAATCATCATAACCCAGGGTTGTCACCAGCATTTGCAGGGGAGCATCCAGGTCTACCTGCGGTGCAGGGATGTGACGGAGAATGGCTTGAAAAAGCGGCTGCAAGTCCGGACCGAGGTCAGGAGTTAATGCTGCCTGGGCAGTGATGGCATTGGCATAGATAATGGGGAATTCAGCCTGTTCATCCGTCGCTCCAAGCTCAATGAAGAGATCAAAGGTCTGGTTCAACACCCGCTCGGGTTCAGCATCCTTACGGTCAACCTTGTTGATCACCACAATTGCCCGGTGACCCATCTCCAGGGCTTTCTTGAGCACGAAACGGGTTTGAGGCATGGGTCCTTCAGCTGCATCCACCAGGAGCAAGACACCATCCACCATGTTCATCACCCGCTCGACTTCACCACCAAAATCAGCATGCCCGGGAGTATCAACAATATTGATCTTGACCTGTCCCTGGATCTGTTCATCCCAAATTTCAATGGCAGTATTTTTCGCCAGGATGGTGATGCCACGTTCACGTTCAAGGTCATTGGAATCCATCACCCGCTCTACTACTTGTTGGTTATCGCGAAAAACCCGTCGCCTGCCTTAGCAACCCATCAACCAGGGTCGTTTTGCCATGGTCAACATGGGCGATAATGGCTATATTACGTATATCTTTTCTTTCAGTGATCACTTTTCTTTATCCATCCAAACACACAAAGACCCCAACCAATCTGGTCGAGGTCGGTAACTACGGGTAGTAATCTTATCAGAGGGCAGGCTTTTTGAACAGGGGTGAGATTATTCACCTACTGTCTGTGCCAGGTTATGAATCCACTTGTGTGAGAAGAACCGGTAGATCCCCAATACCCACTTGGTGAGTTCTTCTGCCATCACCAGGAAGTACACCCAATAAACGGGCAGGTGCAGAATGAATGCCCCGATAACTGCCAGAGGCACCCCCACGACCCATATGACCACACCATCCATCAGAAATCCAAATCGAGTGTCGCCTCCACTGCGAATGATACCGATGTATAAAATCATGTTGGATACCCTTAACCACAACAGCAACGCCATGATCGTCAGGACCCGATATACATAATCCAAAACCTGGGGAGAGACATTGTATAACGATAAAAGAAATGGTCTGGATGCCAGGATAACGAGGCCGATCAGCCCGCCACCCAGGATGCCCAGGGTTTCTGAACGGGCGGCGTAACGAAATGCCTGCTCTTCCTCACCTGCTCCAATCCGGTTACCGACCATTATTGCACAAGCATGCCCAATTCCCTGGAAAAGGACGAATGCCATCTGTTCAATGGAACCGACGATATTCATTGCTGCAAAAGATTCCGTACCGATGCGGGCATAGACCACATTGTATGCAGTGATTCCCAATGACCATAAAATCTCATTGCCAACGACAGGCAGAACCGGCTTGAGCACCGTGCGGGCAAATTGACGATTATATCCAAATAACTCGTGGATCCTGCCAGCGGCGGGAGAATCCTTCCGGTAGGTAAGCCATAATAATACTGCACATTCCACCACACGAGAAGAAAGCACAGCAATCGCAGCCCCTTGCACCCCCAAAGCTGGTAGTCCCAGCTTGCCAAAAATAAGCGTGTAAGATAGAAAGGTATTCAGCGTTAGTGCAGTGATCGTCACGATAAGGGGAGTTTGCACATCACCTGTACTTCTTAAAACGGAAGAGTAACAAAATGAGATCGCATATAAGATGAAAGAGAACCCAATTATGCGTAGATATTCGCTTCCCAAGTCAATTACTACAGGATCGCTTGAATAAATGCTCAGTGCTTGTTCAGGAAAGACCTCTGCAATCAATAAGAACACGAATGCAGCGATCAATCCCAGCGTAATAGCCAGTCCTAACACTTTTCGAATATTATTAATATCCCTTTTCCCCCATAATTGGGCAGTGAACATGGCAGAGCCACTGGTTATGCCGAATAAAACGAGATTTAACAGGAAAAAGATCTGGTTAGCAAGCCCAACTGCAGCGATGGATGCTTCCCCCAGCTGACCGACCATCACCACTCCGACCATGTTCAACGACGACATGATCAGCTGTTGCAAAGCTATCGGCAGGCCTATCTTTACCAGGCGACGATAGTATTCTCCATCACTGAAAAAACCACTCAGTGCATGTTGGTTCGATCGAGCTAGTTTTAAAGACAATCATTTACTCCAAATATTTATCGTTGTCTGAGGGACAAATGAAGCTATTCTATCAGTCATTGCGGCAAACCGTTAGAGAGCCTTGAGAAGAGAAAATTTCCCATAAAGCTTTTCATAGTAGAATTAGTAAACGCCCGAATCATTAAATATTCCAAGATGATAAACGACCGAACCCAATCGAATACACCAGATGTCCAGGTTGTCACAGATGTGGCGTTCAGCCAGATCATGAGCGTGATGGGCTTGAAGCACCCATCTTTGATTTCCCGGATTATGTATTTTTTTCTTTCCTCACCAGTAAAACGTATGGCTGCTCTGGTGGTGGAGCTGGATAAGAACATTTACCTGGAAGGCTGCAACAAGGCAGCTATAAAGTTCATGGCACATTTCGTCACCGATGTAGACGTGCGGGGTGCTGAGAATATACCCAAACACGGACCACTTTTACTCATGAGCAACCATCCTGCAGCCTATGATGTCATTATCCTGGCAGCGAGCATCCAAAGAGATGATTTAAAAATCCTGGGATCAGATGTTCAATTTTTTAAACAATTGCCTAACATCGCCAACGTGATTATTCCAGTGCCCTATCATATCCCTTCACGGCTACAAACCGTCAGGGCATCCATCAATCATCTAAAAAATGGTGGCGCTTTATTAATTTTCCCTCGGGGGAATGTTGAGCCAGATCCTGCCGTCTCTCCTGGTGCAGAAGATAGCCTCAATGGGTGGTCTGCAAGCCTGGAGTTATTCTTGCGAAAAGTGCCTCAAACAATTTCGGTTATAGCCATTGCCAGTGGCATTTTATCAAAAGGTTGGTTCAAGAATCCGTTGATCAAATTATGGAAGAAATATGAGCAGCGCCAAAAAGTGGCAGAGATCTTCCAGATAGCGACACAATTGATCACTGGTAGAAAAATATCCTCTGTTCCCCTGGTTACTTATTCTGCTCCCTTAACCCTGGCTGATTTAGGGGGTGAAGATGCGCCAGAAGGAGCATTTTTGACCTGCCTGATCGAACAAGCAGGTAAATTATTGGAAAATCACCCCCACGTATGATCTCAGGGATTCATTTCATACGCATCCTTCAACGATAATACCTGATTCGACCATACCTGGTTGAACCTGTCGTAGTTCACATCCGGCCGTTTTATCATCTTCAAGCAAAAAGTCATTTGTTCCTGGGTTGTACTGGGTTGACTATACAGTTTTAAGGCAAACCCTGATAAATCTCGCACCATGAAGTCAAATATCTGGTCAACCAGGTCGTTATCTAGTTTGTATATCTCCGCATTTTCAAGGATCAGCTGCCCATAGACTACCTGGGTAAATGCTTCACCCAAAGTTAACAGGAAATCGGTATCTCTCACCTGCTCCTGGCTGGGGGTTGCTGCCGCCAGCATTGCTCTGAAAACATCTATTTGTTCGCTAAACAACCTGACATTGGGTAAATCGTGTTTTTTGAAGATTGGGGTAGGATCGTGAAATTGAATTTTTCCCAGTCCTTTCGCTGGACCCTGGTGAAAAAGAAAATCATCGTTTTTTGCCTGATCCTGGCGTGATATTACAGGATATTCTTTTGGAAAAAAGAAGTAATTCGCCATGAATTTAACAATCAGGGCAATATTGACATGCACCGTCCCCTCCAGCTTGGGTAAGGCGCGGATATCCCTGGCAGCCATCTCAAAATACATATCCTTCTCAAAGCCTTTGGCAGCAATTACATCCCATAACAGGTTTATCACCTGTTCCCCCTGGGTGGTTACTTTCATTTTTACAACCGGGTTATATAGCAGGTAGCGCCTGTCATCGGGGTTGGCTATGCGCATGTAATCGGCGGCTCGCAAGGTGAACAGCTTCATCGCCACCAACCTGGCGTAAGCTTCGGTGAACATCATTTTTACGTGCGGAAAATCGGTGACTGCCATGCCATATAACCTGCGGTTGGCTGCATGGTGAATGGCTTCATAGAACGCATGTGTGCAGATACCGATCGAGCCCCAGCCCAGGTTGAACTTGCCTATATTGACCGTATTGAGCGCTGCATCCCAGGCTGCCTGGCCTGTGGAAAGAATATCTTCCTCTGTGATTAAGTAGTTATTAAGCGCAAAAGTTGCTACGTACGACTGGCTGTTGGTTACATTCTTGATCAAGTCATAGCCCTTTTGTCGGTAATTTGCCACAAAGAACACATAATCACCTGAGGGAGCAATTTTTCCGAAATTTGAGACCATCGGTGCGATGTTCCCATTACCGATATAATACTTCTCTCCATTAGCCAGGTAAGTGCCATCCGATTGTGCTGTAAGGCTCATCTCGGTGGAGTAAATATCTGCACCATGTTGTCGCTCTGATAATCCAAAGGCAAACACCTCCCCATCATCCAATAATTTCGCAGCTTTTCGTTTCAAAGCTTCATTCTCGCTCTGCCAGATGGGTCCAAGCCCCAGGATCGATACCTGCCAGGTGTACCAGTACCCAAGTCCATAAAATGCCAGGATCTCGTTATACTCACAATTCCGCCAGGTATCCCAGCGGCAATCACCCCCCCCATAGCCAGCAGGAGTTAACAATGAAGAAAATATCTTCTCATTCTTCTGGAATTCGATGAAGTCGGCATACCACACGCACTCCCGGTCATCCGCTTTGAGCTTCACTTTTCCCTTGCTCTCAAAAAAATGGATGGTTTTTAACATCACTTCTTTTGAGCGCTCATCAGGGTAGTAGCGATTGTGAATTTTTGGGTTTAACAGCAAGGTATCCATCATGGTCTCCTCCTGAGTAATGCAAGCAGCACAGTTAAATGTTATCTCAGCTAGTCTAAATGTCAATGCTTTTCAGGGTGACTAATGGGAACTGTTTATTGAATAAGTATCGCAAGATGATCTTAATGGTTTTTTATACATCAATATACCAATAGTGTGCAATAATAAACATTGAACGTACAGAGGTGTACCAATAGGAGGATAAAGATGAAGGATTACAGTGATAAATCATTCTGGCTGGCGACATATGGTGATTATGTGCCAAATCCGTCCTTGCAGGGAGATTTGAAAGTTGACATTGCCATTATTGGTGGAGGCTATACCGGTCTTTCTGCAGCATACAACCTGCGTAAGGAAGATCAAGGCGTGTCCGTTGCAGTCTTTGAGGGAGAAGTGGTTGGGTTCGGTGCGAGCGGACGGAATGGTGGTTTCTCAATGACCCTGTTTGGTCTTGAACCAGCGGTGACGAAAGCACTATTCGGTCACCAAAAGACAGTGGAAGCGCACCGCTATATGGAGCGCTCGGTAGATTATGTGGATGAGCTGGTAAAAGAGCATGACATTCAATCTGATTACTGGTTCCCTGGTTTCCTGCGCGCAGCCACAACACCGGGATATGTCAAGCGCATCCAGCATGACCTGGAAATATTGACCTCCATGGGAATTACCGGCATCTCATGGATAGAGGCAGATGAGATCAATAATGAGGTGAGTTCCCCGCGCTTCCTGGGTGGTTGGTGGGAGCCACGCTCAGGTTTACTCAACCCGGCAAAACAGGTGCGTGAATTAAAACGCATTGCCTTGCAATATGGAGCACAAGTGTATGAGGAAACACCTATCCTGGAAATCCACCGCAATGCCGATTTTGTATTGACCACGCCACATGGAAAAGTCACCTCCCAGAAAATTATTTTCGCCACCAATGCCTACTCCCACTTGATCCCCCAGCTCAAACGCAAGCAGGTACCTGCGTTCACCCACATGGTGGTGACAGAACCACTAAACCAGGCTCAGCTTGAGCAGATTGGGTGGAAGAACCGCCAGGGAATAGAAGATGCTCGCAACCTGGTGCATTACTTCCGTCTGACCATTGATAACCGGATTGCCATGGGTGGCAGTGACGTCAGCCTGGCATATGGTGGGGAAATGGACCTTGACCTGAACGCAAACACCTTTGCTACTCTGGAGCAGGATATCCTCTGGTTGTTTCCGCACCTAAAAGGGATCCAGATAACCCATCGCTGGGGTGGACCAGTCTCAGTCCCCCTTCAGATGGCACCGGCAATTGGTTTCCTTGGCGATGAACGGGTAATTTATAGCCTGGGATGCGTAGGGCATGGTGTTTCAATGACCCATCTCAACGGTCGCACCCTGGCAGACCTGGCATTGGAGCGCAAAACTGACCTGACAGCTGTATGGTTTGTCAATCGTAACATGATCCCATGGCCACCTGAGCCCATCCGCATGGCTGCCAGCCAGATTATCCGTGGTTATCTACGCCTGGAGGACCGGATCTTTGAGCGGCATGTTGAAAAAGAAAGGTGAAGTAAAAGAATAACAACGTGATCCAAATCTTATCTGGAATGCACCGTTATTATATATTCGTTACTTAATTAATGACATCCTGCTCGAAAACTCTGATCAGCCTGGATATGAATCCAGCCGCAAGCATCCATCTTAGAAATCAAATGTAACTATGTACCGATCGAATATTTCAGTTCCAAGGAGTCCCTCGATTCGCCCGGTTTTTACCAAGGCTATATCCAAAAGTGAAAGTAAAACCATACACCGCAAGACATGTGTTTCACCTGCGTTCTCGATTGGAACCTGATAGACATTTGTTTTTCATTCCCCTATCTGAGGATAGAAATCCCTTTCCGTATCAACAAGCCAAAATTGGTAAGTACTTCTTTTTGAACGAAGTGGATCTTGGCTTCGGTGTCCACAAAGACCTTACGCTTACTGCCTTTCATCAACCATAATACCTCTGGGTGAAAAGATAAACATATTCTATAGTTATCAGCTTAATGATAAACTATCACCGAGAAGGTAGCTGACATGCCTGTTGATTCTGCCACAGCCATTGCCCACCCCAACATTGCCCTGATCAAGTATTGGGGAGATATAGATCCTGAGCTACACATCCCGGTCAATGGATCGATCTCCATGAACCTGAGGGAGCTTTTTACGCGCACCCGGGTCAGTTTTGATTCATCAATGGAGCAGGATGAATTTATCTTGGATGACAAGAAGAGCAATGGTACGAGCCTTGAGCGGGTGAGTAAATTCCTGGATCGGATACGCCAGATGGCAGGTATTCGACGTTATGCAAAGGTTGAAAGCTACAATAATTTTCCTACAGCGACAGGGATCGCCTCATCTGCTTCAGGTTTTGCTGCCCTGAGCCTGGCTGCCACCAGGGCTGCGGGATTGGATTTAGAAGAAACAGCTCTTTCCCGGTTGGCACGCACTGGCTCCGGGTCTGCCTGCCGCTCCATCCCGACGGGTTTTGTCGAGTGGCAGGCAGGAGATAGCGATGAAACTTCATACGCTTTTTCCATCGCTTCCCCTGAAAATTGGGATCTGATGGATTTCATCCTCCTGGTGAGTTTGGATGAAAAACCTATCAGCTCGAAAATGGGCCATTCCCTGGCAAAAACCAGCATACTCCAACCAGCCCGGGTTGCTGATGCCTCACGACGCCTGGAAATATGCCGAAAAGCGATCCTGAATCATCACTTTGAAATGCTAGCAGATATTGTTGAGCTTGACAGTAACCTGATGCATGCAGTGATGCTCACATCCACACCGACCCTTCTATATTGGCAGCCGGCAACTTTGGCAGTCATGGAAGCCGTTCAATCGTGGCGCAAGGGTGGACTGCCTGTGTGTTACACCATTGACGCAGGACCAAATGTGCACGTACTATGCACAATGGATGCTTACAAAGAAGTTGAAGCCAGAATTCAGGATCTATCAATGGGCGAGAAAATACTGGTCGCCCATCCAGGTGGACCTGCAGTGCTTGAAAATCATTATCATAACTTTTAATTAGTGTTCTTAATACCGATTTAATGCAGTGGTGCTTAAAGTTCTGTTAGAATTGTTTGGTTAAAACGGATTAAAACTGGAAGCACCAACAATGAAGGGATATAATTCATCCGCTAATAAGCAGATCATTATAAACTGGTGCTTAAAATGATTGGTAAAGGAAAAGAATGACATTACAGCTGATCGTAGAATTTATCTTCGCTCTTGGAGCTTTGATTTTTATCCATGAATTTGGACATTTTATCGCTTGCAAATTACTGAAGATCGAGGTTGAAGAATTTGGCTTCGGGTATCCACCCCGGGCGTTAAAGCTTTTTACCCTTGGAGGAACGATATTCAGCTTAAATTGGATACCGTTTGGAGGTTTTGTTCGTCCAAAGGGTGAAAATGATCCCACCATCCCTGGCAGCCTAGCAGCTGCTTCCCCATGGAAGCGTATTACGGTATTTATCGCTGGCCCGCTGATGAACCTGCTCCTGGCGTTATTTTTGTTTCTATCCATTTATGGATTGATCGGATACCTGCCAGATCGAAACCGGGTACAGCTGGTGGATATTGCTCCAAACTCGCCTGCGGCTGAGGCTGGTTTACAAGCAGGCGATATCCTGGTGAGTGTGGGTGGCACAGACATCCACTCCTTGGATACTGTCAGGACCATCATCTACGCCAACCTGGGTAAGCCTTTGGAGGTCACTTATGAACGAGATGGTACCAAACAGGATGTCATCGTAACGCCACTTGCAAACCCGGGTGATTCCGGTGCGGTTGGCATCTATATGAGCTACCCAACGAAACCATATACCGTTGGGGCAGCAATACCTGAAAGCTTTACCTCTCTATATGAATACATCAAGGAGTTGTTCTCCATGCTCGGCCGGATCATCCAGGGTCAATCGACCGGATCTGAAGGACGCCTGGTTGGTCTCAAGGGAATGTTTGACCTGTATTCTTCGGTCCGTGAAGGTGCTGGTACACCCGGTGTGCCTCGAAGCGTCAACATTCTGGTGTTCATTGCAAGTATCAGCATTTCGCTTGGCATCATGAACCTGCTGCCTATCCCTGCTTTGGATGGCGGTCGGATCCTGTTTGCATTACCTGAGATCATCATCCACAAGCGCATCCCTCCAAAATATGAAGTGGTGGTGAATTTCGTCAGTTTTGCCTTGCTAATCCTATTGATGATCTTTATCAACCTGCAGGATTTTATCCACCCCATCACCACACCACTTCCTTAAGGATATCTGCATGGTTCCACCTAAACCGATTGCAATTACGAAAGTGATTGATGCATTATTAGACGAAACCACGCCTTTTCACCCACGCTATCTCAACCGCTTATCGGACCTCGAACCAGATGATGCTGCCCTATTGGCAGATGCATGGCCAAATATATCCCTGCGTCGGCGTGAAGCCTTGCTTGAAGATCTGGAAGAACTTCACCTAGCAGATGATCTGCTCTGTTTTGAAGTTGTTGCGCGTGTGGCATTGAAGGATAAAGATCCCAGTGTGCGCTCACGGTCAATTCGCATTTTACGTGAGTATGAGCTGGTTGATCTTCTGCCAGCATTCCAGGATATGGCTGAGAATGACCCGGATATCGATGTGCGGGCTTGTGCAGCATCAGCATTAGCAACGTATATATATATGGGCGAAGTTGAGGATATTTCTCCAGCTAAATTAAAACGAACTGAAGAATGCCTGCTTCGCCTGGTTACAGGCTCAGATTCTGCTGTGGTACGCCGAAGGGCACTTGAATCATTGGGATATTCATCCCGTGAAGAAGTCAACGGACTTATCAAGGATGCATATTCATCGAAAGACCAGGATTGGCTGAGCAGTGCATTAATTGCCATGGGGCGTTCAGCAAATTCCGATTGGAATCCCAGTGTGCTAAAAATGCTCACGCATACACAGCCGGGTATACGAGCAGAAGCTGCCAGCGCTGCCGGTGAGCTGGAGATCAGGTCTGCTAGACCCCTGTTGCTAGATTTACTAGAGGATTCCGACATAGACGTCCGCATGGCAGCTATTTGGGCACTTTCCCAGGTGGGTGGTAAGGGGGTACGAAAAACCCTTGAAACACTCCTGGAAACTACGGATGACGATGAGGAAGCTGATCAAATCGATAAAGCACTTGAAAACCTGGATTTTACCGAGGAAATGCGAGAGCTTGCCTTATTGGAAATAGCGGAAGATGGTGATGACACTTCAGAAGATGATTATGAAGAAGATACCGATAATCTCATCTCTGAGGACGAGCCGGATTGAGCGAACTCTTCACTTTATTTTTTAACAACCTATTTCCCATCTTGCTTTCAGCGGGTATCGGTTTTGCGCTGGCAAAATGGCTCAAGATCAATCCACGACCTCTCTCCCAGGTCGTTTTTTATGTTTTCAGCCCGGTCCTTGTGTTTAATTTAATCAGGAATAGCCAGCTTAGTAACCAGGATATCCTGCGTACACTGGCATTTGCACTGGTATTAATGATCTGTGTTGGTCTGCTTACATGGTTGGTTGGTGGGGTACTTCGCTTTGACCGGCGAATGATGGCAGCGGTATTGATCACTACCATGTTCATGAATGCCGGAAATTACGGGTTGCCTCTGACAAGTTTTGCCTTTGGGACGGAAGCGCTTGCCTTTGCCAGCATCTTCTTTGTTATTAGTGCCTTATTCACCAACACAGTGGGCATCGTGATTGCCTCATCAGGATCGATGAGCGTGATCGAAGCAACCAAGGGTTTGATAAAATTTCCCGCAATCTATGCGCTGGCTGCTGGCATCCTGTTCCTACAATTTGGGTGGGAATTACCCACCGGCCTCGAGCGTACTGTAAGCCTGCTCGGGAACGCTGCAATTCCCTGCATGTTGGTCTTGCTGGGGATGCAGCTCGTGAACAGTCGCATGGGAGGTCATGTCAGACCGCTGATCGTCGCCAGCAGTATGCGCCTGTTAGTTGCCCCCCTGCTTGCATATGGTCTTAGCCTGGTATTTAGAATGACTGGAGCTGCACAGCAGGCGGTGGTATTGGAAGCTGGGATGCCTGTGGCTGTGCTCACCACCATCCTGGCAACTGAATTTGATGCTGAGCCAACGTTCGTTACCACTGCGGTTTTGGTCACCACCCTGCTCAGCCCACTAACCTTAACTCCTTTATTGGCTTTCCTGGGAGCGTCATAGGATACAAGTGTTCAACAAAGGGAATTTATGATTGATGAAGGGATGAAGCGATTACATGCAACGGTGATGGGACGCGTCCAGGGGGTGAGCTATCGTTATTTTGTCATTGAACAGGCAGCAAGCCTCGACCTGACTGGATGGGTTCGCAACCGTATGAATGGCTCAGTAGAAGTCATAGCTGAAGGATCCCAACAAAAACTCGAGACACTGTTGGCAGCTATACAAGAAGGTCCACCTATGGCAAGGGTTGAAAATATCGATATTGAATGGTTGCCCTGGACAGGTGAATTCACCGGATTTAATATGATATCAACAGTTTGAGTTGGTTGCGATCAATTAAAAGCCAGTCCTCGTTCCTTTAGCGAAACAAATTTCCCACTTCCAACGATGATATGATCGAGCAGTTTTACATCCAATAACTCGCCTGCCTGGAGGATCGCCCGCGTGATCGCCACATCATCCGGGCTTGGGGTTGGATCACCTGAGGGGTGGTTATGGATCATTATAATGTTTGTAGCGTTACGCCTGATGGCCGATTTGAACAGCTCAGCCACCCTCACCTGGGAAGAATTCACTGAGCCACGGTAAACTGTATCGATATGTAACACCCGGTTTCGAGTATCCAACAGCAAAACTCGCAGCTCTTCCTGCTCAAGAACACTCATTTCATATTGAACTAGCTCAGCTGCCTCTGCTGGGCTGTGTATCGATGGGCGTTCGTCAGGAGATTCTAATACCAGGCGCCTACCCAGCTCGATGGCAGCCTTGATCTGTGCCGCCTTGGCAAGCTTGACTCCTCTTTGATTACTCAATTCATCAAAGCTTGCCCGGTGGATACCAGAGATCCCCCCAAAGGTATGCAACAGTCTCTGACCAACCTGCACTGCTGACTCACCAACAACCCCAACCCGTAATAAGATCGCCAGTAGTTCGGCCGTGGTCAGAGATTGTGGACCAAGCTTTGCCAATCTCTCTCTGGGGCGTTCCTCTTCCTTAAGATCCTTGATGGTATAGACAGTGGTATCAGCACGGTTCATATTCCACATCTCCCAATCATTGCACGGCATGTAGGAAAATTAAATTGGTTTGCTCACACAATGCTATAATCATATCCTGGAGAGTGATATGACTTTCAATCCACAGATATTAAGTAATATTATCACGGGTCTAACCGCCTGGGGAGCCGCTTTCCTGGTGGCTTTATGGCTTAGCTTGATCATCTGGACATATCGTGATATTCGCTCTCGGTCACGCGATCCAATGCTTCGAATCCTGGCAGTGATTGTTGTAGGTCTTCTTTTCCTTCCAGGCGTCGTGGTGTACCTTATCTTGCGCCCACCCCGCACACTTGAGGACGAATACCAGCATACCCTGGAAGAGGAAGCCCTGCTGCAGTCCATTGAAGAAATCCCGCTCTGCCCGGGTTGTGGTCGACGTACCAAGGAAACCTGGACGGTTTGCCCAAATTGTCATACCAAACTAAAAAAGCCCTGCCATCATTGTCGTAAGCTGATGGAGCTTTCATGGAACCTTTGTCCATACTGCGGCACCCCCGCTCCGGGTATGCGCAAGGAAAATCAGACCATGGATGATATTACCCGGCCAACACCTCTTGACGAGGAAGCCACACCAGTTGAATCGAATCCGGAAGATGTACCTTTAATTTCGAACGGCGCACCCTAAGGTGCGCCGCTTTCATTAAATAAACGCTTTGGAGTATTCCAGAATTTAGCGGTTTAGCGCATTCCAGCCAGCATAGGTGGCTGTTTCACCCAATTCCTCTTCGATCCGCATCAGCTGATTATATTTAGCAACCCTATCTGACCGGGCAGGTGCTCCGGTTTTGATCTGGCCCATGTTGAGCGCAACAGCCAGGTCAGCGATAGTGGTATCCTCAGTCTCTCCTGAGCGGTGGGAGGTTACTGCACGCCACCCAGCACGATGACATGTCTCCACGGCCTCAATTGTCTCTGTAAGCGTGCCGATCTGGTTCAGTTTAACCAGCAAGGCATTGGCAGCTTTCTCCTTAATTGCCCGGCGGACACGCTCCGGGTTGGTAACCAACAGGTCGTCGCCTACGATCTGGATCCGCCCACCCAGCTCTTTGGTGATCAGCTTCCAGCTTTCCCAGTCATCCTGTGCCAACCCATCCTCGATTGACACAATTGGATACTGGTCCACCCATGATTTCCAGAAAGCCACCATCTGCTCTCCAGTCAGCTGCTTGCCTTCCTTGCGCAGGTTGTACAGGTGGGTCTTTTCATCATATAGCTCAGATGCAGCCGGGTCCAATGCAATTCCCACCTGATCACCAGCTTTATACCCAGCCTTTTCGATGGCCATCAGGATGACTTCCACTGCCTCGTTGTTGGCCTTCAAGGCAGGAGCATATCCACCTTCATCACCAACCAGGGTGGTATAACCACGCTGTTTCAATACTGACTTCAATGCATGGTAAATCTCTGCACCCCAGCGCACACCTTCAACAAAACTCGATGCACCCAATGGCATGACCATAAATTCCTGTGCATCGGTGGATTGCCATGCAGTATGAGCCCCACCATTAAGGATATTCATCATTGGAACCGGTAGGATATGGGCATACACCCCGCCGATATAGCGATACAATGGTAACCCCACGGATAGGGCGGCTGCCTTGGCTACTGCCAGGCTGGCACCCAACATGGCATTTGCACCAAGTTTCGACTTATTAGGTGTACCATCCAGTTCGAGTAATATCATGTCGATCAGTTTTTGCTCGGTCGCATCCCAACCACTCAGCTCCTCAGCGATTGCATCATTGACATTATCCACTGCCTTGGTAACACCTTTCCCCAAGTAGCGTTCCTTATCGCCATCACGTAGCTCAAGGGCTTCATGCACGCCTGTGGAAGCACCGGAAGGGACGGCTGCTCTTCCCATTGATCCATCGAGTAATATCACTTCGACCTCAACAGTCGGATTGCCCCTTGAGTCAAGAATTTCACGCCCTATGATAGATTCTATTAGTGTATTCATTTTTTACCTCTTCTTTTTATGAATATTTCCATCCCTGTGTCAGGGAAAATATTGATATTGTGAAAACAGCCACTATTTTACCGCAAACCCGCATTTATACCATTCGGGTTTTCCCAACCAAACCACGTCCAAAACCTTTCGAGCCGTTTTGGTTGGAATTCACCGGCTATATTATGGAATTAATTTCTAATTTATGCCCGCTCTATTCTTGACGGCTTTAAGAAAGGCAACAAACAATGGATGGGGACGGTTTGGCCGCGAAAGGAATTCAGGGTGGAATTGTGTTCCCAGCATGAAAGGATGATCTTTTAATTCGGCAATTTCAACCAATCGTCCATCTGGAGAAATACCAGAAAAACGCATTCCATTCTCCTGTAGAATCTCCCGGTAGTTATTGTTGAGTTCAAATCGGTGTCTATGGCGCTCCTGCACAATCGGTTGTTGGTACGCCTCTGCAGCCAGGGTTCCTGGTTGCAACTCACACGGATATAGGCCCAACCGCATGGTCCCACCCATGTCGACCACACCCCGCTGGTCAGGCATGAGGTCAATGACAGGGTACGGAGAGGTCCGGTCAAACTCCGTAGAGTTGGGCTCCTCAGTTTTATAGATCATGCGGGCAAAATCAACCACCATTAATTGCATCCCAAGACATAAACCAAAGTAAGGAACCTTATTTTCGCGGGCATAGCGTACCGCTTGCATCTTGCCTTCCGTTCCCCGAGAGCCAAATCCCCCTGGAACAAGGATACCGTCGGATTGGCGCACTTCATCCCATCCCCGTCCTTTCTCCAGTTCAGCTGAATGCACCCACTGGATATCCACTTCGATATCCAAAGCAAGACCAGCGTGCTTGAGTGCTTCGCGCACACTCATGTATGCATCGTGCAGCTCAACATACTTTCCCACCAGGGCAACCTTTACCTTTGGATGTGGCTGGCTGACCTTTTTTACCAATCCCTCCCAGGCTGTCCAATCTGGTTGGCGCCGCGCATCCAGCCCGACCCGCTTAAGTAGATAATCACCCACCTTAGCTTTTTCCAATATCAATGGCACCTCATATAACACCGGCGTGGTAACCATTGGGATCACAGCTTTTCTCTCCACATCGCAGAAAAGGGCGATCTTATCACACAAATCTTCACCCACCGGGTAATCCGAACGTGCTACGATCACATCTGGTGAAATACCTATGGAACGCAGCTCTGCCACTGAGTGCTGGGTCGGTTTAGTCTTAAGCTCATCTGTTGCACCTATGTGTGGTAGCCAGGTGACGTGAATATAAATGGTATTATCACGTCCAATATCCGAACGCATCTGGCGTAGAGCTTCCAGGAATGGCAAGGATTCAATATCACCTACAGTCCCACCAATCTCGACCAATACAATTTCCGCACCGGTTGTTTTAGAAACTTGTAAGATTCGGCGTTTAATTTCATTGGTAATATGTGGAATCACTTGTATGGTCCCACCAAGGTAATCCCCCCGCCTCTCTTTCGCAATCACCTCGGCATATACCTGTCCACTGGTGAAATTGCACACTTTGCTCAGGCTGGTGTCTATAAAGCGCTCATAATGACCTAAATCCAGGTCGGTTTCTGCTCCATCATCCAGGACATAAACCTCGCCATGTTGGTATGGGCTCATTGTGCCGGGATCAACATTAATATAAGGGTCCAACTTTTGGGCTGTCACGCTAAATCCACGCTCTTTAAGCAGCCTGCCAATGGCTGCTGCAGTCACACCTTTACCAACCGAGCTGACCACACCACCGGTGAAAAAAATGTACTTGGTTGTCATCAAACCCTCCAATTCAGCAACATGAAATTATCTCAATCCATCCTTATTAACGTTGCCCGGTTATAAAGGCGGTGGGGAGGTCCGTCTGACGGTCACCTCCCCACCGATAACTACTCAATATTGTGCTTGAACTCGCGGCATCATCCAACCACCTTCTCAAGGTCCTCAGCTGCGCGTCTCATCTCCAAGAAGATGAGTCCAAGTTTCGAGTTTTGACGGGCTAGTGCGGTGAGCACTGCTTCAGAGCCGATCGAGGTCAGGATTACAAGCCCTTCCCCGCCTTTGATATACACCTGTTCCAGGCTTCCGCGACCCAGCTCAGATGAGATACGCTCTCCAAGGCTGAGCATAGCTGCCGACATGGCTGATACGCGGTCCTCTTCGACTTCATTGGGAAGTGCAGAGGCAATGATGAGACCATCCACTGATACAACTGCAGATGCCTCGATATCGGGAGAGGCTGCCTGCATCTCCCGCAGGCGTGAAACCATCTGTTCTGTACGTGTTGATGCCATTTTCAGCAGTTATCCCTGAGATTTGATTTTATTACCAACCCATGAGTGTACCATAATTTTATTAAACCTGGATATATGTGCATATGGATAATCCTCCAATAAAATTGATTCCCATGTATTTTTATGTTATAGTAACTGATTGTTATGCATCAACTGATATTGATTATTACCTATCTGATCAGTATCCTGCCTCAACCGATTTACATAGCCTGGGGTTCCTCTGTTTTTGTTCATGAAAATACTGCATCAAATTCGTATATTGAAGCACCAGTATCGGGTCAGGCAGTACAGGGAAGTGTGGTCATCCTTGGTAGTATTGATCAGGATAGATTTTATTCGTATGAGGTAAATTTTTCTTATACACAGGATCCCACCCAGGTGTGGTTTCTGATACAGGAAAGTACCACCCCTGTCCAGGATGGTATTTTGGCGGTCTGGGATACAACCACGATCACCGATGGAGAATATTCGCTGCGTTTACTCGTCACCATGGATGACGGAACTCATAGCGAGGTTTTGGTTGAAGACTTACGTGTTCGCAATTACACTCCTTTGGAAACAAGTACACCCACACCGATCCCACCGACCAGCGATCCAGGTAAACCATACCTATCACCGACCCCCGCAATTACACCCATGCCAACACCGACCTCACAGCAACCAACACCAACTATACTTCCGACCAACCCGGCTGAGATCACTCCGTCACAGATGGTAACAACCTATGGAAAAGGCGCTGCTTTTGCCATCGGTTCTTTTGCCTTATTGGGTATCTACCTCGGTATTCGAGCAATACACAGGAACCGATAATATGGATGGAAACGACTGATGATGGACTCAATTGTTGAGACGATGCCCCCACAGAACGGGCAGAGGGGCCCCTATCTCATTGCCGGCCTGGGTAATCCAGGTAGAAGATACGAGAATAACAGGCATAATGTTGGCTTCATGTTGCTAAATCGTTTATCGCTAGAACTCGGGGAGAAGTTTGGGAAAGTTGAAGCAAAAGCACTGGTAGCCAAAACAATCTATCACGGTGAGCGGGTTGTATTGGTAAAACCACAGACTTACATGAATAATTCCGGATCTCCAATAAGCTCATTGGTGCGATTCTATAAAATCCCCCTGACAAATTTGCTGGTTGCTTATGATGATGTCGACCTGCCACTGGGTATGATCCGTATCCGCCCATCCGGTGGATCAGGAGGTCAAAAAGGGATGCAGTCAATTATTGAACGGCTTGGCACTGAAGAGTTTCCCCGTCTACGTATTGGTACGGGCAGGCCACCCGGTAATAAGGACGCCGCAGACTACGTGCTGCAAGACTTTCCAACCCACGATGCCGAGCTACTCAACGAGACCCTAAGACGGGCTGTAAAGGCAGTCTTGACCTTTATTCAATATGACCTGGATAGAACGATGAATTTGTTCAATGGTTTATTCATGTGATGGCATTTACTATATAAAAAGAAATACATGGAACTTGATAATATCGTCTCGAGGATTGCGTCCTCATCAAAATCAATTTTTGATACCATAGAAGCAGGCAATAGCGTACCACCTTTGGGACTACGCCGCTCTGCCAGGCTGCCATGGCTCGCAGCTGTCCATAAAATCCTGGATAGACCCCTTCTCCTGATCACCGAGCGAAATGATCATGCATTGATGCTCGCTGATGAGTTGTCTTTATGGGCTCCATCCATGCCCAGATTGTTTTTTCCTGAGCCAACCCCCCTGTTTTACGAAAATGCCACCTGGGGTTTAACCACCCGTAGAGACCGACTTCAGGTTTTAACCAACCTGGCTAATCTTCAAGTACCTGGGTCACCAAAACCTGAGAAATTCCCAGTCATCATCGCCCCAGTCAGATCAGTGATGGCACGAACTCTTCCCAGGCACGAATTTTTGAGGGCAATGCGCACCATCAGGATAGGGCAAATTATCCAGCCAGATGAACTACTACGTTCGTGGGTAGGGTTGGGATACGAGCATGCCAACATTGTCGTGAGTCCCGGGCAATTCGCACGCCGCGGGGGTATCCTGGACGTTTGGACATCCTCTTCAGAACTTCCAGTCCGGATTGAATTCTTTGGTGATGAGATCGATACTCTGCGTAGTTTCGACCCAGCCTCTCAGCGCACGATTGGAACGATTTAGCGACTAAACATTGCACCTGCACGAGAATTTATCACTCCTGAGCCAGATAGGCTGACTGAGCTAAATATAAATCCTCAAGACCTGTCTGAGTTTCATATTCCATTACTTCATCCCACCCCTGGCTGCCTGTTGGATTACTTGCCTCCCCAGGGATTGGTATTGATCGATGGCTTCCAGGTTGTCCGTGACTCTGTTCAGGAAGTGGAAGAACAGGCATTGGGCCTGCGGAAGGATTACATTAAGGATGGCGAGCTCCCGGAAGATTTTCCCCTTCCATATCTGACCTGGGAAGAAATCGAAGATATTCTGGCAGGCAAGGATACGATCGATCTCGGCCAACCGGATGAGGTTGAAATCTATTCCAACAGGACCTTTGGATATTGCATCCTGTTTTCTGCCGGGTGTACGTTTTGCTGGACAGTTGAGACCTTTTATGGACCACCTTGATAAGTTGACCTCCCAGGGTGAATCAATCACCATCGTGTCACGCCAGTCTGCCCGCTTACAGGAGCTTTGGAAGGAGCATAATCCGTTCTCTTCACCATCCATTCCTTTGACTTTCTATGATGCCAGCTTATCGGAAGGCTTCACTTTCACCCCGGTAGCTGGGATGCCATTACACGTGTTTACCGATGGTGAGATCTTCGGCTGGCGGAGACCTGAGCTACGCCAACGTCCACGTCCGGTTGCTGAAGCTCCTGAGGCAGCCTATGCTGATCTTGAACCGGGGGATTGGGTGGTTCACATGGATTTCGGTATCGGTCGTTTTACCGGCCTGGTTCAGCGTTCAGTGGATGGAATTGAACGAGAATACCTGGCTATAGAGTATGCAGAAGGAGATCAGCTCTTTGTCCCGGTATACCAGGCGGACCGGTTGACCAGGTACATTGGTTCGGATGCACATCCTCCAACACCTACCCGTCTTGGCAGTCCTGAATGGCGGACCACCAAGTCGCGGGTTAAAGAGGCTGTTGAGGAGGTTGCTGAAGACCTGTTGAATCTATATGCCCGGCGGAGTGTGGTGGAAGGGTATTCCTTCTCAAAGGATGCACCCTGGCAGCAGGAATTGGAAGCCAGTTTCCCTTATATAGAAACCGAAGACCAGGTACGGGTCATCTCGGAAGTGAAAAATGATATGGAAGCCCCAAAACCGATGGATCGCCTGATCTGTGGAGACGTTGGATATGGGAAGACTGAAGTGGCTTTACGTGCAGCTTTTAAAGCTGTCATGGATGGCAAGCAGGTGGCAATCCTGGTCCCAACAACCGTCTTAGCCCAACAACATTTCCATACCTTTCGTCAGCGATTAGCACCCTTTCCAGTGGAAGTTGAGATGCTCTCACGCTTTCGTACACCCCAGCAACAAAAGGATATTATTGATAAGTTATCCATCGGAAAGGTGGATATCATCATCGGTACACACCGGTTGCTCCAAGGAGACGTCTTTTTTAAGGACCTCGGCCTTCTTATCATAGACGAAGAACAGCGTTTTGGGGTGACCCACAAAGAGACGCTCAAGAAAATGCGCACAGAAGTGGATGTGTTAACCCTGACTGCAACACCGATCCCTCGCACATTGTATATGACCCTTACAGGTGCGCGGGATATCTCGACCATAAATACCCCACCCGAGGAACGACTTCCAATCATAACTCATGTGGGACCATACTCTCCGTGGTTGGTACGCCAGGCAATACTACGAGAGCTGGAAAGAGGTGGGCAGGTATTTTTTGTCCACAACCGGGTACAGACAATTGGTGCAATGCGCTCTCACCTGGAGAAGCTGGTCCCTGAAGCTCGGCTTGCTGTAGCCCACGGTCAAATGCAAGAAGAGCACCTTTCTCAGCGCATGGAACGATTCGCAGCCGGAGATGTTGATATATTGTTGAGCACCTCGATCATCGAGTCTGGGCTGGATATACCCAATGCAAATACACTCATCGTCGATCGGGCAGACACCTTCGGCCTGGCGCAGCTCTACCAGCTGCGAGGACGGGTTGGACGCGGAGCCCAGCGTGCATATGCATATTTTTTCCGTCATAAGCACTTAACGCCGACGCTGGAAGGACGGCAACGCCTGGAAACGATCGCTGAGAACACGCAGCTTGGAGCGGGGTATTCCATCGCAATGCGCGACCTGGAAATACGTGGCGCAGGCGATATCCTCGGAACCCGACAGCACGGGTATATTGCTTCTGTTGGCTTCCATCTGTATACAAGGTTGCTTTCCGAGTCTGTCCAACGCTTGCGAAGCGGGAAAGATTTGCCTCCCCTCGCAGAAACATTACAGACCGATGTTGGAACCGCAATGCCAGTCACGGTGGATTTGCCTATTCCCATCAGCTTGCCTGATAGTTATATCCCGGATCGCCAGACCCGTACCCGCCTTTATCGTCGGATCGCTGATTTGCATGCACAGGATGAGATAGAAGCTCTCTCTGAAGAGTTTATTGACCGCTTTGGACCATTACCCGAAGAAACCCGGAACTTGTTTTATCAGCTCAAGGTTAAAATATTAGCCGAACATGCCGGCCTGTCTTCCATTAATATTGAAGGGGGACAGATCATCTTACGCTATCCGCCTTTACCGGAAGGTGAAACCAGCCGCCAGCTACCTGACTTTGGAGATGACATACGCACTGGAAAAAATGCTTATTGGATGCCTGTCTCTGAAAATGTAGATTGGCAGGAAAAATTATTGAACTTGCTAAATCAGCTTGTCTCACAATAACTCAAAATGTAACATTTATTTACTTGATAGGTTAAAATATATATAATGACCGTTCTGATGGGCATCTAATCCCATATAATTCAATTAATCCCGGATCAGACCACTAATGCAGGTGCCTAAGGAGGAATCTAATGGATTATAAAGATTTCCAAAATCGTGTCGATTATGGCACACAAATGTTTGATTCCGGTAACCTGCAGGCGGCACTTGAGATTTTCACCGGACTGGTAGGAAGTGACATATCCGACCTGGATAAATCGGAGATGTGCCTCAACATTGCCGTGGTGTATGATAAATTGGGAAATGTTCAGCAGTGTCTTGAGTGGTACACCCGGGCAATACAGCTTGAAAAACCACATTGCCGATTTGGTGCGCAGGAGTACCTTGCAGCCTATCTGAAACAAGCCAACAGGCCCAGAGATAGCATTAAAATACTTGAAAGCTTGTATTCCTCAACCCACCTGACCGAGAGTGATAAAGTTAGAATTCGGCAGAACATCGAAGAACTAAAAATCGAGATCAACAAACCCGTTTACCGTCGCCCTGGTTCCCAGGAAGAAAGTACCACCTAATCGATCAAAGGGGTTATCTGTTGAAGGTTGATAACCTGCGATAACCTGGGTGATCTCAGAGTCTTAACATGCCATCCGTCTTAGAATCTTTAAATTCGTCCCTGCGCCAGGCATTTTTAGACAATGATCAGGTCTATTTATTGGGTGAGGATATCCTTGATCCATATGGGGGTGCATTTAAGGTCTCACGCGGCTTATCCACTCAATTTCCTGATCGTGTGCTGACCACTCCAATTTCGGAGGCTGGTTTTGTCGGCATTGCAGCCGGGATGGCACTGCGGGGACTACGACCAGTGGTGGAACTCATGTTTGGCGATTTCGTCACCCTGATCGCAGATCAAATGCTAAACCATATCACCAAATTTCGCTGGATGTACAATGACCAGGTAAGGCTCCCAATTGTGATTCGTACACCCATGGGTGGTCGCCGGGGATATGGTCCAACTCACAGCCAAACGCTTGAAAAATTTTCCCTCGGTATTCCAGGCCTGCAGGTAGTTGCACCTGCTTCTCTGTGCCTGATGGATTCATCCGGTAGCCCAGGTGATCTACTTTATCGATCAATTCTGCACAACGATGATCCTCTTTTATTCATCGAAAATAAGCTTCAATATTTGCTCCCTGTTGAAAACCAGGCAGATTTGAAAGATTTTTCAATTACATCTCATTGGAATAATACTGAACTGGGATTCCCCACCTACGATCTTTCCGTCCGTGGTGCACCACCTTCAGTATTGACCATTGCTGCGTACGGTTATATGGCGGAGCTGGCAAAACAGGCAGTTCTTCGATTGGCTGTTGAGCATGAGATTTTCGCTGAACTGGTAATTCCCACCCAATTATCTCCTTTCGATACCGAGCAAATCAATGCATCAGCAAGCCAAACTGGGGCTTTGCTCACGATCGAAGAGGGCACACTATCCTTGGGTTGGGGAGCTGAAGTGCTAGCAAGAGTGGTAGAGACCCCAGGTTCACAGCATATAATATATAAACGCCTGGCGGCAAGGGAGGTACCGGTTCCAGCCTCAGGCGTACTTGAACAACAGGTTTTGCCGGGTGTTGAGCAGATTATTCAGTCAGCTCTCCGAATGATAAAATGAAAACTACCAGCAAGACCGTTTTCGGACCCTGCCGTGAATAAAATTTCATCCCAACCTGTCGTCATGGAATGCCCCAGTTATTGGGCTAGGCGCAGCTTGCCGGATGCGGACACATTTGAATGTAATTATTGTGGCAAGGAGATGCTATACATCTTAAATCCTTCTGGCAATCAGGTTCATACCTACGATCCAGATGGCAGCTTCAACTATAGCTGTAGCGGATCAGGAGACCGTGTGGATCAGGGCAGCTTCTCCACAGGATTATTGACCATACCGGAGCAGGATAAGCTGGTAATATCCGCTGTCGATCGGGTGGACGTGTTCGACACCAAGAGAGATTACTACAACCAGACGATAACGATCGATTACAATGTTGCTGAAGGAGTGATGTTTGCCATGACGATCGATTTACAAGTTGATTTATCCTTTACCAGCGTGGTGATATCGTACTGAAAATCGAGATGACCTACCCATAAAATCATGACTGATCCTACTCAAATTCTCATCCCACTGATCAACCCCAACGAGCCTGGAGCATTGTTGGCTGCCATACCCGTTTCGAATGGCCAGCATGTCAATATCGGCGAGGCTTTATGTACCCTAGAAACAACAAAATCCACTGTGGAGATTAACGCAGATACCGAGGGATTTGTGGTTGGATTGGCGTTAAAACCTGGCCAGACAGCCCAGGCAGGCGATGTACTCTGTTACATCGCCGATTCTCCTGACTGGACCCCACCATCCCCAGAAAACGCTCAGATATTTACGACACCTTCTGTGCCCAAGAACTTGAGAATCAGCCAGGCTGCGTTGCTTCTTGCCACCCAGCATAACCTTGATCTTACCCAGTTTCCCGGAGGGGTATTTGTCACACAGAAAATGGTACAGGAGCTGATCGATCAATCGCAAAAACCGGTACCTGCTTGGCAGGGAATTGAATTCCTTTCGAATTCCATCATCGTATATGGTGGAGGAGGACACGGGAAGGCATTGATCGACCTTATCAGGGCACTGGGAACCTATCCTATTGCGGGGGTGGTCGATGATGACCTACCTACCGGCTCTACCATCATGGGAGCGACCGTTTTGGGCGGTGCAAATATTCTTGAGCTCCTGGTTGAGCGCGGGGTACTTATGGCGGTCAATGCTGTTGGTGGAATTGGAAACATCCACAGTCGGATCAAGGTATTTGACCGACTAAAACAGGCTGGGATTACCTGTCCAGCCCTGGTTCACCCCACAGCAGTTGTTGAGCCGAGTGCCAACCTGGCAGAAGGCGTCCAGGTGATGCCGCACGCATATGTGGGAAGTGAAGCTCAGGTCAATTACGGTGCCATCATCAATACTGGAGCGATTGTCTCCCATGACTGCGTTTTGGGTGAATATGCCAACCTTTCTCCAGGCGCGATCCTTGCCGGTGAGGTCAGTGTGGGTGCGGCTACCCTCATAGGGATGGGAGCTACGGTAAACCTGAGGGTTAAGGTGGGTGATCGTGTTCGAATTGGCAATGGAGCCACGGTAAAGCAGGATGTACCTGCAGGGAGCATCGTGCATGCTGGCGCAATTTGGCCAGCGTGAGTGTTGAATAACACATCATTTCAAGATAAGGAAATCATTTATATCTATGGCATCAGAAGAGCATACCGACTTTCCTCCAATTACTATGTCGTCTCCAGACCTGACCGATGAAGAACGCCAGGCAGTAGCTAAAGTGCTTGATACACCTAACCTGAGCATGGGCAGCCGGATTACCAACTTTGAAGAAAGCATCAAAGCATATACTGGCAGCCAACATGCTATTGGAGTCAGCTCTGGAACTGCAGGTCTCCACCTGTGCGTTCGCGCCGCTGATATCCGACCGAGTGATCTGGTCATCACCACGCCTTTCTCATTTGTGGCGTCATCAAATGTACTGTTATATGAAGGTGCAGTTCCCGTTTTTGTAGACGTCGAACCGCGTACAGGGAATATCGATCCCCACCTGGTTTTTGCAGCTGCCCAGGATATCATGCAGGGCGGGTTGAATGCCAAAGCGTGGCTGCCACCCAAAGGTGCCAGTCCTGAAGCCAAGCTCAAAGCCATCCTGCCCGTGGACGTTTTTGGTCAACCAGCTGACCTGGAACCCATCCTGAACACCGCCTGGAAGTACAAGCTGAAAGTGATCGAGGATTCATGCGAAGCGCTTGGTGCAAGGTATAAGGGACGCCCAGCTGGAACATTCGGAGATTATGGCGTTTTTGCCTTTTACCCGAATAAGCAGATCACCACAGGTGAAGGAGGCATGATCATCACAGATGATGATGATGCAGCCAGCCTGATGCGCGCCCTGCGAAACCAGGGAAGGGCTCCCGGAGATACCTGGCTACAGCACACTCATCTTGGATACAATTACCGCCTGGACGAGATGAGCGCCGCCTTGGGCGTGACCCAAATGCAGCGCCTCGACGAATTGGTCACGAAACGTCTCCAGGTGGCTGAATGGTACAACCAGCGCATCCCTGAGATTCCCGGTGTTGAAGCACCAACGATTGCACCATACACCACCCGGGTAAGCTGGTTCGTATATGTCGTCCGCTTCGCCCAGGGTCTGGATCGGGACGAGATAGCAAAAAAGTTGGGGGCGCTGGGGATTCCTGCCCGCCCATACTTCCTCCCGATCCACCTGCAGCCATATATGCGGGAGCGCTTTGGCTATGAAGATGGTATCTTCCCAGTTACTGAAGACCTGGGCAGGCGTGGATTAGCCCTGCCTTTCTCGGGAGTGATGGATGAAGGACAGGTGGAACGTGTATGCCAGGCTCTCAGGCAGGTGATCTTGTAATCTTGCTGTAAACCAAAACATCCATTATCCAAGCAGGATTGTAATATTATGAATGGTCATCCATTTTATATTGTTGATGTTTTTACTGAAAAAAAGTATGCAGGCAATCAACTTGCTGTTTTCCGCAATGCAGGTGAAATTTCCAGCGAAGAAATGCAAAATATTGCCAGAGAAATAAATTTCTCTGAGACCACATTCATACTTTCTGAAGAACAAAACAATGGTGGTTTTGATGTACGAATATTCACGCCGAAAGAAGAAGTTCCTTTTGCTGGTCACCCAACCATTGGAACAGCACATATCATTCACCGCGAAATTATTCAGGGTAAATATACTGACATTGTACTAAACTTAAAGGTAGGGCAGATTCCAGTTGTTTTTGGTCAAGATGACTATTACTGGATGAAACAAGTACAGCCGACATTTGGTCAACAGCACAAACCAGAAGTTCTGGCTAGTATTCTCCGCCTGGATGTTGCTGAAATTGATCAGCGTTTTCCAATTCAGGAAGTCTCCACTGGATTGCCTTTTTTCATTGTGCCATTAAAAAACATTACTTCTTTGAAAAAGGCTAATGTTAATAAAGAAAAGTATTATGACTTGATAAAAGATACCCCGGCAAAAGGCATCTTGGTGTTTTGCCCTGAAGTTCATGAACCACAAAACAATATAAGCGTGCGGGTATTTGTTGATTATTACGGTGTCCCCGAAGATCCAGCGACGGGTAGTGGCAATGGATGTTTGGCAGGTTATTTGGTGAAGTATTGTTATTTTGGAAAAGACTGGATAAATATTCGAAGTGAACAGGGATATGAGGTTGGCAGACCATCTCTTTTGTTTTTGAAAGCAGATCAAGATGGTGAAATTATCAACATTTTTGTTGGTGGAAAATGCGTGCTCGTAGCGCAAGGTCAGTTCACTTAATTTTCTCAAGTTTTCCTACCTTTATACCTACACAAAAAAGTTAATAAGTCCTGATTACAATAATCCCTTGCAGCAGTTAATTTTCGGGGTATACTTGGGCGGCATTTAATTTTTAGGAGTTATTTATGAATATAACCATGTGGCGTAAAGCCTTACAGATCATCCCCCATGTCTCAAAAGAAGAATGGCAGAAGTTGGATGTTATTTCGAAGTGGTTGATCTCTACCCGTGCTGCGGTGCTGATCATGACTTTCCTGTCTGGTGCTTTTGCTGGTATCTTTGCCTTCCGTGATGGTAAATTCGATCTGTTGAAATGGGTATTGATTACCCTTGGACTGATCTTCTCGCATGCCACCAATAACCTGCTGAACGATTACACTGACTTTAACCGTGGTGTGGATAAGGACAATTATTACCGCTCACAATATGGTCCTCAACCCCTGGTGCATGGCCTGTTCACCAAGCGGCAGCACCTCACCTACGCTGCTGTGACCGGGGCGATCGCTTTTATAATCGGCATAATCCTGGTGCTAATGACCAATTGGTGGACTCTGGTCCTCCTTCTGTGTGGAGTCTTTTTTGTCCTGTTCTACACCTGGCCGCTCAAATATATCGCGCTGGGAGAGATTTCGGTCTTATTAGTATGGGGTCCCCTGATGATCGGCGGGGGTTATTATGTCATTACTGGCGCATGGAGCTGGACCGTGGTGTTGGCCAGCCTGCCCTATGCTCTGGGTGTGACCGGTGTGATCTTCGGCAAGCATATCGACAAGTTCGAGATGGATAAAAAGCTAAAAATCCACACCCTGCCAGTCGTCATTGGAGAAAAAACCGCCCGTGTTACGCTGGTGGTGATGCTCATCTTGCAATATGTGCTCACATTTGTGCTTATTGTGATGGGCTACTACACGCTGGTAATGGCAGCAGTATTACTGGCAATCCCCACAATGCGCAGAATCTGGCCTATGTTCAAGGCTCCTAAACCTGAGGAGAAACCAGCTGATTATCCGGATGTCTGGCCGAATTATTTCGTCGCGGCAGCTTTCATCCATAACCGTAGCTTCGGTATCTGGTTCATGCTGGCCTTGTTCATCGATTCTGCGTTAAGCGTATATTACCCGGCAGTCTTGAGAATTCCACTTTTTAAGTGATCTTTAAATAAACTTCTAACCAACCGGAAAAACCAGGTCTTCCTTACCTGCCAGGCGGTCCTGGATACGTTTAACAACGATATCCAGGTGTTGGGGCTTGTGGACGAAATCCAAATCATCGGATCGAATCGTCAGGACTGGACATACATCGTAGATTTTTACCCAATCTTCATAAAACGATTCGAGCAGGGATAAATACTCATCAGTAATTCCGGTTTCGATGCTACGGGCACGGCTGCGAATGCGATCCATCAGCACCGGAACTGGCGCTTTTAAATAGATCAACAGATCGGGTGCGGGTAGTCGTGAGGTGATCAGCTCAAATACTCTCCGATAGGAAAGATAATCACGTTCGCTCACATTGCCCATATGCTGTAGCGCCCTGGCAAAGATGAAAGCATCTTCGTAAATCGTGCGATCAAAGATCACTGATTGCGGGTCGTTCGCCAGCTCCAGATACTGTTGAGCTCGATGTCCCAAGAAGAATATTTGTAAATGGAAGGACCACATGCGCATATCTGCGTAGAAATCAGCCAGGTAGGGGTTATCTGCTACAGATTCATACGCACAGCGCCATCCCAGCCGCTCACTCAACCGTTCTGCCAATGAAGTCTTACCTACACCGATATTGCCAGCGACGATGATGATCCTTTTGGTCATTTAGCTACCTCCATATAATATTATATCCTTAAGTAAGGATCGACCAACTGGCGAAATGGAACATCTATCGTATAATTTACGTCATAATGAGCGTACTGTTGTTTCATCAAAAATTATGGAGTTAAGTTAAACCGGTTCCTTTAATCATGAGGGTAAAAACTATGAAATTGCACACGCTTCTCACCATCACCTTTATTGTTCTCTTCACATTTGCCCTGGTTGCTTGTAGCCAGCCGACAACTGAGGTCTCCACTCCCGATCCTGGGCTGGTATTCACCCAGGCAGCCCAAACTGCTGCAGCACTTCCCACCACCATCCCACCCAGTCCGGCACCGACCGTTGCGATCACCCAAATTCCACCGACGGCAACGCCTGAATCCTCCCCTACTTCCACATCTACATCATTACCCACAGCAACTCCCACAATAACCACCACGCCTGATCAAGCGAATTGCACCGACCAGGTTAAATTCGTGAGTGATGTGACCATCCCGGATGACACTGAGCTGCTGCCAGGTGAGGAATTCGTCAAGACCTGGCGCTTACAAAATTCGGGCACCTGTACCTGGACAAGCCAGTATGCCTTGGTATTTGTCAGTGGGGATCAAATGAATGGTATCAGCCCACTTCCCCTGACTGGCTCAACAGCACCAGGCAGCACCGTCGACCTCTCGGTCACTCTGAAGGCTCCTGGGACAATCGGCTCCTATCGTGGAGATTGGCAGCTACGCAATGCCACCGGGGTTAATTTCGGTACAGGCACCAATGCAAACCAGTCATTCTTTGTGCAGATAAAAGTGGTAGAAGGGATATCTGAGCTCAACCTTGGTTCTCCAACCTGGAGCGACCCCATGGATAATTCTGCAAATTGGTACCTGCTCGAAACAGCCAATACCCAATTTACCATAGAAGATGGGAAGATGGTCATGAAGGCACTTCATCCTGGTGGTGATGAATGGGGTATTTCCAATCAGCCATCCATGAAGGATTACTACCTGCAAGCCACATTCATTATGGGAGATACTTGCTCCGGTCTGGATAAGTATGGATTACTTGGGCGTGCACCCGAACCTGAAAAAGGTTATGTCTTTGAATTCTCCTGCGATGGTCGATTCCGCCTGTATATATGGGATGGACAAACCTATAATGAGCTTCAAGGGTGGAGCACAGCATCTTCCATCAAAGCAGGTGCAAACCAGACCAACATAATGGGTCTTTGGATGCAAGGCACCACCATCCGCTTATATGCCAATGGACATAAGATTGCTGAATTTACAGACAATACCTTTGACCATGGACTATTTGGTCTGGTCATTGGCTCATCCAATACCGATAACTTAACCGTATATGTCGACTTGATCGAATATTGGAAGTTTGACCAGTAATATATCAGATCTCAACAATAAACCACAACCCTGCCAGGATGATCAATCCTGGCAGGGTTTTTTAAATTGCAATAAATGGTAGTGAAACGCGAACAATCTTGAAATGTTTCCTTAATGATATCTGAATAGTGTTTATTTACAGTATATACAGGCTAGCGGAAAGCAGTCATATATGAAATCTGTAAAGATCTTACTGTTTAGCGGGGATAATTCCATGATTCACTCAGTCGCTTCCTGCTTATCGGAGGCAGGTTATTTAGTGGTGCCTGTTTCCCATGGAATAGGAGCATTGGATGTAATCCATCTGGAAAATCCCACACTGCTCATATTTGACCAGGATTTACCTGGCTGTAAAAGCCTGGCAATCATTCGATCCCTGCGTTCAGAAGAAACCAATGGCAGGTTGCCTGTGATCCTGATGGGAGCAAATCTGCATGAAGAAGATGTCTTGATAAGCCTGGAAGTCGGAGCAGATCTGTGCCTGTTGGAGACGTTCCACCCACAGGTGTTTGTGGCTCGCGTCCGTTCTCTCCTGCGCCGGAATGAGGCATCAAGTTCTCATCGAGCAGCATGAAAATCCCTAATTACCTCCGGATTTGTTCGGGTTAAGTGAAATTGTAAATCTTGCTCCATGTCCGGGTTCACTTGAAACGCTGATCTTACCACCATGTGCTTCAACGATTGACTTGGCAATCGCCAGTCCCAGGCCCGACTCACCATTGTGCTGCCGGGATTTATCTCCACGGAAGAAACGGTCAAACACGTGCGGTAGATCATCAGCAGCTATCCCTCTACCAGTATCTGAAATCGATAGTTGCACCTGGCCAAGTGAAAAACCAGCTTCAAGGAGCACTTTTCCTCCTTCAGGGGCATATCGGAAAGCGTTCAAGATCAGGTTGTCCAGAACCTGTGACATCCGTTCAACATCAACATCCACCATGGGTAAATCGTCCGGAGCATCTATATCGAGAGTAATTTTATGTTGGTCTGCTGCTACTGAGTGGCGTGCCGCCACACGGTCAAGCAATACATGAGGCTCAATCGGTTGCAGCGACAATGAAAGCTCACCCGTATCTGCGAGCGAGAGTAGCCGTAGGTCATCGACCAGGCGATCGAGGTGCTTGGTCTCCTGGAGCAGGATGTTATAAACTTCCTGGTTCCCTGGGAGCTTATTATCGCTTAAAGCTTCAGCATAGCCGGTAATGACGCTTAGGGGTGATCGTAAATCATGGGCAATATCAGCAGTCATTTGCTGGCGAGCCTTGGTCGCCTGCTCCAGCTCAACACTCATCCGGTTGAAGGATATCGACAGCTCACCAATCTCATCCTTGGATCGAACTTTGACCTGCTTACCAAATTTTCCCTTGGCGATCTCAACGGTGGCCTCGGTTAATTCTCTCAATGAGCGAGTCATGGTAAATGCCAGCAGACCTCCCAATAATAGTGCTAACAATACCGCAACAGATGCACTAAGCAGCGTGGCACTGTTCACATTTCTAAGGAATATCCCCTCTGGTGTATTGGAAGTAAAGCTGCGTCGTGAGGGAGTCAACATTAAATAACCAATGTTTTGATTATTTACTTGCAGCGCAAAAGCCGCATTCATCTCACTTTTACTCACTTTTTTGCCGATTTCGTCGGGTTGGTTGCTATAAATAACAACATGATCTGGTCCAATCAGGGTGAGAGGACTGCCGCCTGGAAATGGATCGTGTATTCCATCTGGCTGTATAGGAACATTAAACTGGAGCTGATTCATGGCATCTGCCACCCCGGTCCATGAACCTGTGACCTGGTAATAATAGATCAGGTTCTGTGCCAGGTTTTGTTGTTCACGGCTCATGATAAAAGTGCTGAACGCTGTACGGGTACGCTGTTGAACAATTACCGTCACCAGGATCGAACCCGTCAGGCCAACAAGTAAGAAAGCCAGGGTGAGTTTAAGCGCCAATGAACGAAACACAATCTGCTATCCCTGTTCCCGGGTCGCAAAACGGTAACCCGCGCCATACACTGTCTCAATATATTGAGGGTTGGAAGCATCCTTTTCGATTTTTGCCCTCAAATTGCGGATGTGAACATCAATCGTACGTTCATATCCTTCATAGGCAGTTCCCTGCAAGCGATCCAGCAGCTCCAGTCGGGAGAACACCCTGCCTGGAGAAGCCATCAAGGTTGCCAACAATGAGAACTCTGACGGGGTGAGTAATACCGGCTCGCCATTCACTGTGGTAGATCGTCCAGCCCAGTCCAGTTCTACTACACCAAAGCGTAAAATCTCTTGCGCGGAGGACTGTTTTTCTGCGCGTCGTAAAACCGCTCTTACCCGAGCTGTCAGCTCACGTGGGCTGAAAGGTTTAGTGATGTAATCATCTGCTCCTAGTTCCAATCCCAACACTTTATCGTTCTCATCGATTTTTGCCGTCAGGATGACCACAGGAGTATCTGCTTCCCGGCTATAACTGCGTATAAATTCGTACCCACCCATTTCCGGCATCATCAAATCCAGGATGATCAGGTTAGGTTTTTCATGCCGGGCAACATATAAAGCTTCCTGACCATCATTTGCAGTAACAACATCAAATCCCTCTTGGGTAAGATAGGATTTCAATAATGTGCGTAGTTCAGTTTTATCATCTACAACCAGGATTTTCTTTGTCATAGTCAGATTCTATCACTCTTGAAGCGACGGAAGATGATGGTCGGATCATAATAGAAAAGAGGAGTATCCGGGGAGGTCAACCCCGGATACTTTTCTTACCTTATGGAGGAGGAGAAGATGTATATCGTTCGCATTTAGGTTTAGGGTTGGGTTGGTAGGATGTCACCATCCATCCAATCACCGCCATGCCCATGTGGACCACCACGACCACCGAAGCTACCCACACCCGGCATGAGCATATTGGCATTATTGCTCAAGATAAGGTCTGCCTGCGCTTGGGTGATTACCCCGGAAGTGACAGCTTGGTTGACTGCATCGGTATAGGCTGATTTCATGCTCGCCTGGAATGCACTATCGTTTTTCAGAGCATATTGACCTTTCATCAGATCTGCCTGTTCCTGCGTGAGATTACCATCTGAAACTGCCTGGTCGATGTTTGCAGCATATGCAGTTTGGTAAGCTGCTGTGAGATCATCCACGCTTATACCCAGGGAAGCTGCCAGGTAGGAATTGAAGTCGATCCCATTTTGGGTCAGCCAGCCAGCCCAACGATCTCCGAATGGAAATGCATTCTCATTCGTGGTCAATTGATCAGCCTGTGCCTGGGTGATTAAACCCTGTGCAACAGCATCTTTCAATGCGGCTGCTTTGGCATTCTGGTATGCCGTATCCAGCTCGTCAATGCTGATACCCAAGGCATTTGCCAGGTCTTCACGATTATAGCCTCCGCTGGGGCCTCTTCCACCTTCCCGCCCGAGGGTCGTCGGTGTGGTTGTGCTGCCGGAAGTGGTGGTCGGTGTGGCGGCAAGAACTGACCGGTATGCTACTGCCCCAAAGGTCAATGCGACTGCCAGTGCACCTACGATAAAAATGAATATGGTTTTTTTATGTTGCATTCAAATCTCCTTTCGTTTTTTTATTTGACCATAGGATCCCTTGTGGATCTGCCAGTAGGATAACAGGCTGATATTCAGGAATTATTAAGGAGATGTTTTGATAAGATTAGGATTTTTTACCCCTGTTTTAATCCGCGGGGTAGAACAAGTACATTCATAGGTATTTATGAGAATCATAACAATATCTAAATAATCTCTAAACCCAGTCTTTACACTCATTTTCTATAATGTATGTGATCGATATTTGCATAAGAAAAGGAGGCGTATGTTAAAAAAACCGGTATTTTGGATACTAATATTCGTAATTATTGCAGCAACTGCTAGTGGATATTACTATTATCGTCAATCAACCACCACTGCTGAGGCAGCCAGCGTGACCCCGCTTCAGACAGCCACGGTAAAGAGAGGTAATTTGGTGATCTCAGCCAATGGAACCGGCTCGGTTATCAGTGCAAACAAAGTACAACTCGGTTCCGAAACTGGTGGAGTGCTTGCACAACTAAATATTGCCGTTGGAGATCAGGTCAAATCAGGTGATGTACTGGCTATCATCCAACCGGGTGAGTCTGAAGCTACTATCCAGTCTAAGCATACCTCAGCCATGCTGGATGTACTCCAGGCTCAGAAAAATTTGGAAGATCTGTCCTCAACCACAACCAATGAAGTCGCCCTGGCAACAGCACAATCCAACCTGGCCCAAAAACAGATGGATCTACTTGACACCCAATCCTCTTTGACGGAGCTCACCAACAAACGAGCTACCATGCATGGAACAAGATGCGGTGGTGATACCATTGCCGATTACCAGGATATATATGATCGAGCTCTAACTCGCTGGGATCGCTCTGCTCATCTGACAACCAGCCAGGAATATCAGCAACTGCAAACAGCTGCTGCCAACCTCAACTGGTGCTCATCCGCTTACTCCCAGGTGGAGCTTGATGCAGCGGATGCGGAAATCACCAACACGCAAGCTACCATCCAACTGACCCAGTCACAAATCGCCGAGTTAGAAGCTCAGTTATCCGACCTGGTAAATGGCCCTGATTCCCTGGATGTATCCATTGCACAAGCCAAGCTTGATAATGCCCAGGCACAGTTGGAGGTTGTCGAACAGGAATCGATCAGCAGCACGATTACGGCCCCGTTTGATGGGACGATCCTAGCCATATCTAATTCAGTCGGTGATACGGTTGGCACTACAAAATTTATTACATTGGCTGACCTCAGCCAACCATACCTGGAAGTATTACTTGACGAGACAGATCTTAACAATGTCGGGATTGGTTACCAGGTATCAGTCACTTTTGATGCACTACCCAACCAGACCTTTAGTGGGCATATGGTAGCGATAAACCCAAGTCTTTCTAACGCATTCAACGTCACAGCAATCCAGACTACAGTTCAACTGGATACATCGTCATTCTCCAAACCTCAAAATCTGCCTGTTGGATTAAGTGCAACCGTTGAGGTCATCAGCGACCAGGCACAGAATGTACTGCTTATTCCAGTTGAAGCCCTGCATGAAATCTCGGATGGAACCTATGGAGTATTTGTCATGGAGAATGGTAGCCCAACCTTCAAAACCGTTGAGGTTGGATTGATGGATTACACCTCCGCAGAGATTAAATCAGGTTTGAATGAAGGCGATGTGGTTACCACTGGAATTGTGGAGACGACGCAATGAGCGAAACATCAATCATTGAAATAAATCAAATCTCCAAGATCTACCAGATGGGTGATGTGCGGGTGACAGCATTGGATGAGATCAGCTTACGCGTTGAACCTGGTGAGTTCCTGGCTATTATGGGACCATCCGGTTCAGGCAAATCCACCCTGATGAACATCCTGGGCTGCCTCGATCGACCCACCAGCGGGACATATTTGCTGGCTGGAGAGGATATCAGCCAGATGAGCCGGGAACAGCTAGCTCACATCCGCAATCAAAAAATAGGTTTCATTTTTCAATCCTATAACCTGCTCACCCAAGCAACGGCATTACAGAATGTCTTAATGCCGATTGTTTACCGGCGTAATGGTCATATTTCCAACATTGTAAGGCTGGAAATGGCTCACAATGCACTTTTATCGGTCGGTCTGGTCGAGCGCGATCATCATAAACCCACCGAGATGTCGGGAGGCCAGCAACAGCGCGTGGCAATCGCCCGGGCATTGATCAATTCACCCGCCCTGATCCTGGCGGATGAACCAACCGGTAATTTGGATTCTCACTCCGGCCAGGAAATCATGGAAATCCTCCAAGACCTGCATTCCCAGGGAAGGACGATCGTCATGATCACCCATGATGCTAAGAATGCTGCCTACGCTGGGAGAACCATCCAACTAAAAGATGGCAGGATTAACGGAGATGATCATTTTATCCATGCTCCAGCCACAGTAATGGCAGGAGGATCGTCATGAAACTCTCTGAAGTCTTACGCATAGCAGCAGAAGGTATCTCGCGGAACAAGCTACGCGCTCTTCTGACCATGTTGGGTGTGATCATTGGCGTAGCGGCTGTGATCATCATGATCGCCATCAGTGCAGGGACCGAAGCCACGATCTCTGAGAATATCCAGAGCCTTGGCACCAACCTGCTTTTTATCACTCAGAGCATGGGTGGTCAAATGTCAATGGGGCCTACGCGTAGTTCTGATTCGAATGAGACTTTTCTAACTTACGACGATGCCAAGGCGATCGATAGCTCGATTTCCGGGATTTCCGGTGTAGTGGTCGAACGGGATATATCAGAGCAGGTGAAATATGAGAGTAATTCAATTGATAGTGTATCCATCATTGGTACAACCCCATCCTATCCTGAGGTCAGAGATCTAACTGTAGCTTCAGGCCGCTTCCTGACTCAAAATGACATAGAAAAAATAGCCAAGGTGGTTGTGCTTGGTTATTCCACGGCACAGACTTTATTTGCAGATGCAGATCCAGTCGGCGAAAAAATCTACGTCGGTGACAATAAACTGACCGTGGTTGGTGTTATGGATAAGAAAGGTGTTGTCGGGAATACCAATTATGACGAACGGGTGTATATCCCTCTCACGCTTGTCTTTGAGAAGTATACATTCTCTCCCTTCGCCCGAATTCAAGGACAGCAGGTGGGGACGATCCTTGCCCAGGTGGAAAATCTGGATGATATGGAAAAAGTGATCACTCAAATCCAGATCCTGCTAGCGAAGCGCCATGAGACAACTGTCAGTGTGCTGCCATTCACCGTTCGAACCCAGGAAGATATTATCTCCACTCAGGAATCAACCACCGCTGCCTTCCGTCAGTTACTGGCGTGGGTGGCGGCAGTGTCCCTGGTGGTGGGTGGGATTGGCATCATGAACATCATGCTGGTAAGCGTCACCGAGCGTACACGTGAGATTGGTATCCGTCAGGCAACGGGTGCCACACCCGGGGATATCCGTGGTCAGTTCTTAACCGAGGCTTTGCTTCTGAGCCTGACAGGTGGACTGATCGGTATCATGGTCGGGGTGGGAGGAGCGTATTTGTTCGAAAAACTTGGTGATATGCGCACGGTTGTGATGCCCAATTCTATCCTGCTGGCATTTATCTCCGCAGCAATCGTGGGCATCTTTTTCGGCTATTATCCCGCCAATACCGCGGCCAAGCTTGACCCAATCGAAGCATTACGACATGAATAATATATTGGAGAAGATAATGAAGAGAACAGGTATTTTATTATTGTGTATATTGATGATCCTAACCATAAGTTCAGCTGCTTGCAGTGGAGCATCCAATCAATCAGGTTCGAGCAACAGCACATCAGGAAATTCATCAGAAAACGCCAGTTTATCCCAGGCGAATGAGTTACTCGTTGGCTCTCTCAAGCTTGAGGATACTGACCAGGCAATCAGTGCAGAGCAGGCTGCAGCCCTCCTGCCTTTATGGCAAGCATATCGCTCCCTAAGCTCCAGCCAGACCGCTGCTGAAGCTGAAGTGGATGCACTGCTCAATCAAATCCAAGGTATTATGACGGCTGACCAGGTGGACGCCATTAATGCATATATGCTTACCTCAACGGACATGATGGACCTCATGCAGTCGATGGGTGCGGGTATGGGACCACGTGGAACACCAGACCCGGATAGCACTCCCAGTTTTGACTTTCCAGCTGGTGGATTTGATGGAAATATTCCCCCGGGTGGAGACTTTCAAATAGGTTCCGGTGAACCTCCTGGCGGTTCGAGTGGTGGCACGACCAGGTCCTTCCCACCAGGAGGAGCTGTGATTATTGGCGGAGGACCCGGCGGTGATGCAGGCAGTGATGCCGGACTAAGCGGAGGACCCATGGTACAAGGAACGCCGGATCCTTCCATGCAAGCAACTGCACAGGCCAGGTTCGGCACCATGGCAAACCAGGTCAACACCTTTCTGTTAGATGTTTTGATCACAAAATTAGAGGCAAAAATGACAAATTAACAAAAAGGGCACCACTACGGTGCCCCAGAAATTTTTCAAAAATTAGTTAGCATTCAGAATAACCGCATGAATAGCATTTTCGGCAACCTTCTTCATTAACAACTCCTGCCTGCCCACACTCCGGGCACAGGTCACCGATCCGAAAAGCTGGCTGAACAGCGTTAGGCTGCTTATCCGGGATATCCGATGGACGGATCGGGTATTTTCCGTACACACTGCTCTCACCATTTGCAACGGCTTCTTGATATTCCTCTGAATCATCAAGATACTCTGCCAGTGTCTGGGCAACACCATCTGGCAACGAGCGCACCCGGTTGGGACCAAACCCCAACGAACGCCCACCTCCAATTCCAGACATCTGTTTAACGATCTCCTTAAGCCGCTCACGTGGCATGATAGGTGATCCAATTCGCAAGAGGTATGAGATCAGCCTTCCAATGGCTTCCGATACAGCTGCAGTCTCAGAACCAGCCTTAGCTGTGCTAACAAACACCTCAAAGGGATGGTCGCCACCATTTTCGTTGATCGTCACGAAAGCCTTGCCAACAGGAGTGCCAATACTATAGGTGTAGCCGCGTAATCTCCGTGGACGAGGTTTTTTGGACACCGACCAGCGATGTTCCTCTTTATCATCATGAACAGCCTGGGTTGTCACCTGCCCTGTTTCCGTTTGTGAAACAACTTCCTTTTCTTTGGAAGTGGCTTTTGTTTCCAGGACAACTTTTTGACGTGAGCCGGTGACATATACCGTAATTCCCTTGCATCCCAGTTTCCAGGCCAGCAAGTATGCTGTGGCAACATCTTCTTCCGTAGCATCATCTGGGAAATTTACTGTTTTACTCAGGCTGTTATCCACAAAAGCCTGCATGGCAGCCTGGGTTCTTACATGCTCCTCAGCTGTGATATCCTGCGACACAACAAATACCTGTTGAATGCTCTCAGGGACAGCCTCGATTCCCTGGCAAGTACCACTTTCCATGACGCTTTCAACAATTGCTCTTTTGGTCTGCTCATCAATACCCGCTTCTGCCAGGGCAGATTCGAATTGCGGGCTGGTATACATCAGGGGCAAATCGTGCCCATTATCGTTCACATGGCGGATATATGCCAGTGCAAAAACAGGCTCACAACCATATCCTTCACACCCAGCAACAGTAGCAATGGTACCCGTAGGGGCAATCGTTGTTTGAGCTGCGTTCCTAATTCCGTGACTCTTAATCCCCAGGACAACTTTCTCCCATTCAACCTCAGGTCGATTGAAATCTCTCGTGTATGGCATTATCGGTCTGGGTGGCACCCACGTCATTTGCTCTGGGTCGTAAATGGACCCTTTTATAGCTGGGAAGGAACCACGTTTCTCAGCCAGTTTTACGCTGGTTAGCATGGCATGGTAACGCACGAACTCAATCACCTGGGAAGCAAATTCCTGCCCTTCCTCTGAGCCATAACGGATGGCACAATGGTACATCAGGTCTCCCAAGCCCATCACACCCAATCCGATCCGGCGTGCTTGTTCCGCAGCTTTCTTTAATTGTGGAACTGCAGGTACATAGGCATTTGCATCAATCACGTCATCTAGGAAAATAACAGAAGTTTCCACAGCCTGGCGTAATTTCTCCCAGTCAACCGAATGCGCCACGCCGAACATTTCTGCCAGGTTAACTGAACCCAGGCAGCAGTTCTCATAGGGACCAAGCCATTGCTCTCCACAAGGATTGGTCGCTTCGAGCTGGTATAAATGGGGCACCGGGTTGGAACGATTGGCTGTATCCAAAAATAACATCCCTGGTTCTCCATTATGGTGCGCCTGGGTGACGATCTTATTAAATAAATCTCTCGCCTTCACCTGCTTATAAGTTCGGAACGGTATCCCAGCTTTTTCAGCCATCTCCATCGTGCCATGGAACTCATGGTATTTCGGGTCCGTCACATCTGGAAATCTTAAATCCCACAAGGCATCATTTTCAACCGCTTCCATGAAAGCATCGGTAATGCCAACCGAGATGTTAAAGTTCGTGATGGCGTTCTCGTCAATTTTACAGGTAATGAAATCTTCGATATCCGGATGGTCGACCCTCAGGACAGCCATATTGGCTCCCCGGCGTGTTCCACCCTGTGCGATCTCACCAAAGGCCTTATCATACACCCGTAAAAATCCAACCGGACCGGTTGCCTGACCGGCAGATGATTTGACCAATGTATTTTTCGGTCTCAAACGGGAGAATGAAAATCCATTTCCCCCACCGGTTTGTTGGATCAACGCGGCATCACGCAAGGTTTGGAAAATGCCGGCTTCGTGCCGACCCATATCATCCGAGATCGGTAGGACAAAACAGGCAGCCAGCTGACCGAGAGGCGTTCCTGCACCTGTAAAGGTGGGCGAGTTTGGGAAGAATTGCTTATTGGTAAGCAGCGAATAAAATTGCTGTGCCTGTTTCGCACCCGCGCCATTCCAAGTATTTTCAACTTTAGCCACATGATAAGCCACACGCCAAAACATTCCATCAACCGTTTCGGCAGGTTTGCCATCCCGATCGCGGCGAACATACCTTCGGATCAATACCTGGCGTGCATTATCGGTTAGGTGCACCTCAGATAACCCCGCTGGTATCTCAGGTGTGGGTAGGAGCCCATAACGATCGATACGTTCATTTGATGTCGGTGTCATAACCTTATCTCCAACCACACTTAACTAATCTTCATTCCAATAAACGATCGATTTCTTTGCGGATCGATCGCAGATCATCCAGACCAAGATAAACAATGGCATAACGAATATAAGCAATCTGATCCATTTCCTTCAAGCCCGCAATTACCATATCCCCAACCACCCTGGAGGATACTTCAGCGCGACCCATCGCCTGGAGAGTGGCTTCGATTTCCCCCACCAAGCGATCCACGTCAGCAGCAGGAACTGGTCGTTTTGCACAGGCAATGCGGATTCCCCGACTTAATTTCTCATGATCGAACTCTTCGCGTGTGCCATCCTGTTTGACGATCAGTGGTGTCGCAAGGATGGGACGTTCGTAAGTGCTGAAGCGTTGACCGCAATTTTCACATTCTCTTCGCCTTCTAACCCCGCCGCGCGTATCATGAGATGTATCGATAACCCTGGATTTGTCATGTTTACAATACGGGCAACGCATAATGGTTTTTCCTACGTTCCTAGAACATTTGTTATCGCTATAGATGGGGGTTCCACTAATCCAACCCCGTATAGGTGGTAGTGGAAGATGCCAAATTTTAGCACATTGCATCTATCCATGCAAGGGGTAGATGAGTAAGTATTCTTAAAAATTTCGGTTTTGTTTAATCTTTTAAGATTACGATATATTTTTATTATGTTTAATGTAGAGTATGTGCGGATTGGTAAATTAACTACCCCTTTTCTATGCCACACCTGGGTAAAAACATAGAACCCTCTACCGGTTTGTACAGGGTTCTCAGGCCTCCCACCACTCTTTTGCTTACTGCTATGCAAGATGGTGAGCCGGCGGGGATTGCCGGGAGGAGGAGGCCGACAATCCCCTACCAAGCTTTCAACCTCACCCAAACGACCAAGCTCAACCCCAAGACCGGATGAATGCTGGGCGAAGTAACACCACGTTCGCTTATCTAGAAAAAATTGGATCCACCTCCCCACATGGGGGAATACTCGTCCTCTTGCCCGATTAGCACATCGGCAAGAAAGTAAGGATGTCCTGGGAGTATCCGGCGCATTGCCAGCCTGGCAATAACGCCGCGAGCTGCGCGTGGCATGCGGATCCCTTTCTTTGTCTAGACTGCGTATTACTAATAATTAACTGCGGTTTCGGTTACGCAGGAAGGTCGGGATATCCAAGTCCTCAGTATTGAATGTGCGCGGTGTAAAGTCCGACTTGGCGATCTCTGCTGGCTGCAGCTCTCGCACCGATTCATCCAGGTGCAGGGCTGGCTTCTCCAGGTGTAAAGGGCTTTTCTGCACCTCTGCAGATCGGCGAATCGGCATACCTGTGCGCTCAAAACCTGTTGCGATGACCGTAACACGCACTTCATCTCCCATGTTCTGATCGATGACTGCTCCAAAGATCAAGTTAACATCCGGATGGGCAGTTTCCTTGATGATCGCAGCTGCCTGGTTGACCTCAAACAGCGTCAGATCCGGACCACCTGTTACGTTGAACAGGATGCCCCGAGCACCATCGATGGTGATATCGAGCAATTGGCTGGAGATCGCCAGTTCCGCGGCCATCCGTGCACGTTCATCACCACGCCCTGTGCCCACAGCCATTAACGCAGCGCCACCTTCCGACATGATCGTGCGGACATCGGCGAAGTCAAGGTTGATCAATCCAGGGACGGTGATCAGCTCTGAGATACCTTGGACACCCTGCCGCAATACATCATCAGCAATTTTGAAGGCATCTTGAAGGTTGGAGTGCTTGTCGACGATCTGCAACAAGCGGTCATTCGGGATGACAATCAACGTGTCGGCTTGTTCTTTTAGTTTTTCAATGCCTGCTTCTGCAACCTGGATGCGTCGTGAGCCTTCAAATGCAAATGGGCGGGTGACAACACCGATCGTGAGTGAGCCAAGCTCACGTCCAATCTGAGCTATGATGGACGCAGCCCCGGTCCCTGTGCCACCACCCATTCCTGCGGTGACGAAGACCATGTCGGCACCCCGCAGGACATTGTACAGGGCCTCCTGCGATTCTTCAGCTGCCTTACGACCCTGCTCGGGGTTACCACCTGAGCCAAGACCCCTGGTGAGCTTTTCACCGATCCTGACCCGCGTTGGAGCACTGGATAACATCAAAGCCTGGGCATCGGTGTTGATGGCAATGAACTCAACACCCTGAAGCCCTTCCTTGATCATCCGTTCCACGGCGTTGCAACCACCGCCTCCCACGCCCACCACCTTGATATGGGCGAAGGACTCCAACTGATTTGAAAAACTTGTATTTTGATTCATGATTTCCTGCCTCCTCTTATAATATTTGATCTGATTTACTGTTTCCATGGTTTCGCGTTTGCCACGATCCTGGATAATTGCCAAAATAAAGAATACCTGGAATATTCATCTATGGGAGCAACCTCCTTATAAAACCTTTCACCGAATCCCAATCAATGGGACCTGGAGCTCCACCGCCAACTCGCATTCTCTGTTGGGGGGGCTGAACATATATATCAGTCATTAATAATGCCCATTTCAACAGTCCGATACTGGTAGAGTATGCTGGGCTCTCCAACTTATCTGACATGCCGATCAAGTCTTCTGGCTGGGCAATCCGTACTGGTAGATTTAGTGTCTGGCCGGCTAAGGTGCGAATGCCTGGTAATGCACTTGATCCACCGGTCAGCACCATACCTGCAGGCAGGAGTCCATCGTATCCTGAGTGTTTAATCTCTTGCAGTACCAGGCTGAAAATCTCTTCGACGCGGGCTTCGATCACATGAGCCAGCTCCTGGCGGTTAATTTCCACTGGTTGTTCTTCACCGAATGGCTTAATACTGAATGATTCATTCGGACTGATTTCATTGGGAACTGCGTGGCCATGCTTGACCTTGATATCTTCTGCCTGGGTGATGGGTAACCGCAGTCCATGCGCTATATCGGATGTGATGTGATCACCACCTACTGCCAGGACATTAGTATGCCAAACATCGCCACCGATATAGATTGCCATATCAGTGGTTCCACCACCCACATCACATATCACTACACCCATTTCGCGTTCTGTCTCAGTTAGTACAACTTCTGCCGAAGCCAGCGGGTTAAGCACGAATTGTGACACATCCACCCCAGCTGCCCCTACGCATTGCCGGAGGTTTTCCACTGAAGCTGCAGACGCTGTGATGATATGGGTCTCTACTTCAAGTCGATAACCATGCATCCCCAGTGGCTTCCGAATACCTTCCTGGCCGTCGATATTAAATCCACGTTGAATAATGTGAATGATCTCACGGTTATGGGGAATATTCACCGCTTTGGCAGCATCGATTGCCCTGGCGATATCACCCTCATCGATCATCCGCCCTGCCACACCAACAACACCCCGGCTATTAACAGAAGAGACATTTGATCCTGCCAGGCTGACCAGTGCTGAATCGATCTCCAATCCACAGGTCCGCTCAGCTTTCTCGACTGAACGCACGACGGCTTGTGATGCAGCAACCATATCCACCACCACACCTTTACGGACACCCTGTGAAGGTTCAATCCCTACGCCAAGGATGCGTAATTGGCCAGGTGCTTCCTCACGGCCAACCAGGGTACAAATTTTGGTTGTGCCAATATCTATTGCGACGATGATTGGTTCATCCATAAGCACTTGTTTGCGGTGAGTTCACCGCTCCATCCTATAATATGGTGCGTGGACAAATTCCACGCTGATCAACGCAGGCTGAATGCCTTCACTCTGAAGACGTTCTACCATTGCCTGATAAACACTTAACTTCATCTCCATATCCTGATCTTCGGCTCCAAAGTAGACCTCCCAACCATTGGGATCATTCCATCCCAACCCATGCTCGCTGTCATACACCAACATCGTATCAGCAGGCATTTTTGCTCCTAATGCCAGGATGGATGCGACCAGTTTTGGAGAAAGTCTAAAGCTTGAAACTGTTGTTTGTCCGGTCGCAGAAGGTACATCTCCAGGTAATGGCTGTAATCCATTCGTTGAAGCATCTGATTGGATGCTAGGAGGCGTTCCGAATCCTTCGATCCTCACCAATGAACTCGCCGGTGTACCCCTGGGTGGGAAAGAAATCCCATCAGCATCCACCCAGGTCTCTCTTCCATCCTGTGTCCAGGCAATTACAGGCTCTCGTTCAGTCACTGCAACCTTTACGCTGGCCGGTAAGTTGACCTGAACTGAGATCTTTGACAGTTCTGGAAAAGCTTGCTGGAGGGTTTGCTCTAACATTTCTGGATCGATGGTGAATACAGATTTCCCAAATGTTCCCATAACTGTATTCATATCACCCACGGTCAGGCGTTGTAATCCTTTTGCCTCTACTGCGTTAACCTGGAATACTGGTGCCTTCCACATCAGGAATAAGCATGCGGTCATCATCAAGACCATCAAAAAAGAGACGCCTCTCCAACCCACCTGAATGAACGGAACAGAAGGCAGGCGAATTCTCAGCTCCAGGAATATTGAGGGGTACATCGAACCTTCGTTTGGGTGTCCTTTGCTTGTTCACTCGAGAAGTTGCCACCCTGCCAAAGGCCATCCCACCCATACCCCCTCTCACCATCACAGGAGGAACTGATTCTGAGCGGGCATCGTATTGCCTGTTATTCTTACGGGGCTTAAACTGCTGACTCCCAGGAGACTTTCGTCGACTTTCTGCCCTTGGGGTTGATTCATATAGGCTTTCCTTGCGTTGATTCTCAGACTTACGCTGAGAATTCGTTCGATTCTTCCCGATACCATTTATTGTATTCCTGGTCACTTCACCAGGATCTGGCATATGAGAAACCCGGTTGAGTGTTAAGCTAACTTTGCTCTGAATCGACCGAATTTTTTGAGTTGGAATATTGACGTGAGATGGAACCAGTCGCTCCCTGACCGATGGCCCAATCCGGCTTGAGGCTCTTTGCCGTGTATGTCGCGTTTGGGATACGCCAGCCACAGCCTGGGGGCTTACACCTTTTCCATCCTCGCGCTTCATCTTTCTCTGGCGTGCCCGGCTGAGGTCAGATTTTGAGTTTTGTCGGTTAACATCACTATCGTGCTGTGTCATATGTCATCTCACATACCGGTATTCTGTTTTTTGACGATCGGCTTTCCGTTCAAGCGCCAAATCGATCAAACGATCCACGAGCTTTGGATAAGATAAACCACATGCTTCCCATAACTTTGGATACATGCTGATGCTTGTAAATCCTGGAATGGTGTTCAATTCATTCAAGATACAGCTCACCATTATCTTTGTTCAGAAGAAAATCCACCCTTGCCATTCCCTGGCAGTCAATCGCCTTATACGCTTGCCCAGCAATCTGCCTAGCTAGCTGGGCAGTTGCCTCAGGGATCGGAGCCGGGATGAGAAGCTCTGATGCTCCATCCACATATTTTGCCTCATACGAGTAATACTCCCGGCTGGGGATGATTTCACCCGGAATAGAAGCTTCGGGTGCGTCATTCCCAAGAACACTCACTTCGATTTCACGTGCATTGACACCACGTTGGATCAAGATCCTTCGGTCAAACCGGGCAGCTTCCATAAGGCCTTCCAGCAAGTCAGCCCGGCTTTGGCACTTGCTCACGCCAACTGAGGATCCCAGGTTTGCAGGTTTGGTAAACAAAGGGTAGGGAGACATCTTCTCAGCTGCTTCGATAATCTCATCCAGGTGATTGGCGAGCTCAGCGCGCAAGATTAACATCGTATCCACAATTGGAATATGATTGGCTCTCATCACATCGAGGAAAACGCCCTTATCCATACCTACTGACGAGCCAAGCACACCAGCCCCAACATATGGGATATCAGCCATTTCCAGCATGCCTTGCAAAGTACCATCCTCTCCAAAAGTTCCATGCAAAACCGGGAAAATAACATCGAGCTGAGTGAGTTTTTTTAGCATGCTGCCTTGCTCGGATGGCAGGATGAGGTGTAGATCCGCCCTGGTAGGATCCGGTAATAATGCTGCCTGAAAAAGCTGCTCTATGTTTCTGTTTTCGAAGGCTTCCAGTACGTTCTCACCGGTCAGCCAGGCTCCTTCCGGTGTAATGCCGATCTGGGTTACCTCATATCGATGTGGATCAAGCACCCTCAAGACCGAGGACGCCGACATCAGGGAGACCTCATGCTCACCCGAGCGCCCTCCGAAGATTACACCAACACGTAGTTTACGATTTGCATCCATACTCATTCTATAAATTTCCAGACCAATCACCAATGAGCTCAATTTCTAGCTCTAATTTGACGCCAAATTTCTCCAATACTTTCTCTTGCGAAAGTGTGATCAGCGTTGCATAATCGCTAGCTTTCGCGTTATCCTGGTTAATGAAAAAATTTGCATGCTTACGGCTGATTTCTACCTTGCCTTTTGTTGCACCTTTCAGCCCTGCTGCCTCTATCAACCTGCCTGCATGGTCACCTTCGGGGTTCTTGAAAATCGAACCCAGGGATGCACCGGAGGGTTGAGATTTTTGTCGAAAGATCCGAAATTCATCCATTTTTACCTGAACTGCGTCGACTGAGCTGATACCAAGCATCAATAAAGCTGCCAGGATCACTACACAACCAGGTTGGCGCTTTATAATGCTGCTTCGGTAGGTATACTCAAACCGTTCTACGGGCCACTCCTCCTGCACAACATCGTGTGGATTATCACCATTTCCTGGGTTAAGTTGCAAGATGTTTGCCAGCGCAAGGTTACCTGACATATCAGCACCATGTGCACCTGCATTTCCATATACAGCTCCACCCACCGTCCCTGGGATGCCGGCAGCCCATTCCAACCCTGAAAATCCATGCGCTGCTGCCTGGCGTGCCAGCGCACCCAGGTTGGCACCAGACTCAACGAATACGGTCGGCATTTCTGGTTGAGGATTAAAGATGATTTTCTTGGCTCGATTAAGCACCACGACCTGTCTCACACCTGCATCGGAAACAAGTACATTTGAACCACTTCCCAGGATGATAAACGGAATACCTGATTCCCATAATTTCTTGGCAGTCCCTGCCAGCTCATCGACGGAATTTGCAGTGATCATGACATCTGCATTTCCCCCAATACGCGCGGCCGTATAGCGCTTGAGAGGCACATCCACCTGCAAGCGTTCACCGAATGCATTGCGCAGAGATTCGAGGTAAGGCAGTGCTACACTCATTCGATCCATTTTTTTTAGATCACATTTCCTTGAAAAAATCGATCAGGTATTTTATAAGCCTTGGAGAGTGCAACGGATCTTTGCACATCATTTCAAGCTCATTTTTTGTGAATTTACTCTTCCTTCCGGTTGAAGGTTTCAAGAAGAGTGACATATATGGCTCCAAATCGGCATCGTATGTTTGTGTACCAGCCCATTTTGTTGCATAATCTTGGTTAGTCAAACGGGTTGAATTAGTCACCTGCTTCACTCCTTTCCTTTATCTGTGCCAATACGCGGGTGCTGATTTGGTCAGCATCGCCTGCGGACAGCACAATCAAGACATCTCCAGGGATCAATCGATCAACCAGGAATATTGCAGCCTGAGAAAAGTCCGGGAGATAATTTGCGCCAGGGAAGGTCATTTTTTCTACGATTTGTTGTGCAGAAAACCCATCCTCAGGTTGTTGTTCGCGAGCAGCATAGATGTCTGTTACCAACACATGGTCCGCCTGATCAAAGGCAGACACAAAATCGTTAAATAACAGGCGGGTGCGGGAAAATGTGTGGGGTTGCCACACCACCCATAATCTGCCCTTGGGGTATCGCATGCGGGCTGCTGATAAAGTCGCTCGAATCTCCGTCGGATGATGGGCATAATCATCGATCACAGTGATGCCATTAACCTCACCCCGTACTTCAAATCGACGACCAGTACCACGAAACTCGGAAAGTGCCCTGGCTGCTTTTTCGATCGGCAGGTTTAGTTGGTGTGCCACAGCCAAAGCTGCCATGGCATTTTGGACGTTATGTCTGCCAGGAATTTTTAGGTTGATCGGAGAATTTATCGCAAATTGACTTCCAGCCAATGAACACACTGCTTCAAAGCTCAGTCCCCCACTGGAATTCGGGGTAAGCGCTTCCGCCATATATGTAGTAGGTTGGCAGGAATTACCATTATTGGAATACCTGATCGAGTACGACAACACTTTCTGCCCACGCGCTTTGGCTACCTGACCCAGCCTCACTGCGCCACCATCATTCGCACAAACCAAAAGGGTTCCGTTGCTATTTACCTGGGCAGCAAATTGATCAAATGCATTGAAGAATTCCTCAGCTGTTGGATAGCAATCAGGATGGTCATGCTCAACATTGGTGACCACGGCAATCTTCGGCTTTAACCCCAGGAACATATGGTCATATTCATCCGCTTCGATCACAAAAGTCTCACCTTTGCCTGCATGTGCATTGGTGCCAAGATTATTCAAAATGCCACCAGCAATAAATGTCGGATCCTGACCCAGAGATGTGAGCATCCAGGCGATCATGGCTGTGGTTGTTGTCTTTCCATGCGTACCAGCCACGGCAATTCCTATTCGATCTTTCATCAGGGTGGCTAAGAAATCATTGCGTTTGAGCACCGGAATACCCTGTTCAATGGCTGCCATAACTTCTACATTGTCATCGGGAATGGCTGATGAGCGAACAATCAACTCCGCACCTTCGATATTCTCGGGTCGGTGACCAAGCGCAATTCTCACACCTTCCGATTGCAAGCTTTTCGCCAGCGAGGATAGGCTGCGGTCAGAACCTGTCACCTGGTAACCGCTTTCAAGCAGTACCCTGGCGATCGCGGAGAGTCCCGTACCACCAATCCCAATAAAGTGAACTGATTTTCGCTCGTTCATAAAAAGACCACGATAACAAATATGAATGCCAATGCGATCGCAAAATAAATAAACGGAATGCCCATCCAGGCTGGTGCCATCCACGTAAGAAGCTTGATCGCTGCCTGACCCTGGACTGTGTTGGGATCTGGAGGAACGATATACGAGATCGCCTGGTAATTAGCCTGTGCCAGGAAGTACCAGATTGATCCAACGATCAGGTAGCCATTCAATGCACCTAAAAAGAAGCCTAGTAAGGAATCTTGAAATCTCTCACGTGCGAAGCGTGCGCCACCAAGCTTGGGAAGGTTCGGAGTTTGATAGCCAAAAAAGGTCAGGAGCAAAATAATCGCTGTGCGCATCCAAAATTGAGCAGTGGAACCAGGTTCAGCGAAGGAATCAGATAACCCTTTGACATAAGTCTCAAGAACAGTGATGATGAATAGAGCTAGCACTGCGCTGGCAGTCACCATCATTTCCTTCGCCCAACCTCGCATGGCACCGATGATGGCGAATATGATCACGAAACAGAAGAAAACAAAATTCAGATATACCATCGCTCGCTCCTAATCAGTCGGATCGGGAACATTGTGTATGCCAGTGGGCCTTGAGATGGTTGCCATCTCACGAATCAGCCCGGCAATTTTAGTAGCGGCATCAGGTTTTGCCAGTGAGATCATCGCCTGAGACATCTTCTGCAGCTGATCTCTATCAGAGATTAAGTCGTGCACTCGCGGAAGGATCTGGGCTGGCAGCTGCGCATCCTCAATCTGAATCGCAGCGCCGTGTCTCACCAGGTAACTGGCATTTACACGCTGGTAACGCCAGGCATATGGGTATGGCACAAGGATGGCTGGTAGTCCAAAGATCGGTAATTCTCCCAATGTGGAAGCTCCCGCACGTGTCAATGCCAGGTCAGCTAAACGCATTGCGGCCCCGATCTCATCGTGGAGATAAGAATATGGCCGGTAACGGTTCAGCTGTTCAGTTGAGAAATCAGCACGTGTCTGTTCAATCATTTGCCAATCCAACTTGCCAGTGATGTGGATCACTTGCATCTCCTGTAAAAGGGCTGGCAAAGCAGTGGCAACTGCCTGGTTGATTGAGTGTGCCCCTTTGCTTCCACCTAACACCAATAAAACAGGCAGCTTCTCATCGAGAGCAAAGAACCTACGTGCTTCGCCGAGAGTCCAGCTCTCCATTCCAGGTCTGAGCGGGTATCCTGTCACCACGGGTGTAGGATGATTTGGAAAGAAATGCTTGGATTCATCCAATGTCAAAGTGATACGATCGCTGAATCGCGCAATTGTCTTCAGTGCCAATCCGGGTTCGATATCCGGCACAAAAAGCAGGCTCTTCGTCTGCCCTGAAAGCCTGGCAGCAAGTGCCATTGGAACGGCAACATAACCTCCGGTGAAGAAAAGCACATCTGGATGGAATTTACGCAGGATACGCCGGGACGCAAAAAAACCTTTCCCCAGCTGCCAGAGGTTGCCAGGTAAGGTTCGAGCACTCACACCATGCACGCCTGCAGCAGGGATGGATTCAAAGCGTACGCCTTCTCGCTTCACCAGGTCAGCTTCCATACCACCAGTTCCACCAACCCACAATACCTGGTGTTCCTCTGCTGAGGCATTCTCAGCTGGAACCTGTGCTCCTTGCACAGACTCAGCTTTTGCGCTCATAATCTGTTTGAGGACTGACAGGGCTGGATACACGCCGCCGCCGGTCCCCCCTGCGCAAATTAACAACCGCATTAGAACCCTTCTCCTCTTTTTGTTTGGTCGCTTCCGAGGTCCGAGAGATGTTCAAGAGAATACCCACCGCTGCCATCATGACTAATAAATTTGAACCACCAGAGCTGATAAATGGCAAAGCATTTCCGGCAAACGGTAACAATCCAACCATCACCAACATGTTGATCAATGCCTCCAGGACCATCCAAAATGTAAGTCCACCACCCAAGAGCATTCCCAATCCGTCTGGTGCTTTCCGGGATATCGTCCAGCCACGCCACATTAATACGATGAACAGAATGACCAACAAGCCTGCTCCAAGCAATCCAGTTTCCTCTCCAACCACCGCAAACACACTATCTGTATGTGGGAATGGAAGCCCATTCAGTTTCGTTTGGGATTTCCCAATTCCTACCCCGATCCATCCCCCGCGCATAAAGGCTTCCAAGGACCGTCGAACATGCTCAGAATACTGCAGGGGATCTTTAAGCCCTGCCAGGAAACTATTCATGCGGTCCGGACCAGTTGGAAAGATACCCGAGCTTAACACGATATACCCGACCAGAATGCCCAGTGCCATCATGAAGAGAAATTGCTTCCAGTCGCCACCTGCAAGAAAGAACATCATTGCACCAAGAATACCGATGGTGATCACTGCACTCAGGTCAGGCTGCAATGCAATCAACCCCCCAACAATACCCATGATCACACCCAGTGGGATGAGCGAAATGTATATATTACTCAGCATATGGCGTCGATTATTCAGCCATACGGATAGATAAATGACAATTCCAAATTTTGCCAGTTCTGAAGGTTGAATAGATCCGCGGAATAAGCTACGCACAGAGCCCAATCGAAAGTCCTGGACAATTAATACTGCCACCAGGGCAACAATCGTCGCTAGCATGAGCGGTAAAGCTAATTTCTTCCACCAGTTATAATTCATCCAGGCAAGGAAAATCATCACCAGGCTGCCTAACCCCAACCACCTGAGCTGGCGCATAAAAATATACGCTGGAGACCCATAGACCTGGAAGGAATAGTCTGCACTGGCTGAATAAACCATTAATATTCCAAACAGAAGTAATGAAATGACCACTAATAATAGGGGCACATCAAAACCCAGGTGCTTCGACCGGTGGACCTTTGCTGTGCCTTTGCTACCTGGCACCCGGTCACCTCTTACATGCACGTAAGATTGATTACCCATCGTCTGAAAGCCTCCCCGCGCTCCTCAAAGTCGCGGAATTCATCAAAGCTGGTACCGCCGGGTGAAAGCAGTACAATATCGTCTTGTTCAGCCACCTGGAGTGCCAGTTTCACTGCCGACTCCAAATCTGAACATATATCAATGGAATATGGTTTATCGCCAGTCTGTTATTTCACCGACAACTAACGCAATCTTTGCTGCCGCTTCCCCAAATAAGATCAGATGATCTACTCTTTCATGGATCAGCTCTACCAGCTCATTCCAGGGTAAATTCTTGTCCCTTCCACCTGCCAGTAGAACAATGGGGCGGTTTTTATCCTCATCTGAATCGAAAGCGTGAATTGCTGCCATCACACGTTCTGGGGCGGTGGCAATTGAGTCGTTATACCAGTCTGCGCCGTGCCAATTACAGACCCATTCCAGGCGATGAGCTACACCACTGAAGGTTGTGATTGCCTCCTGCATCGACGATACGGGCAGTCCGGCGGCCTGGCTGACTGCACAGGCTGCCAGGGTGTTCTCCACATTGTGCCATCCACGGAGACGGATGACAGCTTTCTGGAGCACTCGCACAGAATCCTTCCCATTCCACAGGCACAACCATTCACCATCGATGTATGCACCAGTCATTCCTTTGGGTGGTTTTTCTCTTCCAAAGGAAGATTTCTTCCCGCGGATTTTTTCCCTTAATTTCCAGGCTTCAGGATCATCCCGGCCGAGAATGGCAGTATCAGTTTCAGTTTGAAACTCGACTATTCTACGTTTGGCTGCAATGTAGGCATCCATGTTTACATGCCGATCCAGGTGGTTAGGGGTGATATTCAACACGCATGCTATGTTGACTGATCTGGTCATGAGCTCCAATTGAAAGCTGGATAGCTCAAGCACCGCCAGGTCATTCGACTGCATTTCGTCAACAAAAGATAATAAGGGAGCACCGATGTTTCCTCCCACCCAAACCTTACGCATGGTAATATCCACCCTGCGATCGACTGCATCCTGGGCGATCCTCCCAACCAATGTGGTTGTGGTTGTTTTCCCTGCTGAGCCGGTGATTCCAACTGTTTTACAAGGACATTCTTCCAGAAATATCTGCGAATCATTGGAAAGTGGAATTCCCCTGCGGATCGCTTCCTGAACCAGTGGCAGATCCAATGGCACTCCACCAGAAGGGCAGACCAGGTCAGCCCCATCCAGGAGTTCAACAGGATGGCTACCGATCACCCATTCGATTTGGGCAGCTGCTTGCTCATCAAGGTCGTTCATAGAATTCCGGGTGGAAATAAGCTGATCAGTACTCTTCTGGTCGTTCATCACCACGCTTGCGCCATGCAACGCGAGATACCGCCCCAAGGCAATTCCTTGCCTGGCAGCTCCGATCACAATCACGCGTTTATCCTTCCAATCCACCATTATTGCTTCTTTCTTCCTCTACCCATTCATCCCAAAGCTATAGCTGAGCCGATGATCGCAGCCAACAATCCGATCAGCCAAAAGCGCTGTACCACTTGAGTCTCGCTCCATCCCATCAGCTCAAAATGATGGTGGAGAGGTGCCATCTTGAATAAACGTTTTCCCTTGGTGAACTTGAAATAACCCACTTGAAGAACTACACTCAGGATTTCACTCACAGGGATGATCGCTATGATGGGCAATAAGATCCATTGACCTGTCATCAAGGCTACCACTGCCAAGGTCGCTCCCAAAGGCAGGGCACCAACATCTCCCATGATCAACAGGGCAGGGTGGACATTGAACCAAAGAAAACCAAACAAAGCTCCAACCAGGGTGAAGCAAAAGCGTGCAATATAGATCTGCCCCTGCATCAGGGCAATTAATCCAAACGTGGCAAAGCAGGTAGCGGAGATCAAGCCAGCCAATCCGTCAAGCCCGTCAGTGAAATTGATCGCATTTGAAAACCCGACGATGAGGAAGGTGGCAATGGGTATGTACCAGATACCCAATGAGAAGGTGGCGTTCAACCACGGCAGGTAAATCTGCGGAGCCTGTAAGACAAACTGTAAACCGATTGAAATGACCACCCCAAAGATGATCTGGATGATGAATTTCGTTCTTGCTCGCATCCCGCGTTCGTCGCTGCGCTTTCCCCGCAGCTTTTTCCAGTCATCCAGCGAGCCCAGGATAGCGAAAATCACCATCGTCCCCATGGGTAGAAAGATCGATCGTCCCAACGTGGTGAAGCCCAATAACGATGCTGCATTGAGCAGTAGAGTGATCAGTAACACCGGCAGGATGAACAACACTCCCCCCATGGTTGGTGTACCAAGCTTGGAGATGTGTCGCTGGGGTCCATCCAAACGGATCGACTCGCCAATTTTTAGGTGGCGTAAAATTCGAAGTAAAGGCGGGCCCCAGATGACTGTCAGCATGAAGGAGAAACCAGCCAGGGCTAATGCCAGCGCGTTTTCTCTCATGCCTGGTACTCCAATGCGGATACGATGCGATCCATCCTCATCATATTGGAGCCTTTAACCAGCACCACATCGTTTAGCTTTAATCCGGGTTGCAAGTATTGAATAACCTGCTCGACCTGATCAAGTATGGTGATCCTGGTTGCAGGTAAACCTGCTTCCAAGGCTGCATGGGCAATTATCCGCCCGCGTTCACCAAGTGTCACCAGCTCGTCCACTACCTCGGCAGCACGGATTCCAACCTTTTCATGCCCGCGCTGTTCATAGGGCCCAAGCTCAAGCATATCTCCCAAAACCGCCACTTTACGACCTTCAAGGTCGTTGAGTAAGTTAAGCGCAGCCAACATCGACTCGGGGGAAGCATTATAGGTATCATCAAGGATTAATGCTCCACTCTGGGTCCTGACCGCAATTAAGCGCAGCTCGTTGCTTGCTGAGCGTAATCCATTGACAATCTCTTGCCAGGTTAATCCATCCACAAGACCAACTGCAGACGCACGCAAGGTGGTTTGAACTGAATGCCTGCCAATTAATGGCACCCTCAATTGCACGACTTCCGCAGGGCGGTTTTTTTGTTGGCGATAATGCATCAGGAATCGAATCCCCTCCAAGCCCAGGCTTTCAACGTTATCAGCCCACAAGTCAACCCCTTCGTCCATACCATAAAAAAAGACATGTGCCTTGGTCAGGTCAGCCATATTTCTAACCAGAGGATCATCATAATTCAGGATGGCATGGCCATCTTTTGGCAAGGCTTGTACCAGCTCGGATTTGCCCCGTGCGATCTCTTCTTGTGAACCTGCACGCGAGGCGTGTACTGTACCAATATTCGTCACCACACCAATGTGCGGTAAAGCCAGATCACAAAGGAGTTTTATCTCACCCGGGACGTAAAACCCCATCTCCAAGACCGCTCGTTCATGCTCCTCGGTCAAACTGAGCATGGTGAGTGGGAGACCAATCTCATTGTTCAAATTGCCCTTATTTTTCAAGGTGTTGTACCGCTGACCGAGAACTTCAGCTACAACCTCTTTAGTTGTCGACTTGCCCACGCTGCCTGTGATGCCAATGACCTGCACAGTAAGTTTATTTCGCCAATATTTTGCCACCTGTTGTAAGGCTATTAGGGGATCAGCTACCTGTATACAGAAAGCTCCCTCCAATCTGGCCAGCTGGTCATTTATCTCATCCGTTTGGAGTGGAGTCCGTAAATCCATCGTTGGGAACTGCGCACTCAGGTCGCGGCTGACCATTGCACAGATAGCTCCAGCCTCGAAAGCCTCTCCGACAAAATCATGTCCATCATGGTGTTCTCCTGGCAGAGCAATGAACAGCGACCCTGGCACAACCTGCCGTGAGTCGATGGCACCCCCGGTGATAACCGAGGTAGCCATTTCAGGGCGTACTCCAGATAGAGCTTCGAGAACATCAGCCAGTTTTAACACAAAAATATTCCTTAATTATCCGGCAGACTTTGCCTGATATCATCGGGTGGGATATCCATCAACACCACCAGGCGTTCGACCATATCACGAAAAACCGGGGCTGCCACGACCGAGCCCCAGGGTGAGCTCTGAGGTTTTTCAAGCCATACATATACTAAAAACTTTGGGTCACTCACTGGACCCCAACCCACAAACGAGGCATTGGTTGCACTGGTGGAATACCCTGTTGGAGTGGCAATTTCTGCTGTACCGGTTTTACCTGCCACACGGTATCCTTCAACCAGCGCATCTGATGATTCGCCTTCAAGTGAATTTGCCAGCAACTCGGTCAACGTTTGGGCAGTTTCAGCTGATACGGGTTTACCAACAATTTGCGGAGTTGGGCTGTACTGAAAACCATCCCGAACCATCGATCGCATGACATGCGGGACCATCATTTCACCCCTGCCGTTGGCAATGGACGAAATTGCCATGACCATCTGGATAGGTGTGACCGCGACACCCTGCCCGAATGAGTTCGTGCCTAATTCTGCCTCGAACCAATCAGTGTCACCGGGAGTTTTCAACCTGCCAGGTGCTTCTCCTGCCAGGTCAATCCCGGTGAGTCGCCCGAAACCGAAATTCTGCATATACTGGTAAAAGGAACCGGCTCCCAGCTGCGTTGCCACCCAGGTTAAACATACGTTCAGGGAGTGAGCCATACAACCCTGCATATTCTGCGGACCCCATGCACCCCAGTCCCAGTTATGGATGGTGATCCCACCGATCTGGATTGAACCGGTATCAACAAACTCTGTATCCGGTGAGACGGCACCAGCATCCAGCGCAGAAGCCATTGTCAGCACCTTGAAAACCGAGCCAGGCTCATAATCCTGGCTTACCGCTCGGTTGTAAGGTGTGTTATCAGTAAAAACACTACCATAATTCCAATATTCATTGGGATCCAGGCGTGGTGTGCTGGCGATTGCAAGCATTTCGCCCGTGTTTGGATCCATTACCAGGATGACACCACCGTCCGCACCACTATCTTCCAGGGCATTATTGAGCACATCCTCAGCTGCAGCCTGGATTTCGCGGTCAATTGTCAATACCAGGTCAGAACCCGATTTAAGTTGGGGGATTTCGGTAACTTCGTAAGGGTCCAAGGTCATCCAAACAGACTGCGGAGCACCTGCCAGCAGATCATTGAACTCCGCTTCCACCCCGAACATCCCTGTGCCTTCTCGATTAACAAAACCGAGGATATTTGCTCCCAGCTCATTCTCAGGGTAAAACCGTTGCAGGCGTGGTCGGTAAACCAGGCCATTCATACTGGGTCTTCCGGCTTCCCCATAATCCACGTTGGGCAGGTTGGCGTAGTTTCGAGCCCATTCCTGTAATTGCGTAAGTTCTTCCGGGGTTACAAAATCAGCCAATTGTACATAGGCATTTCCTGAGACCTGGGCTTTATGGATCACAGAAAAGATCTCATCGTAATATTCCGGGTAATCATATTCCGGATGACTGGATAAGACTTTACTCAGCGCAAATGCGATAGTATCTGCATTGTCAACATTTGCCACCTGAGTGCCCACTTCATAAACCAGAGTGCTCCCTGCAAGGAGACGCCCCCAGCGGTCATAAATATCACCTCTTGGGGGGTAAAATATGTGCAATGTGCGGGAGTATTGCTCACCCTGAGATACAAATTCACCTCTTTCGGGGCTGAATTGCAACCTCACTAATTGAATGATGATCATTACCCCAAGCAATACAAACAAGATACCCAGTAAATTTAATCGCCAACCGGTCAGGTTCTGACCGGCTTTTTCCGTGTTTGAATTTGGAACTTCAGGAGCTGTGTTTACTGGTTGCTTCCGCCGAACCCGACCCAATGGAACAACCTGATCTGCCATATATCTTCTCACGGCTGTGCCTCGCTAAAATATTGAGCAGTTTTCCGCACCTGGTCAGTCACCCAATCAAATAAGGACTCTTTAAACTCAGGAGCTATATTGGATGCATTAACAACCACGGGTTCTGGTGGAGGTGCCAGCGAAGTGGTCTGCCTCTCGATATATCCTGGCACCGCAAGGTAAATAATATTCTCCTCAGCAATCGGTTCCAAATTTAGATCCTTCACACGCTCTTGCATGACCTGGTAGGATGTTAGATAAGCCAGCTGGCTGATCAGATTAGCGTTTTTTTGCTCCAATTCCTCCAATGGAAGCTTGTTTTCTGCTGCATCATTTTCCAGGTAATGGTAGCCATACACACGTACTTGCATTTCCTGGATCTCTCTACCAACTGCCGCTGCACGCGCAGTGACATTTAGGTATATTCCTGCAATAATGGCAGCACTGACCAGGACCAATAAAAACATTCCGATCATGTAGATCTGCTTCCGCCAGGGCGCCTGTGTGTATGCTTGGGTTAGTTGGTTTATGTTTTCCATTTGATTCACCTATCAAAAAACCCGTTATCTTTTGATAACCTGAAATGTTGCATTGTTAATTTCTCAGTCATACTTTAAAACCATCAACGATCATCAAAAGGAAACGGGTTTCTAATGCAGGCTTGCAAGTCTTATGCCATTTTTTTCTGGCTAATTCCTTCTATCCTTTCCGCAATCCTTAATCGGGCACTGCGGGAACGTGGATTTTTCCTTATTTCATCTCCCTGCGGGCGGATCGGTTTGACTGTGATCTCCCGTAGGGTAGCTTTATGTCCGCAAGTACATACCGGTTGTCGAGGTGGGCAAATGCAATCTCTGCTTTCCTGGCGAATAAATTGCTTCACGATGCGATCCTCCAATGAGTGGAAGGAGATTACAGCAAGTCGTCCTCCTGGAGCGAGCGCTGTGATCGTCTGCGGCAGGACTCCCTCAAGTGCGTCCAGCTCACCGTTCACAGCAATGCGCAATGCCTGGAAGGTGCGGGTTGCAGGATGGATACCACTCTGCCCGCCGCTGGTTGTACGTGCCACCACCTGGGCTAGCTGGGTGGTGGTGTGAATGGGCCTGGCGTTGACGATCGCTCGAGCCACCTGCCTCGACTTTCTTTCTTCACCGTATTGGTACAGCAAATTTGCCAGCTCATCCGTGTCCAGATGGTTGACCAGGTCATCAGCACGGGTCAGTCCTTCCGGGTCAAAGCGCATGTCCAGCGGAGCTTCTACCTGGAAGGAAAAACCTCTTTCCGGGGTGTCCAATTGCATGGAAGATAATCCCAGGTCTAAAAGGACACCGTCAACCCTGCTCCAACCCAGGCGTGCCATTTGTTGGAGCAAGGTTTGGTAGGATGCACATAGAATAATGGCACGGTCGCTAAATTCAGCCAGGTTCTCCCTGGCCAGTTCGAGAGCCTGGGGGTCAATATCCATTCCAAGCAATCTGCCATCTGGATGGCTCGCTTCAAGGATTCCCCTAGCATGCCCTCCAGCACCCAGTGTGCCATCAATGTACAACCCTTCCCGGTGAGGTTGCATTGCGTGTATAATTTCATTGTAAAGTACTGGTAGGTGTGTCATCACCTGTTCATCATGGATGCCTGATTGATTGGTTCTCCCGGCACCCAGGTATTACTCAGAACTGGTTGATAGATCGAGAACTTTAAAACGTTCAGCATTGGCCTCAGCCTGATCCAAAGCCTGTTGCTGGAGAGACCATTCATCCGATGACCAGATCTCGAAGTAACTGCCCTGCCCTACCAGGACTGTCTCCTGGTCACTGGATAAACCGGCTTTTTGGCATAAAAAATCAGGAATCAAGATCCGGCCAGATTTATCAACCTCCAGGTGTGTGGCAGATCCAATAATTAGCCTGCGTAAAGCACGTGCCAGTGGATCCGTCATACTCAATTGGTCTAGTCGATGAGAGATTGCTTCAAATGCTTTTGTGGTCAGCACCATCAAGTTGCGATCAAAGCCACGCAGGATATATGCACCGTCGTCCAATAGTTCGCGATAGCGCGCGGGTACAGTCAGGCGGTCTTTATTATCTAAACTGTGATGATACTCACCCAAAAACATATGTTCTAGTTATCCTTTATTTGCATGAAACGCCGGAATATCCGGCGTTCCCACTTCAACCCACTTTATACCACAATTACCCACAGTATAGTATAAAATATTAAAAAATCAAGGATTTTTAACCCCAAATTAATGATAAATTCACCTCAACCAGGAAATTCTAATGACCAACCACCCACTTAATGACTATCGCCCGCTCTTCGTCGGCCTGGATGCCATTATTCCATTGATGGATGGCAGCTGTCGCTGTTATACCAACCTCGATAATGCTGCCTCCACTCCCTCCATGAAAGCCGTCCAGAATGCCGTGGACGACTTTTTAGTTTATTACAGTAGTGTTCATCGCGGTACCGGGTTCAAGAGCCAGCTCTCCACCCATGCATATGAGCAGGCTCGTCGAATGGTATTGGGATTTGTCGGAGCAGACCCTGCTCAATTTACCTGCATCTTCGGTAAGAACACGACAGAAGCCATCAATAAGCTCGCCCGGCGTTTTCCTTTTGATAGCAGGCGCAACATAGTTATCACCAGCGGGATGGAACATCACTCGAATGATCTACCATGGCGGGCTGCCACAAAGGTGATCCACGTCAAACTCACCCCTGATGGTCGCCTGGATGAAGATGACTTTAACCTCCAGCTCTCCAGGTATGCCGATAAAGTTGCACTGGTGGCAATCACGGGTGCCTCCAATGTAACCGGGTTCCTAAATCCCATCCACCGCCTGGCAGAGAAGGCACATTCTGCTGGGGCCATGATCATGGTAGATTGCGCCCAGCTAGCTCCACATCGTAAGATTGATATGCTCCCCTTGGACGACCCAGCCCACCTTGACTTCATCACTATCTCCGCCCATAAAATGTATGCCCCTTTTGGGACTGGCGCCATCATCGGCCGCTTGGATATCTTTGAGCGTGGAGATCCTGACATGACCGGCGGTGGGGTTGTTGAAATCGTTACCCTGGACGACGTTATCTGGACGGTGCCCCCTGAAAGGGATGAGGCTGGCAGTCCCAATACCGTGGGAGCGATTGCACTCGCTGCAGCTATAAACCAGCTCGAAAGCGTGGGGATGGCTGAAGTGGCACATCATGAAGCCGTCCTGACCCAATATGCCCTTGAAAGGCTGCAGGCTGTTCCAAAGCTAAAGATTTTTGGCGATAAGGACCCTTCCAAAGCAGATGATCGCCTGGGTGTCATTCCAGTCCAGCTTGATCATGTCACACATTTCCTGGTGGCAGCAATTTTAGGTTATGAATTTGGCATTGGTGTACGCAGCGGTTGTTTTTGCGCCCACCCATACATCCTGCACCTTTTAGGATTAAGCAAGGAAGAAGCAGCCGGTGTTCGCCGCCGTATGATGGAAGGCGATCGGTCGGATATGCCGGGACTCGTCAGGGCTTCCTTTGGGCTATACAATACAATGGATGACGTTGACACGTTAGTGGATGCCCTGCAATGTATCTCTGCGGGAAATTACAAGGGTAAATACATCCAGGATAGGTTGACGGGAGAATATTCACTAACCGATTGGCATCCAGATTTCTCGGCTTACTATAAGATTTAAGGCTTATTCAATAATGACAATTAAAATGATAATCAGATTTCGCATGGATGTATAATTCTTCGGGGGTAATTAAAAATCTTTATCATTCCATAGAGATTAATAAAATGCAGGAGCACCATTTTTTTGCTCCTGCATTCCATTCACTCCCTTTATTTAGTAATTTTGAGTAGGTATTTAACTACAAAATCTTCAACCCGAATTTCCAGATATTCTACTACCGGCTGGCTGCATCCATCACCGCAACTGCAGCGATATTGACAATATTACGCACATCATCCCCGGTCTGCAGGACGTGGATAGGCGCTCCCACCCCCAGCAGGATGGGACCAATTGCCTGCGCATTACCCAAGCGCGCCAGCAGTTTGTATGCTATGTTGGCTGCTTCAAGAGATGGAAATACCAGCACATTTGCATCCCGCACCTGGCTGAACGGGTAGCGTTGGTCGATCAGCTCGGGCACAACCGCTGTGTCTGCCTGCATCTCGCCATCCACGGGGAAATCCGCACCACGCTGGCGGATAAGATCCACCGCCTGCCGTACTTTCTCAGACAACACATGCGGCGTGCTGCCAAAATTAGAGAAGGACAACAGTGCCACACGCGGTTTGATCTGCAGTTGGCGGGCAAAGTCCGCTGCCAGGAAGGCGATATCTGCCAGGTCCTCAGCGCTCGGGTCAATATTCACTGTTGCATCGGTAAACAGGTATGTCCGGTTACCCACGATCATGATATACACGCCTGCGGCAATTCTTCTTCCGGGCCGGGTATGATGGATACGTAATGCCGGTCGAATGACATCCGGATAATCAAAAGTCAATCCCGAGACAGACGCATCAGCATCGCCCATTTTGACCATCATGGCAGTGAAGATATTTGGCTCAAGAAGGCGACGGCGAGCATGCCAGATAGTCACCCCATTACGCTGGCGTTGTTTGCTGTATGCCTCAGCATAGATTTCAGTCCGCTCGAAATTTTCTGGGTCCACGATCAGCATGTCATCATCCAGGCCTAATGCTTCCAGCTTCCCCCGGATCACCTGTTCCCTCCCTACAAGGATGGGTATCCCAATTCCTTCATCGAGGAGTTGTGCTGCAGCCCGGATTATTTTTGTCTCTTCACCTTCAGCAAAGGCAACCCTCTTCTTGGGTGTGGCAGCCTTGGCCTTATTCATTATATAATAGCGTACCTGTTCTCCAATACCTTGCCGATAGGCCAGCTGGCGACGGTATTCGTCCAGGTCGATGGATTTACGTGCCACACCTGTATCCATGGCTGCTTTGGCCACCGCAGGTGATTCCCACAGCAACACACGTGGATCCAGTGGCTTGGGGATGATGTATTCCGGACCAAATTTTAATGCGTCTAATCCATAAGCCCGTAAAACGCTGTCAGGAACATCTTCTTTGGTGAGAGATGCCAGTGCCAGGGATGCTGCCACTTTCATTTCCTCATTAATTGCCCTGGCACGTACATCCAGTGCTCCGCGGAATATATATGGAAATCCAAGCACATTATTGATCTGGTTTGGGTAGTCAGAGCGCCCGGTGGCAACAATCGCATCAGGTCGGGCTTCTCTCGCTAATTCATATTTGATCTCCGGGTCAGGATTTGCCATGGCGAATATAAGCGGTCGCTCTGCCATGGTTTTGACCATCTCTGGGGTTAGAATATCCGCTACGGAAAGTCCATAGAATACATCCGCACCCTGTACGGCCTCTGCCAGCGTACGCTTATTAGTATCATTCGCCAGGTGCTCTTTATATTTATTCATTCCCTCGGTGCGGCCTTTATAGACCACTCCACGCGTATCAACCAGCAGGATATTCTCCCTGCGGGCTCCCAGGCGGATCATCAGCTCTGCACAGGAGATGGCAGAAGCCCCAGCCCCCGAAATGGTGATCGTCACCTCGTCCAGCTCTTTACCCACAACTTCCAGCCCATTCATTAACGCTGCTCCAGAGATGATGGCGGTACCATGCTGGTCATCATGGAACACCGGGATGTCCAGCATTTGCTTGAGTGTTTCTTCGATATAAAAGCACTCAGGGGCTTTGATGTCCTCCAAGTTTATGCCACCAAAAGTGGGCGAAATCGCGGCTGCTGCCTGGATGATCACATCCGGGTCATGCGAGTTGATTTCAATATCAAATACATCCACGTCTGCAAAGCGCTTGAACAACACCCCTTTGCCTTCCATCACTGGTTTGGATGCCAGTGCTCCCCGGTCTCCCAATCCCAGGATGGCAGTACCGTTGGTGATCACTGCCACCAGGTTACCCTTGGAGGTATATTCGTACGCTGTCTCCGGATTTTTTTCGATCTCCAGCACCGGCACTGCTACGCCTGGTGTATAAGCCAGGCTGAGGTCCCGCTGGGTTTCCATGGGCTTGGTCGGGACAACCGATATTTTCCCTGGTTTGCCATTTAAATGGTGGTATTCAAGTGCTTCTTCGCTGGTTACTCTGGTCATGATCATTCCTCCTGATCAGATGATAACAAATATAAAAAACTGGGGATGGTTGATTACATGGGTTTATTTTACCCTTAATGTTGGCTTTGTACCTCAAGCCTCCTCAGCACGGTAAGCATCACAAACGACACGACTAACAGCACCACCGATAATACCAGGGCTGTTGCCAATCCATCTTCGAATCCCATGTAAATCGCCAGCGGCATGGTTTGGGTTCTGCCTTCCAGGTTGCCTGCGAATAGCAGCGTTGCCCCAAACTCACCCAGCGCCCGCGTCCAGGTTAGAACTATTCCGGTCAGCAAGGCCCGGCTGGCTAGTGGAAGCATGATGTGTTGGAATACATCCCAGCTGCTGGCACCCTCCACTTTTGCAGCTTCCTCCAACTGGATATCAATCGCGCCAAAGCCCACACGGGCAGAACGAACCAAGAACGGGGCCGAGACGAACACCTGCGCCATGATGACTGCTGTTGTTGTAAATGGCAGGGTGATACCAATTGAATATAACCATCCACCGATCAAGCCCTGCCTTCCAAAAGCCATTAATAAGGCAATTCCAGCCACTGCGGGCGGTAGAACGATCGGCAAGTCCACCAACGAATTGATCAGTACCTTTCCCCTGAATTTCCAATGTGCCTGCAGGTAGGCCAGGGGTGTTCCGGTTACCAATGAAAATAAGACTGCAATTGTGCTGGTGAAGATACTCAATTTCAATGCATTGATTGCATTTTCGGAAGATGCAAGTGTGATAATCTCTGAATTGATCGAACGCCAGACCAACGCTACGATTGGTAATCCGATTAGGCCGACAAGGAGCAGGCTTGGCAGGATAAATTCCCACCCAGGTCTGTCGTTAATTTTTGTGTGATGAGTGAGTTGGCTGGTTTGATCCATGCTCTATTGTCCTGGGGAGAATCCCCACAACTTTAAGATCTCCTGTCCTGCAGGAGATTTTAAGGATTCTATATAAGCAAGTGCCAGATCCGGATTGGTTGAATTTGCCAGTATGGCAACCGGGTATCTGGCAGTTACATTATATTGGGTAGGGATACTTATGGTTGCAAGCTCCGGTGCAGCGATCGCATCACTGGCATAAACGATACCTGCATCAGCTTCACCTAATTCGATTTTTGTTACCACCTGCCTGACATCGGTTTCATTCGAAACGACGTTTCCCAACACTGACAAGGAATACTCCACTCCGTATGCTGGATCCTTGCTCAGGTTAATTAAGACTTGGCGAGCATAATTCCCAGCTGGAACGGATCCATCTGCCAGCACTATTTTCAAACCTGATCTGGATAAATCCTGCAGTTTCTCGATCCCGGCAGGATTCCCAGGTGGTAAAATCACGATCAGCCGGTTGGTCATAATATCCTGGACAGAATTCGAGACAACAAGATTTTCGGTTATTAACAAATCCATATTCTTATGATCTGCACTGGCAAAAATATCCGCCAAAGCGCCTTGCTCCAATTGGGTGCGCAGTATCTGCGAACCAGCAAAACTATATTCAATCTTCACCCCCGGATTGGTGGTTTCAAATTCCTTGCCAATTTCCCGGAATGCATCGGTCAATGAGGCAGCTGCGTAAATGGTGAGTGTACGTGACGACGACAAGTTCGAAGCCCGATTTGTTTGCATAGTCGGTGATACAGTTGCCCCATCAATTGAACCACTGGCAGAGTCAAGTACGAGTGAGGAACACCCACACAAGGTAAGCAATATCAGGAGGATAATGAAAACAAGGGCTTTCATGAATCAATTCTCCTTTATCGAACAGTTAGAAATTCCTTCCTGCATTCATCCAGCCAGATAAGGATGGAATTCAGCAGCGATATCCGTAATTCCAAAGCTAGACGATTAAAAGGTTGACCTTCTGATAAATCTGAATGAACATTTCGAAGCCTGTTCAGACCAGCAATAACTTCTCCAATTTGGGCGTTAATGACCTTTTCGATTTTATCGGGACGAGTTTGCCTCAGAAAATATAATCTTGTAATGAATTCCACCCGAATGGCATGGACACTACACTTCGTTGGAGTATCCAGCCACTCATTAAAACGTTGCGAACCCGACTCGGTGAGCTGTAATAACCGCCGCGGTGGCAATTTATCCTGTTCTATAGAAGTCGAGCTAATAAATCCCTGGTTTTCCAGCCTGTTGAGAATGTTATATGTCTGGCTCTGGCTCACATGCCAGATATACCCAAATTCATCCATGAGCCTTTTGTGAAGCTCGTAGCCGTGGCGCGGGTGTTGATAGAGTAGCCCCATTAGCACATTTTCTGGTGATAGTCGGTTGCCTTGTTGAGAAATACTCACTTAGTGAGTATATCCTTAATTGAAAAGTTGTTCAAGTAATTCTTGGGGATCGGTGATATTTCTATTGGTTACTCAAAATACCTTCAGCATGATTTCCATATATGTAAAAAAGTATCAGAACTTTAAACCTATTTGTAAAAATTTCATGTATAATACATGCATCGTTATCGGAATTATCTGCTTTTCACCTCGGGGTGAGAAGCAATTAACAACTGTCGGGCTTCATGGGTATTCGGGATCGGCGTTTTGCACACGCATAACTAATAGCCACCTCTGACCCGACAATACGCCGATAGCTGCGCAGATTTTATTTACTTCATCTTCCTGGCAGCTACGGCTATGAATTGAAACTGAATTGAGCAATTTGAAACGTTCTGTGTCTGGATAACCTGGACTGAGCACCGGCAAACAGTGAATAGATATGCCTGGCAGAAAAGGTTGGTAATTAAATCGGATAATTGACGGATATCGCGTGTGAAGGTTGTATTGAATAAACCAGAACCTCTCATACTTTTGGTTAAATCTCCAAAGACCAAAATCTATCCGGCATCGCCCTGATTGGGCAGATTGGGATTTACTCCCAGACTATGGATTGTATCTCTAGACGATCCTAAATTGACACTGAACCGAATTTAATACTCATCAGCGACCAATCATAGCCGTGACCCGAGGAGGAGGAGAACGGCTATTAATATTTGGAGTGTTCTATGAATAATGGTGTCGCTAATGGTAAAGTTACTGCCCTAAAAGTACAAAAGCGTCATCCCAACCGGATCAACGTCTATCTCGATAACGAGTTCTCCTTTGGCCTGTCCCGCATCACTGCTGCCTGGTTACAGGTGGGACAGGAACTTAGTCCCTCCAAGATTGCCAAACTTCAAGCAGAAGATGCTCGTGAAATAGCCTACATACAGGCTTTGCGTTTCCTGGATTATCGCCCTCGATCACGGGCTGAAGTTCGGCGCAACTTGGAAAAGCATGCTGTCCCTCCTGAAGTTATCAATGATGTCTTCAAACGGCTGGAGCGGAGCGGGCTGGTGAATGATGAACGTTTCGCCCAGGATTGGGTGGAGAACCGTAGTGAGTTTCGTCCCCGCAGCCGCAGGGCATTGGCTTATGAGCTTCACCAGCGGGGATTAAATGATTCTGCCATTGAAAAAGCATTAGAAGGATTGAACGAAGAGACCATGGCTTACCAGGCAGCACTCAAACAGGCACGCCGGTATGATGGTCTTCCTTACCGGGATTTTCACAACAAGCTCGGTAGTTTTTTGGCTAGACGTGGCTTCTCATACGAAATTATCAAGCAAGTGGTGGCACGCGTTTGGGAAGAAAAAAATGGGCTTTCCGATGAATGAATTGCCCAGGCTGTTTTATTTTATATGAATGATCAAGAGGCCAATACATGAATCCAGGTATTGTAGTAGTCATAACAATTATCGCCCTTATCGCTGGGGGAGCAATTGGGTACGGGTTATTTCTATATATTTCAAAGCAAGAAAAAGCCAGGCTACAAATCAAAGCCGAGAATATCCTTCTCGAAGCAGAGGAGAAAGCAAAGGAGGTTGAGCTTCAGGCAAAAGATAAAGCCATCCAATTCCGTCAGCAAGCCGATGCAGAAGTATCCCGCCGCCGCGCTGAAGTCACCCGGGAGGAAGATCGCCTCACCAAACGAAGGGAGGAGTTGGAAAATCGCACCGACCGTTTGGAAAAACGTGAACAGGCTTTGAATAAACGCCAAAGTGCCGTTGATAAGCGCGCCAACGAGGTCGAGGAGATGTATGAGAATGAGATGGCAGAGTTGCAACGAATTTCCGAAATGACCCAGGAGGAAGCGCGCGGGGTATTGATGGCAGAAGTGGAGAAGGGTGCCCGGGATGATATGGCCCGCATCATCCGTCAGGTCGAGGCTGAAGCTCAAGAGGATGGCGACCGAAAGGCGCGTGAGATCATCACCACTGCCATCCAGCGGGTAGCATCCGATCACGTGAGTGAAGTCACCACCTCCACAGTTACCATCCCGTCGGACGAAATGAAAGGACGCATCATCGGGCGCAATGGACGCAATATCCATGCCTTTGAACAGGCAGCAGGTGTGGATGTGATTGTTGATGACACACCTGAAGCAGTAACTATCTCTTGCTTCGACCCCGTACGCCGTGAGGTTGCCCGACGCTCGCTGGCAAAGCTCGTTTTGGATGGTCGCATCCATCCTGCCCATGTGGAAAAAGTTTTGAAAAATGAGCAAAAGGAAGTAGATCGGATAATTGTTGAGGCTGGTGAGCAGGCCGCTTTTGATGCAGGTGTGCCTGGTTTGCACCCTGAGATCACCAAGATGCTGGGCAGGCTAAAATTCCGCACCTCCTATGGGCAAAACCAGCTCGACCACGCAGTGGAAGTTGCCCGCCTGTCTGCTGTTATTGCTTCCGAGTTAGGAGCTAATGTTGAAATAGCTAAAGGCGCAGGGCTGCTACATGACCTGGGCAAAGCAATGGATCATAATATGGAAGGCACGCATGCCCTCTTAGGCGCAGATTTTGCCAAACGCTATGGCATTAGCCCACTTATTGTAAATGCCATTGCCTCACATCATCACGAAGTAGAACAGGAATTTGTTGAAGCTGCCATTGCTGAAGCAGCTGACGCCATCTCCGGAGCCCGTCCAGGTGCACGGCGTGAAAGCCTTGAGCAGTACATCCAGCGGGTGCGTGCTCTGGAAGATTTAGCTAACTCCTTCAAGGGTGTCAGCCAAAGTTTTGCCCTGCAGGCAGGGCGCGAAGTGCGTATCTTCGTTAAACCCGAAGATATCGATGATCTGGAGTCCATCCGCCTGGCACGTGATATTGCCAAGAACATCGAAGAGACCATGCACTACCCGGGTCAAATCAAGGTTACTGTCATCCGAGAAACCCGCGCTGTCGACTACGCTAAGTAAAGAAATTAATAACGACACATAATATTCAATGGACACAATGCGGGCAAAATAAATAATAGGAAATCCTTCGCCTCCCTGGTAACCTTCGTGTTTCTTGTGTCCTTCTGTGGTTGCTATTACTTACGATAAAAACGGGTTTTCCACCCTCTCCACCCCCACCGTTGTCTCTCCACCATGGCCTGATAGTAAACGCGTTTCATATGGAAGGATCAGGATCTGCGTCCTGATACTGCGGATAAGGGTATCATAATCGCCACCGGGCAGATCGGTTCTACCGATGCCTCCCCAGAAAATTACGTCGCCACAAAACAGCAATTTTTCTGATTTACAATAGAATACTACATGACCAGGAGTGTGACCCGGGCAATGGCGAACTTCAAACTCTTGCATTCCCAAGGATAATTTCTGCCCATGGGATAAATGCATGGTCGGTTGTGGTCCTGGATCGATATGCATTCCAAAGAATGCCGCACCCCCCATCATAGAATACAAAGGTAGATCAGCCGGATGGAGAGCAATATCCGGCATGGGTTGAATGCCCGCCACCAATTCAGCCATGCCACCGATGTGGTCAAAGTGTGCGTGGGTCAGCCATATCTGTTGGATACGCCATTTTCGTCGATTGGCTTCCTCCAGGATGATATCTCCATCCCAGGCTGGGTCAACAACCACGGCCGTCCGGCTTTGCGGGTCACCAATCAGGTAGGTGTTTGTTCCCACCGGTCCAAGAACAAGCGAAATGATTTCAAGCATGTTGGGAATTATAAATCCTTTGGCTCATTTCTGATGGATTCTGCATTTTCTGTCGCGATAATTTCCCTATTATTTCTTCTCCTTGCCAAATCGATCCATACATCGGATATAAGAAATATCCCCAATATCACCCCCACCCACCCCAACAGGCGCGCCATCCCTCCGCTCAACCCTAAAATGCTCCTGGCATCAATTAGAAGGTTGTTCACATAGACTGGTCCCTGGATGGGCGTACCTCCATCAAGAGGTAAGAACCGCAGGGAAAGCCATATTGTCCCGCTATATGAGCCAGCTTGTTCTGCACTGATTTTCCATTTGAAACTTACTGGTTGCCCGGGGGGCATGCTCTCCCTGGTTGCGGAGGCAGGATCAACTTTGATACCAGACACTTCAAACCTGGCCTCAGCCATCACGTTACAACAGTCATATACATCAGAAAATCCTACAATCGGATTCTCCGGGAGGTTATTATCCTGCAGCTGCTCAAAGTCCAGCGTGATCGAGTATTCTTCGCCTATGCGCATGGCCTCGGGCCATTCCAACCTGACCAGCCGTGTTTCCATCAAGGCTGGATCAACCCCCTGTGGATTGGTATGAATATCCATCTCAGATGGCATGAGGCTCTGCACCTCCACCTGGCGCTGGACTGGCAAATAGGACCATGCGAGCACGGTAATAGATATTACCAGGATGATTATTGCAAATAGGGTTCGGATCTTCTCCTTCATCAGGCAATCATTATAACCGCCTCCATTGCCTGGGTAATAAATCTACCCTCCATTCATGGATATATTTTATATTTTCATGTTAAACTAACAGTATCATCCAGGAGGTCACCATGCCAATTTATTCCCCCGAGCCATTTCGCATCAAGATGGTGGAAGCCATCCGATTAATTAGTCCCCAGGAACGTGAAAAAGCATTACAAACCGCTGGGTACAATGTATTCAGCCTGAAGGCAGAGGACATCTTTATTGATTTACTGACCGATTCTGGCACGGGTGCGATGAGCCAGGAACAGTGGGCATCCATCATGCGGGGAGATGAATCATATGCCGGGGCGCGCTCATACTTCAGGCTGAAAGAAGCCATTCAGGATATTTTTGGTTTCACCTATTTTGTTCCCACTCACCAGGGCAGAGCAGCAGAGAATGTCCTCTGTGCCATATTAATGGAAAAAGGCAAGCTTGTCCCATCTAATATGCACTTTGATACCACCGAAGCTAACATCCGCGGTCGAGGTGGTCAGCCCGTTAACCTGATCATTGATGAAGCTAATCACCCCACTGCCATCATACCCTTCAAGGGCAACATGGATGTAGTTAAGCTACGGGAATTCATCCAGGAGACCGGCAGGGAGAATATTCCGCTCGGGATGATCACCATCACCAATAATGCCGGCGGTGGTCAACCTGTTTCAATGGAAAACCTTCGCCAGGTATCTGATACTTACCACGAGTTTGGCATCCCCTTCTTCATCGATGCCTGTCGTTACGCAGAGAATGCTTACTTCATCAAGTTACGCGAACCAGGTTATGCTCATAAATCCACCCTGGAGATCGCGCACGAGATGTTTTCATTGGCAGATGGCTGCACCATGAGTGCCAAGAAGGATGCGATTGTCAATATCGGTGGTTTTTTGTGCATGAACGATGAATCCCTGTTCCAGCAAGCCTGTAATGAGCTGATCATGCGCGAGGGTTTTCCCACCTATGGCGGGCTTGCTGGGCGTGACCTGGATGCCATAGCGACAGGGCTCTGGGAGGGGCTCGATGAAAGCTATCTCGCATACCGCCTGGCTCAAACAGCTTACCTGGCCGAGGGCCTGAAAGAAGTCGGGGTTCCCATTGTTGAACCTCCAGGTGGCCATGCGGTGTACATTGATGCCGGGAGCTTCCTGCCCCATATTCCTCCTGCACAATTCCCGGGTCTTGCCCTATCCATCGAGCTTTACCGAGCAGGCGGGATTCGGACAAGCGAGATAGGCTCTGTTATGTTCGCCCATCCGGATCCGAAGACCGGTGAGATGGTCCACCCATCGCTGGAGCTTGTCAGGTTGGCGATACCACGGCGTGTCTACACCCAGGCCCACCTGGATTACGTAGTTCAGATCCTCAAGGATATCACCCAACACAAAGAAAAGCTTTGTGGGTATAGATTTATCTACGCACCAAAATACTTACGCCATTTCACCGCTAAATTCGAGCCAGTGTAGCCTATTTTTTTATAAAATAACATTATTAATTTTTGAAAAATCATATTACCCTGTTTAAATCCAACAAAGTGGGCACAAGTGATCGTGCTCAAAGATTTAGAAACACCCACCTGCTGGTAGCCATCAGTATCTCTGGTCAAACCAATTTGCTTGACGTTTCTCCTATTTACCCTTAATATACCGTTGTAAATAATTACCCGTATTCTCAAACAAAGATAGATATAGTTTGCCTTTTTAACTGATCGCTATTCAATAATTCCTTCTCTCCCTGGAGTTCCTATGGAAGTCGGCCTCGTCCGTTCAGTTGATATTGACCAAACCATGCAACAAGCTTACCTGGATTATGCCATGAGCGTGATCGTCGCCCGTGCGCTACCTGACGCTCGCGATGGCCTAAAGCCAGTCCACCGCCGTATCCTCTACGCGATGTACGATATGGGATTGCGTCCCGACACTTCATTTAAGAAATCTGCACGTATCGTTGGTGAAGTGCTGGGCAAGTACCACCCCCATGGCGATATGGCCGTATATGAGTCGATGGCACGCATGGCCCAGGATTTCTCCATGCGCTGCCTGCTCGTGGATGGGCAGGGAAATTTCGGTAGTGTTGATGGCGATCCACCAGCCGCCATGCGCTACACCGAAGCTCGGTTGACTGCACCTGCCATGGAGATGCTGGCGGATATCCGTAAAGATACAGTCAAATTCTCAGATAATTTCGATGGCAGCCTGCAGGAACCGGATGTTTTGCCTTCAGCGCTGCCCAATCTATTGGTGAATGGGGCAACCGGTATTGCAGTGGGTATGTCCACCAACATCCCACCCCACAACCTGGGGGAGGTGGTGGATGCCCTGATCTATATGCTGGATAATTGGGAGCGCATTGATGATGTCAATATTGAGAACTTGATGCGTTTCATCCAGGGGCCAGATTTCCCCACCGGCGGATTGATCGTACAGGATACCCATGAAGATGATTTAACCGCGGCTTATGGCACCGGACGTGGACGCGTGACTGTTCAATCGAGATGTCATATTGAGGAAATCGGCCGCGGACGCAATCGAATTATCGTCACTGAGCTACCGTACATGACCAACAAGTCTTCCCTCATCGAACGAATTGCTGAGCTGGCGCGTGAGGGTCGCCTTGAAGGGATCGCTGACCTGCGCGATGAATCTGACCGACATGGTCTACGCATCGTCATCGAGCTGAGCCGAACAGCTGAGCCTGAGAAGGTACTGCAAGAGCTGTATAAAAGCACGCCTATGCGTTCCACATTTGGCATTATTCTACTGGCATTGGTGGATGGAGAGCCTCGCATGCTCTCGCTTAAACAAGCCTTGCGGGTTTACCTGGATCACCGCCTGGTGGTCATTCGACGACGTGGCGAATATGAACTGGAGAAAGCCCGCCAGCGCGCCCACATCCTCGAAGGATTGAGGGTCGCCCTCAAATACCTGGATGAGATCATTGAATTGATCAAGAAATCACCGGATGCTGAGACTGCCCGTGATCGGCTAATGAAGCGTTATCGCCTGTCCGAGATCCAGGCGCAGGCTATCCTGGATATGCAATTACGCCGCCTGGCAGCACTGGAACGCAAGAAGATTGAAGATGAGTATAAGGAACTCATCGCCCAGATCAAAACCCTGGAGGCATTGTTGAGTTCACCTCTCAAGCTGCGCCAGACTGTTGCGGGTGAATTGCACCAGGTGAAGGAAACTTATGCTGACCGACGTCGTACCCAGATCACCCGCCTGGGTGCAGGTGCAAAATCCGTCCTGCCCGTCCTTACAGCAACCGACCTTCTGCCTGAACAAACAGTATGGGTCTCTGCAACCGAAGATGGACTGGTCTCCCGCACCCTCGATGAAAAACCACCGCGTATTAGTGGCTCCATGGCACCTCGTTTCTTGTTGCAGGTGAGTACTCGCGATACGCTTTTCCTGGTCTCTGATAAGGGTGAGGCAGCTGGAATACCAGTGCAAACCCTGCCAGAAGCTGAAACGCCACTGGAAGGCGCTCCAATTCACAAGGTATCGGCATTAACAGATGTCGCTAAACTGGCAGCTCTCTTCACCTTACCACCCAAGGAAGAGCGATTGGAAGGTTGGTATGTACTCACCGTCACCCAGCAAGGATTACTCAAAAAAACCGCTTTGGAGGAACTTCCTGGCCCTACCGGGCATAGCTTCACGCTGGTAAAAGTAAATGATGATGACAAGTTGGGTTGGATTCGCCTTACCGATGGTAAGGCTGATATCCTGTTGGTCACTGCGGATGGAATGGCTATCCGCTTCAGCGAGGATGAAGTTCGACCAATGGGACTGGTAGCTGCCGGTGTAGGTGGGATAAAACTGGGGGCACGCGATCTGGTTATCGGCATGGAGCTCATGCCTCGCCGGGGTGATATCCTGCTGCTTACTTCAGATGGCAGGGGAAAAAGGGTTCCCCCCGATCAATTCCCACGCCAGGGTCGTTATGGCCAGGGTGTAATTGCCTGGAAGTTGCCGCGTACAGCCCAGCTCGTGGGAGTTACCGCGGGGAAAGCATCCACCCGTCTGACCATCCTTCTGGACAAACTTTCACCCAAGGCCATTCGCATGGATGAAGCCCCGTTGCAAACCCGTACTGCTGCTGGTAAAACGATTGTCGAGCTGAAAGCAGGATACCAGGTGCTTGGCTTGAGTATCCCCTGGGCAGTACCCCGACCAGTAATTGGAGCGAAGGCCACACCTGAAAAGGAGTTAGAAATCCCCGATGCTTTGGAAGAACCTCTCTATCCCGATGTAGAACAGCTATCCTTCGGTATGATTGCGCCTGAAGTTAAGAAAGTGGTAAAGGCGGAGAATACAAAAATCCGTAAGGCAACGCTGAAGGTAAAAGGCAAAACCCGGGGTTCAACACCAAAAACAAAGGATGCTGAAGCGGAACAATCCTTGTTGATTTCAAAGGGGGCATCAACCAGGAATAAGGATCAGGCTGGAAAGGCTGGAAGTTCAAAACCACCCCGGACCAGTAGAGCAAAGCCGGTAAAGACGCCTTCAAAGCTAAAACCTTCAGAGCCTACCATAAATAAAACCTCCGGCAATGAAATCAAAGTACCTGTAAAACGTGGTCGACCAAAAAAAACTGTGAGCCCCCCGGTAGTGAAAACGACAGTCGTTGCGAAGACCAGGAAAGAACCAGAAAAAGCCACGCGAACACCGATGAGAAACAATAAACCGGTACTGAAGACCGGTCAAGTAGAACAATCTGCTACAAAAGCAACAGGGAAAGCAAAGACTCCTACCAAAACCGGGAAACCAAACCAAAATGCCAAAGCCGCACCAGGTAAAACCAAGCCGTCGACAACCAAAACGAGTCAACCATCTACAACAAAAAAAACAACAACAAAGCCGAAAACAGCCACAAACCGCTCTATAAAACCGCCAGCAAAACCTGGTCCAAAAAAAACTGGCGGGAGAAAACCACCCCGCAAAAAAATGACCATTAAATCCGTAATTGCTCCTGCTGCGATTCTTGTACCACCTTCATGGAAACCAAAACGAAGCAAGACACCACCAAAAAGACGGAAAGTGACACCAGGCGAACCAAAATCTGAATAACCTCGATGAATAAGTTATCCAGATCCTTTAGAATTCTTCTGTTACCAATAGTTAGTGAGACTTTTTTGTGGGATTTTTAGTCTGGTTGTTAGGATCTAGGATAGCTAGCCAAACCTATGGGTGATAGCTGATCTCGCCTGCGCAATAAGTCCTGTACCATGCAGCTTCAGTAGAGAAATTCTTCTCGGCAAATGCAGCTGCCTGTTCACTGACCTTTACCGCTTCGTCCAGGTTCACATTCACTGCACTGCTCCAGGCACGCGGCAAAACCATTAATGGATCATTCACTGCCCGTTCTTCCTCCCCTAACGGGATCGAGTTGAATAACACTGGCCCCCGAGAATATGCCGTGAAACCAAGCTTGTAACCACCTTCTCGGGCTATCCGGACGCTCTCTGAAGTGAAATTTCCACCCGGCCAAATGAACGCAACAGGCCGCTCACCAAAATGCTGCTCCAACACAGGAGTGGAATTCCATATCTCATTTTGGATCTGTTCAATAGGTGTCTCAGGCACCATATAGAGCTGACCGGTATATCCATGCGATTGGACTTCCATTCTGCCTGATGTATAAAGCTGATCCATCATATCCCAAGCGAAATGGAAGCTGTTTGGGTCAGCGATATATGCAGAGGTAACCTTCCAATCGTACTGCTCCAATACTGGCATGATCCATTCTCGGATCAATCCAGGTCTACGGTCATCCACAATGATGATCATGGAGCGCTGTGGGATGCTGGTATTATTTTCCAGGAAATCAATTAATTCCTGGGTGGTGATGGTTTCAAAACCCAGGAAATGAGCGTAATTCACAAATGCCTCGAATTCCTCTCCGGTGATATCTTTCGGATCTGTGATCTGGGTACCATTTTGTACGATACTATGAAACATGATGGGTACCACCACAGTGCCAGGTGAGCTTCCCTCAACTGACCAACGTTTCTGTAAATAAGAACAATTATCTTGGATATAGGATTGAGAGAGTACACCTGGTCGTAACGTCCGGGGTGTGAACATGTCTAGCGGAGTAAAGGTGGGAGTGATTGTAGGTGTGCGGGTTGTGGTTGGGCTTACACTCGGACTGGGAGTCATGGACGCAGTCGGAGGCTGGGTTCTTGTGGGAGAGAATGTTTTTGTAGCTACCACATGCAGAGATGGTGTCGAGCTGGGCGTTGGTGCGGATGTTACTGGCTGTTGGCAAGATGACAACAAGCCTACGAGTAAAATAAATAAACCTGATAACTTGAGAAGGGTTCTATCTGGAAATAGAGAAAAAGGAGTAATGATAATTAATTTTCCCATTTGATATTCCAAGGGTGTCATTACCGTTTCGGACGAATCCCTTGGTGGATGTGGCAGTCCAGGTGAAGTGACGTGAGCTTTCCTTTCCAGTGTAGCTTCCGAGCTTAAACTTGCAATCGGGTAGATATTCATTGAACAATTGAGTATACCAGGCTCGTAAATTATCTACACCTTGAGTTGTGCGGATGGAGCTAATATGCACTGCGGGCGGAGCATACAGGCTGACAATCTTCTCTACATTATGGGAATTTAGGGAATCGATCAAGCTTACACAAATATCCTTGGGTCGCCCATCATCCGACCAGTTATAATTTTCGATCACATCCCAAACACCAGGTATCGTACCAGATCGGGCGTCCGACCATTCCCAAAAGTTTAACCCACTCAGATTCAGCTCCTTGGCTTTCTCGAGAAACTCATAGACTTCAGTATCGGTGGGCTTCCATCCAAATTCCCTAAATGCAGCTCCTGTGGGTACAACCGGCAGGGAAGGAGTCTTGGCCTGGAATTCTGCCACACACCTGGCGAGCTGGTCAGCAGGATTATGTGCTTTCATCCAGTATACCTGCGGCATATTCAGGTCACATTGATCTAAAAATTCAGCCCATGGGACCTGTGGATGTAATGAAGGGTAGCGAAATGAGCTCAGCGCAACGGTCAGGTCTGGACAGGCTGACCGGATCTGGTTCATAAATTTCTTGGCAGCAGCTTTTCTACCATAAGCCTTGTATTCCTTTTCTACATCGATCACGTACCCATCCAGGTTATACTGGCGGATACGCGCAATGCCTACATTTGCTTCTCCTATAGGATTATCACCGTAGATATAATGCCAGCCCCAGACCTTGATGCCATTGGAACGTAATGCACTGACCACAGGTGTAGTGTAATCCGTTGGATCACCCCAGGTACCATTGTATATCATCGGGCCATCAGCAATTTTAATGACCATATGACTCAGCCCGGCAGCTTTGGCACGTGCAGCGATCTGCTTGGGATCCCCATGTTCACATCTGGGAATCTTCCAGGTGAAAAAACCTTTTCCTTCTAACGTCATACTTCTTTCTCCCAGTCCCCTGCCCTATGGTCAGTCGCCACTAGGGCTCACTGATCACCTGGCGCATTACCTCCATAACTTGCTCGCGCATAGGAACCAGCACCATGGCGCCGCTATAATTGATCCAATCATACACCTGCTCCCTGCCGATTGAATAGTTCCCGATCTCACGCGTCTCTGCCAGATGGGCAGCAACGGGTAAAAGGCTTGATAACACCTCGAATGTTAGATCCGTAGTGACATTCTCCTTATACACATCATAAAGTTCCGGGGCACGGGATAAGCCATTCAAACTGATCAATCGACTAAATACCGCTTCAAGGACCTCCTGCTGTCTCCTTCCACGATCAATGTCACTAGTTGTGTATCTGGCACGAACATACCACAGTGAAATCCTGCCATTCATCCAAAACTTGGATCCTTCTGATACGCAAAACGTATCAAAATCATCCATGTGGTCACAAAAGTCGCGCCCAATACTAACAGTGATCCCGCCCAGAGAATTTATGCCGTCAACAAATGTACTAAAGTTGATCAGAGCATAATAATCTGGCCTCACGCCAAAGTTATACTCCATGGTATCTGCCAGGGCATCAAATCCACCCCAGCCAAAAGCGGTGTTGATGCGTTGCACGGTGTACCCAGGGATGTAAACATAAAGATCTCGGGGAAAAGAAGTTATCTTAACTGTGCCTGCCCCGGGATTGATGGTCAGCAGTTGGATGGTGTCTGTCCGAAATCCTCCATCATTGGGTCGTTTGTCTGAACCTAATAACAGGATATTCACCTGGTCTTCAGGGTGGGAGAGAATACCCACAGGAGCTGGGATTTGAATATCTGGCCATACACTCGGTCCGGGATAATCTGCCCAGGATCGCGATTCGTTCGAGGTAAATTGAACTTCAGCTTCCTGGAATTCCGGGGTGGGTGGCAGCGGAGTGGGCGAGGGAGGCACTTCTGTCGGTGTGGGCGGTGGAACTGTAGGTGTTGCGGTCAATGGAACAGCTGTGGGTATATACGTTGGAGTAGGTGGGATAGGCTGGAAGGGTGTGGGGGTTACAGTTGGACCTACTGGGACGATCACCTGGTAATCCTGGCTGCCAGGTTCGCTTGCCAGCGATGGTGTTATCTGCCCGGGCAGAAAACAGGCAATCGTGATCAAGATCAACATCAGTATGAAGGCAGCAATGCTAATTTTCATGTCATTATGTAACCTTGGAAGATGTATAAAACCATTTGATTCCAACCTCTTGTTAGGATTAAGGCATATTTCCATGACCACACTCCGGGTTGTATGTTGCAATATTCATACCCATCGGAATGTGAAACACGATACTCATCTTCCAGTGTTTTTCTTGCAAATCGCTTTGGACGAATAATCAATTTGCCCAGGTTGCTAACTCGCTTGCTTTCCTTGTGGGCTGCTTTCCAGGTTAGAATGTTCTTCATTAAGTGGTAGCAAGACGCTGAATGTAGAGCCAACCCCTACCTGGGTATCAACCCACACACGCCCCCTCTGCAGCTCAACCAGAGATTTAACAATTGAGAGACCGACACCTGTATCCCCAATCCCCTGGATGAGTGGATTTTCCACCTTATAGCGCCGTGAGAAGACGCGGGGAATATCCACCTGTCCAATTCCTCCCCCCTGGTCAGAAACTGCGACAAGAAGATATTTTGCTTCGTTCTTATGTTCCACTCTGGAATATAACCTGATCTCACCATCAGCTGGAGTTGCCAGGCATGCGTTTTGTAATAAGTTTGCAAGGATTTGTAGTATTGCATCCCTGTTAGCCTGGATTTCTGGAAGTTTCTCGGGCAAGTCCACTCGCATGGTAATATTTTTCTCGCTGATCTGGTTGATGATGCTGCCTACAGCATCATCGATCACGGCTTCAAGGTCAACACTGGTGAGAGTCTGGTCCAGCTTGCCATCATCAATGGCTAGCACCTCAACGAGTTCGTCCATAAGAATCCGTAGACGCTCCGTAGATGCCTTAACTCGTTCCAGGAACTTGCGTTGCATCGCACCTAATAGACCCACAGATTCCCCAAGCAACAGGTCGGTATATCCGATGATAGATGATAAAGGTTGGTTAAACTCCTGGGCAATGGATGTTACCAATTCAGATTCTCCGATACCATCCAGGTGTTTCATCGTTGTCAGCTGCATTTCCAACATCTTTTGATCCGATTTGGATAGTGTAGTTGGAATACGTGCCAGGTCTTCCAGGGTATTCCTTAACTCGAGCCTTAGCTGTTCCATTTCCTCTATCGATGGTCGCCCTTTACTCACCAGAATTTCCAGCTCTCGATTACGGGCTTCCAATCGCCGGACTGTATCTTCGAGGCTTTTCTGGTTTTCCAGGATCACAGCTGCGCCAGCAACCTGAGCCACTTCCGTTAGCCCCAGTGAGCTCAACTGATCATACTCAGCTTTTAATTGTGCATATTCCTGGTGAAGCCTGACAGCCTCAGCCTGAGCACGGTGTAGTTCTTCCGTTAATTCCTGCACTTCTGTGGGAGATTTGCTAAAGTTGTCAGACAGTCCAAGGTTATAAACCACTAAATTTACAGCTGTCAACATTTGCTCTTCATCGTTATCACTCCACGAGGGCTGCGGTAGTTGCGATAAAAGCAAGATCCCCATTGGTGCACTTGAGTTTTTAAGATAAAAAGGCGCAACCATAAGGTGGGTGGAATAAGCGAGACCGAGCTCATTGACCAGGACAGTAACTTCTGGATCGGGGTTAGTGCCATCGATACGTATCTTTTTTCTGGAACGTAGCGCATCCAACAATAATGGCAACTTACTCCCATCCAGTGTGAACCCATCAACCACCTGGTCGTCCCGTAAGCTATACCCCGCAGGGATAATGATCTGCTCACCAATGTTCGGAGGCATTGCCAACAAGCAGACTTCTGCATCCATCAGCTGAGCAAACAATCGAGTAAGCTTTTGATAATAATAATGCGGTGATTGCTCTGTATTCAACTCGATTACAGATCGCAGGAAGTTTTCATCGATTCGCAACCTGACCATGGGAGTGATTTTTTGCTGTTCAATAACTTCTGTTGCCTGGGATGAGACCAGAAGCCGTGTTGGAAGAGCGAACAATAAAGGATATGCAAGCATCTCACCTGTTTGCACAAACCAGGCAAAATCCCCTGATGGTTGGCGTATGAGGTATTGAACCAGGTATCCAGCCAGCATGATCGACAGCATGGCAGTTCCATATCCCCAGGCCGCTGGTCTTCGCCCAATTACCAGGAATAAACCTGCTACCAGGAGTGCTATTCCGAAATAATATGCATATGCACCTATCATAGATGTGTTGAAAAACACATCTTCCTCCTGCCTGAATAACCAGATAAAGCTGATCACCCCCAAAAGCAGGATAATGATCTCTACGATGATGGTTAGATTGTCTACCCTCGGATTCGGTTTCGGAAACGCCCACAACCAGATGATCAATACCAGGCTGAACAATGCAACTGTTCGATTCAATGGTGGTAAAAAGGTATGTTCATCTATTACACCCAACCATGCCAACCAGGTTGCTGTAAATAGGATCAGTTGACTTAAAAACAGGAATAGCAAGCCTTTCTGCATGCGCTTGCCCTCGGTTGAAGCCTGCCGTCCACTGGCATACCAGGAAGCCGCATACGCGCCAAAAGCGCATAAACTTAACCCCATTGAATACATCAAGTTTCCCAGCGGTGAGGTGAGCAACTGGCTAATTTGATCGATGATTGGGACCATGATTTTGTTCAAGAAATTATAGCATGCTACCCAAGGTTGACAAAACACAAAATCCAGGTAAAATTTTCTTCACCCAAATTAAGCAACTAAAATGCCGGAGTGGCGGAATTGGCAGACGCGCTACGTTCAGGGCGTAGTGGGCATTACGCTCGTGTGGGTTCAAATCCCACCTTCGGCACTGGCACAATCCCTGCATCTAACTTGCAGGGATTTATTTTTCCCTTGCGCGAACTTTAAGGCTGGAGTAAGATGAAGGCATGAAAAAAGCACGAAATGGCTGGAAACCTGCGTTGATGCTGGTCGGATTTGCCGTCCTGGTGCTTTTGGTAATGGATTTCAACAGCCGCATGGCAGAGCTGCGCAGCCTCACCGCAGAGAAAGAACATGTCAGTGCCCGGGTCACCAGCCTTATAGAAACTCAACAATCACTAGAGACCCAGGTGACTTATGCCACGTCTGAAGCTGCAGTCTATTATTGGGCTTATAATTTCCAACGGCTGGGTGAGGAAGGGGATGTGCTGGTCATACCCATCCAACAGGAAGGCAGTCAACCTCAACCGACACCCACCCCCATTATCACCCCTGAGGTGATACAAAGTTGGCAGGTTTGGCTTTCCTTATTGTCTGATCAACCCTAGATCCCTTGCAAAGTGACCTAAGGCGAACTCCTTGACGCAGTAGTCTGTGCGTGCTATAATACCGCCCGCTCGAAAATTGGGCAGACAACCGATGCGGGGTGGAGCAGTGGCAGCTCGTCGGGCTCATAACCCGGAGGTCCTTGGTTCGAATCCAAGCCCCGCTACTCGAAGAAAGAATCCGTCTTTATTGAAGGCGGATTTTTTTGTGGTCCCTGGTCCCCGTGGAGGGGATTCATTCGAATCCAAGCCCCGCTACTCGAAGAAAGAATCCGTCTTTATTCAAGGCGGATTTTTTTGTGGTCCCTGGTCCCCGTGGAGGGGATTTATTCGAATCCAAGCCCCGCTACTCGAAGTAAAATCCGTCTTTATTCAAGGCGGATTTTTTTGTGGTCCCTGGTCCCCGTGGAGGGGATTTGTTCGAATCCTAGCTCCGCCATTAATCTGAAACCATGGCTCGTCGGGCATTGGTTTTTGCTTAGCGCGAAGGTGGGAGATTGGCAAAATCTTAAAACCGGAGGATTTTGACATGAACCACTCACTCGGGCTCGTTATTTTTAAGCAAGTCCATTCCTGACTTTATCAATTATAAAACTGCAGAAGCTCTGGCGCTGCCCTCGATCTACTCGCAGGAGCGCCGGCTCAAGAAATGGCTCAAACACATCGGGGACCGGGAGATTGGTGAAATTTCCACCCAGGATGTGGTCGCCTATTTGAGCTGGTTGGGCAACGAATACACCACACGCTGCTACAAAGTGAAAAATCACCCGCTCTCATCGAAGTCACTATGTAATGTATAGGTCACCCTGACCTCTTATTACTCCTGGGTTGCCCAGGAATTAGGGGTTGACCAAATCCTGAAAGCTGTACCTGCACCGCGTGCCAATGAAAGAGGACGATCCCATCTTCGTTGTTTTCTTGCGTAGAAAAGCCTTGCCACAATTCTGGCTAAAATCCCCTATGCCGACAATTTGACTTCTTAACCCAGGTATCATAAAACAAATCCCAATCTCCGGGAATTTTTAGAAGGTCAGGCGTGATTCGAACTCATGGCTTTTTAGTGTGATAAATAAAATGGTAAGTGAAAAGGAGAGAACTGCCGTCTATTTCGTCTAATTTATTCCAAAATCACCATACTGTTTCAACAAATCTGTTCCCGAATAGTTCCCTAATGCTACCCGAAATATGAACCAAGGAAAGGCGACCCGCAGAAACATTTTACGAATGGCATAATATAAGATTGATTTTGAGAGTGAGGAGTGAGGTAGATTTCACCCAATCGTTAAGATTAATTACTAACTACCTAACAAGACGACCCTCGCAGAAACTCAGTAGATCATGATCTTCCTAAAAGGTTTCGTAGAATCCATACACCTAAACCTACAAAATATCCGTCCTGATGGACAGATTTTTTTGGTAGCAGGGTTTGCATTCGGACCATGGAACTCCAGGTTACGAGACACCGACTGGATAATCTTCAACGCATATATCTATCACCACAATTGTAGGTGCACCCAGTCACCAGATCTCAAAAGGGATCCCGGGTCTTAAATAGGCCATAGTTAGGTAGAAACTACCTATTGCATTCTCCTTACCTTGAACGGGTCGTTATGATTCTTGGCGTATAACCAGGTATATGCACAATGATTCGATATCAGTTCATTCAGTTATAGATATGAAGTGATATCTCAATTATTAGGTTTCATACTTTCCTGCCCTTCCCGCCAGAACGCTTCAGCTGCAACGTCAATCGTCAGGAAGAAATGGCGTCGATCGATGGTTTTCAGTAAATCAAAACGCTCAATCTACTTACAGACGGATCTTTGAGCTTGGCACTGACCATCCTGCATATGTCAAAATTATCGCAGGCATGCTGGCTGGAATGGCTTTTCAGTCAGGCTGCTGCACCTTGAGTTTGTCCTCTCCAACAACAAAGTAACGCACGATTGCCAGCGATAGATGAGACGTAACAACAGCAATACAAATGGGAACCAGTGCCGTCGGCGCTATCAATACTGTGCCAGCCGCTATCAAGATGAGAGAAACGGGCGCATTCAAGATAGCCCCTGCCACTGCAGCCAGCATGCAGCCTACGGCAAGGGCAATGGGAATATCAGGAAAAATATTATTCACCAAGACCCCTGCAGTACCTCCAATAAAGATTAACGGGAAGACAAAACCGCCTAAAAATCCGGACGCTTGGCTTAGTGAGAGGGCCAACATCTTGGCAATTAGGATGGCAACGAGGAAGGTGGCTCCGTATAGGGTTGAATTTTGAAGTATCGTTCCAAGTTGGCTGTTGCCAGAATTTGCCACCAGAGGAAGCGCAAATGTAATCAACCCGACGAGTGCGCCACCAATCGCCCCAGACACAAGCGAGTTAGGAATTAACGAAAATGCTGCAAAGACTAGCTTTTTTATGAGGGCAAGTACGATCAGGATGAACGCAGCCAGAACACCGAGAAGGGTACCTATCAGTAAATGAGCGTACTTAAACTCATAAGGTGGTAGACCATAACTGCCCAGCATCGTAGTGCCTGTCACGCCAAAATAGATAATATAGCCTATGGTCGCTGCAAAGAGTGCAGGGATAAACGCAGCGACATAGCTGCGTTTTTGCGTTGGTGAAAGCTCGGAGGTCAAAATTGCAGCAAAAAAGGGCGAGGTAAAGGCGGCACCCATAGTGGCTGCCATTCCAGTTAATGTATACTGCTGTTTTGCTTCTTCTTCTTCATCATTTCCTAGGCGAGTTACTATCCAGGCGCCAAACCCTCCCCCCATGACAGCGAACCCAAAAAAAGGACCCATAGCCGCTCCGAATATAAGCGAAATGGCTGATATGATTACCCATGGGATTACAACACCGGGGTCTACCCATGCATCGTGGGCAAGTTTTATTGGGCTGGGGACTTGTGAGGGAACCTTCCAGATTTTACGCAGCACGGATACCAAAAGACCTCCGATGGCCATCAATGGGATCCACCACCATTTACCATCCCACCAGCCCGTGCCTACATTTCCGAAGAAAAAATTAATACCCGCGCCGGTTACGGTCGAAAATGCAAGGGATAATATGCCACCTACTATTCCAATCACCAGCGTGAGTAAAAGGAGCTTTCTGTACCATGGTTTTTCAAGAGGAAGCATAGAAGTATCCTTTCAGACCATTAGGTAAATTGGGATTTTAACTTAAAAAGCTAATGTTGAAATATCCTGTTTGCGGTTCGAGTTCTGAAGTCCGAGATAATAGGTTTGCGCCTCAATACGACCACAGTAATAATAGTCTTTCCGCAACTTTTTATCCTTTTTTATCTTGCACGGCTTGTGAAGAACCAGGTTCTGCAGCGCCTTCAACTGCTCCGCTGCGGTGCTGAGCAGCAGATACTGCCAAACGTGTCGTCTCGAAAATATTCTGTGAACCGATCTTTTCAAGGGTACCAGTCTTACGTATCAGCTCAAGCTTATCTCTCCCCACCCTCACCAGCAGAAGCTGAATATTCTTCTGATGCAACTCACCTGATAGTTTGGTGAGGATTTTATCTCCATCCATATCCAACATCATGACCGCACCCAGGTCGATAATCACGGCATATGGTTGATCAGCCTCAACCAGGCGCATGACCGAGGAGCGGAAGTTATCGGCATCGGCAAAGAATAATGGACCATGAATTGCGACGACAACAATACCAGGAATAATTTCCGCATCCGGATGTCGATCCGCTTCTACGAAAACATTATTACTCTTATCAAACGCCATCTCGCGAACAGGCGATCTCGATGCGGAGGCAATCAATAAGAGCAACGCCAGAACTACTCCAATTACTACTCCAACAAGAACACCAACGAAAAATACCGCCAGTGCAGTCGCCATGAATGCTAAGAAATCTACCCGATTTAATCGATAATGCTTGAGTTCCTTCACCTTGACCAGGCTGATGCCTGCATCGATGACCACCGCACCGAGGACTGCGTTTGGCAATGTAGTGAATAACCCAGCCAGGAATAGGATGGTAATCAGCATCAATCCTGCTGTAAATAGCGACGCAAGTTGTGTTTTTTGCCCGGCCATATCGGCTACGGCAGTTTTGGATAGGCTGCCTTCGACCGCGAAACCACCCAGTAACCCAGAGGCGGAATTCGCCATGCCTTGAGCGACCATTTCTTGGCTGGCATCGATCTCGTAGCCGTACTTTGAGCCTTCCTCTTTAGCAGCAGCTAGCGACTCGCTGTAGCCAATGAAAAGGACTGCCAGTGACCCTAAAATGATTGACATTAAGCCAACCGGTGGGAAGCTTGGCCAAGCTAATGTAGGTAAACCGCTCGGTATCGTACCAACGATTGAAACACCATAATCTGCTAATCCTAGTAGTGATGAGACGATAATCCCCAGGATCACGACCAATAATGTCCGTGGCCACTTTGGTAGAAAGCGGCGCATCAACAGCAATAAGATAATACTGCTAACACCGACGATCAGGGTGGGGATACTTGTTTGGGGTAATGATTTGAGCGCCCCAATCAATACTTGAAAATAACTTCCTGAGGCTTTTGGCACTCCCAGGATTTTTGGTGTTTGGTCTGCGATCAATCCGATACCAAAACCGAAGACAAATCCAGCCAACACAGCCCCTGATATAAAGTGGGAGACCCAACCCATCTTCAACCAGCCAAGTAAAAGATAGACCAAACCAGCCGTCAAAGCCAGGGCAGCGGTATAGCTGACCCACTCGGATGAACCTGAGGTTGCCCACAGGGCAACGACTGAAGCTGATACTGCCGCAATAGCCGCGCTTGGGCCTGTTATGACCTGCCCAGCTGTGCCAAACAGGGCATAGCCTATCAGTGCACCCAGAGCAGCATACAAGCCAAACTGCAGCGGCACGCCGGCTATTGAGCCATAAGCGATGCTCTGAGGAACGAGCAACGCCCACACAGATAATGCGGCTATGATATCGAAGCGCAGCCATTCTGTCTTGTAATGAGGTAGCCAATCGACGATTGGTAAATACTTCGTTAGTCCTGCCACTCGCGATTTCTTATCCATTAAATCCTCCATTACTTAATATTAGCTTTGCCTCTACAAAGGTTAGTGGATTAACCCACGACGCCTTGGGTCATCCACCGATTCGATATCAGCCTCTCTGGTTATGGTTATTTACAACAACTAAATCCAAGTGACATACTATTCTCCAAGCCAATTCCGGTGGAGACCGGAATTGGCTTGGAGTTATTGAGATCAATGTCGTAGAATTTCGATTGCATCACGTCGCATCAGGATAGGGAGGAAGGTCAGGATGCGCGCATCTTTATATTTCAGCAGGAGATCAACAAGTACGTGACGGATTCGCCCTGGGTCTTCTGTCCCATGCAGCTCACGCCAGACACTTTCTGTCAATTCTTCTAGATCCACAATCGAGACCATTCCTTTGGCCTTCATGGATCGTTGCTTTACAGGATAGGTGTTCATTGTAAACCTCCCAGCTGCTTACGATATGACATCATTCTCACGGCGCAAGCCTTTTAATCTCCCGAAAGAGTTACAGGCGCGGGCTTGTTTGGTTCAATTGCTTGTTTTTCATTTTTGCGACTTCTGCGCATGAAAAACTTGATCACCTCATCCACAAGTAACAGGATAAAAGCAAACCCGAGGCATATGAGCACCTGATTTGTGGTGAGATTGGTCAAACCCAGGAAATTCTTGAGAAAATCCAGGTTGAGCGGTAAGAGGACCATCAGCACTGAAATTCCATACAGCATTAGCTGATGTCGATTCTTCAGGACCTCGCGGTTGAAGGCACTCCCAGTCTCACTGCGTGCGCTCAGAGCAAGCACGATGACTGACAGCGAGAAGAAGACAAAGCCCATCGATGCAGCGATTGATGCCCCTGAAGGCTCATAATATCTTTCCAGGGCGATTGTGCCAATCGACATTAGCAAACCAATGAAAGCGATGCGAACCCATTGTGTTCCTGTGAGGATAGGTTGCTTCAATGGTCGAGGCTTGTGCGCCATCAGGTCCGACGCAGGGTCGTCAAACCCAAGGGCGAGTGCCACCGGGATCTGCACCAGGAAATTTATCCACAAGACAACGAATGCCGTGAACGGTGTTCCCCCCAGGACAAAATAGAACGCAGCCAGCAGGTAAGAGATAATGAACGCTACCAGCGATTCCATCTGGAACCGGACGAAGTTGAACAGGTTGTTGTAAATAGCCCGTCCGAACTCCACTGCCTTTACTATCGTGGCAAAGTTGTCGTCGGTCAGGATCATCACTGCCGCGCCTTTTGAGACCTCGGTGCCGGTGATGCCCATTGCCACACCGATGTCAGCTTTCTTCAGGGCAGGAGCGTCATTCACACCATCTCCGGTCATGGCTACGATGTTATCCAGCTGCTGGAGCATGGTCACCAGGCGGATCTTGTCTTGCGGGGCAACACGGGCGACCACACCGATCTCGGGCAGCTTGCTCTTCAGCTCATCATCCGGCATGGCAGCGAATTCTGCGCCTGTGAGTGCTGTTCCGGTGATGCCCAGCTCGCGGCCAATCGCAGCAGCCGTCACCGCATGGTCGCCGGTGATCATACGCACCTGGATGCCAGCACTGTGGCATTTGGCGATAGCATCCTTGGCTTCATTGCGGGGTGGGTCGACAATTCCGACCATCGCCAACATGGTGAGGTCGTTCATCAAGTCGATCAACTTGGCCTTGGGATCGAAGGTTTGTGGGTCAAAGTCTTTGCGGGCTACTACCATCACACGTTCGCCGGCTTTCGCCATCCGCTCGTTCTCTTCAAGGGCAAGTGGACGCTTATCTTCGCTCGCCAGCTGCACCTCGCCTCCTGGCAGCCAGTATGAGCTGCTGCGGGCGATCAACACGTCTGGTGCACCCTTGACGAATGCACGCACGACTTTCTTGCCCTTTTCATCGGTCATGTTGTGGAATGTGGCCATGAACTTGTAGTCTGAGTCAAACGGCACTTCGGCGATACGGGGATACATCTCACGGGCTCCATCTACACTGATGCCACCCTTCTCCGCCAGCACGATCAACGCCCCTTCGGTGGGGTCACCGATCAGAGCGCCGCTATCGTCAAGTCGGGCATCGGCACATAGCGCCATGGGCAACAGGATCTGCTCGAGATCGACCTTGGCACCGCCTGCGCTTAACAGCTTGCCTTCGGTGCTATAGGTCAGGGTGTTTTTCTGCCAGGGCTGTAATCCGGCTATACCAGTGGCAAGTTTATACTCCCCTTGGGTTCCGTAGCCTTCGCCAGTCACCATAAAACGATTCTGACCAGGGATGGTGAACTCACGGGCAGTCATCTTGTTCAGGGTCAGGGTACCGGTCTTATCGGAGCAGATCGCTGAGACTGAACCCAGCGTCTCCACCGAAGGTAAACGCTTGACAATGGCACCCAGACCAGCTAATTGGCGCGTGCCCATCGAATACATGGTGGTCACTACAGCCGGAAGACCGGTCGGGATGGCAGAAATTGCTAGGGCGATGCCAGCGATGAAGATTGCATCCATCGTCTGCCCATTCCGTATTCCCAAGATCACCATGATAATGAAAGCCAAACCTGCCAGGGAGGCAATGATCACAGTCAGGCGGTCAAGCTGCTTCTGCAAGGGGGTTTTATCCGCCTCAGTCTTATTAAGCAGGTCAGCGATGTTGCCCATCTCGGTGCCCATCCCGGTGGTAGTGACGATCATCTCGGCACGCCCACGCGTAACCGAAGTGTTCATGTAGGCCATGCAGTGGCGGTCGCCCAGGGGGGCATCGGCTTTGAGGATGGTTTCGGTGTCTTTTGACGAGGCGACACTCTCTCCAGTCAGGGCAGCCTCCTCGATCTCGAGGGTGGCGGTCACGAACAGGCGACCATCGGCTGGGACGCGGTTGCCCGCCTCCATCAGCACGATATCGCCCGGTACCAGCTCCTCGGCATTGATCTCGACGGCCTGCCCATTGCGGCGCACGCGGGCGATGCTCTTCATCGTCTCCGATAGGGCAGCCAGGCTGGCTTCGGCTTTAGCCTCCCCGCGCATCCCCAGGACGGCATTGAAGACTGTCAGGCCGACCAACACCAGCGTCGTTCCCCATTCCCCGGTGAAGATCTGGTTGATGATCGCAGCACCGAGCAGCACAAACTGCATCAGGTCTTGATATTGCTCAAGAAAGGCTTGCAGGCCTGATTTTTTCTTCTTCTCAGCCAGCTTGTTGGAGCCGTACTTCTCCAGGCGAGACTTTGCCTCGTCTGAGCTCAGGCCTTTTGCCGGGTCGACTTGAAGTTGTTTAGCAACATCTTCGGTCGACAGGGTATACCATTTTGTTTTATCCATCGAATTTGTCATTCTGAATTACCTCCTTTTTTAATATTTCTGTGGGACGTAGTGGAAGGGATAGTTCGGCTCTTCATAGTCACCCTTTACCTGTCGCTTGGGGAACTTTAGCGGTTCACGCGGCACCTCTTGGTAAGGAATCAGGCTCAAGAAGTGCGTGATGCAGTTCAGGCGCGCCCGGCGCTGGTCGTTGGATGGCACCACGTACCAGGGGCATTCAGGGGTATCGGTGGCGGCAAACATGGCGTCGCGTGCCCTCGAGTAATCGTACCAGCGTGCTTGTGCCTGCACATCCATCGGGCTGAGTTTCCAGATCTTGCGATAATCTTCATTGCGCTCTTGGAATCGCTTGGCCTGTTCATCCATATCCACTTCCAGCCAGTACTTGATTAGGTAGATGCCTGAATTGATGATAGCCCTCTCGACCAGGGGGGTCATTTTGAGGAAGGTATCCACCTGTTCCTTGGTGGCGAATCCCATCACCCGCTCGACGCCTGCCCGGTTGTACCAGCTGCGATCGAAGAGCACAACTTCCCCGGCGGCTGGCAGATGTGGCATGTAGCGCTGGAAGTACATCTGCGATTTTTCCCGATCCGTCGGTGAGGAGAGCGCAACCACGTGGAACACGCGCGGGCTGACCCTTTCAGTGATGCGCCTGATCACACCACCCTTGCCAGCTGTGTCACGGCCTTCGAATAAAACGCAGATCTTAGCACCAGTCGCTTTGACCCACTCTTGCATCTTAACCAGTTCCACCTGGAGCTTTTCCATCTCCTTCTCGAACTCTTTCTTGCTCAGCGGTGGAGGAGGTGCGCCAGCAGCTGCTTCTGCAACCACAGGGCTTCCGATTCCAGGAACAACCGGTGAGCCGACTACCTCCGCCTTGTCCTTGCCCTTACCTTTCTTACCTTTCTTCTTACCTTTTTCCTTGGCCATGTGCCTCTCCTTTCTAGGATTGGTTCGTGTTTTTTTATCCGTGGGTCTATCAGTGATTTTATATATTTTCCTTGGTTCCGTTTACAAGTACTGGGTGATGAAATCCAAAATCCCAATACTGACGCGATGGCAATGAGGCTTCTAATAATCCCATTATTGGTAAGGTAGTTACCCGCTCATCACAGTAATCAAAACCATCTGGCATCATCATCTCGACTGTTATTGTTTACGTTGCTCCGACGCTATAACCATGAACATATCGTTGTTACGGTTGAAGAACCTGTGTTCGGCAAAAAAACCGATCAGCAGTACAGCAACGGCAAGCTCACTCCAAAAAAAAATGCTTGAAAGCATATCCGACTCTCTCCTTTCACCTCAAAACTGCTCGAAAACATGCTAAGGGCGATTTCATGCTACCCTTAGCATGTGATACAACTCTATTATTGCCCCGCAGTGAGCAGGAAGTTGGTTAACTGCTCTTGTGTGGCGAGTAGAATACCGTAGATTCGGTCATAGATCGCCTTGATTGCTGGGGTATCTGCTTCCTGGGCAGCCTGATCCACCGCATCGAGTGTGGTGTTGAATTGCTCGATGGATTGATCCAACTTGTCAACTGCTGCCTGGCCGCGGCAGATCTGCAGCTTCCTTCAAGCGATTACTGATTTCTTCAATACCTTGTTTGATCAGGTCTGCTTTTGCCTGCTGGGACGGAAGATTTGCCGATTGCTCGAGGGCTAAGTCAACTGCAGCAAGCGCCATTTCTGTGATTCCATCGATGCGATCTTGAGTGAGCTCGACTCGCTTCTCGATGCCTCCTCGGGCAACGCGATAAGCCTGGCGGCTTGAGCTACCAGCCCAGATGAAACCGATCAAAGCGAGACCCACAACAATACCGATGATCCAACGCCAAATATTTTTCATGGATTCTCCTCCAGGATTAACTAGATGCCATCACGCAAGAATGGGCAGGTCATACAGTGCCCGCCACCACGACCCTTGCCGAGCTCAAAGCCCGCGATTGTAACTACCTCGATACCCGCCTGACGCATCTTGTTGATCGTGAAGGTATTGCGCTCATATGAGACAACCACTCCGGGTTCCAGAGCCACCGTGTTGTTGGCATCATCCCACTGCTCGCGCTGCGCCTGGTATTCATCACCGCCGGTTTCTACCACGGTAAGCTTTTTGACATGCAGGGCATCCGCCACCGCATCCAGGAAGCTCTTTTCTTCGGTCACATGGAAGTCGCCCGGCTTTTTGCCAGGGCGCAAGCTAATGCCGCGTATATTGTTGACCACCTTGGGGAAAGCGGTAGCGATGTCGCGGTCCAGTAAGGTGAAGACAGTATCAAGGTGCATATGTGCTCTATCCTTGGTCATCATGGCAACAAGAACACGTTCAGCACCACCACTTTCAAAGAGCTTCTTTGCGACCATCTCGATCATGCGTGCCTGAGTACGCTCACTGCAGCCAATTGCCACCGTTCCGTGGCCGATGGGCTGTACATCGCCTCCTTCCATGGAAGCCCGGCCGAAGTCCTGAATATTAAAGCCCTTATCATCCAGCTGCTCCGGATACCAAAAGTTAAACTTAGCCGCCTGGAACATGGGGTGGTAGCGGTAAATGGTGAGCATGTTGAGCGATTCACGCCGCCGAGCTGGCCAAAACATCGGGTTGACCGTTACGCCGTTGTAGATCCAGCACGAAGGATCACGCTGGAAGAGCGAGTTTGGCACCGGAGGGATGACGAAGTAACCCAATTCGTCCGCCACCGCTGCTGCACCCAGGGAGATTTGCCTGAACTTCGCCAGGTCAAAGCCACCGGCTACCATCTCTCCGACGGTCAGGCCGCCAACCAGGTGCTTGGCAAGTAGATCTGGCTGCATCTTCGACAAGAATTCACGTACTTCATCGACCAATGACCAGCCTACGGTGTATTCGGAAGCCACCATTTCCACAACATTTTTCTTGGCTTCCTCAGAAGCTGCCAGGGCTTCACCGAGCAGGTCGACGTGGTAATAGACCTCGATGCCACGCTCACGCATGGCTTTTACAAACTGGTCATGTTCCCATTGAGCGCGCTCCACCCACAAGACATCATCGAACAGGAGATCGTCATGGTTGGTGGGAGTCAAGCGCTTCAAGCTGAGTTCCGGTCGATGCACCATCACCTTGCGTAACTTACCTACTTCTGAATTGACACCAAAATCATTGTTCATATTCATTAACTCCTTCTTTTTACGATTGAATTGATTTCTACAAATTATCGATATTTGACCAAATTAATAATTGTTTGTTATGGATAGACATTCGTCCCGGCTTCTCCGGCTACAATCTTCTCAATATCCTGGAGGGAACCGATCGCGGCGCGTTTGCCAGTCTTCTCGACGAATTGGATGGCTGCAGCTACCTTTGGCCCCATTGAACCAGCCGGGAATGGATGGGCTCTCAGCTCCTGTATCGTCACTTTACCCAGTCTGCGTTGTTCCGGCTTACCCCAATCCAGGTACACCCCGTCCACATCGGTGGCGATTACGAACAGGTCAGCTTCAAGCTCACGTGCCAATAGCTCACTGGCCAGGTCTTTATCGATCACCGCTTCGATACCAGCCAGCGTGCGCTGCTTGCCCGCTTCATACATAGTGGGGATACCGCCACCGCCTGCGCAGATCACCAGTGTGCCCTTCTCCAGCAGCCATTTCACCGGTCTAATCTCAAAAATCCGCTTGGGTAGCGGTGAAGGCACCACCCGGCGCCATTTCGTTCCATCCATCTTGAATGCCCACCCTTTCTCGGCTTTCAAGCGGTCGGCTTCTTCCTTCTCGTACACCGGGCCGACGAATTTGGTTGGGTTCTGGAATGCCGGGTCGGCTGGATCGACTTCGACCATGGTCAGGATGGTGGCAAAGGGCACTTCAAAAGGCAGCAGGTTACCTAACTCCTGCTCGATCATATATCCGATCATCCCCTCAGTTTGGGCTCCCAGCACATCCAAGGGGTATGCCTCTACTTCTTTATAGGCTGAAGCCTGGAGGGCTAGCAAACCCACCTGGGGCCCGTTACCGTGTGCCAGCACTACCTGGTGTTGTTGAGCAACGGGAGCTATAGCTTTTGCTGCAACCCTGATATTGGCGCGTTGGACATCGTGAGTCATCGGTTCACCGCGCTTGAGTAAGGCATTTCCACCTAATGCAACAACGATCCTCATGGATTACTCCTTTCCTTTCATCATATCTTTGGTCCCCCACACCTGCATCAGCTGTGCGTAAAATCGAACCATATCGGCCATCCCCTTGATGGGGATCCGTTCGTCGATGCCATGCTCCAGACCCTCAAAGCTAGGGTCCATCACCAGAGAGGTGAAGCGATAAATGTTATCGCACACCGGCACAAAATGCTGGCAGTCGGTGCCTCCCAACATGACAAAAGGAGCCACCGGTGGGTTATCGAATACTTGGCGAATCACATAGGCAAGGCTTTTATATTCCACACAATCTTGTGAGGAAACCGGCAATGCCTCATTGAACTTACCTTCCACTGGTTTAATATGCACGCGCTCATCGTGGATTACCTTCTTGGCGTGCCACAACACGTCCGCAATGGTATCGCCAGGAAGCAAGCGAAAATTAACCGTTGCCTTGGCTTCGGGAGGGATAGTATTATCCTCACGACCACCATTGATGATGGTCAGGGCCGTGGTGGTTCGAATGCTGGCATTCATATTGATATCAGGCACCAGCCAACGTTTTAATAACGGACCAAACAGCCAAATGTTCGCAAAAGCGATTTGAACATAAATCGGAACTGCTTTGCCTACCCCGTGATAAAGCGGGCGTATCCGGCGTAAGTGGGTGGGCATGGGATGGGCTTCCAGGCGGGTCATGGCACGCGCCAGGATGCCTATGGCGGTTTGGGGGGGAGGTGTGGAGGAATGACCGGGGGCACTGTTGACGGTAAATTCCACCGTCAGGTAGCCCTTCTCGCTCACCCCGATTGCGGCAAAATTGCCGTGCAAACCGGGTACCAGATCGCGACCGATCCCGCCGCCTTCATCAACAATCCCTGCCAGATGGATACCACGCTTCTTAAGTTCCTCACCCACAATTTTTGAGCCGTTCACTCCCCCGGTTTCTTCATCATGCCCCATACCGAACAGGATGGTCCGCTCCGGTCGATAACCCTGTTGCAACAGGGTTTCTGCAGCTTCCATAATGCCGATCAGCTGGTTCTTGATATCCAACGTGCCCCGACCCCAGATGAAGTCATCCACGATCTTGCCCTCAAAAGGCGGGTGGGTCCATTCGGTTGGGTCAGCCGAAACCACATCCTGGTGGGCCATCACCATCACCGGCTCGAGGTCGGATCGTGTCCCCTGCCAAATATACAGCAAACTAAAACCATTCACCACTTGGCGTCTGAGCTTTTGATGTACCAGCGGGTAGGTCTCTTCCAGCATTTGGTGCAGCTGCCTGAATGCTTCTGGGTCGGGGGTACCTTTTTCGTCCAGGGGCACGGTTTTACAGCGTACCGACGCAGCTAGGTGTTCAGCAACCTGTTGTTCATCAACCTGAATGCCTTCGATCTTTTCTACTGCACGCATCGATCTTTGGAATATGATCGTTCGTACCACGACATAGATTGTCGTGAGGATCAGGATGCCTAGGACGATTAAAAATATTTCGGTTATCATCTGCATATCCTCATTGTTCAAGAAGTCGGTTGCTGAGCGAAGTGCCGGAGGAGATCAGACCATTACCTATTTTCCTCAGGTATGCAATTTGCTCCGAGCCTTCAGCCGATGGACGATCAAAAACTTGTAAACATTGTATAGCACTCATTATTTGTCCAGTGCAATCTATGGATGTACATCGTGGATTTTGGTCACAATGTACACCCAAATAAGCATATAAAACTCAATCTCCCAGCGTGGCGACCATGATCGCCTTGATGGTATGCATGCGGTTCTCCGCCTGGGCAAACACGATCGAGCGCTCTGATTCGAACACCTCGTCGGTCACTTCCAACGCATCCAATCCGGTCTTCTGGAAGAGATCCTCGCCAACCTTGGTTTCACGGTTATGGAAAGCAGGCAGGCAGTGCATGAATTTCACATTCGGATTGCCGGTCTTCTTGACCACATCCATGTTGATCTGGTAAGGCTTGAGCAGCTTGATACGCTCATCCCAGACTTCCTTCGCTTCACCCATCGAGACCCACACGTCGGTGTACAGGTAATCCACACCTTTCACGCCTTCTTCCACGCTCTCAGTAATGGTCAGTCGCGCACCGGTTTCTTTGGCGATCTTCTTACACGTCTTCACCAGCTCAGCTTCAGGCCACAGGGCTTTGGGTGCGCACAGGCGCACATCCATACCCAGCTTGCAGCCGGTGACCATCAATGAATTGCCCATATTGTTGCGGGCATCACCCAGGTAGCAGTAGGCGATCTCGCCGAGATGCTTATCGCTGTGTTCCATCATGGTCAGCATATCGCACAGCATCTGGGTGGGGTGGAACTGGTCGGTCAGGCCGTTCCACACCGGCACACCGGCATACTGGCCAAGGATCTCCACCAGCTCCTGGCCAAAGCCGCGGTATTCAATGCCATCGTACATGTGCCCCAGCACCCGGGCGGTATCCTTCATCGACTCCTTATGACCGATCTGCGAACCCGTCGGTCCAAGATAAGTGACATTGGCACCCTGGTCATAAGCTGCCACTTCAAACGCGCAACGCGTGCGGGTGGAGGTCTTTTCGAAGATCAAGGCAATATTTTTGCCCTTGAGCCTCTGTTGCTCATAACCGCCATATTTGGCTGCCTTGAGGTCAGCAGATAACTTGAGCAGGAACTTTAACTCTTCTGGAGTAAAGTCGAGCTCTTTAAGAAAATTGCGGTTGCGTAAATTGAATGCCATTTTATTATCTCCTTTTACTAACAATAGTCTTTTTGTTTTTTTTAATGCTCAATTTTTCAGCAGATAAGCAGCCGTGGAAAGCTGTAGAATATCTATGGTGAGAGCAGTACCCCACCGGCTAACACAATAATTGAGAGCACGACGAGCAAAGCCAGCAGGATGGCTACGAATTTCAACCACACACCATAGCCAACCCGGGCAATAGCCAATCCACCCATGACCACCGCCGAAGTGGGGGTGATCAGGTTCACCAGGCCATTCGCAGCCTGGTATGCAGTCACGACCAACGCAGGATTAACGCCTGCGAAATCAGCCAGGGGAGCCATGATCGGCATGGAAACGGTAGCCAGGCCAGAACTGGAGGGGATCAGGAACGAAAGTGGCAGGTAAAGCAGGTAGGTGACAACGATGAAGCCCACGCTGCTTAACCCTGCGACTGCCTGTTCCGCCCAATACAGGACAGTGTCGGTGATCAGCCCGTTATTCATGATCACCGTGATACCACGTGCCACACCGATGATCAGTGCCACGCCCAGCATGTCACGTGCGCCATCGACAAAGGTGTTTACCAGGTCCTTCTCCGACAGCTTCCCGATGATGCCGATCAGGATGCCAAAGAAAAGGAAGTTGGCCGTCATCTCAGGGAACCACCACCACCAGGTGGGGATGGCGAGACCCAGGTCTTCCCAGGGGATCACGCCGTATACCATCACCACAAAAGCCAGGAAGAAGAACAGCAGGATGACTTTATGCCGGGAGGTGAACTTCCCGAAATCGGTACCCTCACCCTTACCAGACATGAACTGTTTCTCGTTTTCGGCTTTCATGTCGTAGATCAGGGATTTGGTCGGGTCTTTCTTCACCTTCTCTGCGTAGCGCATTACGAAGAAAATCCCAATGATCGTGCCAACGATCAATAGCACTAATCTCCCAACCAGTCCATCGCTGAGGGTGGTGCCGGCGAAACCGGAGGCAATGCCAGTGGCAAACGGGTTGACTGTCGAACCCAGGACGCCAATCCCAGCTCCGATCAGGATCAGGGCAGCTGCACTGAGGGCATCATAGCCAGCTGCAAGCATGACTGTGATGATCAGGGCATAAAAGGCAAGCGTCTCTTCTGCCATGCCGTAGGAGGTACCCCCAATGGCAAATATGACCATCAGGATGGGGAATAAGCCATTTCTCCTTGCCCTTGAGGATGCTCACCACCCAGGCGATCCCCGAATTGACGGCACCGGTTTTCATCGTCACACCCAGGAATCCACCGATGATGAGCACAAACATGGCAACGTCGATGGCCCCAAACAGCTCGCCGTAGTTCCAAACATCTACGTTGCCGGTGTCATCCTGGATACCATACATGCCCGAAATTGGTCCTTTTAACGCGCTGGAAAGCAATGCCTGCGGGTTAGGCTCCACTTCATGGTAGGTGCCTGGGATAGGTGAACCTTCTGCGTCATAATCGTACGAGCCAGCTGGGACGATCCAGGTGGCGAGAGCAATCACGACCAGCAACAGGAACAAGATCGTGAATGCGCTTGGAAAGGTAAACTTCTTTTTACTTTTATCCTTAGCCATTTAATCTTCTCCTTTCAAAAACTCGAATAGAATCTTAGATTTATCAAAAGGGGAAAAAATCTTCTTATCTTTGCTTTTTCTCTTTATTACCATCAGACGGATGGACGCTTCTTTTCGTCCGCTTTGAGCATGTCGAGCTCCTGAACTATTGGCCTTTAGCCTTTTATACAAAAATTGTTCATGGCAGCATCAAGTTGTTTTTCTAATTACCTGCTTGGGCGCAGAATAGCTCGCGCCGGAGCACCATCCGCTCCGGCAACTCGAAGCGGCAGACAAACCAGTTCATAGATTCCAGGTTTCACCGCAGATAGGTTGAGCCCTTCAATAAGCCAGATTCCAGCACTGAGCAGGATTTGATGGGTTTCGACACCGTCGTACACATAACCACCGACTGAGAGGTAATCAATCCCGATCGTGCGGACCTGCCGCTCAACGAGGTATTGCGCAGCTGCTGCACTGATATAGACGAAATCTTCCACAAACTGGTCTGTTTTCCAGCAGCGTTCGGAATTCAGGGTGCGAAACAGCACACGCTCACCGGCTTGCAGGTTGTGCGCCTCGAGCTCAGCTGGAAGAATCGCCTGGGGGTGCTCGATGTTAATCACACGTGCCGTTCCAATACTAGCGTCGAGGGGCATTTCATCGAGACCGGCGCCATTCGCAAGGAAATGCCGCGGCGCATCCATGTGCGTGCCGGTATGCGCACCCAGCTCTATCTTGGAAACATTGGCAGCATCGCCACGCGATAGATCCTGCATACGCTCGATGAGCACGGGAGGGTTATCGGGCCAATGCACCATGCCCGTGTAAAGCGGCACCGAGATATCGATCCAGGTTCTGGATGACTCATCACTCAATGGGCCGATGCTACCTTGCAAAGGAGACTTCCATCCATTCGAATTATTCATCAGACCTCACTAAACTGAATGATCACTTTGACGTCATCAGGTTCTCTCTCCAGCGCATGCTTGAAGTTCCCTGGCTTTTCACGCCGCGTGATCAATCGGCCCAGCCACTCCCGATCGCTTTGAGCCAGGTTTTCACCTGCTTTGTACCAGTGCCGTTTATTCGCATTGACACTGCCGACAATCACATTGTTCTTCAGGACTGTTGCAGCGGCGAAGTCCGCTACAGCTCCGCCCAGGGTACCCCCGGTTCCGATACCCGTGAGGCAAATGATCCCGCCTGCATTAACCTTCTTGATCGAGTCTGCGATCACGGCTCCCACACCCGTACATTCGATGATAATGTCGGGATTAAATCCGAGATCCATAACGCTCTCGGTGTGATAAGTCGCACCCAGATCGCGCACAAGACCTGGTTTTGGCCCGGTTGCTGCACGATCAAGTACATGGACTTCAAGGTTCCTCACACTCAATCGCAGAGCTGCCAGAAGACCTATCGGTCCTGCACCGGTTACCAGAGCCGTCTTGGGTTCCCAATAGGCACGTTGCCCAACCATGAGCACCTGTTCCAGCGCCTTCGTGATCACTGTCATTGGCTCGAGAAGTACACCCAGGATTCCCAGGGAAGGGTCCACCTTGATGGCGTATTCGGGTTCGGTTCTCCAGCGTTCTGACATAAATCCATGGATCTCCTTGATGCCGCGCTCGGTATACTGGCCGTTGGTGCACATGTCCCACTCACCAACAGCACAATTTGGACAGGGAACAGGATCCGGACGGCGGACGATCCCCACAACCAGGTCACCTTTTTTTAGGGATTTGCTTGTGCCAGGATCGATCACCCGACCGAGGGATTCATGCCCCAGCACCAGGCGCGAGGCACCCGGTGGAGCCCAGCCATATTTCCCCTCGACAATCTCGACATCTGTCCCGCACACACCAACTGCGATCGCCTCAACCAGGACTGAACCCTCGCTTACATCAGGCTCAGGAAAATCATCATACCGGGCTGTTCCAGGCTTTTTTGGTTCTACAGTAATAGCTTTCATTTAGAAACCTCCATAGTAAATACATGATAAGACCAGGGTTCGATATCGAGGTAGAAACCTCGCTCGAGTAAATCATTCCCTTCACGGGTATAGTTGGTAGAGTCAAGCAAGTCCTCGAACTGAACGGTCCTGTTCTTAATCTCAGGAAAAGTCAGGTGGACATAGCATTGGCTCTGATGGGGTGCGAAATTGACTGCGATCAATATGCGTTCACCGTGAGATCCTTCCCAGGAACTCGCAATAATCGCATTCCAAGATCCATTGCCTTCCCAGGCAGGTTTACATACCAGCCACTGCCAAGCTCCGCTTTTCAATATTGGTTTTTGTAGGACTGACAGCAGATGGTTATAGAATTCCTCGATTTCCTTGTCCGGAGGTTCTTCAGGAGCTCGGATGAGATGGGGTGAAATGCGTTTCTGCCGACCTTCAAATTGCCCCTGCTGGAAGAAACGTAGACCGGGAATAAAATATGTGATCACTGCTGCTGCCCTGTGAACGTTTGGATCAAATGTAGAGGCAGCGCGAGGTTCATCATGATTTTCAAGAAAGCGTGCCAGCTTAGACTGAAAATCTAGCTCAGCATGCAGGTGCTCGCGCACCGGTCGCGGGTCACCTGCGCGCAGGCGGTCATACAACCGTTTGTCATAAGTGTAGTCGAATCCCTGTTGTTGTAGCGTCCATTCAAGGTCCCAGTAGACTTCGGCCATAAAGCAGAAGTCAGGAGACCATTCGTGCGCAATCTGGATCGCGCGCGGCCAGAATGGATCAGGTTTTCTGCCCCACGTTCGCTCAAATACTTCAGGCAGAATTAACATAGCCATATCACAGCGCACACCATCGCAAAGTGCAGCGATTTTTCTGAGTTCACCGATCATCGCTTCCTGGGTAAAGGCATTACTGTAATCAAGCTGGAGGGTATCCGACCAGCCGGGGAAGTAAGGATCCCGGCCGTGAGCTAAGATCAAGTCGCCATCATTTCCCTTGAGCCGAATATAGTTGTGGGGTTCACGAACTTGCAAGTCGTCTGTACCCGAGATAAAATACTCAGGGTGCTCCTTCACCCATGGGTGATCAATCGCCATATGGTTCGGAACAAAATCAAGCATTAACTTTAGTCTGCGTTTGGCCATCCGTTTACGCAGGCGGATAAGGGCTGTATCGCCACCAAGCTCAGCAGGGACAGTATAGGCAGTGATGGCGAAACCAGAACCGCCTATGTCTTCATCACGTAAATCAGGCAGGGTGTTTTTAAACTCCGTTAACCAGTCAGGGTTTTCACGGGAAATACGCTGACCAACTGCCCCTGTTTGCCACACGCTTAAAAACCAGACCCAATCAAAACCCATTTCAGCTAGCCGGTCCAGTTCGGCATCCGGAATATCATCCAGCGTCGCTGCCCGCTCCAGCTTCCGGGATAGATCCGTCAACCACACACGGGTATTGATTTGGTAAAGCAAAGGATAGTAAAGGTTGGACATATTTCCTCTTTAATTCCCGCCCATCGATTCACCACCCACCTGAGCTCTCACGAGCCGTGTGGTAAGGCGGGAGCGTTCGGTCTCCAGCAGCTTCCGGGCGTCGACACGGCCAAAGATGTCCAACATAACGGCGACGAGACCAGTCCAACCCGTTTGGTGGCTGGCTCCGAGCCCTGCTCCATTGTCACCGTGGAAGTACTCATGAAACAGGATCAGGTCGCGCCAATGTGGGTCTTCTTGAAACTTGGCTATCCCTCCGTAAACAGGCCGGCGTCCTTCAGAATCGCGCAGGAAAGTACTCGCCAACCGGCTCGAGATTTCCTGAGCCACTTCGAATAGCGTCATGTAATGTCCAGAACCGGTCGGACACTGGACCTTGAATTCGTCGCCATAAAAGCTGTACAGGTTCAACAGCGCTCGAACGATCAGTCCATTGATCGGCATCCACACAGGTCCTCGCCAATTCGAGTTCCCTCCGAACATCCCGGTATTCGATTCAGCTGGCAAGTACTGCACCTTATACTCCTGATCACCCACCCGAAAAGTGAACGGATGATCCAGATGATAGCGCGAGAGAGAACGGATTCCGTGCGGACCAAGAAACTCGTTTTCGTCTAGCAGGTAACCAAGCACCTGCTGCAGCTTTGTTTTGTTAAGGATCGAAAGCAGCCGCCTTCCCTTATAGCCAATGAAGCCCTCATCGGTTGGGGCTACGTGGGAAACCAGCTCGGGATGACGGCTCCGGAAGAGGGCAATCATCTCCATGAGTTTCGGATATTGCGTCACGTAGTCCGCCTCGAACACCGTGGAGGCGCACAGTGGTAGCAGTCCCACCAGCGAGCGGACTTTCAAACGCATCGCCTGGCCATCAGGTAGCCGTAGCAGATCATAAAAGAACCCATCCTGCTCGTCCCACATCTCGTCGTGATGCTCGCCAATACGATCCATGGCATAAGAAATCCACATGAAATGCTGGACAAACTTGAAGGCGACCTCCTCGTACATCGGGTCGTATTCGGTCAGAATCAAGGACATCTCCAGCATACACTGGCAATAGAACGCCATCCACGCTGTCCCGTCCGCCTGCTCCAGCGATCCACCGGTAGGAAGCTGCGCGCTGCGGTCAAATACACCAATATTGTCCAGCCCTAGAAAGCCACCGGCGAAGACGTTATGCCCGGTGGGATCCTTCCGGTTTACCCACCAGTTGAAGTTAAGCATCAATCCCTGGAATGAGCGCTCCAGGAACCGCAAGTCTGCCCGACCCAGTGTCCGCTCGTATTTATACAGCCAGAGAGTGGCCCAGGCATGCACCGGGGGATTGACATCGCTGAAGTTCCACTCATAAGCGGGAATTTGCCCGTTGGGGTGGAAATAGAGATTGCGCAGCAACATCAGCAGTTGCTCCTTGGCAAAATCGAAATCCACCATCGATAGGGCAATGGTGTGGAAAGCCAAGTCCCAGGCCGCATACCACGGATACTCCCACTTGTCCGGCATTGATATCACATCGGCGTTGAGCATGTGGAACCATTCCGTGTTCCGCACACCTTGCTGGGCGGTTTCGAGCAGCGGATGACTCTTGTGTTCCATCAACCACCGCTCCAGGTCGAAGTAGTAGAACTGTTTGCTCCACAACATTCCCGCCAATGCCTGGCGGTGAACCCGGTACTCGTCTTCGTTCAGAGATTTCGGCGTGATCCGATCATAGAATTCATCCGCCTCCATGATCCGGCCTTCGAATATTCCCTCAAAGTTGTTGAAGGCATTGTCCGCCTGGGCAGCTGTGAGTCGCAAACGGACGGTTTGGCTGCCGCTGCCGGGCACTTCCAGCACATAATGAGCCGCGGCCTTGGTCCCCATTCTGGCGGGATTGACCGCATCGCCCTGTCCAGAGACAATGTAGGTATGGAACGCATCCTTTACATATGGAGAAGCATTGGGCTGACCCCACAGGCGCTGCGCATTCGACTCATTCTCGGTGAAGAGCAGCTCCGGATCTCCATCACAATACAGCCAATACTCACCTAGCTCAGGATGGGAAGCTTGAATGACGCCATGTCCCGATTCTCGTACTGAAGGCTTTGGTTCGTCATCTCCCCATGACCAGGTGTTTCGGAACCATAGCGTCGGCAGGATACGAAGCCGGGCTGCTTCTGGCCCGCGGTTATGAACGGTGATTCGGACGAGTATATCTTCCGGGCCTGCCTTGGCGTACTCCACGAACACATCAAAGTACCGATCGTCGTCAAATACACCCGTGTCGAGCAGCTCGTACTCGTAATCTTCTCGTGACCGGCTTCCGTTTGTCTCTATCAGGTCTCGGTAAGGATACTCAAGCTGCGGATACTTATACAGATACTTCATATAGGAATGTGTAGGAGTACTATCAATGTAGAAGTAGTATTCCTTCACATCCTCACCGTGGTTCGCCTCGCTGTTAGTAAGCCCAAACATGCGCTCCTTTAAGATGGGGTCATGTTCGTTCCACAATGCAAGTGCAAAACACAGCCGTTGCTTGTCGTCGCAGATACCCCCTAGACCGTCCTCACCCCAGTGATAAGCCCGTGAGCGCGACTGGTCATGATTGAAGTAATTCCAGGCATCACCACCTTCGCTATAGTCCTCACGGACCGTGCCCCACTGCCTCTCACTGAGGTATGGTCCCCATTTCTTCCATGGGATTCCCGCCTCGCGAGCTTCATTCAACCTCTTCTGTTCTGTCACGTCGATGAATTCTTGCTCTGACATGGTTTCTCCTCTTTTAGGTCAACGAATATTAGCCTATCGCCGTAACAGTTCTCGGAGGTAAACTCGCTGAGCCTTCTATGTTCGTGTTCCAGTATTTCACTCTTCGGTTAGCATCGAGCGTGACAGCATGCCCCCAGCCAGGGTTTGCGCTTTGAATCCTTTTTGCAACAGGATGCGGGTAGCATAGTAGGCGCGTTGGCCGGAGCGGCAAATGACGAGGATCTCTCTATCTCGAGGTAGCTCATCCAGACGAGCACGCAGCTGTGGCAACGGGATGTTGATCGCCCCTGGAACAGTCTCCACGGCAAGCTCCGCGGGATTGCGTACATCTAGAAGGAACCTGCTGTCCACAGAGTTCCAATGGCTCAAAGGCATGTCGTTTCGTAGAACATCGGCTGCAACCATCCCAGCGAAGTTGACAGGGTCCTTCGCACTTCCAAACGGGGGTGCGTAACTAAGTTCAGCCTCTTCCAGGTCGTAAATCGTACAACCCATCTGGATCGCCATGGCAAAGGAATCGATCCGCTTGGGAACACCATCCTCGCCAAGCACTTGTGCGCCAAGCAGGCGTCCGTCGGATTTCCTAAAGATGACTTTCATCGCGATGTATTTGGCACCCGGATAGTACCCAGCGTGTGAATTCGGGTAGAGATAGATCTTTTCGAAATCCTTCTCCCCAAGCTGAGTAAGTACTTTTTCGGTAGTGCCGGTCTGAGCGATAGCGGCTTCGAAGATCTGACAGATCGAGGTGCCCTGTGTGCCACGAAAACGGCTATCCCGCCCTGTGATCACGTCAGCTGCAATGCGACCTTGCCGGTTTGCAGGCCCAGCTAGCGCGACCAGCGACCACTGCCCGGTAACAAAGTCTTTTACCTCGACGGCGTCACCGACGGCAAAGATATCTGGATCGCTCGTGCGCATATGTTCATCCACCCGGATCCCACCGCGCTGTCCGATCTCGATTCCAGCCATCTTCGCCAGGGCTGTTTCAGGACGCACACCTATGGCGAGGATCACGATATCCGCGGCATGTTTTTTACCTGAACTTGTAAGTACTTCCAGCGAGCCGTCTGCAGACTGTTGGAATCCTGCCACGCCGTCATTGAGCTCAAGGTGGACGCCATGCTTAACCATGTAACGTTCGACAAGGTGTGCCATTTCCGGATCGAGCGGGGGCATGACCTGATTGAGTTTCTCGATCAGCGTCACTTCGAGCCCGCGGTGAGTAAGGTTTTCCACCATCTCGAGACCGATGAATCCTCCACCGATCACCACCGCGCGTTGCGCTTTCACCACCGTCTGGTAGCCGGTATAAGAGTTCATACCAGTTCGATCCGCTAAATCCCGGTCAAGCCATTCACGGATAATCCTGGCATCTGGAACAGTCCTCACTGAAAAGATCCCTGGGAGGTCTATACCAGGAAGTGGGGGTCGAATCGGCGCAGCTCCTGGCGACAGCACGAGTATGTCGTAGTGTTCTGTGGTCACCTCTCCAGTTGCGTGATTTTTAAGTTGCACAGTCTTTTCTGACGCTGAGATCCCTACCACTTCACAGCGAGTGCGACAATCAATGGCGAACTGTTCACGAAACGTCTGTTCGGTAGCCACCAGGAGGCTTGACTCTTTTTCGATTGAGCCTCCAACATGGTAAGGGAGACCGCAGTTTGCGTATGATACATACGGGCCACGCTCCACCATCAGGATTTCTGCATTTTCATCTAACCTACGTAAGCGCGCTGCACATGAAGCGCCGCCAGCTACTCCACCAACAATGATTACCTTCATATTTTCAAACCTCTCTATAATAATGATCAGCTAGCCAGCAATTTCTGCTTGGCAGCCGCGAACTCTTCATCGGTTAGCACACCCGAGGCGTGCAACTCAGCCAGCTGCTGCAATTTGGCAGTCAAGTCATCCGCAGGCGCCTGCGCTACCGGAGCTGCATATTGCTGGGGTGGAGGCGCGTATTGCTGTTGTGCCTGCGCATCGACTGCACCCTGCTGATAAGCCTGGTCATACTGTTGTTGCGCAGCGGCATCTTGTTGGGCATACTTCTGCTGCTGGTGATGGCTGACCGCTCCGGCTGTACCCGCAACGACCGCCGTACCCACAGCAACCCGTGCTACACTTCTTCCTACCATTCGTCTTCGCATCATTTTGACCTCCTGGTCAATATTTCTATTTGAAATTAATTACAGGCTATCCTTCAGCCTTAGCAAATATCTCCATTACTTCATTCACTGTCTGCATGGGGATACGTTCATGCATCACCATCCGACCATTCGCCTTGAGCACAGCTTCTCCGAACTTGATTGCCCACAGGTTTTCAACCATCATCAAGGCAGCAGTGGTGTTGTCTTCCAGTTCCTGGCTGATCATCTCGATGTCTTCAACCTGGATCATTCCACTGATTTCAACCTGGAGCGGGTCAAAGATGGCGATTGTTGCAGAATCCATCTGTTGCAGCTCGAGCGTCTGATATTTGCCATCCTGGACCATGATGATGACCAGATCGATCACCCGTACGATCTTGTTATCCACCAGCTCGCGCAGAGCTGGTAAGATCTCGCCACTGAATTTATTACCCTTGAATTCAAGGGCTAGAAAATCGATTGGACCGTATGTCATTGGTATTCTCCTTTTGAAAAATGTGTTTTCTGCTTTATTGGGTAAGTGGATTGATAAAAAGGTGGTAAAGCCCAACGCTCGGCTCAGATTTCACACGTGGCGATTGGACTTTATCCACCTAAATCGATCCTCTATCCGAAATATACATAACCGTAAATAAGCACCCAATCTTGGATAAATTACACAACTGGTTGGGCAGGGGGAGGTGTGTAACCGGGAATAGCGTTCCGGTTGTTGTAGGCGGTATGGGCATAATGTGAAAGGTCAAGGAATACTGCCATGACAATCCAGAACCAGTCCCAACCATATATACCACCCACACCCCATGCCAGGATCACATACATCAATGTGGTGAATGGCAGGAAGATGATCCCCAAGAACCGGCCACCACCATTTATCATTGAATGTATTCATGAACTGGGTTGGGCGGGCGATCCAGATGAAGATGTCCGCCAAACGGGGGAACATTCCAGCAAATAGTGCAAATAGACAAGGCATTTTATTCTCTCCTAAATACTAGATTAGATTTGGTTTACTCTTTTGGATGCCAGAGCCTGGCATCCCTGGTGAATGACCTTTGAGGTCTTACCGACCTCAAAGGTCATTCGGAACTCAAATACTGGCCTGGTTACGGCACAGTGATGTACACATAGAACTCACATAACAGGCTTCCGCTCCATGCAACCTGCCACAGTTCACCATAGGAACCCGGGTCGAATGGAGAGATCATCGGGACGGTGAAATTGTAGTTCTGGCCTGGGGTAACCGTGCTGGTCAGATCGTAAACATCGGAACCCTGGTGCAAGAGGATGTTATTTTGGGCTGCGATGTAACGGATATCGACCTCGCTGGCTTCCCAGTTTCCGGTGCCAGTGTTCTGCAGTACCCATGTGGTGTTAAAACTCGTTCCGGGGCTGATGACAGTGCCATCAGCAGGTTCCTGAGAAACCAGTGCACAGCTTGGCACACCCGTTGCTGGTGGAGGTACCTCGGTTGGAGCCGTCGAAGTCGGAGGTGGTGTGGCTTCCGAGGGCGGAGGGGTTGGTGGAGCTGGTGGAGCATCGACCACTGGTACAGAGGATGTATTTTGGGTATAGACCCAATCCGCAGATACCCAGCCCAACCCGTCTGGAGAGTAAGTGGTGGAAATCTTCACCTGCCACCACAAACCATCTGAGCTCTTGCCAGTCACTTCACCGGTGGAATTTGGCGGTGCTACAACCAAAATGGTGTAATTGGTCCCCGGGCCACTTCGTACGTTCACATAATCGACGGTAGTCGCAGTAGGTCCACTTGTACCTGCGGGCGGTGGAGGGGGTGGGGCAGTCTGATACCCGGTTGGGTTGGCAATCGTCTGGATGTTGTCCACATTACTAGCCTGAGTATATGCGCCTTCTATCCAGCCGTAACCAGCGCCGATATTTTGCGGATTGAGCCGTACTACCCACCATAGTCCATCCTCGCTTTTACCGATCACACGGCCGCTTGCATTTGCCTGGGCAATACCATAGGCTGGATAGTTGATCGCCGGACCGGTGCGCACGTACGCATTAGCGATCACCAATGCCTGTGGATCCGATGGACCCGGTGGGACGAGCTCGGTTGTGGGTGGCACTGGAGGTGTGGGGAGTACAGGAACAGCATCTGCACCGCTCACAGTCACCCAGCCCGCACTCACCCAGCCTGCTCCAGTAGGAGTAACGGGTACACTCACCGCCCACCACAGGCCATCTTCGCTCTTCCCGACTACCTTGGCGGTCTTACCTCCGAGCAGGGCACCATACACCACATAATCTATTCCCGGACCACTGAAGATCACGGTATTGTAGTTGGCGATCGCAGCTGGCTCACCTGCTGCGGGAGTTGGGAACACTGCCACCGGGATATTTGGGTCGGGGGTTGGGCCAGGCGGCATGGGTGTTTCAGTTGGCACCGCCATCGGTACTGCTGTGGGAGGTGGGGCTTGGGTTGCTGGTGGGGGTGCATTTTGGGTTAAATCTGCCACCACGGTTTGAGCTGATTGGGTCTGAATCAGGGCTACATCCTGCGTTGGTGCAGGTGTAGGTGCTGGAACGCAGGAGCTCAGCATCAGAACTCCAATGATCACCAGACTAAATAGCAATAACCCTTGTTTTGTTTGATGTTTCTTTTTCATTGATTCTCCTTATAATTCCTTTTTTTTTGAACTTCAGACAGACGGATTCTTATCCTCTTCCGCCTCGAGCGCCGTGATTTCCTGGTCGGTCGGCTCCTGGCCTTCGATGCCTAGATCAGCCATGGCAGCATCCAGTTGTTCTTCTGACAAGTTTTCCGGCTTCTGTCCGGTGGATTGTTCGATCTGCTGTGCTTCACTCTGACTCAATTTGACCGCGCTGGTACCGGCAGCAATGAGCACTGCACCGCCAACGATCATTCTTCGGCGCATGCGCCGGCGCATCCGGCGATGCCTCCGCACGACCATCCTTCTGCCTGGGCCCCTTCCAGGGCCACCTATTCCTCGTCCTCGTCGCATGATTTTTCTCCTTCCTTATGTCTTTGTGTTGGCCGATTACAAATCTACATTTAATACATGCTTACAAAAAGCATCATGACAGAGATCAATATGATGTCGTTGATCCAATTTGCGCATTTGACGCTCAAATCTCCATGCGCTTCACCGAAAGTACCGTCAGATGCAGCTCATAAAGCTGGTTGAGAACACCGGCCAGGGCAGCCTGGTCGCCCAGCTCGCCAGATAAAGTTGTGACGGGGTGATCCGATTCCACAGTGACCGGGGAGATCGTCATACCTCCCAGAAGATCAGACATGGTTGAATCAATCCGGCCTTGCACACTGATCTGGTAGGTAGCCGGTTGATCGAATGGTATTGGATTCCTGGATAGATTTCTCATTATTTAAAGATGATAGTCTATTGTGGCGCGTAAAAACACCCCCTTAAGTTGTAATTAGTGTGTAGTTAATATGTAGTACCTTGGAGTTATGGACAGGAAAAAGTGCTCAGCGTGGAGAAAGAATGTTCGCTTCTTCAGCTCTTGCCACAGCATTCCTGCGTTGGTTGACGCCAAGCTTACCGTAGATATTGGCTGTATGGCGTTTGACGGTTTCAGAGGATATGTTGAGTTTGAGGGCGATCTCTTTGATACTCAATGGCCCGCGTAATAGTTCCAGCACCTCCAGCTCCCGGGGTGTCAATGGTTCAGCTAAAGCTAAGTTACCGGATATTGAAGGGCCCTTTAATGTATCGAGGCTAGCCAGATTTTTCTCAGTCTCTGGAAAAGCCGCCAGAATGCGGTTAATCATATCAGCCATGTCACCTTGACTAACAAACCGGCTTAACATACTCTGCATGGGTTCCCCCAGGTCAACGAAAACCCGGATGAAGCCCCCTGGCCGCGCCAGGTCTAGCGCCTCCATCAACCTGGCATTTGCCTGGTCGGTGTTCCCCTGTGTATCCAGTACCAGGGCACGCAATGCGAGGAGCTCGATCTTATAACGGATTTTATGTGTACGGTCAGCGATCCCATCCAGGGCGTCCAATATTTGCAATGCCAGGTTCAAATCAACATCTGTGCCTCTGGCTGCAAGGACGCGTACCCGGGTCACTTGCGGTTCTTCCATCCATATAAAGAGCCTGGTCCGGCGGTGGGCCGGAGAATGTGTCAACCCACTGGCCCGCGCCTGCTACGTCTCCTTGCAAGAGCATTAGCCTGGCGTGTAGCGAGCCTGTTTGGATATTTTCAGTGCCCATCTCCTCAAGGTCAGTCCGGCTGATCATCTCAACTAATCTGGCAGGCCTCAGAACTCTCCCCTTTGATCTGGTGGATTAATGCCAGACCCGTAACGGCATCGCGGTAAGCAGCCGCATGGGCTATATATCGATTTTTAAGAATTTGGTAAAGTACTGATCTCGCAGCTTCCAAATCATTGCGTTGATAACACGCCACACCAAGGTAATAATCACCCCAATTCTTCATGGTTAAAATCCTGCTACGGGTTGCCCCTTGAATCAACACCTGCCCAATTTGCCTGGCTTTCTCATGCTGGCCTGTCCAAATGTAGATGTATCCTAAAGTTTGCAGGATGACCAGGGGATAAATATCTGTCTTATCGCTGCAAGACTCATATTCATCGAACAATAGCTTTTCGACCTCGTGTATCTGCCCATTGGCTTGGAGGGATAACCCCAGGTACAATATCGCTGCGCCGCGAGCGAATGTCCACGAAGGGGGTAGGAGTGCTAAGGCTTCCTTGGACAGAGCTAATGCATCTTCAATTTCATTGCTAAAATACGCAAACTGTGCCCTGAGCATGAGGATTTGCCCGCGCAAGATCTGCTGGTCTTCTACGGACAACCTCGCACCATACCTCTGAATTGAGTAGTTCAGCTGCTTGCTGGACAACTTGTGCTTGAAGATCAAGTCTCCATATAAAATTTAATATCCAGGCTCTGATTATTAGCAGTTCCGGGTGCTGTTTGATCAACTCTTCAGGTAACTGGCGCAGCCAGCGATCCAGTGTTGGCCACTCCTCACGGTTGATCACCTCGCGCATTCCAGCATTCATCTGGCGTGCAGCCAGATCCAGGTCACCAGCTGCCAGGGCGTGATGCAGAGCATCATCGATTAGCCCATGCTCTTCGAACCAAACTGAAGCCATGCAATGCAAGGATGACACCTGGTCAGTTCTCATCTCAGCAGACAATCTCTGCTGCAGCAATTCCTGGAATAGACGGTGATAGCGGTACCATTCCCGGCGCTCGTCCAGGGGAATGATGAACAGCTCAGCGCGTTCAATCCAATCCAGGCAGGCGCGTGCATTCCATGCAGGGTCGACCTCCCCCAGGATGGCTTCGCATAGCGGAACACAAAAGCGATCCAGGATGCAAGTCCGAATTAAAAACGAGTTGATGGCTGGAAACTGATGAGAGAGTACCTCATCGATCAGGTATCCAGTGATGTTAGGATTCTCGCCGGATAAAACCGACAGAACGGCTTCCTGGCTGCCGGCAGAACGCAATGAAAGGGCTACCAGATGCAGGCCGGCAGGCCATCCTTCAAAGCGCTCCTCCAGAAGTTGCATATCCTTCTGGTTGTGAAGGGTTAATTGCGACTGGCTCAGATAGGCAGCTGTCTCCTCCGGGGTAAAGCGCAGGTTGTGTGTGCGAATCTCGTGGAGCATCCCCTTCGCTCGCAAACTGGGAAGCGGTAGAGGCGGCTCGATGCGTGAGATCAGCACCAGGTGCAACGGTCTTGGCCAGTGATGTGCCAACTCAATCAGCAGATTGTGCACCCTGGTGCCGCGAATGGTGTGGTAGTCATCCAGGACGAGAATCGTGTCTTCAGGAAGCTCGGCGAGCTCATTGCTGAGTGTGGCGTAAAGGACTGCATCGGGTGGTTGCTGCTGCGCCCGGAGTAAAGCCAGAGTCTCCTCACAAGCTTCCTTGGATACTCTGCGTAATGTGGTGATGAAATAGCGTAAAAAAAGGTGAAGGTCGCTGTCATTCTCATCCAGCGAAAGCCATGTGGCAGGTTTTACAGCGACCCCCACAGCCTTATCCTTATCAATCTGCTCGAGCCATGTGCATACCAGGGTGGTCTTACCAAAACCGGCCGGTGCACAGACCAGGGTAAGCTGGTGGTCAATAACCCGGTTGAACTCCTCCATCAGTCGTGAGCGTACAACCAGATTGTGCGGTAGGCGCGGGCGATGTAGTTTCGTTTGAAGTAGGATTTGGCTTTGGTCAGACATGGTGATCGAGGAGCTCTGTGACAACATTTTACCTTAAATCATACTCTGGCTCAATGTTGTAATCATGGAGTGGACTAGTAAAGAATTACAAATCAGACTCTGTATTGGAACAATTAGATAATTGACAATTGGCAGATGTACGGCGCGAGCATGGAAACACTTCTCGAAAACAAGCGATGAGTAATTTCCGTAATGCAACGACATTAAAGAGAGGGTATGGTGCTTAGAGTAACACTGATAAAAACTGCCTTTAGTTGGTACAACCAGATCTACCAGGCATCATTAACCAGCCCCCTACGAATCCAATCTGATGTAGGTAAGGTCCAATATTAGAATATACGTTCTATATATGTGGGTTTTATGATATGATTTGACCATACGATAAAACTAATCGCTCTGCAGTGTGTGATCACTCGGAGCGGTGACCAGACCGGCGGATAGCTGAAGAAAGTAGGATTGTATCATTTCCCAAAAAGCTGTTTACACAGGAAATCACTTTTTATAGAATAAAAGAGAGATTTCTCGCCAAATCTCCCATATGTGGTGGGGTGCCTGACGGGGGTCGAACCCGCTACCACTTGATCCACAGCCAAAAGCAGTTGTATCTACTATGTATACAGGTATCTTGTCTTTGGAATACCATATTTCGGGATATTTTTGTCTGTTATGCCTATATCTTCCATGCTGTTGTTCCACATCTGCATAAGTATAAAGCAAGGAAAGCGATCCGCAAACTTGTCCAAATGGAATTGATGATAATGATGTCCTTAAAAACTATCTTCTTCAATTTTCTCATTCGATCCCCTGATCAAGAAACCTGTTCTGGTAATTTCACTCACCCATTGATTTTCTTAGATATTACTTTTAGGTTGATTAGTATTTTTGTGCATTTTGAACGGACAGAATAGATGCATTAAGTGCCTTAATTTTTGGACGAAGAATTTCTTAAGAACATCATCTGAGACATACGATCTTATGGCTTGGTTTTGGTGTCAACGTACGTTATTTTAGATGACATCCTCAGTGCAGATGTGCCATCTTTTTTCACGACATAATCTACAATCGCTGTTATTTCTCCTGGACAGGCTTCCTCAAGAGATACATTTTCCTCATTCGGTAATTCGCTAAAAATATCATAGTTACAGGTAACCTCTGTATCATTGCGCGGATCATACATTGTGAGGGTTCCTAACTTGGTCTTAGAATCAATTTCGCTGTAGTAATATTCTGTTTTTATGGCTGTACTGGATACCCAATGGCCAACAAGTCGACTCGAAGGTGTAGACAGATCACGCCCGCAACCGGATAAAATGAGCATAAGTATTAGTGCGATCATTAAGTAACTCCAATATTTCTTCATTGCTATTCTCCTAATATCTTCTTTTCTGTTTGGCTGAAGTATTCCATTAGGGCATCTGCTGTATATCAAGGATTATGACGACTCCCGCATCGATCCATACCTACGAGCATAAACTCTGGTAATTATCGCTCCCACCAAGAATATCTGGGCAAAGTAATAAATCGATATCATCAAGACGGCGAACGCGCCTGCCGCTTCAAAGGCTGAACCGACTCCGGCGATCTTGAAATATAATCCGATCACCACACCACCAATGATCAACAGGAGGGCGGAAATGATCGATCCAGGCCAGACATCGCGCCACCGTAATTTGACATCGGGAAGTACTTTGTAAATGAATGCATTTGCCAGAACAATAGCACCCAGGAAGGCAAGTATTTCAAGAGCGAATAACAATGTTGTCCCGCTGGTATACTCTGATATCACAGAGCCGAACCAGGCAAGAACCACGCTAAAGACTGCTCCAAGGATGATCAATAATCCCAAAATGATGACAATGATAAAAGCAAATAAATAACGTTTGACCAGAGCAAACCTCTGTCCTCTTTGGTATATGGGTACCTGCCAGATCCGGTTCAAGACATATTTAAGCTGAAGAAATAATCCCATTGCCGCAAATAACAATGACACCAGGCTCACGATCGTTACGAGGGTAGTTCCGCCTGAATTGGCTGATGACAATGCAATGACCGAATTCTGGATAAATGTTGCGACCTCCGTACCCAAGACTGCAACAATTCGCTCGTAAAGTCGTTCAGCAGCAGCCACTTCGTCGATAAAAATACTGGCTAATCGAAAGGCGATATAGATCACCGCGGCAAAAGAGAACACACCGAAATACGCCAATGCCGCCGCCAGTTGATTGGGTTTTTCGGTTACCCAGATCAGGTAGATTTCTTTGGCAAACTCGATCAGTGAAGGTCGTTTTTCCATCAAGCTAATCTTTTTTCTCCTTCGGATCCGTAATAACGTCATGATCGGTAGAGGTCCCTTCGAGCCAATCGGTTGCTGCTTTAAATGCAGCATTGCCTGCTTCACCGATGGTTTTTGTTTCTGGGAAGATATTCTCCTTGCCAATTAACTCCAGCATCCCGGTACGCTGGAGCTGAGCGCGTAAGGCCTTGGATACTCCTGCCAGGATCAACTTGCCTTGATTGGCTTGCAAGGCTTGTGTATATCGGCGTAATACTTCAGCCACTGTGCTGCCAACATCTTCATACCCACGCAATAGCAAGATCACAACTGAACGGTTTGCGCTTTCGACGGCAGGCAGGCTTTTTTCAAGGATATCGGCAGCAGCGTAGAAAAGATTACCATAAATAAACAGCACGGTCACTTTTCCAGATTTCAACTTTTTCGGGACAGGTCGTTCAACCGGCCAACCAGTTTCTCCTACGACCCACTCAACGACCCGGATCTTATTCGACTGCTGAAAAACAAAAAGCAGGATAGAGATCGCCACGCCCAGCAATACTGCGTACTGCAGTGGCATGACCAGGGTCGAGCCCAAAGTGACTAACATGATCGTGCGAGAAACGGTGTTCGTCTGCCACACGGTCTGGATGGAATTCATGTTGATCATCTGGACACCCGCTACAATCACCAATCCAGCCAGGGCAGGCATCGCAACCAGCTCAACCAGGTCAGCAAACAATAAAACCACCAGGGCAACCGCGATACCGCCAAAGATGTTTGCCCAGCGAGAACGGGCTCCTGCGCTAATCATAAGCGCTGAACCCGAGCTGGATCCCCCAGCTGGGATACCGCCAAAGAAGCCCGCAGCTATATTTGCAGCGCCTTGACCAAGAAAATCACGGGATACATTAGAGAATTTACCGTCCGGGTTGGGAAAGGTCTGGCTGACGCCCGCACCTTGCACAAGACCAATGATACCAACCGCGATCGCTGGAAGCATCAGAGCAGCAATGAGGGATGGGGAAGGTAATACCAAGCTAGGAAGGGAACGCGGCACCTCAGAAATGTCTTTTACCAGCTTTATTTCAGTGGTAAATGTGTAATTCAACAGGACAGCCAAGCCTGAAGATAGCACCAGCGCCAGAATAAGAGAAAATTTGGAAAGGCGCGTTTTCCCCAGTCCATAGATCAGCAGGATGGTTAAAAGGCCGATGGCAAAAGTTGACCATTCGATGGATTTCCAGTTTAGCACCAGGTCGGCTAATTGGGTAATTTTTCCCGAGTAATGGCTGTAGTAACCAGTGAAATCACCGAGCTGGCCAATAATGATCATCACCGCAACACCAGTCATGAAACCGGTCATCACCGAAAATGGGATAAAGCGCGTGATCCAACCCAGGCGGAATACCCCCATCAAAACCTGGAATATACCGATCATGACTACCAGGGTCGCCAAGACCGTTATCTTTGAGCTTTCTGGATAATTAATCATCGTATCACCAGCAGCAACTGCCAATGCGCTGGTCGTCGATATATTCATAAAGATTGCGCTGGTGAACAATGCACCAATCGGTGTTGCCAGCATCAATGTATACAGGCCGAATACTGGATTGACAGCTGCCAATAATGCATGGGCCATGGATTGTGGGATATTCACCAGCGCAAAAGTCAGGCCTGCAACAATATCATTGGGTAAATTGGATTTATTGATCTTCATCTGTATCCTACTGCACGTTTTCCATAATTTTCATCGATGCCATGGCGATCATTTCATCAATCCATGCATCTCCTCCTGAGCCAGGATTTTCATCACTTCGTCAGCATAACGCCCAGCGCGAAGAAGCTGCGCCATGATGGTCATCGGATGGATGATATGGTTGAAAAAAAGCTTGTACCCTGCACACAAATAGTTCAGGTTTGGCTCCCCATTGGGGGTGTGGGTGAAACGATTACGTGGACATTCGCCATAGCAGGCAAACAAAACTTCACACTCACGGCAATATTGTGGAAGCGTGTCATATTTATCCTGACCAAACTTATGTTGCTGGTCTGAAGACACCAGATCAATCATATGAGTCTTCTTGATATTGCCCAGCAAGTAAGCCGGTTCTACAAAGTGGTCGCATGAGTAGAGATCACCATTATGCTCCAGAACCAGTGACTCACCGCACGTACGCTGGAAGATACATAGACTGGGTTGACCCAACCAATTCGCAAGGGAAACATCAAAGGACTGCACAAATACCTTGCCAACATCACCCTTGATCCACTCATCAAAAATGGAGATCAAGAAACGTCCGAATTGATCGGGTTTAACCGAGCGCTCGGTGACCAGTTCTCCATTTTGGGTGTACAACGGGCGTTCTATGCTGGGATGCTCGCTCCAACCTGTGTTCGCTAAAGCCAGCGTTTCCGCAGTCACCCTCTCCACGATGGGAATAAACTGCATGTATTGCGCTTTAAGATCATCGCGGAAGAAGTGGTATACCTCCAGGGGATGGTCACCATTGGCGGCATTCACCGTACACAGGATGTTGACATCCACTTCATGAGCCATCAGGATTTCCCATCCACGCATCACCTGGTCAAAGGAACCCTGCCCACCCTTGTTCACCCGGTAAACATCGTGCAAATCCTTCGGACCATCCATGCTCAAGCCTACCAGGTAATTATTCTGCTTGAAGAAAACTGCCCAGTCATGATTAATCTTGGTACCGTTCGTCTGGATGGTATAGAACAATTTCTGTCCAGGTTTTTTATATTTTTCTGCATACTCCACGGAGCGCTTGAAGAAATCCAAGCCCATTAAAGTAGGTTCACCACCTTGCCAGTTGAGGTTGATCTCGGGTGTTGATTGTGCGTCCAACATCTGACGAATGTATATTTTAAGCAGATCATCTGTCATATGGAAATGGCTGTTGGGATAGAGCACTTCCTTGGAAAGGAAAAAGCAGTATTGGCAATCCAAATTACACACTGCTCCGGTTGGCTTGACCAGCATATGGAATGCGAGTGGGGTACCCGATGAAGGTGTTCGAACAGGTGAAATTTTGGACGGTTTAGTTCTTTTCACTTTGCATCAATCCAATCTGGAACCTCATTTCGCCGAGTAGGCTTCGGTAGACTGAAGAATCTCTGCCAATTTTTTGTGATAATCCTCCAAAATCCGGCGTTGCTCACCTGTAGATTGGGAGAGAAATACCTCGATTACTTCAATGGTTAGTTTAAGCCCTTCATTAATCAATGTTATGTCTTCCAACTCATCTGGAGCTATCTTTGAAAGATATTCCATAATACTATCTAGGTTCCGAGAGTGGATCTTTTCTGGACCAAGCTGTTGGATAAATCCGCTCCGTTCAAGCATTTCATTCACTGATCTATGCACACGTGCCAGCCATAGATCCATACCTAGATGAGCTAACTCTTCTCTCAACTCGACCAACATATCCACTGAGGGAACATCCAGCTGGTTGCTCATTTCCAGGTCGAGCAGGACTACCCTCGCTTGCGGTTGGGTTTCCTCGACCAGAGACACGATCTCATTATGTAAAGCATCAGCATTGGCGAAGAATAATCCTTCATCTGGACGCAGGATCAGAAGACCAGGAATTGTTCGGTTCTCAGGATGTATTCGGGTATCACTAAAGGTGAATTTACCCGGTTCACGTCCCAAAATGCTTAGCTGAGGCTGGCTGGCACGCCACACCAATGCTATCAATGAAAGTATCACCGCGATCAACAAGCCCTCGAGTGCATCGAAGGTGAGCACACCTAAGATGGCGGCAATAGCTAGAACGAAATCAAATTTGTTCAAACGGTAAAGCCGTTTGATCGCCTTTATTTTAATCATGCCATATATCGCTACCACCACGACAGCAGCTAGCACCGTTTCAGGCAAGGGTGCAAAGAACGGGGTAAAGAAAAGCGCTACTAAAACCGTCAGGAATGCGCATACAATGAGGGCAACTGGCGTTTTCGCTCCAGCCCGGTCGTTAGCAGCTGATTTAGACAGACTAGAACCAATAGAAAAACCCTGGAAGAGTCCTGCTCCCAAATTTGCAGCTCCCAAGCCTACCAACTCCTGGTTTGCAGATATTTCATAATTGTGCTTGGTAGAAAAATTACGTGCTGGACCGTACGCTTCTGCAAAGTTGACCAATGCCACGCCGAGTGCAGCTGGTAAAAGCAGCAACCATTGATCCAAGGTGAGTCCAGGTAGTTTCGGTGGTGCTAACCCTGCTGGGACCTCACCAACAACCTCAATCCCTAGCGCCTCAAATCCGAACAGGCTGGATATGATAATCCCCAATACCATGACGATGAGTGCGGCGGGTAGCTTGTGGAAACGGTGTTCCAGGATGACAATTAAGGCAATTGAAATCAAGCCCACTAGCAGGGTCAGAAAGTGTGTCTCATTCAGATGTATAAGGATATCGTATAATCGCTCCCAGAAGTTTCCAGATCCGCCTTCGATTCCGAAGAGCTTGGGCACCTGCTTAATGGCAATGGTCAGCGCCAGCCCGGTAACAAAACCAGCCAGAACGGATTCAGAGAAAAAGGAAGCAATCCGCCCCAACTTAAAAAGCCCAGCCAGGATGGAGATCAACCCAGCAGCAATGGCAAGCCCCGCAGTAAGTGCTGCATATTCCGGTGAACCAGCTGCGGCTAATGGTGCAATCGCAGCAGCCGACATCGTAGCAATCGCCGCTGACACAGCCACAACCAACTGCCGAGAGGTACCAAAGATGGCATACAATAACAGTCCAATTGGCGCAGCATAAAAAGCCGTCTCGGGAGGCATACCGGCAATTTGGGCATAAGCCATCCCTTCTGGAATGAGCAGCGCCAACACGGTTACGCCAGCAATAATATCGCCGCGCAGCCAGACACGCTGGTAACTGGGAAGCCAGCTCAGGATAGGTAGGAAACGATTTCGAATGGATTGGTTGGCAATTTTATTGGTTTGAGTGCTCATGTACCAACCTCATGAATCATTGGACTGAAACAAACCTGCCAATTCTATACAGCGCTTCGATATTCGTTCGCGATCCACTTCAATGATCGCCCCAGCTTTACTCTCCAACTGGACAAGATTAACATGACGAAGCAATTCCTGGCGTGCTTGGGATAAATTCGTCTCCCGTCCTATGGCGTCGATCACCTTAAGTATATGCAGCAAGACACTGGCATTGTCGCAGCTGGCATGGCGCAGCATATCAAAAGCGCTATTAAGTAGCTCTGCAAATGTGACTGGCTCCAGAATCAGACGCAGCTGATTTTTCTGGTCGTAATAACATGAACTCTTCTCACCCTGCTTGATGAACAATGCCAGACCCTCGCCAATATGATCCAGGCAGGTCATGGCGGTAAAAGGGTCATTGATCGCTGCAGACATGGCTCTCACCGCCATTTCAACCAGCTGGTTGACCGCATAGACGACATCCTGCGTGGGTGTGCGTCCGTTTCCAATCCGAAATGCGTTCCGGATTTGAGGATCCAATTCCTCGTCAACCTGAGCCGCTGGCCAAACCAAAGCGATCTGCTCGTCACGCCAGACAATGTGACCTGGCTTACGTAACAGGCGGATGACCAGATTATGCTCACCTGCCAGAGTCAGCAGGTATTGGGGATCGATATATTGTATGGCTCCAGATTTTCTCGCGCGAACCACATAACCGTTATCCTCCCCCAGTGAGGCAGGGAAGGTTTTTAATCCATCCATACAATCATCACGACCAACAAGCTGCTCAGGCATCTCGGACAGAACAACTTCGCGCAGCTCTGCTCCTGCGGCAGCAGCAATATTTGGAGCCTGTAACATCGTGCTGATATGCTGGACAAGTAAGATCAGTGAAGCGAAGGAAGCCAGTAGCAAGAGCAATCCAAACGTTACAGTGAGTTGAGGTCCTTCTGGTTCAACCTGAACCGGTAGAATAGTAAGGGCAGCAGCCAGGCAGTAAACAAATGTTGCCACAAATGTGCCCAGAACAAGCTGGGTGGTGCGATCTCCCAGGAAGACACGCAGTAAGCGCGAGCCGTACTGTGCAGCGACTGTCGAAAGCGGCAGGGTGAGCAGGGTAAAGACAATCCCAGCAGTTGCCAGGATGGTGGTGGCCATACTTATCAGGGCAGCACGCATTTCACCCGGGGTTCCCGTGAGGATGAGGCGACTTTCTGCCAGGATTTCGTTGGGGATGAGACCATCTAGAAAGTACATAAACCATGCAAGCAGGATCGCTATGACAGACATAACCACCGGAGCGAACCAGAAGCTCACCTTCAAGCGATCCCACTGGTAACGGGCAGCGACTCTTCTCATTTTACGGTTTCGCATAAGCTACTCCTTGGTCTTCCAACATCAAACCTCTTTCATTAGGAACTGACTGTGTTCATGGATATTTCGGCTCAGGATGCATTTGTAAATCACCAATGCATATCCAGGTAATATTATGTTCATTCGTTGGTAGATAATTCCTTTACGAACATCAGCGCTACGGCACAAGTTTGCTTTTCCAACCCAACACTTTCAAACCTGAGTGGTAGTGGTGTGATGGAATTGGAAGGTTCACTCGGTTTTATCCTGAGAATCTTTGTCGGGGTGGAGGGTTTGCTTCGCCTTTCCCCACAATCCCTGCACATGTTTTGCCGCCTCTTCCCTTTCTTCCTTTTTCTCCTCTCCAGAGTAGCGCATCAGGATTGCAATCGGGCGCGTGCCTTCGAAATTCTCCATGATGATGATCACCAGCATGGTCATAGGTACTGCCAGGATGGCACCGATCCCACCCAAAAGGTATCCCCAAATAAATAAACCAACAAAAACGATCAAGGGGGAGATTGATAACTTTTGCCCCATCACCTTAGGTTTATAGAAATTCTCCACACCACCGTTAATAAGGATATATCCTACTAAGACAATTAATGCTGTTTGTAAACCAAACTCTGCGTAAGCCATCAATACTGGAGGGATCAAAGCAATGATGAAGCCGATCGAAGGGATATACCCCATGAACCAGGCCAGCATACCCCAAAGGAGGGCATAATCTACCCCCAGCACCATCAGAAAAATGGTATCCGTTACACCGACAATAAAATTGACCCCGGTCAGGACGGTCATATACTTGCGTACATCTTCGGTGAGCTCGGTCACGCGCTTAATAATCGACGAACCCGGATCCAGCCCCATGCGGGAGGGCGTAGGTAAGGCAAGGGCGGCGCTGATCATAAAAAAGAAGATCACCAGGGCTAATCCAAAAGTAACCAACACATCCAACACCGCTGATATTGCACCCTGTGCGATCGGACCTAAGGATGTGGTCACTTGTTCTATCTCTATGCTTGTTGTTGTAGTTCCTGTCGAGGAAAGGTCCTCGGTAGCCTGCGCTGAACTTTCTGCCAGGTATATCGGTAGTTCTGTAGATAGTTTGGCAACTGAGAAAAAGACTGTCACAATGACCAATAACAGTATTAAAACAACCAGCAAAATAGTCAGCACAAGCGAGAGCCAACCCGGCAAACCGCGTGCCTTCAAGCGGCCGGGAATCGGCAGTACCGTGATGGTGATCACAGCAGCCAATAGAATTGGGTTGATGATGGATGCAGAGCCACGGATACCGAATAAAATCACAAAGACTGCGGCGAATGCGACCAGATAAATTACTAGCTTTCCACGTGTATCATTCATTCATTTTTCTCCTCAAGCTTGATATTCTCGATCCTCATCACGCATCTGCACTGTTTGCGTCAAATCCAGCTGATTTTTCTACGTAACGAACAGCAGCGTCAATGGTTGGGAAGATGTGATCTTCTCCAATAATTTCCATTATCCCTGTCCGTTGAATAAATTCTCTGATTGTCCCATGCAATTCAGCCACATAAATATCTATGCCCTGGTCCCGCAGCTCCGTCAGCAACCCTTTCAACATGTCTGCACTGGTAATATCCAATGAATCTTGACCAGCGGAACCCAGTATTATTGCGTGGGGAGGTGGTTGAGTCTTTTCTAACAAGGTTTTTGCTTGCTCCCGAACGGTCAGGGCATTAGCATAATAAATTGGTGCATCCAGACGGAAGATCAGGATGCCCGGAATGGCAATGCTATCAGGATGCCTGTCCAGGGCAGAATATGCACCGGGAATACCCGGGACACGTCCCAGAGAGGCCAAATGAGGGCGGCTTGATCGATAGAGGACCAGGAGCACAGAAGCCACTAATCCAATCATCATACCCTCCAAGACGTCGATAAACAACACACCTGCCAGGGTGAGCGCTGCCAACCCGAACTCAGTTTTTGATACCAAGAGTATCTTCTCTAGTTTTCGGGCAGTGATGATGTGCCAGATGGCGTGGATGATCAATGCTGCTAGAACCGCTTCAGGCAGGCTGGCAAATAAGGGCGTAAGGAAAAGCAGCGTTACCAGGGTAACCACCCAGGCTACAATATTCGCAATTTGCGAACGACCACCTGCCCCCTCTTTAACCGCAGAGGCAGACATGCCACCAGCGGCGATCATCCCCCCAAACAATCCACTGACGATATTGGAAATGGCGTGAGCATTTAACTCCTGATCAGGGTCGACTTCGTAATGATGTTTTTCACCGAACTCGCGTGCCACGCCTAGGGCTTCGCTATATGCAACAAGGAAAATACCAATGGCAGGCAGGATCATTTCCACAATGGTATTTAGTGGTACCTTTGGAAATGCCAGGGAGGGCAGTCCTTGTGGTAGCACCCCTGCCACTGCCACTCCATAATTCGCTTCGAGCTCGAAAATAGAGCTTACTGCTATGGAGGCGAATAACACCACCAAACCAGCAGGTATCTTCTTGTTCCAACGCGGTAGCAGGAACAATAGTGCTAGGGCTAAAGCACCCACGGTAAAAGTCACCCAGTTGGCTTCTGGAAGCTGCTTGATGATATAGAAAAACTTCTCAAATACATTCCCCTCACCTTTTTCCACCCCAAACAGTTTGTTGAGCTGACCCACAGCCACAAAAATCGCCAAGCCGGTGACAAAACCATCCATGACCGGCTTCGACAGGAACTGGGTCACCCAGCCCAGGCGCGCCAGACCTGCAACCAGGAACACAACCCCAATAACCAGGACCAGCATGACGGCGTAGGCATAGTATGTCGTCATATCCGCAGTGGTTGCACCCAGGGCAATCACTGTCGAAGCAATCAAAGCGGCTGTGGCGGAGGTGGCACCAACGGAGAGATGGCGCGAGGAACCAAATAAGGCGTAGACAAGCAGTGAAGCAACTAGCGTATATAAGCCGGCTTGTGCAGGCAAGCCAGCCACCCCAGCATAAGCCATGCCTTCTGGAACAACAAGACCCCACAGGGTCAAGCCTGCAATGATGTCAGCCACCAGCCAGGTGCGGTTATAACGCGGTAGCCATGCCAGGATGGGTATGAACCGGCTTAATTTACTTGCGGTTTTTTGGTCTGTGAGTGATTTGGTTGCCATGACTCATTATCCTGATTACGATATCTCAATATTCTTTGATTCAGCCTGTGCCAGGGCTTGAGCACGGCGAGCTTCGCGCATCCCTAAAAGAGCAACCATGAATGCGCTAATTATGACGGCAACTGCAACCACTGGTGCCGTTTCTGCCTGGACCATGGACAGGGTGAAGAGCGCAGCGAACAAAGGCGCTTTCAAGGATGCCACCAGAGCACCTGCCAGTGTGGCCGCCACAGTTACCGCCACGGGAGTAGCAGGAAACAGGAGATGGCCTGCCATTCCCAGGGCGACCCCGGCGAACATGATCGGGAAGATATAACCACCTTTCCAACCGGTGGCCAGCAGGAGGGAAGTGGAGAATAGTTTTGCTAGTGCCAATACGATCAGCATAATAACGCCGATCTCAGCTGCTTGTTCGATCATCTCACCTGTTTGTTCTTCCCCTGAAAACAGGGTCAGCGGCAACAACGCCCCGATGATCCCCATGCCCAAACCACCGATCAACCCACGCCACACTACACGGCTCTTCATGGGTTGCATCAGTTGTCGTATCCATTTGAACATGAGCATAAAGAGCACACCTGCCACGCCACCCACCAGGCTGAATGGAATAGCCACGATCAGGTCTTTAACCACTGGCACATAATCGGGGAAAGAGAATAATGTACCCATGAAGCTGCCTGATAATCCAACAAAGACCATTGTGGCCACCGCCGATGCCAATAGGGCGGGAAAGAGCGTCCAAAAATAGAGCATCGTTCCCGTCGCTCCGCCCTGAGCTGACTCTAAACTTAATAATGCCCCTCCAAACGGATTGGTGACAAAAGCACCGAGCATGGCACTTAAACCACCATAGCCCATCGTGCGCGTCTCCTGCTCATCGAGCTTGAGCTTTTCCGCAGCCAATGTCCCCACCCCACCACAGGCGTCCGCAAGCGGTGCTTCAGGCCCCAGGCTGCCTCCCGAGACAAGAGAGACAAAAGCAGTGATCACGATCCCGGGTGCATGGTGATAGTTAAAACGCCCGGTTTTCCCAAATTCCTGCATCAGCTCGGCAAAGATAGCGTTATGATCACCGAAGATCTTCACCAGCAGTCCAACTACCAGACCCCCAAAGGTACAGAGCACAAAGGTGAACAGCCGGGTGTCTATCCCAAGTGCGATTGGAGCTTGTTTCCATAACAGGTCTGTAATAACATTTACCAGGGCAATAAATACAAAGGTGATCACTGCACTGACTGCCCCAAGAAGAGCTACCAGTAACATCAATCGAAGGTAGGCGATAAGTTTCGCATGTGGGTCGATCATGGCACCCTCCACTAACTCAGATTGGTTAGGAAAACGAAGTCCGGTTTATTCCTTTAAATTTTTTTCCACCGATATTTTTTCCAACAGCCGGTGCATCTCAGCAAGCTCACTTTTGATCACTGCTAATTCATTTTCAACCGGGAGTGCAGGCACTTCAGTGGGCGCGTCTTCCTCTTCAGAGGCAGCCGGCGCACCAACCAACAAGCTGGATAAAATGCTGGCTAACACACCGATGATGCCAACCCCGGCAAACATGATGAACATTCCTGAGATTCTACCTAACACTGTTTTGGGATAAAAGTCGCCATAACCCACCGTAGTAATGGTCACGACGGCGTACCAAAGTGCATCCCAACCCGTTTTGATATTAGCATCAGTTGATTTGCTTTCAAATTGCAGGACGAGCACACTGCAGGTAGTCAGGGTGATGATGGTAAGTAGGATGGTGATAAATCCAGTATAACGGCTACGATTAGCCAGTACATCTTTGATTAACGCTTCCTTTCCCCCACCTTTCATCAGCCGCGCAATGCGAGCCAGGCGACTCAGGCGCGCCAGGCGAAAGAGGCCGGCATATTTACCTGCATTGGTAAAAAGTCCCAGCGAAGGGATTGAGCCAAGTAGATCCAGCCAACCGCGATCCTTAATAAAGTAGTCGGATTTCTTGGGTGAGTTCCTCAGGTTATTAAAAAGTCGATCAGGAAAATGGCACAGATCAGGTTGTCGTAAAATGAAAGTACTTTGACAGTTTCGTCATCAAGCCATGGGATTAACATCACCACCATGACCACCAGGGAGAAAATAGTCAGGACGAAGATAAATATGGTGTAAGAATTACTTTTCGGTTTTGGAGAGGCATTTGTTTGCGCCATTGAATTCCTCCTGTATTAGTTAACATCAACTTCATTTGACGTGCATTTTAAAGGCGTTTATTCTTTGCTTTTTTTAAGGTTCTTCACTTAGGCTCTCAGCCGAATCTGATTAATTAGCGTTCTGTACAGTTTGTTCGGTCCTCGGTTTTCGCAAATTTGCCAGCAGGATGTGCACACTGATCAGCAAAATCCACAGTGGAAATACCAGGGGAGCCCAGAAAAACAAGTTGATGGTAAGCATGAGTAGAAGGGCCAGCACCATTCCAAGAAATGCCATCCAGCGCGGGAAAATACCCGTGCGCAGTGATAAGGTGCTGGTAGAGAGCATGAACACACCAGCCATTTTCATCGTATAAACTGTCATGATCTCATAGGTCAAAGTACGGCCAAAAGTATAGATCCCCGAAGAAATCAGCATATTCGGGGAAGCGCCATAGACAGAAATAATTGCACCAGCTACCGCTGATGAGGAAAATAGCATAGCTAGAAACAGGAGCCCACTCCCCAGGAACACGGTAGCAAAGAGACGATCTTCACTGCTTCCAAGACGGTCACGCACCACACCGATGAACCACAAGAAAGCGATACCCGCAAATGGCAGCAGATTCAAAGCCAGGTTTACATTTTTCCAATCACCAGAAAGCCAGGTTCCTGCCTCCTGAGGATCGTTAGGCACTGAAATCCGGATGAGCACCAGGCTGATGAGGAGCAGCACAGAGAATATTATCCCGGCAATTGCTGCTGCGCGTGGGGTCGTCAGCTTTGACCTGTTAAGAGCGTTGTCTGTTTCCATTTTTCAGCTTCCGAGCTAACAAAATAGGCATCAGGGTATTTATTTTTGGAGGTGTGCACCTGACGATACACACCTCCCAATATTATACAATTTTCTACCGCTCCTAATCGATCTTCAAACTGAGCTGATTCATCTCAGTACGCTTCCCATAAAGGATGCGGTGCTCTGCTTATCGTAAAAGTCCAGGGCCGTTGCGTCTACCAACTCCGCCAACCGGTCCGGGGGGGTTCGGTCCCCGACCAACCCCGCCAACCGGTCCGGGGGGGTTCGGTCCCCGACCAACTCCGCCAACCGGTCCGGGGGGGTTCGGTCCATGGCCAACTCCGCCAACAGGTCCGGGAGGGTTCGGTCCCCGACCAACACCGCCAACAGGTCCGGGAGGATTAGGTCCTCTTCTTGGGCTCATATATCTAACTCCTTTCTAAGGATAAAACTTGATCGCGCTATATCGCGGCCAGTTCCTTTTTGAATTGCTCCACCACATCTGGAGCAATCTGCTCACGTTCAAGCAACTCGCCGCCAGCATCCAGGATGGCCTGGCGGAGATTGGCGACCCACAGATTCTCCCACAGGATGAGCATCGCTGCAGAATTCTTGGGGAGTTTGCTCGCCACGATCTCCAGGTCGTCGTTCGTAAAAAGGCTGGAAACGTGCTCGCCCATAGGAACGAACATCTCGTACGACTCGGGGTCGAGATCGTTGAGTTCGACGGTGCGCGTGTTGCCGTCTGCCTCTTTTTGGATGAAGACGATGTCTACAAAGCGTACAATGCCACGCGCCGCCAAATCCAGAAGCTCTGGGACAACCTTGCCTGAGGGCCTGGCGTTCTCAAATTTAATCAAGGCATATTCCAATGGAAGGTCGAACATTGTCTGACTCCTTTGGTTTTTTGTTGATGCCCGAAGGGTTCTTTGGGAACCCTTCGGGTAACTATCGTTACTATCGCGCCCGTTTCTACTGCCGCGCCATGGCGATTTTCATGTCAGCTTCGGTGTCCGGGATCAGCTCGCCGGAAAGATCCATGGTGACACGCTTGAGGATACCAGTAAAGGTGAACGCATCGCTGTATTCATCCGGTGCCACGCGATCGCCGCCGTCATAGCCACAGGTCAGACCTTCCGTTCCCCACATGTTCAGGATCGAGAAGGGCATGTCGATGCTGGCGACCAATTTGCGGTTGATGTATAGCTGGCCGCGAGCAGGCACCCCTTTTCCCTGGGTAACGTCGGGCTTGCCGGTCGGCTCGAACTCATAACGCAGCTCGACTATGCCTTCCGGAATCGTTTCGCTGGAATGCAGCCAGAACCTGTCCCGGCCCAGGTGATTATAAAGGAAGTGGAGCCGGTGATCCTTGACGAAGAAGGTATATCCGCCAGTGTTGCCGCCCTGAGCCAGCAGGATGCCCTCTGCACCACCCGCTGGGATCACTGCCTCGGCAGTAATGCTCCAAGGGCGGTTGTAGGTCCTGGGCGAAGCGGTGAAGGGAATCCCCGACCCACCCGGATAATAGACGAATTTGTTCCTCGGCGTGGCGATGGTCGGTCGCTCCACGTTGAGACGTTGCAGGGCGCTGCCATCGATCGGCAGCACCTGGTACTTGCCCGCTTCTGCCCACCAGCGTCCGATCAACTCGATCAGCTTGTCGCGATGCTCAGCAGCCAGGTTGTGGGTTTCGGAATAGTCCGTGTCGAGGTGGTACAGCTCCCAGTCGTGGGACTCGATGTCCAGGAGTACCTGGTTATCGATTGGGGTACCAAACCGGCGGTCCTTCTTGGCAGCCTCGGTGAAGCTGGTACCCGGCCAGGGACAGACCGCCCGCCAACCGTCGTGGTAGATCGAGCGATGACCAAACATCTCAAAGTACTGGGTGTGGTGATGGCTGGGTCCTTTTCCATCATTGAATGTGTGGGCAAAACTGATCCCATCGATGGGAGCCTGGGTCACGCCACGGATGCTCAAAGGTGCTTCAATCCCCAACGATTTAAGGACTGTCGGGACGAAATCGATGATATGCCCGTACTGTTGGCGAATCTCTCCTTGCACCTGGATACCCTTGGGCCAGGACACGATGCATGGATCGGTGGTGCCGCCCCGGTAGGTCTCGCGCTTCCAGCGGCGGAAAGGCGTATTGCCGGCATTGGTCCAGCCCCAGGGGTAGTGGTTGTTAGTCTCAACACCGCCCAGCTTATCGAGCATCTTGAAGTTGTCCTCGAGCGATTCCTTGACGTTGTTAAAGAAGAACATCTCGTTGAGCGAGCCAACCGGACCGCCCTCGGAGCTGGCACCGTTATCGGAGACGACGATGATCAGCGTGTTATCGCGCTCGCCGATCTCCTCTAGGAACTTTAGGATGCGCCCGAAGTGGTGATCGGTGAAGCTGACAAAGCCGGCATAGACCTCCATAAAGCGGCTAAACAACCGCTTGGTATCGTCCGGGAGCGTGTCCCAAACTGGTACATCCGGGTCGTGCGCAGAAAGCTCGGTGCCTGGAGGAATAATACCCATCTCAAGCTGGCGTTGGTGGACGATCTGGCGGTATTTGTCCCAACCCATATCGAACTTGCCCTTGTATTTATCCGCCCATTCTTTGGGCACATGGTGCGGAGCGTGCCCGGCACCGGTGGCGTAATACAGGAAGAAAGGCTTGTCTGGAGCATTAACGTGCGCATCTTGAATGAACTCGATGGCTTTGTCGGCTAGATCGATGCTCAAGTGGTAGCCTTCTTCTGGCCGCATGGGCGCTTCGATCACATGATTATCGTAAGTCAGTTCCGGAAACCACTGGTTGGTTTCGCCGCCCAAAAAGCCGTAGAATTGTTCAAAGCCACGCCCAAGTGGCCAACGGTCGTAAGGACCGGCTGCGGTGGTGTGTTCGGGCGGTGTAAGGTGCCATTTGCCAACACAGAAAGTGTTGTAGCCTTGTGGTAGCAGCATCTCACTCAGCATGCCCCTGTCAAAGGGCAGGATGCCATTATAGCCAGGGTAGCCGGTGGAGGTCTCGGTGATCGAGGCCAACCCAATGGAGTGATGGTTTCGTCCGGTCAGAATGCAGCCGCGTGAGGGTGAGCACAGGGCTGTTGTATGCATGTTGGTGTAACGCAGGCCGTTATCAGCCAGGCTGTCCAGTACGGGTGTCTCGACCAATCCGCCAAAGCTGGATAACTGCCCGTAACCGACGTCATCCAACACGAAGAAAATCACATTGGGTGCACCCTCCGGCGGGCGGGGTGGCTCCGGCCAGGCAGGCGACGATTCTTCTGTCGTACGGCCGATTACACCTGTAAACGGGGTTCCTTCTTTGTAAATCTTAAGTGCCATATTCATTCTCCTTTTAATTCGATTTTGTTGTAATAAAGCGGATACGATAGGCAAGTACGGCTGCCCGTACAGATGGGTAAATGTTTTTCTCGCCGATCTTAATCGTTAACCCTGTAACTTGCAGGAGGTCACGCAAAGGCTCGTTCGCTCGGGCAATCCATAATTCGATACCCCGCCGTTCCAAATCCGCGTCCAGAGTTTCCAGTGCCTCTGCGGCAGTCGAATCGAAATCGCCAATGGGTTCTGCATCCAGGATCACACATTTAAGCCTTCACCGGCGTTGGTGATCAGCTCTTCCAGACGCTCGGTAAAGTAGGCGGCATTCGGAAAGACGAGCGGGGCATCGAAACGGTAGACGATCAGTCCCGGCTCGGTGAGTACGGTCTCTTTATCGGTAACACCACGATACACCGTGCCACCGCTCGCATCCACGTCATCCAGCAGTGCGTCGTGCGGCCGCGAGATGTGATAGATGACGTTGACCAGTGACAATACCACTGCCACGAGGATCCCCTGTAAAACGCCAACCGTCAGCACTCCGAAGGCGGTTACCACGGCCAACAAAAATTCGGTCCGGCGAACCGTTCGTAGATAACGAAAGGCAGGGATGTCAATCAACCCGATGGAAGCCACGATGATGATCGCCCCCAGAGCGACGGTGGGCAAGGGAGCCAACAGTGGGGTTAAGAATAATAAGAAAATGATGGTGAGTGCGGTAGCGAAAATCCCCACCCATTGCGACTTGCCACCCATCTGGTCGTTTACTGCCGTGCGTGAGGCGCTCAGTGCCGCTGGAAACCCGGTGAGGAAACCTGCTCCGATATTAGCCATTCCAATGGCCACAAATTCCTGGTTAGAGTCAATCTTCTGACCGTGTTTTGTTGCGAATACGCGTGCAGTCAGGATTTCATCCGCATAGATCAAAATCATGAGTGCAATCGCAGCGGGTAGAAGGGCAAGGATATCTTGAAAACTAACTGCCGGTATTGTTAACCGGGGTAACCCAGCCGGTACCGCGCCCACAACCGCCACACCCTTTGCTTGCCAGCCAAGGACAGCCGAGAGGGTGATCGCTATTACGACAACGACAAGAGGGCCGGGTAGTTTCTTGCTGATACGGCGCATAATGAACAGCGCTGCCATGCTGACAATGCCAATGGCAAAAGTGAGCAGGTGTGTCTCGCCAAGGCGGCTGATGAGCTCGGCGACCTGACGGAAGAATTGGTCGCTCTCCAGCTTGATGCCGAACATCTTGCCAAGCTGGCTGCCGATCACAATCAGGCTTGCACCAAAGATATAGCCAACCAGGATGGGCTTGGAAAGGAAGTCGGTGATGAACCCCAGCTTAGCCACCCGGGCAAGGAGTGCAATCACACCAACCAGTAAAGCCGTCATGGCGGCCAGTGCCGCATAGCGCACGGGGTCGCCGGCTGCTAAAGGTGCGACGGCTGTAGCGGTCAGGATGGCGGTGGTGGCTTCAGGCCCAGTGATGACCTGCCTTGATGTGCCGAAAAGGGCATACATCACCATAGCGCCCAGGGCAACATACAGGCCGGCAACGGGTGTGACTCCCGCCAGATCACCAAAAGCCATCGCCGATGGCACAAGAACAGCAAATACTGTGATTGCAACAATAAACTCAGTTTTCAACAATCCAGGCGTGATGGCTTTAAAGAGAGCCAAACCTGGAATGAACCGTTTAATACCATTGGAGGGGTTGGTAGGATTATTCACAGCTCATCTCTTTAAAATCATGATGATACTTACGAATTTGTGGGGATCATCCCAGTCTTGTGGATTGGTTATTGATTTTTTATTTCGAGACCAACAAATTCAGACAACCTGTACATTATAACCCGATGTTGGCCAGAGGATGCACCTAATGCATTTTTCAGGGGACAACCCCAATAATCCCTTTCCTGGCTCTACCTTCTCCAAGAAATGTAGAGGCAGGAATTTTCTTTGAATAAGTTTTTCCGTAGTTGTAATAAGTAATTACATTATTGCTGGAAAGCTTTTTTGCCTAGTAAAGTAGTATGATGATGAGCATCCAGGAGCAATGTCATACCTGGTCTAGCGGGATGAGTGCCTCAGCCCACCAGCCTGGTGGTGGCACTGCAAGGGGTGAAAAGGCCACGCGCTGCACTCCTGGCGGTGGAGGTAACTGGTCAAATTGATTTGCCTGACAAGCGACCATTGCTTCCTTCCTTAATGTTGATCACCATCAGATCCTGGGTCTGGACTTCGTGGCCGTTATACACGCTGCTTAGCTCCGAGAAGACCATCTGGATGACCTGGGGCGAGAGTAAGGTATGGTATAGACCGGCCACGCGTGGTTTTACCAGTCCGAACACCTTGCCGGCAGCCGTAGGCGAGGTGTGAGCAGCATTCAGGGCGATCGTCGCTCGCTCTATGGAGAGCCCCGAAGCAGCAGCAAGCGCCGCGGCGGGTGGGAAGCACTCATGGATGAGCAGGTCGACACCCTCACAGGCCCGCACGAGCGGCTTACATGCGCGCGTATCACCCGAGAATCCGAAAGACAGGCCGGCAAAGTCGAGACGATAGCCAACGGCACCACTGAGAGCATGGACAACAGGGAACGAGGTCACCTTCACGCCATTTTCGTTGTAGACCACCTGGGTCTGGCTGTAGTCGAACTCGGATACTACGATCTTCATGCTGTCCGGGTTGATAGCGTCATGCCCAAATGTCCACGATAATGGCAGGAGTTCCAATGCCTGATAGCATAATTCGATCGAAACATTCGGCTGGTTGGTCAAATATGCCTGTTGAGCTTTCAACAGGAAGATCTGGGCGTGCAGGAGCTGCAGTTCATCCGCCGGCAGTGAGGTGCCTTCTTCTGCAACCAACAGGTCTTCTATCTGCCTAATCACCTGTACCTGCAGGTCTAATCTCCATGAAAACTGGAACGCCCAGGCCTTGATCATCAACAACTGCGGCTGTCGCTGGATCAACTCTTCCGGTAACATGCGCAGCCAGCGCTCGAGTGCCAGCCGGTCCTCCCGGTTGATCACATCGCGCAAACCAGCACTCATCTGTCGTGCTGCCAGGCAAAATCTCCAGTTGCCTGGGCATGGTGTAAGGCTTCATCCAACAACCCATGCTCTTCAAACCAGGCTGAAGCGCGGCGATGCAGGTTGTTCACCTGGTCAGGCGTCATCTCGATGAATAATCTCTGCTGAAACAGTTCTTGGAATAAATGGTGGTAGCGGTACCATTCCCGGCGACTGTCCAGGGGTGAGAGGAACAGCTCGGAGTGTTCGATCCAATCCAGGCAGGAACGCACATTCCATATGTCATCGATCTCCCCAATGACGGCTTCACAAAGAGAAGCGCAAAAGCGATCCAGAATTGATGTCTTCAACAAGAACGATTGGATAACAGGATATTGGTGGGTCAGCACCTCATCTACCAGGTACCCGGTAATGTTGGCGTCCTCGCTGGATAAAGCAAGTTGAACGGTTTCCTGACTGCCTGTGGAACGCAAAGAAAGCGCTGCCAGATGCAAACCAGCTGGCCAGCCTTCAAAACGCTCATTCACAAGCTCCAAGGTGTGCTCGTTTAGATGAAAAAACTGCGCCAGATCCAGGTAGGAGGTAGTCTCCTGCGGGGAAAAGCGCAGGTCCTGGGTGCGGATTTCAAGAATTTTTCTCTTAGCGCGTAGGGTGGTCAGTGGAAGGGGTGGATCAATTCGCGAGATCAGCACCAAGTGCAAGGGTTTTGGCCAGTGATGGACCAGCTAACCGAGTAGTTCATGCACCTCTTTCCCCGGATGAACTGGTAGTCATCCAATACAAAAAATGCTTCTCCAGAAAGGTTATCGAGGTCGTTACTCAACGTAGCATAGAAAACAGCTTTTGGAGGTGGCTGACTTGCCTGAAGTAACATCAGGGTTTCTTCGCATGCATCCGGAAAAATCGTACGTAATGCAGCGATAAAATAACGCAAAAAGAGATTGAAGTCGCTTTCTTCTTCATCCAATGAGAGCCATGCTGAAGAAATGGAAGTCACCCTCTCGCTCCGTCCAGTAGATATATAATTAAGCCAGGAGCCTACCAGGGTGGTTTTCCCGTATCCTGCCGGTGCACAGATCATGGTCACTGGGTAGTCAATGGCAGTATTGAGGAGCTCGAATAAGCGGGGACGATCGATCAAAGCCCTTGAGATGTGTGGCTGATGCAGCTTGGTCTGCAGAAGAATATGATCCTGGTGAGGCATGTTGGTGGGATAACGATGAGGTTATTTTACAAGAAATTTCTACATGACTAAATCTCTTGATAAATTATCGTTCAACCCAGGATTACAAAATTGCCCTCAGTTAACAAGATCAGATTAGCACAGTCCTAGAAATGAAGACATCACGCGCAGATCTTGTTTCACTTAAAATGCGCAAACCGATAAACATGTACCCGCACTTCAGGCGGTTATTACAGGACACCAGGCGTGAGTAATTCTCTGCGTCTAGGGAGATGGTCCCATCAATAGTTTGGCAATCACGGTATGACGCAGTGCATCTGAGGTAGATCGGGTTTAAGCGGAGCAATAAGCGTATCATGCCGGCCGATCGAACATGCTCAAGGGTTAGCTGCATCGAGGCCAGCATGATCCCAGCGATAAACTGCGATGGTGATCATTGGCATCCGAGGAGCATTCATTATTTCAACATGGCTTTACAAGCAGCGGCCAGTCGGTATGTAGTGATGCCTGCTTGCGGAGCAGGTTGGATATGATCACTCATAACCCGGACGCCATTAGTTCGAAATCGAGCTATATATATTGGATCTGCACGACCCGACTGATTGGAGATCATTTGACCAGGTTTACTCTCCTGAATTTTAGGACTGTAAAAGTTGATATATCACTAAACCAAATTATGAACCATCCTATGTACATTGCCTTCAACTTGTCACCGTCATATAAACCTGACTCTCGGCAAGGCCTTGGTGAAGTTGAACCAAGCCACCCAATTGAGATATAATTTTCGAAACGATTTTAGGGTAGGGTTCGTACTTCCTATCCTCGCCCAGTTGCGGAAAACAAAATCCTGGTGATAGATAATCAGTTATTACGGAGCACCCATGAACATTCACACCCACGGAACACACTTTATTGATCGTCTCGGTCGCAGATTGATGCTGCATGGGGTTAACCTGAGTGGCAGCAGCAAGGTCCCATATAAACCTGATGGTGCAACGTATATCCGCGAAGGTTTCTTCGACCATCGCAATGTCTCATTTGTTGGGCGTCCCTTTCCCTTGGATCAGGCTGATGAGCACCTGACCCGGCTGCGTGAGTGGGGCTACAACTTTCTGCGCCTGTTGATCACCTGGGAAGCTATTGAGCATGCCGGCCCTGGCATTTATGATGAAGAGTACCTCGACTATATCGCTGAAGTGGTGAAACTGGCTGGAAAGTACGGCTTCAACCTGTTCATCGACCCCCACCAGGATGTTTGGAGCCGCTTTTCCGGTGGGGATGGCGCCCCTGGCTGGACGCTTGAAGCAGTTGGATTCGATATCACCCACTTCGCTGAGACTGGTGCTGCCATCGTGCATGCCACCCATCCCGGACCCTACCCCAGGATGATCTGGTCATCCAATGCGCGTAAATTGGCCTCTGCCACCATGTTCACCCTGTTCTTTGCTGGGAATGATTTTGCCCCGAGTGTAAAAATCGAAAATGAACCTGCCCAGGAGTACCTTTGGAGGCATTATTTCAAGTCCATCCAACAGGTGGCTATGCGCATAAAAGACCTGCCTAATGTGATCGGCTACGACACGTTGAACGAACCATCCAGTGGTTATATTGGGTGGAAAGACCTCAACTCTGCTGGAGAACCCATCAATTTAGATGCATCCCCCACGCCATACCAATCCATGCTGCTCGGGGCTGGCTTGCCACAGGAGGTCGATTTTTGGTCCCTCGGCCTGGTAAGCATTAAAAAGACCAGCACCCGCATGGTAAATGAAGCTCGCCAGCGAGCCTGGTTGCCTGGAAATGATTGCATCTGGAAGCAGCACGGTGTGTGGGACTTCGACCAATCAGGGACGCCGCATCTGCTGAAGCCGGATTATTTCACCCAGGTTAATGGCAAGCCGGTTGAGTTCACGCGAGATTACTACCGGGTTTTTAATGATCGTTTCGGTGAAGCGATCAACAGTATCCACCCCGAAGCGTTGATCTTTATTGAGGCGGAGCCTGACATCCCCCAATATGAACAGGGTGTTGGGGATATTAAAAACGTTGTTTATGCTGCACACTGGTATGATGCATTCGTGCTGGTAAAGAAAGAATACACTCCTCATATTGCAGTGAACAGTTTCAGTCACAAAATCGTCTTTACTGCTCCTGCCATTCGAAGATCCTTCCGCAAGCAGATTGCGACGATCAAACACCACGCCGATCAACAACTTGGTGGTGTGCCATTCGTGCTGGGTGAAACCGGGATTTCATTCGATCTTCACGAGAAGCGTGCCTACCAAACCGGTGACTTCAGCATCCAGGTGAAAGCCTTACAGCGCACGATGCAGGCAGTCGAAGATAACCTGGTTAATTTCACCCTGTGGAACTACACCCCGGATAATACCAACCTGCACGGTGACCTGTGGAATGATGAAGACCTGTCGATATACAGCGTTGACCAGCGCACCGATCCAAGGGATATCAACTCGGGTGGGCGTGCACTCCAGGCCGTGGTCCGCCCATACCCGATGGCGACCGCCGGAGAGCTGCTCCAGGCAAACTTCAATCCCTTCAAGCGTGTCTTCAAGATGAAATTCAGGCATGATCCGGCGATCTCAGCCCCCACTGAGATCTACGTCCCTAATTATCAATATCCGCATGGCTATTCGATCAGGGTGAGTGACGGCAGGTACGAGATCAAGTATTCGCAACAGCTACTGTTGTACTGGCCTGATGCGGAGCGTAAGGTGCACACGATCACGATCAAGCCGTAATAATTACTGCAACCCCCCGCTCAGCTTGACATTGGCAGATTCAGGTGGTGAACCAGTCTTCGCCTGCGGGTGCTCGTCCTCGCGATAATGGCAGCCGCGGCTCACCCTGTTTCGGTGGGCGGCGTACGCCACGATCAACGCGGTCTGCACGCTGTTGCGCAAACCGATCAGCCCATCACTAAGGCGTGTCTTGCGGTAAAACTCCTCAATATCAAGCCAGATCTGGCGCAAGTCACGGATAGCACGGTTCAAACGGTATTCACTGCGTACCAAACCAACGTAGTGCCACATCAGGTTGCGCACCGTTTGCATATCCCCCTGGATCAGATTAGGGTCACCATCATAGATCAAGCCGCTATCATTCCATTCTGGAATGTCATTTTCAATGAGCAGTTTACCGGGCGATTGGGCTTGGATATCCTCAGCGGCCTGCACGCCCCACACCAGCCCTTCCAGGAGAGATGTGGATGCCAGGCGATTGGCACCATGCACACCCGTACAGCTCACCTCACCCACGGCATACAGGTTGGGGATGCTGGTATGCCCGGATAGATCCACCTGCACACCCCCACAGAAGTAATGCGCTGTAGGCACCACCGGGATGGGCTGGCGGGTGATGTCAATGTTCTGCTCCAGGCAGGTGGCATAAATGTGGGGGAAGCGCTCTTTTAAATAATCGGCAGACTGGTGGGAGGCGATATCCAGCAGAACGTACGGGTAACCCTTGTCGACCATTTCGGAGTAAATCGCCCGGGCGACGATATCACGGGGTGCTAGGTCCTTCCATTCTGGGGAGTAGCGTTCCATGAATGGCTTCCCCTGGGGTGTGAGCAGGATGCCCCCCTCCCCACGCACTGCTTCACTGATCAGGAACTTCGTTGTGGCGGTGGATATCAACGCGGTGGGGTGGAACTGGACATATTCAGCGTTGATGATGATCGCCCCAGCCCGGTACGCCATCGCCACGCCATCTCCACGTGCCCCGATGGGATTGGTTGTGTTCAGGTAGATCTGCCCAATGCCGCCGGTTGCCAGGATGGTTTGCCTGGCAAGGATCGGTACCACCCGGCGTGAAAGCTGGTTAAACACATACGCCCCGTGGCAGGTGAGGGACTGGTACACTGCCAGCGGGTCGGTGGCATGGTGGGGGAAGGTGATAAGGTCTACCACGGTGTGCTGGTTCAACAGGCTGATGTTGGGAAAGTCGCCCAGCTTGCGCAGCAACGCCTGCATGATAGCTGCACCGGTACCATCCCCGACGTGCAATATCCGTCTGCGGGAATGTGCAGCTTCCAGGCCCATCTTCAGGTGACCTTCTTCATCCTGGTCAAATTCCAACCCGGTCTGCCCAATCAAGATTTCATTGAGCAGCTCCGGACCGCGTTCAGCCAGCAGCCTCACAGCTGGAGGATATGAAAGACCCGCTCCAGCAACCAGGATATCCTCTTCCAATAATTCAACACTGTCATCCGGGCCACGCCCGACAATCCCCCCCTGGGCATAGTTGGAATTACTATCGGAGGCTTCTTCTGCGCGGGTGATCAGGGTTATGTGACGCTGTGAATCCCTGGCTAGCTTCAAAGCTGCGGTAGCCCCTGCGATCCCGCAGCCTATGATGAGTACGTCAGTTTGCATCTCCTCGATCTCCCCGTCAGCCAATGGCGATCATGCGCTCCACTGAGCGGGCAGCGCGTACCCGGATCTCTTCCGGGATATCGATCACATACCGGTTCAGCTGGAGGCTCTTGAGCGTGTCTTCCATGGTAATCGTGTTCATATGCGGGCAGCGCACCATACAGAGGCGCAGCATCTCCTTATCCGGATTGGCAGCAGCGATGTTATCGCCCATGGCACACTCCGTAAGCACCAGGTAGTGTGGAGCGTTGGTCTGCTGTACATAACGGATCATGGCATTTGTGCCGCCTGAAAAGTCAGAAGCCGCTACCACTTCAGGGCTACACTCGGGGTGGGTGAGCACCACCACATCGGGGAACTGTTGGCGGACCGTCTCAATATCCTTAACCGTGAACTTCTCATGCACCTCACAGCGCCCATGCCAGCCGATCATCGTCTCCTGCCTCACCGGCTGGTAATCCAGCGTTGTGGAGAAAGCGCCATCCCCATCGCCCTGCAGGGTAGGAAAGATGATATGCCTGCCGGTTTCTCTGGCTACATTGCGCGCCAGGTATTCATCCGGCAGGAAGATGACCGTGTCGGATTGCAGGGATTCAACCACTGCATTGGCATTGCTGGAGGTGCAGCAGATATCCACTTCAGCTTTCACATCGGCGTAGGTATTCACATATGCCACTGCCGGCACACCCGGGTAGCGCAAGCGTAGCTGGCGCACATCTTCAGCGGTGATGCTGGCAGCCAGGCTGCAACCCGCTTTTTCGGAAGGCAGCAGCACGGTTTTCGTCGGGTTGAGCAGTTTGGCCGTCTCGGCCATAAAGCGCACCCCGCAAAAGACGATAATGTCCTTGTCAGTCTGGGCTGCTTTGCGGGCTAAGTCCAGCGAGTCGCCGCGGAAATCGGGGATGGAGTAGAACAACGCTGGCTCCATGTAATTGTGCCCCAGGATGACTGCATTCTTTTCTTTTTTCAGCTGGTTGATCTCTTCAGCCAGCTCGGCTTTATAACGCAGCTCAACATCCGGAACCACTTTGCTGAGCTTGCTTTTCATTTCTTCATACATGCTTTCTACAGACATAAACCTTGCTCCATTTCAAAACCCGTATTTCGTTCACGGATTCTGGACTTAATCTATCCTATTTTCATACTGATGTCAAGTGCTGGGGCAGAGTGGGTGAGAGTGCCTGAAGAGATAAAATCCACACCCGTTTCCGCGATCTGCCGCACGTTGTTCAGGTTAACATTGCCGGATGCCTCCAGCGGAATGCGACCGCTGGTCACCTGTACAGCCCTGTGCATGGCTTCGATGTCCATATTATCCAGCATGATCCGGTCAACCTTCAGGTTGATGGCTTCCTCAAGCTCAGCCAGGTTCTTCACCTCCACTTCGATCTGGTAGCGGTCAGCGTACATCTCACGCACCCGCTTCACCGCCGGGGTGATGCCTCCAGCCGCCATGATGTGGTTGTCCTTGACCAGTACCATGTCGAACAATCCGATGCGGTGATTCTGTCCACCCCCCATGCGGACGGCATATTTATCCAGGTAGCGCAGACCAGGTCCGGTCTTGCGCGTGTCCAGGATAACCGCCTTGGTATGTTTCACCGCCTGGACGAACATGTAGGTCAGCGTGGCTATGCCAGACATCCTGCAGAGCAGGTTGAGGGCAGTGCGCTCACCGGCCAGCAATGCCCTGCCATCCCCCTGCACCTGTGCCAGTACTGCGCCTTTCTGCACAACGCTTCCATCCTTAGTCGAATTCCTGAAGGAGATGGCGGGATTAACCAAGTTAAATATCACCTGAGCCACCGGTAACCCGGCCACCACACCGTTCGCCTTGGCACGAAAATAACCGCTGAGTGGATTATTTGATGAAATCGTTGCCAAGCCAGTGATATCCCCGTCCGCCAGCTGACCGCGAAAGGCAGCCAGGCTGGCATCTGCAGAGAGGTCCTCCGCCAGAGCCATCTGGAGCAACTGCAGCACCGAGGGGTGCTGCAGCTCCGCGGGGAGGACAGTTTTACATAATTCAAAACGCATATGAAGCTGATAGTCTAGTTCGCTCATGGAAATCCTCTCGACCAATTGTACCGCATGGATGGGTGAAATTTTAAGAAAATATAAAACACTAAGGTCACAAAGGTCTCTAAGATCACCAAGGGGATTTTGTATAATTATAAGTCGGTGCCCACAGGTTAGCTTACCCTAATCCATCCCAATCCACCTGCGGATGGGTGAATTTGGGAAAAAGGTTTAACAGGAAGGACACAAAGGGCACCAAGGGGACTATTAAAATTCATAAAGTGGTTGATCATTAGCGAGAATCACTGTAATCAGCCCATCCCAACTGGAATATATATTCATTTCAGAAAAAACGAAGAGAAATGAATACAGTTTATTTTATTGAAATGAAGCGCTCTAAGTCATTAAGTATCCAGAATCCCCCCACTTTAGCCGAATATACTCCCCCAGGTCACTGCCCCAGTTATTTGCTGTACGAGTAATCGCACTTTTCGACTTCTCGTCCTTGCGGAGATTGACAAAACTCTTATAAGCCAAATTCACAAGTTCTTCTAGCATATTTATACGCTGATCTGAATAATCTAATTCCTGTCCAAACTTCTCTTTCGCTGATCTACTTGCATAATCAGCAGCAGCTTTCATCACGCTATTGATATCAGAAATCTTCCCTACATAAATTCAGTTATTTTTCCGATATGTTCTGTCAATCAGAGGTTCGTTTACAAGAAGTGGGTCAGCTACAAGCTTACGATGACTTTTTTCGGATCAGGATAAAAGGAATAATTAACATAAATAAACCTACTACACTGAGTATAAGAAGAGTCCCTGGAGATTCTTCTTCATCATATTCTGATACGCAACGTTCAGGATTTTCAAGGTCATAAGAGACTTTTAATATTCGTACCGATCGATAAAGACTTCAAGACCACTGCTGCGTCTTCATCCGATGATCTTTTTATTAATCTCATCTTGCAGGCATAATCAACGCCTGCCACAGAATAGTGATATGTCACTATTGGATAATATCCGGTTCCAGTTTCCTTATGGGTCCGAACTTCGATCTCTGTTGCAGTCACATTTCCTATTGTTGAAGGCCAAGTCGAACTCGATACGAGGGTTCGATGAGTAACATAGGCATTCCATGCAGATCCCAAGCAAAAGAATAACCATGTTATCCCAAAAATGAAGAAAAACCAAAGTCCAAATTTATTCATAGAAGGATCTTTATCATTTCTATTCATCGTAATTTCCTATGGTGAGCATTGGATGCATTTGACTAATATTCATTCTCCCGGGTAGCGATCATCCCGTCGGGAATCGCCTGAACACCTGGGGAAGTTAGTAGAAATTTTTACATGTCACAAATCAAGCACTAAAACTACATCACATTTTGATGCAAGGAAAGGTAAACGCCAGGATGAGTATGCCTAAATAATTACCTTCTCCTCATCCACCTGATAGTTATTCAATATAAGACCAGCGCTACAGGCACCCCACCACCCACAGGGCGACGTCAGGTTCCTAGAGTGTTGAGACTTATTTGAGAACCATGGGCAGTAGAATTACAGGTTGATATTCTTTTTCATATGCTCCAATATCACAGACTGCCATGCCGTCATTATTCCCATCCAATGGTCTGGGTACACCCCGCTGGTCGGTGGGTAGACATACAGCGTCATCGCCAGTGTCAATTGCCGGGCTGTTCCAAAGCAAGGCATGCGTGAGGGTGGGACCACCGTTACCCTGTAAAGGGCTTAATAATGGGTCAGTGTTGGGCATTGATCCGTTGGCAGTGTCGAAACCACAGCTGTCGTCGGAAGAGATATTGTGACCACCATCGGTGATGGTGCCACTACAATCTCCATGCCAGAGGCTATTGGCGACAATGCTATTGGTTAGCGTAATTACGACATAATCGGGATAATAGACAGTTATAGCACCACCATAACCGGTACTATTCCCAGATAGAGTACTGTTGGACACGCGCATTATATTTTCGTTGTAGATGGCTCCACCATCCCACTCTGCGCTATTTCCGGACATGGTGCTATTGGTGATCGTGATAACTCCCTGATTCCTTATTGCGCCACCATCATAATTTGCGCTATTCCCAGAAATACTGCTGTTAGCAATGGTTATCGAGCCATTTCCACCATTGAAAATAGCTCCACCATTATTATATGAAGTATTCCCCGACAATGTGCTGTTGGTAATCATCATTGTGCCACCTGCGTTAAAGATAGCGGCACCATTACAGGTATACCTATTGGGCCATTCATTATTTACAGTGCTATTTCCAGACAGGGTGCTGTTATTAATGATTAATCTACCGTTTTCGTTATAGATTCCCCCGCCATCATTCCATGTGCTATTTCCAGACAGGAAGCAATCATTAATATTAATCCTCCCACCATGATTGTATAGTCCACCGCCACCATCTGAATATCCATCCACGATTACCAGGTTCTGAAGAGTCAGATCGATTCCTGTATCCACCCACCAGACACGCGTCGTCCCACCTCCACTGGTGGAGATGACATCGCCCCCATCGATCACCAACGGGCCTCCAGACATCACCGTGAGCTGGCTGGTGACGGTGATGATGCCCGCTACATCGAAAGTAATGGTATCGGTGATGACTGCACCACCCGATGGACAGGCATCCACAGTGGTGTTTTCGTTGGCAGCGGTGATGGCTTCACGCAGAGAACAATCGCCGTCTGTATTGAGCTCATCGTCCAGCGTGGTGACACGCAGGGATGAATGGGATGCGGCAGGTTGATTTGCTGCACGGTAACCTGCCAACCATTTTACATTGGATGATTCAGATGCGAATACCTGTCTGGATGCCCCCGCTAACCAGGTCATTAATCCAATAAACATAAATGCAATAATCAACGGAATAAAAACACGGATGAGCTTGTCCATAACTATTCCTCCCCATGGTAAATCGGAAAAAGTTAACAGCCTATCCCCGCCTTCGATGAAAATATCGATGTATGAGAACTTATTTTATTATATAGCTTTCCCAAGTCGAAATCAAGACAGACTTTCTAATTAAGTACTTAGATCTTGGGGTGATATGATCATGATAGTAATTGAAGGTGAATAACGACAAAACAAATTCCTTCCGGTCGATGACCACATACGGCATGACATGGTAACCTGGGGAAGAAACAGTATTTTCCGCTTAATTAATAATGCAGTGGGTTATTTTTTATCCACCAGGACCTGATTGTGCATGCTCAACCAGGTTTCCACCACCAGCCAGGCAAACCTGGGGTGACGGTTGACGATTGTTGCCGCCAGGTCACGCAGCTCATGCGAGTCCTGGTGCCAGATCTCGGCATCGATGAAAGTTTCGTTTGCTTTAGGTAAGTCTTCCCGGATGATATCGGTGATATCCATGATGTGTCTCCTGTAGCTGCAGCTTTACGCGGCGGCGTTTCACATAATTGGTTAACCGAATATTCCGGTTATTGTTACGCATTTCCTGATTTTGGTTGAGCTGTTGAAGATGCTGAAATGATATTATTTTTCCCAGTCGCCACCCCCACTTATAAACTCACCTCGACCCTGCCTTTACCTGTGAACTCCAGGTGTAGGGCATATATCCCCTCCCCCTTTTCCTTCACATCGACCCGCTCCCCATTGCAGGTTACCCCCACTGGCAATCTGGCCAGGGCAAGCCACAGGTCACCCTCCACACGCCTGCCCATGTCCACGGTTTCTATGCTCAGCTGCTCCCCTTCCACCTTCCAGGCAGCGATCTCCGCCCCCTGGGATATATGCAGGGTATCGCCCACCAATTGAGGAGTTTTGGCCACCTCACACACCCGCAGGAGCTTGCAGCCATGCGCAGGTAGCCCAGGAAAGACAATCTGGGAGTCGGTGACATGATGATAATGCCCGGCCCAAAAATCAAACACGTGCAGCTCTGCACCCGGTTGAACACCCAGCTTGGTAAACCACAGGCAATAATCCTCGGGTAGGTCATTCCAGTTGAACACAGCCACAGAATGCCAGTTGTTTTCGGTTTTTGGCAGCTGCAACCGGTACAGGTGTGGCATCTCATGTTCGAGCCAATCCAGCGACACGCCACGCAGGCCGAGGTTGGGAACAAGCAAGCTGATCCAGCGCAGGCGGGACGCATTCAGCTTACGCAGGCCATCACTCAGCACCAGCATGCCACCGCTCAGCCCCACCAGGGTGACGGCGCTCTGCACCTCATGCCAGGTTAGATGGGTATCAGTATCACGTACAAGCAGGCAGTCCGGGTCGTTCCACCACCAGCGCTTATGCAGGCTGCTCAGGTTCATGGTGTGGCGGAGGGCATTGCGCAGCGATGGCATGGATGGCTCACCTTTAATCAGCGGACCAGCCCAGGGTAGCCAGTGGAAGTGGGGCGTCCAGCTTGGGGCGGTGTCGGGACCGATGCGCATGGCATCGAGCAAGCCTATTGCTGGTCCAAGTGGGCATCCAGAGGCGAGCAGGAATACTTGCTCCCCTGCAGCCTGGCGGATCGTCTCGAGGCCCAGGCGTAAGGCTTCAGCCCGGGTGAGTTTTGGATTATAACGCCTGCCAGGCAAGGCAGCGGAATTGATGAAATCCACTTTGAGCATGCGGTATCCCCATTGTTGGGTGAGGGTGGAAACGAGGCGGCGCAGGTGCTCCAAAACTGCGGGATGAGACAGGTCCAAGGCATGCAGGAACTGGTTATAGACAAAAACAACCTTTTGAGGTTTGCCATACACATTCTTCACCAGCCAGTCGGGGTGTTGTTGAGCAACCTTGGATTTGGGATGGACGACAAAAGGTGCCAACCATAAGCCAGGGGTAAACCCCTTGGAAATGATTTGCCCAGCCAGCCACTCCAACCCGTGGGGAAATTTATCGTTGGTGGTGGTCCAATCACCCCAGGCGGATTGGTAGCCATCATCCAGCTCGACCACCTGAAAGGGGACCTTATGACGCTGCCCGCCTAGCTCATCCAGATTTTGCAGGAAGAGCTGCTCAGTGATGTCATGATAATAATGGTACCAATGGGTCCACATCGGGGGTGGAGGAGCAGTAGGGATGCGCGCCTGCATCTGCCGGGAGACCGCTTCCAAAAAGTCAGCCGCAGGCTCAGGGTTGGGGAGTGGGACGAATTGCAGGTAGCCCCATTCTGACGCACAGATCTCCCCTGCGTCCAGCAGGATATCATCCGTGGAGGAGATGAGCATCAGCTGCTCTTCACCAGGGCGGGTGCAGGCATACACCTTGCCAAATTGATGGGCAGTGGAAACAATACCCACTACTGCGGCAGCCCACACATCTGCCAATACACCCCAGCCTTCGCTCCAAAACTTTCCCCGCTGGCGGGTATTGCGGGTGGTGGGATTGGAATAAGCGCTGCGGATGATGGCCCCCAAGCGGCTTTTATCGTTGCGTTCGTTTTCCAAGCGTAGACCTGAGGCGTCCCAACCGAGCCAGCCCACCTTGAAAAAGATCAACCCGCCTTCAGGGGATGAAAACTGTACCACCCCACCTGATGCGGGATCTGCCTGGAACAGGCACAGGTCCTGGAGATGAATGGGGTTATGCCCCAGGTTACGAACGGTTAGCTGGAACAACAAGAAAGGCTGCTGGTCATAAGCGTTGATGAGGTAGGTTAATTCGATCCCATCCGGGTTGGGTGGGCAGGTGATGATACACTGCCTGCCGCTCCCATGGACATCGGTAAATCGCTGCTCCTGGATCGAGCTTCCCTTCCCGGTGAGACGTGCTTCGTGTTGAGCACCTTTATTCAGGCGGTAGTGTGCCCATGCAGCAGCACCCTGGATAAACGCATCCGGCATATCCGCGTTTTGAAAGGAAAGAGATCCATCCCTGGTATCGAACTCAGCCTGCATGGTTGTATCCCAGCTGATGGGCAAATTGTGCAGATATCAGGCGGTAGGCAGGTTGGTACTCCCGGTTATATACCTCCGAGTGGTGGAGAGCGGGAAAACCCAACCCTTCCAGCCATGTGGTGAACTGGTGAATTTCAGCGACTTCAAAATTAGGTATCTGTCCCTGCTCGCAGGATTGGGCAAAACCCATCCATTCAGCCTGCAACTGTGAAGGATCACCCAAAAAAGCGCGGGCAGTTTCAAGCAGAGGGGAAATGAGCTTGTCCACTCCAATCTGGAGGGCTTTATACGGACGCAGGTTGATACGCAGGAGTGTCTGATCAGGGCGGATGGGTTCAAACAGGCGTCCCGTCGGTTCGGGCAGCAGGGGCTCGAATTCCTCAGCCAGGTACTTGATGAAGCCATCCGGTGAGGAGATCAGGTGCTCCATGCCCATCACACCCTGGTAAATGAGCTTATACACATCACGGGGCTGCATCAGGGGATACCAGCTGAGGTGGAGAAGGATTATTTCAAGCATGGTGTATTTACCTCATTAACCTGGGGGAAATAATCCCGCCCTGCTTTTATGCAGGAAAAAACCCCCGCCTTCTAGGTTACCCGGCATGGTTATTTGGCTCATTCTGCTCCTGCTTATGACCCTCCTCTTTACCAAAACGCTGCAAAGCTTCCGCCATGTTACGCAGGCGTTGGTCCACCCGGTGATTAACGGTATCCGGCTCAAAGCTTCCATCGGGTAAGCGCTCTCCAGCCTTGACCCCGGTGAGCACCTCGATACCTTCATCGATGGTGCGAACTGGCCACAGGTGGAATTGACCCTGGCGAATGGCTTCAACGACGCTTTCTTTCAGCATCAGGTTGGCCACGTTGCTCTCTGGCAGGATTACTCCCTGCTCACCGGTTAACCTCAGTGCAGTACAGATCTCAAAGTAGCCCTCGATCTTCTCGTTCGCCCCTCCGATCGCCTGGACGTCCCCATTCTGATTGACCGAACCAGTGACCGCGATCGCCTGGTTAACGGGCAACCCGGACAACGAAGAGAGGATCGCATACAGCTCAGTGCTGGATGCGCTATCCCCCTCGATGCCACCGTACGATTGTTCAAACACCAACCTGGCAGAAAGGCTGAGGGGCTTATCCTGGGCATAACGACCAGCCAGGAACCCCGACAATATCAGCACACCCTTGGTGTGGATGGGACCGCTCAGCTTGGCTTCACGCTCGATATTGACCACGCCCTCCCGCCCTAAGCTGAGACTGACCGTGATGCGGTTGGGTTGTCCAAAGCTGATATCCCCCAGCCCAAGCACTGAAAGGCCATTGATCTGTCCCACTTTTTTGTCCTGGATGTCAATCTTGATCACCCCGCGCGCAATCATTTCCCGTAAGCGCTCCTGGATCAAATTGGAGCGATAATAGCGTTCTTCAATGGTCTTGCGGATGTGCTGGGAAGTGACCAAAGGTGAGCCATCCTGGTTGGCATAATAACTCGATTCGCGGATCACATCCGAAATCTCCCCGAAGCGGGTCGACAGCTTCTCCTGGTCTTCCGCCAGCCGTGAGCCATGCTCCACCAGGCGCGCCATGGCTGAGCGATCCAGGTGGGTTAAACCTTCGGAGTTGCACAGCATGGTGGCAAAACCAGCATATTCACGCGTGTGTTCCGGCGTCCGCGACATGGAGGTATCAAACTCGGCTTTCACCTTGAATAGCTCACGAAAATGGGTTTCATAGCCAAGCATAAGCTGGAAAATGTCGGGGCGACCGATCAAAATCACCTTAAGGTCGAGGGGAACAGGCTCAGGCTTAAGGCTCTTGGTGGAAAAACCGAACTTCTCCGAGACGTCTTCGATGTCTATCTCGGCATTTTCAAGGGCATGGGTCAAACTCTCCCAGGCAAATGGGCTGCGTAAAACCTCTTCAACAGGTAGCACCAGGTAGCCACCATTCGCCCGGTGCAGGGCACCTTCCCTAACCAGGGTGAAGTCAGTCACCAGGGCACCATAACGGGCTTCCTGCTCAATGCGTCCAAACAGGTTGTCGTGTGTAGGGTTAGTCTCAACAACCACCGGTGCACCATTACGCTTGGAATTATCCACCAGGATATTTACCGCGTACTTCTTTACTGGCAGGCTCTTTGGCGGTGGCGCGAATGGTATCGCTGGTACTTGCTCCTGGCCATCCGTTTTGAACAGCTCCACCTGGTCCAACAGATCTGCCTGTACGTCCTGGATGTAGGTCAGCACCTCCGCAAGTTCCTGGAACTTCGTATTCATATCTTCGTTCCAATTGCGCAAAGCATAGGAGGCGATCTCACGGTCAAGTTTATCCACGGCATCGCGGGCATCCTTGTCCAAGCTCTTTGCCTGTCGGATGGATGTCTCCAGCGCATTTTGAACCTTTTGCTGGTTTTGCAGCAGCACATCCTTGTCTTTTTGAGAAAGTTTCAGGAAATCATCTTCACTCATCGGCTTGCCGTTACGCGTCGGTACAGTTGCGACCCCCATCGGGGTAGGCTGAAGGACAAATCCCGCCGCGTTTGCCATCTGGCCTACATTATCCAAGATTTCCTGCTTGCGCTGCTGGAACTTCGCCAGGGTCTCATCTTTGTGTTTGGCGTATTCCTCGCTTTCAAAGACGTTGCGCACCTCCTGAAAAACCACCTTGGTCAGGTTCTCCATCGCTTTTTGTAGCTCCACTGCCCGCCCGGCAGGCAGGCTGAGGGCATTAGGGCGATAGGGATCCTGGAAATTATTCACGTAACACCAATCATTGGGAACAGGCTTAGATGCAGCCACCTCCTCCAGGTATTTCCGTACGGCAGTTGTGCGCCCTGTACCTGGCATACCGGAGACATAGATGTTGAAACCTTTCTTCTTGATACCAAGGCCAAATTGCATGGCGCGAATGGCGCGATCCTGGCCTACAATCGTCTCCAGGGCAGTTAGCTCCCGGCTGGAATCACAGCCAATGTTATCCGGTTCACATACTTTATACGCTTTTTCTGCGGTTAATTCGGTCACCATGATTAATTCCTCCTGATATGAATTATTAACAAATCATCTAAATATTGAAGTGGTGGTAGAACCAGCGCTTGACGATCTCTGCGGAGATAAAATAGGCAATAATAATTCCACCGATCATCCCCAGGGCTTGTACTCCCAGTGGCTTGAATCCCATAATATTCGCCAAAGGCGAGTAGGGTAATACGAGTGCGACTATAGCCACAAAAAGGGTGGCCAGAAGCATCCCCCGGCTGGGATGGCTGCGATGGAACGGCATGCGCGTGCGGATGGAAAACACCACCACACTGGCTGATAACACCGATTCGATGAACCATCCCGTGTGGAAGGAGGCCTGGTCTGCATGCAAGACTCCTAATAACAAACCAAATGTGATCAGGTCAAACACTGAGCTTAATGGACCGAACACCAACATGAACCGGCGGATGAATCCCACATCCATGCGGTGCGGCCGTTGGATGAATACCTCATCCACATTATCATTCGCAATGGTCATTTCTGGCAGGTCGGTCAGGAAGTTGATCAGTAATATTTGCTTGGGAAGCATGGGTAGATAACTGAGGAACAGGGAGGCACCTGCCACGCTGAACATATTCCCAAAATTGGCACTGGTTGCCATGAAAACGTACTTGAGGCTGTTGGCAAATGTCTTCCTCCCCTGGAGGATACCCTGGCGCAAGACTTCCAGGTCATTCTTGAGCAAAACAAAGTCAGCGGCTTCCTTGGCGACATCGACCGCATTGGCGACAGAGATACCCACATCTGCACTGTGCAATGATGGAGCATCATTGATCCCATCCCCCATGTAGCCCACCACCTGCCCGGCTTTTTTAAGCGCCAGGATGATGCGTTCTTTCTGAGCAGGATCGACCTCAGCAAAAACATCGTTATGCCCGACCGCATAGAGCAATGCTGCATCATGCATATCATCCAGCTGCGCACCAGTCACCAACCCTGAGATTTCCAATCCAATAGCATCGGCAGTGTGCCTGGCAACCAGCTGGTTATCACCAGTGATGATCTTTAGCTCCACGCCCAGCTGTTCCAAATCCTTAATGGTATTTAAGATACCTGGTTTGGGTGGGTCGAAGAAAAGAAGGAAACCTGCAAAAGTCATCCCAACTTCATCTGTACGGGTGAATGCACTGGAACGCTTGCCCACCGGTTTAGTCGCCACCCCCAAGACGCGAAAACCCTGCTCGCTCCAATCCTGGTAACGCTGGTGAATGGCGGAAGTCATTTCAACATTGATGGGTACAGTTTTATCTCCAACCTGAGCTTGAGTGCAGATACTCAGCATCGTTTCAAAGGCACCCTTGGTGAGCATGGTATCCTGGTTATTTTCGCGGACCACAACTGTCAAGCGCTTGCGCACAAAATCATAAGGAATCTCATCCACTTTTTCAACCCCAGAAATATCAAGGGACTCCCTTGCGACGATAGCATCATCCAGCGGGTTGGCCAATCCGGTTTGAAAGTGAGCATTGAGATATGCAAACCGGAATAAACCCTCAGATGGCTGACCTTGGCTGTCCACAGCGTCATCCAGCTTGACCACACCCAGGGTAAGCGTACCGGTTTTATCCGTGCAGAGCACATTCATACTACCAAAATTCTCAAGCGACTCGAGTCGACGGACAATTACACCCAGCTTTGCCATCACCTGGGCACCCTTGGAGAGATTGATGTTGATGATTGCAGGCAGCAGCTGGGGGGTCAGGCCAACAGCCAATGCTACAGAAAAGAGCAAACTATCCAACGGGGGCTTCTTCATAATCACGTTCAGTGCAAATATGGCAATCACCAGCACCAACATGAATTCGGTAAGGAGATAGCCCAGCTTGCGTATGCCACGCTCGAATTCAGTCTCAGGGGGTCGCAAATTTAACCTGGCTGCAATTTGACCAAATGCTGTCCCAAGACCAGTCTGAACGATCAGGACACTGGCACTTCCACTGCGCACGCTGGTGCCCATGAAGACCATATTGGTCCGTTCAACCAGGCTGGCTTTCTCTGGCAGCACGCCAGGCAACTTTTCCACCGGGAAGGTTTCTCCTGTCAGCACCGCCTGGCTGACGAAAAAATCCCTGGCTTCCAGCACAATTCCATCTGCAGGGATCAGACTTCCTGCGGAGAGGATGACCACATCCCCGGGGACAACCTGATCGGTGGGAATGGACTGTTTTTGCCCATCCCGCAGGATATCCGTTTTAAGGGTCACCTTTGCACGCAGCGCGTCAGCTGCATTGTGGGCGTTATTTTCCTGAACAAAACTTAAGGTTGCACTGCCCATGACGATTAGGAGGATGATGATCGCATCCACCCAATCTTTCAGGAAAGCAGACAGCAGCGTGGCAAAGATGAGAATGAGAACAATCGGGCTTTTAAACTGGTTGAGGAAGAGCTTTAGCGGGGTGAGTTCCTGGCGAGCTTTCAGTACATTCGGACCATACTTCTCGAGGCGTAAATGTGCTTCAGTATCATTCAAGCCCTGCAGGGAGCTGTGAAACTGCTCCGTTAATTCACTGGAGGTCATTGCCCAATATTTCGATTTCATATCTGAAACAATTTCAGAAGAAATCGTTGCAGATGGTGCCTTACCGGTGTTCATCATTCACCTCCATCAGGATTCAGAGTTTTTTCGTGAACCTGATGACAAGCAGATGTTTGTTAATCAGGACCAGCCCGATAAATTAATGGGCAATTTTTGGTGATTCCCTAGCTTTCGTGAACAGGCACCAATAATAACGGTAAATGGGTCTGGGTGGCGATTTTAGGGGTCACACTGCCAAACCAGAAGGCATCCCCGGCGGTCTTGCCATGTGTGCCAAGCACGATCATATCTGCCTGGCTATCACTGGCAGCACGGGTGATCTCCTTTGCTGGGTCTCCCCGGCATACTTCACCGGTAACCTGGATATGCATCTCCAGCAGTTTCCCGATGATCTCAACCAGGTAGAGCTCACCTTCTTCACATTCGATATCGAGCAAAGCAGAGGCAGCTGAAGGTAAGAGCACTGCGGAAGCGGCTTGTTCACCCGGCAGAGTGGAAACCTCATGGATGACCATCACCAGGTGTATCTTTGCCTGGCAGGATTGGGAGAGCTCAACCGCCATATCCAGGCCAGCTTCATGCTCAGGATCACCGTCCAATGGCACCAGGAAGGTTTGACACCGGCATGACTCTTCTGCCTGCTCTTTTTCGGGAGAGAGCAACAAAACGGGTACATCACCCATTGAGAGCACTTGTTGGGCAATATTGCCGAATATGCGTTTCTGCAGGCCGCTCTGACCGTGGGCACACATCACGACCAGGTCCACACCCAGCTCATTTGAATGATCCACGATGCTCTGGGCGACATCCTTCTGTGCACTGGAATGAACATGCTGATCAACCGCGACTCCCTTGGGGAGGGTTTGGGCAATCCTGGAGAGATATTCAGATGCTTCTTGCTGGTCCGTCAGATGCTTCTCACCATGCACCATGTCTGGTGGATTTTGTTCAATGACGTGGAACAGGATCAGGCGAGCTTGATTTTTCTCAGCCAATAATGCAGCAAGAGGTAAAACTGTCTCTGCCAGGATGGAACCATCCAAGGGAACAAGAATATTCTTCAGGGTCATAATTAATGTCCGGTAAATATTTGAAAGAGTAAGTAGATATTCAAACTGACGATGATCACTGTCACGAGGCTGGCTGCCAGGGTCGTTGTCCATCGGTTGACCAGGGTTTTCATCAGCTTGCGGCGGGAGGTGAACATGACTAACGGGATGATCGCAAAAGGCAACCCAAAGCTTAGCACCACCTGGCTTATGATCAATGTTCGAGTTGGGTCAAGCCCAATGAGGATGACGATTAATGCCGGGATCATGGTTGCCACTCTGCGGATCCAAACCGGTATCTCCCAGTGTAAAAAACCCTGCATGATCACTTGCCCAGCCATGGTGCCCACTGACGACGAAGATAGCCCCGATGCCAGCAGGGAGAGTGCAAAGAAAATGCTGGAGGCTTTTCCCAACAATGGCTCCAGGGTCAGGTGCGCGTCCTGGATGGTCGCTACAGAGCTCATACCTTGGTTATAAAAAGTGGCCGCGGCCATGATCAACATAGCTGCGTTGATCAATCCTGCAACACCCATGGCAACGACCACATCCACGATTTCAAATTTGAATAGTTTACGCAGCCTGGCAGGAGTGCGGACAATGATCCGTTTTTGCGTTAAAGATGAATGCAGGAAGATCACATGCGGCATGACCGTCGCACCCAGAATTCCTGCAGCCAATACGACGCTTTCCGGTCCGGCGAGTTGTGGAACAACAGCATGGTACAACACATCCCCCCAAACTGGTTTCACCAGGACGATTTCAATGAGATAACAAAGTGAAATTACACCAACCAAGGCGGTGATCACTGCTTCAAGAGGTCTGAAGCCATAGCGTTCCAACCCCAGGATGATGAAGGTGATGATGGCGGTCAGGATACCTGCCACCCACAAGGGTATCCCCAACAGCAGGTAAAATCCCAAAGCAGCACCCAGGAATTCCGCCAGGTCGGTCGCCATGGCAACGATTTCCATCAGGACCCACATCACCAGGACCACCGGGCGGGGAAATCTTTCACGGCACAATTCTGCCAGGTTTCTGCCAGTGGCAATCCCCAACTTGGCAGAAAGGGTTTGGATCAGCATCGCCATCATGTTGGTGACGACCACCACCCACAAAAGGGTATAACCGAATTGTGCACCCGCCTGGATATTGGTGGCAAAGTTGCCTGGATCCATATAGGCTACACTGGCAATGAATGCCGGACCCATGAAAGGCATCAGGCGTGCCAGCCCGCGCTTTTTACTCTTGCCAGATAGAATGAGCGCAGCAGCCTTTTCCGTATTACTTAATTCGGGATGGGGCACTTTCTCTTTCGCCATTTTACGGCTATTTATACCACAACTTGGTAATTATCAAATTTGCTCTGGGAAGGACTTCACAATGTCGCTATATTCCCTGGTGATCTCTTCCCATGATTGGTTCCCAGTTACAATTGACAAATCGAGCTCCCGTAACCTGCCGACACACTGATTTCCCACCATCAACCGTTCTTCGAATTTAAGCTGTTGAATAAATCCAATGGTCACAGTCGAGATGAAAGCCAAAATGGCAGCTACGATACAGGATGTTCGCCATCCTTCAGGTCCCGTACCCACGATGGGACCGGTTGCTGCGGTGAGCCCTGCTACCAGCGTGGCAGATGCCGAACATACAATGTTGGCACCCATTAACCGGGTATTGGTTTTCCTAAGTCCAGTTACATGTCCGCGGGCTTTTTCAAGGCTGCTGCTCACTAATTTTGCTATTGCTGAGCGATCTTGTGTTGAATCCATTGCCATATCCACCTCCGAATGATAAGTTCGTATGATTATTTATTGCTCAACCACCAGTATTAATGCTCAGAGCATATTAAATCCCTGAAAATTGGATATCTGAAGCTGAAGAACATTATTCTGGGGAAAAGTATACCCTATTTCTATTTATTTTAATATATTTTGGATGATATTTGCCTGATTAAGAGTTAAATCTTTCATGATAAATGCCTCAGCCTGGAAGAAGCGTTCAGTAAGGTGCAGTACATGCTTGAGAATCTCCCTTACCCTTCACGCAACAAAATCATCGGATAGTGGATGAAATAAATCGAATTAAGAGACAAAACGCTAACTATGCGATGATTAATACCACCCTAGAAGGGAGGGCTAGGGATTGTCTATAAAATCCAGCATCCATACATAGTCATAATATGCCCGAAAATGCGACTAAAACATCAATTGTTTAGTCCTATAAGGCCATGATTTCCATCCGGTGTAGGATATCTGCAACTAAACTGCACTCCAGCATGATGCAGGGAAAGGTGATATGTTAGGATGAATGTATCCTCACAAAAATTACTCTCTCCTATTTACTTTATCCTCAATCCCAACGATGGCCACCTACATCCCACTACATCGTAGAGTGTAGATGATGTCGGCTTTCAGTGGAGTGCGAGTAAAATCAACTCAGGAATGCGCAAATCGATCAACTTCGGTTGCAGCTTTTATCAGATTGGACTAATGACCCACTCATTTATTTATAAAGCTTATTACGGTAAAATAATTCTCTTACTTGGCAATTGTGTTGCTGTGTAATGTGATCGGCAATCATGTCGAAATCGCGAATTGGAAACAGCTTCCTGACGCTAATGCTGTGGAAGAAGAGCTACCAGGTTTGGCACATAACTATTCTATTAGGAGATTTTAAAATGGCAAAAAAACAACTAGTAATGGCTTTCTTCGCTAACGAAGCCGCCGCTGATGCAGCGGTGAACAATGTCAAGCAATGGGACAAGGCCAGCAAGGAAATCAAGCTCGGTGCAATCGGTGTCCTGGTAAAAGACGACAAAGGCAAGATTAAGACCCATAAACTGGGGCAGAAAAAGACAGGAACGTATGCAGTTCTGGGAGCCCTGGCTAGTGTTCTCTCGGGTGGTGTGACCGTATTAGGTGGCGCAGTAGTCGGCAGTATTTTAGGCGCCTTCTTCCACAAAGGTCTGGGACTTTCAAAGGATGATTTGGCCAGAATCGGTAAAGAGTTAGATGGCGGTAAAGCGGCTGTTGGCATCTTGGCACAACCTAACGAAGCAGCTGGTGTATCAGCCAAACTAGCCGAGTTGGGCGGAGTACCTGAAACCCACGAAGTGTCAGAAGAAGCGCTCGACCAGGTTCAGACAGCCACCGAAACCACATCAGAATAAACCACTGCCGAAAGCGTTGATTGATCCGCTGATTAAGATTACATCCATCTGTGTCAATCACCACATAGGCTGAGGCTAAGAACAAGCCGGTGTATTACCCTGGGCGTCGTGGGTAGTTCCACCGGCTTTTTGCTGGAGAGAGTGGACACCGTGCTCCGGAATCAGATACCTTTATTAGTTTGCATGCTAATTGCTTCGATGTGGATTTATATGCCCTTGAATTACCCAAACATCCAATCAATCCCACAATTTTGCATTATAAAAGCCTCACCTCAATATTTAGAGATTTCAGTGTGCGTAGAATTGAACTAAATTTTAAAACACCCTCCCCGGAAGGGATACGAAAGGTTTTTCAATTAAGTTTTCTGTTTCATAGATCTCCCTTCAGAATGGAAAGTCTGGGTATAATTCAAAGAATCTTTGCCAAGCAATACACACCTGTCTCCTGGCAGGTGATATTTGGCCAATAGATATCAGGCTATCACCTTACAAGGTGCATAGAAGACACCCGGTTATATTAAAGTTCTCGCGTGCTCTCTCCAGGGTGGATTTTGTGGCAGAGGAATAAAAAACTGTAGAGGACCTAATTCATCATGAAAATATGGGAATTATAAATACTAATTTATCCTTCGCTATTATTACACGAAAGATAAAGGCAAGACTGGGAAGGAAGAAAGGTTCTTCCAGATAACCGGGCCTGGCGAACAAGAATCTTGTCATCATCATCGGTCAGGTTATATTCTGTGTTTTAAAGGAGATACTCAATGATACAAGGCGAGCGATTAATTTCATTGAAATTACTCATCATCAATGATGAGCTGAATGCCCAAACAGCCAACGGACGTGCCGTTCGTGCCATCGTACAAGAGCTGCGTGAAGAGGATATTACTGTCATCGAAGCCACATCAGCTGATGATGGGCAGTCGGTAGTCTTATCGGATCCTTCCATCCAGGGTATTTTGTTGGATTGGACATTGAGTGACGATGACATGGAACACGATAAAGCCAAGGTATTATTGAAGCTGATACGTGAGCGCAATACTGAAGTTCCAGTATTTCTCATGGTTCAGCATGGTGATTTTGTGAGTTTAAACGTTGAGGTGATGCGCAATGTCGATGAATTGATCTGGCTTTTGGAGGATACAACCTTTTTCATCGCAGGACGCATAATGGCAGCAGTGCAACGTTACCGCGAAGCCCTGCCACCTCCAATGACAAAAGCACTAATCACATTTGCAACAAAGTATGAATATTCATGGCATACTCCAGGCCATGCCGGAGGTACTGCTTTTCTTAAGTCCCCTGTGGGGCGTGTTTTCTATGATTACTTCGGTGAGAACCTGTTTCGCTCAGATCTTTCGATCTCGGTTGGTGAATTGGGATCATTGCTGGATCACAGCGGACCGATTGGGGAAAGTGAGAAGTATTGTGCACGCGTTTATGGTGCCCATCGATCATACACGGTGACCAATGGATCATCCATGTCCAATCGGGTGATCATGATGGCATCCGTTACGCGCGGCGACTATGCCCTGTGCGATCGCAATGCACACAAATCCACCGAGCAAGCGCTGACCATGACCGGCGTGATCCCAACCTATTTGATCCCATCTCGCAATCACCTGGGCATTATCGGACCGATCTACCCCGAGCGGCTCACACCACAAGCGGTGAAAGCCTCGATCGAAGCGAACCCTTTGGCAAAGAATAAAAACCAAAAAGCCATTCACACAATCATAACCAACTCGACCTATGATGGCTTAACCTATCATGTACCACGTGTGATAGATCTGCTCGATGCCAGCGTTGATCGAATTCACTTTGACGAGGCCTGGTATGGATATGCCCGTTTCAATCCAATCTATAAGGATCGCCATGCCATGTACGGCGATCCAAAAGACTATCCTGCAAACAAACCCACGATTTTTGCGACGACATCCACACACAAGTTGCTAGCTGCATTATCACAGGCGTCACTCATCAGTGTACGTGACGGTCGTAAACCTGTTGAGCACGCCCGTTTTAATGAAGCCTATATGATGCATGCCAGCACGTCTCCGCAATATGCTATTATTGCCTCAAATGAAATCTCAATGGCGATGATGGATGGGGTTGGGGGTAACACCCTGACCACAGAAGCCATATCCGAGGCAGTCTCTTTCCGACAATTTGCCTGCCGATCCTACCGAAGAGCCCAGGAAGATGGGGATTGGATGTTCAGGACCTGGAATGCAGATGAAGTAATCGATCCAGCTACAGGCGAGAGAATCCCCTTTGCAGATGCTCCAAACGATCTGCTGATCAGTGATCCCAATTGCTGGATTCTTCATCCTGGAGAGGCATGGCATGGATTCAAGGACCTTGAGGATGGCTACTGCATGCTCGATCCGATCAAAGTCTCGGTTGTGACGCCAGGTATAACCAATGATGGCTCATTTGAGAAAATAGGCATACCCGCAACATTGGTCACTGCTTATATCGATGAACGCGGCATTGAAGTGGAGAAGACAACTGACTTCACGATTTTGTTCCTGTTTTCGATCGGCGCAACGAAAGGTAAGTATGGGACGTTGATCAATGCGCTGTTACACTTCAAAGAAGATTATGATGCCAACACCTCCTTGACTGAGGTGATCCCGTCGATTCTTGCATCCACTTCTGATCGGTATATCGGCATGGGTCTGCGCGATCTGTCTGATGAGATGTTTGCTCAGATGAAGAGTTCAAATTTATTAAAATATCAGGCAGAGGCATTCTCCAGGCTACCAGAGCCAATCATGACTCCCGCTGAAACATATTCCAAGCTTGTGCATAATGAGATTGAACAAATCCCGGTAGATAAGATGGCCAATCGCATTCTTGCTACTGGCGTTGTACCCTATCCACCTGGTATCCCCATGATCATGCCTGGTGAGAATGCTGGAGGAGAGGACAGCCCGTATATGGGGTATCTACATGCCCTGCAGGAGTGGGACCGCCTATTCCCAGGTTTCAGCCATGAAACGCATGGCGTGGAAAATAAAAATGGAACATATTACATCTACTGCCTGAAATAATTGAGGTCGAAGGAGCATTAATTATGAGTGCGAATGATTCAGCAGATATCTTGATTAGCATCGAAACGATCGACCAATTATTTAACGGTTCTTCGATCAATCCTTTCTCTGACAAGCCTATTGTTATCCTGGGTGAAGCAGGGCTTCCTTATGCCATTCATCAGGAACTCGGCCATGGGCTAAGGAACTGGCAGGGGAAACGGTTGGTCATTCAGCTGCCTCCCAATCAGATCAAACCTGACTTGCAGCAACAGGTGATTAATGCTATAAAAAAATACGCAAAGGCAAAGATAGCTCAAAACAAAGCCTCAATCCGGATATCACGTTGGCGGAGCATTATCGGGCTGTGCCTTGCCATCCTTATTGCCAGTGCACTGCTTATTATTTTATTGATTACAACGCAAACGTTGTTATCTTCTACATCCGACACAGTCATCGGCATCACCACCGGCCTAGTGACAATATTTATCTGGGCTACGGTGTGGAACCCCTGGGACCGGCTGGTGTATGAGTGGATCGAGCCGTGGCGTGAAAATCGTATCTTGCTCAGCCTGATAGATATGGAAATTGTCATCCAACCAGGGTAATTACAAGCTGATGGAACCCGACGATCGACATAATGGATTTGTGGTAATTAGGATAACTGCTTAAGGCTCGTCAGGTCAAGACGGTATTCCTTGTAATCCAGGCAGTCAAGACAATGGCGATATTCAACTAACCATTAATCTGCAAGCCCAATAACCCTCCGTTGCAAATTGTGGAAGGTTGACAGGTGCAGAGAACACAGAAGCGCTGTAACTCTTTTAAACTAAGATTGATGCCTCAAATATGCCTTAAATGGTTAAAACATCAACACAGAAGAATAAAAACTATGGAGTGGTGGTGAAAACCGGGGCTGGTGTGCGCAATACAGTTCTTGTTAATCTTGACACTTCGGTGATGAACCTTTTGATCGCGAACCGTTAGTGCCTTGTGCTGCATGCCATGTTGAGCTGTATGACATTAAACGATTCCCCGAACCGCCCAAGCCCTGGCACTCAGGTGAATGGGTTGATTTTGCATTGGGGCAAGCCGCGACTCGAGGGTCGTTCGGATTTGTTCGCGTACATCATCGCTAACCGAAGCTAGATAGGTCGGGGCAGAGCCGGTTTTTCCGAGGAAAGGCTGCCAGTAGTCATCGAAGTTTTGGAAGACAGTCGGAACCTCGAGGGCTTCAACTGAAACAGACTTGAGCTGATTGTGCTCAAACAATGCCTGGAGCGGTTCAGGCTGGCATAATGGAAATCGCTCAGCCTGGTCGAACCTGGAATCATTCGGGCTCACAGCTATGGCGGCATCCCAGAAATTTCGCATCATTTGCATGCCACCAGCGTAGTCCCAAACATACATTGCGACCCAACCACCCGGCTTCGTAACGCGTTTCATCTCTCGAGTCATGGCGTCGGGATCCTGAACAAAGTTGAGCACCAAGCCTGACACGGCAACGTCCCAGTGAGACGCTTTCCAGGGGAGGTGGGTGGCGTCTCCGATCATGAAGTGGGCTCGTGGATCCCTAATACGGTCCCGGGCCTGGTACACGAATCCTTTCGATGAGTCGATACCGTAAATAGAATTCGGTATACCAAGGGTTAGGATCGTGGATGCCAGGGCACCGGTGCCGCAGCCTACATCCGCCCATGCTAGGCCTGGAGAAAGTGCGAGCCAGTGCCAAAAACGGGCAGCAACTTGCCGGCTCCATCGGCCAACATATTGCTCATATGCATTGACAGAATCCCATGATTCTTCTGATGTCTGGGTCATATGTCAGGTATCAACAACCTACAAAAATTAATATACGGAAAGCTTCCAAATAAAGCGCCATATACAAGCTTTATTCAGTAATGTTTGTTGAAAGCAAAACAATGAGTTTATCAATTTTATTGAATGAATTATAAAGCTGGAAAGTATTTGGTGCAATTTGGTAGAAGAAAGCTCTGGAGACTGGTTAGGTCTAACCGGGTGTAATCTCATAACCCAAATATTTTCCCAAATAAATATCCTAATTGTTAAGATTATTTTTTTATGATGAATTTTGATGAAAAATTGTACAACCATTCCATGATTCCATGCATAACAGGAAACTTGCCCCAAATTGCACCGGAATTGCACAGAAATCAATAAAAAATATAGAGAATACCACTAGAAATACCAAAATAGGTATAAACTGGCCAGTCTATTGGGTAAATGTATTGAAAATTGTAAAAAATCCTTGATGTGCGTAAACGCACCCTCCCCAGAAAGGAGGATAGAGAATTTCCGAGAAGGGTATACCAAACAAACGCTGCCCCTGGCTGTATCAGCTTTTCCTGACTCCCTGGGAGAGAACTTCGATTACTTTCCATAGCGTTAAATCCTGGCTGGCTTGCAGTAGTGCAGCCATCATCCGATTTTTGGCTTGGGTATCAGCGGATTGATATCTGCGGACGGGGAGACGCTCTCAGTCGGGTCAATGCCCTGTTGCCAGATTATTCCGCTGAGGTGGTCAGCCATCACAATGCGACTTAATCAGAGGTGTAATCAGGTAAATTATCTCAGAGCGGATCAGAGCAACACGTATTAATTAGCGGATAACATAGCAAAAATCATTGATCTTCTATTCCGTATTTGTACATTCAGCGTAGAGACGATGAAAATCAGAGCTCAGATGCTGGGCGATAATTAGATATCGAGAATGTTATTGATTTATCTGGTTCTCCCGCACATTTTTTTAATCATGCTAAAAATTCCCGTGTCACCGCTGCCTTTACAGTGCAACATGTGTAGGTCATATTTTGCATAGAAGATGATAAATCCGGTTAATTCACTGGATTTAACATCAAATTGACGTCCCCATCTATATAATGTAGAATGTCAGCAATCGCACCCATGGGTTCACACATTACCCCCGCATATTTTAAATACGGTTTCTTGGCAATCATGGTCGCCATCCTGGCCTTCACCTTTTCTGCCTGTACCATCCCAGCTGCTGCGCCTGGGGGCACGCCAACGCTCGGCGCTCAGGTGCTGCCCACAACAAGCCCGGCCAGCGAACCTGCGAGCGCAGCGACGACCCTTGCACCACTGCCGGCAGCAGTCGATACCCCGTTTGTTCTCACACCAGTACCGCCCACAGCTGTTAACCCCTTTGCATCTCCAACCCCGGATGCGCCGCATAATCTGCCAGAGATACGCACAGAACCGGTGGAATATACGGTCCAAGCCGGCGATACAATGGGCAAGATTGCCAAGAATTTCGATGTTACGATCGAGGAAATTGTCAAAGAAAATGGAGTGGATCCGGCTGCAATGCAGGTCGGGCAGAAATTGACCATTCCAGTCCACCCGCCATCTCCCACCGGGCCATCATTCAAAATCATCCCTGATTCAGAAGCGGTTTACAGTCCTAGCAGCCTCGATTTCGATGTGGAGCAATTCATCGCAGACCAGAACGGCTACCTAGCTCATTACAACGAATGGGTTGAAGACCAAATCCTGACCGGCGCTCAGATCGTCCAGCGCGTGGCAGAAGAATATTCGGTCAACCCGCGCTTGCTCCTGGCAGTGCTTGAGTACCAGAGTGGCTGGGTCACCCAACCCAACCCTGACACTTCTACCCTACAATACCCGGTTGGGCTAGAAAATATCCGCTGGAAAGGCCTGTATTACCAGCTTTCCTGGGCGGCAGATAACCTCAATCGCGGCTATTATTTTTGGCGCTTCAACGCCGAGAACACCTGGAGGCTGGCAGATGAGACCATTATCCCCGTTTCGCAGGTCATAAACGCTGGAACAGCAGCCGTCCAGGAGATGTTTGCGTTGTTAGATGGGCAGGCCGATTGGGAAGAGGCTGTTTCTGAAAATGGGGTGTATGCAACCTACAACAGCCTGTTCGGTTTCCCCTTCAGCCGTGCTGTTGAACCCCTGGTCCCGGTGGGGCTCACCCAGCCCATATTGCAGCTTCCGTTTGAAATCGGAGAGGTTTGGAACTTTACCGGCGGCCCGCACAATGCCTGGGGGGATGGCTCACCCTGGGCTGCTCTGGACTTTGCTCCACCTGGCAACCAGGTGGGTTGTGTGGCAAGCAATGCCTGGGTGGTAGCAATGGCCGATGGGCCGGTTGTGCGCGCAGCCTGGGGCGAGGTCATTCAAGATATTGACACCCCCGGAGCACCCGCCGATGGCCTTGAGCAAACCGGCTGGGTTGTTTTCTACATGCATATCGCAACCCGTGACCGGGTTGAACCGGGTGCATATTTGCACGCTGGCGACCGGATCGGCCACCCATCGTGTGAGGGTGGTGATACCACCGGCACACACACGCACATTGCCCGACGCTACAACGGCGAATGGATTTCCGCTGACCGAGATCTTCCCTTTGTCATGGATGGCTGGGTTTCGTCAGGCGCCGGCGCCGAATATGATGGCTATCTCAACAAAGATGGGAACATCAGAGAGGCATACGAGGGGAGGAATGAAACCAGTAAAATCCATCGGTAGATGGGAATTCGCCTGGAACTGACCATCCACCAAGCCGAAAAAAATGTCGCCAGGGCGATGATGGCGGGATCTCATCCTGCGTGATCGTTCCAATGCCGGTAATAAGGTGGTTAAAAAGATGTGGGGCGGTTATTCAACCACCCCACATCCTGCGAACATAGAGACACACCTGTAATTGTAAACCTGAAATTACCAAAAGCTGAACCGCCTGAGTTTGAATATCGGAAGAAATGCCCTCAGAAAGGTTGTCGGGTAATTCGATCTACCCCGGCAAAAAGTGAGCAAGAAGATCGTAGACGCTCAGCACGCAGAAATAACAGCCCGCGAGGTGTGAAAGTGGAAAATGTAGGGTAGGCAAGAACTATACCTGGTCGGCTCCTATTCCATTGGAATTGATCAAGTCGCTGAGCAGAGAACTTATAGGAACCGTTAGCGATATGATGCTTGCAGCAGTTACGGACGGATTACGGCGATACCTTGAAGCAAATAGAGAAACGATCATTTCCTTGATTTGCGTGCTTTAATAAAGCCAGCAGCTAGGTATTTACTTTCCAAACTTTCCAAGGATATCTATCGCATGTAACAGCTGCACATCCAGGCTTTTCTGAAGTTCGGACAGCCGTCATTGCCTTTTCCATCGCTGGGACCAGAAGAATACCCTCTGCTGGTAGGCTGACACTCTCATCAGGAACGATACCCTGGTGCCAGATCGTCCGCCCGTTGGGAGTCAGCCATTCTTCGGTGGCTAATAATATCTCGGAGCCATCCGCTAAGGAAAAGTGATTTAGCACCGTCCCGGTTCCGAAGGTGGTATCGCCGATCAGGGTTCCCCGGTGTGCGTCCTGGATCGCCCCGGCAACAATTTCAGCAGCGCTGGCAGTACCCTGGTTCACCAGTACCACGAGAGGTATATTCACTGCTAATCCACCAGGTTTGACCGGTATGGCCTGCTCCTGCCCCTGGGCATTCTTGACCAACAGGACATTTCCATCACCCAGGAATTGGCTGCCGACACCGATGGCTTCATCCAGTAATCCACCCGGATCGTTGCGCAGATCAAGAATGATGCCTGTGGCAGCCTGTGCCTGGATCTGTTTTAAGGCAGCTTGCAAGTCTTTGGTTACACCCTGGCTGAAGGCTGCAATCCGCAGGTGAGCGATGGAAGTGCCGGGAAGCATCGACCAGGTAACATTCTGAAGATTTATCTTTGCTCGGGTGATGGTCACATCCCTGAATACCCCGGTTTGTGGATCCTGCAGGGTGATGGTCACTTTTGTCCCTGCTGGACCTAATACTTTGGTAACCACATCATTTAAGCTCAAACCAGTCAGGTCAACTCCATCCACCTTGATAAAAATATCCCCGGCTTTGACCCCGGCTGCCAGGGCTGGTGAGCCATCGATGGGAGCGACGACAACCACCTGGCCATTTTTCAGCATGACCTGCGCTCCAATTCCTTCAAAATTGCCCTGGGTGAAGTTATTTTCCGCTTTCACCATCTCAGGGGTTAAAAAGCGGCTATGGCCTGTGTCACCCAGTGCATCAACCATCCCGCTGATCGCGCCATAAGCAAGCTGGGGCTGTTGGATGGCATCCCGATCCACATAATTCTGCTGGATGATCTGGTATGCCTGGTCGACCAAATCCAACTTATTACTCTCACTTGAACTACTGGCAGAGGCAATTGCCGGTGTAAAGAGGTAGCGATCGGCCAGGATGCCACTCGTAAAGCCTAAACCCAGGATTAAGGGCAGGATTATTAGGAATATCAGGATGCGTACACCACGGCGTTTAATCATGGATTTTCCTCTTCTTCAACCAACCTGTCTCCCCATGGACATAACGAATCCAGGGGAGACAGATGGGGATATTCGATAGAATTTACTGAGTGGGGCGGCTGCCCAGGGTTACATCAACGGTCTGTGTTTGACCATCGCGCAGGATTGTCAAGGTCACCGTCTGACCTACCTGTGTGTTGACAGCCAGGTAGGCGATGATATCAGACATGCTATTGATGGTCTGTCCGTTGATAGCGGTGATGACATCACCACCAACGGTACCCTGTACTCCATTGATAGTTACAGTATCGTTGCTTCCCTGTAGACCAGCCTTGGAGGCAGGACCAGCGTCAGTTACCTGGATAACCAGAGCGCCACGTGATTCAGCGGGCAGGTTCATTGCCTGGGCAATATCAGGAGTCATGTCGGTTCCACTGATACCCAGGTATGGATGCTCATATTTACCCGATTTGATCAATTCAGGTACTACTTTTGAAACGATCTCAGCTGGAATGGCAAAGCCAATGCCCGAGTTTGAACCACTGGCTGATTCGATCGCTGAGGTGACACCGATCACCTGCCCCTGGTCATTGACCAACACACCACCCGAGTTGCCTGGGTTAATCGAGGCATCGGTCTGGATGATCTCCGGAATCGAGTAAGTTGCACCGCTACTCTGGTCTGCCTGGCTGGACGGAAGGTCACGGCCAAGGCCACTAACGTTACCCACGGTCATTGAACCCTCAAAACCGTAGGGATTGCCAATGGCGATGGCGATCTCACCCACCTTAACCAGGGTTGAATCTGCCATTGTTACCGGATTCAGCATATCGGTAGATACATCAACCTTGATCACAGCCAGGTCGCTATAGGGATCATTACCGACTAAGGTCGCTGGGACAGTGGTACCATCCGAGAAGGTGACCTGGATTTTTGATGCACCATCAACGACGTGATTGTTGGTGACAATATCACCATTCTTATCCCAAACAAAACCGGAACCCAATGCACTGCTGAATTGAGGTGTCTGGGATTGAGGTATGTTATCCAAACCCGGGAAATTTTGTAAATCACTGCTGTTGAATGGCATCAAAACCGATATATTCACCACCTGCGGGCTGACGGTTGTATAAATGTTTTCAAGCGCAGTTTCATAAGCTGCGAGAAGATCAGACCCGTTTGTTCCAGCAGGTAAAGCTGATGGTGAGGTACTATCAGACGAAGGTGAACTGGATGATGTTGTTGTTGCTTCGGTTGATTGAGCAGCTTGGGCGATGTTTGCTTGGCTAATCGTGTCGGTTAATGCTGATGATAAACCACTACAGGCTGAAAGTAGCATTACGGAAACGATTAATAGACTTGTGATACTCAGTATTTTTTTATTCATGGTGTCCTCCGGACTATTTATAATAATCTAGTAAAATTTATCGGTATCATAGTCCTGACACCTGCCATTCGTCCTTATCTCTCCCCTACAGTAACCTTAAGTTAAGTTTAACCACACATCAAAATCAAATGAGGTTCTTCAAAGGTGAAATTCAGGGTGAAAATATTATGCAGCTGGAACTACCGTTGATTCTGTATTTTCCAATGGAAGGTGAATGGTGAACGTACTCCCCTTACCGGGTTCGCTTTCCAGACTGATCTCACCGCCATGGGCCTGCACCAGATCGCGGGCAATGCTTAATCCCAATCCCATGCCCTGTTTGAAGCGCCTTCCCTGGTTTCCCCGGTAAAATGGATCAAAAATCTTCTGCTGCTCTTCAATCTCGACACCAGATCCGTTATCACGCACCTGGATTAATAACTCCCTCTCCTGCACCATTGCGTTGACCAGGACGGTTCCCCCAGAATGGGTGTATTTAACAGCATTGCTGACCAGATTTTCTATCGCTGATGCCAGCCTCACCGGGTCAGCCAGGATCACAGGCAGGTTGGAGGGAATATCGGTCTGCCATTCGAGGCGTTTATCCAGCGCTGCCTCCTGCCATGGCCGTAGAACTTTCGGCAACCATTCACTCAGGTCAACCTGCTGATAATCCAGCTCAAGGGTACCCAATACCTGATCGTGTAGTTGTGCCAACTCTTCCAAAAGATGCTGTAATCGAGCTGCCTGATCATCCATGCCAGTAGTAAGCTCCTGCAGAAGCTGCGGATCCTTTGCTGCCCCACCTGCCAACGCCTGAATGGCGGAACGCAATGCTCCCAATGGCCGCCCCAACTCATGCACCAGGTTGGCTAAAAGCTGCTTGCGGGCTTTCTCGAGGCTGCTCAAACGCTCATTTAGAGTATTGAAAGACTGTGCCAGGAGCTGGATTTCCTCCGGTCCATGGGAGATGATCTGGGTTTGACGGTTTCCATGCGCCAGGTCATTGATCGCCTGGGTTACCTGGCGGATAGGTCTACTCAAATTCAAAGCCAAACTCCAACCAAGGATGATACCAATCAATAATCCGCCTGCTAATGTAAAGATAATAACGGAGCGTGACTGGACCAATTCTGAATAGATGGTGTTATACGTATAAGACATACGCAAAATTCCGACCAGCTTCTGGTTTTGATCGATTACAGGAACAAATACATCGATCACCTCCGATGGAGAGGAAATGTTGTAGTAGATATAACTCGCCACCTGCCCTGCGCGTGCCTTGGCTACTCCAGCAAAATCCAGAATGATACCGATGAGCGATGATTCAGCCGGATCCGATGATGCAAGCAGCTGTCCCCCAGGAGTGAGAAGCTCCACCCGAGCGCTGATATCATGTCGCAAGTGGGTCAGGTAGTATTGTGCATAACCAGGAGTAGTCCAAAAAGCCTGCTCATTGCCTGCCACATCAGCCAGTAGTACTGCATTGGTCATCAGTGCCCTCGAGAGGCTGGGCAATAACACTCGCTTCTCAATGAGGTTCGCCAGGGCTACCCCCATGATCGGAATAATGATCAACAGGGGTAATGCATGGCTGAGGATCAAACGGGCACGCAAGTTATTAAACATCACCCACTCTCCGCCACCAGCTTATATCCCACCCCTCGAACCGTCAGGATCCGCCTGGGATGGCTCGGTTTTTCTTCGATTTTTTCGCGCAGCCATCGAATATGGACATAAACCACCTGTGGCTGGCCAATGAATTCAGCTCCCCATACCATCCCTAGTAATTCATCCATGGTGAACACACGCCCTGGCTGTAAGGCAAGCGCATGTAACAGGTCAAATTCCCTGCGCGGCAGATCGATCGCTTTCCCAGCGATCGTTACCGAGTGGGTCACAGGGTCCACCACCAGGTCTCCAACAACCAAAGGTACCTCATTTGAATTTGCCTGGTGCGACATGGATACCTGGGTTCGATCAAAACGACGGAGCACGGCTTTGATATGGGCTACCAACACGTTAAAATCAAAAGGCTTGGTGATATAGTCATCTCCACCCAGCTCAAGCCCCAGGGCTTCATCCAGTTCACGTCGACGTGCAGTGATAAAGATAATCGGCAGGTCGTATTGATCTTTAAGCTGGCGCATAGCATCCAATCCATCCATTCCAGGCAGGCTGATATCCAAAAGCACCAGGTCTGGTTTATCCAACTTCACCTGTGTGAGAGCTGTTTCAGCACTCTCAGCCGTGCTGGTGTGATATCCAGCCTGTTCAAGGTTGAATGCCAGGCTGCGCCGCATCAAGGCATCATCATCAACGATCAAGATATGTTTGGCCATGTGTCACTCTCTATAATTAACTACCCATAATCTATATACTTAGTATAACGAACATTCTAGGATTTGCGTATATAATATCCACCTATGGCCAACAAAAATCTACAACTCTTCATCCCTTTAATCATTATCGTCTTGCTATTGTTCGGTAGTACTATCCTTACAGCGGGACAGGCACCAGCCAATTCTGTATTCATTCCAATGGTAATTAAAGATTCCAGTGGATGGCTCGGACCCGACGGCGGTTTTATCGTCAGCCTTGCGGTTGACCCGGTTAATCCACAGGTGATTTATGCCGGATCGTGGGGTTCAGGAGTATATAAAAGCCAGGATGGAGGCGAGAATTGGCAGCCTGCCAACCAGGGTTTGGATAATCTTTTCATCAACTCACTGGCTGTTGACCCGGTTTCTCCATCAACAATTTATGCCGGCACCTATAAAAGCAAGATATATAAATCGGTGGATGCAGGAAATACCTGGGTACTATCAGCTAATGGTATGCAGGACCAGGCAGTGGTTTACACGATCGCGATTGACCCAGTTTCACACAATATCGTTTATGCCGGAACACGTGGCATCTCCAATAACGGCAATCCCCCCTGGGCTGGAGTGGTTTACAAATCCATTGATGCTGGTGTAAATTGGAGCCCGGTGCTCACAAACGTAGGGGGTGCCAATCAACAGGATTGGGCTTACTCTCTGGCAGTAGAGCCTGTCCATCACTGGTCAGTATTTGCTGCCATGCATGAGTATGGTCCATATCACACCTCAACTTATGGTAATTCCTGGTATTCGGCCCATGATGGCATCTTTGATGATTCAGGCAGGGCTATCGTCATCAACCCTGATACCTCCAATGGCACCATCCTGTACTATGGCGTCTGGCATAACGATGCGGTATACAAATCATATGATGGTAGTAATTCATGGTCTGCGATAAATCGAAATATCAAGTATACAAAGGTTTATGGTATGGCAATCGATCCAATACATAACGACACGGTTTACCTGGCAACGTTTACGCGCGGGCTATTAAAGACCATTGATGGTGGCAGTAACTGGCTGTCGTCTGGATTGACATTTGACCTGATCTACAGCATCGCGGTGAACCCGATCTCACCCACCAAGCTATTCGCTGGCACCGCCGGAAACGGGCTTCAACGAAGCCAGAACAGCGGCGTTAGCTGGCAGTCTTCCAATTCGGGCATAGAAAATTCCATGCCAACAACAGTTCTGGTATCTCCAACCAATCCAGAGCGGATTTTTGCCAGCGTTTATGGTGCTGGTGTATATCAATCGTATAACCATGGCCGCGACTGGACACTATATAACACAGGCTTAGGAGATAAATTCGTTCATGCCATGGTGCAGAATCCTTCATCACCAAAGCTGATCTACGCCCTTACAGATACTGGAGGCCTGTACCAGAACGACACGAACACCTTGAATGGCTGGGCCAAGGTTGGGCAAGGCCTGCCCCTTGCTGAATTCCCAACACCGGCCTTTCCTGCTGACCACCCCCTTGCCACACACGAGATGCAAGAATATTTCCCCGAGTCCACCGAAATCAATACGGTCAATCAACCTACGAGTGCTATTCTTTTAACAATGGCTTATGCACCCTCCTCACCACAAATTGCCTATATGGGGACAGGCGGTTCAGGTGTCTATAAATCCACCAATGGTGGCACCAGCTGGACTGCAGCGGGACTGACTGGCGAGACTGTTCCAAGCATCGCTGTTGACCCGGTGAACGCCAACCTGGTCTATGCAGCGACAAACACTCCAGGAAGCTTGAAGATCAGCCAGAATGGAGGCGGAACCTGGGCAGATGCCAGCCTGGCGGTGGCTTTTTATTCCCTGGCGACTTCTCCAGCCAGCCCGGGAATATTATATGCTGGTACGAGCAATGGCGTTTACCGCTACCAAGCTGGTACATGGAAAAGTCTCGACCTGGCAGGCAAGGCAGTCACAGCACTGGCGACCGACCCTATCCAACCAGAAAAGATATTTGCTGGCACAACATCTGGAGCATATTACACAGTTGATGCTGGTGTTTACCTGGAAACTTGTTGACCAGGACCTTACTGGCTTCACCATTCAATCGATAAATATCGACCCGATCCGTAATAGCTGGATATATTTCAGCACGAAGACACATGGGATCTATTTGGCGACGATTTTACACTGATGGGATTTATTCGATCCACCCGAGCAATAGGATCTGGATAAAACGTTGAAAAATACGATGAGTCACCATCACAATACCATCCAATAAATAATTATCACATCACTAGTGATCAGGTCGGATCCTGGCAGGCTCAACCGACCTGGCACGAATCATGCAACCCTGTAAAAACCAACCCATATACATATAAAACTGTAAATATCCATGTATAAACACACATCCACCTATCCGGCTAGCTTTTCTCCCTTGAAGGAGTTAAACTATGAACATACATCACTTTCACGAAAAGGGCACCGTTTATGAAATGAGTGCCCGACAAGAAAATGATCTTGCAATGGTGCCAGACACATTATGGACCGTTGAGGATCTGGCTGAATATCTGAAATTACAACCAGAAACCATTCGCTCGATGGCTCGAAGAGGCGAGTTACCAGCCATCAAGCTTGGCAAGGTGTGGCGGTTTCAAAGAACCGCAATAAATGAAATGCTGGTAAGGATTAGATAATATTTATAATAAAAGTCGATCTAAAGAACGGTAAACCTCAAAATACAATGTTAAGAGAAAGTGTTTACTAAAAATTTAGCCTGAATTATCTATAAACTATTGCCAGGCTATTCACCAACCTCTTAGAGGAGATGAAGATGACGATCTGCCTTAAGTGTAAAGCTGAAAACCGTCCGGAAGCCGCGTTTTGTGCACGCTGTGGGACAATCCTGTTAACCCAGGCTTCTCCAGCCAAAGCGGCTACTCCCCATTTGAATTCAGCAGAGCAAGTGAAGGCTCAGCCTGCCGCAGTAAAACTGATGGTCGAGCCAGCGATCCTGTCAGGTCTTCCCAACGCCCAGGAAAAATCGATCTTTGGAGAATGTTATCAGTCTGATGGCATGATATACCAGGACGAGTATGAAACCCGCTACCTGGTTTCACAGATCATCCAGCAACCTGTTCCGTGCATCCGGGTTTGCTCAAACCCCGCCTGCCGAACCATCCATGCCCCGACTGGAATAGAATTGGAAAACTTCTGTACCCATTGCGGAAGTCCCATCGATCAGAATCCACCATTATTAGTGCTCCAGGAGACGGACACTGATCGATTTGGCAGTTTACAGCAGATCGTCGGTCTCCACCTGACCCATCCAAATGTTCATCCACCATTGGCAATTTTCAACCAACAGCAAGCAACAGGCTTCCACTATTACCTTGTCACTCCCTATTCAAATGAGCTGCCCTCACATCCTGATGCCGCCCTGGTGTTGGAGTGGGGTAAACAGCTTGCCAAAAGCCTGGATTATCTTCATTCCCACGGGGTTGCATTTGGTGGTGAGCTTGAGCCATCCATATTCGGGCTGGTGGGAAACAATATCGTATGGCGAAATTTCAATACTGCCAGAATTCTTCCCATGTTGGCAGATCGGGAAAAAATTAATAACATCCGCCTGCTGACACTCAGCCTGTATTCAATGATCACCGGGAGAGCTTCCTATACCGATGATCCAGCTCTCTCACCTGCGTTGAGTGATCTGTTTCAGCAAGCTTTGATCGGTGAAGGTTTTACCAGTGGTGCGGTGCTGGCTGAAAGGATTGATCAGACCATTAAAGATGGACTCTCACCCCTAAACCTGGATTATCATACCGGGTGTCGAACACATCCAGGATTGGTTCGTTCAATTAACGAAGATAGCCTGATGTGTTTCAACCTGAGCCATGTGCAGCAAGGGATATCCAGGCCGGTTGGTTTGTTTGCTGTTGCAGACGGTATGGGCGGGCATGAAACCGGTGAGCTTGCCAGTAGCCTTTCCATCCAGGAAGTGATTCAAAAGGCCTTTTCAGAGCTGGCTTCTTTACGAAACCTGACCTCTGAAGAATACACCTCATGGCTCATGCAGACTGTCCAGTCAGCGAACCTGAAGGTGTTTGAGGCTCGCCAGAATGCTGGCAACGATATGGGATCGACCCTGGTGTGCGTACTTTTACTAGGTTACCATGCATATGTGGCTCATATCGGCGACAGCCGGGTATACCTGCTGAGAGATGAATCCATTCAACAGCTAACGGTTGATCACTCCCTGGTGCAACACCTGGTCAACATCGGGCAGATCAGCGCTGAGGATGCGCGCAACCACCCACAACGCAATGTGATCTATCGCAGCCTGGGAGATAAACCCCAGGTTGAAGTGGATATTTTTTCCTGGAACCTATTGCCTGAAGATAGGCTGTTGCTATGTTCAGATGGCCTCTCCGGGATGTTGGATGACCAGGCAATACAAACGATCATCCAGGAGGCTGGCTCTCCCCAGGCTGCCTGCAACCACCTGGTCGAAGCAGCCAACCAGGCTGGCGGTTTAGATAATATAACCGCCGTCGTGGTCGAGGTTATCTCCGCGTAAGCAACCTGACCTGAAAGAGCTCAAGGTTTTCGTTAGGAAGAGCCAAAGTTTCCTTTTCGGAATATCATCCTGCTTTTTATCATATCCATTTCAATTGCTGGTTGCAATATTGCCACTTCCCCTGGTTCTGACACCCCTACAGGCACCATCATACCAGGTGACCTGGTTATAGCACCGGCTTAGATCACTGGCCATACCAGTGCACCCACCCAGGCTGTGACCTCAATGGGTGCCAACCCCCCAACTTTAATGATCACGTTCACCCCATCCCGCTCACCAATTATCACCCCTTCACCCACCGTACACCTATGCATCTCATTTTGAGAGGGACAGTGCTTGAGCAATCATATTACTGCTATAGTCAGGGAACACCGGTTTTGTATAAACCCGGGGATGCGATGCACACACTCCAGGAGCCTGCTTGTTCGGTGATTTCTCCGGACCTTTCTCTGGATGACCTGTGAGGATTGGGACTGCGATTATTTTCGAAAATGATAAAATTATGTACCTCATCCGGGTGTCAAATTGACCACCAAGTTGAGTTTGGTCTACTAAAAACATTTACAGATTTTCAGCCAACTATCGACATAATAAAAATTGGAGGAGAAATGAATTGTTCGTTTTGCGGAACTGAAAACCAGGAGGAGGCCAGGTTTTGCCTTGCATGCGGGGCACCATTAGGCGTCACTCCATCACAAGGTATGGAACCTGACGTAACCATTTGGTGGATGATTCCTCCTCAATCAATCGCTCGTCCACTCCCTCAACCCGAATCAATATTCGAGGAGACTGCACCTCCCCAGGAACCGGAACCAGTACTGTTCTCTCCAGAGCCACTGCCGGGTACACCAAAGCGGAAAAATACCTGGATAATTGTCGTCCTGATCATCGTATTTGTATTATGCTGCCTGGCTGTCGTGTGCCTTGCGTCTATCTGGTCAAACTTATCCAGTCTTGTGAATTTAAGTTTCTAACCCAGGAAATTTTTGGACAAGGTAACCGAATATAATTGAATGGCGCATTGATAGGATACTATGCGCCGATGGCCACTCGGAGGCATCCCTGATTGGCCATGTTGATTCAGCTGATCGATTCTCAGCTAATCAGCTCTCAGGCGCTGGAGCAGCTCCGATACCTGCCTTGGAATATGATTAAACCAGGGCTGGATTCCGCCACCCGTTGGAAACCTTGCCACAAAAAAGAGACAAACCAATAAGTTGCTATATAATTAAGCATCCACATGATGCATAAACGACGGGTCATTCTCCGGCAGGTTGGCACCATAGATACCGAACAATAATCACGGAGCTCATCCAATGTCTTCAATCTGTCCCAATTGCAATCGCCCTGTACGAAAAAGCGCTAGATTCTGCGGTTACTGTGGAGCTGACCTGAATGCAAACAATCGTAAAGCACAAAATATTGAACCATCCCTGCAGGCTGATGCAGTCAATCAAGCAGCCTCACCAAAAGGAAAGAAAACCAAGCGCAAACGTTCCATGGCTTGCTGTGTGGTCTGGTATCTATTGGTTTTCATCCTTTGCCTGGCCATCATCGTAACATTGACCCTATATTACTGGCAGTATATCAATCCCTTATTGGGTCAAATGCTTAATTAAATTTCTATATCCCCCATCCAATCCCTATTTGATCATCTTCACCAGCCAGTGTAAACACAGGTGGAGGTTTTTTTTATTCTGTAATGTTACCTGGTGGTTAACACACAAGGGTTCATGTATGGCGAAGATATCTGTATATTCCGTCCAGTTGGCAAAACAGGAATTTAATCAACACAACTAGGCATATCCTACCAGGGATGTGGATTAGTCGTTACAGTTTTTAAAATGAAATGGGGCAGGATTTTTCAGTCATGCTGAACGGCATGCAGCTTTTTCTGCCCCGATTTATATTACTAAAATTTCACCTGCTATTCGATGAATCACACCCAAATTTGCAATAAAAAACTACTTCCTTATGATTTCGGTTGTGGTACTTCCAGTTTGACTTCAGCTGGTAATTTCTTGGATCGGTCTCTAAACAATCCAACCTGGATGACCATTCCCAAAACAAACAGGGCAAAAAACAAGACCAATCCCACCCCGCCATCCAGCCCGATAGCTTTGACGACAAGGGTCGCACCAGCCCAGGTGGAAAGTAAATATAATGCCCAATTGAATACACTGGACACCAGCAACAGTCCAACAATACCTCCGACGATGAACGCCATCCAGGTGTTTGGCTCAGCATTGACACCAAGCAACCCGGTGATCTGCATGGCACCATAACCACCAACGATGAATCCCACCAGGGAGATTGCCAGGCGTTGCAGGAAAAACGCCAGAACTGCACCGATGATGCCGGCTCCCAATGCGACGACGTACACCATCCACCAGGTCTCAAGGTGCACAAACTGGGTGGCCAAGGCCAATCCGATAATAAACCCAATAACACCTACGAACAGCCAATATAATTTCTTCCCTGTGGTCAGCAGGACAATCCCCAGGACCAAAGTAATCAGGTCGATACCCATAGTGCCTCCATTCTGTGTTAGTTGCTACCCAGCCTATGTTGCAAGATTTGTGCTTATTTGTTTATGAATGGAGGTTAAGTTATTAATCGTTTTTGCTTCGCCAACCAAGGAAGAAAGTAATGGCTACAATGACCAACGCGATGGCAGCCCCGAGGAAGAGGATATCGCGGCTTCCACTCCAGCTCACCACCTGACCAAGAAATACCACTGCCAGGATCACCACCACGACGCCGATTAATTTGGATTTTAAATCATCCAATTGGGTGATATGCAGCCAGCTGGGGGTGGGCAGCTGCTCATCGATAAACAATTCATACAAACCCAGTGAGGTGATGTAAAAAACTGTACCGAGCAGCAAAATATCAATGATCTCAATGAACGAAACCGCAAGGAGCTTGACCGATTTCCCATCCACGCCCTCTATCACTGCCTTAATCACCAGCTGGATGGTTTCTACACCGGCGACGATTAACAAGGTCAATGCCGCAACAAAAGCACTCAGTACTGCAATCAGGATGATATAACGGCTGGAAGATAGGAATTTACTCAACATGGTATATACCTCAATGATAAGAATCGCTAGCTAGTGAAAGCTAGAAGTGTTGTCGATCCAGATCCTGCATTCTGGCATATCTGGCTTGCAGGAATGAATAAATGTAAACTATAGTGAATATTTTACACGAATTTTCCATTCATCTTCATGTTTTGCTTTTCTGAGATGAAAGGGTAAGATCGAGTATCCTGTCATTCAACAGGATATTCAAATCATCATGCCGATGATAGAATTCCGGCAGTCAAACATCGCTGCCATTTTTACGAACCATTATTAATCTTGATCGTTGATCGGGCAATTATGAAAGCTCCTGCATAGCATAAAAAATATGGGTAAGGAACTGACCAAGCTCACCCTCAATAGCCAAGATAAGATCGCTGAAACCATGCTGAACGCACTATATGTACGTGCAGCTGAAGCGGCTTTACCGAATCCACTGCTGTGGGATAAATCAGCACAGCGCATGGTTGAGCAGATCGATTATGACTTCACCCGATTGAGGCTTAACAAGCTAGACCAGGTCAGCACTATCCTGCGTGTACGGCAATTCGATCGCTTCACGCAGGATTTCCTTAACCGTCACACATCCTCCGTGGTGGTGCAAATCGGCTGCGGACTGGATACGCGCTTTGAGCGGGTGAATAACCAGCAGGTGGAATGGTATGACCTTGATCTTCCCGAAGTGATCGAGTTGCGAGTTAAGCTGGTGCCTGAAACCGAAGGTTATCACATGCTTGGTTGTTCAGTGTTCGACCGGGCCTGGGTGGATTTGGTGAGTAACCATCCCGGGCGAAATCACCTATTCCTGGCTGAAGGTGTCTTTCCGTATTTCACCGAGCAGCAGGTTATAGCCTTGTTCTTGCTATTTATGGAAAAATTTCCTGGCTGTGAGCTGGTATGCGATGCCATGACGCCTGCCATGATATGGTTGCACAACATGGAGCTTGGCGCTTCCAAGGTTGATGCCCGCCTGCATTGGGGATTAAAAAATGGGAACCAACCAGAAGCCTGGTCACCCGGTATCCGCTTGATGAATGAGTGGTTTTACTTCGATGATCCTGAGCCGCGCTTGGGATCATTCCAACTGATGCGCCACTTATCCATCTTTGGCAAGGGAGTAGGTATTTTTCATTACCAGCTTGGCAGCCCACCACGCTAAACCAGGTGAATAATCTTATCAACCTCAGCCAACATTTTCAACCAGCGGTGCAAACTCCCCTCTCTCTATTTCACCTAAGGCACGCAGAAAATCCTCCCTTTGCATGATCACGGTGGTAGAGCGTACCCCTGATCCGATGGAAATCTCCTGCTCAGAGAGGATCCCCTTGTCCAACAGAACCCGAAGGGGTTGCTGGATCCCAAACGGTGAGACTGCCCCAAGTGGGTACCCTGTGACTTGCAACACTTCTGCTTCTGTTGCCATACTGATACGGGAAGTACCGAGGTGCTTGCGGAGTGCCGGCCAGGAAACCTGATTTCGCCCTGCCACCAGTACCATCACGAAGCCACCCCGGGACAATCGAAAAACAATGGATCGGACGATCTGTTCCGGGCGTTGACCGCGCTCAGCGGCTGCCTGTTCAATCGAGTGCACTGCCCCGGGGTGTTTGAAAAAGCGGTACGGAATAGCCCTCTCATCCAGGTGACGCGTTACGGGTGTGGAAGTTATCCCCTCAGCGATCATCATATGCTCACTGGCAAATCAGAATTCATTGCCAGGGTATTATAACTTGACCTTTCACAACCTGCACAAGGCTTCACTTGCTTATCATACCCCGTCTGTAAAGGTGTAAAGAATTGAAATATGGATATTCCCCAAATAATTATCTGTTTCTAATAACACAATTCCTTTCATGGTGTTATATATATCGGTATAATATTCATCTCGAATATTTACCGGTTTTCCTTATCGTTGGGTCCGTATAAATTTAATATCACTATGAAAAGGAGAGTTTGGCTATGAATATCAACTTTGCCATGTGGAAAACCGCCCTGTGGACCCTGGTGAAAATGGAAAATAAAGACGAGTGGGATAAGCTTGATGTCATCTCAAAGTGGCTCATCGCCACCCGCTCGGGTGTCACCCTGGTGACCGTTTACACCTGCGCCATTGCCGGATTGCTTGCCTGGAGGGATGATTTCTTCTCCTTCTTTCCCTGGCTTATCCTTACCCTGGGATTGTTCATCGCCCACGGGACCAACAACTTGCTGAATGATTATACTGATTTCAGCCGCGGGGTGGACAAGGACAACTACTTCCGCACCCAGTATGGAGTTCACCCTTTGGTGCAGGGGTTTTGGGATAAAAAGACCCAACTGCGCTGGTTCATGGTGAGTGGCGTGATTGCCTTCCTCTCGGGGGTTTTTGCCCTGTTCTACACCCACTTTGACCCGTTGGTGATCGGGTTATTTATCCTGGGTGCGTTGGTACTTTTGTTTTACACCTATCCCCTCAAATACCTTGGCCTGGGTGAATTAGCCATCTTCCTCATCTGGGGACCGATCATGGTGGTGGGTGTATATGTTGTCCTTTCACAAGGGATCTCAGACAATATCTGGTACGTTGCCCTGGCAGGTGTTCCCTTTGGCCTGAGCGTAGCCAGCGTTAATGTGGGCAAGCATATCGACAAGAGTAAAGAAGACAAGGCTAAAGACGTGGGGACATTACCGGTTCGCATCGGTGAAAAGGCTGCCCGCTACCTCAATATTGCCATCCTGGTCCTTATTTATACTGTGGTGGTGTACCTGGTTTTTATTCCCCAATATTTCACCCCCCTGATGCTGCTCATATTCTTTGCCATCAAGCGCCTGATCCTGGCGGTTAAGATCCTTTCCAAACCCCGACCGGAAGCAGCTCCACCCAACTTCCCCTTCTGGCCAACCTGGTTCGCTGCCTTCAATTTTAACCATAACCGTATGGTTGGAGGCTTGTTCATCCTGGCTCTTATTGGTGACACCCTGCTGCGAATTTACCTGCCAGCTTTTTGGCCGATGAGGTGATCAGAAAAACTTATCCACATAACCCAATAACACTTTTTTTTGAGAGACTTATTGTGATAAGAGTTCTTATGGCTTAGAAGGATGAACCTATTCTGATAGCCTTTTTACGTTCCACAAAAATTAAGCATTAGTAAATTGTAGGGGCACGAAATTTCGTGCCCCTACAATTGAATCAAATTTTCTCAATTATGCAAAGGGGGCTAGCCAAAATACTATTGAGACAAACCCTTGATCGGTAATACCCTGCTGGGCATCTACACACCTGCATTCTGGACGGTGAGGTGATCAGAAAAACTCCTTCCTTAAATCCGAATGCCTTAGTCAGGGTTTGGAAGAAGCGTTCATGGGTCTTATTTCTTCTGTTTCTTTTTACCCTTCTTTTTCTTTTTTTTCTCAATCGGCAGTTGTGCTTCCAACACTGGTTCAACCTGGGCTGGTATACCCAGTTCCTCTACCACTTCTGCGTGGTACATCTGCCTGATCTCAGCCAGGTCAACGGTTGGCTCGGGATATTTCATCTTCCAGCCTTCCATCGTATCCACCAGGATCTGGGATACTGCCAGGTTGCGGAACCACTTGTGGTTGGCAGGGATAACATACCAGGGAGCATAATTGAAGCTGCACTTACTGATCGCATCCACGTAAGCTTGCTGATAATCATCCCAATACTCGCGCTCCTTGTAATCCGCATCGCTGATCTTCCACTGCTTATCCGGCTCATCCAGGCGGTCACCAAAACGCTGGAGTTGTTCTTCCTTGCTGATGTGCAGGAAAAACTTGACGAGAGTTGTCCCGCTGTTTACCAGACTGCGCTCGAAGTTGTTGATCTCGTTATAGCGTTTGGACCACACCTGCTCGGGTACCAGGTTGTGCACCCGCACCACCAGTACATCTTCGTAATGCGAGCGGTTGAACACGGTGATATGTCCTTTACGTGGGGTCATCTTATGGATACGCCACAGGTAATCATGTGCCAGCTCCTCAGCAGTGGGCACCTTGAACCCGACAACATTACAGCCTTGGGGGTTGAAGGCTTCCATCACATGACGGATGGTGCCATCCTTTCCACCTCCATCCATCGCCTGAAGCACAACCAGCAGGGAATGTTTATTCTCAGCGTACATCAGTGCCTGCAGCTCAGACAAACGCTCGCTGTATTGTTTCAGATCAGAAAGCGTCGATTTTTCATCCTCATATTCACCATGATAACCTGCGTCAATCTTACGCAGGTTGACGGTGCTTCCCGTTTTAATCCGAAATTTATCAGAATAATTCATCACCAGGTCCTCCCATTGGAAATTATATCATTCAGGTATATTGCCAGGAATCCATCGAGCTTCAATAAATTATGATTAGGTTTGGTGTTCAAAGGAGATTGAGATACTTTTCCGGTAGCCATAATAAACCACCAGTTTGATTATGCTCCATTCATCATCGGTGGATCAACTTTATGATCGGCGAGATGGGATTCCAATCGATGAACTTTAAGACCTCCCAGGCTGAAACTACCCTGGTGCTTTGAACCTGCCTGCGCTTTTTTAGGATTGAAGCGAAATCACGAAGTGCATCCCTCTTTGCCCGCATTGTTACCGTCCCCTGCTTTCGAGAGATGGCCAGGACTATCATGAGAAGATTGGCCAAGATGTGAATCGGTGCCAGGAGCCATACCCAGATACCCGGCATGTCCTTGACATATGTCCACACCACGTTTCGCTGACTATAATATACCGCCAGATCACTTCGTCGCGAGGTGCTTCCTGAGCCCACGTGAAACACCACAGCTGAAGGCAGATACATGCAGCGATATCCCATCAAACGCAACCTGAAACCAAGGTCAATGTCCTCCATATATGAAAAATAATCATCATCAAATCCATTCACTTTTTTAAATGCCCGGGTTGGGAACACTGCAGAAGCTCCACACGCGCTAAACACTTCGCCTTCTCGATCCACAAGATCGGAAACCAGGGTGTTATAGGATTTCCGCCACGCCCACCCGCTCACATGATACACATCACCGGTGCCATCCAGGCGGTCAGGATGGTCTGCAATGATTTGCTTAGATGCAAAAAAACTGTCAGGGTATTTCATAATCCCCTGCTGGATGTTTTCGATCCAATCTGCCCTGGGAAAGGCATCACCATTCAATAATATAATATAATCTGCGCTCGCTTTAAAAGCGGCGAAGTTATTCCCCTCCGCAAAACCCAGGTTCTTCTCCAGGGGAAAAAATCTGATCCTCAAATCAGGATAATGCTCGATCATCTCGGTGGATACCGGTTTCGTTGATCCATTATCGACCAACAAAATCTCAAAATCGTGATTGGTCTGACCACTCAATGCATTCAGGCATTTGAGGATGGTTTGATCACTATTCCAGCATAAGATGATGATCGAAAATTGAGGCTTGTCTCTGTCCATTGGATCCACTTAATTACACGGTTGATAATTGGTACTCAAAAACACCTGGAGATGATAAAGGATTAGCTGTATTATAATTGAACCGTTATTGGATTTAGTGAAAAATCATGGCATCTCAACCTTTTTACGATTCCTCAATTCATAAGATCCCTGCCCTGGAGGAAATCCGGGAAATCAGGCGTTACAAGTACCTGATCCTTCAGCTTACTCGCAGGGATATCCTGGCGCGCTATAAACGCTCGTTTTTGGGTGTAGCCTGGACGATGCTCAACCCCCTTGGCATGATGATAGTTTATAGCGTCGTTTTTTCTCAATTATTTTCCACGGTGCAGTCCTATTCGGTTTACCTTCTCAGTGGTTTGATTTTCTGGTTTTTCTTTTCCCAAAGCACGAATGCTTCCATGAGTGGGCTTGTTTGGGGCGGTAGCCTCATTCAAAGGATATACATTCCACGAACTTCATTTGGTATCTCAGCCATCGGTACAGCCCTGATTAATCTCCTGTTATCCATCGTTACATTGATACTGGTAATGCTGGTCACCCAAACCGCTATCCATATCTCAATATTATTTTTACCCGTTTCAATTATTTTGTTGGCTTGTTTTTCCCTCGGGGTCGGCTTGATCCTTTCCACAATGGCGGTATATTTCCCTGATGTAGCTGAAATGTATCAAATCATATTGCTTGCCTGGTTTTACCTGACCCCGATCATTTATCCCGAGAATATTCTACCTGCTAATTTACACTGGATTTTTGACTTAAATCCAATGTACTATCTGCTCAATATCTTCAGACTACCGATATACGATGGGAGAATCCCAACCCTTGAAGAATTACTACCTGCCATAATTTGTGGATTTAGCGCATTGATTATTGGTTGGATTTTCTTCACCTCAAAATCAGATGAATTTGCCTACCGAATCTGAACCTCGTGTTGATTTAAGCGAAAATAAAGATCATAATCAAGAAGAAATTATTCGTCTTGACAATGTTTCTGTTAAATATCGCATACCTGAGGAAAGAATCGGTACATTCAAGGAATATGCGATCCGCTTTCTCCAACGGAAGATCCAATACCGTTCATTTTGGGCTTTGGATAATGTGAATATATCAGTCTACCGAGGTGAGGTATTCGGTTTGATAGGTAGAAACGGGGCAGGGAAGAGTACTTTATTAAAAGTAATATCACGAGTATTGAGACCAACCAAGGGTAGAATTGTTATTTATGGAAAAGTGGCTCCCCTCCTTGAAGTTGGAGCAGGATTTCATCCCGAATTAACCGGAAGGGAGAATGTATTCCTAAATGGGGCATTGTTGGGCTACAGTCAAAAAGAAATGGAAGCCTGTTTTGATCAGATTGTCGATTTTGCAGAATTACGCCAATTTATCGATGCTTCAATAAGAACCTACTCCTCAGGCATGTATACCAGGTTAGGGTTTGCTGTTGCCACGGCTCATATACCAGATATCCTGTTGGTGGATGAGATCCTGAGTGTTGGTGATATAGCATTTCAACAAAAATGCTTTACCCGTATCAACGAATTCCGTGACCAGGGGGCAACAATTGTCATGGTATCCCACTCTATGGAACAGGTCGAAAAGATGTGCCAAAGGGTTGCATGGATCAATAAAGGTAAAGTTGAATTAGAGGGTGAACCCACCACCATTATAAATGCCTATAGGGGATCGTAAAACCGCCTGGAAAAATTCCTCCATCCACGAAGCCAATCATGACAGAAACCAATCCAGAAAATCTAGAAAAAACGAGATCAAAATCTGCTAGCCAGACGAACATAAGGTCGATTGCTTTTTACTCAAACCATGCTGATGATGCGCTTAGCGTCCTACGGATGTTCGGTCCTTCCAAAGCTGCTGGTATCGAGGTCATTCGTGCGGTTGAGAATAATACTGCAAATATTGAGGCAATCAACGATGCGGATTTGGTGATCATCCAAAGGGATTTCTGCCGGGATTACGATTCATACGTCAAGATAATTTCTCAATCACATTCACAAAAAAAACCGGTCATATTTGATCTGGATGATAATTTATTCGAATTGCCGCCTGATCACCCTGACCGGCTTACCGGCTATTATGCTGATTCTCTCCTGCCCACCCTTCAGGCAGTGATGGAAGCAGACCTTGTTACAGTCACAACAAATCCGCTTAGAGAATATCTGCTTCCGTATAATCATAATATTGAGGTAATTCCAAATTACCTGGATGATTCATTGTGGAGGTTATCATCCCAGCCACAACGTGAGGATGATGGCAAAATAATCATTGGATACATGGGCGGTGAATCTCATAGACCTGACCTTAAGCTGATCCTTCCCGCTTTATTGCAACTTATTGAAAAATATCCCGATCGAATCTCATTCCGTTTTTGGGGAATCGATTCACCGATGGAGCTTGGATCCTTATCTGAGGTCTATTGGTATCCTCCGGTGTTTTTTCGGTATGATGAATTTGCATCGGCCTTCCAAACCCAGAATGCAGATTTCATGATCGCACCGCTGGTTCATAACCTGTTTAATTCCTGCAAGAGCGCAATAAAGTACTTCGAATGCAGCGCCATTAGGTCTCCCAGGTGTATACAGTCATGTTCATCCATATGCACAGATCATTGAACATGGAAAAGATGGATTATTGGCTTCCACCATGGAAGAATGGCTTGAAGCCATGGTGAAACTTGTCGAATCGCCATATCTACGTAAAACAATGGCAATAAACGCACAACAGAAAATTAGTCAACATTGGCTGTTATCAAAAAATGTAAATAAACGCATCAAAGATCTATGAAAATGCAATCACCAAATATCGTCCCAAGGGTACAGTCTCGCTTCCATTCTACCGGCTTGAAAAATCTCTCACGCAACAATATTATGAACAACAACAGCGAAGGGATGAAAAAGTTAATTCATTGCTGGCTCAATCTGTTGATAAAGATGAAATTATCCTCTCTCTCAAACAGCAATTGGCAAAAGAGGATGAAGAAATTCTGGCAGCAAATCAGCAATTTGAGGATAAAGATGCAAATATCCTTTTTCTAAATCAACAGTTAGCAGAGAAGGAAGAAAGCTTTATCTCTCTGAATCAGTTATTGACACTAAAAGATGAGTCGATAATTTCACTCAATCAGCAAATGGCGGTCCGGGATGAAAATATCAATGCGCTTATCCAGCAGTTAATCACTAGAGATGAGAATATCACTGCCCTTAATCAGCAGCTAGAGTCGATAGATGAAAAATGCAAGTCAAACTTCCAGCAGATGGCAAATCTAGATGAAAATATCCAATTTCTCACTCAACAAGTTACTTTAAGGGATGAACGTATCATTGCGTTGGAAGATGAAGTTCTTTCCAATATAACCAGCCACAGCTGGAAGCTAACACGTCCATTGCGTGCATTTATGCGCGTGGTCAGGCGGTTCATGCATGCTTAGGGGGCTTAGAAATTTCGTCTTAATCAGGAATAGCGGATACTTCGACCCGCGATACTACCTTTTAAGGTACCCTGATGTTCGAAAATCTGATGTTGATCCGTTAATTCATTATGTACGCCATGGTTGGAAGGAAGGCAGATACCCATCTGAAAAATGGGAAGCCATCATGACTTCAGGTGGCATCCAATATGATGGACCTGCCGGAAGTAATCCGCTTATTGCCTGGATAGAGAATGAAAGGGAAGAAAAGCGAGCTTCCAGAACGAATATTTTTAAACTACTGGTCTTATTCTATCGTTTTTTGGTTTCTTTCTGGGTGCGCAAAGGCATCGTATTCTATGGTGGTTATCCGTACCCCGAAAGGGAAAAAGACGGATATTATCAGCGCATACGATCGATCGACTCCTTATTTACTGACCAATGGAGAATCTATATCGATTCTGTACGACTTCCGGGCAAAGAATTTTGGTACGACATCCCTGAACCGCGTGTGCTTGTCCTTCGTCCGCATGGCAGAGGCGTGCAGCGGGTTTTTATCGAATTCTGGATCAGGTTTTGCATTCTGCAGTCTCGCTTTGTTTACTTCCAGAGTGTGCTGTCCTCGAATGGAAGGGAGTTTTTCTGGGATAACCCGAATATATGCAAGATCATCGATGTGCATGGTGCAGTGCCGGAGGAATTCAGCTATCAGGGCGAAGAGAACAATGCACAGTTGTTCAATCAGATAGAACACCATGTGGTTACCAATGCTCATTACATCGTTGTGGTTTCGGTGGCCATGCGCACCCACCTGCTCAATAAGTACCCAGGGCAAATTTCCGGTCAGTTCATTATTCTCCCCAACATTCCAGAAATCCCCATCGAGCAGCTTGATAAACCTTATGTTAATGGCAAACCTGTGATCATTTATGCCGGAGGAATACAGGTATGGCAGCAGGTGCCAAAGATCGTCGATGCAATGGTCAAAACCAGCCATCTCAACACCTATAAATTCTTTTGCCCATATCCAGATGAGGTAAAGGCGATGCTGCCGCCAGATATGCAAGGTGCTAATCCCTTTGAGATTGAAAGCAAACAAAGGGAAGAGATTTTCCCGGAATATCGACTGTCACACTTTGGTTTTATCCTGCGTGAAGATCGGGTGGTCAATAATGTATCCTGTCCCACAAAATTGGTCGAGTATCTTGCCATGGGGGTGATACCCATTGTCGATACTTCCGAAATTGGAGATTTTAAAGCCTTCGGCATGCAATATGTTGACCTGGATGACCTTATCCAGAATCGCTTACCTCCAGCAGAGATCCGCCTGAAAATGGCTGAACATAATTATTCTGTTTATCATAAAATCCTGTATCAATATAAATCCGGAGTGGTTCATCTGCAACAATGCATAGATCATGGGGGTTTACAGACAACATGAAGTATAAAAATCGACTCTTTTCATTATCCAAGCGATTTTTTGAGGTCCTGTCGGATGAAGGCATTGGCGCGGCTTATAAAAAGACGAAGACCAAACTGACAAACCAGCTACGCATGGAACAAAACAGGGAAGTGGTATTTCAAACCGACGAATCTCATTTTAATGAAATCTATAAGACTTACCTCTCCACAAGTCAGAATAAAACAACTGCGGAATATGTCCCATTTCCTTCTTATGATCTGTCGAATGAAGACCTTCCGGTAAAAACCATTGCATTCTACCTGCCACAATTCCATCCTATACCCGAAAATGATGCCTGGTGGGGAAAGGGATTTACAGAATGGTCCAGTGTTTCTAAGGCTGCTCCAAATTTTGTGGGTCACTATCAGCCGCACCTGCCTGCTGAGCTGGGATTTTACGACCTGCGTGTCCCCGAGGTTCAACAGCGCCAGGCAGAGCTGGCTAAAAAATTCGGGATACATGGATTTTGTTTCTACTATTACTGGTTCAATGGAAAAAGATTGCTTGAGTTACCATTGGAGCAGTTTATTCAAAATCCAAACATTGATCTGCCATTTTGCCTGTGCTGGGCTAATGAAAATTGGACCAGGACCTGGGATGGCCTTGATAAAGAAGTGCTCATCGCCCAAAGCCACTCATCAGAAAGTGATTTTGCATTCATCAAGGATATCATCCCTTACCTAACCCATAAAAGATATATCAGGATCAGTGGACGTCCGGTCCTGATCGTATATCGACCGCAAATATTGCCAGATCCGGTTGAGACGGTAAATAGGTGGCGATCCTACTGCAGGGAGGTTGGTCTCGGAGAGATATATCTGGTGGCAGTCCAGAGCGGCAGGATCATCGATCCGCGCAGCATGGGTTTTGATGCTGCAACAGAATTTCCGCCCCATGGCATCCCATACCTTCCCCAGTTAAATTCGAAATTGAAGATCACCAACCCCGATTTTGATGGGATGGTGTTCGAGTACCACCACGTTGCTGACCAAATGAGTGCCAAGGCACCTCCCGGTTATAAACTTTTCAAAGCGGTGGTCACCTGCTGGGATAATACCCCCAGGAGACAGGATCGTGCGATGATATTCCATAACTCATCGCCCCAGATCTACCAGGCATGGCTTTCTTCTGCCATAAATTACACCGTGGAGAACGCTGCGGAGGAAGAGCGGCTTGTTTTTATCAACGCCTGGAATGAGTGGGCTGAAGGCACACACCTCGAACCGGATAGAAAGTATGGGTATGCATATCTGGATGCCACCGCCAAATCGTTACAGCCCTTGCTAAATAGCACACAGCCGTCTGTTTCAGTATTATCCCCGATATCCCGTAATCAAAAGAAAAGCAATACTGCGGTGATATTCCACCTGTTTTATCCCGAGCTGTGGGATGAGACGCTCCAATACCTGGAAAACCTCGACCAGGATTTTGACTTTTACGTATCGATCCCCGATGAGACGAATTTCAACTACGAGCTGATCCTTGAAAGATTCCCACGTGCAATAATATACCGCTGTACCAACCGGGGTCGGGATATTGCTCCATTTCTCAGGCTGTTTTCCATGGTCAATCCACTGGGATATGATTATGTCTGTAAAATTCACACCAAGAAAAGCCTTCACCGGGAGGATGGAACGGAGTGGCGAACAGAAATATTGGATGAGCTGCTGGGTTCTGCCGAGCAGATCGAAGCGATCAAGCAACACCTGGATGACGATAACATTGGGATCATTGGCCCAAAAAACCACATCATCTCCACACGCTACTTTATCGGTGGCAACCAGCCAATAATTACAGATCTGTCTCAAAAATTAGGCCTGGAATATAACGGAGAAGATTTTAATTTCATTGCCGGGTCAATGTTTTGGTTCAAGCCACGAGCCATTGCCCCTCTATTAAACCTGGGCCTTAGCGAGGCAGATTTCCCCGAGGAATCAGGCCAGATTGACGCCACCCTGGCACATGCCCTCGAGCGAGTGATATGCCTGCTGGCAATGAAACAAGGTTACCAGGTCATCCAGACAGGCACATTCAGCAACGAGGCGAACGATACTTATAATTATGCCGTCCCATATCAGGCCTCCGATTCCACCTCTAAAGAGCCCACTGGTTTCTCACAACCAGGATACCTGCCAGAAAATCTGGAAATCCAAAGCCATGAAGAAGCTCTAAACAGACCAATCCGCAAGCCCATACCAGGGTCGAAGAGCAAGGTTACTGCAGGTAAGGTACAGCTCAGCTCTCTCAGCAGCGAGCAATATTACGAGCTTTCTCCTGGCTATGCGGATGCCCTCCTGCGGCAGGCTACTTCCGAGCCGACCCAAAAAGCCGACATCATTATCTTCCCATCCACTGACTGGGAGTCCAAGGCACGAGGACCACAAACGCTTGCCCTTCAGCTGGCTGAAGCCGGGCACCGGATATTTTTCGTTCATCCGGGCTTCTCTCACAAGAAATCTGTACAGATAAGAAAGGTCGGGCAGCAGGTATATCTACTTCGATTACCCTGTTGTAGCGAATCAGTGCTCGCTGGCAAAACGCTTTCGCTTGACGATGTCGTTTTACTATCGAATGGCATGGCGGAGATTGGCGCAGCCTTCAATATTCACTCGGCGATCATCAAGGTAGACCAGCCTTCCTGGCAAGGGTTGGCACTTCAACTATACGATGAATTTGGCTGGAAGCTGGTTTATCACTGCACCGTTGAGGATGCTGATCCTTCACCGGCTAGCAAATCCACCACCTGGGATGAACGACAATTATTGAGCCAGAGCGACCTGGTCTTGTTTTCATCCTTAGAGCATCAGCTGAAAATGGGTAGTGGAACTAAAAACTCAATCGTTCTCCCGGACAGTATGGATCCTGAGCTGCCCGAACATGCAGACCAGGAATTATTCCAGGCAAATCTCCGGAAGGCACAGGCTGATGCCCTCGAGTCTGCATTTTGCCAATTATTCCCCAAGATCTCGATCATTGTTGTTACCTACAACAAGCTTGAATTTACCAGGCAGTGCCTGGAGAGCATCATCAAGAATACCGAGTATCCGAATTATGAGATTGTCATTGTGGATAACGCCTCAGTGGATGGAACGGTAGAATTTATTGAAGGCTTTAAAAATACCTTCCACAATATAACTTTTATTCGCAATGACCGCAACCTGGGATTTGCCAGTGCCAATAACCTCGGAGCAGGCACTTCCAGTGGTGATTACCTCGTGCTGCTGAATAACGACACGATCGTCACCCCAGGATGGCTGCACCGATTATCTATCCACCTGAAAAAATACTCCAAAGCAGGCATGGTCGGCCCCGTCACCAATGCCATTGGCAATGAAGCCAAAATCCAGGTCAATTACACCGAGCTGAGCGATATCAATTACTTCTCCGCCAGGAGAGCGTGTAAATTTAATGGTATCTCCTTCAGGATTCGGGTATTGGCTTTATACTGTGCCATGATCTCTCGTTCTCTCTATGAACAGGTGGGTGGTTTGGATGAGCGATATCATGTTGGCATGTTTGAAGACGATGACCTGGCATTAAAGATCCAGCAATCCGGGTTGTATTTACAATGCGCTGAAGATGTATTTATTCATCACTTCCATGGGGCGTCCTTCGACCAGTTCGAGAACCAGGAATTACAACGTATATTCCACGAGAACAGGCGTAAATTTGAAGAAAAATGGGGTGTCACCTGGATTCCGCACAAAACCCGTCCAAATGTGTGATGAATATTTTGCAGCAAAAAGTGCACCCTGGTTAATATATTTCTTGGTGTAATATTGATCTCTGAAGAGAGAGTATATTTTTTACGGAGCCTGAACCAACATGGAGCAGTTCATCGCCACCGAAACATTGATCATTGAGCTGTTATTGATCGTTTCCATTGTCGCCATTGCTGTGCGGCGGCTACGGATTCCCTATACGGTTGCATTGGTTGTAGTTGGTTTTCTATTCACATTCCAAACCACGGTAAAGATCGAGCTGACGCCTGAACTGATCCTGGCATTGTTCGTTCCTCCGCTGGTGTTTGAAGCTGCATTCCACATCAACCTGGTGGAGCTTCGGCGTAACCTGCCTGGTATCGTCATCCTGGCCGTTCCTGGCGTCATCCTGACAACTTTGATCGTTGGGGGAATCATGGTGCTGGGACCCAAGCTCAGCATTCCAATTGCCCTGGTATTCGGTGCGCTCATCTCCGCCACCGACCCGGTTGCAGTGGTATCTTTGTTCCGCAGTCTTGGTGTTCCCAAACGCCTATCGGTACTCATCGAGGGTGAAAGCCTGTTCAATGATGGCACTGCCATCGTCCTGTTCAACCTGATGCTGGCAGTAGCACTCACCGGACAATTCCACCCGGTCCAAAGCCTGGTAGAGTTCGCTAAAGTAGCTTTCGGGGGCATTGTCTTGGGCCTGGTGCTGGGGATACTGGTTGCCCAGGTGATTTCCCGGGTGGACAATTACCTGATCGAGACAACGCTGACCACCATCCTCGCTTTTGGGTCCTACCTGTTGGGCGAAAGACTGGGTGTGAGTGGCGTTCTGGCAGTGTTGGTCGCTGGGTTGGTCAATGGCAATATCAGTCCCCGAGGCATGAGCCCCACCAGCCGAATTGTGATCTTCAATTTCTGGGAGTATGTGGTGTTCCTGACCAACTCTTTTATATTCCTGTTAATTGGCTTACAGATCAATATTACGACCATGCTGGCAGCCTGGCAGCCGATCCTGTGGGCGATCCTGGCAGTGTTTGTTGCCCGCATCATTGTTGTGTATGGCCTGAGCTGGGTGATCAACCGGTTTTCAGAGCCCATACCATTCCGCTGGCAGCATGTGCTCACCTGGGGTGATCTACGTGGTGCCGTCAGCCTGGCAATGGTATTAAGCCTGACAGAATCAATAGGTCCGCAGCGTGAATTATTACGGGTGATGACTTTTGGGGTAGTTTTATTTACCCTTCTGGTGCAAAGCACTACCATGGCACCTTTCATCCGCCGGCTGAAGATCATCACCCGCTCAGAAGCCCAGGTTGATTATGAGCTGCATCACGCCCGACTCACCGCCCTGCGCAGCGCAGACTCACGACTGGACCGGATGCATAATGATGGGATGCTCTCCAGCCACACCTGGGAAAGGCTAAAGCGCGATATCACCACGCAAGCCACAGCGCTGGCAGAGAAAGTGCGGGGGATCCTGCTGGCTGATCCCGAGCTGGAGGCAGAGGAGCTCGCTGTTGGCTGGCGCGAGATGCTGCGGGCGCAGCGTTCGTCCCTGTTTGACCTGCGCCATGATGGGGTCATCTCCGATGATGTATTTGAGCAATTATCGACAGAAGTGGATGCCCAGCTCAGCGAAGGATACACAGCATTGCCCGATGAAGCTGAAGCTCGCACACAATTTTTGGAGATAACCATCCCGGACGATTCCCTTGCGGTGGGAAAAACCATTGCAGAACTTGATATACCCCGCGCTGCGGTGCTGGTCTCCATCCAGCGAGGCGATGAGGTCATCATCCCGCGTGGTGACACACACTTGCACGCCGGGGATGTGATCACCACCCTGTGTGAGCGGGAAACTATTCTGCCCATTAAGCACCTGTTTGTCGATAAAGGTGAACAGCTGGAAGATGAGACCATACCCCTTGAACAAGAAAATGATTTATAGATGAACATTTTAGACTCCAATCTTTACATCTATGTCATCATCCCATTGCTGGTATTTTTTGCCCGGGTCGCAGACGTCAGCCTGGGTACATTGCGGATCATTTTCATCTCCAGGGGGAAAAGAAACCTGGCCCCCATCCTTGGTTTTGTCGAAGTATTCATCTGGATAACGGTTGTATCCCAAATTGTCAGCCATGCTCATAATATCGTGGCATATCTGGCATACGCGGCCGGTTTTGCTGCCGGAAATTTTGTCGGTATGTATATCGAAGATCGGCTGGCGATCGGCACCCAGATCCTGTGCGTCATTGTCCAAAATGATGCAGACACGTTAACCCAGAACTTGCATAATGCGGGGTATGGGGTAACCTGCGTGAACGGGCAGGGTACCACAGGTCCTGTAACGCTGGTCTATACGGTGGCAAAACGGAAGGATATGGCCATCGTGATCAATATCATCCATCAGACCCATCCGAACGCCTTTATCACTATCGAAGACCTGCGTTCGACCCAGGCCGGTGTTTTCCCAACCTCATCGACCGCCGAAAACGGGCAATTCTTTCCTCGTAAATTCAAATAGATCCTCCCGAAAATCTGCCAGCTTTACGGACCCAGTCAAGCTACTTTATAGATCCGTCTGTCTTAATCCAATGTTAAGTTGACCACGCCCAAATATAGGGTAGGATAAAAGGGTAAATCACCTCAACCCGGATACATGACTGGTTTTGCCTTAACATTGAAAACCGTCATGGATCTCTTCGAGGGTAGAGGAGGACAATATGGTCAACGATCCAGTTATATCTGATATTCATAATATTTCAGGTTGTACAGATGATTTTTCGGACAGTGACATCCCTTCGCTAATCAAATTTCTCGGTGATGCGGATGGATTCATCCGCATGCATGCCCGCACTGCATTAATCTGTATTGGAAAGCCTGCTGTTCCCGACTTGATAAACTCTCTTTCTGATGCCGACCCACAAATGCGTTGGCAGGTGATCAAGGTATTGGAAGGCATTGGAGATCCCGATTCCGCCTCTGCCCTGGTCCAATGCCTAAAGGATGAAAATGCAGGTGTACGTTGGGCAGCCTCGGAGGCAATGATCGTTTTAGAAAAAGCTGCGCTTCCTCCACTTTTAGAAGCCCTCTTACATGACTATGATTCCATATGGCTACGCCAGGGAGCACACCATATCCTGCATGTGTTGAAGGATTCAGGCAAACTGAATGAAGTGGAAGGGGCAGTTTTCGAGGCACTGGAGGACGTCGAGCCGACTGCGGCGGTACCCTGGGCAGCCGAGAGAGCCCTGGAAACCCTGAGGTACATTAAAAAATAGCTTTCAATACGTAGACAGCTATCCCAATAATACAAAAAAGCTACTGGCTGATTGCCAATAGCTTTTTTTGTGGGCGCGAGAGGGCTCGAACCTCCGAACCTCACGGATGTGAACCGTGCGCTCTAACCAACTGAGCTACGCGCCCTGATTATTCAGGCACACATTATACCCGTATGGTGCATACCATGCAAGTTCTCCATGCATGGTATCAGCATGTGCCTTTACAGCCAATCCAGTTTCCAGAAGATGAACCCAACCAGTGCCATCACGGCGATCGCCAGGAATACGATGACGATAAAAGCCAGATTGTGGCTGTCCATGGGCAGCTTGACATTCATGCCATAAAAACTGGCGATCAAGGTCGGCAGGCTGACGATGATGGTGATGGAAGCCAGGAATTTCATCACGCTGTTCAGGTTGTTGGAGATGATCGAGGCAAAGGCGTCCATCATGCTACTGAGGATGTTGCTGGATATATTGGTCACTTCAATAGCCTGCTGGGTCTCGGTGAGCACATCCTCCAACAGGTCCTCGTCCTCTTCATATTCGCGGAACATCTGGCTCTGCTGCAGGCGTTTCATCAGCAGCTCATGAGATTTCAAGGCGGTTGTGAACAGGGTCAGGCTCTTCTGATATTTGAGCAGCGCGAGCACCTCCTTGTTGCGGGTGGAGAGCTGGAGCTGGTCTTCAAGCGCATCCACTGCCTTGGTGATCTGGCGCAGGTGATTAAGGTAGCGGGTGGCTGCCCGCAGGAGCAGGCGCAACACAAAGCGGTTGCGCTTGATTGTTGAGAGGTCCCTGAGACGCGTCATCTCCTGCACCACTTCATTTTCCTGCTGGCAGATGGTGACGATGTAATGATCCGTCATGATAATCCCCAGTGGGATGGTGATAAAGGGAATATCTGCGTTTTCGCCTTCGTAGTGTGAGACCCGAAGCAGGATCAATAACTGCCCGTCTTCACGCTCGGTCCGGGCTCTCTCATCGATGTCCAGGCTGTAGGTAATGTAATCCTGGGGGATGCCCAGCTCTTTCAGCATGGCCACCTCCTGCGAGGTGGGTTTAACAACATTCAGCCAGCTACCCACAACGGGTTCATCAATTATGCGCAATTCATTTTCGATGCTCTTATATGCGGTGATCATGATCCACTCTCCTGTAAACAAATTTCCCGGAAGCCAAGCTCCCGGGAAATCATATCCGAATAAAATGAGATTCCCTGCTAAGCTTCCGTATAAATATCAGTCCTATTCAATTGAGACGAACCTGTACGTAAGTCAGGCCCGTCAGGTTCGCTGCTCTCTTCCGAGGCAGCAAGATTATCTGAGATCATTTCCGAAAATTCAATCCGGTTCATGTCGCTGGGTACTTGTAAAGGGATTTACTACTGATTAATTTTAACACACACCTCGCTTGTTCGAAAGGTGTAAAAATCTGGTCTTCATTAATTGCCAATTGCCAGTAACTTGCTGACAATATTGTATTCACCCAGGTGGACTACCAGACCTGGCATGTTCGATCAGCCAGTCGAGGTAGTAAAATTCCACTCCCGCTCCAGGATCGAATAGACATACTCATCCCACCACCTGCCACCCAGCCAGCGCGTTTCCCGCAGCCTGCCATCCTGGTGCATGCCCAGCTTTTGCATCACCCGCACGGAGGCGACGTTATCCGCGTGGCAGAACGCCACGATGCGGTGAATTTTTAGCTCCTCAAAAGCCCAATCCATCACCCGCCAGGCAGCTTCTGTAGCGTACCCCTTACCCCAGTCATCCGGATGGACAGCCCAACCAATCTCCCATTCGCGAATAAGATCCCACTGCCTGGATAACTTTAGGATGCCCCTTGGCTCATCCACCGGAGGGATGGTAATGGCAAGCCTGAAGCTCGTTCGAGGAGTTTGTGATTGATCCCTTATGTATTCATCCAGGGTATTACGCGTATCCGTTTCGCCAGGCAGCTCCCTTTCATAGATATGCATCTCCGGCCTGCGATCCATCTCACGCAACGCATGCAGATCCTGCTTCATGAAATCCCTCAACCTTAATCGAGAAGTGACCAGCTCCATTTATTTTTATCCACCTAGAATTTATCTACTTAACCACCATCAGGAGATATTACGGACGCCAGTGATATTCTACATCCGGCGCTGCCTCAGGCGCAGGGCTGATCCCAAATTTTACTGCCATGAAACCATGTCGTTCGTATAATGCCCGGGCAACAGTATTCTCCTGGTGGGTGTGGCATTCCAACCCCATGGGGGAAAGCTTCTTGGCAAACAAAATAAATTGCGTCCCCCAACCTTTGTGCCATTCGGGAGGGTCGACATATAGTCGGTCGATATAGGAGCCATTCATCGCCATGTAAGCAACGATGCGTTCATCTTCTGTCCCCACCCAGAGCTCATCTTTCGGCAGGATGATATTTTCAAATACCCAACTGGCCGTCTCCAGGGTCAATGCTTGCCAGGTTGGAAGGTAGGTATATGCCGCCAGCCCCGACCTGTGCCACACCCCCACCACGTCCGTCTTGTCTGCTGTACGATACGGCCGGATCAGTCTGGGAGGATGATGCCCGACGATGAATGGTACATCCTTATTCATCTACTCACTGATCAGTCCTGTGCGCTGGAAAGTCTCCAAGTGGCGGGCATTCTCATACGGACGGATGAAGTAAATATAGTCGTCCTGGGGGATATCCTTGCCAAAGTTTTGTTTTATGTCGTCATAAACAACGATACGTTCCTTGAGCTTCGCGCAGACATACTCACCACAGGCTGCACAATTATCTAATCCTTTTTCGATCACACAAGGTCTGACAGGGCAACCCTGGTCAATTAATTTTGGCTGGTCAGCCATGCAGCCATCACAGATGATATTTTGTGGCTCGATGCGAAAACCAAAGTACTTGAACCACCCATCGCTCAATTTCTGCTGGTTGGCAGGATGCAGCTCAACATTGGGTCTGAATGCCAGGCACAGGTCACAGCGGTATCCACAACGGGTCAGGATTGGATCCATTCGCGCACCTTTTAGCTTACAGGAAGTTTGGTTGGTTTTTTTTAGGTTGGGGCGGTCAGGAACTGCACCAGGCCCATGATGAACATCACCGCTCCAAACACGATCGCACCATACCCAAGCAGGGTAAAACTGCTGGCTGAAGCCCCAGGGTTGTTGGAAAAGATGATGATCACGCCAGCGATCAGCCACATCGCACCCGAAAGCATATTCTTCTTGCCCAATGCCTTGGTTTTTTGCTGGGTGACACGGATGCGGGTGTTGCCGGAGATATACCCTTCATTCCCACTCGCATCCCTTACCTGTACCCATTTTATCCCCTGCTTATCAACGACCTGCAGGATTTCGATATTGGTATTGCGGGCAAGCTGGCGCTTCACCAGCGCATGTTCTGAGGGCTCGGTGAGTAAATCAACGCTATTTTCCTTTATCGAGCCCTGGCGGAGAACAAAGATGTGCGCCTCACCGGGGATAAATGCCTGCTGCCCGGTGGACAGGGTGATGGGCACCCATACCTTGCCAGCCTTCTTTTTTGCTGGTCCAAACTCAATCTCATTCCCCTTGGTAAGTGTGGCAATCGAGACTGCATTTTCATCCAAGCTGCTGTATACCTTGACCTGCTCATCCAGGATCCTGGCTTTCATATTGCTCATCTCCAATGGTTTTGAATTTTCGATATCAAACAGAACGGTGAAAGCCAAGGGTGTTGACTTTCCCAATATAAAAAAGATAATTATAAGCAACTGTTATCTTGAGTATTATACACTCTCAGAATGATCCTGCCCTTTCCATCGATAGTTCGATAGATTTTCCATCAATTTTCAGCTTCAGTAGCGATCATTCTGAACAGAATGAAATAGTTAGACTAATAAAGACACAGGATCTCATTTTTTTATCTCTTTCATTTTATTAAAACATACCGTCCTTCCAATTACTCCTTTATATTGTCTAGTCAATAATGGATTTTTAGATTAGAAATCTTTAAATTTTCACGATTTACGACTCCAATTCGATCACTGCCATGTGCTCCTGCCTTGACACCACTTCCCCTCCCGAGTATAGTCTTACCCATGAAGAAGCTGCTGCTCCCGATCATCCTGCTAATAATCTCCGCATTCACTTGTAGCATGCCCAGCATCATACCCGCCAACCCTGCTTCCACACCCACTGCTCTTTCAACTTCCACCGCCATTCCTTCTCCAACCCCCGTCCCAACCAGTACACCCACTTTAATCCCTACATTCACCCCCACCCCATTTCCGGAAGTGCGTATCGCTGAAGCTGATCATGCCCTCTTCAATGGAGCATATGACACCGCATTTAGCGAATTTGACACCGCTAATAATAATTCCACTGAACCAGAAATCCAGGCTGCCGCCATACTCGGGCAAGGGCGTGTCCACTATCTCAGAGGAGATTACTCGAGTGCACAGAATGAATTTCGCCGCGTTATCGATGGCTTCCCGGAATCTTCCCTAATTGCAGATGCCTATTACTTCCTCGCTGAATCCTACCTGCAGCTAGACATGTACGCAGAAGCTGCGGATGCCTTTGGCAAATACCTGGAAATCCAGCCCGGTGTGTTGGACGCTTTCGTCAACGAACGCCGGGGAGATGCACTCACTTCCAATGGTGATTATGGAGCTGCACTCGCAGCTTATACCATCGCGGCCCAATCACCCCGTTTAGCCACCAACTTCCTGCTCGAGCTTAAGCTGGCACAGAGCTACGTGTATACCGGGGATTATGCAACCGCCAGTGTAATTTATGAAGACATTTACAGTCGCACCAGCTCGGAGGCGATCAAGGCACAGGTTGATTATGCCATCGGGCAGATGAATATTGCCCAGGGTCAAATAGAGCAAGCCACCACGGCTTACCTGGATGCGGTATTTAACTATCCACAAGCCTACTATTCCTACCTCAGCCTGATCGAACTAATCAATGCTGGTTACACGGTTGATGAGCTTCAACGCGGCATAGTGGACTATCATGCCGGGCAGTATATCGCTGCCGAGAGCGCATTTGATCGCTATCTTGGGTCAAATCCAACCGATCCTTCCACCCCGCGATATTATAAGGGTCTCATATTTCGAGACCAGGAACTTTTCGCTGGGGCAATCGCAATATGGGATGAAGTCATCCAGGGTGATCCAGCGAGCCCGGTTTGGGATTCAGCCTGGGAGGATAAGGCATATACTCAATGGGCGTACCTGGGGGATTATGCCGCAGGACAAAAAACCCTGCTTGATTTTGTTGCTGCTGCCCCAGACCACTCCCGTGCAGCTGAGTTTCTCTTCGATGCCGGGAGGGTGGCTGAACGGGATGGTCGGCTACAGGAGGCTGCTCAAATCTGGCAACGTATCGCGATTGAATACCCGAACTCTGATTATGTCTACCGTGCCCTATTCCTCTCTGCCATCTGCCACTACCGCCTGGGTGATTATCCAATGGCTCAATCTGCCTTCCAGCAGGCTCAAGCCATCGCGGTGACCCCATCTGAGCGCGCTGGGGCTTACTTCTGGACTGGCAAAGCCCAGGCAGCCCAGGGAGATTCCACCGCGGCGAAGGCTACCTGGCAGCAGGCTATCGCCATAGATCCCACTGGATATTACTCCGAACGCTCGCGCGATATACTAAATAACCGTTCCCCGTTCACCCCTCCCGAAAAAATTGACCTGGGGACAGACCGTGAGTCGGAGAAGCGCCAGGCAGAAGCATGGATGCTCACCACGTTCAATTATCCCGCTGATACGGATTTTTCCTCCCCGGGTCCGCTGGCCAGCGATCCCCGCTTTCTGCGAGGGATGGAATATTGGAACCTGGGACTGGATGATATGGCTGAAGCAGAGTTCAACGACCTGCGGGAATCAGCAGCGAACGATCCACTGACCTCGTATCGCCTGGCGGTTTATCTTTCCGAGATTGGCATGTACCGCCAGGCCATTCTCTCTGCCCGCCAGGTACTCGACCTGGCAGGTTTGGATGATGCCGGTACCCTGACAGCCCCAGTGCTCTTCAGCCATATCCGTTTTGGCTCGTATTTTTCCGACCTGGTAGTCCCATTAGCACAGGAGAACGGCTTCGATCCGTTGTTCATCTGGTCCACCATACGGCAGGAGAGCCTGTTTGACCCAAGTATCAAATCGGGTGCGGGGGCATATGGCTTGATGCAGATCGTCCCATCCACCGGGGAGGAGATTGTCTCCCGCCTTGGCTGGCCTCCCGGCTACACTCAATCCGACTTGCTCCGCCCGGAGGTGAACCTGACCCTGGGGGTGGATTACCTGGCAACCCAGCGCGATTACTTGGGCGGAGATCTCTATGCCGCCCTGGCAGCTTATAATGGTGGTCCAGGCAATGCCGCTATCTGGCAATCGCTTGCCAATGGTGACCCGGACTTGATGGTGGAAGTGGTTCGTTTGAGCGAAACCCGCCAATACCTGATGTCGATCTACGAGCTGTTCACCATTTATTCGCGCTTGTATGCCCGCGTTCCATAGATTGTGACTAGTATTTCATCCAAAATTGAAGAGCGGGATTGAATCCCTCCGATGCAGGATGAGTTGGAATATTACCATTATTCAATTCATTGCTGATAATCGCGCTATAATTATCTACATATAATGACTATGCAACCTGGAATCTCACATTCATTTCAAGATGAAAGCCTTGAAGCAAAAACCCGTTGGTTCCAATCACTTTCTCAAGAACAGCGCATGGAATTACTATGTGCGTACACCAACCTGATCCTTGAGCTGAATCCCAAAATTATGGAGTCAAAGGATGCTCGACCAATTACAGGCAGTATTCGCATCCTTACAACAGCATAAGGTTAGGTACTTGGTCATTGGTGGAATCGCTTCAGTATTATACGGTGTTCCACGTGTCACCTTTGATCTCGATATTCTCATAGATGCTAAACTTAATAACTCCCAACGATTGCTGAAAGCATTCCTTGATGCTGGAATAGGGACCGCCAGCCTCACAACTCCTGATGATTTACTATGCCATGAGATTACCATCTTTCGTGACCGGGTTCGAATTGATGTCCAAACGAGAACACCTGGTTTGATTTTTTCTGAAGCCTGGAAACGTCGTGAGGAAATGGAGTATCACGGGCAGGTTTTTTACCTTGTGTCAAAAGCTGACCTAATTGCATCCAAACTTGCTGCCGGGAGGGATATCGATCTGGAAGATGTCAGGTTATTAACCCTTGATGACCAGGACTGACGCCCAATTTGAGCGGTTGATCTCCAACGCCCTTTCCCTCTCCTTCTCCGGGTGGGATTTTTCATTCCTGGGTGGAGCGGTGGAAGACAAGTGAGCCTTCCTGGGATTACCCAGCCCTGGCACGGAAGCATATGCAGGCTGCCCAATCCATGCTAGACCTGGACACGGGTGGTGGTGAGCTGTTCTCCTCCTTTACCCCATTCCCACCACATACCTGGGCAACCGAGAGCTATCCACCTAATATCCCCATAGCAAAGCAGCGCCTCGAGCCATTGGGTGTCAGGGTCATCTCGGAGTACACAGATGCAGCCGTACCCTTAGCTAGCGCTAGCCTGGATCTGGTGACCGATCGTCACGGTTCGTATTCTGAAGGCGAGCTGATGCGATTGTTAAAGCCCGGCGGAACATTCCTCACAGAGCAAGTTGGTGGACAAAATTGTTTCCGCCTGAATGAGCTATTGCAGGATAATCCTGAGTTCATCTACTCGTATTGGACCAAAGAGCTGATCACCAAGCAGCTCACCGATGCCGGGTTTGAGCTGCACAATGTGCAGGAGGAATTCCCCCTGGCAGAGTTTGCAGATATCGGAGCTGTGGTTTTTTATTTACGGATCATCACCTGGCAGGTGTCTGATTTTAGCGTGGAGAAATACCGGGATAAATTATTTGCCATCCATCAAATGATCCAGGCAAATGGTCCCTTGGAGGTAAATGACCATCGCATCCTCGTGGAAGCGCATAAACCTTGTTAGGTGTGTTCGTATAATTTCACTGATATTGCTGTTGGAAATCAAACCAAAATACAAAAAAGTAGGGGCACAAAATTTTGTGCCCCTACAGTGATTATGTTCCAGAGTACATCAAGGATTTAATCCCACGAAGATTTGTAATTGCGATGCCTTCCTTACCATTATTGTGGGTAACCTACCAGCCCTACGGGCTGCCATACAACGGTAATTTTACGCCATTCACTGCACCCGCTTCATTAGAACACAGGTACTCGATAGCGGACCAGATTTCTTCAGGCTTGGTCCAGGAGGCGTTCTTTGGCGTTGGGGAAGAATCCCGCTCATGCCTTACATCGATGGTGCGTACGCGGATAATATTGGCGGTCACTCCTGAATATTTCAGCTCCTCAGCAATCGTCAAGACCAAGGCCTCCTCCCCCGATTTACCGATCGTGTAGGGTGCGTTATTGGCTGGTGGGTTCCCCACGACGGGTGAAGATATAACGATAATCCTTCCCCAGCCATTCTTCAGCATCCCCGGGATGAGTGCCTGTAGAAAATAAAAGGTTGATAGGACATGCTGATCCAGCATGGTGGAGATATCTTCCTTTGTCACCTGGGCTAGCGGTTTTCCGCCGATCCAGCCACCCACAAAATGTAGCAGGATGTCCATCCGCCCAAATTTCTCCAAAACTGCCTGGTTGAGCATAATCGCTGCACCAGGTTGGGTGAGATCGCCGGTGAATAAGAGCAACCGCTCTTCAGGTAAATCCAGCTCACGTTTTAATAATGCAAGCTTTTCAGGATTCGTACCGACCAGCACCAACCGTGAACCTGCAAGCGCAACTTGATGGGAGACAACTTTCCCAAGTCCACCGGTCGCACCTGTAATTACTACCACACGGTCATTAAACGACATTTTCCAATCCTCCAAGCTGCTGGATTATCCAGCTATTTCCTCGTCACATTCATCTTCATGCCAGGCAATAATCTGCTCGCGTGACATTCCGTCAACTACAGGACGGTCGATTTGCTCATAAAAGCGCATATCCTTGCCAAAGGCGATCATATGTCCCGACTTCTCTGCCTTGGTGCGCAGGTAGAATTCGTTGAACGGGTTGGGTGGGATGACCAAGGGGATCCGCTCGGTGATCTTGACCCCAAAATTGGTCAAGGCATTCATCTTCTTTGGATTATTGGTCATCAAGCGGATGGACTTAACCTTGAGCGATTCGATCATATGGGCCGCCACCGAGTAATCGCGCTCATCATCACGAAAGCCCAACGCCAGGTTTGCCTGCACGGTATCGTAGCCTGAATCCTGCAGGCTGTAAGCCCGGATCTTGTTGATAAATCCAATGCCTCGACCCTCCTGGCGCAGATACAGCAGAATACCGTTTTTCATCTGACCAATCATGCGCATGGCAGATTCGAACTGATCACGGCAGTCACAACGCAATGATCCCGCCACATCACCGGTGAGGCACTCTGAATGCATCCGTACAGGCACATCCTCCATCCCGGCAACGTCACCATGGACAAATGCAGCATGTTCCTTTCCGTCACGGTTATTATAGAATGCCACCACCTGGAATTCACCAAATCGTGATGGCAGATCGGCGATAGAAGCGACCCTTACGCATATATGATCCTTGCCAAATCCCTCGCATTCGTGGATTGTATTTTCTTCCAAAATTTCTTTGATCTGTAAATGATTGAGTGGCATAGACTTCTCCAATGTCAGTGATATGTTTTTATTCGTTCAATGGGAGATACTGCAGCAATACGCCGTCGTCTCCCAACCTGCTTATGGCTTTCAATTGCAAGCCAAGGGCAGTCTCCCTGGCTAGACCCATCCCATTGGCAAAGGTGGGTGCATTTGCCCCGCCAAAAATAAGCGGAGCAACATAAATGTTGATCTCATCCACCAGTTTCAACCTCAGCAGTGACTCGTTCAAGATTCCACCGCCTTCCACCAATAATCGCTGGACACCTACCTGTGATAGCTTTTGCATGGCAAGCAGCAGGTCGACTTGCTGTTCACCCAGGACATAGACTTTCACTCCCTGCCGTTGCAGGAAATAGATCTGGTCCGGTTTCGTTTGGGAGGTGGTAAAGATGATCACCTCGGCTGGTCCAGCATTCAGGAACCGGCTATCCGGTCGCACATCTGCCCTTGTGACTACCCCGATCTTTATCGGGTTGGCATTCAGTCCACGCTTGACACGCTCAAGGCGAAGCTGCTCCGATTTTACCGTCAGGCGTGGGTCATCATCCAGCAGGGTGCGACCTCCCACCATGATGCCATCCACCTCTGCCCTGAGGCGATCCACCCGTTCCATGTCTTCAGTCGAGGAGATACTGGCACCTTTACGGTACACCGTATCTGTCTTCCCGTCAGCAGTCATAGCAATATTTAAGATAACAAATGGACGTTTCATTGGTGTTAACATTTCATGAAAAAGTATTAATCCCTATTAAAATTCTTGCAACGATTACCCATTTCATCTTCAATTGAATTTTATCCCATACCGAAGATTCTCAACCCTTTGACCTGTGATCCTGGTCCAATAACGGCTATTGCGTTTCTCCAGCAATTTAAAACCAAATTTCTCGTATAAATGAATTGCTGCAAGGTTTAGGTTGGTTGTCCCAAGAGAAACGCCCCGCACCCCCTGATCGCGAAGCTGCCCAAGGTATGCGTCCATTAATAAACTGCCCGAACCTGAACCACGATGCTCTTTTTGAACATTGATATGCAAGTGCGCAGGATAGTCAGCCAATCGCAATTCCGGCTCCTCTTTGGTTAAATAACCAATCACCATGCCAACCATATAACCCAGGGAACGCTTACCAATCCTGTAATTTCCACGCAAGAGATTAATTAGGATGAAAGGCAGGATATTCCTGATCCACCTGCGAATCTGGATTGAAGTATCCACGCATCCAAGCAGATAACCGATCACACCCTGCTCACCTTCAGCCACCCAGCAATGATCAACCTCATAGGTGGTGTAGTAACGGACCACAATATCGCAGAACAGTCTTCGGTCTTCCATGAAAGATTCAACCGGCTCACCAAAAAAGGCTGTTTCCGCAGCAATTTTGAACACCGCTTGCTGATCGGAAGGCTGGTATGGTCTGATATGAATATTTAGCATAACCCAGGTGATCAATGAGTAGGGGTGGGTACTACCACTGAAGGTGTGCCCACCTGGATGAATTCCCAGGCAGTATGATCCAGGACAACATCCTTTGAGGTCTCAGCTGAAAATGCCAGAACAAATGGATTTCCCAAGTCTGCCAGGCTCACCCGGGTATTGAATGAGCTGAATGAGCGGTGTTCTGTCGGATCAGTCAGTGCGTAACTATGGGTGGTTCCATCCGGAACTTTAATCGTGATGCGATATTGGATTCCATCCATTATAGGACCTCTCGTCTCTGCAGTGAGAAGAAGGTTATCTCCTGCCCGGGAAATATTCCACCCGATCAAGTCGGCTCCTGGAAATACTAACAAACGTGAGGTTTCAAGGCTCGGCTCATAATAGTTGAAACCACCCCCGGTAGAAACCGGGGCTGGCAGTGAGCTGTACGCCAAGGCAGGCACTTTTTGCATTGATAGCTGCATAAAAGGTTCATCCGTGCGATCAAAACTAACCAGGAAATCCTCCATCAAATGGATCTGTGAAGCATATTCCGCCACAGCAACAACCTTGGTTTGCTCCTCCTGTATGCTCAGGGTATAACGCTCCCACAGGTAGTCCGGACGGGTAAGTGGGATAGGTGGAAGGAGGGATTTCTCGGGGTGATACCCGCGCGGCTCTGGGAAGTATCCATAATGCACCAGATACCCCATCATGGTGGGTTGATAGCCAGGGTTGGCCTGGTTCTCAAGGGCAACCGCCAGGCGAGTGAAGTTACTGACCGCCAGGTGATCTGGGTGCTGGTCATCCGGGTGAGGCATCACAACCAGATCAGGTTTATAGTTCGTGATGATTGAATGCAGATCATTAAGCACATCCCATCCACAATAGGTGGCATTGGGATTATAGGTCTGCGGATAAGGGCTTTGAGTTGCCTTCGTATATGTCGAATAGTAAGGACAGCTTGTGTTCCAGTCTGCCTGCCACATGGGATATGTTCCCCGATCAGGGTAGCTGAGATAGAAGGCATTCACAGCAGGGACCCCAAGGGTTTGCAACGCCTTTAAGGACTCTGCCTGCCTTTGCTCACCAATTTTCACAAAATCTGCCGTGTTAGGGACAACACCCATCCCAAGTGCCGCCGGGGCGATCTCCTGACCATCACCATTCGTTACCACCACCACGTATACCTGGATGCCTTTCGCGAGAGCAGCCTGGATCAGTCCTCCCGGTCCCAGCGTTTCATCATCCGGGTGCGGGGCAACAATCAGCAGGTTTTTCGCGCCATCAAGGGAGATGTCAGGCAGGTCGGCAAGCGAGAGTTTCGGTGCTGCCTGAGAGCGATCATACACCAGGCTGGATCCCATCAGGAAAACCAGTAGGATTGGGACAAGCCTCTTCATCGCAAATAGAAAACGATGTCTTCTATTCTGCATACCTCGATTGTAAGGTATCTTCCAGAAAGAGGGAAGATATCACTGTCAAGATAAATTATCGACAACTACCCATATTTATTAAGCCAAGTGCTTATTTGACTCCCGAATGAATGGCCATCGATCCACCCATGAAACGTCGGTATTTCACTTCTATGAACCCAACTTTTTGAAAGCATCTTGCCAGCTCATCAGCTCGTAAAAAATGTTCGGTGGATTGAGAAAGATAACTATACGCCTGGCTCTCTCCGGCAAATAACCTGCCGATGACTGGAATAATGAGGCGCAGGTACAGGCGTACCGGCATATGCCAGAAATCATCGGGTGGGGGTGTAGTATCCAGGCTGACCACACGTCCACCCTTTTTGAGCACACGGTTTTGTTCAGCAAGCGAACTTTCCACATCCACAACGTTACGTAGCAGATATCCCGATACAACGGCATCAAAATATCCGGATGGAAAAGGCAGATCCATCGCATCCGCATTGACCCACAAGATCGACGCTCCTCCCGGACGATCCCGACCGATGCTCATCATTTCCACGGTGTAATCTGCTCCTACGGCTAGCAACGAGGTATCCCGACTCAAGGCTTCGAGAGCCAGGTCTCCGGTACCGCTGCCAATATCCAGCAGCCTGCCACCCTTCGGGATAGCTGCCAGGTCCACTACTTCACGCCTCCAGCGCATATCCTGCCCCCAGGTCATCCAGCGGTTCGCCCGGTCATAATGATTGGCAATGCGAGAGAACATGCGGCTTACATTGGCTGCTCGATCATTTTCCAGTGATTGTGTCATAAAAAAACGTTCTTGAAAAATATATTCTCGATACTACGATAAACTTCATTTCTTCAGGTGGTGCTAGATTGGACAAGGTCCCACTTATTTCCATAGAGGTCGAGAAATACCACCACCCAGCCATAGACTTCCTGGCGCGGCTGTTCGATGAACCGGACCCCCGCTGAGTTTAAAATATTGAAATCACTCCAGAAGTCATCCGTCTCAAGGAACAGGAACACCCGCCCACCCGTTTGATTACCAACATGATCCCGCTGCTCAGGGGTTGTTGCCCTGGCTAAAAGCAGAACAATCCCGGCTTCTTCACGTGGAGCCATGCGTACCCAACGTTTATCTGCTCTAAGTGGTGTGTCCTCAAGCAGCTCGAATCCCAATTTTCCGCCATAATAAGCAATGGCTTCGTCATAATCCCGTACAAGCAGTGTAACGGCACCTATCGAAAATCCCACTATAAAAAAGTCCTTTCAATGTAGATTTTCATCCTTTACCTTATTTTCATATGTTCATAAACTGAGATGTGATTCCCGCTTTTGGCTGTGAACTGGCTTTTTCCCCAGTCTGCCCAACGGAACTTGAGCTGTAAGTGAGCTAGCCGTGCCATCAGGTCCATCTCGGATGGCCAGGCATAGCGGATCTTCACCGGGTAAAGACGTGTCCCTGCCTCCGTGAGCACCACATGCTGGGCAGTGATCAGCTGTTTGTCCAGCTCTATCTCGGAAGCGTCCATCTGCACCTCGCTACCTCCGATCTGCGTAACCCGCAAGGATTGACCGGCGATGAAACGTGCCAGATCTGGAACAAAGGCCTCGATGACGAAGACCCCGCTTTCATCCAGGTGTTTGGCAACGTTTTGGAAGCAGTGTATTTGTTCATCCTGGGTAAGCAGGGCAAAAAAGGTATTGAAAACCACATAGATCAGGGAAAATTGCCCCTCGACCGCCACCTCGGCAAAGTTACCCATGCTAACTGGAATATCCTCCCCTCCCACCTTATCCCGAAGGTTTGCAACCATGGAAGGTGATGCATCAATGCCATGAACGGTCACTCCGCGCTGCTGTAATGGTATGGCGATCCGCCCGGTGCCGATCCCCAGCTCCAATGCCCTGCCCCCATGAGCTAGCTCAGACAATACCTGGATCGCAGCCGGGTCAAACCCGGAATACCACTGGTCATAGACCTCGGCAATGCGTTCACCGTACGTTTCTTCAGTATAATTGTCCAAACAATTCACTCCCATGTGATTTTCTCGCTGGCCAGGTCATCCTAACCTGGCTGTGAATGATCAGCCACCTGTGGACTGATAGATTCCTTCATTCAGATGGCTTACAGACCTTAACGACCTCCCCATTATCGCACCTTTTTCGAAATTCTCCACTGGATTAATAAAGCACTCCTTTTTCATAGTACAATCGGAGGCTGGTCGGTTAAATCTTCCGCTTGGAGCTGTCATGGCTAAAATCAAGGATATCCTCGGACCCATGCGGGTCCCATTTTTGCTGCTGCCTCCTGTTTGTGTGCTTTTAGGTGTCGGGTCGGCTGTTTATTCCGGTGTGCCGCTGAACTACTGGCATGTTTTACTGGTATTGATCGGTGCTCTGTGTACACACATCAGCGTGAATGCCTTCAATGAGTACGACGACTATAAGAGCGGCCTGGACGCACGCACCCAGCGCACCCCCTTCAGTGGCGGCAGTGGGACACTGCAAGCTAAACCTGAGATGGCCAAGACTGCCCTGGCAACGGCTGTGATCACGCTGGCCATTGTCGCTCTTATTGGGATCTATTTTACCTGGCTCTACGGGTTGGCCTTGCTTCCGTTGGGGTTACTCGGTATTATCATCATCGTTGCCTACACTCCCTGGCTGACGCGCATCCCCTGGTTGTGCCTGATCGCTCCCGGGCTAGGATTTGGCCCGTTGATGGTGATGGGCACCGACTTCGCCCTCACCGGCCAGTATTCCTGGACTGCGTTCCTGGCCTCGCTGGTGCCTTTTTTCCTGGTCAGCAACCTGCTGCTGCTAAACCAGTTCCCGGATGTGGATGCTGATAAAACCGTAGGGCGCCGCCACTTCCCCATCCTGATCGGCCGGCGCCAGAGCAGCTATATCTTCAGCACCTTCCTGGTGCTTACCTACGTTTCCATCCTGGGTGGGGTGATCCTGGGTGTCTTACCCATCTGGTGCCTGCTGGGTTGGTTAACCCTGATCATCGCAGTTCCGCTCCTGAAAGCATCGATCGAATTTGCGGATGACATCCAAAAACTCGTTCCATTTATGGCCAAGAACGTGTTGGTCAACCTGCTCACCCCGCTGCTGGTAGCGATCGGGTTATTCATCGGCTAGAATTTTGTTCAAATAAATAGACATACCGCACAGGTTTTTGCTACCTGTGGGTTGTGTTTTGTTCATAGTATCACCATCCAGCTCCGTTCGATAAACCGATGCAGAAATCGGATCAATACAGAAATTATGTTATCGAGATAAATATAAGCCTGTCATATCAGGCGATTGCGATCATTTTTAAATCCGGTCGAAATCTAACCCAACAGAAACAAAGATTAAATTGGTTTTTTGGGGTAGGCCTGGGCTGGTTTACTATGCAAACCAGGGCATTTCATTATCATAAATATCGATCAGCATAGGAATTATTGATCGATACTGGCAGAATAGCCTTGCTTTTTTATCGCCTGGATGATGTCCTCGTTGGTGAGGATCCCTTCATCGAATTCGACGACCACAAGGCTTTTTTTGTAGCTGGCAGAGACGGATTTTACGCCCGGCAGGTCATCCTCCAGGCTTTCGATTTTCATTGCACAGTTGCTGCAATGCATATCACTGACGCGGAAAGTTTTCTTAAGCATGGGTGGTGGTCAATTTTCGAACTGGATCTGCCCGGTGTACATCCCCATGGAACAGGTAAACCGCAGCACCGTCCCCGGCTCCTGGGGTGGGATCTCCACCACCTCCTGGCCGGTTTGAGGCAAAAGGGCATAATATTGCAGCGCCGGGATGACAAAATCACGCGCGCAGGAGACGGTATTATTGGTCACCAATGCCAGGTTGAGCGCCATCCCAGCCTTGGCGTGAATGATTTGGGGAAAATATCCGTTATTTTTGACAGACAATTCGATCGCACTGCCATCACCTCCCGCAATGCTGCTTTCGGACACGCTGGCAGGAGCAGACGCTGCGATCCTCCTATCGACGGCGAGGAAACGTCGCGTGATGTTCTCGTAGGATAAAGGTGATCCCATCAGGTTCAAGCCGCTGTTGAGCGTGATCAAGCCAAAAACCATCACCATGACAGCCACGAATGTCATGAAGTATTTTTCCATCCGGGCACCCAATTGGGTAGCCAGGTAAGCCACTCCAAAAAATAACACACTCGTGCCGAGGGTGAAGGCAAACATCAGCGTTGCACCCATCACCGCACTGCCGGTGGCTAATGCCGCGGCCATCATCGCCTGGGTCACACCGCATGGGATGAAGATCGTCAGTGCACCCAGGAAAAGGGGAGTGAACAGCTCTGTGCCGTTCTTGGCCGTCCGGCGGATGTACCGGGTGATGAACTTGGGCGGCTCAAGGTTGAAATAGCGGAAAATCGGGTGAACATTTAACATCCTCAAGCCATTGCCCACCATAAAAATCCCGATGATCACCATCAGGATCGCCCGGCTGAGTGGTGAAATGGTCAGGAAGGAGCCAGCCCACCCCAGCAATGCGCCTAGGATCGTGTAGGCGATCAGCTTTGCCAGCAGAAACAGTGCGATCGGCAGGGCAGTGTTCGGACGAGCTTTTTTCTGCTCAAAAGTTTTCCCGGCTGCCCCTCGGGTTGGGGAAGCCTTTTTACGCTGTGCCCCGGATCTGTTATTGCCAGCCACTGGCGGTTGTACCATATCCTGCTCGAGCTGCTTTGCTAAGGAGGTGGTCAGTAAACCACCCTGGACGGCCAGGCAGCTCAATCCACCTGTGGTCAGGCCGGTGATAAAAGCGAGTAGTATTGGATCTGCCATTTTTCTCCTGACTCCCTAACGCTTTCCGCCATCCCAGACGACGAAAGGCATGTTGACCACGACACCTGGTTGTTCAATGCTAACCTCGCCAGCATCTCGGGCTGCCAACACATCGGATGCTGATGTGAGCAGCCTGGTTTTGGCAGGATCAGTCCAGGTAACAATATTCAGGCGGCGAAGAGGTGAATATCCTTCGCTCCCCGGGGGGTTATCAAATACGTCCATCTGATATCCAAGTGGACCCATACCTTCAAGTCCATTACTAAATACATATACATCAGCCAAACTACTGGCGGGGCTATCTGCCAACCCTGGAACGAACAGGACCGGTGAAGACATCATATCGGTTAATAGGTTGGCAATATCAGCATCCGATGCCTCGGTATGGACAAAGTAAATCTCTTTGCCCTCTGCTAATGCCTTTCCAGTGGGTAATAAAACCTTTGGCATCTCTTTCCCCCCGGTAGTACAACCACTTAATGCCAGGAATGCAACGAGTAATATCAATATCAATAAATGAAATCTGATTTTCACTTTTTCTACCTTAGGTGATTAGATTTTAACCCTTCTGAGACGAAGGCTGTTGGTCACCACGAACACACTGCTGAAAGCCATTGCACCAGCAGCTAGCATCGGGTTGAGGAATCCCAGCATGGCAACCGGGATCAGGATGATATTGTAAACAAATGCCCAGAACAGGTTCAATCGGATCGTGCCGACCGTCTTGCGGGAGAGCAGGATCGTGCGTGAGACACTGCGCAGGTCACCGCTCATCAGCGTGACCGGGGCAACCGCCATGGCTATGTCGGTGCCTGTGCCGATCGCCAGGCCAACGTCCGCCTGGGCTAAAGCTGGGGCATCATTCACCCCATCTCCGACCATCGCAACCACAGCTTTCTCGCCTTGCAGCCTTTTTATCTCAGCTGCTTTTCCATCCGGCAGCACTTCCGCCAGCACCATGTCCGTGCCTACCTGCTCGTTGATCGCCGCGGCAGTCCTGGCATTATCACCGGTGAGCATGGCGACCTTGAGGTTCAATCGGTGCAGGTCCGCAATGGCACCGGCGGAGCTTTCTTTGACCGTATCAGCGACTGCGATCACCCCGCGCACCTGCCCATCCACCATCACCAGCATGGCGGTCTTCGCTTCAGATTGCAGACGGTCAACCGAGCTTTCGAGGCCGTTAAGAGGGTATCCACGCTGGTTTGCCAGGCGCATGCTTCCCACCGCAACCCGATGCCCATCCGCTTCGGCCTCAACCCCAAGCCCTGCCTCCGCTTGGAAGCCGGCCAGCTCAAAAAGCTCCAGGCCGCGCTGGGTGGCTTCCGCCCAAATGGCTTCACCCAGCGGGTGCTCGCTGCCTTTTTCGACGGAGGCTGCCAATCTGAGCAGGTATTCCGACTCGAAAACGCCATCGCTGATCACATCGGTGACAGCTGGCTGTCCCTTGGTGATGGTGCCGGTCTTATCCAGCACGACCACGGTCACCTTGCCTGCCCTTTCCAGGGCTTCTGAATTACGGAAGAGGATCCCCATCTCGGCGCCTTTACCGGTGCCCACCATCACCGCCGTCGGGGTGGCAAGACCCATGGCACACGGGCAGGCAATGACCAGCACCGCCACCATGTTCATCATCGCCCGGGTGAAATTGTTGATGTCCGAATTGACCGGGATGGGCGGTCCCAGGAAGAACCATCCTAAAAAGGTCAGGAATGCCACCAGGATGACGATCGGCACAAATACAGCCGAGACCTGATCGGCCAGTTTTTGGATGGGTGCTTTCGAGCCCTGGGCTTCTTCGACCAGGCGAATGATCTGGGCCAATGCGGTTTCTCTACCCACCTTCGTCGCCTCAAATTTAAGCAATCCAAGTTTATTGAGGCTGGCACCTATCAATGCGTCACCCGGCTTCTTCTCGACCGGCAGGGATTCCCCGGTCAGCATCGACTCATCGACTGCAGACCGTCCTTCAATGACCACGCCATCCACCGGGATCTTCTCGCCCGGACGGACCAGGACCAGGTCACCCACACGCACATCATCGACCGGCACTTCGCTTTCAACCCCCTCGCGGATGATCCAGGCAGTCTTGGCACGCAGGCTCATCAGCTTCTTGATCGCCTCGCTGGTGCGCCCTTTTGCCTTGGCTTCCAGGTATTTTCCCAGTTTGATCAGCGTAATGATGACCGCAGCAGTCTCATAATAGACATGCCCCTCGATCCAGCCGAACGTGATCGGCAGGCTATAGAAGAAAGCGGCTGATGATCCCAGGGCGATCAACACGTCCATGTTGGCCGACTTGTTGCGCAGCGCCTTGTAGGAACCGACGTAGTACTGCCACCCGACGTAGAACTGCACCGGGATCGCCAGGGCAAGCAGGAGATAGTTGAACCACCATTTCGCTTCCGGCATCCCACTGTGCATGGAGGCGCTTGTGTCATAAAAGAAAGGCGGCAGCAAGCCCAGGTCCTTTCCCATGGAGAGCAAAAAAAGCGGGATGGTAAACGCCAGGCCGATGATCAACAGCCTGCGCTGGGTATCGATCTCATGCTGGCGGGCGATGGCTTCGGCATCTTCCCCCTGCCCACCCAGCTCGATGGCTTCGAAACCAGCACCAGCAACCGCCCGGCGCAATTCAGCCTGGCTGACAATGGTTGGAACATAGCGGACGGAAGCTTTTTCGGTGGTAAAAGAAACTTTCGCCTCGAGAACCCCTTCGATCTTGCGTAAAGCCGCTTCGAGCCTGCGCGCATCGTTGTCATCCGCCAGGCGCTTGATCATCAGGTCAGCTTCACCGGTTGCCACGCCATACCCAGCCCGTTCGACACGGCCAATAATTTCACCCAGCCCAAGTTGGGATGGATTATATTCAACCGTGGCACGTTCCGAGGATAGGTTGACCACCGCGGATTGGACGCCATCCAGTTTCTTAAGGTTGCGTTCAACCGTGGCGACACAGTTGGCACAGGTCATGCCGGTGATGGGGAGGGTAAGTTGATGCGAATCTGTCATAGGGGCTCTGATGTAAAACTTAAACGAATTGTCGAATAGAAAGGGAAATATACCAAATTTGAGCTAATTTGTAAAGTCTGGAAATCTCATCTTGAATTAATCTAGCTATGGGTGTGACCTGGCAGGTTTTAAAAACCTGCCAGGTTTGATTAACAGATATTTCGTTAAAAATAATCCAAACAGGGTATTGCATTATTTTTTTTCTTTGCTAATATATTGGATAGTGAATAATTAATCGTGGGGTTATATAAATTTAAAAGGAGGGAATTATGTTTCGAAAATCTCGATTCCTATTGTTATGGATTGTATTTTCATTGGTATTTCTGCCTGCCTGCAGCGCCAAAACTGAAGCTGTTGTTCCTACAGCGCTCCCAAGCAATACATTACAACCCCCCACCGACATTCCGCCAACGGTCACATTAATTCCACCGACACCGACAGTTGAGCCATCCGCAACATCTACTCAATTACCCACCAAAGCTCCAATTACATTACACTGCGAGGGAGAAGGCTCGCCTGCAATCATCCTGTTACATGGATGCGGCAGCCCCGATCCAAATTTCAATACCAATGACTTTCATGACGATATGTCGAAAATTACTCAAACATGTTCATATGTAAGGGATAAATCGACCACTGCTGCACCCAATACCTTGAAAGATATAGTAAATGACCTTAATACCAGAATAATCAATGCACAAGTATCTGCTCCATATGTACTGTTAGGTCACTCGTGCGGTGGATGGATCTCCATTCTTTATGCAGCAACTTTTCCTGAAGAGATTGCCGGGTTGGTTTTATTAGATAGCCCACACCCAGATTATGCATTGCGTAGCCTTGAAATTATTCCCACGGCTTCCCCGGATGAACCAGTTTCTCTGACCAACTATCGGCAAGGATTTATTGATTGGACCTCGCCTGATTACCCAAATCCGGAAAATTGGGACTGGACAACAAATATAGACCAGGCTCGTTCAGTTACCTCACTTGGGGATATTCCCCTTTTAGTTCTGTCTGCTGATGAGCAACAAACAGGTTCGGGTATCCCTGAGATCAATCAACGCTTGACAGATGATTGGGTTGAACAGCATAAGGATATAGCTGCACTTTCAACCAATGGACGTCAAGTAACGGTTGAAAACACCGGACATCTCATGTGGTGGGATAATCCAACCAGGATTCTCAGCTTGATTAGAGCATTTATCCAGCAAGTAAGTAATTCTTCACCATAAAATTCTAAATACCCAGAGAAAATTTACCTAAATCTTGACTCAGACCATCTTTTGGGATAATATTTCTACACATTAAAAGGCACAGGTACTCAACGAACATGGTGCGGTAAGCCCCTCTCACTGATCTTTTCACCCCCAGCCGAGGAATTATCTCGGGCGGGGACTGTCGTATTCTTTTACAGATCAGAACCGAGGCAAGTATGCTTACCGCTCATCGTTTAAGTAAATCCTTCGAATTACAAACTCTATTTGAAAATGCATCCTTCAGCCTGAACCCAGGGGAGCGTACCGGGTTGGTGGGTCCAAACGGCTGTGGAAAGACCACCCTGATGCGCATCCTGGCAGGCCTTGAACCGCCCACCAGCGGGCATGTGAGCCGTGACCCGCACCTGTGCATCGGTTACCTGCCCCAGGGCTTTGAGCCGGACCCCAATCTCACCCTGGACGAGATCATCAATCGGCACGCTGGTGACATTGCTGCCCTGGAAGATGAGTTATCACAGGTTGCCCAGGCGCTGGCTCACCTGCCCTCAGACCCAGCCCTGCAAACGCGCTATGATGACCTGCTGCAGCGCATGCAGCAGACCGATACAGGGCGCACCAGGCACATTATGACCGGACTGGGATTGGATGCGATCGACCAAAACCTGCCAGTTGGCAGGCTCAGCGGAGGCCAGCAGACCAGGCTCTCCCTGGCGCTGGTGCTGCTGGATAATCCACAGCTGCTCCTGCTGGACGAGCCCACCAATCACCTGGACATAACCATGCTGGAATGGCTGGAAAAATGGCTGATCAGCTCACCCTGTGCAGGGTTGATCATCTCGCACGACCGGGTATTCCTTGACCATACTGTTTCCCATATCCTCGAGATGGACCCTCTTAAGCACAGCCTGCGTGAGTATGCCGGGAATTACTCCGCCTATGTTTCCCAGAAACAGGCAGAGATCGAACAGCAGTGGTCTGCCTATCGCGACCAGCAGGCTGAGATCCAGCGCATGCGCCAGGACATCACCCGTGCCAGGGAGCAGGCCGCCCACACTGAACGCGAGGCCTCCTCCATCCGCATCGGTGGAGAGGAATACAAGCAGAAGGGCTTCAAGGCTTACCAGCAGAGCATTGCCAAGAAAGTGGCTAAGAAAGCCAAATCGCGGCAGAAGAAACTGGACCGGTTTATCGAATCGGATGAGCGGGTCGAAAAGCCAAGGGAATCACGCCCGATCAAGCTTGAGTTTGAAAGCAACCAGCACCTCAGCCGATCTGTTCTATGGCTGGAGGATTTGAGCATCGGATATCAACCCGAGCACCCGCTGCTTGAAAGATTAAATCTCGACCTCCACGCCGGGCAGCGTATCGTCCTCACCGGTCCCAATGGCAGCGGCAAGACCACCCTGCTGCGCACCATCAGTGGTGAAATCCAGCCCCTGGCGGGTATGGTACACCTCAGCACAACAGCCCAGATGGGTTACCTGACCCAGGACCAGGCTGGGTTGGACCTTAATTTAACCGCAGCCGAGACCATCCAGGAATTCTTCCCTAATGAGACCGGAGCACGCAGCTTCCTGGCGTATTTCCTCCTGATGGGTGATGAACCGAATAAGCCGGTTTCCTTGCTAAGTTATGGTCAGCGCACACGCTTGCTACTGGCAAAATTGGTGGCGCAAGGGTGCAACTGCCTGCTGCTGGACGAGCCGATCAACCACCTGGACATCCCCAGCCGGACGCAATTCGAGCAGGCTCTCAGCCGCTTTGACGGGGCGGTACTGGCAGTGGTACATGACCGTTACTTCATCCAGCAGATCGCTGATGAGATCTGGTGGGTTGAAAATGGGGGCATCCGGCGGATGTGGGACTCACCAGTAAACCTTCCAGAATAATTTGGGCATTTTGACATTAAACATGCTTGTATTTGCGATAATTTTGTGCAATAATAAATCTATATAAACCAGGAAGTGGCTAACCAGTTTCATTATTACTTCCTATTACTCAGCGGTTCATAATAGGTGGGTTTCAATGAGTGATTCACAGGTGATAACTTTACTCGTATTTGGAAGTTCCCAAACCCAATCCGGGTGCCCATGCTCAATACCGGCTGTATCATGACCCGGCGATCTGCATTTATCCAGGTAGGTGGATTGAACCCCAGGCATTTTTTATACAGTGAAGAACCAGGCCTGGGTACAAAATACAACCGCTCCGGGTATGAGTCGTGGCTGTTACCCGATATCTCCATTATTCATATCCGTGAAAAAAGTTTGCAGACTTTACCAGTCAGACAGCAAAGGCACATCCATATGCAAGCAGTCTGGAATATTTGTGACGCATTTCTAACCTGATGAAGGTGGATCTTTATGGACAAAATTCCCCGGAATCAGATTAACGCATCTTGAGCCTTAGAAATGACACCAGTAATTCTAGAAAATGGGAGGTTTTAAAAGTCATGAAAATAAAAATATTGACCGCAGCAGTGTTATTCGTTTTGTTCCTCAGTGCCTGCAGTCCGGAGCCACAAGTCGAAGTCTCTTATGATCCTAAATCCTTGCGCTTCGACAACCAGCGTGCATTCGAATTGCAGGGCGAATTCGCCAGCCAGTTCCCCTATCGTTCCAGCGGTGAACCCAATAACCGCCTGGCTGCTGAATGGATCGGCAAGCAAATGACCGGCTTTGGCTGGAGCTGTGCTATCGATGTATGGACGGTAGTCAATTACTCCGTTCCTGTCGATATGAACAACATGGTCTGCATCCTGCCAGGTGACTCCAACAAGGAGATCCTGGTAGTTGCCCATCACGACCAGGCGCCCATGACGATTGAAGGAGCGGATAACGACGCCTCCGGGATTGGAATCCTGCTCGAATTGGGCCGGGTATTTGCGTTGGAAAAGCCATTACCCTATACGCTGGTCTTTGTTTCCACCGATGGAGAGGAGTACGGTATGCTCGGCACACGTCGTTTCCTCCAAATCCACCCCAATCCCGAGAATATCATCGCTGGACTCTCGCTAGACAATGTCGGCAAACAGCTCTACACTGGCATGAAGGTGGAGTTGATCGGGCAATTCCGAAAATACGGGCAAATCTGGTTTCCGCTCCTGGCACAAGATGTTGCTGAGGCTGCCGGTGACCTGTGGTCTATCCAGCTGCGCGCACCATTGGATCAGGTGCTCGATCAGGCGGTACCCATCTCTTTCATGGACCAGGGACCCATCGTGGCGGCAGGCATTCCAGCGATAGGTTTTGCAGGTGTGATCCCGCCTGAATCAGCAGAACTAAGCTGGTCAACTTACCATACCCCACTTGACACCATGGAGTATGAGTCAGCCGATACGCTCTACCACACTGGTCGGATCCCGGAAGCACTCATCCGCCAGCTGCTCTCGATGGAGAGCTTCCCAGATATACCTGGTCCCTATCTCTACCTAGAATCAAGTCACCAGGTCATACGCGGACCCGCTCTATATGCAGTATTTATTGGTTTTGTCGCTATATTCTTGATTGGGAGTATCTTTATCGGAGGCACGAATCTCAAGGATAAGCTTTCCAGGTGGCTGGATGTGCTGCCTCATTACTTGAGCTTATGGTTACCCATGGTATGTTTAGTCCTGTTACTATATATTTTTGTCGCTTTGGGCTTGATGGATAAATACGAGCTGTACCCCGCCACCACCAAGGATCCTGAGATTGTCAACCCACACTGGCCGGCGGTGATCCTGTTCATCATCGGAATGGTTCTCTTTTTTTGGTTGAGCCGCCATCTTCTGAAGCAATCCTTTGCAAAAGACTCCACACCAGTCTTTAGCTCGGTCAAAAGCCTGGCAATCTTCATCGTTGCGATTGGGTCGTTATATTTTCTGGTTATCAATCCCTTCTCCATGTTGTTCCTGATCCCGACCCTGTGCTGGTTCCTGATCACTGGTAGGAAGGGCTTCGGACGTATCCTGGATATCGTATTATTTCTGCTGGGAATGCTGGTTATCTTTGCCCTGTTGTATTTCTTCGGATTCGTGATCCAGCGCAGTAATTTTGCCGTGCTGTGGTACATAATGATGATGTTCTCCATCCGTGAAATCAGCTTTATCACAGCCAGCGTGATCCTGGCCATCCTTGCTGCGGGTCTATCACTGATCGTCAGAGTACCGCTGAAAATGATTAGGAATTAAAGCAAACCCACTGTTCAGCTTCCCAGGAAGTAGCTGGCATGATTTACCAAGCCATGCTGGAAAACTCAGAGACGTTGCTCCAGCAGGAGGATATCACGCTGGATACACCCGGAGTGCGCGAGAGGTAACAATTGGAGATCAAACCAGTCAAGAACTTACAGATTTAAAAAAAATGTGAGGCCTGATTTCACTATCCACGAAACTACATCCCTCATATGATTTATCCAATACTGACATCTGTCAACTCATTTTCGGATAATCACAACCTCACAGCATCACCCTTCCAGTCCGATGAGAAGGCGATCATACATTATTTTAGTGGAGGGTAATGGCTCAATGCCCATTTCACTTGCAAGAACGTCGTTGAGCTCCTGGTATTGGCGCATCAGTCCAGCCCTGTCACCCAGGGCAGCATAGACACGCATCACCTGGCAATGCAGGTCTTCCAGCAGGTTATCCAGGCGCAAGGCACGGTGAAGTAGATCCAGGGCACGCGTGTAGCGCTCACACGAGAAATGATAGTCCGCCAGCTGCCTGAGCGACCCAAGGTACTCCTGGGATAACCTTCTGCGCTCGGGAAACAGCCAGTCGTAATACAAATTTCCCAGGTATTCCCCCTGGTATAAACCAACAGCCACTTCCAGCCAGCGCGCCGCCAATTCATCATTCGAGGCGGCGCGTGCGTTGGCCAGGGCAGCGTCAAACTCATCCACATCAATATTGAACCGGGCACTATCCAGGTGATACTCACCTGCCTCTACCAGGACAAAACGCGGTGTTGGCTCGCTCGTCCGCAGGGCATTACGTAAACGGGTGAGGGCTGTGTGGAAAGCGGTGATCCCCCGGCCAGGTTTTTCCGACCAGATGGCTTCAAATGCCTGGTCGGACGGGATGCGCTCACCACGGAAGGTGACAAAATAGGCCAGCAGATCCCGTGCCTTGGTGGAAACCCAGCGTTCCTGAGTAAGCTCCTGCCCGCCAACCAGGACTTTAAAGTTACCCAAACTCCGCACGGTGATGGCGGATGAATCGGTCAGTCTTATTTTTAGCTGGCGATGCTGAGGTGGCAATTCCTCCAGGACTTTCTCAACAAATTTCGTACGCTCACCTGCTTCCACCAATGCATTGCACACCACCCGGCTACGCTCACCCTGGTCAATGAACAGCTGTAAAGCCCGCGTTTGTTCGATCAGATGCAATGACTTCCTGGCAAACTCAAGTCCACTCTCGTTGCGTCTGGTCTCCAGGTGGATAAATGCCAAACCCAGGTACACAAGCGCCAGCGGAATGCGAAATCCACGCCGCTCACCCACCTCCACCAGCTCAAGGTACAGGCTTTCTGCCCGCTCAAGCATCCCCCGCTCGAGGGCAGTATCAGCCAGCACGCTTCGACATACGTATACCTCATAAGCATCCGGGTGCCCCCGGTAGACCCACAGCGCACCTTCAGCCAGCTGCCAGGCTTCCTCCACCCTGCCCTGGCTGCAAAGGTTTAATGCCAGGTAACCGGTGGCCATGATCTGCTCATACGAAGCAGTGCCCAATTGAACCGCCAGCTCCAACGACTGCTTGAGGGCTGACTCTGCACGTGCCATTTCACCCACCCGGGTCAGCACATTCCCCAGGGCGGTATAGGCAGCCGGCAAAAGCTCATCCAGATGCAATGCCTGGGCGATCCCCAGGCCGCGCTCGGCACAACGTAATGCCGACTGGAACTCGCGCCAATACAAATATGGGCTGACCTGCAGGATGTACGCCTGGGCTGCCACGGGAGAAAGCTCATCCGGCGCCAGGCGAAGTGCTTCCTGGGCATGCTCAACAGCAGCCTGCGGATCACCCGACCACCAGCAAATTTGCCCCAGGGACTGCAGGAAATGAGCCCTGGCAAGCCGAGATAGTTGCTCACCTGCAAGGCGGGATTCTTCCACTGCCTGTTCTGCCAATGCCCTACCACGATCCATCCCGGTCAGGAAACCCGTGCTTTTTGCAAGGGCTATCAGGGCTTCGGCACGGGCTACATGGTCATCTGCAGGAGCAGCTTCCAGGGCTTGGGAGGCTAACGCCTCGGCTGAATTGTAATTCCCCTGTGACCGTTCGACCTCTGCCAGCCGGGTGAGCGCCTGGGAGACACCCGATGCCCGCCCCTGGTTAGTAAAAGACTGGCGCGCTTTCTGGTAAGCTTCCACTGCCATCCCCACCTTACCCATGCGATAGTGTACGTTCCCATGTTGCACCAGCAGCTCAGGATACTGGTTCATTACCTCGAGCGGCAGGCTGGAAAGCAGGCGATGGAGCGCTTCCGACCGCCCGCGTTCCACGTAATCCGGCGCAAAATTGCAGGCACATTTTGCAGCAGAATTCAAATCTCCACCGTCAAGATAGTGTTGGAAAGCGGGTACCCATTCTGATAAGCCTTCATAATACCTGGCGGCAATGATTTCCAATGCCCTGTATTGCTCAGGCATCTCGCGCTGCAGCTTGCTTAGCAGAAACTCACGAAACAGGTAATGGTAGCGGTACCATTTTTGCTGGCTGTCCAGGCTGGTGACAAAGATATTCTGCTCCTCCAGTTGTTCCAGTATCTGCTGAGCCCATTGCACCTGGGCAAGGGTATTGCAGGAGGCTTCATCCATCTGCGATAGCACAGCAGTGCGCAACAGGAAACGCTGCCTCTCCTCAGGCTGGCGGTGGAAGACCTCTTCAGTTAGGTAAACAAACAGGAAACGCTGTGAGCCACTCAGGTTGGAGATCACATTTGAAGCTGCCTCAGCATTACTCCCAGAAAGGGTCGAGCGAACGATCTGCAAAGCTGCAGCCCAGCCCTCTGTTTTTTCATTCAATAAGCTAAGGCTCTCAAGCGATAAACCCGGCACTTCCTTAAGCATCAGCTCAGTTACTTCGCTCTCCCTGAAGCGCAAATCATTCGCCCTCATCTCAGCCAACATCCCCCGGGCGCGCAAACGGGCCAATGCCAGGGGAGGGTCGGTGCGGGTTGAAAGGATCAAATGAAGATTGAGCGGACCATTTTCTAGCAGAAAATCCACCAGCTGGTGCACCACGAGTGAGGTGGTGTAATGGTAATCGTCCAACACCACCAGGGTGGGGCTGCTCAGCTGTTCTCCCAACTCGTTGATCAAGACCGTCATCACTTGCATAGGCTCGATCCCGGCTTGAGGACTTTCCAGCAATGCCGACGCATTTTGCCCGACCATCCTCTCTTCTTCTTGAACCGGTCCATGCATCCTGCGTAGAGCCTCGATGAGATAAGTCATAAAGGTGGTCGGGTCCGAATCTGCTGCATCAAGCTGGTACCAGGCAAAAGGTACATCCGTTTGCGTCAGAAATTCGGATAAAAGGCTGGTCTTGCCATACCCTGCTGGTGCTGATATCAGGATAAGCTTGTTATCCAGGTTTTCCTGGAGCCATTGGACGAGGTGGGGTCTGGGGAGATAGCCTCGCCCGGCAGGCGGTAAAATAAATTTGGTTGAAAGCAGGATGGAGGGCTTCATAATTTGCAAACTTTTTGCAAACCTATTATGATAGTATTCTAACAGGTACTCAAACAAAAGAGAGGAGAAACCGTAATGAAACAGAATCGTTTGGTAATTTTCATGCTGCTGGCGATCATGCTCCTGGTGACTGCCTGCGGCGGACAGGCCGAGACGCCTGTTGCAACTGAAGCACCTGTTGTAACCGAAGCACCTGTTGTAACCGAAGCTCCTGTTGTGGAACCGCCAACAGAAGTGCCTCCCACCGAAGTTCCACCCACGGCTATACCACCTGAGCCAACTGCTGCACCGAAAGTTCTGCGTATTGCCAATACAGCCAACTTCACCACCTGGGACCCGATCAAGTCCTTCTCCACTGAAGCAGCTTATATGGCGAACATGTATGAGCAGCTACTCCGCATCAACCCACCCGACGCTGCCGAGAAATTCACTCCCTTGCTGGCAACAAGTTGGGAATCCAGTGAGGATGCGCTCACCTGGACCTTCCACCTGCGGGAGGGAGTTACCTTCCATGATGGCGAGGTGATGAACGCTGCCGCGGTCAAGCAATCCATCGAAGCAGCTGCGGATCATGGCGGTGCTTCGTTCATCTGGTGGATGCTGGACTCGATTGAAACCCCGGATGATTACACCGTGGTGTTCAACCTGACCAGCCCCGCCCCGGTCGACTTGATCGCTTCATCGCTGTATGGTGCCTGGATCGTCAGCCCCAAGGCCCTGGATGCAGTTGCTGCGGATGAGACATATTTCGAGACCGGTGTCGAAGCTGGGACTGGTCCATATATGCTCGACAGCTACACCCCCGACCAGGAAGTCGTCTTCAAGAAATATGATAATTACTGGGGTAGCTGGTCGCCGGATAACTATGATATCGTCTTGAACATGATCGTGCCTGAAGCCACCACCCAGCAGCAGCTGTTGGAAGGTGGTGAGATTGACCTGGCGAGCCTGATCCCCCTTGAAAACCTGGATACTTTCAAATCCAATCCCGATTACACGGTTTATGAGGAGAAATCCTTCTTCAACTACGTAGGTTTCTTCAATACCCTACGCCCACCCCTGGATAATCCACTGGTGCGCCAGGCCCTTTCGTATGCGATTCCCTACCAGGATATCATCACCATTGCCTTTACCGGCCTGGGCACCCAGAGCCGCGGACCCGTGCCGGAGGGTGTCTGGCCATGGTCAGATCAGGTCAATCAATATACCTATGACATGGATAAGGCAGAGGAACTGCTCAAGCAGGCTGGTTATGGCGATGGTGGTTTCACCATCCGCCTGACGCATGCCTCAGAGAACGCAGCAGAAACCCTCTTCGCTCCACTGATCAAGGATTCCTTTGCCCAGCTTGGTGTTGAAGTGGTTATCGAACCCATGTTGTTCAACCAGCAATGGGAGCTGGCCAAAACCGACCCGGCCAATGCCCAGGATATGTTCCTGCTGCTGTATTGGCCCACCTACTCGGATGCTGGCTCAGATAACCTGTGGTCGATGTTCTACTACACTGAAACTCCGTTCTTCAACCTGTCCTACTGGAATAATCCGGATTTCAATACCCAGCTGGACCAGGCTATTGCCGATACCGTGGTTGACCCAGCCAAATCGCAGCAGGAGTACATTGATGTGATGAACCTGCTGGTAGACCAGGCTCCAGGTGTTTTCTTCCTAGACACCAAGGCACCCTATGTCATCCCGAATCACATTGCCGGGTTCAAATACAACCTGAACTACCCATTCACACCCTTCTGGTTCTACGAGCTGACACCGGCGAAATAACCTTAACCCCTGCAGGGAGCGGATCACACCGTTCCGCTCCCTGCTTCTATAGAATCTAATAATTCGACCGTAACGGGTCATCCCATCCTGGAACCCTATGCGCAGACTCGAGTTCATCCTCCGGCGCTTACTGACCTCCATATTCGTGCTGATCGGAGTATCGATCATCATCTTTATTGTGGCGCGGGTCATCCCGTCCAACGCCGCGGCGATGTACATTGGGCCGAAGGCCAGACCCGATGATATTGCACGTGTCACCATCCAATTAGGATTGGATAAGCCTCTGCCAGTGCAGTATCTCGTCTATATGGGTGAGCTGTTGCATGGTGACCTGGGAACATCCATCGGGACAAAACGTCCCGTATTACTGGAGCTCACCAGCCGCCTGCCAGCCACCCTGGAGCTGCTATTTACGGGTATGGCCATGGCGATAATCATTGGGGTGCCGTTAGGTGTGCTTAGCGCCCGCTCGCAGGGCAAGCCAATAGATATTCTTGTGCGCGTGATTGCCATCATTGGGGTTTCCATGCCCGCGTTCTATCTCGGCTTGCTCTTGCAGATCCTGTTCTTCCGCAGGTTAGACCTGTTACCCCTGGCAGGGCGCATCAGTAGTGATCTGCGTTTCTCCAACCCTATCGAACCGGTCACCAATTTCCTGCTATTGGATGCATTCATCGGGAGCAATTGGATCGCTTTCAAAGACGTGGCCTATCACCTGGTGCTACCAGCCCTCACCCTGGCGGCTTATCCCGCCGGATTGATCGCCCGCATGACACGTGCCACCATGTTGGAGACGCTGGAGCAGGATTACATCCGCACTGCCCGCGCCTATGGGATCCGGGAGAGCGTGGTCGTATACCTATACGCATTAAAGAACGCCATCAGCCCCACCCTCACTGTTATTGGTCTGACTTTTGCGATCGCCCTCACCGGTACCTTTTTTGTTGAGGTGATCTACAACTGGCCCGGATTGGGGTTATTTACCGTTCACTCCCTGCTCAATGTGGATTACCCCGCCATCATGGGCATCACCTTGTATGGGTCGATCATGTATGTGCTCATCAACCTGGCTGTTGACCTGCTGCAGGCCTGGATCGACCCGCGCATCTCGCTTAACTAACATGACGGCCATCCCTGTCATCTCACTCGAGCCCGAAATACAGACCAGGCGCACAGTCCGTCATATTTTCAGCGTCATCCTGCGGGATCCACTATCTCTCATCAGCACCATCGTCATTCTCCTGTTCATCCTGATCGCAATTTTTTGTTACCAGGTAGCCCCCTATCCCCTGGAAGGTGCCGGTAAGACCAATGTACCCAACACGATGCTCCCACCCTCTTTGGAGCACCCTTTTGGAACCGATAAGCTCGGACGGGATATGCTCAGCCGGGTGATCGTGGGTGCACGCCCGGCATTGATCGTCCCCATCGGTGTGGTGCTGTTTGCCGTGTTGCTAGGTGCTCCTCTGGGAGCCATCGCCGGATACAAGGGAGGCTGGATCGATGAAGCCATCATGCGCATCACCGATCTCTTCCTGGCATTCCCCTCGCTCCTGCTAGCCATGGCAATCGCTGCCGCACTGGGTCGAGGTATCCAAAATGCGGCGATCGCATTAATTATCACCTGGTGGCCGTGGTATACCCGCCTGGTGCGCGGGGTGACCATCAGCCTGAAAGAACGCTATTTTGTCGAAGCTGCTCAAGCCATCGGGGTGCGCGATTCGGTTATCATCCTCAGGCATATTCTCCCGAACACCATTTCAGCCATCCTGGTACAGGCAACGGTCGATCTTGGAACCGTCATTCTGGCGATGGGAGGCCTGGCATTCCTCGGCCTCGGCACCCAACCTCCCTCTCCAGATTGGGGTTTAATGGTATCGGAAGGGCGTACCTACATTTTGGAACAGTGGTGGATATCAACTTTCCCGGGTTTGGCAATCTTTATTGTCGTCCTGGCATTCAACCTGATCGGCGACACCCTGCGTGATATCTTTGACCCGAGGCAATACCGATGAGCAGCCTGTTGGAAGTTCGAAACTTATACCTCGAGTTTAAAACCTCCCGCGGTGACCTCAAAGCATTAAACGGGATCAATTTCGATGTGCAGAAGGGCGAAGTACTCGGCCTGGTGGGTGAGACAGGTTGCGGAAAAACGGTCACCGGGCTGACCATCCTGGGTCTGCTTTCTCGCTCAGCCACCATCACCGCAGGCGAGATTATTTTGAATGGGGTTGACCTGCTCAAGCTATCTAAATCTGAGATGGAGAAAGCACGCGGCAGTCAAATCGCCATGATTTTCCAGGACCCCAGCTCGTCACTCAACCCGGTATTCACCATCGGTGAACAGATGACCAGGGTCATCCGCAGGCACACGCAGCTATCCAAGAGCGGTGCATCCACCCATGCTTCGGTGATGCTCCAGGCTGTTGGCCTGCCGGATGTTAGGCGCATCATGGAGAGCTACCCGCACCAGTTATCGGGCGGGCAACAGCAACGGGTAATGATCGCCATGGCCCTTTCGTGCCGCCCGCGCTTGTTGATCGCCGATGAGCCTACGACCGCCCTCGATGTGACTATTCAGGCCCAGATTCTCAAGCTCATCAGCCAGTTACAGAAAGACTTCGACATCTCGGCTATACTGATCACCCACAACCTGGGCGTGGTCGCCCAAACCTGCGACCGCCTGGTGATCTTATATGCCGGTCGGGTGGCTGAAATTGGCACCACGCGCCAGGTGTTCAAATCACCCCAGCATCCCTATTCGCGCGGACTGCTCAATGCCGTTCCTCGCCCGGGTAACCGGGGGAAAAAGATGGCAGTCATCCCGGGAGTGGTTCCTTCCAATCCTGGAGGATTGATCGGTTGTCCATTCGCCCCACGCTGTGAATTTGTCTTTGAGCGCTGCACCCGGGAAGTACCAGCTCTCTTTCAGATCAGCGCAGGACATGCCAGCGCCTGTTTCCTGGCCGATCCGTCAACCACCCAACCTGGAGGATCCAATGACACCCCTGGTTGAAGTGCGTTCGCTCAAGAAGTATTTTCGCTTGCCAGGGGGTTGGCTATCGGGCGATGTGCGCTATGTATACGCGGTGGACGGAGTCGACTTGAGTGTTGAACCAGGCGAAGTGTTTGGACTGGTGGGTGAATCGGGCTGTGGAAAGACTACCCTGGGTCGCATCCTGCTGCGCCTGCTCCTGCCCACCGCCGGGCAGGTGCTGTTCGATGGGCAAGACCTGAGCAGCCTCAAAGGCAAAGCCATGCGCCATATGCGCCAGCAAATGCAGATCGTGTTTCAAAACCCACTTTCTTCACTGAGTCCACGATTGAAGATCGAGCAGGTGGTGGCTGAGCCGTTGATCACTCACCATGCGGTCGAACCTGGAGAGCTGAGAAAGCGTATCATTGAGCTGCTTGAAGCTGTTGGTTTGGGCAAACAACACCTTGACCGCTTCCCCCATGAGCTTTCCGGTGGCCAGTGCCAGCGCGTGGCGGTAGCTCGGGCAATGGCGCTTAACCCGCGCCTGATCGTACTGGATGAACCCACTTCTGCATTGGACGTCTCTGTCCAGGCGCAGATCATCAACCTGCTGGATGATCTGCGGAAAACCTACGGCCTGACTTATGTTTTTATCTCCCACGACTTGAATGTGGTGCAGCACATCAGTGACCGGATCGGGGTGATGTACCTGGGGAAAATTGTAGAGCTGGCTCCGGCGGACGATATTTTTTCCTCCCCCCTTCACCCCTACACCCAGGCTTTATTCGGTGCCATCCCTATGCCGGATGTGGACAACCTGAGGGAATTGACCATATTGGAAGGCAATGTACCCAGCCCTATCAATCCACCTTCAGGCTGCCGCTTCCATACCCGATGCCCATTGGCACAAGAGGTTTGCCGGCAGCAAGAACCAATATTACGACAAATCAGGCGCAACCGCGTGGTTGCCTGCCATTTTGTGAATGAGGAGTAATGTTATGAGCCGATTATTTGGGATCGCTGGAGTACAAATGCAGGTAGTCTCCTTTGATGCACAATCTACCGTGGATAAAATGGCGGAGATTGCCACGAACCTGACCAAATCATTCCCCTGGGTGCAGCTGATCATGTTCCATGAGCTGGTTGTGCCCGGATTGGATCAATTCGTTACCTCCGAAGACCGGGATTGGATCGCAAAGAATTCGGAAGCCGTACCCGGCATGATTTCGAAGAAGTTATGCGAGCTGGCCCATGAACTCAATCGGTGGCTTGTCCCAGGGTCGATGTATGAGTTGGATGGAGATAAACTCTACAATACTGCCCTGGTGATCTCCCCCCAGGGTGAGATTGTTCGAAAATACCGCAAGATGTTCCCCTGGCTGCCCTATGAAAGCGGCGTCACGCCCGGGAATGAGTTTTGCGTTTTTGACATTCCCGGAGTGGGACGTTTTGGGCTGTGCATTTGTTACGACATGTGGTTTCCTGAAGTTACCCGCAGCCTTGTCTGGCATGGTGCTGAAGTGATCCTCCAGCCAACCATGACTCCGACCTCTGACCGTGAGCTCGAGCTGGTGATGTGCCGCGCCAATGCCTTGTTCAACCAGTGTTATTTTGTCAGCGTTAACGGCGTGGGCACCTGGGGAGGTGGGCGCTCCACCATGATCGATCCGGATGGTCGCATCCTGCAGGAAGCCTCCACCAACCAGACCATCCTGACCGAGATGATCGACCTGGATCACACCACCCGTACCCGGGAATTTGGCACCATCGGCCTCGCCCAGACCCTGAAACAGTTGCGCGATTCCGATCACACCTTCCCTATTTATGAGGATGGCAGGCTCGCCAGCGGTAGCTTTGCTGACCTGGGAGCACTTAAATATTTCCGCCAACTGGACGTGGGGGGGAATAACAAGAAATAGTGTAAGCCGCCCAACTATCCCCCACGGTTACCCTCCCCTGATCCCCATCAGGGGAGGTTTTATTTTACCCAGCCAACCCAGAAGGGTGCGAATTACCCTCCGCATTGCATCAACGGCATCCAGATACGCCAGGCAGGGTGGAGCGGCTCTATTTCAACGATGGTGATCGCCTCAGCAGAGCTGACTGCATTGCTGGCGGTGACTGTAGCGGTATAGATACCAGCATCAGTATATGCATGGCTGACAATTGAGCCAGTATCGGTAATGCCGTCTCCCAGGTCCCACTCAAAGGTCATGTTTGTCCCAGAGATCACGCTTGCGGTGAGAATGGTGGTTTCACCCAGGAGCGTTGGGCTGTCGTTTAATGCTACCAGGCCTGTTATTGCATCCTCGAAGATTGTTATCAGTGTCTTGGCATGATCCGTGCTGATTTCGTTCGTTGCAGTGACTGTGGCTGCGAATGTACCCACACCTGGGTAAATATGGCTGACCACTGCACCTGTGGCCGTTATCCCATCCCCCAGATCCCAATCAAAAAGCACATTCGTCCCGGAAATAATGCTTGCAGTGAGAACGGTCGTCTCCCCCAGGATGGTCGGGCTGTCATTCGCTGCTGACAATCCAGAAATTGGCTCCTCCATCGAGCCGATGATGGTGAATGCACCTGGCGTGATCCCTACGGTAGTCTCACCTGGCACTGTCAGCGTGTACCGGATGAAGGCCTCCTCAGTGGATGGCGTGGATGGCGGGATTAACCATTGGTAGCGACCGTTGTTGGGCAACCCTTCAGCAATAGGCTCCCATGGGCCATCTGCACCGTGAATGGAAAGCTCCAATGAGACTGTTCCTGCCTCGTCTCCCGGGACTGCGCTGATCCAGTCCACGAAATTCACCACCCCGGCCTGATAAGCCTTATTCTGCGATGGTGAGATAGGAGTTATCCCCAATTCCGTTGCAATGGAAGTTTCCTTGTAAAAGTGCAGGTGGTTTTGGTAGTTATACCAGCTGCCTTCTTCAGATATTAGAACAATATCCGGGTATCCATTGTGGTCCACGTCACCGCCGACCCGGAAAGCCTGCTCATACCCGGGATAGGGAGTGGTAAAGCCGGCAGTTTCCGTCCATCCACCTGCGCCATCCCCTGCCCAAATGCGCACCAGCCCGGCGCCAAAGGCTGCTATATCCCCATTCCCATCCATGTTCATATCGAATAGCTGCACGGTTTCATAGGGACCGCTGGCAGGTAAAGCGCCCGAGAAATTTTGCCAGTCACCCGGTGATATCCATGCATACACCTTGACACCGCCGCTTGAATTGGTGAATCCCAGCTCATCCCGCCCATCGTGGTTGACATCGCCCAACGCGACACTGGTGATGCTGCTTGCCGCAGGCAGGTTGCCATGCCCCAGCGAGAATCCCCCGGTGCCATCACCCACATATACCGTGCCATACGAATGATTGACCGCAAAATCGGGGTTGCCATCTCCATTGACATCCCCAAAGGTGAACTGCATATCGGAGTTTCCATCCAAAAAGCCAAATGATTGTTCCCAGGAGCCATCCCCCTGGTTGAGGTACACATGCACACCAGCACAACAACCAAAGGAGATCGAGCCAAGGTCGAGGTCGCCATCATGGTCCACATCGGCGAAGTCGGTGCCGAACATACCCCACTCCTCGCCGTTGGTTGCCAGCCCATCATCCCATGGAGTCCAGCTGAGGCCAGTGCCATCCCCAAGAGCGACCTCCTGGATCTGGTCGCCAAGGTCAACCCCGCTGTAATTATGATGCATCCCATAACCCACGTCCATCAATCCATCATTGTTGACATCCCCCAGCGCGATCCCACCGTAACCAAAATCACCCGACTGATACACAGACCAATGCCCGCTGCCATCACCAAACCAGACCATGATGCCATGTTGGTCCGTATTCACATAGGGCGAGCCATGGTCACCAATGGAAACCAGGTCAGGGTTGCCATCCCCATTAACATCGCCCATTTCAACCTCGGTATGGCCTCCTTCGAGTGTCGGTGGAACCAGCCCTGCGGAGGATTCAATATAGGTAAGCATATCGATGGATTGACCACTCCTGGAGAGCGCCAGGGTATGAGGAGGGATGATCATTGCACACAGCAGAACAAAACAACAAACGCACAGATAGCACGGTACATCATACTTCTCCTTAAATGTTAAGCTGGATTGCTGACCCCGAGTGGATTTCGAATATTCTACCTTGATTTAGGATTATTGGCTCCAAAAAATAACAGCCTCAGACTCAAAGGCGCTGTATGCAAAAAATCTCTTCCAACATATTTTTGGCATTAATCGATCATGAGCAACCAGTTTTCACCGGAAAATTCACACCTGGTTAAAATAACTTCAAAATATCTTTTTTTCTAATAGAACAATGTGATCGAAACACGCTATATTCGGACAATTATTATCAAATTTTAATAGAATAAATCTTGACGCAGCATAATTCGGGTTCTACAATAACATGGAGAGCCTTGGGCTTGAAGACGCAGCGAAGAAAACTTCAACTGCCAGCCAAGTTTTGGATCATGGCGTTCCCCTGAGAAATGGTAAGGGCTGGCTTGGTGAAGCAAGACACTTTTATTGGTAAACGAAAGGAACGGTAAATATGACAAACACAAAATTTATTGCAATCCCAGGGAGACAGGATGTCTTCGTCACCAGGATGATCCATGCACCCCGGGAAATGGTTTATAAGACAGTAACAGATCCCATGTTGATTCCCCAATGGTGGGGACCGCGCAGATTGACCACCACCGTTCACAAGATGACGGTGGTGCCTGGTGGTACGTGGCGGTTTCTCCAGCGGGATAATGAAGGAAAAGAATTCGGATTCCACGGGGTGTACCACGACGTGGTCATCCCGGAGCGATTGGTTTACACCATGGAATACGAGGGGATGCCAGGTCATGCCACCTTGCTCATCGATAATTTCGTTGAGAAGGATGGTATGACGATTATCACATCCAAGACCATCTTTCAATCCATTGAAGACCGCGACCAGATGCTGCATTGGCAAATGGAAGAAGGAACCACCGAAACGACCGATCGCTTGAATGAACTTCTGGCGAACAATGATATCCACAAGAGAAAGGAAGCAACCATGTCACACCATGAAGATAATGGCAAAAGTATCACCATCACAAGGGAGTTTAATGCCCCGCGCGAACGCGTTTGGCAGCGCTGGACCGACCCGGAGCAGTACATGTGCTGGTGGGGACCAAAGGATTTCACCGCACCCTATGCAAAGTTCGATCTTCGGCCGGGCGGCAAATACCTCTACTGCATGCGCGGTCCGGATGGCAAGGAATATTGGGGAACTGGGATTTTCAAGGAGATCATTGAACAGAACCGGCTCATATATACCGATTCGTTTGCCGACGAATATGGCAACGTGGTTCCGTCTTCATATTATGACTTGGGATCAGATCTCCCCATGGAGATGGAAGTGGAATTGACCCTTGAAGACCTCGATGGTAAAACCAGGATGACCCTGGAACACTGCGGTGTACCTGAAGGAGAAATGGCTGAGCAGACCAAGGCAGGCTGGAATGAATCCTTCGATAAACTTGCCGAGTGCCTGGGTTAACCATGTGCAGGAATATCCACACTCTTTACAATATTGATCCACCTGTTACACAGGAGGAAATTCACCTGGCGGCACTGCAATATGTGCGCAAGGTCAGCGGATACAACAAGCCTTCCAGGGTAAATGAAGCCGCCTTCATGGCTGCAGTGGATGAGATCGCAGCGACGTCAACCAGGCTGATCGCCTCCCTTCTAACCAATGCCGACGTGAAGGACCGCAGGTCCGTGCATAACCACCAGAACAGGTTGACCAATGGATCCATCACCTCCTAGGATCTGAAGAGCAGTGCGGCTGAGGCTCAGCATCCGTCACCGGCAGGCTGGTAAATGTTCCACCAAACCCTGGCTGCCGGTGACGGAATCAGGTTCGTGATAACGAATGATGACTAGAAGATCAAATAAAAGATTATCTAGGGGAGGAAAGCATGCGGAAAGTGATCCTGTTCAACCTGATCACCCTGGATGGTTATTTTGAAGGTACCCGCAAATGGGAAATTTCCTGGCACCGGGTGGATGATGAATTCGATGAATTTTCCATTGACCAGCTTAATCACGCAGGCGGTATAATCTTTGGCAGGGTGACCTACGAAGGGATGGCTTCCTTCTGGCAGTCTCCCGAAGCCATTGAGACTGACCCGGTCGTTGCTGCAAAGATGAATTCACTGCCCAAATTCGTATTCTCCAAAACGATGAAAAAAGCTGAATGGAACAATTCACAGGTCATTAATGGAGATGCAGTCCAGGGATTGAAAAGATTGAAAGAACAACCCGGCGATGACCTGTTTATATTTGGTAGCGCTGACCTTGCCTCGACGTTTATAAAGAATAAGATGATCGATGAATACCGGTTATTAGTCAATCCGATCCTTCTTGGTAATGGCGGCTCTATGTTTACAAACAATGACGAACCAGTAGATCTGAAGCTAGTTGATGTGCGAGTATTTCACAATGGGAATGTGCTGCTTAAGTATGCGCCTGATGGGGAATAAACCTGCCTGAGGAGAAAAAATCATGACCAATCGGAACAACCTGGAAACCCAAAAGGAGTGCGCGTTGGATTTTCTGCAGCTAGTGGTGGCAGGGAATATCGACGACGCCTACAACAACTATATCAACATGCACGGTAAACACCATAATGTGTACTTCGCCTCAGATTTCACCTCCTTAAAAAAAGCCATGCTCGAGGACCATGACCGGGCTCCCAACAAGCGCTTGATGGTGAAAAACGTGGTCGGTGAGGGAAACCTGGTGGCAGTACATTCAAATCTCATTGTGAAGCCCGGAGAGCCGGGGATCGCAGTTGTGCACATATTTCGTTTTGAGGCTGGAAAAATCGTCGAAATGTGGGATATTGGCCAGGTGATACCGGTTGATTCCCCCAATCGGATCGGAGCATTTTAATATTAAAAACCTCGGAGGTGCGGGTGACCTCCGAGGTTTTTGAATGGATTTTTAAATCATCAGGAGTGGGGATTTATGTTTTATATCTCATTTGCGTATCAATAAGTTGGACCCCAGTGCCTCATAAAGAGGCCCATGTTGGCGTAGCTGCACAAGTTTTGCACATTGCTTGCATCGATGGCGATTGGGAGACCCCCGTCAAAGCTGAATACAGCATAATCGAGAGGCACGAGGAGGTATTCCGGACCCCAGCTGGTGACTGCCATGAAGGTATCCTGGGCGGGATTGATCGTGTCAATGATACCCCAATTGTATAGTAAGTTAAAACCCATTCGCACCTGGCCTTTATAGATCGGTGTCGTTGGATCGACGGTAAAGGTATTCCACCAGGTGACGCTAGACCCATCTTCATAAAAGAACTCAATAGTATATTCGTGGGTACCTACACTCCAGAATCCGGAAGGCAATTCCAGGATCGCCTGGTTCATATCGTAAAAGCTGTAACAGTTATAAGAGATCTGGGCGTTCCACCTGGCTTCCCCATTGGATTTGACGATCAGGTTGGCAGACCCGAAGTCAGTATACAGGTAGTTGCCATCTTCATCGAAATAATCCTTGAAATATTCCAGCTTGTTGGCAACGATCTTATTTCCCTGGCAGGCACCCGGTATCCAGTTGCAGAATTCCTCCCAGGTGGCATACTGTTGATAGTCGAACACCCCGTGACAGACCAGGTTCCACACGTAATGGTTGGGGTTGAACACCAATTGACCCTCACCAGGGAAGGGGTACCAGTTAAAATTTTCATCTGGCAACCAGATGACGCACCAATCTGCTCCCACCTCCACCGGGGCAGCCGCCTGGGCAATGCTGAAAATCCCCAACAGCATCCCCAGGATAATGACGATTATGAACAGCTTTCTAGTAAACATAGTTTTCCTCTCCTTTTGTTCATAGAAATCAATTTGGTTGTTTCCACGCGCGTTCATAGCACCCACTCATCCCCACATCCATGAAATCTCATCCCCATGAATTCTATTAACGATAAATTCTAGTAGATTTATTTAAACAATACTTCCCATCTAATAATAGAATACACTTTTTTAAACCTTATGTCAACTAAGATTAATATTTGGCTCATGTTATAACAAGGCAATTTTTGTTGCACAAGGTGTAATCACTTGTTCCGGATGGGTTGAGCAACGGTTTATGGTTTGGGATGGATGAATTTTTACTTCGAAAGGACAATTCCTGGTGATCTATCGCCATTCGTTTGGGAATGATTTGTCCTGCGTTCAATCCGTAAATGCTGCCCTCTCTAGCACGCTCAACTGCTGCTCAGCCCGTTGGCGGAATACGCTCACGTCAATACGTGAAAGCATCCACAGCGAAATAACCATGAGTAGAGCCATACCGAAAAAAACGCATACATAGGCAAGCACAGGATCATTCAGGAGCCGTGTGAGGGCATCACGCAGCGCACCACCGATCATGGAACCGATCAAGCGGGAGGTGGCATTCGCCATGCCCCAAATCCCAATATACAAACCTACTTTTCCGGGAGAGGTCATATCCAGCATTAACGAGAGGTTGGAAACCGTCGCCAGCCCGGTTCCGATGCCCAATACCACCAGGCCAGCGTAAAAAACTGCGGACAAAGACAATATCCCACTGGTGGCAATCAGGACAAAACCTGCCAATGCGCTCCATCCACCAACCCTGGCAAGGGTGAGCTTGTTCACCTTTCCCTCAAGAAGACCCGCCACCAGCATGGCGATCAAAAAACAGGCACCCCAGATGGAGGTGATACGCGTGGTTGCCTGCACCGGCATAGAGAATGCCTCTGCTGCAAACGGCTCGAGCAGGATATCCTGCCCAAGGATCGCCGCCAGTAATATGACCAGGTAGATGAAAAAGAACTTTACATGTTCATTCCCGGAAACCTGGTGCAGCATCTCCCCCCAGCTATAGTTATCGGAGGAAGTTTGGCTGAATTGATCCTGCCGTTTTTCCAGGCGCACCAGGCCCAGCATACCAAGGACCAGTGCAGCGATTCCAACCACCCTGAACGCACTCACCAATGCCTGGGGCGAATATGGCTCGACCATGCGACTGATCGCAATGGCGGTGAATATGATACCGAGGATCATCATGATAAACATGATGGCAATGGTGCGCGAGCGACCTTTTTCGCCAGAAATCTCCGAAGCAAGAGACAGATACGATACTGCAGACAGGTTGTAGCCCATCCCCCAGGTGCCAAAAGCTAACACACCGACCACCAAACCAACCCAGAAATTATCTGCCATGAGGAAGGCTGCGTAGGGAGCAAGAATCACCCCGATCACACAAAGCAGCAAGCCGAGGGCGATATAGGGTGTGCGACGTAATCCCCAGACCGCATGACGATCGGCAAAGGTGCCAATGGCGACTTGGATAGGCGAAATCAGGTACGGCAGTGATGCCAGGACTGCCACCAGGGTGGCTGAAATTGCCAGCTCCTTGATCATCACCCGGTTGAGTGTACTATTAATCGGCACCAGGGTCATGGCAACCGCCATGTGGATCAACCCAAGCTGAAAACGTTTGCAAAACAAAATTGTTTTCGTGTTAAATAGCACAAGCTACTTTATCAGAAGATGGATATTTCTACAATTTAGATTTCCACAGATTTTATTAAGGATTTGATTAACCGCGGAATGTACGATTATACTCATCCCAACATACTGGGCTGGTAGGTTAAGGTGGGCGTACCATATCCAAAGTGGCAATCTTTAACACAATAGGAAAGATTGCGTTACCTTGTTATGCTCAGTGTAAAAAGACCCGCATTAAAAACGCCATAATTCCTACCCAGCCGCTTGCATTTGTATTAAATAATATGTATACTAGTATGTGAAATATTCCTCAACCAACCAATTGGATTAATACAAACAGGAGGCTTTTATGATCAAGCGGATTTTCATCGTAACGATTATTTGTTTGGCTGCCTTACTGACGTTGACCGTCTCGCTGAGTATGGCTCAGCAAGAACTCAACCGGCCAGTCAGGCTCACGGTCTGAAGCGGAACAACCTACCTTAAAGAGTGATTTACATTCCTGTACAGGGACGTCTGACAGATGCCAGCGGAAACCCACTCGATGGAACCTATGATGTGGAATTTCGGATCTATGATGTTTCTTACGCTGGCACAGCAATATGTGGAGACCTGAACAACTCTGTCGATGTACACAATGGACTGTTTACAGCCTATATATATATTGCTGGGTGTGATGCCTTTGATGGAAGGCAGCTCTATCTGGGCATTACTGTTTCTGGGGATGTTGAGATGACTCCACGACAATATATTGATAATGTGCCTTATGCAATGAGTCTTAGGCCTGGGGCGGTCATCAGTGCCACGATCGGTAATGATGCCCTGTTGCATATAGAAAACTGGGCAGGCACGGGAAGAGCCTTGCGAGCATATGCCATGTCGGAGACAGGCGTGAACTATGGCATCGTGGGAGCTACCCGCTCACCTGATGGGTATGGAGGATATTTCTATAACAATGCGGGAGGAAGTGCATTATATGGTGCTGCAAATAGTGCAGCAGGTGGTGTTGGAGTCAGGGGAGAAAGTGAGGTTGGATCCGGAGTATACGGTGAAAGTTCATCTGGCTATGGTGTATATGGGTTAAGCACCAGTAATAATGCTGTTTATGGCGATACCCAAAGGGTTGATCACAACTATGGATTTTACACAGCAGATAATCTCTATTCGCTAAATTACCACACCAGTGGTGCAATCATGCAAGTTGTACAAAATGGTAGCAGCGAATCCCTTGAAATCGGCGATGTGGTCATATTCACTGGAGTAATTCCACCAACGGATGTCAATGGCCCACCTACAATCCTTGTATCCAAGGCCTCCTCCGCAAACAGCACTGCGGTAGCCGGTGTTGTATATTCTCGTTACGCCCCAGATGGGGTAAACCTGGAAGGCGCAGCCAAGCCGGGTGAATCCCTTCTGATTGTCGTGCATGGACCAGCGCAGGTAAAGGCAAGTGCTGCGGCAAGCGCGATCCAAGTAGGTGATTTGCTTTCCAGCAGTGATCAAGCCGGAGTGGCAAGCTGTTCAGCTAAGATATCCATTGGAGGCATTCAAACCTCCTTACCCGGTACTGTGTTTGCCAAAGCCCTGGAAGCTCTGAACAGTGGCGAAGGCTGGATTTATGTCTTTGTAACGCTTCAATAATGACAGGAGGCTATCGATGAAAAGAAAGGCAATTCTACTCATCCTCTTGTTCCTTCTAATAGTGGCGACCGGCGCTCAGGCAATGAATTCAGCCAATTTTGCCATCGACTGGATGATCCCGCTGACGAGTGGAGGCGGAGGAGCGGCAGCCTCAAGCAATTACGCCATCCAATATTCTGTCGGTCAATCGGTCATTGGTGAAAGCGATTCAACCAACTATGCCACCAATATGGGTTTTTGGCAGAACTTTATCACAACTCTGAGGACCTGGGTACCAGTAGTATTTAAATAGCCATAGCAGGGTGCACCTCGACGGGTTAATGACCCAGGCCAATGAGGTGCATCCTTTACCTTGTTTAAAACTTTTGCAATAGTTGGAACACCAACCGCTCAGCGATATCACGCACGATCGAGTCTGGCACCCCCTCCTGGGCAGCTGACTGCAGGCGCAGGTCGATCTGGTCATTCACATAATCCACCACGACGAACTGGTCCTGGTCGGTTAACACGATCTCGGTTGTTTCAGCAGAGAAAGTCCGTTAATTACATCCGCACCTTCACCTGTGACACTGATAGGGGGTCGCATGAAAATATTGCCACCTTCGTCACCAATGATACCGGCACAACCGGAAGCAACGGTGCCACGGTTAATGTCTCTTGCTACGACCATTCTGTGACAAAAACCGCATCTGAATTCTATTCCCGCTACTATACTTGGCCGATCGACTAGGTGGTGGACAAACCAGGACCAGTCTCTGTGGCACCCGGAACCAGTATCGACTTGAACTATGTAGTTAATGAAGCGGCCATGGTAGGTGACTACCCGGCTGATCCATTAGCCGTCCTGGAAGATATGTGGTATCAGGCAGTCCAGAATGGAAATTCAGGTTTCGAAGTCTTCCATACCCTGGTAGGTGGTCTGAAAGACCCACTGGAACCGGGCTTCTGCCCGCTTCCGTAATCCTGGTCGATCTTCAATCAAAACGATGGGACAACATCCCACCGTCTTGTTATTTAAGTGGCTCATCAGCTTTCTTGGATCGATACGCCGACTTATTATCAGGTTGCCTGTGGTTTTGAATGTCTTCTATTCGGTGAATAAAAAGAACCGGTGCACGGGAACACCTTGCCCCACGGTTTCATCGGGGAATAAATTCTAAATCTAGGCAACTGGTTTACGCTTCAAGATGTTCATAAGCACCACACTGTCAAGCCAGTGATAAAAAACAAGTGGGGCAGTACGCCTGCCCCACAGAAACTAACATCAAAATGATCTACCTCTCTCTACGCCTGGCTCTCGATCAGTCCATTCTTGCCCGAAGCATGACTCAGAGCAGATTGGATCATTAAAAATTCTCCAATGTTTTCCGAGTTCAACAAACCAACCAATTTTCCTCGCAGCATCACTGGCATTGTAGTGCTTGAACTGCCTTGTAAACGGGTGATCGCAATCTCCAACATCTCACCAAACTCCACCGATCGGATGTTACGCTCCATGATCGTTGAAACTGGTTCATTAACCCGGTGGGAAGCAAGCCCGGTTAATAGATCATTGCGCCTGACGATTCCGACGACTTTATCGTTATCAACCACCGGGAAATCTGCTTGTGAGCTAGCCAGGATGAGCTGGGTGGTAAAAGCCAGTGTATCGTTTACCGACAGGGTGTGAAAGTCCGTGAGCATGGCTCGCTGTACTGGTATGCCTTCCAACTTGCTCTTCATCTGCACCATCGATGCTTCCTGCCCTGCTCCGATCCAAACGAAAACAGCGATAACCACCAGGAACGGATTGGTAAATAAGCCATAGATCCCAAACAGCACCGCCATACCACGCCCGATGGAAGCAGCAATGCTTGTCGCCTGGGCGTATTCCAATCTCATCGCCAGCAGGGAGCGCAGGACACGCCCACCGTCCATGGGGAATGCGGGGATGAGGTTGAACAGGACAAGGAATACGTTGACTACCAACAGCCGCTCGATGAAGCTCCCACCACCAGCAGTTAAAGCTGCCAGGGAAGTGAATGAGCCAGTCAGCATGAGCCACGCAAACAAAACTGCCGCAATGACGATATTTACCGCCGGTCCAGCCAGAGCCACCCAGAATTCCTGGACGGGTTTATCAGGCATTCGTTCCAGTCGGGCTACACCGCCGATTGGATAGAGGGTAATATCACGGGTCTTTATGCCGTACCTTTTTGCGGTGAGGGCATGACCGAATTCATGTAACACCACGGTCCCAAACAGGACCAGGGTAAAGAATATGCCTTCCATTGTCCCTGCCAGGGAGCGTGTCTGCGCCCAGTTGGCAAAGCCGACCCAGGCAATGATCAGCAGGAATGAGGCATGCATGAAGACGCCGATCCCTTTGAATGAACCAATTTTCCACGACCATTTCATAATTACCTCCATCAATCATAAACAGTAAAATCTTGTACAAATTATGTATAACATTTTTACATATTTTTGTTAATATTGTGTTGGAATCAGGTTGGACGAGGATTAGAACAGGTTCAGCGTACGCTTCTGCGTCTCAGCCACTTCTCAAGCATTATGATAATGTAAGCAGCCAGGCTGACTGCCAGCACATTCGCCCATATGATGATATCCATTGGCGCGCTGCTGCTGTTGCTGGTGAGCAGTGTGCAGGCAATGAATTCAGCCAATTTTGCCATCGATTGGATGATCCCATTGACAAGTGGAGGCGGAGGAGCGGCAACCTCCAGCAATTACGCCATCCAATATTCTGTCGGACAATCGGCGATTGGTGAAATCGATTCCGCCAACTACGCACCAATATGTGTTTCTGGCAGAACTTCATTACCTACTCGAGAACCTGGGTACCCGTGATTTATAAATAATAATAAAAGGGTGCATTTCGATCCGAGCGTTGATGACGCCAGGCCATGAGGTGCACCCATTTGTTTGGCTAAAACTTTTGCAATAATTGGTTCATCAAACGCTCAGCGATATCACGCACGATCGAGTCTGGCACCCCCTCCTGGGCAGCTGACTGCAGGCGCAGGTCGATCTGGTCGTTCACATAATCCACCACGACGAACTGGTCCTGGTCGGTTAACGCGATCTCGGTTGAAAACAAGTCCAGGCCGCATAAGCGCGAGATGAGGGCTGTCACGTGATCCAGCCGCTCCAATCCATGGAAGGTTCTTTCTTCTGGGGTGACAGGAGTGTAGATATGGCTCATCGGATTCCACCAGCACGGATACACCCGACCGATGCAATAAAGAACCCGGAACCATGCCGGTCTCATCTCCAGCTGCTTGGGGACCACATGGGCTTGCAGGAGATATTGATCGGTGGCGTGCTCCTGGCGTGACATAAGCACCTGCTCCCATGAGGTGGCATTGATCAACACCCCGACACCACCACTACCATGGGCTGGCTTGAGGGTGAACTGCTCTCCAAAAGTGAGTAGATCGATGACTGGAATTTCAGGCTGCTCAAGGTATGCTGGGAGCACGATGGTATGGGGAACATCTAAACCCGCAGCGATCAAAAGGGAGTGCATCTGTGCTTTATCCCAGGTGAGGGAGGCACGTTCATAGGAGTTGATGTTGTAGATGCGGTTCTCATGCACCCATTGCACCAGGGGCATGAACTGGGGATCTGCATCGGAAGCCCGATCGAAAAAAGCCCGGCATCCGATTTCCTTCTCAGCCAGGCCATGCAAGCACTCGGCGAGATTGGTGAGGGTGATTTGCAACATCGACAGTCCCCTGGATGTGCATACCGCATCCAGCAAAGTTATAAAATCTGCATCATATTGCCAATTCCAGGCTACACAAAGGTCATAATCAAGCATATATTTACCAATAACTCACCCGCCATGATGGATATTTCATCGTTGATGACATCCTCACCGGCAGAATCAATCTATTACCTCAATGAATTTCAGTATAACATATCAAAGAACAGTGTCATCTATTCCCCAAGACCGCGGAGAGCTACTTGGTTACCAAATAAACCCCCTTAAGCGTAAATTAGGCGTCGAAATAAGGATTTCCTGAAAATTAAGCTGCCCCGATTAGGATAAAGTGTTGGCGGGCAGTAATTTTTGCTCATCTCTCAGGTGATCTTCCATCAGGCGACGTGTCTGTTCGATCATGCTTTCCAGCACCCCATCGCTCATACCTTCCAGGTCATTCTTGTTGAAAGGATTTGAGAACGTTACCCGCGGGGATACACGGTTGATATAAGGGAAAATGATCGATTGGATGACTTGCAGGAATTCTGCCACGGTGCGCTGTTTTAGCTCATCTCCCATTATGCGAACCAGGGGACTCCAGCGCCATTTTGCTGATAATACGTCACTTACCACGGTCAGCAGTACCTGGGTTTGAGGCACCTGCTCCAGCATTAATTCAACGCTATGGGACCATCTCCCAAAATCATTGGCAGCCTCGGGTTGGAGTGCCGGGTCGGGGTCGATGCGCCCGCTGGGAAAGATCAGTACTGCGCCACCATCATTCAGATGATGGATGGCATTACGGACCACCATCATGCGCTCATGGATGCCCTTCCGCGGGGTATAGATCAGGTGATCGGCAGCATTACGTAAACCTTCGATGAAAGGTATGCCGGTGGCGACGATCTTCAAGTCGGCGCGGGGCACACTTGCAGAGATGACCAGTGAGTCGATCGTGCCTGGATGATTGGAGGTGATCAACAAGGGTCCTTCTTGTGGAATATTCTCAGAATTTCGTACTTCATAAGACCGAATATACTTTATTATCATGCGACGAGCAGCTTCACGAAAACCGAAATCAGCCACATAGCGGTCAAATGTTGCCGCCAGGTCAGCAAAACGATGGGCAGGCAGCCATAATGTCGGTCCAAAGGCCCGCCTTCCCCAGGATCCGGGCGTTATTTTGAATACCCTAAAGACTTCATCAATGATGGATTGAGTCAAAGCTTCTACGTCTGTGTAATTTTCAATGCTCATTTATAAACTCACTGTAGTTTTGTCTCAATGGATTCTACCATCTCTATTGTATCAAAATGCAGGGAAAAATCAAATCCAGATGGCTGGTGAGCTCCTATTTCCACCTCGCTAAAGAAAATCATCGCCTAATCTGGGCATGCAAGTTACTCCGAATTCCATACCTCTTCCTGGATGCCTGATAAGTAATTCCATGCTATGATTCAGCTTACGGCAGTTCACACTGACAGGATGATGGCTCCAAATGGGAAACAAGCAACCCAACAAGTGGATCTACCAAAGTGTATACTACCTGGCAACCGGGTTAGTATATACTGCCATCCTGCTGCGCTCCATCCTGCTATACCAGAGCACACCTTATCTCGGTGAAGTGGTAGGAATCTTATTGTGGTTTTTATTCCTGTTTTTGCTGGCATCCCTCTTCTCCAAATCCCACGGCAGGTGGTTCCATCTCTACCTGGCGATCCAGACAGTATTGGTGTGCCTCCTTCTTTATCGACTAAATCTAGAGCAATATGACTATTTTTCAATCCTGTTCGGCATCCTGGGGATGCAAACGATGCAGAGGCTCAATTACCGCACGGGCATTATCTGGATTGGGGTATTTTTGGTTCTGCTTGGCTATTTTTACCTTCGCTTTGAAGGCACCCTGGAGGGCTCAATCCGTTTGCTGCTATTCGGATCGGTGATCATCTACCTGAGTGCCTACACATTTGCAACCCGACGTGCCCAAGAGGCAAACACTCACAACCAATCCTTGATGTACCAACTCCGGGATGCGAATGTGCAAATGGAGGCACATTCAAATACACTAAAACAGCTGGGTGTGGCGCACGAACGCCAACGCCTGCGCCGTGAGCTGCATGATTCGGTCACCCAAACCATCTTCAGCATGACCCTAACCACGCAATCCGCATTGCTTTTGCTGGAGCGTGATCCCAGCCGGGTGGGAACCCAGCTCGATCGGTTGAACCATCTTGCGCAAAGTGCCCTGGCGGAGATGCATACATTGATCTCGGAGCTTCGCCCGGAACAACAGTCCAGGAGTGATCTGATAACAGAGCTTAGACAACATATCCAAAGCAGGCATATCCCAGATGGTCTAACAGTGGCATTGGAGGTAGAAGGCAATCAAGCCCTTTCTCCACAGGAAGACCAGGTACTTTTTCGCATTGCCCAGGAAGCACTGAACAATGTGATCAAGCACGCCCAGGCTAATAATGCCTGGTTGCGATTGCACCTGGCAGAACCATGTTGGATTGAAATTGAAGATGATGGGAAGGGATTCAATCTCGAGCAAGTCGAAGGGAGCGGGCGGTTTGGCCTGCCAGGCATGAGGGAGCGCACTGATGAGATTCGTTGGGATCTATCCATTCATTCCAATCCCGGCACAGGCACACGCATCCGGGTCGAGAAAAAGTATCCCGCAGGAGAAAAGGCATGACAGAACAAGATGAACTCATAAAGGTTTTAATTGTGGATGATCACCAGGTCGTGCGCCAGGGTCTGCGTACATTCCTCGAGCTACAGGCAGACATCTCCGTGATTGGTGAAGCGGATGACGGTGTAAAAGCGATGGAAATGGTGAATTTGCTCCAACCTGATGTCGTTCTGATGGACCTGGTCATGCCACACATGGACGGCATCAGCGCCACAGAAAAAATCCATAAATCGGGATCACCGACCAAAATCATTGCCCTTACCAGCTTCTCGGAAGATGATAAAGTCTTCCCAGCCATCCAGGCAGGGGCATCCAGCTACCTGCTGAAGGACGTCTCTCCGGATGATCTAGTGGATGCCATCCGTGCTGTCCACCATGGAGAAGCACGGTTACACCCAGATATTACCCGCAAACTGATGGAGCAGGTATCGCAAACCCACAGCACAACTCATGACCCCCCTTTGGAAGCACTGACTGAACGTGAGCAGGAAGTAACCCGCCTGGTAGCAATGGGACGGAATAACCGGGAGATCGCCCAGGAGTTGTTCATCAGTGAAAAGACAGTTAAAACCCATATCAGCAATATCCTGGGAAAATTGCACCTGGAACACCGTACCCAGCTGGCGATTTATGCCATCAAAAACAAGCTGGTGGAAGTACCATAACTTTTCGAGGCGTATATGGCAGAGAATTCAAGTCCGGCAATCCATTCAACACGATTTATCAAGGTTGGGGTGATCGCTTTATATGTGTTTTGTGGTGCGATGTTTTTACGGGCATTGGTATATATTTACATCGAACTTCCACAATCATTCCCCTGGTATGTTGGACTGGCAGTGATTTTTCTGTTTTTATTCATCCTTGTTTCATTAAGACCTTCGTTGCCCACTCGCACATTGCATGCCATTTACCTGACTCAATCAATCATCATAATTACCCTTGAAGCCCTCCCACCTCACCTGGATTTTTTAACCGCCCTATTTATCCTGCTTTGCTATCAGATGGCTTTAGTCCTGAACGGAAAAAATCGCTGGATCTGGTGCGGAATCTTCTGCGCTCTCATTCTCATCAGCCTGGTCATTTGGTTCGGATGGATCCTAGGATTAGCGCTCGCCATGACCCCCATCGCTGGAAGTATCGTGATATTAACCTATGCGATTGCCAACCGCGAAGCGGAGAGGGTAAATCAAGAGAGCAAAATCATTCTGATGGAATTGCAGGAGAAAAACTCCCAGCTGCAGGTGTATGCCACACAGGTGGAGCAGATTGCTGCCATCGAGGAGCGCAACCGCCTGGCACGGGAGCTGCATGACTCTGTATCGCAGACCATCTTCAGTATTGTGTTGAATACCCGCTCTACCCAGATTCTGCTGGAACGCCAGCCAGACAGGGTGCGCATGCAGCTGGAAGAGCTGCAGATGCTCACCCAGGAAGCACTGGCAGAAATGCGTAGCCTGATTGCCCAACTACGTCCAGAGAACGAATAAATGAATAACCATCGGGGGGTACAACTTTCGTCCTAGGTCAATATCCTTAGCAAGCTCCTTCTTTCTGCCGAATATTAAATACTACCAATTTGAGTTGACCTTTCCATCCAGGGTTGGATGAAAAGTTCGGGTGATTCCTGTATGATGAATGTGAGGTCATTCTGGAGTCATCCATGGTTCCTATCTCTCAAATTTCTGAATCCAAAAATCCACCCATCCGTGTGCTGATTGTGGATGACATGCCCCAGGTTCGACAGGACCTGCGGCTTCTGCTTCAACTTTCCAATGAGGTGGAAGTTGTCGGAGAAGCAGCTAACGGTCAGGAGGCGATCAGGCAAGCTGGGCTGTTGAATCCGGATGTGGTGATCATGGACCTGGAAATGCCCATTTTGGATGGCTTAAAAGCCACAGCCCAAATCGTACAGATGAAGCTGTCCAAACGCGTTGTGGTTCTCAGTGTGCATTCCGAACCTGAAGATATCCAAAAAGCCAAGCTGGCTGGCGCAGATGCTTTCATCCAAAAAGGCAGCCCTTATTCCGAACTCATGGAAGCAATTCAACCAAAACAAACATAAAAAGGAGAATGGAAATGAACACAAAAAACATCTTGATCACAGGACTGGTTGGAGCAATCATCACCCTGGCACTTACCAATATTCCGTTCGTGAGCCTGGTGAACTGCCTGATATGCGCAGGTTTCTGGGTGGGTCCACTATTTGCCACCTGGATGTATAAGCGCATGTCTGGAACGCTCACTACCAAAGAAGGCATATGGGTGGGTGTAACTGCGGGCATCATTGCTGGTGTGCTCGGTTTCCTGCTCAGCTTTGTTGGAGCAGCAGGGGCAGCAGGTGTGATCAACCAGTTCAATTCGATAGTCCCAGTTGAAGATCAAATCGATATGAGCGGGATGGAAGGTGGAATATTAAATTTCGTATTTACTTCCTTGGGAATAATCTTCGACATCATCGTCGGCGCTATTGCCGGTTTGATTGGCGCAGCCATCTTCAAGGATAGAAAACAGGTTCCACCCCAACCTCAATAATTAGTTGCAAAACAGACAAAATAATCAAAAGCTATTAGAAAGAGTGAATAAAATGAAGACAGAAATTTGCATTCATCGTCATAATCCTGGCAGCGCTGATATTATCCAGCTGCATGTCAGCATCTTTCTCGGGCAATTATGTCCTGAAGGAAGGTAAAACCCTGCGTGGGAACTTATTCGTCACCTCCGGATCGGTTACCATGCAGGAGAACAGCCGCATCACCGGGACGATCATGCTCACCAGCGGCGAGCTGCGCATTGGCAAGAATGCCCAGGTGGGTGGAGATGTTGTCCTGACTTCTGGTGAAGTGTACATGGCAGAAGGGGCGGTCATCCATGGTGATTTGATCCTTTCAAGCTCGGATATCGCTGTACACCAGGCTCCGGGTTCCACCATCGAGGGGAAAACCACCACCGATATCGCTCCTTTTGCGATCAGCCTGGCCACCAAGGGCTTCCTGCTATATTGTGTGCTCCCGATCGCCATTCTCATCGCCCTGATCCTTGGACTGGGCACCTGGCTGGGAAGGCAGTCGAAAAAGAGATCAGAAGCTGCACAAGCGCCTACAGCTGTCGTTTCGGAAGATGCCAAAACGAAGCTGGAGAACCTCAAGAAAATGTTGGATGAGGGCTTGATCTCAAAAGACGATTATGAGACCAAGAAAGCTGAAATCCTCTCAAAGATATAAAATGAATACCGAAAAGCCTCTACATGTGAATCCTATATCGTACGGTAGGCTGCGGGTGATCATGGCGGTGGCGCTGGTGATCATCCTCGTCGTCTCATTGATCCCGGTCATGCCAATCAAAGTGATCCCTGCCAGCGCTCCACAGAGTGAATTCTCAGCCGAGCGCGCAATGTCTGATCTCAAGGTGGTCGCAGCTGAGCCGCACTCGATGGGAACAGCTACCCAGAAAGAAGTAACCTCATATCTGTTGGCACAAATTCAAACTGCGGGGGTGACCCCTGAAGCACTCCCGCAAGTGGGTCCAAAAAACATCATCGTAATATTCCCCGGCAGCGATCCTACTGGCAAAGTGTTGATCACAGGGCATTATGATTCACATTTCGATGCCCAGGGTGCCGGGGATGATGGGGTTTCAACGGTGGCAATGCTGGAGGCGATCAGGGTTCTCCAGACTGATGAGATATTGAAGAATGATATCGTTTTTCTATTCACCGATGGTGAAGAATCAGGCATGTTGGGATCCACTGAATTTCTAAAAACCCCCCTGGCAAAGCAAATCAGTATTGTACTGGCGTTTGATGCCTGGCCTGGTCATGGACCGACCACTTTTCAGACGTCCAGTGAAGGGGATGAGTGGTTAATCCGCAACCTCGCTCAAGTCGATCCGCCTATCTATGCCATGTCCTATCAAGTGAAAAAGGTTCGCGCCACCTTTGACAGTGATTTTGACGTGCTAAAAAGCCAATTGACAGGCATGGAATTCGAGAATAACGGCACTGGCACGCGCTACCACACCCTCAAAGATACTATTGATGGGGTAGACCCAAGCCTGGTTCAAAGCCAGGGAGAGACCATGCTTCTCCTGGCACATCACTTCGGCTCACTGGATTTGAGTAGTGCCCACCAGGGAGAAGATTATGCCTTCTTCACCCTGCCCTTGATTGGGATCGTAGCCTTCCCATACTGGGTCAACCTGCTGGTGAGTGGAATAGCTATCATTGTTCTCCTTGTAGTGATCATCGTTGGATGGCTACGCGGACGCAGGATCAAACCAGTGCCCACCCTGGTAAGTGGGGTAATCTACTCAATCCTGTTCTATGGATTGGTGATGGTCTCCAGTGCATTATGGGATCAGGTACTTAAAACCCATCCAGAATCAGCTGGATTAGCATTCCCGGATTTCTCCGGCAGCGGATTGGCCCTCCTTGGATTCATGTTGGTGGCTGGGATCATTTTTATCACGCTAATGGCATTGCTTTCCCACTATACAGGCGTGTCTTCGATGTCTGCAGGAGCTTTGATTGCCTGGCTGGCGTTTGGCTTTTATATATTCAGCCCATCGGCTTTTAATTTTGGCAATCCATTGATGCTCGAATTTACTGCCTGGTCATTCCTTGGTGGGGCATGCGGCCTGGCAGTGGCTACATTTGTCCCGAAACCAGGCAGGAAGGTCCTGCTTTTTGCATTGGCAGCGATACCAGTCATCTTCATGTTTGCGCCGTTGATGGTTCTCTCCATGCTCAAACCCCAGGATGGAGCCATGGCCTCTGTGATGCTACTAATCTATGCCATGGGCTTGCTCCTGCCACAGTTCCTCTTTGTAGTCCGCAGGCAAGAAATACCAAATTTAACCTCACCATAACAGTTATATCTAATCTCAGGAAAAATATCATAGGATGAAAAATGAGCAAAAAGACACTGATAATTGGGTTGATTGCGATGATCGCATTGGTCGGCATAATCGTTATTGCATACCTGCTCATTCCCAATCAGACCCCACCTGAACAGGTATTCACTCCAACCTACTGGCCAACTGAAGGCTGGCAGAACAGCACACCGGAAGAACAAGGCATTGACTCGGTCAAATTGGCAGAGATGCTTGATCAAATTCAAATGAAAAACATACCCATCAACAGCCTGCTGGTAATTCGAAATGGCATGCTGGTGCTGGATGCCTATTTTTATAATCCTTATGATGGACAAACCCCACACGATTTGGCATCTGTTACCAAGAGTATCATGACCACGTTGATTGGTATCGCAGCTGGACAGGGCAAGATACAGCTCGATCAACCTATGCTGTCATACTTCCCGGACAGGACGATCGCCAACCTGGATACACATAAGGAACAAATCACAGTACGCCACCTGACGGGTATGGTGAACGGATTCGAGTCAGGCTGCATGGCGGGAGATATGGAAACCCTAAATGCAATGCGCTCCAACCCCGACTGGGTGCAAGCAACTCTTGACCGAAAAATGAGTCCGGGAACCTGGGAAGAAATTTTGCTACGACAGCCCCGGGATGCACCTGCTTTCTGCCATCCTGCAGGAGACAACTGGAATGAACGCAGAGGAATATGCCCGCCAGTATCTGTTTGAGCCGTTGGGGATCAAAGATGTAATTTGGGAATCAGACCCACAGGGATACACTCGTGGATGGGGCGATCTGCATCTAAAACCACGGGATGCAGCCAAGATTGGTTTCCTATTTCTTAATCATGGCAACTGGAATGGTCAACAGATCATCCCGGCTGACTGGGTGGAGCAAGCCACCAGGAAACAGGTCAACGCTGGAGCGGACGACTATGGTTATGGTTGGTGGATCTATGATAACAGCTATGGGGCTACAGGACGGGAGGGTCAGCACATCTTTGTCGTTCCCTCCATAAACGCCATTGTTGTTACCACCGGTGGGGGATTCGAATATGACCAAATAGATCCGCTGCTATCTGCTGCAGTCATCGATCCTGCAAATCCTTTACCAGCCAACCCTGAGGGTGTTGCCCAGCTTGATGCTGCCCTGGATTCTCTAGTAAAGGAACTGCCCGCCCTGCCTGGCATTAAGGTGCCAGAAATTGCCAATGAGATTTCAGGAAAAACCTACATTTTTGAGTCAAATCCGGTCATGCTGGAGAGAGCAGTGTTGGATTTCAGAGATCCTACAGAGTTACTAATGGAAGTGAGACTCTTTGGCAGTGATGCAGTGTGGAAGATTGGGCTGGATGGTCAATATCGCCAGTCACCGGATGGGTCATTACAACGCGGGTATTGGCAAGATGCCCAGACATTTGTAATCGAAGTGTTCGATGTAGGTGTCAGCAACCGCATACTAGCTTTCACGGATGGCCAGGTGTTATTAGAAGCAGACGGAATGACGTTCAAAGGAAAGGTGGAAAATCCGTAGCTAGGCAACATCACAACAGCATGAAAGGTTATCAATTCCCTCACCTAAATAGATGAGGGAATTTTTCTATCAATAAACCGCGAAAAACGCGTGAAAAACAGGCTTGCTATCGCCAGGTCATTTACGGGCTACCACGGCAAGCAGGTCCTTCGGGGAATCCTGGCCTAATAATCCCGGTAACAGCTGTACCTGTTTAAAGCCATGCGAGGCCAGCAGTGAGCGATACTCATCATCCGTATATGCCTGCATGCTTTGGGCATGGAAGGTCACCTGCCCACTGTCTGCATCGATGATGTAATAACGGATTGTGCTGGCGTGCATGCTGTTCATCCCAGAAATATTCTCGTAAGGCAATGTAGGGCTCATCGGAGAACAACCCACCAGGAGACGAATACCACGAAGGTGGAGCTTTACCCATTTCCTGAATCACAATGTATGGGTGAGGCTCCAGGAGAAGAATACCACCCGGCTCGAGCGCATCCCATGCCTTGTTCAGGATATGGGCTGCATCCGTTGGTCTGAAAGACGTTGAATTCGCCATATATGAGCATCACCAAGCCCATGCCTTGGGGAAACCCAGCCTGGCGGATATCCTGGCAGGTATAGTTGCACGTGAGGTGCTCTCGGTTCGGCAGTTTGGATGGCATACTCGATGGAGGCTGGTGAATAATCAATGCCATGGCAGGAGTGTCCCAATCGGCACAGGCGTGAGGAATAAAAACCAGGTCCGCAACCCAGATCGAGGATGTTGCATGGCTTGCCGCGCAATAAAGCCGAGTGGATCCACTCCACCTGCCGGTCGATGATCTCAAAGCGGCGCGAGGCAGCATCGTGCGCCTGCGAGAGATGCTCCTTCAGCATGCGTCGGGAAAATCCGGGCTCATTCCAGGGGATATTATCCCCCTCCGCCCAGGGGATTGGTGGGGAAGTGCGGTTGATCAGATCAGTAATATTCATTGGAATCACCGATGTAGAAGCGAAGCGTGGCTCATATTCTATACTAAAACTACCCAATTAGATGGGTAATAACACCCGCAAGCCGATGCCAATCAGAATGATCCCACCCACGATCTCCATCGTTTTGCCAAAGCGTATGCCAAGCTGATTGCCAAGCATCAGACCCACCAGGGAAAGTGCAGCAGATACCCCGCCAATGATTAAAGCAGACCAAAACACATTCACGTCCAGGAACGCCAAAGCTGAGACCGACTGCCAGGGCATCGATACTGGTGGCAATGCTCAACATCACCAGGGTCATGCCGCGCGAGGGATCGGGAATGGTTGGTTCTTCGCCTTCCTTACGCAAGCCACTACGGATCATGCGCACCCCAACAAACGCCAACAGCCCGAAAGCCACCCAGTGGTCAACCGCAGCGATGTAGGTGACCACGGTCTTGCCTGCCAGCCAACCCAGCAGGGTCATCCCGCCCTGGAACAGACCAAAATGGAAGAACAGCCGGAAGGTGGGCCGCGGACCCGTAGCAGTGCCAGCCGTGCCCACCCCGAGTGAGACAGCAAAGCAGTCCATGGCCAGGCCAATGGCGATAAGGAAGATGGTCCAGAATAGGCATGTTATCCCTTACAGGGTGAGGATTATAACATGGGGGATATCAGGTAGCACTTTGCATCTAGCGTTTGGAGGAAAGCTATCGTGCCATGTAAAACCTGCCAATATTAATGTTATATCCATCGCGTCGATATAAAAATTCCCCTCCATCCTGTCGTACAGGATGGAGGGGGAAAGATTACGTATAGAAGATTACGGTGCCCTTTGAGCTGATCGGCAGCATGAACTTATAGAGAATGGTCCAGATCGAGATACTCAAAATGGTTGTTCTCTGGGTTGATATCAATATCATTCGGGCTGTCACCCCAGGCTTCGATGACGTTGAGCAGCTCTGTCCCCGGGTGCGACATTTCATCGATCTGCACCACCAGGTCAAATGTCCAGGTCTGTTCCGCCCACATCGGTCCCCAAGCCAACACGACCTGCTGCCCATGATGCTTTCCGGTTCCCAGGGAACCAGTTGGTTCCCAGTAACCCACTGGCTGGTAACATAGGATGTTCCTGAGGAAGTGTTTCGGTGATATGGCTACTGAAATTAGTGTCACTGTGCCATGGCCATCGGTTCATATTTCCGAACTCCACCGTGTAGGTGATCACTCTCACCCGCACGCACCTCACCCGACTTCAGCCACTTGCGTACGAACACGTCCGGTCCGGTATAGGCAGGTGACGATATCGAATTGTCACTCGATGTCAATGTCACCAAAATCGGAAATCTGCGCCTGGTTGACATACTCCATTCCCTGGACATCGACGCATCCTGCAGCAAATCCGTTTTTAACATTCCGCTGGCTGTTTCCCCAGGGTTGAGATAATCCAGTGTATAGGTCACCACGTGGGTATCAGGGTTATATCCACAGCCAGTGAAGGGTCCATGGTTATAACCGCAGCCGGCGAATGTAACCGAGATGGGCAGTGTATCGGTGACGATGGGATCTTCCAGGTACTGCGTGCCAATGTTCAGGATGCGCAGCTCATATTCAAGCAGCTGGTGCTTGTTATTGAATTCATCCCACCATTCTTGCCAATACCAGTTGGTGTGCTTGTCCACGCGCAGGTTGGGTCCGGCCTCATTCACTTTCTCAGTGTAGATGACCACATTATCGTCATAGCGGAATTCTATCTCCGGGCTGAGGATGCTGTTCTGGACCACCAGCGGTGTTCCGGGAGCAATGTCGTCACTGAGCTTCATGCGTACGGCGATATTATAGTTATACCCATTGGGGATGGTGTCAAGCTCCCAGACGATATACTGGTCTGTTACGTGAGTCGGTGTAAACGGTGCCCCACCCTGCCAATCCCAGGTGTTTGCCTCCAGAAATTCTGCTCCAGCGGGAACGGTGGTGGTCAGGATAGCACCCGTCACAGGCATGTTACCCCAGTTCGAAAACCAGAATTCATAACTGATATCACCATTCGGAACAAACTGACCCTGAACCCAATTCGTCCCAATGTGCAGGTTGTAGTATGGGGATCCAACGCTGCTCCAGTTATCTGCATAGTTATTATCAGGGCTCAGGTCAGAAACCGAGCTGACTCCAGCCTGGTTATGCAATTGATCGCCCGGTTGAGCCTGGTCAGACAAAAGCACATTGATATCCAACTCACTACAGCGGCCGCCATTGAGTGTTGGTCGGCTGAATATGAGGGTCGGCACCTGATCCAGCAGCTCCCAACCAGGGTCAGGCGACCACCAGCTCACCATGGAGGTTAATAATGGCAATGTATCGGTGACAATAACCTCCGTACTGGCAGTCGCACCTTCATTGCATATATTGACGACATAAACATATTCCTGCCCAGCTACTGGGTCACCGGTCCAGGGCCAGGTACCAATATTGAGGTCGGTGCTGTTGGGGACTACCTCGCTGCCCCACTCGTAGTGCTTTGACCAGGGATCTCCTTGATAATAATTCACCGCAGCGTCGATATCCACCATCGAAGAAACCGAGGAAGGATCGTCGACGGTGAAAAAGACATCAAACCAGTGGTCACCCCATCGGTAGATCGGCAGATCACCCAGCTGCCAGACGATCGGGTCGCCCGGTGCACCTGATCCGGAAGATGGGAAACCGCTCGAGTCTGAGAGATAGGTAAGCCCCTCAAATTCCTGGGAGATGATCGCACCCACTGCAGTTCCGTCACCATCATTGTTGTAGCGGATACGCAGGGCGAAGTTATTGCCCTGTGCGGGTTCACCCTGCTGTTCGATATTGATCCACAGGTGTGGGGCAGGCTCACGGAAGACGTTATATACATTATTCCCACTCGGGTCGTTATACCCCACACCTACATCCATCCCTGGCATAAGATCCCAACCCAGGGTTGTAAAATCGCACGTAAATGTGCCTCCATTTGGATCGACCGGTCCGTAACCCATCCCGGGTCCATTTTCTATCCAGATGCCACAATCACCATTCACCGGGTCAGTCAGCCATGGAATGTTCAGGTAACCTTCGAAGGTGTCAGCCTCACTATCTAACACCCCTCCGATCTCACCCAGCTCTACATCCGTGGTGTATCCGTTCATACTGAGATAGACATGATCCCAGACTTGTATATCAGGATTGACACCACCATCCCAAAGCACGTTGTATCCGGTGGAGAAACCAGTTTGCCCACCCCACCAGGGTATTACGCCTGTCGTGCCATGCGCGGTATCTATGAGTTCACCCGCATTGTTGGTCACGGTAATTGCTACCGTGTAACCAGAGTCGTAACGACTTTCCACCCAATCATGGGCGTAATTGACCTGCATCGTGGGCACCTGGTCATCAAATCGGCGGTGGAAGATGGCATCTACGGCAGCCTCACCGAACTCCTCCTTGAAGTTGATTTCACCACTCCCCTGAAGTGGGACATCATTGAAGGTTACGCTGAAATAACCATCACCATCCGAGGTCACTGTTTTACAATCTTCACCCCACCAGGGGCAGACATTCACTTGCCCACCTGGTATTCCGATATTTCCTTCCACATAATCACCGGTGGAATCGCTCCTTGCCCATGCCTCCTGGAATTCGATATTGACCGGGTAAATCCCATCACCAGCACTGACGGTAACGATATCATCCTGCTGAAGGGTAACCGGGTGGTCTGTATCAAAACAGCCGCCACAGCGAACATCCGCCCAGCGGGTCATTAATTCACCAGGAACCTGGATATTTACATCATAGCCTGGTTGCGCTGCGCCCCAAATCCAGGTGGACCCATCGGGATTTGACCAGAACTCCACTCGTTGGATCTCTCCCAGTATGGTTGCAGCATGATGGGTATTCCCCGAAATATCCGGATAGGCTAAAGCGAGGGAATCACCCCATATCAGGTTATAGTTATAATTGGTAGTGTTCACAACTACTTGGGAGGCTTTAGCTGGGATCATTTGATCAAAGCCACCTTGATCGTAGCCTCCCCACACATCGATCATCCCCGTGTGCCCGGTGACGGTGACAACGCTGGTTTGGAAATTGCCCACCACGCTGAGTGGCTCATACACCATCCAGCGGTCACCATCTCCTGAATATTGGTAGTTTACTTCAACCATCGTCCCAGGCTGCAGGCGGTGATCTCTCAGGTCGAAATAAAAGGCATAAGGATCCGGATCCTGGTCGCTGCTGGAATAAATCGGTACACCCGACTCCCAGAGGGTGAGTGTAACCTCCTCATCGGGGATGTATGTCCGACCCCACACGGTGGCATCGTCACCGATACGGAAGAAGTGATTGGTTTCCGTGAACTGTTGGGCAAAGCCATTTTCATCATATAAGAAGCTATTCATAACCACCCTGGCACGCACATCAAAGGTATCATAAAATTGTACTGTAAAGGCATTATCATTGACTTCTGCGCGTGCCTCAACACCCATATCGAAGGGAAAGTACGAAATATAGGATTGTGATAACCTGAACGCTATCTCACCTGTAGCAAGTGAGGGGGTAAATACAGACCCATCAATGACATTCGCATTAGCGTCCGCACCATAATGGAGCCCACGTACAGTTGTCTCAATGAACCAGTTGTCAATGCGCCAGCGCAGGATATCCCCTGGCTCAAAGTTCATTGGACGTGATTCCTGCTCACCAGGATAAATGCGCCACAACAGGTAGCAACCTCCACTTCCAAGCACATTGCCAGGGTCAGAAATTGGGGTCGTCCGTAATGGATCTCGGATAAATACTTCCCCATTACGCTCCAATTCAAGGGTCACAATGGTATTGGGCACATTCACGCGACCCATCACGCAGTCACCTTCTGCGTATGTATCGAGAACCACCTCGATATATGGCATGCCGGTGTACGTATAAGACCCAGCACCGGAAATTGGATCAATAACAGCGACGACCACCTGCACATCCGGTCGTATACCGTCTTCAGGAAGGTCGACGGAAAAATTACCACTCCCATCTGAGGTCGTGTGGTTTTCGTAATAGGAGTAAGAATCCCCATTCCATTTCACGTAGCTCACCCGCACGTAGACATTGGCATCCGTCGTCCCACTCAACAGCATGCCATCCGGTGAAATGGTAATATTGGAGGTATTGATATACAGCTTCTCGGTGGTAACTCCAGTGATCGGGAAATAGACCTCCACTTTGTCGCCCGGGTTGATTTGCCAGCCATCAGGCAGATAAAAATCATACCATCCCAAAGGATAATCCGCATAGATATTCCCCGACCACTTCACATCCGTCGTGCCAGTATACACGGTGGCAACGATTTCAGTCTTCATCTGGGCGTATCCAGCAATCCGGTTGGTCGGTAAGAGCAGGAAGTTATTCAATGGGAAGAAGGAAGTACGCTGGAATGCTTCACCAATCTTGTAATCGACAAAGGCGAAATTCTCAGGTCCCAAATCCACATCGGGAGCAAAGGTTATGGTGAAGCTTCCATCCGGTTCCGTTATAACGGAACGGGTCTCATAAGCTGTGCTGGGTTGCCCGTACAATCCCAGCGTGGCGCTGACGACCGTGCCACCGGTATCATTGGGTATATTCCCGGAGACGGTGTCATCCGTGACGTAGAGATAACCAGATGGCTGATCATCTACGGTTATGGAGGTGGTGTCGCCATTAATATTTATTTCCAGTTGATCCCCTGCGAAAATTGTCAAAGGTCCACCGTTGAGATCACTATAAAGGTAGGTCCAAAAGAAACCCACTCCATCGGTTTCGGCTGCCCCGTAGGCTCCATCTGCACGGTTGATGAGGACTGTGCCGGTTACAGGGAGTTTTCCATAAATATAGTTGAGATAGGTATCCACCACGATGTCACCCGGCAGGTAGGTGCCATTCACCCCTGAACGGCCCAGTGATGAGGCAGTTTGACCAACCTGGGCATCTGTGAGGAATGAACGATTTTCAGTCCGTGGGTCGGAACTTGAGACCTGTGAACGTGCCATCGCCTGCAGGCGCATCTGCTCCAGGAGCGGGTCCGGTGGAGAATGGACCACCGGTGATTTGTACGAGGTCTGCATGGGTGAAGGAGGCAATGCTTGATTGGGTTGCCCTCCAGCCTGGGTTTGTGGCCGGGTAGGGATCGCTTCTGCAAGGGATCTGCCCGTTTGACCTGCAGCAGCCAGTGCCACGCCCACCAAGCCTAATGAAATCATTACGATCAACACCAGCCAGATATAGCGATAATTATTCAGTTTTCGAGTATTCATTGGATCCCTCCCCAGGAAGTGCTGCAGGGCAGTGCAGCCATGTGAATGAGCGGTTAACCTAAAAGCCTGCCCGAACCGCCAGGAGTGGTCATAAAAAGCAGGTAAATTTCCTTCATTTTATGTATTTTGCATCGCAAATGGTTACAAAGACGATATTAGTATATAGAAATATTTTATTAAAGTCAAATTAATTTGTAATTTTGTTGAATAGGCGGTCAAAAACTCATTAGCTCACAATAGGGGATGGAAGGATATAATACCGTCGCCTATGGAGAAGATGACATCCATTTACACCAGCGCCAAATACCAGCTGTGCCTCCTGCCAGGTCCAGGTCCATCCAGCGTCCCGCAGCTCGATGCTCTGCAACTACTAACCAACGTGTAACTCATCACCATCCATCCCTTGCTAGTTTGTGGTAGATTAGATCAATAATAAAAAGGAAGAACACCATGACCGATGAAACCTCACCTATCACCCGAGATTCCGTTGTTTCCTTACGCGAAGTGACCAGTGAAACCGTGCGCGACATCTGCCGGTTGGATGTGAGCGAGGAGCAGAAGCATTTCGTCGCTCCCAATGCCATTTCCATCGCCGAGGCATATTTCGAGCCGCATGCATGGTTTCGTGCCATCTATGCAGATGATACGCCGGTGGGCTTTGTCATGCTGTATGACGACCCGGAAGTACCAACTTACTTCCTGTGGCGCTACATGGTCGATGCCCGCTACCAGAAGCTTGGATTCGGTAAACGGGCAATGGACCTGCTTATCGAGCACGTCCGCACCCGGCCTGGAGCACGCGAGCTGAAACTGAGCTGCCACCCGGGCGAGGAGGGTCCCGAGCCGTTCTACCGCAAGTACGGATTTGCCCTAACCGGCGAATGGTTGGGAAATGAAGAGGTGATGCGGATTGATCTATGAAACTGCCCTGTACATATCAAACAAATTCGATATAATTAGTTTAATTACTCTCCCGAACACAAAGGGGAAATGTTGATGAAGAATTTTCCAATAACAATCATTTTCCTCGTATCTTTCGTCCTGGTGCTGGCTGCTTGCCAGGCACAAGGTGATGCCTCCACTCAGACCTCACCCACCTCAATAATGGTGAGTAGTTCACCTACCTCGATTCAAAATGTTGAATCGACCCCTAAACTAACCCCTACCCCTCTTCCCTCATCCAACCCCCTTCCACAGACCGGGATCATAACGGGTGATATCGGATATCCATCCGAAGTGGTGCCCGCCATGCATATCATTGCCTTCCTATTTGGTACAGACACCTTTTACACAGTCGATACCGAATTGAACCAGACCAGCTACCAGCTGGATGGTTTGCCTGAAGGGGAGTATCACGTTGTTGCCTATACCAGTGGTTCGGATGCCTTCCCAGCTGGTCTGTCAGGTGGATATACCCAGGCAGTACTGTGCGGGATGCTTGAAACCTGTACAGACCACAGCCTGGTGGATGTGAGGGTAACTGCTGGGCAGACCACGAAGAATGTGAATATTTTCGGCTGGCTTGTTCCCCTGCCACCCATGCCGCAAGCTGGGCAGCCTGTGCAGGGTGCCATCACCGGGCGACTTTCCTACCCATCCGAGTTCATCCCACCAGAAAGAGTGGTCGCCTTCCGCCTGGAGGATGGCGAGACGTATGGAATTGACACCCAGATGAATCAGGGGGAGTACACCCTCCCTCTGCCCGCTGGCACCTACCACGTGGTGGCATATGTCAGGGATAATGAAGGAAAACTTACTGGTTACGCAGGTGGATACACCCAGGCTGTGCCGTGTGGGCTATCCGTAGATTGCTCCGACCACAACCTGATCGACATCGTTGTTGAGCAGGGCAGTGTGACCTATGCGGTGGACCCGGGTGACTTTTATGCCCCCGAGGGAGCGTTTCCACCTCCGCCGGAATGAGATGTTTATTGAATAGGGGGACCAGTGACAATTCTCGTTAATTGGCGTAGGGGCGAGTTGCGACTTGCCCTTGCGAGATGGTCCTTAGCGCCTACCAAACTCCCCTACAGGGTGATCACCTTGGATGCCCGTTGTTGAGCTTCAAGGATGTCGCCCATGCCACCCACGATGCCCACCCGCACCTTGTCGATCAGGTTGTAGTAATTCAGGCAGGTGGAGCACAGGATCAGGCGCACGCCTTTCTTCTCCAGGGATAGCAGCGTTTCCAGCACCGGTGAGCCTTCCACCGCCAGGTACACCCCCTCGGTGTAAAAGCAGATCGCACCAGGCAACATATCATGCTCGTCCAGCAGCTTGAAGTAAGTGCTGATCAACTTGTGCTGCAAGGCTTGCTCTGCTTCTCCCATACCATTGCGGGTGATTAGAATGACAGTGTCTGAATCAGGCATACGTCCCTCCGGGTTTGATGGTGGCGGTCATGCGTTACTTCCCTGGCTTTCCATCTGGATGCCATGGGATACCAGATAGCTGGTCACAAGCTCAAAATCCCTCAACCCTTCATCCAGGAAAGCTTTATAAATGAAATATCCACTGTAGGCAGGTGTGCGCTTTTGAGATGTCATCACCGAGAGCTTATATTCGATGATCCGCCGGCGGATTTCAGGGGTCATCGCATCTTTGAAGTGCTGCATCTCCTCCAGTTTTTCCCTGATCAGCTCATCCTCCAGCGACCAGATGTCGATCTTCCACGGTCGACCCCAATCCCCGTAATTCACCCTGGGTTTCAGGTACAACCCCCCGGGCAGCTGCACAGGGTCAGGGTTGCGCTCAAAAACCACCTGGGTCACCTGCTCACAGTTGGCGATCTGGGCACCGATCTCGAACAGCTCCCCGATGCTTACCTTGGTGATATACAGGTCAATATCCGGGTAGACCATCACATCCAGGTAATAGCTACCCGTTGGGAAGACGCTCGCATGCGGTTGAATGATTTCCTGCAGCCGGATCAATCCCAGGACAGTATCGGCTTCCTGTCTGATCCGCTTGGCGTGCTCGATTGGATCCATTACGCAATCCGTTCTGTAGTCATGTGTCTGCGATCAAAACTTAGCTGTGACCAACATATGGAATGACCTGCGGTGAAGTTTTGAAGATTTTATGAAGGTTATCTATAACCCGTATCTTTGCAATAACTAAATCGTCATAGTGTACAGGTATGTGAAACAAAACACAACCCATTTTACACCTTGAAAGGAAAAAAATATGAAAAAGATTCTCGTTGTCGCATTGGTTTTAGTTTTGCTGTCTATATCCGTTGTCCCCGCCTTTGCTGCGGGCGGTCCACCAGCTGGCCGTGGCACCCCCTCCGGCTCTGGCTATGCTGACCAGACCAGTTTTGGTGTGCGAACTCCATATGCACTGTCGGGAACGATCACCAGCATAAACTTCGAGAGTCGGACCGTTACAGTCGCTGTGGCATGTGGTAACCGCCTGGTCAGGCCTTATATTGGGCAGGAGGTAACCATTGGAACGACCGAGAACACCCGCTTCCTGCTGCGCAACGCCGATGGCAGCATCACACCCATCACCTTTGATGAGCTGCTTGTAGGGGAAAATGTCAGCAGCCATGGCACACTGGTGAATGGCACATGGACAGCCACCCGGGTCACCATGGGGGCATTATTGTACTGCCTGCCCTGATCTAGTAATTGGGCTTCACATTCCCAGCGCTGTGGTTAATCACTGCAGCGCTGTTTTATTTATAGAAGAGTAATTCTATCTATTCTTCCCACAACGGCACAAGCTTCAGGATCCAACGGGTCATGTACACCCCAAAGAAGGATGAGCCAGCCGTCACCGGGATCATCACCAGCCAGGCGCGCCAATCCAGCGGAACGACACCGAACACCTTGCCCAGGGGTGTGTAAAGCACCATCAGCTGCAAACCCACAGCCACCGCATAACTCACCAACAATGCCTTGTTGGACCAGATGGACAGGTCATCCAGCTGGCGCACCACCATCACCCGGGTGAAGGCATGCAGCACGATGCTGGTGAACAGCATCGTGCGGGCATATTCCAACCCACCCAGCTGCAGCCCGGCCCAAAAGATAAATCCATAAGCGATCAGGGTGCGGAAGATGCTTCCGGCGATGGTGGCATAGATGGCTTTGTTCAGGATGGGCTCATCGTGCCGGCGTGGGCGACGCTCCATCACATGGCTTACAGCAGGATCAGCTGCCAGGGCACTGGCGGGGATCAGGTCGGTGACCACGTTGACCCATAACAGCATGATGGCTGAAAGCGGAAAGTATCCGGCGATGGACAGCATCAGCACCACGAACACCTCCCCCAGGCTGGTGCTGAGCAGGTAATTGGTGAATTTGCGGATGTTGTCAAAGATACGCCGCCCTTCCTTGATCGCCACCACGATGGTGGCAAAGTTATCATCCAGCAGCACCATCAGGGATGATTCCTTGGCGATATCCGTGCCACGCAAACCCATCGCTACGCCCACATCCGATTGTTTGAGAGCTGTAGCATCGTTCACCCCATCCCCGGTCATGGCGACAAAATGACCCTCCCGCTGCAGCTCCTGGAGGATCACCTGCTTCACCTGGGGTGTAGCCCGGGCAATGATGTCCACCTCCCGGACTTTATCGAACAGGGCGGAATTGCTGAGCCCAGCCAGGTCACGCGCATCCACCACGTTCTGCCCGATGCCCAGCTCGGCTGCCACCGCCTGTGCGGTAAGCCCATTATCACCGGTGATCATCACCACGCGGATACCGGCTGTATGTGCCTTGTGGATGGCTTCTGCTGCCTGGGGGCGGGGCGGGTCCACCAGCACCAGCAAGCCCATGAAGGTCATGCCTTGTTCAACCTGGTCGGTGATCTCGCTTGAATCAAGGACCTTGGTCGCCATGCCCAGCACGTACAGTCCCTCCCTTTGCAGCTTTTGGATGGTCTGGAGTGCCATCTGGCAGTGAGGGTCTGTTAATGGAAAATTCTGACCGTTTTGCACACAGCTTGAGCAGTGCTGCAGTACGATCCCGGGTGCACCCTTGGTGATAGCCATAATGGTTCCATCCTGCTGGTGCAGGGTGGTCATCATTTTGCGCTCCGAGCTGAATGGGATCATGTTCACCAGCGGGTGGTCGGTGCGTACCTGGTCGGTGTCAAGGTTGGCTTGCTGGGCTGCTTTCAACAAGGCGGTATCCACCGGGTCACCCAGGATCGATGGGTCTGCTCCATCCCCAACCGTGGCTTCATTGCATAACACAGCTGCCTTTAAAAGCCTGGCGATTTCGATATCTCCATCCATCTTCCCGGAGAGTTCCACCAGCCTTCCCCCCACAAACAGCTGTTTCACCAGCATACGGTTTTGGGTGAGGGTACCCGTTTTATCCGTACAGATGGTATCCACCGAGCCGAGCGATTCCACCACCGACAGGTTGCGCACCACCGCCCCTTCACCTGCCATCTCACGGGCACCCAGTGCCAGGGCAAAGGTGAGTACGATCGGCAGGCTTGCCGGGATGGTCGCCACCGCCAGGCTGAGCGTATTCAGCACCACGTCCACCAGCGGCTCATGCAGGAAAAAATACAGGATGATTGCCACGATCGCTGCCAGCACTGCCACGATAATGGTCATTTGGCGGGCCATCTTTTGCACTTCCACCTGGAAAGGCGTTGGGCGCTCTGCCATGCTCTCGAGCGATGTGGCGATCTGGCCGACCTCGGTTAACGCTCCGGTGTTCACCACTACCGCCAACCCGCTGCCATGGGTGACAAAGGTTGACCCATACACCATACTGGCGCGCTCCGCTAGTGCCGCATCAGCAGCAACCGGCTCAATGCCTTTATCCACCCCGATACTTTCACCGGTGAGGGTGGATTCGTCGGTGCGCAGGCTGTTGGATTCAAACAGGCGACCATCTGCAGGTACTTTTCGCCCCTGGGATAAAACCATCACATCTCCAGGGACCACCTGCCCGGCATCGATCTCCCGCCGCACTCCCTGGCGTAATACACTGGTACGAAAAACCAACAGCCTGTCCAGGGCTTCCAGCTCCCGCTGTGAGCGGTATTCCTCAAAAAAGCTGAGAGCAACCGAGATTAGGATGATACCCAGGATGAAATATGCCGTTAGTTTGCGTTCTCCCTGCCCGGGCATGTAACTGACCGCATAAGCCAGCACCGCCGCAAAAAGCAACACCAGGATGAAATAATTAGCAAATTGTTTAAGGAATAATTTGATGGGTGAGATCGGCTTACGCCGTTTGAGCAGGTTGCCACCCCAGTGCTTCAAACGGTCGGCAGCTTCCGTCTCAGCCAGCCCTTCCTCCTGTGAATCGAGCTGGTTGAATGCCTGGTCAATGCTCAGGTTATGCCAATCGGTCATAGTTAAATGTTATAACAGGAAAATGGTTTTTTATTGAAATCACCCACCCTGGGTTGACATTGATGCTCTTTTCATCGAACATGCGTCTATTATATCCATGAATTTGGTCCAGGTTGGGTGGGCACTAAAAATCTTCAATAACATGCCCTGTAAACTATTTTCCCTGTTTTGATCGAAAATCATGAACCAGAAGTTAATGATTCCAGCCAACCCATATCCCAATACCAGTTTTAACGTCATATAATTCAGGAGTGTGAAGCTCTCACATTACCTAGTATCCTGGTAAAAGGAGATAAAAATGAAAAAAATAATACTTCTTGGTCTCGTTCTGCTCCTGTTGGCTGTCTCGGTCGTTCCGGTGATGGCTAAAAATGGATCATCCAACGGACAAGGGAATGGGGACGGCAATGGACAAGGGAACGGGGACGACAATGGACAAGGCAATAATGGGGGGAATAATGGCAGATCAGATCAGGCACATGATCGGCAACAGGAGAAAAAACAGGAACGACTTTCCAATCCTGGGTCTCAAGGCAATAACATGGGCACGCCATTTTACCTGCAGGGGACGATCTCAGCCATCGATCCCGCAGCCATGACCGTGACGGTTACCGTGGTGCATGCCAATGCAAAGGTCAGGGAGTTTATGGGTTCCGACCTGCTGCTGCAGGCCAGTGAAGCCACGCTGATATTCAAGATCGTCCAGGGAGGTGGCACCGCTGAAGGCTCTTCAACATCATCACCGACAACGAGTGGTGATGGCACTCCCGGTAACAGGGTACCCATCCCGTTCGACCAGCTGGAAGTGGGCAGAAGGGTCGCCATTCATGGCGATCTGATCGAGGAAGTCTATACCACCCGGTTGATCACCGAATATATCCGGGCTGATACCGGTGAAGCCGTTAGCGAGCCGTAAATATTTCACACCCTGATGATATCCAGCGGTGCAGAGCGATTCTGCACCGCTGGTTTGTGAATCAGCTCTCCTGCGTTACAATTGAAGCTAATTATCCGACACCCGTTTCTGAAAGGGATTTTTTGCGTCATAGTTTATGAGAAATAACCCGGACCAGGCGATCCTGGAGAGAGCGAAACGCTTTGAAGCCCAGGCACTCGAAGAGATCTTCGATCAATATAGCCAAGGGATTTATCGTTATGCTTTTCGCCTGTTGGGTGATACAGAATTGGCACGAGAGTGCATGGCAGAAACCTTCAGTCGATTTTTAACCGTATTGAAGCGTGAAAGTGGGCCAGATACTTACCTGAAAGCTTACTTGTACCGCATAGCCCACAACTGGGTCACTGATTTTTATCGCAGTAAAATTCCACCCAGCCTCCCGCTGGATGACCAGGTGACTGCCAACCCGGTGGAACAGCCTGAGCAAAAATATTCAGCAGAGATGACCAACCAGCAGCTGCGCCTCGCTCTCACCCTGCTCACCCCTGACCAACGCCAGGTGATCGTATTGAAATACCTGGAGGATTGGGAGAACGATGCCATCGCCCTGTCCTTGAATAAACCCGTTGGAGCGGTCAAAGCGCTTCAACACCGCGCACTTGAAGCATTACGTCGGATATTAACCCGCAATGAGGAATTTTCTGTATGACCAGAGATGAAAAAGATCTTGATGAATTTGGGAAACACGTGCTTGCACCCTTGCGGGAAGCTCCCCTGCCTGACCCACAGGTACTTGGGCAAGAAAAGGCAAAATTCTTGGCGTTGGGCGGGAGCATGCAGCAAAGCCTAACCCCTCAACCCGGCAGTCCCACTAATTCTCCTGACCAGCAAGTCGTTCTCCCGGTGCGCCGGCAAGAGCCCCGCCTGATATTAAAAGCCCTTACGGCCGCACTAATCGCCCTATTTATCCTGGTCGGCAGCAGCCTGACGGTATATGCAGCCCAGGACAGCCTGCCAGGTGACATCCTGTACCCGGTCAAGTCGTGGAGCGAGGATATCCGCCTTTCACTCACCAGCTCACCCCAGGCCCGGCTCAGCTTGACCCTGGATTACACCGATCGCCGTATGGGTGAGATCACCCGTCTGTTGGCAGCTGGAAGATCCTTACCCGAGCATACCTCGGCTCGATTCCAGGCGGAATTGGAAAGCGCCCTCCAGCTTGCCGCCCAGATGGACGATGCTCAAATGAATTACGCCCTGGGGCAGATCAAGCAGCTGGCGAAAAACCAGGGAATGGACATGCAAGAGCTGCTCAGCCACCTCCCGGACGAGGCAGAACCCGCCATCATCCGCCTGCAGCAGCGCTTGATTGAACAGGTCGAGCTTACTTCCATCGGAGAGAGTGATCCCCAGTCATACCGCTCGGAAATTCATAAGCGGCAAAATCAACAACCCGGGAAGCATAAAAACACACCTGCGTCCGATGATTCCACCATCAAGCCGTCGGAGAGCCCGTCTACTCCAGTATCCACGCAAAGTACACCTGGCAAGGACATGACTCAACCCACCCAATCTAATGGACACAATGACAATGGAAACGGGCAGGGTAAGCCAAACCCTGGTAATGGAAATCATAATCCCTGACCAATGGATACCCCGTAAACATAGATCATTATGCATGCATCGAGCGGGTTAATTGTTGGACTTTAAAAACTCCCTGCGGTAATACATCACCCCAAATAGCAAGATGAACTGAAACCCAACGGTCAACACGGTTGAGAACTGCTCGAAGTAAAACAGCAACATATCCAGCACTGCCACCGATACCAATAAGCAGAGGAATCCCAGGTTGATCGCCTGGCGTTTTTTACCTGCCACCATCAGGGCAACTGCGATCAATAAAGATACTCCGATCACCACCTCCAGGGCCAGCCTTACATTGTATAGCGATGATGAATAAATCATCGTGGATTTCCCCACCAAAACGGGCATGGAGGAATGCCACCCATGCCGAATTGGGATTGATCTGCTCTAACCAGACCTGCAGCGGGTTTTTCAAGGTCACCAGGCCGAGCACGAACATCCCAACCCCCAATGATACCCTTAAACGCTTCTCAGTCAGCCACAGCTTGAATTGATTGGCTACACGCAAGTCCCAACGGGACCGGGCTAAAGCCTTCGTGCGATCATCGGCACGCACGAACTCCAGCAAATGCCTGGCCATATCCTTGTGCAGGATATCTGCATCCGTCTCAATCACTTTAAGCATGTCCCCCTCGATGTGGGCTCGTTCCGCCACCTCGAGCGGCCGGTACAGCTGCTCCCGCACGATCTCCAACGTCCTCACCAGCTCTACCCGCCCATCGACCTCTTCGGGGCGCTGGATCATGATCACCAGGATGACCACCAGCAGGAAAAATATATAGATGATCGGGGCAGCAGCCGGGAAAAAATAGTCATACTGGCGGGTGATGAACTTACCCACCTCATCGATGAACAAGCCCACACCCACCCCTGATAGTACCGCTCCAACCATGTGCAGCTTAGGGTTGAGGTAGATCAGCGGAAGGATGGCGGCGATATACAGGATTAAACCTCCCCACAACACGTGGGCAATGTGGAGAGTCGCGCTGCCCATCTGCGGGTACCCGGTGAGATAAAGGAAAAGACGCACCAGGATTACCGTGGCTACCGAGGTCAGTAATGAGATGACCATGTAGCGGACTGCATTCTCCCGCTCCACCAGCTTCCAAAATAACACTTTTCTCCGTTTTGGCTGCATAAGGACCTCCGGTAATTGCGCTTCGCTTATTCGGGTAACCAAACAATTATACTTCTCACCCGTCAGCAGGTTCTGCTTCCTTCCTGCAACGATATCTACGGGAAAACTGTTAGCGGGTTTCTACACCACAGGGTGGCACTGCAGTACGCGTTGGTTGGGTTGCTTCTCATGCTATGTACTATAATTCACATGGAAATGGAACTCCTTTGCCCCCTGGGGCGTTTTATTGATAGATACCGATAAAAGAAAGGAAGGCAAGCATGTTCAATAAAATCACCCTGGCATTGATCGCACTCATCCTGCTGGCATCCCTGGCAGGCTGCAAGAGCTCAGCACCTGAGGCCAACGAGACAAATTCGCCAGCCAATCAACAATTACTACCCCTCGTTTCCGGAAAAACGGTCGCCCTGCAGCTGGATGCAAGGGCGGATGGAACTACACAACAGCTCAAGGTTGACGAAGTGGTGGCAATCACCCTCGAATCCAACCCCTCAACCGGATTCAGCTGGTTTGCCACTTCCTCCAACCCGGACATCATCGCCCAAGCTGGAGAATCGCAATACCAGGAAGTACAATCTGATACTGCTAAACCCGTGGTAGGCGCAGCTGGGACAGAAACATTATCCTTCAAGGCACTGAAAGCTGGAACAGCGACCCTGACACTGGATTATAAGCGAGGCTGGGAGACAGATGTTGCTCCTGAGAAGACCATCACCATCACGGTGGAAGTGAAGTAGAAAAAGAAGCAACTAGCGAAAAGTTGGTTGCTATTGGTTAAAAAAATCACCACTGAGCAAATCTGGAGCCAGACACTCAGTGGTGAATTGCTTTAACCAATCACCTCGGGTAAAGAAGATATATTCCTATTTTCTGGTGAGGGGTAAATAGATCTTATTCTCTGCGAAGATGAAATCCAGGCTGCGCCCCAGCTGTAGATGATGTACAGTCTGATGGCCAAGAACGTTTCTTCGTTGAGCTGTTCCCCTACCCTGGCTGACCTGCTCGGCAAATTCCAGGTCAATGGCGTAAAACTCCTCCTGTGATATCATCATGGGTTCTCGGTCTTCCCATCTCCTACCTTCTAGAACCCTACAAGCAGCTAACAGCTTAAGATTACCACAGGCAGATTTTTGACCGAATACCCTGTGGTGAAATTTTCTTTATCTGGTTCCTATAATAAATTATGGATTATCCACCAGCCTCCCTTTCACCTTCTCCCATGAACTGGTGATCAGGAAACTCTCGTCCATGTAGCTCACCAGCTGTTTTAAATCGCTCAAACGGGATGGCAAAAGTCAGCTCATCCCGACCAACATGTGGGCGAGCGGAAACATCGAACATCCCCAGCACGCAGCGTGTTGTTGTCAATGCAGCCTGCTCCAATGGATAGCCAACGATCGAGGCACAACCGGCGCCCATCGGGGTGATCACCCCATCCGGCTCGGGGAAATCATAATTGGCCAGGGTGAACAGGCCACTGAGCACATCCCCCGTGGCAAAAAAGACCACCGCCAGGGGTTCGTCTTCCTCCTGGAGCATATCCCAGCGTTTGAACACCAGGTATTTTGCCGGCGCTTCAAATGGCTGGTGTTGTAGTAAATATTGATTAACCAGCTCAGGGGTCCGTTTATAACGTTCACCCTCCATCTCGCCCGGGATACCGCAGGACAGGAAATATTCGAATTTAGGTCGCAAGCTCTGGCTGAAACCGGTATAACGCTTGCCCCCGGAGCAGCCCGGGGTGTTCACATCATAAACAAAAGGGAAACCCTGCCGCACACGCGCCATATTACCCATCAGGCAGCGATCTACGCTCTGGCTGCCGTTTTTATCAGCCTCACTGGGTGCATCGGTATAAAAATAGGTGATGGGCAATTCTGCAGTGGGGAAATATCGCTTCCATTGGCTGGTGAAGTGCTGTGCAAACTGCTTTTCCATCTTCTACTTCCTTTCTGGTTGTTTAATTATAAAACAAAGCATAACAATACGATGGTCATTGAAATTTTCATCGTTGTTTTCAACTAACTACAGATGATGCCTTTAGTTTCCACGATGAAAATTACTAACCCAACCAAAAATTACCAATATATATCCACAGAGATCTGGAAAAGAATTCTAAAACTATTTTATAATCCCAGCTGATCAATTCAGACTTAACCGATAGAAGTTAGCTGCTATCAATTGGCATTCAACAGGTGAAGTAATAGTTCTACCAATTCCAAAAAAACTGCGCGATAATGATAAGCAGATATCCAAACCGCTTTTGGTTTTCAGTACCTGATACATACTTACCCAGGAAGGTATAAAAAATAATTCTTATGAGCGATCAACGATTATTCGGAGGCATCGAAGGTGGAGGAACGAAATTTATCTGCGCAGTCGGAGACGGGCCGGATGAGATCATCGCAGAAACTCGTTTCCCTACCACCACCCCACAGGAAACGATTGACCAGGTTTGCGCTTTTTTTGTCACCCTATATCAAGGAGAAGCGCTTGAAAAGTATCGGTTTGGGCTCATTCGGCCCGGTGGATACCGACCCGGCTTCGCCTACCTACGGCTATATCACCACCACTCCCAAGCCCAATTGGGCCAACACGAACATCCTGGGATTATTGCAAGCGGCAATGGGTATCCCCATGACCATCGATATGGATGTTGTCGCTTCGGCGATGGGTGAATACACCTGGGGTGCCAGCCGGGGTGTTGACCTTTCGCTCTACCTCACCGTCGGCACCGGCATCGGCGGCAGTTATATCCTGGATGGAAAACCATTAAAAGGTCTGGTCAGCCTGGAGATGGGGCATGTGCGCATCCCGCATGATGAAAAAACCGATCCCTTTCCAGGCTCATGCCCCTACCACGGGGATTGTTTCGAGGGTCTCGCCTCCGGGCCTGCCATCCGCAAGCGGTTCAACCTCGCCCCGGAAGGCATCTCGGACGATGATCCATTTTGGGAACTTGAGACCGACTATATCGCCTATGCCCTTACGAATTACATATTTACTTTTCCACCAAAGATCATCATTCTTGGCGGTGGCGTTCTGCATCGGAAATTTCTTTACGAAAAGATCAGGATCAAGGTTCATCACCTGCTCAATAATTATTTAAATCACCCTATACTCACCGAACACCTGGATGAATACATCGTCCCACCTGCCCTGGGTTACCGCTCGGGGGTGCTGGGTGCCATCGCACTGGCGATGCAAATAAAGTGAGGTCATCATGAGAGATTATCAGATCGAGTTTGAGATATTTGAAGGCAATGGCGGGCAACTTCGCAGCGATGGCACATACCCGGATTTTGCCAGGGAAGGCATCTGTGCCTGGATGCATTTTGCCGGGGGCGATACACCCTACCAGGTGGGGCAGAAATTCCGCTACCCGGATGACCTGGGTTTGCTCTGCCCGTGGTTGGTGGACAGCCTGACCGGGATGATCCGTGTGTTGGAACACGGCGGGACACTATACTGGAAGTATGAAGGCACCCCTTACCAAAAGCTGATCGACCCGGATGGGGTGACCACGGAGTATGTTCGTTGCCCAGATCCCAGCAAATCCGGCATTGTGATCAAGATCACCCGCACAGCCCTCCCGGAATAATGGAAAATACACTCAATGGATAATACCTTCACATTCATTGTTTGCAGATCGCCGGACGAGATGAAGTTTGCCCAGGTTGCAGAGCTTTCTCTGCTGGAGGGCCTGGGCAATAACATCCTGGAACATCTAGGTCAGGTGGAGCTGGGACAATCCCTCAAGATATTCCTGCGCAACCAGGCAGGAAATGTGTCGGGCGGTGTGATCGCCAACTGCTTTGGTGGCTGGGTGTATATATCCCTGCTGTGGGTGGAGAAATCACTCCGCAATACAGGATTTGGCACCAAACTGATGCACATGGTCGAGGAAGAGGCGATTATCCTTGGATGCAGCCACTCCCACGTGGACACTTACAGCTTCAAAGCCAGACCATTTTACGAGAAATTGGGTTACCAGCTCTTTGCCACACTCGACGATTATCCACTCGGGCAGAAAAAGTATTTTCTCAAAAAGAGTTTGGCTGCATAAACTTCAATGCAACAATTTGATATCGCTATCACTCGCCTCAGCAGCCAACAACTGACCAGCCCGGGCTTTAACTCCCCTAAAGAACTTGTATCCTGGATGGGCGCGATGCAAGCCCAGGATTATCCCATGGCCAGGTGGGCAATTGGTGTCCGCTTGCCTGAAATTACCGATCCAATTATAGAAGCTGCTATCGATGGTGCGGAAATCATTCGCACCCACCTGCTCAGGCCGACCTGGCATTTTGTGGCTGCTGAAAACATATATTGGCTGCTTGATCTCTCTGCCCCACAGATCAAAGCAGCCCAGAGCTCACGTGATCGGGAATTAGAGCTCTCCGAAACCGTTTATTCTAAAAGTAACAGCATCATCGAAAAGGTTTTAAACCGTGGAATGCATCTCACCAGGGAGGAGTTGATTGCAGAGCTGAGCAAGGCAGGTATCGCCACGAACCAAAACCGGGCGTCTCATTTGTTTGCACGCGCGGAGGTCGAGAAAATCATGTGCAGCGGTACATCCAGACATGGCAAACCAACCTACGCCCTGCTATCTGAGCGGGTGCCAAAAGCCGTAGTGCTGAGCAAGGAGGAAGCCCTGGCAAAGCTCGCCAGGTGTTATTTCACCAGCCGCTGTCCGGCAACCTTACAGGATTTCACCTGGTGGTCAGGATTAACCACAGGTGACGCCCGCCAGGCACTTGAAATGGTGAAAACAGATTTCAACCCACAGACAATCAAAGGACGCACTTATTGGATGACCGATGACGTAGCTACACAACAACCCGATCAACCATCCGTGTTTTTATTACCCACCTATGATGAATTCCTCATCAGCTACACCGATCGAAGTGCATCCATATCTGTAGAATTCGAGCATCATATGAAGGAGATATCCGACCGGGGAGTATTCAGACCCATCATCTTGGTCAATGGGCAGGTTGCCGGGATCTGGAAACGAACGATCAAAAAGAATACCTTGCTACTGGAGCTGGATTACTTCACCAAACCAGATAAAATAATTGTCAGATTGATCATAGATGCGGCTACTAATTTTGGGAATTTTCTTGGTAAGAAAATTGAAGTGAAATAAATCTAATCTATATTCATAACATCTGGCATGGAGGGTTATAAATTGTATTATATAATCCAAGCTATAGGAATATTTTAAACCTCCATGTCCTCTGAGATCACCACCCTTAGTCTACCTTTTCCATTGGGGATTACCACGGTAAACAGTTATCTGGTTAAAACCAACCATGGATTTTACCTAGTCGACACCGGCATGACCAATGCCCGTCGCAAGCTGGAGGCTGAGCTCGAACGCCTTGGCTGCATACCAGGCACCCTAAAGCTGATCATCATCACCCACGGCGATTTTGACCACACCGGTAATGCAGTCTACCTGCGCCAAAAGTATGCTGCCAAAATCGCTATGCATGCAGACGATGTCGGCATGCTTGAAAACGGTGACATGTTCTACCACCGCAAGTTCGATAACCGCTTGCTCAGGGGATTAATGAGGACATTCTTGCCCTTCAAGGGGGAAAATCGGGGTGAACCGGATCTCCTGCTGGAAGATGGAGCTTCACTCCTGGAATATGGCCTCGATGCTGTGGTGTACAACACCCCAGGTCACTCCACCGGTTCCATCTGCGTGCTCACCGCTGAGGGAGACCTGTTTGCAGGAGACCTGCTCAACAATTCCAAGGGCAAACCCATGCTGAACTCGATGATGTATGACAAAGAGGCAGGCAACGCCAGCCTGGCGCTCCTGAAGACCCTGCCCATCCGGAAGGCCTACCCGGGGCATGGGGACGTTTTTGATTGGAAGGATCTGGCTAGTTAACCAGCTGCTTATTTCCCTGGGGGTAGCTTCTCCGCATACACCGACGATTGACGCGTAGAAACAAGAGGGTATTGGAGCATTGGTTGTGAGGCGGGAAGATCCCCTTGATAAAAAAACGGGGTGGTGTCTCCTCCACCCCGGGTGCAACCTAGCAGTTATCCGGTTTTCCCCTTGTTGAGCAACCCACCCTGGTAGACGATACTGGCGATCGCCAGGACGATGGTGATCACGCTGGCGATCACACCATCCAGCGATTCAAAGATCATCTGCAGACCAGCGGTACATAATAACGCACCTACGATGGCTGCCAGGATGATGATCGCCCAATCCTTGAAGCGAGACATCACTGCAGCCCCAATGACCGCCCCGACCAACGCCAGCACCCAACCAACAAGTCCCAAATCCAGCCCGAACATGTTGAGTAGCATCATAACGATGGCACCACCTGCCAGCGCACCAAGCGCCAGGGTGATCAGCCCGATCAGTCCCTTGGCGATGCCTGAACCCACAGCAAAGAGGACTGCCAATCCAAATACGATGAGAAATCCCAGCCATCCACCTTGCAGGCTGGGGAAGAGGTTCAGGAGTGCCAACCCAACCACTGCCCCCACCCCAGCGCCGAACAACCACATGCGTTTCCCGAAACCCAACAACACAAGTCCAAGAACGATAATCACGATTGCTGCAACTGTCATAGCTTTTTCTCCCGAGTATAGATTTTATCTTGCTTTATCATTAACCCCAGGCAACACAAAGTGTTGCTTTCCTGCTAATTGATGCTCATATGCCAGGGCACAGGGACTAAACCCATGTGCTCATGGAGAAGTAAAAATTGAACAGGATTTTGTGATCGATCACCCACACAAAACCTGGCACCAATGCACCTGCTAAAGTGCGCTGGAACAGTCCCGGCAAGCTTGCCAACCGGGAAATTGCGCTTAATCTACAAAAATATGCTGCTTCTCTATCGGTCGTCGTGAGGGGGTGGATCCTGGATCCACCCCCTCTTCAACAGCATTTGATTACTGCCCGCTATACTGCCAGTTATACACGTCCCACACCATGCTGCCCCAGGTGCTCACCGTATAGCCGGTCAGGTTGTTGGCGAAACCATAGCCATCCTGGAACAGGTAGACGTACACCTGCGGTAATTCAGTGACGATCTGTTCACCCATCATGCAATAGGCATCCTTGCGTGCTTCCAGGTCAAACGTGCTACCGGCAGCATCGATATAGGAATCCGTTTTTGGATCTCCCCAGCGCCAGATGTTGCCAGCTGTCGGGTTCTCAGGCGAAGGGATCTGGGTGGAATAATAATCATTCTCAATCGACCCCTGTGGCTCGATCGACAGGCTGCGGTCGTAGATGAGCATGTCAAAGTCGCCCACCATGCGGGGTGAATTCTCCTCATACGTCCCAAAGATGATCGAGAAATCGTAGTTCTGGATGCGTGCTTCGATCCCAACTGCCTTCAAATTCTCAACAATGAATTCCTCGGTGCGTTGAACAGGCTCATAGTTGGTATAACCCTGCAGCTCCAGGCTGAGGCGGGTGCCATCCGCGGCATATGCGGCTCCCTCAGCCACGCGTATGCCATCCGAGCCCATCTTCCAGCCTGCCTCGTCCAGCAAGGCATTGGCTTTGGCAACATCATACGGAAACGCCCGGGGGATATCGCACTGGTACCAACCGTAAGCGAACGGTGAGGTGGATGGGGAAACCGTATTTTGCATTACATCCCGGATCAGGGTGTCATAATCGATCGCGGAGGAGATCGCCTGGCGAACCTTGATGTCTCCCAGGATCGGGTGGGGAGGCGTGGGGCCTGGGTCACCGTCGAAGGGCATGCTCAGGTTGAAATCGATGGCCATGTTCCATACTCCAGGCACCAGCTCCTCGTGGGCAAGATCACCGACCTGCTTGGCATATTCCTCGACGGAATCAATTCCCGGCCACAGCTGCACCTGCGCATCCCCCTGTTTCATCAGGGCGATTTGGGCAGCCGGTTCCGGCACCACCTGGAAGATCAGTTTATCCAGGTAGGGTTTGCCCTCCTGGTAGTAGTATGGATTGGGCTCCATGATGATGCTCTCGCCGGAATTCCATTCAGTCACCACGAACGGACCGGCACCCACCGGTTTACGGTTCCATTCCCAGTCTGACATTTCGCCCGCTGCACCAGTAGCATGCCGGGGCATGATGCCATAGGCGAACTGGTCCAGGTACCCCGGGTAGGGTGTGCTGTAGTGGATCACCGCCGTCAGGTCGTCGGGGGTGTCGATCGAATCGATCTGGGAAATGCCTCCCGTTGCGGCGAGTGCTCCGGAGGTGGGGCTCGCCAGCGCTTCCCAGGTGAATTTAACATCATCAGAGGTGATCGGCTCTCCATCCGACCATTTCAGGTCGGGTTTCAGCTTCCATGTGACGGTTAATTTATCCGCCGACAAGCCGCCATTTTCCTCCGTGGGCAGCTCGGCAGCTAACACAGGTTGGAATTCGCCATTTTGATCCACCAATGCCAGGCCGGTCATGCTGGTGGCATCCGCTACCTGCCTGACGATCGCTGCATCCGCCAGGAAATAATTCAATGATGTGGGCTCCTCAGGGATGATCAATACCACGGTGCCACCTCCTGTTTCTTCGACAGGCGGGGCACTGGTGGGTTCGACTGCCACCTCACCTTCAGGTGCCTCGGTGACCACAGGAGCCTCTGTGGCGGTTGCACAGGCTGAAAGCAGCAGTCCCATTAGGATTACAAACGTGAACAAACGTGTTTTCATTTTTTCTCCTCTTTTTTTATTTTCCTGCACAATTTGATGACTCATTATATTCGCTATTTTTTATCTGCGTGCACAACATACGGATCGAAAGCATCACGCAAGCCATCACCGATGAAATTAATCGCCATGACCGTGATGAAGATCATCATCCCCGGGTAAAGCGCCATCCAGGGAGCCCGGTATACATGGACCTGGGCAGTTGATAGGATCGCCCCCCAGGTGGGGGTGGGTGGTTGAACCCCAAATCCCAGGTAGCTCAACCCTGATTCCAGGATGATGGCAAATGCCATCTGCAGGGTGGCACTCACCAGGATCGGACCCAGGCAGTTGGGTAGAATGTGCCCCATGATGATGAGCCTGTCACTGCCACCCAGGGCACGCGTGGCTGAAATAAACTCCCGCTCGCGCAAGGTGATGAACAGGCTGCGTACCAGGCGGGCGGTCCACATCCAGGATAGTACAGCGATGATGATGATCACCACAAATACTGAATTCTTCAGCCAGGGGTAGGGCTGCTCGCGCAGGAATGAGCTCAGGATGATCAGCACAAATATGGTCGGTAGTGTCAGGAAGGTATCGGTGATGCGCATCAGCACGTTATCCGTGTGCCCACCGTAATAACCTGCCAGGGCACCCACCACCACGCCCATTAAGATCGCCCCCATGGTTGAGACCAGCCCTACCATCAGGGATACCCTGCCTCCATACAGGATGCGGGTGAAAATATCCCGTCCAAGCTCGTCTGTCCCGAACCAATGCTCTGCTGATGGGGGCTGGAAGGGGTTAGCCGGGTCCTGTTCTGTGGGTGTATAGGAAGTCATCCCTGCTGCCAGCGCCATGATCACCATCACGCCCAGCATCACCACTGCAACGATCGCCATGCGGTGCTTGAAGAAGCGGCGTACCACCTGCCTCCCCAGGCTCTGCTCATTCATACTTCACCCGCGGGTCCAGCACACCGTAGAACAGGTCTGCCAGGATGTTGCAGAATATGATGATGACCGCATCGATCATCACCACCGCCAGCAGCACGGGATAATCGCGCCCGCGGGCTGCATCCCAGAATAACCGTCCCATCCCCGGCCAGGAAAATATGGTCTCGATGAACAATGCCCCGGCAAACAGGCTGGGCAGGTCCAGAGCGATCAAGGTGACCAGGGGCAGGATGGCATTGCGCAGGGCATGCTTGTAATATACCGTCCGGTCTGGGGCACCCTTGGCTTTTGCTGTGCGCACGTAATCCTCATGCTGAACATCCAGCAGGCTGGAGCGCAGGAAGCGTGAATACCAGGCTGCCCAACTGGCGCTCAACGCAACCACCGGCAGCACCAGGTGCCATGCCAGGTCCGACAGGCTGTCCTCGCCCCCGATCGTGCGCATCCCACCCGCCGGGAAGAGTGGTTTTCCGGTGATCGGGTTTTGAAGCGCGACGTAGAAAATTAAAATTAAACCCAGCCCCAGCCAGTAAACTGGCACCGATTGGCCAATAAAAGTCAGCGTGGTGGCAGTATAGTCGAATAATGAATAGGGTTTTCGTGCCGAGATGATCCCCACCGGAATGGCAATGATCAAGGTGACCACAAAGGAAACTCCCACCAGGATGAGGGTATTGGGGATGCGCTCCATGATCATCTCCGAGACCGGCCGGCGAAACTTGATCGAATCGCCCATGTCACCCTGCAGCATGTCTCCCAGCCAGTTTACGTATTGAACCGGCAGCGGTTTATCCAGCCCCAGTTGTTTCTTCAGGATCTCGATCTGTTCCTTGGTGACGTTCGGATTACGGTACGCCAATGCCAGGGGTCCGCCAGGAGCTGAGCGCACCAAGGCAAAGAGCAGGATGCTCAGGATGAACAGGATCGGTATGGACTGTAGAACCCGGCGAATGGCGTAGTTAATCATCAAGCTTCATATGTGATCTTACCGCCCACTATAGTCATCTGGGGATGGACATCTTTCATGGTTTCCACCGGGATGGCAAAAATATTTTCCGAGAGCAATACCATATCAGCCAGGTAGCCCGCTTTCAAAGTCCCTTTGACATGCTCCTGGAATTCTCCATATGCAGCATCACAGGTGTAGGAGCGCAGTGTATCCCCCAGGTCCTGGTGGTGGTGGGGCATCCCTTCAGCCCATGGTTTTCGGTTGAGCGTGTTATGGATTCCAAGCATGGGATTCTGGCTGACCACTGGCCAGTCGGAGCCGAATATCAACCTGGCACCTGCCTTGCGTATGTCAGTCCAGGCGAAACTGAGTGGCCAGCGCCACTCACCTACGCGGAATTGCCAAACATCCCCATCGTCCACTGAGGCAGGAGAATGCAAGGGTTGCATCGAGGCGATCACTTCCAGCTCCTTGAAGCGCGGCAGATCATCCGGATGGATGACCTCGATGTGCTCCACCCGGTGCCGGCTGTCGCGCCTGCCATTGGCTTCTCGCGCCAGGGCATAGGCATTCAACACCCGCCGCACCCCGCCATCGCCCACCGAGTGGGTGAATATCTGCAACCCCAGGCGGTCGGCTTCCATCACCACCCGGTTGTAATGATCAATACTATAGTTGCTGTCTCCACAGGTGGTGGGGTTGTCATCGTACGGGTCCACTAACAAGCCGGTATAAGTCTCGATCACCCCATCCATGAAGAGTTTTACACATCCACCCCGCACCAGCTCGGTCTGATAATTGGCTTTCATGGGTAATGCCTCCTCCTGTATGGCTTCAAGAGGAGTCTCCACCCGGATGCTGTACGGGACGTATATGCGTACGGTCAGGTCACCCGATTGCTCAAGCTCAACGTATAGCCCGGCTTGCTCATCGTCCCCATCCATATTATGCACGCTGGTCACGCCCATGGAGGCAGCAATCTGCACCCCTTTTTTCAACAGGCGTAGTTTGGCTGCGCGATCTGGGACCGGCAGTACAGATGTGACATGTTTGCTGGCGTATTCCTTCAGCTCACCGGTGGCCTCTCCATGCTCATCCAGAACCACTTCAGAGTTGGGTGGGCATTCACCACCATTGAAAATACCCGCCATTCGTAATCCAAGTGAGTTTACCCACATGGTGTGCCCGTCGTAGGCAGTGATGGCGATCGGCCGATCCGCCAGGATGGCATCCAGGTGCTGGCGGGTGAGTGGGAGCATGCCAGGACCCAGGTTATAACGCAAGCCAAAGCCGGTCAGCCAGGGATTCGATGGGTTTTCAGCGGCAAAGGTCCGGATGGCGCGGGAAGTGTCTTCATAGTTGAAGCAGGTTTCAAAATGGATATCGTCCAGGGTGAGTGAGCCGAGCAGCATGTGGAAGTGGCTATCGATGATACCGGGCATCAGGGTGCAGCCCCTGCCGTCGATCAGACGCGTGGTGGCACCTTTCCACTCCCCAGCTCCCAGCTCATCGCCCACGTAGAGAATTTGCTTCCCCCTGATCGCCACTGCCCCTGCCGTGGGGTGGTCTCGATCGGCAGTGAAGACATGCGCATTCGTGATGATGGTATCAGCGAAGCCTGACATGGGAGCCTCCTGGTTTTCTGTTTTTTGGGATAAGTTATTTTAGCATAAACAGCGAAAATCTAGAAAGTAGGCATGAAATTTATCCAGCAGGCTTCCTTGTGGTTGATTTATAATTCCATGTGGATCGAGCTTCCATGACCACGGATAGGGTATTCCCCTTCTACCACTTTTCAGGTTCCCACTACCAGATTGGTCTTCAATATGGATCATGCTGCCACGATATGATCCGGAAAAACCTTGATCTGTCGCTGCAGCGCCTGCAAGGGCGTTGCGGGGCCAGCCGTGAACAGGTTATGCACGCCTCAAGCAAATATCGACCATTTTTACTGCGCTTTGCCCCCTACCTGGATGAAGAACTGCGTGGCCTGGCAGACAGCACCGGCATTTCTTTGGAGGAAATTTACTTCCTGCAATTACGGGCAGAGATCGAACGTACCTTCACCAGCTCAAATGGGGAAAATCCCGGTTTGGAATGTACGACCTTTGCCATATCGGCTGCGGGTACTGCCGGGCAGTCACCCCTGGCGGGTCAGAATGCTGACCTGCCATCATTTTATGCGGAATTATGCCTCGTTATGGAGATCACCCCACAGGACCACCCGGCCGTATTGATGCTCACCCCCGCCGGTCAGGTATCGTATATCGGGATGAACGCCTCCGGGTTGTGTGTCTTTGCCAATTATCTGGTTTGTGATGGCTGGAGGCATGGCTTTCCACGCTATTGCCTGAGCAGGCTGGCGTTGACCCAGGATACGGTAGACAAAGCAGAGCAGCTGTTGCTTGCGGTGGACCGTGCTTCTTCACGGAATTTGCTGATGGTTGATTCTCAGGGTGAGATCCTGGACCTGGAATTCAGCGCACAAAGGTATGCCAGGCTCACCTCAGCGGATGGTCGGTTCGTCCACACCAACCATTTCTTATCGCCAGGTATGCTCGCTGAGGAAAGAGCCTCACCCGCTGACCTGGTCAACTCAAAACAGCGGCTCGCGCGCCTGCAGCAGCTGATCGATGCTGAATTTGGCAGCCTGGATGTCGAGAAGCTTCAAACATTCCTGCGCGATCGGGGCACCTACCCCGATCCCATCTGCATTGAGCCCGGTGATCCTGGTCAGGGCGACGAAATGACCGTGGCGTCGCTGATCGCCGACCCCACCCATGGCTGCCTGTGGGCAGCGGTTGGCCCCCCGAGTAATAATCCCTATCAACCCTATTCCTTCACCCCTGGGTGATCAACCCCACGGGTAGGACCTCCTGTTGGTCATATCTATTAACTTATTTCAACCTGGAATCAAATTTTGATGCCACCGCGTTAAACTGACAAATCAACATAAAGGTGTTGTTTTCACTGGTGAGAATTGAAAATTTCGTGGGATCTAACCGTTAATCCGTAATAACTGCTCGTTCACCCCTACACATCGTAAAGACTGGTATCAACACTTCCCCGAACAAACATCTGTTCGGGGAAGGTCAGGAAGCGCTCATTGAGATCGCCTACGGCAAAGTTATAAATTCACCCAAAAATTCACGCGCCGCCACCGTGTCTACCCGGTAGGTCTTGTCGGTGGCCTTGCAATTCGCATCCCCCGTCACGGTGACCGAGACCACGATATTGGTCTCTGTCCCATCCAGGGTGTGCAGGAAGTGCGGTCCACCTGAATCGCCATAGCAGGTGCCCCCGTTGCCCGTCGCCTGGTTCATCGAGTTGGTCAGCCAGGCGTTGGTGAGCGACAGGAATTCCTGGTCGGCACGGTTGCGATCGTAATTTTCAAGTAAGGACTGCCATGCTTTCTGCTTATCGTTGCGCACCGTTCCGTATCCCACGGCAGTGAAGAGGGTGTCATCCAAGAGATGCTGGTCCTTCAGCTCGTCCAGTAATCCTTCCGTGGGAAGCTGGGCAGGGGTAACTCCTGCTGGCACCTCGCTCATCACGATCACTGCCACATCGCCAGGGTCATCATTTCCATGCGCGGAAAAGTAAGCCGGGTTGGTATGCCATATCCCCGGGTAAATATAGCTGTTTTCGGTGATGATCGGATCAAAAACCACCCCGATCACCGAGCCCGGAAACAATTCCCGGTAATAGGTTAGTGGTTCGGTACAGTGGGATGCAGTGAGAAATACATTTTCATCAAGCAATGTGCCGCTGCAAAGCTGATAGGTTCCCCTCTCTGGAATTCGGATGACGATTGAGCCGACGTTGGGGTGGCCATCACCATCAAATTCACCATAACTGATCGCCTGCGCAGGGGCTGTGGAGGCGAACAAAAGCACCACAACAAAGCTGAGAATAGATAATTTGCGAACCATGGTTTCCTCCTGTAATATTGATGATTTTTTATATTATGGCGGTATGCTTCAGGATCTGAAAGCAACCAATTCACCTCCTAATAATATTATTATTGCATATTTAATTTAGTATGTCAATCGGCTCATTGGCTTCTCACCGCCGTGGTGATGACGGGGATGAGGATGGCGAAAGTACAGCAGGTGGTGATGGCCACGATGATGATCACTGGGATGAATATGCTGGCGATCGCTTCCCATGTGCCTATATCCTCAGTGACCTTTATCGCATTTACGTTTAGAATTATTGTGTAGATTCCAAATGCGAACGCCACCAGTGAAGGAAGGAATAGTAATACCGGGAACTTGAAAAACAGCATGGCAAAAACACCAACAATTCCCCCGATCAAAGCAGCGGGTGCAGAAACTGCCGATAAGCTGTATACCATGTCACTCCAATTCCCTTTGCCATGAAAGAACGATGCAATCCAATGGTAAATTGCAGCAGAGATGGAGATCCCGATGATGGCAAATATTGGTGAGAGTATGATGCCACATATAGAGTAAAGGGCATAGCCACCGAAATTATTAGATACCTCAGTACCAAAGATACCTGACATCCAATTTTGCGTCACCAGGGCGGAGAATAAATAACTTACCAGGGCGGTGATCAAGGAGGTAACTGCGATCCAGATAAATCCGCGTGTCGTATTTTTCCCAGGCTCAGTCAGGAGTGTTTTAAATGGTGCCATCCCTGGATGGATCCAAACATCCCACCATATCTGGTACCATTTCCTGGGTTTTTCGGGTTGAATGATCTCGGTTGTCATTTAGCACCTTCTCCTTTTTTTGGGGGGTAATTCCAATACTGATTGCTTGACTGATGATCGATAATCTTCGTCAGTGAACACTGATTGATATTATTTTAGTCGAAACTCTAAAGAATGCTATTCCTAGCACACCTAAAATTGATAAAAAACAAACTATTCTTTTATGAAGCAATACCTTGGGAAGACCCTCTTCTGCGCTATAATTAAATCATCCTGGATGAACACCGATACGATTAAGCCAAATTTTTCTCGCCTCCCCGGCTGGTCAGTTGGGGGAGTTGCTGCCTGGCTGGCTTATGCCATCAGCCTCAGTGCGTTATTCCTGCGCCTGTTAAGCCAGATGGGTTACACATCCACCATCCAGATCTACTCCATGAGCTCATCCGAGCCACTCACGTTGACGCACATCCTGCTGTTGGGTATGGTGGCACCCGGATTTTTCATAATCCAAGCCCTTTCGATATTAGGGATTCATATCGCCTGGGTGGATGCAGCCGTATATAACTGGCCCACGATGGTACTGCTTTCCAGCGCCTGGGCTTTCCTGTTTGGTGCTCTACTCGCCATCCGCGACAGGCGCACGAACCTGGTGGGAGCAATCTTCGGCCTGCTAATACTCGGCGGCAGCCTGTTATTTATCCTTAACCGGCTGATGGCTCGATAACCCCTTATATTAAGCATGAATTTTCCTCGTCGCCAATCCATCCTCGCCGCCCTGCTCGTGCTCCTGCTTGCCGTGCTGGCCTGCCAGACACCCCAAACCACCAGCTCCACACCCACCAGCCTCCCCATCACTCCGCCTGCCACAGGCACAAGCAGCGTGGTTATTCCGACAATACCGCCAGTCACATTCCCAAGCCCCACAGCACGGCCCAGCTCCCTGCAGGCTGAAACCATGCACCGCATTGCCACCCACCGAATTTATGGTATCGCCGGGTTCTACGACCAGCAAACCTCCCAGAGCTTCGTATCACGCGGGGTGAACTACTTTATCCTCGTGCCGGTGAGCGACCATTACGAGAATCGCCTGTTTGGAGTGGGTGTATATGACCACAACCGCACCCTGCGGGACTTCACGGCTCTATCCAAAGCAGGCTATAACACCCTGCGCATCATCCTGGACGGTTGCACCAGCGGCGATGGCTGTATCGGGTTGGAGAACGGCCAGGGACTGAACCCGGCCTACCTGGATAACATCGTTGACCTGATGAAACTGGCCAAGGAGACCAGCATGTTCCTGCTGCTTGCTTCAGAAAATCTGCCTGAGCTGGGTGGTTATTCTGCCAATGCCAGCCAGGGTAGTGACCAGGCCTTCGCCCCTGGGAGAAATGCGGAATACCTCACCAACAGTGGCATCCAGGCGGCACAGCAGTACTGGACCGAGATACTAACCGGGCTGATCGCACGAGATGCGCCTTTTGATATTGTCATCGGTTGGGAATTGCAGGGCGAGCAATACTACATGTTCGACCAGCCACCATTTTCACTGGAGCAGGGAAAGGTCACCTCTGCCAATGGCAAAACATACGATATGTCAGATTCAGCTCAAAAGCATGCCCTGGCAGTGGATGGCATCCGATATTATATCGACCAGGTGAAAGGAACCATCCTCACCCACGATCCGACCGCCCTGGTGACGATGGGTTTCTTCGCCCCGGATGAGCCCAACCCCTGGCGCGAAGAAGATGAGCGCTATGTGGATACCGCCAGCCTGCTGGAGGATTCTAACCTGGACTTCTATGATTTTCACGCTTATCCTGGCGCGGGTCTCAGCATGGAAGAGCTTGCTCAAAACTTTGGCCTGGGAGGGCATGTCTCCCGGCCTGTGCTGATGGGCGAAAGCGGAGCCTACACCTGGACCTACCCGGAGATTTCAGAGGGAGCAATTGCCGTACAGGATTGGATTGCTGCTTCCTGTTCCCACGGATTTTCTGGCTGGCTTTATTATGGATATTATCCCGTGCCTGCAGGGTTGTGGGATGCCACATGGGGATTTGTGGATGAAAAGAATACCATCCTGAAAGCTCTTTCGCCCAACACTCAGCCCGATGCCTGCACTACCAGTGTGCTACCCGGGCGTAACCTGGCACTTGGCAAGCCGGTGTCCGTCTCTGCCGCCCTTCCGGACCAATCCCCCCAAATGGCAGTGGATGGTGACTTCAACACCCAATGGAGTGCCGGGGCTTTCCCCACCCAGTGGATCGAGGTCGACCTGGGGGCAGCTTACACCGTCGGTGAGATTCGCCTGACGGTGGGTCAGTGGCCAGCGGGGGATGTGCTCCATCAGTTATGGGTGGGACCCAGCCAAGACAACATGCAGCGGGTATATGAATTCAGCGGGCATGTTTATGATTACGACATGCTTAATTTCGTGCCGGATAAGCCACTTAATGGCATCCGCTTCGTACGCATCGTCACAACCGAGAGCCCATCATGGGTTTCGTGGCGGGAGATCGAAGTACTGGCACCCTTCATGGCGACACCCACCCCGATAATAGAAATTACCCCGACTCCTTAGATTAGTGGCTTTCTCAGAACAACCTCACTACCTGGAACCCAAAAATCGATACTTTGCCTAGGTAGTCAAGGGTGGTGTTTCGGGGCGCATATTCGATTCAACCAGTGCACCGCCTGGTCGAAATATATCAATCGAGAAGAGTAAATGTTAGTCTTCGGACTGACCACGTGTACCGATCCATGCCCCCAACCTGGCAGTATAAAGAATAACGTTGTATGAATTCCCCAACAACAGCATAAAAATGGCCGGCAGTAAACTGGCAAAGCCGATCAATGGGCGGATAAAAATAAAACCGATGGCATACACCAGGATCAGCATCCCAACAATAAATATCAGGCGTCGGTACGCCAAAAACAGGTGTACCAGATAAACCTCAAGCTGCTCGCATCTCTGACGTTTTCTGTATGGCATCAACGATCCTTGATTCACTAGATTTGTTTATCCGTTATTATAATTCCTTGAGATTTTAAGTACAGGGTGCCATCTCACCTCGTCCAATCCGGCTCAGAATCGGCAGCAGGATTATTAGTAATGTTGATGATATTGTCGCCGTCTGTGTCTATCGTATAAATTTCGAAATTGTTGAGATCATCCCGATTGGAATGAAAAACAAGGTGATCGCCTATCGGTGACCATTCCACCGAATTATGGCTGTACTGGGTCTCGGTTAGACGAGTAGTGATCTGTGTGTAAATATCATATAGATAGAGGTCGAGATTGTAAAACGGGGCTACCATTTTTGAGAGCGCCAGTCGCGTACCGTCTGGTGACCAGGAAAACGAGCCAATACCATTTGAAGCCAGCAGGAGTGATTGATCAGTGCCGTCTGAATCAATGACGAAAATGCCCACTGTCGTTCGCGCGCTGGTAAAAGCGATCCTCAACCCGTCGGGTGACCAGTTAGGATTATCTCCGCTCATGGCAGGATCAGTGACCTGGAATAGATTGCTGCCATCTGGGTCCATGGTGTAAATGATATTATTATTACTTTGCCTGGTATAAAAAACGATGCGGGTTCCATCCGGAGACCACTGAGGTGAATAGCAATGAGTCATGGTGGTTATTTGGGTCTGTCCACTTCCATCCCAATTCATTACGTAGATTTCGTATTCACCACTGCGATCAGAAACAAAGGCGACCTTCGAGCCATCCGGTGACCAGTCAGGGTTAGATTCCTCACTGCTGTTATTGGTTAATCGTTTGACGCTACTGCCATCATAATTCATCGTGTAGATTTCACCATTCCCATCTCGGTTGGAAACGAATACAATTTTTCCAGTCTCAATAAAAGGGTGATCATTAAAAACCAAAGACAGGTATATATTATTAATATCTACTGATATTTGCCGTGCGATGGTGCCTGGCATAGCCTGGGCTGGATGGGTTGCCAGTCCAATTAAAACACCGCTGCAGCCTATTCCAATTAAAAATACTATAGTGAGAATATACTTTTTCATGCTTCACTCCTCTTGTCTTACCCATTCTCCCTATTATGATTTCAACAACAACTGATCTTTTATGCAACTTTCATCCAGGCAACGCCAGTAATAATGCTAAAGAACAAACCAATTTATCAGCAAAATTTCTGTACGATGACTAGATTGGATTATTTATACCAATTTGAATAATCAGCCTCCAAGATTTATTTTACTTCTTTTCGGAAAATAGGCTAGTTTATAAAAAACAATATTATCGACAATCGAACCTCACGGCTGGTATATATAATTATGAATTTAATAGATGGTCGTGATATATAGCTCATGATATGTAATTCCGTGGGAAATCCTGGAGGTAGACATTGGTTTCAATGGTGAGAACTTCAGATCAATTTATGGAGGAAGCTGCGATGGTAATGACAATATTAGAAGGGCGGGTGAGTGAAGATAATTGGTCCGCGCTCGAGCTGGCCTACCAGGAAGGCAGCCAGGTCAATGAGCCAGGGCTGGTACAGTCGTTTTTGATCCACAGCACCAGGGAGGCTGACCTGTGGCGGATCATCACCCTGTGGAGTAGCCGGGAAGCCCTGGAGACCATGCGCCAGTCGAATGAGGCTCCGCGGGGAGTGTTGATGTTTCGCCAGGCACACGCAGAACCGCAGCTGTCTATATTTGATGTCCTTCAAGCAATAGATCGGAAATAACCGTTGCTATCCTGAATGGCATCCTCCAAACCTGGCCAGGTGGAATGGTTAAATTAATGGAACTTTGTGCTTATATAGATCGAGTCAAAGTAGAAGCAAGCGCGCCTGAACACCTGTCAAGAATAAGATAGAAACAATCGCGGTTGCGGCACTTATGCCAGCAACCGCGATTGTCCATACATTGTTATGGTTTCATCAGGATGGGTAAATTAACATAAAAGTATTGGCTGGCTAATTTCAAGCTGGTGGCATGGTCACCGATATCGTAATTATAAAATTCGGTATAGGCAATCACCGGCATCCCATTTGACTTCGTTGCCACCGATATGAATTCTGCCTCACTCAAATATTGTCCTCCGTTGTCAATGGTGCTGCAGTACCAGTAAAAGAATAAATAACCTGGAGGTACATCACCGCAGTTCCCAATATCGGCACCGTACGCCAGAAACGGACGTGCAATGTTCAACTCGGCAGGTGAAAACTCATCATCGATTTGTTGATAGGCGATGACCGGATAACCATCCCCATCGACATCCATAGATATATCTACTGGACCTAAATAATCTCCCATATCATCGACTACGATTGGATCCATGTTCGGATCAGTATATAAAACCTGGTTCGTATCGTTGTTATAATAGGCGATGCGATATTGTGTATCTGTTGGCGTGCGTTGCATAACCAGGGAGGCGTACATTCCGACATCACCGTTGTTGTCAATGATTTGGCAAGCCCACCCGTTGTCATCATAACAATCATCTTCAATGATTCCCCAGAAACTTGCCAACCTTAGGGCATGATTTTCCTCATCGTAGTATGCGATATACGTGGAACCATCGTATGTTTGATCTAAAGAAATGTACCTGCCGGTGCCTTCACCAACGTCGATAACATCGCACTGCCATTCTCCAACATCGGGGGCTTCGCCACAATTTCCATTCCCTTCCAGATCGTAATTAGCTAACCTGAGACTATCATCACCCAGGAGGTAGTTACGTTGATAGGCAATTATCGGATATCCATTAATACCGAATTTGAACGAGGTATGCAAGCCATAGGAAATAAAACCGTTAGTAGAATCTTCAATAGTATATTTTTTATGCATCGTACAGGTCAGCTCGGTACACGTCCACGTGATGAATTTGAGCGCGTCATTGGTAATGTCATGGTAGCTGATGCCGATTTTCCAGGTTTGGGTGGCTTCATCAGACCAAAAGGCAAGCGATGTATAGCTACCCACGTCATCCCCGTTGTCGCCATCCAGGACTTCGCATTTCCAGGAGTTGTCGGTACCGCAATTACCACCTCCATTTGGGCTAAGGTGAGCCAGCATGAGATCACCATTGGTCGAATCGTAATAACTCACATATGGTAGCTCATCAAAAGGCCGGAATGCAAGGGAGGCATAGTTACCGACATCTTCCGGATAATCAACCTGGTGCACGTATTGGGTCGTCCAGGGAAATTTCGCCGGCAATGAGAGTTTAGACGAAGATTCTGTATGCTGAGCGAAGGATAGATTAACCCCTAATATTGAAAATAGAATGACACAGACAATGAGTATTCTGAGACAGCGATTTGCTTTCATTATTATTCTCCTCGACTATGATTTTTTTTATTGAAAATAATGATTACGGCTTGCCAGAGCTAACACCGATATTTCTACCCCAAATCCAATAACCTTTCCTGATATTATCGCGTAAAATCAGCGAATGTCAAGAATCATTAACGAAATATTTCACAATTAGCATAAATATATGGTTTCTCTGAGCTCTACCATGTGGTAAATATCTCATGTCATAATTAAGCCGCTGATAGTGTCATAAATCTTGTTTGACCATCGCTTTCTTAGTCATTATTGCCTGGTAAGAGCATCACCAGGCTCGCCCCCAGCCAGGCTGGCGCGCCGTTTCGCCCGCATTACACCCACCAGCTTAAAGCGTAGGTCAAGCGCGGCTACCACCCGATAATCTTCAACCGGCGATTAATAGTAAATTGACTTTCTATTGAGTAAACCACCAACAAGCCAACATATATATTGAGCCTGATTTAGCGGAGTCTTTTCTTATTCAACGCACCGTGGAAGCCGAACAATGGCGTGTCATCACTCTGTGGAGCTGCCGGGAAGCCCGGGAGATCATGCGCCAGTTGCATGAGGCTCCGCAGGGAGTGTTGATGTTCCGCCAGGCACTCGCAGAACCGCAGCTGTCCATCTTTGATGTCTTTCAAGAGATAGATCGTAAATAACCGATCTTATCTTCTAATACCTTTGATTTCCCCACCTGCAACCGTTTAGTGTGGGTAGGCTATTGCCTCATGAACCTTGATCAGACGGTATTGATATCTCTCCCCATACCTCGTGGTATGGATGCGGCAGCAGGTCTTTCAAGCTAACCACCTGCTCCTCCCCAAGGATCACCTTTGTGCTGGTCAGGTTGGACGGATCGATCTCGTACATCAACTCCCGGCAGCGGCCACAGGGAGGCAGCACTTTACCATCCCATGAGACTGCCACGACCCTGGAGATGGCAGTCTCACCAGCAGTGATCATGGCTGCAATGGCACTGTGCTCAGCACAGAAGCCGATCCCACTGCCAATGTCGAGGCACACACCCAGGTAGATGTGGCCGCGCTCACTAAGCAAAGCGCAAGCCACATCCCCTGCCCGATTACCCAGGTATAACTCCCGGTGGTAGAGCACAGTTTTGGCTTTTTCGATTAATTCATAGTTGGTGAAGTGAGGCATAAGCTTCCTCTTATTCACAAAAATATTGCAGTCATTATAAGTGTGGTCAGGATTGGTTTTTATTCCATCGGTTTTCGGAACCAGATATCGGTGCTGAAGGTTTTATAGCCCATGCGTTGGTAAAATCCATATGCCCCGCTCTCATTTTCTGTATCCACGCCCAGCTCGGCTTCATGCATGCCCTGATCTTTTAAAACCTGCAAGCTTCTACACAGCAGTGCGCTTGCCAGGCCGCGGTTTCGCCATGGTTGGCGAACAAAGATATGCTCGGTGTAGCCCCGCTTACGCCCCAATGCCTTGTTTTCATCTGCATTGACGCGGTTGAGTACCATTCCAGCCACCTGGTCGTCATCCCAGGCCACCTGCCACAGCCGTGGCGTATGCGAGGGATTGCTCAACCATTTTTCGTACTTATCTTCTGTCCAATTCTCGCTCACATTCTCAAAAAGAGGAGAAGCCACTTCTTTCTGTGCCTCCCAAATGCTGCGGAAGTGTTCCGGCTTTACAGGGCGGATTTCCAGGCCTGGGGGCAGGTCTCGACTGGGAATTTCACCGAACCGATAAAGCATATTATTGAAATGACGCACGGCCTGGTAGCCCTCGCTTGTGAGCACAGAAATCCACGCCACCTGCGTTTCAGTTGCCCAGCCCTGGAAAAAACGATGCGGATGATCCAGATGATGGGCAGCGATTTCACGCAGGCGTTTTTCATTTTGGCGCACCATGGCAGCCCACAGCTCCTGGTGCCTCCAATCCGGGTGCAGGAAGCTTGTTTGGTCATACAAGCGGATATCTTGTGCACCAGTGTACCAGGTTAGGCGGCTGAAGCCAACCACTGTCAGTTCTCCCACTTCGTTGTTAACTGTGGCAATGAGCAGGTCCCGGGCAAGGTCAAAACGATCGGAGGGAGTACACCAATGTTTAATACCATCCAGGGTTGTGTCTTCGTTGACCTGGTCGGCGCGATCGCTGGCAGTCACGATGGAATGCATCAATGCATAATCATCCTCCCCCTGGAGAGAGCGGATGGTGAGGCCTGGATAAATTGGTACGTATTTTGAAATGATACTTTCCGACATATATGCTCTCCGTGATGATGGGATTTAGGTATCTAGGTAATATTACTTTTATCGCATTGGTTGTGCAGATGGTCTTTCACAGCTTACTTTCACAGTAATAATATACCCAATTCGTTTATACGAAATCTACCCAGGTTTTGGACTGAAGAACCTGGATTTTTCCGGCTTGCTAGTCCCGAGATTTAGAAGGAAAACCATTTTAACTAAATTCTATGGCAATTACATCCAACTCACTAAATTTTGAGATTGAGGTAATAAATATTATCAATTATATTTGGGAATATTTCTTTTGGAAGATGACATTATTCATATGCTGAGGCTTGTTTCTCCCTCACCGCATTCGGGATATGGTCGGATGGAGAACGCCCTCCGCGCAATGACAGTTATTTGTTGTCTGACATATAAATCAGACCATCCATTTTAAACCGGATAGAAACACAAGGTCACCAGGCTCAAGATGATCCATAATCCGATCTCAATGGTCTCAGTGATGGGCTGTGTTTTTCGGATGGCACCATAGACGTGGAGGAGTATCATGCCAACGAATGTCCACAGCATCAGCTCATAAAAGAAAGGCATTGCTGAAGGAGTTTGAGATACTTTGAAAGCGTATAAAGCAATGACCGAGATAAAAACACCCACGGAGCGTCCCAGGAAAATGACCAGATCTCCAGGTTGCGACACATCCCAGCGGAACACTCTAGCCCAACGCATGGGGACGAGGATAAGCGGCAAGCCAAAAAACAGTAACATGGCTACACCAGCAACAATCAGGTAAATATCAGCATATGAATTCCAAATCCCGATCATACGGGCACACTCCTTTTATACTCAATCTTTACTTTCCGTCAGCCTGGCGGACTGGATGCCCACCAGACAGGATGAAACAACCCGCTAAAACTCCAACTTTCGATGACTGAAGTATCCCTCAACTCCTTTTTCGATGCGGTTCTTTACCGGCATCAAAATGGCAATCCCTATGGCAATCGATATCATGTGCAACCAGGTCGATTCCTCCCCAATTCTTTCACCGATGAACGTTACCAGAAGGTGTTCCACAAAGCTGTAGATGAAAATTAACAGCCCGGCCAGGATGGAATAGAGCGTCCCCTTTTTGATGATCACAGTGATATCAAAAAGCCTGTCCTTGATGATCGCCAGACCAATAATGGATATAAAAATATCATTGAGGAACATCCCCAATCGGCAGCACAAAGGACACATTGATCCCCACAGTAACCAAAGCTTTTACAATGGATAAGGTGATCACCAGTAAGCTGGAAATGATATAGATCTCATGACGATGCTTCAATGGAGATTTTTCTAATTTCATATCTCTGTATAGCAGCCAGACAGCTGGCAGGATAATCCCGAACCAGAATACAAACATCATCGGGTCGAGGGCAGATGGCCTGACCCGAAACATATTCCCCCAATCATAAATGTGGTTTCCCTCGATTTGATAAAAATAACCAGCCAGGATGGGAATCCAGGTGAGACCAGTAAATACCCAGACCAGAATGATCGCCCATTTGACCGGCTTTCCGGTGTATAGATTAGCAAAGTGAAAGATCAATGCGGGGATAAAAATGCAGGGATAAATGGCTACCCGACCAATGATTGGCAGCTCCGCCAGGTGTTCGTTTCTGATCATAAGCAGGAAGGTACCCAGGTCCCAAATAAAACAGATCAACAGGACCGCAGAAAACAGATAATGGTAGGCTTTCCTTCCCCGTGAGAGCACCAGATAGAGCACGGTGCCGGTTAATAGGGTACCAAGACCGGACTCAACCGCAGTTAGGATAATAATGGGTGACACCATTCCATTTCCCTCCTGATTTATTACCTGGCTTTATCTTGGATATAACGATCTTACGCTATTAGTTAACTTTGTTGATATGTCTACCCTCTTACTATACAGCGGTTTTTGGTTACGTCAAGCACCAACATGCCAAACTGTCGCTTATCATATAGATTTATCTCGCATTTTTCTCACCAAATGCCGCGTACTCTGCCGGCATTTCCAGGTGAAACCGATCACATAGGGCTTTGACATCCCGGTAATCATTTTCATCGAAGGCATAACCGGTATGAAATTGAATCAGCCACTCCGGTGTGATGCAGCTCACCGGGTGACCCAGGACCAACCCATGACCCGTCAGAGACTCGGGTGGATAGGGCAACCCAAAGATGAGTTTTCCCTGTTCATCAAAGGTGTAGGTATGGAAATCCACCAGGTGACCCTGCTCATCCCCCAGGACAAAGTTACAATCGCGGGTATCGGTACGTTCCACGTCATGATAACCTCGGGATTCGAGCAAAGACCGCGCCAGCGGTACGTATTTATGAGGCATGGCAATATCCAGGTCCTCGTGAGGGCGGGTCTGCTCCCCCAACAGCGCATCCACCGCCCAGCCCCCATCGATGATGATCTCCACCTGGTTCTGCTCGAACATGATCAACAGCTCGAGCAGATCTCCAGCGGTCATCTCTGGTTTTTGTTGTTCCATGGGTTAATTCCTCAACGAAATAGAATTCACGAGAGTTTCTTCACCATCTGAAGATTATGCAGGATACCCCAACAAGTAGGTGAATACAAACAGGGGTGTCCCGGTGGAAGCCTGGCCCATCTCCCAAATATAATCCTTGTGCTGGAGGGGCATGGTCAGCTCTTTTAATTCCTTTTGCGAATAGACCCTTAAAAAAGATACCAGGCCATCCCAACAGGTTGCCAGGGGAACGATGGGCAGCAGGTAGGTCCACAAGAACCTGCTCCGGGTGCGCGGCAAAATGAATGGGGTGACAAAAAAATACCCCAGCAGCGTCATCAGGGGGGATAGCAGGAAGATCACCGGTCCCTGGGGTGGTTTGAGGCTGGCTTCAAAGATGCCGATTGCCACCCTGTTTTCGAATGCATTCTGTAGGATTTGCTGTGCCTGACCAGGGGTGAAGTGATGGAAACCCTCGAACATGGTTCGCATGCCAGTCAATTGAGGTGGAATATTGGTCGCATCCACCGGCTCGATGCAATAATCGATCCCCTGGGTTAAGGCTCCTACCCACTTTTGGATCGTCTCCCTGTCGGGGTATTTGTCGGTCAGTGTGACGGTCACCGGCATGCCTGCCTGGTGGAGCTCCTTGCTCAACCGTAACCAGGGTCCAGTGCTTCCAGAACACAGGTCAAGGATCTCCATTGTCCCTGCGTGCTGCAAAGCCTTGCGAAATAAGGGGACGAGATTTTGGTGACCCGCCCCTCGGGTGGTCACAAACTGCAGGTAATCCGTCTGGATGCGGCGGAATAGCTGCGGATACCAGGGCAGGTCAGTGAACTCGAACAGGTGTAATCGCCGCATACATTGCCCTGTTGTATAAAATCAGTCTCTATCAATACTGATTGAAGGACAATGTTCGTGGATGATGTTTCGCCTTCCATCCATCCACGGTGATAAATTGTATCTGGCAGTCTTGCAGGTCATAACGACTGTCTCTCAACCATTTTGAACTGGTCGATAGAGTGCCCAAATCGTGATCCCTGTGCCATCAATGTGAGATTCTTCCACGCATTCAAATCCAAAATGCTCATAGAACCCAACATTTTTCTGCGTCACGGTATCGGTGTATGCAATCTTATTTTCAGCATCAGCTTTTTCAAGGATGGGCCGGATCAGCCTCGAAGAATAACCTTTGCCTTGTTCGGACGGTAAAACACCGATATTATCAAGGTAATAGTGAGCTTCACTGGCATATTTGTGATGCAGAAAATCGATCTGTTTCAGGATCTTTTTTGCTTTTAGATATCCAAGCGGATAGTGGGTGAACAGGAGCGGGAAAAATAATCCTAAAGACTTAATGCTCATGGATACGTCGGGTCTGGATGGATCGATCCAAAATGCGATCCCCTTTAATGGCTCACCGACTCCATAACCGAGCTGATTCTGTATATAGATTTCTCCATACAGGCGAAAGAACTTGTTTAAGGTGTTGAGCCTGGACCTTTGAGATGGTAGCATAAATGCACACAGGGGATCATCCAAGAATGCCTGGGAAATAACCCGGGCAGCCTGTGCCACATCAGATAAAACCAGCTGCTTTGCCTCAGGACTTTCCATTTTTCCCTGGGTGATCATGCATTTAAACCAAATCCTTAACGCCTATGCGAATAGCTTTCCTGCCCATGTGGCTGCCCTTTCAAGCTCTCCCTGCACCAACGGACCCTCCGTCCCTTCCACGTAGAATCCTTCCGGCGGAAGGACCAGCACTCCACCCTTTTTCTGCAGCTCTTTAGCAATGGGCTCAGCGGCATAACCAAATAGCTTAACAAAAAACGGCAAAACCGGGGTAGCGTCAATATTACCCTGCGTCAGGCGGGTATCGAACGCAGCCACCCTGGCTCCTTTTAATCCATTGGCAGGGATCGCTTTCAGAAAGGATTTCATCGCAGCTGTAGCTTTGAACTTTTGAGTGGGAGAACCAACGATCAACAAATCCACCCCCCTCAGCAGGTCCATTTTGAAATCAGCTACGCTTGCAATGGTGCCTTCTCCCTGCCCAGCCAGCCCATCCCCGATAGCCCGGGCGATCTTCTCGGTGTTCCCGTAGAGCGAATCATAAACCAGGGTGAATTTCAATACAGCCAACCTTCTGCTTTAGTCTTATTCACAACGCCTTCTGCCTGCCAATTACCAGCAGGGTGATATCATCGAATTGCTGCGCCTGGCCAATCCAATTGCGCACCTCAGTCAACAGCGCTTCTTTCATCCCTTCGGGCGGTTTACTCGAGAACCTTTGCACCGCGTGCTTCAAGCGCTCCTGGCCGAAGAACTCCTCTCGATCGTTGAGCGCATCGGTCATCCCATCCGTATACAGGACGATTGTGTCGCCTGGCTCGATCCGAATGGTCGCGCTATTCCAGCTGGTTTCTTCCATCACACCCAGGGGGATGCCGGTACGAGCCAGCTCCTCGATCGAGCCGTCAAGCAAGCGTACCAGGTAGGCCGGGTAGTGACCGGCACTACAGTAGTTAAAATCCCCATTTTGTGGATCGAGGATGCCATAAAAGAGGGTGATGAATAAACCTCCATGGGTATCGGTCAGGATGCGCCGGTTGGTCAGCTCCATGGTTCGCTCTGGATGATCCGGGTATTCTGCCGCAAATGTACGCCATAGAGAGCGGCTGAGCGCCATGTACAGTGCAGCACTGGTCCCCTTATCCGTTACATCCGCGATCAAAATGCCCATCTTTCCTCCCGACAGTGACAGGTAATCGTAAAAATCACCGGATGTTTCACCTGCGGATTGAAGGGCGACCGATAGCTCCCAGCCAGGCAAATCAGGCAGCGTTGCCGGGAGAAGGCTTTCCTGCACACGGCGGGCTTTTTTCAGGTCCTTGGTCATTTTTTCATGGTCAAGTGTCTGGGTGAGGATAATGGTTTGCACTTCCTTCAAGCGAGCTTTTATGATCTCTGGGAAGTAACCCACTTCCATCTCATTGAACAATGCCAACGATTCCCATAGGAGGGCTTGGGCGTGTTCGTGATCGGCTGGCTCTCCGCGCTGAATATGGATGTCGGCCCAGAATAATAATGTTTTTGCCCGGTTGAGCCGAAATCCATGGCGGGTCTCCATGTTGGCTGTTTCTTCAACCAAGGCCAATGCTTCTGACCATTTCTGTTCGGCACAGGCAATCTCTGCATTCGTTATACCCTGCAGGTATGTGCTCCATATTGAGGGGTTGCTGGTTGACTCTGCCTGGGATTTCTTCATCAACTCATGGGCATCATCCAGGCGACCTTGATACACTCGCAGAATCGCCATGCATGGATAGATCCACATCTTTTCATTTGAATCCTCTTGCTCGAGGTGTTTACTGGCATCGAGAAGGAGCGCTTCAACTTCAACAAGGTCATTTAGAGACCCCCAGCGATTCAACTCCAACAGTGCCGAGATCAATTCATTAGTTAAGTTCAGTTCTGATTCCAGGTTCTGTGACCGACGCGCCTCCTCCAGGCATTCCCGGTATGTAACCAGGGCGGATTTCCAATCCCCCTTATAGCCAACCAGAACTCCCCGGGTGAATTTGATCGCTTCCAGTGAAGGACCAGGATTGGATATCTTACCAGCCAGTTCCTCCAGGTATGGCAGCGTTGCCTCAATTTCCTTTAACCTGCCTGGACCAAAAAGGCATCCCACATAGCTCAGCATTGCCATCAGCTCTTCGGCGGCTACACCTCGCAACCGTCCCAGCTCCGCTCCCCTGCGAAAATGCTCCATTGCAGCCTCGTTATCACCTAACCAGGTGCGCAGCATTGTGCCAAGGTTATGGTGGGCACGCATTGCCACCATGTAGAGCTTATTTGCCTCGCTGAGTTCAACTGCTTTTCGCAATGCATCCAGTGACTCTTCTGCGGAAATCCCTGAAAGGATGCCAAGTGTCGCCAGCGTATCTGCCTGGACATGAACAGCACCAAGTTGTTCAGCCAGCTCAAGGGTTTTCCGGCAAAGCTGCAGGGCTTTATCCGACATGCCATTGAAATAATAAGCGCGGGCTGCCTCATGCATCAATGTCGCTTTCCCCCTGCTATCCGGAGCATCCTTCACCAGCTCCAATCCCTCGAGGCAGATGCGCAATCCCTGCGGACGGTCACCAACATACCACTCCACGCGTCCCACCCGGGCATAAAGCCGGGCGATGCCTTCACTATCCCCGCTCGATTTATAGATTTCAATGCCTTTCCAGAAATTCTGGAGTGCTTCTTCCAGCCGGCTCTGCCGGTAAAGTGCCTCCCCCAGCCCGGAATATAACCAGGCATTTTCTGTATCTGTGCAGCAGGAGAGGTCCAGGGCAGAGCGATAAAGAATCTCAGCTTCCTGGTTGGCATACGCTGATAGGGCTTCATCACCAGCAATTAAAAAATAGCTCAGCGAGCGCGCTTCCTCGCCAGCTTCACGGAAATGCTTTGCAAGGATGGCAGCCAGCTCTGTGCGCCGTTCAGGATACAGGTTTTCAATGGCATCTCCTACAGCCAGGTGCAGCTTTTTGCGGTCACTCTCCAACAATGAGGCGTATGCAGTATCCTGCACCAGTGCGTGGCGGAACAGGTATTCAAGATCCGGCTCCACTTTCGCCACGCGAATTAATCCCGCTGTTTCCAATGTGCCCAGGTCGCTGAATAAGGTCATAGCTGGCTCCTTTGCATCACGTGCGAAAGCACTTTCACAGGGAAATTTCGCCCAATTACCGACGCAACCAACAGGGTATGGCGTGCTTCTGCCGGCAGCCGGTCGATGCGTGCCAGCAGCAATCCCTGCAGGTTGTCAGGGATATCATTGGTGGTGATTTCCTGCTTGGCAACCCAGGCATTGTCCTGGTAAACGATGGCTTCCCGATCGATCAACATGCGGATCACCTCTTCGACAAAAAACGGATTACCATCAGCTTTTTTTAAGATCAGGTCGCGCACTTGTTTTGGAAGCGCTTCAATCTCTAACAGGTTGGAAACCATTTTGCGGGTATCCCGATCTGAAAGGGCAGAGAGGGACAGATCTGCCAGACTGCTTCCCATCAGGTCACGGGCTGCGCTCACCAGCTTCCATCCAGGGGCATCCAGGTCGGGCCTGGTGGTCAGGCAAAAAAGGATCGGTCCACTGGAAACCAGTGGCAGCAGCTTGATGAACAGCTCGGTGGATGAGGCATCCGCCCAGTGCAGGTCTTCCAGCACAAGCACCAACGGATTACGTTTCATCAAAGCCTGGAAAAGCTTTTGAACCGCCAGCAGGTATTGTGTTTGCAGCACCTGTGGGTCGGTGATCTGGGCGCGTTCCAGGGCTTCAGTTTCCAGCTTGAGCGATAGCAGATGCCCCAGGTAGGGGTAGACTTCCATCATCTGGTCGCCCAACATGTCATGGGTCATTGTTAGCAGGGCAGTGTGGGTTTCGGATTCACTACTCCCCAGTGACACCCCCATCAAGTTCCTGAGCAGGTCCATCAACAGCTGGTAAGCGATACCCTGGTAATAGGATACACAGCGCCCCAACACCCATTGCGCCACCGGCAACCTGGCATCATTGTTATTTTGTTTATCAATGGCATTTTCCGCTTCGACAGCCTGCTGCCATTCCTGGATCAAACGGGTTTTACCAAGGCCAAGCTCTCCAACGATCAGAACAGTCCGTCCCAAGCCCGCCCGAACCGCCTCACACAAATGCATCAGGGACGTCAGCTCGGTATCACGTCCGACCATGGGGCTTTTTAGATCCGCGAACCCGCGCGTACGTCCGAGGATCGCCCTGGCAGCACTCACCTGGTAAACACGTATTTCCTCCGCCTCACCTTTTACCCTTAATCCACCAAGGTCGATGCATTCGAAATAGGGCGCAATGTACCGATAGGTATTTTCGGTTATCAACACACTCATCGCTGCGCTGGCAAATTTTAAGCGGGAGGTCAGATTGACGGTTTCCTCGGAGGCGGTGTAATCAAAGCGCATATCGTCTCTCGCAGGTCCGATCACTACCGGACCGGTATTGATGCAAACACGCATGGCGAAATCGACATTGCTTGATTCTTTAATTTCCCTGGCGTGTTGGTTCATCAGCTCGATGATTTCCAACCCTGCGCGTACACTGCGCTGAGGGTCGTCTTCATGGGCGATGGGGGCACCGAAGAAAGCCAGGAGTGAATCATCAAGCAAGCGCACGATGGTACCCTCATACTTATAGATGATCGGTGCGACTAGGTCCAAGGCATTATTGATCACCGCTGTCCAGCTTTCGAGATCAAGTTGTTGTGCTAATCTTGTGGATCCGATCACATCCACGATCAACGCAGTGACGGTGCGTTTTTCTCCCAACCCGCCTGTCACGGGTTTTGGTCTATCCCTGTAGGCAGTGCGCATCTTTTGCAGCAGTGAACCCGGTGTGGCTGCTGTCAGCCGGCTGAGGCGATCAGCATCCGCAGGGGTTTGTTCCAGCACTGGTTGACCGCAAGCCATGCAAAACCTAGCCCCAGGTGGGAGCTCAGCCTGGCAATTGGTACACCTGCGTTCCAAGGCCAACCCACAATTGAGGCAATAGCGGGCTCTATCAGGATTATCGGTCTGGCATCGTGGACAATACATGATCCTATGCTCCTGTGATGAGATCAAAGGGACGGTTAGCTTAACTTGGCAAAAGAACAAGCCTGATTCTATCATTTTTTAATTCAAGGGTGAGAACCTGAGGGCTTGTTTTTACAATCTTTTGTAAGGGATGATTTTACCAGTACAAGCATTTTTATTAATTACAGTGGCTGTAGTTGCGCTATTGGACCTTTGAATCGTTCTTGTTCAAAGATCTACCTTCCAATTTGCAGGAGAATTGAATATTTGATGACGGGTCATCAACCTGGTAATTACTCATCAAAGTATTTATTGGTTGTTAGGGATTCAAATACTTATTTTACAGTCTCAAATTCAGTAATAAATATGGCAATTTTGTCATTGCGAGGCGGTTTAAGCCGAAGCAATCTTCCTTTTCCGAGTTAATTCTTTAGGTATCCGGGTGCTTATCTTATGAGTAACAGTGGTGAAGATTGCTTCGCTTCGCTCGCAATGACAATCGAAAAAATGCCTTATTATTCTAAATATAGATGAGTAATTAATCAGCCCGAATGGTACAATTGTTCTATCTATCTACTTTGTTTTGGATCAAGCAGTGATGAAAATCCATATTCAAGGGGCGCGTGAACATAATCTGCAGGGGGTGGAGGTCGAATTTGGCGAGGGACTGACTGTCGTCACAGGGATCTCCGGGTCAGGCAAGACCTCACTGGTGTTCGATACCCTGTATCACGAAGCCCGGCGCAGATTTTTAGAGGTCTTTGAGCTGGGCTCGCCGAAAGGCAGGCTAGCACCGGCGAATGTCGATGCGATCACCGGGTTGGGACCTGCCGTGGCGGTTGGCCAAAACCTGCTCAACCGCAATCCCAATTCAACCCTGGCAACAGCCTCCGGGTTGCACCCCTTCCTGCGCCTATTGTTCGCTCATTTTGGTGAAAGAAGCTGTCCGCGCTGTGGCATGTCCCTGGCAGTTTACTCAGCAGACGAGATTTTAGAGCGCCTGGCAGAGGTGGCGAGTCGCGGTGCGGTGACGATTACAGCTCCATTGGTGCACGGGATCCTGGGCAGCCACACCACGTTGCTGACAGGACTGGTGGAGTGTTTTGGAATGGAACGAATCTGGGTGGATGAGCAGCCATGGCTGGGTATGGCATTAGACACAGGGAAGACCCATGACATTGCGCTTCAAATTTCCACCGCCGGACCTGGGACAGACCTGGCCCAGCTGCGGGCGGCGCTCACGGAGATCATTGCGCTGGGTGCTCAGGCAGTAGCGATCCACTCAGGGGACCAGGTGCAATGGTTGGCACGCACACCAGCCTGCCTGCGCTGTGGGGCTTGGTTTGGAGAGTTGCGCCCGGTAGATTTCAACCGGGATTGTCCCAACTGCAGCGGGCAGGGCTGCCAGGCATGCCATGGGACGGGCTTGATGCCACAAGCCTCAACGACGCGCTGGGCAGGATTCCGCTTCACAGATTTTTTACAGCACTCTGTTGATGCAGCCCTGGAGTTATTCATTAACTCGGATCAAACAATAGCGACCGCCCGTCTCCGTAGAGAGATCATCCAGCGGTTGGCAGCATTGCAGCGGGTGGGACTCGGCTACATCCATTTGAACCGCCCGGTTCCAACGCTCAGTCGCGGCGAAGCACAGAGAGTTCGCCTGGGGCTGACCCTGATCAGCCGGTTGGAAGACATGCTGCACGTGCTGGATGAACCCACGGTGGGTCAACACCCAGCAGATATCCAACGCTTACTACCAGCATTGCGCGAACTTGCCGGGCCAGTTGTGTTCGTCGAGCACGATCGGGCTGCCGCGGCGGGAGCTGACCGGGCACTCGAGCTGGGACCGGGTGCCGGGCACCAGGGAGGCCGGATCGTCTTCAGTGGTACACCCGAATTATTGTGGCAGGCAGGCACCGCCACCGGGCAATATTTCAGTAAACGAAAAGATGTGCTGCTCCCGGAGAAACGCCCGCCACCAAATCGATTCCTCACCATCCGGGGTGCCAACCTGCGCAACCTGCATAATATTGATGTGCCAATTCCACTCGGTCGGTTCTGCGTCATTACGGGTGTTTCGGGGTCTGGGAAGAGCACACTGGTGGAAGATGTGCTGGTGCCGAGCCTGTTGAATCACAAGCCAAACGGCTGCCGCAGTATCGATGGACCGCAGGTACATGCCATCCTGGTGGATCAATCTCCCATCGGGCGCAACCCACGCTCAAACCCCGCCACCTACACCAAGCTAAGCGACATCATCCGGGACCTGTTTGCAACCGTCACCGGGTTGCCTGCAGCGAATTTTTCGTTCAATCGGCCTGAAGGTGCTTGTAGCCTGTGTGGTGGCCGGGGGGCAGTCGAGGTGAGCATGCGCTATCTACCCTCATCCTGGATACCGTGCACAGAGTGTGAAGGGCAGCGCTTCAGCGATACTGTGCTCGCAGCCAGGCTGCAGGCTGGGACTAGGCAATATTCCATTGCAGATTTCTATGAATTGTCGATCGACGAGGTGCAAGCTTTTTTTAGGGCAGAGACCCGCCTTCCGAAGGCGAAACTGGAGACTGCCTGGCAAATCCTGGATGCACTGTACGAGATCGGGCTTGGCTACCTCACGCTTGGACAGGCTTCAACGACGCTTTCGGGGGGTGAAGCCCAGCGGGTGAAGCTTGCACGTTACCTGGGCAAAAAAAGCCTCACCAAAGAAATGCTGGTGCTGGATGAGCCAACCACAGGCTTGCATCCCCAGGATCTCGCCGGACTGTTGGGAGTGCTCGATCGCCTGGTGCGGGTAGGGGCGACGATCGTGGTGGTTGAACACAACACGGATGTGATCCGGGCAGCCGATTGGGTCATTGACCTGGGACCGGGCGCAGGGCCGGCTGGTGGGCAAATGCTATATGCAGGGCCGCCGGAAGGATTGCTCGAATGCAACTCCTCATTGACCGGCCAGGCTTTACGTGGCGAAAACCAGTTGATCCCTGCCCCATTGCAAGCATCTTCAACAAAACGCAGCTCTCAGGCAATCGCCATTCAAGGGGCGCGCGTACATAACCTGCAGAACGTAAGCGTGGAAATACCCAAAGGGAAGCTGACCGTGGTGACCGGATTGTCAGGTTCTGGAAAATCCAGCCTGGTGCATGATGTGCTGGAGGCAGAGGCGCGGCGGCGCTTTTTGGAGAGCTTAAGCCTGTACGAGCGCCAGGGCCTTCACGAGGGAGCGGAGGCGGATGTCGAAGCAGTGAGCGGGTTAGGGGTGGCGCTGACGATTGGCGCAGAGCGCCTGGTGTTTTCCCGCCGGGCAACAGTAGGCACAGCCACCGAGATCGCTCCCCTCCTGGCGGTACTGTTTGCTCACCAGGGAGAGCGTAGCTGTCTTAAATGTGGCGCTTCGATGGAACGCGGCACGGAATGGGTGTGCGGTCGTTGCGGAGAGCGCTCACCATTGGCAGCCCCGCGGCACTTTACATCTTCGACCTACGCTGCAGCGTGCCAGAAATGTAATGGAATAGGCTCGTTGCAAGTACCGAATCCGGGCAAGCTGATCATCCATCCGGAGAAACCGCTGGTTGAAGGCGCAATGTACTCACCAGGGTTTTTCCCGAACGGCTATCTGGGCAAACCGTTCAATGGCGGTTATTATCTGACCCTTGCCCTGGCCAAGCACTTTGGGTTCGACATCCATGACACGCCGTGGAACCAGATCCCTGCAGAAGCACAACAGGCCTTCCTGTTTGGCAGCGAGATGGAGCTGACGGTGACTTATCACAGCCGGGCGGGGCGCTCAAACACCTATCGAGCTAAATTCCCCGGATTTTACGGTTTCATCCGCGACTGGGATGTTGGTGGTACATACTCCGACAATAAGCCATGCCCAGCATGTGGGGGCACGCGCCTGCGGCCAGAATATCTGGCGGTGAAGCTCGCAGGCAGGAATATATACGAGCTGGAACAAATGACGCTGGTTGAGCTGGAGCAGCGACTGGTTGGGATCGAACCCGCCCGTCTTGAGTTGGCAAGTGTATTGACGACGATCCGCCACCGCTTGGAGTTTTTAATCCAGGTTGGCCTGGGCTATTTAAACCTGGAGCGTACGGCGGGAACCCTGTCTGCTGGGGAAGCGCAGCGCATCCGCCTGGCAAGTGTGCTGGGCAGTGGGCTGACGTCACTGTCCGTCCTGCTGGATGAACCGACGCGCAGCTTGCACCCGGCTGAAGTGGATGGTTTATTGAGGGCACTAAAGACGCTGCGAGATGTGGGGAACACGGTCATTGTTGTGGAGCACGACCCGCAAGTGATGGAATCCGCCGACCATATCATTGACATGGGACCGGGTGCTGGTCAGAACGGTGGACAGGTCGTAGCAGCTGGGACGCCAGAGCAGGTGTCGCAGGGTGATACGGTCACTGGTCGCTGGCTGCGTGGAGAGCGGCGGATGCAACCCCGCAGCCGGCGCGAGCCTCATGCCTGGCTGACGATCCATGGGGCACGTTCGAACAATCTCAAGGGCGAGAGGATAGACATCCCATTGGGGATCCTGGTGGGGGTGTGCGGTGTATCGGGTTCAGGCAAATCGACCCTGGTGGCCGATACGCTGGGTCGAGCACTGGCGCCAAAAAAGCAAACCACCTCGGTGGCCTATGAGCCAGTCGATCCGGGTGAGTATGATTCTATTGAAGGTGCACCGCCGCGTACCGTTGTAGTGGATCAATCCAAAGCTGGCCTGAGCAGCCCGGCGACATTCCTGGACCTGGCACGCCCGATCCAGGCAATTTACGCCGCCAGCCCGGAAGCCCAGGTGCGTGGGTTGAACGAATCCAAGTTCGCAGAGCGCTGCTCGGTGTGTGATGGGCGCGGTCGTTTGACCCTCGACATGACCTTCCTGCCGGATGTGCACATTACCTGTGAGACCTGCCGTGGCACTGGTTATACCGCCGAGGCCTGGCAAGTACGCTTGAACGGCATGGCACTGCCGGAGGTCTTCGCTCGAACGATCGATGAAGTCTATGCCCTGTTCGGTGATGATCCACGCCTGCAACAACCACTCCAGATGGCACAGGAGGTGGGTCTGGGTTACCTGGTGCTGCGCCAGCCGGGGTATGCGCTTTCGGGAGGGGAGGCACAACGCCTCAAGATTGCGCACGAGCTGTGCCGGAAGTCTGTGGCAGGCAGTTTTTACATCCTGGATGAGCCGTCGATTGGGCAGCACCTGGAGGATGTGCTGCGCCTGTCTCGGGTATTGCATCGGTTGGTAGATGAGGGTGGTTCTGTGCTGGTTGTTGAGCACCACACCCATCTTCTGGCCACCTGCGACTGGCTGCTGGAGCTGGGACCCACTGGCGGAGCGGGTGGCGGGTATGTCATCGCTGCGGGCAGGCCGGAACAGGTGGCAATTGGGAATACACCCACAGCACCTTACCTGCGGGGGTTGCTATGAGCTGGCTGCCCTTGCTGCTGGCTGACCCGTCTGCCTGTTTACGCTGGCTGGTGCTGCGTGACCTGTTTGGACGGCCGGCTGATGACCGGGAGATGGTGGAGCTTGCCAACCTTCGCCAACATGATCTGCAGGTGGTGGAGCTGCTTGAGCAGCAGGAGCCGGATGGCTCTTGGCGCACAGGTGGACGGGCTACGGCAGGGCGAAGCGGAAGCCGGGTATCGTTGACGGCATTTTCATTGGCGCAGTTAGGCTATTGGGGCTTCGATGCCACCCACCCTGCGGTTATGCGTGGAGCAGATTACCTGTTCAGCCAGCAGCAACCTGACGGGTCCTGGTTACTTACCGAAGAAGCAGCGCTGACCGATGGCAACAGTGAGCAACCCCTCAAGGAGCGATATTCGATGATCCCGCTGCAAACGGCCTTCCCTCTGCGCGGGCTGGCGGCGTGCGGTTACGCCACAGACGTGCGCGCCGAGCGGGCATACGAGTGGCTGCTGGCCCAGCGCTTACCGGATGGCGCATGGCCAACGGGGGTGGCAGCGGGGGTTTATGGGGGCGTCGCCGGGTACCGGAAATTGGCCCACTCTCGCTGGGGCTGCCGCTCCAATACCACCGGGGTGTTGATCTGCCTGGCGTTTCACCCAGGGCGGTGTACGAGCGGACCGGCTCGGCAAGCGATGCATCTGCTGCTGGAACGGGATACCCACGAGCTGACCAGCCTGGGCCTCGAGGTAGCACGCCTGGTCGGAGCTGAGCCGGCGCATGGCTTATTCACCTATTTTGCCCGGTTCGACCTGGCTTTGGTGATTGACCTTTGCGGTCGGGTGGGAGTCTCTAAAAACGATCCGCGCCTGGCAGACCTGGTGGAGTTCATTCGCTTGCAGCAGGGGAAATACGGTTTATGGGAATCTGCGGACTGGCCACAGGTGGTGCGCTGGCTAACGTTTGACTTAAGCAGGTCGCTGAACAGGTTCTCTAACCAGTGATCAGCTGTACGTCATTGCCATGATCAATGGCTAACCATGAACGTGGCAAGGTCACCTTTAGGTGCAACACCATTCCTTACAAAGTTGGTCAAATTAGGTTATAATCCATCACCTTCGAAATCCTCACTTTATTGTGAATATTTCAATCCTGACGATGTAAAGGAACAATTCATGCGAAAGATTAACTCGATTAAATCATAAATTGCTAGCCAGGTATATTTTAACCCCTCTACGTTTGACCTTTATTTTGGCTTTATTGTTGATCGGCAGCCTGTCTACCGGAAATCCTGTTCAGGCAGCCACCTCCGCAATACCAGCCTCCTCTGCCAAGTTGGATGGCATTGCCTGGTACGACGGGGCGATCCAGTATTCCATCATCACCAACTGTGCCAGTATCATCTTTGGTAACCCATACCAGGAGAATGGCGCGGGCACCTATGTCGGCTTTTTAGCAGATCCTGATGCCGGGTTGCCCACTCCGAACCAGACGTACTATGTGCATGTGGTTATCGCCGGGTTGGGCAATGCCTGCAGCGGGATGCGTGCATATATCGATCTAGGTCTGCCGGCCAACACTTCCCTGGCGATTGATGATACAAATAAGGTGTATTGCTTTTACAATGGCCAACCGATAGATCCCCCCTCAGAATGTCCGCAGGTGCTGCCGCCATCCCCATACAATCCCGGGATGTATGATATCCCCTCGCCCGACAGTGAACATGCATACACCTGGCCGATCCCACAGGGAAGTTTCCTTGAAATACAGGTCCCCGTTCGTTCCAGCACGGCTCTGACCAACAGCGCAATGCAGGCCAGTGTATGGATGTTGGATGGCAATGATAGCCCATGGCTGCAGCCACAGCAGGGAGTGTATGTCTTTGACAACCAGCCATCCATCCTTTATCCCAGCCCATCCACCACGAATATTAAAGATAACACTGCCCACTCAGAAGCATATTTATACACCCATGGTCTCGGCGGGACGGGGTATTTTGACCTGGGCACAGACACCAACTACGGCCTGATCCATGAATCAGTGGATATCCCCGCAGGGGGCAATGCCTTCCTGGCCTGGGATAATTGGGGTCCGCCCCCACTCTCACCAGACACACTCTATCACTGGCGCTTCACCTTCACCCCATCCAGCGGTCCTCCTGTCTATGGAGCTGACCAGACCTTCCGAACTTTGCCATCTGGGGTTGCGGTAGTTGGCTCTGGTGCTACAGGTAGTTGCGATGAAGCAGCACTGCTGGCAGCGCTTGCGACAGGCCAACCAACCATCAAGTTTGCTTGCGGACCATTACCGGCTACGATCATCCTGTCTGGCGTGATTCCGATAAATGCCACTCGAACCATTGATGGCGGTAATTTGGTCACCCTTTCCACCAGTGGGGCTTCCAATCACTTCGAGGTCCAGTCAGGTGCACAGCTTACCCTGACCCAGATCGCAGTGAATGATGGTTTATCAGAAACCTGTGGAGGATCAATCCATGTGTTGGCAGGTGGCCAGCTCATACTGGATAAAACCAGTTTCAACAACAATATCGCCTTTGAAAGCGGTGGTGCCGTATGCGTCGAAGCGTCCGCATCCGCAACTATCCATGCCTCCACATTTACCCATAATCAGTCGTTGGGTTATGCAGGTGCAGTAGGAGGTGGGGCAGTATTTAATGCTGGCACGCTATTAATAGATTACAGCAGGCTCATGAGCAACTCTTCGGGCTCCATGGGTGGGGCAGTGCAGGATTATGGAAATAGCACAATCAATGATACTTATTTTACCCAGAATACAGCTGCAGTTAATGGTGGCGGGATTGATGCAACTGGTCAGGTGGGCATAACCAGGGGCACCTTTATCAGCAATACTGCTGGGATTCGCGGTGGTGGGATCAACATCTATCTTGGCTCGCTTGTGGTGAGCGAAAGTAGTTTTATCACCAACCACTCCTCTGGTTACGGTGGCGGTATCGCCAATGATGCGAGCGAAGTGATCATCCTGGGAAGTGAATTCAGTGGCAACACAGCCGTCTCCGTTGGTGGAGGATTGCGCAGCAATGGGGACACCTACGTCACCAACAGCACATTCTCGGGTAACCATTCTGATGGCTCTGGTGGTGGCATCGATAACAGTGAAATATCTAACCCATCCGCCACCTTATCCCTGGTGAACGTCACCCTGGTAGGCAATAGCGCCGGGACGATCGGTGGGAACCTCTCATTGGGAAGCCTTTCCAGCGCTAACGTGACATTAAAGAACACCCTGGTTGCATCGGGGGTACCGAACAACTGCGATATGTGGATCACCTCTCAGGGCAATAACCTGGAAAGCGCCAATTCCTGTGGATTAGCGGCTGGCGGCGACCTGGTGAATACAGATCCGAAGATACGTCCACTTGAAAACAACGGTGGCGCGACGCACACACACGCCCTGCTGCCAAACAGCCCAGCCGTCGACGCTGGTTCCAATACAGGCATTCCAGCGGAGGACCAACGCGGTGTTACCCGGCCTCTCGACAGCAACAATGATGGATCAGTGATCTGTGATATTGGTGCCTATGAGCTTGTCTATGGCACGACCTTCCCGCATTTCCTGCCGTTGTTACGCAGGTAATTGGAGATTTATTAAGAAGGGGCGCAGAATCGCTGCGCCTCTTCTTAGATAATCAACAAAATACCGGTGAAGCAATATTTCGGCGATATCTTTCGCATCCAGATATTAGTTTGCACCGTGTAATTTACCCCTTACTCACCTGGTCTCTTCAATCCCCGCCAGTTTCTTTGCCAGGCTTTGCTTAAACTCCAAATCCATCTGCCGCTGGATCTGGATGCGCTGGGCCTGGGGTGAGCCTGCCCCGTGCAGAGACTCGGTCAGGTAACCTACTGCGTTGCGACCCATTGTCAGGTTCTCGATCAGCCTCAAAATTCGCATACGACTCTCGGTGGGCACATCCTCCCGCCCCTTGAGGTATTTTTCCAGCTGTGGACCAACTTTGGGATGGTGAAAATCGGCCTCCGACGGCAGTGTTACCAGCAAACCACCTGCCAGGTCCTGTGCCAGGCGCGCCATCTCGTAGGTGATGCGGGTCACCGATTGCTTGCACACGTTCGCCAGCAGCTGGTCGCACAGGAATGCTCCCGACGGGGTGAGCTGTCCCTGGGATGATGAGGCGATCCCCGTGGCATAGATGATCTCGTTGAGATGGGTCATTTCCACCAGCTTTTCGCGGATATGGGAAGCCTTTTCCACCCCGTTGTATTCCGCCACGGTGGCCGCAGCCCCGATGAGCACATCGCCCACGCCGCTCTTGCACACATAACTGCGCCGGTGACCAGCTGTAAAGCGCTCAACCAGCATGGCACTGAACTCCGTCTCCCCATCCATGAAGATAAAATCATTGGGGATGAAGGCATCGTCAAAAATGACCAGGGCTTCCTGCCCGCTGTACTGGGCATTTCCAGCATCGATATCCCCATCTTCCAGGCTGCGTGTGTCACAGGATTGCCTGCCGACCACGTAGGTGATGCCGGGTGCGTCCAACGGAAGTGCTCCCACGATGGCGTAATCCGTCTCTTCAGGTTTGAGCCGCAGCGTTGGCATGACCACCAGCCAGTGAGAGTTGATCACTCCGGTCTGGTGCGCCTTAGCACCGCGAATATATACCCCTTCCTTCGTGCGTTTGCTGACGTGCACATACAGGTCCGGATCTGCCTGCTGCGACGGGGATTTACTGCGGTCACCCTTCACATCCGTCATCGCTCCACCGATGACGTAATTATGGAGCTGCATCTCCTTGAGGAAGGCGGTGAATCGGTCATGATAGGGCGTGGCATGCTTAGCATCGATCTCATAGGTGACTGAGTACAGGGCGTTGAGTGCATCCATCCCCGCACAGCGCTGGAAGCATGTCCCGGTCAGCTGTCCCATCCTGCGTTGCATCTTATTCTGCAACACCAGGTCTTCAGCACTCGTGGCGATATGCAGGAATCGGTTGACCTGCTTGCCTGTATGATTGGATGTCGCGGTTGCCAACCCTGGAGCTTGCAGTGCCAGGTCATAAGTCATTGCCACGGCGTTCATCGATGGTCGGATGATCGGGTGGTCGACCGGCTCATCCACCCGCTCACCCATTAAAAACACATTCAAGTTGCGCCCGCGTAGGCTTTGGATGTAATCCTCGCTTGTGACAATTTCATCTTCAATCATTGCAGGCCTACCTTTCTATTGGGTTATTGATTATCCGAAATATCGTCCACACCAGCCATGTGCAATATACAACCTTATTATACTGGCGCACCCAGGAAGTATAAAAGCCTGGGTATGCTGCTCAAGCTTTATTTCAAAGCCGAGCTTCGACTGTTATTTCTCAAATATCTCATACTCTGCTGGTAGCGCAATGCCAAACTGTTGACACAGAGTTTTTACATCATGGTAATCGGTCTCATCCACTTTGTACCCGGTATGGAACTGCACCATATAGTTCAAAGAGATGCACCTGACCGGGTACCCATTGATCGACCCAGTCCCATTCAATGATTCGATGGGATAATCGATGCCGAATTCCGGGTGATTCACTGGGTCGAAGGTGTAGGTATGAACATCGACATAGTGCCCCACACTATCGCCCATCAAAAAGTTATACGCTCGGGCTTCAGGATCTGGTTCTACTCTATAACCTCTTGCTTCAAGCAACGTCTTTAGCTGCCTTACATCATTGTAGGCAATAACGATATCCACATCGGTGTGAGACCTGGTTTGCCTCCCAAGCAGTGCATCCACTCCCCAACCTCCATCCAGCGTCACCTCGATCCGATTTGCTCAAAAAGCTTGATCAGCTCAAGTGCATTTTCTGCAGTCATTCCTGGATCTTGGTTTTTCATACGGCTTCACTCTCCTTCCTTCATTATAATCAGGTAAGGCACACAGCACAGGGTGAAGCAAATATCGGGATCCTGGACATATCCTTTTCTTAATAATCAGCACCACACCAATATGGGTAAATGTTAACTTTTAGGATGACAATTCCCAGATTCTTATTTATAATCAAGCCTTGTTCGCAGGATTAGCCATCGCTATCCAGCAGAGATTGATAGATTAGTGCGAAATTTATCCTTATGAGCTTGTTTCGACAGGAAAAAAAACGGCTGATCAACCGGGCGCAAGGCCAGGTGGTGGCAAATTCGGCGCGTTGTGTACAGTGCGGGATATGCTCATTCAACTGCCCGGTGGAAATAGACGTCCGGCAACACGCCTGGTTGGGGACCCCGGTGATCCACAGCCGCTGCCTGACCTGCAGTGAGTGCATCAATCGCTGCCCGCGTGGGGTATTGAAATTTGAGCGCACCAACCTGTTCAAGGAGCCGTCCAAATGACGCGCTATGTGATCATTGGAACAGGTGTGGCTGCCATTGCTGCAGCGGAAGCGATACGCAGCACCGATAGCCATGGGGAACTCACATTGATCAGCGAGGATCCCTTTGGCTACTACTCCCGCCCCGGCCTGGCCTATTACCTGACTGGCGAGCTGACGGAGAAATGGTTGTTTCCTTTTAAACAAGACCATTTCCAGAAATTGGGCATCGAGTTTCACCAGGCTAGTGTCCAGCGGATACTCCCGGCAGAAAAAACACTTGAGCTCGGCAATGCCACCCGGCTGCCCTATGACCGCCTGCTCGTCGCCACTGGCGCACAGGCTGTTGCCCTCAAAATTCCCGGGGCAGACTTGCAGGGCGTTCACAAGCTTGACCATCTCAGCGATGCCCGGGCGCTACTATCCAGCGCCAAGCCAGGGCGCACCTGCCTGGTCACGGGTGGTGGCATCACCGCCCTCGAACTGGCTGAAGGAATGGCAAAGCGAGGCGTCAAGGTGCATTACATCCTGCGCAGTGAACGCTACTGGCCAAATGTGCTGGATGAACCCGAAGCACACATCATCGAGAGTCGGCTTCACCATGAAGGGATCCAGCTGCATCATAAGAGCGAAATCGCCGAAATTATTGGCGAGAACGGGCGTGTGGTCGGAGCAAAGTTGGCGGATGGCAAACAAATCAAGGCTGACTTCATCGCATATGCTATCGGTATCACTCCACGCATCCAGCTGGCACAGGAAGCCGGGATACTGTGCGAGCGTGGCATCCTGGTGGATGAATATATGCATACCAATCTGCCGGATATTTTCGCCGCTGGGGATGTCGCCCAGGTATACGACCCGGTAAGCGGAAAACAGGTGTTGGACAGCCTGTGGTCACCCGCCCGCGAGCAGGGTAGGGCAGCCGGCAATAATATGAGTGCGGAAAATCATCCCTACCTGAAGCCCGTGGCTTTCAACGTCACCCGCCTGGCTGGGCTGACCACCACGATCATCGGCACGGTTGGCGGTGGCTCAGACCCGGACCTGCAGGGCATCGCCCGCGGCGACAGTGAGACCTGGCGCCAATTGCCAGATGCCATTTCCGCCCAGGACGGTTTTGAGATCAACCATCTGCGCCTGATGATCGGAGAAAACCACATCCTGGGTGCCATTGTCATGGGTGACCAGAAACTCTCCGCTGCCCTGCAGGCCATCGTCCGCCAGAAAATTGATATCACCCCCATCCGAAGTGCCCTGCTCGAACCCAAGGCTGCCATCGCTGATATCCTGGCAGGGTTCTGGTTGGATCGGTCCAAGAAATAAAGTCCAGGAAAACCACCATGCTGCGTAGCTCAAAAGAACTCATTTTCGCCTTCCTGGCATGCATCCTCGTTGCGGCATCCTATGCCGTGGTGCTCCAGTATACCCGCCAGATCCCTGCAGCAGGTGGGCTGTATGGCCATGTCATTGGTATCCTTGGCTTTCTGCTCATGCTAGCCACCGAAACGCTCTACAGCTTGCGCAAGCGCAGCCGGACGGCACGCTGGGGACGCATGTCCAGCTGGCTTCAATTCCACATTTTCACCGGTATTGTCGGTCCATTCATGGTCCTGCTGCACAGCTCATGGAAATTCAACGGCCTGGCGGGGGTTACCCTTCTGCTCACCGGGGTGATCGTGGTCAGTGGTTTCATCGGACGCTACATATACACCCGCATCCCACGCACCGCGGACGGGATTGAAGATACCGGGCTGATCGGGCAGATGCAGGCTGGGGCGCTTGCCAATGCCCGCCGCTTGATGTCGCTGTGGCATACCGTTCACATCCCCATTGGGATGGCGCTCTTTACAGCTGCTTTTGCCCACATTCTCGGCGCTCTGTATTACGCCACTTTGCTCAAATGAACACCTCACGTATCGGTTGCCTCTCCCCGCTTGCCCTGGTCAGTGCGTTCATCACGCTGATCATACTGGTCGCGGCAGAGATCATCTCCGGCAATTCCATGTTCAACCCGGGTGCGCTCAATGCCCAGGCAGGACCTGCACTCGGTGGGGTGACCTCGCATGCTGAAATTGGCAAAGATTGCAGCCAGTGCCACCCACCCTTCTGGTCTGCCGAGACCATGACAGACCGTTGTCTTAACTGCCATGTAGATATCGACAAGCAAATGGGGGATATCGCATCCCTGCATGGGATCCTGTTTCAAGGGAATTCACCCCCCTGCCAGACCTGCCATACAGAACATCATGGTATGGATGCCCCGCTGACGGTGATGGATACTACGGATTTTCCGCATGACCCGACTGGTTTCTCCCTTTCCGGGCACCAAACCAACACAAATGGCAACCCATTTACCTGCACGGACTGCCACATTAACGGCTTTTCCACCTTCGAGCAGCAAACATGCGTGGATTGCCATCTCTCCATCGATGCGGCTTTTACAAATACCCACCTGACTGATTTCGGAGAGAATTGCCTGGCCTGCCATGATGGCGTTGACCGGTACGGTGACTTTGACCACAACCAGCTGACCTTTGCACTAAGCGGAAAGCATTTACAGGTGGATTGCTCAGGATGCCACCTGAATGCCCGCACAATTACCGACCTGCAAAACACACCCACTGCCTGTGAAGGCTGCCATCTTTCGGATGATGCCCATGCGGGCAAATTTGGCTCCGAATGCGGTGTCTGCCACACCCCCGATGGATGGGAGCAGGCAACTTTTGACCATAGCCTGGCTAACTTCCCCCTGGAGGGGAAACATGTAGACGTGGCATGCGAAAATTGCCACACCAGTGGTTTCGCCGGCACTCCGACTACCTGCGAAGGCTGCCACCTATCCGATGATGCCCATGCGGGTAAATTTGGTACCCAGTGTGGTCAATGCCACACTCCAGCAGGCTGGAAGCCGGCTACGTTTGACCACAACCTGGCAGATTTCAAGCTCGAGGGAAAACATGTGGATGTGCCGTGTGAAAGCTGCCACAGCAGTGGTTTCAAGGGCACTCCCAAAGACTGTTACTCCTGCCACCAGCAGGATGACCAGCATAATGGGGAATTTGGGACTGCCTGTGAGCAGTGCCACAATCCATCCGATTGGGCAGACGCAACCTTTGATCATAATCTGGCCGCATTTAAATTGACCGGCGCGCACGTCAACCTCAAGTGCACCGACTGCCATGTTAATGGGGTGTTCAAGGGAACACCACAAAATTGTGCCGCCTGCCATGCTGAGCCCGCATTCCACGCTGGCTTATTTGCCGGGATGTCCTGCGATCAATGTCACACAACTGCTTCCTGGGTCCCGGCAACCTTCAACCTGCAGCATCCAGGTATCTGTGGTGAAGATGCCTGTATCAACCACGAAGGGGCGACATGCCGCGATTGCCACACCAGCAGCCTTTCCACGCATACCTGCCTTAAATGCCACGACAGCAACAATCCTACCGATGGTGGGGGTGGCGGGGGTGGCGGGGATGATTGAGGTGGTGAAGCTCCTGAGATAAAAAGGCAGCGATTGAATTGGAACCGGATCCCTCGTGATCCGGTCCTTTTTTTCACGATGAGATTTCTTCTGATGGAAACTAATGAAAACTACATCTACTGCACTCTCAAGATATCCGCATTGACGCCAGGGAATATAAGGGAGGCAATGATAGCCGTTATAGCTTTCCGAATGACACCCCTTTGTAGCTCCACCCGCAGGATGTACAAAGGTCCTGGATGGGTTTCTTCAGCTCATTGGTGTTAAACCGGTATTTATAGACCTGCCCGGGTGCCAACGTCTCAGTAAAGGCGTAGCTAGCCCCAAACTGCACCGAGGTCATCTGGCCTTTGAATGCACTTTTCTCCAACGATAACTGCGGGAACCCTGCCGACCAGCTAACTGTATATTCGCGGTCCTGGGCTCGTAGCTCACTTTTCTCGGCATCCAGTTTCAGGTAAATACGAAAGATCTTCTCAACTTTGGCATCATCAAAGACCTCAAACCAGCTGGGATCCATGATTTTCCATTCAGCGACCAGGTCTACACCTTCGCTCTGCCCATCCAAAATGCGATAAGGAGCACTCGGTCGGTTGAGCCCCAACAGGCGGCTCTTCAGCTGGTCGGCTGGAATTGCCGGATTGTTCTTGTCAGATTTCTTCCCAAATAGTGGCATGAGTATCCTCTTTTTTTAAAATGGATAGCTTAGATTATACATAACCAGCAGAAAGCATCTCCAAGGCAAATTTCCAGGTAAAGTAAAACCAGGACTCAAAGCCGCACAGTATCTAGCTCGACGCATCAGGCAGGATTAGTCTATGAATCCCTACGTGGAAATCCCTGGATGGTTTAGCGGTTTATCATCACCCTGATAGTGCCTGCACGCCAGCCAGGGCTACGGCTTCATCTTCATCCACCATCCCTCCGCTGGCACCCACCGCACCGAACAGCTTTCCATCGCGCCAGATCGGGATGCCTCCAGGGAAGATCACCATCTTGCCACCCAGGTTATTCTGGATGCCGTATAACTGCTCCCCGGGCTGGCTTAAACGACCCAGCTCACGTGTATCCATGCGGATCAATGCCGAGGTATATGCCTTATCGATCGCCAGCTGAATAGAATCAAGCGTCGTATCACCTGTGCGGACGAAGGCGATCAGGTAGGCATATTCATTCATCACCGCAATACACATGGGGAGTCCCATTTCATCTGCCTTGGCTTTTGCAGCTGTAATTGCGCGTTGAGCATCTTCTAGTTCCATGTTCGACTCCAAATTCTTAAGATTGTGAACAAATATTTATCTCGGAAGATTTGATTGTATTCTACGCCGGCTCAATCTCGCTCCACAGGTTTATATGAACCATGTCTTTCAGGTCTTTGCGCGTGCGTATGGATAGCCGTTCCTCCGCGGCTTCGTCGTAGCTCGATTCGAGCGGATATGCCAATGGCGTCGCCACCACCGTGCGTACATCCTCAGGGATGTGCAGGATTTTCTTCACCTGAGCTTCATCGAATGCGGTCATCAGGTGGGTCACCAAGCCGAGGTCGGTTGCTGCCAATACCATGTTCTCCACTGCCAGGCCAGCATCAAAGAGATAATACTCCTTGCCATCCCGCACCACATCATCGATCGCCCGGGAGCACACCACCAGGATGACTGGTGCTTTGATGATAACACGGTTGGATTCTGAGAAGGCCAGAACAAGCTCATCCAAGATCTTCCGGTCCTTAACGAGAATGAATTGCCATGGCTGGTAGTTGCGTGCTGAGGGTGCCAGTCTCCCCGCCTCAAGGATAAGGTTCAGCTTGTCCGCTTCGACCTCGCGAGGGGAAATATGGGCTTTAAGGCTGCAGCGCTTGCGGATGGCGTCTAGTGTCTCCATGATGTCTCCTTTCTATAACTGTATATCGGTTGTTACCAATCATTGGCATAAATGATTTGCAGGTGCGCTGGGGTTGGTTGCATGACAATATTCTACTTTATCTTGACACTTTCTAAAATAAGATATATTATATATATTAGACCATATTAGTAATATATTGGCAGGGAAGATAATACTTGATAATAATTGGGCAGGCAAAAATGCCGATTGGAGAGAAAAATGGACAGGTATCTAATTGAAACACCTCATACAGCGCAAGATTGCCTGATGTTGGTCGAGCAAGTCTATGCCATGGGTTATCTCCACCATTTTGATTGGGGATGCCCGGAAGGCGTTCACAGCGGTTGGGCGATCATCGATGCTGAAAGCTATGCCCAGGCTCGCCTGGCAGTACCGCCCTTCATCCGCGCAAAAGCACGCATCGTCAGGCTGAACAAATTCACTGGAGATACAATTACCACCCACAAGCAGGACGTAAAAACTGCCTGATGGAATGTGAGTTGGTGCTAACCTGCCTTATCGTATGCCTGCCGAACCCAGGATAGTATCGTTTCGTCCACCTGGGTTGCATCGCTGAGTTTCACCTTGTAGTTGCACATACTGCCGGCAGGTTGGGCGAGCAAACGCTCGTCCGCTTCCAACTCTTTAATATTGATCCCAAGCTCCACGCGCGTATTGGTTGCCGGGCCCAGCATGGCAAACTGCCTCTTACGCCGCAGCGACACGTAGCCTTTCTTGGGGGCGATCTCGAACTCGCCGAACTGGGTGATGGCTTGCATCAGCTTTTCATGGATGGGCCGCAGTCCAGCCTTTGGTCCGCTATAGATCTCATCTAGGACATCGTCCGTGGTGAGGCCTCTCTCTTTGGCTGCAGATTGTGCATCCGTCTTGAGAACATAGTGGGTCAGCATGGTGGCATCCCCATAACCCAGGCCTAGCTTTTCCATCAGCATAGTGCGGATCTCGGCATGTTTTTTCAATCCGCTGCTATATACCAGCTCGGTCAATTCATCCAGTGATTTACCGGTTTTAACCTGGATATTCGATAATTGGGTTGCAACTGCTCGTTCGACACTGCTCATCATTCATCTCCTGGTGCTGCTTTTTTCTCAATCTTAATCCATTTATACCCATCCTTCAATATCCAGGATGATATTAACTTTACCTAATCGCCAATATTGAATGCTGACCAGGGTTGAGAAGTTGGCAAAATAAGCGCAACTTCGATGTCAGTGCATGGATAGCGGTTTCATCTAGAGTAATAATCTGGTTCACTTTATTGAAGATTGATTCACCTTTATTTGCCCGGTGCAGGCGACCTGCATAAAACGCAGGCTCTGAATTGACATAGAAACAGGTTGGATTGTGCAAAAAACCACACCCCCTATTGACAATCATTTTTTGTTGTGCTAAGATATGGAATAGAGTTCCACATATTGAGATGCTCGAATCCAGATTGCAGCAAGGATCGTCGCTGTTGAAAGTGTACAGCATCCCTGAAATCTCTCGCTTGCTTGGACTACGATGAACTCAGCTCGTCCGGCGAATGAACTCCCTGGGGGCAAGGCTTTAGCCAATCGCACTTCGGTCTCAACCACGGTGGCGAAGGCGATAGGTATCCTGGATATCCTGGCATCCAATCCAGACACAGGTATCAGCCTGACCGAGCTTTCCCAATCCATCGACATGCCAAAAAGCTCCACCCACCGCTACCTGGTCACCCTGCAGGAGCTTGGCCTCGCGGACCGAAAAATAGGTGACCGATTTTTTCTCGGCACCAAGGTGATCGAGCTGGCAGGTGCGTTCCTGGTCAAGAGCGACCTGCGGAATGCAAGCCTGGAAGTCTTGAATGACCTGGCAGAAAAGTCGGGTGAAACCATCCACCTGGCGCTGCCGTCGGGCACAGAAGTCGTATACATCGAAAAGGTCGAGAGCAAACACGCCCTGGTTATGTCGTCGCACATCGGCGCCAGGGTCCCCATGTACTGCTCCGCCCTGGGTAAAGCCATCCTGGCATTCAGTGATGGGGAATTATTGAGCGCTGTCCTGAAAAACCCGCTGACGCAACGCACGCCTAACTCGATCACTACACCTGAAGCCCTTATAAATGAGCTGCAGCTGATCAAATCACGAGGCTTCGCCATCGATAACGAAGAGAACGAAATCAGCATCCGTTGTGTGGGCGCACCGATCTTTGATTACACCGGGGCTCCCATCGCTGCGATCAGTGTCTCTGTCCCCCGGACCCGGATGGACCAGGATCGCATAAGCTTCCTGGGTCCGTTGGTCATGCAGGCGGCTTACCAGATCTCCAAGCGAAAAGGGTTCAGTGGAAACTATCCCGGTGAGCAGGAACAAGAAAATTCCCGATGATTTTATTTCTGGCTTATTACCAGGAGTTGGATGGAGGAAAACATGAAAATGCTAGTTGAAAATGAGTGGGTGGAATCGTCGGATCATACCTGGATGTCGATCCGCAACCCCGGTACAGGGGAAGAGATAGACAAGGTGCCCAAGGCGACCCTGCAGGACATGGAACGCGTGGTTGCAGCAGCCCAGATCGGTAAAGTTGGGATGCGCAAGCTGACTGCCCTGCAGCGTTACCAGGTGCTCAGCAAGGTTGCAGAGCGAATCGATGAGAATGTTGATGAGCTGGGCAAGCTATTGGCCAGGGAAAACGGCAAGCCAATAACCCAGACCCGGGCTGAAGTGGCAGTCACGGCCAATATATTCCGCATGTTTGCCGAGGAAGCCAAGCGTATCTTTGGGCGCGTGATGCCGGTGGATGCGGTGCGCGGGAATGAGCGCCACTTTGCCATCACCATACGCCAGCCCCTGGGTGTGGTGGCAGCCATTGTGCCTTTTAACTACCCGGTGGAGCTGTGGGGGCACAAGGCTGCCTCAGCACTGGCAGCTGGTAATGCCGTCATCTCCAAGCCACCCAGCGCCTGTCCGCTGACCCTGCTAAAAATTGCCAAATTGATGGAGGGTTGTGGATTGCCGCTGTATGGCCACCAGATGGTTACCGGGCCTGGAGCAGTTATCGGCGATTTTCTCGCCCGCTCCAAGGGTATCCAGCTGATCACCGTCACCGGAAGCACGGAAGTGGGTGTACGCATCGCCCAATTGGCAGCTGAGAACCTCAAAAAGGTCCACATGGAATTGGGGGGTAACGATGCCCTGATCATCCTTTCCGATTGCGACCTGGAGAAGGCAGCCGAAGCGGTGGTGCTCGGACGGCTGGCACGCGGCAACGGCCAGATCTGCTGCGCAGTGAAACGCATCTTCATTGAAGCCCCCATCTATGATAAATTCGCCGACTTGCTTACCAGGAAAGCCAAAGCCTTGAAAATGGGAGACCAGCTGCATGATGATACCGATGTTGGGCCATTGATCAACGAAGAGGCTGCCAAAGAAGTTGAGAAATTCGTCAATGGTGCGCTCAAGGAAGGTGCGAAACTACGCGCCGGTGGGCGCCGCAAAAATGCTTTTTATGAGCCAACAGTACTCACCGATGTGAAGCCGGAGATGACAATGTTCAAGGAGGAGGTTTTTGGCCCGGTGGCGCCGCTGGTACCATTCACAAACATTGAGGATGCCATCCGCATGGCAAACGACTCGCCCTACGGCTTACAATCCGCGGTGTTCACCCGCGACATCAACAAGGCGCTTGAAATCGCCTACCAGCTGGAGGCTGGCGGGGTGATCGTTAACTGGTCGTCTGCCTTGCGGGTCGAGACCCTGCCTTTCGGGGGGATCAAGATGAGCGGGCATGGTCGTGAAGGGGTGCATGACACCCTGGACGAAATGACCGATCAGAAGACGATCGTGGTCCATAATGCTTTTTCGCTACCAGACCAGGGATAGCGCCAGGGAATGGAACAGACTGATTATTTGGTGATGCGGGGTATCCGCAAGAGCTTCGATGGCACCCAGGCGCTCAGTGGGGTGGATTTCAGTGGCCGTCTTGGGGAGGTGCACGCCATTTCGGGGGAGAACGGAGCTGGAAAATCGACCCTGGTAAAGATTCTAACCGGGGCGATCCCGAGGGATGCCGGAGAGATCCTTCTGGATGGTGTACCTACCGAGCTTAAAACGCCTCAACAGGCTAATCGCCTGGGAATCTATGCCGTATACCAGGAGTTCAGCCTGGTGCCACACCTGACCGTGGCCGAAAATATTCTCCTAGGACAGATGCCCAGCAAGCATATACGGGGTTTAGTAGACTGGGCTAAAGCTTATCGCCAGGCGGAGGAAATCCTTTCTTCCATCGGGTTCGAAGGTATTGATGTGCATCAGACCGTCAGTCATTTGAGCGTCTCCCACCAGCAAATGGTTGAGATTGCCAAAGCGTTGGCCAAGCGCAGAAAAATCCTGATCCTGGATGAGCCATCCGCTGTGCTTTCGCAGGATGAGCTGAGGCGTTTGTTTGCTTTAATGCGCCAGCTTAAAAAGGAGCAAACCCTCATCCTGTATATCTCTCATCGCCTGGATGAAGTATTTGAAATTGCCGATCGGATCACAGTACTCAAGGATGGCCAGCTGGTAGGTACGGTAAAACCAAAAGAATCCGATCAGAACACACTGATCAAGATGATGGTTGGTCGAAACCTGGGGGAGATCTACCCCGATCGAATTCCTCCCAGAGCTGATATAGCCTTAGAAGTGAAGAACCTTTCCAATGAAAAGGATTTTAAGAATATCTCGTTCACGCTGAGGCAGGGTGAAATCCTGGGCATGTTTGGCCTGGTTGGAAGTGGGCGGACCCAGGTGGCACGTTGTATCTTTGGCGCTGATCCAATTACATCGGGAGAAATCCTGCTCAATGGTAAACCCATCCTCCCCAAGTCGCCCCGCCATGCAGTGCGCTCTGGAATAGCTTTGCTCACGGAAGACCGGAAACGCGATGGACTGGTGATGCATTGCACACTGCGAGACAATGCCAGTATGGCTTCGTACCATAGTCTTTCCCGGTGGAGCGTGATCGATCGGGGTAAACAAGCCATAAAGGTGCAGCAGAAATTAGAGGAACTTGATGTCCGCCCCCCCTTACTCGAAAGAATAGCAAGCCACCTGAGTGGTGGGAACCAGCAGAAACTGGTGCTTGCCAAGTGGCTGATGACTCAGGCAAGTGTGCTGATCCTCGATGAACCCACCCGGGGTGTTGATGTGGCCACGAAGGTCGAAATTTATCATATTATCAATGATCTGGCTCGCGATGGGATGGGCATCCTTCTGATCTCCTCGGAGCTGCCAGAAATCCTGGGTATGAGCGATCGTGCGTTGGTCATGCGAGAGGGACATCTTGTTGGAGAATTTAATAGTGCGCAGGCTAATGAGGAGAAGTTGCTAGCATCTGCTGCGGGAGTGAGTCAATGACCATTGAAAATTCACCATCACCTATGAAGCCACCCGAGGGGGAAACAGGATTGCGTAAATTGCTGCTCGGTTCTTCACGGACGCAACAAAGGCGGCGCTGGGTAAATTATGCTTTCGCAATTGCTTTCATTGTTATCGTGATCTTGATCGCCATGATGGCGGATGTTTTCTTTACCCAACGGAATTTGAGCAATCTGTCGCGGCAAGCGGTAACCAATGGGTTACTCAGCCTGGGTATGCTGGTGGTTATTATGACCGGAGGCATCGACCTCTCGGTAGGTCCGATCGTAGCTCTTACCGGCATTATGGTTGCAGGAATGTCTAAAGATGGGATGCCTCTATTCCCGGCGATCCTGATCTGCCTTCTGGTGGGTATATCGGTAGGAGCGATTAATGGCTTCTTCATTTCCCGCTTCAAGCTGCAACCATTCATCGTAACCCTGGCTACATTAGGAACCATACGCGGTTTGGTTTACGTCTACTCAGATATTCCTATAACTCCGACCGATCCTGCCTTTCGGGCTGTCCTTGGGGCAGGTTTCATCGGCCCATTCCCAATATCAGCCTTGATCATGCTCGCCTGCTACCCCATCGTCTGGTTCTTTCTGAATCGGACCAGCTCAGGGCGAGCAATTGATGCGATCGGTGGAAATGAGGAAGCAGTGCGTCTGGCAGGGATCAATGTCAAATGGAATATATTCCTGGCCTATATGATCTCCGGCTTATTTGCCGGCCTGGCAGGCGTTACCCTGGCTTCCCGGCTTGGGATTTCCCAACCCAGCGTGGGTGCGGGTTTTGAGCTGGATGCCATTGCCGCCTGTGTTATCGGCGGCGCCGTCTTAGGAGGGGGTGGTGGTAGTGTCTTTGGCACGCTCGCTGGTGTGGGTGCGCTTGGCATCATCGATAACTTGCTCAATCTGTTTAATGTGCAATCCTACTATCAACAGATCTTTAAAGGTCTGATCATCCTGATCGCGGTTCTGGCAAGGCGTAAGAAGTGAAATGAGACAGGGAAGCGATTACACCCAGGGATTCATCCAGTTGGGGAGAAAGGAGGCAGTAAGGAGGAATAACAACGCCAAAATTGTCCTACTACAGGCCAATGAACTCAGAATCATATTTAAAAGGAGAATGATCAATGAAACGCACCATAATTTTGACGAGTATATTAGTCCTGGCCGTGATGCTGGCTGCATGCACACAGGCAACGGAGACACCGGTCGCTGAGACAGGACCAACCAATTTAAAAATCGGGATGGCAAACTTCTCCCAGTGTTGCCCATACTTCATCGGGATGAATAATGCCGTTATCGATGAAGCAAAGCCTTATAGTAATGTCACGATTGTTGCCACTGACGCGAATGGTGACGCTGCTAAATTCCAATCAGACATTGAAGACCTGATCGCCCAGAATGTTGATGGAGTGATCATTTCCGGCGCCTGGCTGGAAGAAGCTCCAGCGGCCTTGGATGCCCTCAAAAATGCGGGAATTCCAACGGTTCTCGTCGACCGGCAATTCGGCAAGGGTAGTGCAGAATCGTATACGTCTTATATTGGCCCGGATAACTTCACAATTGGAGTTCAGGATGGTCAATATATTGCGGATCGCCTGGGTGGAAATGGTGTTGTCGTGGAATTACGTGGGGGCCCAGCGGATAACTCCATTGGCCTTAACCGTAGTAAAGGTGTTAACAGCATCCTTGAAACCTATCCTGGAATCACCGTTGTTGTTGCGCCGGATTTTGGTAGCTGGAGTGCAGATGGTGGTATTGCCCTGATGGAGGATATGCTGGCTGCCAATCCCAAGATCGATGCTGTTTTCTGCGAGAATGACTTAATGTGCCTGGGTGCCCAGACAGCCATCGCGGATGCGGGTCGTTCGGAGGAGATGTTCCTGGTGGGCGTGGATGGTGAAACCGCTGCCTTGGAAGCCATCATGAACAGCACGAATTATGCTGCCACTGGTTTGAATAACTCAGATCAAATTGGACGGGCAGCTTTCAATCGTCTGATGGCAATCTTGGGTGGTGGAACACCTGAGAAAGACACATACCTGCCCTCACCAATCATCACGATCGATAACGTGTATAGATATTACAATCCTGAAGGTGAGTTCTAAAATTACCGGAAACGGCTTTTGCAGCGTGAGCCTCCACAAGGCAGATCCTATGTCATACTTTCCTTGTGGGGGTTCACGCATGCACCCAGAAGCAAATGCTCCTGGCGATCAGATTTGATCGGTTATTTATCTATTTCGCAATGATGAATTGAAGGAAGTTTGTTGTGATCAGCGAGTCAAAACTAATGGAACTGGGTCTGTCATTACCGCAGCCTCCCAAACCCGTTGGCGCATACCTGCCCTGCCAACGCAGTGGGAATCTGCTTTTCCTATCCGGTACCACCTGCTACCTAGGAAACGGGCAGCTGCTCTTTAAAGGACGGGTGGGAAAAGAATTAACCATCGAGCAAGGCTACCAGGCTGCCCAACAGACCATGCTCAACCTGCTCAGCGTATTAAAGCTGAGCTGGGTGACCTGGACCGTGTTGAGCTGATCGTCAAGGTGAACGGATATGTCAACAGTGCTCCGGATTTCGACCAACAGCCTGCCGTCATTAATGGAGCATCCGATCTTTTGGAAAATATCTTTGGCCAGAGGGGAAAGCATGCCAGGACATCCATCGGTGTGAGTGACCTTCCCGGGCATATCCCGGTGGAGATCGAAATGGTGGTGCAGGTGAGCTAAGCAGGAGATTGAATATGACCGGTCGCGTGGTTGCATTTGGTGAAGTGATGCTCAGGCTCAAAGCACCCGGATTCGAACGGCTGCTGCAATCCCCGATACTTGAAGCGACCTTCGGCGGTGGTGAGGCGAATGTATCGGTATCGCTGGCACTGTTTGGGCAGAGCGTGACCTATGTGACCGCCCTGCCGCGCAATCCCATCGGCGAAGCCTGCGTTACGTTTTTAAAGGGCAGGGGATTGGATACATCCAGGATCATTCTCACCGGCGAGCGTATGGGGGTATATTATTTTGAGGCAGGTGCCAACCAGAAACCCTCCCGCGTGATCTACGACCGGGCGCATTCAGCGATCATGGATATCCCTCCAGCAAGTTTTGACTGGGATGCCATCCTGGATGGGGCAGACTGGTTCCATATCACCGGCATCACCCCGGCTTTGAGTACCAGCACCGCTGAAGCCTCCCTGGTCGCCATGCAGACCGCCCGTGCAAAGGGGATAACCATCTCTTGCGATTATAACTTTCGTAAAAACCTTTGGAAATACGGCAAAAAAGCCCCGGAAGTCATGCGGCAGCTGGTGGCGCTGGCGGATATCGGCATTGCCAATGAAGAAGACTGCCAGCAGGCATTGGGAATATCGGTTGAACACGCTGGTTGGGCAAGTTCTATCGAAAATGGTCACCTCGAAGAGGGCTATTACCGCCAGTTATGTGAAAATGTACTGCAGGCTTTCCCCAACCTTAAGTACCAGGCGATCACGCTGCGGGAAAGCTACACCGCCAACCGGAACGGCTGGTCTGCTTGCCTGCACAATCGCCAGGATTTCCTGGTCAGTACGCATTACGATATCACCCACATCGTGGATCGGGTGGGTACTGGGGATGCTTTCGCAGCCGGGTTGATCCATGGACTTATCAACGACCTGCCAGACCATGAAGCACTTGAATTTGGTGTGGCAGCTTCATGTCTAAAGCATTCCATCCCGGGGGATATGAATTTCAGCACGATCGAAGAGGTGCGGCAGCTGATGAGCGGGAGTGGCTCAGGCCGCATCCAGCGGTGAGAGGTGGCTAAGATAACCACCAAGCGGTCCGTAGTGGGAATAATTCCTCGTAATTGCTGAGTTCCTTTATCGATAACATAAACCAAACCAATCGTTGATGAGATTGATAATAATTTCCCTTGGGCAGAAATTACCCGCGGCTATTGACTTCGCGTTCCACCATCTGGTTATTTGATTTTTACCCGCAATTAAAGGGCACCATCCATATCAAAGTGCTGCAATAAAAAAAGGGAAGGCATATTCAGCCTTCCCTGTACTCAACTTCAAAATATTACTTTCCGATCACCGGCAGGAATAATCCATTTACCACATTCAAGGTTAATGGAATGATCACTTCCGGGTTGGTCGGATCATCACCGACCAGCCACAGGTTGGCGGTAAGCGTGCCCAACGCGTCTGGTGCTGTGAATAACAGGTCGATGGTGACAGGTTCACCCCAGTTGACCACCCCACCTTGCGGGGTAGCGCTGACCCAGCTGGGTGTGAGCGGTGTGTTTACTGCCAGGTCCACCGCACCCAGGATGTCAAGCAAGCCATAACCATAGGTGTTATTCGGGTGGGTATCAGGCAGGTCGCCTCCGCAGCCTTCGGTTGTGTACTTAGGCTCGGCAGTCTGTTCCAACGCCCAGGCGATGAGGTCCACCTGGCCTTCCAGCTCCGGCGCTGCACTGAGCAGCAGGGCAACCGCTCCAGCTGTATGCGGGGAGGCCATGCTGGTCCCACTCATACTCCCATAGCCACCACCCGGGACACTCGAGCGGATATTGACGCCCGGTGAGGTGATCTGGGGCTTCAGGAACCCGGTATTAAGTGCGGGTCCGCGGCTGGAGAAACCAGAAATGGTATCGGTGATATCCGATGCCCCCGAGGCAAAGCTGTGCCAGTTATCTCCGGGTGAGCCTGCGGTGGAGCATCCAGGCCCGTTATTACCGGCCGAGAAGGCGGGGAAGATGCCTGCTGCACGCCAGGCGGCAACCACACCGGTGAACCAGTAATCACCCTTGTTACCACCCCATGAGTTGTTCACCACATTCGGGCGCATGGCTGGGTCGGGGTTGGCACCGCTCAGGTCGAAGGGTGCCAGGATCCACTGAGCACACACCAGCAGCTCATTGGTCAGCAGGTAACCTGATACCGTATCACCCCCCTTGCAGGAGATCCACTCGGCTCCGGGTGCCACACCGATCTGGTTGGCGCCACCGTCGTCACCGACCATGGTGCCCATGACGTGCGTGCCATGAGCCGCGCCATCGCATGGTATCGTACCACCACTTGGACACTGGAAGTAGGGATCGTACCAGTTGTAGTCATGGGTGAAGGTACCATCTCCATTGTTCCCGCGGTATTGATCAACCAGGGCCGGGTGGTCATACTGGGTACCCGTGTCGATCTCAGCCACCACCACACCCTCACCGGTCACACCGTAGGTGCTCCATACCTGGTCGGCTTTGATATGCTGCACACCCCACTCCACCGCCTCAGGTACAGTAACCTGCTGCAACAGGCTTCCCACGTAGCTGGCCGACTGATCTTCCACGGCGATCTTATGGTTGGCTACCAGCTGGGATACATCCTGCCTGGCTGCCAGCTGATTGACCAGCTCAGCCGTCCCTGAACGGACGATGATGGCGTTGATAATGTACATCGGTTGGTAATCGACACCCTGCCTGCTCAGGAAATTTCGCAGGCTGGTCTGGGTTAGATTTCGCGTGGCTGGATAATCGGTCATAAACAGCCTGTCCACGGGCATTCCAATCCTGGATGCCATAGGCAAAGCTGACATCTGCCTGGCTATCAAGCACCACCACAAAATCAGCGGCACCTTCCGTGGCGATATCAGCTAAGATCTGCTCATCCACGCGCGGTAAACCGGGTACAGCCAATGCCTCACCCCTGGGTGGCTCGGGATTCACCAGGTTGATGGTGAAGTAATACGGCCCGGACCCTTCATTTTGAAGCACCAAGGGTTTGACGGTCGAGAACCCCGGCAGCAGGTTGACGTTCACCGTTTGCGGATTCCAATCAATGGCGGAGGCCACCAGTGATGTATTCACCTCCACTGGATGTGTTCCCAGCTGGAACATGATCGCCCCATCAGGCCACCCATCCGGGTAGAACGAAGGCTGGTGATGCAGGGCACTGGCACCGAAGTAATACGTCCCAGAAGGAACATCCAGGATCAGGAAGCTCCCATCTGCATCCGTATAGGCATCCCGGTAAAACCCCAACCCGTCCACCGAGTTCTTGGATCCATACATATGCGTCTGCAATACCCAAACCGCTGTTGACATCGGTTATTCTCCCGGTAACTCCGCAGAGTGATTTAACCGTGATGGTGGCAGTGGCTGTCAATGCAGGGTTAGCCACGGATGTGGCCGTTACCTCGAATGTCCCGATGATATTACAATCCAGGTTCACTGGGATTTCAACAGTCATGTCAAAATCAGCCGTTTCACCGGGTGGCACCGGCCCGACTGGTGCCGCTGGCAGGCTAACTGTCCAGGTCACATCTGCCGTATAGGAAATATCATACGAATCCTCGATAACCGACTGGTTAACCACCGTGAATGGGTCAAGAACCGTTTCTCCGGGTAATCCGCCTAAATTATACGCGTCCGGCAGCAGCAGCAGCTCCACGGCAGGGTTGGCAAAGAATTCAGAGGAATCGGTCATGGCGTTGGTCCCCGAGCCATCATAACCACCGAAAGTCCACAGGCCAGGGATGCCATCACCGGTTCCAGCAGAGCTGGTGGGGATATAAACCGCTGCCTGGTTACGGCGCCCGGTGGCCGGGGCTGGGATAGCCAGCTGCGGGAAACTCTCCCAAAGATCACCAGCGGTATCATAGCGGAATACCCAGCGGTATGGTCCCGGCACAGGCCAGTAGCCACCCACAACGAAGATACCACCACCGATATAATTCTCGTCAACATATACTGCTGGGGCATCACCGTTCGCCTCCGGCAGGTCTGCCATCAGGTCATCCTGCCAGCATGAAGCCAGGTCAGTGGTGTCTAAAACCACGGTATCTGTGATGGGCGTGAGTGCACTCACATATTCATCGCCACCCATGGCGTAGATCTTTCCATCGAGGGCGACGGATGCTATATACGAGCGGGCAGTTGGCAGATCGCAGGTTGACAATGTCCACCGACTGCCAGCCGGAGCCGCCGTATCATAGATATATGTCAGGCTATTGGTAACAAATCCATCAAAACCCCCGAACACATAGATGACATTGTCGTATGCTGCTACCCCACCAGGGCTGTAGGGTGTAGTAGGAGGGAATGGGTCAGTTGTTATAGTCGCAACTGTATTTTCTGTGGGGTAATAAACCTGGACCGCGGTGGATTGACCACCGGCACCTGTGCGCCCACCGACGATGTACAATCCAGGTCCATGACCCAAGCCGTCATCGTCCACTCGCACCACCTGGTAGTTGGACACCGGCTCCGGCATGACTGCACCAGTAACGGCATAAGTTTGCGAGACAGGATCGAAATAAAAGACGGTACCAGTGGTGGTGGTGTTATTTTCACAACGACCGCCAAGGAAGTAGACCCGGTCTTCCTCAGGGTAGTAAATGCCGGTATAACGTGCCAATCCGTTATCTGCCGGGCATCCCAGGATGGTTGTGTCCAGGAATGGACCCTCCTGCCAGGTACCGGACCAATCGTCAGGTAGATTTTCACCTCTTGCATGGGTAAAGGCACCAAAAAAGCCAAAAGCGACCAGGGCAATGCCAATGGTCAGCATTCCAACAAGGAATATCTTTTTAGAATTCATTTTTCCTCCTCAATTAGGTTGAAACACAATGAGTAATTTGCCATCATAGAAAAAATGCCGTATCCCATATGCTTATTTGTACACCTCCTGTCTATTCGTTTGTTTTCGTTGCCGGTAAGGTTGGCTATTATTATACCGGATTCTCAATGAGCTTCCATAATTGCAATTATATCGGCGGGCATCTCAAGTCTGGCTCCCGATTACTGCTCAACAATAAATCCACCCTGTTCCGCCTCCTGCATCACCTGCTGGATCATCTTCACAAGCTTACGTGCAGAGGCTGCATCCAGCTCCACTGCCACTCGTGCCCCAGGGCCTCCCGGTTGGCTGATGAAGTCAAGGTTGAGGGTATATTCCAGGGGCATATCGAAGGGATGGTCATAACTCACGCTTGCCTGGTCCAACTTGATCCAACCTGTACCTTGTCGTCCAGCTATCGTTTATTTTCAAGCGCTGGACGATCGTCGACAGCTATGGTTTTCCCCAGTATTCATCCGCCTCCTGCTCCATCTTCTCGAGCCGGGTGTAGTAATCCGGGAACTCCCTCAAATGCGCCAAGGCGATCTTTCCAGTCTGGATCTCGTCATCATCCGTGACGTTCGTCTCTGCGTCGCGCACACCGTGCTCCAACTCGACCGTTAGGCCAGCCTGGAATTCCTCGATGCGGACAACGTCCCAATTGATCCCCAGGGAATCGCCGATCCGTTTTGCTTCCTGTTGTGTGAATTTTCGTTTTGATGACATCATTTCAGCTCCTCTTTAGAATAGTCTTTCATGGGTTGATAAACCCACCCTGTTCCGCCTTCTCCATCACCTGCTGTATCAAATCCACAAGCTTACGTGTAGAGGCCGCATCCAGCTCCACGGCTATACGCAGCCCAGGATTGCCCGCCTGGCTGATGAAATCGAGGTTGAGGGTATATTCCAGGGACATATCGAAGGGATGGTCATAGCTCACGCTTACTTGGTCCACCCTGAACCAGCCTGTGCCTGCCTTTCCACTGCCGTTTATATGCGCTTGTTGGGCGATCATGGTGCACATATCAGGCTCCCTTCAGGTGCTTATCTAAAAAAGCAAATACCTTGTTCCATCCGTCCACTGCCTGCTCCTGGCGGTAGTTGGGGCGGTTATGATAGAAAAATCCATGCCCGGCACCATCATACCGGTGGAACTCGTACTCCTTGCCATGGGTCTTGAGTGCTTCTTCCAGCTGGTTCACCTGCTCAGGCGTGGGGCTATGATCGTCATTGCCGAAGATGCCCAGCAGTGGGCAGGATAGATCAGCGGTGAAATCCACCGGTGCCACAGGTTGCTTGGGGGTAAGCTCTTCATTGGTCATCACCACCCTCCCTCCCCAGCAATCCACCACGGCTGAAAATCCCGGGATGCGGCAGGCACACAGGTAGGCATGCCGTCCACCTGAGCACGTGCCGAACACACCCGCCCTGCCATTCACATAGGGGAGTGCCAGCAGCATTTCCAGGGCGGCGCCAACATCCCCCAACACCTGTTCATCGGAGACGCCACCCGCCCCGCGCACCCTGGCTGCCACGTCCTCGGGCGTGCCGTGACCGTCCCTGAAATACAGGTTGGGGCACAGGGTGGCGTAACCATTGGCGGCGAACTTGCGCGTGGTTTCCCGGTACCATTCATCCCAACCCGGCAAGTGATGGATGAGCACCATCCCCGGGAAAGGTCCCACCCCGAGCGGTCGGGCAAAATAAGCATTGATCAGGTCAGCATGGTAACCCGGCAGGATTACCGTCTCTGCCAGCATGCCTTCATATTGGTCAGTTGTAACCATGTAAACCTCCATAATTTGAAATCGATCTCACCAGGTTTATACCATGAATTCCAGGGATATCCGCATGCCCTCCCACAGTCGGGCTCAGATCATCCACCGCCCAACACAGCTCCCGGGTTTTTCAAGTAATCCTCGATATACCCATAAAACCTGCCCATATGCAGGCCATCCATCAGGCAATGATGTCCCTGGACGCTCAGTGGCATCTTCAGCTGCCCACCTTCCGTAAAGTATTTACCCCAGGCGAAGCGTGGCACAGAATCCGCTGGGTGAAGCCGCATAGGATGGCTAAAGCTGGTGAATGAGACCCACGGCAGGGCGGTCATGTAAAGCAAGTCATCCCGCCCGGGTGGGTCCTTCAATGTGGGGTCAGCTTTCACTGCCGCGATCCTGCTGACTGCCCGGTTGGCAAAGAGCTTGAATTCCGGTGTGTAGTCGACCGTGCAGAAGGAGAACAGGTCATTCGCCACCAGGACGGTCAGTGAAGGGCTGACGGTATCATGTTCAACCACTTCCCCCTGGTGGATGCGCTGGCGGAACTCGGGGACCGCGTTGGCCGCCCGTGCGATCAGGTAGATGATCGCTGAAGTTAACGTGTACCCATGCTCCTTGAGCCACGGGTATAGTTTTGTAAGGTTCACGTTGGCACACAAATTGAAGTGTGGGTGGTTGAAGGTGGAAAAGAATTCGAAGTGCTCGCGTCTCGCCCAGGTCTGCATATCGATCTTGCGCATTGCTCCCCTCCCTTATTCTTTATGTGTAAGCTCAGCCTCGATCACCTGGCGGACCTGGTCTTCAGATACAGGACCAAGGAATTTCGCCTTCCCGTTGATGAAGATCCCATCCGCCAGCCCGTATCTCTTGATCGCCTCCAGGGATGCAGGGACTTCTTTGAGCACCACCTGCTCACCTAGTTCCCTGGCCACTTTTCGCACCGCCAGCAGTGCCGAGGCACCCACCGGGCAAAAACATGACCCGATCACGAATATTTCAACTCGTGAGCCCCCAGGTTTGGGGATCCTGGCTGGCAACCGTTTTACCTCGATGGAATGCTTTCCTGAGCGGGTAATACATCAGCCGGCTTCCTTCCTGCTCCTGGATGATTCGAAAGCCGCGCTTCAGATAGTGCCCATAATACATGTATCCTTCAAAATCGGTCCCATCGACCAGTATGCCTTTGTAATTTTTGGATCGCAGCTGGTCCACCAGCTCCTGGAACAGGATGTGCGCCCCACCTCGCTGGCGAAACTGCTCCTGCACCCAATCGCAGTAGATATACGCCACCCCGTCTTCGATCTCGTAGGGTGCCAGTGCCTGTTGGCTCGGAGCCCAATAGAGATGCCCGATGACAGTGCGGTTATCATCCTCGAGGTGCAGACCTTCGATATGCCTGCCCAGGTTCTGTGCCATCCACTCCCGGCACATGGGCAGACCATCTTCCCAGAATGGGATGGGGGCCTCCGTCGAACACGGGTAGGCTTTTTGGATATCTTCAGCGGTTTGGATGGGGCGTATGTTCATTCACACCTCCTGCGGGTTTCAACGAAGGGAAAAAATAGCTGTAGATGCGGGTAACGTTTACTATACATGATTTTATTCCCACGTCAAGATACTTTTGGCCTGCTCCAATTGGTTCAGGAATTCGATGAACCTTGCATCCAGCAGGCAGCAAGCCGATCCAATCGTTAACCTCTCGCTTAGATATTGACACCCGGCGGTGTACTGGGTATAGTCCTACCATGCCCGCTTTACCCGCCTCCAGGAAGACGATACGTCGTCTTTACCTCGCCATCACCATCGGCTGTGCCTTGTTCGTGGTGCTTACCTTCATCGCCATGCTGACCTACTCTGGTGGTTCGGTCGACAATCATGCTAGCTCTGGTTATTCCTTCACCCACAGCTTCCTCAGCAACCTGGGCATGCTTACCGCCCTTTCCGGTGAGCCAAATTGGATCTCGGCAGCCTTATTTTTCATCTCCCTGGCATTTGCCGGTATCTGCCTGGTGATCTTTTTCATCATTTTCCCGCGCTTGTTCCAAAACAGCCGTCTGCAACGGGTATTTGCATTGATCGGGTCGATACTCGGCGTGTTTGCCGGCATTTGTTTCGTGGGCATCGCCTGTGCTCCTGCAGACATCGCCAGGCCTGCCCATGTGCAATTTGTGCTGTGGGCATTCCGTTTCTTCCCCCTGGCGGTGCTGTTTTATGTTCCAGTCCTGTTCATGGATCAGCAATACCCAAAGGTGTACGCCTGGGTTTTTGCTGTCTTTTGCCTGATGCTGATTGGTTATTACCTACTGATGACCAATGGACCCAGCTTTAGCTCACCCGAAGGATTGGTAGTCCAGGTGGTGGGGCAGAAGGTCATCGCCTATGCCTCCATCATCAGTATAGGCATCCAGTCCATCGGGGCGTACCGGTTCCTGGGAAAAAACGCCTGACTTTGTGAATTGAGCTTAGGCGATAGCAGGTACTCAAAGCTTACCACGTTATTTATGCCTCAGCACCCTTCCCGCCAATACCCCGGTGTGCTCACCCCCTTCCACCACCACTTCCCCGTTCACCAGTACGAGATCGATCCCCTCAGGATACTGGTGAGGGTAATTCTCGAATGGATACGTGTGCGGATACAGGTTAGTCGCCCGGTCGTGCATGCGCTCCAGGTCAAATACGACGATATCCGCCCTCGCCCCCTCGCGCAGTGCGCCGCGATCCCGCAGCCCCAGCCGTTGGGCCGGGAAGGAGGTCATCTTGCGGATGGCTTCCTGCAGCATGAGCACGGGTTCATCCCGCACGTAACGCTCCAGCACGCCCGGGAATTCACCGTAGCTGCAGGGTGAATATGGGGGAGGGTCGTTCAGGAATCCGTACGGCGCCAGCACCTCGCCATCCGACGAGATCATCACTGCCGGGTGCTGCAGCAGCAGGCGGATGTTGGCTTCGTCGATATAGTCAAAGATGGCTTCCGCCTCATGTCCGTTTTCGATGATCAGGTCAAAGTAGGCATCGAATGGGTCACAGCCTTTCTCTTCCGCAATAGCCTGGATGGTCCTGCCGACCACCCCAGAGGTCCTGGGGGCGTGCAGCATGGTGATGCGCCGCCATTGGCCATGCTTGAGCAAGCCTGTCGGGCCAAAGGCTGGCTTTCGGTCGTCAACGATCTCCCGGCGGATCTCCGCGCGTTTTGCCGGATCGCGCAGCAGGGCGGCAATATCCTCATCCGGCAGGTCCTGGATGGGCTGAGGCAGACCATGTGCCAGCGCGGGTGCCAGGTCGGTGTGGACGTCATTATCGACGGTCACATCCTGCCCCCGGGCTCGGGCTTGCTCCACCAGGCGCAGGTTGGCGCGGGCGTCATTTTGAGCACCGAACTTGGGCGCGTTGTGCGAGATCTGCACGGGCACCCCCGCTTCATCCCCAATGTGGATGGCCTCCGCCACCGCTTCCAGGATGGTCTCACGCTCGCCGCGGATGTGCGAGGTGTAGATCCCGTTATAGTGGGAAACAACCCTGCATAAAGTGATAATTTCATCCGTATTTGCATAGCACCCCGGCGGATAGACCAGCCCCGTGGACATCCCGAACGCCCCCGCTCGCATGGCGTGATCCAGCTGTTCCTTCATCATGATCAGATCATTCTCCGAGGCAGGTCGTTCGTCGAGACCCATGGCAGCGATGCGCAATGCCCCATGCCCCACCAGGGGTGCGATATTGATCCCCAACCCACCGCTCTCCAACGCAGCCATGTATTGATCAAAAGTTCGCCAGTCCCAGCTCACTTCCGGCTGCTCAGAGATGGGTCCCCACATGGAATGGATCTCTTCCATGTGCCTCTCATCCACCGGTGCGGGGGACATGCCACAGTTACCGATCACATGCGTGGTGGCACCCTGGCGCACGGCACTTTCAGCCCTGCGGTTGACCATGATGGATAGGTCCGAGTGGGTGTGGATATCGATGAACCCCGGGCAGACATACCGCCCACCCGCATCAATGACTCGCTTGCCCTGCAAGCTACCTGCAGGAGCAATTTCTACAATGTACCCATTTTGGATGCCCAGGTCCCCCCAGAACCAGGGATTGCCACATCCATCCAGGATGCGGCCGTTGGAAATCACAAGATCATCGTTTGTCATGGTATCACCAGCTTCACTAGGATAGGATAATTATATATTAGGTCTGCAGTCTCAGTTGTAGGCTCAGGAATTTGTTGATACAATCCTGCTATGCACCCGGAGCTCCTTTCCCATGCCTGTAGCCTGTACGGAACTACCCCCACTGACCTCACTCCCCTATCCGGTGGGCACTTCAATGCGGTGTATAAATTCCCATTCCATCCAACCAGCCAGCATTCCACCTACGGCGTCCTGCGCATCGGCGTTGAGGATTGCCCACCCGAACTGACATTGGGCATGCTGGAATGGGTGGATTTCCTCGCCCGGGAGGGCGCACCGGTGGCATCTCCGCTTGCCTCCACCCAGGGTCACCTGTTGGAACGCCTGGAACAGGACGGAAAATTTTACACCGTCACCGGCTTTGAGAAAGCTGAAGGTACCCTGGCGGAAGACATCCCCCCTGGCGAATGGACAGATGACCTGTTTCGATCCATTGGTGCTGCGGTTGGCAGGTTCCACCGTATCTCTGCGCAATACACACCCTCCAGCCCTGCTCTCACCCGCCCACACTGGTACGATAGCTATGAGATCCATGAGGCATTGCGATTGATACCATCGCCAGATGATCCTATCCATCAGAAGATCACCCACCTGCTGGGCAAACTGCACCAATTACCCGTCTCCCCCGATGATTACGGCCTGATCCATGACGACCTGCACTTTGCCAATTTTCTGATCCTGCCGGGTGGGCAGCTTGCCATCATCGACTTTGACGATTGTGGTTACGGCTGGTACGCTATTGACGTCGCCATGGCGCTCTTTGACGTCCTGGTGCTTTACAACCCAGGCAACGAGGCTGACAAAACACAATTTGCACATCATTTCATGGAAAATTATCTCTCCGGTTACCACCAGGAGAAGGACCTGCCCCAGTTTTGGGTAAACCAGGTGCCACATTTCCTCAAGCTCAAGGAATTGTGCATCTATGCCGACCTGGTCGCCAACCAGGTGAAGGGTACTCCAGGTTCATGGGTGGATCGCTTCATGCACGGGCGTGCGGAGCGCGTGGCTGATGATGTTCAATACGTGGATATCAATTTCAGCGAATTATGACTTCTCTCGTCCAAAAAGTCACCTGTTTCGTCATCCGTGCCGGGAAATCCGGAACTGAGCTGCTGTTGTTCAACCACCCGAGGGGTGAGGTCCAGATCCCTGCCGGGACAGTGGAGCACGGAGAAAGCCCTGAGGAGGCCGCTCGACGGGAAGCTGCAGAAGAAACAGGGCTGGCAGACCTGCTTCTCGTTCGATCACTGGGTAAAGAGGATGATCCCCCACAACCAGGACACATGTTGGTAGTCCTGCCCACCCTGGTTTATTCCCAGCCTGATGCAAGCGGGTACGATTGGGCACGTTTGCATCCTGGATTGACAGTTGAGGCACTCAGGCACTCTGGTGGGTTCACTCTGGTGCGTTTTGAAGAGACCGATCGCTATATTGAGCCACAATATGTGACCTATAACATCACCGGTTGGGTGCCCGATGAAGCCCTTACTGATCGATGCATCCGTCACTTCTACCTGTTCAGTGCCCCTGACCGTACACCTGAACGGTGGTCGGTTGCTGTCGATTACACCCAATTTGAGCTATTCTGGACCCCGCTAAACAACTTGCCGCGCATCGTCCACCCGCAGGATGAGTGGGTAAAATGGCTTGCAACTGAATAAGTAATAATATCGCTGGTGAGATCACGGATATCACAGTGTCACTAAAGTGGGTACTATTGTGTTCTGATTTAAATATTTTTGGGTTTACTCACCGTCACTCTGCCACCGCCTCCACCGTATTTCGCATACGGATGGTCACGCCGATGGCCAGTCCTAGCGAGAGCAGGTATATCGCCCCATAGGGGGTCATAAAGCCCTTCTGCATCACATACACCAGCACGGTGAAGACTGCGAATAAAGCCCACTGGATCCAGGTCCAGATTTTCAGCTTTCCCAGGTATTCCTGGTCGGTTTTTCTACGCCGGGCAATGCTTGCTAACCCCATGAAGAAGAGGGCAAAGAACAGGAACTCGGTGGAAAGCATCAGCTTTATGAACCAACCGGGTTGGGTAAAACTGCTCCAAAGATTTAACCAGTATGGTATCGGCCACAAGATCTGCACACCGGCGAACCATAGCAGCAGGTCGAGCAGGATGTGCATCAGGATGCCGATGCCCAGGCCAATTCCCAGGTTGCTCCAACGGGGTTGTTTGGTCATGGCTCCCACCAGGTAAAAAACAACCACCACCGCCAGGGCCGTGAACAGGCTGTGGGTGAATGTGCGATGCAACCCCTCCGTTGGCAGCTTCATCACCGTTGCCACTGCCACCGCCAGGTTATCCGCGTCGGGAATAAGGTTGCCCAGGACGATACCCAGCATGAGCCAGGCCCGTGCGGGAGTGATCTTACGAACTGCTGTTGCGATCAAACCGTGGATCCCTGCCTGTGCCATTTTTTCCTCCTTTTTGAATCTCTTACTTTATGAGATTTACTGGATTACATTCAATCAGCGCTGGGTAAATGTTGCCAGGTCTGGGGAGAAGCCAGTTTCTTTTTCGTATTCCTTTGCAGCCAGCTGAGACAGCTCATTGATCTTTTGCATCAATTGCTCCGTCAGCTTATACACGACAGATTTCTCCATTGATGCGCCAGATTCCTCACACGGCAACCAGGGAGAGCCAAAATACAGGTAGCAGTGCCCTTTTCTTTGCCAATGCCCCTGGGAAACTTGCCCTTTCTTCATCCGTGAGATATGGTGGAGATTTTTTGGGGGTACATAAAAACCAATTGGAATGATGGGGGCTTTGGTGGTCAACGATAACCTGATTGCACCCGTGTTGCTTTTCATCGCCTGTCCATCCGGGTTCAGGCGGGCTTCCGGGAAGATCGCCACAGGTTTATCCTGCTCAAGGTATCTCAGGCCTTGTTCCATTGCCAGATTCTTTTGATCGGGATCGACTTTTATCTGGCCACTGTGGGTAAACAACCAGCCCACCAATGGAATATCGAATAAATCCCCCTGGACAAAAAAGTACAGCTGTTCCTTAAAAATTAGGGGGAGGTAAAAACCATCCGTGGCATTGGGATGATTACCGGCGATGATCTTTGCTCCCACAGGAAAGTTGAGCTCCCCATAAACCTGGCAATCCTGCCTGGTGATGAAGTGGAAAACCCTGAAGATCAACTTGATCGTGCTGTAATATTTATTCACTAAATCCTCCATCACACCAATTAACTTTAATCACCACTAAATTATAAAAACTTTTACCTAAAAGCCTGGTCTCTCGATAAATTTCGTCTTTGGGCAGCGAGTCCAATTGATTTTGATGTGTATAAAACCCCGCTCACCCCTATGAGATACCGGACAATCCAGTTGGATTTGGCATCCACATTCCTGAACTGACACCATGCTATAATTAATTATACATCTCTAATCTGACTTTGGAATATATTTTTATAATCATAATTACTCGGGGTTCATCGGTTGCTATCCCGACTTGATCCTGGAGGGAAAAATGAATAACTGGTTCTTCTGGCTGTTCATCCTCGGTGCTGTCTTTAGCCCCTTCGTTTACCTGGCTGGCACCCTGTGGAACTTATTTCTCACCTGGAGAACACCCACCACCTCGATAGGTTCCATCCCCGGCCCGGGATGGGTCGAGGTGAAAGGGCGGATCAGGGGTGATCAGGTCACAAGCCGGTTAAATAAAACCGCCTGCGCTTTTTGGCAGCTCGAAGTTAAAGAGCACCAGGGCAGTGGAAAAGGTGGGGGGCGTTGGAGAACCGTGCACAAGGAATCATCCGGTCCCTTTGAAGTCGATGATCTGACCGGCAGGGTCAATATCCAGGCGACCGACAAATCCGACCTGGTGCTAAGCCAGGAAATCGTGCAGGATAAACTTGATGATGTCACCAGGGCAAAACTGGAGGCCATTGGCGTAAAGACCAAGGGATTCCTGGGAATTTCCAGGAAACTGCGCGTGGCTGAGCGGATGATCGCCCCCGGGGAAGAAATTTTGGTGCTGGGTAAATTTCAAAAAGACCCCCAGGCGATCTCGAGCTCCAGTGGTGCGATCACGCCATCGGTCATCAGCAACATGGGAAAAACCGAAACGCTAAAGACCTATTTCTGGCGTTCTGTGAAACCGATGCTCATCCCATACCTGCTCAGTCTCGCCTTCCTGGCCTTCTTTATTTTTACAGTTCTACAGTAGCTGCAACCCAGATAGTTGGGGTGATCGCAGGTCCGCCAACCAGATAAGGATGAGAGAAAATTGATGCAGACCTTACTCGCCATTCCCCACCATGTATCCCCGGGAATGTGCCCGGTCAACGGCATCCGCGACCTGGTCCACTGGCGCACCGGCAGAGACTGGTCGAGCGAGCTGCTGCATGGCCTCGGCCAGGGGGGAGGCTTTGCCTACCTGCGTATCAATGTTGCCGACCCACCCCGGCAGGTCTATTGGGGCATCGCCTCGCCGCGCCAGCACCGCTACCTTGCGAATCTTTTTGGGGCCAGATACGCTGAGATTGAAAACCGCTCATTTAAATTCACCTGGCCCAAAGCCTGCCAGGCCGTGGATGCTGGCACACCCCCCATCCTCGGACCACTGGATATGTTCCACCTGCATTTCTACCCCGGGTTGTATCACCAACGCCATATCCCCATCCACTACCTGCTGCTGGTGGGCTATGATGACACAACAGCCTATGTCTTTGACACAGGTACCCAGGAGCTGCAGGCCCTCCCATTAACCGAGCTTGAGCAAGCCTGGGATGTGAATGTCCCCGGGCTGGGGAAGCACAACCACCTGGCCATCCTGGATATTCCAAAGGTAATCGCCCCCACAGATGAGCTCATCCGCCGGTCCATCGGAGATCAATGTAAAACAATGCTTAAACCTCCCGTCAGCATGATCGGCCTCCCTGCCATGGAAAAGGTGGCGCGGGAGATCGCAAACTGGCCACAGGAATTGGGGCAGGAAAGCGCTGAAAAAAGCCTGCAGCAGGTGCGTGAATACCTCAACTCTCCCCCCGACATCCTGGGCAATCACCTCACTGCCGGGCGCGACCTGTATATCGCCTTCCTGGAGCAGGCTGGACCTTTGTCGGAGGTTGATTTTTCCGCTGCCATCGAAAGGATCCAGCGTGGGATGGAGCTCATCCCCGGGATTGCCCATGCCATCCAGCAAGGTGATCTCCCCCGGGCTGCCCATGGCTTTGCCATGGTGGCGCAGCTGGAGAAGGAAGCTTACACGATATTATTAACCTCCTTGGGTGAAATCACATAACTGTGCCTTAATCCATCAGGATCACCCATGATGAGGGAAGTGTGGGAAAGCACAAGTGAGCCTACATGAAAGCAGGGCGGTAGAGCTCCACCTCAATCAATCGGTGTTGGAGACCTGGCAAGACTCTGTACTTGCACATGACCCAACTTACCCATGCCTGTAGTGTCAGTGCAAAAAACTATTCTACCTATTGACATTTCCATATATTGATGTATAATACTCTATAATACAGAGTTCTCTATAATAAATACTACTCTAAAGGAGTATCTTAATGAATATATCACCTACCGAAGCAGAAGAAGCCCTAACAGCGATCCAAATCATGATGAAAAAGACCCGCCGGTCTATTTCCAGCAGCGGTGCGTATAAATTCCTGATTTTATGGGGTGCCATCTGGATGGTTGGCTTTTTAGGCTCGCAGTTCCTGCCTCAAGAGATCGCCTCCTACGTCTGGATCGGATTAGACATCCTGGGTGGCATTCTTTCAGCTATCATCGGCATCAGGATGAACCGGGGTGTTCGTTCTTCCGCCCCTAGTCCTTCTGGAAGGCGTATCGCATTTTTCTGGCTCCTGCTTTTCGTCTATTGCGTGGCAGCGGTCGGTGTCTCCTGGCCAGTGGATGGCAAGCAACTAGCTATGTTCATCATTCTATTTGTCACTGTAGGATGGATCGCCATGGGCTTGCTGCTATCCTTCGCTTCTATATGGTGGGGCTTAATTTTGCTGGGTGTATCCCTGGTCGGTTACTTCCTGCTCCCAGAATACTTTTACCTGATCATGGCTTTTGTCGGTGGAGGCGGGATGATCGTGCTGGGCATTTATGTGCGGAACCGGTGGTAAGAATGGCTGAGCTAAACGAAACCATCCACCAAACCGTACGGTTGCGCATCATGGCTTCACTGGTGACACTTTCCCCGAACGAAGAGGTCGAATTCACCTATCTGCGCGACCTGCTGGAGGTCACCGACGGCAACCTGGGAGCACATCTGAGGAAATTGGAAGAAGCTGGCTATATACACATCTCAAAAGCCTTCGTGGAGCGTAAACCACGCACGTATATATCCGCAACGACAGATGGCCGGAAAGTTTTCGCAGAACATGTAACTGCCCTTGAGGAGATATTAAAAAAGAAGTAGGGAGATGCAATGATGGACCCGATCTTGAAAGTTGAAGGATTACACAAATCATACAAGGCTGTTGTGGCTGTTGAGGAGCTAAGCTTTGATATTCAGATGGGTGAGATCTTTGGTATGGTCGGTCCGAATGGAGCCGGGAAGACCACAAGTATTGAATGCTTGGAGGGGTTGCGAAAACCAGACCGTGGGTTGGTCACCGTCCTTGGGGTGAATCCGCAACAGGATAGCCACTACATACACCTCCACACCGGTATGCAGCTGCAACAATCCAATTTACCGGAGCGGATCAAAGTCTGGGAGGCATTAGATCTGTACAGCTCGTTCTATCCCAATCCAGTCAGCTGGGAGGAATTGTTGGTCCAGCTTGGTTTGGAGGAGAAGCGCAAAACTCCATTTGGTAAACTCTCGGGTGGGCAGAAGCAACGCCTTTTCATTGCCCTGGCATTGCTGCCTGACCCCGAGCTGATTTTCCTGGATGAACTGACTACCGGCCTGGACCCACAAGCCCGGCACACCATTTGGGATCTGGTGCGTGATGTGCAGTCCAAGGGAAAGACCATCATGCTGACAACCCATTATATGGAAGAAGCTGAAAGGTTATGTGATCGGGTGGCTATCCTCGACCATGGTCGCCTCGTTGCCTTGGACACCCCAGCGCAATTGATCCACATTTATGGAGGACAGGAACGGGTTTCATTCTTGGTCGACCATATACTACCTAATGAATTCGAAAATGCCATCAGCCAGTTCGGGCGGATGGAAATTGAAGGGGAAAGAGTCATCATTCAAGAAGATACCATTCGGTCTTCCTTCGTCTATGATGTAGTTTCCTTGCTGGCGAAATTCGGCATCCAGTTCAGCAACCTGCGTACTGAACAACCCACCCTGGAAGATGTTTTCCTTAAATTAACCGGACATGACCTGAAAGATTGAGGCTAACATGAAAAGCCTGTTGAAAATGACATGGATAGAAACCAAACTGTTCCTGCGTGAGCCCATAGGGGCATTCTTCACCCTCATCTTTCCATTGATGATGCTGTTCCTGTTCGGCTCAATATATGGCAACATTCCATCGGAGTATTTTAATGGTCGGGGAACAGTGGATGTCTCGGTACCTGCTTACACGGCCATGATCATTGCCACCACCAGTCTGGTGGGTCTGACTATCACCATGGCTGCCTACCGTGAAAATGGTGTTTTACGACGTCTACGTACCACCCCGATCAGCCCACTCGTGATCCTTGTGGCACAGGTCATTGTATTATTTATGATGACCTTGCTAGGGATGCTCCTTCTAGTAATTGCCGGCAAGCTGGTATACAATCTACATTTTGATGGCAATGCGTTCATTGTGCTGGCAGCTTTTATATTAAGCACGCTGAGCTTTTTTGCTCTCGGTTTCGTCCTGGCAGGATTGATGCCAACGGCACGCACTGCCCAGGTGGTGGGGATGATAATACTCTATCCAATGTTATTTCTCTCCGGTGCCGGTTTCCCGCGCGAGCTCCTGCCCGAAACGATTTTAAAAGTTTCCGCATTTCTGCCGCTAACCTATGTGGTTACATTGTTGCGCGGGTTGTGGATAGGTGACGCACTCAACCTGCATCTACTCGAGATTTTCGTCCTGTTGGGGATGTTGGTGCTGGGAGTGCTCATCTCTATAAAGACATTTCGCTGGGAGTAAAGCCATTTGAGTGGATACCTGGTGTGTTCCTCGGCAATGGACATCACTTTCAAAACAACCTGTGATGACTGACTGGAGACAGGAGATGAAGATGAAATGCTTCCTTCAGATTCGTGGTAAACAACTTACATTTCTAATCTCGTTGTTACTCATTCTCTCCAGTTGCAGTGGCCCTGTCCCTGCAGTCACCGTCCCACCTACACTACCTGCCACACAAACCCCTGACCTTGAAGGCTTATCCACCAATGCCGTCACCACTCTCAGCAGCTTACAAAAATTGGATGACTACCCATTCTATGTGATGCATTATTCCGGCAGTTATGAGTACCCGGAGATCGGTTCCATACTGTCGGTAAAAACAAATTTTGCCTGTTCCCTGTTTGCTGCGCTCGGTGCACCTGGTGATATGTTCTTTGGGCGCAATTTCGACTGGAGCATCAGCCCCGCACTTTTGTTGTTCACTGATCCACCCGATGGATATGCTTCCGTCTCGATGGTCGACCTGGAATTCATCGGTATCCGCCCCGAGGTCTCGCTCAGCCTGGGTGATCTGCCTCTCGCCGAACGGATTGCCCTGCTTGGGGCACCCTCCATGCCCTTCGATGGGATGAACGAACATGGGCTGACCATCGGCATGGCTGCCCTGCCCGGGGACTACCAGGATCACGCCTCCTATGATCCCACCAAACCAACCATCGGCTCGATCGGCATCATCCGCCTTGCCCTCGACCATGCCCGGGATGTGAACCAGGCAGTGGAGCTGTTCGAGGGGTATAACATCGATTTCAGGGGTGGGCCACTCATCCACTATCTGCTGGCTGACCCGGGTGGAAACTCTGTGCTCATCGAGTACTACCGGGGGGTGATGATCACCCTTCCCAATAAAGAACCCTGGCACATGGCGACCAACCACTTCCGCTGCATCGCGGTGGGGGACGGTGGATGTACTCGGTATCGAACATTATCGGAAACGCTCTCCACGGTGAACGGTCAGGTTGACGAACGATCTGCAATGCAGCTGCTATCTAAAGTCGAACAGGATATTACGCAGTGGTCAGTGGTTTACAACATGACCGATGGAACAGTCGATGTGGCCTTGGGAGGAAATTACGCGAGAATCTACTCATTCGATCTTGAAGATACAAAGCCATGAGAGTGGTGGCATGGTCGTCCTCTTGGAAAACCATCACCTTTTGGATGATTAATATATTGCCGCAACCCTACCTACCAGGCTATAGGGGCACGATATTGAGCATCCGAAGGAAGATTTATCCTTGAGGATGGACGTGCCCCTACACCGAGCTTCTCTTCGTAGGAGCAAGCAGGATGCCCGCCCTCCAACTCGCAAACTACAAATTCTCAAATGTCAATGACAGCCTCACGCAAATCGGATGCCATGCTATAATAAAACCTAACATCAAACTAGGAGAAGTTAAAATGGCTACATCTGGTGGAAAAGCAGATAAAGGCAGAAAGCAACAGAAGAAGAAACCGCAACACACGCTGAAGGAAAAACGCAAGCTGAAGGAAGAGAAGAAAAACAAAACATCCACCGGTATTGGATAGCGAGATTGGCTCGCTTTCAAAGTGGATCTAGCGGGAGGTGAAGCAACAATCTTTGTTGTTGGTTCATCGCGGCTGATACATAAACTGAGATCAAAGGAAGGTATGCGGGTTTCCCACTGCCTTCCTTTGTATTTATATCCAATAAAATATTAATTTTATGTTTCTTTCACTAACCGGGTTTTCTTTATCGCTTGAAAACCAAGTAAATCAAAGGATGATCACCTGCCATGTCTGATAACCTGGTAACGCAGTTCTATACCGAAAATGTCCACAGCGAATGGCGCCGGTTGGTTAAAAATGCTTACCATCGCCTGGAGCTGGATACCACGCTGCATTTCCTGGCAAAGTACCTGCCACCGGGAGGGCATGTGCTGGATGCCGGGGGAGGGCCGGGTCGTTATACCCTCGAGCTGGCCAGGCGAGGTTATGATGTCACCCTGGTGGATTCCACCCAGGCGAACCTGGATTTCGCCAGGCGCATGGGTAAACGCTATAAGATACAGCAGCGGGTACAGCAGATCGCCCTCGCCTCCATCGTGGACCTGTCGCAATTCCCCGAAGGCGCATTTGATGCCGTGCTGTGTTCGGGTGGACCGTTATCCCACGTTTTGGATGGGGAGGAAAGAGCCCGGGCGATCTCTGAGCTGGTGCGGGTCACCAAACCTGCAGCACCCATTTTCGTCTCGGTGATCGGGCGGATAGCTGTCCTGGCGGTCATCCTGAACGAATTGACCGTGGAGATTGGCATGCAGCACTACGATAAGTTGATAAACACGGGGGATTACCTGGGCGAACGCGGCTTCACCGCCTGCCACTTCTTCCTCCCTGAGGAGTTCCAGCTGGCCTTCACCCGGCCTGACCTGGAGATCCTGGAGATGGCAGGGTTGGAAGGCATCAGCACCCTGCACCACAAGGCGTTGAACCGCCTGGCAAAAGATAAACAGCATTACCTTCCATGGCTGGAGACCCACCTGCAGACCTGCACCCACCCGACGGTGGTGGGGATGAGTGAGCATATGCTGGTCGTAGCCCGGAAAATCGCAATACCTGTATAGCGGGGAAAGCCAATTTGCTCCAGAGCAGTATTATATTATTCTTTATACTTGATAATTAGGATAAATTTGATATAATATAACATATTATTTGCGATTGATTTCATCAAGGGTCGCGGGAAGTGTAAGCCTGACCTGGTGGGATCTGTCTAGAATTTCCACATTCTAATCACCCAGGAGAACTCCATGCGTAAGCTAACCATTCCTATCACCATTGCAATCCTCTTACTTATGACCGCTTTCGGTGCCTTGCGGATCGCCCGCGGCCAGGTCCAGGCTGGTCAATCCGGCGAGGTACTGCTCGGCTCGGAAACACTGGCAGGCAACACCCGCCAGATAAGTGCCCCCGAAGGTTCCACAGCAGCAACTGACCAGTCCAACCAACCCCTGATCAGCTTCATTGACTCACCCACCTCAGCCTGCGTGCAGCCTGACCCAACCAAAGACGAGTGCTACATCAATTGGTATTATATGTCGGTAAGCGCAGATCCCAATTATATGATCACCATGACCGTCCAATTGAACGATTTTGGTTTTGTATCACGCTACAATGGTTTTTTCCAGACCAGCATGTACGTGCCCTATAACATGAACCCACAGGGATATAAAGTTGCCTGTGGCTCGCTCAACGAAAGTGGAGATCCACAATGGGGCAGATCTTACGCATTCACCATCCGAGCACGCGATACCGCAGGCTTACGCAGTGCCAATTATGGCACTGTTTCCTGCCCGGCCTACACCCCATAATTGGCAAAGGAGATAAGCATGTCTTATCGAATTAGAATCAGCCTGCTCGTGATCGCACTCATGGCTGGGCTTTTCCTGGCCTGGGGAGTAGTCCAGGCAGCACCGGTCATAAGTGGCGCTTCCGATGGTTCAGCTACATCACCACCCATCACGCCATCCCCTCTTCCAGACCAGCCTGCAAGTGTATCTCCGGACATTTCATTCATCGATAGCCCCACCGCCTCGTGCATATTACCGCGGGCGAATACCGGTGTGTGCCTGCTCACCTGGAGCTACATGTACGCCGATGCATCCCCCAATTACATGATCACCATGACGGTTGGTATCGATGACAAGGCACGCGCCCGTTACAACGGTTTTTTTCAAACCAGCATGTATGTACCGGGTGAAATGATGACCTTCAGGGTACCCTGCGGTGCGCCAGGCTCGGGAGGTGATCCCATGTTTGGAGCCAACCACAGCTATGTGCTGCGCGCCCGTGATTCCTCCGGCTTGGGTTCAACGAATTATGGCTCGGTCATCTGCCCCGCAGACCAGCCTGTGCGTATTTTTCTGCCGCTACTAAAAAAATAAGCTGGATCAGCAGCTCCGATCAGGTATCCAATCTTCCACCACCCTGCTTGAAACTTTTCAAGCAGGGTGGTGTTGCTTAAACCAGGAACAGAACGGTAATCCATTGTAAAATGTATATCCCTGAAATTGTTCATGTTCAGGTTGATTATCCATTGAGGAAATAATCTTGAGACAAACGAAGCTTCATTTGCAATTCATCCTCATCCTGTTGATATTGGCTATAGCTGGGTGCCGCCCTTCCCCTCTCCCGACTGCTGGCACATCACCTGCCACCCTGTCACCTCAACAAAAATATACGGATGCACCTTCATCATCCATCCCGACTCTTACCAACACTCCAGCTCCAACGGATACTCAGGTTTCAACAGATGAATTGGCTAATTCGGTGCCGTGTTTCGTCACTTATTATGATCCGTTCGCCTTTCTGCCTGACAGTTTGAGCCTGCTGGTAAGAGCAGACATGGGGGCTCAGATTTTCAATTTACAGACGATGAAGAGAGAAAGATTCATCCAGGCTTTGTCAATCATTGATGGACCGGCAGTTGCACTGTCTCCTGATGGAACCACATTAGCCTGGGCATTTTCAAACGGAGAGATCCAGGAGATCAGCTTGACTGGAGATGAGCCAACCTACACCATCCATAGCGAGCAAGAGACTCCGCTTAAGCTCGAATTCTCTCCATCGAAGGATACGCTGTACTCGAGCTCTCACGACGGAAATGTGTGGTTTTGGGATCTGCAGGGTGGCCAAAAGGATATGTATGGAAATTATGGTGAGTTATCCAATATTGGCGTCTCTCCTGATGGGAGTATGCTGGCACTTGTACCAGCAGATGGTCCGGTGACCCTGGTAAATGCAGACAACTTTGTACTGGTGAAGGAGTTGGGTGGTACAGGCGGGTATGACACCTCGGACGCAGTTTTCTCACCGGATGGAAAGTACCTGGCAGCTGACCTGGCTACCGGGCTGTTCGTTTGGAAAGTATCAGATGGGACTGAGCTGGTGGGTGCTGATCAACCAATCTACAGCATGGCGGTGGCATACTCGCCAGACGGAAAGTTTATGGCATATGCGGAGAGTAATAACCTGGTAATAAGCTCTCCGGATGGACAACAGGTTATACGCACTCTGGAAGGACACCAGGCACCCATTTTTGAGGTGCTCTTCTCGCCAGATAATTCACTTTTGGTTTCTGCAGATGATGTGGATATCCGAGTATGGCGGGTAGCTGATGGCAGGCTGTTGGCAATTGGGAAAAGGGCGTGTCCGTAATCATCCTCGAGTGGAGGATTGGATATTTTTCCCGGAATAACCATTTATATTATTCGATCTGCTTTGGGAGGTTAGCTTGTTCACAATCGGTGCATTTGCTATGATTTTCGATGAGCAGGGTCGTGTTCTCTTGTGTCACCCACGGGATAACGACGTGTGGAACCTGCCCGGTGGTGGCGTTGAACGTGGAGAGATGCCAACCGAGGCGGTTATGCGGGAAGTGATGGAGGAAACCGGCCTGGAGGTTGATATCGAGCGTCTCGTAGGTGTCTATGGCAAAATCGGCAAAGATGAATATGTATTCTCCTTCGTTTGCCGCATCACGGGTGGAAGCCTGTACACCAGCGATTTATCCATTGAGTATCGCTATTTTGATCTTGATAATCTGCCATCAAACACCGCTCCGAAACATGCTGAAAGAATTTTGGATACCCTGGAAGTGCAGGATCAGCCTGTGTTTCGCCGTCAAACTGCTCAATCCACCCAGGAGATGCTCAAACAGACGCGGAAAAGAGATAATAACCAATCTTGATTGTCATAACCAGCCAGGGTAAAGGTTAATTATTGGTATCACCTATAACCTGGTGGAATTGGAACTTCTGCCTGGCAATTCCATCTAAATCATATTGGTTGTGGTAACGGTTTTGCGTAGCAATCATCTCAGACAGACCTGGCAGGTTGATTTAACCTGCCAGGTTTGAACTATCCGCCTATTTACTCGCCTTGGTATCTGATCGGGCGATCACCTGTTGGTAAAAAGTGGAGATGTGCATGTGGAACCCCCACCCCACCCCGGTGAGCACATGCGCCCCGGCAGGCAACCTGGAAGGCAGGCTGTCGATGGTGACCTGCTCCAGGCCATCCACCACCCGGCAGATGCACCGTTCGTGGTTTATGCGGTACATGTAGCCATCCTCATGGCTGATATACTCTGCACCCACCTGGCAATCTGTCCTCAAACGCCTGAAGTGCCAGTAGGCATCATCCGGGGCACGCAAATATGAACCCATGGTGTAATTTTACTTCGAAACAGAAAACAATTCATATTGAGAGCACAGAGACTTCGTCAGGAAGTCTCTGTACTCTCAATAAACTCTGTGGTTTATTCTTATTGCTCTACTATAAAACGAAATACCCCGGCTTACACTCACCTGACAAATTGCTTGAGTTGCTTGCAATAATTCTCAAATGCCAATCTGCCATCTTCCGTCAGGCTGCACAGCGTAAGGGGTAGTTTTCCTCGATACGTCTTCTCAATCTTGATATAACCCGCGGCCTCAAGCTTGGAAAGGTGAACCGTCAGGTTGCCCTTGGTTAGGCCTGTTTCTCGTAAAAGGTACAGGAAATCGGCGCTCTGCACTGCTGATAGAACCGCCAGGATAGCGCTACGTGATGGTTCGTGGATCAAACGGTCCACATCCACGAGTGAGCGGGTCGATTGCACCTCAGCGTTCATCCGCATGCTCCACAGTCACTGATGACTGATGTAAATAAGTAGCCCGTGTTACGATACCGAAGGCGATCAGCACTAATCCAACGCATAAGGAGAGCAGCGATGCCCCCCATAAACCATCCAATCCGCTAAACGCCAGGATTATACCGAGGAAAAAACAGTAGATTGCCAAATAAATGAAACGTACTAATTTTGTCCGGTAGCCTGCCAAAGCGAAGATGAAGGCAAACAACGCGCCAGTGATGGCAGACGTCCACATCATTGTTTGAATCCCTTGGAAGATCGTGTAAAGCATGAATCCCAATAGCAGAATTGTGAAAACGATTTCAATCCCAAGCAATCTGCGATCCTCCCAAGCTTTCTTTGGTTCGATGAACCCCGTGCGTGGGTATGTGCTGCGCTGCCGATACCAAAGCATCAGCTTGCGGATGCCAAACGCAACAACGAAAACCAATAAGAATACTAATGCGAAACTACCTTGAGAGGACGGTAGGATTTGTTGGATGCTGAAATAAACTGCCAGCATCAGGCAGAGAAGCCCACCAGAAAGCTCTACCAGTCCATCAGAAAACCAATACTGCACCGCCCTTATCTGTGATGCTTTTATATTGTTTTCCATCTCCATTCCCTCCATTCTTACTTTCATACTTTTATAGACTAGTCTATATTATAGACCTGTCTATATTATACTTTTATCTTTACATTTGTCAAGAGGGAATATTCTCTAGTATTTGTCTTCGATATTGGTTTCGATGGAGGCTTTCAATAGCCCAGGGATATAAAATCCAAGAACGGCCGCAAACATCGCCACCTGCGCCAGGATGGGTTGCCAGTTATTGGTCACCAGGTCATAGAAATTCGAGCCCTGTGTGCCGAACGAGAGGCTGATTCCGTAGCCTAAAAGGACAAGCAGCGGGATGAGTGCTCCAACGGCAGTCCCTATCAGCCGTTGGCGGGTGAGTGGCCTGACATTCCTCCACACCAGGCGCAGTGCCGCTTGCCCGGCCAGGTTGACCCCGATCACATATCCCAGCCAGACCGCAAAAAGCAGGGTCAGCCATCCCAGCAGGGTGTTGATCTCCATCCAACCAAATAACAATGAGAAAATGAAGACGACAATATTTGCTGCAGCAACTTGAAGGATGATGGTCACCAGCCATCCGATGACACGCAGGATGAATTTGAGCACACCCATATGAGCCTCCTGGACAGAGCAATTTACCTTAGACCTGGTCTATTCTACTCTGATTTCACCAATTCCATGGGTTGTGTGGAGTGTTTGAATCTGGCAGACGGTCAGCGCCTGGCTAGGTAATGTCTGGGTTAAGTGTCCAAAATGGCTGTTTGTCGCTTTTATCCATAAGCTTTGCGCGATTGTTACATCGTATTCCCCTAGAAGAGTAGAAGATGTCGACCAGTTCGGTGATGATCACCGGTCATCCATGCGACATACGAGTCGAATCCTACCTAAATTTTTACCATTTCTTCAGTATACGGGAGGTATTCCCAAATTTCATAAGGTTTTTCAATTCCAAAACCAAGCTTTCGAGCCACGCATGCAGAAGCAGGGTTATCGATATCGCAGCTCCAATAGCACTGGTAGCCAAGCTTAGCCAGGATTTCAACCAGGCAGGCGACAGTCTGGGTGGCATAACCTTTGCCACGATACGGCTCATGGGTGATGGCACCGATCTCAGCATAAGGTGCACCCAGGGCTGAAGCATAGGCTTCGACAATGATCTCTTCAGCTCGCATCAGGCAGATGCCAAGGTCATTTTGCAGGAAATTCTCAAGGCTGCCAGCAAAGAACTCCATATCATCACGCCATTCACAGCGTTCAAGCAGCTCCCTATCGATGGACCGCACTGTGTATCCCAGCTCAATCTCGTTACAGAACTTTGCCAGGACCGGCGAGGATGGGTCAAGGTCATAGAATTCCAGCCTGGATAGACAGCGTACTGGTTCGGGGGCAGGCGGGTCACCCTGGGCACGGATCAGCCAGATGGGAACGCTGTGCGCCAGGTGATCCAGGGCATCTTCCAGGAAGTGCTGGCTCACCTCGCGGCTGGCATAGGTCATCACGGCATCGGTGTGTACCACACACTGAGTGGGACGCTCCAGGTTGTCCACTACCACCTTCCCCCTGTGGCGCCCGAGTAGCACGGACCACAAGGCAGCATTATTGGGCACGTGTGGATCAAAGAGCTGCGGTAAAGCTGGGTGGTCGACCGGACACTCGATCATGGTTGATCAAAAAACATAGGGGATAAATCGCCTGGTATGCAGCATGTATTTGGCATATTCATCCCCAAATTTTACCAGGTTCTCCCGCTCTTCGTAGACCGCAGTGAGGAACAGCGTCAGGCAGGCGAGGACCAGCAGCATGACGGTGATCAGGGTGACCTGTTTGAGGAACACTCCCCAGGCCAGGTATAGCAGTGAAGCATACATGGGGTGGCGGATGAAGTGGTAGGGCCCCTCCATCACCAGGTGGGTGGTTTTTTCAAAAGACAGCTGGCTATCATCCTGGATGGATCTATCCTGTGCACCGTGTGCACGCAAGGTCAGGACAGCCTGGATGACCAGGAATGCTGCCCCAAGCAGCAAACCCCATGAAACGAGTTGCAGTAATGAAAATGGTTGGGTAAACCAGTACGGGGCATTGAGGACAACCAGTCCCAGGACCGCTTCAAAAGCAAAGAAGCGCGGGAATCCATGGCTGGTCTTTTCAGCCAGTGCGTGGCGGGATAGGATGAAGATTCCCACCGATCCAAGCAAAAAAACAACGAATTGCGTCATGTGAAGAAAAACGATTCATTATCTCATACTTTCATTGACAAGGCGATCTGCCAGGCTGGTGTACTTCTCGTGAACATCCTCACCCGTATCATCATGTTCATACAGCTTGAATGCTTCCAGCATTTGCTGTTGTTGACTGGACGGGATAACTTTGTCTGCAATGGGGTAGAGGAGATTATTTTCCTTTTGCATATGATGCCGGAGCAGCCTGACATATCCCAATGCAGTTTGCACCACCAGGTTCCTGACATTTTCATCCCCGGATTGGAACCGCTCCGTCACCTGGCGCATCCTCAGTGAAAGCTTACGTGCCTGTTCGTGTTCCGCCAGCATCATGGGAACCGGACCCGATTCATTGGATAAGCCGTTACCGATCAAAGCTGGGAACAGGATCGTCTCTTCCTTCATGTGATGGTAACCATCGGTAAATGTTTTGATAAAGAAAGAAGTGCCGAAGAAGAACCGTAAATAGACTTCATCACCACGGCTGAGACGATTGGCAGCGATTTCGAGTGAGGTGGTCACCCGTTCGATTGCCTGGTGCTCTTCCTTTAGAATATCAGTTACTTCCACTCCAATCTCTCCTTTCACTTGCCTGATCAACAATTTCTATTATAGGCACTTGTGCGGTTAATGGAAGGATTTTTAACCCCACCTAATAATTTTGTGAGGTCATGGGAGCCTAAGGCCAGGTGGAACTTAGATCATTTGCAAATGGAAGGTCATGGCGGAAACTCCATGGTTCTGGGAGAAACCCAACGGTCTTTGTTGGGGAAGGAATCATCAAATAAACTGGAAATTCGAAACTTCGGTAATAATTTCATCTGCATGTGATATCCAAACGGCATGTTGAAGATTGCCACGACCAGCAAAGTACGCTGGTCTCGCAATGACGTAGAAGTGATTGCTTCACATGCATGGGACGATTAATCAGCAAGTAGAAGATAGGCTTTTTCTCCCGGGTTTGTGTGAAGAAATCAGTCCTATCGATGTCATTACGAGTGAGCGTTCTTTGCGAGCGAAGTAATCTTCAAGACAATTGAAAAATCGATATAACGATAATGATTTCACAAGCATTTGATGTTCAAACGGCATGTTAAAGATTGCGCCACTTCAGGGTCATTGCGGAATCTCCCTGGAACTGGGGAGAAACCCAACAGTCTTTGTTGGGTGAAGCAATTATCAAATTAGTTGAGCTTTATGAAATCCACTCCCCGCACATGCCAGGTTCAAAACACAGGCTTATTCAGGATTGGTTCACGGCTGCTTCCCAGCATTCATCGAAATCCTCGATCACCAGCCCCACCAGGTCTGCGTCAACCTGGTGCAGCTCGACACGGTGCCGCAGGGAAGCGATGACGGATTCCGGATCCTTTGCCGGGCGGTATGGTCGCTGTTGGGTGAGTGCCTGGAAAATATCCGCAATGGCAACGATGCGGGAAGGCACATCCAGGTCGGTTTCGGTCAGGTGGAATGGATAACCATCGCCAGTGAGGGTTTCATGGTGATAAGCACCCCAACGGGCGATATTCTCAAAACCATGCACATGGTGCAGGATCTGGTAACTCTCAAAGCTATGCCCAAGCATGACTGCCCTCTCCGGGAAGCTGAGCGAAGCAGGTTTTTCGAGGATGCCATCTGGGACACGCATCTTGCCAATGTCGTGCAGTAGACCGGCGATCTCGATCTGCCAGCACACGTCCGTCTCAAAACCAGCCTTCTCTGCCAGGTGGGCGGAGAAATGGGAAACTCCCTGCGAGTGGCGGGCAGTAAAGTGGCTCTTGGTATCCACGATCTCAGCGGCCAGTGAGGCAGCATGGCGCAGGCGACCTGTGCTAACCATCTGGTTTATGTCGGCCTGCTCGCGTTCTGCCATGTACTGGCTCAAATGTTGAGGCTGCATCCGCAGCCAGAAGCTTTCGGGCCTGGAGGCGGAGAGGAACGCATCCAGCAGCTCATGCTGGAACCAGCTATCGCCGTAATGTGCCAGCCGGTCTCGGATGGAGTTACGTAAAGCCAGCCAGGGCTTTGAGGAAACCTGCTGCATTAATGCATCGGCGCGATCGCATAGATGGATCAGGTTCCCTGCCAGGGCGATCTCTGCTGGCTGGCTAGGATCCATCTCCGACCAATGCTGATGATGAAGACTGATGATCGGGGCCAGGTGCCTGAAGATCGGTTGGGCTTCCAACAAGGCACTACCCCGCTCGCAATGCTCGTCAGCTCCCGGCCAGTCCAGCTCATGGATGATGTGGCTGTGTGTGCTGGTGGTGGATACTCCGCAATCATGCAGCAAGGCAGCGTGGTACAGGGTTTCCATTTGGGCGGCGCTAAACCCTAGCTTTTGCGCCGTTTCCAGGCACATGTATGCCACCCGCTTTCCGTGGTGCAGGTCATCAACGCCCACCAGGTCAAGCATATCGGAGAACATGTGGACGAGCTGGGTCAGGTTGATCTCATTCATAGGCTTATGCTTAATATTATACAGCACCAGCCAGAATCGATTTACGAATGGGCTATACCTTTATTATATAAATCCAATCCATAGGTAAAACGTCTCTCAAACCTTGCAGATTATGTTCAATCCAGATACAATCACTCCAATTCATTTCGAGGTGATAAATATGACCGACCAGGCGCGCAAAGTCTCACAGATCATCACTCCCATCCAGGTGGTGGAGGGTGCTGGGGTGCTGCTCAAGCGCTCCATTGCCACACGAACATTGGATTATCTTGATCCATTTCTCCTGCTGGATCATTTCGGCTCAGACAACCCCGCCGATTACCTGGCAGGTTTTCCCATGCATCCACACCGCGGCATCGAAACTGTCACCTACATGCTGGCTGGCCGTGTCAGCCACAAAGACAGCCTGGGCAATTCCGGCACCATCGGTGGAGGCGATGTGCAGTGGATGACTGCCGGACGGGGCATTATGCACGAGGAGATGCCCGAACCCTTTGATGGGAAAATGGAAGGCTTCCAGCTATGGGTGAACCTGCCAGCCAGGTTAAAGATGACCACCCCACGCTACCAGGATATAGTTGAAAAAGACATTCCCTTGGTGGGTCAACCGGGTGGCGTGATCGTGCGCGTGGTTGCCGGGGAGCTGGCCGGAACCAGCGGTGCAGTTACCGATATCTATGCTGACCCGACCTACCTGGATGTAACGCTACCCCCCGGGGCGAGCTTTGATCATTCCATCCCAGCTGGCCATACCGTGTTTGCCTACCTCTTTCGGGGATCAGCACAATTTGACCCGGGCGGACAGGCTGCAACCGCACCCCAGCTGGTGATCTATGAGGATGGTGATGCCGTCAGCATCCAGGCATCTGCCCAGGGAGCACGCTTCCTGCTGGTATCCGCCCTGCCGCTGGGTGAACCCATCGCCCGCTATGGTCCGTTCGTGATGAACACGCGCGCAGAGATCGAGCAGACCCTGATGGAGCTGCGTAACGGGACTTTCATCCAACCCTGAGGTTATACAGTTTTGCCAGCCCGGTAGGATAACAAGCTTATTTCCCCCATGCCCAAGGAATAAACCTTCCCCAGCTGTGCTTCATCTTTCTACAGCACCAGCGAACCGATAGCGCGCACGAACAGTGCGGCTGCCAGGGCGATCACAACGGTCAGGGCACTGACGGCAAGCATGGCGCGCCACCCAAGCTCACGACGAAGCACCGATAGGGTTGCCAGGCAGGGGACGTAAAACACCACGAAAACCGTGAAGGTCAGCATCTGCAGGGAAGTCAGCGCCTGGGAAAAGTCGGTGACCCCCAGCGCCTGGCGCAGCATGACCAGCGAAAGCTCCTTGCGCAGCACGCCAAAGATGAGCGGTACCGCCGTCTCTTCAGGCAACCCCAAAATCCAGGTGAAGGGACGGAAGATGAAGTCTAGGATGGGGCTGAGATTGAAATACACCAGTCCAGCCAGGACCACGCTGCCCAGGATCAGCAAAGGCCAGGCTTCGACGATGAACTCTCGCACCCGGAACCAGGTCTTGTTGGCCACATTTTTCAGGGTAGGAATGTGATAACCCGGCATCTCCAGGATCAGCCCGGGGGTGTCTTCAGGCAACAGCCGGCTGAGGATGCCGCCGGTGAGGGCAATAACGAATATATTGAAAAGGTAAATCCCGAGCGCCCAGCCTGGTCCAAGGTAAAAAGCCACCAGCCCGAAGACGACCGACAGGCGCGCTGCACAGGGAACCAGCACAGCCAGCCCGGCGGCGATGATGCGATCCTTGCGCTCCTCCAGGATGCGGGTCGACATGACTGCCGGGACATTGCACCCGTACCCCAGGATGAAGGGGACGATCGCCTTGCCATGCAGTCCCAGGCGGTGCATCAAGCCATCCATCAGGAAGGCGATGCGCGGCAGGTAACCGATATCCTCCAAAAGACCGAGCCCGAAGAGAAACGGGACCAGGTAAGGCAGCACGATCGCTATTCCACCGGATACTCCCTGCACCAATCCAGCAGCAAGCTGGCCCAGAAAGGTGCTGGTGCCAAACAAGGCCGCTACCCGGCTGCTGAACGCATTGAACAGGAGCAGTAATGGGGCTTCCAGGAGTTTTCCCAACCCGTAAACCACCTGGAAGAAGACGAACAGGATCAGCACCAGGGCTACAAAACCCCAAAATGGGTGGAGCAGGACGTCATCCAGACGGTCGCGCCAGCTTACCCGACGCTCACCCTGGCGCATGGTCGCCTGGGCCAGCTCGCCAGCGCGTTGGTGCCTTTGCAGCTCATCCCCAATCGCAATTGCGTAATTCCGGCTGCTGGCACCATCCTGCGCTGCCTGCAGCGTCTTCAGGAACAATGCCTTCACCCCATGGCCCTTGCTGGCCACCAGGGGTAGCACCGGCACACCCAGCCTATCCATTAATCCCGGTCCATCGATGTTCATCCCCAACCGGGCGGCCTCATCCATCATGTTCATCGCCACCACCACCGGGCGCTCTACTTTCAACAGCTCCAGGGTCAATTCGAGGCCCTGGGTCAGGTGGGTGGCGTCCACAACGTTGATGATGGCATCCACCTCGTGCGAATCGATGAATCTCAACACCTCGGCTTCAGCCGGGTTGGTCCCCCGCAGGGTAAAGGTCCCCGGCAGGTCTGCCAGCTGGATCACCTTGCCGTTGACCCGTACTTTGCTCTCGGTGAATGTAACGGTTGTCCCCGAAAAATTGCCCGTTTCGGCTTTATACCCCGCCACCTGGTTGAACAGCGTGCTTTTACCGCAGTTGGGTTGCCCGATCAGCACGAATCGCATTCAGCCACCTCCACCAGGATGCGCTCGGCAATACTCCTGCCCAGGGCGATCTCCATCCCTCGCACCTCGAGCAGCACCGGACCATTAAAAGGGGCGAAACGCACCACCCTGGCAAGGTCACCGGGATACAGGCCGAACTGGTTCAATTTTGCCCTTAAGCCTCGACCACCCTCAAAGGAGATGATCCGCACCCGGGTGCCCTTAACCACATCGATCAATCTTGCCATCACCTTATCCATTCTGGGCAACCAAAGCTGTGGTAATTATTTTCTCCAAGCTTATTATTTAATTACTTGATTCTTTGGGCGATTGGGTGACATTTGTGATACAATAAATATCAATAATTAGTTAGTATATACTAATATAATATGTTAGTATATCCTGATGTTGCTAGGATGTAAAGGGAGTTCTATGCCACAACCCATCACCGGTGAGAGCCGGCCCACACCCACCATTGAAGATTACCTGGCCATCATGTTCGTGATGGAACGGGACGGGGAAGATATCATCGCTGCCCGCCTGGCGGAATCGCTTGAAGTATCTCCACCTACCGTCACCGTGACGCTCAAACGCATGCAGCGGGATGGATGGATCGAGGGAGTTGGACAGCGCCATATCCACCTGACCAGTGCAGGCTGCGAGGCTGCCAGCTCGGTGATCCGCCGCCACATGCTGACGGAATGGATGCTGGCGCGGATGCTCAAGGTTCCCTGGTCGGATATCCACAGCGAAGCCCATGCCATCGAGCATACGATTTCGGATGATATCGAAAACAAGATGCGGTTGAATTTTGATGACCCCCAGCTATGCCCGCATGGCAACCCGCTCCCCGGTTATGAATACGTCGCTGCCCAGTGGAATCCCCTCACCCAGGCGCAGGCTGGTGATCGTGTGATCATCCGGCGCATCCATGAAATAGCCGAAGGGGACGCACCATTAATGCAATTCCTGGAGGAAAATGGGATTGTGCCTGGCACCCAGGCCGAGGTGGAACAGGTGCTGCCCTTCAACCAGACGCTCACCCTGGCGATCGGTGAGCGCCGGGTGGTGTTGGGCTTCCCGGCTGCGGGGAAGATTTACGTGGAAATTGCTTAGTAGATCTAGCTATCAGCGGTCAGCTCTGAGCTTTCAGCTTTGTGGGTTAGTTCATCAGCTGAAGCGTTGAGATAAGTGTTCTAGATCGGTGATCAAATATCAGTTTTTAACCGCTGGACAAAACTGTAGAGCATTCGCCGAACTTCGATCAGCTCAGAAGTCAGTTTTGTAAAACTATTTTCATCAATATACTCGAGATCTCGGGAAAGAATCAATTGGTACTCGAGCTCGCTTCCTGATCCAGCTGCTATATTGAAAAAATGGATCGTCTCCGCCATGCCAGTTCGCCCACAACCTTCTGCAATATTCGTCGGAATTGAGGCTGATGATCTACGCATTTGGCTTATTAATCCATATAGCTCATCATTTGGAAATGTTCGAGTTGATTGATATACCTCTAAAGTTAGGTGATGTGCTTTTTGCCACACCAGTAATTTATGAAAGTCTTTCACCTTTGACCTCCACCAACCCAATTATTGACAATCATTATTCTCCGCTGATGGCTCATAGCTGATGGCTTATTGCTGACTGCTTTGATTCTTCGACCCACTGATTTACCATTCCCTCCAACACACCCAGGGGTACCGCACCTGAGAGCAACACCACATCATGGAACTCGCGCAGGTTGAATTTACTCCCCAACGCCTCTTCAGCATGCCGGCGCAGCTGGCTGATCTTCAGCTCACCCAGCTTATAAGCCAGTGCCTGCCCCGGCCAGGCGATATACCGGTCCACCTCGTTGATGATGTTTAACAAGGTTGATGAGGTATTCTCCACCAGGTGATCGATGGCCTGCTGGCGGGACCAGCCCAGCACGTGCATGCCAGTATCCACCACCAACCGGCAGGCACGCCACATTTCATAGCTCAGGCGACCAAAATCAGAATATGGGTCGGTATAAAAGCCCACTTCCAACCCAAGGCGCTCGGAATATAATGCCCACCCTTCCACATAGGAGGTATAGCCGGTGTAGCGGCGGAATATCGGCAGGTCGGATAGCTCTGCCTGCAAGGCCAGCTGCAGGTGGTGACCAGGCACGGCTTCATGCAAGGAAAGGGCTTCGATCTCGTACACTGGGCGCGATGCCAGGTCGTAGGTGTTGACATAATACATCCCGGCACGGGTTCCATCTCCCAGGCCCGGGTTGTAATAGGCTGCCGTCTCACCCGGAGCGGAGTAATCTGGAATTGGGCGGATACCATAGGGCATCCTGGGCAGGGTCTTGAACAGGTGCGGCAGCTCGCCATCCATGCGCTTGAGCACCAGGGCGGTCTTTTCCAGTAAGGCTTCAGGGGTGGATACATAAAACTGGGGATCGGTGCGCAGGAATTCCAGGAAACCCGCCATATCACCCGTCCAACCCGTCTTTCGTATAACTGCATCCATCTCGGAGCGGATGCGCCGCACCTCATCCAGCCCGGTCTGGTGCACCTGTTGTGCACTCAACCTGAGCGAGGTGTTGTAGTAAATGCGGTGGTCATAGAAGGCAACGCCATCCGGAAGGTCAGCGCAGGCGATGGATTCACGGGCAGCAGGTATATATTCCCGCTCCACAAACTCCAGCAGAGCACCATAGCCCGTCACCACCGAAGTCAGGATTGCTTTTTGGGCTTCCTCGCACATCACGCGGATGACGTTTTTCGAAATGGAAGTCGTTTGGGATTCCTGCAGGTTCTTGAAAGGCTGGTACAGTACACTCCTGGTGGGGTCAGTCACCATCTGTGCCTTGAGCTGCTGGTCCACTTCGGTCAGGGTACAGCGAGATGGGATGTACCTGGTGCGCAATCCGAGGCGCATCAGCTCGATATTAGCCTGGGTAAAGCGCTTGAAGTCATACAGGCGTGAGATGTAATTATCGTAATCCTGCTCACTCTCGAACGGCGTATTCTGGAACAGGTCGGGGAATAGCAGGTGAAAACCGGCACAGCGTGAGATCGGCAGGCGATGAGAGTTAAAACCCAGCTCTGCGATCTCATTCGCCACAAGCTGGTCGAACAGGTCGTAGCTGAGCTGGTCTGGTGATGAAAGCGTATTACGGTCGATCCCTAGCAATCGTTTATGGAAATGGATCAACTTTTCCCGCCACATCTGGTAACTATCCTCCGTGGCCTCAGGCAGGCAGTCATTGTAGCGTTTATCACCCACATAGGTGGCAAAGAGCGGGTCGAAGCGTACCCAGGCATCCCATTGATCCTGGAAAAGCTGGTGCAGGGGAGAGAGTGTGTCAGTCATGTGGGGCTCCTTATTTACCTGGGCGGGTGGATGGATTTTATTCCTCGTAGGGGCACAATATAGTGTGCCTAGATAAGGATTAACCGTCGGGGATAATATATTATGCCATAGATGGGGTATATGCATATGGATTTCAACACCCAGGCTATTTCCTGACCAATTCTATAAAATCTGATAAGATATTCTGTAGAAAGCATTTATGCTGGAAAAGCCAGACATTCCTGAAGATTTAATCGCCTCCTGGGTAAACAGCCATTACCGGCTGGATGTTACCCGGGTGAACTTTCTCCCCCTTGGCTATGATGTCAACACTGCAGTTTATCGTGTCGAAGACCGGGCTGGAACCGCCTATTTCCTGAAGCTACGCAAGGGAAATTTTGATCCATATACGGTAACCATCCCACATTTATTACATAACATGGGAATCAATACGGTACTCTCTCCACTAGAGACTCGCACTGGGCAGCTATTCGGAACGTTTGAAAATTTCACCCTGGTCCTCTACCCATTCATCCCCGGAAAGGATGGCTATGAAGTGCAGCTCACCGGGCAACATTGGGTGGAGCTCGGCAGGACGCTCAAAAGCGTCCACACTGCCAAAGTACCGCAAATGCTTGCATCCAAGATCCCCTGCGAAGCATACGACCCGCAGTGGAGGGAATCGGTCAGGTACTTCCAAAAACAGGTGGAAGAGATCACCTACACCGACCCGGTCGCCCGGAAAGTATCCGCTTTCATGCTGGAGAAACGCGAGGTGATCAACCAGGTCGTTGGACGCGCTGAAGAGCTGGCGCATGCCATGGCTCAACAGGTGGGGGAAATGGTATTATGCCACTCCGATGCCCACCCCGGGAACTATTTGATCGCAGATAACTCTGATTTTTATCTGGTGGACTGGGATAATCCTGTCTTCGCTCCAAAAGAGCGCGACCTGATGTTTATCGGCTCGGGGATGGAGGGAAACCAGGTGCGGGGGTGGGAAGCCTACTTTTACCAAGGCTATGGGCCGGTGAATATCGACCAGCGGGCGCTTGTCTACTATCGCTACGAGCGCATCGTCCAGGATATTGCCGAGTTCTGTAAACAGCTGTTATTGACCACAAACGGAGGTGAAGACAGGGAGCAGGCGTTTATCTATCTCGCCGGCTCATTTTTACCCGGCAACGTTGTGGAGGTGGCTTTGGAAACCGATCGCCACATTGGCAGGCACACCTGAGTGCAGAACCGGAGATCTAATTCATCATTCTCCTCCCTCAAATGGCGTATTCTTCACCATTTTGGGGAGGTCGGGAGGGCATAGCGACCTCAACTCGCAAAAACTCCCTGTCCGCATGAAATCTGATCTAGATCCTTCCAGGCACCTCATGAAACCCGGTAATAAATCGATTTTTTGGTAGTAATTACGAGGGGCTATGGCACCAGGTGTTTCAGGATGGGGATGCGCTGCATCAGGGTTACGATGCCGATGCTGAGTGGCATGACGACCAAAAATGTGAGGAAAATCCCCACACCCAGGCCGATACTGGCGCCGCTGAGCACAAAACCGAGCCGGCCGCCCTTAAGAACAGCCAACAGCAGCACGTGCACCATGTAAACACCGAAGCTGGTGGCACACAGCAAGGCGACCAGCCTGCCCAACCCGGGCATTCTCTGGTAGATGCGCTCATAAGGCAGCCAGCGCAGCAAAAAATATGCAGATAAAGACATGAGGATCACGTTCGGGCTCAGGTATTCGTAGAAGTACGAATCATATTGGCCATTCTGGCGCAGGAGCAGGTAGGTGCCAAGGATGGTGACGAGTAATGAGATGGAATAGATCACCAGCGCCCAACGCGTGGCACGCAACGAGAATTTGGCATGGGATAGGAAATAACCGCCCACAAAGTACCCGCTGAATCCAATCACGATGACCCAAAAATCAGCCAGGGTGATACCAAAAAACCTGGCTAAAAAAGGTGGTAGGCACACCGCAATGAACCAGGTGATGATGAAGTATTTATAATCTTTCTCTTCGGCCGTGCGGGTGAAAATGCGCAGCAGCGGCACCACCAGGTATAGCCCCAGGATCATATATAGGAACCAAAAGTGGTAGGCAACTGTATTCTCGATCACCGCCAGGAATGCTTGTTGCAGGGTGAAGCTATCCCCTTCATAGATAATACGCCAGGCGATGTAAATAACAGACCAGCCTAACAGGGGGATGAGCACTTTGACAAAGCGTTTACGGAAAAATACAGGCAGGGTCTCGTTGCGTTGAGGGTCAAGCAATAAAGACCCGCTGACCAGGACGAACAATGGCACTCCGATGCGGGCGACCGAATCCACCAGGTTGGCCACCCACCAGTCCAGCCTTCCTGATGCGTAGCCTCTATCCACCAATGCAGCTGCGATGTGCAGGATGACAACCAGACTGATTGCCAGGGCTCGTGCAGCATCTGCGTGGGGCAGGTGGGGCGTGCTGGATTTTTCCATCCAGGGTATTATAATGGATGGTCAATGGCGTGCGAACAGGCATATTTCCTGCACTGTTCTATTGGATGACCAATAACCAGGAATGGTATTCTCTTACATTTCAGGTTACAGGATTTAATCAATATTTATTTTGTGAAGAAAAGAGGTCCGATGCTATCCCGAATTTGCCTGGTGTTCTTTTTGATCGCTGTTTTACTGGATACTGGTTCCGTGAAGGCGCAAGACCCCGCTCCGGACCTGGGCTGGGAAGTGATCGTCCAGGGAATCGAATACCAAAAATTCATCCTGCAAGATCCCAACAATGTGTTTGTTGTGCGCATGGACCGGACCAACCAGAACATCACCCTGGAAAGCATGATCGCCACGGGAGAATTGCTGGAAGGGAGAGAGTCGGTCAGTGGCATGTATTCACGCTATGACCAGGCGCTGAATTTCTGGGGAGGCAGGAATAATCCACCGACATGGGGCCTGCGCAATAAGGCAGTTGTGGCGATCAACGGCTCCTATTATGATTTGAACAACGGGGAGCCACAGGGCGGACAGATATATTCCGGATGGTACTCCAAGCGCTTTGATAACCTGGGTGGATGGAGTGGTTTTGCCTGGAAGCTTGACCGCAGCGCCTTCCTGGGAGAATGTGTCACCCATCGACCCGATAAGCAGGTGATCACCTACCCGGCAACGGAAAATTCACAGGAGATCACCCACGTCAATGGATCACGGGAAGCCAACGAGCTGATCTTATTCACTCCCCAGTTCAACAATACGACTGGCACCAGCAGCGCAGGCGTTGAGGTGATCGTCGAGATGGCCCGCCCCACGATGGTCCTCCCCCTGACTTCTTTTGCTTCCGGATTTGTGCGCCAGATCCGCGATGGAGTAGGAAACAGCCCGATCCCATTTAATTCCATTGTGCTCTCCGCATCTGGCACAGCACGGCAGACGTTATTGGACAACGTCACCGTGGGTGCTGAAATCCAGGTATCCCAGGAGATCACCCCCTATAAAAGCAACTGTTCAACACCCGACACGGTCAGCTGGACGAAGACCTACGCCAGCATCCAGGGAGCATTTCCGTTCCTGAAGGATGGGCAGATCAGGGATTTTGACGACCCGGGTGCCACCAATCTCAACCCGCGCACCGCCATCGCCTTCAATGACCAGTACATCTACTTCATTGTCGTGGATGGCAGGGATTTAAGCCATAGTGTTGGGATGTCCATCCATGAGCTGGCTATGTTCACCAAAGGTACCCTGGAGGCAACCTCAGGTGTGGCCCAGGACGGCGGTGGCTCATCGACCATGGTGATCAACGGAGTGGTCGTCAACAATACCTATTGCAACATCTACACCTGCGGGGGGTATTACAAGCGATACATACCTTTGGCCATGCGTGATGCCAACAAGGTGCAGGCTGTTCAATCCCGTGAGGATGGGATCGTCAGCTCACCTGCCGGTGTGGAACGGACAGTGGCGAATGGGATGCTGATGGTGGTCGTGCAGCCAGCCGCGTACTCCACTGCTTTTGTGCCAGGTGATCAGGTTTCAACGCTCAACAATGTTGAGCTGCGTTTAGGGCCGGGGACGAATTTTGCCAGCATTTCCACGATACCCCAGGGTACCCATGGCTTGATTGCGGAACAGATGAACAACCTGGAAGGTGTGCAAGCCAAGTCGAATTATTGGTGGTATGTCAATTTTAACAATGTGATGGGCTGGGTCCCCCAAGGCGCCATATCACGCCTTGCTGCTGGCGGTGAGTAACAAACTGATCCATCCAACCATTGGTTGGTTGAGCGAAGGTACCCTGCCGCCCAAAACCCAACATTTCTTCGCCATTTCCACCCCAACCTCCGTCATTGCGAGGGTTGGGTGATCTTCCCAATTAATGCTATCTTCTTCACGGATCAAAAAACCCCCACCCCAAAAAACACCTCGATCAACCCATCAACACCCACACCAGCTCATCGATCTCCTTCCCCCTGGCATTGGAGAACCATTTTCCTTCCCCCGATTGCTCAAAGCTGTTTTTCTCCAGCACGCGGATTGAGGCAATGTTATCCCTGGCCACACGGGCATAAACTGGACGCTCATGCACCACTTCCAGGAACATTGCCAGTGCCTGGGTGGCAATTCCCCTGCCCCAGTACTCCTTGCCCAGCCAATAGCTGAGCTCCGGTTCTCCGCCCCAGGCATGGCAGAGCACGGAACCTGCCACCTGTCCATCTACCAGGATGGTGCGGATGGTGATGCCTGGATCAGCCAGGACTTTCCCCCAATGGGTGTCAAAGGCTGCCCTATCGGTGGGGTCCTTGGCAGTGAAGGCTGCCATCCAATTGGCCTCCGCGTCGAGCTGTTGCTCAAAGAAAACGGGCAGGTCGGCATCAATCACCGGGCGTAATTTCAGGTTAATCTTCTCCATTCTGCCTCACTAACGATCTTCATGCACTATCACCAATATAGCCTGGTCGCAACAACATAATTCGCTCGCTCAAGCTGACAAGATCAAGCCCATCGCTGTAAACCGTTCATAGCCTCGTTTGGTCAGCTCAGCCAGCTCCTGGAATAAGGTTTCATCCACGCGGGTGAAGTTAAAGCAGGATTTACCCTGCATGCGCTTTTTTAGCTCAGGAGACATCCCCTCCAACAAGTCCGGGCAGGCATACACCGGCATCAGGTGATACGAAACGTAGTTCTTGCCAATGCGGGCTGCCCCGAACCATACTTCCCTGCCCTTCGAGCTGGGTGTGGCTGGTCCCACCAGCTCACAATTCCCCGGTGAGCCCTCCCTGAGATGCATACTGCCCAAAGCATACAGGCGTAACATCCCGCTGAACCGGTCATAGAGGGGTTGAAAATCTTGATGGTGTTCAGGTTTCATCAGCTTTCCCATGATAGCTCATCGCATTTTCAGCTTCGTTTTCGCCATTGCCCAGATATCATTTTATTCCACTCGCAAAAATCACTGTCTTGCTGAAGCGGATCCCATCGCTATACCTGTAGGCAGCCAGATCATGGAGAATGGATTCCTTGATCCGGTTATATTTAGCGCTATCGGAATTCTTTAACTTCTCGGTCAACGGTTTCCACCCGACCGCCTGCATCTGTTGCCACCACTCCTCCTCGTCAGTGGAAACGAACTCGGCGGTCTCAGTCATAAGATCAATATCCACAAAACCAGCTGCCCGTAAAATTATATTATAGCCTTCGGTCTTTTCGTAAGCTGTACCGATCGGGCGATGATCCAGGTACTGGGCATCCTGCAGTAACTCCGGCCAATACCGAAGCATGGAGGCTTCCATCCAGGCCAGGTCCTCCTGCGCCTCCCAGGAGCAGCATACGAACCGGCCTCCCTCACGCAGCACCCTGTGGATCTCGGCTGCCTTGCTATCTGCCTGGGTGAACTGATTTTGTTCAAAATCAAAGCAATCGTCCCAGCCCATAAAGCCGCTCAGGGCAATGTCAAATGTCCCTGCGGCAAAGCCGAGGTTCCTGGCATTCATGAACAACGCCACCGCATTAGACAGGTATTTCTGCTCCACCCGGGAGCGTGCCGCCGGTACGCAGTGCGGGCAGATATCGATGCCAACTGCCCTTCCGAAATAACCTGTCCGCTGGGCTGCCGGGAGCAATGATGACCCGTCACCACAGCCTACATCCAGTACCTTTGCCCCTGGAAATATCTCTCCACGCTCCACCAGCCTGGTTCCATAATATTCCCAGTAATCCTGCGCACCCTGCTCGTTCAGCTCGGCCGGCCTGGCCCAAACATTTGGCATATTTTTATCCTGCTTTCTCACCCTGTATTATCGCTTAGATCCTGGTTTTTCGCCTATGATGGTCATGCTGAAATAATGGTCAACTTTATTAAACCGCAGCACCGACCGTAACGCCCAGGGAAACGCCAACAAACCATCTTCCTGTGATAGTGTTACTGGATTCTCCAGGTGATATTCCTTCCCCCGCCGGAGCAGGGCACATTCGCCAGCTGCCAGTATGTTGCGATACCAATCCACGTTCGGTCCATAGGTCAGTGCAAAAACAAAGCGCTCCCCCATTGGCTGAGTAATGATAGGCGTCGCATAGGGCTTCCCGCTTCGCCTGCCCACGTGCCTGATCACCGCAAATGGGCTATAGGTGCTGCCAGCGTGCTTGAGCATCAGCGGATTGAAGTAACGTTTATTAAAGCGGCGGACTGCATCGAGGATTTTTTGGCGTCGATCGCTGGTGGATGGTTTCATAAATATCCATATATCCTTCCTACCCGGTTTTAACAGCCTGTGCCAGGTATTGAATCTGTTCCAAAAACCCATCCGGATGGCGGGTGCTAAACGGATTCCTGCTCCACTATTCCTGTAGAACGGTGGGATCTCATCCAGCACAGTAGCTGATGTAGCACACAGACAATGGTCGGACATCTTCATCTGCCACAACCAGGTCTAATTCCAGGTTATTGCGTGTCCGGGCAATCCAGATTCCTGCAGCAGGTATGCATCCCAATCGGGAAGTTGTTTTTGTTTCGCCCTGTAATCTTCTGTACTTGTCATCCCAGGCTCGTTCAGTCTTGATTATATGGCAGCTCGATTTTTCACCCAACCCACCAGGGTCAAATAGGCGGCAAAGATGGAGGCGAGCAGCTGCAGGAACGGCGAGATCAGGATCATCAGGGCCATCCAGCCAATGAAGCTCGCCAGGGGCTCGTATAGGATCATCGGGATGCCGTAATTTGCCAGGTCAAGGGTAGGGTCGGAGAGCATAATGATAGATGTCCCCCACACGAGCACCATCCCCACCAGGGTGACCAGGGAGGTCAGCAGGGCATAGCGCAGCACCTTGCGCATGATCTCATGCACGTTGCTGGAGGTGCTGGCGATATATTTGACCAGGAACCACCCGACCGGGAAACCCAGCAGGATGCAGAAGATGGGTACGCCCATCCCCATGCCGATGCAGATCAGGTCAAGCACGACATAGACAACAAAAACCCACACGGGTTTTGAGCACATCAATCACTTCATGGAGAGACTCCTATGCTGCGGATGTTTTCCCGGGTAGATGGTCTACCCGCAAGGTGGATCAGCCCGTTATCGAGGCTTTTTAACAATTACACGGTAATAAATGCCGGGTAACATTGTTCTGCGGGTGATCACCTGGTGACAGGTTTACCATCCTTGTAGAACAGTTCACCATCCACGGTGATCTCACTCTCGGCCATGTCGCACAGCATATCCCAGTGGATCGCCGAGTCGTTCAGGCTGCCAGTCTCCGGGTAGCCGGCCCCGGTGGCAAAGTGGATCGTGCCGCCGATCTTCTCATCGAAGAGCATATCCTTGGTGAAGCGAGTGATGCCGTAATTGGTGCCAATGCCCCACTCGCCAAGGAAGCGTGCCCCATCATCCGTGTTGAGTGTCGAGGTGAGCAGCTCCTGGTTTTTGCTTGCCGTTTCCTTCACCACCCTGCCATGCTCAAACCACAGCTCGATATCCGTTATTTCCTGCCCCATGAAGATGGCGGGATAATTGAAGCGCACCCAACCGTTGGCTGAATCTTCAACCGGACCGGTGAAGATCTCACCATCCGGGAAGTTGTATTTTCCATCGCAAGGCTCGAAAGTCCTGCCTTTGATGGACAGGGTCATGTCGATATTGGCACCTTTTAGGGTCACCTGGTCGCGCCCCTTGAGCCAATCCACCAGTTTTTTCTGGCGCTCACCTTCTTCCCTCCAAAATTTAATCGGGTCGTCATCATTCAGCATGCATGCCCCAAAGACGAATTCGGTGTAATCGCGCAAAGACATATCCGCATCCTGGGCATTGGCGTTGTTGGGAAATACAGTAAGGCACCAATTCAGCTCTTTCCTAGCAGACCGATCCAGGAAGATTTTTGTGAGCTCTGACCTGGATTTGGCATTGCGGGCGATCTTTTCCGGATCAACCCCGCTCAGCATGCGCCGGTTGGATGAAGCATCGATTCTCAGGTCAGCATCAAAGGTCTCAACGACCAGTTTCCGCACCGGCTGGACAAAATCCAGCTGTTCCCCCGAAGCCAGCTTGAAAAATATTTCCGTGGCTTCTTCCAGGGGCTGCTCCACATATACATGCGCACCGGCCTTCATGGCTTCCTCATAGGCAGCCAGGGTCATCTCGCTTACCAACGGGCTGGCCGAGATGCGCAGTTTTTGCCCGGGTTTGATATCCAGAGAATAGTTGATCAGCACTTGAGCAAGTTTCGTCACGCGAGGGTCAGGCATAGTATCTCCAATATAAAAAAAACAGATTTAGAACCAATAAACGCTATTGATAACTGAAAGTCTGATTGTGAATAATATCATAAATCGGCATCGTACACACCGTCAATACCAGATGATGACTTTCAAACCAAAAAGGGGCAGCGGGGTGCTGCCCCTATCGCATCGATCGTTTATTTAACTTTATCCAGAGAGATGCCAAGTGCGTCTGCTACACCCTTCCCATAAGCCGGGTCAGCTTTCTGGCAGTTGGCGATGTGGCGTATTTTAATGAATTCTGGCGCATCACCCATGGCACGGGCGGTATTCTCAAACAACACCTGCTGTTGCGCCTTGTTCATCAGGCGGAACAGTTTCCCAGGCTGGGTGAAATAATCATCATCATCCTCACGGAAATTCCAATTATCTGCTGCACCGTACAGGTCTAATGGCGGATCCCTGTATTCTGGTTGTTCCTGCCACTCACCGAAGCTATTCGGCTCATAACCCAGGGTGGCACCATGGTTGCCATCCACGCGCATCTGGCCATCGCGGTGGGACGGATGAGCCGGAGCATTCTTCGGGCTGTTGACCGGGATCTGGTGGTGGTTGACACCCAGGCGGTAGCGCTGGGCATCACCGTAGGAGAAGAGGCGACCCTGCAGCATTTTATCCGGTGAAAAACTGATGCCTGGCACAACCGCGGCAGGGTTAAATGCCGCCTGTTCGACATCCTGGAAATAGTTCTCCGGGTTGCGGTTCAGCTCAAGCACACCCACCTCGCTCAGGGGGAACTCCTTTTGCGACCAGACCTTGGTCAGGTCGAAGGGGTTGTAGGGCATCTTCCTGGCTTGCTCTTCGCTCATCACCTGGATGAACATCGTCCAGCGGGGGAAATCACCCTTGGCGATGCTATCGAACAGGTCACGTTGATGACTCTCGCGGTCCTTGGCAACGATCGCTTCGGCTTCCTGGTCGGTGAGATTCTTGATCCCCTGCTGGGTACGCAGGTGGAATTTGACCCACACACGTTCATTCCGGGCGTTGATCATGCTGAAGGTATGGCTGCCAAAGCCATGCATGTGGCGGTAGGAGTAGGGGATGCCCCTATCGCTCATGGTGATGGTCACCTGGTGCAGGGCTTCCGGTAGAGAGGTCCAGAAATCCCAGTTATTGGTCGCAGAGCGCAGGTTTGTTTGCGGATCGCGTTTTACCGCCCGGTTGAGGTCGGGGAATTTGTGGGGGTCGCGCAGGAAAAAGACGGGCGTATTATTACCCACCAGGTCCCAGTTTCCTTCTTCGGTATAGAACTTCATGGCGAAGCCGCGGATATCGCGCTCGGCATCGGCTGCCCCGCGTTCACCAGCAACGGTGGAGAAGCGCACAAAAACCTCGGTCTCCTTGCCGATGGCTGAAAAGAGCTTGGCTTTGGTATACCTGGTGATATCGTGGGTAACGGTAAATTTGCCAAAAGCGCCTGACCCTTTGGCATGCATGCGGCGCTCCGGGATCACCTCCCGGTCAAAATGAGCCAATTTCTCCAGATACCAGACGTCCTGCAACAGCATGGGGCCGCGTGGACCCGCAGTGATGGCATTTTGATTATCGGGTACTGGTGCACCTGCAGCAGTGGTTAGTTTCTTTTTGGTCATCGATTACTCCTTTTATTTAAGTTGATATATTATTTTTGTCGTTTATTCCTGGTGGCAACACTAGCTATCTTATTTATGATTCCACCTCCTGTTTATATAATATTTTTTTAATAGAGATCATTGAGCATGGATAAAAAACAAGATTATCTGTTTACCCTACATTCAGGGCAGATGCCATAGAAGTTGATTTGTGAGCGCACGATTGTGTATCCAGAACTTTGCTCCAGTTTATGAATTGTGGGAAGATCAATTTCGATCTCTCCGTCGGTGATCTTTTTGCACTGCAGGCATATCAAATGAGGGTGGGGGTTGGGTCGATTGCCATCGTAATGACGATCATCACCCAGGTCGATCTCCAACACCTGGTCCATTTCCTTGAGTAATGCCAGGGTTTTATATACCGTAGCCTGGCTCAGGGTGGGGAACTGGGTCTTGATCTGTGCATACAGCTGAGATGCACTGGGGTGCCCTACATTGGCAGCAATCAATCGCACCAACTCAACCCGTTGGGGAGTCAGCCGGTAATCGCGTTCTTTCAATAATGATATTAACTCATCAAAACGCGTATTTTTATCAGTCAAATGGTTTAGCATATGATAATTGTTATTTATAAATAATCATTATCTATAATTATATCATACTAAAACTGCCACCATTTTTTGGTTTTTTTCTGAAAATAAGCCAACTGCTCATGGGCATCTTTCGAACGGGGACCTCCTCCGATATCATCGTAAATTCGCACTGCTTCCTGGGTAAATTCGATCGCTTTATCCAGCTGTTTCAAACCAAAATATATACTGCCCAACTGCGTGAGAACCATTGCCTCCGATGGGCGTCTTCCCATTGCCTTTTCAAGGGCGAGCGCCTGCTCACAGGGTTCGATTGCCTGTTGATATGAACCTTGACGTAAGTAGTATGACAGGATGGTTTGAAGTACTGCCGACTCCTGCTGCTGGTCACCTAAATCTCTGAAAATGGTGAGAGCACTTTTAGAGGATTTTATTGACTCCTCAAGGTGATTTGAAATCATGTATGTCACCCCCAACCCTTCAAGCGCTTTCCCCTCACGGTAACGATCTCCCGCTTCGCGAGAAACGACCAGGCATTGATCATAATACTTATGGGCTCGACCATCTTCACCAATGATGATGCAGGCTGTCCCAAGAAAATCAAGCAGTCTCGCTTCACCTGATTTTTCGCCGATCCTGGAATATATTTCCAGCGATTTTTCAGCAGTTTCGACCGCTAGTTTCGGTTGATTCATAGGCTGGAAAACCCTGGCTATCAAGCTCAAGGTGTTCGCTTCTTCTGCGAGATCACCGATTTCACGGAAAATGACCAATGCCTTTTGATAGTATTCGATGGCTGTCGTAAAAACCGACAGCGAACCACAAGTAAGGCCTAAATTTTGAAGCTGGATCCCCTCATCTCTTTTATCACCTTTTTCACGGGCAGCCGCCAGCGCTTGATAAAGGTTATCAAGTTCTGGCTGTTTCTTTTGAAATGCTTCCACATCCAAAACAAAAAGGGGACTCTCTCCGGGTTTAAAACTTACCCACTCGCCTTTACTTTGGTTAATATCCATTGAAGCTTCTCTCTACTGTATTAAATATTATCAACAAAAACAACCGCGAAATGGCCACACTGAAGGACTGAATTGGTCAGGCTATATTTTCGCGCAACTTTACTGAAGGAGTGACGGATTGCACACAAATATATATTGTGATCCTTTACTCTTCACCAAATCCCGGGTAATAAACGATACTTCACTACTTTAGAATATTCTTTATAGCCAGGTAGCTTCTCCTGGAGCATGTTGTCTTCCTTCGATGTGCGCACGACCATTAACACTGCGATCGGGATGGCAAACAACAGAGCCCATAGTGAACCGAGCAATAAAGGCACACTCAATGCCTGGAAGAAAAACCCAACATATCCCGGATGCCTTACATACCGGTACGGACCCTTGGTACACACCTGCTGCCCCCGGTCAGATTGGATACGCACAGCCGTGGAGAAGTAGGCATTGCTAATCATCGCCCAGCCAACCAAGCCCAGGCTGAGGGCATAGCCTACAGCGCCCAGCAGATGCCATGCAAGCGCAATCTCACCCGTCCAACCGTAACGGAAATCCAGAGCACATAGGATCGGCACCAGGAAGTACTGTCCGATCAGCCAGCCACCCCCGATCCACTTATCCCAGGCCTGCACTTCCTTGGGTTTACCGCGTTCTGCCACCGTCTCGGGGCTGGTGCGCAGCATGAAAACTGCGTTGATGGACACGCTTACCAGCCCAATTCCCAAAAAGACCCATGCCCACACCCAGCCCAGCGTACCCGCACCCAGGAAGAGCTCCAGCGCCATGACCAGGAACATGACCAGGATCTGGATCCCGCGGGCAATAACGCCAGCTTTTACGTTGGCTCGCTCTTCAGATGAATGGATTTCAGGTTTTTCTGACAAGAAACTTATATCCGATTCAGGACCTTACTTTCTGATGAGCGGTAGCTGATAGAAGTAAAACGGTGGTGCCATGACTGCAAATGTGCCCAGCTCGGTGATCTCAGCTGAGATCAGCTGGTTTTCAGAATCGACGTCGGTGCTGACGAGTACCCAGGTTTGGCTGAGCTGATCCCATTTATAAAGTCCCAATCTCTCATTGTCAAGCAGCCTAAATTGATTAATTGGATAATATATATTAAGCATGGCAGGTTGGTTCAGTAGATATTCACCATTGGAAGTGACTATCGTATACGCAGAACCGATTATTCGTAAAGAGCCTTGCTCCAGAGCCATACCGGAAGCAAACTGGACTGTTATCGCCGGATCACCAACAATGCTGCCAGGTTGAAGCAGGAGCTCAAGGCGATTATCACTTGATCTCACCCGGGTCGGAAGGGTAGGATCCAGAGTCTGCAGGTTCAATGGTACTATTTTCATGACTGATCGAGCGTAAATATCAGTGGCGATGACACGCGCAAACCCACTCATATCCAGATTCACATCCAAGGATGCCTGGCCGACATACATGCCAAGACCAGCATCGTATGACATGGATACATGGATCGGTTGGCTGGCAGCATCCTGCCATAGGACGACCTGGGGTGGGTAGGACAGCTCAACGGAGGCTTTTGCCTGTATCTGGACGGACGTATTGTTCAAAGGCAGGATAAAAGTATCCAGGATGAATGGATCAGGTTCGATGATGATTGAATTTGGACTTGTTATTGACTCTCCTCCCAAGGAGCCTGGGGAGCATGTGATTGTTGTGTATGCGGAGCGATCTCCGATTTTCACAAAGATCATGTCACCGTTATAAGCTCCCCGAATAGTGATATTACCACCTTCGTCTGTTTTGCCCTGGATTGAAATCTTACCCCCCGAACCTTCCACCGTCACCAATGCATCAGGAACAGGATTCCCCTCATAACTGACATGCAGACTATATGGAGCACAAACGGGTGTAATATTATCGGTCACATAAATGCTCATCCAAGGTGAAACCTGATAATCGGTGGGGCCAGGAACTACTGGCACATAGCGCGTATCCGGGGATTGCAAGATCCACCTGTTGGGAACATTTGAATCAGCATATACGCGCATCACTGTTTGCCAGGTAGATTCACCATTATTCTGAGCATCCTGTTCAGTATTAGTATTATGCATATGATTCGGATCAGCCGTAGAACACAATTCACTTGAGATATCCGATTTGGCCATGATGCTAGCCCTCGTATCAGGTGTTGCGTTTTCCCAGTTGATCGTACAGAATCCTCCACCAGCGCCACTCCTGACTTTATATTCGTCAAAAAGCCATAACCCATAATGACCAAATTCATGGATCATGGTGTCATATGCTCTTTTACTTGACCAGGTTGGCCCAAACTCTGGGGGAAACATCATCCGCCCTGTTTTATCTTTGATTGCACCAATAAATGCATTCGGCCAGACCGTGTTGTCGGTATAAATATACATGTCATTGGCAGGCCCATTCTGACCGTTATCAAAGATTTCAACAGTCTCGTAAAAGAATTGACCATCGGTAACATCATATAAAAATGATGATGCACTGATTGCCCCCTCCCGGATATCATTCAAGATCGTTGCAGTTGCATCCCACTGCACCACGATTATAATGTGTGCCCCGATCAGTGCCTGGTCCTTGCGTACAATCAGCTGTTGTTGCACATTCGTGTCAATCACATGAAATAGCTGCGGTGAACCATCATTAGGAATATCGATACTGGTTAGGTAGACGCGCCATCCCCAACTGATCGATCCATCCCTGAGATGATCCGGCTTACCAGCTGGTTTAGTATATACGAGATACATGGCGGATAGACTGTCGCCAATTAATGTATCTGGAATGGTGACCGAGCCATTAGCGCCAGTAACCCCAATTAATACATTATTATGGTAAACCTTTGCATATAGTAAATTTGCACCTGATTCATCTTTTACATTGGCGGTCACATCCACCCCAAAATGGATCCATAACAGGCTTGACCAATCACCAATATTGCCAGCATTATCCCTTGCCCGTACGCGAAAGGATACATCCTGGCCAGCCAACCCGGAAAAAACCGCATACGTGTCGGGAGTATTGACACGCCAGTCGACCCAGCCCCCATTATTCGTGTTCGTCTGGACATCATAAGCAACCACGCCAGAGAGGTTATCCCCTCCATACCAAAAAATGGTGATATTCGGTACATTCACCGATCCATTTTGATTAGTAAACCAGGCTGTCGGTGGTTCTGCATCGATATAAAATGGTCCATAATGCACAGCCCCTGCAGCTGCATTCCCGGCATTATCCAGCGACCGAACATGGATCCACCAGGTGTTAGAATCTTCATACACGTAAAACTCTTGAGACGGATCAGCTGTATCACGGTAGATATCCGGGATTGTGTATTGATTATGATCATAGCTGGTGGAATAGCCATAGATCCCGCTGCGCTCGTCGGTGGCACCCGTCCATTGGACAGTGATGTACTGGTTGTTCGACCACACGTAGGGGGTATGCGTGGGGCTGGAAATGCTCGTCGGGTTTGTTGGCGGTACCGAATCGATCCTCACCACATATTCTGGGCTCGTTCCTGTGTTCTCCGCTATATCCTGCACCTGGAACATGACCCGGTTGTGGCTGTCTGGCCCTGAATCCTGCCCGAAGGGGACATTGGCTGATATCGTCTGCGGATCCGTCGTCCCATCATTCCCCGTGATCGAAGCCGGCATCCACCCGCTCCACACATCCCCATTGTCGATCGAATACTGGTATTGTGCCGTGGAGACGTCCAACCCCGATTGAGTGTCCTGCACCTGCTCGCTCACCGGCACCGTCTGCACGTTCACCCAGCCGGTCGGTTCAAAGTTCGCCCAGTTCCCCGGTGGGGTAATGTCTCCTGGCCCTTCCGGTTTATCCCAGAAATTGTTCCCCGTCAGCACTTTGCCGCCCAGTGGGTAATTGTAATAGATCCAGTTACTGCTGTATACTACCCCGCCCTGCGTCTGAGCTCCCACCGAAAAATATCCTGCCGCATCCGTCTCACGAATATTATAGTATTCGCAAATGGTGTAGGCGGGCAGGAAGTATTGCCCATACGCATCCGTCCATGTCCACGAGGTCAGCGTGCCGAAATATCCCTGGTCGTTTGAGCACCCCAGCTCCACATACACCCCAGGGAACGGGATTGAATAATCTCCAGGGTCACCTTCATACACCACCCCAGACAATACCGGCACATACACCGTCTCCAGTGAGCCATAGATGTCCACCCCATTGGAATAATAATTCCGCCAGTCCTCCCACACCACCATCCCCTGCTCAAGCGTATTGGAGGCCAACGCAGGGTGTTTTTCCTCAGTTCCAAGCGTTGATATGCCCACCTCTGCCTCAGGCTGCGAGCCATCATAGGCCACCCGCCGGCTGTAGATATCATGATCGCTGGTGGAATACTCAAACTGCCACACCACCAGGTAGCTGCGCGTGTTATCCATGTAAGCCACATCCGGGTCGGTGTGGTTCTTTGTGCCTCCAACGGCCACTCCCACCGGGTTGCCGATCAAATTCCCATACTGGTCCAAGCGTTGCCCGTTGATTTCCCAGGGCGAGAAATAATGGTCCTCCCAGACCACGAAATACTGCGCATCATCGCTGTTGTATGCCAGGCGTGGCACCAGCTGGTCGTTCCCCCAGGTCGAGACCCCAAACATGGAGCCGATCAATGTCCCGTCATATTGCACCCTTTGTCCGTATATGTTCGTCTCCTCAGAATAATCCCCCTGCCAGGCAACCAGGTAATTAATGCCATCACATGCCACAGCCGGCAATTGCTCATCCAGGTACCCGTTGGCGATGGTGATCTCCCCGCCCATCAGCAAACCATCTTCGGTCAGCCGCTGCGCCATGATGTCCAGCTGGGTGAACTCATCCGAGCCCATGTTGCGCTCGAACACCACCAGGTACTGGTACGTCCAGGGGTTGTAGACCACCACCGGTTTGCGGTCATAGGCACCGGTATAGGCCACATGGATCTCGCCACCTACCAGGCTGCCGTCCGCACTCACCCGTTGGGCGTAGATATCATGGTCCGTGGTCGAATATTCGTTCTCCCACACCACCAGGTATTCGTTCATATTTAAACTGAAGGCAATATCCGGTCGTATGTCCATCCTCCCACTTGCACCCACAGATATTTCACCATATACCGGCATTCCCTGGTCATTCACCCGGATGGCGTATATGTCGTGGTCAAAATCCCGGATCACATCATCCCACACCACCAGATATTCGTTGAACGTATATCCGTATTCCACCCTGGGCAGGAGCTGGTCCTCCGTCAGGGTCGAGATTGGTGCAGGACTACTCTCCACCTGCCCGAACGGGTCCAACGCCTGGTCCAACGCTGCTGCCGATGAGAAGGACACCAGCATAAGCAAAAGAACGATCCCCGTGCTGAAATAGGATCTACTCCGGTGCGCTGCATGGCTGCTGATAATCGAAAAAATGTGGCCCTTCATGTTCACTCCTTTCGTTCATTGCCCATCAAAGGAGGGGAGACCAAACCCCTTGGATCGATCAACTATTCAATTTTAGATGCTCACAAATGCTGCAAACTATAACGCAAACCCCGCCTGTAAAGCAGTCCAGGGTTGGTAAGTCCACCCTAAACTGTGAACTGATCGAGCCTCCTGTTCAGATTGATTTCTATAAACATTATACACATGAAATTTACGAATTTTCATTAAAAAAGATTGGATCAGCTTGATTTCTACGTTTATTTCGACCATCTAGCATTCCCAACATCATTAATTCAATTCTTCATTCCCCCAAACCACCTTGCACCGTGAAGTGCTCAAGGCACCTGCGTAAGCTCACCACTGACCAGGTTGTAGCGCCATTCGGCTCCATTTTCATCCACCAAGCTCAGCTCATCTGGGGTTTCCCAGCGTAGATCCCCAAAAGTTGGGCTTTGCGATCCCAACACCTGCACCTGCTGCTGGGTGTCGAGGTCCACCCGGGTTACCTCAGACCACCCCGAGAGCGGGCACCAGGAATCCACCTGCAGGTAAACCAGGGACTGGCTGTCTGGTGACCAGGCGATTGGACCAGGTTGCCGGTTGGGCGATAAAACCGGGAAACGGCCGAGCTCACCATTGTCGATGTTCCAGACGACGACCTGCTGCCTGGCTAGATCCCAGGTGGCCACTTTGCTGCCATCCGGCGATAGGGAGCCCATCCCCAGGTATTCATCTTTTGAAGTAGCGACATCATATCTGGAGAGTGGTGCTGCCCAATACCCACACCCATCCGGGGTGCCCTGGCGGGCTGTGGTGTAGTAAAAATAGCGGCTGTTGGGTGACCAATAGCGTCCTTCAAATCCATAAGCCCCGAGTCCGCCACAATACAGCAGCTGTTCAGCGGCAAGCTGCCCTTCCCCGCTGGCAGGGTCCACCAGGATAAGCTGCTCATAGGCGTTCTCATCCGCTCCACCGGTGTTGACACAACCATAGATGATGATATCCATGCGGTACATGCCATCCGGCGAAGGGTAGGAAGCAAACAATACTGGAGATTGGTGGGTCATCACCAGTGAAACCAGGTCCAACGTGGGGGTCGGGAGCGCTGGTTCGGTTGCGGTGGGGATTGCAGCAGGGGTGAAGGTTGCCGCAGGCTTGCGCGTGTCTGTTGGTAGGGCAGCTGCGGATTTACCTGGCGTGTAGGACGGGAGCATCACGCCAACGGTCTGCGTCGGCAGTTGCTTTCCAGGCGCAGCACACCCTGCCAGGAGCAGCATGAGCCAGAGAGAGAGTAGTAACCTTGCCATAGGAATACCGGTCCGCGTGAGCCCTCACTATTATAGGTGATTTTTACCATTCGGGGGATTTACCGCCGCAGTGCAAAACTCGCTTCCCGCCAAATCGTTGAGTTGCCACCTCCCATGCTAAACTAGCAGGAAATGCAGCCTGCCCTTCCCCGGGGGGTATTTCCTTCCCTAGGGCTGCATGAATGGGGCTCCATTTGCCTCCCAGGGGCGGATGGCGTAACGGATATCGGTACCGACTTTTCCGTCAGCAAAATCGACCAAGCGCACCCCGTATCCCATGGGGTAACCGAAGCGCTCCCAGTGCCAGGCAAAAATTGCCATGTCACCGATGCGTTTTGGCGTTCCAAGGACGGCCGGATTCCATCCTGAAAACTGGCTCAGTAACTGGCCCATACTGGGTGGCTTGGAGAAATCTCGCCAGGCTGCCTGAGCCAGGTCTTCATCGCTGAAGATGACAGCATTTTCAGCGTAAACTCCCTGTGCGGCAAGCGGGTCGCGTTCATCCCAGGCATTCATCAGCTCATCCAGGTTTACATCCTGGACATAGCTTGAACTGTCCCCTGGGTTGGGCGTCAGCTGGTCCGACTCGATATAGCTGTGCAGGAAGATGCCATCACCTTCATAACGCAACAAGGCAGCCCCATCGAACCCTTCACTCTCATTTTCCCAACGGTACAGGAAGGCCACCAGCTTGTCGTAGATCATCATCGGCTCACCCAGGATACGCAGGGTCATGCCTGGATGCGCAGCCACCTGTTCGGCGAATGTTGGATCCTTGACCAGCACGTCCACAGGCTGTTGCTGAGCAAGATTCTGCATCTCTGCCTGTGAATAATACCTGGCATCGGTGGTATACATCGACCGGATCGCACTGACATCGGCACTGTTCCAGGTATCAACAAATGAGGTGAGATCAGCAATCTCGAGGTAAGCTCCCGGAGTGGGCGTATTCATGCTTCTGACCGCGGTTGGTGTAGGCGGGACGAGCGTTGCTGTGGGTGATATAAGTTCTGGCTGCACAGGTATGGTTGAAATGGCTGTGGTTACGATAACCGGTGTACTACCCACAGGTGAGGTTGGCGAGGCTGGTGGGCTCGAACCCTCCGAGCAGGCAGTCAAGAGCGCCATCATGGCGACGATAAACAGGGTCTTAATCATTTGCTTCCTTCCGATAGAATCTAAAAATTCCTCAGTAAGTTTTAAGAGCCAAATATACCTTAAAGATGATATATTGGGTAGAGATTATACAATTAAATAATTTGACGTTTTGATTACAGGAATTTGCTTACCGTGAAGATAGCACTGGACTCAGCGTAAAACCCAGCTGCGAGTTGCGACCGGACGCTTAGATTTTATTATCTTCTATCGGTATTTTTTCCCAACCCGTTGGAAATGCCGGTATCCCCCACTCCAAGGGAGACGTCCAATTCTCCCAGCCGTCGCAGAACGGAGAGGCGTTGGACTGCACCAACGCGATCACCTTATGCCCTTCCGCCCGAATTGCTGCCACCTTCGCCGGTGAATATAATCCAATTACACCAGCCTCACTGAACTCATCTTCGTCCTTCCAATACCAATCCGTCCGGTCAGGGTTGAAGACGATATCCAGTATCTGGTCCATGGTATCAAACCCGATCCCTGTCCGCCTGAGTGGCTCCTGCAGGTGAACATACCAGCAGCGCACCTGGTGCGTCCCAGTCTTCCACATCAGCTCGATCGAATGCGCTGTTCCCGGGATATTCAACGACAGGATGTCATTGTCCGTCCAATTGCGGTCCTTAAGCTCGATTCTATTGTTCAGCTCGTCCTGAACGGTCGGCCTTTTGACCGGGGATCGTGTAGGTGTGCCTGCCGGCCAGTACACTGCCAGTAACGCAGGTGTATCCTGGACGACATATGCCGGGCAGGCCCACCACAGCTTGCCCTTCCACACCCCCCGCATCACGATCGTTTCGCCAGACTTCCAGCGATGGGTCTTATCCAAGCTTATTCCATCAGGCAGAGGACCTACTCATCGGCAGGTTGGTGCCACAGTAGGGGCAGTTGGCCGACTGTGGACCGGTCCACTTCACTTCATGGCTGCGGATGGGACCGTTGCAGCCCGGGCAGGCCTGTGGCAGCAGCTCGTATCTATGTTCAGGCGTCGATGGAGGGGAGGCAGGAGTGCCCTGTGCCATCGGAACCACAGCCGGGTCCTTCCCTTGGGTGGCTACGGTGGTCTGGTCCGGTCCTTCTTCAACGAAAGCATGTGGGGCATATCGCCTCAACAGGCCTTCATAGATGGCGCTGATCGCAATCAGGATGAAGATACCGGGGAAAAGCCAATTCCTAGAAAACAGGATGTATAGGCCTACCAGCCAGATCACAACATGAATACTTCGCCACGGCCCCACCAGTTTTTTCTTCGCTTCTTTTCTGCTCATTTGTGCTCCTTCGCTGAGGGATGACCACCCGGGTCGAGGTTAATTATATACTGCAACTGCAATGCTGTGAACAGCCATCCGCACCAAGGATTGTCGTCACCTACCCACTCTCTTCAAGAATTCCAACACTGCCTCGAAGACCACCTGGCGGTTTGGGTCGCGTACCAACGAGTGATCCATGCCATCGAGCGCCAGCATTTCCTTATCTGTGCTGCCGAGGTGATCATAGATCCCCTGCAGGCAGGTGAAAGGCACCGATCTATCAGCCCGTGAATGGATGAGCAAAGCTGGCACCCTCACCTGCGGGAGAGCAGCGACCATGGCAGTGGCAAGCTGGTCCAGCTCAGCCCCAATGCTGGCAGGGAATTCAGGGTAGGCGGGATAATTAAGCTCGCGGCGATGGTGCAGAGGATGTGCCTTGGGGAAGTGCTTCACACGCTTACGGATCATCTCTGGTTGGGGCTTTTGGGCTTGGATGGGTGGCTTTTTTCCAGGTGATGGACGGTAAGGTGTGGACATGGCTATGACTGCCGAAACCGGGTAAAGCGAGGCTGCAGTGAGGGCGATCATGCCGCCCATGGATTGCCCGATGAGCACAACCCGCGGGCAGGTTTTGCGCAAAAGAGCCAGCCCGTCCTCAACATTGACCAGCCAATCCGTCCATCGGGTACGCGTGAGGTCAGCGGGGAGCGTGGCATGGCCTGCCAACCGCATTCCAAGGACAGAATACCCGCCCGAAGCCAGGAATTCACCCAGGGGCAGCATTTCCTCCGGCATGGCAGTGAACCCGTGCATCAACAGGCAGCCGGTCGGCCCACCGGTGAAGAAAAAAGGCTCGCTATTTGGGACGATGTAACTCATGGTTGTTCCTCCCATAAGAATAAATATATCATAGGCGAAAGACGAGCGAAGTTGATCAGATCGCGGTTGAGTTTATTATACAGGGGAAAGCATCCGGGCAGCTCGGGTCAACAGGCCCGGCGAGATTGGAGGGTCCTGGCGCTGCTCTCGCCAGGTTCACCCAGCCTGGATGCGTGAATAATGTCGGCGGGCTTTGGCGCGGTTGCCGCAGGATTCCATCGAGCACCAGCGCCGGCTGTGGTTCTTGGTCTGGTCGATGAACAGGTAGCCACAACCCCGGTCATCCTCGCATTCGCGAACCCTGCTAACCCTGCTGGAGGTCAGCAGGTCTGTTGCTGCCCGCGCAACGGTCCACAGGATCAGGTCGGTCGCCTCGAGGTTGGGTGGAAATTGCCAGCGATATTCACCACCCAGCGGGGTGAGCTGTAAATGCGCCATGGCTTCACTCGCCACTGAATTAAGTAAGGACAGATCGAAATCAGGAGCAGGCCTGCCCGCATACAGGTTGGAAAAGATGCGGTAAATGGATTCCCGCAACTCGATGGCGAAAGCAAAGGTCCTTTGCAGCTTTCTTCAGGTTGCCCCTGTGAAAACAAACCAAGTTCATTGGCCTTTTCTTCAGTGACCAGGCCAGCCTGTTGCCCCCATTGGATCAAATCCATGAAGTTGTGTAGAAAATCCTGGGGGGCAGCACTGGCATGCCAATTATTCGTGTTTGCAAAGTCCAGGCTGATATCGCCAGCATCAAAATCATACATAATACTTCCTCAGATTAATAATTCCTTATAACCTTCTATAACCACTTGACAGGTTACATATTTTTTGATATTCTATAACCATCAATATGATTATAGCAGGTTATGAAGTGGCTGTCAAGATGAATGGAGGAAAAAATGACCCAAATAAACATTGATCCATATTTTCTCAGAGATACCATAGAACAGCACGAGCAATTGATCGAGCAACGCAGGATGGAAAAGCTGGTGAGAGAGTCAACCAGGCATGGAAAACCAAAGAATCCTAGAATGTACACTGCGCTGGCATTGGTGGGAAGAAGCCTGGTGGGGTTAGGTATCCAACCTGGAAGCACGCTTCAGTATTGAAACGGAAAGCCAGGTGATTTTGAACCATCAGGACAACCCCGGTGGGTGCATATAAGGAGGAGATAGACATGAAAACGAAGATCTGGCTGGCATTATTAACCATCTACCTGGCCTGGGGGTCAACCTACCTGGCGATCCACTATGCAGTGCAGAGCATCCCGCCATTTTTCATGACCAGTGTACGCTTCCTGGTGGCAGGGCTGATCCTGTACGTCTGGCGTTGGATTGCCGGTGACCCTGCACCCACCCGACGTCAATGGCGCTCCGCAGTGATCATTGGCATCCTGCTGCTCGTCGGTGGGATTGGTGGTCTCACCTGGGCAGAGCAATTTGTGCCTTCAGGGATCGCAGCCTTGATCATTGCAGCAACCCCTCTGTGGGTGGTGCTGATCACTGCAGTGCAGAGAGGTGGAAGCCTCCCCACCCGGCTGACCACACTAGGCGTGGCAATAGGGATCGTGGGTATATTTATCCTGATCAATCCTTTGAATTCACCCGGCATGCAGCCAGGTTACAGTATTATCAGCGTAGCGCCGCTCTTGCTGGCAGCACTATCCTGGGCGATTGGGTCAGTATATTCACATTCAGCAGATCTCCCAGGCTCAGCCCTGCTTAGCACTGGGATGGAGCTGCTTGCCGGGAGTGTGGGGTCATTTATGATAGGGTTGCTCACCGGAGAGATCAGTCGGCTTGATCTCTCAAGCATCTCAATCACCTCATTGGCAGGGCTGGCCTACCTGATCACCGTTGGATCTCTGGTGGGTTTTGTGTGCTACACCTGGTTGTTGCGCGTGGCACCCACCACCCTGGTGGTCACTTACGCCTATGTGAACCCCATGGTGGCATTATTACTGGGCAGCCTGCTGGCTCAGGAAGTCTTGACGGTGCGGGTCTTCTGGGCAGCACCCTTGATCCTCCTGGCCGTGGTGCTTATCCAGATCAGGCAACCAAAGCCACAACCATCCCAGGATCCGCAAAAGCTCATCCTAAAGCCAGCCTCGAAAGATTATCAACAAGGTTGAGTGAAGTGGTATCCAGGTCAACAATCAGGACTGTCAGGTCAGTTGTGTATTGTTTCCGAGAAATCTCAAACGAATTTCTGTTATCATCAAAACACTCCTCTCTCACGAAGTTGAAGCACCCATGAGAGAGGAGTGAACTTAAACATGGGGATCACTCCATTCAACAAAACAGTCTGGTTGGTCTACAAGCTTTCCAGGGCGGCTTTAGCCTCTTCCGACAACTTCAGCAACGGCTCTGAAGTTACATCACCGAGATCATCCAGGATGGACTGGAGCGCTAATTTATACGCAACATCAAAACTCTGCGCCTGTGGAACCGGAATATCCGGGGTCACTCCAGTGCCCTCCCAATTGTTATCTTTGAGCGGGTTGATGCTGCGCCCGATTGGGATGAAGGCCTCAAAGTGTGGGTGGAGGCGGTACGAAGCGCCGGCATTTGCCCCTCCTTCGGTCTGCTCTCCGATCACGGTAGCCCTTTTGCGGGTTTGAAGGATATCCGCAAACATCTCTCCACCCGAAAAGGTAACTTTGCTGGTCAGCACGTAAACCGGCTTTTCGACAAAGCGTTTACCGGGGGTGTAGCCATAGGTCCAATATTGCTGGGTGAACTGTTCATCACGCCAGTAGATGCTGGCAAGGTGGATGGGGTCCTCACTAAATAAGTAGCTGCAGACCAGTGCGACCATACCCGGGAACCCTCCCGTACACTGGCGCAGGTCAAAGATGATCGCCTGTAAGCCAGCCAGGAAGCTCATTGCCGCAACCGCGGCCTCCCCGCCCCAGGCTGGGCGGTGGAAGTAATGGATATCGACATACCCCACCCCTCCGGGCAGCCTTTCAAGTTTGTAGAAACCAAAATGATCCAGCCTGGCTTCCTGCTGGCGATCCTCCTGCCAGGCTTTGTTCAGTCGTAGTTGACCCTCATCATCAGGCAATCTTTCAGGGTGCCACTTCACCCACAGATGTTCATCCTGGCTCACCTCCTGCAGGTTTAACGTCAGTGCAAGTGCGAACAGGTTGGGTTCTAATAGCTGGCTGTACTCACCCGCGTCCCACAATTGGCCCAGGCGAACACATATTTGGTCTGCCACCTCGGGGAAGACATAGCAGGTTTTCAGTTTCTCTTGCAGGTTGTGGATAATCTCGGCTTGGGTGGTGCTATCTATGAAGATTGGGTCACTTTCCATGCGATCTTCCTTTGGGAGGTCGTTTCAGGCTGGTTTCCCGTTGAAAAGCCTTGATGTGCGGGAACCAAGGGGGAACCAGGCGCACATAATCCTGCCATGCCTCCCCGAACACCTGGGCCAGGGCTTGCTCTTCCTTGCGGCCGCGCACGATCAACCCTGACATGATGATGGCTAAGATCAGCATGCTCCAGGTGCGGTAAAGCATCAGTCCACCCCAACACGCCAGGATGACTCCCACATACATCGGGTGCCGGATGAAGGCATATGGTCCATGGGTGACCAGCTGGTGAGCCTGGCGCAATCGAACCCCAAAACCGCTGGAGGCATTAAAGTTCTCCCCCAGGGTACGCATCCCCCACAGGTACAGGCCCAGGCTGGCGAAGTAGATCCCTGCCCCAACCACGCTTACCACCAGCTGTACTCCCAGGGGCAATTGGATGGGGATGGGTTGCCAGAGCAGATATCCAATGAAAAGGAATAAAATTGTGGCGACAGCCAGGTAGCGTGTGCGCAGTACCTGCTTCGCCGCACCGGTCTGGTGCCCCACTGGGCGCTGCTGGGCAAGCAACATTCGATAGATGGCATACCCCAGCGTACCCAACCCAACCAGGGCACCCAGCCAGCGCAGGTCGATCTCGAGGGAGGTGAGCACATTTGGCATGGCAGTTTTGATCCCAGCAGTTAACAGTCGGATAAAGCGCTGATAAACTACCCAGGGTAATAATTTTTATTTATTCTAGTACGAAAACAGCCCTGGCACCAGCGAATCTGTCATCAGCTGGGATTTAAAAAAAAGCGGCTGGTTTTTCACCAGCCGCTGTAACTGCTTAACGTTCAGTTTCAAACTTAAATACCAATGGCCAGTAATATCTGTAGCCGGTTATGGTCAGGTCAGCTCCTACATAGGTTAGTTCGTAATAATCGGGAAGGGAAAGCGTACCCTGGAGGATGGCATAAGCGCCTACGTTCTCTCCTGGAACCCGGGTCAGGGTACCGCTAAATTCATCCCCAGTGAGTAATGAACCCACGGTCACCTGGTAGGTCAGATCCGGATCCGGTTGCCCATAAACCTTGGTCTGGGCATCGGCGGTCACGGTGATGTAGCGAAGGGTGATCTCATCATCCACGGCACCGCTGTCATCGTTGTAGTTGCCGGATACATCGGTAAAGGTCCACGGGTCCGTGTAGACACCAATATCGGTGTGCGTTGTGGCGGAGAGATCGAGACCGTCCAGGGGTTCACCGAGAACACCCAGGCAAGCACCTGTGGCGGTGTGCGCTTCCCGGTCATACTCAACATTGTATCCAATGATTTCACATTCTGGGTCTGCCTTGCCGATCACGTCATTTACCGTACCGCTATCATCGGTGTAGTTGCCGGTTACATCGGTGAAGGTCCAGGGGTCGGTATAGGTATTGGCATTTGTGTGGGTGGTAGCGGAGAGGTCCAACCCCTCCAGGGGTTCACCGAGTACACCCAGGCAGGTACCCGTGGCGGTGTGGGGATCGCCATCATAGGTCACAGTATACCCGGTGACCTCACAGGATACGTCAGCCTTGCCGATCATGTCATCCACCGTACCGCTGGCATCGTTGTAGTTGCCGGTCGCATCGGTGAAAATCCATGGGTCGGTGTAGGTGTCGGCATTGGTATGGATGGTAGCAGACAGGTCCAACCCCTCCAAGGGCTCTCCCATCACACCCAGGCAGGTGCCCGTGGCGGTGTGGGGATCGCCATCATAGGTCACATCGTATCCGGTCACTTCACAGCTTGCATTAGCCTTATTGATCACGTCATCCACCGTGCCGCTATCATCATTGTAGTTGCCGGTCATGTCGGTGAATGTCCAGGGATCGGTGTAAGTATCGGTATCCGTGTGGGTGGTGCCGGTGAGGTCCAACCCCTCCAATTGCTCTCCTATTACACCCAGGCAGGTGCCCGTGGCGGTGTGGGGATCACCATCATAGGTCACATCGTACCCGGTGATCTCACAGGATGCGTCGGCCTTGCTGATCACGTCATCCACCGTGCCGCTGTCATTGTTGTAATTGCCGGTCATATCGGTGAATGTCCATGGATCGGTGTAGGTATCGGCATTGGTATGGGTGGTGGCAGAAAGGTTCAACCCCTCCAATGGCTCTTCCATAACTCCCAGGCAGGTGCCCGTGGCGGTGTGAGGATCGCCATCATAGGTCACATCGTACCCGGTGACCTCACAGCTTGCCTCAGCCTTACCGATCTCGTCATCCACCGTGCCGCTGGCGTCGTTGTAGTTACCGCTCACGTCGGTGAAAGTCCACGGATCGTTCAGGTACGTGTCTGCATCGGTATGTGTCGTGCTGGTGAGGTCCAACCCTTCCAATGGCTCTTCCATCACACCCAGGCAGGTGCCCGTGGCGGTGTGAGGTTCGCCATCATAGGTCACGTCATATCCGGTGACTTCACAGCTTGCCTCAGCTTTACCGATCACGTCATTCACCGTACCACTGTCATCGTTGTAGTTGCCGGTCACGTCGGTGAAGGTCCAGGGATCGTTCAGGTACGTGTCTGCATCGGTGTGTGTCGTGCCGGTGAGGTCCAACCCCTCCAATGGTTCTTCCATAACTCCCAGGCAGGTGCCCGTGGCGGTGTGGGGATCGCCATCATAGGTCACATCGTATCCGGTGACCTCACAGCTTACCTCAGCTTTACCGATAACGTCATTCACCGTACCACTGTCATCGTTGTAGTTGCCGGTCACATCGGTAAAGGTCCACGGATCGTTCCGGTATGTATCTGCATCGGTGTGGGTGGTGCCGGTGAGGTCCAACCCCTCCAATGGTTCTTCCATAACTCCCAGGCAGGTGCCCGTGGCGGTGTGGGGATTGCCATCATAGGTCACATCGTATCCAGTGACCTCACAGGATGCGTCGGCCTTGCTGATCATGTCATCCACTGTGCCGCTGGCGTCGTTGTAGTTGCCGGTCACATCGGTGAAGGTCCATGGATCATTGAGGTAACTCCCGGCATCCGTGTGGGTGGTGCCGGTGAGGTCCAACCCCTCCAGTGGCTCTTCCATCACGCCCAGGCAGGCACCCGTGGCAGTATGAGGATCGCCATCATAGGTCACATCGTATCCTGCTACCTCACAGGATGCGTCAGCCTTACCGATCACATCATCCACCGTGCCATTGGCATCATTGTAGTTGCCGGTCACGTCGGTGAATGTCCATGGGTCGGTGTAGGTGTCGGCATTGGTATGGGTGGTGGCAGACAGGTCCAAACCTTCCAGGGGTTCTCCCATTACACCCAGGCAGGTACCGGTGGCGGTATGCACATCACCATCATAGGTAACATCGTATCCGATTACCTCACAGGTCGGGTAAGCCTTGGTGATGGTGAAGGTGTTGCCCTCATAGGACATGTCATAGTTGGCAGATAACGCCAGCGTGCCCTGCAGGATGGCATAGTCACCAACATCTTCACCTGCCTCACGGCTGAGGGCACCGGTGAAAGCATCATTAAATACCAGCGAGCCGGATGTGACCTGGTAGGTGAGCGCAGGGTCCGGGTCACCATACATCTTGGTCTGCGGGTCAGCAGTGACGGTAATCGGACGGCGGTTGACCGTCACAAGCTGGGAGGCATTACTGGGGGTGAAGTATTCATCTCCACTGTACGTGGCAGTGACCAGGTGAGAACCGCTGCCTACTTCAGCAGGCATATATGTGGCTGAGCAAGTGGAAACACCATCCGCACCTGAGAGCAGGCACGGATTAGGCTCGAAGGAACCCAAGCCATCGCTGCTCCAGGACACTGTGCCGGTGGGTGTCGTGTCGCCGGAAATGCGGGTGACAGTGGCCGTACAGGTGACACTATCACCGTAGTAGACCGGCGTGTCGCAAACGACATCAGTCGTGGACGTATGAACATAGTAAACAGTAACTTGCATCGTATCCACAACTGCGATCCTGTCATTGTTTCCATTGTTGTCCCTGCGTGCAGACAGGGCTACCCCGAAATTTGTAGAATTTACTTCAGCAGGCGTCCAGGTGGTGCCCCAAAGGTCAGCAGGACCACCATAAACAGCCGTAGCTAAAGTTGTCGGCCACGGCAGATCGATCGCCTTATTATCACCAACCACCGCACCGCCCTTTACCAACCTCACCTCATTATCCGAAATGCTCGGATTACGGAGCCTGGACATGCGGTTGATGGACACTTCGATGCCAGTGATCGCTGCATCGGCAGGGATGGCAAAACCGTATTGAGACCCTTGCAGGTAATTCGAAACAAGGTGCAAGTGATAAAGTGTAACCTCGGCATACGGGGAGCCAGAGACGGTGATATTGCCTGGATTTTGCCAGGTCTCGGTGCCAACACCCGTCTCATTGGTGCCAGCTCCAGGATCCCTGGGTCCATCCGAATATGCCAGGGCACTTGAAATGGGAAGTGCCACCGATAGCAAGGCGATAATAACAAATATGATGGTCCCTCGAAGGACCGCTTTCAATGATTTCATCTTTCCATTCTCCCTTTCCTTAGAAAATCTTATTATTCCAGTATACTGGATGGATGGGTATTGCCTACTTACAACTTTGCAAGTTCAGGTGCATGATGCATACCTGAATCTGAAGCAAGCCGAGCGAATGGATGGATTAAAATTCTATGGGGTATTCGATAAAGTCAGTATCCCGGTGCCAGTGACCGGGATGAATAACCAACCACCTTTAAGCCGGTTCTATTTACTCCCCACCGATCTCCAGGCGGAACAGGTTGCCGGAATGGGTGAGCGCCCAGGTGATGCCCTGGACATTGGTTTCAATATCTGAGATCCAACCATAACCGGCGATGCCTGCAGTGATCGGTTGCCAGGCAGAGCCAGTCCACATGGCATTGAAATCACCACCAAGCACCACCTGCCCCGTGGAAAGGGCAGACACTGCGTAAACGCCACCGGTGAGGGGTGGCACGGCCAGCCGTTGCCAGGTGGAACCATCCCAGCGGAAGAGCGTGCCACGGGTATCTGACTGGTTGCGGGCGATTTCCATCCCCGCTGCCCAAATCATCCCATCAGGACCCCGGTTGAGGGTGTAAAGAATATCTGATCCCGGGATGACCGTTTTAGTCCAGGTGTTGCCATCCCAATACAACGCCACGGCACCCAGGTCAGACCCACCCACGGCAAGGACTTTTCCATCTCCCAGGGAGAGCACCGCATTCAAGCCGCAATTGCACTCGGGGAAGGCACTCTGCTCGATAAGATCTGTTCCGTCCCAGCGCAGGGCATAGGGAAGATTCTTACCATCGATGCCACGGATACCGCCCACCATCCAGGCGTCGTCCCTCGAAACCACGTCAACGCCATACAGCCACTGGGTGGACCCGCCAGGTCCCTCCCCCGGCCCATGGTATGGCAGTATTTCAGTCCATGCGCTACCGTTCCAGCGTAACACCTGCGCCCCATCTCCAACTGCCCAGCCATTCGATGGGCTGGAAAAGTTGAGGTCATAGAGCGGGTGAATGCTCGGGGAGGTGAACTCACTCCAGGTCTTACCAGTCATGTGGTAGATCAGCCCATCATCTCCAGCGGTCCAGCCTTCACTGCTGTCGGTGTACGCCAATGCGTTTAGCGGTACGGAGTAGGAAATTTGGCACAGCCCTTCGATGCCGGCCTCATTCTGGCACAGCCAACTGTTTGGAGCAGTTAGGACCTCACCAAAGAATGGATTACTGATCAGCTCATGGGTAGCGAGCACTTCTTCCGAGGCGGTGATGCAGGCTTCGTGGTCAGCACCAGGGGTCACCTGGTAGCAGGTAGCATCCTCCCCCTCTCCGGTACAGTAATTGGCGAACACAAGGCTCCCTGCCTGGCTGAGGCGAGTAACATCATAGGTGGTCGAGCCAAGTGGGCGGCTATAATTTTCCACCTGGTATCCTTCATCACCGGTCTCAACCGTTGGCTCCAGTTTACACTCAAAGATGGTGCGGTGCGCCAACGAGTAGCCCATGTAGTCAGTGGGGTAGCTGGTGTTCAGTGCCCAAACGGAAGGATCATACTGCATGGTCACCAGGCTGGCAGGCTTGGCCAGCTGGGCGTAGCTGGGTCGATCCACCAGCATGTCGCTGCTCGGATGGGTTGGATTTCCAAAAGAAATGGAATCTCCGCCCCCTTCGGCGGTGAACAATGGGGTTGCCGTCGCCCGTGAGGTCGGTGAAGGCGCCAGGGGAGGGGTCGGTGAGGGCGTCCAGGTGGGTAAAATACGAATGCGCGGCGTCACGGTGGGTGGAATGGGGGAGGGTGAGGCAACAAGGGTGGCAGTGGCAGTAGGTGTACCGGCGCATCCTGCCAGCATGAACAACCCTGCAATCATCAGCATCAACCAGGCCAAGCGGCAATGGTAAACCTTATCCATAATTTGGGTGTTCATTGGTATGTTTTGCCTCGCTTTCCATGTATTGTTATTTTATATCCAATTAATAAATATACCAACCTGCAAGCTGGCAATAAATTACCTCCGACAGAAGGTCAGCGTTTTATTGATTTATTTCCATGTGTGCACAGATCATTTTAGCAACCTTTTCCAGCTTTGCTTCAGTCACGGTGGTGAAATAAGCCGGGCTGAAGCGCAGGTGATGCCCATCCCCGTGGTAGCGTGGGATGACGTGCAGGTGCACATGCGGCACCTCCTGCCCGGCGATACGCCCATCCGCCAGGAACAGGTTGACTCCCTCGCACGGGATGTCGCTCCGGCGAAGGGCTGCATCCACGATGAGCGCCACCTGCATCATACGCCCGGCAGAATCAAGATCCAGCATGGTGAGCAGCTCAGCATGCCTGTGCGGCACCACCAGGACGTGCCCCGGGTTCACCGGGTGAATATCCATGAACGCAGCGCACAGCTCATCCTGAAAGACAAAGCTGGCTGGTGCTTTCCCAGCCAGGATATCGCAGAAGATGCATGGGGGCATGAGGTTCACTCCTGTATGAAAAAACATAAAAAAGACATTACGGACTCAAAGGGAGTGTGGTTAATTTCTTATCTCGGCTATCTGTAAGGCGCTGGCAATATCCTCGGTAATCATGCGTTGCTTGGATTTTTCTATCCCAAAACTTGGACCCGCCTGTAGGTAGGATGGGAAGGCAGGTTTGCCCCGGTAGCTGAACTCGCCCCCGCGGATCTTGTAGGTTGAGCCCGCCGGGACCACGCGCGGCTCACCCTGCCGCTTGGCGATGGTGTTGAGTGCCCTGATCGCCACATCCCCCATCAGCAGGATCGCCCTGAGGTTGGGGAAGAGGTCAAGCTCCTTTTCCAATAAGTGGCTGCAATTCACGATGGTGCTAGTGGCAACAGCATAATCATGCTTGCCACACTTCACCGCCGTGGTCAGGTAAATGCCTTTTCGCACCAGCGCATCAATGCTGCTCACTTTCAACCCGGCTTCCTGGAATGCTTGCAGGCTAGTGCGGGCGAAAAGGGCATCGCCGGAGGCATAATAATCGTCCTTTCGTTCGGTGGGGGCTGTTTCGGAGATGAGCAGCAGCCTGATCGATTGTGGGTCGATTTCGATGCCGGGGACAAGGTAGCTTTCCTGGCGGGCTTCATTGCAGGGGAATTCTTTACATTGGATGAAATCACTGACGCGCATAGGATCCTCCGTTTCGCTTTATCTCACCCACAGGTGAGCTCAACCCGGGTAAGGGTTGTGGATTTATGATCATGGGCATAAATACGTGCGGGTAGATAAACTCATAGGCACCCCTGCCGCCGGTGAGGGTAAAACCGCCAAAGCGTACATCGGTATTGGCGAATACCGCCACGTATGCGCCAGGTGAACCTGCCACAGTCAGGATGGTCTCATAGGCCTCAATATCCCGGGTTGAGAAATCGGGGGAATACCCCCCCAGCAAGGAGCTGATCTGCCTGGTGATGATCACGGTTGCAGTCACCCCAAAGGTAAGCTTATCGTCATAAGTCGAGTCGGTATAGGTGCCACCTGCCACGTGGATATAATCCCCCACATCAGTCTCCTGGATGGTATGCGGGATGGAATTGCACGGCTGGTGGGCGGTAGTGCAATCATTCCCCGTGTCCTTTCCCTGCCAGGAAACGTATCGCACAATGCCACCTGGAGATCGTTCATTGGATGCCATTACCCGGCTTGCCTGGGTGGAGCTCAGCCACGCAATGGTCAGCACAAGGGACACTCCACAGCAAGCGGGAAGGACCAGCCATGGGTAATGTTTAAGCCGCATTCTCATCCCCTTCATCCTACACACAAATCGAATTCATAACCTGTGCGCATACCGTATCTGACGAATATCATCCACGTGACCTTCAACATGGCGCGATTGCATTTCCACCACCTCTCCCACAGAGACACGTTCCTGCCCACCCTGGCGGGTGGGAATCAGCAGGCTTTTCTCCCACAACCAGGGCACCTGTTCAATGAGCTGGAGGGTATGCTGGCGGTTGGTTTCGAGCAGTGCCAGGGAGGGTGCTATATCGCGCTCAGCATAGGACCAGCGCTTCACCCATTCATCCTGGGGTAGGCACCAGTACCATTCGAGGCTGAATTCCTGTTCCGTGTCACCGGCAGCGCGCAGAAGGAATTCCTTCCACAGGTAATCGCCATCTGCAATATGGTGGATCAGCAGTCGGATCGACCATCCATCAGGCGAGAGATTCAGGTCGAGCTGGTCATCATCCAGGCCGCGGATGGCGGATGTCAGCAGGTCGTATCCCGCTGCGTAGCGGGTGAGGATTTCATGTTGGCTTGCAGAGGATTTAGGCATATTTGTCCACGATTCGAAGGTATAGCATGGGAATGTGAGGAGATACCAAAATAGTTATCTCACGCCTGGCATCAATGTTAACCGAACAAGATTGTCTGCCAATCTTGAGAAATAAGCGGAAACACGACTTTCCTATTACCACTCGAGATTACTCCTCCCTTGCATTTCTCAGAAATTTGACCGAATGTATCGCTCCCACCTGCACCAAGGTTATGACCTGGAGCGCTCTCCGATGACCTCCATTACCAGCCGGGTGGCTGTGTCCACATAATCGGTGCACAGTTGAAGCTGCCCCTTCATTCGGAATGCCTGCTGGCCTTCCGGCGTGCCCAGGTGAACCCCGGTCAGCTCGAGGCAGCTGAGGGCATGGTATTCGGTGGAAAACCTGTCCATGAAACTCCGTACGGCCTGGTAGCATGGGTCGACACTTTCGCTAGAAGAATCACGACCCAAAGCTAAACCGATGGCTATGATCGCACCCGAAACAGCCCCGCACATGCCCCCCGTGCGCGCCACTCCGCTGCAGAAGCCGGTGGCAATGCGGGGGATCAACTCGGAATGGATTTTCAGGTGCCCGGCGACCGCCAGCAGGACGCTCTCAGCTCAATAGAAGCCGGTAGTGCTGAATAATTCCCGTGCGTGGGTGGATGGGCTTTTTTCCATAAATCAACCTCGAATATTGATAAAAATCACCAAGGACTCAAATTTAGTTATGATTTTTATTTTATTATTTTCCTTCATGTCCTTTGTGTACTTTGTGTTTTTTTTACAGTCCTTCATAGAGGTCGAGCCAATCAGGGTTCAGTGCCTCGATCAGGCTCATACGGCGTTTCTTAGAGCTGCGTTTGAGCTGTTTCTCGCGAAGCTTGGCCAGGCTAGTATTCTCGACACGCTCATAGTAGACCAGCTTGTTCAGCCCATGCCGGCGCGTGGTGACTCCACCGTTGCCCGAGCGGTGAGCAGCGATGCGCTTTTTGAGGTTGCCTGTGCGACCGGTATACAGCATGCTGTGTTGCTCGTCGGTCATGATGTAGACGCAAAAGTGTGATTCTTCCGTGATACTCATCTGGGATGATCCGTGAAAGTATTATACATTTATTTGGAAGAATCTATCTTGTCAGAGGCATGGAGACGCTTCGCTTAATCATGTGCTTTCCTTGTTTAATGATTGGATGGAATCCCACTCAACAGAAGCTGATATTTTAGATTTATCGCCTTGTTCTAGATCAATTTATGTGAATGAGAGATTACTAAAGCAGAAGCAGGCATTTTTACGGCCTTGCGGAATCTCCCTGGTTTTTGTGTAGAAGCCAGCGTACTCTTCTGGCGTGGCAATCTTCTACACAGCAGGAAACCCATACATCCACCATTGCATTCACCTGCACATCTCGATGATCTGGATTGTTGAAGATTGCTTTGTCGCTACGCTCCTCGCAAAGACAGTTGGCGTGAGTCATTGCGAGGGTTGGGTGATCTTCCCAACCCGTTGAATCCCGGGCAATCTTCGAGCGAAGCAATCACAACAAACGACAATGTCGGGTATCGTGAAAACCACGCTATGCAATTTAGTATTATTTTAAACAATACCCAATGGAATATCTGGAAATGACAAAGTCCATGATTTCATGATTGCCTCAAGCGTTCTATCGTAGTTAATTTTGTCTATACCTTTGTTTGTATAATCATACCTTTGCCAAAATGGATAGTTCAAGAAAATTGCTTCATTATTGACTATGATTTCTGAATGAAAATCCATCCGGTTGTTATCATACAATCCAGCCATCAAGATGAATTGCTCAATGGCATCTTTATCCTTTAGTTTAGAATTTTTTCCCCTAAAGCCTTTGTATTTTTCTCCAAAACACGCTTCAATAAGGTTAATCTGACCAATAATATTGTGGTTGAATTCATCCAAATTTTCAGCGAAAATCCAAAGTTCTTTATGCAATTGTCCACCAACGATATGTTGTTTAAATTGACTGAAGTAGGATTCATCAATTTCAAACTCAGTCACAAATCCTACATACGGCTCGCTCTTGGAATTCCACTTAAAAGCGATTTGGTATGCATAATCGAAATTTAAAACCGGATAGAAAATTGGCTGATTAGGTAATCTTGGAGGGAAAGACTTCAGCCCACTTTCGTAAATTAACCGTAACTCGATCAAGCCAGTAGGTCGGTAGAGATTCATTGGAAAACCACTTGAACATTCAGTGTACTTTGGTACTACTTTATCGCTTAATCCAATTATAAGCAACAACCCCCACCAAAACCGCTACAGCCACCCAGATGATCACGATCACGGCCGCAGCCCATATATTAACCGGCTTGCCCTGTGCCATCACCTCTTTGGCTCTAGATCGGCACTCCACCATCACCTCGCCAGGGATCATCTTGAGCGCCAGGTACACCCCAACTGGGATGAGCACCAGGTCGTCCAGGTAACCGAGCACCGGGATGGGGTCGGGGATCAAGTCGATGGGGCTAAATGCGTACGCCACCACCACGGCGGCAAAGATGCGGGCATACCACGGGGTGCGCCGATCCTTATACGCCAGGTATAGCGCATATACCTCGGTCTTGAGCTGGTGGGCTCTCGCTTTCCATGTGTCAACGAAGGATGGCATCTGTCCTCCCATGAAGATTATAATTGGAATATTATCACTGAGCACTCTTCCACCGAGGAAACATAGAATGAACCTGACCCAAATATCCGTACACACCGCTGACCCAGGGCATTATTTCGAGGCTGTCACATCGCTGATCAACACCCAGGAGACCGAGCCAAACACGGCAGCATCACTCACTGAGTGGTACAACAAGCAAGGGAAGGAAGATATCCGGTTTAAAGTGATGGTCACGAAGCAGGGTGAAGTGCTGGGATTCTACGGGATCTACCGTTCCTACACCAACCTGGAGCGCAATTACAGCATTTACCTGATCACCAGGGATGGTTTCCGGGAGTGCGGCCTCGGCAGCCTGATGTACGAAGCTCTGCTGGAACAGGCTTTCGATCTTGGTGCCCGTACCTTGAGGGCCAGGGTGAGGGACGACTTTGATGAAGGCATGCTTTTTGCCACCCAGCGAGGGTTCGAGGTCAAGAAGCACAGCATCGAGATGATGTTCGACCTCAAGACGTGGGACGAATTGCGCTACCTGCCCATGATCCAATCCCTCGAGGCGCAGGGATTCCACTTCACCAACATGGCTGAGCTGGGTGATACACCTGAAGCCAGGCGTCGCCTATACGCATTGAACAACGACGCCGCTGCCACCGATCCGGGCTCGGATGGCATTCCTCCCTGGGCATCCTTCGAGGAATTCGAGCGGGACGTTTGCAGCAGTACCTGGTATCACCCAGATTCTCAGATCGTTGCCATCGACACGCAAACCGGCGAGTGGGCTGCGATGAGCGCCATCACCGTGTTCGAAAGCGCAGACCACGCCTACAACCTGTTCACCGGCACGGATGTGCGCTACCGTGGGCGCAAACTGGCGCAGGCAGTCAAGTCACTTGCACTGCGCAGGGCTCGCGCATGGGGAGTGGATACAGTACGTACCAGCCACAACTCTGAAAATGAAGCCATGATCGCCATCGACACCCGGCTTGGTTACGTCCGCACACCCGGCAGCTATACCCTGGTAAAGGTGCTGGGAGGCTGAACATTTAGTATTGGTGATGAGCCTATACAATTAAAGTGCACCCGATTGTGAAGGCTTACTCACCCCTGTTCGTCGGTTCGAATCCCATCACTTAGACGGCGTTTTTCACTACGGTATATTTTGCGTTGCCCATAACAGAATTCAAATTTTAATATACTGAAGATGCACAAAGCCATTGTCAAATTTTCGCAAATCCACCAGCTTAAGCTTGCTTTTAACGTCTTTCGGTAACCAATAATTGCCACTGCCAATTAGTTGGGGAACGATGATCTGATGATACTCGTCGACAATACCGGCTTTTATTGCTTCAGCCGCTAAATGCGGGCCGCCAATGTCGAAATCTTTATCTGATTCTGCCATTAATTTTCGTATGGTGCCTGGGTTAAAAGACCGTTCAATCGTCGCATTCGCTATGGTGACATCAGAAAGCGAAGTGGAATATACTATCTTCTTTGCTGCCCGCCAAATTTTAGCATAGTCATTCATCGCTTCACTTGGCCCGTCCATAGGTCCACTTGTCCCCTCTGTTGGAATAGTATCCCATACCTTCATAATCTCGTACATGTTGCGTCCAAGTAGAGATGTACCTACATTACGTACCATGTCATTAACGAAAGCATGTACTTCTTCACTAGGCATAGCCCAATCAAAATTACCATTTTTATCAGCAACGAAGCCATCTAACGATGTCGTTATTAAATATATTAATTTGCTCATTTTTATATTGAATCAGCAATGGGATCAGGCACAACACACCTCAGTGGGTACAGGCTCTGCCACCGGCTTCACCCGGATGATACGCTGGTAAGCCAACCCGATCGCCAGGAGCAGCATGATGGCAGCAAACACGCCCGGCACCCACATCCCAAGGCTGCCAAACAAGAAACCACCAATGATCGGTGAGATAACGCGTGTAATGCTTTCAATTGAAGTCGATATGCCAAGCATGCCACCGATCTCCTCAACTGCGACTGATCGGGTGATATCGCTGGTGATGATCGTATTTGCCACCCAGCCGCCTCCAGATAGCGGCAAAATGGCGAGCAGCATGATCGGTAGGTTCGGGGTGATCGACCACATGACCAGCCCAAGGAGCATCAACCACAAAGAGGCGATAATGATCGTGTTATCGGTGAAGCGCTTGGTTAAAAACCCAATACCCACCCCCTGAACCAATACAGAATAAAAACCAATATAGGTCAACACCAGGCCGGTGGATTGTGAGGAGAGATTCAACCTGTGCTGGGCAAAGAGGGCAAACACAGATTGAAACATGGCAAATGCCATCATGATGAAGAAGCGCACCTGAAGAAGTGGACCCACTTTAGGACGTTTGAGGGAACCTAAAAGTGCTTTTAGAGTAAAAGGCGGGCGTTTTTGATCCTGGATCGCTAGGCGCTGTTCTTTGCTCAGTGATTCGGGTAGGAAAAAGAAAATGGAGATCAGGTTGATCAGTGCCAGAGCAGCGGCAGCAAGGGCTGGCACATAGTAGCCCCAGCGGCTGAGCAACCCACCCACTGCAGGGCCGATGATGAAACCAAGACCAAATGCAGAACCGATTAACCCCAGACCGCGCGAGCGGTTCGTTTCATCGGTCACATCGCTGATGTATGCCTGGGCTACGGTGATATTGCCACCAGTGAACCCATCGATAACGCGGCTGAGAAATATCACCCCGATGATGAATGCGTTCACAGATTGAGCTGAAAACACGCCTGCCAGGGATGTGCCAATTGGCTCGGCAAAACCCAGCAAAAGGTAACCCAAGAAAGACCCGGCAACACTGATCAATAATATGGGGCGCCGTCCATAGCGATCGGACAATCTGCCCATCAAGGGAGCGCCTACCAGGGACGCGGCGGCATAAGAAGCGACGATAAATCCAATGATGACAGGCGTAGCATTGAAGGTCTCGGCATAATAAGGCAACAGAGGCAGGATCAGGCCAAAGCCAAGCAAGTCTACGAAGACAACCAGAAAAATATTCAACAAACGGCTCATTTTCATAAAATCCTCCGTCTACTATACCTCGATCTGAGCCAGGAAAAATGGATCAGGTCGATGATCCTATTCCACAGGATACGATAGAGCTGCAGAACTGGGATAAATTCGACCAATTATATCATAAATCAAATCTTCCTTTTTTGATGCGTCCCTATTGGCTGGGTGTTAATGCACCTCCTGTATGTAAATGCAAATCTTCATCTACCCATCGAAGCTCTAGCGCTGTACCTGGTGGAGTATTGCTTGCCTGCTACAGGTATATCCGCATCTACTACACCAATTTGATCGGTATAAACGCGCTTCATGCTCCCGACAGTCCATTTTCAACCAGCCGGTAGCCAATTTATGCTAGAATCATTGCCGGACCTGTGTCAATCTTTAGGCGGTAGATAAAATTCAACAACTGCGGGAGGATGCAATGCACAGCTGGCAATCCTATGTTCTGCTCACCATTTTTCGACTAAAACGAGCCCTGTTGGATCGTCCCGCCGAGCTGGACGTGGAGAAAGATCGCCGTGAGCTGGATGCGATGGCCAGGTATTTCAAGCCACTGGGACCCATCGAGTGTACACCGGTGGTCGCCAACAACGTCCCGGCGGAGTGGATTAGGCCCCAGGGCATCTCCACCGAGCGGGTCATCCTCTACATCCATGGCGGGTCGTTCAATGCCGGGTCGATCGTCAGCCACCGCCCGCTGGCAGCCAATATTGCGATTGCCTGCCAGGCACGCGCCTTGGTCATCAACTACCGCCTTGCGCCCGAGCATCCCTTCCCGGCCGCGCTGGAGGATTCTCGGGCTGCCTATGACTGGCTTCTGGCAAATGGCATCCGTGCAAACCAGGTCGCCGTGATGGGGGATTCTGCCGGCGGCACGCTGACCCTGGCGCTGCTCATCCAGCTGCGCGACCAGGGCAATCCCCTACCCGCACTGGCTGTCTGCCTGTGTCCGGCAACGGACATGACCCAGTCGGGTGAAACTTGGACGAGCAATATGAACAAGGACATCATGCTGCATCCGAAAAACATCCGTATTTCTGGAGAAATTTACATTCACGGGGCAGACATACGCTCACCCCTGGTCTCTCCCCTGTTTGCAGACCTGCATGGTTTGCCACCCATGTCCATCCAGGTGGGCTCGGAAGAGATGCTGCTCTCCGATTGCACCCGCTTTGCCAAGAAGGCACAGGAGGCCGGAGTCCAGGTTAACCTCGAGGTGTGGGAAGGCATGCAGCATGTGTGGCAATATACCGCCAGCTTCCTGCCCGAAGCCAGGCAAGCCATCCGTAATATCGGGCAGTTTGTAGAGCATAAATGGGGTGAAAGCTCAGCACGCTCCAATTGATGTTAATCGTGCTGATTTGCGCTGTCTTGAACTAACCGGTCTCATTGATCGTTCCACGCTGCGTTACTTTTTAATGCCGGGTAAGTTATGGTATATTAATCCGATGATCGGATCTGGTTTCTTTCATGAGTAAATTTATTTGTGCATTGCCAGCTAGGGGTTGCTGATGGCTAAAGCTCACTGGGGTAAGTCAACAACCTTGACGGTGCTGGTGTTGATCGGGATACTGCTCACGGTTTTCAGCATTCAGATCGGCGTTGATCCCAGCTACAAGAATATGGCTACCGATAGCGGTGTGTTTGCCTATTGCGGTAAGGTCATTCTTGAGGGCGGGCTGATGTATCGCGATTGTTGGGATAATAAGCCTCCGGGCGTTTATTATCTCAACGCGGCAGCCATTCTGCTGGGTGGTGACAATCCGTTTTCCATTTGGCTTTTCCAGGCTGTGTGGCTGACGATCGCTATCCAGGTTTATTTTCTGATCTTGCGAAAAATATGGGGATTGGGACTGGCAACCCTGGCGGCATTCATGTTAATTTTCTGGGTGCTCTACCCGGATATCTTTGAGGGAGGAAATTTCACCGAGACGTATGCCATCCTGCCGGTGGTTCTATCCATCGGTGCCTTTTGGGCATATTTACGCACCGGGAAGAACTTTTGGCTGGCCGGGTTGGGCTTGCTCCTCGCTGCCGGATTCCTGCTCAAGCCCACCTATATATCCATGGGGTTGGCTGCCGCGGGTGTGATCTTTTACCGCGATTTACGCAACCGCAACTACCGGCCACTGATCAGGAAATTCCTGCTCTTTAGCTTTTCTGCATTAGTACCGCTGGTGCTGGTCTCATTATATTGGGTTTTTCAGCGTGATTTTTATGAGCTGTGGTTTGCTGTTTTTAAACACAACATTGGCTACGTGGAGAGCGGATTTTCCATTCGCAGTCTGTATGGGACAGTTCGCTTGTTTCTCGTCAACCAGCCCATGGCATCGCTTTCCGCCTTGGTCATCCTCTCTTACAGCGTTTTCATCTACCAGCACGGGCATGTTCTATTAACATCACGGAAGCCTGCCGAGGTCGATCCCGGCATGGCGGGTGATGGTAGGGCAGAGAAGCGCCTGGCTTTGGTTTGGTGGCAGGCTGGTCTGGGATTGGCAATGCTCCTGGACCTGGTCTTCCTGTCTGCTTCGGGAAAGAATTTTGGCCATTATCTCCAGGTGATGCTGCCCGTGATGGTCGCCAGTGTGCTGTACTTATTTGACCTGCTGATACGCTCGCTCCGAGAAAAACCCACGGATCGACACCTGCTGGTCATCGCCTGTTCAGGGATGCTGGTCCTGCTCCTGGCAGGGCTGGTTGAGATTGCCGCCAAAGAAGCACCGAACGTGGCCGAATTAAAGGCTTTCTGGCAAACACCAAATCTCACGCATTACCAACCAAATGAGCTTGAGCAAACCATCATCGATCAAAGCCAGCCTTCCGATTCGGTGCTCATCTGGGGCGGACATCCCAGCATGAACTTCCTTACTGGCCGCCGCTCACCCACACGCTATATCTTTTTGCAGCATCTATTTACCCCCACCCCTGCTGGTCAAAACGGTTTCACTGAATTTTTCCAAGATCTGCGCTCGGACCCTCCTGCGCTGATCGTCGCCCAGCCGGATTCTTCAGCGGGCTTGCCATTTTTTGGCAATCCCGATGAAAGCATCTGCCCCGGCTGTGACCAGGATACCTGGCAAAAGATGCTGGAATTCAAGCGTTACGTTGAGGCCAACTACCAGGTAACCACCTCGATTTGGGATTGGGTTATTTATTCACGGGTTCAGCAGTAAGATGAAGAGATTCTCGCCATACCTGCTCTATACCCCCTTATTGGTGTGCGTATTGATCATGCTACCGCGCCTGCTTTCACCCCAATTTGGCCTGATGGATGATGGGCGGGCAATGGTAATTGCCAGGGGGATCATGCAGGGCAAATGGGATCTGAATTGGGATTTTGAAGCCGGCCGGTTGCGCCCGGTATATTGGGCTGCTTTTGCTTTCTGGTACATGCTCGCCGATGGGCATGCTTTTTGGTATTTTTTGGGCAATCTCATCGTTTTTTCAGGGACGACCTGGATGCTGATCCGCATCGTGATCGAGCTGGGTGGATCAAGGCTGCAAGCCTGGGCCAGTGCGATGTTCTTCGTGCTCAGCACCCCGGTGATCGAGAATGTGTACACCCTGTCAAAAGCTGAAAATCTGCAGCTATTTTTGCTTTGCGTGGCGATATGGATGATCATTCTTGCCAGCAAGGCTGGCAGCGGAGAAAAATATTGGTTACTGCTGATCGGAGCATTTACACTCGTCCAGGCGGCGTGTTTTACCAAGGAGAGCACCTTGATGATGATCCCGATCAGCCTGGCATGGTGGTTGATCGCATGGATCGGACGAAGAAGGCATTATCCCACTGCAGCTTTTGCAGAAAAGGTAGCCCGCAGGACTTCCCTGGTGAGCATCCTGGCGGGTGGGATCTATTTGCTAGCCAGATATATTTTCTTTTCGTCAAAAATTATTGGGGGTGGACAATCCTCCAGCTTCAGTTTTGAGGGCAGCCAAATTCTCAGCGGCCTGGTGCGCTGGGGTGGTTGGCTGCTGCGGGATTTTACCTGGCTGGCGCCCATGAGCTTGGTCGTGTTGGCCTGGTGCCTGGTCAAAAGGCGTAGCCCAAGATCTCGCCTGTGGCTGTTTGCTGGCGTTTGGATGGCAGCCTGGTTGGGTCTGTATATCCCCTGGTATTTTGGGGCAGAGTACTACCTGTTACCCTTTGCAGCCGGTACGGCTGTCCTGTCCGGGGTGCTGTTGGTTGAAATTTTGGAAATCATACGTGAACCGGGCAAAACATGGAAAGTAACGGGGTACTTCACCCTGGGGTTGACCAGCCTGCTCTTGCTGGCGACCCTGGGAAATAGTGCCGCCGATGCATCGGTACAGCTGGCCCAGGATGCCGCCAACACCCGCGTTATGGAATACGTGGCTGAAAACGCGCCCCTTGGAAGCACTGTCCTGGTGAACATCCAGCTTGCCAATGAGTACATCGAACAAATGGAGTTCCTGTTGAACTATGAATATGGAAGGACCGACCTGCAGTTTGATGATTACCAGGCCCAGGACCTATCTCTCCTAGCAGAGCAGTATCCGGCAGTTTACGTCCTGGTGGCAGAGATGCAAAACCAGCCGAAATTGACCGTACGCATGGGGTTCATCGAAGATACCCTGAACATATGGAATTCCATTTTGCTGCCCAGGCTGGACTCGTGGAAGAAAGCCTTCCAGGTGGGTCAGGATGCCAACTTGTTGATCTTCGATTTTCCGCGCCTGCTGTGCCCGTTGATCAGCCGGGAAAGTTATTGTGCTCCAGGGGGTGGATTGGTAAACAGAGAGAATTTCCATTACGGGTGGACGGTGTACACCAATAAATGACGCATTGGGATTTGTAGGTTGGGTTGAGGGCGGTGGTTTTTCGCCCAATACCCAACACAACCACCGTTGGGTTTCGCACAAATCGCTCAACCCAACCTACTTGTTTGGAAGAATGCCAATATTTGCAGGTCCAGATCAAGACAAACTCTGGGTGAAAGAGTTTTACCTCTTTGCCCATCGAAAATGATCTCTTTCTTTTTGTATTTCTATGGGAATCCTTGACTGTAACAATTAGCAGTTGCATTTGTGAAAAATATAGCTATAATAATATTGCATCCTGATCGCGGTAATTGTGGCAAATCATCATCCCTTGGATGATCTGGGATGCTCCAAGCGGGGAAAATCCTTCTCAGGGAGGGCGAGAAGCACAACATGGCAAAAAATGAACGAATGGCAGTGAGCGAAGAATACATTTCCTATGAGAAATATCTCTGGCTATTGATGGATGAAGCCCATCACCACAAGCTGCCTATTGAGGTGATCGGCTATGAAACTTCCAAGAGATCCAGGATCCAGTATCCAATTTATCGATTGATCATACACCCAAATCTCAAGGAAACGGTCTGCATCGTGGCAGGTCTGCATGGCAATGAGATCGCTGGACCATTGTCCATCCCACATATGATCACTAACATCCTGCATGAGCTGCCGGAACATTACCGTTACGTGATCTACCCGATGATCAACCCCTCCGGTTTTGATCTGCGCCAAAGGTTTGACGCAGACAACCGGGATCTCAATGCGATTTATTCAACCACGCTAAAGAGTGGAAATTACCATGAAGTCCAGGAATTCTACCAGGATGCACTGAAATTTGCCCCCTTTGAAGCCGTGATCACCCTGCATGAGGATAGTGAACGCGATCAGTTCTATATGTACGGGCTGGGAAAAGAAAACCTGCCTTACTATCACGCCATCTGTGGGTTTGCCAGAATCTGGATCGAGCCCTGGTCAAATGCTGAAATCGAGGGCTGCTGCACCGATGAACATGGTTTCATCCTGTCTAACGCCCGTGATCATGCCTTCGATGGGGCTTTATATAAACAGGGTCTGACCAAGCTTGCATTCACCTATGAGACGCCCGGCAGGCTCGACCTGAATTTCAGGGTGAACATGATGGTCCAGCTGGTGTTATTGGGGGTGCACATGCTGAACGCCCGACGCTGGATGACCTCTCCTTTCGTGGTAGCTAAGCATACCGTGTCGTAAGCAACTTACCGGTGCACGCCAGGAGGTGTATCCTACCGGGAATGCTCGCTTGCTTCCAGCTGTGCCAGCATCTCCTCCACGGTATTCACCGGCTGCCGGCAGACTAAACCCTGGCAGACGTAAGCCGTCGGTTTGCCATCCAGCAGTGGACGCCCATCCAGCAATGCCGGCGAGCCTTCCGGCGGTGGGAACCGAGCTGCTGCCAGCACCATTCGAGGCTGGTACCCGCTCCAGATCGCTTTTTGCATGGCCTGGGTCACCGGGTCAGCCAGGTCACCCAGGATGGCAACCTCCTGCACCGGACCCTGGGCAAAATCGGCGGCGCACAACCATTGGGCAAAGGCGGTGGGGTAGCGCAAAATCATGTCCAAATTGAATGAAATCATCCCCTCTGCCAGTGCCCGCCACTCTGAAATCCCCTCAAAAGCCGCCAGCTTCAACAAGGCCAGGGCAGCCAGGGCATTCCCGCAGGGGGTGGCATTGTCCTGCAGGTCCTTGGGGCGGTAGAGCAAGGCTTCATGGTCATCAGAGGTGTCAAAGAAACCCCCTGCAGGGTCTGCAAAGTGGTCCAGCATCTGGTGAACCAGCCTGAGTGCTGCCTGGAACCAGCGCGGGTCGGGGTCGGCCTGGTACAACGAGAGCAACCCCAGTGCCAGCCCGGCATGATCCTCCAGGTAGGCGGCATGTTTCGTCCTCCCATCCCTCCAGGAACGGTATAAATGCCCATCCGCGATCAAATTACCCAGGATGAAATCCGCATTCCTGATGGCGATATCTACGTAGTCCTGCCTGCCCAGCGCCCGCCCGGCTTCGGCGAAGGCGGTCAGCATCAACGCATTCCAGGATACCAGCACCTTGTCATCCGTGCTGGGGCGCACCCGGTGTGCGCGTACCTCCAGCAGGCGTTGGCACAGGTTATCCAGCCTGTCAGCCACCTCCCTCTCAGGCAAGTGAAACTGCTCAGCCAGCTGTGCCTCCGTCATCTTCCGTCGCAAGATGTTTTTACCTTCGAAATTCCCACGCTCGCTCATTCCATACGCGCTGAGCAATAATTCAGCCTCCTCCGCTTGTGGGATGGCAGCGCGCACCTCATCAACCGTCCACAGGTAATATTTGCCCTCTTCCCCTCCGAATCGGCATCCAGACTGCTGTAGAAGCCACCCAGGGGGTGAGTCATCTCACGCAGGACGAAATCCAGCGTGGCTTGACAAATATTACGGAAGGCAGGTTCGCCGGTAAGCTGGAAGGCATGCAGGTAAACCAACGCCAGCTGGGCATTGTCGTAGAGCATCTTCTCAAAGTGCGGGATAAGCCAGGTTGGGTCGACGCTGTAGCGGGCGAAACCCCCGCCCAGCAGGTCGTACATCCCTCCCTGCGCCATTGATTTAAGCGCATGGGTGGCCATTTTCAGGCTGGGCTGATCACCCCGCGAAGCCTGGCGCAGCAGGAATTCGATCGCCATCGGCTGGGGGAACTTGGGAGCACCTCCCCAGCCCCCGTTCTGCCAGTCATAACCCTGGGCGAGGGTCCGGGCTGCCTGCTCAAGGGTACCCAGGGTGAGCTCAGAGCCGCCTGGCCCGGTCGATGGCCTGGTTTGCAGGGAACGAGCCAGGTCCTCGCTGCTGTGCAACAATCGCTCCCGGTCATCCCGCCACAGGCGGGCAACTGCCTCCAGCACCTCCCTGAAGGAGGGCAACCCGTGGCTCCGCAGGGGTGGGAAGTAGGTGCCAGCGTAGAAGGGCTTGCCTTCCGGGGTGAGGAAAACGCTCATCGGCCAGCCGCCCTGCCCGGTGACAGCGACCACGAAGCTCATATAGATACTGTCCAGGTCGGGGCGTTCCTCGCGATCCACCTTGATATTGACGAAATGGGTGTTCATCAGCTCTGCAATCGCCGGGTCTTCAAACGATTCGTGCGCCATCACGTGGCACCAGTGGCAGGCAGCATAGCCGATGCTAAGGAAGATAGGCCTGTCTTCGAGGCGGGCTTTTTCCAGCGCCTCCGCTCCCCAGGGGTACCAATCGACGGGGTTATCGGCGTGCTGGAGCAGGTAGGGGGAATTTTCGTGTGCAAGTTGGTTTGGCATGGGGATGATTATAACCCGACCCATACGCGTGAGCCATGTCCCGCCCCTTAGGGTCGTGTGGGCGGGTCGTGTTCCGCCCATTCTAGGGACACAATAAATTGTGCCCGTACGGGTGAGCGCGGGTCGCGACCCGCCGATATCCTGTTGTGATTTTATAAAAAGACCCTATAATGTATATGCGGACTAACTGATTGTGGATTATCTCCAGTGAGGGATTCGACAATGCCAAATTCATCCATTTTTGTGGGACGTGAAAGTGAATTATCTCGATTAAACAAGCATTTGGCAGAAGCCCTTGCTGGTTTGGGTAATATTTGCTTAATTTCCGGCAATGCAGGTAGTGGGAAGTCAGCATTGGTGGGAGAGTTCACCCGCCAGGCAACCGCCCAACATAAAAAGCTGGTTTGTGCCATTGGAACCGCAAATGCGACTACTGGGGCTGGGGACTCCTATCTACCTTTCCGTGAGATCCTTTCCCAGCTCACCGGGGACGTGGATGCCAAGCTATCCCAGGGAGACATCACCCAGGAGAATGCCACACGTTTACGGAAATTGCTCGGCTTGTCTGGAGAGGCGATTGCCGAGATCGGACCTGACCTGATCGGGATATTCATCCCGGGTGCAGGGTTGGTGGCGCGAGCCGCTGCCTTCGCTGTTGAGAAGGCTGGTTGGATCGATAAGATTTCTAAGAATTCGGAGAAAGCTGCCTTCCAGTCCAGGTCATCAGGGGGTGAGATCACTCAGGCACATATCTTCGAGCAATATACAAACGTACTTCGTTTGCTGTCGACAAAACACCCCCTGGTGCTAGTAATCGATGATCTCCATTGGGCAGATACAGCTTCCTGCGAGCTCCTTTTTCACCTGGCAAGGCGTGTCCAGGGTTATCCCATCCTGATCCTCGGTACCTATCGACCGGATGAGGTTGCCCTGGATAGACACGGCGAGCGCCACCCGCTTGAAAAAGTGGTCAATGAACTAAAGCGTTATTTCGGTGACATCTTTATCGATCTCGATCTGCTACCACCTAAGGAAACACGTGCATTTGTGGATGCATTCATTGATAGCGAAACCAATATGCTGGGGGAGGATTTTCGACGATCATTATTCGATCTTACAGATGGTCATCCCTTATTCACCAAAGAATTGTTACGCAATATGCAGGAAAGGGGAGATCTCATTCAAGACACGAACGGGGGCTGGCGCATTGGTCCAGAGTTAAACTGGGATGATCTACCAACCCGGGTGGAAGGCGTGATCGAGGAACGGCTTGATCGCCTGATGGATGACTTACGCCAGGCTCTATCGATCGGTAGCGTGGAGGGTGAATCATTCACGGCAGATATCATTGCCAGGGTTCAAAAATGTGACGCGCGCCAGCTGATCCAGCGTTTATCGGGGGAAGTCCAGAAAAAACACCGCCTGGTATCATCACAAGGTATGCAAATCCTGCCGACAACCCGGATCGCCATCTACCGATTTCAGCATAATCTTTTTCAGAGATATCTGTATAACGATTTGGACGAAGCAGAACGTACCTTCCTGCACGAAGATGTGGGCAGGGTGATGGAAGAATTGTTTGCTGGAGATATTGACCGGGTGACCGTTCAGCTGGCCCATCATTTCAGCCTGGCTGGTTTGCCAGAAAAAGCATTGTTATACCTGTACCGTGCTGGAGCACAGGCTGAAGCACGATATGCCAACCAGGAGGCACTCCGCTATTTTACCCGTGCCCTGGAGCTCACCCACCAGGATGATCTTGAGATGCAGTATACGTTGCATAGTGGATGTGAGCGGATTTATAACCTGCTCGGTGAACGGCAAAAACAAAAACAGGAATTGGATGCGCTCGAGACACTTAGTGTTGCCAGCGGGGAGCCAATAAAGCAGTTGGAATTTTACCTGGGCTTCGCCGGATATTATGAATCCATTGGTGAATATCCACATGCGCTAGAATATGCCCAGAAAGCTGCGCTGGATGTACAGGTGGCCGAGAGCCCGGGAGGTGAGGCGAAAGCCCACCATAAATGGGGATATATCTTATGGAGGCAGGGAAATTACCAGGAGGCGCTTATACACCTGGAAAAAGCTCTGGAGGTGTCAAAAGCTGCTGGAGAGCTGTCGGTGGAAGCTGATGCTTTGAGCGAGATGGGTGTCATCTATTGGAGGCAGGGAGATTGCCCAAAAGCCGAGGCTTGTTCACAGCAAGCATCATCCATTTACAAGAAGTTAGATGCCCGACGAGGGCAGGGCAGGGTGTTCAATATTTTAGGCAATATTTGCTTGAGCCAGGACAGATATGAAGAAGCAGAGGCTTATTACCAGGGAGCACTTCAAGTAGACCGACAGACAGGAAATAAACGGGGAGAAATGCAAAATTGGGGTAATTTAGGGATTATTGCTGCAATGGGAGGCTATTTCAACCAGGCAATTGATCGGTTCAACCAGATATTGAATATCAGCCGAGAGATCAACGATCGCGAAAGCGAAGCCCGGACATTAGGAAACCTGGGAAGCTTGATGATGGAGCCAGGATATTATCCTAAAGCGGATGAGTACTTCAGCCAGGCATTGGATATCTTTCAGACGGTTGGAAATCAAACCGGCTGCTGTTGGATCCGCGCCGACCGTGGCTTGACCCGCCTGCGCCTAGGTCTGCTGGACCAGGCTTTGGTAGATTGTAATACCGCTCTGGATCTTGCACATCTGATAGGTAACAAGCATTTTCAGAATTCCGCCCTTGCCAACCGGGCACATGTGGAGTTAAAACAAAACGCATTCGACCAAGCCAGGATTGATTACCAAAATTCTTTGGAGATCAACATCGAGCTGGAGAGTTTAACCGGAGAATTGGAAGCCCTGGCTGGTTTGGCTACCCTCTCCATTATGGAAGACGATCTTCCCACTGCATTCAAGCATGTTGAACTAATATGGGAGAAATTCGACCCCACACAACTGTTGGACAGTGAAAGCAGATCTCAGATCCTATTAATTTGCTATCGTGTGTTCAATGCAAATGGAGATACGCGCAGTGTGCCCGTATTACAAAAGGCATACGATTTGCTCATGGAGCGGGCGAACAAATATGAGAAGGAAGAGGACCGCCATTCCTTTTTGGTTAATGTTGAATCGAACAATGAGATTGTTGTGCTGGTGGGGTCTGGTGCTTTGGCAGTGGATATCCCGTAGAGGCGGGTCGTGACCAACCCATCGTAGGGGCACAATACCTTGTGCCCTTACCACAAGATACATTATGCCTTACGCCTTCAGGCAGACAAATCCCAGCGGCTGGATGGTGAAATCCTGGACAGGTACTTCATTCCCGGTGAGCATGTCGAACAGCTGGTAACCCAATCCATACAGCCTGAGCAAATTCCCCGATAACCCCTGTGCTTCCTCGCTGAAATTGGCAAAGACCAGCACCCGCTCATGGTCGTGCAGGCGCACATATCCCAGCACATGCGGGTTGGCGGTGTTGATCACCTGCATCTCCTGCCCGGCAAAAACAGGATTCTGTACTCGCATGCGGATCAACCGCTGCAGGCCGGTGTAAATCTTCCCCTCCAGTGAATCGGCCTTTCCACGCCGCCCGACCTTATCCCAATCAGTGAAGGGACGGTGCACCCAGCGACTGTCGTTGGCCTTTGCCGGGTCTAAACGATACGAATAGTCGTTCAGCATGCCGATCTCATCCCCCAGGTAGATCAGCGGGATGCCCCCCACGGTGAGAATGATTCCGTGGATGAGCAGGATACGCCTTATCGCCAATTCGACCTCCCGCTCCGTCTCCTCTTTCAGGGCTTTTTCCAACCCTGCCAGTGAGGCGCAGGTGCCCGAGATGCGCACATCACCCGTCTTGGGATTTTCCTGGAATGGCAACCCGCGGGCAAAGCTGCCGGGAAAACGACCGGTGTAGAATGCATTCAGGAAACGTCGGTGATCCCCGCCGTTGATATTCAACTCGAGCGCATCTTCGTCCGAAAATGTCCAGCCGATATCGTCATGACAGCGCACGTAATTCACCCAGGTAGTGCTCTCAGGCAAGCTGAAACGCTGGCGCAGGGCCTGTTCCAACAGGTTTACATCGCGGGTGGCCAGCGTGTTCCACACCAGTGCCATCAGCAGCGGGTTGTACGATAGCTGGCACTCGTCGGGGCGGATATAACGGACAACATCATCCGGGTGAACGATGGCCTCGGACTTGAACAGTAGTGCCGGTGCGGCGATCTGTGCCACGGCGTTGAAAGCCTGGATCAACAAATGAGCCTTGGGAAGGTTCTCGGAGCCAGTGCCCAATTCCTTCCAGATAAATGCCACGGCATCCAGGCGCAGCACTTCCACTCCCAGGTTGGCCAGGAAGAGCATCTCCCCGGCCATCTGGTTGAAAACCTCGGGGTTGGCGTAGTTCAAGTCCCACTGGTAGGCGTGGAAGGTCGTCCACACCCAGCGATCGATCTCCTTGCGGTAGGTGAAAGCACCCGGGTGTTCATCCGGGAAGATCTCCCGCATATTCTTCTCGTAGGCATCCGGCATAATGCGGTCTGGGAACATGCGGTAATAATCTTGAAACTCAACTTTCCCTGCCAGGGCTTGCTGTGCCCAATCGTGCTCATCGGAGGTGTGGTTGAACACCAGGTCCAGCACCAGGCTGATGCCTTCCCGGCGCAGGTTATCTGCCAGGGCAACCAGGTCATTCATCGTGCCCAATGCAGGGCTCACCTGGCGATAAGAGCTGACTGCATAGCCCCCATCATTCTCGGCCCCCGGCACCTTGTAAAGCGGCATCAGGTGCAGGTAGGTTAGCCCAAGCTCCTTGAAATATTGGATCCGGGTGGATAGTTTTCTTAGATCATGGGCGAACAGGTCCACATAACACACCCCGCCAAGCATGCGGTTGGATTGGAACCAACCCGGGTCAGCCTCACGCCGCATGTCCAGCTGCTTCAAGTCGCCGGTGCGCTCGATCCATGATGCCGCCATGCGGTAGAGCAGGTCTTCCAGGTGGTAGAAAAAATCATACTGGTCGCCGTACAGGGTGTGCAAAAGGCGGAAAAGGCGGGGGAAATTGGCTTTTAACCGCCGGGTATAGCCTGCCCAAGCCTCTGGGTTGGTTTCGGTAAAAGAGTGAAAACGCTCCTCCAGCCTGGGTAACAGCCGGTTTATCGTGACCCCTGTTTGCCTTTCCAGCCCATGTTCATCCATCCGTTATATGCTCCAGGGTGCAATTTGATACCAGCCAAACCCGTAAGGCTCCAAGGTAAATCCATCACTGGAAATTTTGGATTGTATGGATGGTTCACTTTGGAATAATCCAACCAGGTCAGCGTACGTCCAGCCCTGGTGCGGCAGATCAAACTTTTGGACGCCCGGGGAGAGGTTATTGATGATCAAGAGCAGCTCCCTTCCGTATTGGCGCAGGTACGCCAGGATAGACGGGTTGGAAACCGGCAGGACGGTCAGATTGCCCCTGGCGAAAGCAGGATGCTGTTTACGCACCCGCAAAGCACTGCGCGTCCAGTTTAGCAGCGACTCAGGATCTCCATCCTGCTGGCGCACATTGACTTTATGGAAGTCAAAGTCGCCCTCCGTGATCACGGGAGCATAAAGCTGCTCAGCTGGAGCACCTGAGAAGCCTGCATTGGGAAAATCATCCCACTGCATCGGCGTGCGTACGCCCACCCGGTCATCCAGCCAGATGTTATCACCCATGCCGATCTCATCCCCATAGTAAAAAAATGGCGAGCCGATGAAGGTGAGCAGGATCGAGTTGGCCACCCGGATGCGGGCTGGGTGATTGCCCAGCAAAGGTGCCAGGCGGCGGCGGATGCCCAGGTTCAGGCGCATGCGCGGCTCGGGGGCATAGTAGTCCCACATAAATGAGCGATCCTCAGGTGTGACCATCTCCAGGGTCAGCTCGTCATGGCAGCGCAGGAAGGTTCCCCACTGGCAATGGCGGGGCAACTTTGGGGTGCGTTCCAGGATCTGCTCCACGGGTGAGCGGTCGGCTTTTGCCAGTGCCATGAAGATGCGCGGCATGAGCGGGAAGTGAAAATTCATGTGGAACTCGTCCCCATCGCCGAAATACGGGCGCACATCCTCCGGCCATTGATTCGCCTCCGAGAGCAGCAACGTCCCTGGCGCGTAAGCATCCACGAAGGCGCGCAGCCGCTTCAGGTAGGCGTGGGTCTCGGGCAGATTTTCACAGCTGGTTCCTTCCCGCTCATACAGGTACGGCGGGGCATCCACGCGGATGCTGTCAGCTCCCTGGTCGATCCAGAATTGGATCACCCGCAGCATGGCGCGTTGCACCGCGGGGTTGTCGTAATTCAAGTCTGGCTGGTGATGGAAAAAGCGGTGCCAGTAGAATGCCTTACGCAGCGGGTGGTAGGTCCAGTTGGATTTCTCATAATCCAGGAAGATGATGCGGGCACTTGAGTAGCGCCGGTCGGTGTCCGACCAGACATAATAATCACGGTAGCGGGCATGCTCGGGGTGGGCAGGGTCGCAGGAGGCCTTGAACCAGGCGTGCTGATCGGAGGTGTGGTTGGGCACCAGCTCGACCATGATGCGCAAGTTCCGCCGGTGGGCTTCATCAACCAGGGTCCTAAAATCGTCCAGGCTGCCGTAGGGTGGGTAGAGGTGGTAATGGTCGCTGACGTCATAGCCATCGTCACGCAGGGGTGAGTCGGTGATCGGCAGGAGCCAGATGGTGTTCACACCCAGCTCTTGCAGGTAGTCCATCCGGGCGGTCAGCCCTGCCAGGTCACCGATGCCATCCCCGTTTGAATCCGAAAAGGCGCGCAGGTAGAGCTCGTAAAATACGGCGTCCTTATACCAGTCGAATTCCTGCGGTATCAATGTTAGCCTTTGACCGAGCCTGCCATCATGCCGCGCACAAAGTAACGCTGCAGGGCGATGAAGACCAGTAACGGCAGGGCCATGGCGATGAATGCCGCCGCAGTGAGCAGGTGCCAGTCGTTGCCGCGCGAGCCAACCAGCTCGGCTATGCGCATTGTCAGCACCTGCACATCCGGCTTAGCCCCAATGAAGATCAGCGCCACCAGGTAGTCGTTCCACACCCACAGGAATTGGAAGATAGCAAAGGAAGCCAAGGCGGGTATCGATAGAGGCAGCACCAGCTTGGTGAAGATGGTGAAATGCGATGCCCCATCGATGAATGCCGATTCCAGGATCTCGCGCGGTAATGTGGAGATGTACCCATACAGCAGGTAGGTGGCCAGCGCCAGCCCAAACCCGGTGTGTGCCAGCCATACGCCCAAGAAGGTCCCGTTCAGGTTCAGCTTGACGTAGTCGCGCAGGATGGGCACCAGGGCGATCTGCAGCGGCACCACCAGCATGGCGACCACCATGATGAACATCAGCTTGCGCCCGGGGAAGCGCATCCAGGCGAAGCCATATGCCGCAAAGGCGGCGATCAGGATGGGGATAGCCACCGCCGGGATGGTGATGGCGAGGCTATTCAGGAAGGCACGCGTCAGGTTATTGCCCTTGATAGTGTAGGTCGAACCATCCGGGTTAGTGAACTCGAAGGTTTGCCCACCCAGCACTTCCTTGTAATTGTCCAGGGTGAACTTGGTGTTCATCGTCCAGACTTCGTCCTGCACCTGGATGGTGCCCAGGCGCCTGTTGCCCACCCACACCAGCAATTGACCTGCCGGGCTAATGATGCCCTGGCGGAATTCTTCGAATGTCCCCGTGGCGCCGCGGATCTCCATCACCCCGTTGCGGTCAAGATCGTCGGGTATGGCGAATTCTTCCACCATCTTCATTTCCTTGTGCGGGAGAATGGTCCACCAGCCGGAGGTTTGAATGTCGAAACGATCGCGGAACGAGGAGACCAGCAGTCCGATGACCGGGATGATCCAGATCAGCACGATCAGGGCTAATGTTCCGTTGATCAGGATATCGCGGGTTAGTTTTTGCCGCTTGCCGGGAGCTGAAAGTTTAGCCATGTTAGAATGCCTCCTGTTCGCGGAACTGCTTGAGGTTGTAGATCATCACCGGGACGACAGCAATGAGCAGGATGATGGCGATGGTTGACCCGAACCCGGCATTGCGTGAAGTGAACAGCTCCCGGTAGAACTGGGTGGCGATCACCTGGGTGCTGAATTGACCACCCGTCATCACCCACACGGCATCGAATATTTTCAGCGTAAAGATCACCACGGTCGTGCCAACGGTGACGATGACCGGCAGGATGGAGGGGATCAGGATCTTGAAGAAGGTCTGCCCTTCCGTGGCGCCGTCCACCTGGGCGGCTTCCAGGATCTCCACCGGCACACCCTTGATCGCCGCCGAGAAGATCACCATGGCATAGCCGGTCTGCAGCCACACCATGATCAGGATGAGGAACAGGTTGTTCCACGGCTGCAGGGTGGCGGTCCAGGCTTGCGGCTGCCCCCCCAGCCCGACCCAGATGGCATTGAACAGGCCGATCTGGGCGCTATTGATATCCTTGACCTCGTACATGAAGTTCCAGATCACCCCTGCACCGACCATGGAGATCGCCATGGGCAGGAAGACCATTGCCTTGGCAAAGGTCTCAAAGCGGCTTTTATCCGCCAGGTAAGCCACCAGCAATCCCATGACAATCGATGTGGTTGCGCCAAAGAGGATCCACAGCAGGTTGTTACGGAACGCCTCCAGCATCACCCGCTCAGTGAATACGCCGATGTAGTTCTTGAAGCCTACGAATACTGTGCTATCTGCATTCTGCAGGCTCATGATGAACGTACGGATGACCGGCAGTAGCATATACCAGAACAGGATCGCCACCGCCGGGCCTACGAAGACAAAGGGCTGCATGCGCCGCACCCAGGCTGGTGGCAGCTTTTCGACCACCCAGTTGGCAACAAAATAAATCGCAGCCACCCCTCCCACCCCCCATAAAATGGCCACAATGACGATCACCCATTGGGGAGCATCGCTGTCGCGCAGAAAAATAAAACCCCGCCAGAGCACCACGAACGTGATGGCAGGGATCAGGACCGCGATCAAGAGCCTGCCGAGGAAACTGAGCACAGAATCAACGATACCCCGCGACGGGGATCGCATCTCCATCATTTCACCCATATGCACCTCCTTGTGGTATTCAAATAAGATGATCGAAAAAATAGATCACATTAAATTTTACTCATTATAGTTGAAAATTGAAAACAGGATGGCTAAAAACAGCCATCCTGTTTCACTGATCAAGTCAATTTTACGGCCAGGAGGCGTCGATCTCCTTCAAGACGGTGTCCATGTCAGCAGCACCGCTGAAGTAGTCGGTCATACCCTTCCAGAATGAACCTGAACCAACCGCGCCCGGCATCAGGTCGGATGCATCGAAGCGCACTGTGGAGGCATTCTGTACCAGCCCAACGATCTTCTTCTCAACAGGGTCGGTGTACCAGTCCAGGCAGGCGTCGTTATGCGGTACCATGGCACCACCTGAAGAGATCCACTCCTTGAGTGACTCAGCCCTGGTGAAGTACTCATAGACCGCGCGTACTTCCGGTGCATCGCGCCACATGGCATAGATGTCACCCGCTACCAGGTAGGGATTACCAAACTGCGGGTCGATCCCGGGCAGATAGAAGAAATCGTAATCCGTACCAACCTTGACACCCTCGGGGAAGAAGGCGGTGATGAAGTTACCCTGCTTGTGCAGCCAGCATTTGGGAGGCTGCTCGAACATCGGGGCCGGGGCATCACCAAAGAAGGTCGTGGCGATGGCTTCCTGCCCACCGTACACGTAACCTTCCGTCAGCCACAGGTCGGATAGCTTCTGCAATGCTAATCGCACTTCCGGCGAGTCGAACTTCAGCTCACCCTTCACCCACTTGTCATAGTTCTCCGGGGTGGTCGTGCGCAGCATGAACTCTTCCATCCAGTCGGTCGCAGGCCAGCCGGTGGCAGCACCGCTCTCGATACCTACACACCAGGGTGCATCACCATCCGCCACGATCTGGTCGGATAATGCCAGCAGCTCTTCCCAGGTGGTCGGGATGGTGTAGCCCGCAGCATCGAAGTCATCCTTCGGGTACCACACCTGGCTCTTGCCGTTGAAGCGTGCCCAGATACCGCCCATGGTAAGTTCTCCATCACCATTGGCCATGGTAGCCATATCCAGCCAGCCCTGGGTGTACTGCTGTTGCAGGTATTCCGGCGGCAGGAAGGTGGTGGGGTCAACGAACTTGCCCTGCCCGAAGAATACCGACAGCAGGCCGGGTTGCGGGAAGTCAACGATATCGGGGACGTCACCGGCATCCACGCGCACGCCGATGGTGGCCTCGAATTCCTTGGTGCCTTCGTACTGGATGTCGATGCCGGTCTTCTCTTCAAAGGCCAGGATCGACTGCTCGAAGCGCACGATGTCGCCCTCGGTGAATGGGCCAAGCATGGTCACCACTTTACCATCCAGCTCACCAGCATAAGCCTGTTCCAATGCGCCACCAGCAATTGCACTTGTTAGCAATGGGGCAGTGCAGGCATCTACAGTCTCACCACCAGTTCCACCCACTCCGGTGGCACTTTCTGGCCATGAGGCGTCGATCTCTTTCAAGACGGTGTCCATATCAGCAGCACCGCTGAAGTAGTCGGTCATACCCTTCCAGAATGAGCCAGCACCAACCGCACCCGGCATCAGGTCGGATGCATCGAAGCGCACTGTGGAGGCATTCTGTACCAGCCCAACGATCTTCTTCTCAACAGGGTCGGTGTACCAGTCCAGGCAGGCATCGTTATGCGGTACCATGGCGCCACCTGAAGAGATCCACTCCTTGAGTGACTCAGCCTTGGTGAAGTACTCATACACTGCCTGTACTTCCGGTGCATCGCGCCACATGGCATAGATGTCGCCCGCTACCAGGTAGGGGTCACCATATTGCGGGTCGATCCCGGGTAGATAGAAGAAATCGTAGTCCGTTCCAACCTTGACACCCTCAGGGAAGAAGGCGGTGATGAAGTTACCCTGCTTGTGCAGCCAGCATTTCGGAGGCTGCTCGAACATCGGGGCCGGGGCATCACCAAAGAAGGTCGTGGCGATGGCTTCCTGCCCACCGTACACGTACCCTTCCGTCAGCCACAGGTCGGATAGCTTCTGCAATGCTAATCGCACTTCCGGCGAGTCGAACTTCAGCTCACCCTTCACCCACTTGTCATAGTTCTCCGGGGTGGTCGTGCGCAGCATGAACTCTTCCATCCAGTCGGTGGCAGGCCAGCCAGTGGCAGCACCGCTCTCGATACCTACACACCAGGGTGCATCACCATCCGCCACGATCTGGTCGGATAATGCCAGCAGCTCTTCCCAGGTGGTCGGGATGGTGTAGCCCGCAGCATCGAAGTCATCCTTCGGGTACCACACCTGGCTCTTGCCGTTGAAGCGTGCCCAGATACCGCCCATGGCAACGTTCCCATCCGGACCAGCCATGGCGGCCATATCCAGCCATCCCTGGCCATACTGTTTCTGCAGGTATTCCAATGGTAGGAATGTGGTCGGGTCAATGAACTTGCCCTGGGCAAAGAACACCGACAGCAGTCCGGGTTGCGGGAAGTCGACGATATCGGGGACATCGCCAGCATCCACGCGCACGCCGATGGTGGCCTCGAATTCCTTGGTGCCTTCGTACTGGATGTCGATGCCGGTCTTCTCTTCAAAGGCCAGGATCGACTGCTCGAAGCGCACGATGTCGCCCTCGGTGAATGGGCCAAGCATGGTGACAACTTTGCCTTCCATCTCACCGGCATAGGCTTTCTCGAGTGCTCCGCCAGGAACAGCGGTCCACAATTCGGTGGTGCAGGTGGAAGGTGCTTCAGTAGCAGGTGCTTCGGTCACCACTGGAGCCGGTTCTTCCGTCACCACTACCGCGGGGGGCTCGGTCGCTACAGGTGTCTCTTCCTTGGCACATCCAGCCAGGATCAGCACCAGAACGGTCAGTAAGCCCACGATTAACCAAATCTTGTTATTCTTGTACATCATTCTTCTCCTTTTTTTATATTTTTAACGGATCCATTAAACACTCCTCGGGGTTATATGCTCGGTGGCACCTCCTATTCTTACAATAAAAGGAAATTCTTTCGATGAAATCATTACACGGTATCTCTTTCGACAATTCTTAATGGGAGCTGGATGTGTTGGGAAGGTTGGTCTGGATCAGATAATTTAGATAACAGCAGCTCAACAGCGATCCGGCCTGAAATCATCCAGCGGCTGGCGAATGGTAGTCAGGCCAACATACTCAGCCAGGTCCAGATCATCAAAACCGATCACTGCCAGGTCCCCGGGTACTTGTAACCCCAATTCACGCGCCACTTTGAGTGTGAGCGTGGCTTGAATATCGGCAGCAGCAAATATGGCTGTGGGAGGTCGCGGCAAATTGAGCAGCTCATAGACAGCCTGCTGTGTTTGTTCCTGCTCATAGGGTGCAGAGCGGATATATTCCTCCTCCAGGCTCAAGCCCGCTTCCGCCAATCCCTGGCGGTAGCCTTCCAAGCGTTGAACGACCGGGCGGATGGCAAATTCGGGTGGGTTAACATCACCGATGAAACCGCAACAGGTATGACCCTTGGAGACCAGGTATTGCGCAGCGAGCTTTCCACCCTGGAAATCGTCGATCTCAATACTGCTGAAGCCATCCTTGCAATATTCAATGAACACCGTATGGGGTCCATGTTGCACCAGGCGCTGTGCAGATGAATCGTCAATCGGCAGCGACATAACGACCAGGCCTTCAAGGTTCCCTTTAATGGGAAGATTGGCCAGGTATCCCTGGAGAAGGGGCAGGGAATCGACCGTATAGATGATGAGCTCATGGTTGGTCTGCGCCAACGCACTGCTGATGCCGCGCAGCCGTTGGACGAAGGAGGGTGCGGTAAAAAATGGTGTCAACACACCGATGCGGGGTGAGTTTTGTAACGCCCGCGCCCGCGCTTCAGCTTTGGGTACAAAGCCAAGCTCGTCAATTGCCATGATCACCTTCTGGCGGGCATCGTCGCTGACTCTTTCTGGAGAGTTGAGCACGCGTGAAACCGTGGAGATGCTTACTCCGGATAGGGCAGCAACATCGTATATGGTCGGTTGACTATCTCGTAACCCTTTCATCTTTTATTTAACCGAATAATTATCTGGAATTTTGAAAGTGCTTTCAAGAAAGCTGTTTCATAGTTAATATAGCATTAATTTTCACAAATGTCAATAGGTTTCTGCTGTTGTTCGGATATCACTGTCATGAACTCATTAAATTAAGAAAAACAGCGATCGGAAAACTTGGTCAGGGAAAATCGTAGAGAAATATAGCCTCCTGTGGCGGGTCGTGTGTATAATGTGATTGACCATTGCCGATCGATCTAAATCCGATCGCAGGTGAGAAAAACCCATCGATGCAGCTGTATTTTGCGTTTTTAGGTCGATTAAATGGACAGTACCTGGGGTTATACCAGGCGGATTGCATGCCTGGGTTGCCTATGCGATGGTTAGCCGTGTGATCCCTGTGTGAACCTGTTGACATTGGCTGACCCGGCAGCGGGTAAAAACTTTGACTAACCGAGGGCACTATGAAATACGGATACTTCGACGATGAGCAGCGAGAATATGTCATCACCCGACCAGACACCCCCCTGCCATGGATCAATTACCTGGGTAGTGAGAATTACTTCGGGATCATCTCCAACACTGCAGGTGGATACTCATTCTATAAGGATGCCAGGCTGCGGCGCTTGACCCGCTACCGCTATAATAACGCGCCCCTTGACTCAGGCGGGCGCTACGTCTACCTGCGCGACGATAACGAACCTGCCGTGGGATTTTGGTCACCTACCTGGCAGCCCACCCGCACCCATCTGGATGAGTACCAGTGCCGCCATGGGATGGGCTATACCACCATTCAATCCACACATGCAAAGATCAAGGCCAGCATACGCTACTTCATTCCGCTGGGCGAAAACCTGGAGATCTGGCAGCTGACCCTGTCCAATCAGCGGGGTGAGGCGGCTGACCTGTCCATTTTTGCAGCCGTCGAATTCTGCCTGTGGGACGCGATGGACGACGCCACCAACTTTCAGCGCAATTACTCTGTGGGCGAGGTCGAAGTCTCGGATGGAGTGATCTATCATAAGACCGAATACCGTGAGCGGCGGGATCATTTTGCCTACTTCACCTGCTCGGAGCGATTTTCCAGCTTCGACACAGACCGGGAGGCTTTCCTCGGACCGTACCGGGGCTGGGATTCCCCCCTCGGCGTGGAAAGGGGGGAGCTGAGTAATTCCATCGCCCATGGCTGGCAGCCGGTGGGTGCCGGGCATGTGCGCGTACACCTGAAAGCCGGGGAACAGAGAACGGTCATCTTCCTGCTGGGCTACCACGAGAACCCGGATGGAGAGAAGTTTGACCCTGCCGGTACCCAGACGATCAACAAGAGCAGCGTGATGCCCGTCATCACTCGTTACCTGCAACCTGCTGAGGTGACGGCTGCGTTTGATCATCTGCAAGCACACTGGCTTGAGCTGACCAACAAGCTGCAGGTGCAAACTCCCGATATCCACACGGACCGCATGGTTAACACCTGGAATATATGCCAGCTGATGGCAGTGTTCAATTTCTCACGCTCCGCCTCCTATTTTGAGTCCGGCATCGGGCGTGGGATGGGGTTCCGCGATTCCAACCAGGACCTGCTCGGTTTCGTCCACCTGCTCCCAGAGCAGGCCCGCGGGCGCATCCTTGACCTGGCAGCCACCCAGCTGCCTTCGGGGGGTGCCTATCACCAGTACCAACCGCTCACCAAGCGCGGCAACAATGAGGTCGGCGGTGGCTTCAATGACGACCCCTTGTGGCTGGTGCTGTCGGTGGCAGCCTATATCCAGGAGACCGGGAAGTGGGATATCCTGGATGAGCAAGTCCCTTATGACAATCTGCCCGGGTCCGAAGAAACCCTCTACGCTCACCTGCAGCGCAGCATGCAGTACACGCTGGACCGGCTCGGCCCTCATGGTCTGCCCCTCATCGGCCGTGCTGATTGGAATGATTGCCTGAATTTAAATTGCTTTTCCACCACGCCGGGGCAATCATTCCAGACGACCACCAGCAAGGATGGCAAGGTGGCGGAGAGCGTGTTCATCGCCGGGTTGTTCATCCTTGCGGCGCAAAAGATGGTCCGCATGGCGGGGAGGAAATACGGCCAGGAAGGTGCGGGTATCTATCGCCAGGCGATGGAGCAGATGGAGCAGGCAGTCTGGGCAGCAGGATGGGACGGTGCCTGGTTCCGCCGTGCTTACGATGACCTGGGTGATCCAGTCGGGTCGATCACCTGTGCTGAAGGGCAGATCTTCATCGAGCCGCAGGGGATGTGCATCATGGCCGGGCTGGGCATTGCCGATGGCAAAGCCCGCCAGGCGTTGGATTCTGTCTCTGGGCGGCTGGCGACAGTGCATGGCATCATGCTGCTCCAGCCCGGGTATACCCATTATTACCTTAACCTGGGTGAGATCTCCACCTACCCGCCCGGGTACAAGGAGAATGGCAGTGTGTTTTGCCACACCAACCCGTGGATCATGATCGCCGAAGCGATGCTGGGTAATGGTGCGGCCGCGCATGATTATTACCTGCGCATCAACCCTTCCCGGCGGGAGGAGATCAGCGAGGTGCATCGCTGCGAGCCCTACGTGTATGCCCAGATGATCGCCGGGCGTGAAGCACCTTCCCATGGTGAGGCCAAGAATTCGTGGCTCACGGGTACCACAGCCTGGAATTACCATGCCATCACCCAGTGGATCCTGGGTATTCGCCCCGAATTCGATGGCCTGCGCATCGACCCGTGCATCCCACCCGATTGGGATGGTTTTACCGTGGAGCGGGTGTACCGGGGCAGCAGGCTGCATATCCGCGTGCATAATCCCCAACACGTCAGCCGGGGTGTGCACCGCCTGACCCTGGATGGGGTGGAGATCGTGGGGAATGTGATCCAAATTGAGCCTCCGGGAGATGAGCACCAGGTTGAAGCCTGGCTTTCGTAAGTATGGGCTATGGCGTGTGTTCATCGAGCAGCAGTCCTTGTTGGCAGTTGGGGCACACGGCGTGTGCCCATCGTGGGGCTGTCGTTGTTGGGGCACACGGAGTGTGCCCATCATACGGCGTGTGCCCCCCATGGGTATAATTAACCAATATGCTCGAAAAACCAACCCCGAACCGCCGCTCCATCCGCCTGCCGGGATATGATTATTCATTGCCAGGAGCGTATTTCGTGACGCTCGTGACCCATCACCGCGATCCGCTATTCGGCTCGATCGTCGATAGAAAGGTGCAATATTCTGCCTTGGGCAAAATTGTCCGCGATGAATGGATGCGGTCCAACGTGATGCGCCAGGAAATTGAAATCCATGAGGATGAATTCATCCTCATGCCCAACCACCTCCACGGTATTGTCTGGATCGTTGAGGCAGACGGCGTCCACCCAGGACCAGTTGTGGCTGGTGTTCACCCTGGACATATTGGGGCTGGCATCCACCCTAGACCAATTGGGGCCGGCGTCCACCCTGGACCAGTTGGGGCGGACGGTGTCCGCCCTGAACCAGTTGGGGCCAGCATCCACCCTGGATCAGATGTATTCCACCCGCCTCAACAGGGCACACGCCGTGTGCCCCCACGTAAACCAAAATCATTGTCCTCATTTATTGCCGGTTTCAAATCATCGGTCACCTCGCGTGCCAGGCGTGAATTGGAACTGATGGATATCTGGCAACGCAACTACTACGAACACATCATCCGCAATGAACAGGAGCTCATCAGGATCTGGGATTATATTGATACCAATCCAATTAGATGGCAGGATGACCGTCTTTACCCAGACGGTCCACCAACCGGGGAGAAACTATGACCGCCGAATCCTCCACCATTGTCCAGGAGGTATAGATGCGGTCCAAAGTGATGCGTAAGGAAATTGAAATCCATGAGGATGAATTCATCCTCATGCCCAACCACCTCCACGGTATTGTCTGGATCGTTGAGGCAGACGGCGTCCACCCAGGACCAGTTGTGGCTGGTATTCACCCTGGACCAATTGGGGCCGGCATCCACCCTGGACCAGTTGGGGCGGACGGTGTCCGCCATGAACCAGTTGGGGCCAGCATCCACCCTGGATCAGATGTATTCCACCCGCCTCAACAGGGCACACGCCGTGTGCCCCCACGCAAACCAAAATCATTGTCCTCATTTATTGCCGGTTTCAAATCATCTGTCACCTCGCGTGCCAGGCGTGAATTGGAACTGACGGATATCTGGCAACGCAACTACTACGAACACATCATCCGCAATGAACAGGAGCTCATCAGGATCTGGGATTATATTGATACCAATCCAATCAGATGGCAGGATGACCGTCTTTACCCTGTTGGTCCACCATACTGGGAGAAACCATGACCACCGACTTCTCCACCATTGTCCAGCAGGTGCCCTCCACCCTAAACCGGGAACGGGCACACGGCGTGTGCCCATCCCGCGGCGCATGCCCCAACCACGCGCATTACATCCTCATCAACCCGGAACAACTGCATACACCTCAACAGGATTCCCCATGACCTTCACCCTCCCCCAACCCACCTCCTTTTCCCTGCCCGCCGTGGTGCGCTCACACGGCTGGATCCAGATGACACCCTTCAGCGAAACACCCGAACACGGCCTTTCCTACATCATCCGTTTGGGCACTGGCAAAGTGCTGCGCTTCGAAGTGCACGCCAGTGGTGATTCCCTGCGGGTCAATTCTACCGAGCTGCTGACCGAAATCGAACAATCTGAGCTCGCCCGCCACATCACCTGGATGCTCGACCTGGAACAGGATTTCACCGAATTCTACGCCCTCGCCAGCCGCGAACCCAAGCTCGCCAGGATGGTCGAGCGCAATGCCGGGCGGGTGCTGCGCTCACCCAGCCTGTTCGAAGACGTGATCCGCACCATCCTGACCACCAACACCTTGTGGAAGCACACCCTGCGCATGTGCCGCGAGCTCACCACGCGCTATGGCGAGCCATTATCCTGTGAGCCTGAGCTGCATGCCTTCCCCACCCCGCAGCGCCTTGCCCTGGTGGATGAACCCACCTTGCGCGAACAGTGCCGCATGGGCTACCGGGCTCCCTACATTGCAGAGCTTTCCCAGCGGGTAGCCTCGGCTGTGTTGGACCTTGAAGCGCTGAAAACCAGCTCCCAATCAACCCCTGAGCTGCGCAAGGAGCTGATGACCATCAAGGGTGTGGGCGGGTACGCCGCTGCCAACCTGCTCATGCTGCTCGGGCGCTACGACTATGTGCCCGTGGATTCGTGGGCACTCACCACCGTCTCCAGGGAGTTCTTCGGTGGGGAGAAGATCACCCCCAAACAGGTGCTGCAGACCTTTGAGCCGTGGGGCAAGTGGCAGGGATTGGTGTACTGGTTTTGGGACTGGGCGCCAGAGCAAGCATAATTTCCGCCGAAAAAAATAAATTTGATAACATCATCCTATTACGCGCAATCACTTTTATGATAAAATACGATTAATAGAAAATTAATTAATTCAAGAATAATAAGCGGGGTTTTCATTGAAGAAATTAATTATTTGTGGATGTAAATGGAGGGGTTCTTTACGGAAGACATCCTTATTTGTGTTGGTTTTCATTTTACTATTCCATTTTGATCCTAACCATGCCTTTGCTCAATCCACAATTTCCGTCACCCAGGATAAGATCGTATCTGCTTTCCCCGACAAGCTGACCTTTCAATTGTCTGTCAACAGCACTGCAGAGATCCAAAATATCAAATTGCTCTACCGGACCAATGGAGACACCTGCCAATCAGAGATCGCACAGCAGGTGATCGACTTCACGCCTGCCAGCTCAGTGGAAACTGAATGGGATTGGGATTTCACCATCTCCGGGATCCTGCCTCCTGGAGCAGAGATATATTGGCAATGGCAAATTGATGATGCCAATGGCGGCACTCTGCTCACAGATGAACATTCTTACAAAGTTAATGATACACGCCAAACCTGGTACAGCTTAAAAAACGACCGGATAAACCTGCAGTGGTACAAGGGCAGCCAGTCCTTCGGTCAGGGTTTGCTGGATATTGCTACCCGATCTATTCAACGCATGGAAAAGAATGCTGGTGTGACTACTTCGGGAATGATTTGGGTCACCATCTATCCTACCATCCTGGAAGTACAGGAAGTGGATATCCACGCCGCAGAATGGGCTGCCGGGTTGGCGTATCCCGAATATGACAGCACGATTATGGCGATTGATACCACTGAGATGGATTGGGCAGCGAGTGTCATCCCGCATGAGTTGGCACACCTGATGACCGATGTCGTTGTTTTCAACTGCCGGGGTATGTGGCTTCCCACCTGGCTGAGCGAAGGTCTCGCCATGTATGCTGAAGGTGACATATCCGAAGGTTATATTTATGTTGTCACTACTGCCCTGGATGATAACGAGCTGCCACCCCTGCGTAGCCTGGAAAGCGGGTTTTCATCCATCTCTGATGCAGCCAGCATTTCTTACGGGCAAAGTGGAATGGTTGTGACGTATATGATCGATCAATACGGACCCCAAAAGATGACGGACTTGCTGGCAGCGATCCAATCCGGCTCTTTGATCGACCAGGCATTGAAAAATATCTACGGTAAGGATACCGATGGGGTGGAAGCTGAATGGCGGATTTCGCTTGGATTTGACCCTCAACCGACCCTGTTGCCTACCTCTTCATCCCGGACGTCCGTACCAACCCTGGCGCTGTGGACTTCTGCTGTACGCCCCACAGAAATCCCAACCAGCCTACCCAGCCTAACTCCCACCTTGCCTGCACTTACGCAGACACCCATTCCGCTTCCCTCCCAGACCTTCACCCCCGTTGCCACTTCTAGCCTGACAACTCCCACGGTAATGCCTGGCAAAAGCACATCGTCACCCCCAATATTGCTGATTGGGATACTTGCGGTCGTTTTCCTGCTCGCAATTGGGGTCGTCACATTGATCATCGTTCAAAGAAATCGGAGGAAAAACCCATGAAACGACTGATTTTTGGCTTTCTGGCACTGATGATACTGACCAGCTGCAGCGGGGGTGGTCCCAAAGTCACTGAAACGCCAACCATCCCTCCGACGGCGACCAAGCCTCCAACCGCCACGGCAACATCCACACCTACTCAGACCCTCACTCCAACTCCTACGCTGACACCAACCATCACTCCCACACCCACCCGCACGCCTTTCCCCAGCCCAACGCCATTACCCGAAGGATTTTTTAGCTCCGACCTGGGCTTTTCGCTGATTCTTCCGCAGAGCTGGGAAGTGACCAGTGAGGACGATACTATGGTGATATTTGACTCGTCCGGAGGTGCAGTCAGGCTGGTGGGAGCAGTGTATACCATCGATGAGAATACCTACGTTCCAACGCTCACAGAAGAGATGGACGGTTTATGTTCCTATTTGGTTACCGACTATAAAGACAACGACGTAGTTGCGGATGAAGAGATCACCCTAGCTGATGGAAGTATCGCCCAACGGGTGCTATACACCTGTAATGGCTCCGGGGGTGATTCCGTTCAGACTCAGCTTATCTACACCACACGGGGAAATAAGTTTTATGAGTTTCCAGTTTTTACCTCCACCGGGCGTATAACGAGTGGTCAGCTCGAATTGCTGGATAGTATTCACGAAACCCTAAGGCTGACATCAGCAGATATATATGGATTGCCGCGTGCCGAGACGATCCTTTTTACTGACTATAATCCCGAGCCCGAAGACCTGGACCCGGCTATTTGTACCTGCAGCGCTGACAGCTATGTTGGAAGCCTGTACAGCGGATTGATACGTATCAATGCTGATATGCAGATCGAGGGTGATCTGGCGGAAAGCTGGACGGTCAGTCCGGATGGGTCGGTGTACACCTTCACCCTGCGTAATGGATTGACCTTCCAGGATGGATCGCCGCTCACCGCAGAAGACGTGAAATATAGCTGGGAACGTGCCGCCGATCCCGCGACCGAATCTCCGACTGTAGCAACCTACCTGGGTGATATCGCCGGGCTCAAGGAAAAGCGGAATGGTGAAGCGGATCAGATCAGCGGTCTGGAGGTAATAGATGACCTGACTCTCAGGGTCACCCTGGAAAGCCCAGTGCAATACTTTTTAGGTAAGCTTGCCTATCCTACCAGCTTTGTTGTTGATAAGAAATCGGTCGAAGCGGATGCGGAGGAGTGGATGTTCCACCCCAATACCAGTGGACCCTATGGATTGAAAGAGTTCAAAAAAGATGAATATTTCCTCCAAGAACGAAATGAGAAATTTTATAACCCACCGCAGATCCGCTACATCGCAAGTTTGTTAGATGCTCCGGGCACAGAGCTGAGCTATTATGAATCTGGAGAGGCGGATATTGTCTGGCCCTCCATGGTTGATACCCAGGAGCTCCAATCACCGGACCATCCTCTGCACGAACAGCTCTTGACCGCTCCAGGAATGGGCACCGGCTTTATCATGTTAAACAATACCATGCCACCCATGGACGATCCCAACGTACGACTGGCACTCACCCTGGCGATCGATAAAGACAAATTGATTGAGCAATTCACCGACAATATGATCCCACGTGCCGATTTGATCTTACCGCCCGGTATGCCAGGCTACACTGAATTTCCTGCTCAGGAATTCGACCCACAAGCAGCCAGGGATGCTCTTGCAGCATCATCCTATGCTGGGAAAATGCCGGTTTAACCCTTAATGATAGCGGTTATGCTGGCGATAGCAGCGCCTGGGCGGATGCACTGATCCAGATGTGGCGTGAGAACCTGGGGATTGAAGTGAAGATCGAATTCCTCGACCCGGTCGATTTTTCGACCGCAGCCCGGGAAGGCCATGGCCATATGGTTTTATATAGTTGGGGAGCAGATTACCCCGATCCATCCAACTTCCTGGATTTGCTCTTCCATACTGATAGCCATTACAATGTCTCAGGTTATACCAACCCTGAAGTTGATGCCCTCTTGGAGCAGGCTCGCACCGAGCTTGACCCCACCAAGCGCCTTGACTTATACCATCAGGTGGAGACGATGCTGCTCGACGACCATGCAGCCATTCCGACAAATCACGACACGCAGTATCAGCTGGTCAATCCGCGTGTGCATGGTTATCAGATAACCAACTTCGGGATCAATATGATCAGGGACATGTGGCTGGCAGAGCCATAAGTTTGACGGTTTTTCAAACCTGGCAGGTTTTCAAATACCTGCCAGGTCTTTTTATCTATAGCTTATACAGCTCCCCATATTTGGACTTTAAATAAGCCAGGTAAGGCTCGATGCTGAGCGGACCTCCGGTGGCTCGCTCGACCAGCTCGTTGGCGGTGAACTTGGAGCCGTGCTGGTAGACGTTCTCCACCAGCCAGGTGTGCAGGGTGTCGAACTTGCCCTGGGTCATTTCCGCAGGGATCTCGGTGTGAGCCTTGAGTGCCTGGCTGTAGAATTGAGCGCCAAAGATGTTTCCCAGCGTGTAGCCCTGGAAGGCTCCACCGATCGTGTAGGAGAACCAGTGCACATCCTGCATCACCCCATCGCGATCATCCGGAGCGCGCATGCCCATATCGGCGTTGTAGCGCGCGTGCCAGTATTCGGGCAGGTCGCGCACCAGCAGGTTTCCCTCCAGCAGTGCCAGCTCGATATCAAAGCGGATCATTACGTGCAGGTTGTAGGTCACCTCGTCAGCTTCGGTGCGGATGAGCGAGCGCTGCACCTTGTTCACCGCCCGGTAGAAGGTGTCGAGGGGTACGCGCTTGAGCTGCTCGGGGAATTTCGCCTGCAGCCTGGGGTAAAAATATTCCCAGAAGCCGCGGCTGCGCCCGACCAGGTTCTCCCAGGTGCGTGATTGGCTCTCGTGGATCCCTGCCGATACACCGCTGGCCAGGGGTGTCCCCTCCAGCTCCATGCGGATACCTTGTTCGTACATGGCATGCCCGGCTTCGTGGATGCTGCTGAACAGGGCGCTGCCCAGGTCATTCTCATCCACACGCGTGGTGATGCGCACATCTCCCAGTGAAAAACTGGTCATGAAGGGGTGATGGGTGAGGTCCTGGCGTCCGCGATTGAAGTCATACCCCAGCTCCTTGATCACCTCCAGGGTGAAAGCCAGCTGGTCAGCCTGGGGATAGTGTAGCTTAAGGCAGGAATCATCAGCCGGGGGTTGCGCGGTGATGGTCTGCACAATGGGTACCAGCTCACGTCGCAGCTGGGCGAAGAGGGCGCGTAAAGTGGTCGCCTTCATACCGTAATCGGCATAATCGATCAGGGGGTCGGCAATATGTTCGTACCCCGGGTAGAAATCCGCCATCCGGCGGGAGAGGTCAAGCGTCCGCTCCAACATCGGTTCGAGTGCTTTGAAGTTATTCTCCGGGCGGGCAACCACCCAGGCATTATAGGTATTGGAAACGTGCTCATAGAATTCACCCACGAACTGGGGCGGCAGCTTGAGTGCACGCTCATACTCCCGTCGGGCGACACGGATGAGGGAAGCATCATCGGATTCATAAGGCAGGGATTCTTCATACGGGCGCAGCTCATCCAGCAGCCTGCCGATGGCAGGGTCGATGGATTTTTCCTGCGCCAACCTGCCCAGCAAAGCCACCTGCCGACCACGTGCAGCGGCTCCACCGGGTGGCATATAGGTGGCTTCGTCCCAGCTTAAGAGCGCGCCGATATGCTGCAGGTCATAGGCCTCCATCAGCAAGGATTTAAGTTGGTCTAATTGTTTTTGCATTTTATTCTCCCAATTTTGGCGATATCGCGCCAATTATACTGCCTTTTAGTACCGCCGAAGCAGTCTGGCTCTACGGGTCCATCGTATTTTGGAGGTGTGGATTTCAATCCGTGAAGAAGATTGACACGCCAACTGTCATTGCGGAATCTCCCCTGTTTTTGGGGAGAAGAGCCCGAGTCTTTCGGGCTCGTGTCAATCTCCAACCATCCAGATCATCAATATGTGCAGGTGAATGCAACGATGGACGTATGGATTTCCACCAGGTTGAAGATTGCCACGCCAGAAGATCACTGGCTCGCAATGATAAAAGCTGTGGTGAAGATTACCACGCCAGGTGTCATTTCAAGGCGGTTTTTACCGCCGCCCGTCCCGAACGAAAGCCAGGGAAAGCAATCTCCAGCATGAAAACCGTGAAAATCCCCAATTATTTAATCACCAGGGATTGAAACCCGCTCAAATTGAACTATAATACGGCAGATTTTGTGATAGCCATATTATTTTATCGGTAACCTGAAGGCATGAACGATAATCCTGAAAACGACAATAACATAGGCCTGCAACCACTAACAATCGAGAGGATTCTCGAATTATGGTCACGGACCTATAACCGCGAGGGCAAACCTGACTGGTCGCACCTGTTCCCCTACTACCATGATGACATTATCTTTGAAGACATCATTCAACGTGTGGAAGGTAAGGTCGAATTCATGGCGATGTGCAACCGGTTGGCAGAACGCTGTGAGCAGCTTAATATGGATATCCTCTCCATCGTGATGAATGGGCAGGATGTGTTTTTCAATTGGAAAATGATGATGAGCTTCAAGAAGTATCCCAGCAACGCAGTGTATGGCTGCACAAAGCTCACCCTGGGTGAAGACAACCGCATCATCTACCAGCGCGATTATTTTGATATCTGGGGAACCATCCTCAACGGCATCCCCCCGCTGCGCAAGCCTTATTGGAAGTTCATGCGCCGCTACTTTGGCTAGCGGTCAGGAACGATGAAGCTGCCCGATGAGCTCCAATTTATCGCCAATGCTCGCCTGCCACAAAAAACCACCCGGGTACGCATGGATGGGAAGTGTGTCATCCTCACCGGAGCCACCTCCGGCGTTGGTTACCAGGCAGCAAAACGCCTGGCACAGGGTGGATCCCACCTGGTGCTGGTCTGCCGCAACGGCGAGAAAGCCACCCGGGTGCAGCAGGAACTAAAGCAATCCTGCCGCGGTCGAGATCGATGTGCTCCAGGCGGATTTTTCGCACCTGGCTGAAGTCCGCCAGAGCAGCAGAGACCGATCCTGCAAATTACCCGCGCATTGATGTGCTGATCAACAATGCCGGTGTGCATAACACCCATCGCACGCTGACTGCGGAGGGTTTCGAGACTGTTTTTTGTGTGAACCACCTGGCATCCTTCCTGTTCACCCGACTGCTGCTCGACCGATTGATCGAAAGCGCTCCTGCCCGCATCATCCAGGTGAATTCACAGGGGCATCGCTTTGGTGGTCTTGACCTGGACGACCTGGATTGGGAGAGGCGGCGCTATAATGGCTACAAGGCTTATGGGGCTTCAAAGGTTGCCCAGACTGTACACAGTCTGGGAGCTTGCCGGAAGGCTTAAGGGCAGTGGTGTGACCATCAACGCCATGCATCCAGGCGAGGTGCGCACCAATATCGGCATGAATAACGGGACGCTATACCGGCTCTACCAGCGCTATCTGATCTGGTGGGTGCTGAAAAACCCGGGGATCTCCGGTGAAGCGATTTATTACCTGGCAGCAGCTCCCGAGATGGCGGGGGTGAGCGGCAGGTTCTTCAACCAGACGATCGATGAAAAACCCGCAGCTCATGCGCTGATCAGTGAGCTCGGAAAGCGTGTCTGGGTGATCAGTGAACAGATGACGGGGCTCGGGTGACCGGATAGAACGGTATCCAGTGAAAGTGTTGTTGGGAGATGGTGAAGCGAGCGGGATGAGCATGGAAAAAATTGGCATACCTTGGATATAAAATTATTGCTTAACTTTTTTGATTGGTGGATATTTATGGAGGGTTTATGATCTATGACGCCATTGTGGTTGGCGGGGGCATTGCCGGGCTGACTGCAACCGCATACCTTTCTAAAGCCGGCTACAGCACGCTGCTGTGCGAAAAGGAACCAATCTGCGGTGGGTTGGTGAACACCTTTGAGCGTGAAGGCTTCGTTTTTGATGGTGGTGTCAGGGCAATGGAAAACTCCGGGGTGCTGTTCCCCATGCTGAAACATCTGGGGCTGGATGTCGAGATGGTCAAGAACCACATCTCCATTGGGATCGAGGACCAGGTGATCCGGGTTGAGACTGAAGAGAATTTATCCGATTACAAGGCGCTGCTTGACACCCTGTACCCGGAAAGCAAGGCTGAAATCGCTGAGATTATCGACCAGACCGAAACGATCATGCATTACATGAAGGTCCAGTATGGCATCAACAACCCCATCTTCCTGGACATGAAGAAGGACCGCAATTACATGCTTAAGGCCGTCCTTCCCTGGTTGGTGAAATACACCCTGACCGTTGGAAAGATATCCGCCTTGAATATCCCCGTGGTGGATTTTCTGAAGCGCTACACCCAAAATCAAAGCCTGCTGGATATCATTTCGCAGCATTTCTTCCACGATACCCCGGCTTTCTTTGCCCTCAGCTATCTCAAGCTATACCTGGATTATTATTACCCCGTAGGCGGTACAGGGAAGTTTGTTGAGAAGCTGGTGAGGTTCATCAATGACCACGGGGGTCAGATCAGCACAGGGACAGAAATCCGCAGTGTGGACCCACAGAATCGGATCATAATTGATTCTAAAGGCAACCAACACCAATACCGCAGGCTGGTGTGGGCAGCCGACCTAAAAACACTCTACCGCATCATCAATCAGGAAAACATCGCCGATGAAAAGGTTAAAACCTCGATTGCGGCGCGACAGGCAGAGATTGCCGATAAGGTGGGCAATGATTTTGTCTACACCCTGTTCCTGGCGGTGGACCTGGATAAAAGCTACTTCGCCAGCAAGGCGAGCGAGCATTTCTTTTACACGCCAAGCAGGAGCGGTCAATCGCTGGCAGGACCCATCCCCACCCAGGCAGGGCGGGGTGAGATTGAAAAATGGCTGGGTGAATTCTTTGCCCTGACGACCTACGAGATATCCATCCCGGTTATGAGAGATGAGTCGCTGGCTCCCAGGGGGAAAACCGGGCTGATCATCAGTGTGCTGTTCGATTATCAGCTCACCCGGCAGGTAGAGCAGATGGGCTGGTACGAAGATTTCAAGGGCTTGTGTGAAAAATACATCATCGATACATTGGATTCATCGATTTACCCGGGCATGAAGCAGGCAATCCTGCAGCAGTTCAGCTCCACGCCGCTGACCATGGCTAAATATGCAGGGACTTCGGATGGTGCCATCACAGGATGGGCATTCAGCAACCACCCCATGCCTGCGGAAAGCCGCATCCCGAAGATCTTGAATTCCGTCACCACGCCGGTGCCGGGGGTGTTCCAGGCAGGCCAATGGACCTACAGCCCTGCCGGGTTACCAATATCACTGCTCACCGGTAAGATTGCCGCAGACAGGGTGATCAAGGAGTTGAAGAAGGGATAGAGTAGGGGCGGGTCGCGACCTGCATCTACGATGGTTATTAATTATCCTGGCAATGCGATGTAGGGGCGCAGCGACGCTGCGCCCCTCTTACAATGATTTGTAATCCAAATTTGGATCTGGTATAAATCAATCCCGATAAAAATATAATCAAAAATTAAAGTGGGAGCCATCACCGGAAGGGTTCACCCTGGTAATAAATAAATCCCTCCCTGCTTGTTGGACCGGATTCTGTCTTTCAATTCCTTCCATCCGACGAGCCCCGCCGTCTACAACAATAGTAGACCACTCGGAAATGATGAATTCATGATCATCCCAACTCTTATCAATGGGATTATCTAACTTCATACCACCTTCGGCAGGCATAAGATTCATTAAACGACCTCTAGGTTTGAAATGCTTATTGCTATTTATTTAAAATTACTCTATACTGGTAATAAATACTTTGTCATTCATCAATTTTGAAACAACATAGAATCTCACGGGTGGAGACATGTTTAGTTGCTAATGGGGAGAGTGCTTAATGAATAGAGTATCTGCTATTTGGCGTATTGTTTTTCCCTTTTTCATCATTCTCATTCTGTTTTCAGCTCTCTGGATAATGTTAACCATCACCCATAGGTCGGTTTATGCTGAAACCGAAAAGAGTGCTGTATCCACATCATCGATCTCGGGGAGAGTGACGGATTTGGGAGGTGACCCAGTTTCGGGCGTTACCATCACAGCTACCCTGGTCGTCACCAGCGTTGTTGTCCAGGATGAAGATAGCGCACCTGTTCCTGAAGCACAGGTTTTTCGCAATGGGACATTTGTTGGGCAGACTGGGACTGATGGGAGAGTGCTAATTGCGGAGCTTTCAGCCGGTGATAAACTGATCGCCCGAAAGCAGATCATGGAACAAACTACACATAAATCTTCCCACAATCAAGGCTCACAGCAAAACTGGGCCTATAGGGTGTATATTACCAGCCTCGATATCCCCAAGGATACCGAGCCTGTCCCCTATGTTGTCACTAATCCCGCCTCGGAGAATATCCTTGTAATCAAGAAAACCAACACATTGATCGGTTTCAATATCCTGGCTGTTGTGGAATGGGATGCCAACAGTATTTATCTCAACGAGGTGCTGCAAGGCTTCGATCTCGCCTCGAAGTATCTATATGATGCCACAGATGGGCAAATGCTCTTTGAGCGAGTTTCGATCTATGACAACAACCTGAATATCGGAGATGCAGATTACCAGATTCGAGCGAGCAACCAGGAATGGCCCAGGGCAAATATGAATGGTCTTTTCCCAAATGATCTCCATATATTTCTTGGACGCTACTTTAATGGTGAAAGTTCTAATGATGGTAGCTGGCAGAATTCCTCTGGATATCGAACTCAGATCCATGAATTCGGGCATTATGGACTTGACCTGTATGATTTGTATTATTATTATGCTGGATCAGAAAAGAAAGATGGGCACTGCATATCTGCTGCTATCCGTAAAAATAACACAGCCACCATCAATGCCACTTTAATGGATTATCAGTATAATGCCACCGAATTCGCCATGAAAAATGTCGCCCAGATGTGGTCAACTGAGTGTCAACTGACTGACCAATGGCAGAAACAGGCAAAATCTGATTGGGAAGCGATTGTGGAGCTTTATAAAGATCCATCTGCACCTGCACGCTGGACTCTCAAGACACCTGCTGATCACGAGGGCGTTGTCAGCGGACCTGGAATTATACCAGCAGATGCCTGGATAAAAGTTTCCATCGAGTCTGATGCAAATACAGGCGTATGCGACCCTCCAGTGACTTATAAGGTCAAAGATTTGTTAGGCCTACAGCTTCCCAATGCAGACGTAACCCTTCACAAAGCAGACCGGGATATATATCAAGGTAAAACTGATGCGCATGCTGATATTACTGTCTTAGGTGCATCAAATCATGACCGGGTGATCGTTAACCTATGGGGGATCGACCTGTTGCTCAATTCGATTGAAGTGAGCTGCAATACACCTCGGGGACAACAGGTTATAAGTGAAGAATTTATCGTCCTTCTACCCGCCGCTTTTGATCTACATGTTTTCACCCAACCGACAGATATGGCAGGTGAGATCCAGGTTGTTGTTCAGACACCAGCAGAACTGCCAGCTCCGCCATTGGCAACTCTTACCCAATCTGGTTCAGCAGCAGTTTCGGTACCACTGGTATATGATGATAACCTGTCTGCTTATGTTGGTCAAATTCCTCTAGATCCAAATTCGGTTTTTTCTGGTGTGATCATCGTTCAAGCGACAGATGCGCTTGGACAATCCGTGGAGATTGCTTCCACTTTCAGCCTGGAATCAGTCCAGCCAGATCAAGATATAACTGTCTGGGCCAGTGATGGAATGGTCGAGCTTTTCATCCCCTCAGGCGCCGTGAATATTGGCGGGCAGTTGAGTATCTACCCTGTAAGATCATCCATATCCATCCCGGAAGGTAAAGTCCTGCTCAGTGGTCCATATTCGATCGAGGCTTCACCGGGAATGTATATGCTATCCGAAGCCAACCTTTCCATCTATTACCTAGACCTGTCTGGTACTTTACGGCAAGCTGATCTGGAGAGCGCTCAGATCTACCAGGATCTCGATGGAGTCTGGATCCCGATTTCAAATGATCCAAGCCAAAATGAGCAATACGTTTCCGCACCCATCACTGAATTTGGAACTTATGCGGTTTTTGCAAATAAGGAGCTGAAAATACTACTACCTGTCGTTGGAAAAGGCTCACAGAAGCTATCCAGCCGGTATGAACACGGTAAAAGGAATGATGAGATAACTTATCAATCCCAGCTCATTGATTTTAACGATTCATCTCTGATTAAACAATTCCCCCATTTTAGCAGGATCATCTTACACGACAACGACCGATGCAGACGGAAATTTCTCGTTTTCCGAATTATCGCCTGGGGTGTATCATGTTAAACCCATGCAGGATGAATATTCATATAATCCAGATTCCAGACGAGTAACCGTGCCTCCTGATGCAACCGGTCAGGACTTCATTCGTGAGACAGGCAACGAAATAAATCCCGGGGAAATGGTGGATGTGCCTGCTGGTGAATTTATTATGGGCTGCGATGAAGACCACAACTTCTATAACTGTAATTGGGCAGAAATACCGTTGCATACGGTGTATCTGGATGCATACCGGATTGACAAATACGAGGTGACCAATCTTCAATACGCACAGTGTGTCGCTACAAATTATTGTTCCGCGCCAAGTAATTTTAGCTCTCACACCCGACCGTCTTATTATGGTAACCCTGCTTACGACTATTACCCGGTAATCTATGTTAACTGGTATGACGCCAAAGGTTACTGCGATTGGGCTGGCAAGCGCTTACCAACAGAAGCTGAGTGGGAGAAAGCCGCACGTGGCACCACCCCGAGGGCATTCCCTTGGGGTGATGATGAACCCAATTGCGGGTACGCAAATTATCATGAGGATAATGCAGATTTTTGTGTGGGCGATACATCCCGCATTGGTAATACTCCAGCAGGAAACTCACCATACCAGGCAATGGATATGGCAGGCAATGTATTGGAGTGGGTGGCCGATTGGTATGATTATTCTTATTACACCTACTCTCCCTATGAGAATCCTGAGGGTCCCCCCTGGGGGTCATACAAGGTACTGCGTGGTGGCCATTGGTTTTTTTCCGGCTCCCACTTGCGTACAGCAGCCCGCGGATATTATGAAAGTGATCCCTCTTGGGTCGGTCCTTATATAGGGTTTCGCTGCGCAGCTGATCCACCACCATAAGCCTTACGCGGTGGGGCACGAAATTATACATCCGAAAGAATTTATCTTCTTTGAGGATGTTCGTGCCCTCAAGGGTAAATGAATTTACCAATCGCATGGAATCTCGTAGGGGCGTAGCGTCGCTACGCCTCTACTGCAATGAACCCAGAAATGAATCCTGTTGAGACGGTCGAGACCAGGGGTTCCTTCAGCTGGATCGCAAACCACCCCAACAAAATATATTTTAATACTGGCTAAATAAAAATGATTTGAGCGCCTTCTGTAGGGGCACGATATATCGTGCCCCTACTACAGAATTGATCAATAAAATTGAGGCGATCTGTGCGCAGCGACGCTGCGCCCCTGTAAAAAAAAAATTCTATTGACTAAATAAAGATGATCTGCGCACCGTCGGTAAGATCAACAAATTCGCTGGCGGTGAGGATACCTTGCACACCGTCAATAAAACTATCCTTGGTTAAATTGTATAAATCACAAGTCATTTTGCAGCCATAGAGCTTGGCGCCTCCATCCATCAGCATCTGCAGGTACTCACGCACCGGTGGCACTTCCAGCTTTTTCATCTTGCTCTTCATGATCGCTGTGGCAAAGGGAGTCATTCCGGGGATGATGCCCATGAATTGCGGGATGCCAATATTGCCGGGTATACCCATCAGGCTCATTTTAAAGCTCGAGTTACCCACCGGTGGTACCTCCAGGTGATCGACGCGATCCTCGCGAATCATGTCCAGTCCCCAGAAAGTGAAGAAGATGGAAACGTCGACGCCATTACCAAGGGCCGCCCAGCCCATGATCAGGGCGGGATAGACCATATCAAGGTTACCTTTTGAGCAGATAAATGCCATGTGGCGGTTGCCGTTAGTGTCGGTCATTTTTTTGTCTCCTATGATTTTATTTATAATCAATGCTTTTCGTCATTTTGAGAAAGGCGGTTCAGCGATTTTTGCTGGCCTGACGATAAATCCTGTTTGATTTTCGAGGGGTGTAATTCTCATAAGATGCGGAGAAGACTGCTTCTCTCGCAAAAATCGCTCGCTCGCAGTGACATATTGTCGATTACACGCAGCCTTCAGGTTTACCCAGGCCGGCGATCCTGGCGACCTTCTTGGCGGGTCCCTTGGGGAACAGGGCAAACAGCTCCTTGGTGGTCACACCGGCATTGCTGGTGATGGTGCGCAGCGTGGGGGATGCTCCACTTTCAGCTGCCTTGGCACGGGCGTAATCGATTACCTTCCAGTGGTCGGGGGTCAGCTCAACGATCCCTTCTTCTTTGGCCATCTCGATCCCGATCTCCCTGGTCCATTCTGCGGGGTTGGTCATGAAGCCTTCCTCGTTCACCTGTACAGTCTTTCCTGCGATCGTTTTGGTTGTCATTCTAATTCTCCTTTAGAAAATATTTCTTTATCCATGCACAAATCGTAGAGGAGGGTCGCAACCAACCTCTACGGGAGTTACTTACCCAGGCTTTACCTCGCTTACAGCCTTGTTTCCGATCACCTGCATGATGCGCAAGGTGAGCACCAGTCCACGCCGGACGGAGGGGTCGCGCAGCTGCCTCATTAATCCCGTATATGACACATCCACGGGTTTCCCGAGCTCGCCCTTCGCCTCGGCCAGGGCATTGGAACTAAACACGCCAATTTGGTTTAAGTCTTCTTCACTAATAGACGAGACGATCTGATCCATCAATTTCATCCCGCCTCGGGCAAAACCGAAATAGCCTTTTTCTTCCAGCCCAGCCATGACATCCACTGCTTTGCCGAAGGCATCATCCGCCAGGGGGCTGAGTGTTTCGAGCAGGTCTGCCAGGCTTTCCAGCTGGTCGAGCATTTTCTCAAGGTTGCGACCGTTACGCAGAACACGCTTGAACAGCCGCAACAGATCATCCAGGTCAATATACTCCTGCACTTCCTCCAGCTGCGCCACAGCCAGCTCAAAAGCCTGGTTTGCCAGGGGGGTGATATCGCGCACCAGCTCGGCACGCTCCAGGCGCTGGCGTTCGACAAGCTGCGCCTGCTCGCTCAGGTAGGCCACCTGGGTGGTCAGCAGGTCGATCTTCTGGTTCAGCTCTTGTAGCGATGCGTCCATGGCTCTCTCCTCACTTGTTCCACTTGCCAGCCATGCTCATTAGCGCAGGCAATGGTAATTCCTGTCCCTTGAGCAGCAGGTTCCAATACATCCAACGGAACATCATCTTGCCCCAATGGTTCATCTCCGATTCCTGCAGCAGGGAGAATGGCCCGATACCAGGCAACGGGTAACGCCCCGGCAGTGGCTCGACATCGTAGTTGAAGTCGATCAACAACCCTTTGCCAAAGCCGGATTCAATGAAGCAATTGGCATGACCGTCAAATGTGGGCAGCATCTCCAGTCCATCGATATAACGCAGGAAGTTATCTGCAAAGCAGTCCACCGCAAAGTGAGCCACCGAGCCTGCCTTGGAGGTGGGGATGTTTGCAGCATCACCCATCACAAAGACGTTGGCATATTTCGGATGTAGAAAAGTATGCTTGTCGACGGGGATAAAATTCAGCTCATCCCCCAGGCCAGACGTGGCGATGACTTCATCACCCATGTTGAGCGGAATGCTGACCAAAAGGTCGTACTCGATCTCCTGTTCATCATAGGAGACGATCTTCCTGGCATCCGGGTCAACATGCTCAACCATGAAGTCTGGCACCACCTTGATGCCTTTTTGGTCGAGGATTTCACCCAGGTAGCGGGAGGCGACAGGCTTGGTGAAGGCTCCGGACAGGGGTGTAGCGTAGGTGATGTCCACCTTCTCACGCAAACCCTGCTCGTTAAAGAACGAATCAGCCAGCATGAGGAATTCAAGCGGTGCCACCGGGCATTTAATGGGGGTTTCAACCACGTTGACCACCATGCGTCCGCCCTGCCAGCTGCGCAAGTGCTTCGCCAGGGCCACAGCACCATCGATGGTATAAAATTCGTGGATGGATTTACGCCATTCGTCTTCCATCAAGCCAGGTGTCTGTTCGGGATGTACCTGGCAGCCAGTGGTGATCACCAGGAAGTCGTAATTGAGCAGCCTGCCGCCTCTGCCAAGCTTGACCTGGTTATGCTCCGGGTCGATATGCTCGATGGGTGACACGATCAGGTCTGCCCCGGCGGGGATGAAATCACGCTTGGGCTTGGTCACATCATTCTTACTGTAAATGCCGAAAGGGAGGAACAGGAAACCAGGCTGGTAATAGTGGGTCTCATTTTGGTCGACCAGGGTGATCTGCCATTCATCACGGTCAAGCAAGCGGGAGAGACGATTGGCAACCATAGTTCCAGCCGTTCCAGCGCCGAGGATGAGTAATTTTTTCATGGGTTCACTCCGTTATCCATCTAATTTTTCACTTTTCTACACTGGTGAGCGTATCTGCCAGGGCAGCCTGGTTTTTCAGCTTGTTGGCTAAAACCATGCGCAGCAGGTCGAGCGCTTCGATCAATCGCTCATCCGATAGGCTGTATTCCACCGTAGCACCGATGCGGTTGGTGGTGACCATGCCTCGCTCACGCAGGATCTTCAGGTGGCGCGAGACCATCGGCTGGCTGAGGTCCAATGTTTCCACCAATTCATTCACCGTGCAGGGTTTATCATGTAGGGAATATAAAATCAGGATGCGCTTCGGGTCTGCCAGGCCAGCGCAGATCTCGGCGTGCAATTGGTTGACTTCCTGTTCAAGGGCGTGCGACATATTCTCTCCAGTCATATATATGGATATGCATATATACAAGTGATTTTAATTACAATGACACTGGTGGATAGTGATAAAAATCACTTTAAATTTATGAAACTGTCATGGAGGCAGCGTCGGTAAGCCAGAACACTGGGATAGGTTAGAAGATTAAATGATTGGAAATATGAGGGTGATAACTGGTAACTGGTGAAGGTTACAACGTCTTATTCCGGAGGGTAGTGGAAAATCCCCGGTTTTTCATATTCATCAAACCCCGATAAAACAATGATGGCGTTGGTAACCGTTTTCCCCGGATTGCGCCAGCGATGGGCCAACCGGGCGGCAAAGAGCAGGCTATCACCAGGTTCCAAGGTATATATTTTCCCCTCAACTGCATATTCAAGCCTGCCGCGCAGGCACATGACGAACTCACTCCCCGTGTGCACGATATTTTCCTTGCCGCTCTCTGCACCGCTCTCCAACGTCAGCATGAAAGGCTGCATCCTGCCGGTGAAGGCTTCCCCACCCAGCCCTTCCCATACGCCAAAAGGAAAGGGGACTCGCGTCCGATCGGAGACGGTTCTAAAGACGATCGGCTTCTGCTCCTGGTCCTGGCGAAACAAGGCAGTAATGGGGACGTTCAGTGCATCCGTCAGGCGATAGAGCGTGCTGACGGATGGCGAGGTAAGACCACGCTCGATCATGCTCAGGGCATTGGCTGACAGGCCACTGATGCGGCTCAACTCGCGGATGGAGATGCCACGCTCATCCCGTAATTGCCGTAGCAGCTGGCCCACATATACCGATGGCGCTTCTCTTTCGAACATCGATGAACTCCCTTCCATGTCCTGTATAATTATGCATACGTACCTATTAATGTGACAGCCTCACAAATTATTTGTGACGAATAATACTTTATAAGTGACAGTATATCCGATAATATATCATAAATTGGAATATTCGTATGTACATATATTGGACAAACCAACTATGACCAATCACCAACTGACCCAGGAAGTTTCACAGCTGCATGCGGATATCTGCTCCGCCCTGGCGGATCCGAAACGGATCCTGTTGATCTACGCATTGACTGAAAGACCCCGTTCGGTCAATGAGCTGGCGGATGAATTGGGCCTCAGCCAGCCTGCCACATCCCGAAATTTAAAGGTATTACGTGATCGTGGGTTGGTATATACGGTTCGCCAGGGCACAACCCTGGAATATCACCTGGCGGATCCACGCCTGGTGGAGGCATTGAATATGCTCCGTTCAGTGCTGCGTGACCGGTTATCTTATCAATCCAGCTTGATGGAAACCACGGGAGAACCTGAGCAGTCTATTAGCTCAGCTTAAGTCGGTCAATATTATTAGTTTTTCTTTTATCGGTAGATCGAGCACATTTTGATCACGAAGGAGAAATGCATGCCAACTCAAAGGAACCATTACCTCATCCCGATATGCCTTGGCGTTATCCTGCTCGCTGGCTTTTTCCTTCTCCTGCCAGCACAGGAGGTGAATGCGCAATGTGGATCTCAAGCCTCGTCCTGCAAGAATTGCCATGAGACCCAGAGTCGAGGACCCGGTCAATACGGATGGCACCGCCTGGCATACAGAGCACGCCCAGATCGATGCCTGCGTTAGCTGCCATGCGGGCAACCCCCAGAGCACCGATAAGGACCAGTCGCACACCGGCATGGTGGCGTGGGAGTCGGATGTGAAAGCCGGCTGCGCCATGTGCCACCCCGACGACTACATGCAGCTTGCCCAGGGGTATGCCGCCACGCTGGGCATCACCCTGGGTGAGGGCGGTGCGCCACCTCCCCCAGCTGCGACGGCGCAACCCTCCACCCCCTCCGGGGAGACCGCTCCCCCCGCAGAGGAGATCGTCGTCAGCCAGCCCGGGACGATCGATTACGTGCAGCAGTATGAAGAGACCGTACTGGGTGAAGTGACCATCAACTGGGGCAACGTGATCCTGGTGCTGATGATCCTGTTCCTCCTGGTGGGCGGGGGTGTGTTCGTCTATTGGAATGAGCGCCGCCGCAGGGGATTGAAGGGTTTTTATACCCCAAAAGCGAAACCGGCCGAGGGGGAGATCCCCGTGGTGGAAGGCTACTCGAGTGAAGTGACCGCCCTGTTGCCCCTCATCGCAAAACTGAACCCGGTGGGCCTGCACGCCCTCAAGCGCCTGCTGGCAAACCCCGACCAGGCCAATGAGATGCTGCACACCCTTTCGCACCTGGACCCGGAGCTGGTGAAAAAGGTGCAGACCCTGGATAAGGATTCACGAGCCTTGCTGATGGCATTGGCAGGTAGCTGATCCACAGCCTATCTATGATTGAATTTGGAGGAGTTATGAAACGGATCAAAGCATTTATTTCCCAGGATATGTGGTCGCCTTACCTGGCGGGAATCCTGCTGGGTATCGTTGGACTGGGTACAGTCTTGCTGGCCAACATGTTGCTGGGTGCTTCAGGAGCATTCGAAAGCCTGGCGGGGTTGATCGGTAAGAAAATCGCCCCCAGCCTGTTTAGCAACATTTATTGGGGAATGGAGGGCGGTCGGGCTTTGCCAGTCATGCGCCCCGAGATCACCTGGTCGGTGATCCTGGTGGTGGGAATTGTAATCGGTGGTACCCTGGCAGCCCTCACCAGCCGTACGTTCAAATTTCGCTTCAACGATGATGCCCAATGGAAACGCATCTTCGGTCCACAGCCCTGGAAACGTTGGGTGCTCGGTTTCATCGGGGCAATCATTGTTGAATATGGTGCAGGAATCGCGGGAGGTTGTACCAGTGGTTTGGCCATTTCGGGGGGCATGCTGTTCGTACCTGCGGCATTCTTGTTTATGGCGGGATTTATGGTTTCCGGCATCATCACCATCTTGATCGTCTACGGCAGGAGGTATTAAAACATGACGACATTCATCTTAGCCATCATGCTAGGCGTAGGCTTTGGGTTTTCACTCAACAAAGCTGGTTTAACGAAATATCATAAGATTGCCAACCAGTTCCGGTTCACTGACATGACCATCCTCAAATTCATGATGACGGCAATTGCCGTTGCGATGACCGGGCTGTACATCTTTCGTGGCCTGGGTTGGGTCAGCTTTCCCACGGTGCCTGCCACTTATATTGTAGGTAACCTGCTGGGTGGGCTGATCTTTGGCGTGGGGATGGCACTTGCCGGGTACTGACCAGGTACCTGCGCCGCCGGGAGCGGTGAAGGCAAGCTGGATTATATTGGTCCTGGATTATTGGGCTTCCTGGCTGGTGCTGTTCTTTATGGCTTAACTTACCCAGTAGTATTCCCAATGATTTCCAAGATTGCAAATCTTGGCAACGTCGTCCTTCCTGATTTGTGGAATCTGAACCCCTACCTAACGGTGATCATGTTTGATCTGGTGGTCCTCTTCCTGTTCTACCTGATCGAGCGGGCGGGATTGCAGCGCAAGGATAAGCTTTTATGATCACCCCTGCCTGCGGATCAACCAGCACCGCAGGTTGAAAGGCTACTTATGCCGAAAACTGAGATCTCAAGACGTAATTTTCTAAAAATGGGTGGTGCGGCTGCCACGGCATTCGCCGTTGGGGGGTTCATCCCTCCCCGCGTGGCACAGGCCGCCCACCAGGCAGGCATGCTGGACGATAACGGCAGCGGGTACCTGTATACCCTGTGCGAGATGTGCGTCTGGCGCTGCGGCGTGCGGGCCAAGGTGGATGAAGGCCGCGTGGTGAAGCTGGAGGGAAACCCTGAACACCCCCATTCCCACGGCAAATTGTGCGCCAGGGGCCAATCGGGATTGATGAACACCTACGACCCCGACCGTGTGCTCACCCCCCTCATCCGGGTGGGGAAGCGTGGCGAGGGGAAGTTCCGCCAGGCTTCGTGGGAGGAAGCGCTCGACCTGGTGGCTGAGCAGATGCTCAAGATCAAGAATACCTACGGCCCGGAGGCGATGGTCTTTTCCTCTACCCATAACCTTTCCCAGCCACTGTTCGAGAACCTGCTGTATGGCTTTGGCTCGCCCAATTACGGCACCCAGCGCAGCCTGTGCTTCAATGCCATGATCGTGGCCAACCTGATCACCTACGGCATGGAGGAGCCTGCCCGCGATTACAGCCAGCTCAAATACCTGATCCTCACCGGGCGCAACCTCACCGAGGCCATCTCCACCTCCGAGACCACCGACCTGGTCGATTCCCTTGCACGTGGGGTCAAGGTGGTGTATATCGATCCCCGCTTCACCAAGACCGCCTCCAAGGCGACGGAGTGGCTTCCGATCCACCCGGGGACAGACCTGGCGTTCCACCTGGCGATGATCAACGTCATCATCAACGAGAACCTGTATGACCAGAAATTCGTTGAGCAGTATACCGTCGGGTTCGAGCAGCTCCAGGCTGCCGTGGCGAACAACACCCCCGATTGGGCTTCCACCCTCACCGGGCTGGAAGCAGCCGACATCCAGCGGATCGCCCGCGAGTTCGCCGCTGCAGGTCAGAATGCCCTGGCGCATAATGGCTGGCGAACCTCCAACTTCATCAACTCATTCCCCACCGAGCGCGCCATCGGCATCCTGAACGCCCTGGTGGGCAACTGGGGGGTGACCATGTTCCCCGCTGCAGGCGAGGGCGGTGGAGGATTGGGCAGCCCACCCCAACCCCCTTATCCACGCATATCCGCCCAACGTTTGGACGGTGTGCCCTGGAAATACCCCTTCGTCCCGCTCAAGATCGGCGTTTTCCAACAGCTGCGCGACTCGATCGTGGACGGGACCCCCTACGAGGCGCACGGCTGGTTCATTTCGCGCCAGAACCCGGTGCTATCACTGCCCGACCGCCAGAAGACGCTGCAGGCGTTCAACAAGATGGATTTCATCGCCACGGTCGGCATTATCATGAACGACACCGAATGGTTCTCCGATGTGGTGCTGCCTGAAGCCTCCTACCTCGAGCGCTACGACCCATTGGTTCCCATGGGCGACAAAATATTCATCCGCCAGCCGGTCATCGAGCCGCAGGGGGATGCCCGGTCCGCCCTGATGATCTACAAGGAGCTTGGCACGCGCCTGGGTTTGGGTGATTTCTTCCAGTATACCGATGAGGTGGATTATCTGCAGCAACAGCTGGCACCCCTGGGGTTGTCGCTGGATGAGCTGCGCCTGCACGGGGTATTGGATAACCCCTCGGCTGGAGAGGAAAATATCTACGAGTGGAACACGCCCAGCGGGAAGATCGAGTTATTCTCGGAAGCCCTCAAAGGGCAGAATTTCGACCCCCTGCCGGTGTGGCTCGAGCCGCCTCAGCCTAAAGCGGGTGAATTTTACCTGCTCACTGGCAAGGTGGGCCAGCACACCCAGTTCGGCACCCAAAACAACCAGCTGCTGCACAAATACCAGGACGTGCCCCGCCTGTGGATGGCCCCAGAGGCAGCCCAGGACCTGGGGCTGAAAGACTGGGATATGGTCGAGGTCACCTCACCGGTTGGCTCGGTAACGGTCGCATTGCAGGTTACTACAACCATCCGCAGTGATTGTGTCTACCTGACCCCCGGGTTCGGTCACCTGTCGATGGGATTACGGACCGCATACGGGGTGGGTGCGTCTGACTCTCAGCTGCACGTCACCTATACCGACCCCATCAGCGGAGGCCAGGCGCTCAGCCAGACCTTCGTTTCGGTGAAGAAGGCGGGATAAGGAGTAGCCTATGCCTCAGAAAAATCATTATGCCTTCGTGATCGACGTCCTCCGCTGCATCGACTGCCGGGCATGCCTGGTGGCATGCAGCGTGGAAAATAACGTCCCCATGGACCACACCCGCATCTGGGTGCACGACCAGGGTGTGCAGGGCACCTGGCCTGGGTTGAGCCGCGTGTTCGTGCCATACAATTGCATGCACTGTGAGCACCCGCCCTGCACCGATGTATGCGTCAGCGGGGCAACCTACAAGGATAAAACCAGCGGGTTGGTGCTGGTGGACCAGGAAGCCTGCATTGGCTGCGGTTACTGCGTGGAAGCCTGTCCATATGGTGTTCGCTATATCGACCAGGCGCGCGGTGTGGTGGATAAGTGCAATGCCTGCGTGCAACGCCTGGAAGTCGGCCTCGAGCCGGCCTGTGTTGCCACCTGTGTGGGCAAGTCACGCCTGTTCGGTGACTTGAATGATCCCACTTCATCGGTCTCGATCGCCCTGAAAAATGCCAGCACGGTGACGGTTTTGGATTACGAGAATGGCGAGATCGACACCGACCCGAACATTTACTTCCTGAACCTGCCACAGACGGGCGGCATCCAATCCTCCGACCCATTCGGGCAGGTGAAGGCATCCATCCTGCCGCGTGACCCGCGTTACACCCTCTCCCAGCAAGCCTGGAAGAAAGTGGGCATCCCCGTGATGGCGCTGGCTATCGGTGGTACCTTCCTGGTGCAGGCGATCTTCTTCACCAAGCAGTTATTGGAAGGTGAGAAGGAATTTGAGGAATAGGCAGCCGAAGGAGCTAAACGATGAGTCATAAAAATATACCCCTGCCAGAGCGCCAGCGCCTGCGCCAGAAAATGTACAAGAAGCATAACCTGGCCAACATCCTGACCCATTGGTTCAATGTACTGTCGTGGTTGCTGCTGCTTTCAACCGGCATTGCCATCATCTCCTCCCCCTACCTGGGGATCTCCCCGCTGTGGCTGCAGGAGATCTTCCGCAACCTGTTCGGTGGCGATGCCAACCTGATCCGCTTCCATTATACGGTGGGTTTCCTGTGGATCTTCGTCATCGTGTTCAACGTGCTGGTCGGCTTCCGCAAGTATTTCGTCCCCTTTGCTGCCACACGCATGCTGCTTGACCGGGATGACATCGAGTGGATGAAGATCAAGCCTCTGCAGATGATGGGTTTCATGAAGGACAAGGAGCTGCCCCCCCAGGATGCCTACAACGCCGGGCAAAAGATCTACAGCTATTTTGTTGTCATCTGCACCCTCGGCATAATGGTCACCGGGCCGCTGATGGTATACAAGAGCATGTTCCCACCCATCGTCAAGCAGATCGCCCAGCCGATCCACTTCGTGTGCGTGTTCACCATCGTCGCCTGGCTGTTCATCCATGTCTATATGGGTGCGGTCTTCCCCGAAGAAAAGGAAGCCTTCTTCTCCATGTTCTCGGGCAAGGTATCCGCCTGGTATGCCCGGGCGCACCATGAGAAATGGTACAATGAAAAATTGAAAGAAGAAGTGGAGTGGGAGGAACAGGTCGAGCGGGAAGTGCTGGACTCCGAGCAGGTCAAAAAGGAGACCAGCGGAGCCGACTGAGTTCCACCTGATAGAACGATAAACCGCTCCTGAGTGGGCGGTTTTTTATCTCCCCAACACCCATGCGCCCATCCTTTTACGACCACCTGCACCCACCCACCATCCCTGCCCCCCAGGCACGCTGGCGTTATACCCTGGGTGCGGGAGGCCTGGCTGTTTTCCTGGCCCTGGTGGTGGGTTTCACCGGCATCCTGGTGACATTTTATTACCTGCCCACGCCCGATCAGGCGGCAAACTCGGTGCAGCAGCTGACCTTCCTGGTGCCCTTTGGCTGGTTGATGCGAAATTTACATTACTGGTCAGCCCAGCTGCTGGTGCTGGTGGCAGCGCTGCACCTGCTGCGGGTGGTTTTCACCGGGGCTTACCTGCCACCGCGGCGGCTCAATTACCTGCTGGGGATCGCCCTGCTGGTGCTGTGCCTGTTCCTGGATTTTACCGGATATGTCCTGCGCTGGGATGAAGGGGTGCATTGGGCGCTGGTGGCTGGCACCAACCTGGTGCGCTCGATCCCTGTGCTGGGAGACAGGCTATACGCAACGGTGGTGGGCGGTGACCAGATCGGGTCAACCACGCTGATCCGCTTTTACGCCTGGCATTTATTCGGGCTTACCCTGGTCATGGTCATCATCGGCGTGTGGCATATTTTCCGGGTGCGGCGCGATGGCGGGATCGCCGTCCCCCCACCCGCGCTGCGCACTGACCTGACCCGCATCCCTCGCAAGGAGCTCGCCCGCCGGGAGGGATTGGCCATGCTTTGGGCGGCAACCGTGCTGATCCTGCTGGCGATCCTGCTGCCGGCACCACTTGCCCCGGGTATCCAGGAAGGAGCAACCCCCACCAGTGAAAGCCTGGCACCCTGGTTCTTCCTGTGGGTACAGCAGCTGCTCAGGCTGGGCGATCCACTCATCTATGGAGTGCTTATTCCCCTTGGAGGGCTACTCCTGCTGGCACTGGTGCCGTTCATTGCTCCCCACCGCCTGACCCCTGCAGAGCTGGGTAGGTGGTTCCCGCGCGGGGGACGGTTGGTGCAGGTCCTGGTCGCCCTCCTGTTTAGCGCCATCCTGCTGCTCACCCTCCTTGCCCTAAACCACTGATATGCGCTGGCATTTCTTCATTGCTTCATTGCTGTTACTCGCCGCTTCCAGCCTGGTGTTCTGGAGGCAGCACCAAGCCCTCGCCCCAATTGCCATTACACCTGCCATTTCCGGAAAGATGGAATACTGCCTGACCTGCCATGCGGATATCCCTGAGATCAGCTCGTCCCACCCGGTTGAGACCTTTGGATGCGTGCTGTGCCACGGAGGTGAGCCCCTTGCCCTCGAAGCCGACCTGGCTCACAGCAGCATGCGGGGAGGTGCCAACCCATCCAGCCTGCAGGTGGTGGAAGCCTCCTGCGGAGGCGAAAAATGTCACAGCGGCACCGCCCAGATGGAACGCGACCACATCCAGCGCGTGATCAGCGGCATCCAGGGTACTTACGCCGGTGCCATCGCCCAGGTACGCTATGCCTTCGGTGCCCAACCTGACCTCACCGCCCAAATGGGCGTGTATGCAGTCGACGGGTTGACCGCCTTCGACCCTGCGGCAGAGACCTCCCCAGCCCTGCACGCCTTTGGGGATAACTGCCTGTTCTGCCACCTCACCGCCCTACCGCTGGATGGCGTGGAGTATGCCCGCTGGGAGGGCTGCTCTGCCTGCCATTCCCCGGCACCACGCGAGGATGGCACCCAGGTGCACCAGCTCAGCACCGCCATGGCCTACACACAGTGCAATACATGCCATAACCGCGGTAATTACAGCCTGGCGGATATGCAGTTTCACCCCCGCCAGGATCAACCCACCGACCGCCTGCACGATTACTACCAACCGATCGCCCAGTTCACCCGCTGCGAGTACACCCTGGACTGCGCCGATTGCCACACCCGCCAGGAGGCCATGGGGGATGGTCACATCTACAACAATAAGAAGGAGATCCAGTACGTGCGCTGCCGCACCTGCCACGGTACCCTGGATGCCCTGCCCCTCACCTACACGATCACGGATGAGAATGACCTGGCCTTGCGCATGGCATTCCTCAACCCGGTGTTGGACCTGAAAGTGGGCGAGACCATCCTGATGACCGATAAAGGGGAACCGCTGTGGAACATCCGCGTGCTGCCTGGCGTGGTGGGCGAAACACCCACCTACGAGCTGTTCTCCAAGGCCACCGGTGACCGTTTCACTTTCAACCCGGTGCTGGGAAGCAGCTGTGAGCAGGATGCTGACCAGCAGGAATCGCGCTACTGCCATGAATGCCATGCCACCCAAAGATAAAGCCCTCTCGCGGCGCAATTTCCTGGGCTGGTTGGGCAAGGGCAGCCTCGCCGGCGCAGCACTGCTAGGGTTGGGTGCTCTGGGGCGATTTATTAGCTATCAGAGCCAGGCAAGCCCGCCCAGCGAGTTTGACCTGGGAGCGGTAAACCAATACCCGGCTGGATCTCGCACCGCCGTACCTGAGATTCCAGCACTCATCATTCACGACGAGCAGGGATTCTCAGCCCTCAGCCTGACCTGCCCTCACCTGGGTTGTACCGTCCAGGTGACAGGGGATGGGTTTACCTGCCCGTGCCATGGAAGCCGCTTCTATGCCGATGGCAGCCTCCGCATCAGCCCTGCTTCCCATCCCCTCTCCAGGTTGCAGGTGGATGTCAATGGGGAAGATCACCTGATCCTTCACCAGGAATAATACACGAGGTTCGCATGCCGATCGATCTATCCATCCTACTGAAAAGAAGCGCCTCTGAACACAGCCACTTATGCCCACGGCAGGTACTGGGTGTGCGCATGGGGTTGGCTGGGTTGGCAGTTTTGGGATTGAAAGCCCCAGTGACAACCAAAACCGGGCTGGTGATCATCGAGACGGGTGGCTGCTTTGCCGATGGCATCCGGGCGGCGACAGGTGCCACAGTGGGTCACCGGACACTCAAGGTCGAGGACCTGGGGAAAATTGCCGCCACCTTCACCAACCTGAAGACTGGATCAAGCTTGCGGCTATTCCCAAAGTTGGACATCCGTACCCATGCGCTTGCTTATGCACCGCAGGAGAAACGACGCTACTTTGCCCAGCTGGAGGGTTACCAGGTGATGCCGGATGATGAGCTGTTCAATTTTCAGTGGGTGGAATTGCAAACCCCAGCCTCCCAGATCATCAGCCACCAGAATGCGCGCGCAAAGTGTTCCATTTGTGGGGAGGAAATTATCAATGAACGGGAAGTAGTGTTGGGCGGAAAAGTGCTTTGCCAAACCTGCGCTTATGGGGGGTACTACCACTTAAAATAAGCGTACCGGGTGGTAAAGATTATAAACATAAATTTACCCACCTCGTTATTGCTGGAGGCATCCCTGGGCAGATCCCCGGGTGAACCTGGGCATTGTTGCCCCCCATTATCAGAATAGTGTCAAGTTTAACTGATCAAATTCACCAGGCCGGTCAGCACCGGCGTAAAACAACGCACCCACCGCCACGGTGAAGAAGGTGCGCATGTCATCCAGGTCCAGCCCCTGGCGGACAGCGATGAACACGGCAGCAAACGTCCAGATGATGCCGATCACGCCGCCCAAGCACGGGATGATGGACAGCACCAGGGGGAGATAGGCAAAACCAACCACGCGCAGCATCTGCCCCAGGTCGGCCTCGCCGTGGAAAAAGCGGGTGCCCACGAACCAGGTGACAACCGACCACAGCATCCAACCGAGCAGCACGCTGACCAGTGCGCCGATGAAACCACCGAGGAAAGTCTTATGGATAAAACCATTAAACAGCCCGTTCCCGAGACCACTGACCAACCCAACCAGGGCTACGATGAGTGCGGCGGTAAGGGTAAGGCTAGAGTCGGCCTCGATCTCTTCAAAATTCTCTGCGTCAAGCTTGAATACACCGATGATGCGAGCTAACATGGTTCACCTCCGTTATTTATCAGTCTTAACCCTGGAGCCAAGGCGAGGATGCGCAAAAATATTGTTACCGCACCGGGAGAAAACTTTGGGTTCCACGATGCAAACCAACCCATTGAGATAGCCCAGCTGAATAACCCAACCTTGTTTCCAGTGTTTGCAGTTTTGATAGGTCCAGGCAAAGATAGTTGATTTTTCATTCAATTTACGCTAAAATAATAGCATCGAGAAGTAGATCTTGATCATGGCATTCTGAAACATCGGGTATCTGCCGCGAGCCATTTTTCCTTATCATTTATTCTCGCTCCCCCTTTTTTTCACAGGCAACCCGAAATTAGTTGAGGCAAAGCCGTGATCTCCGGATGGCTTATCATCCCAGGAAAGGAGGTGGGCTCATGCTATTTCATAAAAAGGAGCGAGGCCAGGGGATGGTCGAATATGCATTATTAATTTGTTTATTAGTTCTTGTTGTTGTCGCCCTTATTGCAGTGATGGGAACCGCAGTATCAACCATGTATAGCCGGGCAGCTTCTGCCTGGCCAGGATCATGATCCCCCTCTCAACAAAATAGCCCACTTCGGTGGGTTGTTTTGCATTATAAGAGCTCGCTTCTTGGATGGTTACTCTCCGCAGGGGATGATTAATTCACCCTATTTGGTCGGCTTCAGGCGTGCCTTGTGCGTCTTGGAGTTGTATTGATACGGTTTGCCACAACTGGGGCATTTCAGATTATGCCAGCTATTGGCTGACTTTCCACCTTCCACCATAGTATCCCGTTTTTTCTGGTAGGCTTTCTCGAGGGCCGCGCTGGGTGGTCCTGAGACACCCCCAAAGATAGCCGGGTTGACGGTGCGCACCTTTCCGCAGTGAGGGCATGTGATTTTTATCGCCTGTTCGGGCATAAGTACCTCCCAACTCATTGTACAGCTTTTTTAGGGAAAAGGCAATTTATTGGAGTATAATTCGTCCGTTAAATTATCCTGTGGAGTTTCCCTATGCCATCTAAAGCCGTTCGAACTGCTGAAACCAAACGTAAAACCCGCCTCTACCTGGCCCTGGCCGCACTGACGTTGCTCATCCTGCTGGTGACGCTTGCCACTGCAGGCAAGGAACGAACCCTGCGCTGCGTGCGCCTGGAGAGCGGCATGGTGGATTGTACGGTACGTGAGAGCGTTTTGGGCATCATCACCCTGGGTGAAAAGACCATCGCCGGGGCACAGGCGGTTTCCCTGGGGGAACAGTGCCTGGACATTAAATGTTCCTACCGGCTGGAAGTGTATGCCATCCAGGGATTGGTTCCCGTCACTGAAAAGTACAGCTCCAATTTTAACCAGCTGGTGGCGATCAAGGAGCAGATGAACGAGTTCTTCACTGATTCGACCAGGCTCGTTGTCGAGGTGAAGGAAACGACCAACCCGGCGTTGATCGTTGGCGTGGTAGTGGTCGCCCTGCTCATATGGGCCTATCTCGGGTACCTTATCTGGCAGGCACAGCATCCGAAAAGCGAGGAAGAGGGCTCCACAAGCTAATCCCTGCTGCGGTAATCCTGCTCCAGGGCGAAGCATTCGGGGCAGAGGGGCAGGTGGATGGTGTACTGCGGATCGGAGCCCACCCGAACGGTGAGTACGGTCACTGCGATCTGACCACAATCGCAACGCAGGGGGCGATGGCGTACAGCATGGGGTTTACGGGGCAGTGAAGGCCTGGTTTGCCCAAGCTGGCTTCTCCTGGGACTCCTTCCAGGGCTAAACCAAAAAGAACTCCTGATATTAAGGTTCATTGTAATTTGTCACCCATCCCCATTTTCTGTATTTTCTCAGCAGGGATATTCGTAGGTGAGTAAACAAAATTGATCTGTGAGTAATTATGGTTCATTTGCATATCCTATGAGCTCAGTCATCATCGGTGGCTGAGGCCTTTTTTTCCCATTGGGCATAGCGCTGGCAGACCTCAGGGGATGGGTATTGCTCCCCGCGCAGCTCAGCCAACAGGCTCGCCTGGATGTGACGGGCTTTCAGACGCAGCTCCGCTGCGCGCTGCTGGCGACCCAATCGTTCAAGCTGGCGGGCAAGATCTTCCCATTTTTGGATCACAAATTTGCCCTGATGGTGGAAGTAGTCATTCTCCAGGTGTTGGGCCTGCAGGTCGAGGATATCCACACCGGGTGGAAGGAGAGAGTTCAGGTAAGGGGTACCGGCGATATTCTGTGCAGCGATGCGCAGCTCAGAGATGGTGGGGAACCAGGTGGAGCTGCGGATATGCTGACTGGCTGCCTTTTCAAGCAGTGGGGTCGGGATATCCTCCAGCTCCTCCACGTAGACCTTAAGCGAGCTCTTGGGAATCACTTTAACAGGATACGCCTGGCTGAGCCGATCCAGTATTGCGTAGATATCTGTTGAAGCCATGGGATGGAAAGAAATACTTTAGAAAAAAGATCTGACAGTGCTATGAATGGTAAAGGGTTGCAGGTGGATGGTTGGTAAATGCCAGGATATGATTGTCCCAGAATGGATGACCTGGAACTTTCAAGGTTTGACCGGACCAGTTGAGTGACCCATCTCACGACGTAATTCTTCCAGTGCTTCATGGGTAGATGCAGGTCCGCTTTTCGCCTTCTGTGCAGGTTTTTGATCTGCATGGCAGTACTGACAACCTGAAGCACCGCCCCGCAAGTACAGCTCGAGCATACCGGAGATGTTCTTCGGGTTCCAACCGTGGAACAGCCAGTGTTCCACAACTGCCCGCCAGAGTGAGAGGTTGGTAATTGAAGTTTGCATCATACGGCGCTGGACCGGATTGGGTTTGAGACCAGCCAGTGAGTGATAAATGTCAACCGGGTCACCCGATTCCGGACCTGCGGAAACGACGCCTGATTCTCGGAATTGAGAATTGCCCTCTCTCTTAATCACTTCTTCTTTATCATTGATGATTAAACAATCAGAAGAATCGGGAGGAAGATTTAAGAGAGAGAGTCGATTCTCATTTTTGAGAATCCCGGAATCCCGAGTTGTTACCAGGGTGGTTTTTCGGCACAGGAGCAGCATCAGCAGCCTGATCTGCGACAGCTCGTTCAACAGGATCGTCATTGAAAGTCAGCATGAGTTTACCCTGCCCAGTGGCGCGCCATGATAAGACGCCCATACGACTGAGGCGGGACATGTGACGAAATAATGATGATGGAGGGATCCCGGTGAGGCTGGCAAGCTCTTGCATGCTGAGCATGGGGGTGACCGTGCTACTCCAAGCCAGGCCACGCAGCAAGACGTAAGATGCCAGGATGGGGAAGGGCAGCTTGAGCTGGTAGGCGATATGGGCGGGAACCTGGATATAACTGGGGGGCAGCAGGGGTCGAGCCATCAGGATAAGGAATAAGGTATCAGTGAGAGGGTTGAGTGATCAATGGTGGTTTAGGGGGAATTGAATTGAATTGAGGAAACAAATCGATTCAAATATCCCTGGTGTGAGTGCAGAGGGGATAGGAGATAAATGGCAGTCAGGAGGCTGGTTTCATGGGTAGAGGTAGTTACTCACCGTCGACAGCTCCAGCAGGGCAGGCGGACAACGGATTTCGGTCACGGATTTCATGGATGGCGCAATTGCCTGGTGAGTATGTACGGTTAGATTATAGCACAAATGTTCTAATCTACAAGAGGTTTAAGGGAAAGTGCGAATATTTTAAGGTTTCTAAGGGAGGGACAGTTCGCCAAGGCTGGCGGGAGGGATGGATGATAATGGGGAAAATGATTCCCAGAAATCAAAAGGGATTAAAATTATGATGTTTCATTCAGATAGACTCGAAAAAAGTGCCGCAGGTAATGTGACAATTATTCGAAGGTAGCAGTACCCATGAACGAGGAGAATAAAATGAACAGAAAATTTTATTTAGCGATCGTCATTGGATGTGGTATCACACTCTTAACCTTTCTGTCGGTAGCAGGATCTCTTGCCTCCGCTCAAAAAGGTGGCAGGGAAAGTTCGATCATGCGCGTGGAACAGGCTTATCAAGAAGCGACAGAGACCCCTGTGCCTGGTGGACCTGGATTTGTTACCTTGAACTCGTATGCGTTTCAGCCATCAACACCAGACCAACTGTATTCCCGATTTGGACAAATCCTTTATTGCGATCAAGCATACTGTCAATTTACTGCAGGAATTAATTTACCTCACGGGGCTAAGATTACAAAATTTGTTTTATATTATTATGATAACTCTCCTGGCGATGATATTCTGGCAGCATTACAACGCGGACCTTTAATCGCAGAATTTCCATCAGGTATGGCGCTAATCAATACTCAAGGTACAGGCACAACGAATCGGTCAAGCGAGGATAGTACGATCGTCGATCCCGTTATCGACAACCAATCAAATTCTTATTATGTTTTAGTAGAATTTGCGAATAGTGGGCACTTACTTCATCTGCTCAATGTTCGTGTGGACTATGTTTATCCATATCAGCTGCCACTCATTAATAAATAATCATTGATTGACAACATTGATGGAAGCCAGACCTGCTTGTAATATCAGCTCCAATGGTCTTACGGCAAAATACGCTGCACAATTCATCTATGGCATCGTTGTGTAAATTTGCATTCAGTTGAGCAAAAGCGTATTGTTGGGTTTCGCAAAAGCAGCCTCGCTTACGCATCAATAAAAGAAAAACTTACGCAGGCGCTGGCGAGGTTCCTCAACCCAACCTACAATAACTACAATTACAACCTGCGCAATGTTGGGTTTCGTAAAAACAGCCTCGCTCACACATCAATAAAAGAAAAATTTACGCATGCGCCGGCGAGATTGCTCAACCCAACCTACGACCTGTGCAATGTTGGGTTTCGCAACGGCGGGAAATGTTGGGTTTCCCATAGAGCGCTTAACCCAACCTACAATTACATCCCCCTCCCAACCTCCCCAAATTGGTAAAACGGCCATATGGGGAGGAGTAAAAACAGGAAATGTTGGGTTTCGAAAGAGCAGTAATCTATTATCTATTGGATAATCTCGTTCAATATTCTCGCCGGTGTATGAATTCACCGGCTATTTATAGGAAACCCGCAGAGCGGGTTTGGTGGTTTGTGTAGACGGGGGATTCGTCCGGTTGTGGGGAAGATTGCCACATGCCTGGAAGTTCACCAGGCATTCGCAATGACAGAATAGGTTGGGTGGTTTTTGTTCCAGGGGATTTCTTATGACGTTGATGAAGATCGCCGTCCCATCGCTGCGCTCGGGGTATCAGGGCATACGCTTCGCTCCTTCTCCCCAAAACCAGGGGAGATTCCGCAATGACAGAAAGGTTGGGTTGAGGACGGTGGTTGTTGTCTGAAACCCAACAACCATCAACGTTGGGTTTCGCAAAAACCGCCTCGCTTACGCATCAATAAAAGAAAAACTTACCCATGCGCTGGCGAGATTGCTCAACCCAACCTACAATTTTTAACCCAGATGCGGATCAGACGGTTGGCTGGCACCCTCCAAAAACAGTGGGGTGTATTATTCGAATCCCGCCGGAGGCGCCTATATATGGGTATTATACTCGATATACCCCCACATATAGCCATAGTTGGAAAAGCGAACAAATATTTTAGCGCCATTTTAGCGCCATTTGAATCATCCAGAAATTGTCTTGGTGAAAAAATATAACCTCCTTCCAGAAAATCAACTTGGAGGCAGGCTGCGCCTCTGCCTAGTCACACTCTACTGGCTTTCAGACATTGCCATATAAGTTCATCGATACTTGGGGTAAGAATTCACTTGTTGATCAACCCTGCGTTCACTTTCTAATGAAGTTTTAATCTTAATTCAGAGTTTTTTGAGAGTGGTTTGCTATAAATAATACAAAGCCACTTTCGGGTGGTGAAGTAATTGATTTAAGTCAAAATATGGCTATGCCATCAAGCCCATGATTCTCATCACCTTGCTTGATAGACGAACAGGAGATTTTGAAATGAACAAGAGCCTTCGTATTTTCGTTCCATGCATCGTTGCTTGCTTGATGGTATTTTTTTTGATCTATATGCTGGGTTCATCTAGCCATGCATTAGCTTCTGGAGACTTCATCTCGAAATCATGGGTAGGTAAGGAGGTGACCAAAGAGGTAGACAAACTACATAATAACCTGCTGGTCAACACTTTACAAGACGAGCTCAACAGCGACGGCGACTGCTCCTTACGTGAAGCCATCAGTGCTGCAAATACCAACACGTCTGTGGATGCCTGCGGGACCGGCGATGTGCTGACCGACACCATCACATTCAATGTGGCAGGTACGATCACCCTCACCAACCAGATCTCGGTCATCGCAGGAGGTCCGTTAGTTATTAATGGAGGAGATGTGATCACTACCAGCGGGGGTGGGACGACCCGCGTGTGGTGGGTGGAAACGGGCAGCGTGCTGACCATGCAGAACCTGTCAGTAACTGATGGATCGATCGAGGGTAGTGGTGCGGGGCTATATAACAATGCCGCTAGTGTAACAATCGTCCATTCCCAGTTTATCGGCAATCGATTATTAGGTGATGGTTATTTTGGAGGAGCTATCTACAGCTTGGAAGGAACGCTGGTTGTCAATGACAGCCTTTTCAATGAGAATGGACTGGAATATATTACAGGCCGTGTTTATGGTGGTGGGATAGCCATCCAGGGTGGGATGGGAGTGATTATCCGTTCCATTTTACAAAACAACACAGCTTTAGGAGAATGTGATTGGTTTTTTGTGCCGGGAGGAGGAGGTATTTATGTTTCCTCCGCTTCTCTAAACATCCAGGAGAGTAATTTCAGTAATAATCAAGATCTTTGTAACGGTGGTGGTATTGCCATAGAGTCTGGCGCGGTGATACTAGCCGACAGCACAATGTCAGGAAATTACTCAAACTTCGGGGGAGCTATATGTAATGCTAGTGGTACGGTAACAGTAATCAACAGTACTCTCTCCGATAATATAGCAAGTAATCCAACAATAGGTAGTCATGGGGGAGCAATATTAAATTATGGTACTGTGGCGGTAACCAACAGCACCCTGTCTGGAAATAGCTCAGAAAACACGGGTGGAGCCATAGCCAATTATGGCACTATGACGGTGACCAACAGCACCCTGTCTGGAAATAGTTCGGGATACAGCGGTGGAGCCATACTTAATTCCGGCACGATAACGATGTCCAACAGTACACTGTCTGGAAATAGCGCAGATACTGAGGGTGGTGCCATACTTAATTATGGCACGATGATGATGAACAATAGTACCGTATCAAACAACAGTGCATTGAATGGCGGTGGTATAGCCGGAACTGCTGTTCTCACAAACAGCATCATCGCCAACAGCCTTTCTGGAGGTGATTGTTCAGCTCCCATCACCGATGGCGGACACAACATCTCCTCGGATGACACCTGCGGACTCGATCCCGCCAATGGCTCCATGCCCAACACCGATCCGCTATTGGGTCCACTGCAGGATAATGGCGGTTCCACCTGGACGCATGCCCTGCTGCCAGGCAGTCCTGCAATTGACGCAGGGGATGATACCCAATGCCCGCCCACAGACCAGCGTGGTGTTATACGCCCGCAGGATGGAAATGGGGATGGAGAAGCAGTCTGTGATATCGGTTCATACGAATTAGGACCCGGACAGCTTATCGTCACCACCCTGGATGATATCGTTGATCCAGAAGATGAGCTATGCTCTTTACGCGAAGCTCTGCAAACTGCCAATACGAATACGTTTATGGAAGATTGTGGAACTGGCGATGTGCTCACCGATACCATCACCTTCGATGTGGCGGGGACGATCACAGTCACAAGCCAGCTCTCGGTGACAGCGGGAGGGCCGCTGGTGATAGACGGGGGTGATATCATCACCACCAGCGGTGGAGGAACCACCCGCGTCTGGTGGGTGGAGACGGGTAGTGAGTTGACTTTGCAGCGCATAGCGGTGGGAGATGGGTTTGTCGTTGGAAGTGGAGCTGGATTATTCAATAATGGAGCTGATGTCATTATTGACCAATGTGAGTTTATTGGAAATATTTATTCTGGAGAAGCGGTTTTTGGGGGAGGAATTTATGCTGGGGGGGGAACAATTAATGTGATTGACAGCCATTTCCAAGATAATAGATTTGGTCCGGAGTCATTAGGCTCCGGTGGTGGAATCGCATTCAAAAACGCAACAGGGTTTATTCTGCGCTCCAACTTCCTAAATAATGCTGGTCATGGATCACGTGGTATACCAGGAGGGGGGGGGATAATCCTTGAAGATTCTTCCGTAACTATCAAGGATAGCTCCTTTATCAGCAATACGTCAGTTCATAACGGTGGAGGGATTGCCATCGGCTACAACAGTTCTTTGACTATCACCAACACTATAATATCCGGAAATACCAGTGGTTTTGGGGGAGGTATAGCCAATATTGGCTCATTAACGATTATCAACAGCACCCTATCAGGAAATAGTGCATTTAACGGTGGAGCTATAGTCAACTATGGCACAATGACAATTTCCGACAGCACATTGTCGGGCAACAGTGCAAATTCTGGTGGAGGGGGTATTGCTACTTATGATGGTTCAATGAACATTTACAATAGCACCCTATCAGGAAATAGTGCAGAAGCACTCGGAGGAGGTATATATAATGAAGGAGGAAATCTGACCGCTATCAACAGCACATTGTCGGGCAACAGTGCAGATTTTAACGGAGGGGGTATTGCTACTTATTTAGGTTCAATGAACATTTTCAATAGCACCCTATCAGGAAATAGTGCAGAAGCAGGCGGAGGTATCTATAATCTTGGAAATCACACCGCCATTAACTCTATCGTAGCGAATAGTCCATCAGGTGGTGACTGTTACTTCTCTCTCACCGACGGTGGGCATAACATCTCCTCCGATGACTCCTGCGGATTCGACCCCGCCAACAGCTCCATGCCCAACACTGACCCGTTGCTCGGTCCTTTGCAGGATAATGGCGGTCCCACCTGGACGCATGCCCTTTTGCCCGACAGTCCTGCAATCGATGCAGGGGATGATGCCCAGTGCCCACCGACAGATCAACGCGGTGTCTATCGCCCCCAGGATGGAAATGGGGATGGAGAAGCAGTCTGTGATATCGGTTCATACGAATTAGAAGGCCCACCCGTGCCTCCTGCAATTGTTACAATCGCAGGCGCAAGTGAAGGTATCGTAGGTCCAGTCGTTTACTTCACGGCCACGGTTGAGCCTGTTTCGACTACCCTACCTATCGAATACGTCTGGTGGGCAAGCGGGCATCCACCCATCACCGAGACCAGGGGGTTGACCGATACGGTGGGATGGGCGTGGGAGACACCTGGCACCTATGCCATCACCGTCACAGCCAGCAATTTCGGAGGCTCGGTCTCAGACACACATGTATTCAGCTTAACTGACCAACCCATCGAAGGTCTGACCGCTAGTAATGACAGCCCAACCCTACTAGGTGAAGTCACTACCTTAACTGGCACAATTACAAGTGGCACGAATGTCATCTTCACCTGGGACTTTGGTGATGACTTAAATGGCAGTGGGGGAACCATAACCCACACCTATACTATCCCTGGAGTTTACACAGCCACGGTCACCGCAACTAACTCAGTCGGCTCGCTTACTGAAACAACGCTGGTCAGTATCACCACCCCCATCTATCCAATTTACTTGCCTCTGGTCATCAAATCCAACAATGGAATCCTCACACCTACGCAACCTTCATCATTCCTAGGTGATGGAGAATGGATGGGACTAACCATCCTTGGGATTGTCAGTATGTGGAAAAGGAGAGGGTAGTTATTCGGATTAGCTGGACTATCTATCGGTAAAAATACTCATTAATAGCGACAAAAAACAGACCGGCCTTCAGATCATCCTGGAGACCGGTCAGTTAGATTTCAGACAGATTGGCTGCTGCTCTGCTTTATTCCCTTCTCAATCCCTGAGATCAATCGGGATCGGAGTGAGAATATCATCCATTAGGCGAACTGCCTCATCCTGGGTCCCTGGAATATAGCATGCATAGAGCAAAGCGAGCTAGTGAGCATAAGTGGTCATTAATATTGCCAGGGAATGACCAAGCATCCCAGCTAAGATCACTAGTGTATAATTCGTATTACACCTTACATAGAGCTAAATATCCCGTAAAGTGGTGGGGTTATACACCAATTAAACGCCAGAAAGCGGATAGATTCCTATGGATAAATGGCAAAAAATCATCCATCATTTGCACGTGCGTGGTATAAGATTCGAAAGTGGTCTAACCGATCTGGAAGTAGCTACAGTCGAAGCCCAATTCGAATTTCGCTTTCCTCCCGACCTAAGAAGATTCCTGCAGCTGGTGCTGCCACGAGGCGAACAATTCCCTAACTGGCGAGCAGCCCCGGAGGAAACACTTCGCGAGTGGCTCGACCTGCCTCTTGAAGGCATCCTTTTTGACATTGAACACAACGGGTTCTGGCTAGAAGAATGGGGAACCCGTCCTCCTTCTTTAGACGAAGCCAAGCAAGTTGCCAAAGGTTTGGTATCAGCTGCACCACGCCTCATCCCCATATATATCCACCGGATGATACCTGACGAGCCACATTTACCGGGTAATCCGGTGTTCTCTGTCCATCAAACCGATATTATCTACTACGGTGCGGATTTGGAGGACTATCTCTCTCACGAGTTCAGCCTGCGGACTATGAGCCCATATATGCCAGTTCGTCCTATCCGGTTCTGGAACATTGCCCGTTTTCAGGAAGTTCGTTGGGCTGGTGGTCCCCGAATAACTGACCCTCGAACGCTACCAGAATCGATGAGGAATGATAATGTTACCGAATATAGATTGGAGGATGTCCCCAAAGAGGTGATGAGAGATGTCCTGAAGAACATTGATGATGCGTTTTACGCCGGATTGAGATCTGATGCGGTTCCTTTTGCTATCAATGATCTGGTCGAGATTCTCGGAAGTTCATATACGGGGCGTGTTGGAAGTGTTATCTCGATCGAGTCACTAAAACCGGAGGTCACGTTACGTGTCGAGCTCGATACCGGCGAGGATGTAATCGTACCAGCGATGATTCTGAGGCACCTGAGAATCGACTGGATAATAAGCCACTGGAGGCGGAATAGTCACCCCATATTGGGTGGCAGATTTTCATGTGCATTATTGAGCTTGAACTTGTAAATTGTAGTTCAAAAATGTGGTCGCCAAGCTGTGAGCTTTCTATTCCTTCGGATCAGACGGTTGTGCACCCATGACGGGTTTCCGGCACCCTCCAAAACCAGTGGGGTGTAATATTCGAATCCGCTGGAGAGCACAGCCGCCGAAAATCACGGCACCGCTGGAGATCACAGCAGGTGGCGGTGACCAGGTGGCGGTGACAACACGGCAGGTGACCAGGTAGCAACGCCTGGAAGTCAGACAATCCGGGAAGAACACCCGAATCCAAAGAACGGAGCCACGGAAGGGCGCAGGGGAGGAATCCCGGATGGGATGTATTATGATCTCCCCTGCGCCCCTACAGGATTGCTCAGGGGATTGAGGGATCGAGGAGTGCACAGGAGCCGCCGGGGGCGCCTATATATGGGGGATATCACTCTTCTAACACCCACATATTGCCATAGTTGAGTATATAGCTAAACATTTTAGCGCCATTTTAGCGCCATTAATTAACTCTTGAAATGGACCGTGGGAAAAAAATGACTGATCTCCAGACAATCAATCTGGAGGCAGGCTTCTCAACCGCCTACCCGATATAGAGTAATACCCGGATTCTACGTCCCCGAATCAGTCAAATAAAAGCATTTTGGAGGAAATTATGCTATGCTTAAACCAAGATTGTCAAAATCATCACCCTTTGTGGTGAAAATAATGATCGAAAGTGCTCGACGTGGAATCTCGGTGGTATACTATTACGATAAACCAAAAAAATCACGAGGAACCTGGAATTATGCCCAAACGACCCAACATCCTTATGATCGTGACCGATCAGGAATATGCCCACCAGCCCATGCCGGCGGAATTCGCCTTGCCCAGCCGGGACCGCATTCGCGCCCGCGGGGTCACTTTCAACAATCACCACGCCACCACCTCGGTTTGCACCCCTTCCCGCTCGGTTATTTACACGGGCAGGCATACACCGATCACACGCATGTTTGACAATACCAACTTCGCCTGGATCGACGATATGCGGGCCGATCCGGTAGCCTTGCCCACCATCGGTCATATGCTGCGTGATCTGGGCTACCACACCGTCTTCAAAGGCAAGTGGCACCTCTCAGAGTTTCCCGCTAAGGGCTCCCGTGAAGCTATGGAGCCCTACGGCTTCTCCGAGTACCAGGATTGGGGCGATGTGATAGGCGGGCCGATGGATGGGGCCTTGAAAGATCCGAAGATTGCGGATGAGGCCGTCGACTGGCTGGCGAAGCGCGCTCCCAAGGTTGCTGCGACTCAACCCTGGTTCATGACCGTGAACTTCGTCAACCCTCACGATGTGATGTATTTCGACACCGACGCGGAAGAGATGGTCCAGGTCAAGGGCATGTTCCCGATCTTTGGCGCGCCCGATACGCCGCTCTACCATCAGAAATGGCAGACGACCTTGCCGGCCTCTTTCTTTGATGACCTGGAAGGACAGCCGCCAGCCGTCCGCAACTATAAGCACCTGTGTGACGTGTACTATGGCCGGATTCCGAAAGATCGCAAGGACATGTGGCACAACCACGTCAACTACTACCTCAACTGCCATCTCGATGTAGACCGGCACATCGGAGCAGTGCTGGATGCTCTGGAAGCGTCCGGCCAGGCTGATAATACGATCATCATTTTCACCTCAGATCATGGCGAGCAGGGCGGTGCCCATCACCTGCGCCAAAAGGGCAGCGTGGCGTTTCAGGAATCCGTCAACGTGCCGCTGGTGATCGCCGATCCGCGCCACCCCGGCGCAAACCGGACGGATGCGGTGGGCTCGCATCTCGATCTGGCACCCACGATCCTGGCGTTTGCCGGCCTGTCGGAGGACGAACGGCGGAAGCGCTACCCGCTCCTGAAAGGCTATGACCTCTCGGGCGTGGTTTGCGATCCCGCTTCTGTCGGGCCCCGCGGCAGCAGTACCACACCCGGCAAGGGGAGCCTGATGACCTACGATATGATCGCCACCGTCGACGCGGAATGGTTTAGCCGCAACGCGACCAAGGTGTTTGACGCCGCCGCCGCTCAGGCTGGCCAGGAATTCCATCGCGGTTTGGAGTCGTTTAAAGGCATGCTGGATGAGATTGGCGTGCCGAACCTTGAAAAGCGCGAGATGTTTCGCGGCATCTTCGACGGCCGTTACAAGCTTGTACGTTACTTCGGGATGGGTCATTACAACCGGCCGGCATCGGTCAAGCAGTTGCTGGTCGATAATGACGTCGCTCTCTACGATCTGTTACTGGATCCTGAGGAAATGGACAATCTGGCCATCCCGACCAATCCCAAATACAGTGAAGAATTGTTATCGGCCATGAACCAAAAGCTCAATGCGCTGATAGATGGCGAGATTGGGGAAGATAAAGCCCTATTTACGCCGCCGAAAAAAGATTGACAGAAGTGAATACGAGAGAGTTACACTCGGACAGCGATGACAGCACAGGTCCATAAGGCCTGTGCTGTTTTTTCAGCGTAAACTGACTGACTTTCAACTATCGATTTGCCTATAATATATCTTGTTTTTGGGTAAAAAGCTTTTTTCTTTAACTGTACTTGAATAGTAATTAAACCTATAACCGCTAAGTTCCAGGTTCAAGCCTTTAGACAATGACTTACAACTGAAAATCACCCTGGCGACCGGTTTCGTGAGTAATTCAACAGATTTCAGAAAAATCGGCAGACACTTAGCTCTTTTCTCTTCTCAGATTACGAAGATCGATCGGGATTGGAGTGAGAATTTCATCCATCAGGCGCGCTGCTTCATCCTGGGTCCCTGGAATATAGCATGCATAGCAAGCAAAGCGAGCTATGTGAGCATAAGTGGTCATTAAGATCGCCAGGGAGTGACCCAGCATCCGCCCATAATAATCCTCTGGCTCCCGCTCCCATTCCTTCTGATCAGATGGTTGTGCACCCTAGACGGGTGTCCGGCACCCTCCAAAACCAGTGGGGTGTAATATTCGAATCCGCCGTAGAACACGGCAGCCGCCTATAAACCAGGCAGGTGGCGTGACTCCGCCGGGGGCGCTAGATGCGGAGAATAAATATATAATCAATTTCTAAGGCTTTTGTCTAAATCGATTTTGTTAATTTATATCGAAAATTTTGGTTAGTATTTTCTTATATAATATATATATGGCCCAAAACCATGCAACGCACCTTGCCAAAGGCGAACCTGAAATATTCACTTATCCAGACATTACCACTGGAACAGTTATGCACGGGGTAATCTTTCCTAATGACCTGAATCTCTTAGCATCATTCAAGCCGGAATCAGCTGTTTTTTACCTGAATCGTGGAGCGGAATACCTTAAAAAGGGTGACCTCCCTCGTGCTATTGCGGACTTTGATAAAGCCATCTTACTTGATCCTGACTTTGCAGAGGTTTACAATGATCGTGGGTTATGTTATACAACCAAAGGTGACATGGATTTGGCAATAAGTGATTTTGATCGAACAATTCAAATTAGACCTGATTTTGCAGAGGCGTATAGTAATCGTGGAACTGTATATAAAAGTAAACATTATTATGATGGGGCACTCAAGGACTACGATGAGGCAATCCGATTAAAACCTGATTTTGCGGCAGCCTACAACAACCGAGGAGACGTATTCCATCTTGTAGGTAATTTTTTGCGCGCGATCAATGAATACGATAAAGCATTACAAATCAACCCTGACTATGTTGAGGCATTCACTAGTCGCGAAATAACCATATTTGATAAATGGGAAATGATCAATTATAAAGAAATGAACGACCCAATAACTGCGGAGGATTATTTCATTCGCGGGGAAACATATATCGTTTCTGGAGAGATAGAAAAAGCAATCTTGGACTTCGAAAAAGTCTTAGAACTATGTCAATATTACCTTACCCTGTATCACAATGCCCAAGAACAATTACTGAAATTGGGGAAAAGTTCATAGGTTGGGTTGTGGATGATGAATTTTCACCTGAAACCCAACTTTGTTTATGTGAGCCCATTCCTTCGGATCAAGGGGTTGTGCACCATAGACGGGTGTCCGGCACCCTCCAAAACCAGTGGGGTGTAATATTCGAATCCACTGGAGAGCACAGCAGCCGCCGAAGTCGCCTAAAGGCACCGCTGGAGAGCACAGCAGGTGGCGGTGACCAGGTAGCCACGCCTGGAAGTCAGACAATCCGGGAAGAACACCCGAATCCAAAGAACTGAGCCAAGGAAGGGCGCAGGGGAGGAATCCCGGATGGGATGTATTATGATCTCCCCTGCGCCCCTACAGGATTGCTCAGGGGATTGAGGGATCGAGGAGTACACAGGAGCCGCCGGGGGTGCCAAATCTACTCGATGAAATTGAGCTGATTCGCGAATTTTCACTCAAAAGACCAAATTAAAGCACAATCATAATACTCCCAGGATTGGTGCTGGTGAAAAAATGACCGGTCTAGGGCATACGGAGGTAGCTTTCATGCTTATCTAATATCATTGACTCGGTTGTCAAGGCGATGCCCCAGGATGTCATCGACACCGAGCAAAGCGAGTGAAGCGAAGTTCTATTACTATTTGCCCCCATGATTACAACTGGTAGAGTTGCCGCCAAACAGGACATCTGAAAGCCCCACTGTCAATTACCATCGGTTATTTCTATAAATACTGTGGTTTGGAGAGAGGTTTACCAATTTAATAATTCCGCAGATTTGGTTGATTGTCGCAAATGTTATAATGAAATACTGATCTAATGAAATATACGAAAAGAGCCCTACTCGTTTTTGTACTTCTCGCCTTTATGTATGGGTATTATTATCAAGACCCGAGTGCGAATGGAAATTCGCGTCTTGGGCTCATCTTTGCTATCGTCAAGGAGAGACGCCTGTCGATTGATTCTTATTACAACACCGAAGGAACCAATACTATTGACAGGGCTTATATAAATGGTCACTATTATTCCGATAAAGCAATTGGTACATCGATCCTTGGAGTTCTATTTTATGCGCCGTTATACTTATTGATGAAGCTGACCGGGCATAGACTGGATCTCATGCAGATCAAATACATATTGACCGTTTTGGTGATCGCAATACCTTCAGCGTTTGCTGGAAGTCTCGTTTACGTCTTTTGTGAAACCATATCAGGTAGCCGGTTGCGCGCTTATTTGGCGACACTGGCAGTTGCGCTTGGGACGATGGTTTTGCCATTTAGTGCCATATTCTTTGGCCATCAGCTCGCGGGTTCACTTTTATTTATCAGCTTCTTCTTAATCTTCAATCTGAAACTATTACCTGATCTTCGCCAGAAACCAGTTTATTTATTCTTGATTGGTTTCCTGCTGGGTGCCGCGTTTATAACGGAGTACACCACTGCGGTCATCATTCTTCCATTAGGTTTCTATTATTGTTACATCCTTCGGGAAAGATTGTCGTGGCGCTGGATACGCTCAACCATCCTACCACCAGTATTAGGCGCTAGCATACCAATGGTTATCCTGATGAGTTACAATAACATTGCCTTTGGCAATCCTTTTACAATTGGATACGAGCATCTGAGCAATGAGTTCCAAGAACCGATGTCTCAGGGATTCATGGGGATCAGCTGGCCACGTCTCGAGGTGCTCTTCTATCTGACTTTCCACCCAGCACATGGATTGTTCTGGCAGTCACCGGTGCTCCTCATGGCCATGGTTGGATTTTTCTTCCTTTGGCGGGACAAGCGCTATCGCCTCGAAGGTACCATTGTTTTGATTGCTTTCATTTCTCTTCTTATAATTAATTCAGGCTATTTTTTGTGGTGGGGTGGAGCTTCTTTCGGTCCTCGGCATCTCATTCCTATGATTTTATTCCTTGCCATCCCATTGGTTTTAGTTCCCAGGCGCCTTATTCCATTGGTGATCATTTTAACAGTGATCTCGATAGGGCAAATGCTGATTCCTCTTGCTGGAAGTATGTTGGCACCGGACAACCATTTCTTTGAAAACGCTCACCTAAAATTCTTCGGGTATTCATCAATCTACACCTATTCATGGCAACAGCTGCAGAATGGTTACTTTGCATACAATCTTGGGAGCAAGCTGTTGGGGTTTAGAAATTGGATGATCTTACTTCCCAATTTGATTTCAATTCTGGTGGTTACAGCGATCTTTGTGATCGCTGAAAAACACCAAGGTAAAATGGATTTGTCCCCCAAATAGTCAATCCCTATCGCTCTGAACGTTACCGATTCTGCCTGCTCATGGCATTTTTTCCCACCATGTTTGATTACAATCCGTAAACCCAAGCGGGACGATGCGCCTCATCATCTCCAGGTAAAAAGATTCGCCTGAGATTCCAGCAAAATTCATATAGCTCTTGATCCGCGCTGGCAGTTGTTCACAAGTGTCCGAACGCGTAGAACCTGGTGGGTAGTTGCCTGAATATCCGTTAATGGTTGGCCATCCCAGATCCTGGGATAACAGCATGGTGTCGATTTCCTTCGCCCAGAATGGTTCCTGCTGATTCTCAGCTACAAACAGGACCGGATTTGTAGGAACTATCGCTGGGATTTGATGAGCCAGGTTGGACAGACGAAACTGGGCATCTGCTTTATTGTAGGTAGAGTGGGCATAAAAAACTGATTCCACCGCCAGAAGGCAGACGACCAGGTAAGCAGCTGATTGCATCCATCGTCTTTGTTGACTAAACCGCTGCATGAATCCGTCGATAACCCAGGCAATGAAAAGGGAAATGGGCCACATTACAACCAGCATGATGCGTGTCACAGCCCGGACACTGCCCATACCCGGGAGCGGCCAGATCAACCGGTAAAGTGAGTATCCATGAACCTCCAGCGTAAGTGCAATCAGCGTGAGTGCAGCGGCAAGATGTAGCCAGGCTAACCAGCGGTTTTTGGTATTAAATCGCATTGCAATGCCAGCCAACACCAGTGCTAAGATCGCTAAGCCAGGAAACAACTGGTGTTCCCAGCGGAGTGGAAAATCGGCAAATAAGCTTGCCGTTGAACTCCACAATTGTGAATTGTCCGCCAGCAGGTAGCTTTGGATGCGGGGGAGCATGGCCAGAACTTCTAACCAACTCCTGGAAAAACCATAGATCCGGGAAGCATGATAATAAGGCAATATAAGATATGCAAAACCAAAGCCAAGTACTCCCATTGCGGTAATAGTAAAAATCCTTTCGGTAAGGCGAGCCTTAGTCCAGGATTCGATGATGCAGCGCGGCCAGACCGCAATTCGCTGCGAGAACGTGTGTGCTGGAACAAAGAGCGGAAGTAATACTATTAGAACAGCCAGGAGGAACGACAGGAAGATCCCCATGTAAATTGTTAGATAAAATTGCCACACCAGCCAGACGCCAAGGCAGATCAGTGTCTTCAACCGAGGCGATTGGTAGAATCGCCAGAGTGAAAAACATGTCAGAGGGATGCAAAACCGATAAAGGAGCTGGGCATGATTTTCTTGTGCTAGCAACGGGAGTCCAAAGGCGAAGAAGAATGCGCCAGCTCCAATAGCCAGAGGTTTGAGCTCTAAGCGCCACAGGACATAGCTTGCTGCAATAAAATTTAAGATGTAACCAAGGATATACCAGCCTTGGAATGCAGATTCCTGATCAAGGGCAGCCCATCTGAATAAGGCATAAAACGGCGCTGACCCCAGGAGGTTATCACTGAATGTAATAGTCTGCTGAAACGGGAAAAAGAAAGGTGCATTCCAGAAATCCCCAGCTAGCCCTGTAACCCAGCGAAAAAAATGCTCCAGAATGTAGTTATTGAAACGGGCATCACCCAGATCACCCGGAATAAGCACCAGATGAGCCCCCAAAGGTCGCAGAACCACCAACCACATTCCTAAAATCAATAGGATCCATACCGGTGCCTGGTCAATGACCTTCTCTAGACGCCTGGTGATGCTAGTATTCATTAGTACATTCATCGATCAGGCATTTTTATAGATATAAAGTGAAGATGTCGCATTTTGAGATATCCTTATCCCATGCGGACCCATAAACTTCCAACCTAATAATAAGCACGATTATAAAGTAAATATTATAGTATAGTTGATCATGGTCAATGATCAGGATAAATGGGCTGGGGTTGAAAAGCGTGTTGCTCCAATGTATCAGAGGTTCTAGCTCCATTCATCAGTTGTTATTCTGAGAAAGGCGCAGGGGAGGAATCCCGGATGGGATGTATTATGATCTCCCCTGCGCCCCTACAGGATTGCTCAGGGGATTGAGGGATCGAGGAGTGCACAGGAGCCGCAGGGGGCGCCAAATCTACTCGATGAAATTGAGCTGATTCCCGAATTTTCACTCAAAAGACCAGATTAAAGCACAATCAGAGTGCTCCCAGGTTGGGTCTTGGTGAAAAAAAGCCATCTCCAGATCAACCTGGGGATCGTACTCTCATATGCTCCTTTTCAATCCGAATGCAACCAATCAACCTATTCGTTTATGATCGATCGGGAATTGAAATTACTCCATATCTGGAATTGAATATTTATTGTAACTACTCAGGCAACAAGCCGAAAGCACATTAACACGGAACCAGATGCGTCAGGAGCAGGTGACCGACTTTGAATGGCACGATGATCGACACAACAGCGGCATGATTTATAATAGGTTGATGGTACGCACACGCATCGCTCCGAGTCCCACCGGTTACATGCATATCGGAAACCTCCGTACCGGCCTCTATGCCTACTGTATTGCCCGCCAGGCTGGAGGTTGTTATATCTTGCGGATTGAAGATACCGACCGCAAGCGCCACAATCCAAAGGCCATCAGCGTCATTTACGATTTACTGCGCCTGGCCGGCCTGGAATACGATGAAGGCCCGGATGTCGGCGGAAAATTTGGCCCCTACATTCAAAGCCAGCGTAAAGATCAGGGCATCTACCGCCAATATGCAGAGCTTTTGGTGGAGCGCGGTGGGGCGTACCGCTGTTTTTGCACGAAGCCCGAAAATAGCAAAGAACTGCGCGGTAAAAAACCAAAAATGAACCCCTGTCGGTTTCTAAGCCCCGAGGAGATCCAGGCGCGCATCGCGGCTGGTCAGCCCTACGTGATCCGCCAGCGCATCCCAGACCCGGAGCAGGGAGTAACCACCTTCGACGACCTGGTGTTTGGGACGATTACCATTCGGCACAGCCAATTGGATGACCAGATATTGTTGAAATCGGACGATTACCCGACCTACAATTTTGCCAATGTCGTAGATGATCACCAGATGAAGATCACCCATGTGGTGCGCGGGCTGGAGTACCTGTCTTCGACGCCCAAATATAATCTGCTCTACCAAAGTTTTGGTTGGGAGATCCCGGTCTACATCCATCTTCCGCATATCATCAAAGAGAATGGCAAAAAGCTTAGCAAGCGCGAGGGGGATGCCTCTTTTCAAGACCTGATGGCTGCCGGGTTCATACCGCAGGCTATCATGAATATGATCGCCCTGTTGGGTTGGAACCCGGGTGATGAGCACGAGGTCTTTACACTCGATGAACTGGTCAGTGCGTTCGATGTGCGCCACATCAGCAAATCAAAGGCGGCCTTTTCGATCGCCAAGCTGGAATGGTTGAACGGCGAACACATTCGCAAATTACCTCCGCAGGAATTCCACCGCCTAGCAGAAAAGTTTTACCCCGCGGAATTTGCCCAACAGTGTGATATCCAGCTGACCAGCAAAGTGATCCAGCCTCGCGTGACACGCCTGACCAAAATTCCCGCGATGACCCGCTTCCTACTGGAAGTGCCGGCGTATGAAGCCGCTCTTTTTGAGCACAGTAAGAGCAAATCTTCACTGGAGAGCAGCCGGGCCATTCTAAAAGAGGTCGCCGGGCTGCTTTCGAATATAGAAGGTTGGTGTGAACCGCAGATTCGCGAGGTCCTCATGGCCTATGCGACAGAGAAAAGCTATAAAACAAGCACAGTTATGTGGCCCGTGCGCGTGGCGCTCTCTGGACTGGCGATGACACCTGGCGGAGCAACGGAAATTGCAGCGATTCTCAAGCAGACGGAAGCTATGCGTCGTATACAAGTGGCTGTCAGCAAATTGGAGTAAGCATTTGTAAAACCGTTGTACCTGCTCAGGCATAAAAAGCTGGATGATGTACCAAGGGCTTATAAGTCCCTTGCTCCAACCAATCGCTCCATAACATTGTCAAAATCGTAAAACGCAAGCACAATTAGGCGATGGAACCGTTCCAGTTACCCAGCGATGAAGAAATCGGCGCGGCCTAGGATGCGGGCAAAGAAGCCGTGGTGGCTCTGTTTCATCAAACGGTCGGCCAGTTGGCGGCGCGGGTAGAAGCTCTGGATGACCAGGTGTCCAAGAACAGTCGCAACAGTACCCAATTGAGTAGGTTGGGTTGAGGACGATGGTTTTCGTCTGAAACCCAACAACCAACCAGGGGAGATCCTTCAATGACAGAAATAAGAGAGCAGATCGCCGTCCCCTCACTGCGCTCGAGGTACCAGGGCATACGCTTCGCTCCTTCTCCCCAATACCAGGGGAGATTCCGCGATGGCAGATGAGCGCAATGTTGGGTTTCGCAAAAGCAGCCTCGCTTACGTATCAATAAAAGAAAAACGTAGGCAGGCGCACGCGAGATTCATCAACACAACCTACAATTACAACCTGCGCAATGTTGGGTTTCGCTAAATGTTGGGTTTCGCAAAAGCAGTAATCTATTATCTGTTGGATAATCTCGTTCAATATTCTCGCCGGTGGATGAATCCACCGGCTATTTATAGGAAACCCGCAGAGCGGGTTTAGTGGTTTGTGTAGACGGGGGATTCGCCCGGTTGTGGAGGGGAGAAAGCAGGCGGGGCACGACCCACCTTAAAGTCCCCTACCAACTTCCCCCACCCCATTCCAATCCAATTCAATTTGGACAGGGTGAAAATCTAGCGGGATCGTTGAGGAGCAAATTGATAAATTTCGAAACAAGTGTTTTGTATTTCGGACAATTATTATCATATATTAATGATGAGCGTCTTGACATGCCTTTCTGAGGGCGCTAGAATACCGGCACTCGAATCCGCGCAGTGACGACTGGCGCGCGGTCAAAGCCAGATTTCGTGATGATATGGGTAACATAGAACGAATACTAATCAGCGGTAACGAATGAAAATGCACTTCTTTGGTTTTGTGCAACCCGGGAGTTGAGAGAACACGATGCGAAAAATAATCTTTTCCATAAATACCAGCTTAGATGGATATTTTGAAGGACCTCACAAAGAGCTGGATTGGAGTATCGCAGACGCCGAATTACACGATTTCTACTCCGACTTGCTGCGAGATGCCGATCTGTTGATCTTCGGTCGCGTGGTATACCAGATGATGCTAGATTACTGGCCGACCGTCCCCTCCGACCCTAATGCCACCCCCAGCGAGATACGGTTCGCCAACACGCTCAACCCGAAGCCAAAGATCGTGTATTCCAAGACATTGAGACAGGTTGGTTGGAATACCCAGCTGCACAACACATTCAACCCGCAGGAGATCCTTGAATTAAAATCACAGCCAGGCAGCTATATCCTTGTTAGCAGTGCAACGATGGCCAGGGTGTTTTTCAGCCACGGGTTAGTGGACGAATATATGCCGATGATCCATCCCGTGGCGATCGGTTCGGGAAATGCCGTATTCGCTGGAATGACCACCCTACCCAGACTGGAGACACTGGGAAGCCAGCGCCTCGCATCTGGGGCAGTGGCAATACGTTACAGCATACAGACAGAGCGTGCTCGATCTTGAAGCCAGCCGTGTAGGGATATTAAAATCACACTGAACTGGTGTGAGAATATCATCCATCAATTGGGGGAAATAATAGTTAGGAAATTTGGTTTAATGAAATCCTGGAAGGTCTAAAACGGTATAATATTCGGGTAAAGAGAGCAATTAATAATAACTAGCCGCAAGATTACTTTTTTTACTCATCAAGTAGAGAAAGAAATCTCCTATAGTTGTACGGCCCAACGCCGCCACGCCTTCTGAAAGCGAGCTTCGACATCTGCAAGGACATCCTCCTCAAGGGATATGGTTGCGTTGGAATCAAGGTCAGAAAGCTCCACAAGAACCTGAAACAATGCCTCCAACTCGCATGGGCCCCAGTCTGGGCCCATCCGGTAGATGAGTTCAAGCCCATCATCGAACACGAACAAACCGAGGTCTGGGATGGTCGTATCCTGAGCCTGGATGCCACCGAGCCACACGACAAACGGATCGGCCTCGCCAGCAACAACAAGGGCAGCAGCGTTGGGGACTGAATCGAGTGCCAGTTCAGCATTGTGTACCCTCGACCAAAAGTAGGGTTTCTCTGTCACGACTCGCTCAGCGCGCCGTCGGAGCAAATCATAGCTAGTAACCGTGGCTTCACCCTCCGTGTAGCTAACGCGAATCACAGGAAGCGACCCATCGTCCGTATCGAAAAGGTCGTGTAGTTCGTTCCATAGCCAAGACATCGGTCTCACACCTCCTAACCCTTGAGCTCAGTGGCAAAGCTGCGTAGAGGATCATCCACTGGACACTGTGCTGGGCCACCCGAGGAGTTAAATATTTTCATCATATAACTCTAATAGGTTTACTTTGAAAGTCACCCAATTTCCTTTTTTCACGATTGTCGGAACACTCTCATCAAAGGCAATAGAAAAAGAACACTCGCCATTCTCAACGTAGACATCAAATATATCTTCGTTAAGATGTTTAACTTGGCCTGTGACTTCGTAATCGCACGGGTTGCTGAGTGGAAGGAGTTTTCCTGTATACGACTGACTTGATTCTGATAAGAAACGAAAATCTTCAATGTCGTTGTAACCAGTTTCGACATAGATATGACTAGCAGACAACAGAGCGCTAGAAGTAGCCGGAGAATATAGCATTGCCTGGCCAGAGACATATGAGGTCTCAAACTCAATCAAATAGATATTATTACCAAGTTGAGATTCTGACAATTTAGCAGAAACTTTCGTTATAGTAATTTTCATAACCAAACAGCTTGACAGGTCTCGAGGTTGGTAGCTTAACCCTCGCATTAAGGGAGTGAGTGTAAAGATAGCGTGTTGGAGTTAGAGTTAGGTACCTTTATTAATATCAAATTCGTGACGAATGCCATTCTCGTCTATTCTCAGTACCCATCTAGATCCTTTACAATGGAGCCATTCCGGAGAAGGTTCGACTATGCCAGAAGCTATGATGTCATCTCGTTCACCGAGGTCCCCAATATCCTCATCAAAAACTGTGACAACCATACCTGATTTTAGAATAACTTCATTACCTAAGTCATCTTTGCAAGTATCCTCATGTGAGAGACATAATAGGTTGCCAAAAAGACCATTGAAATCAGCATGGAGAAGTTGTACTGTCATCTTATTATCTTTCCCAGCATTTAATTGATTCAGAAAACGCCAGCTTTCGGTGTATTTAGCTACATATTGACAGAATAAATATTATACTCTGAGGCTTGCATGCTACCACGAAAAAACTTCTTGACCAGGTTCATGGTCAGCTATGGTTGAATAATTACACCTACTGAATTTATTAGCTCTTGGAAATGAGTGTAATCGGAATTGGCGTCAAAATATCATCCATCAGTTGCGCAGCCTGATCTTGCATGGTTGGGATGAAATGAGCATAGGTGTTTAGTGGGATCGATAGTCTGAACTATGATTTGAAGGATCAAATGATCGGCCTGATTGGATGGCAGCCAGGTGACAGTGGATCTGGTGGGTATAGCACCCTTGGCGGTTGCCCGGCACCCTGGACGAATTTGTGATCATGCCCAACCACGTCCATGGGATTATGGTGATCAATTCGAACGATTTTACCCCGGCAGAGACGCAGCAGACCGTTGAGTTCTTCTATGGTGCGTAATGCAGGACTATGCCATTATTGCCAACTGCCCAACCTTCGGAAGATGAAATCATATCAATATCTTTAAGCGGATAGGAAGGCGTGTAAGAAATACGCGTCCAATTGGAACCATCCCAATGAATAATATTATTACCTCCCACTGCCCAAACATCATTCGATGAAACCATGCTGATAGCCGAGAGACCATTTACTCCATCTGGGCAATTGTAGCTCGTCCAAGAACTACCGTTCCACCTCAGTATTGTACAAATATAATTTGGGTCTGCCCCAACTGCCCAGGCGTTATTACTATCCAACGCTGAAATATCTACCAAACCTCGGACCCCAGGGTGGATTTGATCGTTCCAGGTGCTACCATCCCACCGAATGATAGCTGGAAGTGGATTGGTGGGATCGTAAATATCTCCAACTGCCCAACCATCACTTGTGTTCAGCATATCAATTGAATAGAGATATTTATGCTGGCTGTAAGCTGTCTGCCATGTACTTCCATCCCAATGCGAAATAAAACTGCTCATGTCACCACAATTGGGATTGCAAACCAAATACCCACCCACCAACCAGGCACCGTTCGCATCTGCGTCTACGCCATAGAAAGGTAAACTAGGCGCTCCTGGGTCCTGAATCCAATTTGTCCCGTTCCAATTCAAAATTGTTGTACCACCTACTATCCACGCATTATTGGCTGATCCTATCGATACGGATCTCAGGTCTGCTGCAACCGGACTATTTATGATCTCCCAATTCTGGCCGTTCCATTGTAGAATTCTTCCTGACTTGCCTACCGTGAATCCCAGATTGGAAGAAATCATAGAGACTGAATTTAAATCTGTGTTTACCCCACTGGGAAACTCTCTCCACGATGGATTTAATGTATGCTGTTGATTGAGAATAATTGGCAAGAAATTTTTATTTAAGATGAACTCAAATGCACCCATATCCACATAAAGATCTTGTGGTCGGGGAACCCCATCAAAATCATAAGCTGGGGCAATCGAATTATCTCCGGTATTTATTGCAGGGGAACCAGGACGCAGATGGTAATTTCCTAATTCTGGAGAGACGAATAACGGGTCTGCGCTGATATTATGTATACCATCTGGAGGCTCGGCCCTTGAGCAATAATCATAATCATTCCCAAACACATCATTGTAATCAATATATAAGGTTACTCCATTATACCCATTGATTCCACAACCATCATTGTTCACAACAATATTGTTAGAGAGAGTTGCTGTAAAAGGATATGTTGGAGTAATCGGCCAGGTTAATAAATCAAAGCCATATCCGCCGCTATTGGATCCATTATAAACATTATTGACAATAGTATTATTGAACGCATAAATATCGTGGAAATTCATCCCTAATATGCCAGTGCCGTTATTATCGACGATTACATTATTTGTTAGAGTGATGGGATTAGAAGTATCACCAACAAAGACAGTTCCTCCCCAATCTGCAACCTGGTTTTCGTGAATGTAATTACTATCGAGAATAACCCTTCCATTAATCTTGAATTACGCCACCCGTAGGAGATAAATTTTTATATACATTATTGTGGCTGATGATATAAAATACGGAGTCGCCGCCAGCACGAATTCCACCCCCCACGCCATTCGTTGTGCTCATTACAGCATTATAGGCAATAGTATTGGAAAAAATAGTAGCGGGTGTATTCCAAGAAACAAAAATACCGCCACCTTCTGTTTCTGCAACATTAGAGATAATTTCATTTCCTGTTATGACAGCATTTCCCCAACTGACATGAATTCCCCCACCCTGGCCAAAGGTTGAATTATCTGTGGTGTTTGAATATACCAAATTGTTAGAAATTAAGGGGCTTGCGCTATAACCAGAACGAATGCCTCCTCCTGGACCAAAGGAAACATTGTTTTGTATTTTATTATGGCTGATTGTTGGAGCTCCCCCTCGAATAAACACCCCTCCACCCCAATAATATGGGCAATCACCAGAACAATATCGCCGAGCGCCTGTAAGAGTAAAACCATCTACTGTTGTATTTGTATTCGAAATGAATAGCACAAAAGAGAGCTCTTTTCCTTGAGCATCTATTATTGTTGGATAAATATCTGGATCTCGAGATTGAGAAATCAGCTGAAAATCCTCCTGATAAAACTGAAAGATTTTTGGTAATAATTATCGTTGCTGTAACGAGATCACTAGGGAAAGACATGGTGCCAGTATAATAACCAGCTGAAACATGAATCTCGTCGCCATCAATGGCAGTATAAATCGCATGTTGAACAGTTCGGCATGGCTGAGAACTGATTGAACAATCATTGGCATTGTCTGTCCCATCGTTAGAGACATACCTTACAGAGTTTTCTTCTGAAGCACTAACTTTTTCCGCTTGTTTTGCTACCGATGCCAGGATTAGAAGAACCATCAAAACCCCACATATTATCGGAATTAGTGATTGTAATAATTTCTTGGTAGACATTTGCATCCTCCTTAAGTCTTATAAGTCTATAAATAGTGGGATATAAAACCTTAAATAATTATATAGTAATAATAGTAATTAAATAGCATTTATTTCAACAATTCATCCACACTTCAAAGTACTCCAGGGTGTAAAAACTAAGGTCATCCTGGAGCTAATAATATTACATTGCCTACAAGGACAGGTTTCGATATTCATCCATCAACCAGATACCCCGACTCTAGCTATAGGAAAATACTTTAACATATGTTATTCTAATTGTTGATATCTATCGGAATTGGGGTGAGAATATCATCCATCCATTGAGCCCAGCATGATGGAGAGACGCGGCATGACATAGAGACGCAGCATGCTGCGTGTCTACACGGGGGGATACCGTGTGCGCCGAAACAGAAACCAGGCAGCAACACCAATTCCAACGATAAGTTGGATGATCACAAGTGCTGTCCTTACAGGACTGACCTCAGAAGACCAGGTGCTTATCAACCAATAGGCTGCATCAGCGGTCAACATTAAAAATATCCCTGCCCCCATGCCCTGATCGAATGCCTTTCGTAAATCCATATTGATCACCGTTCCTTTCGACCAATTCCAGGTAATCCAACGAATTTATTATTAGCTTGATTATGAACACGACCGGTTAAATTTTATCAGAATTTATCTGATCATTGGTAGATCCCGGATCGACCGGGATGGGAGGGAGGATATCGTCAATCAGAGGCACTGCTGAAGCATGAGACCGCTGGAGAGCACAGCACATGGCGGTGATGTTGCCCCGCTGGGGGATGGTTTCACGCTTGGTTGCCAGGCATAACCCGGCGTTGAAAAATCCGTGATAGCGTTGGGTTGGGTTTCGTAAAAAAACGCCTCGCTCAAGCATCAATAAAAGAAAAATTGATGCAAGCGTTCGCGAGGTTGCTCAAGCCAACGTACAGTTACTTTATGACGATGGGGAAGATTGCTTCGTCGCTGCAAAGACCGCAGAACGCTCCTCGCAATGACCTCTTTAAGAGACGCAGCAGCCCAGAGAGACGCAGCATGCTGCGTCTCTACACACAATACAAACAATCAAACAATGCAACCATTGTGCGAAAAAAAAAGCCACCAGATAATTCTGGAGGCTGGTATAGACTTTGATGAACAGGGATTATTTTCAGAGTTACTTCATACTGTCAGCGATAGCAATCATGGTTTCTTTATCCACCCTTGAATTATCTGATGAGATGTAAGACATACTTATCCATAATGAGTTGGTTTTCCAGGCGAGCTGCCAATTGGGTGAATCTGCCTGCCATTCGGGAGTGGGTGCAGGCTGGCCGTCAATCCCTGGCCCGACAGAATAAATACCTTGCCAATACCAGCCTTGCCATTCACCGATATTCACTTCTTGATCTGTTCCGGGAGGGCATTCAGAACACGGACCCACGATATTCTGTTCTATCGGTCCCATTGTGATGAGCAAGGAGTATTCCCTAGAGCTATTGGCTCCAAAGAACAGGCGAATTGTGTCATCGACGGATACGATGCGCTTGAGCTCATACCCACTGGGTAACAGAGTTGGCACCATCGCATCAAAACCAGCCAGTTTTTCAGCTTCAGCGATGCTCTTGAGGTTCTCTGGATCCATCGGCTGAGTTGCATCCAACGGACGTTCGTCTACCAGGCTCTCAGCTAGTTTTATGAGCTCATCCTTCGTGATCCACTCAATGGGATATGGATCGCCTAATTTTTCGAGGACAAACCAATCATTTCCTTCTCGCCACACCAGGCTTAATTGCCCTCCTGGAACCCACTCGGCGGAAGTTGCTCCGGGATAAACCACGTAGGTTCCCATATGAAATTTCTGCATAATTCCCATTTACGACGACTTGTTCAACGGAATCTGAAGGCACCTTACTCCACTGGTCAGTTGCAGGAACAAACTCATTGACACCCTGACGTAAATTGAGATAACCTCCACCCGTCGTGACCAGGTATTCGGTTGTCACCTGTTTGATATCGGCGTTGTAAGTTGCCCTGGAGAATTCAGTTCCTTTTGGATCATAAGGAAATTCCTTTACCTCAAAACCTGCCAGCGATTTAACCGCCTTGAGCTGACAATAATACTCAGATCGAGATGCGGTTGTTGTACAGGATCGATCTATTGGTGTGGTTGGCTCTCCTTCCTCCGGTCCTTTATAAGGATCAAGAGCAATGAGTGTAACAAGCACCGGTGTGGGTGTATTCGGAGGAGCAAATGCTGGCAATTGATCTGTTGGAAGGGTGAACGATCTATCGTCGGTGGTATAAAAGAATTGATATATTTTATGTGCGAACACCTGGCCTTGCGGTGTAGCGAACAAGATCCCAAATGCAACCAGCAGGATAAACACGGCAAGGGCGGTACGAAGCAATACTTTAGGTAGAGCAATGGTTTTATTCACGATCGGGTCTCCTTGAGTTTTTTGCCGATTGCTCTTGTTAATGGAGTTCATGACCAACGGCCACAGGTCAATTTCTGATGATGGGACGGATTTCTCAGCCAGGTCGCTCAAGACAGAGGTTAAATTTTCTTTCTTCATATTTCTATCTCCCTAACTATCTCTATACATGCTCAGTAAGGTACGTAAACGATTTCGAGCTATGTGCAACCACCATTTAATGGTGCTAGCGGGTCGCTTCAAGCTCTCTACTATTTCCGATTCTTTCATTTCAAGAAAGTGCCTCTGTACGATCACCGCACGCTGTTCGGGTGGTAATTGTTGGAGGGCATTCCATACCAGCTGGCGAATCTCGCTGGATTCAACCAGTTCATCCGGTCTTGGGCCATCATCGAATAACCAGTTGAGGACAGGCTCGTTTGGATCATCCAGAGAGACATTTCGTGCGTGCCGTTTCACTTCCTTGATAGAATCATTTACAACAGAGCGTAAAAACCAGGGGCGGAAATCCCGTTGATCGTCAAACAGGCCGATCTTATCTGCCAATCGCAGGAAAGCGGTTTGCACCACATCCTCGGCAACGGCGCGATCACCAGTGATGAGATATGCTGTATGAACAGCCTGAACCTGATAACGATTCACTAAAAACTCCAATCCGGCAAGATTGCCGATTTTTAACTGGGCAATGGCTTGTTGTTCGTCCATGCATGGCCTTTGATTTATGATGAGGTCCTCTATATATAATATCCAAAAGCAGGCGAAATCGATAGTTCGTAATATTAACACATCTGGGATGTATGGATAAATAATGACGGATAATGGAGATTTGATATCGGATCAGACGGTTGTGTGAAATCCCGCCGGGGGCGCAAATGAGCCTTACCGATAGTGTAGTATAATAATTGGAAAGTTGGAATTTCTAACTGGAAGGATTTAGTTCGATGGACAAGACCATTTATAAAACTCGCCTGCGCAACAAAGGCCAGGTCACTGTTCCACAGGAGATTCGCCACATACTTGGGGTAGATGTCGGCGACGACCTGCTGTTTTCCACCGACGAAGCTGGCCGCATCGTGGTTTCCCGCGCCCAAATCATTGATCCTGACCAGGCCTGGTTCTGGAATGACCGTTGGCAGCGAATGGAACGGGAAGCCCAGGCTGATCTAGAAGCCGGACGCACCATTACATACGCCAACATTGCTGAAGCCCTGGCAGCACTGGATGAAATCCCGGCAGAGCAAGATGCCAAAGATTAGGTTTACACGACGATTTTTAAAGAGTTTTGCCCGCCTGCCAGCTGCCGTCCAAGAAAAGGTGAAGAAACAACTTGCCCTCCTGGCAGAAGATCCCCGACACCCGTCATTGCAAACGAAACCAGTACAGGGAGCGACTGGCATTTACGAGGCACGGGTGGATATCGATTATCGCCTGACTTACCAACGGGAAGAAGACGATACACTGGTTTTTCGCGTGGTTGCCAGGCACGACAAGGCGCTGAAGAATACGTGATGGGGTTGGGTTGGGTTGGGTTTCGCAATGGCGGGAAATGTTGGGTTTCGCATAGAGCGCCTCGCTCACGCATCAATAAAAGAAAAATTGATGCAGGCGCTGGCGAGGTTCCTCAACCCAACCTACAGCAGATCAACAATAACCTCTTCGTATCGCGAAATACAGACTAGATTAAGAATTAACCCAATGTCAATCGACCCAGGAAAATTCAAGAATAATTACAAGATCGCATCGGCACGTTTGAAAGGCTGGGATTACACATCCGCGGGGTATTATTTCATCACCATCTGTACCAGGGAACGCTTTGCATATCTCGGGGATGTTATTAATGGTGAAATGAGGCTATCAACCCTAGGTGAATGTGCGGATAAAACATGGAGAGGTATCCCGGATCATTTCCCGCATGTCACCCTTGACGAATTTGTGATCATGCCCAACCACGTCCATGGGATTATCGTGATCAATTCGAACGATTTTTCCCCGGTAGTGACACAGCAGCACGCAGAGACACAGCATTCAGAAGAGACGCAGCACAACGTTGAGACGCAGCATAACGTAGAGGCACCGCATTCAGTAGAGACGCAGCATGCTGCGTCTCTACAAATTATGCGACCATTGCCCAAACCTGGATCAGTTTCAACCATTGTGCGATCTTATAAATCTGAAGTGACCCGCTGGGCGGGCCAGAATGGTCACACTGAATTTGCCTGGCAAGAACGGTTTTTCGACCACATCATCCGCAATGAAAAATCGCTAGAAAATATTCGCATGTATATTCTCACCAATCCGGCAAGATGGGAAACGGATGAATATTACACCTGATTACTATCAATGACATGATCCCCTTTTCCAAAGACTCACTGATTGGGTAGAGACGAAGCATCCCGTAGAGATGCAGCATCACAGAGAAACGCAGGGAGATTGCGTAGAGACGCAGCATGCTGCGTCTCTACAAATTAAGGGTGGATACCGGCGAGGTTAAAATCTCTTGACAGGGCAGGGGAATGAAATATACTCAGGCCAACAGCCTGCCGGCAGCGGGGTGCGGGGCAGAAGGATGGCATCACAAAGGACGCACATGGCAAAACCAGCTTCAGGAACGATCTACCCACTCTCCGCCCTGCGGGCTGTGGTGCTGGACGCCCAGCAGCTGACCACACCCAATGCGGCCTCCCCCACCCCCAGTGCGGATATGATGGTCGACCTGGTAAAGCTACTCGGCTATGTGCAGATCGATACGCTGCAGGTGGTCAACCGTGCCCATTACGTCACCCTGTGGTCACGTTGCGGAGGGTATGCCATCGACGACTTCCACCGGTTGCTGTACAGATCCGATCAGCGCAGGCTATACGAGGGTTGGGGACATGCCGCCAGCATCATCCCGCTGGAGCATTATCGCTACCATCGCTGGCGGGCAGACCGCAGCATCAGCTACAACCCCAGCTTTGGTGAATGGGCAAGCATAAACAGTAATCGCCAGCTGGCCGAGCAGACACTGGAGCGCATCCGCACGGAAGGTGGGTTGCGGTTGGGGGATTTCGAGGACGAAAGTCAACGGGCAGGCGCGTGGTATGACTGGAAGCCGTCCAAGATGGCGCTGGAAGCTCTGTTCGCCTGGGGGGAGGTGATGGTGGCGGACAGGGTGAACTTCCAGCGCGTGTACGACCTCTCGGAACGGGTATTACCTGAGTGGGTGGACACGTCGCCGGTCGACCCCGATGAAGGGCGCAGATTCTGCCTAGAACAGGCGGCGAAGGCGCTGGGGGTGTTTGAGCCGCGCCAGCTTACCTTTTACGCATACCTGAAAGCCACACCGGCCGGACCGATCATCAAGTCGCTGGTCAAGGAAGGGGTGCTGGTGGAGATCCAGGGTGAGTCGATGAGCGGGAGCAGGACGTGGATGGTGCACCGCGATACCCTACCGTTGCTACAGCGTGCTGCGGAGGGTGAGGTGAAGGCGGAGCGCACCACTTTTATCTCCCCCTTCGACCCGCTATTCTGGGCGTGGGATCGCGACCAAAAACTGTGGGGGTTCAGGCAGCTGCTGGAGTGTTACAAGCCGGCTGCGAAGCGGGTATATGGGTATTTCTGCCAGCCGATCCTACACAAGGACCGGCTGGTGGGGCGTTTTGATCCGAAGCTGGAGCGGAAATCGAGCCTGATGCAGCTGAATGCGCTTTACCTTGAGGAGGGGGTCGAGCCAGATGACGAGCTTGTTGCCGACGTAGCTGGTGCCATGCGCGACTTCCTGGCCTGGCATGGGGCGAAGAGCCTGCGCATAGAAAAGAGCGATCCAACCGTGTTCGGGGAAAAATTAGTCAGGGCTGTGTAGAAATCCGCTTCGCTGTGGCGGCTTGCCTGCCCACCGTGTAAATTAACTTCCAAGGTGATCCTGGATGAAAAGGCCGATCTCGTCCACGGCCTGGCGGGCTTCGGGGAGGAGGGGGACAAAGAGATGCCAGACGTGCCACATCCCAGGGTAGACGACCAGCTGCACATCGACACCGGCAGAACGGGCATGCTCAGCCAGGCGGACAGAATCGCTCAGCAGGATCTCATCGCCACCAACATGGATGAGCAGGGGTGGCAGTCCATCCAGGCGGGCATAATGAGGCGAGATAAGGGGCTGACGGGGATCCTGGTCGCCAATATAGTGCGGGATCATGGTATTGACAAAACGGGTGCTGAGCAGCGGGTCCTTGCGGGTGCGGAAAGACTCGCCCGTACGGGCCAGGTCGGTGGCGGGGGAGATGCACACGGCGGCAGCGGGCAATGGCTCACCGGCATCGCGCAGGGCGAGCAAGGTGGAGAGGGTGAGATTGCCACCGGCAGAGTCACCGGCGATCACCACCTGGTGAGGGGCAGCTCCATGGATCAGAAGCCAGCGGTAGGCTGCCAGGCAATCCTGCAGGGCAGCTGGAAAGGGGTGTTCGGGGGCGAGGCGGTAATCCACCGCAAGGGCACGGCTCTGGGCAGCCCGGGCAATATGTGCCACCATCCGACGCTCAACATTCGTCCAGCCCAGGGTAAAGCCGCCCCCGTGGAGGTAGAGGATGACTGACTGCGAAGCAGGAGAAACATCGGGTGGGTTGATCCATTCAGCGGGCACACCATCCAGGGTGACTGGCATATTGGTGGTGTGAGGCGGCAGGAAGGTGCGCCTCGATTCCAGGGCCATCATGGCACGAAGCGTGGGAATGGAGGAGATGGAGGTGGTCAGGGGTGAAAACATCCTGACCATTATTCTGAAAATGTAACTACGCAGGCTGGGCATCGTTTCGTGGGATTAGGTGATGATTGAGTGGGAGGAGGCTTTAATTACCATGGTTTGATCCAGCCTGGAAAACTTTCCGACAGGAGGTTTAATATTTTCGAAATCAGCGGGATGATGTAGCTACGCAATTATACCCAAAGGGGGGGAAATCGGGTTTTAATTATCATGAACCTTATAAAATACCTTGACAGACGATATATCGTATGGTAATATAGCGATATACGATATATCGTTTAACGTTATACCATCAAACGGTATACCGGTGTGCGGTATAAAGATAAGGAGACGGAGGTGAAAATGAACAAAAATGAAGCGATCACCAAATACCTGCCATTGACGGAGAGCACCTATTACATCCTGTTGGCCCTGGCAGAGCCGATGCATGGATACGGTGTGATGCAAAAAGTGGAGACCCTGAGTGAGAACACAGTAAAAATCGGTCCGGGCACCCTTTACGGCGCATTCCAGGCATTAGAGAAGGAAGCCCTGATCGTCAAGGTGGGTGAGGAAGAGCGGCGCAAGATCTATGCCCTGACTGAAAAAGGTCGCGCAGTACTCAAAGAACAGATCAACCGCCTGGAAATCATGGTGCGTAGTGGATCGGCGGTTGGGTAAAGGAAATGGAGGAGAAATGAATACGATATCAATGAACAAAACCAAATGGTTCTGGCCATGGCAGGATGAGAAGGAAGAAGCCTGGCTGGAAGAAATGTCACTGGTGGGTTGGCATCTAAAGTCAGTGCACCTGCCATGCGTGTATTCCTTTGACAAGGGCGATCCTTGCCGAAAAATATACCGCCTGGATTACATGCTGGTGAATAAAGATAAACTTGACGAATACCTGCAGATCTTCCGGGATGCGGGATGGGAGTACGTGGGCGAGATGTCCAACTGGCGCTATTGGGGTAAGCGGGTGGTGGACGGCGAAACCCCCGAGATCTTTACGGATAACGACTCGAAGATCAAGAAATATCGGCGCATGCTGGGAGTGATGGTTTTCTTCCTGGTGTTCCTATGCTTTCTCGGGTTTAATATGTTCCGGAACCAGGCATGGACTGAGTTAAACAATGTGCCGCTGATCAGTGCCATTTATTTTCTGGCAATGTTATGTTATGCGGTGATCATCCCGATCTATGTGGTGGTGGTGACCAAATTGGTGATGAGGATCAATCAGCTGAAGAGGAAAAGGCTTTAAACTTAGGTACCCTTCCCCAAATTTGTTGAATTTGCAACGCTCACAAAGGGCATTCGCGTTGTCTGGGGAGGAGTGGAGAAACGGGTTGTTGCTTGACTTAATGGTGAGCCAGAATGAGGAAGGTGCGTTGGTTTTGATGAGCAGGCATGATGGCGATGGGGAAGATTGCTTCGACCAGCAAAGTGCGCTGGCTTCTCCCCAGAATAAGGGGAGATTCCGCAATGACAGCAAGATCATCGGTCGGATGATGCCGGCCCTACAACCTCAGGTGTGCACCGAGATCTCGCAACAACTGTGTAAATTGTCAAGAATGACAATTCTCGTAGCTTGTCAGATATTTTTGTATAAATAAGCAGCTCCCTAAATAATATTGGGGAGCTGCTTTTCATCTCTCCTGGTGGGAAATTTTAAGTTTAAACGGCAGAGTTATGGTCCAAAGATCACAGTTAATTCCGCGGAACCAATTTCAACCTTGTCAACAGGTGGCTCACAACCATCTTGGGGAAGACATGCCTCATACCAGTGACCTATGAAGGTGTGTGCCCCAGCAGAAAGACCTTGCGGAAAATTGAAAGCTGACCCAGAAACTACGTAATTTGGAGGAGGATCAGCCTGCCAGCCTGCACCACCCTTGAAATTCCAAGAGGGTTCCATATACGCGCCGTCCACTTCCAGGGCAAATCCCGATAATCCATTTGCTATTGGCGCCTCACCCGTATATATATATATGTTGTGGATGATAAAAAACGGTTCCCCAGCTGAATAAGTCGTTGGCCCTCCTGCAAGGACATTGATCCGGCATTCAGGATCTCCATAGCAAACAAGCATTCTTGGGTCAGCCATCGCCGGTGTCACCAGGATAAGCAGGATGGCAAGCACCATAACAGTTATTATGATTAATTTTCCAGATGTTTTCATGTTTTTCCCTCCATTGTTGGAAAAGTTCTAATGTATTTTTTTGTATACTGTCTCAGGACAGGATAAATCCCCACCAGTGAGGATTGACAACAAACCGAATCTATTCTGTTTTTTCTCCTATTAAAATAAAAATGCCTCCAACACAAGATCAGCGGCATCCTTGATAATCGGTTTGCATATCAGACAAATAAATGGCTGATACTCCGCCAGCAATGTCAGCAATGATATATGCAGTATCCTAATTTCATTATATAGGAAATTTATTTAATGTCAATATGTTTTCTGACCCTTGGACGAAAGTTCGGACAAAAATCGCAAAATAAACGAAGCCTCTACTTTGATTAAGCAACGCTTGGCACGGAATACCCAAAGGAGGCTTTGATGGATAAGTGTATTAACTTTCGTGAATTTATGGGATACCAATTTGACGATAAAAAGCTGCAAAAGAAAGGGACTGAGCATATCCGCACCTTACTAGCTGCTCAATACCCACGCCTGACACATATTGCCAGCCAGATGAACGGCAAGAAAGAGAGAAATTACAGACCATCCAGCGTTTTTTGACCCAGGTGGAATTGAAATCAGCCTTGCTGAGGTTATACCAGGAAGAAGCGGAATTTACAACGCTCACAAAGTGCATTCGCGTTGTCTGGGGAGGAGTAAAGCAATACCGCAAGGCGATGGATCGGGTTTTACCCGATCCATCGGTTATTAATCGAAAACCCAAAGAGCGGGTTTGTTGTGTTGTAACCAAGGGTTTCAATACATGACTAAGAACCATTGAAGATTGCCATCCCTCGAAGATCACTCGGGACACGCGTGCCTGGGGAGCACCAGGCACTCGCAATGACAGTTCGCTGGGAGGTTTCCAATGGATAAGTGAATTTCATACCAGTGTTGAGGATTGCTTTTCCTCATTGTATTCGGGACCAGCGACCAAAGATCGGTCACGCAATGACATCTGTGCCTGAGCAATTAAAAATGGGAACCACACGACACAACATTTCTGCTCCTCCCACCTCCTCAAATACATTGATTTTTGGGGAGGGGTATTGGGGTAATCAGGATTTTGCCCAATGTACTACTATTTGAAGGAGGGTAATATTATTAAAGCAAAATAAGTATTAGTGCTATACTATTTCTATCTCGGGATCTTGTTTTCCTTCCAGCAGCATTATTCATCGAAAACCATACTGAAGTTCAATGAAACAAAAGGAGAGAAAATGAAACGGATCTTACTGGTTGGGGTTATTTGCCTGGTTTTTATTGTTTCAGCCCCAGGGGGTTACCGGGCGATAGCTAATGCTGCGAACCCACGGGGGGTATTACCATGGAAGGTGGAGCCGCTGATCCAAAATACCGATGTCAGAATATCGCAGTGGATTATGAATGCATTCCTGACAGATGGGGCCCCTTTGGTCACCTACCACGATCAGTTATCCAACAAGTTTCGCCGCGACATGGCGGTTGGTACAGGGAATGGAAACTGCGGGGTCGACAACGCATGGGAGTGCGCAGAAGGTTGGTGGCCAATATCTGGATATGGCGAATTACAGCAGACATCGCATTTCATACTGATCCAGCAACCGGCACGAAGGTGACCGGATATGTTGTCTCCAGCATATCCGATATGCCTACTATTATATAAGCACTACCTGTCAATGGATCTCCAGTTACAAGTGCTTGACCTGGATATTGTTACTGGGGGGTGAAATGTTTGTCCCAACCTTCCCTGGCTTGATGCGATAATGATGCGTGCCACGATCGCCGTATTCGTGGTTGCCGCTGTATATGACTATCTGATCTATGTCCATGAACTGACGACCGGGAACTCGTGAAGAGTCGGGTGGCCCAAGCTTCATGGAATGCGATACGATCGTGCACCGCGACTCCATGTCGCGGATGACCCGAGCATTGCCCTCACTGCAGGGGAGTCCCCACGCATCGCATATCGTGTTCCTATCAGGACAGCCTCCCTGGGTTTGCCTATCCATTCAGCGACCCGGACTTCACCAATTGCGGTCCAAATGATGACTGGCGATGTGTTACGATCGTTAACTAGAGGAGATAGGGAAATATCCATCCCTGGCGATCGGAGATGCCATGTATATCGCCTACTATAACTACACAACTGGAACCATACATGTCGCCGAATTTGTCAGCAGCGACGGTAACTGCGGCAATGACTGGAATGGGGATAAGTATACTTATCGCTGGCTTTGTATGCGATCGAAAATGTTGGGGCAGGGGTGACAAGATGGGTTTGCACTGGTGGTGGATGGCCCTGAGCCCATCGTCGCCTATATGAATGCAAACGGAATGCAATCTACGGTCAGGCTTGCCCAGACCCGCCGTGCGCTTGGGTATGGATGTATGGCAACTGCGGCCTGAAACCCCATCCAGCAACAAAATGGTACTGCCAGACCATTGCCCTGGGGCCTTATAGCCTGGGTAGCGAGATCGACATGGCGATCAACCCCGCTGGTGCATTTTTCATCGCCTACCTGGAGGAGATTATGCTGATTACCAGACCCACCTATGGGTGGCGAGGCAGTATTTCGAAGGGTATTTGCCAGTGTTGAGGAAGTAAGAACGAATTAAGATAAAAACCAATCGAATTTGTGGATTCGGACTCGTATACCGATCACGGAGGAAATAATGAAAAAGTTCATGGTATTTATAATTTGCTGCTTGGCGTTTATCCTTACCTCAACAGGAGATTCCTCTGCTTCACCATACCTCGACATACCCAGTTCTGCAATGCTTTGGAAGGTAGAGCCGCTCATTCAAGATAACGATGTTGCCAGTATCGCGGTAGGTTATTACGAATGGACACGGGCACCAAGGGTGGATTATTACACCACACCAAATCAGAGGTTAAATTTCGCAAACTATGTAGGAAAAGGGCTGGGTGATTGTGGTGTAAATAATGGTTGGGAATGTTACGTTTTGGAAGCAGATTTCAGTCAATATCATGATATGGCTCATTTCCAGAGTGATGACAATAATTATTTTGAATCGGGAATTGCGAGCTACAGGACAGATAATACGATGCATTTTAGCTATGCATACAGGCAGGGTAACAGCTTCGGTGCCAATTTCGTAATAGTTCTGGATCTCGATTATTTCCCATCAGGAGTGATCGGTTCTCAACCATCCCTGACATATGATGCAAATCACAAGGCACATTTAGTATTTATAATCGACGGTGATCCCAACGATTACCTGATCTATGCCCATGATGTGGGAACAGGTGGGAATTCTTGCGCTGACTATGGCGGTTCTGAATACTGGCAGTGCGATCAAATCCTGGTTGGTCCCAATATCGCCGCTGATCCAAATATCGCCCTTGTATCAGGATCAAGCCCGAGAATCGCATATTATGATCCAGGACTGAAAAATTTAAATTATGCCTACCCATCAGGGATGATGCCCAACTGTGGTCCGTCCAATGACTGGCGCTGTGTCATCATCGATGCCCGTGGGGACACAGGAAGATTTCCTTCGATCGCAATTGACGAGGCAAGATACATCGCCTATTATGATTACATGGCAGGTGATCTGATGATGGCGAAATTCGTAGGCTCCAACGGGAATTGCGGTAACGATTGGAACGGCTTCGATTTAGTAAATCGCTGGCAATGTGATGCCATTGAATCCATTGGGTTGGGCATAACAAAAATGGGCCTTGCATTGGTGATGGATGGCGCAGAACCCATCGTGGCGTATCAGGATAAGAATGACTATGATACATCCAGCGTAAAAATTGCACAGAGCTTCCAGCGAATGGGAATGGACTATGGTAACTGCGGACCAGAAAATCCCTTCCCCACCTGGTACTGCCAGACGATCGTCCTTAGCCAGTACAATCTCGGTAGCGAAATTGATCTGACCATCAGCCACGAGGGGGCATTATTTATGGGATTCCTGGAACAAGATGATGCTGACTATGAGACCCACCTGTGGGTGGCGAGGCAGTATTTTCAGGGATTTCTGCCAGTGCTGGAGAAATGACCAGGTCTGAACCAGTACATCAGTATGCTTTTTGCTGCAAAGCCCACGCAGGTGGGCTTTGCAGTATTAAGGCAGGTCACGACACAACCTACAGCTCCCGACCCACCTCCCCAGACCACGCTCCCAGAGTGCATTCGCGTTGTCTGGGGAGGAGGAAGAGAAAGGGATGACGCAATGCTCACAAATCTGACGATGCGAGGAAGGCGTTTGGGGGTGGATGGCCAGACTTTATAACAATGAGGAAGATTGCTTCTCCCTCACTGCGTTCGGGACTTGGGTCGGGCATAAACCGCCCTTCTCGCAATGACAGAAAGATCGTCGTGCGGGCAGGATGCAGGCCCTACGACCTGTAACCTTCAACATACTGATGATTGACTTTGAAGTGGTTTTAATCAATAATAGAACTAAACATGGGGTTCTTAGATAATTCTTTTCTTTAGGGGAGGGAAGATGATGAAGACGATATTGCGGTGGGTGTTGTTCGTCGTGTTGATTGTTTTGATCCTGGTCACGGGGGCCAGGCAGGCAAGGGCGGACCGACTCAAAAACACAAGCTCAACAACAATTACGGCTGGTAACCCTTCACATTACCCGTGGAAATCAGAGTATGTGCAACGCCAGCCAAATCCCGTGCAAGATGTGGGCAGTTATATCGCTATGACCCTACGACCGTTCGATGATTACCCGATCGTTGCGTATTATGATTACACAAATGGCGACCTGATGCTTGCCATCTCGGTTGGAGTCAGTCAAGGTAATTGTGGGACCGATAACAGCTGGCTGTGCAATCCAATTGATGGCTTGGGAGGTAATGTGGGCAGTGAGGTTTCAATCGATGCCTGGGGGGAAACGATTAATCTGTGGAGGCTAGGGATCAGCTACCGTGACATTGCCAACAATACGCTTAAAGTCTTTATCCTGACCTGTATACTGGGTACGTGTACACCCGAATACATTACTCCGGATTGCTCGTCTGGAACAGGTGAGGTTGGCCTTAATACATCTTTTAAATTTAAGTCAAACGGGTATGCAGCAGTGGCTTATTATGCCAAGAATTACGTCTATTATGCCCACCAGGTGGATAACGGGGAAAAGTATAATCAATCTGAGCCGTCTATAATCTGGGAGTGTGAGAAAATTTTTCAATGGTTCGGTCAAGATAACAAATCCATCTCACTGGATTTTCGGTACGATAATATACCTTTTATTTCCTACCATGTGTATGATTTGGATTGGCCAGGCTGGTTTTTGGGATATGCATGGAAAGAACCTGGTTATAGCTGCGATGCAGATACAACCGATTGGAGCTGTCGAAACATCGATGGTTCAACTAATGTTGGTAAATATGCATCCATTATCGCACCACACTCCCCAGATGAATTTGTTCGAGCTGCGTATATAGTAAAAACTTATGGTCATCTTAAGTATTTTCAGCCAGGGTGGTCTATGTTGGATGTAGATGATATTGGTACTAGCATTGACTCGATGGGAGTATCTATGCAGCTTGACAAGGATGGTTATCCGGTAATTGCATATCAGAAGATCGAATCAGAATGGTCCCCAGCAGCCCTGTGGATTGCACGTCCATACATGGTCTATGATGATGGAGAATTCGGTAATTGTGGCGAAATACCCCCAGGCATGTTCGTTCAATACTGGCGATGCACCCCGCTCGATACGGGAAATCAGTATGTGAGTGAAGGCAATTTTCTCTCCCTGGTGGTCAATTCCAAAGGGCGGGTGGCGATTGCCTATTCAGAATATGATTGGTATGACTACCTCATGAGTGCAAAATTCATTTACCAGTTTTTATATGGGAACTATTTGCCGATTACGGTTAAATAATGGATAACTTTTCGTGGATTGACCATAGTTATCGTTCCATTTGTGATTTTGGAGGGAGGGAAGATGATGAAGACGGTATTGCGGTGGGTGTTGTTCGTCGTGCTGATTGTTTTGATCCTGGTCACAGGAGCCAGGCAGGGACGGGCGGACCAGCTCGAAAACACAAGCTCAACGACAAGTACAGCTGGTAACCCTTCACATTACCCCTGGAAATCAAGGAATCGCTATGATCGCGTATTCTGAATCTGGATGAATATGACTACTTCACCAGTGTAAAATTCATTTACCAGTTCTTATACAGGATCAATCTGCCAATTACGGTTAAATAACGGATATTTTCTCGACGGTTGACCAAAGCCATCATTTCATATGAGGCACAGGAGGAAGAGAAGATGAAAAAAGTCCTTGTCACCATCATCTGCTGCACGGCAGTGCTGCTGGCATCTGCACACGATATCAGCGCTACCAGCCAGGTTGAAAATGCACGGGGGACATTACCCTGGATCGTTGAACGCACCTCACAGGACCATGCTGAGCTCGAGTCTATCTCAGCGGGTTATGATTATTATTCACGTACCCCCATGGCGATCTATTTCAGCCCATTAAATGACCGGCTGCGAAGTGCCACTTTCATCGGAACCGGGTTGGGGAGCTGCGACCTCAACGTCAATTGGAATTGCGGAAACCTGTTCGAAGGAGCAATTGGGCAATTCAATGATGTGGCCAACTACCGCAGCGCGGACAATTCGTATTTCGCAACAGGTTATGTGTATAACACGAGCAATGACCACCTCAAATTTACCCGGGCGTGGAATATCACCGGCGATGGATCAGGCAGTGACAGTTATGACATCGCGGATTTCGCGGTGGATGGCGGAACCATCGCATCACAGCCTTCCCTGGCATTTGACCAAGATGGAAATGCGCATATTGTAGTGATGGTCGACTATATTTATACATCCAAATTGACGTATATTGTCGAACCAGCAGCAAGCGACAAGTCATCGAAAAATAATGGAACCAGTATGTACTGGCCGACTGTGGAGATCCTGTCTGGATCGGACCTGGCTGAAGATCCCAGTATCACGGTTGATCTGGGACGCTATCCGCGCATTGCATACTACGATCCAGGCAACCATGCCTTGGGCTATGCCTACCCGGCGGATTACTTCAACAATTGCTCCGCCGCTGGCTGGCGCTGCATCAGCATCGATCAAAAGGTGACAGCTGGCCTTCACCCATCCATCATGTTCGATGAAGGTCGCTTTATTGCTTATTATAATGTTTCAACAGGCGAGCTGATGGAAGCCGAGTTTGTTGGTTCGGGTGGGAATTGTGGATATGATTGGACCGGTATTGGCTACGCCAACCGCTGGCAATGCTCTGCGATCGATCAGGTTGGCGCTGAAAATGGCAGCATGGCTCTCTCATTGGTAACGGACGGGTCGTATCCAGTTATCGCCTACCAGGACGCAGATGACACAAGCCATACGATCCTGAAACTAGCCCAGCCTGTTTCCCGCCTGGGGATGCCCAGTGGTAACTGTGGCCCGGGTAGCAGCTGGTATTGCCAGACAATAGACGATCAGGCTGAGGACGTTGGCCAAAATATCGATCTGGCGATAAATCCATCAGGTGCATTAATGATTGCCTATTCACAAGAATGGATGACTGATGTTTATCGTTTGTGGGTGGCGAGGCAGTATTTCCAGGGATTCCTGCCACTACTGGAGAAATGAGCTGGTCTGAATAAGTACATCAGCATGCTTTTAGCTGCAAAGCCCACGCAGGTGGGCTTTGGGCTTTAAGCGGAGGCAATCTTATCGGTATATACCCAATCCCGCATATAATAGAGCTGTAATAATCATCTTTATCTAAAGGAGTTAAAGACATGTGCAAGGAATGTGGTTGTGGATGTGATTGTGGCAGTGGATGTGATTGTGGCAGTGGATGTGAATGCGGCTGCCATCAAAGCCATTTTGAGCGGCGCTATCAAACGAAGGCAGAAAAGATCGCCGAGCTGGAAGCTTACCTGGCGGAGCTGAGGTTGGAAGTACAGGCGGTGGAGGAGCACCTGGCGGATTTGAAGAGGTAAAGTGGAGGCCCCCTCCCACCTCAACCGCGCCAGGCTGTGTAACCGAGGGAGGGGTAAACAAACGGGTTGATGCTTGACTTATTGGTGAGACAGACTGAGCAAGGTGTTTTGGTCTGGATGTGCAGGCATTATGTCGAGGGGGAAGATTGCTTTCCCTCGCGGAGCTCGGGACTTGCGGGCAAAATGCGCCTCGCAATGACAGAAAGATCGTCGTGCGGGCAGGTCACGACACGCCCTACTGAAAACCATAAAGAGCGGATTACTGTCCCTTCACTGCGCTCGGGGTACCAGGGCATACGCTGTGCTCCTCGTAATGACGGGTGGTGTTGGGTTTCGCATAATCCGCTCAACCCAACCTACGTGCTCCTGGGAAATACTACGCTCCTTGCAATGACAGGTAAGCGGGGTCATAAGCATGGCATTACCGGCCCTACTATTGTGTTGGAGATTGCCACACCCGGTAAAGAACGCCGGGTTCTCCCCAAAAACAGGGGAGATCCCGCAATGACCCACGTCAACTGTCTTTGCGAGGATCGTAGCGACGAAGCAAACTTTAACCATTCAGATCATCAAGATGTGGGGGTGAATCCAATGTTGGATGAATGGGTTTCTGTCAATGTTGAAGATTGCTTCGACCAAAGAACGGTCTCGCAATGACAGAAGCTGTGTTGATGATTGCTTTTCCTCATTACACTCGGGACCAGCGACCAAAGATCGGTCTCGAAATGATATTGACGAGATGGTTTAAAGAACTTCCCCGAGTGCTGCGTTACCCCTTGACGTAGGAGAGTTTTTCGGTGATCAGGCCGGCCTGGATGCGGTAGAGGTCAACACCACGCACGTGCCCGGGGATACCCGCCTCATCCACCCAGTCGTAGCGCCACAACATGCCCACGCGGTTGCCAAAACCCAGTACTTCCTCGATCTTGATATGCGCCTGGGGTGACTCGATGAAGAATTGCTCCCAAAATTGGGTCACAGCTGCCTGGCCCCGGTAGAGCGTTCCATCGGGGGCGGGGTCGGTGTTCTCAAAGGCGCAGTCAGCGCTCATCATGGCCATCATGGCGGGTACGTCGTGGCGGTTGAAGGCCTCGTTGAAGGCGATGACAAGGCGCGGACCGGATTCAAATCGATCAAGGCGGATTGGGGGCATGGGGATGCTATCTCCCATTCGATCATAGGTGCGACTGGATCAATTCCAATAACTGCCGCTCCACAGTACATATCGCCTGGCTATACGCCTGCTCCTTCCATTTAGCTGCGCTTGCCTGATCTCCACTCAAGGCATAAAACAACCAATGAAATGGTGGACCCGGATTAAGAATTTCCCGATTCCGATATATCCCCTTTTCCAGATCACCAGTGGCTGCAGGCTTATCTCCTTTGAAAAATTGAACCAAACCCATAACAACCCAGGAAAACCAGGAATCACGCTCATACACCAAGGCTTGTTCGGCTAAAATTTCTGCTCGATTAAAATCCCCATCCAAGATTGCATAAATGGCCAACTGATCATATATATCCGCCGAGCGTGGAAATTCGTCACGGAGCTGCTCAAAGTATTGAAGCGCGTTAGGGTCATCCAAATTCTGAGAGGCAATTGCGCGGGCAAACAAGGCCATTATTCGATCATCCGAAGAGAGTTTTTCACCTTTCAAGGCTTCCAAGGCACATTTTAGGGTGAGGTGACCGGCAGCGGTTGGACATAAACGGCGTGCTACTGTTGCCCAATCATGGCTTTGCTTACATTGATGAGATATATATTTTTCAGCTTCTTCAAGCCTGCCAAGATGCACCAGCAATTCCAAATAACGAAAAGCCCACTCGCCCAGGTTCAAAACTGTGGGACCCCCCTTCTCAGCCAATGCTTTTTGCTCATCTGCCTGCCTTTGATGCGCAATATCCAAAGCAGTCTTTTTATCACCTTGAGCCAAGGAGATTCGATACAACACCCTGTGCACATAATCTTCGTCTAAACCTTTTGCCTGACCGGCTACCAGGGCGGCATTTGCTTCGGCAAACTGATCCAAATGAACTAAGGATAAAGCCTGGAAGAAAAACCAATCCAGCTCGGTGGGAAATAACCCCTGGGCCTGGATGGCGGTTGCCAAGCTTTTTTCATTCTTGCCGCAATTGTTTTCTGCATCAAATTTTATCCGGTAACGAAGCGAAGTACGTTCAGCGAGAGGAATGGTTTCGTTTACCAGCAGATCAGCAAGTTCAAGGGCTTCTTCATAATGCCCGGTCTTGTTCAGGGAAAAAACATGCTCCTCGAGCAGATTCAGGGACTCAAGCTCATGCCCGGTAGTAAACTGCAGCGCTTCCTGCCACCGATCCTTATACACCAGGAAATTAGCCAATATGTAACGAGCATAGCTCCAATGAGGTGCGAGGAAAACCGCCTGGCGGAGAAATTGCTCACATTCATCATCATTTTGAGCCACATAGGCCAGCCGATGAATTGCCTCGGCATCATTTGGATTCTCGGCAAGCGCAGCTTCCAGTAACTGGCGGGCTCTACCACCCATTTGCTCTGGAAATGAAGTCAGGGTCAACCCCAGAGCGCGGTCGCGCTCTCGGGTGGTTATATTAAACGGCAGGTTAACTTGCAAAATAGCCTGCTCACCTTTTTCAAATCCCAAACCATCTAAAATCGTCCAGATGGCAAAGCTTAGCTGATTACTATTTGTGATCGAATGCTCCTTTTCCAACGCTTCAAGCATGACACCAGCAGCTGTATCAAGCTGACCAGCAGACTGAAGTATCCAGCCATGCTGATAGATGAGATTTGGCTGATGTGGGAATTGGTCCCTCAAGGAAGCAGCCAATTCAACTGCTTCGATCTTTCGGTCGAGTGATAACAAGGAATTCAGGAAGTCATTTACCACTCCCGGATCACCCTGGTTGGCTTTGATGGCGGTAAGATATAGCTCCTTGATCGGGTTGAACTCCTGATCTACCAGACCGTTTACTTGGGCTTGAAAAGTGGCCTGAATGAACAGCTGGTTGCTTAAGTAAGCATGGAATTGAAGCGCCCAGGGATCGCCGGGTTCCAATTCCAGCATTTTCAGCACCTGCTCCAAAGCAAGGTCGTTACGACCCTGGCTTAAGTGCAAGCGGCATAGGCTTTGGTTAATTTTGTGGATCGTGATTGGGATTGGTGATTTACCGTCATTCAGGGTAGTTTGTAGGGCTGACTCGAGTACCGTTTGAGCAGAGATAAAATCTCTGGAGCTCTGCAGCAAGAAGGCGCGCAGTACAAGTGCATCAGGCTGGTTGGGATAATGGGACATCACGACATCTATTTCCTTCCAGGCTACCATCCCAGGGTTGAGCAGGTTTCCGGGAGAGGATTCAAGCTGAGAGAACCTGGCTGGGTCAATACTTAGTTGGGCTTCAGCCATGGCCAGGTGCGCCAGCCACCAATTGGGAGCCAGTTCAAGACCAATCTGAGCATAATAATCAGCGTGTTCCTTCTTCAATTCAGCGAGGCAGCGGGATAACCAAATATTTCCAGACATCAAGCCAGGATCAAGTTTGACTGCCAGCTGTGCGCTCTCCAGAGCTTGCTCCACCTGCCGTAAACCGTATTGGCACTCTGCAATTTCAGCCAGGGTATTTGGATTGGTGGGACACAGCTCTTTTGATAATTGGAAAGATTCCAAAGCGCGAGGCAAATCACCCTCCAAGAGGGCTGCCTGTCCAGCAAGCGAGTACAGTATTTCATCCTGCAGGTTTGCAAGGCGGGCTTGTTCGAGGACTGAGTAAAATTTATCGCGTATTCCCTGCATGTTCGTCAAGATTTGTTCACGGACCACTTTGTTCAGCTGGGCTGGGAAAGCTCTCACCTGGTATTGAGCCTCCTGCCATTGCTGTAACAGAGACTGCAACCAATAGACCCAGGATATGCCATGTTGGGTTCGGATCCACGTAGCGCGTTCCATCAAATTAGCCACATGGGCGTGATTTCCAAGCTCAATAGCCTGGCTGGCCTGGTCCAGTAACGATAGAACTTCATCGGGGAAGAGTCCCAGACGGGCTAAAGTATCTTCATGGCCTTTCCCAGCCGGGAAAGCCACGATCGCTGAATCAGACATTAGCTTTCGATAACGGTTCAGTTCATCCACTGGCATCGGGATGACCTGATGAGTCATTGGGTCCTGTAAATCAATGACACCGGCATTATCGTCATAACCGATCACCACAGTGACGTGGGATTGAGCAGCCGCCCGAACCTCTACGATCGCCGGGAAACCGTTTTCAACCAGCTGTTTTAACTTTTGTGTCGGAGCGATGCACCGAAGAGTGGAAAATCCTAACAGATGGAAAAATTCAGTCATCCTGTGGACCGGTGTACCAGAATGGGGCAATTTTACCCAGTTTGCAATCTCGTTATTGGTCAGGTCAAGGCCACCTTTCCAATAACGCATGACCAACTCGATTGTACAAGGGCCGCAATGGTCACGACGTTGGACAAGAGAAGGGAAAGAATCAAGCCGGCAATAAGGAGCTTTTAGCTGACCAGCATAATATTTTTTTAGCCGTTCCAGGTCTTCCCGTATAGGTGGCAGGACATCAGCTTGTGGGCTGCGAGCTTCAATCTGGCTCAATAAGCGTTCCATCTCTGGGAGATCATTTTTAAGCATGGCCAAACCAGCCAGGAGTACAAGTGGGTTGATGATCTCGTCAGAATAAGCCAAAGCAGAGGTTGCCAGACGCCAGGCTTCATCAAACTCACCAAGCAGAATCGCGATATTTGCCAACTCGAGATCAATATAACTGCCAACCCAGTTTTGTTGATCTACATTCATTCGCTCGAGGATATCGCGGGCCTCCAGGCGTTGGTCCATTTGTAAGTACAGGAATGCCTGGGAAAACAAGACTCTCGGTTCTGAAGGAGCGATCTGCAATGCTTCACGGATGGCATTTTCAGCCAGGGTGAAACAACTTTTTATGGCGTATCCATTCGCTTTGGTGGAGATAATTGCAGCACGAATCCCTTGATCCGAGACATTACGCGCCGCTTGTTCCAATAACCAGATCCCCTCATCTACCTGACCTTTTGAAAACAGTTGGCGGGCTTTAAATCGCTGCATACGCGCCAAATCGTCTCCCTGTAGTCTCGGTAACAGAGTATCCAGATGTTCATCCATCTCATGGATCCGTCCCAGCTCACCCAGGGCTTCAATACGGTAAACTTCCAGGTCGGTACGTGAGCTATCGGCGATGAGCTTCATGGCTGATGTAGGCCGCAGATTATCAATGAGTGTTTTTACATCATCATAGACAGGGGGTAATGGATAAACGGCACCATCTGGTGAAAAAGCTTGAAAGAAATACGGCTTAAGATCAAACGTGAGCGGTTTCTCAAATTCCAATTGTTGCGGGAAGGGTCCATGGATTTGCCGGTTGAGCTCATCAACGACCATAATCTTGCGGGTTCCAGAACCTTTTTGGTTGAAACGCTGGAGGCCGATATTGTCCATTTTGAGGGCATGTAAAGACTGCTGAGTTACTTTGTCACAGATTAAATACAGGAAGAAATTTCTTTGCCAATAATTGGTCTTCGAGCGGGTAAAGATGAGCTCCAACTGCCCCTTGATTTTATTCAAGGTAAATATATCCAATACTGGAATGGTCTTTATCAGCACCTTCCATGGCTCAAATAAAAACTTGCGCGAGAATATCATGTCGAAATTCCACCCAGCATAGAGATTATGGCTATCTTTCTTCCAACCATCTTCAATCATACGATGTGCGATGAATTCAAGGTTCATGGTGATCCCTCAGACTAAGTGGAAGTTTTTATCTGTACTTGATTATATGCCCAAGGCTGTTGGTATACGATGGGTTGAGATGATGATCATAAATAAAAGATCCGATAATGATGAGCTAATATGGATGGCTTTGGGTCTTGGCCCCCATATTTTGATTGTACCACTTGTGAATGGAATATTATATAAATAATAAGCAGAACTTGCCACACCCGGCTCCCCCAAATTTGGGATATTTGCAACGCTCACAAATGGCATTCGCGTTGTCTGGGGAGGGTGTTGGGTTTCGCACAATCCGCTCAACCCAACCTACGTGCTCCCGCCACCCCCAAATTTGGGATATTTGCAACGCTCACTAAGGGCATTCGCGTTGCCTGAGGAGGAGTAAATTAACGGGTTGTTACTTGATCTAATGGTGATACATAATGAGGAAGGTGCGTTGGGATGGATATACAGGCTTTATAACGATGAGGAAGATTGCTTCGACCTGTAAAAAAACCACAGGTCTCGCAATGACAGAAAGGTCGTCGTGCGGGCAGGATGGCCGCCATACAACCCCTTCCCGCTCCCACAAATTCGAGAGTGTAACCGGGGGAGGGGTAAACAAACGGGTTGATGCTTGATTTAATGGTGATACATAATGATGAAGGTGCGTTGGGATGGATATACAGGCTTTATAACGATGAGGAAGATTGCTTCGACCTGTAAAAAAACCACAGGTCTCGCAATGACAGAAAGATCGTCGTGCGGGCAGGATGGCCGCCATACAACCCCTTCCCGCTCCCACAAATTCGAGAGTGTAACCGGGGGAGGGGTAAACAAACGGGTTGATGCTTGATTTAATGGTGATACATAATGATGAAGGTGCGTTGGGATGGATATGCAGGCTTTATAACGATGAAGAAGATTGCTTCGACCTGTAAAAAAACCACAGGTCTCGCAATGACAGAAAGGTCGCCGTGCGGGCAGGATGCACGCCCTACAACTTGATAAATGCTTTTCCTCATTACACTCGGGACCAGCGACCAAAGATCGGTCTCGAAATGACATTGACGAGATGGTTTAAAGAACTTCCCCGAGTGCTGCGTTACCCCTTGACGTAGGAGAGTTTTTCGGTGATCAAGCCGGCCTGGATGCGGTAGAGGTCAACGCCGCGGACGTGCCCGGGGATGCCCGCCGCGTCCACCCAGTCGTAGCGCCACAACATGACCACGCGGTTGCCAAAGCCGAATATTTCCTCGATCTTGATGTGCGACTGAGGAGATTGGATGAAGAATTGCTCCCAAAATTGGGTCACAGCTGCCTGGCCCCGGTAAAGGGTGCCATCGGGGGCGGGGTCGGTATTCTCAAAGACGCAGTCATCACTCATCATGGCCATCATGGCGGGTACGTCGTGGCGGTTGAAGGCTTCATTGAAGGCGATAACGAGGCGGACACCTGATTCAAAACGATCCAAATGGATGGGGGACATGGGGGAACCTCCTGAGAATGGTGCTTTTCAATGAGTATAGCTCCAAATTAATGACGGAACAACGGGAAAATCAAATATGGTGGCGGAAATGGGATCAATATCCAGGGGTTAAGCTCCTGGCGGCTGCCACAATTCCACCTTGTTCCCATCCGGGTCGATGAACCAGCCAAATTGACCATATGCGGAGTTTTCTACATCTCCAACCACGACCCCACCGCCCGCTCTCACCTGGATAAGGGCCTGTTCCAGGTCATCAACGACCAAATTGAACATAAAGTCATTATCCGAGGGTGAAAAGTAGGTACTGTCGGATGCAAATGGGCTCCAAACCGTGTAGCCATTTTTGGGCATCGTGCCGGGAAGAAAAATGGCAAATGTCATGCCCGGCTGCGGTTCAAGATTGATACCAAGCCAGTGTGAATACCATTGACCGAGCTTGTGAGGCTCAGGCGATTTGAAAAAGATACCCCCGACACCGAGTACTTTAGCCATAAGATCATTTCCTTTCTTCTTAGTTCATTCTACCGACCTGGAAGTGCATTCCCATGATCATCCCGATGCCATCCCGGGATTTATTGGCAGGGAATGCCAAAATCCGCAAATGCAGAGGCAAGTACCTGCTCTGCCCGGGAAAAATATTCGTCGGTGAGGTATTGCTCCAGGCCATGCTTCCTGTATACCCAATCGGCGTAGTGGTAGTTCATGCGGTCGAGAAGCACATGGTCCACTTTTCCAGCCAGGAGCCCAGGCAGGTTTTCCACCCCGGGAAGTATGGGGGCGATCATGGCGAAAGTGCGTATCCCGAGGCGATGCAACTCGTCCAGTGCCCGAATCCGTTGCAGGATCGAAGGGGCACCCGGCTCGAACAGCTTGCGGAAGTCATCATCGGCAGTGGTGATGCTCAAACCGACTTCAAAGTCGGTGCCAGTTTGCAAAATATCCACATCGCGCAGCACCAGTGGGGAGCGGGTTTGGACGGTCACGGGCCAGTTATTGGCAGCGAGGATCTCCAGGCACTGGCGGGTGAGCATATATTTCGCTTCGAGCGGCTGGTAGGGATCACAAACCCCGCTGACCCATACCCGGTCCTTCCTTTTACGGGTAATTTCACGACTTAAGAGCCCGGGTGCATTGAGCTTGACATCCACAAATTGACCCCAGGGTTCCTTGTGCCCGGTGAAGCGTTTCATAAAGTGGGCGTAGCAGTACAGGCAATTATGCTGGCAACCCGTGTAGGGATTGATGACATACGGGTAGACTTTGGAGGCCGACAGGATGGACTTTGACTGGATCTCCTTGATGATCATTTTTTTATTATAAGTGGGTTTTTTGTGGCTGTTTAGGATTGAGTGATGAATGTCTCATTAGGAATTTTGCAACGCTCACAAATAGTGTTCGCATTGTCTGGGGAGGGGTATTATGGCAGGCAGGATGCCCGCCATGCAACTTGAAGATTGCTTTCCCTCATTACACTCAGGACCAGCGACCAAAGAACGGTCTCCCAATGACAGAAGCTGTGTAGAAGATTGCCACACCAACTGTCTTTGCGAGGAGCGTAGCGACGAAGCAATCTTCAACAATCCAGATCGTCAATATATGCAGGTGAATGCAATGATGGATGTAAGGGTTTCTGTAAATGTTGAAGATTGCCACACCCGGCAAAGAGCGCCAGGTTCGCAATGACAGAGGCTGTGTAGGAGATTGCCACACCAACTGTCTTTGCGAGGAGCGAAGCGACGAAGCAATCTTCAACAATCCAGATCGTCAATATATGCAGGTGAATGCAATGATGGATGTAAGGGTTTCTGTAAATGTTGAAGATTGCCACACCCGGCAAAGAGCGCCGGGTTCGCAATGACAGAGGCTGTGTAGGAGATTGCCACACCAACTGTCTTTGCGAGGAGCGAAGCGACGAAGCAATCTTCAACAATCCAGATCGTCAATATATGCAGGTGAATGCAATGATGGATGTAAGGGTTTCTGTCAATGTTGAAAATTGCCACACCCGGCAAAGAGCGCCGGGTTCGCAATGACAGAGGCTGTGTAGGAGATTGCCACACCAACTGTCTTTGCGAGGAGCGAAGCGACGAAGCAATCTTCAACAATCCAGATCGTCAATATATGCAGGTGAATGCAATGATGGATGTAAGGGTTTCTGTCAATGTTGAAAATTGCCACACCCGGCAAAGAGCGCCGGGTTCTCCCCAAAAACAGGGGAGATGCCGTAATGCCAATTACAAAGATGTTATGAGGATTGAGTGGATTTCGAAGGAGGAGGATCCATCCGATAGTGGAGAAGATTGCTTCGACCAAAGAACGGTGTCTTCTCCCCAAAAACAGGGGAGATACCGCAATGACAGAGGCCATGGAGAAGATTGCTTCGGGTTGGGAAATTCACCCAACCCTTCTCCCCATAACCCGGGGAGATGCCGCAATGACAGAGGCCGGGTAGAAGATTGCCACGCCAGAAGATAACTGGTTTCTCCCCAAAAACAGGGGAGATTTAGCGTTGACGGTCAGGTGGCGGTAGGGCAAGTGAAGGAGGAAAATTTTATCGCGCAGTTGTAAAAGCAGACCTGCCAGGTATTGATAACCTGACAGGTCTTCAAGCATCAGGTTGAGCTTCAAGCGGGAAGGCAGCGCTCGAGAACAACCCCAAGCAAGGCGGTTTACTTCTCCTTGCGCAATAAAAACCAATAAACCAGACTGCCAATGACCGCAAATAAGAGAAATCCAATCACCCACACCAGCCAGACAGGCAGGGTGCTGGCCGGCATGGGTTGGACGTCAAAGAGCTCAGTTGGAGTGAGAGGTGGCGGATAGGGGGTGTAGGAAGCTCCTGGCACCGGCGTTGTGGTTGCGAACGGCGTGGGAGTGCTGGTGGGGGTGGGTGAGGCAGCCGCGTTCTCCGTTTGGCGTGCCTCCACGGTACTGGTGGCACCAGAGACTGCGGTGGCGGTGATCTTGTAGAAGTAGTTGTTCAGGGCGTCATCGACCATCATGGAAGAAACCTGTGCCTGCTCAGCCAGGTCGGGGTGGGCAGCTTCCAGCTCCCGGGCGAGGAGCAGCTGCTCCTGGACGAGTCCCATCACCTCGGAGGGAGCGCTGACGTTATTCATGTAGGGGGCGAGAGATAACATGGCGATGCCAGCATGCGGCTCAGGGTGATCGGGAAGTAGCTCGGCAGCTTGTTGATAAGCCTCCACACCAGGTGTGAGGTAGCTACCGGCAAAAACGGTAGGAAGACCCCAGGCACCCGTGCCAAGCGAGCGGTAAGCGCGCGCAAGCTCCAGCCAGGCTGCACCATCCTGGGGGTTCGCCTGGACGGCTGAGCGGGCGGACTCCAGCTGTTGGAGAAGGACCGGATCAGCGAGCCAGATGGCAAAATCATCCTCCGGTCCGGGTTCGAATTCCGACCATGTCCAGCGGGCCTGGTTGCCATCCAGGGTAGCATCCAAAGACAGAAGGTTTTTAGGACCAGACATAGAATAGGGTAGGCTGAAGTTGGTTGGATCGAATTGGGCAAGGGTCCCTTCAGAGGCAGGATAGGGCAGGTTCAACACCAGATCAGCTTTACCAATCGGTCCATCCCAGCCAGCGCCGGTCTGGAAGATGTAGTACAAAGCAAGCTCGCGACCTTTCACCGAGGGCTGCAAGGGAAAGAGATAATCAACCTGGATAATGGTATCGGTGCCAGCGGGAAAGGTGACAGGGAAGCTAGCCCAGGGCAGGTCAGGCTTATCGGCACCCTTGGGATTAGGCAGCTCGCTCACCGAGTAGTCGATGGGAGCACCATCAGCGGCGACCTGAAAGCTGAGTATGCGGGGGACGATCTCGTCGGGGTTTAGCTCCCAACTGACATTTTCCAGGGCGGAGGCGAGAGGAAACCAGGCATTCAGGCTCACATCTTCGCTGGTGGGGTTGGTCATGGTGAAGACTGCCTGCACCTCGGCGACCATGGGGTACCAGATGGATTGAATTTGTAGACCATAAGCATTGGGGTTGAGCTGGATGATGGCATTGTCGGACTCAGTCGCCGGGCGGACATTCATGGTGACGATCTCAGCTGCCATTTGGATGGGTGTCGAGTCTTCAGGCAGGAGGCTGCTGCCCCCAGGCAGGATGGGGCGCACCCCCACATCGGCCAGAGCGGAGAAGGAGTGAGACAGGAGAAAGGTCAACGCCAGGAACAACCCAAGGATGAGGATTAGTTTTGATTTGAGCAGAATTATATTCATAAAACCATCTCCCTATGATTGTAAACGCTGATGATGAAAATTTGTTCCTGGACGGTGCTGTAATTTTATTCGAAGATTGGTGAATATTTTCGAGGATTGACAAGATCTGTCAATAGAGGATGGCGCACCTTGAGGAATCGCGCACAATAGCACCAGGATGCCCACTTATCGATGGTCTCCTTTGTCCCGTACCCATCTTCCATAATCCAGTTTGGGTCGGAATCCGGAGTCATGGTGCTCTCCCGACAGGTTGGGAGCTATCTACAATAAGTATTAAGGTCAAATCAACCTGCTAATTAACAACAGGGCTAGATAAACAACCAGGGTAAGCGCTCCTGCTACCAACCCTAAAACCCCTAATGCCATAGGTCGGTATCTGGATAGCAGGGAAGCTAAACCAATGGCAAAACCCAGTAAACCTATATTAATCAATATCCCTTCAATAATACTGAAATAATCGGGAAAACTAACAGAATCAGGAGACACAATTATTGCAAGGATGATGATAAAGATAAATACGATATATCCAAACAAGGAAGAACAACCCATGCAAGATCCGATCCAAGGGAAATAGCGATCCGCACGACGGGTGGCTTGCTGAGGGGTAGACGATTCAATTGCTGAGGCAGGAGATGGTTCTTCAACTTTACGGTATCGCCGGTAATCCAAAATTATCCGGATGGTAAAATAAACCTGAAACATTGCGAAGATCGCCCACTCGAGGTTAAAACTTAACAAATTCCATACGGCAGCCCAAGATATGGTTACGGCATATATTATGAACATGGAGGCGGTCGGAAAGAAAAGAGATGCCAACCCGACAATGATCAGTAAGACTCCCCATGGTGCGCTGAAAATCCCGGATATTACGAGGTGCATCACACCCAAACCAATATTCCAGAATCCCCAATTCCGAATTACCTTAAGCATCCGGGCATATTCGTCGAAACCTTGTTGAGTAGACCCAGCTTGCCCAATATCCGTATCCTGGATTTCTCCATTCAACGGACCCGTTACTTCAGCCTTGATCAGCCCCATATCAATCATCATCTTTTGATGAACATCAGCCTGCAAGGCCATATATGCCCTGGTTGCCACTTCCTTATCATCATCAAAGGTAGCTTTCCTCAGTGCATAAATAATGTCGGGGGAGCTTTCTTGAGCAATGCGCAGCCATTCGCAGGCATCATACCGGTCTGATGATTTTAAACTGGTGATCATTTCGAGTAGTTTTTCTACGGAGTACATAATCCCACCTTTCCGCAATCAGCATGTATTTGGAATTGTTCTACAGGATGAACACACGGTATCTATAAGTATATGTCCAAATATCAAACAGTGCATGGGATTTGAGAACAGGAAAAAAACCGCGGAAAATGATGGCGGATAGGAGCCTGCCAATAAAAAAGGTTGGGTTACACGCACCAGGTGTAACCCAACCTGACTCTCGCCTGGGTTCAGCTTACGATATGGGCTTCGATGGCTTCCTGCTGCAGGGCTTTGGCAACCGAGATGCGGTGGTGCCCATCACGTACGTAGTAGACCTGGCCCACCTGCACCAGCTCGACCGGAGGCAGGCTGATGCCCAGCTGGATGGCGGTGAGGATGCTGATCCAACGTGAGCGGCTGCGTTCGTGGAGCGGGTTGAAATTGACATCGAAATCAGTGCTGCGCCCGAAGGTACCCTTGATCTGCTTGATGGGTACGGATACGATGTGGCTGGTCGGGCGGATTTTGGAGACTGGCTGGGAGGAGAGCTCCTGCAAGTGGTTGTTCTGGCGGGTGAGCCTGGCGATGAAGCTCATCAGGCGACCACGGCTGTAAGCCATGTTGAAGGAGGCGACTGCCTGGGTGCTGAGGGTCAGGCTATCCAGTCCCTGGCTGATATTTCCTTCTTTGGTGTATCCTAAGCTTGTGATCATGGCTTTGCTCCTCTTGTTTCAGCTCGTTTCTATGCTTCCAGTTTACGTAGCGTGCGTTTCGGGAGCGTATTGCCAGAGGAATAAAAACAACTGCGGTGCGTTTCGGTTTGCGTTTCGGTTTTTAATGCCGAAGGCCAGGCAAAAAAAACAACCCCCCTCCTTGGTCGAGATAGGTAAAATCGATATATAATCGATGCATGCATCAGCTGGACATTGCCCTGCTGGGTCCACCGATCATCACCCTGGATGGCACGCCGATCAAAACGGACCGGCACAAAGCCATCGGGCTGCTGGCTTACCTGGCCGTGGAAGCCAGAGCACACGGCCGCGAGATTTTAGCCACCCTGTTCTGGCCCGACTACCCCAAGGCAAGCGCATACTCATATTTAAGGCGGACACTGTGGGAGCTGAACCATGCGCTGGGCAAAGGCTGGATCGAGGCTGACCACGAAAGCGTGTGCCTAAACCGCAGCCAGGGTCTCACGGTTGATATCGATGCCTTCCATCACAAGCTGGCCAAGCCGAGCGGCCACCGGGAGGAACTTGAAGAAGCGGTGCACCTGTACCGGGGGGATTTCATGGAAGGCATGCAGGTCGCTGATACGGCACCTTTTGAAGAGTGGCAGCTGCAGCAGGCTGAGTATTTCCGCAAGGAATTCGGGCGGGCACTGGAGAGCCTGGTGGCAGACTATGAGCAGAACGGGGATCATGCCCCTGCGGCTGACCCATGCCCAGCGCTGGCTAAGCCTCGACCGGCTGAATGAAGCTGCCTACCGGGCAGCCATGCGCCAGATGGCTGGATTGGGGGACCGCAGCGGGGCGATCCGCCTGTATCAGACTTGCATGCAAAACCTTAAGAGCGAGCTGGGGGTAGCACCACAGCCTGAGACCGAGGAGCTGTACCAGTTCATCCTGCACGGGGAGCTGAGCATAAAACGCCCTGAGCCTGTTGCTGCACATCCTATAGATAGTACTCCCCAGGCAATGGGCAACCTGCCGATCCCGGCAACCCCCTTCATCGGAAGACTGGAGGAGATCGAGCAGATCAGCAAGCTGGTGCTTGAACCCGCCACCCATTTATTGACCCTGACCGGACCGGGTGGAAACGGTAAAACGCGCCTGTCGATCCAGGCAGCGGGTGAACTGGCAAAATCCTTCCACGACGGTGCCTGGTTCGTCGCGCTTGCGCCGGTGCAATCTGACCAGGGACTCATCCCGGCGATCGCCAACGCATTGGGACTTGCCTTCTATAAAGGAGAAACTGCCCCAATCCAGCAGCTGCTGGATTATCTACGCCAAAAACAGCTGCTGTTGATCCTGGATAACTTCGAGCACCTGCTGGAGGCGGGCAGAGAATTGGTGGTGGAGATCCTGGAGGCAGCCAGCCAGGTAAAAATAATCGTCACTTCACGTGAAAGGTTGAACCTGCAGGCTGAGCGGGTGTACCGGGTGCCGGGGATGAGCATCCCGGATGAGCTAACCCAAGCGACCTGGAATGACCCGCAGGAACAAGCACGATCGTTTAGCGGGATCCAGCTGCTGGTGGAGCGTGCCCGCCAGGTTCAGCCGGATTTTCAGCTCACCCGGCGCAACCTGGAAGCGGTGGTGCGCATCTGCCAGCTGGTGGATGGGTCACCATTGGGGATCGAGCTGGCGGTGGGGTGGCTGGAGCTGTTGCCCCCGGAGGAGATCGCCGGGGAGATCGCTCACAGCCTGGACTTCCTGGAAAGCCCGGCAGCGGATGCCCCAGCCCGCCAGCGCAGCCTGAGGGCAGTGTTCGAGACCTCGTGGAAATGGTTGGAGCCAGAAGAGCAGCAAGCCTTCAAGCGCCTGTGTGCCTTCAGGGGAAGTTTTTCGAGGCAGGCGGCGCAGGCGGTTAGCGGAGCATCATTGAAGACGCTGCTGAGCCTGGTGAACAAGTCCTGGCTGCAGCAGGGGGATAACGGGCGCTACCAGCTGCACGAGGTGCTAAAGCAGTATGGCATGGAGAGGTTGGAAACGGACCAGGACGAATGGCAGGAGACACGAGACCGGCAGGCGGAGTTTTTTGCCAATTTCATGCAGGTACAGGGGCAGGGATTGCGCAGCGCAGAACAGCTGCAGGCCCTGCAAATGATCAAGCTGGAGCTGGAGAGCAACATCCCACAGGCCTGGGCGTGGCTGGTGCTATCGTGTGACATCGATACCCTGATCGAAAAAATGCTGCCCGGGTTGTTCCATTACTTGTTGATCCGGGGTAACCCGGATGTAATTCTCCCGCTGCTGAAACAGGCACGCAAAGCAGTGGCTGCACCAATGAGTGGCAGCTGCAGCCTGCAACAGGCCATCCTGGAGACGGTCGAAACGAATCTTGAAATGAATTTTTCAATCTTTGATGACCAGCCCAGGGAACGGTTACAGCAGCTGTGGGCAAGAGTGCAGGAATGTAATCTGCAGGAGGAGATGGGGTTCTGGTATATCGTGCTGATCGCCACCTACGGGGGTAGCTTGAATTACGCTGAGGGTACCCAGAAGATCGTTGAGGCTTTACCCATCATCCAGCAGTTCAAGGACCCATGGATCCTGGGATATGGCTACCTGCTGGCCAGCAGGTCGCAATGGAGTAACCCGGAAGTATGCAAGCAGTATTTATCCACCGCACTGGAAAACTTTAAAAAAATAGGTGTGCTGCAGGAACAGGGCATCACCTTGCAGGTGCTGGGGAACCTGGCCGCCAGTGAATATAAATATGAGCTGGCGATCGAATATAACAGAAATGCCCAATACTTATTTGCCCAGGTGGGTGATGAGCTGGGGGTGGACTCGACATGGTCGAATTTGGGAGAATATTACGTATATTCAGGCAAGATCGACCAGGCCTTCCACGCCTTCGCCGAGCAGAGACGCTTCTCGGAGAAGACCGGCAACCGGCGGATGCTCGGCACCGACCTCTCCTGGGAAAGCCTGCAAGCTTCGCGCTACCGGGAGCTGGATTATGCGCTGGAGCTGCGCAGACGCAGCCTGGAGATCGCCATTGAAGTGGGCAACCAGAACGACATCGCCTGGCACACCTGGGAGCTGGGGGAGATCCACCGCTTGATGGGAAATTTGAAGCAGGCCAGGAAATATTTCCAGGAGGCTTACCCGGTGTTCGAAAAAATCCAGGAATTCAATGGCCTGGGCTTTTACCATCGCGGTATGGGGGATATCGCCATGATGGAAGGTGACCTGGAAGGGGCCCGTGACGAATATGGGCAGGCCCTCGAATATCACCAGCAGGAGCAGCGCGGCAACCGGCCGTGGGGATTGGCGCTTACGCACGCCAGGCTGGGAAATGTGCTGGTGAAAATGGGTGCGTTTGACCAGGCACGGCAGCACTTAAACTCATCGCTGAGCTTCGCCATCCAGTGGCACAACCCGGATATAAAGAGCTTACCACTGGCAGGGATCGCAGGATTGCTCCTAGCCACGGGGCTAGCGGGAGAAGCGATCGAAGTGGCTGCCTGTGTGCTCAGTAAACCTACAACATGGAACGAGGTGAAGAAGCAGGCGGGTGAGATCATCGAGGCGGGGAGGACGGGATTGAGCGAGGAGGAAGCGCAGTTGTGCCAGCAGCGGGGGGAGAAGCTGGAGCTGGATGAGCTTTGCGAGAGGTATGCGGGGAGCGAAAAATTATTAACCACAAAGGAATAAAAGGACACGAAGGAAATTTAACTTGTCATTGGTATACTAAAAAGCGGGCAGGGCAGATCGGGAAGGATTTCCTGGAGAATCCGCTTCAAACCCCGGATACAGCGTGCATGGAAGAAATGGAAGAAGTGGAGGGAATTGATTTCCTGATTGGTTTTGTTGGGTTTCAGGCGGAAAACCACCGCCTTCAACCCAACCAACAATTCCCATCGGTAGGTTGGGTTGAGCGATTTTAGCGAAACCTAACGTTGGTTTTGTTGGATTTCAGGGCGGAAACCACCGCCTTCAACCCAACCTACGATTCCCATCTTGTGGGTGATCGGCTGCAAACCCCGGATTCAGCGTGCATGGCAGAAGTGGACGGAATTGATTTCCGTGATTGGTTTTGTTGGGTTTCAGGCGGAAAACCACCGCCTTCAACCCAACCTACGATTCTGATGAAGCGCCTGCCTTTTCGGTGAGGTTTTAGAGGGGGAGGTGCGATTGAATTCGATAGGTAAGTTGGCTCAAGAAGAATTACACCGGTTGCCAACCCAATTCAGACATATTGCAATAGAATCACACGTCATCATGCCTAACCATATTCACGCAATTATTATGACCAATCCAGTAGGAGCGACCCGCCTACGTCAGAATGGTACATCATTTTTCGATCATGTAGCGCAAGATCAATTCCCTGATGGTATTGATGGGTCGCCCCTACAAACAACGCGTCCATCCGGTCCAGCACCAAAATCATTGGGTGCATTGAACGGTCAATTCAAATCGCGCCTCACAAAACATATTTGGTCTCTACCGGCATAGACCATCAACCAATTTGGCAGCGTAATTATTACAAACACATCCACAAGGTAGGTTTACCCCAAACGCATAATGCTATGCTTCCCATATCGTCAGGGAGGAATTTGTTGTTATGCAGGATGGATTGTTCGATCCGATACAGTTATGATTTCTCTGTTCGATACAGCATAATTCTTTGTCGAAGCCTGTGACAGATCTGATCGGGGATCCGTTTCCTGAGAAATAACAGTCACTCCTCAATTGTCTATGAGTTGCTGAACAGAAAATCATGATCGCGAGTACTATATATAGCAAGACGCTCCGTGATGTTGAATTGTTTATCGCGCTGAGCAAGCGAGAAAGGGGTATTTACAATGTCACAGAATCTCATCAAGCAGATCATTCGGAAGCAGGTATGGGCGATTAAGGAAAAAAGCGTTATGCAGGTACTCACGCCCAGATGCAGGCGGGATGGTGAGCCAGTGTATGGACGCTTCACCAAAAAGGAACTCGAACGGATCATCCATAAGGCAAGGATCGAACACAGGAGAATTGATGCCTTACTTCAAGGACCTCCCTAATATTGGTAATTACATGATGGCATATTCGGCTTTGTTGGACCTGGCAATCTACAGGGCTTTATTACATGAAAAAGTGGACCCTGCTTACGCAACAAACCTGATCGGAGATATCAACTGGCAGTTTGTATTGAACACAAGTGGATATTACCGTTTGAAGCGGAAACTGATTGCGCGGAAGACGAAGGAACCAATGGAGCGCATGGGCAAGTTTTTGAGTGATATGCTTAAGTTTCCCTATGGTGAACCCGGGTATCGAGCTGAACTTTACCGGGAAGGGAGCGTGTATCACATGAACTTCTATACATGCCCGGTATATGATTTCTTCAAGCAATTCGGTGAGGAAGAGCTGACCTTGTTCAGAAAAGTCTTCTGCACATATGATTATGCAGCTGCCGAACGCCTTATTGACGGCGGCAGGTACCAGAGAGAGCATACCCTTTCTGATGGCGCAGAAGTATGCGACATGCGGTGGTTTATTGCAGATACCTGATCGGGTTAAATAGCGCGCTTGGTGAGTAATACTGTTAGGGCTTCAGGCTCATAACTGCCCAAACATGCGCGCACTGGAGAGCGTTTCACCTTTGTCCAACCCTATCGGGGACATATATTTTAATTATCAGGATATAAGGAGGGTTTATGTTCAAGTGGAGGTGGTATTTCTATATCGGGTTGTGTATACTTTCCGCTGGCTGTGCCTCGGTTGCAACCACCACGCCCCTCATGCCGACCACAACGCCGGTGATACCATCCACTGCGCTGGTAATGCCGACCACTGCACCGGTAACGCCGACCACTGCACCAGTAACGCCGACCACTGCGCCGACCGAGACTTCGATGCCGCCAGACCCTTCGAAAACATGGGTCAAAACCTTTGAGGGACCTGACTACGGTGCATTCTTCGATATCGTTCTCACGCAAGATGGAAACATCCTGGCAGCTGGCGCAACAAATCATTTGCACATGCCGCCATATTCGGGTGACGCTCTCTTTGTTAAATTGGACCTCGATGGTGAAGTGATCTGGGAAAAAGCCTGGGGTGGAGATGGATATGAACAAGCAAGATCAGCCGTGCTGGCTGAGGATGGAGGTTACTTTATCTTCGGTGAAACAGATTCGTATGGCGCTGGTGACCGGGACTTTTTCCTCCTCAAAATAGACCAAGACGGGGCTGAGCAATGGTTTAAAACGTACGGCCGAACAAGCAGAGAGTGGCCCTACGGAATGCTCCAGCTGGCGAATGGGGAATTGCTGCTCTATGGATTCAGTGAATCAGCCGCGGGAGGCCGAGACGAATATGCCATACGTGTGACGCAGGATGGAGCTGTCATCTGGGTGTATACCGTTGAGAGCCCAATGGAGGAGCTCGTGCTGGATGCTCTCGAGACTGCAGATGGTTCTCTCGCACTCGCTGTTAGTGCCGATGAAGATGGGGGATTGGTGAAACTGAACAGCGATGGCAGCATCCAGTGGGCACATCGCTACGAACTCACTGGCTGGCAGTACGGCTCCCAACTTGCCCAGACCGATGATGGGGGGTTCATCCTGGCTGGTTTCAAAATGAACAGCTCACCCCGGCAAGCTGACACCTGGCTTGCCCGTTGTACCGCGAACGGTGATCTGGAATGGGAGACCTCTTTTGGTGATCCGTCCTTCGATGATTATGCCACTTCCATGATTTGCCTCGGTGATGGAACCTACCTGCTTGGCGCAATTGCGAACGGTGTCCTGCTCAGCTGGGTTGATGATGATGGCAATGTGCTAGGGAGGCAATCCCTGCTTAATCAGCAGACGGTTTACGGCAGTATGGCTTTAATCGAACTTGAAAAGGGAGACTACCTGGTTGCTGGCCTGATCCAACTGATCGGTGGTCGCTCCTACGATGCTTTCCTGCTGCGAACCACCAAAGACGGGCTGGTCGGAGAATGAACGAAACATCCTGCGCTTGATGGGAACAGAATTTTGGAACGAGGTGAAGGAGCAGGCGGGGGAGGCGATTAACGCTGCCGGGCAGGTTGTAGATGTGGAGCAAGCCCGTTTGTGCCAGGAACGGGGGGAGAGGTTGGAGCTGGATGAGCTGTGCAAGAGGTATGCGGGGAGCGAAAAATTATTAACCACAAAGGAATAAAAGGACACGAAGGAAATTTAACTTGTCATTGGTATATTTAAAAGCTGATTGGTTTTGTTGGGTTTCAGGCGGAAAACCACCGCCTTCAACCCAACCTACGATTCCCTCAGCCGGCTAGAAAATGACATGGAGGTCATCTTTACATCATGAAAAATAATCCTCCAGATCACCGCCGCCGTTCCAACCGCCTGAAAGGCTATAATTATTCCTACCCCGGGGCTTATTTTGTCACCCTGGTGACGTATAAACGCGCCTGTCTTTTCGGTGAGGTTTTAGAGGGTGAGGTGAGATTGAATAAGATAGGTAAATTGGCTCAAGCAGAATTACACCGGTTGCCAATCCAATTCAGACATATTGCAATTGAATCACACGTCATCATGCCAAACCATATTCACGCAATTATCGTGATCAATTCCGTAGGGGCGACCCGCCTACGCCAGAATGGTACATCGTTTTTCGATCAAGTTGCGCCAGACCAATTCACTGGTGGCATTGATGGGTCGCCCCTACAAAAAACGCGTCCATCCGGTCCAGTACCAAAATCATTGGGTGCATTGATCGGTCAATTCAAATCGCGCCTAACAAAACATATTTGGTCTCTACCCGGCATAGACCATCAACCAATCTGGCAGCGTAATTATTACGAACACATCATCCGTGACCAGGCCGAATATCAAAAGATCCACCTGTACATAATGGAAAATCCCCGAAAATGGTCAGCTGACCAGGAAAATCCTGAAAGAAAACCCTGATTCCCTGCGAAAACCAGAGGTAATGGCTCCCCGGGAAAACCAGCGGGGATCACTCCCTGTGATAACCAGCGGGGATCCCGCAATAACGGGTGGGGAGGAAAATGATCAGCTTACTGCTTTCTTCAGCAGGCTGATGATCCTGGTTTCTTCAGCTGCGGTCAGCTGCTTCAACGCATAAGCAACCGGCCAGAGGGTACCATCATCGAGCATTGCCTTGTCGGAGAAACCGAGGGTGGCGTACCGGGTTTTGAATTTTTGAGCGCTTTGGAAGAAGCAGATGACATACCCGTCTTTAGCATAGGCAGGCATCCCATACCAGGTTCTCGGTGAGAGGGAAGGTGCATTGGCCTTGACGATCGCATGTAAACGCTCAGCCATGGAGCGATCCGGTTCGGGTAGCTCAGCGATCTTTACGAGAACATCGCTTTCGCCATCTGCTGGATTCGGGCGTTTACCCCGTTTCGTCTCCGCCTTCACCTCCCTGGCGCGCTCCTGCATCGCTGCACGTTCCTCGGCGGTAAAACCCGTGGACTTCTTATCCGAGGTTGTGGTTGCCTTGCTGGATTTCTGTTGGGTGGTGCTTATTTCCTGGTCCATAATATGCTCCATATTGTTTATTAAGTAGATCGAGTAACTGTATGCCATTATATCAAATTATGGATAATATTTATCTAATTTAGAATATATTAATCAGTCAGTGTGGAGGATACAGCTGATAATAGTTTGAAGTCTGACAACGGATTTCAACCACCCCCTCTAAAAACAGTCGGGGGCAGGCGGATTACACGGATTTTGTGGGGGTTAGGGGTGTAGAAACACGATTACCCCTTTATTTTCCCTTAAGCACCCAGGCGAGGGTGTGTGCAAGGTTTGGAAACAGGGCAATCAGGTACTCATGTCGTGGGATAATGAACCAGCGCTGCGCGAGGCGTGTAATATAAAAGACAAGTATTGGTTTAATGATTTGAATGCGGCACAAGCGGACCTGTGCCTCAACAGGTTGGGACTGAGATTTTTTTACTACCAGGTATCTTCTAATTCAGATGGAGCGATCCAATGAAACCACCAGCGATTACTTTGCTACTCTGTGCTGCGATCCTGATACTCAGCGGATGCAACCCGATTGCAGCTAATAGCCCTGCGACGGACCCACCCGCGCTTGACTTCACCTTTCGACCCACAGAAACTGCTACAGATAACACCCATCCCGTTGAGACAGCCATTGCCGTGAGCCCTGCTTTCGAAGAAGGGAAGTGCAATTTTGAGGTGCCGGAAGGTTTCCAACCGCGCTGCGGCACCCTGACCGTCCCGGAGAATCGCGAGAAACCGAATGGACGGACGATACGACTCGGCGTTGCCATATTCAAGAGCAGCAGTCCGAATCCGGCAGCCGACCCGGTGGTCCATTTGATCGGCGGACCGGGATCATCGGCGCTGAGGTTCGCACGACCGATCCTTCTGGGTGGCGGGGAAGAGATCCTGCAACAGCGCGACTATATCCTGATCGACCAGCGAGGTACACGCTTCAGTGAGCCATACTTATTCTGCCAGCCTTACGATGAATATCTCTGGAATGCCCGCGAGCAGAATTTGAGCCTGGCTGAATATAATTCGGGGGCACTCCAGGTACTGGATGCGTGCGTGGAATTGTGGCGAAAGGACGGTATCGATTTAGCGGCTTACAACAGCATGGAAAGTGCTGCAGACGTGGATGACCTACGTAAGGTGCTCGGATATGAAAAGGTCAACCTGTATGGCATCTCCTATGGCACGCGACTGGCGCTAAATGTGATGCGTGATTTCCCCGCAGGGATCCGCAGTGTGATCATCGACTCGGTTGACCCGGCGGATGCCAACCTGGACCTTGATCTTGCACTCAATGCATACCGTTCATTGCAGAAGGTCATCCTGACGTGCCTGGGAATTGAATCCTGCGCAAGCCATTACGAGGACAGCGAGGCAAAATTCTATGCGGTCATAGACCAGCTGGAAACTACACCAGTCCAGCTGGAGGTGTATGGCCCGTACCGTGATCAACCCTACCTGGTGTACCTTGACGGCGACCTGTTCATCGATATGATCTTTGGGATGCTCTATTCGATGGAATCCATTGCCGATATCCCTAATCTGATCCAAACAGCCTACGAGGGGAAATATGGAGACCTGGCGGAAATTGCGGGGGGTGTGATCGGTGCCCCCGCCAGCACGGGTTTGTTCTGGTCTTCCACCTGCCGGGAAGAGGTACCCTTTGAGATCGGCCTGCAGGAGAGCCCCGAGGCTGCGGCTGTTCCCAGTGTATTGCGTGACCACTTCAGCCCACAATACGCATTTGAGGTGTGTTCCCATTGGGATATACCCCCGGCTGCTGAGATCGAGAACCAGGCGGTGGTAAGTGACATCCCCACGCTAATATTTTCCGGCAGCTATGACCCGGTGACACCGCCTGGTTGGGCAGCGCTGGCGGCGCAAACTTTAGGCAACCATTATTATTATGAGTTCCCCGATATGTCACATGGGGTGATGCGCTCGAACCCGTGTGCGCTGCAGATCGGGATGGCTTTTTTGGATGATCCACTGCAAACCCCGGACACAGCGTGCATGGACGAAGTGGAGGGAATTGAATTCCGTTGAGTTCGCGTATCCCGAGGAATTTTTGAGGGATGGCAAACTTCAAGGCGATAAAAAATCACCGTTTCTAAAGAATATGTGTTACCTGGCAATGTAGAAGATTGCCACGCTCGCACAGAGCGCTCACTCGCAATGACAGATGGCGTGGGATATTGCGAGGGTGCTGTGATCCTCCCAATCCGGGTATCCCGAGCCGTAGGTTGGGTTGAGTGATTTTGGCGAAACCCAACGGTGGTTTTGTTGGGTTGCAGGGGATTTCTTCGTGAAATCACCCTGATGGGGTAGCGAGTTTATTTCTGCCGCCTGGGGTATCGATGGCGTTTGGCTTTATCGACGATCGCCTGGAGGCGTTTTTGGCGCGTTTCAGACCTTTTGGCACTCTCCAGCCAGTACAGGTATTGCTGTTTCTGCGAAGCCGGCCAATTTTCGAAGGCATCCCAGGCGTCATTTTCATCCAGTGCTTGCACCAGGTCGTCGGGAACCGAACTCACATCTTCCCGGGCGATGGCTGCTTCCCATTCGCCAGATTCCTTTGCCTGGGATATCTTCTCCATCCCGGCTGGGGTCATGCGACCCTGCTGGATCAATTTCTCGACCCTTTTTTGGTTGTTCACTGACCAAATGCTATCCGGTCTACGAGGAGAAAACCTTAAGGCATAGGTCTCTTTATTGATCGGTTGGAGTGCGCCATCGATCCATCCAAAGCATAAAGCCTCTTCATTTGCTTCTTCCAGCCGGATATAAGGTGTGGAAGCCCCTTTTCTGCTGATGAGCAGCCAGGCTTGCGACTCGGAGGCGTGATTTGCATACAACCATGCCCGCCATTCATCAGCGTTAGAAAACTCCATGCATCGATGCGGATTTTTCATCACTACCCCATTTTTCCTGGTGGAGAATTCACCATGAATAAATTATACAAGGGATTGATCCAGGTGCATGCTCAACACCATTTACCGCTGAACCAAGTAATCATCCCAAGCAACAACAGACAGTCAGATACTATTATGTAAAAGCGAGTATCCATTTATGGGAAAAGAATAAAATCCATCACCAAGCATCGTTTTATGAACAAAATGCTATACTATCTCAACAACAGATCGTGCATGAAAAGGATATCCAGACAGGATTGTTCGACTCAACCAACCCCCAAATCATATACAAAGGAGAGAAAAATGGCAGAGAAGTATATATTTATGGTGATCAAATATGCTAAAGCTGAAACAGCCAGTGAGGCACTGACTGCGATAATCGGTCTCATGGACAAGAAAATCGCCAGGTTCAAAGATGGAGTGGCAGTGACCAAAAGTGGATTGGGCGAGATCACGCTCCACCGAACACAGGAAGAGGTGGTACGTGAGGGTTTTTTGAATGGGCGTTTGATCAGCGCGATATTTGCAGTTCTTTTTGGAACTGAGGGTTGGGATATGAATGGTCCGCTTGCAGGAACAGCCTACGCCATGCTCGGCCAGGGGATCAAGGACCTGCTGGTGGAAGAATTCGGGGAGAAGATGACGGCAAGTGAATCGGCAGTGGCGCTACTGATCGAGAAAGCCGACTGGCGGAAGGCGCTGAGCAGCATGAGGGAACACAATTTCCAGGGTGTGGCGGTCATCTCACAGAACGTGATGGGAGACCTGTCCGATATGGAGAAACTGCTCGGTGCTGAAAAAACCATTGCCACGGTTCCGGAAAGCATCAAACTGCCCACCGCAAAAGGATTGAAATACATCGAGGGAATCGGTGAGGTTTACCGCCAGAAACTACGCCAGGCTGGCATTACCAACGTGGATGAATTGCTCGAGCAAGGATCCACTGTGAAAGGCCGCAAAGAAATCGTTGACAAGACGAATATCAGCGAAAAACTGTTGCTGCGCTGGCTCAATATGGCTGACCTGTACCGCATCAAAGGTATCGGCCAGGAGTATGCTGACCTTTTAGAAGCGGCAGGGGTCGATACTATCCCGGAGCTGGCTATGCGGGTGCCGGCTAATCTGCTGGAGAAGATGGTGGCTGCCAACGCACAACGGAAGTTAGTGCGCCATCTGCCTGATCTCTCGCAGGTGGAGAGCTGGGTGGCACAGGCAAAAAGCCTGCCGCGTAAAATTTACTACTGATATTTAACAATTCCGTAAGTAAATGATGACCTGTTGATCGATGGATGACAAGAAACAGATTGAGCAGAGCTGAGCGAACCAGGCGCTTATGTACATTCAGGTGCCAGAGGCATCCATGCAGGAGAGTACCATGTGCCTGGGAGAGCGCCAGGCACGCGCACATCGCTCCAAAAATCTATCGCGATGCTTCGTGCAAAAAACGCATTTGATGACCCTTAAGGAAGATTGGACAGGAGGTGCGAATACAGCAGTATCATGAAGCAACGGTCAAAGCCGATGATGCTTTCAGGCTGCAGGATTACGCTGGGTACGTGTCCATTTTATCCCCTTACATGGATCTGCTTACCAATTCGCAAGCGAAAAATTTGAGCTGGCAATGCGTCGAATGAATAAAGTTGACAAAAGGACGAATGAGATTCTGGAGTTGAAACAGACATAAATTTTATTATTAGAATTAGGGAAAATAGGAAGTGATCCGTACGGCCAGCAGTAAACATCTGGTCAGCCGACGCATGGATATAGCATGCAAATTGGCGTTTGAAAAGCGATCTAAACAGTAATTAATATAAACAGGTGTCTATGGTTATTGCGGAAAGAATCATAATGCGCGATACTATATGCATCCTGGGTGGGAAAATAAACATCGAGGTGGAAAGCTAGACTTAGGAGGAATAGATGTATAAAGACTTACAACGGTTCTTTAAACGCCTTTCCTAATTCTGCAGGTCTGCAAGTGTTTTACTGAATATACTAATGTTTCCTTGGATAGCAATTTGGTCACTTCCAAACACGATCCAGAAATAACTCCATCACCCATCTTCAAGAGTGAATTGAAAGGCTGCCACACTGATATATTCAACATATTTTACAAACTAATTAGTGAAATATTACACAACTAAATATCCGTCACCTTATTCCACCGACAAATCCCATGGCTAAGGACAGCGGAATGTATTACAAAACAACCATCGGGAGAATCAGCGAAACTATCACTAAGAGCCTGAATGAAAAATCCACAAGAAATACAACACCCCCAACAAAAAAACTACATCCCTGCAAACTGGAGCTACCGGAGGCAAGGTTTCGGCAACCTGCTGCATATGGGTCACTGCGCACCAACGGTGATGAAGACCATTCTGGACATCCAATCAACCAAAAAAGAATGGTTAGTCAGGTTGAGTGCGGGGATGCCAGGAGGGATTGGCAATACGGGATTCGAATGCGGGGGGATCACGTCACCCCTGGCATTGATGGGCATTAAATTCGGCCTGAACCAGACAGACGGTGATCTGCCGGCGATCTTTGATAAAGGACATGAACTTTATCAAAGTTTTATCGCCTGCCACAATACTTATAAATGCATCGAAATACGGCAGAAAGACCGGTTTCCACGGCATTGCATCATGCCCGTCCTGATGTCACCCGAGCTGTATTTGGAGGCAGAGAATGGCAATTCTCAGGAAACCATCCCCCCTGCCGGTAGAGCAAGCTATTCCAGATTGTATAACTACATGGTCGAAAATAACTTTCACTGCGCCCAGGCAGTGCTCCGCCACCTGGGGTTCAAAGAGGAAGAAAACCAGGAACTCTTTAGAGCCATGGCTGCCTTTATGGGTGGAACGTTGTTCCTGGGGAAGACGTGCAGCGCCTACACGGCGGGCGTAATGGCGATCGGTTTACAGACAGGTGAAATTGAAAACAGCATTCCACGAGTGATACGGCTTCTGGGAATCATGACCATTGGGGGGAATGCCTTTGATGAAAAGATCAACAATTTCAACAGCAGCATGAACCGTGGATACAAGCTATCGAGATGGTTTACCAAAGAATTCAGCAGCACGCAATGCCAGGTAATCACCCAATGCGATTTTTCTGATCAAGAGGGAGTGAATAACTACATCAATGGTGACGGCATCATGAGGTGCAAACAAATCGCTGAGAAAGTTGCCGCAAGGGTGGAGAGCATGATTGCGGCACAGGATTCATCAACATCATAAAAAAGGAGATCGTCATGAATAAGATATTCGCAGGCGTGGATGTTGGCAGGAAGAATATTATCTTCGGTGTGGTTTTATTTCTCCTACTTGGTGTATTGGTTGGAATTCCGCTGACGGTGGATATGTTTGGGGGCTCGATGCTCACCGAGAGCCAGTATCAGACCTGGAAAATATTGCATGCTTATGGTGTGTTCACCGCGTTCGTCAATATCTTTTTTGGATATTGCATCGACCCCCAGACCCTTACCGGTGGGCAAAAGCAAATCGCAAGCTGGTCATTCCTGTTAGCCGGGATCGTGGGCGGTTTTGGAAGACCTGTCCTGTTTCTCCTGTCGCCTGATAACGTCATTGGCAGTTACCTTGTTTCCTTCATTGAGACAGCAGGATTTGTGATCGGTACATTCATCTTCTTTTATGGACGGATGAAGGAACGACCGGCATAAGGGTTCAGCCATCCTGCAGTAATTCACCAAAGGGCTGGAGGATGCCGGTCACACCAGCAATGGGGTTGACACAGGCTTTTAAATTCTTCAGAGGACGGCCATGAAGTGCAAGATTCTATATGTAAGCGGTTCGATAGGCCTGGGGCATGTGATCCGGGACCTGGCGATCGCGGGCGAGATGCGCCGCCTGTGCCCACAGATTGACATCGAGTGGATCGCGGGGTCGCCTGCATGCGATGTACTTGTTACAGCTGGTGAGAAGCTGGTTCCCGAACAGTCGAAGTACCGTGGTGAGACCGACCTTGCCGAGACGGTGTCGCGTCATGGCAGTCTCAGTCTCACCACATATGTGTTCCGTGCCCTGGCTACCTGGTTGCATAATGCGCGCCTGATCGGGAAGGTTGCATCCCACGGCGACTATGACGTTATCGTCGGGAATGAGACGTACGAGATTCCCGTAGCCAACTTCTTCGGTATGCGAGTGCTTCCGTCAATCCCATTTGTGATGATGTATGACTTCTGGGGCATGGAGGTCACGTCGGGCAATGTGGTAGAGCAGCTTGGAGCCTGGATGCTGAATCTCGTCTGGAGCCAGGAATGGCGCGTAACTACTGGCGGACGAAACGCAGCCATCTTCTTCGGGGAGATCGAAGACCTGCCTGACCGCCCATTCGGATTCCTCCTTCCCAATCGTCGCCGTTACGCTCAAAAACACGTCGAGTTTGTTGGTTACCCGTTATCCTTCGACATGAACGCCATCCCGAGCAGAGATGTGTTAAGAAGTGAACTCGGATATGGAGAGGAACCGATCGTTGTGTGCACGGTGGGTGGCACCTCGATTGGGAGCGATCTTCTAGAACTGTGCGGTCGTGCCTTCCCCATCGCTGCTGCCCGCGTACCCGGCTTGAGGATGATCCTTGTCGCAGGACCGCGCATCGACCCGAAGTCGCTGGATGTCCCCGAGCAGGTCGAACGCTACGGGATGGTACCGCAGCTATGGCGAAACTTCGCGGCGTGTGATCTAGCCATCGTGCAGGGAGGCGGAAACACAACGCTCGAGCTAGAAGCACTGCGGGTCCCATTCCTGTTCTTCCCGCTCCGAAATCAATCGGAGCAAGAGGTCACCATCGCCAATCGCCTGGCCAGGCATGGTGCCGGGGTACGCATGGACCTATCAATGACAAGCCCCAAGCAGTTAGCCGAGGTGATCGTGGGTAACCTGGGTGTCAAATTGTTGTATCCGCCAATACCAGTTAATGGAGTGCAGCTTGCGGCCAAACGGGTATTAATGAGTTCTGGGATTTATTCGAGTGGAGCCGAATAAATCTTCAGCTGTTGATATTGTGTCACAGGGCATTTGGCCGTTGAAGTAGCTACCCCGAAAAGAAGTGAGCCTGTCTTGGCGCAGGTTTGGTATCGCAAAAGCAGCCTCGCTTACGCATCAATAATAGAAAAACTTACACAGGCGCTCACGAGGTTCCTCAACCACAACCTACAACCGCGGCTTTATGGTCATTGCGAGGAGCGAATTGTGCGACGAAGCAATCCTCCACATATCTAGAAGGCCAATTGGGATTAGAAAATATGTTGAGCAATCTTGAAAAAGGAAGATTGCCACGACCAGCTAAGAACGCTGGTCTCGCAATGACAGATTCTTTATATCACCCAAAGAGAAATGTTCATGGTAGTGAGTAGTCACATAAATCAATGAAGTTCCCCTCTCAACTCCCCGAACCTACCGGGTTCGAATTCGATTTTTTATTAATAACAAACCTCCTCCTTTCATTGTTGGGTGTCGCATAGAGCGCCTCGCTCACGCATCAATAAAAGATAAACTTACACAGGCGCTCGCAAGGTTCCTCAACCGAACCTACAACTGCACTATGTTGGGTTTCGCATAGATCGCCTCGCTTACGCATCAATAATAGAAAAACTTACACAGGCGCTCGCGAGGTTCCTCAACCACAACCTACAACCGTGCAATGTTGGGTTTTGCAAGAACAGGAAATGTTGGGTTTCGCAAGAACAGGAAATGTTGGGTTTCGCATAGATCGCCTCGCTCACGCATCAATAAAAGAAAAATTGATGCAGGCGCTCGCGAGGTTCCTCAACCCAACCTACAATTACGACCCGCGCAATGTTGGGTTTCGCAATGGCGGGAAATGTTGGGTTTCGCAAGAACAGGAAATGTTGGGTTTCGCATAGATCGCCTCGCTTACGCATCAATATAAGAAAAACTTACACAAGCGCTCGCGAGGTTCCTCAACCCAACCTACTATTACGACCCGCGCGAATGTTGGGTTTCGCAAAAGCAGCCTCGCTCACGCATCAATAAAAGAAAAATTTACACATGCGATCGCGAGGTTCCTCAACCGGACCTGCAGGCTTACGTGGGTTTGCTCACAGGCAGGAGGACGGTGAACTTGCTGCCGGCATTTAAGCGGCTCTCGACGGATATCTCTCCCCCATGCGCATCCACGATTTGCTTGGCGATGTACAGCCCCAGCCCACTGCCGGCGTTGTTCTTTTTGGAGGCGTGGCTGACCTGGTAGTATTTCTCAAATACCCTACTGCGCTCTTCCTTGGGGATACCGCACCCCTGGTCCATGACGTGGATGAGGATGCTGCCATCTGCAGGCTCGACGGTGACCATGATACGGTCGTCGATCTCGGAGAACTTGATCGCGTTCTCCACCAGGTTGGCCAGCACACGACGCATGCGCGAGGCGTCCAGGTCGACCACCTGGGAGGGAATTTTCGGCGAAAACAGCAGCGTGATGCGCCTAGCCTCCGCCTGGTCGTGGAACGACTGGACGACCTCCTGGACGACGGCGACAATATCGACCTTCTCCCAGTTCAATGCCAGGCCCTGGTTCTCGAGGATCGAAAAATCCAGCAATTCGTTCACCATCACCTGCAGGCGGTTGGCATCCTTCGAGGCGCGCGCCAGGAACTCCTGCCGGGTTTGTGGATCGCTGCCGTTGCCGTTAGCCATCAGGTCCAGATAACCCATCAGGCTGAAGAGCGGGTTGCGCAGGTCATTGGCCACACTGGCGATGAATTCCTCGCGCAATTTGATGAGGTTTCTCTCCGCCTGCATGGCACGGTTACGCTCGGTGATATCGTGGGTGATACCGATGAACCCAGTCGGAGCATTGGCTGCATCGCGCAGCAGGGCTGCGCTGATCTCAGCAGGAAAGGTGGTGCCATCCTTGCGCTGCATCAGATATTCTGCACTGTTGATCCTGCCCTCGTTGAGCGTCTTCTGGGCATTCAGAGCAGCGAGCTGGCGATCTGCAGGGACGATCAGCTCGTAGACATTCAAGCCGACCATCTCATCGGGAGAATCATAAGCATGCAGGGTTGCTGTCTGCTGGTTGCAAAGGACAAGCTTGCCTTCGAGGTCGGTGAGGGTGATGCCATTGGGGGTGGTTTCGAAGAGGGCGCGGTACTTGGCCTCATTGGCGCGCAGCTCAGCCTCCGCCTGCTTGCGCTCGACGGCGTAGCGCAACACCCTGGCGAGCATCGGTCCATTGATCTCACCCTTTACCAGGTAATCCTGTGCGCCGCGACGCACCGCCTCGAGGGTGGTGGCATCATCAGCAAGCCCACTGAGAACGACCACGGGCACCCTGGGGTAACTCTTGATCACCGACTTGAGGCTTTCAAGGCCACGGCTGTCGGGCAGGTTGAGGTCAAGCAGGACGACATCATAGTGCTGGACGGAAAGCTCGATCAGGCCCCTCGAAAGCCTGCCGGTGTACGATAGCTTGATCCTGGCCGAGGGGATATCGGCGAGTGATTCCTTCACCAGGAGGACATCGTCGGGATCGTCCTCGATCATCAAGGCACGGATCATGTCTGAGGCCATGGTTTTTCCTTTATGTCACCTGTGTACCCAGGTAGCGCACCACCCGGTTGCATCCCTGGTGTTTGGCCTGGTAGAGGGCTGTATCAGCCAGCTCTACAAGCATCTCGGCAGAATTGGCATCGTAGGGATATTCAGCCACCCCAACGCTGATGGTGATGGTGATCTGCTCAGAATTTCCTTCCTTATCCACCGCCTGGATGGAGAGCGCTTCTACCGTTTTTCGCAAACGATCAGCCCCCATACATGCCTGGCGGGCAGGGGTTTCGGGCAGCACCAGTGTGAATTCATCCCCTCCATACCGCGCCGCCAGGTCGCAGCCGCGCACATTTTGCATGAGCGACTGCGCCACCTGGTGCAGGATATCATCCCCCACACGGTGGCCATAATGGTCATTTACCTCTTTAAAATGGTCAATATCGATCATTAATAAAGAGAATGGGTGGTTGTAACGGCGGCTCTTGATCATCTCGTACTCAAGGAAGCGCTGCAGCTCACGCAGGTTATACAGGCCGGTGAGGGCATCGCGCAAGGCCAGCTCACGGATCTTTTTCAGCAGCCTGTTGCGTTCCAGGGCATAACGCATGGAGCGTTCAAGTGACTGCCCATCCATCTGGCCTTTTACCAAATAATCGGTGGCACCGGCATTCAGGGCAGCATAATCAATTTCCTGGTCAGATTTCCCCGTGACGATTATGATCGGCTGCGAGCAGCCTGACAAGAGTGCCTCCTGGAGCAAATCCAGTCCGGAGCCATCCCCAAGGTAATGGTCCACCAAGTACACATCGTGCTTATTGAGCAGGATCTGTTCCATGCCGGCCTGGTAGGTCCGTACCCACTCCAGGGCGTATTTCGTGGGACCATTCAGCTCGGTGAGGTAATCGCGGACCAGGAGGAAGTCATCCTCGTCATCATCAATGAGCAAGATCTTGATCTTCTGGGGTTCAATTTCCATGGGTAAAAAATGCCTCCTGCAGGGTAAATCAGTTTATGATGGTCCAATCCGATGCAGAATCAGTCACTCAATGGATCACTCCAAGGTAAACATAGTCGAACCATTATTCTTCACACCATTGCCATGTAAAACATTGGACAGCTCAACCACCTCGAACCAATAATGGTTGATCGCCCTCACCACTTCGAGCATGCCAGCAAAGGTTTGCGGTTTGATGATGAAACCTGCAGCACCCAGGTCATAAGCCCGCATGATGTCCTGTTCGGTGGTTGAATCGGTGAGCACCACCACCGGGATGCTGCGCAGAGTGGGGTCAGCCTTGATCTCGGAGAGGGCCTGGAATCCGTCCATGCGGGGCAATCTTAAATCGAGAAGGATCAGGTCGGGCCGGGGGGCATCGGTGAAGGTGACATAACCAGCCTGCTGGCGCAGGTAGTGTAATAATTCAAAGCCGTCGTGGACATAGGCCAGATCACAACCCGGCACACATACCTGGAAGGCTTCTCCAACCATTAAACAATCATCATGATCGTCTTCAGCAAAGAGGACGGTAATCGCCTGGCTTCGATGAGTCATATTGAACTATTCCCTTATTGGATCGGTCACAGGTAAGCGCACGATCTGGACCCAATATTGTTTGAGCTGCCGGATGGCTTCGACCAATCCATCGAAGGTGACCGGCTTGGTGATATAGCTGGCAGCACCGATATCATAGCTGCGCATGATGTCCTCCTCGGCTTTCGAGGTGGTCAACACCACCACCGGGATATATCTCAGGCGAGGATCGCTCTTAATTTCGGCGAGGGCTTCCCGGCCATCCTTGCGGGGCATGTTCAGGTCAAGCAGGATCAGGTCGGCAGGGGGAGCTTCAGCCGTGTTGGCAAATTTACCCTGCCGGCGGAGGTAATCCAGCAGCTCGACTCCGTCTTGAACAAAATAGATACTGTTGGTGAGCAAGCTCTCCTGGAAGGCTTCCTTGATCAAGAAACGATCATCGGGGTCGTCTTCGGCAATCAGAAAGGTAACGGGTTTTACATTAGTGAACATAAGGATTATCTCCCTTGGGTTGATGAACAGGCAAGGTAACGATGAATGTGGAACCTTGCCCGGGATTGCTGATGGCGGAAATCTCCCCACCATGCCGCTCGACAATGCGGCGGCAGATCGCCAGCCCCATCCCGCTGCCTTCGTATTCCTGGCGGCTGTGCAGGCGCTGAAAGGGTTTAAATATTCGATCGAGATACTGCATATTGAAACCAATGCCATTATCTTTGACCATGAGGCGGCATTTACCCCCCGAGCTCTCGGCTGAAACGTGGATCTCGGGTGGAATCCCATCCTGGTGGAATTTTAGCGAATTGGTGACCAGGTTTTGCAGCAGCTGGTGCATCTGGGTAGGATCAGCCTCAAGAGTTGGTAATTTACCAATTTCGACCTTTCCGCGGGTGCGATCGATCTGCATCTCCAGGTCGGAGACCACATCCTGGATCAGTTTATTCAAATCCACTTTCGCAAAAGGCTGGAGGCGGGTTGACACACGCGAGAAGCTGAGCAGGTCATTGATCAGGGTCTGCATGCGCTGGCTGGCATCACGCATGCGCTTGAGGTAGTCCTGCCCGGTCTCATCCAGCACATCGGCGTATTTACTCGCCAGCCGGTCACCAAAAGCGAGCACCTTGCGCAAAGGTTCCTGCAGGTCATGGGAGGCAATGTAGGCGAACTCCTGCAGGTCGCGGTTACTTTGCTCAAGCCTGGCAGCATATACCTTGAGGTTCATCTCGGCTTGCTTGGATGCAGTTATATCATCCACTGAAAGGAGCAAATGCGGTTCGGAATGGGAAGAAAACGGGGTGAACCTGCAATCCAGCCAGATCTCCTTGCCTGTTGGGGTCGTGGTACGGTACTCTAAACGGGATTCATTGCCTGTTTCAACCGCGGTTTGAGCTGCGGCATGCAAGCCAGATTTCTTCCATTGTTCAATGTGGTTGTAATTTTCACTTAAAAGCTGGTCGACAGTTGTGCCAAGAATCTTAGCAATTGCCTCGTTGGCGATGATGCACTTCCCAGAAGGGTCATAGGTGACAATGCCCAGACTGGATGAATTGATCAGGGTCTTGTTGTATTCAAGGGCATCGGCAATACGCTGCTGGTCGGCTTTACGCTCGATCGCCATGGCGACCTGGGTGGAGACAAACTCCATCAGGTCTACATGTTCCTGCTTGTAAACCACCCCCTCGGTGTACGACTGGGTGACCATCACCCCGGTGAGGCGATCACCGATCATCAGCGGAACGCCCACCCATTCGATGGAATCAGTGCCGATTATATCAACTTCCCCCGCATCCTGAAGGGTAGTGAACACCTCACTGGTCGCCCAGAGTGGTTTTTTTGTGCGCATCACGTACTCGGTTAACCCGTGAACAGGTCTGGCGGGTTCAGGTGGCTGGTCATACTGGTCGATATAGTAGGGGAAGCTGATCAGGTCGGTGGTGTCGTCATATAAGGCCAGGTAAAAGTTTTCGACCGGCATCAGCTCTCCGAGGATGGCATGGATGGATCGATACAGCTCATCCAGGCTGGTGGTGGAGACCACGGCGTGGGAGATGCGGTAGGTCATGCCCTGGATCTGCTCGGCGAGCTTGCGGGCAGTGATATCAACCATCACTCCCTGCCAGAAGAGGGGCTTCCCCTTACGGTCACGTACCAGGCGAGTTTCATCGCTCACCCAGATGACCTTACCGTCGCGGGTTTTCAGGCGATACTCGGATTTGGAAGGTTGCATGGCAGCATAGGTTTGAGAATATTCATCCAATACCCGCTGCGTATCCTCTGGATAAATGATCCGCTCCCATAATGTGTCATCCCCAAGCCACTCTTCAGGCTCATATCCGGTGAGGGTCTTGAGTTGGGGGCTGATATACAGGGTATGAGCTTTAAATTCCGCTGAATCGGTATAGATGACGGCAGGGATCTGCTCCACCAGGGCGCGGTAGCGCACACCCATGGTCGATTCGCCCCGGTTGAGGTCCTTTTGGACCTTACTTTGACCATGAGCAGGCCTTATATGCCCTGATGATCCTGGGTTTTCAGTCATCCGAACAGCTCCTCAGTGGAAACCAAAGCCAGCATCACCTGGTGATATGGCGATGAAGGCTCTTCCATTCTCTCAATGCAACATTTATGCCGGAAAACATGACCTGAGTTTTCAAGGAATATCTGCGGTAATATTTCAGGAAATAATGCATTATCTGGTTGATTTTACAACAATTTGTTCAGAAAGACAAGCGGAATTGCAAAATTGATAGGAGAAAACAGGATTTTATGTTGGTTGTTGAGGTGTGTGGAGCCGATTTACGATCAAGAAAAGAGGTCCAGGAGTGGTATGGTGAGGGTGCCTCCGCCGGTGGATGAATCCACCGGCTTTAAGAATCACAAAACCCGCCCTGTGGGTTTCCTAATATAAAATGGGGAAGGCTGGAGGAGGCATCGATCAGCGAAAAAACCTGAATGTTTTTTTGGATTTATCTTGGTCGGAATATTGAAGTTTAATTCACCTCACTTTATTCGGGAGATGTGGGGTGGGAAGTGGACTTAACCCTCGCATATCGCTCACATAAATCGTTGGTGATACCAGATGACACTGAGGTGGAGCTATTTCGTACAGAATCCGCCTCACATATCGCTCAGATAAAACCTTGGCGATACCTGATGATAGAAAAATGGGATTTCATTGCGCACCACCCTCTCATAAACTTAGATGTCGGGCAAAAAACCTATCCGAGGATTTAAAACTGAATTTGTTGACGCTACAGGCGACAGGAAAGATCACTTCTTACGGCGCGGAAACCAGGGGATGAACGCGGAGGTGGTCTCGGTATATTCCTGGTAACCGGGCTTGGTATCCTTGAGGGTCCTTTCAAGCAGGGTCACCCCCGAAACACGCAACAACAACCCGGTCATGATGAGCGGGCTGAAGATGGTCCACCAGCCACCCACGGATAGGGCAAGCAGGTAGAATGCCCACCACTGGGTGGCATCCCCAAAATAGTTGGGATGGCGGGTATAGCGCCAGGCACCGGTATTCAACAGCCTGCCCCTGTTGGCAGGATCGGCTTTGAAGCGGCTGAGCTGCCAATCCCCCAAGGCCTCAAAGGTGAACCCGACGAGCCAGACCGGGATGGCCAGGATATCCAGCCAGGTGAGATGAGCTGGGAGAGGGCTGACCTGGGCGGTGAGCAAGGGAGCGGCGATGACCCAGAGCAGCAAGCCCTGCAATAGAAATACCTTGAACAGGCTCCTCCACCACCAGCTGGACCCGGCTTGCCTGCGCCAGGCCTGGTAGCGGAAATCCTCCGGCTTGCCCCAATTGCGGAACAACAAATGGAGCGAGAGGCGCAATCCCCACAGGCTCACCAGCACACACAGCAGCAGCTTGCGGGTGATGAAACCCTGCGGTGTGAGCAGGAATGCCACCCAGGCGAAGATGACAAACCCGGTACCCCAGAAGATATCGACGATGCTGGAGTTTTTCAGCCACAGGCTGACCAACCACAACAAGACCATCAAAACGATGGTGATGAGAAATAGGGCCAGGTATGCTTGCAGGAAATTCATCCGCTCACAGCACCAGGATGATGCCGAAGACGACCTCAATCGCCAGGCTGATCCAGTTGGACTGGTCGTAGGATTTATCGATAATGATCGATAGGGTGCGCGCAGCGGCGATGGCGAGGTAGCCAATTCCCAACATGCGGTAGGCGGTGGCTCCCAGGAACAATGGAGCAAACCCCAGGGCGATGAACAACCCACCGAAGATAGCCCGCATCTCCGAGACCCCGCGGGCACCGTTGGCGGTGAGGCCAATAAAGCCATAGGCAGCATCGGGCTTGACCAGGCATAACACACCCGTGGCAGCAGTGGCCAGGCAGGCAATGATCTTGAGGACGTGTAGAATGTTCATGCGGTTCTCCAATGTTAAGATGTTGAGGTGATCTCTGCGGCGGGAGCGATGTATCTTGCGGGATTAAAGTTGCTATTATTTTACCAAATTTGGTGATGGACAGAAAGGAATGTGGGGGATTGCCCTCGTGGAGAAGATTGCGCGGTTGGGAAAATTGCCTGAGAGGCGCAATGATGGAAAGTGTTGGGATATTCCAACTTATTGGAGCTACCCCCTCCCGCCTCCCCCAAATTCAACGAGCGAATTTGGGGGAGGGGAAAATGCGAGGACTACCTCCTTCTAAGATCACTCGGGATATATCACCCAATAAAGACCGTTGCGTTTCTCCCCAGAACCAGGGGAGATTCCGCAATGACAGTTAATTGCAATGACAGTGAATTAGGGCTTGGTCGCACAATACGCTCGGCGTTATCCAGGGATAAAGCACAGTGTTTTCCTCGTTGCACATGATGTAGACGGTGAGGAAGATTGCTTCGTCGCACAAAACGCTCCTCGCAATGACAGAGAGGCAGATGTCACTGCGAGAGCAGCGCACATTGGTGGTCGTGGCAATCTTCAACGTTCATAAAAATCAACCATTTTTATCGCATCATGAAAATTTACCAAAGTATTTTTCAAACAAATCTTCCCAATCAGGATTGATGCTGTTAATCAAATCAATCTTTTTCTTCCTGGAGCCGCCTTTTATTTGTTTTTCACGAGCTATGGCCATACTAATATCAGCACCAGCTTCGTAAAAAACGAGTTTAGATATTTTATATTTGCTTGTGAAGGCTCCACCCTTTCCTGAGCGATGTTCCAAAACTCTACGTTGGAGGTCGTTGGTAACCACGGTGTAGAGAACTGTGTGTTCCTGGTTGCACATAATATAGACGAAGTATTGGTTTTCTTTCATGGTTTTTTTGATCTATGTTTAAAACTGGAATAGGTTCTATTATATGTATGAGGAAGATTGCTTCGTCGCACAAAACGCTCCTCGCAATGACAGAGAGGCAGGTGTCATTGCGAGGCGTACTTTGCCGAAGCAATCTTCAAGTAACACTGATCGGATTGCTTCCAACTTATAACACCAGGGGAAAGTGAAAAAAAGGTACGCATCCATTTAGGTAAGAATTATATTGGATAAGGCACGTTATCGTCGAGTGGAAGATTGCTTCGTCGCACAAAACGCTCCTCGCAATGACAGAGGGGCAGGTGTCATTGCGAGACCAGCGCACTTTGCTGGTCGTGGCAATTGCAACAAGAATCCAACCTGTGATCGGGTGTATATGAGACTTAATTGGAGATTGAAGATTGCTTTCCCTCACTGCGTTCGGGACGGGCGGCGACCAAAAACCGGCCTCGCAATGACAGAAGATACAGGGTGAGAATGCACTCGTTGGAGAAGGATGAGGCAGATATAGAACAGATCAATACATCTCGCGGGCATCACGCGGCAGGTGACGGACGTGATGGAGGTGGGCAGTGACGCGCTCGTCCTCCGCATACAGGTACGGGTAGCCAAAATGGTCAGCGACGGGGATGGCGAGGCAGCGGAAAAGCTCACCCATGGCGAGAAGTGCATCCCAGGTGTGTTCGTAATCCGCGTCGGAGTAGGTTTGTAGCACCAGCTGCCACAGCCCGGGTTCAAGGTAATTTTCCAGGTACTTCCCCATCTTGCCGGGCGAGCGTTTAAAATCCGTGCGTACCCCCACGTGCCAATCCAGCATCTTCGCCAGCTGCTCACGCACGATCACGTCAAGCATATACCTGGCATAAACGATCTCCTGGCGCCACAATCCCTTGGCGACATAGGTTGAAACCCACCAGAACTCGTTGCAGCAGTCGAAAAACTGCCTGGCGGTGGGAGGTGCCGGCAGATACCCGGAGAGGTTGGGCGGGGGGAACGCCGGGAGAATGCCATCCTTGTCGAGCAACACCAGGGTGAGGCTATCCTGCTCAAGCCTCTCCAGTTTACCGAGTGGAAGAAGGGTCAGGTCGATACGGTTGCCATCGGCAAATTGCATCAGGTAGGCATAATAATCCCTGTCTTCCGGGGGCGGGTCGGACATTTCATCAGGCAGCTGCATGATCATCAACTCACCAAACACCTTGATCCAGCCCGGGTCCGCCAGGAAGGATTCCTTTTCGGTGACGATATAGATAATATCGTAATCCTGGAAGAAATCCGGGGGGGCGATGGGATTGACCCGCGAGCCGTTCATGATCACGGCGCGCACACGCGCATCGCCGCGTGCCGTATTGAGGATCAGGTCAAGCATTTCATGTTCAGTACGCATGGCACACCTTGAAGGTAAACAAAATGATGGATCGTGGAGAAGATCTCTGTACGACGGTGAGCTCCGGAAACTCGTCCTGCATCCATCCAGGAAAGCTGCCTGCCTACCTGCGCGCAGATGGGTTGAGTGCTGGCGAGCAATGAAGTTCAGGTACGGCTATCCTCCTGGCCCGGTGGTGGGACGCCTGCGGGGATGGATTCGACAGATAGGTACCATGCCCGGTCTTTAATCAGCAGGATGAAGGGGATGAGGTTGAGTGCAATGACGACCAGGTCAGACCAGCCGAGCTGGTCAAAAATATTGAGCAGGACAGTGGCACCCAGCACCGTCAGGGCGGGGATATACGCCCAGTGAGTGCGCCTGGACAGGAAAAAGAACAACGCAAGCAACACGAGGGCGATGCCAAACGAGACGATGAGCATGAACGGTTTGAGGTAGGGCAGGTCAGGAATAGCTGGAAGGGCATTAAGGAGGATAATTATTCCAAGGCCAAGCCATACCAGGGCATTGAGCAGGATGAATACCAGCGAGATGGTGAAGGTGAGCGGGCGGCGGGGCTTGACCTGGTCCATATACGCTCCTGGATCAACCAGCGAGCAGGGGCAGGATGACGAGCAGGTCGTACCCGGCATGGAACAGCACCGAGCCCCAGATGCTGTCGGTTTTCAACATCATATAGGCGTTCACCAATCCCAGCGAGATGACAATCACAGCGAAAAGCAGCATCTGCAGTGGGGTGATATACGTTGCAGCGGCATGGGTGCTGCCAAAGACAAGGGCAGTGACAATGATCGAGGATGTCCAGCCAAGCACCGGGGTCAGTTTTTTCAGGGAGACGCCGCGGAACCATAGCTCCTCCATGAATGAATTGGTAAAACAGAACAACAAGATCCAGGGGATGGCAGCAACCACGATGGCAGGGTCGATCCCGGAGGCAAACAGGCCCTGGGTTTTTGGACCGCTGGCTTGGACGAAAAGGATGATGATGAATATCGCCGCAAAGATGGCAAAAGAGATGAAGCCAAATTTCAGCCCCAAGTGCAGGTTCCCTTTCTTAAGGAAGATCGAGCCCAGGTCATCGCCCTGCCAAAGGGTGAGCAGGATGATGGTGAGCACGATGGGGACTGCCTGGGAGAGCTTGTCTATGGCGAGGAAGCGCATGTCATCACCGGTCAAATGGAGTAGCGGTGCAAGGAAATTCCCCAAGGACAGGTTGACCGCGTTGGCAGCCGAGGCGATGAAGAGGGCACTGGCGATCTTCCAGTACACCTGCAGGCGGGGTACCCGGTACATGATCACCGCCAGCAGCAAGAAGAGCAGGGTGATCCCCCATTCATAGACGATATTCCGATTGGTGGAGAAAAGATCAAATGTGTTGGCACCCCACAGGAAGATCAGCAAGCCGCCGATGAGGTATAAAAGGAAGGCGATGGCCTGGGTGATCTTACTGGTGGATGGCTTGGTGGCTGTTTGCATGTGGCACCTCGCAGCAATGGAGTGATGAATGTTTTTGGAATGATCTCGATCAAGGATAGGAGATGGATGCAATCACCTGATCATTATCGCATGATTTCTAATTTTTAACCCGCGCTGGTGGGGGCAAATTTATCGTTCCATGAAAATCTCAGCATGAAATGCTCCTATGGGAAGTGGGTAGGTGCAAGGCGACCCTGTCAGCCAACCTTGCCGAAATAGATGAGCAGGAAACCAAGGGTGTCAATGACCCCATGGGTCAGGATGGGCAGCCACAGGTTTCGCCCGCCGTATAAGTAGAGCAACCCCAAGACGAGGCCAGCCAGGAATGTATCCAAAACCCCGCTGATGCCCTGGTAAAAGTGGGCTGCCCCAAAGATGAGGGCATTTAGCAGCAGGGCGATCGCGATCCCACGCCGGCGCACACCGACCACATCGGTGGTGCGGTTGAACAGGTAGCCGCGAAAGAACAGCTCCTCGATGAATGCCGCCTCCGTCCAGGAGATAACCAGGAAGACGATGAGCAGGAGCATATTTCCCTGCAGGCTGCTGAATTGGGAGAGGTCGACCGCTTGGCCGGTCAGTCGTTCCAGCAGGGGGGCGATGATCAGGATATCCAGCACCTGGTAGCCGACCCCCACCAGTAGGGCGAGCCCGATGGTGGGCAGCCAGCGCGCGGGACGCTTGAGACCAACGTCGCGCCAGTGCATACCCCGCAGGCGCAGGGAGATCCAGGCGAGCGCAAAGAGGGGGAGGGTGGGAAATGGCAGGTAGCCCAGGGCATACAAAACAAATGCAGCCAGGATGAGGGTGAATTCAATGATGAGCAGGAGGGTGGATCTTGTCATGAGAATGGTCCCGGGGCACGATGTATCGTGCCCCTACTAAGCATGATGGATCGCGACCCAATTGGGCATGATGTATCGTGACCCTACAGGGCATGATGTATTGTGACCCTACAGTGCACGATGGATTGTGACCCTATTGGGCACAATGCATTGTGCCCCTACGTTAATATATCCACGGGCAGAGGCGGAAGCGGACGCGTTGGGTATATTCTCGGTAACCCGGAAGCTCCTCCTGCAGGGCACGGTCCTCCAGTGAAGTGCGGACGACGGCAATACCAAAGGCCACGGCGGCGGGAATGAGCGTCCACACCGAGCTGAGGGCCAGTGCAATGCCAGGCAGCGGCAGGATATTGCCGGCATATCCCGGGTGCCGGATGATGCGGTAGGGACCCGTATCACACACCACGTGGCCGCGTTCAACCTGGATGCGCACTGCGCCTGCAAAGAAAGCGTTCTCCACCATAGCCCACACCGCGAAAGTATATCCCACTGCGACCATGAGCAAGCCAAGGATGTTGAGCCATAATGGGAAGGCAGGTGACCAGCCGAAGCGATGATCCAGACCAGCGACAATGACCAATGGGAAGGCTATGGTCAGTGCCATCAGCGGGGCGAGCAGCTTATCCCATTTTTTCACGCCTGCTGCCTGGGAAAATTTAGCCCTTTCAGCCAACAGTCCCGGATGGCGCTTCTCAGCCAGCAAGCGACCACCGATCCCGGCTGCAAATACGATCACCGAATACACCCACGCCTGCCACCAGGACAGATCGCCCGCGCAGATAAATAGGAGGATGGGAATAAGCAGATAGATCATAACCAGGCGAACCCACTGGGAAAGATTCAATTTTTGAACCGGATCTTGATCCACGTTTTGTTCAGCCAATGTATTTCTCTTCACTTAATGGTGTTCCGTGATTCTTAGTGATGAGAGCCTGATCCATTTTTGGTTATTATAGCCCAAACCGAAAAGAAGTTGCATGCAGGGACTGGTGCCACAGATCCCCCTGGAGGCAGCACGATGCAAGCATGATTCGACCGGTGGTACCCATTGGGAAATCCCATTGATCAACGATGTGGCTATTTTTGCCTGCCGCGCAGGATGATATCGATGACAGCAACGACGATACCCAGGAGCAAAAATGCATATCCCAGGAAGAGGTTCTCCCCGAACAGGACAGCCGCAAGGACAAAGCCAAAGGCGAGCCCAGCCAGCGGCGTAAGCCGATTAGCCTCCCGGTTCTTCCCGGACAGAAAAACGAGCACTGCTACGATCACAGTGGCGACAAGGGCGATCAAAATATATGGAAGTGAAGAGCTCATAGATGCTCCTTTCGTGCGGTTAAAATCCACCGCCGGAGAGCTGGGAGAGCCATGGGGATATTATTGATCCAAATGGCAGGGTTCACTGGCATCAAGGACGGTGAACGATGGGTGTGGAAATCAAACCATTGTATGCCATTTTTGCCCTGATTAATGGCTTAGTTGCCACAACTGGGAAGTGAACTGCAGGTGCCCCAGGTGAAGGGCAGCATGCTCCAGGGCGTGGGTCAACGCCCAGGTGACACTCACCTGGCGACCATGGCGCGGGTGCAGGCGGGTCGTTTCCAGCTCGGCAAGGGTCAATTTCTCGAAGGCCTGGGCGAGATAAGATTCAGTCTCTTTCAAGCGTAGGAGCAGGTCATCTTTCTGCCAACCTGAAGCGGAGAACTCCGCCTCCCGGTCACGGTTGGACGGGTCACCCATGACCAGGTCGCCCACCAGGAAACGCTCGGCACCGGTGAGATGGACAATGAGCACGCTGGCAGAGTTCATATCCGGACCAGGGATCCAATCCATGGCTTCCTGGGGCAGCGGCTCCAGGGCAGTTTCGACCTGGGCATGCAATTCATGGAACCTGCCTAAAAGTTCGGCATAAAATGGGGTCATCTGAATATCTCCTTATGTTTTATATATAACTAACCCATCGACACAACTGATCAGTCCCTGAACCACCGGCGGTCCGACAGGACTTCAAAATCGGGGGTGCGCGGCACCAGCTGAAAAACCTCCAAAATGGGGGCAGGAAGCAGCGTTGGCTTGCGCGTGGCCAGGTCGAGGAAAGTGCCTTCCAGGAGGATCGTGACTGATCTTTTGCCGTTGGCTTTGAGGAAATCATGGCGGATCTTCCAGCGAATCCCCTGCGGAGACAGCCCAGCCATGAGGAAAGAGATGGTGAGTGTCTCACCCAGGCGGGCCTCGCGGAAGAAGTTGGCGGTGAGGGTGGTGTAGACCGGGCTGACACCCATTTGATCGAAGACTTCCATGGGCAAGCCCATGCCGGTTGAAGAAACGGAGGCGCAGCTCGGTGGCTGCGTCTATATAGGCGGAGTAATGCATATGGCGGTTGGCGTCGAGGTCCGCCCAACGCACATCGTAGGTCATCGTATTATCTTGCATGGCAGGCTCCAATTGACAGGATCATTTACCGGGTAGTTATCTCTTGATGGTACACCAAAACGGGTAAATTCGTAAAGGAAAACGGGGCAAACTATGGTTACATAAAAACTTTGATTCGCTACCTGGGAGAAAAGAACCAGATCATAAAATAGTTGTAGGGAATGCGATCAAGTTCCTGTTGATGGCTTGCCTGGTTGCCTGTTTATTGAATATAACTGGAACGGTCCCTTGTCATCCTGCCCCTCTTTTTCGAAGCGCATGCCGATCTTCGTGGCAACCTTGATGGAGGCTATGTTGTCACGATCGATCAGGCAGATCAGGCGGGATAAGCCCAGGTGCTCAAAGCCATACTCCAGGATACCCCGGGCAGCCTCGGTACCCAAGCCCTGCCCCCAATGCTCCCTGGCGATCATGTAGGCCACCTCTACTTCAGGGTGCCCGTCGATCACCCAGGGGAGCAACCCACAGCGGCCGATGAATTGTCCGCTGGGTTTATGAATGGTGGCCCACAGGCCCAGCTCAGGGTGGTGAGGGTGTCCATCCAGGAACCACTCCAGCTCTTCCCGAGTTTCCTGGTAGGTGAGCGTGCCTTCCGGAAAGTAGCGCCGGATTTCCGGGTCGCGGTAGAGCCGGTATAAATCGTCCAGGTCACCCGGCTCCAGGTGCCTGAGCAATAACCTGGGTGTTTCGAGAATCACCATCGTTTACACTTCTCCAGCCAAGACTTTTAGAATGGCAGGCAGAGGGATGCCCGACTGGCTCACCAGCTGCCTGAGCTCCATGGACATCTGCCGCATCTCGTCTGGCGCCTGGGAGACGTGGTATTCCAGACCCACCTCGCCGAATTTGGAGTTGAGCAGCAGGCGCATGGCCAGCACCTGAACCAGGGTTGGAAACTTGACCAGCAACTCCTCCGACCTGGGGATGACTTGATGACCCAGGTGGTGGATCAACTGCTGCCCCTCACGCCTGGCAGCTACAAAAAGCTTCAGGTCGTCGGTGGAGCGGGCCAGCTGACGTATTTTGCCATCGTGTTTAACGACCAGCATGGCGATGATCGCCACACCCACACCATGGGTCATTTGGGTGTCAATAATATTGCTGGAGAGCTTCACCTTGAACCCACCCTGGTTGAGGATGCCTGCCAGGCGCTTCAGCCTGGGGGTGATGGACCCATCGAGCTCCCCGAATGGAGACCCGGCTGATTTGAAGACCATGGCCCGAATCAGGCTGCCATCGCGCTTGCCCGCAGCGTAAACAGCACCCATCATCACCCGCTCACGGCCGAGGAGGTTGATAAACTCATCAGGACCGACGAGGTTGTTGCCCATGAAGACGAAGCACGGAGATCGATTTTGGGACAGAAGTGGCAACAGGTCCAGCGCCTGGTTCTTGCGCACGATCACCAGCACAAAATCATAGATATCATCAGGGGCAAGATGGTCGCAGACCGGTACCCGGGTGACGGTGCGCCGGTGATTGAAGGGGTTCTCGATGACGACGCCTTCCGCCTGTAGCTCTGCCAAACGCCTGCCACGGGCAAGAATGGTCACGTCCACGCCACCGGTGAATAAACCCGAAGCAACCGCTGAGCCATTCACGCCGGCACCGATGATCAAGATCCTGGGATTTTGCATGCAAATCCACCCCTCCAACTGAGATTAATGAGAACCATACCATTATATGCCATTCCTGATATCCAGGCGCATGAGTGGGCGGCGGTCCGAGCGGCGGGCAACCACGTGGAAGCCCAGGCGGGTAAAAGTGGATTCGATGCCCATGAAGCGCTCATAGGGCAGTAGTTTGGTGATCTCGGTGCGTAAAGGGTAGGCTTCAATGATCCTTGCTCCACGCCCGGCGGCATAGCGAACGGCAGCCTGGATCAGCAATTCCGTCAGCCCACGTCGGCGAAAAGGCCTGGAGATAAAAAAACAGGTGATCGACCAGACCGGCTGATCATCGAACCGCTTCAGGGTCGGAGAACGGTCCAAAACAGCGAATTCCTGGCGAGGGGCAACAGAACACCAACCTACAGGCTGCTCCTGGTGATATGCCAGGATCCCAGGCACGTTGCCAGAATCCAGGAGTTGCTTAAAGGCGAGCTTATTGCCCTGCCCAAATTGATGCTGGCAGTCTGTGCGACGGATGCGCCAGTACATGCACCAGCAGCCATTCTGCGGACCATGTTCCTCGAACAGCTGGACAAAATCCGGCCATTCAGCTGGGGTGAGGGGTCTGAAGGTCAGCTGACCCGGAATTCCTATTTTAGGCAACACCGGAGTTTCTCCGAGATACCATAACTGGCTTATTCGGCTTTTTCACCCAGGATATACACAAAACGAATGGAGGCTTCAAAGACAGGCATGTATTCCCGGTAACCCTCCGAGCGCTCCAGATTGATCTGAATCCACTCGCGCATCTTCCGCCTTCCATAGGGTTGGAAGGGAATCACATTTCGATCTTCAGCAACCAGCTTTTCAGCCAAATCCTGGGGGACCTTGAGACCCACTCCCTGCTCAAAAAGGCAGATACTCAGCTTTTTACCCACATAATAGGCAGGATATCCGAATGCCTTGCCGGGACGAACATCGGGATGGTCGAGCAGCAAATCGTCAAGGACAGCCTTATGGTCAGCATTGTAGTTAACCATGGTGATGCCTCCAACAATATAGATGATTGATTCACTATATACGGAAAACTACTTCAGAGATAATTATGCCTCATTCCTGGGATCTTGGGGAGGCGATTCCCGTCAGGCTCTGCCCGGAGTGGTAATTTCAACCCTAGGCAGGAGGCGGGAGACGAGAAAAAGCCAACCAACGACGAGCGGCTGTGCGAGCATTGCCAGCAGAAGGGCGGGTATGACAAGGTCTAGCGGTGTGTTGGGAGGGGCATCGGTTGGGAGCAAGCCGCGGAGGATGAGTGTATCGAACCAGGCAATGGGGAACGAGAGAAATGAAAATTCAGCCCAAAGAAATATCCATGCCCTACGGGAAAGGATTGGAGGATGAAGCCGGCGGTAATCAAGGCGACCCAACATAAAAATGATAAATGCCACCAAAACGGGTATAAAAATCCACAGGAGCAGGCGGGTTGAACCAGTCAGGTCAACAAGCGCAGGATCAGTGAGCAGGAAGAGGGCTTCAAAGAGAAGCATGGGCAGAAGGTAGAAGAGCGGTAGGAGCAGCAGGAGCATCAGCGGGGCAAAAAGCAGCAGGCTGAAGCGGGTGGCTGGCTGCAGGGGTGCATATTGGCGAGGTTTCCAGAAAAATTGAACCCAAAAAACAGGCATAGTGAAGATGTGACCGATCACCAACAGTGCAGACCAGATCAGCTTGCGATCAAGGGAAAGGGCAGACCGGGTGAGCAGGTAAACCAGGTAAAAAATGACCAGGGATGGCACAAGTAGGCCAGTGAGAATGAGGGTAACAAGATAAAGGATGAATCCTATCATGGAGGCTGGAGAAGCTGGGTCTATCAGCCCGGACTGGTCAACCAGCCAGCTAAAGAAGAGGAACAGGTATGGCCAGAGGGTGAGGAAGGCTAAAATAAGGGCTTTATTCTTGGTCATGGTGAGTATTACTACAGGAAATAACGCCTGTCCGGCCCAAATCTGACAGGCGGATTGGAAGTGGATGTAAGGAGGGTAAAATCAGGTTGAAGAAAGGTGATTTACGCAGCTGGATTCTTACCAGCCGGGGAAAACACGCCCCATACCATATTCCTCCACCAGGGCGGACATCGCTTCGTCAGAAGGGCAGGCCTGGAAACGAGCAGCGGCCGAGAGGACCATGGGCAACAGGTGCATGTCTCCGGCAGAGACGACAAAACTGCCGGGCAATGCCAAAGCCCAATGCATGGACCTTTCGATGGCAGGCTGGGTATCCAGCGGATGATAGAAAAACGTGTTGTAAGTCTTCGGACCGGTACCCCAGGGTCCGCGGGCGATGGAGAGGATGGTCTGGATGGCAACGTTACGCTGCCGGCAGGTGGCGACCAGGGAAGCAAATGTATCCGCATAGTGGCGGTTGTGCATCTGGCAGAAATTGTAGGGGAGCATAACCGAATCGAAATCGAAGCGCTCAAGGCTTTTCAGGTGCATCTCCGGCACGTGGTTGCCATGCCCGGTGACCCCTAAAAAGCGCACATAGCCTTTATCCCGCGCCTCGATGAGGGCCTCCAGGGCTCCCCCTTCTCCCAGGGTCCTTTCCAGGCCAACCGGGTTGGTCAGGGCGTGCAATTGCCACAAGTCGATGTGGTCCACCCGCAGCGTGTCCAGGGAATGCTGAAGGTCGTCCCAGGCGGCTTTATATTGCCGTTTACGCGTCTTGGTAGCCAGGAAGAACTCGCCACGATGGTGCTCCATCCAGGGACCAATGCATTTCTCAGCATTGCCGTACATGGGGGCAACGTCGATGTGATTAACCCCATATTCCAGCAACAGGTCCAGCACCTGGTCCGCCTCCACCTGGCTGGCCTGGCTTAATGCCCAGGCACCGAATATCACCCGGGAGCTGACATTACCGGTGCGTCCAAAACTGGCTTTTGGTATCATTTCACTCCCTCCCCATACCTTTGATCACACCTAAAATCATTCCAGCTGTCCAAGGACTGCAACCGCCTTGGCGATGCCATCTTCAGCCTGGATCTTTGAGCCCAGCTGTGCAGCTCTCTGGCGTATATCCTGATCATTCACTGCCCGTTCGATTGCCTGGGTGAGACGATCAACGGTTAACTTTTTCAACGGGATGGGAATTGGCCCCACTCCCAGCTTAGCCACACGCTGACCCCAAAAAGGCTGGTCCCCAAAGAAGGGAATCAGGATCGATGGCACACCTGCGCTGAGCCCGGCGGCGGTTGTCCCGGCGCCGCCATGATGGACCACGGCAGCCATGCGCGGGAACAACCAGGAAAAGGGAACGGAATCGATGGCAAAGACAGAGCTTGGTAGATCCCCTGTGTGCAGCCCTCCCCATCCTGAAAGGATGATGCCACGCTGCTTTGCATGTGCCAGCGACTCCAGGACCATCCGGGTGGTTTCTTCAGGCTTTGTAGTGCTCATGCTGCCAAACCCAACATAAACGGGGGCTGGTCCAGCCTGCAGGAAATCAAGCAATGACTGTGGAGGTGTCCAGTGGTCATCAGGTTCTAAAAACCAGTATCCCGTTATATGAATATTATTATCCCAATCCGATGGTTGAGGGATCACGGATGGACTGAAACCATAGAGCACCGGGTTCGATTTGGTGATTTTTCCGTTATATGGTCCCAGAAACGGGGCTGCGGGCAAATCCAGCTCTTTCCTTCGCACCAGGGTATCGGCTGAGCGGAACCCCTGCCAGATCACCTGGCGGGCCAACTGATAGGATAATCGGTTCAAACCGCCACCCAGGTTGAGCCCATTGGGGACCAGGAAACTTGGATACCGGCGAGTGGGGGTAAAAGGAATGTAGTACGCCTGGACAAGTGGCAGTCCAAGTTTTTCTGCCAGGGCGACAGCGACAAACAGGCCACCAACACCGGTCAATATCAGGTTCATGCCCTGGCAGGCAGCTAAACCGGCCCTGGCCAGGTGGACAGCGCTGTTCTCAGCCTCTCTTTTCATCTGGACCATGACCGAAAGAAAACTGCCACTCCCCAAACGCGCACGCATTTCCGGGCTCTGAGCGATGTCCTGCACATCGACATCCACAGGCCAAAACTCCAATCCCTGGGAATTGACCAGCTCAGTAAAGGTCGTATGGCTCACCAACCGAACGGTGTGACCCGCATCTTTCAGCCCCTTTCCCAGGGCAACATAGGGCTCCACATCCCCCCGGCTTCCTGTGGCTATTATGACGATACGCATTATTTATGATCTCCTGTCCTGTGAAGTAGGCTCAGCCCATTTATGAATTGCATAGCTGAATATATCACACGATGCCAGGTTCTTCGGCTTATCCATAAAACCAACCTATCCAAATATAATTGCGGTTAGGACGATTCCGTGGATGCTTTGGATTTTAATGTCTACTCTGGATGGGCACTTGTCCAGTTAAAAGGCATTGCCCGTTGGAAAGCATGGGAACTCCAGTGACGGTACCAATTTATCAACCAGCTGGAATCATGAACAACGAGGGATATTCAACTGAAGTAGTGAGCCAAAGCGTGAACTGGGGTTAAATTAACAGGCGAGAGCAGCCTTCATGCTGCTCTCGCCTGGTTTATCACTAATTTTTGGGGGGCCTACGGTTTGGCGAGGGTGGGCTGGCTGCCCTGGGCAAGCTGAGAGGCGATGCTATTCACCAGGTCGTAGGTGTAGATCCACTGGGCTTGATGCGGACCGGCGCTGAAGACCAGTGCCCGGCCATCGGATGACCAATCCAGGTTCCAGACCGATTCGTATGTGCCGAGCTCACGAACTTCGCCCGAGGCAAGGTCCTGCACGACGAGGGTGTTCACCTGGCTATCAGGTCCACCCGGATTGAGCAGGTAGGCCAGCTGGGTCCCATCGGGGGAGTAGACCGGCAGGAAGGCATAGCCCTGGGCAGGTTCAGGAGATACCTGCACCTCGCTGCCTCCAACGAGGGGGCGTGTATAGATGCGTTCCGCCCCGGTGGCGGTGTAGGTCAGGTAGTCATAAGCCAGCTGGCTGCCATCAGGTGACCAATCGTAGACACCGATGGGTTCGTCCCAGGAGATATATTCCTGGGTTTCAAAATCATAATAGGCAAAGGGTCCCCGCCCTTCCATGTAGATCACTTCGTCAAAGCTGAGGTAACGCCCATCGGGTGACCAGGTTGGCAGGATGAGGGTATAGCCGTTGGTGGGGGCTACCAGGAGATCGGTGGCACCGGAATCCAGATCAACGGCGAAAATACCGGTTGCCAGATCGGCGTTGGGTTTGCCACGGGTGACAAAATAATTGGGATCGGTGCCAATGCCATAGGCCAGCAGGTGTGTGCCTGGCTTCCAATCGAAACCGGCAGGGGGGAGGTCGGGATTATCATACACGGAGCGCGATTCTCCCGTTTCGGTATCGTAGACCCACAGGCCAAACTGGTACTTCACGCCTTCAGGGACGGTTACTCCAGCATCTCTGCGAGCGGCGATATAACGTCCGTCGGAAGAGATGCGGGGGAAATCGTAGCTGACCACAGCACCCCCATTCCCGGGTGCAGCGGCATCGCTGGTGAGCTGGCGTGGAGGACCACCGGCTGCATCCGCCAACCACAGGTTGCCATCCAGACCAACGTAGGCGATGGTCAGGCCGAGGTTTTCCACCGGGATCGGCTCAGAGGAAACGGGAGGCCAGGTAAATTCGACCGGGAAGCCATTGACCACCACGCGGTAGGTGCCAAAAGCGAGCCCGGACATATTCAGCGGGACAGCAATGCGGTAGGAGATACCCACCAGGTCGGGAGGACAAGCTGGATCAGCAGGGGAGGCGAGGAGGTTAATGGTAAATTGGGAACCATCCAGCTGCTGGTCGATCCGCGCCACCTGGGCGCATAGGTCAGGCCAGGGGCCGTTGACGACCACATCAACAGGGATGGGGGATCCCAGCCCGACTTGAACCTGCACATCAACAACCTCAAAAGGCCGGGTGGCTGGCATTTCAACGGTGGGCGCGGGCGGCTGCGGTTCAGGGGTGGCGGTGGGAGCGGTGGCGAGGGGTGCCTGGGTAGGAGCGGGGGTGGCGGCGGCACATGCGGAAAGGAACAGGGCAGACAGCACCAAAACCAGCCCATGCTTAATGAAAATTGACTTAGCGAACATACTTCCTCCAAAAAAACGTTATTTTATGGTGTTCCATTCTTTGAACAGGTAAAGGAGATTTCGTGATAAATTCTATCAAAAATATCATAAATATATAGAAAATCAATATTAGAAAACAATGAATAATTAGAAATATGGTGGGTGGGAGGCACACACGACATAACAATTTATCTAAGCGGGCGATAGCATATAATATAGAGTAGGTAAACCATGACCACGAAAAGAAATTTAACCCGATATAAGAAGATCACGCTCGTGCCTGGAATCATTGAAACTTATACCCGGTATCGACTGGCGCAGCCCCTGGTCAGACAGCCCTTTTTACCCCGGTCACTGGTCCTTTTTGTAACCTATTTTTGTAACGCGCAATGCATCATGTGCGGAATTTGGAAAAATAATGCCGCCTCCCCGAGGGTCAGTGAGCTGTTGGCAGGGGAATGGGACCCTATCCTGGCTGATCCCTTGTTCAGGGAGATCGAGAACCTGAATATAAACGGAGGGGAGTTTACGCTGCGTAATGATCTGGCGGAAGTGATCCAAACAGCGATCAATAGATTAGCGAGGTTAAAGCGCATCAGCATGGTCTCCAACGGACTCATGACCGATCAGCTCATCAGGCAGGTGGAACAGGTGCGTCACATCTGTGTTGAGAATAAGATCGCTTTTTCGATCAGCATTTCCATGCATGGTTTATATGAAGTGGAGGACCAGATCTATGGCATGAGGGGGGCTTTTGATAAACAGCTGGCATCCATCAGTGGGTTACAGGAGATGGCGGCGCAGGGGAATTTGGAGCTGGGCTTATCCTGCGTGATCATGAATGACAACGCGATGAATCTGCGCTCGTTGCTCCAATGGTGCCAAGCGCAGGACCTAACCATTCGATTTTCGGTGGTCGAGAAGAGGATGCGTTTCAATAATCTGGCCATGGAAGATGTGGGTGAAATCAGTGGGGAGGACAAGGACGGCGTGATCGAGTTTTTACAGGACTTAGCGCACGATAAGGGGCTTTTTAAACCATCCGCCTATGTGTATAACTACCTTGTTGACCTGTTGCGGGATAACCAGGAGCGCAGGATGTCTTGCGATTACATCCTGGGTGCGGTGATCCTGGGATCACACGGCGAGCTGTTTTATTGCCCCCATGATGAGGCGATTGGAAATTGTAGAGATCGATCGGCTTATGAGATATTTTATGATCCACAGCACCTGGAGCATCGAAAGAACAGCCTTATCCAGCAGAAATGCTCACACTGCCCGCCGAAAGACTACGGAACTTTAGCGATCCAGGCAGATGTGTTCCAGTACCTCAGGTTTTTAATGGATCGGAACCACCGATAAGGGGATAATACCAGTTATCTTATCGTTGGGTTTCGCAGGCCTCGCTCAACGAGCACTCGCGATGTTCCTCAACCCAACCTACGCGCTTGCACGGGAATACCCCATGGGGATCGAAGCTGACATTCCTATAATGGTACCGGCTTGCGGTACAGGGTGCTACGCTTGACGACCTGGAAACCACAGCTCACGTACAGGTTGGCGGCATCGCTGGGATTTTCGCTATCCACCACCAGGGCGGATTCGGTCATCCCAGCAGCTTTTTGCGCCAACAGGCTACGGCTGATCAACGCACGTGCCAGCCCACGCCTGCGCCAGGAGCGGACCACCCCAATCCCCTCTGTGTATCCACGGGTAAGACCAAGCTGCTCGTTCTCGCTGTGGTCGATATAAGTCAACACTGTACCAGCAACATCACTCCCGGCAATATCCCAGGCAATTTGCCAAAGATCCGGCTGGAAATGCGGATTTTTCAGCCACTCCTGGTAATCCTCCTCGGTGAGCTTTCTATGACCCCATTCATCCTGGCTGGTTTCATCGAGCACCTTCCAGATAGCTGGATAGTGTTCCGGTGTCACCGGGCGGAGCTCCACCCCCTGTGGCAGGGGAAACTCAGGAATGTCTTCCAGATCGGATCGCACCATCAGATCAAAGTAACGTGCAGGCTGGTACCCATTTCTCTCAAGCAGGATGGCAGCTCCCACCTGCGACTGGGTTACATCCACAAGAAATAGCTTTTCCGCACCAGGCGGGTGACTATCTGCAATCTCGCGCTGGCGCAATTCCACAGCTGATAAAAGGGCACTCCCGATACCCTTCCTGCGCCATTCAGGCACCAAAAAACCGTTATGGAAGTACCAGATCTGGCCAGAATCCATCTGTTCCCACCAGCCGCGGGCACAACCCACTGTAGATCCATCAACATCAGCAATGATCACATCCAGATATGGGTCGCAGTTGTTGAGATGCTGGTAGGCTAGCGCAACATCTTCAGCCTTCACGTTCCGCTCCAGACCATCAGCAGCTTCACTGGCTGTGATTACTGAAGCAATGGATTGATAGTCGTCAACTCCCAGGAAATTTCGGAGCTGTAAACCGGGAATACTGGGAATAGGGTTAATATTTTCCATTTCTCACCCACGATGAGCCCTAACACATATGAACCCCGGACTGCTGCTCAGCTTTTCATAATCGCCAGGGTCTTGCTGCTTGAATTCAGCGGTGGGCAGCGGTTCCAGGACCTGGTCCAGGATGAAGCCGGCCCGCAGCAGGGGGTTGATGACGGCACTTAACGGACGGCGGTAGGAAGGCACGCTGACCGGCTTGCCAAAGCCCCGCCAGGTATACTCGACCCGCTCCACGTGGAAGTAGTTGCTGGTGAGACGGTGATCATCGAACTTGGCGAAGGGGTGCTCCATGGAGAAGACCAGCACACCGCCCGGTTTCAGCACGCGGTGGAACTCACCAAAGGCAGCCTCCCAATCCCTGATGTAGTCCATCACCAGCGGTGCGACCACCAGGTCAAATGAGCTGTCGGGGAGGAAGTCAAGGGGCTGCTCCAGGTCGGCTTGCCTCACCGCCACCCGGTTGCCCAGGCGCTGCTGTGCCAGGTGGACCATTTTTTGGTTGGCGTCGAAGGCTTCCACGATCGCACCATGCTCCACCAGCCATTCGGCGTAGGCGCCGGGTCCACAGCCGGCATCCAGGACATGTTTGCCGGCCACATCCGGCAACAGTGACAGGGTGGCAGGGCGCTCGTAGTAGGCGTTATGCGGCTTGGTATCCACCAGGGCGGCATAGGCCTCCGCCAGCTGGTCGTAGGCATCCTGCGCTACGGGTTTTTTCTCAACCTTCGCCATAATGCTGCTCCTGCACTGATAATCAACAACACAAAGCTACCCATGACAAGGATCCACTTCGCCAGGGTGAAAAAGGGAGCGAGGGCGGCAGCCAGGGGAACCGGGGCTGGGTATTGCGCCATCACCAGTGAAGTGGAAATATTCTCGAGGAAATCAAACAGCATGGCAGCCAACGGCACCAGGTTCATGCGCTGCCAGGGGCTATCCCCAGGAAATGCCTTGCGGTTCAGCCAGCTGAGGCTGGTGCACAGGAAAGCGGTGTACACCAACGGCCACAGCAGGTCAAAGGTGAAGCGGGCATGGATGTATGCCTGGCGACCCTGCTCACCATATGCCTCCGCCATGCGGGAGAGATCACCCGCAGTATAGAAGAAAGACGTATCGGGAGACTCTGCCCCGCCAGAGGATGACTCAGCCTTCGAAGCCTGGTCGGGCAGCACGACTGCTGTGAACAGCAGGAAGATCACCAGGAACAGCAGGGCAACCCACCCTTTTGAGACACGATGGATCCAATCGGATACTTTTATCATCATAATAAGCCCTACGAGCATTTATTAGGTGTTAAACCGACACACCAAGATCCTATTATCGATCAACAATGCACGTGCACAATTATTGCATAATTTGCCCAAGCTGTCACGCATCCCTGGATGGAAATGTAACCTTCGCTTAAAAATCTTATCTAATCTTCAGCAACCAATGCCAATGAATGGTGTTAGAATATCCAAATTAAGTACCCCGGTAAAGTGGATAAAATAAGGAATGATAGTAAATGGAAACTGCAGAAAATACATCAGAGAATAACCCGGTTACGAACTCAACGGCCTCGTTTTACGAGCTGCCACAAGTGAAGGTCGAGCGCATCCCGGTGGGTGAAGGTGTGCCTATCGGTATCGAGCGGGTGACCAACCCGCTGGTGGGAATCGGGGGCGCGTATGGAACGTGGGGCGAGCACGTAGATAACGCCGGACTGCCCCACATGCTGGAAACGATGATCGGTGAGACGCTGGAGAACGGCGAGCGATTTAACCTGGCCGAGCTGGGTTTTCTGCACCGCCAATTCACCCCGATGCTTTCCGAGACAGAAAATATTGAGCTCGAAGTGCAGGTGGGGAAGCGGTTCCTGGTTGAAGCAGCTCATGCCTGTGGTTGGGAACCGGGTGAGGTTGAAGCGGTGCTGGTCGGTTGCAGCGGCCCGGTGGTGGACGATTACCTCGAACGCATCTGCAAAGAGGCCGGTATCCCGGAGAGTGCATTAAAGGTGAGCATCCACAAAGCCTGCGATGGCTCGGTGGCTGGATTGAACCTGGCGCTCAACCCGACACTTCCGGTTAACAAATACCTTCGGAAGAACATCGCCAAGGCACTGAAAGGAAAGAAAGTGCTGCTGGGCGGTATCGAGGGGCTGAGCAGGTTACTGAGAACCGCGGGTGATAAGACAGCGATACAGCTATTTGGCAATGGCGCGGGGATCATCGGGCTGATCCCGGGGCAATCGATGAAATTCCTGGTGGGTAGATCGCACGAAGTGTATGATGAAGCCGGCCTGCTGGCTTTCCACATGTATTACCCCCACTCAAAGAAGAGGGTGGAAGGTGAATCGATGATCGAAGTGACCCAACCCAAGGAAAACTTCATCCGCGTCGCCGGCTTGATGCATGAACCGGCAAGTGGATTCTCGGTCGAGATGGCTGGGATGATCGGGATGGTCAAGCTGTTCGTGCGCACCGGTGTGCAGGTGGTGGAGGATGTCTACCAGGCTTACCAGCAAAAAATGACCGAGCTGGGCATGCCCGGGAAGGAAATTGCCGTCACCATCGTCCATCACGCCAACCTGAAGATCAACCAGCTCAAAGAGAAGACCCTACAAAAAGATGGCCTGCACCTCGATATGCCATGGCTGTTGAATGAATTCGGAAATGTCAGCGCAGCATCGAACATGATCGCCTTCATGCGCAAGCTATCGAGCCTGAAGCCCGGTGACAACATCCTGTTCGATGGATTTGGGGCCGGTACGTATTACGATGTCCTGGCAGTCGAGCTGGGAGGAAAGCCTGGTCGCGGGGGATAGCCTGGCTGGGGAGATAGCCTGGCCGGGGGAGATAGCCTGGCTGGGGAGATAGCCGGGCTTAGGGGATAGCCTGGCGTGTAGCGGAAATAAGCAAATCGTGATGATCAAAGAAGCCGGGAGTGGTTCACCGGCTTCTTTTTGTTCCTGCAGCGATCATGCCTGGCCGACTGCGCGATTCACCAGGTCGATCAGGCGGGGGTAAACGATATCGACCTGCTGATTCGGCTGGTTGGGATCGATGAAGTCATGATCCAGGTTAAGGCTGGCTTCAAATTCATAGGTGGAGACGTTGCCATGCTGCGCCTGCCATAGCTTGACCACCTGCATATTGAGGTCATTATTGACCGCCAGGTCAGTCGGATTGAACACAACCAGTATCTTTTTGGCCCGTGGAGGGAATAGCCTGGCCTGGGCTTGAACAGCAAAACCAAGGCGCATGGTTTGGGCCACGGTGTGCAACGAAAAGCGGGGATAGCCATAGGGTGGAGGTACATTTTCCTTGAGCTTCGGATTCCACCAGATAAACACGTCTTTCAAGTGTAAAACGATATTCATGACGGTTGCAGTCAGACGTGCGGGGATGACCCTGGCACCAAAGGCCGGGGAAATGACCACCGCCAGGTGGAGATCGGCGCGGTTTTGGGCAGCCCAGGCTGTGACGCTCCCTCCCATGGACAACCCCAGCATGATCACCTGCTCACCCAGCCCCTGGGCGATATCGACGGTCTCGTCGGCATAGGTCACCAGCTGCTCCGCGGTGAGGCGGGCATGGTCGGTGTTCATCCGGTCAACCAGGCCATGGTAGGGGAGATTGGCGATCAACACGTTGTAGCCAAGATCATGGAACCTGCATCCCAATTGATTAAACTGACAGGCATTATTGGTGTAGCCATGCACTAATACGATGGCACGCTCAACTTTTTTACCATGCGAGAGCCATTTCAGGCTGCAATCGGGATCCATGCCTGGGGGTTCCTGGAGGCGGAGGGTTTCGATGCGCTGTTCCGCCTCAGCATAATCCTGCACCGGGTGCGGGTGGGATGACAGGTGGGCGATATGTGATGGCTTGCGAAACAGGGCGACCAACACCAGCAGTACAGCCAGGATCAACAGAAAAAAACCGATGAATTGAATGATGGTCAAACCTGACTGTTGCATTAAAAAACCTTTCGTGGTGATGGGGTGCTGATTCTTAATAGTCAACTACCCGCGGTGGAAAATTGTACCACGTGGCCAGATAACTCTACTATAGCAAGCCTGGACAATCTTCGGGAGCAGTAAAAACTCGAAGGGAGCCTGTCCTGGTGGTTGAGGTCGGGTGAAAATGCTTAAAAATGCTGGGGATTCCCGCTAGATTGAATTCACCTTTTGTTAGGTGCTTGCTAATTGATAGATATAATTTATTCCCTGCAATACAACTTATAATACTTGAATTATTCAACCTTACTATTTCATTTATGTTTGTGGGAATATTTCTGATGTACCGAAACGACAGCGCCCAGTTGTTGTAGCCAATCCAAGAAATCAGGTCCACCCCAATGTTCAACAATTCTACTGTCCTCGACTCGAACTATATCTACTAATGAGACTGTCACGTGTCTGCCAGTTGACGGAATGCCTTGAAAAATATTTTGATGAATGCCGCGAATGGTTGAACGGAATGCTACTCGATCTCCTTCGGCAAATATCTCTTCGAGAGTTAGAGTAATATCGGGGAAAGCAGTGTGAATCCCAGCCAGACGTTGTTTCTGACCTTCACGATTTAACGGTATGGTGTTTGGAGATGTATGGCGTTGGTAGTTTATGGCAAGAAACTCATCCAAAGCCGCCAGATTTTTCTTGCCCCAGACTTCTTCGATGTAACTACGCACAAATGCTTTATTTTCTTCTGCTGACATGACTCATTCCTTCCATTACCTAAGAATATTGATGAATTGTAACTATGTCATAAACAAAGCGCCTGATGATTAGCGTCAGCCGCCGTACCTCACCGAATAAATCATTCAGAGAGAAGTCGCTGACAGTGCTAGTCGGTTATATGCACTTGTTAGGCTGCCAACAAACGGCCACTTACTTCAGCAATAAGGTGATGAGAATATTTAGGCTTATGCGCTCCGCCTGACAAACCATTGACCGGCCGTCACACCGGAACCAAACCCTAATATAAAGAGTCCGATTTTAGCCACCAACGAAACGTCTGCCCAAAATATGAATGAAAAGGCAGCCGCAAGAACGAAGAACAGGATCGACAGACCAATCATAATGTTGTTTGACTTCATCGCAAGACCTCCTTTATGCATTTTGAAAATGCAGTCAGACCATAGCTCAAACCGGACAGCCCAATGGTTTACGCTCCATGCGCTGGGGCGGACGTAAACGTTGCCTGGGAGCAGAAAAAACTCGTAGCGAGCCTGTCCCAGTGGCCAGGCCGGGGGAAAATGCTTGAAAAAGTTGCAGAATCCCCAACGTCAACTGCACCATGTATTGGGCATAAATTCACCCTATTTACATTTCCTTACAATGATAATTGTACTTCGGTAAGGGTTTTATCAAGTTTGTCGAACAATTCATCGACATTTTGTCGGGAGAAAATCAAGGGAGGAAATAGCGAGAGTATATCACCTGCCACGCCATCTACCACACCCGAACCCGGATAGGTAACTAAACCGTTTTTTAGGGCAATTTTGCCTACCACTTTTGCCACCGACTTCTCGATCGGATAAGGCTCTTTCGTGGATGTATCTGCTACGAACTCCATGCCGGCCATGAGTCCAAGCCCACGCACATCTCCGATCATGGGATGTTTTTGTTCAAGATGATTAAGTTGCTCGAACAGATATTCGCCCGTCTGCGCTGCCTGCAAGGTAAGATTTTCTTCCTCCCATATCTGTAGGGCTTCATAGGCGCCAGCTGTGGAGATCGGGTTTGCCATAAAAGTGAAAACGTGATCAAAAGGGAACCCCATTTCTTCAAAGACACCTCGGATTTTAGTACTCACGCCAACGGCTCCCAAAGCAGCATAACCACCGCTGATGCCTTTTGCCATGGTGATCATGTCGGGAACGACATCCCAGTGATTGATCGCAAACGGTTTGCCCGTGCGACCAAACCCGGTGATCACTTCATCGGCGATCAAAAGGACATCATAACGGTTGCAGATATCGCGCACCATAGGCCAGTATTCTGGTGGAGGAACAAGTGCAGCCCCAGCTGCGCCAACGACAGGCTCGGCGATGAATGCCATGACCTTATCCGCTCCGAATTCGTTAATGGTCCTTTCAAGCTCTCTGGCACAGGCCAGCTCGCACCCTGGATATGTTTTGCCAAAGTGACAGCGATAACAATATGCTGGCGGGATATGGGGCCAATCCTGCAGGAGTGGAATAAATTTTTTACGCCTGCCATGCATCCCGGTGGCGGAAAGGGCACCCAATGTCGCACCATGGTAGCTTGTCCAGCGGGATATAACCAGATGTTTGCTTTCTAATCCCCTTTCATAGAAATACTGGCGTCCAATCTTGATGGCTGCTTCAACCGCCTCGGAACCACCCGAAGTAAATTGGACGGATTTAAGATCACCCGGCAACAAACGCGCGATGTGTTCCGCCAAACAATCGGCTGGTTCATTCCTAAATATATTCGGGGCGACATAGGATAACCTGGCTGCCTGACGGGCAATGGCGTCAGCCACGCGTTTGCGCCCATATCCAATACTGACCACGCCAATACCCGCAATAGCATCCAAATACTGTTTACCCTGGTCGTCATAGACATAAACACCTTCACCCCGTACCAAACGCGGATAATCGCGGGTAGGATCCAGGGTAAAGAGATGTGAGTTTCCATCAGGTTGATGCATAGGTTACTCCTTCAATTGCCAGCGTAAGCGGGATACAAATACATTTTATCTTCGATGGTTAAAAAACACCCAACTGTTTGCGTTGCGGGGGCTGGGGCGGACGTAAACGTTGCCTGGGAGCAGAAAAAACTCGAGGCGAGCCTGTCACAGTAGGCTAAGCCGGGGGAAAATGCTTATAAATTGTGCAGACTCCCCAGCGTCAGATGCACACTCTTTTCGGCTGTTATATTAAGCGACAACATATTCAAACTCATTTTTCAATACTCAAGGGAATTGGTGGATTATCATTCCAAAATAAAGTATAGGTTTCTGCAACGGGAACTAGAAATCCCATCACAAAATCATCCGAAACAGCTTCATCATTATCAAGCCATCCACCCATTCCATTGTAGGGTGTTTGAGAACCGTCGCCTCCTAAAATGTAAATCTTATTATCACTATTTAAAGCCATGGATTGAAAAGATTCAAAGGAAAACTTGCCTGCGACTAATTTTTGCAAATCTGGTTGAGCCAAGCCGATCAGTAAAAATTTATATCCATCCGGGGCCTTATCTTCATGGGCTTTGTCAACCAATCGCGCTGAGGCAACAACAAAATCTCCCATTGTTGTTTTCAATAGGGGAGTGGTGTCCGTATTTGATGTTTGTGTAACCGAAATGTTGGTTTCTACCGTTGTTGGCGTTGACGAATTTGTCATCAAAGAGGTGCATGAGGACGCAATGAGAGTAATTATTATTAAAATTGTTATCCAAATGGCTTTCATAAAAATCCTATTGGTAGAGAAATTCTTTCTGAAGAAAGTTGTCAATCGATACCTTAATCGACTATCCTAACGCTGCGCAACGTGGAGCGGAGAGGCGTGGAGCAGGCCCGTCGCAGCGCTCCGCCGCGTATAGCTGCTCAACGACCTCGATGAGTGAGAATTCGGAGAGCAGGTGTTAACTATCTGTTCCTGGCTCAATGGGAAGAGTGCTGGATGAACCGTGTTTTTCCCGTGTCGCTTTGAAAAGGGCGATCACCAAGGCGATACTACCCAGCAATATAGCGATGGTGCTCAGGCATACATATGACCAATCCAAAGCAATATAAGTCTCTTCTTGAAACTCCATGGCATAAAGCACTCGAAAAATGACAAAATCTGCCAGTGGCTCGAGGGCGAAGAGGGCAAAACCTATTAATGTCAGGATACCCACCAGGGTATGCCTGCGGATGATGAGGAAAACTCCCAGGCCCATCCCAACCAGGAACCCGACACACAGTATTGAATTTCTCAGGTAAAAACCCATATTGCTATCCATAGTGATCATTTCCTCCTTTTTAAAATGGCAACCCAGACTGGAATGAATGCCCTGGTTTGTTGCAGCATGGTCAGCTGGAGAAATAACGCTATCTTCAATTATCGCGCCATCCGTGAATTCAGTTGGCAGTCCGCATCAGGCATTTAGTATTTTGCGCATATGGACGAGGTTCGAACCGAGCAGGGGTTCACGCCCGGTTTCCTGGTATCCCAGCCATTGATACAGGGCGAGGTTATAGGTGAAGCGCTCGTTGGTATACAGGCGGATGGACGAGTATCCAGCTTCAATGGCCTGCTGTTCGGCAAGGGCTAATAGCTTGCGTCCGTACCCCCGCCCCTGATAATCCGGATGGATGGCGACACTGTAGATGAGCAGCGCCTCGGGCTCATCGATGAGCACCAACACCCCGGCAAGCTCATCCCCGACGTTGAGCAGGTAGATGGTATGATCCACCACCATGCTGGCGTAGTCAGCCAGCATGGGTTGGGGTTTGCGCCCGATGAGGAGGATGTAGCCGGAATAGGCTGCCTCGGTCAGCGCGGCAATGGCGGATACATCCGCAGGACCAGCCTTGCGCAGGCTGGACCTCGGTTCATCCATGGTCATCAGCGCGTATCAATCTGAATCATACCTGGGAGGTACGTTTGAGCCAAATTGCTGGAAAAAGGACAACATCAAACTTCTGGGGGAGGTTCAGCGCCCTTTTTACCCAGATCAAGGAATTCCATCAGCGCATAGACCAGAAATGCCGGCCAAACGAGGGCCTTGAGAAAACCGATGGCTTTTTCCTGCGGGGTGGTAGCCCGGCTGATGTAATACACAGCCGCGCCGACCAGGCCCAGTCCGTAGACAGCGCCGGAAGAGCCGCCGTGAACCTGAACATTTACGCTATCGCCTTCCGGTTTGGTTGGAATGATTTCTGTGGTCATTTTTTACTCCTTTGATATCCCATATGGGGTGATTCATTATCCATCTATCAGCCCCGGGTAGAGCCCAAGCTCGTGTAGGTGGTCTTTGGATCAAGAATTAATACTATACCCCAATCAGATGATGTGTCAAGAATATATGGGTGAGAGTTGGAGGTGTGGTTATTCCATGCTTAGGCGGGGCGCAGCAATGCTGCGCCCCTACAATTATTTCTATACCGATTCACCAACCGTATGAAGATGTGCAGGGGTACACCGAACAGACCAAACTCAATCAGGTGACACAGGAGAAGGTTGAACCAGTTGGCATCCATATTATACGTGTATTCCCCATCCGGGCATGTGGTGCCGATGGATAAAATCCATCGGCTAGTTATTGAAAACCTTCAGAGCAGGTTTCCTGGTTTGCAAACGCAGATGGTCACGACCCTCCCGCCTCCCCCAAATTAAAGCGATTTGGAGTAGGAGAAAACCCTGCGCCGATGGAAAAATCCATCGGCTAGTAATTGAAAACCTGCGGAGCAGGTTTCATGGTTTGCAACCAAAGTTGGTCACGACCCGACCAAAAGCCCCCTCCTCCTCCCCCAAATAAAAAACGATTTGGGGGAGGAGTTTTAGGTCCTTACCATTTGGGGTTTTGTATCAATCCGCTTTTTATGGCATCAAGACTAACATAAATCGACCCCCTCCCGCCTCCCCCAAATTAAAGCGATTTGGAGGAGGAGAAAACCCTGCGCCGATGGATAAAATCCATCGGCTAGTTATGGAAAACCTGCGGAGCAGGTTTCATGGTTTGCAACCAAAGTTGGTCATGACCTGCCCAACAACCCCCTCCCAACCTCCCCCAAATAAGAAATGATTTGGGGGAGGAGAACCCAGGGGCAGATCGTGACTGATCATTGCTCCCCCTCTAAATACCCCTGCCAGGCTTCTTGTGCAATGTTTTATTTTTTCAGTAATGGATTTTAAGGTCCCTCGTCCTTCACCTTCCTGAAGCCAAAAACAATAACCAGCACGAACCCGATCGCTGCGATCACCAAACCAATCACCCCACCGATTTGCCTGTTGCTCAGCGGTGGATCGATCGGTCCAGGGGTGGGGACTACTGTACTCGACGGTGACGGAAGTGCGGTAAGCGTGGGAATTTTAGTCTCAGCCGGCGCCCTGGTTACAGTGGCTGCCCTGGTCGGCGTGGCTGGGATGAGAGTCGAGGCAGCCGTTCGAGCTGTGGCTGGTGATCCCGTCCCCGTGGGGAGGGTGGCGAGGGCGGAAGCGGGTCGAATGAGCAGTTTCTGCCCCACCTGGATCACGACGGAGGCCGTGGGAATGCCATTTAGCTGGCGGATATCGTTAACGGTCACACCATAGGAGATGGCGATGCTCCACAAGGCCTGACCATTACCCACCACGTGGTAGATGGCACCGTCTGCATCCGGGGTGCTGGTGGCATAGGAAACGAATGGTTCAGGCGTGCCCTGTTCAGGGACGATGGTCGGGACTCCTGCCGCAGGGCGGATATCGACGGTGAAATACATCATCCCGTCATCACCACGTGCCATCCCTGCCCCGATCTCCCCGCTCGAATAACCGGTGAGGACGTGCCTGTGACCCCAATCCACCCAGATCTGATACACCACCACCGCGGAGGTCACCAAGCCCTCGGTCCCGCCGGCAACATTCTCCTGGATGCCGATCTCCCAGGGCAGCACGCCATCACGGTGCAGGTGTGTACCGCTCTGGATCTCAGCCTGATATTCGGAATGCTCCTGGGCGTAAGCCATCAGCCATGGGTCAATCCGGTAGGGTTCAAGCCCATAGGAGGCCCTCAGCTCGTTCACCGCATTGATCAGGTCGTAGGGGGTCTCACCCTGTGCAAAGGCTGCCTGCCCTGCCACCAACCAGGTTGCAGCTAGTGCCAGAAATATGACCAACAGACTCCTGATTAGTTTTCCGGACATACCTTTAGCCTGAGGTAGCTAGCCTCCAGAATAACAGACCCTGGTAATAGCTGTCAAATTAAACTTCGGACGATCAGCCCTTCACATACTCGTGATATTGGGTCTCGATCTGAAAACCGACCGATGCATACAGCCGCAGCCCAGATTCATTGTGCTCTCCGGTGGAGACGCTTACCCGTGTCATCCCCCTTGCCTGCATGCGACGCATGCATTCAAGCAGGACTGCCTTGGTCAACCCCTGCCGACGGTAAGCCGGGCGCGCTCCCACCGGTCCGAAATCGCCGATGTGGTTGAGCGGGTCGACCCAACCGTTCACATAGGCTGCGATCACACCATCCGGTGCAACTGCCACCACATCGAGATCACGATCGTATCCGGGCAGGCGCATCAAGGCTGAATAATCCCCGTCGGTGATCTGCCCAACCGTCCATGGATGCCACACCTCCCGTTGCGCCCCGGCACGATCGGTGAGCTCAGCCTCGCCGGCGAACGAGCGCAACTTATATCCAGCGGGTAAGGTTGCTAGGGGAATCTCCCCGCCCAGCGGGCAGATCATATTCACCTCGGCATACTCACCCCGCTTGAAGCCATGCGCTTCCAGGAAAGCTATGCGCATTGCATCGTCCTGGCGGGCGCCAGAGATGAGCCTGCCTCCCCAGCGCAGGGCATCCTGCTGGATTAGCTCGCCGATCCGCCCTTCTGCCCAGGCTAGCGCTTCTTCTTCGATACCTCGCCCCGCGTACATTGGCAGCACCTGGCAGTCGAAGGTGGGGTCCTCCCCCAGGATGGCGTAAGCGATCAGCCTGCCAGCCTGGTCATGCCACAGGCGGATGAAGCCATGCGGATCCAGGTGGCAGAGGACCATGAAGAACCAGAAGACCAGGTCACCAATGTGCGGGTAATGCCAATCATTCGTCTCAGTCCGCCCTTCCATTATCAGGCGCTGCATCTGCAGCAGGTCGGTACCGTTGTCATAGGGTCGCGAGGTCCAGGTTGCGGTGGGTGAATTTTGAATTATTTGCGTGTTTATGGATGCACTCCAGGGCAGAAATTTTGATCTGCAGTCGATACTAAACCCAAAGAGGCGCCACGTCAAGGAATGGTTACCCCCCTCCCGCCTCCCCCATTTATAGGACAAAATGGGGGAGGAGAAACGCAGAGTCGCAGCAGCGCTGCGCCTCTACCAATAATTCCTCACCGATGCATCAACGGCAGGAAGATGCGCAGGGATTCACCAAACAGACCGAACTCGGTCAGGTGGCAGAGGGGAAGGGAGAGCATGTTCGCTGCCAGGTCACGGGTATACTCCCCACCCGGGCAGGTAGAGACCGCATCCGTCCAGGTGCTGGAAGCGTCGTCCCAATAGTACAATCCAAACGACTCTTCGGCGATGAGGCCGAAATCCGCATCCGTATAGGTAAGGGTCACCGTGATGGGCAGGTTGAAGACCATGACCGGGTTGCCCCACCCATCCGCAGCGGTCAATTCAAAGCCGTTGTGCAGGAAAGCCAACCTGCCCGCGCTGTGATGGGGGGTAAACAGCGGGGTGAAGGTGAAGGTGGTATCGGTGATCACGGCACCCGCCGGGATGGTGAAGCCGACCCTGCCGTCCAGCGAGGTGAACTGCCCACCCCCGGCACCGATGACCCACTCAAGCCGCTGGTACAAATGCCAGTCGGGGTCCTTCTGGCTGAGGAAGACCTGCAGCGGGTCGAGCGGGTCGGGGTAATTGGGAGGGATGGTGAGCAGGTTGTAGTCCAGGTCCAGGCCGTCATTACCACCATAGGCCTGGCCAGGGTCGAACAGGCTGGCCAGGTTGGCTAATGAGGACGGGATATCACCTGTCAGTAAGTTATCCTGCAGCCATAACTGCGTCAAGGAGGTCAGATCACCCAGCTCGGAGGGGATACTCCCGCTCAATTGATTGCCCTGCAGGAACAGGTAAAGCAGGTTCGGTAAGGCCACCCAACCCGGGTGGCAGGCTGCCATCCAGCTGGTTTTCGCCCAGGTACAATGATCTCAGGTTGGCAAGATCTCCCAGGCTCACGGGGATAGGGCCGCCCAGGTGATTCCAGCCGAGGTCCAAGTATTGGAGGCTGGCAAGGTTGCCCAGCTCGGAGGAAATATTGCCACTTAATTCATTATTACCAAGATACAGGGAGGCCAGGCTGGCAAGGCTGCCAAGCTCCACCGGGATATTCCCACTCAGCTGGTTATGGTTGAGGTATAACGTGGTCAGTGCGCCAAGGTTGCCAAGCTCGGAGGGGAGGCTGCCGCTCAACATGTTATCCGACAGGTCCAGCAAGGCCAGGCTGGACAGGCCCCCCAATTCTGGGGGGATGCCTCCACTTAATTGGTTGTGACCCAGGTTTAGCTCCTGCAAGCCGCTCAAGGTCCCCATGTCGGCAGGGATGGTGCCATTTAATTGGTTGTTGCCCAGGAACAAGCCCGCCACATGCCCGGATTCCAGCGATACCCCATACCAGTCGCTGGGAGTGTAGGTGGAAACCCAGTTGGTATGGTCAATCCATCCAGCGCCATAGGTGCTGGTGTAGAGCGCTTTTAGGGCTTCACACTCAACCTCGGGGATCTCGGTTACCTGGGCACAGGAATATGAACATAAGACGCCCGTCCCCTGCATGTCGGGGATACCAGCCAGCCAGGCTTGAAATGCAGGGTCATCCGGCACACACAAATCCGTGTTGAAAAATATGAAAGAATACAAAGTCAAATTCATCAGGCTGTAAGGGATTGGTCCGGTGAGGGCTAAATTCCCATGGATGTCTAAATCTGAAAGGCCAGATAAATTACCCAGCTCAACCGGCAGGCTTCCACTGAGCTGGTTGACCCCGAGATTCAATACATGCAGGTTGGAGATGAGCCCCAGCTCGGGAGGGATGCCCCCGCTCAGCTGGTTGTACTCGAGATTCAATGTCATCAAGTTGGAGAGATCACCCAGCTCAGGTGGGATGCTGCCGGTCAGTTGGTTGTGAAAATAGCTCCAAATCCATAAGTATTCCAGATTGCCGAGCTCACTCGGGATGCTGCCACTCAGCTGGTTGCCATATAACCATAAGAATTGTAAGCTTCTCAGATTGCCCAGCTCAGGGGGGATGCTGCCGCCCAGATTGTTGTTGCTCAGGTGCATTTAGAAAGGCGGAAGATCACCCAGCTCGGGCGGGATGCTACCGCTCAAAAGGTTGCTAGATAAATATAGATCCATCCAAGTTGTTCAGATTGCCAAGCTGGGGTGGGATGCTGGCACTCAACTGGTTGCCATGAAATCTTAGGATCACCATGTTGCCCAGGTTACCAATCTCAGCTGGAATGCTTCCAGTCAATTGGTTGCCATTTAAGTATAAATGCCACAGGTTGCCCAGGTTACCAAGCTCAGGGGGGATGCTACCATTCAGTTGGTTGTCAACTAAATATCAGGTCATTCAAGTTGTTCAGATTGCCAAGCTCGGGCGGGATGCTACCATTCAACTGGTTGTTAGCACAGGTATATTTCTGTTACATGCCCGGAAATGACTACCTACCCCATGCCAGTTGCTGGGCGTGTTGGTTACCAGCCAGTTGTCTGCTGTACGTCCAGCCGGGTCCGTTGGTGCTGTTGTAGAGTGCCACCAGGGCTTCGCACTCGACCTGGGGGATCTCGGTGACGTCGGCACAGGAAAACCGGTTCACATAAAACGCCTGTCCGTTGCAAATACCAATGCTCGTAACCAGGCATAGAAAAGCAGGGTCATCTGGCTCGCACAAACCAGTGTTATTGAAATAGAAATTCGCAAAGCTCAAATTCATCAAGCTATAAGGTAAAGGTCCAGTTAAGATTAATATTATCCTGGATGTGTAACGATCTCGATGAGATTAAAATTGCCTAACTCAGCTGGGAGGGTACCAGTCCAATTGGTTTGAGCTTAAGTCTAGCTGCTGGATTAGTAAGATTGCCAAGCTCAGGGGGGATGCTGCCAGCTCAATTGGTTGTGAGCATAGACTCAGCTTGTTGAAGTCGTAAGTATTACCAAGCTGAGGCGGGATGCTACCGCTCAATTGGTTGTTTTCTATGCCAAGCCATAGACCTGGTAAGATTACCTGATCTCATCCGGGATGCTGCCGCTCAGCTGGTTGTTTTCTAAGAACAGATAGATCAAGTGGGTAAGATTACCAAGCTCGGCGGTATGCTACCACTCAATTGCTCGCCTTCTAGGAACAATCCCGTTATATTGGTCAGATGACTAAGTTCAGCGGGGATGCTACCGTTTAAATTGTTGCCGTCAACATTAAGGGCTGCTACATGACCTAATCAACGACAACCCATACCAATTACTGGGGGTGTTCGTCACCAACCAGTTGGTGTGTACGTCCAGCCGGGACCGTTGGTGCTGTTGTAGAGGGCTACCAGGGCTTCGCACTCGACCTGGGGAATCTCTGCCACGTCGGCGCAGGAAAACGTATTTACTGTATTGGGAATAATTCCTGCCTGACCAGCGATAACGGGTACCGAGCTGATCGATGCGATCAGGATGGCTATGGTAATAAAAAGTATGTGTTTCATCGGTGTACTCCTCCCTGGTTGAAATTGAATGATTTCAACCATAAACCATCATAAATCGACCCCCACCCCAGCCTTCCCTATTTACAGGACAAAATGCGGGAGGAGAAACTGCAGAGTCGCAGCAGTCGCTGCGCCCCTACCATTAATTTCTCTCACCGATGCATCAACGGCAGGAAGATGCGCAAGGGTTCACCAAACAGACCGAACTCGGTCAGGTGGCACAGGGGCAGCTCAAGGATGTTCCCTTCCAGGTCGCGGGTGTACTCCCCACCCGGGCAGGTTGCCACTGCATCCGTCCAGGCACTGGCAGCTTCGTCCCAATAGTACAATCCCAGGGATTCTTCGGCGATGAGGCCGAAATCCGCATCCGTATAGGTTAGGGTCAATGTGACGGGTGTATTAAATTCCATCACCGGATTGCCGTCCGCATCTTCTGCAGTCAGCACGAAGCTGTTATGGGCAAATACCAGCCCTGGGTGGTCATGATTGGGTGCTGGCTGGGGCAAGAAAGTAAACGTGGTTTCACCCTCGACCGCCCCAGCAGGGATGACGAAACCTGCACTGCCATCCAACGAGGAGAGCTCACCACCTAGAGAACCGATCACCTGTTCAAAGCCTTGATACAGCTGCCAGTCGGGGTCTTTCTGGTTGAGAAATACCTGAAGTGGATCACCTGGATCGGGGTAACCGGGAGGTATATTGAGGCGATTGTAATCCAGGTCAAGCCCATCCTGACCGTTATTCTCACCAGGATCAAACAGGTTGATAAGCTGGACGAATGTGGGTGGGATATCTCCATCGAGCAAGTTATCCTGGAGATACAAGATATTCAGGTTGGTCAGGCTGCCTAACTCAGCCGGTATGCTTCCACTCAACTGGTTTGAAAACAGATCCAGCTCAGTCAAATTGGTAAGGTTACCCAGCTCGGTGGGAATGGTCCCGCTCAGCTGATTATTGTCAAGAGACAGCCAGGTCAAATTTTGAAGATTTTCCAGGTCGGCTGGGATATTACCGCTCAACTGATTGCTCCCCAGCACCAACCAGGTCAAACTCTGAATAGAACCCAACTCGGGTGGAATGTTTCCACTGAGCTGATTAGCTGCCAGGAAAAGCCAGTTCAGATTTGGAAGGTTACCAAGTTCCAGTGGAATATTTCCACTCAGCTGGTTATCAAAAAGTATCATCTCAGTCAAATTGTTAAGATCACCAAGCTCCGCTGGAATACTGCCACTCAGCTTGTTGCTCCATAGATGCAGTATTTGTAGATTGGCAAGGTTGCCCAATTCAGGTGGAATACTCCCAGACAATTTATTCCCGAATAACCATAAAGTATTCAAGCTGATCAGGTTCCCCAGCTCGGACGGGATATTGCCGCTCAACTGATTGGTATTCAGGTTCAAATCGACTAAATTGATCAAGTTACCAAATTCATGGGGTATGCCGCCATTTAAGTAGTTGTCGCATAATACCTAAATCAGTTAAATTGGTGAGATTTCCTGATTTCAGGAGGGATTCCACCTGTTAATTGATTGGTGCACATATTGAATACCCTCAGCTGGGTCAGGTTCCCCAGTGTAGGAGGAAGGTAGCCGGTTATCCGATTGTCATTCAACCATATTTCTTCCAGCTTCGTCAGGTTGCCCATTTCAGAAGGCAGGCTGCCAATAAGCTTATTATTTCCCAGGAGTAAACCTTTCAAATTCACCCAATTTCCTATCTCCGGCGGGATGGTCCCGTCCAATTGATTCTCACCAAGAAATATATATTCCAGGCTGGTCATGGTGCCCCATTCAGGCGGGATTCCTCCAATAAATTGATTTGCTCCCAGGTCTAGGAAGTTTAAATTCACCAAATTACCCATTTCAGGTGGTAAATTTCCACTTAATTGGTTGTAATCCAGATCCATCCTGGTCACTTTCACAAGGTTTCCAAAGCTGGATGGAATGCTGCCAATCAGCTGATTATGCTCAAGGGAAAACTCGGTTACATTGGTTAGGTTTCCAAGCTCGGCTGGGATACTGCCTTCTAAATTGTTGTAGAATAAAATCAACCTCTCAAGGTTTGCAAGATCTCCTAATGATCGAGTGGAATATTGCCTGACTAACTCGTTGTCACCTAGTAGCTAGCTCATGTCAGATTAGCAAGGTTGCCCAGCTCCGGTTGGGATAGCTTCCACTTAACTGATTCGAACTAAGGTTCAATGTTTCCAAGGTAGGTATAGATCCCAGCTCAGGCGGGATGCTGCCAGTCAACTGGTTGCCATTCAACCATAAAATCGTCAGGTTTGAGAGGCTACCCAGAGAATCCGGAATAGGACCACTCAGCTGGTTCTCGTAAAAGATCAATTGCTGCAGGCTACCAAGATTACCCAATTCGGGCGGTATACTGCCACTTAATTGATTGAAGCCTAAATGAAGTATTTGCAGGTTGGTCAGGCTGCCAAGCTGCCATGGGATTTCACCATTGAACTGGTTTCCCCAGAGATTAATGACTACCAAGGAGCTAATGTCGCCCAACCAGGCAGGGATGAGGCCACTTAGCTGGTTGTCAACCATATAGATGATTACCAAGTTATGAAGGTTAGCCAGGGTGGCTGGAATTTCACCATTTATGTCATTGAAGTTGAGGTTCAAAACAGTCAAGGAATCACCAATATTACCCAGTTCGCTCGGGATGCTGCCAGTGAGCTGGTTGGAGCTTAGATCCAATTCTGATAGGCTGGAAAGGCTGCCTAGCGTGGCTGGAATATTGCCCGTAAATTGGTTGTTGCTTAAAGTTAAAATGCTCTAAAAGAGTGAGGCTGCTCAAATCAGGGATACTACCTTCGAGCTGATTATTTTGCAGCCATAAATAGGTAAGGTTCATGAGGCTAGCTAATGAATCTGGGATGGTACCTATCAATTGGTTATCATACAGGAATAATTGTTCCAGGGTTGTAATATCGCCTAATTGGCTGGGGATGGTGCCTGACAATTGATCTGAGCCAAGATGCAAGACTCTCAGGTTGGTAAAACTCCCTCCTAACCAGGTAGGGATGCTGCCACCCAACGGATTTCCCCACAGAACTAATTCAGTCAATTAAGTCAGGCTGGCCAGCTCGGAGGGGATCGGACCGCTCAACTGATTTGAGCTGAGGTTTAACAGTGTCAAATGAGTAAGATTACCCAACCAGCCAGGAAGGCTGCCAGTTAACTGGTTGGAGTACAAAGCTAATATCTCCAGATTTCCAAGCTGACCCAATTCAACCGGTATGGTTCCGCCTAAAGGATTCGCACTAAAACTCAAGCGCCTTAAACTACCGCAGTTGCCCAGCTCAGGTGGAATGCCACCGGTAAGTTGATTATCTTCAAGGCCCAAATCGGTCAAGCTGCCAAGATTTTCCAAATTGGGTATGCTACCCGTAAACTGGTTGTTACTGAGCCCCAGCCCTGTCAGATGTGTAAGATTCCCCAACCAGGAAGGAAGGTCACCGTTCAAGTTATTCATGAACAGATACAAACCCTCCAGATTGGTAAGGTTACTTAGTCCGTCAGGTATCTCTCCACCTATTTGATTATCGCTTAGGTTCAGAAGTTTTAAAAACGTCAGGGTGCCCAGATCGGACGGGATGCTTCCGCTAAGTTGATTGCCGGGTAGGTTTATATTACTCACATGCCCGGATACTACCCCCACCCCAAACCAGTTGCTGGGTGTATTGGTGAACAGCCAGTCGTCTGTGGTCAATCCAGCCATCACCATTGGTGCTGTTATAGAGGGCCACCAGAGCTTCACATTCAACCTGGGGGATCTCAGAGACATCGGCACAAGAAAACGTATTTACTGTGTCGGGAATAATTCCTGCCTGATCAGCGATAACGGGTACCGAGCTGATCAATGCGATCACGATAGCTATGGTAATAAAAAGTAGGTGTTTCATGGATCCCCTCCTCAACGATTGAACTGGCTAACCTATTTTGTTATTCAAATTAAGCCCAACCCCGCGGTGAGTGCCGGATTGAATGCGTGTTGGTTGATCACCACCCTTATTAATATTATATATCAAAGGAATTAATATTCATGTGATTTGATCACCAGCTGAATGATGGACACACCTCACAGGCCTGTGAAACCAGTGAGGTGTGTTGAACCCGTAACCATGGCTATGGTGCTGCGCGCACTATCAAGGGCACAAATAATTTGTAGATGGGTTCATAGACATAAACTGCCCCCGCATCCACTGTTTCACCAATATTTACATACGGAGCGGTCACCCAGGCAATGTCACCCATGAGGGCACAGTCCACCCCGTAGTAGCTCTCAGGGACCCCATCCGAGGCAGCCAGGGTGCGCCAGTTCAAATTCCAGTCTGAGCCCACACGGTAAAAGAGAGCCGCATAACCTTGATTAAGATTACCACCAACATCAGCACCGGAGGCAGTCACGAGGGCCGTGTCACCAGACAGCGCCACCGAATTGCCAAAACCTTCATAGGCTTCACTCCAACTATCAACAAAAAATTCCTCCTGATACCAGTCGATCAATTTTCTGAACAGATAAGCAGAGCCCTGGCGATACCAAAAATAGGTGTCCTGCGGGGCTCCGATCAGCGCGGTCAATCCGTCGAGGTCGACCGAGTAGCCAAACAAGTCACCTTCTGAGCCGTCATCTGCGGTCAGCTTATCCTGCTGGCTCCATACCGAGCCAGTGCGGGTAAAGAAATAGGCAGAACCAACATCCAGATCGGCTCCATCATCATCATTCGGAGCACCCACCAAAGCATTGTCACCATCCAGGGCAACCGAGCTGCCAAAATAATCCGCTACGCCTCCATCCGTGGCGCGCAGCTCCTGCTGCTGGGACCAGGTATAGCCGCTGCGGGTGAACGCATATGCAGCCCCCTGTAAATTGTAATCACCATCATGATGATACGCCCCCACCAGAGCTGTATCCCCATCCAGTGCCACGGAAATCCCAAACATATCACCGGCAACACCATCATCAGCAATGAGCAAGTCTTGTAATATCCATGTTCCGCCGTCATACCAGAAGATATACGCCGAACCCTGATTGACGTTTCCACCTACATCATCGGTATAGGCTCCAACCAGCACTGTGTCACCAGAGATCGCCACGGAATTGCCGAATTCGTCACCTTCACTTGCATCCGGGGCCAGGATTTTTTGCTCCTGGACCCAACCCGCCCCGGAGCGAACGAAGATGTAAGCTGCACCCTGCTTGCTAATTCCTGTCCCATCCTCAAAAGGTGCCCCCACCACGGCGCGATCCCCGGAGGCATCGATCGACCAGCCGAAATAATCTTCTGTAGCAAAATCATCAGCGTTGAGCTTGGTTTCCTCATAATTCAGCTCTTCAACGCTCGGGGGCGTGCTGCCTGCGACAGCTGAAGGGATAAACACAAGCAGGAATATCAAAATAAAGGCAAATGACTTTGTAAGAAGTGTTTTCATCCTGATCTCCTCTCATTGGTTCATGAAAGCCTGCCCGATATTGTATTGTCGTCGCACGAATATGAATAAAATTACCGGTAATTTCCCACAGTGATGCTCATATTATTGTAGCATGAATCGTGTCAGGGATATTTGGTTGATCAACAAACTATGTTTGAAACAGGAACAGGTTATTTATTAAGTCAGCCAATCTCTTGTTTTTAGATAAAACTGACTTGACCATGCCTTGTGGCTCGCGAAGGGAAAAACCCCGAATGCTGCCCAGCTCGTCCTGCGCCCTGCCATGCAAGGGAAGGAGTCACAGCAATCCATGAGTTTTAGGCAATTATTTTAATGAGATTGCCGGCTTGGGGTCCAGGCTGTATATGGTCACCGTTGCCTGGTAATTGACCACCGGGTAGTAGCCCAGCAGCCAGCGGTCACGGTCTATTTGGAATACTCGCTGTTCATTCAAGCTGAAGAGCTTGCTTTGGGTAAAACCGTACTCTTTGGCAAGGTCAAAAACACCATCCACGTTCGTGCCTGCCCGTCCAGGCAGCACCAGGCAGGTCACACCGTTTTCCACAAGGTACTGGTCAGATCTTCCCTCCAGGTACCGATGATATACACCGGGCTCGATCAAACCTCCCAGGTCAACAATCGGTCTCTCGCCATAATAACGTACCGCACCAATATCGGAGGCAGCACAAATATCATCCTGGGGCACCTGGTCGCGGATATACTCTGCGGCAGCAATGCGTACATTTTGCATATGTTCGATGTTTGCTTCGTATACCCTGTCCCAATATACCGTATTAGCCACTGCAATGGCGGCTAACCCGATTGCCAGTAGAACATAAACCTTATCTTTGCGAAGATACCAGACCCCTGCAGCGAGCCCAATCCACAGGGCGATATGGTTCAAGCTGGCGTAGCGGCTCGCAGTTCCCAGCATAGGTAGGTATATCATGTAGACCAGGTTGGTTACCACCATCCACACCAGGAAGATGACCAGGGGAAGGTGAGACTCTTTTTTCATCCAACCAGGTGATTTAATGAATTGGATCAGCTTCCGGAAAGAGATCCACAAGAGAGGTAAAACGACCACGATGATACCCAGGATCGCCCATATGGACAGCTTATAAGCCAATTGGCCAATACCCAGCGGGATAGTGAGGTAGGGTGCGGGAAAGGCGAATCCGCCCAGGATGAATTCCACCAAGTGAACGATCCACATAAATGGATATGTCAGCCACGGCACCTTGCCCAGCCATGAAAAGGCCGGTTTACTTTCCAAAGCTACCTGGATCGAGATATTATTGGCGAAGTGCTTACCTGTCCCACTGGTTGGCAGTGGAAAGCCTGTACGTACCCACAGGTAGATAAACCATGGTCCGCAGATCAATGCGCAGATCAGCGCCGAGGTGATCAAGCTTTTCTGGATGGTGCGATGCTTCCAAATATCAAATGCTGCAATGATGAAGAGTAATAAAATGCCTTCGCTGCGTGTGAGGGTGAGCAAACCCAACAGGATGCCCAGCCAACCCCAATGCTTTCCACGATAACTCAACAGCGCGAAAATACCTAATGAAATGAATAAGACTGTTTCCATCCCGCTCAGGGCAAACCAGGTGAAATGTCCTGAAAGAACGACCAATAATGCACCTGCCAGTGATACCACGGCAGGGAAAATAGACCGCAGGAGAAAATACAGGGCGATCCCCAAGGCAATCAGGGAGCTAATTCCTAAAAACTTTGCTGAGGTGCTGATAGGGATGCCTATCTTATAACCGAGAGATAGAAGCAGCACCCACAGGATGCTTGAAGTGCCCACCCCGATCTCTGAGGGACTGTTGAAGAAAAGCGCACCCTTATCTGCCAGATTCTGTGCATAAACGAAGTGGATATAGGTATCATCCATGGGGAATTCTGCCGGGTACGGTCGCAAGAAATTCAGTACAACCAGGATGATGGACAGTGGGATGGCAACCAACGCGATTCGGTCGATACTCACTGTTGATAAAAGCTGTTTTCGAGCTGCCATGTGGATATCCCCCTATTAGTAGAGAAATTATTGCATATTCTGATAATACAAAAGCAGACCAATCGCAGGATTGGTTCCCTCAGCCAGGCTTCGCTGGCATGCTTTGATCGTGCTTACTTGGGTGATGGTTGCCTGCTCTTTTCCCACCTGTTTCCTCCTTAAACTTGATGTTTCTTCTCCCGCCAATCAGAGGATAACCTACGGAAAGCCTGCCTGTCTCTGCTTAACACTCCAAACTTGGTTGATCACATGCCATGCTTCCCGCTTGCATCATCTACAGTCTCATTATAGCTTAAATAAACTGCCAAAACAAGACGGAGAACTGCCAGAAAACGCCAGTATTCGTAGAGGCGCAGCGATGCTGCGCCTCTACAATTAAAATCTTACCGACGTATCACCGGCAGGAAGATGTGCAATGGGTTGCCGAACAAGCCAAATTCCGTCAGGTGACAGAGGGGAAGGGAAAGCATATTCCCGTCAAGGTCGCGGGTGTACTCGCCACCCGGGCAGGTGGTGACAGCATCCGTCCAGGCACTGGAAGGGTCGTCCCAATAGTACAACCCCAGCGACTCTTCAGCGATGAGACCGAAATCCGCATCCGTATAGGTAAGGGTGACGGTGATGGGTAGATTGAAGGCTGTGACCGGGTTGCCTGTGCCATCCGCAGCGCTCAAATCAAAGGAGTTTTTGGCAAATGCCCTCAAGCCAGCAGCATGCCGGGGTGCTGGAAATGGAATAAAGGTAAAGGTGGTGTCCGTGGTCACGGCACCCTCTGGGATGATGAACTCCGTCCGGCCATCCAGCGAGGAGAGCGCACCGCCTGCTTCACCGATCACCTGCTCGATGCCCTGGTAGATATTGCCAGTCGGGGTCCTTTTGCAGCAGGAAATCATGCAGCGGATCACCTGGAATGGGGTAGCCCGGGGGAATATTGAGCAGGTTAGAGTCCAGGTCCAGGCCATCCCCACCCAGCCACTGACCAGGATCAGCCAGGTTGACCAGGTTCGCCAGCGAGGGTGGAATATCTCCAGATAGCAGGTTATCCTGCAGCCAGAGGACATGCAGCCCGGTGAGCTGACCCAGCCCAGGAGGAATGCTCCCACTGAGCAGATTGGCATCCAGGTAGATCCAACCCAGAGCGGTTATACTTCCCAGTTCAGGTGGGATGGTGCCAGTTAGCTGGTTATCCCCCAGACCCAACCATGCCAGGCTGGTGAGGCCGGCGAGCTCGGGTGGGATGCTGCCGCTGAGCTGGTTATGCTGGAGGTCAAGGTAGGTCAGGTTTGCCAGGCCACCGGTGGAGGCAGGGATGCTGCCGGTGAGCTGGTTATTGGCAAGGTTCAAGCTCACCAGGTTGGGCAGGCTGCCTAATTCGGGAGGGATGGTTCCAATCAACGCATTATCGGCCAGGCTCAGGGCGGTCAGACCGGATAAATTGCCCAGCGGTGAGGGGATGCTGCCGCTAGGTGGTTATCGTACAGGTAAAGGACGCTCAAGCTTGCCAGGTTACCCAGCTCGGGGGGAATCGTGCCAACGAAATCATTGGCGTACAGGCTCAGGTCTATCAGGGAAGCCAGGCTGCCGAGCTGCGGCGGGAGATCACCGCTCAGCTGGTTGGAGGACAGGTTCAACGAAACCAGATCGGTAAGATCACCCAGGCTGGCGGGGAGGCTGCCGCTCAGCTGGTTGGAGGACAGCTCCAGCGAAACCAGGCTGGTCAGATCTCCCAACTCCGCTGGAAGGCTGTTGGTGAGGTGATTATTGGACAAATCCAGCTGGGTCACATGCCCGGAGGTCACCCACACCCCAAACCATGTACTGGGTACAGGCGTCTCCAGCCAGTTGTAGTGATTCGTCCAACCTGCTCCGTTGGTGCTGTTGTAGAGTGCCACCAGCGCTTCGCACTCGCCCTGGGGGATCTCGGTGACAGATGAACAGGAAAAATACTGGCGCAAGTGCCAATCAGGGTCTTTCTGGTTTAAAAAGGCATGCAACGGAACAAGTGGATCAGGGTAACTTGCAGGGATGTTCAAATAGTTATAATCCAGATCCAGTCCATCTCCGCCATCCCATGCCATGCCTGGGTCATATAAATTCACCAGATTGACGAACGTATCTGGGACGTCACCAAACAGCTGGTTATTATCCAAGCGCAATATTTGCAGATTGGTGAGGTTACCGAGTTCAGCAGGAATAACTCCTGAAAGCTGATTATGGGATAAATAGATATTTAGCACGTTGGTGAGGTTGCCAAGCTGTGGTGGAATACTGCCGGTCAGCTGATTCCAGCTTATTTGGAAATCCGTCAGACTGGTTAAATTGCCCAGCTCGGGCGGCAGGCTGCCGCTTAATTCGTTTGCAGCTAGAGACAAATGCCCCAGGTTAGTCAGGTTACCTAACTCTGCAGGGATACTGCCGCTTAATAGATTTGCACCCAAGGAAAGACCCATCAGGCTGGTTAGATTGCCAAGCTCAGAGGGGATGCTGCCACTTAGCAGGTTCCCGCGAAGAGACAAACTGATCAGGCTGGTGAGATTCCCAAGCTCTGCGGGAATACTACCACTGAGCTGGTTGTTCGAAAGATCCAACCCTTCCAAGATGGTCAGGCTACCCAGCTGGGGCGGGATGCTGCCAGTAAATTGGTTTCCACCGAGAGATAACTGGTTCAGGTTGGTCAAGTTTCCCAGCTCAGGCAAGATGCTTCCACTGAGCTGGTTGTAACCCAGGTTCAAGTATGATAAATTGGTTAGATTGGCCAGTTCGGATGGGATGCTGCCACTCAATTGGTTCCCATACAAGCCAAGCTGTTCCAGGTTGGTGAGGTTGCCCAGCTGCGGTGGGATGCTTCCGGTTAATTGATCAGGAGCCAGTGATAGTGTATTAAGATTGGTCAGGTTACCCAGCTCAGCTGGAATGCTACCAGTCAATTGATTATCATCCAAGGCCAGCCATGTAACAAAACCACCATCCACCGTCACCCCGTACCAGTCGCTGGGGGTGCTCGTCACCAGCCAGTTGGTGCTGTTCGTCCAGCCAGGTCCGTTGGTGCTGTTGTAGAGTGCCACCAGGGCTTCACACTCAGCCTGGGGGATCTCGGTGACGTCGGCGCATGAAAACGTACCGGGTGCCTCTGGTGAATATGCAAATACCGAACCTGAAGCGGAAATAATAAGAATGATTACCAAAGCAATCGTTGCTATGCCCTTCACGGGTCACCTCCAAGATGGCCGAATCCGATCCTAACAATGTTAAACCCAATATAGGTTCAACGGTAACAAATGTAACCCCCAGTAAGCGCGAATATTATTTTAGCACACAATTAGTGGAGGAATTATCTCCTGTTTCCCCGATTTTATAGATGAGTAAGGGCGCAGCGTCGCTGCGCCCCTACCATTATTTCCTCACCGCCTGATCACCGGCAGGAAGATGTGCAACGGGTTGCCGAACAACCCGAACTCCGTCAGGTGACACAGCGGAAGGGAAAGCATATTCCCAATTGGATCACGGGTATATTCCCCTCCCGGGCAGGTCGATACCGCGTCGGTCCAGGTAGTGGCAGCGTCATCCCAATAATATAAACCAAGCAGGGTCTCAGGAATCCCGATGACATCAGTATTGGTGTAAGTGAGGGTTACCGTCAGTGGCAGGTTGAAGGTTGTCACCGGGTTGCCTGCTCCATCCTCGGCGCTCAGATCAAAGCTGTTATTGGCAAATGTCATCCAGCCAGTTGCATGCTGGGGTGCCGGCATTGGCATGAAGGTGAAGGTGGTGTCTGTGATTACTGCACCCGCAGGGATGAGGATATCTGTCTTGCCGTCCAGTGAGGTGAGTTCACCACCTAGAGAACCGATCACCTGCTCAAAGCCCTGGTAATACTGCCAGTCGG